>CAWFDX010000015.1:0-604100 GCA_963814645.1 uncultured Actinomycetes bacterium | reverse complement strand
GGTTAGTACTCCGACCGGACTTCGTGATCTTCATGGGGCAGCGGCGCCTCGTCGTGGCGATGCCGCACATCTCCATATGCAGCGGTCAGGACACTACTGCCGACTCTCTGAAGTCGGCAGAGGCATGTGGGCCGCGAAGCCCTGGGCGCCTTATTCGATCTGTGCTTACACGTCGTGCGCTCTTGAGGCTGGGTTCTATTGGGCGTATGCGGCTACTGTGGCCAGCCCCTGGTAGTCGCTGTCCGTGAGCCATCCGTGTCCGTCCCGCTTCGGACAGGTGACCAGGTTGTGTGCACGTCTATCCATGACTCGATGGCGTGCTGGACGGCGAAACTGACGCACCACAGCTGGTTTTCGCCCTAACCCCAGCCCTCGAAGCCCGAGCCGCTTGGCCAGGAATTGGGCTCCCGTGTGACCAGGCCAGCCCGCCTCTAGCGGGATAGCCGGGCGACGGAGCACAACTCAGCAGAAGACAATCTGGTCATCGTCCGCCAGCTACTGGCTCCAGCGGCTGGCTTGCACCCCAGCGCCGGCACTTCGGAGAAGTCACTTCCCGGACCCGCCGCTCACCCTCACGACCTTACGCCAGCCAGGCCAATCCGTTCAGGTCGTTTCCGGCGCCTTCATCGACGCCAAACCGCAGCAGGCCGGGATGCTGTTTCATGTAGCTGCTGATCGCTGAGCGGAGGGTGGCGCGGATCCGTTGCTGGGTCGCCGCCCCGACGAGACGCCGCCCTTGACCCCGGCCCGGCGGGTTGCGTCGCGGCTGCTGCGGGCTTCGGTGATGGCCTCATTGAGTTCCCTGATGGCCTCGAATACTGAGGCGACGTCGGTGACCCGGAGCCGGTCGATGCGGATGCGGCCGATGTGCGGCTGGTAATACAGCCGGATGTGGGTGGCGTAGCCGCGGACCGTGCCTGCGCGGAGGTTCTTCTTGGCGGCCAGCCATTCCGTTAGCCATTCACCGACGGTGGGCGGCCGGACAGCCGGGTCGTGCCCGCCGCCGACCAATCTGCGGACGAGGGCGGGGTCGGGCAGTATGCGAGTGCTCCGGGTGGATCGGGTGATGGCGTCGGCGATCCGGGTAGCGGTCTCGGTGTCGCCGGGAACCGCGATCGCGAGCAGCTCATGGGCCTGGGCTAGTTCGAGACTGGCTTGTTTCTGCGTGGCGAACCCGCCGCGGCGCAGCGGGGGGCGCCGGGTGCCGTCGGCTCGTGGCGGGAGCTCGAGCTGGTAATACCAGCTGCCGTGGACGGGGCTCCAGGTCCCGCTGCCGCGGCGGAGTTTCGGGCACCGCTGCCCGAGGCGCTTGCCGTTGCCGTCACGGCAGCCGCACTGCTTGTAGGTGGTTCCAGCGGGCATCGGTTACCTCCACCGTCATCGGGCCTCTGCTGGGACTGGCCGGCAGGTCCTCCGGCCAGCAGGCTGAACAAGCGCTGCTGGCTACGGCCGGGTGCCCTTGGAACCGCTGGCCTGGTGCATGCACGCTTGGCTGGTGGTCGTCCGTCAAGCCGGCCGGGCGCTGGTGCGGGGGTGGACTGTCCGGTCCGTCCGTTGCGCCGGGTGGCCCTGCTGCGGAGGTTGCCTGGTGGGCGCGTTCTGCACCCGGCTGGCCGACTGTTGCCGTTGCGTTGCCGGTGGGTGCGGGCTGGGCGCCGGGTCCCGCGGTCGTCGTCCTGGCTGACGTCGGGGACGGGCAGGCCCAGCAGGGCGAGCAGGCCCGTGGTGGGCACTACCCAGGTTCTGCCAGCCCGGATGACCGGGCAGGGGAACTGCCCGGCGCGGGCGAGGTCGTAGGTCTTGGTGCGGCCTATGCCAAGCGCCCGCCCGGCGGTGACCAGGTCGGTCACGGCGGGCAGGCTGGCGATCTCGGTGAGGGTCAGGGACCGCGTCACCATGGCCGCCTCCCGCGGCCCGGGCCCGGCTGCGTCTCGTCCCGGCCATCCGGTCGGGTGAGGTGACTGGCCAGACCCGGACCGCATGGCGGCGAACAAGGGCCCCGGCGGCGACCTGCGGCGCGGACCTGCCGCCCAGTCCGGCTGGGAGCAGATGACGGCCGGGCGGCCGGGCCCGGCTGGCCTGCCACCCGGGCCCGTCAGTATCCACGCGTGACTCGGTGCGAACCGTCAAGTCGCGCCGGACCCTGTGGGGCTCGATTATTCGATCGCGCCTGGCCAGGCATGCGGGCTGAGATCATCGCTGGGTGATCTTCTCAGTGGGCTACCAGTTCGTGCGCTGCCTACTCGGCTGTGTGATGGTGCTGGCCCGGGGTGAGGTGTCCAAGGACGCCGAGCTCCTGGTGCTCCGGCACGAGAACGCGGTGCTGCGACGCCAGATCAGCCGGGTCCGCTACCAGCCGGGTGACCGGCTGTGGCTCGCGGCGCTGTCCCGGCTGATTCCCCCGGCAACGGTGGGGCGAGGTGTTCGCGGTGACTCCGGCGACACTGCTCGCCTGGCACCGCCGCCTGGTCACATGCAAATGGGACTACACGAGCCGGCGGCGTCCCGGACGGCCGTCCACGGCAGCTGCGATCCGCAAGCTCGTGATCCGCATGGCCACGGACAACCCGGCGTGGGGGCACCGGAGGGTGCAAGGCGAGCTCGTCAAGCTCGGCCACCCGATCGCCGCCTCCACGGTGTGGCAGGTCCTGCATGCTGCCGGGATTGATCCCGCACCCCGCCGGTCGGGGCCGACCTGGAAGCAGTTCCTGACCGCGCAGGCCCGCGGCATTCTGGCGGTTGACTTCGTCCATGTGGACACCCGTGCTGCTGCGGCGCCGATATGCCTTGATCGTCATCGAGCACGGTACCCGCCGCGCCCACCTGGCCGGCATCACCGCGTATCCAGACGGCGGGTGGACGACGCAAGCGGCGCATAACTTCCTGCCCGATCGCCACTGGTTCCGCATCGCCCTCGACGACCTGACAACCGCCATGTGACCGGCAGAGCATCCGGGACTTTGCAGCGAAGTTGCCGGGATGACATAACGCAACAGTGCCGGGTGCCGACTTGGGGGTCGATGCCTTCGGTGAAGGAGTAGCCGCGGCGCAGGATGCGCGTGCTGGATGGGCTCGGTGGGTGCGCGTGGTCAGGTGCTGGTGCGCCGGATGGTAGCGGACTGGCCGAGTTGCTGGCCGCTGGAGTCGTGTGCGGTGACGGCGAAGTATGGCCCGTCGCTGTTCACGGGGATCATGGTTTCGAAGCCGGCCCGCGGCTGTGATCCGGCTACCGCCAGGGCGGTGGAATTCTGGCCGGCCAGGACGGTCCAGCGTGCCACCTCGGTGGCCCCGTTCCAGCTGACGTAGACCGCCGAGCCGCGGGCCGGGTTGGCCCGTTCCGCGACCGCCGGCCTGCCGGGCGGGTGACCGGACCAGGCGAAGGTGAACGCGCGGTAGGACTGGTCGTTGACCGGGAGCTCGCCGTCGAGGACGAGACCGCCGTCGCGGGTGAACTCGGAGAAGTAGGGCTGGGCGCCCCAGCCGACGAACACGCCCCCGCCGGGGAGCAGCTGCACGCTGCCCTGGTTGTCGGCTTGCAGGCCCACCGGGTGGGTGTAGGCGCGGCTGAGGCTGACCCGCATCGCCCGGGTATCCAGGTCTAGGAGGAGGGCCCGTGACTGGGGTTCCTGCGGCGGCGAGGATGCGTTATCGAAGACGGTCAGCAGGCCTGGGCGGGGCATCCGCGCGTCGTGCTGCCAGGAGAAACCGGCGCCTGGCCCTATCTCGAAGTCGGACTTCTTGCCGCCGAGCCGCCACCGGATCGCGCCGCCTGGGCGGGCGACCTTGTAGATGGTCCAGGTGTTGCGGGAGGAGATGAGCAGGTCACCATCGGGCGCCAGGGCGATGGAGTTGATGTGAAAGTAGTCATACGGCGCCTGGGCCGTTCCCCCGGCCAGAGCCTGGTGGGACTCTGTGAGCTGCACGTGATCCAGGCTGTTCCACTCGAAGAGCACCTTGCCGGTGGCCACGTCGATTTCCTGCGCGATGCTGCACAGCACCGCTCCCTTGGCTGGCCCGCCCAGCGGCGACAGGTCGGCGGGCACCTCGCGGTGCGCGGTGATCAGGGCGGTGCCCTGCGGGGTGAGGTTGAACTCGTGCAGGTCTGTCTGGGCTCCGTTGCCTGCCTTGACGGTAGCGATGACGCGGTACGAGCGGTCGGCGATGTAGGAGGTCCCGGAGGTGACACCGGCCGCGTTCACCGAGCCCGCCGACCAGGTGAGCACGGGCTGGCCGCGGTATTGCTGCACCGTGAAGTCCAGCGGCGTCCCGCCCAGCGGCTGCCCGAACTAGACCAGCTGGCCCTGCCGGTCCACGATCATCAGCCCGGGCTGGCCCGGTGATGGCCCGGCCGCATACCCCCGCGGGGCGATGAAAACGTACGGGTACCGGCTGGCCTCACCAGACCTGGCCCCATGCGTCACGGTGACCGCTGGGGGACGAAGATCCGTCCTGCTGACAAAGTAATCAACGTCACCATCATCACGGGCAGCCGGGTCACCAGCGTGCGGACGTGCATCATCAGCAGAGCCCGGATGCGGCCACGCATAGCCAGCGAAACCGGCCAGCCCCAGCCCGGCAACCCCCGCCGCGGCAGCCCCACCCCGCCGGAGCACCTGCCGGCGTGTCCAGCTAACAGGCACTCCCACCTCACCAAGGCAACCTGAGCGCAGATATCTCTTTACCTAGCCCTGGTCATCCTTATACCGTCAGGCCGGCTTCCGCTGCAATTCACCTGAGCCTCGCCTGCACATCGCGAGTCTGGTACAGGCGCGGGCGACGCCCGCCTCGTTCCGCTGGCCCTTGACCACTATCTGGAGCGCACCACCAGGCCCGCGCCCACCAGCGTGACGCCCGCCGCCTCGCCCAGGCGATGTTTCGCCAAAACAGCATGCTCTGCCAGGCCCGCGACGTGGCCACCCGCCACCTGCCCGCCCGCTCCATGATCGGTTCCATCCTCGCCGCGATGCACGAAGGGGTCTGAGGCCCGCTCCGGGGACGAAACCAGTCAGGCCCTGCACATCACCAGGGTGACCGGGGGCACCAGATGCCGGTGATCCCGTCGGCACCCAGGCAGCTAACCGTGTCGAAGGCCACCCCGTAAACCATGGATAGCAGCGTGGCGGCTGTGGGTGTGTGCCATCAGGCGCCGTGCCCGCCCGCAGACATCACGCAGGCCTGCGGTTCAGCTGGCGGCGCGGGGCGGGCCGGCCGCTGGCGGCGGCGCTGCCACAATGACGGAGGCCGGGGTCAGCTGGGCAGCGCGGGCTCGTGGAGGATCAGCACGACGGCCAGGACGAGCAGCGCGGTGCCGAAGGTGATCAGGGCGTACCGGATCTGGTGCAGCTTGAACGTGCTGCCGATGCCGACCAGGAACAGGACCGCGGCCAGGAACACGGTGATCCGGACATAGTCGTCGCTGATCTCCCCGTCGTGGGTGCCCCGCCCGAACTTGGCTGTGGCCTCGGCGTCCAGCGCGTTGGCCGTGGCCTGCTCCGGCGGGCTGTACTGCGGCATGTAGGTGGGCCCGGGTGGGGCCTTCGGGTTGTGCAGCGGGTCGGTGGCCATCCAGGCCTCGAACGCGACCAGGAACCCGGGCCGGAACCGGTGGATGGCCACGGCTTCCTTCTGCTTGTCGCCCAGGATGAACGCGGTGAACCAGGCCTCGAACGTGGAGGAGTCGAAGTTGCGGGCGCTCAGTGCTTCCAGGTCGGCGCGGGTGGCCCGGTCGCGCAGGTGGGAGGACTGGGCGATGTCCACCTGGGAGGCGGTGCCCCACTTGGCCGCGGCGTAACCGGCCCAGGCGGCGGCGATGGTGACCAGCGCAAGCAGCAGCGCCTCGCCGGTCTGCACAATCCGCGAATGGCGTCCGGCCGCCTTGCCTGCGGCCCGCTCGTCTTCCCCGTGGGTGTGCTCATGCAGCTTCCGCCCCACCTCGACCGGATCGAGCCCCTCTGGCATCCGTGCCCCCCCGCCCCCGAGCTAGCAGAGCATCTCTGCCATCGTGCGGCCCGGCCACCCGGACTGCCGGCGGGTGCTGCGCCACGGTCAGCCCATCCAGCGGGTTGACCCGCTCGGCCGACCGCTAATCCGGGCAGACAGTGCGGTCTTCGGGCCTTGCATCGGTGACCCGGCAAGACCGCGGCGCACACCATGGCTGGCCAGGGCGCCGCCCGTTGCGTACGCGTACACAAGCTAGCACTTATCCCTGCCCGGGGATACCCTCACTGCATGTCCTCGCATGCCCGGCCCGTCGCGCTTCGTGCCAGACGGAAGGCCCGGCGCAGCGGCCCGCGCCGCAACCGGTGGGGGACGATCTCCCGTGAGGACATCATCGAGGTGGCTGCCAAGACGGTCAGGGCCGGCGGTTACGAGCAGATGTCCATCCGCAGCCTGGCTGCCGAGCTCGGCGTCGCCCCAATGTCGCTTTACCGGCACATCCGCGACAAGGATGATCTCCTCGGCGAGGTCGTCGATCGGTTGCTGGCCGGCACCTGGCGCCCCTCATGCCCGGCCAGCGACTGGCAGGCCTGGCTTATGGAGGCGGCCGCCAGGCTGCGGCAGTTCCTGGTGGCCCAGCCCGCAGCCCTGCACGTGTACCTGCAGCATCCCGTGGTCTCGCCAACAGCAATGACCCGGATGAACGCCATGATGGATGTCCTGCGGACAGCCGGGGTGGATGACGAGATGGCCGGGAGCGCCTACGGTGCCCTGCATACCTACACCATCGGCTTCGCAGCCCTGGAGGCCTCGCGTTCCCGCTGGACCCCGGGCAGCGGTGATGACCCGGGCCCCGGGCAGCAACTCGCCGCCTTCACCACGACCGGCCAGTTCACCGCCGGCCTGCGCTACCTGCTCCAGGGAATCAGCGGTCATATCGCGGCGGACCGGGACAGCAGCCACTGACCGGACGCCCCCTGCCCAGCGAGGCAGGACCAGTCCAGGAATCTGTGCGCCCGCCGAGCACCCAACTCGGGAACCGCGAGACGCCAGAGACAGGCCGGTTCGAACCCCGGACGTAACTCGGCGGCCGGCGCGGGGTGGTTTGCAGTGGCCGGTCAGGCCGGACAGCGCCAGGCAGACGCCAGCGTAGCGGGCGGCCAGTTGTCAGGATTTGTCCTGCCTGCCGGTGAAGTGGGGCCACGCTGGTCATCAGCAACCTGGCCGGCTGGGCTGAAGTCGATCAGGCCAAGTTGTCCGGCCCAGCCAAATCGGAGTATCGAAGGTGGAGCAGGATGGGCAAGGCAAATACTGGCGCGGGTGTGAGCGAACTGGAGGGCGCGAGGTGAGCACCACGGACGGGACCTCCGGCGCGGCCGCCGGCCGGGCGGCCGGCTGGTGGCGGGCCGGGAACCGGCGCTGGCTCGCTGTGGCCGCGCTGATCCTGGCTGCCGCGTGCCTGGTGCCGCCGGTCAGCTCGCTGGCCGGGCAGTATGTGGTCGCGGAGACCGCCCAGTTCGCGGTCTTCGCTATGATCGCGCCCGGTCTGCTCGTGCTGGCCGCCCCGTGGCCGCTGCTCGGCCTGGGCGGCACGGCGGCCCGCCTGGCCCGCAGCCGGCTGCGGCACCGGTCGTTCACGCGGTCCGCGGGATTCTTTGCCATCTTCGCGGTGGCTGCGGCGTTGTGGCGGCTGCCCGCGGTGGTCGACGCGGTGGCCCGCCATCATGCTCTGGCCCTGGCCGAATTGGCCAGCCTGCTGGTGGCCGGCACGGCCCTGTGGCTGGAGTTGGTGCCGTCCGGCCCGTTGCGCCCGCGCGGGCGCGGCCTGCAGGTTGCCGTCATCGCGGCCTGCGCTATGTGGGTGATCTGGATCATCGCCTACATCCTCGGCCTGGCCACGCACGGCGTGTTCCTCGCGTTCGGCTACCCGCCGGGCGGCCCGCTGAGCGCGGTGGCCGACCAGGAACTGGCCACCGCCGTGCTGTGGGCTGTGGCCGGGGTGTGCTTCATGCCCGTGGTATTCCTCAGCGCACTCCGCGGGCTGCACGAGGACGAGGATGTGGACTCCGAACCCGGACGGGCAGCCACCGGGACCACACTCCCCCCGGTCCGGGGCTGGGGCCAGCCCTGGGGGGCAAGGCCCGCTCGATCTGAGCCGAGCGTGTCAGCACGCCCGCGCCAGAACCAGTTTCAGCCGGAATCGGCACAATGCTTGCGTGTGATCTGGTGCGGTGGGGCCAGCACCGTCCGGGCACAGGACGGCCTGTTCTACGTTGTTGGCCCGTGGCTGCGTAGATGCGTGCCTCGTAGCATGACCACACTCCAGCATCCCGGCTCCGGGAAACTTAGGGTACATCACCTCCACGAAACCCGGCCCGATTCAAACCACCCACCGGAGTGAATGAGGTCGATCAGCAGCCAACGGCCGTAGACCACGCCGCCGATGGCGGCCGGCCGCAACAGGTCAAGGTAACAATTGCGTTCCATGCCCCGAGATCTCCACCGCCTGGGACGGTCCGCTTGGGACCTGGACGGATCGCCAGGACATGGAACTCATACGATCAGCTCACTGCGCGGCGGTGCCGCCAGGCAGGGCCACTGGTCCTCGCGCACGTCAGTCACACGTCATCCTGCCGCGTGCGCCCGGCCGCCGCTGGGATCGATGACGGGGTCGTCGCTGTCCTGAACCACAGCGCCAGATTCGTCTTACCCCGCACCGTTCGGTGCCACTGATGATCATGAGCCCCCGGCCCACATCAAGCGGGCCCTGCCCGCTACGGCAGGAACGACTCAGCTTCGGCTCCCGCCCGGCAACAAGCGGTAGAAGCTGGTGGGGAACAGCCCGCGTGCGGGACACCCGCGTCAGGTCACTGGCGATCATGTCACCCTACGAACGGTGCGGGCCCAGCGCGACGCGTGGCTGCCAGGTCATCTGGCAGCCACGGCGCGGCTGGCGGCCAGTTGCCGGAAGAGCCCCCTGGTCAGCTGTAGCCGGCGAAGCCGCTAGTCCCTGGCTCAAGATGACGCCGCCGCCCAGGAGCCCCTCGCCACGTATGGTCTCGTCATCGACCCTCGAATCGGCCCACACCGTGAAGGGCTTCCCGGTAGAAAAAGGTGCTTCCGCCTCCCCAGCCAGCAGCGGGATATGCACTACGGCGTCCACTGCCTGCCCCCCTGAGGGCAGTGCCCCGCCAGCGGAAATACGCGCCGGGAAACACTTGCTGCCGCACGGCTGGACGACGCACTGAAGACGTGATCCGTCAAGGAGCCGCCGCACGTCATCCTCAGGCGCCGACGGATCGAGCGCAACCATCGCCCGGAACGTGCATTCCCTCACGGCGAGCACCCCCTACTCCCAGCCTGTGAGCCCCCGCCTCAGGCTCACAGCCGGGATGTCAGCCCGGTCTGACGTGCCTGCCGATTCCCTCGGGCAGGTAATGCCGGCCGTCCATGAACTGCCCACCCGTGGCGCGGGCCGCCAGCCGCTGGGCCTGGCTGCTGACGTCCTGGCTACCGCAAACCCAGCCGGCCCAGGAGGCCTCGAGTGCCAGGAAGCCAACGGTGGAGGCCCGCTTCCGTGGGCGCTGCGGGCGAGAGTCTCGTCAAGCCCCGCCCGCCGGAGGACACCCAAGATGGCGGCCACCCGTTTCACCGCCGTGGCCAGAAGATGGGATAGCGCAGGCAGACGCGGAGGGCGGCTGGCTGCCTAACAAGAAACTGCTGCAGATCGGCAGCAGCCTTAACGATCCAGGCCTGCCAGCCGCACCTACTTACAGCCAGGCGCCACCGCTCCTTGCCGGGGATGTGCCGGTAACGGGTCATGGGCGCGACGCCGAGCGCAGCCGCCAGCTACGGATCGGAATCTCCTCGTAGCCGCCGGCCTCAAGATCCTGACGGCCGCCTCGACTATGTCCCACGGGAGAGCGATCCCCAGGGCAGACCTGTGCTGCCCGCAGGGCTCGGCGGCCGCTGTCGCCAGTGATGCCGGGGCCCTATTCCGGCTACTGTGGTGTATCAGCGACTGACCTCTTTGCGCGCCGCCGTTTCCGGGGCATGACCAGCGGGCTGGCCTGTCCAGGCCAGGCACGCTCAGCTTCCGCGGCAGCTTGTACTCGCTGCAGAACTGCATCGGGCAATGCCGGTGGGCTCGGAGGGGGGACTGTCTTTCCACGAAGGCTCGCGCCCGGCACACGCCTAACCAGCGCCAGCTTGCGGTCGTCATCAGCCACGTGACAGCCCCTCCCGCTATCGGATGCAGTGCCACAGCCGCCGATCGGTCGTCGAGACGGTTTAAGCGAGCCGGGCTAGTTCAGGCACCACAGCCCAACATACGACAGTTTGCGTACGCGTACGCGACAGTTGTGCGTTTCTTAACTCCTTTGCGGTGGCAGGCAGCGGTGAGTGCCCCCGGCAACGGCCAGGCCGCCCAGCAGCGGTGGGCCGACCTGGCTCGCAGCGCGGATCCGCCAAGACCGGCCCCCTGCGGGCGGTAGTGCGCCGTCCACGTGGCCGGACTCCTGTATCGCTGAGTAGGTGGGGAAGCGCGCTGCCGCCGCGGCACCCAAAGACTGCCGTCCAAGCCAGCCACACCAGCCCGGAAGTGCTGGTGACGTCGCCACGGCTGCACACGGCGGCACGCTGACGCGTGGCGCTGAACTGCGCACCAGTGCTGACCCGGGTGCCGGCCTCGCCCGGGCGGCAGGCCTTCCCCGCCGGTGCCAGCAGGAGGCTAGGCCCGATCGCCCGGTGTTTCACCGGCTCGCCATCGCCGGTACAGGCTAATGAACTCACTGCGCATGCTCGGTGTCAGGTCATCGGGCGTGATGGTCCCGGCCAGTGCGATAACGGCGCGCATCTGAGCCAAGTATTCGGGGCAGTTGGGGCAGCCTGCCAGGTGCTCCTCGAAGCGGCGGCGCTGCGACCGGGACAAAACGCCTTCGAGATAATCGGTCACCAGCCCCAGGCGTCCTGGCTGCGCAGCAGCATCACGCTGCGGCGGGTCAGCGGGTTCTTCCCCGGCGGCTCCTGGCTGGCTGATGTCAGCGGCAGCGGCGAGACGATCCGGATGCGGATCATCGAGTACGACATCGACGTCGGCGGCCAGGATGTGCCGGAGACGTTCTGCCTGGCCACCGACCTGCTCGACTGGCCCGCCTATCCCGCCGCCGTGCTGGCCGCGGCGTATAAGCGGCGCTGGGACGGGTCGGAGACCGCGCTGCGTGAGGACAAGTCCGCCATCCGCGGTGCTGGGCCGTCGACCGGGCCGATCTTCCGGTCCGGCACCCCGGAGATGATCCGCGCCGAGCACGCCGCATGGATCACCGCCTGCGAACTGGTCGGCGCCGTGATACGGGCAGCCGCCCGCCGGGCCGGGCAGCCCGTCCATCCCCGCGAGATCTCGTTCACCGCCGCCCGCCGCGCCGCCATCACCGCCGCCCGCGACGGCGGCGCCACCGCCAGCCTCCCCGCCGCGGTCCGCTGCGACAGCGCGACGCCGTCCTGCACGAACTGGGCAGGCGCCGGATAACGACCGGCCGTGACCGGCACTGCGACCACAAAACCAGAGCCGGGCAGGCGTTCCCTGCTGCCGGACGAGGCATCACCACCCGCAAGGCACCCGCCCGCATCACCATCTGCGGTCCCCTCGCCGCCTGAACACCAGCACCCGCCCAGGCGTCATCGCCGGATCGTGGAACCCGGCCGGCGCACCGGAGCGTCATCCGCCGCTCAGCGACGCCCGAACAGAGTCAGTCACTGACTGTAAACCTCAAGAGGCGATCACCGGGAGGGACTGTAATTTCAACGGCTCTGTCGCACTTTCGGTGGTGGCAGGTTGTGCTGATGTGTCACGATCGGTCATGATTGACGTGACTGAGCTTGTGAGGACTGTGTTCTCTGGGTTGTCTGCCCTGGTCATCGAGGATGTCGAGGACGCGGGCGAGATGATCTGCGTGCGGGCGAGGACCCGGGACGTGGCCGTGGCCTGCCCGGGGTGCGGCACCGAAACGGCCCGCGTGCATGAATACCGCGAGCGGACAGCGGCGGACGTTCCCGTTGATGGCCGCCGCGTCCTGGTCCGGGTGCGGGTCCGCCGTATGCGCTGCCCGGCGCTGGAGTGCAGGGTGCAGACCTTCCGCGAGCAGGTCCCGGGCGTCCTGGACCGTTACCAGCGGCGCATCTCACGGCTGACGGCCCAGGTCAGCGCAGTGGCGCGCGAGTTAGCGGGCAGGGCGTCGGCGCGGCTGCTGCCGGCACTGGGCATCATGGTCTGCCGGCATACCGCGCTGCGGGTCCTCCTCAAGATCCCCCTGCCCGGGATGACGGTGCCGCGGGTGCTGGGGATCGACGACTTCGCGCTGCGCCGCGGCAGCGTCTACGCGACCGTGCTCATCGACGCCGAGACCGGCCGCCGCGCCGACGTCATCCCCGGCCGCACCGCCGACGTCACTGAGAAGTGGCTGAAAGACCATCCCGGCGTCGAGGTCGTGTGCCGTGACGGGTCGGGGGCTTACGGCGAGGCCGTCCGCCAGGCACTGCCCTCGGCGGTCCAGGTCGGCGATCGCTGGCACTTGTGGCACGGCCTCGGCGAGGCCGTCCGGAAGGAGGTCGCGGCGCACTCCGCCTGCTGGGCGAAGGGCATGCCCCTGCAGGAAGGCAGGCGGGCCGCCACCACTTTGGAGCGCTGGCAGCAGGTCCATGAGCTGCGTGCCCGGAACGTGGGCCTGCTCGAGTGCGCCCGCCGCCTGAACCTCTCGCTCAACACCGTCAAGCGCTACGACCGGGCCAGCGAGCCGGAGCGGCTGCAGCGCGCCCCGAAGTACCGGCCCACCCTCGTCGACCCCCACCGCGGCTACCTCCGCAAGCGCCGGGCCGAAGAGCCCGGCGTCCCGGTCCAGCAACTGCTGCGCGAGATCCGCGAGCGCGGCTACCAGGGCAGCTCCAACCTCCTTGTCCGCTACATCAACCAGGGCCGCCTGGACAGCGACCGCCCGCACCTGTCACCCCGCCGGGCAGCCCGCACCCTGCTCACCAGGCCGGACCGCCTCACCCCCGGCCAGCAAGAGACGCTCGCCGGCCTCGAAGGCGCATGCCCGGAGATGACCGCCCTGGCCGGGCTGATCCGCTCCTTCGCCGCCCTGCTGGCTCCCCGCCCGGGCAACGACGCCAGGCTCAGGCAGTGGATCGCCGGCGCACGCGATGCGGACCTGCCTCACGTGCACTCTTTCAGCCGCGGCCTGGACCTGGACATCCAGGCCGCCACGGCCGCGGTCACGATGCCGCACCACAACGGGCGCACCGAAGGCGTCAACACCAAGACCAAGATGATCAAAAGGCAGATGTACGGCCGCGCAGGATTCCAGCTCCTCCGCCACCGGATCCTCCTCGGGTGAGAATACGATCCGTCACCACCGAAAGTGCGACAGAGCCGTTTACTTGACAGCCCCCACCGGGACGGTCAAGAAAGCCCAACCGAGCTATCTACCTGGCATTGGCATGGAAACCCATGGTCGTTAGTGATCGCGAAGAGCGGTGGATAATGCCGGGCCTGCCGTCACATGCGACAGGTGAGAGGCGATCGGCGACGGCGGTACTTCAGGCTCGGTGCCCGGTCGAGGAATGGGAGCGGCCTGGATTAAGGAGGTCTTGCGATGGCTTCGGGCGGAGTTCGGCGATGCGCCGCTCGCCGCGCCAGCGAGGAGCGCCGATGGCGCGATACAGGGCCATGCGCTGAATCCTTGTCATCCGGGCAGGCGGACAACGGCTCAGGCTCGTCCGCGCTACTGGGATACATCGGTGAGCGTCATGGACCGGGTCCGCCGCGTAACCGCAGTGGAAAGACATCCCAGGAGCTTAAATGTCAAGCTGCAAGCGACTTGTGGCGATGAGACCAGGCGGTGGCCTCGTCGTAGGGGGTGCGGGTCTTGAGGCATCCGTGCAGGATGCCGACGAGCCGGTTCGCGAGGCGCCGCAGGGCGTCGTTGTGCTCGATCCCGCGGGCCCGGAGGGCGTCGTAGTAGCCGCGGGCGCCGGGCGAGGCGTTCAGCGCGGCGAAGGCCTGGGCCATGAGCGCATCGATGAGCCGGTCGTTGTGGATGAACCGGGCCGCGACGATCTTCTTCTTGCCCGAGGCGCGGGTCAGGGGGCTGGTGGCGGCGTAGTTCCTGCGGGCCTTGCCGTCGGCGTACCGGGTGGGGTCATCGCCGAATTCACCGAGCACCCGGGCGCCGAGGATGGCGCCCATGCCGGGCTGGGACAGATAGATCTCAGCGTCCGGGTGCTGGCCAAAATGCGCCTCCACCTGCCCCTGCAGGGCCTTGACCTGCTCGTTCAGGGCAGTGATCAGCGCGATCAGGGACCGGGCGGTGGCCGCGTAAGCGGCGGTGACGGCCGGCGGCTGGCCCAGCTGGGGGCCGCGCAGCGCCGCCAGGATCGCGGTCGTCTTGCCCTGGATGCTGCGGCGGCGGGCGCGCTTGAGTGCGGCGCTGATCTGCGCGCGGGTCAGCTTCGCGGCCCGCGCCGGATCGGGTGCCTTGCCCAGCAGCTCCAGGGCGTCAGGGGCGGCCAGGTCCTCGAAGGCCACCAGCGCGGCAGGGAAGTATTCCCGCAGCTGGTGGCGCAGCCGCTGGATGTGCCGGGTGCGGTCCCAGATCAGCGTCTTGTGGGTGCGGGCCAGCACCTTGATCCCATCCGCCCCGGCGCTGTCCCCGGCGGCCGGGCGCAGCTGATGGGAGCCGGTGCGCACCATGTCCGCGAGCATGTGCGCATCCGCACCATCGCTCTTGGCACCGGACACCCCGTGCCGTTCCCGGTAGCGCGAGGCCTGCAGCGGGTTCACCGGGAACACCCGGTACCCGGCCGCGACCAGGGCGGCCACCCACGGGCCGCGGTCGGTCTCGATCCCTATGACCACCTCCGCATCCTCGCTGTCCTCACCCAGGTGCCGGCCGGTCAGCTCGTGCAGCCGGGCCATCCCCACCACGCCTTCGGGCAGCCGCGCCCGCGCCAGCACCCGGCCCGCCGCGTCCATCAGCTCCACGTCGTGATGGTCTTCGGCCCAGTCATCCCCCACGAACAGCCGCATCAGCTCTCCCGTCCAAGGCATCGAATCTCATCACCAACCTGCGGGAGAACCATCAGCGACCTAATGAAACTGTGCTCATCCCATACCGGAGGCACGACATCCCAGCAGCGATCAACTCTCCCGGTCACCAGCAGGGGCACGATCTTTCCTCAGGGCTCACAGCCCGGGAGAACACAGTGCTCACCTGCCAGCGGCCACCAGGCACCGAGTCTGCCGGACGGCGGACCCGCTAACACTCATTAGGAAAACCCGGATTGGGGTGACCAAGGTCGGCGACTGGCCGGGACATCCCGGGCATGGCGGTGGCAGGCGGTCCCGCGGATTCGCCTGCCACTAGTTGCCGGTTAACAGGCCGCCTGGCCGACCGGGGCCGGGTCGGCGGCCTGTGCCTGCGCCGGGTCGGCGGCCTGTGACTGCGCCGGGACCGCTGGCTGCCCGGCGGCCGGGACGCGGCCGCCCGGGAGGAAGAACGAGGCCAGCACGGCGAGCGCGGTGAACCCGGTCGTACACCAGAACGCCTGGCCGAAGGCGTGGGTCAGCGTGTGGCCGCCGGCGACCGCCGACTCCAGGACGACGGCGCCGATCGCGACGCCGAACGAGCCGCCCACCTGCTGGCTGATCCGGGTGATCATGGAGGCGTCCGGCATGTCGGCCGGGTCGATGTCGATGAAGGCGACGGTCATCACCGGGATCAGCACGATGCCGAGGCCGAGGCCGCGGACCAGCAGGATCGCGCCCAGCCACCACTCGCTGGTCCCGGGGCCGGCGAAGGCGAACGGCACCGTGGCCAGCGCGACCAGCACAAAGCCGGCCACCGCGACGGCCCGGCCGCCGATCCGGTCGGTCAGCCGCCCGGTCACCGTCCGGGTCAGCAGCGAGCCCACGCCCTGCGGGATCAGCACCAGCGCGGCGTCGAGCACGCCGAACCCGCGCAGCTCCTGGTAGTACAGCGGGAGCAGGAACATCGCGCCGTAGGTGCAGGCGCCGGTGAGGAACAGCGCGGCCGAGGAGGCGCCGACCGAGCGTGCAGGCGCCGCCGCCAGCCAGACTGAGCGAGGTGACTGCAGGTGTTGTGCCCCGTACGGCAGCATTCGGCAGCAGTTGCTGCGCCCGACAGCCGGATGACGTGCTGGCTCGTCACGGCCCGCGGTGCGGGCGGGATCGTGGCTCACAGGCGGATGCTGACAAGCAGGGTGCCGGTGTCGGATTCGATACGGAGGGCGGTCAGCTGGCTGGCGGGGAGGGCGGTCGTTGCGATAATCCGGGCCGAGCCGCCGTAGGCCGGGTCCCAGCTCCTGGCGATTTCGGCGCCGGCATGGCCCACGGCGACCAGGATGCACCGCTGGTGTGCGGGCAGCCCGGTGGCTGTGAGGTCGATCTGCGTGCCGGTCGGGGTGTCGTGCACCTGGGCGTGTGCGCTGACACCGGTCGCGCTGTCAGCGGCGCGGTATGTCTGGGGTGTCGTGCCGGAGCTGACAAGCGCCGCGGCGGCGACGGCCGCGGCGGCCAGGACCGCACCTCCTGCTTGCGCCCATCGCCGTGCACGTGGCCGGCAGGCGCGTGGCGGTTGCGCTGGCTGTGCCGGGATCCGGGTGCCTGACGCCCGCCATGAAGGTTGTACCAGGGCATCGGCAGCGGGGATGGGACCCTCCTGGAGTGGATGGTGCGTAAAAGGCCCTGGCTGCCCGGCGGCGCTGGGTGGCGGCGCGCAAGTCGTGAGATCCAGTAGGCTGAGCCAGTTCCGGACGGGGGCCAGTTCGTCGTAGTCAGCCCGGCAGCCGGCGCAGTCTGCCAGGTGGCGGGTAACCTGATGGCGCGCACGAGCATCGAGTGCGCCGACGATGTAGGCGCCGATGTCGCCCCGCCACTGCGCGCATGAACTGCTCATGTCTCCTCTGTTTCTCCGCCGGGCGCCTGCCTGCGTGACGGCTGCGCTCAGTAACCGCCACCCTGGGAGTTGTAGCTCGGCGCGGGCGCCGGGGAGCCTGCGCCAGCTGGCTTGCCGCTGGCCGTGACAACCTGCCAGGTGAAGGTGGTGCCGTTGAAGCTGTCGGTGTAGTTGTTGCCGTGGGCCTGGCCGGCGGCGGTGTCCAGGCGGAAGGTGTACAGGGGCCTGCCGTTGTAGGTGAGCTGGGTCGTCCCGTCAGGCAGGTGTATCGTGTCGAGCTTGCCGGGCAGGCCGCTGGAACCCGGATGAGCCGAGGTGGTGGTGACCGGGAACCAGAAGCTCAGGCACGAGCCGGTGCATTTGATGTTGCCGTTGATCTCCGCGGGCGTTTTCGGGGTGTAGATCGTCATCCCGGAACTGCTGGCCAGGACGGAGCCGATACCGGTGAGGTGGCGCGTCGAGACGATGGCCTTCGCAGTCGCCACCTTCCCGGTGCTTCCGCTGGTCGCGCCGGCTCCCGAACTCGCCGTGCTCCCGCCCGACGAGCCGCAGGCGGCCGCCAGCACCGAGGCGGCGGCAAGGCCGGACAGAGCCGCGCCACGCTTCAGCAGGTGCTGCCGGCGCCCGCCTGCATGCGACGGGCTGAGCCCGGACAGTGCCTGATGGTAGGTGCGAGCCATGACGATGGTCCTCCTTAGCCGTCGGCGTTGTTGCCCTGGTTGATACGCCGGGACTCATCGCCGCGTTCACCTGGCAGAGCCGGGCCTTTCCCCGGGATCTCCGGACGACCTTGCCGCGATCGCCGTGCTGCGGCGCGGGCGCGTCCGGATGCTCAGCAGCAGGATCCCCGCGACCGACGCGATGGCGGAGGCGGCCTCGCCGCCGGCTGCCCACAGCTTCTCGGGGAACCAAACGGGGTCGTACAGGTCAGGAAAGGGACCGATGGGCCCGAGGTCCACATACCGGGAGATGAGCATCAGGGTGAGCGCACTGGCGGAGACGGCGAAGCCGAGCACGAAAGGCAGGCGCCTGCGGGAGGTGCTCAGGGCGAGGGCCGTGAGCAACGCCAGCACCGCCTCGGCCCGGAACAGGACTCCCTCGTTGATGGGCGCCTGGGCCTCGGCATAGGTGGAGGCAAGATCGAGGTGCACGTAGGCGTCGATGCCCAGCCCCGCCACCGCGATCAGGCAGACAGCCACGATCGCGGCCTGGCGGGGCGACCCGGGCAGCTGCGAGCGCAGCGCCGCCAGCCAGGCCGGCGGACGCTCGGGACGGGCGCTGCGGGACATGGTGTCGGCCGCTGCCGGCCGGCCGTTGCGTTGCCTCATCGTCTTGGTCCCCTCGGCGAGGCCGTCCGGACAGCGGCACTTGCGCGGACAGCGGTGATGGTCACCAGGCTTCTGCTCGTCGTCGCCACCTGCAGGCTGGCGATGTCCGCGGGCCGCCATCCGGCGCTCGCCGGGATGCTGACGGGACCGGCGCTCCAGGCATCCCAGGCGCCAGCGACCTCGGTCCTGCCGCCGTGGGAGCGGACGATCAGCCGGCACGGCTGGTTGAGCGGCAGGCCCCAGGCCAGCAGCCGGATGCTGGTGCCCCACGACGTTCCGGTCAGCGTGACGGTCACGCGCACGTGCGTCACCGGATTCGCGCCCGACAGGGTGACGCCAGCCGACGCCGGATTCGGTGCCGGCTGGGCGATCCAGATACCCCCGGCGGCGCCGAGCGCCGCCGCTGCTGCCACTGCAGCAGCGGCTCGCCACCGGCCGGCCGAGGCTCGCACCCGCCTGGCTGGTGTGCTCCCAGCTGCGATGACCCGTGCTCGCTTAGGCCTGGCCGGCGGGGGATCGGCGCGCACAAGGTGCGCCGGGACGCGTGCGAGCAGCCTGGGCAGCGGTTCCAGGCGCGCCAGCTCTGCCCGGCATGCCGGGCAGCTGGCCAGGTGAGACTCCACGAGCATGCGCTCGGCTGTATCAGCCGCGCCGAGCGCGTATACGCCGAGGTGCACAGTGATCGGGCAGGTCATGTCCGCGTATACCCTTGCTCTTCCAGCGCCCTGCGCAGGGCGCGCAAGCCGTAAAAGCACCTGGACCTGACCGTCCCCTCCGGGATGGCCAGCATTGCGGCGACCTCCGTGACCGGCCGCCGGTTGTAGAACAGCTCGACAATGACCATCCGCTGGCCGGCATTCAGCGTGTTGAGCGCCGACACGATTAGCAGCGCGTCAGCCACGCCGTCGGCTCCGTCGCCGGCAGCTGGCGCGGTGGTCTCATCCAGCGGGACCTCGCGCGGCCGCGCGCGGCGCCGACGGTGATAGGTCGAGATCGCAATGTTGCGGGCGACCGTGTGCAGCCACCCTCCCGCGTGCTCACCCCGCAGTTCCCCGGCGTGCTGCCAGCCCCGGAGCATTGTTTCCTGGACCACGTCCTCAGCGGCCTGGAAGTCGCCGTTGACCATCGGGAGCACGAAGCCGACCAGCGGCGCCTGGTACTCGGTCAGCCAGGCGCCGACGTTGTCATCACGGCCCGAATCGGTCATGCCGTTTGTTACGCAGCCAGTCCGCGGAGCGTTCAGCAGGCCTGGATATCGATGCCCAGCCGTGACCGCAGTCATTGCCATGCCAGGCGGTTGACCGACCCGCTGCCCAGTGCGATCGGCCGGTCAGTGCCGGCCCCGTAGCGCGTCGGGCCAGCCCGGTCGTTGAGACTTTCAGGACCTGTCAGCCCTGTCAGGTCCCGCATTCCCGCAAGACCAGAGTCAGGGCCCGCCGGGCTGGTCTAACGACGGGGCCACTAGTCCCCTAGACGCAGTCCGGCAGGCGAACGCTCCGCGCCAGCGGGTGCGGCCAAGGCGCGTTGCTTTGGTAGATACGCGCGCCGCCGCCCACCCGTTCGCGCAATGGCACCGGGATCGCCGTGCAGCCCACCCCAAGGCCGCCAAGCTGGTGGTGAACAAGTGGCTGTGCGGGTACGTGCAGGACCGGCTGGCCGGAGTGATCCGCACACCGGGCGGCCAGCTCGTCGCCGGGCCGCGGGCCCTGCCGTGGAACGGCGGGTTGAGGTTAGCGAGCATGGTGGTCTGACCGCCGGCCGCGACGAACCGCAGCTGGGTCACTTTGCTGAGATCCATGGGAAGCCGGGTGCTCCAGGTGTCGTGGGTGCCGCCCAGGACGGCCGATCCGGCTGGCGGGTGATCAGCTGAATATGGAAGCGTTGCCCGCTGGCGCTGGGCAGGTGCACGGTGGCGAACAGCCAGGACGGGCGGCCCTGGTATCCGAACACTGTGCCGGCGGTTCCGGTGGGCCCGTGCAGTGGCCGCGGCGGCGAAGAACGGCCCGTGGCTTTGGGCCAGCACGGCCTGGTAGTTGCCGGTCGCTGGAGGTGTCCTGGTAGACGGCCCCGGCTCCCACGGCCAGGGCCGCGACGATCGACGTGGCGACAGCCAGGTGGGGCAGCCAGCGGCGGCCTGCTGGGCCCTGCCGGGGCGTGGGCCGGGTGGCCTACCGGCGGCGCTGGGACGGGGAGAGGCGGGCCACGGTCCGGGAAGCGAACCCGGGGGGCGGTTCATGGGTGGGCGCCAGGAGCAGCAGGTCGTCCACCACGCTGGAGAGCTCGGAGATCAGCTGGCGGCAGTCGGGGCAGGCCGCAGCGTGCCGCAGGGCCGCGTCACGCTCCTGGCCGTCGGCGATCCCGATGGCCAGCTCAGGGGCCAGCTCGCGGGCCTGCTCGCAGCCCATCTCACTGTTCATCGCCCACCCCCAGTTCGGAACGCAGCCGCATCAGGGCGGCCCGGATGCGGGTTTTGATGGTGCCGACCGAAGTCCCGTCCAGTTCGCTCACCTCGCGGGCGGTGTAGCCGTAGAAGACGGCTAGCACCAGGGCCCGCCGCTGCTCGGCGGGGATGCGCATCAGCGCCTTCTGCATTGGCTCCGAGACCGGCGCCAGCCCGCCATCCAGCCCTGGCGACGGTTGTGGGTCGCGCAGCCCGCGCAGCAGTTCCGCGTCCACAGAATAGGAGCGGTGCGAGGGCAGCAGGTTCATCGAGACGTTACGGGCGATCACCACCAGCCAGGCGGCTACGGTTCCCTTCCGGGGATCGTAGGTGGCGGCGTGCCGCCACGCCCGGACGAATGCCTCCTGGGCCGCTTCCTCGGCTGCCCGCCGATCCCGCGAGACCGACAGCGTCATCCCGAAGACGCGGTGCTGGAAGCGGTTGACGAACGCGGCCGCGGCGTCGGGGTCGCCCGAGCTCAGTCCAGCCAGCAGCGTCTCGCCCGACAGTGTCCAGACCACGGGTGGCGCGGCGGGGTCCTGTCTCATACGCGGATGCTGAGCAGCAGGATGCCGGTGTCGGTCTCAAGGCGTAGCGCGGTGAGCTGGCGCGCGGGGAAGGCGGTCGTGCCGGCGATGCGGGCCGAACCGTTGTAGGTCGCGTCCCAGCTCCCGGCGATGTCGGTGCCGCCAGGGGTCACAGCGACCAGGATGCAACGCTCGTGTGCGGGTAGCCCGGTGGCGGTCAGGTCGATTTGGGTGCCGGCCGGCGTGTCATGCAGCTGCGCGTCCCCGCTGACACCGGGCGCGGTGTCGGCAGCGCGGAAGGTGCGCGCTGAGACGCTGGAGCTGACCAGCAGCGCGACGACGGCGGCCGCGGCGGTCGTGGCGATTCCCGCCGCCGGCAGCCATCGCCGTGCTTGCTTCCGGGCGCCTGGCCGCTTGTGCGGTGGCTGCGCTGGGCGATGGTCACCTGATTCCCGGCATGAACCTTCCAGCCCACCTGCCAGGAGAGTCAGCAGACCGAGCCAATCCCGGATCGGGACGAGTTCGTCGTAGTCAGCCTGGCAGCCGGCGCAAGCCGGGAAGTGGCTGGCAACCCGATCGCGCGCGCGGCCGTCCAGGGCACCGGCGAGATAGGCGCCGATGTCGCCGCGCCACTGCGCGCACGAGTGGCTCATCTGTCTCCTCTCCGGGGCGCCTGGCTACCTATCGGGCCGGATCGTAACCAGACCCGTAGCCGAAGCTGGGCGTAGGCGCAGCGGAACCCGCACCGGCCGGCTTACCGCTGGACGTGACGAACCTGCCAGGTGAAGCGGGTGTCGTTGAAGCTGTCGGTGAAGTCGTTGCCATGGGCCTGGCCGGCCGCCGTGTCCAGCCGGAACGTGTAGAGCGGCTTGCCGTTGTAGGTGAGCTGGGTCTTGCCGTCGGGCGGTGCAGCGTACCGAGCTTGCCGGGCAAACCCCTGGAATCCACGCTGGCCGGGCTGGCGGTGACCGGGAACCAGAAGCTCAGGCACGACCCCGTGCACTTGATGACGGCGTTTCCCTCGGCTGGCGTTTTGGGGGTGTAGACCGTCATCCCGGAACCAGTCACCAGGGCGGTGCCGATGCCGGGGAGGTGGCGGGCCGGGACCTCGGCCTTCCCGCCCGCCGCGTCCCGTTGCCCCTGCTGTTTGCACCGACTCCCGAACTCGCCGGGTACCCGCCCGGCGAACCGCACGCGGCCACCAGAACGGCCGCGGCGGCCAGACCGAACACGGCTGCGCCACGCCTAAGCACACGGTCTCGACCCCGGCCGAGCTGCGACGGGCTAACACCGGGCTGTGCCTGCCGGTAGGTGCCTGCCATGACGATGGTCCTCCCATGGCCGAGATGTTGCTGCCTGGTGGTTGATACGCCGCAGGTACCGGTCGCGTTCATCCCGGGAAGCCGAACCTGCTGCGGCAGTGCCCGGATGCCCTCACCGCGCTCGCCGTGACACTGCGCCGGGCGACCCGGATGCTGAGAAGCAGGATCCCGGCAGCGGACGCAATGCCGGCCGCGGCTTCGCCGCCGGCCGCCCATAGCCTTTTCCGGGAACCAGATCGGTCGTACAGGTCGGGGATCGGGCCGGGAGCCCAAGGTCCACGTACCGCGAAACAAGCATGAGCGTGAGTGCGCTGGCACAGACCGCGAAGCCGAGCACGAACGGCATGCGCCTCGCGGAAATGACGAGGACCAGCGGCGTGAGCAAAGCCACCACCTCCTCGGCGCGAACAGACTCCCTTGTTGATCGGGGGCCTAGCGATCCTTGGTCGCTAGCTAGGCGACGACCTGACCGCCATCGCTTTGTTAGCCAGCCTCATCGAGGAAGCCGAGCGCCAGCTTGCTGAGCAGGTTGACACTGCCTGCGGTAACGACCATCGCTGCGGCGACATCGCTCAGGGGCTCGGCAGCACGTCGGCCGAGGTCCGGATGCGGTTCGACGGACGGTCGCCCGCGGCGCGAGCATGGCTGCACGAGATACAAGCCGACAGTTCTGCTCAGCTTTCAGTCGGTCGCCTTGTCGCGATCTTCCCGCGACGGGCAGCTCCTTGTTCCGCCTGCGCGAGTTGTTCCCGCAGCCTGGCGACATTCGCTTCAGTTGCGTTCAGCCGACGCGTCAGTGTGCGGCGGGAAGGCGGCTTCGGCGGCTCCTTGGGCCTACTCGGTGGCTTCGGTTTGGCAAGCGGCCCGATCGGCCTGCATCCCACAACGCGGCGCATGTACACGCAGTAAGGGCAGTCGTCTTTCGCCTGCGGTTCAGTGAGCCCTTTTCATCCTGATCTTGACGGGGTTACGCGGAAGGGCTGATCAGGGCGGGCGTGTCGGCTTGGGGTACGGCGAAGCCCCTGGTAGATGAAGCGATCACCACAACCCTTCGTCTGCCCAGGGGCTCCGATGCTGTTCTACCGTGCTGTGCTGCCGTTGTCGCGTGCGGCCCTCGCTTATGTCGCGGGTGTGATCCGGTGTGATCCGCCGTCATCGCAGGCAGATTGGCTCGTGCTGGCGTAAGTGCAGTGCGGGCCAGCAGGCGCTGCTGGTCCTGGCGCACCTGCGCAAGGGTGAGACGTTCGCGGAGCTGGCCGCTGGGTTCGGGGTCAGCACGGCCACCGCCTGGAGATACGTCACCGAGACGGTGGCCCTGCTCGCCGCCCGGGCCCCGAAATTGCGCGGCGCGCTGCGGGCGGCGAAGAACCACGCGTTCGTCGTGCTGGACGGGACTCTCATTGCGGTGGACCGCCTCGCCGCGGACCGGCCGTTCTATTCCGGCAAGCACCGCCGCCACGGCATGAATCTGCAGGTCATCGCCAGCCCAGACGGTGAGATCCTGTGGGTCTCCGGCGCCCTGCCCGGCGCCGTGCACGACCTGACCGCCGCCCGGATCTGGGGCATCGTGCGGGAGCTGGCTGCTGCGGGGTTAATCACCTTGGCGGACAAGGGCTACACCGGGGCCGGTGATCTGGTGCGCACGCCTTACCGGGGCCGGGGCAAGCCCGCCTCGCAGAAGCCAACCGGGCCCACGCGCGGCTCCGCGCTCCCGGCGAGCGGGCGAACGCCCAGCTCAAGACCTGGCGGATCCTGCGCAAACTCCGCTGCTGCCCCTGGCGCGCCGGGCAGCTCGCCAAGGCCATCCACGTCCTTCAAACCCGCGAGACCACCGGATGAAAAACGCTCAGTGCCTTGGAAGGCGAGCGACCACTGAAGCTGTTTCTTCGCTTTCTCGTCCAGATTTTGCGAGGCCAAGCGGTCCCGGATCTTCGTTACGACGTCAGTCCGTTCCGTATAGCCCTGTTCAGGCTGCCAGTCAATATCGCTTATCGCGTGGTAGTCGTAGTGTCCGCAGGACAGCTTGACGGTCCACACGGCGTACGGACCGAGTTCCTTGCCCAAGTCTTTCGAGTAGAAGCTCGGACGTTCCTTGCGCTCCAGCCACTCGGCAAGGTCGCGCATGGGCAGGTCATCACCGTGCCCGGCACACCAGGCGTAGCCCTTATCCCAGTTGGAATACTGCCAGCTGACGCCGTAGGCGAAAAGCAGCACGCTGTCCTCGCTGGCGCCGCTCTTGCCGCGTCCCCATTTGGGTCGCATCCTGGTGCCGACTCGCGCCTAACGACTATTTGCGAACACGAAGATCGGCGGGCCGTCTCGCGCGTCCACAGAGCACCCTGATATTAGGGCTTATCCTCACGGCTCAGGGTTCTCGATCTGACGGGCCCGCCGATCGTCGGCGAAGATCCGGCTCCTAGTTGGGTGCCACGATGTATCGAAGTGATGAGTTGGCTGTGACAGTACGGGTGTCTATGATCCCGAGACCCTTGTAGTTCATCTCGGTAATATTCAAAAGCACGCTTTTGCCGCTAACCGTCACGCTGTTTACCCAGGCCACGTGCCCCAGAGAGGAGGCCGCTGACTTGGGAAATACAACAACTGACTGGTTCATCGGGACGGACGTCACCGTCCAGTGGTTCTGGGCTGCGGTCGTACTCCACTGATAGGCATTACCCGACCACGATGGGTAGTAGCCTTCATAGGAGTGCCACTTGTCAAGCGCTTCCCATGTGCAATTCCCCGGATCGCCGAGGTTCCTCGTAGTCTTGTTCCCTGTGGCAGGCCATGAGCACGCACCGGTTCCATTGCAGAAGGCGTTAAGGGTCCGGGATCCGCCAAGCTCCCGCCATGGCGAGTTGTTCGTTGACCCCCAATTCGCAGTCGGTGTGCTGCCCCCACACCCCACTCGTACCTGGATGTTGCCGCTGAGAACGCTCGCTGAGTACCGCATCTCGGTGTAGGTGCCGGGCAGATACGTCTTTGCCGCGAACTTGGAGCTCCCTCCACTAGAAGCGACCCATACACCGTCAACGGCCTTTCCGTTGAGGCACTGGACGGTTCCGGAGACGGTAATTGAAGTCGCCGCGTTGGCGGCGACCGCCCCTGTGGACACGACACCCGCAACGCTGAGCACGACGACAACGACCGTGAACGGCACGCGCATGATACGCAAATCATCCCCCTCTTGTCTGAGTCCGGTGCGTAGCTCAGGGCTTGCTCAAAGAAGACGCGGGCAGAAGGCATATGGTTCACAACGCAACGAATTATCCGTTTTATGCAACTTCGCCCGGATAGCAGAGCAGGTGCCAGAGCCAAACGGAGGGCCAGCATGGCAGCCCGAGCGATATACCGTGACTACGACATGATTACTCGGACAAGTTCGGACACCGTGCAGAACCGCCTCTAACCCCCAGCCCGAAGGCCTGCGCCGAGCGCTCCGTGAAACATGTTGTGGGGCTCGAATACACGATCGTCGAGGTGACCTGCTCTCTTCTTGTAGCAGCGTGAGGCTGTTAGGCGGCGATCTGGTATTCATTCGTGAGTCCGCCGAGGACTTGTTTCCGGCGGATCCGGTGCTCGGCGAGGTTGATCGGCTCTGGTGGCTGAGTGTCGGCTTGAGCCGGTGCGAGCTGGCCGAGGGCACGGTGCGGCCGGGCAGCGTTGTAGTGCCGTAGGTACTCAGTCAGCACCCGTCGCAGATGGTGCTCATTGACGATCAGCAGCCGGTCGAACAGCTCCCGGCGCAGGGTGCCGATCATCCGTTCGCAGATTGCGTTCGCTCTCGGCGCCTGCGGCGGGCTGGCGAGAATCCTGACGCTCCCCGCCGTGAACACGGCGTCGAAAGAGCTGGTGAACTGACCCGCGCGATCCCTGATCAGGAACTTAACCAGAGTCACGCGCTGGCCCAGGTCCATCAGGAAGTTACGCGCCACTTGTGCCGTCCAGGCGCTGTCGGGGTTCGCGGTGATTCCGGCCAGATGAACGCGGCGGGTGCCATGCTCGATGACGATCAGGGCGTAGAGGCGCCGCAGCAACACGGTGTCCACGTGGACAAAGTCGACCGCGAGAATGGTGCGGGCCTGCGCGGTCAGGAACTGCTTCCAGGTCGGGCCCGCCCGGCGGGGTGCGGGATCAATCCCAGCGTCATGCAGAATCTGCCACACCGTGGAGGCGGCGATCGGGTGGCCGAGCTTGACGAGCTCGCCTTGCACCCTCCGGTGCCCCCACGCCGGGTTGTCCGTGGCCATGCGGATCACGAGCTTGCGGATCGCAGCTGCCGTGGACGGCCGTCCGGGACGCCGCCGGCTCGTGTAGTCCCATTTGCATGTGACCAGGCGGCGGTGCCAGGCGAGCAGTGTCGCCGGAGTCACCGCGAACACCTCGCCCCACCGTTGCCGGGGGAATCAGCCGGGACAGCGCCGCGAGCCACAGCCGGTCACCCGGCTGGTAGCGGACCCGGCTGATCTGGCGTCGCAGCACCGCGTTCTCGTGCCGGAGCACCAGGAGCTCGGCGTCCTTGGACACCTCACCCCGGGCCAGCACCATCACACAGCCGAGCAGGCAGCGCACGAACTGGTAGCCCACTGAGAAGATCACCCAGCGATGATCTCAGCCCGCATGCCTGGCCAGGCGCGATCGAATAATCGAGCCCCACAGGATAGACAACCTGGTGCGCGAGGTCGCTGCTTTGCTCGGTTGACCCGGGATTTCTATAAACGGAATACCTGCGAACTATCGCCACCTTTGCCGACGCCCGCCGTCCCCTGATTAACAGCCCAGAAGTCGCGTAGCAAGGTGCTCCGATTAGTCATCAACGGCGACTGGCAGGCGCAGGTCACCAGGGAAGCCTCACACCACTGACTGGACGACGCGAGCAGACTCTCGATCCACCAGTGACCTTCCGAGAGCCTGACGGGCTCTTCACCGAGGACGGCGGGCATGGAAATCAAGGAGCAAGCGGTTCGGTGAAACGCCCGCTTCCGCTTCTCCGCCCCGAGCGATCTACCCAATGTGCCACCAGGGCCGGTCCATGATCGCGACGCTGTCCGCTATATGTCCGTGCACAGCTGGAAACAGCCGGACTCCCATGGACACAGCGGGACCTCACAGTCCCGAAAGCAACAGCCCGCGAGGCCGGGAATCCCCAGCTCACGGGCCGTTTCCGCAGGTAGTGGCAGGTGTTGGGTTCGAACCAACGTAGGCTAAGCCGACGGTTTTACAGACCGCTCCTGATCCGTGAGCTATTTGACCCACATAGCGGAACGTCAAGTGTGGTCCACCCGGTCCTGGCCGGAGAGGTCGCCTAGCTCGAAGGCACGGCTCTAGGTCGATTACAGAATCCGGCACGCCGCATCCTGCGGCTGGGCCGCAAGGGCCGTCTCGTCAAGCGCCTCTCGCCCGGGCCCCGAATGGGCGCCAGTCATGATGGTTCTCCGGATCCGGGCGCATGACGAGCTGGACTGTCAAGCGGCTCCCGCCCTGCCGACTGCATGGTGAGGTAGCGCAGCAGAGCCGGGGCGGCCTGCCCCGCCTGCCATCTACCACGCCAGACCTCGATGAAGGGCCCGGCGTCGCGGAGTACCTGGCGGACCTTGGCCTCGCCTTGCGCGACGCCCAGGTGGGGCAGTTCCGTGGTCAGCTCGGCGGCGGAACGATCGCAGCCAGGGCGGCGGGCCAGCGTGTGCAGGCACGCGCGCCCCAGCACCGCAGCGGGCGGGAGGTCAGAGGCCAGAGATGCCCAGCCCGGGGTCTTCGGCGCGGCGCTGGTGAACCGGTCTTGGACTTCCTGGTAGGCGATGGCCGCACCCAGCGCGCAGGTCAGGACGGACTCGGCGGCGGAGGCGACTCGCTGCCTGGTGTTGGCAGGGCGCTTCAGGTACCACCAGGCCGCGCCGAGGCCAGCCGCGACGAGAAACCACGGGCTGGTGGCAGCGGCGATGCGCCGTGCCCCGCTGGCCACCCCGTTGCCGGCGAGGACCGTCAGGTTCACGGCCAGCATGAAGGTCTTGCCGAGTTGGCCGGCGTCGCCGCCGGCCTTCAGGATGCTCACCCATTCCCGGTGGCCGGACAGGTCCGCGTCGCCGTAGACCGCGCACAGCGGCTTGGCGTCCTCGGACAGGAAGAACGCCTCCAACAGCAGGGCCAGCACAGCCGAGGGCACATCGTCGGGATCCTGGCCAGGCTGGGCGAGATGACGTACGCGCGCCAGCTCGGCCGGGCCGAGCCAGGCCAGGTGCCCCTCCCCTACGGGAACGATCCGGATCAGCGGCAGGTACTCCAGCAGCCACGTGCGGAGGAAATCGTCGCGGGTGACCGGCCCCGTGGCGGTCCAGTCGCCGCTGTGCTCGATCACCTCCTCGTAGACGTGCTCGGCGCAGAACAGGCGGAGAAGACCGGCGTTCGCAGCCGTGACCAGGACGGTTCGCTGCCCCGTTCGGCAGGCGCGCCGGATGTCGTTCCTGAGCACATTCGCGTTGACCACGACCGGCGGCGGGGGCAGCAGGATGTCTCCCGGGAACGCGCCCCGGGGATCGGGGAACCGGATGGGCGCGACCGCACTGTACTTGTGCATGTCAGCGACCATCCCGCGGACAAGCCGCGCGACGTCCTCTGAGGAGTCAAATCCGTTCCCCACGCGCCTCAGGCTACTTAAAGCAACAGCTCCAGCAACCGATTAACACGCAGGCAGGTCCTCCCCGCACAGATCCGCGGGGCGTTCTGACCTCATCTCGAAAGGCGCGTCCGCTCAGGCTGAATTGTAGAAAGGGGCAAGGAGTCCGACGAACCGCTCCTTCACAGTCCGCTACATGTCCGGACTCAGCACCGGGTCGCGCCGGCACCCGTTCTCAGGACCTCTGACCAGGACAATCGGCATGCCTAGTAACGCTAGGCGTCAGCACCGATTCAGCACGCGGCCCGGAAACGACGGGAAATAACCGGCATCAACCGGACAATCAGGACAAGAGAACGGGCCGCCAGGCTCGTGGGTCTGGCGGCCCGTTTCATGCGACATAGGTTCGCGAAACCGCAGGTCAGCGGTCTGAATTCAGCCTTTGAGGAGCTGCCGGGCCATGACGACGCGCTGGATCTGGTTGGTGCCCTCGTAGATCTGGGTGATCTTGGCGTCGCGCATCATCCGCTCTACCGGGTAGTCCTTGACGTACCCGTAGCCGCCGAGCAACTGGACCGCGTCGGTGGTCACCGCCATGGCTACGTCCGAGGCGAGACACTTGCAGGCCGAGGAGAAGAACGTCAGGTCCGCGCTCCGCTCCCCCGCCATAGCCCGCTCGGACTTGGCCGCGGCCGCGTAGGTGAGCTGCCGGGCCGCCTCGACCTTCATCGCCATGTCGGCCAGCATGAACTGGACGCCCTGGAACTCCGCGATGGCCTTGCCGAACTGGCGGCGCTCCTTGACGTATCCGGTCGCGTAATCCAGCGCGCCCTGGGCAATGCCGATCGCCTGCGCGGCGATGGTGACCCGGGTGTGGTCCAGCGTGGCCAGCGCCGTCTTGAACCCGGTGTCCTCCGCGCCGATGATCCGGTCGGCCGGGATGGCGCAGTCGTCGAAGTACAGCTCCCGGGTCGGTGACCCCCTGATGCCGAGCTTGTGCTCCGGGGCGCCGAAGGAGAACCCCGGGTCGTCCTTGTCCACCACGAACGCCGAGATGCCGTTGGGCCCCGCGTCCGGGTCGGTCACCGCCATAACCGTGTAAAACTGCGACACCCCGGCATTGGTGATCCACCGCTTCACGCCGTTCAGCACGTAGCTGTCCCCGTTACGCACGGCGCGGGTGGTCATCGCCGCGGCGTCGGAGCCCGCCTCCGGCTCGGACAGCGCGTAAGAGAACATCGCCTCGCCGCGGGCCACCGGGGGCAGGAACCGCTGCTTGAGCTCCTCTGAGCCGGCCAGCAGCAGCGGGACCGTACCCAGTTTGTTGACCGCCGGGATCAGCGACGACGACGCGCAGGCCCGGGCCACTTCCTCGATCACGATGGCGGTGGCGATGGCGTCCGCGCCCGCGCCGCCGTAGGCCTCGGGGATGTGCACCGCGGCGAAGTCCGCTTTGGCCAGCGCCTCGAACACGTCCCAGGGGAACTCCCCGGACTCATCCACCTCGGCCGCCCGCGGCGCGATCTTGTCATCGGCCAGCTCGCGCAATGCCTCGCGGAGCGCCTGGTGTTCCTCGGTCAGGGCGAAGGCAGGGAAGTCAGAGCTCATTACTCGATAGTAGGCCCCGGCGGTCAGCCGGACCCGCCGAGGCGGTCCCGCAGCGCCGCCCCCTTGGCCTGGGCCAGGTCCCGGAGCCCCTGCTGGAACACCGCCATCCGGTCGCGCAGCGCCGGGTCACCGGCGCCCAGGATGCGCACCGCCAGCAGGCCCGCGTTCCGCGCCGCGCCGACCGCCACGGTGGCCACCGGGACCCCGGCCGGCATCTGCACGATGGACAGCAGCGAATCGAGCCCGTCCAGGTGCCGCAGCGGCACCGGGACGCCGATGACCGGCAGCGGGGTGACCGCGGCCAGCATGCCGGGCAGGTGCGCCGCCCCGCCCGCTCCCGCGATGATCACCCGCAAGCCACGGCCGGCCGCGGCCGAACCGTACTGGATCATCTCGTGCGGCATCCGGTGCGCGGACACCACGTCGGCCTCGTAGGGCACGCCGAACTCGGCCAGGGCAGCCCCGGCCGCCTCCATCACCGGCCAGTCCGAGTCGCTGCCCATCACGACCCCAACCAGCGGCCCGCCGCCCCCCGCCACCGAGCTCACTCCCCATGCTCCTTACCTGTGGCCAGATAGCTGGCCGCGCGCAGCGCCCGGTCGCGCAACGCCAGCATGTTCTCCTCGCCGTCCCCGCTACCGGTCACCGTGACGTGGCCGATCTTCCGGCCGGGCCGGACCGCCTTGCCGTAAGTGTGCACCTTCACCCCGGGATCAGCCGCCATCACGTGGATGTACTTGTCGTACAGGTCCGGGTCCTCGGCGCCGAACACGTTCACCATCACGGTCTGCCCGGCGGCCGGCTGCGGCGCACCCAGCGGCAGGTCGAGCACGGCCCGCAGGTGCTGCTCGAACTGTGAGGTGCGGGCGCCCTCGATGGTCCAGTGCCCGCTGTTGTGCGGCCGCATGGCCAGCTCGTTCACCAGCAGGCCCGGGCCGGTGTCGAACAGCTCCACGGCCAGCAGCCCGGTCACCCCCAGCGCGTCCGCGATCGACAGGGCGAGCCGCTGCGCCTCCTCGGCCACGGTCACCGGCAGCCCGGGGGCAGGCGCCAGGACCTCGTGACAGACCCCGTCCCGCTGCACGGTCTCCACCACTGGGTAGGCCGCGCCCTGCCGGTGCGGCGAGCGGGCGACCAGCGCGGCCAGTTCGGCGCGGAACGGCACGTAATCCTCGGCCAGCAGCGCGATGCCGTGCGCCAGCACCTCCCCGGCGGCGGAAGCGTCGTCGCACACCCACACCCCGCGCCCGTCATAGCCGCCGCTGACCGCCTTGAGCACCACCGGCCAGCCAGGACCCGCATCGGCGAACCGGGTCACCTCGGCCAGCGAGGCCACCGCGGCGAACCGGGGGCAGGGCACGCCGAGCCGGGTCAGCTCCTCGCGCATGGCCAGCTTGTCCTGGGTGTACCGGAGCGCGGCCGGGCCTGGGGCCAACTGCACCCCGGCCGCCGATAGCGCGGCCAGATGCTCCCCCGGCACGTGCTCGTGGTCGAACGTGACCACGTCGCAGCCGGCCGCGAAAGCCAGCAGGTCGTCCAGGTTGTGATAGTCACCGACCCGGACATCCGGGCAGACCTGGGCGGCGCTGTCGGCGGGAGTGTCGGCCAGCACCCGCAGCCGCACCCCGAGCGGGATGGACGCCTGGTACGTCATCCGGGCCAGTTGCCCGGCGCCGACCATACCCACGACGGGGAAGGGAGACCTCGCGTCCTGGTCATCGCTCACCCGCCGTAGCCTACGAGGCAGCGGCCCGGCCCGCACGCGCGCGGCCACTCGCCACCCGGACGCTGGTCACGGTCGGAAAACGGTCCTTGTCAGCACGGCACGGCCACGGGATATTTAACGCACTGGAAACAACTAGCGATCATCACCCGATTTATCATCAGCGCGTCCACCTGGGATGTCGGCCCGGTCCTTGGGGAGACCGACACGCACAAGGCCGTAAGGAGCACGCAGATGGCGGCACCTGAGCAACAGCAGAGCCCACTCCTCGAGGCCGAACCGCCGCCTGGCGTTGAAATCCGCGAGGGTGAGTACGGCACCAAGGTCGCGGCGGTCGAGCCCGGCGGCGCCGAGTTCATCCCGCTGAACGAGCGGCACGGCAAGCCACTGCAGCTGTTCTGGACCTGGACCTCGCCGAACTTCGAGTTCGCCACCGTGTTCGTCGGCGTGATCGGGGTGGCGTTCTTCGGGCTGAACTTCTGGCAGGCGTTCCTGGCCATCGTGATCGGCACCGGTCTCGGCTCGGTCACCCAGGGCCTGCTCGGCGCGGAAGGCCCGTCGCACGGCGTGCCGCAGATGGTGATCTCCCGGCTCGGCTTCGGCTACTGGGGCAACGCCCTGCCCGCCGGGCTGAACTCGATCACCGCCGGCATCGGCTGGTTCGCGGTGAACAGCGTGAGCGGCACGTTCGCACTGAACACGCTGACCCACCTGCCCAAGTGGCTGTGCCTGGTCATCATCGTGGTGGCACAGATCGTGGTCGCGTTCTTCGGGCACAACCTGGTGCACGCGTTCGAGCGGTACGCGTTCCCCCTGCTGGCCCTGATCTTCCTGGTCGCCACGGTCTGGATCTTCACCAAGTCCAGCGTGGGCGCCCCCTCGCACGGCGGCGGCATCGGCGGCTTCCTGCTCACCCTGGGCGCGGCGTTCGGCTACGCGGTCGGCTGGAACCCGTACGCGTCGGACTACACCCGCTACTTCAAGCCGGACACCAGCAAGGCGGCCATCGCCTGGTGGTCCGGCCTGGGCGTGTTCGTGTCCTGCGTGCTGCTCGAGGCGGCCGGGGCCGCGTCGGCCACGGTGACCGGCATCGGCGCGATCAACAGCAACCCGACCGGCGCGTTCACCGGGCACCTGCCCACCGCGCTGGCCGACCTGACCCTGCTGGCCATCGCGATCGGCGCGGTCGCCGCCAACGTGCTGAACATCTACTCCGGCGCGCTGTCCTTCACCGCGCTCGGCATCCGGCTGCCGCTGGCGCTGCGCCGGGCCATCGTGGCCCTGGTGTTCGGCGTGATCGGGTTCATCGTCGCGCTGACCGGGCTGCACGACGCGGGCACCAAGTACGAGAACTTCCTGCTGGTCATCGCGTACTGGATCGCACCGTGGCTGGCCGTCATGTTCTGCGACCAGTACCTCCGCCGGCGCCAGGACTACCGGCAGATGGAGAAGCTGCTGTTCGACAAGAGCTACACGAACTGGGCCGGCCCGGTGGCCATGGTGATCGGCGTGGTCGTATCGATCGTGCTGTTCTCCAACCAGACCGAGTACGTCGGCGTGGTCCCGAAGCACGTCCCGTCGGTGGGCGACCTCACCTTCGAGGCCGGCTTCCTCATCACCGCCGTTATCTACCTGGCCTGGCATGCCATAGCTGACCGTGGTCACCAGGCCGCGCTGACCACTTCTTCTTAACGCCAGTACCGGCCGGCTCAGTAATCCTGGGCTCGCTGGTTGCGCTGGCCGGCGGCCACGATGCCTGCGCGCAGGCGGCTGAGCGCATCGTGTCGTGCCCCGGCCAGCGCCGGCTCCAGCCTTCCTGCCGCAGCCCCAGTGCGGGATCAAGGGCGCCGAGCAGGTAAGAGGACATTCCTAGAAGGAGTGCTGCCGTGCCGGTCCAGACCCAGCCCGAGACCACCTCGCTCCCCCCGCTGCCGCACTGGGAGCAGGCACCAGCGGATCTGCCCGGCGCCATCCGGCAGATCAAGGCGGCGCTGCGGGCCCGCATCGCCGCCACCGGCCGGACCGCCGAGGAAGTGTTCGCCGTCGTCGAGCGGCAGATCAAGGCAGAGGTCGAGGAGATCACCGCAGCGCGGCTGCGTGGTGACATGGTCTGGCCGGTCATCGACTACGCGAGCATCGAGGCGGGGACCGTGCCGGCCCAGGCGCAAGCGCTGCTGCGCCGGCGTGGCTGCCTGGTCGTGCGCGGGCATTTCGACCGGGACCAGGCGCTGGGCTGGGACCGCGACATCGTGGATTACGTCAACAGCAACCGCTTCTTCGAGACCTACCGCGGCCCTGGTGATGACTTCTTCGCCAGCGTCGGCTCCCGGCCGGAGATCTACCCGATCTACTGGTCACCGGCCCAGATGCAGGCCCGGCAGAGCGACCGGATGGCGCGGGTACAGGCGTTCCTGAACAGCCAGTGGAAGCACGAGGCCGGCGGCGTGCAGTGGTTCGATCCGGACCGGGACTCGCTGTACCCGGACCGGATCCGCCGCCGCCCGCCCGGCGCCAGCTCCGGTGGCCTGGGCAGCCACCTGGACCCCGGCACGCTCGACCTGTGGCTGACCCAGGGCTATCAGCAGGCATTCCGCCACCTGTTCGACGGCACTGTGGAGCAATACGACCCTTGGGACGCGGCCTTCCGGACCACCGCGGCGCAGTATCCCGGGACCACCATGTGCTCCGTGTTCCGCACCTTCCAGGGCTGGACCGCCCTGTCCGACATGGCCCACGACCAGGGTGTGCTGCACACCGTGCCGATCCCCGGCGCGATGGCTTACCTCATGCTGCGCCCACTGCTCGCCGACGTGCCCGCCGGCGACATGTGCGGTGTCACCGTCGGCCAGGCCTTCCCGGCCAGCGAGAAGTGGCACCCGCTGCTCGTCCGGGCGCTCAGCGGCATCCCCGACGTCCGGGCGGGTGACTCCGTCTGGTGGCACTGCGACCTGATCCACAGCGTGGCGCCGGTTCGGAACCAGCAAGGCTGGGGAAACGTCATGTACATCCCCGCCGCACCCTGGTGCCCCCGCAACGAGCAGTACGCAGCCAGCGTCCGGGCGGCCTTCCGCACCGGCTCCAGCCCGAGCGACTTCCCCGCCGAGCACTACGAGCGCGGCTGGCCAAACCGGTTCCAGCTACAGGACCTCAATGAGACCGGCCGGCACGGACTCGGCCTGGACTGACCGCGCCTGCCGCCCGGCGGCTAGGCCGGGCCGCTGACCACCGGCGGTTCCTCGGGGCCGCGCAGGCCGCGCGGCAGGAACACGGCGAACACGGCCGGCCGCGGCCGGACCAGCACCACGTTGGCGCCGTCCGCGGTGGCCACGTCGCGGGCCAGGGCCAGGCCCAGCCCGGTGCCGCCGGGGGTGCCGCTGACGTTGCGCTCGAAGATGCGCGGCACCAGCTCGTGCGGCACACCCCTGCCTTCGTCGCGTACTTCCACCACCACCGACTTGGGCGTGCGCGAGGTGCGGATGGTGACCGTGCCCGCCCCGTGCACCAGCGCGTTGTCCAGCAGGGTGGCCACAACCTGGCCCAGCGCGCCCGGGGTGATGTAGGCGGACAGCCCCTTCTCCCCGGCCACCTCCAGCTTGCGGTTGGCCCGGCGGAACGCTGGATCCCACTCGATCACCTGCTGCGCGATCACGTCGTCGATGGGGATCAGGGACGGCACCCCGCGGGCGGCCCGCCGGGTCCGGCCGAGCAGCTGGCTGACCACGTCGGCCAGCCGCTCGGTCTGGGCCAGCGCGGCCGCGCCCTCCTCGCGGACCACCTCGGAATCCCCGGCGGCGGCGATCATCTCCTCCAGCCGCATGGACAGCGCGGTCAGCGGGGTGCGCAGCTGATGCGAGGCGTCCGCCGCGAAGTCCCGCTCGGCGGACAGCAGGTCGGTGATCCGGCGGGCCGAGCCGTCCAGCCCCTCGGCCAGTCGGTCCAGCTCGGGCACGCCGTACCGGCGGCCCAGCGGGCGCGCGTCACCCAGGCCGAGCCGGTCGGCCGCGCTGGCCAGTTCTTCCAGCGGCCGGGTCAGCCGCCGGGCCTGCAGCATGGCCAGCGCCACCGCGACCGCGACCGCGGCCAGCGCGAGCCCGCCGATCAGGATCAGCGCCCCGGTCAGCCGCCCGTACTCGACCGACTCGTCGGCGGCCACGGTGACCCGGAAGTTTCTGGTGTTGGCCACCCTGACGATCGAGCCCTCGCCCGGCCGGTCGCCGATGCTGAACTCGTGCAGCCCGTCCTGCTGGATGCTGATGTACCGGTCGGGCAGCGACTTGGCCGCCGCCGCGGCCTCGGCCACGTCAGCCGGCAGGCCCGAGTTGACCCGGTCCTGCAGCGTCTTGGCCACCGTGGTGGCGTCCCGCTTGACTTGCTGGTCGGCCGCACTGATCTGCAGCCGGCTGAGCACGAACGCGAGCGGGATGCCCAGCAGCAGGACAGCCGTAACCGCCACCACCAGGGTGGAGACCAGCAGGCGGCGGCGCATGGCTCAGTGTCCCGGGACGACCTGGGCGGTCCTGGCCGGAACCAGGAAGCGGTCAGTCACCCCGCTCGAAGCGGAAGCCCACGCCGCGCACCGTGGTGATGTACTGCGGGTTGTGCGCGTCGTCGCCCAGCTTGCGGCGCAGCCACGAGATGTGCATGTCCAGCGTCTTGGTGGATCCCCACCACTTGCTGTCCCACACCTCGCGCATGATCTGTTCACGGGTGACCACCTTCCCCGCGTCACTCACCAGCACGCTCAGCAGGTCAAACTCTTTTGTGGTGAGCTCGAGTTCCGTGTCCCCGATCCAGGCCCGCCGGGCGTCCGCGTCGACTCGCACGCCCTGCACCACGCTCGTCTCCGGGGTGCCCCGGCGGAGCAGCGCCCGGACCCGGGCCAGCAGTTCGGCCAGCCGGAACGGCTTGGTCACGTAGTCGTCGGCGCCGGCGTCCAGGCCGATCACCGTGTCCACCTCATCCGCCCGCGCGGTGAGGATCAGCACCGGCACGGTCTGCCCGTCGGACCGGAGCCGCCGGCAGACCTCCAGCCCGTCCAGCCGCGGCAGCCCGATATCCAGCACGATCAGGTCGATGCCGCCGGCCTGCGCGGCCTCCAGCGTCCCCGGCCCATCCGCCGAGACGTTAACGTCGTAACCCTCGCGGCGCAGCGCCCGGGCCAGTGGCTCAGAGATAGAAGAGTCGTCTTCGGCGAGCAGGACACAGGTCATGCACAGATGGTAGCCGCGACTGCGAGTGCTACCCCAGATCATCGCCAGTTGCCTAGCCGGGCCGCAGGTCAGGCACACCGTTCCTTGACCATTGCTCGAAGATTAGTTTACGTTCCATTTACCAAACGTGCCGAGCGGAGCACGGTCCGTCCTAGGGGGCAGGGCGGACCCGCTGACCGCCGCTCGCCGAAGCTAGGGGGGCTTAACTCATGATGCAACTCGACGGCCTGGCCTGCGCTGCGGAAGCCGATGACCTGGTGTTCGCAGCGACCGGGGCGGAACGGCCTGACCCGGACGCCATCTGGATCGGGCGGTGGACCAGCAACGGCTGGTCCGGCTGGTCCGGGATCGGCCAGCCGGCCCGCGGGGCGCTGCCCTGCCGCCCGGCACTGGTGTACGGCGACCAGCGTGTCGTGGAGATCGTCGTTTCTGGCCACGACGGAGCGGTGTGGCACGCCAGCCAGGCCCAGCCAGGGGCGGCAGGCTGGCTGGGCTGGCAGTCGCTGGGCAAGCCGGGCGGGAAACCAGTCATCACCGGGCACCAGGGTGCCCACGCACCGGACGCGTCGCCGGTGCTCGCCCTCAACCTCGACGGCAGCCTGGAGGTCTCCGTGGTCCGCAGCGACCTCAGCGTGTGGCATCGCCACCGTCAGCTGGATGGTGGGCCGACTGGGCGCCACTGGGCCGTCCCGGCGGCCCGGACGCCGGGACGCTGGGGCCACTCGCCGCGGCCGCCAACTCCAAGGACGGCCGCCTGGAACTGTTCACCACTGACAGCGACGGCCGGGTCCAGCACTGCTGGCAGAAGCAGCCCGGCGGCAACTGGTCGAGCTGGGAATCGCTGGGCCGTCCCGGCGGGCAGCCAGCGGGCGGCCTGGCCACGGCCGTGAACCATGACGGCTGCCTGGAGCTGTTGACGGTGGGTGCGGCGGACGACGCCGTGTGGCAGCGGCGGCAGTCCCAGCCGGGCGGCGCCTGGTCGGACTGGGTGTCCCTGGGCCACAAGGGCCGTGGCTTCGCCGAGGTCGCGGTGGCCGCGGGCCCGCACGACCAGCTGGTTCTGTTCGCCACCGAGCAGCCGGGCCCGCCGTCGGCCGGCAACGGCCTGTGGCAGCGTACTCAGCTGACCCCAGGCGGCGACTGGTCGCCGTGGCAGTCCCGGGCGGATCTGGTGACCGGTGCCATCGAAGGACCAGAGCTGGTACTGGATCTGGACAACAAGCTGCAGCTGCACGTCCGGGGTGTCCGGCACCGCGAACACCTGTCAGGCGATACAGGTCAAGGACGATCTGACCGACCCGATGGCCTGGGGCATCAACTACTGGGCTTTCGAGCCGGTGTGACGGTCAGACCGGGGTGGCGCCGTGGCGGCGGCGGGCGAACGAGCGGTCCTTGCCTGCCGCCGCCGCGAACCGGCGGATCAGCTCGCCGCGCAGCTCGGACGGCTGCACCACGTCGTCCACCACCAGTTCGCTGGCCAGCCGGAGCACGTCGATGTCCGCGTCGTACTCGGCGCGCAGCCGGGCCGTTTCCTGGTCCCGCTCGGCCGGGTCCTCCAGCGCGGCCAGCTTGTTGTAGTAGACCGCGTTGACCGCCGCCTCGGCCCCCATCACCGCGATCTTGGCGGTGGGCAGGGCCAGCGTCGCGTCCGGCTCGAAGCCCGGGCCGGCCATCGCATACAGCCCGGCCCCGTACGCCTTGCGCACCACCACGGAGATCTTCGGCACGGTGGCCTCGGCCACCGCGCTGATCATCTTGGCCCCGTGCCGGATGATGCCCTGCTTCTCCACCGCGGTGCCGACCATGAAGCCGGGCACGTCGGCCAGGAACAGCAGCGGCACGCTGAAGCTGTCGCAGAGCTGGATGAACCGGGTCGCCTTGTCGGCCGAATCGACGAACAGCACCCCGCCCTTGAACATCGGGTTGTTCGCCACCACGCCGATGACCTGGCCGTCCAGCCGGGCGAAGCCGATGGTCAGCTCGCGCGCCCACAGCGCGTGGATCTCGAAGAACGACCCGGCGTCCACCAGCCCGCGCAGGTAGCGGCGCATATCGAAGGCCTGCCGCTCGCTGGCCGGGACCAGCGCGGCCAGGTCGATGCCCTCGTCCGGCAGCGCGGCCGTGGCCGCGGGCGGCAGCTGCTGCCAGTTCCCGGGCAGGAAGGACAGGTAGCGGCGGACCGCGGCCAGCGCGTCCGGCTCGTCCTTGGCCAGGTAGTGGCCGCAGCCGGACACCGTGCAGTGCATCCGGGCGCCGCCCATCTCCTCCAGCGTGGTCTGCTCCCGGACCACCATTTCGACCATCCGCGGGCTGCCCAGGTACATGGACGCGTTGCCCTCGACCATGGCGACGAAGTCGCAGAACGCCGGGATGTACGCCCCACCCGCGGCGGACGGCCCGAACAGCGCGCACACCTGCGGGATCGACCCGGACGCGCGGACCTGGGTGTGGAAGATCTTCCCGGCGCCGCGGCGGCCGGGGAACATGTTGACCTGGTCGGTGATCCGCGCGCCCGCCGAGTCCACCAGGTAGATCATCGGCAGCCCGGCCGAATACGCCTTCTCGATGATCCGGATGATCTTCTCTACGGTGCGCGCCCCCCACGAGCCCGCCTTGACCGTGGAATCGTTGGCCATCACCGCCACCGGCCGGCCGTCGATCAGGCCGGTCCCGGTGACCACGCCATCCGCGGGCAGCCCTTCGGCGGCCACATTGGCGTAACGCCCGTCCTCGGTGAATGAGCCCGCGTCGAGCAGAGCGGCGATCCGGTCCCGGGCGAACATCTTGCCCGCCTTCGCGGCCGCCGCGTGATACTTGGCCGCCCCGCCGCGCTCGACGGAGGCGCGGAGCTCACCGAGTTCAGGGTGCGCCGTCTGCGCTGGCTGCGCGGAGGGCGCCGGTGTGGCCGCCTGGTCCTGGGCGGTCACCGGGCCACCGTCCGGGTGCGTGGGCCGGCCCGCAGCACCTGGGACGGCAGCTGCCGCCCGACGATGCGTTCCGCCTCTTCGGCCGCGCCGATCATCGCGGCCAGGTCCACTCCGGTAGCGACACCCATGTCCTCCACCATGTACACCAGTTCCTCGGTGGCGATGTTCCCGGACGCGCCGGGCGCGTACGGGCAGCCGCCCAGCCCGCCCACGGACGCGTCGAAGTCGTCCACGCCGAGCTCCAGTGCGGTCAGCACGTTGGCCAGCCCGGTGCCCCGGGTGTTGTGGAAGTGCAGGTTCAGCGGCACGTCCGGGTGCCGGGAGCGGAACCCGCCGACTAGCTCGGTCACCCGGCGCGGGGTGGCCATCCCGGTGGTGTCCCCGAACGAGATCGAGTCCGCGCCGTCGGCCACCGCCCGGCCGGCCACGCTCAGCACCCGGCCGGCCGGCACGTCGCCCTCGTACGGGCAGCCCCACGCGGTGGCCACCACCACCTGGCAGGCCGCACCGCGGCCGTGTGCCTCGTCGATGATCACCGCGATGTCGTCCAGTGACTCGGCCGTGCCCCGGTTCACGTTCCGCCGGTTGTGCGTGTCCGAGGCCGACACCACCACTTCCACCTCGGTGAACCCGGCGTCCAGGGCGCGCCGGGCGCCGCGCAGGTTGGGCGCCAGCGCCGAGTAGCGCACCGCGGGCGCCCGGGTGATCCGATCCCACACCTGGTCGGCGTCGGCCATCTGCGGGATCGCCTCGGGCTTGACGTAGGACACCGCCTCGATCCGGGAAACCCCGGTCCGGGCCAGCGTGTTGATCAGCTCGACCTTGGCCGCGGTCGGCACCGGGTCCTCGTTCTGCAGCCCGTCCCGTGGGCCGACTTCGCGCAGCGAGATCCGCGGCGGCAGGTCGCTCATCGGCGGCTCACTCCCCCGGCCAATTCGGCGTCCGCTTCTCGTTGAACGCCGCGATGCCCTCGCGCCGGTCCGCGGACAGCGCGGCGGTCCGCCAGGCCGCGTCCTCGATGTCCAGCGCCGCGGGCAGCCCGGCCGCCCAGCCGTTCCGCAGCGCCCGCTTGGCCGCGCGCACCGCGACCGGTGAGTTGGCCGCGATCGTGCCCGCGATCTCCAGCGCGGTGCTCTCCGCCGCCCCGGCCGGCACCAGCCGGTCGGCCAGTCCGATCCGCTCCGCCTCGGCCGCCTTGACCCGGCGCCCGGTCAGCACCAGCTCGGCGGCCCGGCCCGCGCCCAGCCGGCGCACCGACAGCTGGGTGCCGCCGCAGCCCGGCACCAGGCCCACTGTGGTCTCCGGCAGGCCGAACTCCGCGGTCTCGTCGGCCACGATGATGTCGCTGCTCAGCGCCAGCTCACAGCCGCCGCCCAGGGCGAACCCGTGCACCGCGGCGACCACCGGCTGGGGCAGCCCGAGCAGTTCGCCGAACGCGGTCCGGAACACCACGCGCTGGGCCAGCAACTGCGCGTCGTTCATCGCGTTTCGTTCCTTGAGATCGGCCCCGACGCAGAACGCCCGGTCCCCGCTGGCCGACAGCACCACGGCGCGCACGTCGCCGTCAGGCTTGAGTTCCGCGCACACCTGGGCCAGCCGGACCAGCATTACCGTGTTGAGAGCGTTCAATACGGAAGGTCTGTCCAGGATGATTTCGGCCACCCGTCCGTGGCCGATCACGTGGCGGCGTACCTGTACCCCATCCATGAGCGAAGGCTAACCCCCCGCCGGGCGCGGGCCGTCCAGCGGCCTACGGTTCGTCCCGGGGCAGCCGCTGCTGCTCGTCCTCGACCAGCTGGAACAGGGTGGCCTGGACCACCTCGACGTGCGGGATCTCGGTCAGTACGAGCTGGCCGTGCTCGCCCGCGGACTCCACGATGAGCGTGCCCGCGCCGAGCAGCCGGTCGATCAGCCCGTGCGTGAACGAGACGTCGCTGATCCGGATCAGCGGGAAGTCGCGGCCGGTCCGGGACAGGATGCCGCGGCGCAGCCGCAGCCGCCGGGTGGTCAGTTCGTAGGTGGTGGTCTGCCAGCGCAGCACCGGGATGGCCACCCCGATCAGCACAAAGATGACCGCGAGGACCCCGGTGCCGAGGAAGGCGGGCGGCGGCACGTGGCCGCGGAAGTAGACCAGCGCGCCGTACGCGGCCAGCACCAGGATGAGCAGCAGGATCGGCCGCAGGATGGTCTTCCAGTGCGGGTGCAGCAGCAGCACGCTCCGCTCCCCTTCGGAGAGCAGATCCTCCTTGCGCATAGCGCACATGGTGGCATGGAACCGGCCAGCCTGAGCACCCCGACACGGGTGCGGAAATCAGCGGACGTGCACGACATCCCCGGCGCCGACCCGGACCAGATTGTCCGGGGTCCGGACCACCAGCCGGCCCACGTCGTCCACGTCCTCGGCGGCACCGGAGAGCTGCGCACCGCCGGGCAGTTCGACGCGAACCTCCCGGCCAACTGTCGCGGACCAGCGCAGGTAGTCCGTACGCAGGCCAGCCACATCCGGGTCAGCCCGCCACGCCTGGTAGCGGCCGGCCAGCTCAGTCAGGATGGCGGCCAGCAGCGCGGCCCGGTCGGTGCTGGCTGCGTCCTCGATCAGCAGCGAGGTGGCGGCCGGCACCGGCAGCTCGGCCCGGCTCAGCGTGACGTTCAGCCCGACGCCGACCACGACCGCGTCGCTGTGCGCCTCAGCCAGGATCCCGGCCAGCTTCCGCTCCCCGACCAGCACGTCGTTGGGCCATTTCAGGCTGGCCGGCACGCCGGTTTCGGCGCGTACCGCCGCCGCTACCGCCACCCCGGTGAGCAGCGGCAGCCAGCCCAGCCGGGTGGGTGGCACGCCCGCTGGGCGGAGCAGCACCGAGAAGGTGAGCGCGGCACCCGCGGGGGCTGACCAGGTCCGGCCAAGACGGCCCCGCCCGGCCGTCTGCTCCTCGGCCACCAGGACGAGGCCCTCTGCCGCCCCGGCCCGAGCTGCTTCGAGCAAATCAGCGTTGGTGGACCCGGTCTGCGGCACCACCGTGACTTCCCGCCACAACCCGCCGTCGGTTACCAGGAGTCGCCGCAGTGCAGAGGCAGCCAAAGATGATGTTGACTTAGGTGTTGCTGACACGACACCTAAGTCAACATCATCAGCGGGGCTGGGCGGGCTACTGCGCCGCCTGGCGGGTGGTGGCGGCACGGATCGCGGCCAGCACGCCGCCGCCCACCGCCGCCGCGACCAGCGCGATGCAGGTCACCGTGACCGCGTGCGCGGACAGCAGCCGGAACGCGGCGTGCGCGCCGCCGGTGGGCAGCGTCCCGGCCAGGTTCAGGTATAGCGTGCCGAACGTGGCTACCCCGATCACCAGGGCCAGCTGGTTGACGGTGACGATGACCCCGGTGGCGTCGGCCGCCTCGGCCACCGGCACCCGGAGCAGCACCGCGGTCATCAGCGGGCCGAACGCGGCCGCCATCCCGGCGCCGGTCAGCGCCAGCACCCAGTACAGCGCCATCCCGCCGTGGCTGCCGGTGTGCAGCAGCACGCCCAGCAGCGCCAGGCCGGCCGCGTACCCGGCGAAGCCGGCGATGACCAGGCCGCCGAACCACTGCGCGGGCAGCCGCTGCCAGTTGAGGCTGACCAGTGCGAAGGCCGCCGCGGCCGGGGCGAAGGTGAGGCCGGCCCGCAGCGGGGTGTCCCCCAGCCCGCCCTGCAGGTGCAGCGCCAGCACGAAGAAGAACCCGCCGAACACCGCCATCGTGACGAACAGGCCGGCGATGCCCAGCCCGACGCCGGGCAGCCGGAGCACCCGGCCCGGGATCAGCGGCGCCCCGCCACGCGCGGCCACCCGCCGCTCGACGAGGGTGAACAGCGCGAACAGCACCGCGCTGCTGGCCAGGCAGGCCCAGCCCCAGACCGGCCAGTGTTCCGGCTGGCCGAGCACCAGCGGCAGCACCAGGGCCAGCACGGCCGGGGTGAGCAGGGCCAGCCCGGCCGGGTCCAGGCCGCGGTCGCGGTCGGCGGCGCCGTGCGGCAGCCACCGCGCGCCCAGGATGAGCAGCGCACCGCCGATCGGGACGTTGATCAGGAACACCGAGCGCCAGGTGCTGCCGAACACGTCCGCGGTGACCAGCAGGCCGCCGAGGATCTGCCCGGCCACCGCGCCGCCGGCGATCACCGCCGCGTACAGCCGCATGGCGCGGGCCCGGGCGGTGCCGGTGTAGCTGCGCTGGATCAGGCTGAGCACCTGCGGGATCATCGCCGCCGCGCCCGCGCCCTGGACGAACCGGAGCGCGACCAGCAGGCCGGTGGACGGAGCCAGCCCGCAGCCCAGCGAGGCCAGGGTGAACAGGGTCAGGCCGGCCAGGAACATCCGGCGGTGGCCGAGGATGTCACCCAGCCGGGCCCCGGTGACCAGGCCCACCGCGTAGGTGATCACGTAGCCGGCGATGACCAGCTGCAGGCCGGCGCCGGTGGCGTGCAGGTCGGTATGGATGGACGGGGCGGCCACGTTGACCACGGAGGCGTCCAGCACGGCCATGAACTGCCCGGTGAGGACGATGGCCAGCAGCGCGCCCGGGGCCGCGGCCCGGCGGCCCGCCCGGCGGTCGGCCCGCCGGATCACCCCGGCTTCGGACCGGGTCACGGTTGCAGTGTCTGTCATGCCACCCAGCCTGCCTGGTTCGTTATCCGGGTACCAAGAGCCCAGTTATCCTGGTACCAGCACCACCTGGCAAAGCCGCCGGGCCACCGGCACGATGGGAGCATGAGCAGCGTGACGACCGCCGAAGCGGGCACCCGGCGGGCCGAGCTGGCCGCCTTCCTGCGCAGCCGCCGCGAGCGGATCAGCCCGGAGCAGGCCGGGCTGCCGCCCGGGCTGCGCCGCCGTACCCCCGGGCTGCGCCGGGAGGAAGTGGCCCAGCTGGCTGGGGTCGGCGTCACCTGGTACACGTGGCTGGAACAGGGCCGGGCGATCAACGCCAGCGCGCAGGTGCTCAGCGCGGTGGCCCAGACGCTCAAGCTGGACCAGGCCGAGTTGGCGCACCTGTTCCGGCTGGCCGACGTGGCAGACCTGCCGGCCGACCCCGCCGTCCAGCCGTGCCCGCAGGTCCCGCCGGAGGTCCAGGCCATCATGGACGGCCTGGTGCCGATGCCTGCGTGCGTGCTGAACGAGCGCTACGACCTGCTCGGCTGGAATGAGGCGTACGCCGCGCTCTGGCCCGGGGTGACCGGCGCCGCGCCCGGCGAGCGCAACATCCTGTGGCTGAACTTCACCTACCCGGAGTGCTGCCACCCGTACGTCAGCCGGCACGAGCAGCTGGGCCGGCTGGTCGCCCAGTTCCGCGGCAACTACGGCCGGCATGTCGGCGAGCCCAACTGGACCGGGTTCATCGAGCGGCTGCAGGCGGTCAGCCCGCGCTTCGCCAAGCTGTGGGCCGAGCACGATGTGGCCAGCCCGGTCAGCTACATCAAGGTCTTCCGGCACCCGGCGTACGACCGGCTGGCCATGACCTCGACCAGCTTCGGCGTGCTGTCCGTGCCCGGCACCCGGATGGTGGTTTACAACCCGGTCGACGAAGCGTGCCGGACCGCGATCGGGAAGCTGCTGGCCGGCGAGGGCACCGACGCCGAGTACCCCTGCGCGCCCGCCCACGCCCAGCGCCGCGCCGAACTAGCCGCCGCCTCCGCCGCGACCAGTTAGCCGGTCAGCGGGCAGGCTGCGTCATACCGCTGGGCGGGGCGCCGGACGGTAGGTTGTCAGCCGTGGCACCTCATGACCCGGCCCGCGCCGCGATCATTATTCCGGGGATCCGGTACACCGCCGACGCGCCGCTGTTAATGTACGCGCGGCTGGCGGTACGGCGCCGTGACGGCATAACCCGGGAGCTCAGCTGGGTGGTGCCAGAGTTTACATCTACCGCCGAGCAGCGTGCCTGGGTCAGCGCCCGAGTTGAAGACGCCATTGAGGATGTGGTTACCTCCACGGGTGCGGTGCCCGTTGTCATCGGAAAGTCTCTTGCTTCGCTGGCAGCACCGGCCGTCACGGCCAAAGATATCGCGGCAATCTGGCTCACGCCGTTGCTTACCGACATGCCGACGGTCACCGCGCTGCAAGAGGCCTCAGCGCCAAGCCTTCTTGTTGGCGGTACGGCAGATAAACTCTGGGATAGCGCAATCGCCGGCTCCATTACCCCGCACCTGCTCGAAATCGAGGGTGCAGACCACGCCATGCTCCTGCCCGGCCCACTGGCGCAATCCGCAGCCGCGCTGGGCCGGATCAGCACTGCGATAGAAGACTTCCTGGACAACGTCGTGTGGGCCTAACGTAATCGCCGGTACGCTTGAGCCTACCCGATGGAAGCACATATGCGACCATTTTCCTTATCCTACGTAAGCCATCTTCAGCTAACGCTTGAATCTCCACCTAGAGCCTGTTATAATTGGGTATAGGTGCCCTTTAAAAAATAATTTGAATCGTCGGCTAAACGGAGCATACTGAGCATCATGCGGACTCTGCAAACACCTGATCGGACACAGCGCGAAATACTCCCGCATCTTGCCACCACCGAGCAACTGCTTGCCGCCGTCGCAAGCAAGGTCTCCGGAAGAGAGTGCGGTGCGGAAATCATTCCCATGCCAGATCTCGGCATTCCGCACAACATACGCCGGATCCACGGCGGTTTTTTCACCGGCGGGTACTATTCATGGGATAGCAGCGTGCCGATCATCCCGGTTGATGCGACGGTAAATCTCTGCGGGGTTGCCCTGTATAGAACTTCTGCAGAGATTAGCAGCAACGAGGAGTTCCAGGAGCGGGTCACAAAGGCCAGGTCAGTCTGGGAGAGCAAGACAGCATTTGTCTGGAACTATGCTAAGGGAAACCATTTTATAATATATGGCGAGATCGAGAAGGACGGCCTTCTCCCTAAGGGCCGGTACCTGGCCTTGCATTCGTCGACAGCGGAGTTCAAAGGGCAATACAACGGCCTCTTTCCAGCTTCCGCGAACTGGTATGCCAACGACGTGCAGATTTTCCAGGGAAGGGATAACCGCTATCTGCGCTACATCAGCGGCTGCCGCGCCGAGAGCTTTTACCGTATAGCGGCGATGCTCGAGCCCTACCTGCAGGAGCGTCACCGGTTCTGCGCGGGACTCGTGCTCGGCGAGGCGAACCTGGACGAAGAAGTGATCTCGCTGCCGCACTATGGAATGCCCGATCCGCACTCGGTCGCCATCGGCTGTCAGTGGATGGCGGCTGCCCAGCCTCTCTACCTGCTGCTGACCCGGCCCGAGCAGCCCCTCTTCGTCATCAAGACCGCTGATGGCGGACCAAACGTGGTCAAGACCCAGGCCGGGCCGAGGATGCTGACCCCGCATGGCCTGGGCGTGGAGTCGGTGGGACAGGCACCAGGCCTGCGGTACCTCGACAACGAGCTTGAGATCACTGGCCGCAGATTCTCGCTCGAGCAGAACCTAGCCTCCGATCCGCTGATATCGATCCGGGGGTTCGATAGAAGCAGGACCCTGGATCAGTTGCTCGCGTCCTGCCCCGGAGACGTGGTAGGCGAGATTCATCAGGTATTCAGCTACTACCGCGATCCCGGCACACCCGATCCCACGCCCTAACGGCAAGCAGGCCCTAGCCAGTCCCGGCAGTCTGGCTGGGCTAGTGCCAGCCTTCGTAACCCCAGTTTTTCCGGTCACGGTAACCTCTGCTGAGAGTGGCAGCGGGCGCGAAGGTATTCGTCAGTTCCATCAGATCCTGATAGCCAACGTGATTTCCCGAGCCGAACTTCAGCACTGAACCCTCCCCTAGCCAGCGATGGCGGAGCATCGGTGCGGCCCAGACGGACGCATCAGGACTAAGCTCCCTCGTCTCACGTTTACCGGCTGAGCTTGCCCACTCGATAGATGGGCGCCCAGCCACCACCAGATAATGCGTGTCAGCTAGCTCTGTCAGATATCCAGCATTCTTCGCGTCATCATTGCAGATCTTCATGAAAAGACCAGTTAGATCGGGCAGTTGAGGAGCGTTCGACATTGAGGCAAACTGGTACGGCCCAAAGCCGCGCACTGTTGTGCGTGCTTCAGATACTGTCATGATCGACTTTCCAACTGCGTCGTGCCGCCGTTCGGGGGGCAGCAACACCCGGTAGTCGATTCCCACGATCCTGCCCAGTCGCCGGAGGGTGTCGATCCCCTGCAATGGATCTTCGATCGCAATAGCAAGATCGCTTCGTGACAGCCCGGCGGCGGCCGCGGCAGTTTGCCGGTCATATCCGCGCCTGGACAGCAGGAGGTCGAGCAGGATTCCGCAGTCCATGCCCTGGCTGAACCGTTCGTGGAGACTGCTGAAAGCCGGGCCCAGCCACCTGTTGGACTCCTCAATAAGGGCAGCTAGGTTCGACGCGCCGGTGTACGACACGATCCGCGCAGGCGTCATGCTCGCCAGCGAATACGCGTGCGGGCAGTAGGGCGATTCCAGGTACGAGTCCCCGGTAATCCAGCGATCGCTTCCCAGGTTGACATTAAGCACACTCCATGTTTCGGCCGTGAGCGATTCACCCCAGCGGCCATGAATTGCACCCGGTCCAAGGTTGACCGTGATCGCTGGCTCTAGATGGCCGTTGTTCAATTCGGGAATTTTGCCGTGCGGGCAAAGTACGTCAAGGATCACTGGCCCCACCCGCCCGGGCGGGGAAGCCATGGAATAGTAGTTGTAAAACTCGATCCCGTCACGGATTATCGTCCGGCGCGTATCCTGAAGCTCGTCAGCACCACGGATAACGAGCGGCTGGTCGAATTCCGGGGTAGTGACTAGCTGAGACGCATCTACCTGCAATGCGGCACAAATTGCCATGACTACGTCAGACCCCGTATCCGCGGGACTCCCCGAAAGCATCTCGAGGATAACCTCCGCCGACAGGCCGCTGTCGTTCGCCAGCTGTTCTGGCGTGACCTTCCTGGTGTTCATCCATCGAGCCAGCTTGAACGGATCAGGCCGCATAATCACAGTGCGTCTGCGGACTCAAGAGCACCGTCAGCCTTTCGAGATCGACTTGCCGCGGATTGTCGTAGCAGCGGCCATAGGACAATGCCTCGGCGGCTAGGTCCCGCGGAGAAATCGGCAGGTCAGAAAGGCGAGGAAGGCCGAACCTAGAGAAGATTGAGTCCAGCCACTGGCCGGCCGCCTCGGCTGAGGCCATATTCATTGCAGCGGCAATCTCGGCTAGCACCTTCCGGACATGTCCCGCTCCCCGGCAGTCGGCGACCGTCGCACCGTCCACAGCGGCGTTGTAGCGCATCAGCCGCCCTGCGCTCATCCCGCATGCGATGCCATGGGGTATCCGGTGACGGAGGGTCAGCGGGTAAGAAATGGCATGACATGACGACGTCGGCGTCTCCGCGATGGCGAGCCCAGACAGATGCCCCGCCTGCTGGAAAGCCAGCCTGTCCACTAGCGAGGGAACCGGCAGGGCGGCCACCGGGACACGCGGCAAGCGGGCCAGCGCATCTGCAGCCAGGGAGATCGCCGCCAGGCCCCGGGATATCGATCCGGGAGTTGACCGGACCGACCAAGCAGCCTCCACACCCTGACACAACGAATCGAGGGCACCACTTACCAGATGCGTACCGGGCAGGCCGATCAGCAGGTCGGGGTCAAGGACAACGCCCCCCGGGAGCACCGTCGGACCCCGTACGGAGAGCTTACGCCCGCGAGACCTATCCCAGATCGTGGCATTAGGCGTCACCTCAGCGCCGGTGCCCGCCGTGCTCGGTACCGCGATCACGGGGAGTGCCGACGACGGCGAACAGGACGGGACCGCGGTATCGCACGCGGTCACGACCTGCCCTTCGTCAACATCAGATACTGAGGCAAACCCACTGGCCGCCTTGGCTGCGTCCAGCACCGTTCCCCCGCCCACGGCGACCACGGCAGCTGCCTGCGCCGAGTGCAGGTACCGAGCCAGGCCGGCCACGCTCGCCGGGGTGGTCTCGCCGCGATGAATGAAAAGGGACCAAGTTAACGGCCGCAGCCCGGCAAGGATGGAATTCCGCCACTCCCGCTGGCTGAAGCCACCGCTGACCACCACGACGATGCGGGCTGACGGGCCAGCCAGCCGCTCGATTAGCTCTGGCAGTAGCGCAACATTTCCGGGACCGGCAGCTGTCAAGGTCTTCTCCGCCTGGGTCTCTCTGCCCATTCCTGGGTACTCCTCTGGTAAGCGTCCTAAGAAATAACCAGTCACCTGCCCGTCAACTTAATCTGAAGATGAGGCTCAGCGATCGAGACCGGGCCGCCGAAGTGTTGTGTGGCGGCTTTCTTCATCAGCTCATGATCGGTACCCGGCCGGAGATGGGTCAGCAACAGCTTACGAGCGCCCATATTCGCGGCGAGCTGGCCCGCCTGTGCCGCAGTCAGGTGAACCGCCGGACCGTCCCGTGCATCGAGGTAGGCCGCGTCACAGATAAGGAGGTCCGGGCTCGCCCTAAAGGCCTCAGGGTTCCATCCAGGTCCAGTATCCGACGTGTAAAACACCGATATCTCGCCACAGACGACTTCGCACGCGTAAGTGGGAGGCCCGTGATTAGTGCGGTGGAACGCAAGACGCATATCACCGACGGTGTAGCGAGCGTCCTCGTCTACATCCCTCCAGATCAGCGACGACGACCATCGCTCCACAAGCGCGTCAAGATGCCGTCGCGCCTCAGGCGGGCACATTACATATATCGTTCTTTTCTCCTGACGCCGCCTGAGGTACCCGCTAAGATTGAAGATGTCGGCGCAATGGTCTGGATGTATGTGTGACAGGAAGACTCCATCTATCCGTTCGACCTTAATATGCCTGTACGCATTGACCAGCACCCCGAAGCCGCAGTCAAGCAAGAGCGAAGCCGACTCAGACCGGAGCAGGAATCCACTGCAAGCCGCACCCGTGGCTGGATCCACGAATGATCCCGCTGCGCCCAGTACCGTCACGTCTAGCATCACTGCTTCCTCAAATCCCCAGCTTCCGGGCAACCACCATGAGGCCGCCAATCGTCCGGGCTTCGTTGATCTGGCCAAGGGTGCACATCTCAATGGCCTGCGCGAACCCGATCCTGACCGGAGCGATGTACTGGACCTCATCGCCAGGCAGTGGATCACGGTACAAGTCTGTCGCGTAGAAGAGTTCTGTCCGCTGAGTCAGGTAACCAGGGCTGACGCTCATGGTGAGGATGTGCTCAAGCCTGCCCGCCATTCCGATCTCCTCCCTAAGTTCCCGGTGAGCAGCCTCGGCGGCCCCTTCTCCTGGGTCGATCTTTCCTTTAGGGAGGCAGAGGGTGCGCTCGTTTGTGCCGCCAAAGTACTCCTCTACGAGATACACCCCCATCTCATCATCCACCGGCACAATCGCGACACTGTCCCAGCCCTTGTCGAGGACCTCCCACGTCACCGACTTCTCGTCCGAGAGACGGATGTCCCTTTCCAGCACCCGGAACTTCTTGCCGACAAATACAGTTCGCTCCTCAGTTATGATCTCAGTCACGTCCGCATTACTTCCAATCTAGTATGACTTCCCTGACGGGCCGAAATTGGCATCGTAGAAATTTCGCACACCTTCGCAGAAGATCTCCGATTGCTCGAAATGCGCCAGGTGGCGCGCATCGTCGATAATGAGAACGGAGCGAAGATCTGGGATAAGCTGCCGGAACCGCTCCACGCATTCAACAGGAAAAACTGGATCCTGCCTACCCCAGACGAGAAGAACGGGCGCCTGAATGCGGATGATCTCTGAGAGCAGGCCCTCTACCGCGTAGCTGGGATCTTGATCCCGAAGGCGCCGCTGCTCGTAGCTCTCAGCCTTCGCGAGATTTGAGAGTATGGCTTCCTTATCCTCTTCATCGAGGAGTTCAGGCTGCTCGAGGGAACGCTCAAGGAACCACTCCCATACGCTCCGGGATCCCACCTCAGCCGGCTTGGGAAGCTCCCTTGGGGGCAGTCCTACCGGTGCCAGCAGTACCAGGCTCCGCACGGCCCGCGGCTCCCTGGCGGCCAGAGTTATGCATATACCGCCGCCCCTCGACTCGCCTATCCAGTGAGCGGTTTCGACGCCAAGCGCTCTGCTGAATCTACTCGCGAAGGTAGCCATGTCTGGCAGCGGCTCACTTTCCCCGATGGCGTCAGAGTCACCGTAGCCAGGACGGTCCGGAGCGATGACCGTACACGACCGCCCAAGATTCGCAAGGACCGGCTGGAAGAGATAGGAAGACCGATGCGAGCCATGCAGCAGAATCACTGGGTCCCCGCTACCAGCCTGCCGGTAGAAGATCCTCCGGCCATCAACTTCGACGCTGGATTCACTAACCACTACATCGGTAGTCCGGTGCATGCTGACTCCTCCTTACCAGGCTAGGCGGAAGCCGAAGTTGAACTGGCGTGCCCCTGGATGCAACCAGCGGCGAGCCGCTGGGCGCGCCTCTTCGGGAGGTCCATACCACGATCCGCCCCGGAGTACGCGGGCGTCTTCGCTCTCCACCTCTTCACGGCTCGACCCAGATTCGTATGGGTATGGCCGGTATTGGCTGGAACACCACTCCCAGACGTTCCCCAGCATGTCGTCGAGGCCTTCCGGAGAACGTGATGCGGGATACATGCCGACCGGCGATGGCCGGGCCAGGCGCGAGAGCTCAGTGTTACAGGAATCTGGCACGAACTCATCACCCCACGGCCACGCCCGGTCAGGTGGGCAGGCGAGCGCGCCCTCCCACTCGGCCTCCGTCGGCAGCCGGGCCCCCGCCCAGCGTGCGTAGGCCATCGCCTCGAACCAGCTCACCCCAACGACGGGCTGGCGCGGATTGCAGAATCGGGGATCATCCCAATAGAAAGGCTGGGCTACCTGCGTCGATGTGCGCCAGTTCCACCCAGCTTCAGTCCACAGGTGCTCGCGCCGGTAGCCTTCGTCGATAATGAATGCAGCGTAGTCACGATTCGTGACCGGATATCTGGCGAGCTGGAACTCCGACAGGCTGACCCGGTGAATAGGCCGCTCGTTCGGGTGCCGATTGCTTCCGATTGACACAGTCCTTGCGGTAATCTTGGCCGGCGCCACATCAATCGCGCCCTCGGCCAGCGAACCGATCAGCAGGCCCGCCCGGCAGCGCACCACTTGCGTCAGGCTCTCGTTCGTCAATAGATCCTGCAGGTTCTCGCACACCTTCTCCTGCAGCGGCAATCCAAGACCAGAGCGATCTGAGTCCTGGAGGCATTCGCCAGCTAGCAGGACTGCCGACGGGGTCAGCGGGTCGGAGCGCAGAATCAACTCGATGATTTCCTGCGTTCGCTCCGGGTCTGCCGAGCTGAGATGCCCAGCCACAAGGCGCACGATGGATGCCCACTGCGAGTCCTCAATATGACTCATAAGCTCCCGCACCCGCTGCGGGCTCCTGGCTATCAGCCGGGCGCACAGATAGCTCTTAAGGATTGGATAAGCGAATCCATATCGCTCGTCCCGATGCGCCTCCAGTATCCCGCCCCTCATGGCTATCGAGCGGAGAAAGTTCTCGGCTACTTCTACGCCGTTCTTTGACTTGAACGGCAGAGAATTTTCAGCCAGGTGCTCGGCCAGCTGCCTCCCGGCAGCCACCTCGAGGTGATTCGCGTGAAGGTAGTCAGCCACGTACTCAAGCTGAATTCTCCGCGTTGAGGCCGACATCTGTGTATCTTCTGCGTACCACGGCCCGGCCTTAGCAGCCGGCCCGGGCTTCGCCAGGTCCCATTCTCCGCAAAGCGCCAGCGTGCATTGATCGTAAAGTTCCACCCGCCGGTTCGGCAGCGCATTGCGGGCGTAGTGCATGGCAGCAATGATAGTGAGGATCAGCGGAGACACCGCGAGTTCACGCACGGACTCGTCGGCGTTGATGGCCCGCATGAGTTCCGCGACCTCGGTGTTGACGACACGGGGATGATCCTGGGCTTCGTTCCGATGCAGTGCAACATACCAGTTCCGGATGAACTGCTTTATCTCACTTGGCCTGAGCAGTTCGATCTTGCATTCAAAAAACGGGCCCTCGAAATATGAGACGCGATTCCTGATTTCCGGCCTGGCTGTGACAATGTATCTGTTCTGCGGGTAGCGGTGGATGAACTTGTCGATACTCTCGTTAACGAGATCACGCATCCGGACATCCACGACCTCGTCGAGGCCATCCAGCAGTACCAGGCATTGTCCCTGGCCGAGGCGATCGCGCAGCCAGCTTTCAGTCGCACTATTCGGCTCAACATTGGACGCGTCGGCAAAACATTCAATAATGATATCCCGATCCATCTGTATGACGTTATCGCGGCCAGACTTCTCGAAACGGTATCCCACCTCACGCAGCGGTATGTACACGGGGATAGGAGGCTCATCCCAGCGGATTCCAAGGTTGGACCTGACTGGGTCTACCGTATCTTCGAGAACGGATGTGGCAAGCACGTAGGCGATGTAGCGGAGGAAGGTCGTCTTGCCGAGCCCTGCTCCTGCTACCACGAGCAGCCGATCCGTGTCGTTGAGCATCCGACTGAGTGGAATTATTTGCTGCTCGTCGCGGGTGAGCAGGCCAGTGGCGGGTTCGAGCTTCAGTTTCGGGGGATGAGATTCACGATTATCCGTCGTCATCGTCGGCACATAGAGGGCGGTCAGATCCATGCGCAACTTATGCGCCGAGCCAGGGACCAGGCCGCGTAGCTGTATGAGACTCATATCTAGGCGAACTTGCTGCAGAATTTGCCTCGTCAAATCTGCTTCAGTTTCTGCCACCTCGCGGACGAACCGATGTTTCCTGCGTTTCCAGAGCTCCGGTATCGTCCGGGTACCAATGAAGACGGCATAGCCCAGAGTAATAATAGCAGCAATGGACGCTAATGCGGTGAGCACCGTCAACATTTTGCTCCCGGAGTCCGACCAGCAACAAGGACCGTTGCAGCCACTGCTGCCATGCAGGCATGCCTAATCAAGAGGAGCTTAACACGAAGGGCTCTTCCGTATAGTGCGGCTTGACCGCCTGGTGCGCGGGGCAATGCAGTGACGGCCAGCGAGGCAGGACCGATATGGCAGCACGCCTTATACTGCACGCTCTGGGCTGAGGACGTTGCCGGGCATCGCGAACGTAGCTTTCGGCCCATTGGGACAGCCGTGCGGTGCTGGCATTACCAGCCACGTCAGGCCCGGCCGGGCGGCTGGCGGGATACCTAGCTGGGCTTGCGGGACACGAGGCGGCGGCAGGTCAGCCAGTGTTCTGCAGTCCCGCGGCCACACCGCTGACCGCGAGCAGCAGCAGCCGATGCAATTGCTCATGGCGGGCGGCCCCGTCCCCGGGCTCAGCGGCCGGGCCATCTGCTGAACCAGACAGCGCCCGGAGTTCGTTGAGTGCGCGGAGCTGGAGGTGGGATAGCGCGTCCACATAGGGATCGCGCAGCGTCACTGCGCGGGATAGCACCGGCCGGTTGGCGAGCAGCCGGTCATGGCCAGTCACTTCCAGCACCAGCCGCCGGGTGAGGTCGTACTCGGCCAGCACCATTTGGTCGAGATCGTCGCGGCCGCCCAGCGCGAGATGCCGGGCCGCGATCCGGCGATCGGCCTTGGCCAGGCTCATCTCCGCGCCATCGAGGAGCACGGCCAGCAGCGGCCAGCCCCGGTAGGCCCGCTGGGCCCCGGCCAGCCCGCCCGGACTTCTTACCACCGCGGCGAGACCGCTGCCCAGCCCGTACCAGCCCGGTAGGTTCAGCCGGGTCTGTGCCCAGGCGAATACCCACGGGATGGCGCGCAGGTCGTCAAGGGCGACCACATCGATCCCCCGGAGTGCCGGGCGGGACCCAATCCGCAGCCCGCTGATCTCCTCCAGCGGGCTGATCTTGGCGAACCACTCGGCGAACCCGTCGGCCTCCACCAGCGCCCGGAAGGTACGGAGCGCCGCCGCCTCCATCCGGTTGCCCATCGCGCGGAACCGCGCCGCCGCGGCCGCGTTCCGCTCCCTCGCGGCGGGAGAGGAGGCCAGCAGCACCGCCGAGGTGACCTGCTCCAGGTGGCGCTGGGCGATGACCGGGTTGCCGTATCGGGCGAAGATCACCTCACCCTGCTCGGTGACCTTGAACCGGCCGTCCACCGAGCCCGGCGCCTGGGCCAGCACGGCCCGCCCGGCCGGCCCGCCGCCGCGGCCCAGCGCGCCGCCCCGGCCGTGGAACAGGGTCAGCTGGATGTCGTTGTCCGCGGCCCAGCGGGCCAGTTGCCCCTGCACGTCGAACAGCCGCAGGGTGGCGCTGACCGGGCCGAGTTCCTTGGCCGAGTCGGAGTAGCCGAGCATCACTTCGAGCCGCCGCCCGGTGGCCGCCAGCCGCTCCCGGACCGGCGCCAGCCGGATCATCTCGCTGAGCACCGCGGTGGCGTTGCTCAGGTCCGCGCCGCTCTCGAACAGCGGCACCACATCCAGCACCGGCGGCGGGCCACTGCGGGCCGCCCGGGCGGCCAGCTCGTACACGGCCGCGATGTCCTCCGCCGACCGGGTGAAGCTGACCACGTAGCGGTGGCAGGCCGCGACGCCGAACCGGTCCTGGATCCAGCTCACCGCGCGGAACGTGGCCAGCACCTCGGCCGTCTGCTCGGACAGCGAGGACGGCGCGGACTGGGCGGACTGCGCGGCGCCCGCCCGGACCTCGGCCAGCGCGCGGGCATGCACCGCGCTGTGCTGCCGGATCTCCAGGCCGGCCAGGTGAAAGCCGAACGTATCCAGCTGCCAGATCAGCTGCTGCAATTCACCGAACGCCAGCCGGGTGGCACCGGCCGCCGCCAGCGACTCCTGGACCAGCAGCAGGTCGTGGCGGAAGTCCGCGGCGCTGCCGTAGGCCAGGTCGGCGTCGCGCAGCCGGGTCGCGGCCAGCCGCCGGGCCAGGTAGAGCAGGAACGTCCGGTACGGTTCGCCCGGCGACCGGGCGGCCAGCTCGGCCAGCAGCTCGGGATGCGCCGTCTCGGCCGACTCCAGGGCCAGGCTGAACTCCTCGCCGGGCGGCGCCGCGTCGGCGTGCACGGTGAGCGCGCGGCCGATCCGGGTGGCCGTGTTCTCCAGCGCGCGCAGCACATGCTCGGCCTGGATGACCGCGGTCTCCCTGGTCACCTGGGCGGTGACGAACGGATTGCCGTCCCGGTCCGCGCCCACCCAGCTGCCGAACCGGAGGAACGCCGGGCTCGGCGTGCCCTCGCGCCGCGCCTCGTCCAGTGCCCGGTACACCCGCGGCGCCACCTGGAACAGCGTCTCGTCGAACGCGGCCATCACGGTGCGCACCTCGTCGATGGGCGTCATGGCCCGGGCGCGCAGCGGCGAGGTGCGCCACAGCAGGTCGATCTCCTCGCGCAGCCGGCGCCGGATGTCCGCCTGCTCGGACGCGCCGTGCCGGGGGTCGTCCAGGTCGGTGAGCAGGTCGGCGATCCGGCGCAGCGCGGTGGCCACCGCCCGGCGCCGCGCCTCGGTGGGGTGCGCGGTGAGGACCGGGTGGACCCGGAGCCGGCCGAGCAGCTCATCGACCTGGGCCGGGCCCTGGTCCCGGCGCAGCTCGCCGACCGCGGCGGCCAGCGACTCACGTACCGGGGCGTCGCCCGCGTCCCGTTCCCGCAGCGCCCGCACCCGGTGCAGTTCCTCGGCCAGGTTGGACAGGTGGAAGTAGACGGTGAACGCCCGGGCCACCAGCTCGGCCCGGTCCAGCGGCCAGCTGGCCACCAGCGCCGCGATCTGGTCCCCGGCCGGGTCGGCGTCCGGGGCAGCGTCCGGGCCCAGGCTCAGCCCAGCACCCGGCCCGCCGGGCTGCCCGCGCCGGGCGTCGATCACCGCGTGCCGCAGCCGCTCGGTGTCGTCCAGCAGCTCCTGGCCGCCCGCTTCGCGCAGCACCTCGCCCAGCAGGCCGCCGAGCAGCCGCACGTCGCGGCGCAGCGGCGCGGGCAGCTGCTGCCGGTCGGTGTCCCGGGTCGGGGTGGCAGTGGGCGCGGCGGCATCCTGGCTCACCCGGCCAGCCTAGTGGCCCTGTGTGTCGTGGCTGTGAACCCGCGGCGCCCGCCGCCGGGCACCCCCAAACCATGATCCAGCCAGGGCTACCCTGTCGGCATGACCAGCGATGTTCAGCCCCGTCCGGAGCCGGATCAGGCCGAGGCAGCAGACGCGCCGCACACCACCGCCGGCAAGATCGCCGACCTGCGGCGGCGCCGGGACGAGGCCGTCCACGCCGGGTCCGAGCGGGCGGTGGAACGGCAGCACGCCAAGGGCAAGATGACCGCGCGGGAACGCATCGAGCGGCTGCTCGACCCCGGCTCGTTCACCGAACTCGACGAGCTGGCCCGGCACCGGGCCACCGGGTTCGGCATGGACGCCAACCGGCCCTACGGCGACGGGGTGGTCACCGGCTACGGCACCGTGGACGGCCGCCCGGTCTGCGTGTTCAGCCAGGACTTCACGGTGTTCGGCGGCTCGCTGGGCGAGGTGTACGGCGAGAAGATCGTCAAGCTGATGGATCACGCGCTGAAGACCGGCTGCCCGCTGATCGGCATCAACGACGGCGGCGGCGCCCGGATCCAGGAGGGCGTGGTCGCGCTGGGCCTGTTCGCCGAGATCTTCTACCGGAACGTGGCCGCCTCCGGGGTGGTCCCGCAGATCTCACTGATCATGGGCCCGTGTGCGGGCGGCGCGGTCTACTCGCCCGCGATCACCGACTTCACCCTGATGGTCGAGGGCACTTCGCACATGTTCATTACCGGCCCGGACGTGATCAAGACGGTGACCGGCGAGGAGGTCAGCTTCGAGGAACTCGGCGGCGCACACGCGCACAACACGAAGTCGGGCGTCGCGCACTACCAGGCCACCGACGAGGACGACTGCCTCGACTTCGCCCGGGACCTGCTGTCCTACCTGCCGTCCAACAACCTGGACGACCCCCCGGCGCTGCCACCGCCCGCCGGCCCAGCCGAAGCGCTGGAGATCACCGCGTCCGACGAGGAACTCGACACGCTGATCCCGGACTCGCCCAACCAGCCCTACGACATGCACGACGTGATCACCCGGGTGCTGGACGACGGCGAGTTCCTGGAGATCCACGCCCTGTTCGCGCAGAACATCGTGGTCGGCTTCGGCCGGGTGGACGGGATGAGCGTCGGCGTGGTGGCCAACCAGCCGATGCACTTCGCGGGCACGCTGGACATCGACGCCTCGGAGAAGGCGGCCCGGTTCGTCCGCACCTGCGACTGCTTCAGCATCCCGGTGCTCACGTTCGTGGACGTGCCCGGCTTCCTGCCCGGCACCGGCCAGGAGTGGGGCGGCATCATCCGGCGCGGCGCCAAGCTCATCTACGCCTACGCGGAAGCCACTGTGCCCAAGATCACAGTGATCACCCGCAAGGCGTACGGCGGCGCCTACGACGTGATGGGCTCCAAGCATCTCGGTGGGGACGTCAACCTGGCCTGGCCGACCGCGCAGATCGCGGTGATGGGCGCGCAGGGCGCGGTGAACATCCTGTACCGCCGGGAACTGGCCGCCGCGGACGACCCGGACGCGCTGCGCGCGCAGCGGGTCACCGAGTACGAGGACGCGCTGGCCAATCCGTACATCGCGGCCGAACGCGGCTATGTGGACGCGGTCATCCGCCCGGCCGAGACCCGCGGCCAGGTCACCCGGGCGCTGCGCACCCTGCGCGGCAAGCGCCAGCAGATGCCGCCGCGCAAGCACGGCAACATCCCCCTGTAGTTGGTCGACTACATAATGCTGAACTTGGGCTGCCCTTCCGCTCCGGCCGGTGCGGGTCCGGCAGTAGAGTCGTGAGTGCCATGACCGACATCGTCGCTCCCCTCCCGGCCGATGTACCGCTGCCCATCCTGGCGCGCTACGCGATCATGATCGATGTCGGCTACATCTATGCCGCCGCCGGTGAGTTGCTGTTCAGCGTCGGATCGCGGCGCGAGTACCGGGTGGACACCGACAAGCTGATCCAGGCGCTGACCCGGCACGCCGACGGCCTGGTCCGCGGCGAACTGCTCCGCGTCTACTGGTACGACGCGGCCCGGGACCGGGTGCCGACCATCGACCAGCGGGTGATCGCGCAGATGGCCCGGGTCAAACTGCGGCTGGGCAACCTGAACGCCCGCGGCCAGCAGAAGGGCGTGGACGCGCAGATCCGCGCGGACATGGAGGCACTGGCCCGGCACCGGGCCGTCACCGACGCCGTGCTGGTGGCCGGGGACGAGGACATGGTGCCCGCGGTGGAGGCCGCGCAGGCCTACGGCACCCGGGTGCACCTGTGGGGCATCGAGCCCCCGTTCGGCACCAACCAGGCCGAGCGGCTGGTCTGGGAGTCGGACACGGTGGAAGTGCTGGACCGGGCGTTCCTGGAGCCGTACTTCACCCGGGTCGCGGTGCCCGAGCCGGTGGTGCCCGAGCCGGTGCCGTCGCTGCCGCACGCCGCCGTGCCGTCCCCGGCCCAGCTGTTCGACAAGCGGCACATGCCCCGGCCCGGCCCGCAGCGGCCTGCGCACCTGTCAGGCCCGGTGGCCAGCCGGCTCGGCCCGGACCGGCAGCGGGTCGAGGAGGCCGGCGAGCACGTCGCGCAGAAGTGGATCCTCACCCGCGGCGAGGACAATATCCGCGACCTGCTGCCCGGCCCCATCCTGCCGCCGGTGATCGACAAGGAGCTGCTGGTCGAGGCGGAAAAGGAGCTCGGCCTGTCGCTGCGCCCCTACCAGGAGGCGCGGGAGTGGCTGCGGGACGCGTTCTGGGAGCGGGTCCGCCGCCAGTTCAGCATCGGGAGCGGAAGGTTATGTCCGACGAGCGAGCCAGGCGTCCACTGCGCGTGGTGCGGGGCACCCCGACCGCCGGAGAGCTAGCGGCCCTCACCGCGGTGCTGTCCGCACTGCAAACCCGCAGCCTTCTGAACGCCAGTACCCGCCACCCGGCGCAGCCGGCGCGCGGCCCTGGCTGGCCGGACCGGGCCGCGCTGATCGGCGCGCCGCTGCAGCCGGGCCCCGGCGCGTGGCGCCGCTCGTTCGGCCCGCGCTGACCAGCCACCCAGTCGCCCAGACCCGGTGGTCGCCACGGCCCCACCGCACCCCCCGCCCGCTGGTTCCCCGGTTCCTGTCGGTGGCGCGCGGTTGAATCGAGGCATGACGCTGGACGCCGGGCCCACCGACGGCACCTGGCTGTCGGACCGGCTGGCCTGCCAGGAGCCGTTCCACAGTGCCGGGCTGCTCGGTTTCCTGGCCCTGCGGGCCATCCCCGGCGTGGAGCAGGTGACCGCGGACCGCTACACCAGGACGGTGCGCACCCCCAGCGGCGCCGCCGTCCTCGAACTGATCCCGCGGCCCGGCCAGGGCCACGTGCTGCTCCGGGCCCGGCTCAGCCCGCCCGGCCCGATCAGCCAGCTGACGGCCGGCTGCCGCCGGCTGCTGGACGCCGACGCCGACCCGGCGGCCACCGACGCGGCGCTGGCCGCGGACGGCCTGCTCGCCCCGCTGATCCGGGCCCGGCCCGGGCTGCGCGTGCCGGGCAGCTACGACGGGTTCGAGCTGGCCGTGCGCGCGGTGCTCGGCCAGCAGGTCTCGGTGGCGGCGGCCCGCACGTTCGCGGGCCGGCTGGCCGCCCAGCACGGCCCGCCCGCCCCGCCCGGCAGCCCGCCCGGGCTGACCGCGCTGTTCCCCGCCCCGGCCGAGCTGGCCGGCGCCGACCTGTCCCGGCTCGGGCTGACCACCAGCCGCCAGCGCACCCTGCGCGCGCTGGCCACGGCGGCCGCCACCGGGCGGCTCAGCCTGGACCCCGGCGCGGACCAGGCGGAAAGCGCCGCCCGCCTGGCCGAGCTGCCCGGCATCGGGCCGTGGACCATCGGCTACATCATGATGCGGGCCGGTGACCCGGACAGTTTCCCGCCCGGCGACGTCGGCCTGCGCCGGGCCATGACCCAGCTGGGTGCCGCCCCCGAGCACGCCGCCCGGTGGCGGCCCTGGCGCAGCTACGCCGTCATCCACCTGTGGACCTGGGAGACCGACCATGCCTGAGGAGATCCTGGCCGCCGTGCTGGACACGCCGATCGGCCCGCTCAGCCTGCTCGCGCACGGCGACCGGCTGATCGCCGGCGGGTTCACCGGCCGGCCGGACGAGATGCACACCCGGCTGCACCGGTCGCTGAGCGGTTTCCCGCTCCGCCAGGTGACCGCGGACGAGCTGCCCTGGCTGGCCAAGCCCATGGCTGCCTACTTCGCCGGTGAGCTGACCGCCATGGACACCATCCCGGTGCACCAGCCGGGCTCGCCGGGGCGCCAGCGGCTGTGGGCGGAGCTGCGCGCGGTGCCCCCGGGCGGCACGGTCACCTACACCGAACTGGCCGCCCGGGCGGGCAGCCCGCACGCGCCGCGGGCCGCGGGCGCAGCCTGCGCGCTCAACCTGATCGCCCCGGTCGTGCCGTGCCACCGCGCGGTCGGCATCGACGGCCGCCTGCGCGGCTACTACTACGGCCTGGACCGCAAGGCCTGGCTACTCCACCACGAGGGTGCCAGGGAGACGGCGTAACACCTACTCACTTAGACTCCTCGGCAGTCGGGAGGAGTGTTTCGTGCGCAAAGTGCTCATCGCGAACCGTGGTGAGATCGCGGTCCGCGTGGTGCGGGCCTGCCGGGACGCGGGGCTGGGCAGCGTGGCGGTATACGCCGACCAGGACCTCGACGCGCTGCACGTGTCGATGGCGGATGAGGCCTACGCGCTGGGCGGGAGCAGCCCGGCCGACAGCTACCTGAGCATCGAGAAAATCCTGAAGGTGGCGGCCGACGCGGGCGCGGACGCGGTGCACCCGGGCTATGGCTTCCTCGCCGAGAACGCCAGCTTCGCCCGCGCGGTCGGCGACGCCGGGCTGATCTGGATCGGCCCGCCGCCGGCCGCGATCGAGGCGCTCGGCGACAAGGTGGCCGCCCGGGAGATCGCCAGCCGGGTGGGCGCGCCGATGGCCCCCGGCACCGACGGCCCGGTCAGCGGGGTGGCCGACGTCGAGGCGTTCGTCGCGCAGTACGGCCTGCCCATCGCGATCAAGGCCGCGTTCGGCGGCGGCGGCCGCGGCCTCAAGGTGGTCCGGAAAGCGGACGAGATCACCGAGGCATACGAGTCGGCGGTGCGCGAGGCGGTGGCCGCGTTCGGCCGCGGCGAGTGCTTCGTGGAGCGCTACCTGGACCGGCCCCGGCACGTGGAGACCCAGTGCCTGGCCGACCGCCAGGGCAACGTGGTCGTGGTGTCCACCCGGGACTGCTCGCTGCAGCGCCGGCACCAGAAGCTGGTCGAGGAAGCCCCGGCCCCGTTCCTGTCCGACGGGCAGCGCGACCAGCTCTACGCCTCGTCCAAGGCGATCCTGCGGGAGGCCGGCTACGTCGGCGCGGGCACCTGCGAGTTCCTGGTCGGCCAGGACGGCACGGTGTCGTTCCTGGAGGTGAACACCCGGCTGCAGGTCGAGCACCCGGTGTCCGAGGAAGTCACCGGCATCGACCTGGTCCAGGAGATGTTCCGGATCGCCGACGGCCAGTTGCTGGACTACCCGGACCCGGCGCCGCGCGGGCATTCGATCGAGTTCCGGGTCAACGCGGAGGACGCCGGGCGCAACTTCCTGCCCGCCCCCGGCACCATCACCGAGCTGAACTGGCCGTCCGGCCCGGGTGTCCGGGTGGACGCCGGCTACGCGGCGGGCATGACCGTGCCACCGGCGTTCGACTCGCTGCTCGCCAAGATCATCATTACCGGGGCCAGCCGGGCCGAGGCACTGCAGCGGGCCCGCCGCGCGCTGGACGAGTGCGTGGTCGGCGGCATGCCCACGGTGCTCCCGTTCCACCGGGCGGTGGTCCGCGACCCGGCGTTCACCGGCGAACCGTTCCAGGTGCACACCCGGTGGATCGAGACCGAGTTCAGCAACACGATCGAGCCGTACAGCGGACCGCCGGCCGAGCAGGCCGAGGCCGCGCCGCGGGAGCGGATCACCGTCGAGGTCGGCGGCAAGCGGCTGGAGGTGGTGCTGCCCGCCGGGCTGGGCGCCGCCGCGCCGGCCGCGGCCAGGCCGGCCCGGCGGCCGTCCCGCGGCCGCCGGGCGGGCGGCGACGGCCCGGGCCAGGCGTCCGGGGACGAGCTGGCCAGCCCAATGCAGGGCACCATCAGCAAGATCGTCGCAGCCGAGGGCGAGCACGTGTCGGCGGGCGACACCGTGGTGGTGCTCGAAGCGATGAAGATGGAGCAGCCGCTGACCGCGCACAAGGACGGCACGGTGACCGGGCTGGCCGTGCAGATCGGCCAGACGGTGCCCGCGGGCGGCGTCATCTGCCAGCTAAAGGACTGACAGACTAGGCAGCATGCGTCCCCCGCTCGCTGCGCGGCGGCATGCGGTGGCCCGGAGTTTCCGGTGACCCGGCTGCCGGGTGATCCAGGCCCGCTGGGCTGGCTGAAGTTCGCCTGGGGATTCCGGCTGCCGGAGCGGAACGTGCACTGGGTCCGGCACCAGCTCACCGACCCGGGCTGGCGGCTCCGCACGGTGATCCGGCACCTGGCCGTGATCATCCCGATCTGCGTGGTGCTGGCCGTCGTGCTGGACGTCCTGCTGCCCGCCCCGCTCTGGGTCATCCTGACCATGGTCGCCCTGATCCTGTGCGGCAGCGTGTTCACAGTGAGCGTGTACGCGGATGACCTCCGGGCGACCCGGCTGCGCCAGCACGAGCTGCCCGTGCCGAGCGACCCTGACCTCGGCCACCCGACGCACTGACCTCAGAGTTCGTCACCGGCCGGGGTCATCAGCCTGCGGGCCGCCTCGGTCAGGCTGCCGGACAGCGAAGGGTAGACGGCGAATGTGTGCGCCATCTGGTCCACGGTCAGCGACTGCTCCACGGCCAGCGAGACGGCCAGGATGAGTTCGCTGGCCCGCGGCGCGACCACCACCCCGCCGAGCACGATGCCGGTGCCGCGGCGGGCGAACAGCTTGACGAAGCCGTCCCGGAAGCCCTGCATCTTGGCCCGCGCGTTGGTGGCCAGCGGCAGCTTGACCGCGGTCGCGTCCACCGCCCCGGACTCGACCGCGGCCGCGGTCACCCCGACGGTGGCTATCTCCGGGTCGGTGAAGATGGTCGCGGCCACGTGATCCAGCCGGATCGGCTGCACCGCCTCGCCCAGCGTGTGCCACATGGCGATCCGGCCCTGCATGGCGGCCACCGAGGCGAGCATCAGCACCCCGGTGCAGTCCCCGGCCGCGTAGACCCCCCGCGCGGTGGTCCGGGACACCCGGTCGACCTGGACGAACCCGTGGCCGTCCAGGGTGATCCCGGCCTCGGCCAGACCCAGCTCGTGGGTGGCCGGCACCATGCCCACGGTCAGCAGGCAGTGCGAGCCGCGGACCGCCCGGCCGTCCTCCAGGGTGACCAGCACGCCGTCGCCGGACCGCTTGACCGCCGCGGCGCGGGACCGGCTGAGCACGGTCATGCCGCGGCGCCGGAACACGTCCTCCACCACCACCGCCGCGTCGGCGTCCTCGTGCGGCAGCACCCGTTCCCGGGACGACACCAGGGTGACCTGCGAACCCAGCGCCTGGTACGCGCTGGCGAACTCGGCCCCGGTCACCCCGGAGCCGACCACCACCAGCGCGGAGGGCAGCTCGGGCAGGTCATACAGCTGCCGCCAGGTCAGGATCCGCTCGCCATCGGGCTCCGCGCCGGGCAGCACCCGGGGCAGCGCGCCGGTCGCGATCAGCACCGAACCGGCCTCGATCCGCTGCCCGCCGGCCCGCACCGCACCCGGGCCGTCCAGCCGGCCCCGGCCCTCGACGATCTCCACGCCCTCGGCGGCCAGCCGCAGCGCCACATCCGCGGACTGCGCCTTGGCCAGCGCCTTGACCCGGGCATACAGCCGGGGCGCATCCACGCTGGCCGGCCGGTGCCCGATCCGGCCGGGTCCCGTACTGTCCGCGGCCAGCCGGCCCACCCGGATGCCGAGGTCCGCCGCGCTGTGCACCACCGACATCGTGGTCGAGGTGGCGATCAGCGTCTTGGACGGCACGCAGTCGGTCAGCACGCACGCGCCGCCCAGGCCGTCACTGTCCACCACGGTCACCCGCGCCCCGAGCTGGGCCGCCACCAGGGCCGCCTCGTAGCCTCCGGGCCCGCCTCCCAGGATGACGATTCGCTCACGCGGCTGGCTCACGAAGCCTCATTCTCCTCAGCCGGCCGGGCTCAGCGGAACGCGGCCCACCTGGACGGCCGAGATCCCCCATAGCGGGCTACGCATCGTTACTCTGGTGAGCCGTGGAGCTGTATGCGGCGTATGCCACCAACATGGACCCCCGGCTGATGGCGGACCGCTGCCCGCACTCGCCGCAGCGTGGCAACGGCTGGCTGGAAGGCTGGCGGCTCACCTTCGGCGGCGAGGACATCAGCTGGGAAGGCGCGCTGGCCACCGTGGTGGAGGAACCCGGCGAGCGGGTCTTCGTCGTGCTGTACGAGCTCGCCGACCTGGATGAGCGGGTACTGGACCACTGGGACGGCGTCAACCTGGGCTATTTCCACAAGATCAGGGTCCGGGTGGAGACCCTGGACGGCAACGTGGTGGCCTGGCTGTACGTGCTGAATCACTGGGAAGGCGGCCTGCCGTCCGCCCGCTACCTGGGCATCGTGGCGGACGCCGCGGAGGCGGCCGGCGCCCCGGCCGATTACGTGGCCAGCCTGCGCGGTCGTCCGTGCGCGTCAGTGGGGTAGCGCGCGTCACTCGGTAGCTAACCGCCCAGGAAACCGGTGATCGACTGGCGCAGCGACCGTGCGTCCAGCCCATGCGCGGCTTGATGCTCCGCCGCGGTGCCGTACCGGCGCAGCTCGGCCCGGCCCACGCCAAGCCCGAGGACCCGGTGCGGGATGTCCCGCAGCGCGGCTGACACGGCCGGCACCGACGTGCCGGCCAGGTACGGCTCGGCCAGCACCACCGCCGCCTCCCCCAGCGTGCCGCGCAGCGTGGCCGTGTCCAGCGGCCGCTCGACCAGGAAGCTGGCGAACGTGTGCGCGACCGGGCGCATCCCGGCCAGGGCCAGCCCACCAGTCACGCTGATCAGCAACTGCTCCCGGATGCCCAGGTTGATCACCCGGTCCGGGTAGCGCTTGCGGGCGGGCTCGAAGCTGTCCGCGCCGATGTCGGCCAGCACCACCGCCAGCCGCGGCTGCTCGGCCAGCAGGCTGCTGGTCACGGCGGCGAACCGCTCACGCATGGTTTCCATCGCGGGTCTCCCTACCGGTGCTTGGGCTCGACGGCCGCAACCACCAGGTGCGGGCGGCCCGGATGGGGCGCGGTCAGCGCGGCTTCCAGCGCGGCGTGGTTCCGCCCGTCGGCGCGGGCCACCGACCAGCCCTCGATAGCGAACCGGGCCTCGATCCCGCCCGGCCAGCCGTGCGTGGCCGAGGCGTTGTCCACCACGACCGCGTGCAGCGTGTCCAGCCCGGCCCGGCCGGCGAACGCGATCGCCTCGTGGTTCGACCCCTCGTCCAGCTCGGCGTCGCCGGCCAGCACGAACACCCGCGGGCTGGTTCCGTCGGGCCGGGTCAGCTGCTGCGCGCGCAAGCCCAGTGCCATCCCGACGGCCAGCGGCAGCCCGTGGCCGAGCGAGCCACTGGAGATCTCCGCGCCCGGCACCAGCAGGTGATCCGGGTGCAGGCCGAGCACCGAGCCGAACGAGCCGAAGCCGGGCAGCTCGGCCGGGTCCAGGAAGCCCTTGGCCGCGAGCACCGCGTAGTAGGCCATCGGCCCGTGCCCCTTGGACAGCAGGAACCGGTCCCTGGTGTCGTCGGCCGCGGTCTCCGGGGTGACCCGGAGCACCCGGTCGTAGAGCACCCAGAGCACGTCCAGGGTGGACGTGGCCGCCTGATCGTGCTTGGCGTCCCCGGTCATCAGCGACATCAGCCGGGGCAGGTCCGTCGTGGAGGTCATGGGCTCCATGCTGTGACTTGAAGTGCACTTCAAGTCAAGCCAGCACAGTCAGAGGGCGGCCACGGCGATCAGGACCAGCACCGGGACGGCGATGGCGGCGATCTGCCACCACGCCCAGCGCACCTCGGCCCGCTGAGCTGAGGCGGCCCGAGGCGGCGGCGCCTGGTCCGCCGTCGCGACCGCGGCCTGCCGGTGCGCGGCCTCGACCTTGTCCCTGAGCTGCCTGAGAATGACCTCGGCGGCCGAGCCCTGCTTGGCCGCGGTGGCCGCGTCCATCGGCTGCCCGTACCCGGTCGGCCCGGAACCGGTAGACGGCCGCGGCGCGGTGCGCGGGGACAGCCGGGCCGTGGTCCGGGCGTTGCGCTTGGCGCGCAGCTCTCTCCGGGTCCGGGACGCGGCCGAGGACTGCACCGCCCAGCTGTGCACCTTCTTCTCCCGGGACTCGCCCGGCGCCGCGGTGTAGTGCACCTCGACCGTCTGGACCAGTTCCACCGAGGTCACCAAAGGCCACGGCAGCAGGTGCCAGCGCAGCGGGTTCTGCACGGTGATGCCGTCGGCGTCGGTCACGATCCGCGGCTGCCAGGCGCACGCGTACATGCACCCGGTGATGGCCAGCACCACCAGCGCGGTCACCGCCCCGGCGTGATTGTGCCCGCGCAGGGCCACCGAGCCCAGGATGAGCACGGCGACGACCAGCCAGGCCCACCACAGCACTACCGACCCGGGGGTCCGGAACACCTGCCGGCCGCTGCCCGGCGCAACAGTGCTCATGCCAGCCAACTGTAGGGCAGCGCGGGCCCGTGCTCATACCGGGCTGAGCCGCGCGGATTACCCTGCTGTTCCAGGACACCTGGAGGAGAGGGCATCACCACCGTCATCTGGTCTATCCCAGGCGCTGGGCCGGTCACGGCCCGGCGGCGGCCGGCTGGCCCGCCGCTGGCCCGGCCGGCCCGGCCGCCGTGGCGGGTGAGCACCGCCTGCTACGCGGTCTTCGCCGGGTACGCGGCCATGGTCGCGGTGTTCAGCGGGCCAGGCCAGGACCGGGCCTGGGCCGTCTGGGCGGCGGCCGGCTACACCGCCGCCCTGCTGCTGAGCCGGCGCCGTGGGGCGGGCCGGGCGGCCGCCCTGGCGGCCAGCGCGGCGGGTGCGCTGGCCGGGCCGGTGATCTGGCTGGCCTGGCGGGCCCCGCCCACCCCGGACGTGCGGGTGGTGGCCCGGTCCGCGGTGCTGCTGCTGCAGCACGGCACCCCGTACCTGTCAGCTGGTCACCTGGCCAGCCCGCTCGCCTACGACCCGTACCTGCCCGGCATGACCGTGTTCGGGCTGCCCGGGGCGTTCGACGTGGAGGGGGTGGCCGGCGACCCGAGGATCTGGCTGTGCACGGTCACCTGCCTGCTGCTGGTGCTGGCCTTGCGGATGGCCGGGCGGCCCGACGCGGTGTACTGGGGCGTGTTCGCGGTGGCCTCGCCGGTGCTGGCGTTCCCGCTCGCGGTCGGGGTCACCGACCCGCCGGTGCTCGCGCTGATCTGCCTGGCCCTGGCCCTGCTCGGCCGGGCGCGCGGCCGGTGGCCAGCGCACTGGCCAGGCTCGGGCGGGCCGGGTGCGGGCGGGCCGGGTGCGATGCCGGCCGGCGGCTGGCCGGTGTGGCCGGCCGCGGTCACGCTGGGTGTGGCCTGCGCCATGAAGGCCACCGCCTGGCCCGCGCTGCCGGTGCTCGCGGCCATGCTCGCGGTGCGCGACGGTGCGCGCACCGCAATCTACTTCGCCACCCGGGCCGCGGCGGCCGCGCTGGGGCTGAGCGTGCTGCTGGCCCCGTCCGCGGCGGCCAGCCCGGCCGCGCTGGTGCAGAACACCGTGCTGTTCCCGCTGGGGCTGACCGCGGTCCGGACCCCGGCGGCCAGCCCGCTGCCCGGCCATCTGCTGGCCACGCTCGGCCCGGCGGGCAGGCTGGCCGCGCTCAGCCTGCTGCTCGCGGCCGGGCTGGCCGTGGCCGCCTCGCTGCTGATCCGGCCACCCGCGGATCCGCCCGCCGCGGCCTGGCGGCTGGCCGTCGCGCTGACCCTGCTGTTCGCGCTGTCGCCGGCCACCCGGTTCGGCTACTTCAGCTACCCCATCGGGCTGCTCGGCTGGCTGGCCATCGGGCGGGCCGCGCTCCCTGGGACGGCGCCGCCAGCCACAGCTGCGCGGGCCGGGCCGGTGTCAGTTCCAGCCGGTCCGCTCGCGTAGCCAGGCCCGTGCGTGCCGGCCCTGGTCGGCCTGGAAGCGCCGCACGGTGGCGATGCCGGCCGGGGCGGGCAGCAGCGCCTGCCGGGTGAAGTCGCCGGCCACCGCCGCCGCCACGGCGGTGATCGCGCCGGGATCGGCGCTGACCGCGGACGGGGTCCGGGCCAGCAGCCAGGCCAGCTCCGGGCCGCCCTGCATGATCACACTCGGCGCGAACGCGACCACGTCGAACCAGGCCGCGCCGGTGCACGCGTGCGGCCAGTCCACGAAGATCACCCCCGCATCTGTGATCAGCACGTTGTCCGCCCGCACGTCGTTGTGCAGCAGGGTGTCCCCGGCCGCCGCGGCCGGCCACTGGGCTTCCAGGGCGGCCAGCCGGTCCAGGTTGCGCCGGCACCAGTCATCCAGCTGGGCCGGGCCGGGCTCTGCGGCACTGGCCACAGCCGGGCCGGTTCCGGCCAGGTCACGCCAGCCGTGCAGGCTGCCCGCGTGGTACTCGGCCACGGTGGGCAGCGCGGCCACCGGCGACGGCGTGCACCGCTCGTGCATCCGGGCCAGCGCGTCCAGCACCTGGGCCAGTTCGGCCTCGTCCCATGGCTGAGCCGGGCTGCGCCCGGCCACGTCGGACAGCAGCAGCGCCACCCACTCGCCGTCGTCGTACTGGCCGAGCAGCCGCGGGGCGGGCACCCCGGCGGGCAGCGCGGCCGTCACCACCGCCTCCTGCCGGTGCATGCCAGGTGATACCGGGTTGGCCTGGGCCGACACGGCCTTGACGAAGGCCCGGCGGCCGTCGGCCAGTTCGAGCCGGCTGGCCGCCCCGGGCGAGAACCCGCCCTCCTGGGTGACCGCGCCGGTCACCGCCGAGCCGAGCACGCCAGCCGCCCAGGACTGGATCTGGCTGGGCAGCTCGGCCCACGGCACCCTCGGCATAACCGGGACGCTACGGTCAGTAACACCAGCCCGGCAATGGATTTATCCGCGCCAAAGGGGGCGCGTCTCAAGGCGTCCCGGAGGCGCAGGGTCAGCAGAGATGTGCTGGTCATGTCCGGCCTGGTAAATGCGGGCGTTGTCGCTGGCCACCGCGTTCGTCGGGCAGGCCGATGCGCAGGGCCGCCGGCCGCTGCGCTGGTTCACCCCGGGCACCGAGGTGGAGTTGTGCGGTCACGCAACGCTCGCTGCCGGTCACATTCTCGGGGATGAACAGCATTACCTGACCCACAGTGGCGAATTGATGACGACAGTCCGTGCCGACGGCTGGGTGGAAATGGACTTTCCGGCTGACCCACCGCGGCCGCTGGATAGTTATAAAGAACTAGTTATCGCGCTGGGCGGAACGCGCCCGGTGCGGGTGGCCCGCGGGGTGTCCGACATTCTCGCCGAGTTGCCTTCCGCCGCCGACGTTCGCAACCTGCGGCCAGATCTCGCTCGTATCTCGGCAATCACGGCCCGCGGCATTATCGTGACCGCGCCGGGGGACGTGGCCGGCCCAGCCTGGCCGGTGAGCAGGTGTCGGCCCGGGGCGGGCAGGTGCGCGTCGCACTGCGCGGCGAGCGGGTGACGCTGCTCGGCCAGGCGGTGACGGTCGCCCGCACCGCGCTGCTGGTCTGACCTGGGCCAATCGGGCCGGCTCAGCCAGCCTGGCCCTGCGCCCCGACCGGGTCCGGCAGCGCCCCGTCGCCCAGGGCGATCAGCGCGGCGGTCGCCATCACCTTCACCCCGACCGCGATCGCGTCCTCGTCGATGTCGAAGTTGGCCTGGTGGATGTCCAGGTCGGTGGGCGTCTCGGTGCCCCGGGTGCCGAGCCGGGCCAGCGCGCCAGGAATCGACTCGAAGTACCAGGCCACGTCCTCGCCGCCCAGGCTCTGCTGCGCCAGGGCGGCGGCGTCCGGCCCGATCCCCTCGGCCACCGCCTCCTCCAGGATGTCAACGCAGCCCGCGTCGTTGACGGCCGGCGGGACGCCGCGGATGTAGTCCAGTTCGGCCACCACGCCGTAGGCGTTCGCCACCGAGTTCAGCAGCGCCTTGAGCAGGTCAGGCGCCTGGTGCCAGGCCTCCTCGTCCAGGCAGCGGACGGTGCCCGCGGCCATGCCGACCTCCGGGATGGCGTTCATCGCCGAGCCAGCGCTCATCTTGCCCCAGACCAGGCTCAGGCTGGACCGGGGGTCGACCCGCCGGGACAGCGCCGCAGGCAGCTCGGTCACGATCTTGCCCAGCGCGTAGACCAGGTCGGCGGTCAGGTGCGGCCGGGCGGTGTGCCCGCCCGGGCCGGACAGCCGGACCTCGATCTTGTCGCAGGCGCCGGTGATCGGCCCGCGCCGCAGGCCGACCGTGCCCACCTCGAAGCGCGGATCGCAGTGCAGCGCGAACAGCCGTTCTACGTCGTTGATCGCACCGTCCCGCATCGCCACCAGGGCGCCTTCGACGATTTCCTCGGCCGGCTGGAACAGCAGCCGCACCCGGCCGGGCAACAGCCCGCGGGCCGCCCGGTCGGCCAGGAAAATCCCGGCGCCGAGCAGGATGGTGGTGTGCACGTCGTGCCCGCAGGCGTGGCACAGGCCGGGCACCCGGGACGCGTAGGGCACGTTCTTCTCGTCCATCAGCGCCAGTGCGTCGATGTCCGCGCGCAGCGCCACAGCCGGCACGCTGGGGTCGCCGATGTCGGCCCACAGCCCGGTGCCGGAGGACAGGATCCGCGGCTCCAGCCCCACCGACTTGAGCCGGTCCACGATCTTGGCCGTGGTGCGGACTTCGCCGTGCCCCAGTTCGGGATGCATGTGCAGGTCGCGGCGGAACTCGATGAGTTCAGCTTCGTGCCCGGCGAGGAAGGCCGCCAGCTCCCGGCGGAGCTCACTGTGCGACATGCGAACTCTCCTCTGGGCCGACGAACCTGTCTTCGGCGAACTCCGTTACCAGCGCATCCACCACGTTCGTCAGCCGGCCCCCGGCCGCCATCACGGCACGCTGACGCTCGTAGGAGGCTCCCCGTTCCAGCACCTCGTTGACCACCTGCAACTCAGACGCGCACCCTAGTCGCTCGGCCACTGGTTGCAGCATACGAAAGAGCTCATAGAGTTCGTCGCGCAATGGGGCAGTCGCCCCCTCCGCGTTGGTGATGACGATCGCGTCGAGGCCGTACCTCGTCGCCCGCCACTTGTTGTCCCGGATGATCCAGGACGGCTGGCTGGGCAGCCGGTACCCCCGGTCGAGCTGGGAATCAAAGAGGTGCACCAGGCTCTGGGACAGCGCCGCCACCATCCCCACCTCGTGCCGGGTGGGCACCCCGTCGAACATCCTGATCTCGACCGTGCCGAAGTCAGGGTGTGGCCGAACGTCCCACCACACTTCCTTAATGCTCCGGATGGTGCCGGCCCGCAGCAGCGTGTCCATGTACTCCTCGAACTCACTCCAGTCCGCCAGCAAGTGCGGCGGACCTGCGGTCGGCAACCCACCGAAGATGACCGCCCTGCTCGACGCGAGCCCGGTGTCGTGCCCACCCCAGAACGGGCTCGACGCGGTCAGCGCCAGGAAATGCGGCAGATAAGCGGCAAGAGCGTTGACGATCGGAATCGCCTTGCTGCCGTCCCGTAGCCCCACGTGGACATGGACACCAAAGGTCTGAATCCTGCGGGCAAGCCACTGCATCTGCTCGACGAGTTCCGTATAGCGCTGAATGGGCGCCATCTTTGCATCCCGCCAATCGCTGACGGGATGTGTTCCGGCGCAGGCCAGCATCGTACCGCGCATATCCGTGATCCGCTGGAGTTGCGCAATTGTCGTGGCCAGGTCGGCTAAGGCCTCAGACACGGTGGAGCACACCCCGGTGACCACCTCTACGGTGGATTGCATCAGCTCATCGTGGATCTTCGGTCTCGCCCCGGCCGCGCCCAGGGCGCGCAGTTCGGTGATCACCTCACGCGCGTCCTGGCGCAGCAGCTTGCTGGCCCCATCGATCAGCTGGAGCTCCCACTCCACGCCGAGGGTTGTGCCCTGGGAAGGATTCCACCAGATGGCCACGGCTGACCTCCTTCGTCACCGGCCCGCCGGGCTCGCCACCCGAGCGAGCCAGCTGCCGGACCCGACGGCTTCAGGTAACCGGCAGTAGCGACCTCATGCGGTACGTGGCTCACGGGTCGCACCGGTCCAGGCTGGCCAGCCGCGGCCTGGTGTCAGGGCAGGTCAGGAGGGTGATACATGCCCCAGACGTCGCGCAGCGCATCGCACACTTCGCCGACCGTGGCGCGGCTGCGCAACGCCTCCCGGATCGGCACCAGCACGTTCTCGCCCCCGGTGGCCGCCTTCTTCACCTCGTCCAGGCGGCGGCGGTGCTCCCCGGCATCGCGGGCCGCGCGCAGGGCGGCCAGCCGGTGCGCCTGCTCCTGCTCGATGGCCGGGTCCACCCGGAGCGGCTGGTACGGCTCGTCGCTGGCCGCGGTGAACTTGTTCACCCCGACCACCACCCGCTCACCGCTGTCGATCTCCCGGGTCACCTGGTAGGCGGAACGCTCGATCTCGGCCTTCTGGAAGCCCTGCTCGATGGCGGCCACCGCGCCGCCCATCTCCTCCACCCGGTCGATCAGCTGGCTGGCCGCATCGGCCACGTCGTCAGTCATCGACTCCACCGCGTACGAGCCGGCGAACGGGTCCACCGTCGCGGTGAGGTCGGTCTCGTTCGCCAGCACCTGCTGGGTGCGCAGCGCCAGCCGGGCCGCCTTCTGGCTGGGCAGCGCGATCGCCTCGTCGTAGGCGTTGGTGTGCAGCGACTGGGTGCCGCCGAGCACGGCGGCCAGCGCCTGGACGGTGACCCGGGCCAGGTTCACCTCGGGCTGCTGCGCGGTCAGCTGGACCCCGGCCGTCTGGGTGTGGAAGCGCAGCATCTGCGACCGGGGGTCGGCCGCGCCGAATTCGTCCCGCATGATCCGGGCCCACAGCCGCCGGACCGCGCGGAACTTGGCCACCTCTTCGAGCAGCGTGGTCCGGGCCACGAAGAAGAACGAGAGCCGCGGCCCGAACTCGTCCACGGCCAGCCCGGAGCGTAGCGCGGCGCGCACGTACTCCTTGGCATTGGCCAGCGTGAACGCGATCTCCTGGACCGGCGTGGCACCCGCCTCGGCCATGTGGTAGCCGGAGATCGAGATGGTGTTCCAGCGCGGGATCTCGGCCCGGCAGTAGCTGAACGTGTCGGCCACCAGGCGCAGCGACGGGGCCGGCGGGTAGATGTACGTGCCGCGGGCGATGTACTCCTTGAGGATGTCGTTCTGGATGGTGCCGGTCAGCGCGGCCGGCGGCACGCCCTGCTCCTCGGCCACCAGCTGGTAGAGCAGCAGCAGCAGCGCGGCCGGGGCGTTGATGGTCATCGAGGTGGACACGGTGTCCAGCGGGATGCCGCGGAGCAGGATGCGCATGTCCTCGATCGAGTCGATGGCCACCCCGACCTTGCCCACCTCGCCGTGGGCCAGCGGCGCGTCCGAGTCGTAGCCCATCTGGGTGGGCAGGTCGAACGCCACCGACAGCCCGGTGGTGCCCGCCTCGATCAGCTCGTGGTAGCGCCGGTTCGAGTCCTCGGCGGTGGCGAACCCGGCATACTGCCGCATCGTCCAGGGCCGGCTGGTGTACATCCCTGGGTACACTCCGCGAGTGAACGGGTACGCCCCAGGTTGCCCGAGTTTTTCCGCCGGGTCGAAGCCTGCTGGCTGACCGGGCCCGTACACGGGCTCGATCGGCAGCCCGGACTCCGACTCACGTCCCATGAGCCAAGGTTAAGGGCCGGCTACCGGTGAGTCACATGCCGGTCTCGCCACGTTGGCCCGGGCTGGCCACAGTCTACCGGGGGTCACTACACAGCGTCACAATTCTAACATGATTAACTACTCATCGTGAGCATTTTGATGAAGGTGATACGCGGCCGCCGGGGCGGCCGGACCGCCCTGCTGGCCGCATCGGCGGCGCTCCTCACCCTGGCCGCGGCCACCGCCACGCCGGCCCTGGCCGAGACGCTGGCCGCCGCCGGCCGCCCAGGGCGGGGCCCAGCTCGGCGGGCACGGCATCGTGGTCAACTACCCGGCGCACGGCGCCCGGAAGCTGCCCTACGTGCCCGCCGACGCGTACGTGGTCGCCGACGCGGCCACCGGCCAGGTGCTGGCGGCCAAGGACCCGCACGGCCACCTGCCGCCCGCCAGCACGCTGAAGATCCTCACCACGGACACGCTGATGCCGGTGCTGAACCCGGACCAGTCCGTGGTCACCTCGCACCAGGCGGCGGTAGTGGAGCCGAGCAAGGTCGGGCTGATCCAGGGCCGCCGCTACCCGGTGCACGACCTGTTCAAGGCGCTGCTGCTGATCTCGGCCAACGACGCGGCCATCGCGCTGGCCCAGGCCACCGGGTCCTACGGCAAGGGCGTGGCCATGATGAACGCCGAGGCGCACCACCTGCAGGCCTACGACACCGTGGCCAGGACGCCGAACGGGCTGCCCGCCAAGGGCCAGCACACGTCCGCCTACGACCTGGCCCTGTTCGCCCGGCAGGCGCTCACCATGCCGGAGTTCCGGCAGATCGAGAAGATGCGGGTCACCACGTTCCCGCTGCACGCCAGGCACTCGGTGAAACTGTGGAACCAGAACCTGATGCTGGGCAGCTACCCCGGTGACATCGGCGGCAAGATCGGCTGGACCACGGCGTCGGAGGCCACGTTCATCGGCTGGGCCCGGCGCGGCGGCCAGACGCTGATCGTGACGATCATGCACTGCATACCGCTGACCGAGATGACCTACGCGGCCAAGCTGCTGAACTGGGGCTTCGCCATGGACGGCCACGTCAGGCCGGTCGGCACCCTGGTCCGGCCGGTGGCCGCCGCCACCCCCGCGCATTCGGCTACCCCGCGGGCCAGCGCACCGGCACCGGCCGCCGAGCACCACGTGGCCAGGCTGGCCAAAGCGTCCGGTTTCCCGGCCGTCCCGGTCGCGGCCGGCGGCGGCCTGCTGGTCGCCGCTGCGCTAATTGCCGGCGGGATCGTGCTGACAAGAGTCAGGCGCCAGCGGCGGGGAGGAAGCCCACCCGGTCCATGACCGCGGTCATCGTCTGCACTGCGACCGGCCGGGCCCGGGACGCCCCGAAGGCCAGCAGCCGGTCCAGCCCGGCCTCGTCGGCCAGCAGCTTCTCGGTCCGCTCCCGGATCGGCGCCAGCGCGCCCACCACCACCTCGGCCAGCTCCTTCTTGAACTGGCCGTAACCCGCGCCCGCGTACCGGGCTTCCAGCTCGGCGATGGTGGCGCCGGACAGCGCGGCGTAAATGCGCAGCAAGTTGGTCACCCCGGGCTTGGCCACGTCGTCGGCGCGGATGCTGCCCTCGGCGTCGGTGACCGCCCGGGCGATCTTCCGCCGGATCGCGTCCGGCTCGTCCAGCACGTCGATGATGCCCGCCACCGACGAGGACGACTTGCTCATCTTGGCCGTCGGCTCCTGCAGGTCGGTGATCTTCGCCACGTCGCGCATGATGTACGCCGCGGGCACGGTGAACGTGTCGCCGTACCGGTGGTTGAACCGGATGGCCAGGTCCCGGCTCAGCTCCAGGTGCTGCCGCTGGTCCTCGCCCACCGGCACCTGGTCGGTCTGGTACAGCAGGATGTCCGCCGCCTGCAGCACCGGGTAGCTGAACAGGCCCAGGCTGGACGACTGCGCGCCGCCTTTGGCCGACTTGTCCTTGAACTGGGTCATCCGGCTCAGCTCGCCGAACCCGGTCAGGCAGCCGAGCACCCAGGCCAGTTCCGGGTGCTGGGCCACGTGGCTCTGCACGAACACCACGCACCGCTCGGGGTCAAGGCCCGCCGCGAACAGCTGGGCCGTGGCCACCCGGGTCCGCTGCCGCAGCTCGGCCGGGTCCTGCGGCACAGTGATCGCGTGCAGGTCCACCACGCAGTAGAACGCGTCGTGAGTGTCCTGCAGGGCGACCCACTGGCGCACCGCGCCCAGGTAGTTGCCGAGATGGAAGGAGTCGGCGGTCGGCTGGATGCCGGAGAACGCACGTGGCCGGGAAGACATGCGGCCTAGCCTAGTGGCCGCCAACCTAGCTGATGACCGGCACGATCTCCGGCGCGTCCAGCAGCAGCGCGTCGGCGGCCTGGTCGGTGGTCGCCTCCTGGGACGCCCGCTCGGCCGCGATGGCGGCCTCGTAGTGGCCGATCTCCCGGGCCACCTGGCGGGCATCCCAGCGCAGCGGCTTGGCCATCAGCTCGGCCGTCTCCACGGCGGCGGACAGGCCGCGGTCCCAGGTCTCGATGGAGATGTGCGTCCGCCGGGCCAGCACGTCGTCCAGGTGACGGGCGCCTTCGTGCGAGGCCGCGTAGCTGACCTCGGCGCGCAGATAGTCCTCGGCCCCGGCCAGCGGCCGGCCCAGCCCCGGCTCGGCGCCGACCAGGTCCAGGATCTCGGTGGCCAGCGAGCCGTACCGGCCGAGCAGGTGCTCGATCCGGGCCACGTGCAGCCCGGACGAGGCGGCCAGCCGGTGCCGCGCGTTCCACAGCGGCAGGTAGCCGTCCGCCCCGGCCAGCGGCACTTCGTCGGTGCAGGACGGCGGCACCCGCCAGTCGAGCCCGTGCGCCACCGCGTCCACCGCGTCCCGGGCCATCAGCCGGTAGGTGGTGTACTTGCCGCCCGCGATCATGACCAGCCCGGGCACCGGGTGGGCCACCACGTGCTCCCGGGACAGCCGCGAGGTCATGTCCGACTCGCCGGCCAGCAGCGGGCGAAGACCGGCGTACACGCCGGCCACGTCCTCCCGGGTCAGCGGGACCGCGAGCACCCGGTTGACCTGGGCCAGCACGTAGTCGATGTCGGCCCGGCTGGCCGCCGGGTGGGCCTTGTCCAGGGTCCACTCGGTGTCCGTGGTGCCGAGGATCCAGTGCCGGCCCCACGGGATGATGAACAGCACGCTGGACGGGGTGCGCATGATGATGCCGGTCCGGGACTGGATCCGGTCCCGCGGCACCACCAGGTGCACGCCCTTGGACGCGCGGATGTTGATCACCCCGCGGCCGCCCACCATGGCCTGGATGTCGTCGGTCCACACCCCGGTCGCGTTGACCACCTGCTGGGCGCGGATCTGCAGCTGCTGGCCGGTTTCCAGGTCCACCGCGCGCACCCCGGTGACCCGCTCGCCCTCCCGGAGGAACCCGGTGACCTGGGTCCGGGACGCGATCCGCGCGCCGTAGCTGGCCGCCGTCCGGATCAGGTTCACCACATACCGGGCGTCGTCCACCTCGGCGTCCCAGTACTGCAGCGCGCCGGTCACCGCGGACCGCTTCAGCGCGGGCGCCAGCTTGAGCGCGCCGCGCCGGGTCAGCTGCTGGTGGCCGGGCAGCCCGCGCGGCTGGCCCAGCGAGAAGCCCAGCGCGTCGTAGGCGGTGATGCCCGCCCCGATGTAGGCCCGCTCCCATACGTGATGGGTGAGCGGGAACAGGAACGGCACCGGCCGGACCAGGTGCGGGGCGATCCGCTGCAGCAGCAGCGCGCGCTCGGTGAGCGCCTCCCGGACCAGGCTGACGTTCAGCTGCTCCAGGTAGCGCAGCCCGCCGTGGATCAGCTTGCTGGACCGGGACGAGGTGCCCGAGGCGAAGTCCCGCGCCTCGACCAGCCCGGTCGACAGGCCACGGGTGACCGCGTCCAGGGCCACCCCGGCGCCGACCACGCCGCCGCCCACCACGAGCACCTGCAGCTCGTCGGCGCCGAGCGCGGCGAGCGCCGCGGATCGCCCATCAGGATCCAGTCGCGCTGTCTCGTCCCTCCCTGCAACCACCGGCCCGGGCCTCACCCGACGAACGCTAGCATCCGGCCGTCACCGTCGCGGCGGGGCGTTCGGCGTGACGGCCACTTCGACCCGCTGGAACTCCTTGAGGTCGGAGTACCCCGAGGTGGCCATCGTGCGGCGGAGCGCGCCCATCAGGTTGAGCGACCCGTCGGCCACCACCGACGGGCCGTGCAGGATCTGCTCCAGGGTGCCTACCGTGCCGACCTCGACCCTGTTGCCGCGGGGCAGGTCCGGGTGGTGCGACTCGCTGCCCCAGTGGTAGCCGCGGCCCGGCGCCTCGGCCGCCCGGGCGAACGGCGAGCCGACCATTACCGCGTCCGAGCCGCAGGCCAGCGCCTTGGCGATGTCACCGCTGCGGGTCATCCCGCCGTCCGCGATCACGTGCACGTACCGGCCGCCCGATTCGTCCAGGTACTCCCGGCGGGCCGCGGCCACGTCCGCGATGGCGGTGGCCATCGGCACGGTCACGCCGAGCACGGCCGCCGTGGTGTGCCCGGACCCGCCGCCGAAGCCGACCAGCACCCCGGCCGCCCCGGTGCGCATCAGGTGCAGCGCCGCGGTGTAGGTGGCGCAGCCACCGACGATGACCGGCACGTCCAGCTCGTAGATGAACTGCTTCAGGTTCAGCGGCTCGGCCTGCCCGGACACATGCTCGGCGGACACCGTGGTGCCGCGGATCACGAAGATGTCCGCGCCCGCGTCGATGACCGCCTTGTAGTACCGTACGGTCCGCTGCGGGGACAGCCGGGCCGCCGTGCTCACCCCGGCCGAGCGGATCTCCTCGATTCGCTGGCCGATCAGCTCTTCCTTGATCGGCTCGGTGTAGATCTCCTGCAGCCGCCGGGTCGCGGTTTCCTGGTCCAGATCAGCGATCTCGGCCAGGATCGGCTCCGGGTCCGCGAACCGGGTCCACAGCCCTTCCAGGTCCAGCACGGCCAGCCCGCCGAGCCGGCCCAGCTGGGCGGCGAACGCGGGCGACACCACGCTGTCCATCGGCGAGGCGACCAGCGGCATCTCGAACCGGTACGCGTCGATCTGCCAGGCCACCGAGACCTCTTCCGGGTCCCTGGTCCGCCGCGACGGCACGATGCCGATCTCATCCAGCGGGTAGGCACGGCGGCCGGTTTTGCCCCGGCCGATCTCAACCGTTGTCATACGCAACTCCAGCCCGCGGCACGGGCGTTCAGCAGGAAAAAGGGCAACTAACGTCCGCGGCGCGCGTAGTTCGGGGCCTCAGCCGTCATCTCCACGTCGTGCGGGTGGCTTTCCGCCAGGCCGGCCGCGGTGATCTGGGTGAACCTGGCCTGCTGCAGGTCGGCGATGGTGCGCGCGCCGCAGTAGCCCATCGCCGCGCGGAGCCCGCCGGTCAGCTGGTCCGCCACCGCGGCCAGCGGGCCGCGGTACGGCACCTGGCCTTCCACGCCCTGCGGGACCAGCTTGTCCTCGCGCAGCACGTCGTCCTGGAAGTACCGGTCCTTGGAGTAGGACCGGCCCCGCTCCGGGTTGCGCATCGCGCCCAGCGAACCCATCCCGCGGTACAGCTTGTACTGCTTGCCGTGCACGAACACCATCTCGCCCGGGCCTTCCTCGCAGCCGGCCAGCAGGCTGCCCAGCATGACCGTGTCCGCGCCGGCCGCGATGGCCTTGGCGATGTCCCCGGAGTGCTGCAGCCCGCCGTCCCCGATGATCGGGACGCCGGCCGCCTGGGCCGCCTGCGCCGCCTCGTAGATCGCGGTGACCTGGGGCACCCCGACCCCGGCCACGACCCGGGTGGTGCAGATCGAACCCGGTCCGACGCCGACCTTGACCGCGTCCGCCCCGGCGTCGATGAGCGCCTGGGCGCCGGCCCGGCTGGCGATGTTGCCGCCCACGATCTCGACGTGCAGGTTGGCCTTGATTTGGCCGATCATGTCCAGCACGGCCTGCGAATGGCCGTGCGCCGTGTCCACCACCAGGAAGTCGGCCCCGGCCTCGGCCAGCGCCTGGGCCCGGCCCTTGGCGTCCTCGCCGACGCCGACCGCGGCCCCGACCACCAGCCGCCCGGCGCCGTCCTTGGTCGCGTGCGGGAACTTCTCGCTCTTGGTGAAGTCCTTGACCGTGATCAGCCCGCGCAGCCGGCCGGTGCCGTCGATCAGCGGCAGCTTCTCCACCTTGTGCTGCTTCAGCAGTGCGAGGGCGTCGGCCCTGGCCACCCCGACCGGCGCGGTGACCAGTGGCATCGAGGTCATCACGTCGGCTACCCGGCGGCTGTGGTCGGTGACGAACCGGATGTCCCGGTTGGTCACGATGCCGACCAGCACGCCGTCCGGGCTGGTCACCGGCACCCCGGAGATCCGGTACCGGGCGCACAGCTGGTCAACGTCGGCCACCGTGGCGTCCGGGCCGCAGGTCACCGGGTTGGTGATCATGCCTGCCTCGGACCGCTTCACCGTGTCCACCTGCTGCGCCTGCTCCTCCACCGAGAGGTTGCGGTGCAGCACGCCCACCCCGCCGATGCGGGCCATGGCGATGGCCATCCGGGCCTCGGTCACCGTGTCCATGGCCGAGGAGACCAGCGGCACGTTCAGCGTGATCCGGCGGGTCAGCCGGGCGGTGGTGTCCGCTTCACTGGGCATCACCTCGGAATGCGCCGGCAGCAGCAGGACGTCGTCGAAGGTCAGGGCCGGCGGGGCGAACTTAGCGACGTCGCTCATGACACCTTCCGGAGGACGGGCGGCGGGATCCCCCCAGTTTAGGGGCACGGTGTAGAGGCCTGCCACGGTCTCGCTGCTCAGCGTCTGTGGGCTGAGCCGGCCGGGTCAGCGCAGCTGGCGCGGGCGGCCCCGGCGGCCGGCCCCGCGGGTCAGCCGGGTCGGCATGCTGGCGGTCACCAGGCTGGTGGTGCCGGCCAGGCCCGCCACTACCACGCCGGCCACCGCGGCCCGCAACCATCCGGCCAGGCCCCGGGACGGCGCGCGCCGGACCACCCAATTTTGCCGAACGCCAGTGCCTGGCTCATCGACGTCCGCGGCCAGCGCGGACAGCAGGGCCAGCGCCGGGTCGTCCAGCAGCCCCGGTGGCGCCGCGGCGCGCTGGGCGAGCAGGCCGATGGCTTCTTCGGCCGCCCGGATCTCACCGAGATCGCCCGTGATCACGCAATCGGCTCCGCGACCGCGAGCGCCCGGAGCCGGGCCAGTGCCCGGTGCTGGGCCACCCTCACCGCTCCTGCTGACATGCCAAGTACGTTACCCGTTTCCTCGGCCGACAGTCCCGTTACGACGCGTAGTATTAGCAGCTCACGCACGTGTTCCGGGAGCTGGGCGAGGAGCGCTCTGGCCCGCTGTGCCTCAATCCAGGCCACCACGGTCTCTTCCGGGCCGGGGCGTTCGTCCGGCTCGTCCGGCAGGTCCTCGAACGGCACCGCCAGCCGGGCCGCGTTCCGTGCCGCGTCCGCCACCTTGTGCGACGCGATGCCGAACACGAACGACGCGAACGGCCGGCCCATGTCCCGGTACCCCGGCAGTGCGGACAGCACGGCCAGGCAGACTTCCTGCGCCACGTCGTCGGCCACGTAGTAGTGCCCGGTGATCCGGCCCAGCCGGGCCCGGCAGTACCGGACCACCATCGGGCGGATCCGTTCCAGCAGGGCCGCGACCGCCGCCGGGTGCCCGCGCACCGCGAGGCTGGTCAGGTCCGCGAGGCTGGCCGCCTGGGCGGCCGCGACGTCCCCCACCTGCCACTGGTCACCGCTGGCTGGCCGTCCCCCCCGGGAGTCGCCCGCCACGGCCTGGATGATGCATCCGTCGCCCACAAAAGCATGATGCCCAGGAAAGCGGGGGGTGCCCTCCTCAAAGATGACAACGGAAAGGTCACATTGCTGTACCGCGCGGTCACGTTCCGAACATGAAATTACTATTCGTAGTCAATTAATGATCTTTTGACTACGCAGCGTAATTGGCTGCCGGAAATGTCGCACTGAATGCCGCAGGCCCCGCCCCGGGGATCCGGGGCGGGGCCTGCCTGGCCGCGTGCGCTGCGGTTACCTCAGTGCGCGTGGCCGTGCGAGTGCCCGTGACCGCCTCCGGCGGCCTCGGTCTCCTCTTCCGGCTTGTCCACCACCAGCGCCTCGGTGGTGAGCAGCATGGCCGCGATGGACGCGGCGTTCAGCACCGCCGAGCGGGTCACCTTGACCGGGTCGATGACGCCCTGGGCCACCAGGTCGCCGTACTCGCCGGTGGCCGCGTTGAAGCCCTGGCCGAAGCCGAGCTCGGCGATCTTGGCCGTGACGATCGAACCCTCCTCGCCGGCGTTCTCCGCGATCCAGCGGGCCGGCGCGAACAGCGCGGTGCGCACCACGCCGACCCCGGTCGCCTCGTCACCGGTCTTGCCCAGGTCGCCCAGCGCAGTCGCGATGTGCACCAGGGCGCTACCGCCGCCCGGGATGATGCCTTCCTCGATCGCGGCCCGGGTGGCCGAGATGGCGTCCTCCAGGCGGTGCTTCTTCTCCTTCAGCTCCACCTCGGTGGCCGCGCCCACCCGGAGCACGCTGACCCCGCCGGACAGCTTGGCCACCCGCTCCTGCAGCTTCTCCCGGTCCCAGTCGGAATCGGTCGCCTCGATCTCGGCGCGGAGCTGGCGGACCCGGTCCTGGATGTCGTCAGTCTTGCCGGCCCCATCCACGATCGTGGTCGTGTCCTTGGTCACCACCACCCGCCGCGCGGTGCCCAGCGTGTCCAGGCCGACCAGCTCCAGCTTGAGCCCGACCTCCTCGCTGACCACCTGGCCGCCGGTCAGGACGGCCATGTCCTCGAGCATCGCCTTGCGCCGGTCACCGAAGCCGGGCGCCTTCACCGCGCACACCGCGAGCAGGCCGCGGATCTTGTTCACGACCAGCGTGGACAGCGCCTCACCCTCGATGTCCTCGGCAATAACCAGGAACGGCTTCTTGGTCTGCGCGACCTTTTCCAGCAGCGGCAGGAAATCCGCCATCGAGGAGATCTTGCTGGAGTACAGCAGGACGTAGGCGTCGTCCAGGACCGCTTCCATCCGCTCCTGGTCGGTGATGAAATACGGCGAGATGTAGCCCTTGTCGAACTGCATTCCCTCGGTGAACTCGAGCTCCAGGCCCATGGTCGGCGACTCCTCGACGGTGATCACACCGTCCTTGCCGACCTTGCTGAACGCCTCGGCGATCAGCTCGCCGATCTTGGCGTCCTGCGCCGAGACGGTGGCCACGTGCGCGATCTCCTGCTGCTCCTCGACCTCACGGGCCGACTCGAGCAGCCGGTCGGACACCGCGGCCGCGGCCGCGTCGATGCCCCGCTTCATCGCGATCGGGTTCGCACCCGCCGTCACCGAGCGCCGGCCCGAGTGGACCATGGCCTGAGCCAGCACGGTCGCGGTGGTGGTGCCGTCGCCCGCGACATCGTTGGTCTTGGTCGCGACTTCCTTGGCGAGCTGAGCACCGAGATTCTCGTACGGGTCCTCCAGTTCCACCTCACGGGCGACGGTCACGCCGTCGTTGGTGATGGTCGGAGCGCCCCACTTCTTGTCGATGACAACGTTGCGGCCCTTCGGGCCGAGCGTCACCTTTACGGTGTCCGCGAGCCGGTCCACGCCGCGCTCGAGCGCGCGCCGTGCCTCCTCGTCGAACTCCAGCATCTTGGCCATGAGCACCTCTAAATTGCTGCGATTTAGGTCATTTCGGCGGCCCAGGCGGGGCCCGCCCACGGACTACCGCCCCGGACGCCAGGAAGCGCCGGGGCGGTGGTCCGGAGCGGACATCTGGTCGCGGGACACGCCCGCCGCCTGAGCCGCGTTGTTACTTCTCGATGATGGCGAGCACGTCACGGGCGGAGAGCACCAGGTACTCCTCGCCGTGGTACTTCACCTCGGTGCCGCCGTACTTGCTGTACAGCACGACGTCACCAACCTTCACGTCCATCGGGACGCGCTTGCTGCCAGCGTCGTCGAACCGGCCCGGGCCGACCGCCAGGACTTCGCCCTCCTGGGGCTTCTCCTTGGCGGTGTCCGGGATAACCAGCCCGGACGCAGTGGTCTGCTCGGCTTCCAGGGTGCGGACCACGATCCGGTCCTCGAGTGGCTTGAGAACAACCTTGGTAGCGGTCGCCACGATCTGACCTCCTCCTCCGAAAAGGATGGGGAAACGGCTATAGGAGTAACGACCTCGGCTAGCTGTCGTCGCGGGTGCCAGACCAGCCACGTCGTATTAGCACTCTACCCTAGAGAGTGCCAGTCCCGAACAGTAGCCGGGGCGCGCCCGGCAGTCAACCTGCCAGCCCCGTGGTCACCCGGCCAGCACCGTGGTCACCGGCAGCGCGGAGTCGGCGCCCACGTCGAGGGTGGACGGCGCGGCGCCACGGCCGGCCAGTTCCGCGCCCAGCGCGGCCACCATGGCCCCGTTGTCCGTGCACAGCCCGGGCCGGGGCACCCGCAGCTTCAGCCCGGCCGCGTCGCAGCGCTCGGCGGCCAGCCCGCGCAGCCGGGAGTTCGCGGCCACTCCCCCGCCGATGACCAGGTGCTCGACCCCATGCTCCCGGCAGGCCTGCACCGCCTTGCGGGTGAGCACGTCCGCCACCGCCTCCTGGAACGAGGCGGCCACGTCGGCCACCGGCACGCTGAGCCCGGCCGCCCGGCGCTCCTCCACCCAGCGGGCCACCGCCGTCTTCAGCCCGGAGAACGAGAAGTCGTAGGTCTGGTCCCGGTACTTGGCCCGGGGGAAGGCGATCGCGGCCGGATCCCCGGACCGGGCTTCCTTATCGATCGGCGGCCCGCCCGGGAACGGCAGCCCGAGCACGCGGGCCACCTTGTCGTACGCCTCACCAGCCGCGTCGTCGATGGTCGCGCCCAGCGGCTGCACGTCGCCCGCCACGTCCTTGGTCAGCAGCAGCGAGGAGTGCCCGCCGGAAACCAGCAGCGCGATCGCGGGCACCGGCAGCGGCCCATGCTCGAGCTGGTCCACCGCGATGTGCGCGGCCAGGTGGTTCACCGCGTACAGCGGCTTGTCCAGGGCCAGCGCGTACGCCTTGGCCGCGCACACGCCGACCAGCAGCGCGCCGGTGAGCCCTGGCCCGGCGGTCACCGCTATCGCGTCCAGATCGGCCAGCTTGACCCCGGCCGTGGCCAGCGCCCGGTCCACCGCCGGGACCATGGCCTCCAAGTGCGCCCGGCTGGCCACCTCGGGCACCACGCCACCGAACCGGGCGTGCTCTCCGACGCTGGACGCCACCGAGTCGGCCAGCAGTTCGTGCCCGCGGACCAGCCCGGCCCCGGTCTCGTCGCACGACGTCTCGATGCCCAGCACCAGCGGGCCGGTCACCGGGCCCCCCATCCCGCGGGCCGCCGCCCCGCCTGGTCGCGGGAAGGCGTGCCGGGTGCGGGCGTGCCGTGTGCGGGCGTGCCGCGGGCCGGCGCTGCGCCGCCGCGCCGGTCCAGGCTCAGCCGCATGACCAGGGCATCGGTGCCCGATGGCTGGTAGTAGCCGCGCCGGATGCCGATCTCCACGAACCCGCGCCGCTGATAAAGCAGCTGGGCCCGGACGTTGTCCACCCGGACTTCGAGAAAGACTTCGGTGCAGCCCCGACGGCCGGCCTCGGCCAGCAGCGCGTCCAGCAGGGCGGCGCCCTGGCCGTGGCCCTGGCGCGGCTCGGCCACGGCCAGCGTGAGCACGTCGGCCTGGCCCCCGCCGGGGGTGAGCAGGCCGGCGTAGCCGACCAGTTCCGCGCCGTCCTGGGCGACCAGGTAGTACCGCCCGCTGGCCACCCCGGCCAGCTCGCCGGCCAGCATCCCCTCGGTCCACGCCTCGTCGCCGAACAGGGCATGCTCCAGGTCCAGCACGGCGGGCAGGTCGGCCGCGGTCATCTCGCGGAGCGTGACGGCACCGGTCACGGCACCGTCACCCGCTTCGGTGGGCCGGGCACTTGCGCGTCCGGGCGGCGCAGGTACACCGGATCGGCACCCTGGCCGGGCTGGCCCGCGGCGATCCGCGCCGCAGCCAGCCGGGCCAGGGTGGCCGCTGAGGGGTAGCCCGGCTCACCGGGCCCGCCGAGCAGGTCCGGGTAGAGCAGCGCACCGGCCCCGGCCACCGGGGTGCCCGCCAGGAGCTCGGCGGCCACCGCGGCCGGGGTGTTGACCGCGGGCCCGGTCAGCCGGGTCCCAGCCCCGTCGTAGCGAGCCCAGTAGACCTCACGGCGCCGGGCGTCGGTGGCTACCACGAAGTCGCGGCCACCGGCCGCGGCCAGCCCGTCGGCGGCGATCACGTCCAGCGTGCAGATGCCATGTACCGGGACGCCCAGCGCGCTGCCCAGCACCCGGGCGGTGACCAGCCCGGCGCGCAACCCGGTGTACGGGCCCGGGCCGGTACCGGCCGCGACGGCGGTGATGTCGAGCCGGCTCGCCCCGGCCCGGGTCAGCACCTGGTCGATGGACGCGGCCAGCAGCTCGCCATGGCGGCGGGCATCGATGGTGGTGACTTCAGCCAGCGCGTGCGTCCCGTCATGCAGGGCCACCGTCACGGCTGGCGTCGCGGTGTCGAACGCAAGCAGCAGCACGGATGCACAGCCTAGTGACCCGGGCGGGCAGATGTGACCGGCCGGTCCTCTCCGGCTCAGCTCTTTAGCTGGGACAGCACGTCACGGGCTGCGGCTGTCGCCCCGGCCGTCAGCTGGCTGACCGGGACGGCGGTGTACCCGCCGCGGCCCGAGTCGCCTTCGAAGACGACGGTGACCAGGACGTTCCGGTCCCGGGCCACCACGGTCAGCTGGTCGGTGGTGATGCCGCCCGACTTGATCTTCTGGAACGCGGCGAACGCCTTGCTGCCCAGCCCCGGGATCGGGGTGATGACGGCCTTCGGCAGCTGGGTCTTCTTCGGCGGGCTGGTCTTCTGCTGCAGCGCCTGGGCGTACCCATCGATGGCCGCGTTGGTCGCGCTGCCGTCCCCGCTGGCCAGCCCGTTGGGTGAGTACGCCTGGGCCTGCACGTTGAGCAGCCGGTACACCGGCTTCGCGTCCAGGGTCCAGCTGCACAGGCTGGCCGCGCCGCCGTCCAGTGAGGTGGGCGAGGCGACCGTCCGCTTGCCCGGCAGGTACTGGTTGAGCGTGGCCGCGCTGACCGCGGTGCACGCGTTCGGCGTGGTCTGGAACTCCCCGGGCAGGAACGTGGTCACCATCGCGTCGGGCTGTTTGGCCGGCGGGCTGCTGCGGCCGAGCAGCAGGTACAGGCCGCCGCCGATCACCGCGGCCGCGACCAGCACGCCGCCCCACACGTAGATCCGGCGGTGTGCCCGGCGGGCCCGGGCCGCCGCCTGGCGGCCGCGGGGCCGGACCCGCGGCGCGGGCAGTTCGTCATCGTCGTCCGGGGGCGGGCTGTACCCGGCCGCCGGGTGCCCCGTGTCTGGGTGTCCGGCCTCCGGGTATTCATCGTCATCCCGGCGGGGTGGGCCGGGCGGGCGGGCCCGCCTGCCCCGGCCGTCGGCCCACCGCGGGTTCAACCGCGAGGCCGGCCCAGGGCGGCGGTTCCTCGTTGTCGTCCGGGTAATCGGCTTCATTCCAGCGCGGGCTGTTGCTGCGTGCGGACAGCCTGCTGGAGCGCGGGGGTTGCGGCCCCTGCTGAGCCACGGCGCGCCTCCGGGAAAGGGATCAGACCGTTTTAAGAACGACGCGGGACGCATTGCCGGACACCGGCGCGGGACGGGCGGGCCGGTCTCAGCAATGCGGGGACGAGCGAAACTATATGGCCTTGGGAGTTACGGGTAGGCCACAACGCACGGATTCCGCAACGGACTCCCAGCGTTGCCCAATACCGGTCATAGCGACCGTCCGCCAGTCGCGGTCCGCGCCCGCTGGGCTCATCTCGATACTGATGTCGAGCCGGTCCGCGGCCAGCCCCTCAACCAGGCCCTCACCCCACTCGACCACGGTCACGCACTCGTCCAGCGAGGCGTCCAGGTCCAGGTCGTCCACTTCGGCCACGCTGCCCAGCCGGTAGGCGTCCACGTGCACCAGGCCCGGCCCGCCGGCCAGCGCCGGGTGCACCCGGGCGATCACGAACGTCGGCGAGGTGACCGGCCCGCGCACCGTCATGCCGTCGCCGATGCCCTGGACCAGGGTGGTCTTCCCGGCGCCGAGCGGGCCGCTGAGCACCACCAGGTCACCAGGCTGGAGCACGGCGCCGAGGCGCCGGCCCAGTTCCCGCATGTCGGCCGCGGTGGGTACCTCGATGCGGTCACCCGGCACGGGTCAGCACCTGCCTTCGCTGCTCGGAGTCCCAGCGCCAGACCAGGTCAGGCGGACCGCTCCCGCGCGCCGTGGCCGTGCTCGGCCCGCGCGATCAGCCTGGTGATCGCCTCGTTGACCACCGCTGGGTCCTCCAGGATAAGGGCGTGCCCGGCCCCCGGGACCAGGACGAGTTCGGCCCCCGGGATCTGCGCCGCCAGTTCCAGCCCCAGCGACGGGGAGATCAGCCGGTCCTTCTCGCCGGTCAGCACGAGCACCGGCACGGCGCCCAGCGTGGCCAGCGTGCCGCGCAGGTCACAGGCGTACAGCGCCTGGCTGAACGCCGCGATCACCTCGATCGGCGTCTCCCTGATCATCTGCTCCAGGAAGTCGACCGTGGCCGGGTTCACCCGCGGGTTGCCGAAGCCGATGAACCGGGTGCTCAGGAACGACACGTCGCTGGCCACCCGGCGGCCCTGCTCCACCAGCACGGCCCGGTACCCGGTGGCCGCGCCACGCAGCACCACCGGCAGCGCCCGGCGCAGCACCGGCCGGGCCGGGCCCGGCATCCACGGGCTGCCCCGGTCCAGGCCACTGGCCGTGGTAGAGATCAGGCCCACGCCGATGACCTTCGTGCCGAACAGCTCAGGCTGCTGGCCGGCCAGCGCCATGATCGTCATCCCGCCCATCGAGTGGCCGATCAGGATCACCGGCATGTCGCCGGGGGCCACCGCCGCGATCACCCGGCTCAGGTCGGCGCCCAGCTGGTCGATGCTGGCCGCGCCACCCGGGGACCGGCCAGACCGGCCGTGGTCCCGCTGGTCCCAGAACACCAGCCGGTGACTGCGCAGGTCACGGTGCTGGAAGTGCCAGCAGTCCTGGTTCAGCGTGTAGCCGTGGCAGAACACGATGGTGGCCGGCCCGCCCGGCTGGCCGGGCGCATCGCCGGCCGGGCTGCCGCCGGGCGTGTCCGGGGCCGGGTCGTCGATCTCCACGTGCAGCGGGACACCGTCGTCGGCCAGCACGGTCAGCGCCCGGCCGCGCAGCCCGCCGAAGTTCTCCGGCGCCGTGTTGTCCCGCAGCAGCTGGGCCCGGCCGATGGCGATCCGCTCGGCCGCGACCACCGCCCCGGCCCCGGCTGCCACGGCTCCCGCCGCCAGCCCGGCCACTCCGGTGATCCGCCGCCAGGTCGCCATCACACCTCCTGCCGTGCGCCGCCAGCGCCGCCGCCCGTGCAGCTCAGGCCAGCGGCCCGGTCACCGGATCGGCGGTGCGCTGCTCGCCCTGGCCATATGCTACTCCAGAGTAATTTCGGGGTAGCAGCCCGGCAAAGTTGGTGACGACCTCGTAAGACACCGTGCCGAGCGCGTCCGCCCACTCCTGGGCCGTGGGCTCACCCGCGTCGCCCGGCCCGAACAGCACCACCTCGTCCCCGGCCACGGCCGGTTCCGCCGCGAAGTCGAGCACGGACAGGTCCATGCACACGTTGCCCGCGATCCGCCAGCGCCGGCCGCGCGCCTGGACCTCGACCACACCGGACGCGTGCCGCGGGATGCCTTCCGCGTAGCCGACCGGGATGAGCCCCAGGGTGCTCTCGCCCTGGGTGGTGTAGTGGTGGCCGTAGGACACCGGGGTGCCGGCCGGCACCCGCTTGGCCAGCACCAGCCGGGTCCGCACCGTCATGGCGGGCCGCAGCCAGCTCGGGGCGCCGCCCGGCAGGGTGGCCAGCCCGTACACCGCGCCGCCCGGCCGGACCAGGTCGAACCAGGTGTCCGGGCGGGTGATCGCGGCCGCCGTGTTGGCCAGGTGGCGCACCTCGGGCCGTGCGCCCGCCGCCTCGGCCTGCCCGACGGCCTCGGTGAACCTGGCCAGCTGGGCGTCGGTGGCCGGGTGGCCGGGAATGTCCGCGCAGGCCAGATGAGACCAGATCCCGGCGATCGTGACGGTTCCGGCGGCCTGCGCGGCCAGCGCGGCGGCCACCAGTCCGGGCCAGTCGGCCGGTGTCGCGCCGCCCCGGGCCATCCCGGTGTCGGCCTTGAGGTGCACCCGGGCGGGCTGCCCCGCCGCCGCGGCGGCCACCGCGATCTCGGCCAGCAGCGGCACCGAGTCCGCGGACAGGTCGAACGCCGGCCCGGACCGCCGCCTCGTGCGCCGCGCCGGGCACGCCGGTCAGCGCCAGCACCCGGCTGGTGATGCCCTCGTGGCGCAGCGCCAGCGCTTCGGCCACGTGCACCACACCCAGCCACTGGGCGCCGCCCGCCAGCGCGGCCCGAGCCGCGGGCAGCATGCCGTGCCCGTACCCGTCCGCCTTGACCACGGCCATCAACTGCGGCCCACCGATCCGGCTGCGCAGTGCCGCCACGTTGGCAGAGATAGCGGCCAGGTCAACGACTGCTTCCGCGGGACCGTCCATGACGCCCCAGTTTGCCAGCATGCCGCGGATGCCGGGGCAGGTCAGGCCGCTGGCGTCCGTACCGGGGGCCGATCAGGCCGCCTGCCCACGGACCGCGCGGATCGCGTCGGGCAGCGCGCCGACCACATCCGCCGCCGCGATCGGGGCCTCCGCGCCGCCGGCCACGGCGCCACCGGCCGCCGCACCACCGGCCACGGGCGGCAGGCCCGGGTCAGCCCGGGCCGCGTCCCGGCCCCGCCCGCGGCCAGCCGGGCGGCCAGGCCGTGCAGGTAGGCCGCGGCCGCCGCCGCCTCGCCCACCGGCAGGCCCTGCGCCAGCAGCGCGCCAGCCAGCCCGGACAGCACGTCCCCGGTGCCCGCCGTGGCCAGCCAGGACGTCCCGGTGAGGTTGGCCCACACCGGCCCCCCGCCGGGCGCCGCGATCACCGTGGTGGAGCCCTTCAGCAGCACCGTGGCGCCCAGTTCGGCCGCCGCCCGCCGGGCGTGTTCCAGGCGGCGGGCCTCAATGTCAGCCGGGTCCACCCCGAGCAGCCGGCCCAGTTCCCCGGCGTGCGGGGTGAGCAGGGTCGGCGCGGCCCGGTCCAGCAGCCCGCGGTCGGCCGCCAGCAGGGTCAGCCCGTCCGCGTCCACCAGCACCGGCACGTCGCTGGCCAGCACCGCGGCCAGCCGCTCCCGGGCGTCGTCGTCGGTGCCCATGCCCGGCCCAGCCACCCAGGCCTGCACCCGCCCGGCGGTCGGGATGTCCTGGCTGGCCGGCCGGTCCGGCCCGGTCACCGTAATCACCGCCTCCGGCCACAGCACCCGCACCACGGCCACCGCGTGCTCGGCCGAGACCAGCCGGACCATGCCCGCCCCGCCGCGCAGCGCGCCGCCGGTGGCCAGCGCGGCCGCCCCGGTGTACCGCTGGCTGCCCGCCACCAGGCCGGCCACGCCGCGGCGGTATTTGTCCGAGTCGGGCGGCGGCCGGTGCAGCAGCGCGCCGACGTCCGCCGCCTGCAGCGCGATGAGATCGGGCGGGCCGAGGAACGGCGCCAGCCCGATATCGATCAGCTCCACCACGCCGGCACAGCTGGCCCCGGGATCCACCAGCAGCCCGGGCTTGAGCGTGCCGAACGTCACCGTCACGTCGGCCCGGATGGCCGCCCCGGAAACCACGCCAGTGTCCGCGTCCACCCCGCTGGGCAGGTCCACCGCCACCACGACACCCGGCGATTGGGCGGCCAGCCCGGCCAGCGACGCCTGCGGCTCCCGCAGCCCGCCCCGGCCGCCGATGCCGAGCAGGCCGTCCAGGATCAGGCCGGCCGCGCCGATCGCGGCCGGCACCCCCGGGTCGTCCGCCCCGGCCACCCGGCCACCGGCCGCGCGGAGCGCCGCGGCGCCTTGTTCGTGGATCTTGGCCGCGGCCCGGACCGCGAGCACCGACGCCCCCCGGGCGGCCAGCCGGGCCCCCGCGTACAGCGCGTCCCCGCCGTTGTCGCCGCTGCCCGCCAGCACCACCACCCGGGACCCGGGTACCGGCCCGGCCAGCCCGGCGCACACCGAGGCCAGGCCGGCCGCGGCCCGCTGCATCAGTGCGCCCGGCGGCACCTGCGCCATCAGGCCCTGCTCCGCCGCCCGGACCGTGGCTACGTCGTGCGCGTTCCTCATCCTTCGGCCACCACCATCGCGATGCTCATCCCGGAATCATGACTGAGCGACAGGTGCCAGCAGCGCACCCCGTGCTGCTTGGCCAGCGCGGCCACCGTGCCGGTGACCAGCAGCCCAGGACGGCCGTCCGCGTCACGGAACACGCTGACGTCGGTCCAGTGCAGCCCGGGCGGGGCGCCGAGCGCCTTGGCCACCGCCTCCTTGGCCGCGAAGCTGGCGGCCAGCGACTCGGGCCGCCCGCCGCGTTCGCTCTCCGCGAACAGCCGGGCGCCCAGCGCCGGGGTCCGCTCCAGTGCCGCCCACAGCCGGCCGACGTCCACGATGTCCACCCCGATGCCGACGATCACGTGTCAAGCCTGTCACGTCCCGGCCCGGCCGGTCCCAGCCAGCCCACAGCTGCGCCCGCAGCGGCGCGGCGCCCCGGTCCAGCCGCGCGCGGCCAGCGCGTCAGCCACCTGGCCCGCCACGAAGCATGGCCGCCCGGTCACGTCGGCCCAGCCATAGCGCAGCGTGCCCTGACCCACCGCGGTGCTCGCGTTGTCCCGGCGCACGTCGCGCCAGCGGGACCCGGCCGGATGCGCCGCCTGCCCGTCCAGCTCGACCACCAGCCCGTACTCCCGGTAGGTCACGTCCTGGTACTGCCGCTGCCCGGCCCGGACGACCAGGTGCTGGCGGTGCCCGGACGGCAGCCCGTGCGGCCGCTCCACCCGGGTCACGTAGCGGAACTCCAGCAGCGAGTGCACGCCGTCGGCGGCCAGGCCGAGCGTGGCACTCAGTTCGGCCCGCCACCGCACCCGGGCGCGCAGCGCCAGCGCCGCCGCTAGCCGCCCCGGCGTCGTCCGCCGGCTGCCGCAAGCGCGTAACACCCAGCCCAGCGCGTCATCCAGGCTGCCCGCCGCCCCCGCCAGATCCAGCACGGTCTCCTCAATCCGCGTCCGCGGCGGGGTACGGACCGGATGGCGCGCCTCGTCCAGCCGTCCGCTGTAGTGCAGAACAACGCCAGTCAGCGGGGCGACCTGGTGCCCGCTAGGCACCATCACGTGGATTAGCCGGGCCTGGTCGGGCACTAGCCCGTCTAACTCGGCGGCGGTGTGATGACTCAGTGCCGACGACGGCCCGGCGCGCAGCAAAGCCGCCCACAGTAACGACGGCCGGCCGGGCTGCCCGCTGAAGGCCGCGTACACCCCGGTGTGCATCCGCTGCCATCGCCCGCTTTCCAGCCGGGCGGCGAGCTGCTTCCTGGTCAGGCCGGCCCGAAGGGCCTCGGCCCGGGTGAGCACCCCGGCATGCTGAGCGAGCAGCTCACCTACGGCGTCGGGCAGATCACGTGTCATACCCGCCACACTGGGCGGCCCCACCCGCCGGGTCACCCCCAGAATCCCGTTCTGTGGATAACCGGTAACAGTTCCGATTTAACCCCTTATGAGGGGCAAAAATAGAACTGCCGATCGGACTGGGCTAGCCGACGGCGTGGACGGCGGCGGCTAGGCGGCCGGCCACCTGGTGGGCCTGGTCGGAGTCGATGGCTTCGACCATGACGCGGACTGCGGGCTCGGTGCCGCTGGGCCGGACCAGCACCCGGCCTGAGGTGCCGAGTTCCTGCTCGGCGGCGGCCACCGCGGCGGCCACCTCGGGTGAGGCGGTGACCCGGGACTTGTCCACCCCCGGCACGTTCAACAGCACCTGCGGGTACCGGGTCATCACCGCGGCCACATCGGCCAGCGGCAGCGCCTGCCGGGCCGCGGTGGCCAGCAGGTGCAGCGCGGTCAGCAGGCCATCGCCGGTGGTGGCGTGGTCGAGCATGATGATGTGCCCGGACTGCTCCCCGCCGAGCCGGAACTGGCCGGCCCGCATGGCCTCCAGCACGTACCGGTCGCCGACCGCGGTCTCCACCACGGTGATCCCGGCGTCCTGCATCGCGTTGCGGAAGCCGAGGTTGGACATGACGGTGGTGACCACGGTGTTCCCGGCCAGTTGCCCCTGGCCGGCCAGGGCCAGGGCCAGCACGGCCAGGATCTGGTCGCCGTCGATCACCGCGCCGTCCGCGCTCACTGCCAGGCACCGGTCCGCGTCGCCGTCGTGCGCGATGCCGGCGTCCGCGCCGTGCCTGGTCACCTCGGCGCGCAGCACGTCCAGGTGGGTGGATCCGCAGCCGTCGTTGATGTTCAGCCCGTCCGGCTCGGCGCCGATCGCGATCACCTTGGCCCCGGCCTGCTGCAGCATCCGCGGCGCGAACCCGGACGCGGCGCCGTGCGCGCAGTCCACCACGACGGTCAGCCCGGCCAGTGGCGCACCCGGCTCACCTTCCACGCCAGCCCCCGCCGGCACCGAGGACAGCAGGTGCTGGGTGTACCGGTCCCGTTCCGGTCCTGCGTCGCTGACCCGGCCGAACCCGGCGGGCAGTTCACTGGCCCGGCGCGGCGGCATGCCGATGTGCGCCTCGACCTCGTCCTCGACCGCGTCCGGCAGCTTGAAGCCGCCGTGGCCGAACAGCTTGATCCCGTTGTCCGGCGCCGGGTTGTGGCTGGCCGACAGCATCACGCCCAGTTCGGCGCCGAGATCCCGGGTCAGGAACGCCACCGCGGGCGTGGGGATCACCCCTAGCCGGAGCACGTCCACCCCGGACCCGGCCAGGCCGGCCACCACGGCCGCCTCCAGGAACTCACCGGAGGCCCGTGGATCACGGCCGACCACAGCCAGCGGCCGCCGCCCGGCTGCCTCCTTGGCCTCGAACGCCCCCGAGTCGTGCAGCACGGTGGCGGCGGCCCGGGACACGTCCAGCGCCAGTTGGCTGGTCAGATCCTCGCCAGCTACGCCACGAACACCGTCAGTTCCGAACAGCCGGGCCATTACTAGGCAGCTCCCCCGGGATCAATTAGCCAACGCGGACATGCCAAACACAGCTCTGCGGGGGTAACTGAGGACAGACAGGCTGCGAGGTCAGCGCTTGGAGTACTGAGGTGCCTTCCGCGCCTTCTTCAGCCCGTACTTCTTGCGCTCCTTGACCCGTGGGTCCCGGGTCAGGAAGCCAGCCCGCTTCAGCGTCAGCCTATTCTCCGGATCGACCAGGATCAGGGCCCGGGCGATGCCCAGCCGCAGCGCGCCGGCCTGGCCGGTGACGCCGCCGCCGGTGATCCGTGCGATCACGTCGAACTGGTTCTCCGCGCCCAGGCTGACGAACGGCTCGCTGATCAGCTGCTGGTGCACCTTGTTCGGGAAGAACTCCTCGAGCGTGCGGTCGTTGATCTTCCACTGCCCGCTGCCGGGCACGATCCGCACCCGGGCGATGGCCTCCTTGCGGCGCCCGGTGCCGAGCGCGGTGCCGGTGACCACCGGCTTGCGCCCGGCCGGCCGCTCGCCGGCCTCCGCCGCCGTCTCGGTGGTGTACTCCGACACGTGCTCCCCGGCGTCTTCCGCCGTCTCCACGCTGGCGCCATCCTCCAGCGTCTGCGTGCCTGTGGGCTCGGCCACGGTTCGTTCCTCGTACTTCCTCTATCGGTTCCGGCGGGGCGACCGCTGGTCAGCGGCTGCCCGCATGCGCCGCGGGGTCGATCTGGGCGACCTGAGTGATCTCGTAAGGCACCGGCTGCTGCGCCTGGTGCGGGTGGTCCGGCCCGGCATAGACCTTGAGCTTGCGCAGCATGCTGCGGCCGAGCGAGTTCTTCGGCAGCATGCCCCGGACGGCTTTCTCGATGACCCGCTCCGGGTGCTTCTCGAGCAGGTCGCTGTAGGCCACCTCACGCAGCCCGCCCGGGTAGCCGGAGTGCCGGTAGGCCTTCTTCTGCTCCAGCTTGCGGCCGCTCAGCGCGATCTTCTCGGCGTTCACCACGATGACGAAGTCGCCGGTGTCCACGTGCGGCGCAAAGATCGGCTTGTGCTTGCCGCGCAGCAGGATCGCCGCGTGGCTGGCCAGGCGGCCAAGAACCACATCGGACGCGTCGATGACGTGCCACTGATGCTGGACGTCGCCGGCCTTGGGACTGAATGTGCGCACGGTGGTAAGCCTTTGTGTGGTGGGACCCGATCCTTGGCCTCCGCACCCGGGGCAACCTGCTTGGCGGGCTGACCGGGTGTGGGGAGTCCGACGCATCCGCCAGCCGCGCTGAGCGGGCATACGGACGCACATGGACGTCCATGAAGGATACCGGCCGGTTCTAGCCCGGTCAAAGTGATCAGCGCGGACCGGCCGCAGCGGCCAAAATACCGGTCCGGCCCAGCTTCGCCGCACGGAACGAATACGCTCGCCGCATGGGCTATCCGGGTGATGACGGCGGCCCGCCGGACACCCGGGCGGGAGCGCCACACCGCACCGCCGTCTGGGATGACGACCCCGGCCAGGAATGGCCCGCGCAGGCGCCGGCCCGGCCAGGCGGGCACCGTGCCGCGCCGTCCCCACCAGGCAGCCCCACTTATCCGAACGCCAGTACCGGCCAGCCGCCACGTCCGCCGCAGCCGGGCGGCGCCGTCCCGCCAGGTTCGCCCGAGCGGGGCCGTAGGTCGCACCGGCGCGCCGCCGGGCCGGGGCCAGTAGCCGACTCCGGCCCGCCCAGTGGCGCGGATCAGCCGCGCGGGCGGCATGGTGGCGGTACCGGCCGCGGGCGGGGTGCGGCCCAGCCCGCGGCACCGCCCCCGGCCCATGAGGAGGCCTGGCGGCGCCCGCCGCGGCGGGCTGGCGGCGACGAGATCCAGGGCGGGACCCGGCAGCCCGGCCGGTCCGGTACCCGGCCGCAGACCGGCGGATCACTGTGGAGTTCGGGCGCCTTCCGGACGGCCGGGCCCGGCGGCCGCGGCCCGGTGCGCGGCTACCCGCCGGCCCCCGGTGCGCCTGACCCGGTGTACCCGCCAGGTCAGTTCTCGCCGTGGAACTCGCTGGAACTACGCACCGCGGCCGGACGGCCCGGCTACGTCGCCGGGCTGGGCCCCGATCCGGACGAACCAGGCTATTCACAGCTCGCGGTCAGCGACCCGTCGGCCGACGCCACCGCCACCCAGACCTGGGCTGTGCTGGACGACGCCGCGCTGGCCGGCGAGTGGACCAGCCCGCCGGGCCGCCCGCCCGGCCAGGCGGGACCCGGCAACGGCCAGGCAGGCCCGGCCGCCCCCGGGACACGTGAGCCATTCGACGCCGCGGACGCGGCGGCGGCCAGCGCGCCGTGGCAGGTCGGCCAGCCCGGCGCGGTGCCGCCCAGCGGGCTGACTGGCCCGGCCGGCGGCCAGCGCCCGGACCCAGCCGGGCCCGGCTATCCCGGTGCGCCGGGTGCGCCCCGGCCCGGTGGCAGGCTGGCCGCCCGGCGCAGCCGCGAGGCGGCCATGGACGCGGCCCAGGACACGGCGGGCGACGTCAGGAGCCGCGACACGGGCGGGTTCGGCACCGGCCCCGCCGACCCGGGCGCGTTCGGCGGCGTCGGGACCGCAGACCGCGGCAGCCGCGACACCGGCGGGTTTGACACGGGGGGCTTCGAGACCGGCGGATTCGGTACCGGGGACTTCGGCGGCGTCGGCACCGCGGACCGCGACACCCGCGACACCCGCAGCCGCGGCACGGGCGGATTCGGCACGGGCGGATTCGGCACGGGCGGATTCGGCACGGGCGGATTCGAGACCGGCATCGGCACCGCAGAACCCGGCCGTCGCAGCGCCGGCGGGCTCGACACCGGCGGGTTCGACACGGGCGGGTTCGACACCGGCGGGTTCGACACGGGCGGGTTCGGCACGGGCGGATTCGACACCGGTGGATTCGGCACGGGGGGTTTCGATACCGGCGAATTCGGCACCGGCAGCTTCGACGCCCCGGCGGAGCCGGGCACCCCGGCCGGCCGCGATACCGGCCCGGCCGGGACGCCATCCCGGGGTTCCCGGTCCGCGGCCCGCGGCCGCACTCCGCGCAAGCCCCGCAAACCGGCCAGCCGGGTCAAGATGTGGCTCATGCCAGCGGGCATGCTGGTCCTGGTCGGCGCCCTGATCACCGTGGTCTACCTGCAGTTCGGGCCGAAGCAGCCGGGCACAAGCAACGCCTCCTCGGCCACCCGGCACCCCGCTGCCGCGGCCAGTGCGACCAGTTCGGTGCCGCCCGGGCCGTGGAAGCACATCACCACCCGGCAGGACGACCCGATGGCGCTGACCCTGGCCGAGCTGTTCCCGGCCCAGTTCAGCTCGGGCAGCACGACCGCGGTCCAGACCGAGCAAAAGGCCTCCGGTGCCAACTGCGCCAAGATGGTGCTCGGCGGCAAGCTGCAGGCCGCGCTGCGCAAAGGCGGCTGCACCCAGGTGATGCGGGCCAGCTACCTGTCCACCGGGCAGAAGATCATGGCCACCATCGGGGTGCTCAACCTGGCCAACGTGACCGGCTCAGAGCAGGCCGGCAAGGTGACCGGCGCCACCGCGTTCATCAAGCAGCTGCCCGGCGCGAAAGGGCCGACCCGCAACCTGATGAAGGGCACCGGGCTGGAGGAGGCCGAGATCAAGGGTCACTACCTGATCCTGACCTGGGCCGAGTTCACCAGCCTCAAGGCACCGGCCGGGCCGAAGCAGCGCGCGCAGCTGGACGCGTTCTCCCGCGCGCTGGTCGGCAGCACCGCGAACATCAGCCTGACCAGCCGGGAACTGCTCGGCAAGCCCGCGACGCCCTAACCACGCAGCCGCCTGGTCGCCTGGGCCCGTTCGGCCAGCCGGTCAGCGTCCGGGTACAGCACCTCTTCCAGGCACAGCCCGCGCGGCGGGACGACCGGCACTGCCGGGTCGCGTACCCCGGCCCGGAGCACCTGGGCCGGCCAGTCCGGTGCCCGGGTTCCGTCGCCCACCTTGAGCAGCGCCCCGGTCAGCGCGCGGACCATCGAGTGGCAGAACGCGTCGGCCACCACCCGGCCCGCCAGCACCCCCGGCTCGGCCCGGGCCCAGCGCAGGTCCAGCAGCTCGCGGATCGTGCTGGCGCCCTCCCGGCGGCGGCAGAACGCGGCGAAGTCGTGCTCACCGAGCAGCAGCGCGGCCGCCGCATTCATCGCGGACAGGTCGAGCGGGTGGCGGTAGCCGAGGGTGTCATGCCGGCGCAGTGGGTCCGGGCCGGCCGGGTCGTCACAGACCCGGTAGGAATACCGGCGGCAGAGCGCGGAGAACCGGGCGTCGAACCCGGGCGGGGCGATCCCGATCTGGCTTACCCGGACATCGGGCGGCAGCAGGCCGCGCAGCCGGCGTAGCGCGGCCGGAGCGGCCGCCGCCCACGCCGCGGCCGGGACGTCCACGTGTGCCACCTGGCCGCGGGCATGCACGCCCGCGTCGGTCCGGCCCGCCACGGTGAGCGCGACCGGCCCGGTAAGCCGAAACAGGTGGCCGAGGGCTTCCTCGACCACCTGCTGCACGGTCCGGCGGCCGGGCTGACGCGCCCAGCCGGAGAACTCCCCGCCGTCGTAGCCGAGATCGAGCCGCAGCCGGCAAGCCGCGGGCTCGTCTCCCGGCGGGTAACCGCTACTTCTCGGCTGGCTCGTCGGTGTCGGCCGCATCGTCAGCGTCGGCCGGGTCCTCGGCGTCGGCATCATCCTCGGCGTCCGCGTCGTCGTCGTCGTCCTCAGCCGCGTCGTCATCGGCCGCGACGTCCTCGTCCGCGGCCTCCGCCTCGGTCGCCGTAGCGTCGTCCTCAGCCGCGGTCACGGTGTCCTCAGCGTCGTCCTCAGCCACGGCTGGGGCGGCCGGGCGGGCTGCGGGCTGCGCCCGCCGGGCCCGGCGGCGGCGCGACGGCTTGGCCTCGGCCTCCTCCTGGATCAGCTCGATGACCGCGAGCGGGGCGTTGTCACCCTTCCGCGGGCCGATCTTGGTGATCCGGGTGTAGCCACCGTCCCGTTCCGCGAACTGCGGCCCGATCTCGGTGAACAGCGTGTGCACCACGCCCTTGTCCGTCACCACGGTGAGCACCTGGCGACGCGCGTGCAGGTCACCCCGTTTGGCGAAGGTGATCAGCCGCTCGGCGTACGGCCGGAGCCGCCGTGCCCTGGCCTCGGTCGTGGTGATCTTGCCGTGCTCGAACAGGGCGGTGGCCAGGTTCGCCAGCAGGTGCTTCTGGTGAGCCGCGCTACCGCCCAGCCGCGCTCCCTTAGTGGGCGTGGGCATCGGAACGTTCTCCTAGGTTCGCTGGCCGGGCCGGAGCGGCCCGGCCAGTACTACTCAGATCAGTACTGCTCGGTCTCGACGTAGCTGTCGTCGTCGTCCGCGCCGTAGCTGTCCGCCGCGGTGCCCGGGTCGAATCCGGGCGGCGAGTCCTTGAGCGCGAGACCCATGTCGACCAGCTTCTGCTTGACTTCCTCGATCGACTTGGCGCCGAAGTTTCGGATGTCCAGCAGGTCCTGCTCGCTGCGGGCGACCAGTTCACCCACGGTGTGGATGCCCTCGCGCTTGAGGCAGTTGTAGGACCGGACGGTGAGGTTGAGCTCCTCGATGGGCAGCGCCAGGTCCGCGGCGAGCGCGGCGTCCGTCGGCGACGGCCCGATGTCGATGCCCTCGGCCTCCACGTTCAGCTCGCGGGCCAGGCCGAACAGCTCGACCAGGGTCTTGCCCGCGCTGGCCACCGCGTCCCGTGGGCGCATCGACGGCTTGGTCTCCACGTCCAGGATCAGCTTGTCGAAGTCGGTCCGCTGCTCGACACGGGTCGCCTCGACCTTGTAGGTGACCCGCATCACCGGGGAGTAGATGGAGTCGATCGGGATCCGGCCGATCTCCTGGCCCGGCTGCTTGTTCTGCGCGGCGGACACGTAGCCGCGGCCACGCTCGACCGTCAGCTCCATCTCCAGCTTGCCCTTGGCGTTCAGCGTGGCGATGTGCAGCGCCGGGTTGTGCACCTCGACGCCGGCCGGCGGGGCGATGTCGGCCGCGGTGACCTCACCGGGGCCCTGCTTGCGCAGGTACATAACCACCGGCTCGTCCTGCTCCGAGGAGACCACCAGTTCCTTGAGGTTGAGGATGATGTCGGTGACATCCTCCTGGACCCCGGGAACGGTGCTGAACTCGTGTAGCACACCCTCGATCCGGATGCTGGTGACGGCGGCGCCGGGAATCGAGGACAGCAGCGTGCGGCGGACCGAGTTCCCGATCGTGTAGCCGAAGCCAGGCTCCAGCGGTTCGATGACGAACCGGGACCGGAAGTCGCCGGCCTGCTCTTCAGTCAGGGTCGGACGCTGGGCGATGAGCATTGGTACCCCTTTCCGCGACGCCCGCTATATGACGCCGCGATCTTCCGACAGCCCCCCGTACCAGGAGGGGCCATCCCCCGCAACCAGGCCGCCGCCCCATGCGGTGGCCCAGCGCGAGCGTATTACTTCGAGTAGTACTCGACGATGAGCTGCTCCTGGACCTGCGTGTCGATCTGGGCCCGGGCCGGGAGCTGGTGGACCAGGATGCGCATCTTGTCCGGGATGACTTCCATCCAGGCCGGTGCGGGCCGCTCGCCAGCCTCGGCGCGAGCCACCACCATCGGGGTCAGCTCGAGCGACTTCTGCGCCACCTCGATGATGTCGTTCTCGGTCACCCGGTAGGACGGGATGTCCACCTTCTTGCCGTTGACCAGGAAGTGGCCGTGCCGGACCAGCTGGCGGGCCATGTCCCGGCTCTTGGCGAAGCCGGCCCGGTACACCACGTTGTCCAGGCGGCTCTCCAGGATCTGCAGCAGGTTCTCGCCGGTCATCCCGCGCTTGCGGGAGGCTTCCTGGTAATAGCCGCGGAACTGCCGCTCCAGGATGCCGTAGACCCGGCGGGCCTTCTGCTTCTCCCGGATCTGCAGCAGGTACTCGCTCTCCTTGGGCCGGTTACGGCCGTGCTCACCCGGCGGGTAGGGCCGGATCTCGATCGGGCACTTGGGCGAATCGCACTTCGCACCCTTGAGGAAGAGCTTCATCTTCTCGCGGCGGCACAGCTTGCAGTCCGCGCCCGTGTATCGCGCCATCTTCTCGTTAACTCCCTCAGACCCGGCGCCGCTTGGGCGGGCGGCAGCCATTGTGCGGAACCGGGGTGACGTCCTGGATCGACCCGACTTCCAGGCCGGTCGCCTGCAGGGAGCGGATCGCGGTCTCCCGACCGGAGCCCGGGCCCTTGACGAACACGTCGACCTTGCGCATGCCGTGCTCCATGGCCCGGCGGGCCGCGGCCTCAGCGGCCATCTGCGCGGCGAACGGAGTGGACTTGCGGGACCCCTTGAAGCCGACCTGGCCGGACGAGGCCCAGGAGATGACGTTGCCGACCGGGTCGGTGATCGAGACGATGGTGTTGTTGAACGTGCTCCTGATGTGGGCGTGCCCGTGAGCGACGTTCTTCCGTTCTTTGCGGCGCACCTTCTTCGTGGTGGCCGTGCGGCTCCTTGGCGGCATTAGCTTCCTATTCGGTGAGGTCGTCGATCCGCTGCGGTTAGGCGGACTACTTCTTCCCGGCCTTCTTCTTGCCGGCCACTGTCTTCTTGCGGCCCTTGCGGGTGCGCGCGTTGGTCTGCGTCCGCTGGCCGTGCACGGGCAGCCCCCGGCGGTGCCGGATGCCCTGATAGCAGCCAATCTCGATCTTGCGGCGGATGTCGGCCTGCACCTCGCGGCGCAGGTCACCTTCGACCTTGTAGGTGGCTTCGATCCAGTCCCTGAGCCGGACCAGTTCGTCGTCGCTGAGCTGGTGCACCCGGGTGTCAGCACTGACGCCGGTGGCCGCGATGGTCTCCAGCGCGCGGGTGTGCCCAATTCCGTAGATGTAGGTAAGAGCAACCTCGAGCCGCTTTTCGCGGGGGAGGTCGACGCCAACGAGGCGTGCCATGGGCGGGCAGTTCTCCTTCTTTTCGCGGAGGTCGTCCGCTCCCGCTCCCCTGCCCCTGCCCGGGTAGGGCCCCGGCCTCCTCCGGGGGTGCCCTTACCGGCGGAGCCGGTAAGGGTGCAGGTGCGCCTAGCTCAGGGCGTCAGCCCTGACGCTGCTTGTGCCGCGGGTCAGAGCAGATGACCATGACCCGGCCATGCCGCCGGATCACTCGGCACTTGCTGCAGATCTTCTTCACACTCGGCTTGACCTTCATCGCAGCTTCCTCACTTGTACCGGTAGACAATCCGGCCGCGGCTCAGGTCGTAAGGGCTCAGCTCAACGACAACCCGGTCATCCGGGAGGATCCGGATGTAGTGCATCCGCATCTTTCCGCTGATGTGGGCGAGAACCTTGTGCCCATTGTCTAGCTCCACCCGGAAGAAGGCATTGGGAAGTGATTCGACGATCCTGCCCTCGATCTCGATGGCGCCGTCCTTCTTGGGCATGTCCTCCGCGCTTCGCTGTCAGGCCCGCTGCGCTCGCCAGTTCTGACGCGTGCAGGCAGGTGTTGTCTACTTCGTGGTCGTGGTACCGGTATCTGTGAGGCAATGGTCAATCCAGCACAAGGCAACTCACAGGCCGGAGCAGAGTCTACGCGACCCTGCCTGACATTGCGAACCGGGAACGGGCCGGGAAAATTCCCGGCTCAGCTGGACCGGCGGGTCCACGGCAGCTGGCCGTAGCCGGGCCAGTTCCGGCGCAGCGTGGCGTCGGGCAGTTCGTAGAGGTCGATGGCGGGCAGGTCGGCCAGCAGTTCGTCCAGCTGGCCCAGGGTCTTGGCCGCGTAGGCGGCGTCCAGCCGCTCCTGGAACTCCTCGGCGGTCAGCCGACCCGCGGCCAGATGCTCGCTCAGCAGCGCCACGGTCCGCTCCCGGTCCGCGTCGGAGGCGCGGAGCTTCGGGTTGCTCGGCATCCGCATTCACCCCTTCGGCTGGCACTGCTTGTGCTAGCACTGCTTCAACGGTACCCGTGCCGGGCGGTCAGCGGATGAACCGGCGCAGCGCGGACAGCGCCCGCTCGGTGATCTCCTCCACCGGGCCGGTGGCGTCGATGCCGAGCAGGATGCCCTCGTCGGCGTAGAACGCGATCAGCGGCGCGGTCTGCTCCTGGTAGACCTCGATCCGGTGCCGGATCGTATCCTCCCGGTCATCGTCCCGCTGAAACAGCTCACCGCCGCAGTCGTCGCAGATCTCCGCGCGGGCGGGCGGGTCGAACAGCACGTGCCAGATCCGCCCGCAGCGGCGGCAGGTGCGGCGGCCGGACAGCCGCCGGACCACCTCGTCGTCGTCCACCACCAGCTCCAGCACCACGTCCAGCCGGAACTCCCAGGCGGACAGCAGCTTCTTGAGCGTCTCCGCTTGCGGCACGGTACGCGGGAAGCCGTCCAGCAGGAACCCAGACTGTGCGTCGTCCTCCTGCAGCCGGTCGGTGACCATGGCGATGGTCACCTCGTCGGGCACCAGGTCCCCGCGCTCCATGAAGGCCTGTGCGCGGCGGCCGAGCGCGGTGCCCTGGCTGACGTTGCCGCGGAAGATGTCACCTGTCGAGATCTTCGGGATAGACAGGTGCGACGCTATGAACTGGGCCTGTGTCCCCTTGCCCGCACCGGGGGGCCCGACGAGGACGACGCGCACTATCGCAGGAAGCCCTCATAGTTACGCTGCTGCAGCTGGCTCTCGATTTGCTTCACCGTGTCCAGACCCACCCCCACTGCGATCAGGATGCTGGTTCCGCCGAACGGGAACTGAGTGCCCACCCCGAGCAGCGCGAACGCGACCATCGGGATGAGCGCGATCAGCCCCAGGTACACAGACCCCGGCGCGGTGAGCCGGGTGAGCACGTAGTTCAGGTACTGGGCGGTGGGCCGCCCAGGGCGGATGCCAGGGATGAAGCCGCCGTACTTCTTCATGTTGTCCGCCACCTCCGTCGGGTTGAAGGTGATGGATACGTAGAAGTAGGTAAAGAAGATGATCAGGACGAAGAACAAGCCCATGTACAGGGCGGAGTCACCGGTTACCCCGTTGCCGAGGTTGTTGTCGATCCAGTTGACCCAGCGTGAGGGATGGTTCTTGTTGCCGAACAGCCCGGCCGCCAGGATCGGGATGTACAGCAGCGACGAGGCGAAGATGACCGGGATGACGCCCGCCTGGTTGACCTTGAGCGGGATATAGGTAGACGTCCCGCCGTACATCTTGCGGCCCACCATGCGCTTGGCGTACTGCACCGGGATCCGGCGCTGGGCCTGCTCCATGAAGACCACGAAGGCCACGATGGCCACCGCGACCAGGGCCACCACCGCCGTCACGATGATGTGCTTGGAGTTGTACACGTCCACCATGTAGCCCGCCATCTGGGAGATGACGGTGGTGAAGATCAGCACGGACATGCCGTTGCCGACGCCGCGGTCGGTGATCAGCTCGCCCAGCCACATGATGACCGCGGTCCCTGACGTCATGGTGATCACCATGGTGGCGATGGTGAACACCGACGGGTGCGGGATCAGCTGCTCGGTGCAGCCGGAGAACAGGTTGCCGGACCGGGTGTAGGCCACGATGCCGGTGGACTGCAGGATGGCCAGCCCGATTGTCAGGTACCGGGTGTACTGGGTGATCTTCGCCTGGCCGGCCTGGCCCTCCTGGCGCAGCGTCTCCAGCCGCGGAATGACCACGGCGAGCAGTTGCAGGATGATGCTGGCCGTGATGTACGGCATAATGCCCAGGGCGAACACGGACAGCCGGAGCAGTGCGCCACCACTGAACAAGTTGACCAGCTGGTACACGCCCGCCGCGCTGCTGGTCTTCTCCAGGCCGGTGCAGAACTGCACCGCTTTCTCGGAGATGCCCGGGGTCGGTATCGCCGCGCCCAGCCGGAACACGGCCAGGATGCCGAGCGTGAACAGCAGCTTTTTGCGCAGGTCAGGCGTCCGGAAGGCCTGCAGGAACGCGGTCAGCATGCGCCGTCCTCAAGTAGATCGGTCAACGGGGTCGGGCCGTGCCTGCCCGGGGGGTGGCACCGGCCGCCGGTGCGCCGCAGTGTAACGCGTCCGCAGCACTGTAACAGCCCCCTGCGCTCAGTGACGATGACTGTGCGCTGGTGGGCCATTGACGCTCCGCAGCGTGCACCGCGACGGCCAGCCGGGATGGTCGCCCGGCCGGCCCGCGCATCACAGCTCAGTGACCGTCCCTCCAGCCGCGGTGATCTTCTCCCGGGCGGAGGCCGAGAAGGCGTGCGCGGTCACCCGCAGCGCCGCTCCGGCGTCACCCTGGCCCAGCACCTTGACCAGCTGGCCGGGCCGGACCGCGCCCTTGGCCGCCAGGTCCTCCGGGGTCACGTCGCCACCCTTCGGGTACAGCTCGGTGCAGCCGGCCGGTGTTGATCACTTGATAGGTGGTCTTGAACCGGGAGTTGGAGAAGCCCTTCAGCTTCGGCACCCGGCGCTGCAGCGGCATCTGGCCGCCCTCAAAGCCCAGGTGCACCCGACCGCGGGCCTTGGTCCCCTTGGTCCCGCGGCCCGCGGTCTTGCCCTTGGACGCCTGGCCGCGGCCGACCCGGGTGCGCTCGGTGCGCGAGCCCGCGGCCGGGCGCAGATGATGGATCCTCAGCATGTCAGTCAACCTCCTCGACGGTGACGAGGTGCCGCACCGCGTTGATCATGCCGCGGAACTCGGGCCGGTCGTCCTTGACGACCGACTGCCCGATCCGTTTCAGCCCCAATGAGCGCAACGAAGCACGCTGCGCCTTGGTGCCCCCGATCTCCGACCGGGTCTGGGTTACCTTCAGCTGTGCCATCACCCTGCTCCGCTCAGCTGTTACCGGACGCGGCACCGGAGCTGGCCGCTGCCGCGCGGGCGCGCAGCATGGCCGCCGGGGCCACGTCCTCGATCGGAAGCCCGCGCCGGGCCGCGATCTCCTCGGGCCGCTTCAGGCTTTTCAGCGCGGCCACGGTCGCGTGCACGACGTTGATCGGGTTGGACGAGCCGAGCGAGCGGGACAGCACGTCGTGCACGCCCGCGCACTCCAGCACGGCCCGCACCGGGCCGCCGGCGATGACGCCGGTCCCCGGGCTGGCCGGCTTGAGCAGCACCACGCCAGCGGACTCCTCACCCTGCACGGTGTGCGGGATCGTGCCCGCGATCCGGGGCACCCGGAAGAACGCCTTCTTGGCCGCCTCGACGCCCTTGGCGATGGCCGCGGGCACCTCCTTGGCCTTGCCATAGCCCACGCCCACCATGCCGTTGCCATCGCCCACGATGACCAGCGCGGTGAAGCTGAACCGCCGGCCACCCTGAACCACTTTGGCCACCCGGTTGATGGTGACTACCCGCTCCAGGTAGGCCGTGCCCTTGTCGGCGGCACCGCCGCGGCGATCGTCACGGCGGTCACGCCGTTCGCCACCGCCGCGCCGCGGTCCTCCTGCCATCAGATGTTCCTTCTCTCGTGTGTCTTAAAGCTCATAGGGACAGGCCACCTTCGCGGGCGGCGTCGGCCAGGGCGGCGATCCGCCCGTGGTAGGCCCAGCCTGCCCGGTCAAACACGGCCGCATCGACGCCGGCCGCCTTGGCCCGCTCGGCGAGCAGCTTGCCCACCTCACGCGCCTTGGCCGTCTTGTCCCCGTCGGCCCCGCGGAGCGACTCTTCCAGGGTAGATGCGGATGCGAGTGTCCGGCCCGTGCCGTCGTCGATCAGCTGGACCATGGTGTGCCGCGCCGACCGGCTGACGATCAGCCGCGGCCGCTCGGCGCTGCCCAGCACCTTCTTGCGCACCCGCAGGTGCCGCCGGTTGCGCGCGGCACTGCGGCCGTGCGCCCTGGTCTTCGTGCCAGCCATCGGTTACTTCCCAGCCTTCCCGACCTTGCGCCGGATCTGCTCGCCCTGGTAGCGGATGCCCTTGCCCTTGTACGGGTCAGGCTTGCGCAGCTTGCGTATGTTGGCCGCGACCTCACCCACCAACTGCTTGTCGATGCCTTCGACAACCAGCCGGGTAGGGGTCTCGACGCGGAACGTGATGCCATCCGGCGGGGTCACCGTGACCGGGTGGCTGAAGCCCAGCTGGAACTCGAGGTTCGCGCCGCGGGCCTGCACCCGGTAGCCGACCCCGACGATCTCCAGCGTCTTGCTGTAGCCCTGGGTGACCCCGGTGACCATGTTCTGCACCAGCGTGCGGGACAGCCCGTGCAGCGCGCGCACCTTGCCCTCGTCGTTGGGCCGGGTCACCTTCAGCGTGCTGTCTTCCCGGGAGATCTCGATCGGCGGGGGCAGTTCCAGCGCCAGGTTGCCCTTGGGGCCCGTGACGCTGACCGCCTGGCCGTCGATGGATACGTCAACACCCCCGGGGATCTCCACCGGGAGCCGTCCGATTCGTGACATCGCGGTCTCCCTACCAGACGTAGGCGAGGACTTCCCCGCCCACGCCACGCTTGTTCGCCTGCTTGTCCGTCATCAGGCCATTCGAGGTGGAGATGATAGCGATGCCGAGGCCGCCGAGCACCCGGGGCAGATTGTCCTTCTTCGCGTACACCCGCAGGCCCGGCTTGGACACCCGCTTGATGCCCGCGATGGAGCGCTCCCGGGTCGGCCCGTACTTCAGCGACACCACGAGGCTCTTGCCCACCTCGGCATCTTCCACCGCGAAGCCGGCTATGTAGCCCTCCTGCTTGAGGATCTCCGCGATCCGGACCTTGATCGTGGAGCTGGGCATGCCCACCGTGTCGTGGTACGCCGAGTTGGCATTGCGCAGACGAGCCAGCATGTCTGCGATCGGATCGGTCATCGTCATGGCCTGGTGGCCCTCCTCGCCGTGGTTTCCCACTGGGACCTGCGGCGTGGTCAGTGGGCGCGGTCTCCGCGCGCCCAGGTTGGTCGCTACTTCGTACTGGCGTTAATTACCAGCTTGATTTCGTGATGCCCGGCAGCTCACCGCGGTGGGCCATCGAGCGGAAGCAGATCCGGCAGAGGCCGAACCTGCGGTATACGGCGCGCGGACGCCCGCAGCGCGAGCACCTGGTGTACCCGCGCACCTTGAACTTGGGCTTCCGGTTCGCCTTGACAACTAGTGCCTTCTTCGCCATTCCTCAGCTCTCCCTGAACGGGAATCCGAGCCGCCGCAGCAGGGCGCGGCCCTCTTCGTCATTCGTCGCGGTGGTTACCACGGTCACGTCCATGCCGCGCTGCCGGTCCACCTGGTCCGCGTCGATCTCATGGAACATCAGCTGCTCGTTCAGCCCGAACGTGTAGTTGCCCCGGCCGTCGAACTGCCGGTCGGACAGCCCGCGGAAGTCGCGGATCCGGGGCAGGGCCAGCGACAGCAGCCGGTCCAGGAACTCCCACATCCGGTCGCCACGCAGCGTCACGTGCGCCCCGATCGGCATGCCCTCGCGCAGCTTGAACTGGGCGATCGACTTCCGGGCCCGGGCCACCGCGGGCTTCTGCCCGGTGATCAGCGTCAGGTCCCGGATGGCGCCCTCGATCAGCTTGGCGTCCCGGGCCGCCTCGCCGACGCCCATGTTCACCACGATCTTGGTCACCGTGGGGATCTTCATTACGTTGGCGTAGCTGAACTCTTCGCGCATGGCCGGCGCGATCTCCTGCCGGTAGCGCTCCTTGAGCCGCGGCGTGGGGTGCTGCTGCCGGGCTGGTGCCTGCTCAGTCGTGGTCGTCATCAGAAGTCCTTACCGCCCGCACGGGAGATCCGCACCTTGGTGCCGTCTTCCTCGTAGCGGAACCCGGCCCGGGCCGGCTTCTTGGTGTCCGGGTCGATCAGCTGCACGTTGCTCACGTGGATCGGGGCCTCGGTGTTCACGATGCCGCCGGTCTTGGCACCACGCTGCCCCTGGTAATCCACCTTCTTGTTCTTGCGGACCATGTTGACGCCCTGGACCAGGACCCGCTGCCGCTCCGGGTCGGCCAGGATGACCGTGCCCTCGCGGCCCACGTCCTTGCCCGCGATGACGAGCACGTGATCGCCCTTCTTGATCTTCATGCGGGCCGGCTTCGCCGCACTGTTCTTCTTAGCCATCCCGGCCTTCCTGCTGGCTGCCATCACAGCACCTCCGGCGCGAGCGAGATGATCCGCATGAACCGCTTCTCGCGCAGCTCGCGGCCGACCGGGCCGAAGATGCGGGTACCGCGCGGGTCCCCGCCGTCCCGGATCAGCACGGCAGCGTTCTCGTCAAACCGGATGTACGAGCCGTCGCCGCGGCGGCGCTCCTTGCGGGTGCGCACCACGACCGCCTTGACGACATCGCCCTTCTTCACCCCGGCACCGGGAAGGGCATCCTTCACTGTCGCCACGATGACATCACCGATGCCCGCGTATCGCCGGCCAGAGCCGCCGAGCACACGGATACACAAGATCTCCTTGGCTCCGGTGTTGTCGGCGACTTTAAGCCGCGACTCCTGCTGGATCACGTCAACTCCTGCTTCCTGACGCCGGGGTCTCGCGGGGCCCGCGCCCCGCGGGTGGTTGTTACTTGGCCTTCTCCAGGATTTCCGCGACGCGCCAGCGCTTCGTCGCGGACAGCGGCCTGGTTTCCATCAGCCGCACCCGGTCGCCGACGCCGCACGTGTTCTCGCCGTCGTGTGCGATGTACCTCTTAGTCCGCCGGATGATCTTGCCGTACTTCGGGTGCTTGACCCGGTCCTCGACCTCGACCACCACGGTCTTGTCCATCTTGTCGCTGACCACGTAGCCCTCGCGGACCTTGCGGTAGCCACGGACCAGGGCCGCGTCCTGCTGCACGTCACTCACTCTCTTCCGCCTCCTGCACCAGCGTCACGATGCCGAGCTCGCGTTCCCGCTTCACGGTGTAGATGCGGGCGATCTCTTTCCGGACGGCGCGCAGCCGCCCGTGGCTCTCCAGCTGCCCGGTCGCGGCCTGGAACCGCAAGTTGAACAGCTCGGTCTTGGCCTCGGCCAGCTTGCTGTCGAGTTCTTCCTCGGAGGAGTTCCGGAGGTCAGTGGCGGCCAGTCCAGCCATCACGCCTCACCCACTTCGCGCTTCACGAACTTAGTTTTCATTGGCAGCTTGTGCATGGCCCGGCGGAGTGCCTCGCGGGCCACCGGCTCGGCCACCCCGGACAGCTCGAACATCACCCGGCCTGGCTTGACGTTGGCCACCCACCACTCCGGCGAGCCCTTGCCGGACCCCATCCGGGTCTCAGCCGGCTTCTTGGTCAGCGGGCGGTCCGGGTAGATGGTGATCCACACCTTGCCGCCACGGCGGATGTGCCGGGTCATCGCGATACGGGCAGCCTCGATCTGCCGGTTGGTCACGTACGCGTGCTCCAGCGCCTGGATGCCGTACTCACCGAAGGCCACCCGGGTGCCGCCCTTGGCCGCCCCGTGCCGGTCCGGCCGGTGCTGCTTGCGGTGCTTGACCCTGCGCGGGATAAGCATGACTCAGCCCTCCTCACCGCTGGTCGCCGCGGGCGCCGCCTCGGCCGGTGCGGTCGCCGCGGTCGGTGCGGGCGTGCTGGCCTGGCCGGCGGGCGCCTGGTCCGCTCCGCCCCGGTCGGGGCGGTCGCCGCCCGGCGCCCGGTCGCCGCGGTCGGCGCCCTCGGGACGCCGCCGCCGCTGCGGTCCGGTCGGCCGGTCCCGGCGCTGGCCGGCCCGCAGGGCGGCCGCGGCCGCCTCGCGCTCGGCCCGGGTCTGCGGCGCCTCGCCGCGGTAGATCCAGACCTTCACGCCGATCCGGCCGAACGTCGTCCGGGCCTCGTAGAAGCCGTAGTCGATGTCCGCACGCAGCGTGTGCAGCGGTACCCGGCCCTCGCGGTAGAACTCGGACCGGGACATCTCCGCGCCGCCGAGACGGCCGGAGCACTGCACCCGGATGCCCTTGGCGCCCGGGCTCTTCATCGTCGTCTGCATGGCCTTGCGCATCGCCCGGCGGAAGGACACCCGGCTGGACAGCTGCTCGGCCACGCCCTGCGCGACGAGCTGCGCGTCGGTCTCCGGGTTCTTCACCTCGAGGATGTTCAGCTGGATCTGCTTGCCGGTCAGCTTCTCCAGGTCACTGCGGATCCGGTCGGCTTCGGCGCCGCGGCGGCCGATGACGATGCCCGGCCGCGCGGTGTGGATGTCCACCCGGACCCGGTCCCTGGTGCGCTCGATCTCCACCTTGGAGATGCCGGCCCGCTCCATGCCGCGCTGCAACATCCGGCGGATGGCCACATCTTCCGCGACGTAGTCCTTGTACAGCTTGTCGGCATACCACCGGCTCTTGAAGTCGGTGGTGATGCCCAGCCGGAACCCGTGCGGGTTCACTTTCTGCCCCACTAGCGGGACCTCCCCTGGGCTTCATCGGACACGATCACCGTGATGTGGCTGGTCCGCTTGTTGATCCGGTAGCCGCGGCCCTGGGCGCGTGGCCGGAACCGCTTCAGCGTCGGGCCCTCGTCCACCCACGCCCGGCTGACCACGAGCGAGTCGGCGTCCACCTGCTGGCCGTACTCGGCGTTGGCAATGGCGCTGGCCAGCACCTTGCCTACCGGGTCACTGGCCGACTGCGGCGCGAACTGGAGCACCGCCTGCGCATCGGTAGCAGGCAGGCCACGGATGAGGTCCACCACACGGCGGGCCTTCCGCGGCGTGACGCGGACATACCGCGCCTTTGCCCTTGCTTCCATCTGTCTTACTCGCTCTCTCTGTCTGCGCAGATGCGGCCTAGCGGCGGCTGCGCCGGTCATCCCTGACGTGGCTGCGGAACGTGCGCGTCGGCGCGAACTCACCGAGCTTGTGGCCGACCATGGCCTCGGTGATGAACACCGGCACATGCTTGCGGCCGTCGTGCACCGCGATCGTGTGGCCCAGCATGGCCGGAACGATCATGGAACGCCGTGACCACGTCTTGATCAGGTTCCGGGTTCCGGCGTCGTTCTGCGCGTCCACCTTCTTAATCAGGTGGTCGTCGACGAACGGGCCCTTCTTTAGGCTACGAGGCATCGCTTAGTGCTCCTACCGCTTCTTCTTGCTGCGCCTGCGGACGATCATCCGGTCGCTGGACTTGTTTGCTTGCCGGGTCCGGCCCTCGGGCTTGCCCCACGGGCTGACCGGGTGCCGGCCGCCGGAGCTCTTACCCTCGCCACCGCCGAGCGGGTGGTCGACCGGGTTCATCGCGACACCGCGCACCGAGGGACGGTGTCCCTTCCACCGGTTGCGGCCCGCCTTGCCGAGCTTGATGTTGCCCTGCTCCGAGTTGCCGACCTCGCCGACGGTGGCCCGGCAGGCCGCGTCAACCCGGCGGATCTCACCGGACGGCATCCGCAGCTGGGCGAACCCGCCGTCCTTGGCCAGCAGCTGGACACCGGAGCCGGCCGACCGGGCGATCTTGGCCCCGCCGCCCGGGCGCAGCTCAATCGCGTGCACCACGGTGCCGGTCGGGATGTTCCGCAGCGGCAGGCAGTTACCCGGCCGGATGTCCGAGCCCGGGCCGTTCTCCACCCGGTCGCCCTGGGCCAGCCCCTCCGGGCAGAGGATGTACCGCTTCTCGCCGTCGGCGTAGTGCAGCAGCGCGATCCGGGACGTCCGGTTGGGGTCGTACTCGATGTGTGCGACCTTGGCCGGCACGCCGTCCTTGTCGTTGCGCCGGAAGTCGATCAGCCGGTACGAACGCTTGTGCCCGCCACCCTGGTGCCGCGCGGTGATCCGGCCGTGCACGTTCCGGCCGCCCTTCGAGGACAGCGGGCGGACCAGCGACTTCTCCGGCTCACTGCGGGTGAGCTCGGAGAAGTCCGCGCCGCTCGCGCCCCGCCGTCCCGGGGTCGTCGGCTTGTACTTGCGGATAGCCATGTGTGCTCAAGCTCCTCTATCTGGCCGCGCTAGCTGACCGGTCCGCCGAAGACGTCGATCCGCTCACCCTCGGCCAGGCTGACGATGGCCCGCTTGGTGGACGGCCGCTGGCCCCAGCCGTACCGGGTGCGGCGCCGCTTGCCCGGCCGGTTGAGCGTGTTCACCCCGGTCACCTTGACGCCGAAGATGGCCTCGACGGCCTGCCGGACCTCGGTCCGGTTGGCGTCCTGCGGCACCAGGAAGGTGTACTTGCCATCGTCCGCGAGCCGGTAGGTCTTCTCCGAGATGATCGGCCGCAGCAGGATGTCGCGGGGATTGTGGATCCGGGTCGCGCTCACTGCTCATCCTCTTTCTTGGCCGTCTTCTTGGCCGGCGCCGCGTCCTCCTTGGCCGACGGCGCGTCCTTCTTGGCCGACGGCGCGTCCTTCTTGGCCGGCGCCGCGTCCTTCTTGGCCGGCACCGCCTCGCGGCCGGTGAGCTGCTCCAGCGCCGCCTGGGTGAACACCACGTGCTCACTGGCCAGAACGTCGTAGGTGTTCAGCTGGCCCACCGCCAGCAGCCGGACGCTGGGTACGTTGCGCAGGCTCTTCCAGGCCAGCTCGTCGTCGGGCTGGGTGACGACCAGCACCTTGACCAGCCGCTTCTCGGCGAGCAGCCCGATCGCGGCGCGCAGCACGTCCAGTGCGCCGCTGGTGCTGGGCACGTCGCCCTCGACGAACTGGCTGACCACCGCGACCCGGCCGTTGCTGGCCCGGTCGGACAGCGCACCGCGGAGCGCGGCAGTCTTCATCTTCTTCGGGGTCCGCTGCACGTAGGACCGGGGCTGCGGGCCGTGCACGGTGCCGCCGCCGGTGTACTGCGGCGCCCGGACGCTGCCCTGGCGGGCCCGGCCGGTGCCCTTCTGCCGGTACGGCTTCCGGCCGCCGCCGCGGACCAGGCCACGGGTCTTGGTGGCATGCGTGCCCTGCCGGGCCGCGGCCTCCTGGGCCACCACGACCTGGTGCATCAGCGGCACATTGACCTTCGCGCCGAAGATCTCATCGGGCAGCTCAACGTCCTGGCTCTTGGCGTTCTTGGCGCCGGACGGGGAGACGACGCTGACGGTGGTGCTCACGAGGCCTCCTTGGTGGCGGACTGGGCGGCCCGGATCGCGCTGCGGACCAGGATCAGCCCGCCCTTGGGACCGGGCACCGCCCCGCGGATCAGCAGCAGCCCGCGCTCGGCGTCCACCGCGTGCACGGTCAGGTTCGGTGTGGTGGTGCGGGCGCTGCCCATCCGGCCAGCCATCCGCACGCCCTTGAACACCCGGCCCGGGGTGGCGCAGCCGCCGATCGACCCGGGCGAGCGGTGCTTGCGCTGGGTGCCGTGCGAGGCGCTCAAACCCTTGAAGCCGTGCCGCTTCATCACGCCCGCGGTGCCCTTGCCCTTGCTCCGCCCGGTCACGTTGACCAGGTCGCCCGCGGCGAAAGTCTCGGCGGTGACTTCCTGGCCGAGGGTGTAGTCGGTGGCGTCATTGGTCCTGAGCTCGGCCAGGTACCGGCGCGGCGTCACGGCGGCCTTGGCGAAGTGGCCGGCCAGCGGCTGGTTGACCCGGCGCGGGTCGACCTCGCCGTAGCCCAGCTGCACCGCGGAGTACCCGTTGGCGTCCGGAGTGCGCACCGCGGTCACCACGCAGGGACCCGCCTCGATAACCGTGACGGGAACCATGCGCCCTTCGGCGTCGAAGACCTGGCTCATGCCGAGCTTCGTGCCGAGCACGCCCTTGATGTGCTTGGTCATGTCGGTGCGTTCCTCAGAGCTTGATCTCGATGTCAACGCCGGCGGGCAGATCCAGCCGCATCAGCGAGTTGAACGGTCTTCGGCGTGGGGTCGATGATGTCGATCAGCCGCTTATGCGTGCGCATCTCGAAGTGCTCCCGCGAGTCCTTGTACTTGTGCGGCGAGCGGATGACGCAGTAGACGTTCTTCTCGGTGGGCAGCGGGACAGGCCCGGCAACCCGCGCGCCGGTGCGCGTCACCGTGTCAACGATCTTCCGCGCCGAGCTGTCGATGACCTCGTGGTCATAAGCCTTGAGCCGGATGCGGATCTTTTGTCCCGCCATGTGCCTTCGATTCCTTCGTTCCGTAGGCCGGTTCTGCGTTCGCGCGCAGTGTCCGCCGCCCCCGGCCGGTGGCCGGGGGCGGCGGATTCACTACTTAATAATCTTGGTGACCCGGCCGGCGCCAACGGTGCGGCCGCCCTCGCGGATAGCGAAGCGGAGCCCCTCCTCCATGGCGATGGGCTGGATCAGCTCGACGCGCATCTCGGTGTTGTCGCCGGGCATCACCATTTCGGTGCCCTCGGGCAGGTGGACGACGCCCGTCACGTCCGTGGTCCGGAAGTAGAACTGCGGGCGGTAGTTGTTGAAGAACGGAGTGTGCCGTCCGCCCTCGTCCTTGGACAGGATGTAGACCTGGCCCTCGAACTCGGTGTGCGGGGTGTTGGTGCCCGGCTTGATGACGACCTGGCCGCGCTCCACATCCTCGCGCTTGATGCCGCGCAGCAGCAGGCCCGCGTTGTCCCCGGCCTGGCCCTCGTCCAGGATCTTGTGGAACATCTCCACACCGGTGACCGTGGTCCGCTGGGCCTTCTCCTTGATGCCGATGATCTCGACTTCCTCGGAGGTGTGCACCTTGCCGCGCTCGATCCGGCCGGTCACCACGGTGCCGCGGCCGGTGATCGAGAACACATCCTCGACCGGCATCAGGAACGGCTTCTCGGTGTCCCGGACCGGCTCGGGAATGCTGTCGTCACAGGCCTCCATGAGCTCGATGACCTTGGCGCCCCACTCAGCGTCGCCCTCCAGCGCCTTGAGCGCGGAGACGCGGATCACCGGGACGTCGTCGCCGGGGAACTCGTAGGTGGTGAGCAGCTCGCGTACCTCGAGCTCGACCAGCTCCAGGATCTCCTCGTCGTCCACCATGTCGGCCTTATTCAGCGCGACCACGATGTACGGCACGCCGACCTGGCGGGCCAGCAGCACGTGCTCACGGGTCTGCGGCATCGGGCCGTCGGTGGCGGCGACCACCAGGATTGCCCCGTCCATCTGCGCGGCACCAGTGATCATGTTCTTGATGTAGTCCGCGTGACCCGGGCAGTCCACGTGCGCGTAGTGCCGCTTGTCGGTCTGGTACTCGACGTGCGAGATCGAGATGGTGATCCCGCGCTCCTTCTCTTCCTTCGCGTTGTCGATCTGGTCGAAGGGAGTGAAGGGGTTGATGTCGGGATACTTATCGTGCAGCACCTTGGTGATCGCCGCGGTCAGGGTGGTCTTGCCGTGGTCGATGTGCCCGATGGTGCCGATGTTCACGTGCGGCTTGGTCCGCTCGAACTTGGCCTTGCCCACTGTTTCTCCTCGTTGCGATCGTCCCCACCGGCGGTGGGGCCAGGGCGCTTCCTCGTTGCGCCGTTCTTCTGATTGACGTTTGTGTTACCTGTGGTTACTCACCACGGGCCTTGGCGATGATCTCCTTGGCGATGCTGGGCGGGACCTCGGCATACGAGTCGAACTGCATGCTGTAGTCCGCCCGGCCCTGAGTCCGGCTGCGCAGATCACCCACATAGCCGAACATCTCGGACAGCGGCACGTTGGCCTTGACCACGCGGACGCCGGAGCGCTCCTCCATGGCCTGAATCTGGCCACGCCGGCTGTTCAGGTCGCCGATCACGTCGCCCATGTAGTCGTCCGGGGTCCTGACCTCGACGGCCATCACCGGCTCGAGCAGCACGGGGTCCGCGTGCCCGGCCGCCTTCTTGAACGCCATCGAACCAGCGATCTTGAAGGCGAGCTCGGACGAGTCCACCTCGTGGTAGGCACCGTCGGTGAGCGTGACCCGCACGTCCACCATCGGGTAGCCGGCCAGGACACCGAACTCGGCGGCCTCCTGGCAGCCCGAGTCCACCGACGGGATGTACTCCCGCGGGATGCGGCCTCCGGTGATCTTGTTCTCGAACTCGTAGCCGCCGCCGTCGCCGCCGGTCGGCTCCAGGTTGATGACCACCCGCGCGTACTGGCCGGCGCCGCCGGTCTGTTTCTTGTGCGTGTAGTCGACCTTCTCGACCTTCTTGCGGATGGTCTCCCGGTAGGCAACCTGCGGGCGGCCGATGTTGGCCTCGACGCGGAACTCCCGGCGCATCCGGTCCACCAGGACCTCGAGATGCAACTCGCCCATCCCAGAGATGATCGTCTGCCCGGTCTCCTCGTCGGTGCGGACCTGGAAGGTCGGGTCCTCTTCGGCCAGCCGCTGGATCGCGGTGCCCAGCTTGTCCTGGTCGCCCTTGGTCCTCGGCTCGATGGCCACGTTGATGACGGGCGCCGGGAAGGTCATCGACTCCAGGATCACCTGCTTGGCCGGGTCACTCAGGGTGTCCCCGGTGGACGTGTCCTTGAGCCCCATCACGGCCACGATCTGCCCAGCCACCGCCGTCGGGCGCTCCTCGCGCTTGTTGGCGTGCATCTGGTAGATCTTGCCGATCCGCTCCCGGCGGCCCTTAGCGGTGTTGAGCACGTTCGAGCCTGCCTCCAGGGTGCCGGAGTAGACCCGGATGTAGGTCAGCTTGCCGAGGTGCTGGTCCGACATGATCTTGAACGCCAGCGCGGCGAACGGCTCGGACGGGTCGGCCTTGCGCAGCACGGCCTGCTCCTCGTTGCCCACCTCGTGTCCCTTGACCGGTGGGATGTCCACCGGGCTGGGCAGGTAGTCCACGATCGCGTCCAGCATCGGCTGCACGCCCTTGTTCTTGAACGCGCTGCCGCACAGCACCGGGGTGACCCCGCCCGCGACGGTGGCGCGCCGGATGGCGGCGTTGAGCTGGTCCACGTCGGGCTCGACGCCCTCCAGGTACAGCTCCATCATCTCTTCGTCGTTCTCGGCGATGGTCTCGAGCAGCTTGTCGCGCCACTCCCGGGCCGCCTCGGCGTGGTCATCGGGAATGCCCACCACGTCGTACTTGTCGCCCTTGCCCTCGGTCTGCCAGAGCAGAGCCCGCATCCGGACCAGGTCGATGACGCCGCGGAAGTCCGACTCGACGCCCCACGGCAGCTGGATGACCAGCGGGGTGGCGCCAAGCCGGTCAGTGATCATCTCGACGCAGCGGTGGAACTCCGCGCCGACCCGGTCCATCTTGTTGACGAAGCAGATACGCGGCACGCCGTACCGGTCCGCCTGCCGCCACACCGTCTCCGACTGCGGCTCCACCCCGGCGACGCCGTCGAAGACGGCGACCGCCCCGTCGAGCACCCGCAGCGACCGCTCGACTTCAACCGTGAAGTTGACGTGGCCGGGGGTGTCGATGATGTTGATGGTGTGATCGCGCCAGTTGGTCGTGGTCGCCGCGGACGTAATGGTGATCCCGCGCTCCTGCTCCTGCTCCATCCAGTCCATGGTGGCCGCGCCCTCATGGACCTCACCGATCTTGTAGTTGATGCCGGTGTAGAACAGGATCCGCTCGGTGGTCGTGGTTTTACCCGCGTCGATGTGCGCCATGATCCCGATGTTGCGGACCTTGGCAAGCTCTACGGCGGTCTGGGTCGCCACTTCTTGATTCCTCGCTGCTTCGTCAGTCGTCGGCCGAGTTGGCCCGCGCGTTACCAGCGGTAATGCGCGAACGCCTTGTTGGATTCGGCCATCTTGTGGGTGTCCTCGCGGCGCTTCACGCTCGCCCCGAGGCCGTTGCTCGCATCGAGCAGCTCGTTCATCAGCCGCTCGGTCATGGTCTTCTCGCGCCGCGACCGGGAGTACGAGACCAGCCAGCGCAGCGCCAGCGTGGTGCTGCGCGACGCCCGCACCTCGACCGGCACCTGGTAGGTGGCGCCGCCAACCCGGCGGCTGCGGACCTCCAGGGTCGGCTTCACGTTGTCCAGCGCGCGCTTGAGCGTGACCACCGGGTCGTTGCCTGTCCGCTCCTTGGCGCCCTCGAGCGCGCCGTACACGATCCGCTCGGCCAGTGAACGCTTGCCGCTGCGCAGCACCTTGTTCACCAGCGCGGTCACCAGCGGCGACCCGTACACCGGATCGGTGACGAGCTGCCGTTTGGTCGCAGGCCCCTTACGCGGCATGTCAGCTCTTCTCCTTCTTCGCGCCGTAGCGGCTGCGTGCCTGCTTACGGTTGCGCACACCCTGGGTGTCGAGGGCGCCCCGGATGATCTTGTAGCGCACACCCGGCAGGTCGCGCACCCGGCCACCGCGAACCAGCACGATGGAGTGCTCCTGCAGGTTGTGGCCGACCCCAGGGATGTAGGCGGTGACCTCGATCTGGCTGGTCAGCCGGACCCTGGCCACCTTGCGCAGCGCAGAGTTCGGCTTCTTCGGCGTAGTCGTGTAAACGCGCGTGCAGACACCACGGCGCTGAGGACTGCCCTTCAGGGCCGGGGTAGTGGTCTTAGCCACCTTGTCCTGGCGGCCCTTGCGGACCAGCTGCTGGATCGTGGGCACCGCGTCTCCGTCTTTCCTGGCGCGCCGTTGGCGCGACGTCTTCTTTAGCTCGTTCCTGCACTTGTTCCTGCACCCCAGGGGCGCAGGCTATCCGGGGCGCTTTGGGCGCCTCTGACCTGCCGTTTTCCTTGCCCCTCCGACCCCCGCGGTCGGGTGTGTCGCAATGTCCACGGGACACAGGCTCCCGCAGGAGCCTTGAGTCGAGAGAGGAAAAGGCCCGCACGCCTGGTCACTCGCCACACCGCACCGTCGGGCGAGAGGTCATGATCCCTGCCGTCTGGCACTGGCGTTACGGTCCGCTAGCGCACGCGCGCCCGCTCAACACGGGCACGATGCCTTAGCGTACCCAACCTTTTGCCAACAGGCAAAGCGAACCGTGATCACGGCCAGAGTGACCGGATCCGGCGCCTTTTTCCTGCCTGCAACGGTGAAACCACGCCTGCCGGGTAGCGGGAGAACTGGTCGCCAGTCCCCTGCTCCCAGGAGGAGCAACACCGGCGGCCCAGTCGGTATTCCAGAGGGACAGGACCTTTCATGACCCAGACAGTTGTCATCACCGGGGCCAGCGCCGGCATCGCCCGGGCCACCGCGCGGCTGTACGGAGCCCGGGGCGCCAGCGTGGGCCTGATCGCCCGCGGCCAGGCCGGCCTGGACGGTGCCGCGCAGGATGTGATCGAGGCGGGCGGGCAGGCGCTGGCCGTGCCCACCGACGTGGCCGACCATGCCCAGGTGGAGAAGGCGGCCACCGAGATAGAGGCCCAGTTCGGCCCCATCGACGTGTGGATCAACGTGGCGTTCGCTTCCGTGTTCGCACCGTTCGCCGAGATCACCCCGGACGAGTTCCGCCGGGTGACCGAAGTCAGTTACCTGGGCTTCGTGCACGGCACCATGGCCGCGCTGAGCCGGATGCGGCCGCGTGGGGCGGGCACGATCGTGCAGGTCGGCTCCGCGCTCAGCGAGCGCGCCATCCCGCTGCAGTCGGCCTATTGCGGGGCCAAGCACGCGATCAACGGGTTCACCGAGTCGCTGCGCTGCGAACTGCTGCACGAGGGGTCCAATGTGCACGTGACAGTGGTGCAGATGCCGGCCGTGAACACGCCGCAATTCTCCTGGGTGCTGTCCCGGCTGCCCCGGCACCCGCAGCCGGTGCCGCCGATCTACCAGCCCGAGGTGGCCGCGCACGGCGTGCTGTTCGCCGCGGACCACCCGGAGCGGAAGCAATACTGGGTCGGCGGCAGCACCGCCGCTACCCTGCTGGCGCAGAAGCTGGCCCCGGCGCTGCTGGACCGGTACCTGGCCAAGACCGGGTTCGATTCGCAGCAGACCAAGCAGGAGGTGCCCGCGGGCAGCCGGCCGGACAACCTGTTCGACCCGGTGGACCGGCCGGACGGCAGTGATCACGGCGCGCACGGCGCGTTCGACGACCAGTCGCACCAGCGCAGTGCGCAGCTGTGGATGTCGCATCATCCGGCGGTGACGGGAGCGGTTGCGGCGGGTGCGGCGGTCGTGGGCGGGCTGGCGATCCGGGCACTCGCTAAATGACTACTGCGGAGGCCCCGGCCGGACTGGGTGGCCCGCCTGGCTGAACGCCTGGCGGACCACCCACACCGGCCAGGCCTTGGCCGTCACTGGTTCGGGTCAGGAGGACGATGAGCCTGCGACCGAGCAACCAGGGGGTTAAGACCACGGTTGCGTGGCTGGTGACGCTGGGTCGTGCGGGGTATGGCGTGGCGCTGGTGGGGGTGCCTGGGCTGCTGATTGGGCTTACCGGGGAGCGGCCCGGGGGACGGGCTTGCGGGGTGGCGCGGGTGCTGGGAGTGCGGCACCTGGTGCAGGCTGGGGTCACTGCGGTCACCCTCCTTACTGACCCGGGCGGGTCGGTGGTGCTGGGGGGTGGGGCGGCGGTGGATCTGCTGCATGCCACGTCGATGGTCGTGCTGGGCGCGGTGGACCCGCACGCGCGGCGGGCCACGCTCAGCGACGCCGCAGTGGAGACGACGCTGGCCATGGCCGGCGCTGTGGCTGCCGCCACCACCTCGGCCCGCTAGCACGGCGACGGGGCGGGTACTGGCGTTCAGGATGAGAAAACCCGGGGGCTCGCGGCTCCCGGGCTTCCTGGGGCGGTTACTTCTTGAAGGCGTCCTTGACCTTTTCGCCGGCCTGCTTGAGGTTGCCCTTGGCCTGGTCGGCCTGGCCCTCGGCTTCCATCTGCTCGTTGCCGATGGCCTTGCCGGTCTCCTTCTTGGCCTTGCCCTTCATCTCGGTGACCTTGTTGCGGGCCTTGTCTTCGGTCGCCATGAGCTGGCTCCTCCCGTCGGTAAAGCTTTCTACTCCCCCTGCCCCAGAGGGTGGAGCTAAACAAAAGGCGAGGCGCCCGGCGGCGTGTGCCGCCGGGCGCCTCGACCTGTGCTAGTCCCGCTTACCTGTTGTACGAACCGAAGTCGTACTCCTCGAGCGGGATCGCCTCGCCGGAGCCCTGGCCGAACGCGTAGCTCGGCGTCTCCTCGTAGGCGGTGGCCGGGTACACCGATGAGCGCGCGTCGTCGGTGGGCTCGACCCGGACGCTCCGGTACCGCGGCATGCCGGTACCGGCCGGGATGAGCTTGCCGATGATTACGTTCTCCTTGAGGCCGAGCAGCGGGTCCGACTTGGCGTGGATGGCCGCGTCGGTGAGCACCCGGGTCGTCTCCTGGAACGAAGCCGCGGACAGCCACGACTCGGTCGCCAGCGACGCCTTGGTGATGCCCATCAGCACCGGCCGGCCGGAGGCCGGGGTGCCGGTCTGCTCCACCACGGACCGGTTGACTTCCTCGAACCGGGGCCGCTCGACCAGCTCGCCGGGGAGCAGGTCGGTGTCACCGGACTCGAGGACGTTCACCCGCTTGAGCATCTGCCGGATGATGATCTCGATGTGCTTGTCGTGGATGGACACACCCTGCGACCGGTACACCTCCTGGACCTCGTGCACCAGGTGCAGCTGCACCTCGCGGGAGCCCAGGATGCGGAGCACCTCGTGCGGGTTGACCGCGCCCTGGATCAGCTGCTGGCCAACGTGCACGTGGTCGCCGTCCGCGACGATCAGCCGGGACCGCATCGGCACCTGGTAAGCGATCTCCTCGCCACCGTCGTCCGGGACCACGAGGATCTTCCGGGTCTTCTCGGTCTCCTCGATCTTGATCCGGCCCTCGACCTCGCTGATCGGCGCCATGCCCTTGGGGATCCGGGCCTCGAAGAGCTCCTGGATCCGGGGCAGGCCGTGGGTGATGTCCAGCCCGGCCACACCACCGGTGTGGAAGGTACGCATGGTCAGCTGGGTACCCGGCTCACCGATCGACTGCGCGGCCACGATGCCGACCGCCTCGCCGACGTTGACCCGCTTGCCGGTGGCCAGCGACCGCCCGTAGCACTTGGCGCAGACACCGATCTTGGCCTCGCAGACCAGCACGCTGAACGTCCTGATCGAGTCCACCCCCGCGTTGACCAGGGTATCGATCAGCGTCTCGGTCGTGTCGGTGTTGACCTCGGCCACGACCTTGCCGTCGACCTCGATCTCCTCGGCGACGCTCCGGCCGGTGCCGGTGTTCTCGATGTTCGGCAGCTTGTGCAGCGTCCCATCGGCCCCCGGCTCGGCGATCTTCATCACGATCGACCGGTCGGTGCCACAGTCCTCTTCCCGGACGATGACGTCCTGCGCCACGTCCACCAGGCGCCGGGTGAGGTACCCGGAGTCGGCGGTGCGCAGCGCGGTGTCGGCCAGGCCCTTGCGGGCGCCGTGCGTCGAGATGAAGTACTCAACCACGGACAGCCCCTCGCGGAAGCTGGACTTGATCGGCCGCGGGATGGTCTCACCCTTGGGGTTGGAGACCAGGCCACGCATGCCGGCGATCTGCCGGACCTGCATCGGGTTACCGCGGGCGCCGGACTGCACCATCATCCACACCGAGTTGGTCTCGGGGAACGCGGCCTCCATGTCCTTGGCCACGTCGTTGGTCGCGTGCGTCCAGATCTCGATGAGCTCCTGACGGCGCTCGTCGTCGGTGATCAGGCCGCGCTCGTACTCCCGCTGCACCTTGTCCGCGCGCTTCTCGTAGGCCTCGAGGATCTCGGCCTTGTTCGGCGGCGCCACCACGTCCTCGATCGCGATCGTCACGCCGGCCCGGGTCGCCCAGTGGAACCCGGCGTCCTTCAGGTTGTCGAGCGCGGCGGCCACCTCGACCTTGGGGTAGTTCTCGGCCAGCTCGTTGACGATGGTGGACAGCTGCTTCTTGCCAACCTCGTAGTTGACGAACGGGAAGCTGCCGGGCAGCGTCTCGTTGAAGTAGCACCGGCCCAGCGTGGTCTCCAGCCGGAACGGGGCACCCTCGGTCCAGCCCTCCGCCGGGGTGAACCCGGGCGGCGGCGTGGAGTCGGTCAGCCGGACCTGAATCGTCGCCTGCAGGTCCAGCTCACCCTGGTCGTAGGCCATGGTGGCCTCGGCCACCGAGGCGAACGCCCGGCCGTGGCCCGGCGCCTCGTCGGCTTCCCGGGTCAGGCAGTAGATCCCGATCACCATGTCCTGAGTGGGCATGGTCACTGGCTTGCCGTCGGCCGGCTTGAGGATGTTGTTGGTGGACAGCATCAGGATCCGCGCCTCGGCCTGCGCCTCGGCGGACAGCGGCAGGTGCACCGCCATCTGGTCGCCGTCGAAGTCGGCGTTGAACGCGGTGCAGACCAGCGGGTGGATCTGGATCGCCTTGCCCTCGACCAGCTGCGGCTCGAACGCCTGGATGCCCAGCCGGTGCAGCGTCGGCGCCCGGTTGAGCAGCACCGGGTGCTCGGTGATGACCTCTTCCAGCACATCCCACACCACTGGCCGGGCGCGCTCCACCATCCGCTTGGCCGACTTGATGTTCTGCGCGTGGTTCAGGTCAACCAGGCGCTTCATCACGAACGGCTTGAACAGCTCGACGGCCATCTCCTTGGGCAGGCCGCACTGGTGCAGCTTGAGCTGCGGGCCGACCACGATGACGCTACGGCCGGAGTAGTCCACCCGCTTGCCCAGCAGGTTCTGCCGGAACCGGCCCTGCTTGCCCTTGAGCATGTCGGACAGCGACTTGAGCGGGCGGTTGCCCGGCCCGGTCACCGGACGGCCGCGGCGGCCGTTGTCGAACAGCGAGTCCACGGCCTCCTGCAGCATCCGCTTCTCGTTGTTCACGATGATCTCGGGCGCGCCGAGGTCGAGCAGCCGCTTGAGCCGGTTGTTCCGGTTGATCACCCGGCGGTACAGGTCGTTCAGGTCGGAGGTGGCGAACCGGCCACCGTCCAGCTGGACCATCGGCCGCAGGTCCGGCGGGATCACCGGGATGCAGTCGAGCACCATGCCCATCGGGCTGTTCCGGGTGGACAGGAACGCGGACACCACCTTGAGCCGCTTGAGCGCGCGCGCCTTGCGCTGGCCCTTGCCGCTGCGGATGGTCTCGCGCAGGCTGGCCGCCTCGCCCTCGAGGTCGAAGCTGGCCAGCCGCTCCTGGATGGCCTGGGCGCCCATGCCACCGCGGAAGTAGCGGCCGAACCGGTCGCGCATCTCGCGGTACAGCAGCTCGTCGCCCTCCAGGTCCTGGACCTTGAGGTTCTTGAACCGGGTCCAGACCTCGTCCAGCCGGTCGATCTCGCGCTGCGCGCGGTCCCGGATCTGGCGGCACTCCCGGTCGCAGCTCTCCCGGAGCTTGCGGCGGGCGTCGCCCTTGGCCCCAGCGGCCTCCAGCTCGGCCAGGTCCTTCTCCAGCTTGGCCTGGCGGGCCTCGATGTCGCTGTCCCGGCGCTGCTCCAGCTGGCCGCGCTCCACCGAGATCTTGGCCTCAAGGCTCGGCAGGTCCCGGCCACGGGACTCGTCGTCCACGTACGTGATCATGTACGCGGCAAAGTAGATGACCTTCTCCAGGTCCTTGGGCGCCAGGTCGAGCAGGTAGCCGAGCCGGCTGGGCACGCCCTTGAAGTACCAGATGTGCGTGACCGGCGCGGCCAGCTCGATGTGGCCCATCCGCTCCCGGCGCACCTTGGCGCGGGTGACTTCGACGCCACACCGCTCACAGATGATGCCCTTGAAGCGGACCCGCTTGTACTTGCCGCAGTAGCACTCCCAGTCCCGGGTCGGGCCGAAGATCTTCTCGCAGAAGAGCCCGTCCTTCTCCGGCTTGAGGGTGCGGTAGTTGATGGTTTCCGGCTTCTTAACTTCGCCGTGCGACCACTGCCGGATGTCGTCAGCGGTCGCCAGGCCGATACGCAGGTCGTCGAAGAAGTTGACGTCAAGCACGTGTGTTATCCCCTGGGTAGTTGTGATGAGGAGACCGGCCGGCGGCCCAGACCCTGGTCAGGCTGGGCCGCCCGGCTTCCTCACACCTCTTCAACGCTGCTCGGCTCGCGCCGGGACAGGTCGATGCCGAGTTCTTCCGCGGCGCGGAAGACATCCTCATCGGTGTCGCGCATCTCGATGGCCGCGCCGTCGCTGGACAGCACCTCCACGTTCAGGCACAGCGACTGCATCTCCTTGATGAGTACCTTGAACGACTCGGGGATGCCCGGTTCCGGGATGTTCTCGCCCTTGACAATGGCCTCGTAGACCTTGACCCGGCCGAGCACGTCGTCGGACTTGATGGTGAGCAGTTCCTGCAGGGCGTAGGCGGCGCCGTAGGCCTCCAGGGCCCACACCTCCATCTCGCCGAACCGCTGCCCACCGAACTGGGCCTTACCACCGAGTGGCTGCTGCGTGATCATCGAGTAAGGGCCCGTTGACCGCGCGTGGATCTTGTCATCCACCAGGTGCAGGAGCTTGAGGATGTAGATGTAACCGACTGAGATCGGGTCCTTGAACGGCTCTCCGGTCCGGCCGTCGAACAGCTGGGCCTTGCCGCTGGCGCCGACCAGCTGGTCGCCGTCCCGGTTCGGCAGCGTGCTGCCGAGCAGGCCGGTGATCTCCTCCTCGCGGGCGCCGTCGAACACCGGCGTGGCCACGGGAGTACCCGGCTCGGCCGCGTCCGCGCTGATCGAGCGGAGATGCTTCTTCCAGTCCGCGTCGTCCCCGTTGACCTGCCAGCCGGCCTTGGCCACCCAGCCGAGGTGGGTCTCCAGCACCTGGCCGACGTTCATCCGGCCGGGCACACCGAGCGGGTTGAGCACGATGTCCACCGGGGTCCCGTCGGGCAGGAACGGCATGTCCTCGATCGGCAGGATCTTGGCGATGACGCCCTTGTTCCCGTGCCGGCCGGCCAGCTTGTCACCGTCGGTGATCTTCCGCTTGGCCGCCACGTACACCCGGACCAGCTCGTTCACGCCAGGCGGCAGCTCGTCGCCGTCCTCCCGGGTGAACACCCGGACGCCGATCACCTTGCCGGACTCGCCGTGCGGCACCTTGAGCGAGGTGTCGCGGACTTCCCGCGCCTTCTCGCCGAAGATAGCCCGCAGCAGCCGCTCCTCCGGGGTGAGTTCGGTCTCGCCCTTGGGCGTGACCTTGCCGACCAGGATGTCCCCGGTCACCACCTCGGCGCCGATCCGGATGATGCCGCGGTCGTCCAGGTCCGCCAGCACCTCTTCGGAGACGTTCGGGATGTCCCGGGTGATCTCCTCCGGGCCCAGCTTGGTGTCCCGGGCGTTGACCTCGTGCTCCTCGATGTGGATCGAGGACAGGACGTCGTCCTGGACCAGACGCTGGGACAGGATGATCGCGTCCTCGTAGTTGTGCCCCTCCCAGGGCATGAACGCGACCAGCAGGTTCCGGCCGAGCGCCATCTCGCCCTCGTCGGTGCACGGGCCGTCCGCGATGACCTGGCCGGCCTTGATCCGCTGGCCCTCGGTGACCACCGGCTTCTGGTTGAAGCAGGTGCCCTGGTTGGACCGGCGGAACTTAGCCACCAGGTAGGTGTTGCGGGTCCCGTCGTCGTTGCCCACGGTGACGTAGTCCGCGCAGGACTCCTCCACCACGCCGGCCTTGTCGGCCAGGATGACGTCGCCCGCGTCGGTCGCGGCGCGGTACTCCATCCCAGTGCCCACCAGCGGCGCCTCGCTGCGCAGCAGCGGCACCGACTGGCGCTGCATGTTGGAGCCCATCAGCGCCCGGTTGGCGTCGTCGTGCTCCAGGAACGGGATCATGGCGGTGGCCACCGACACCATCTGGCGCGGCGACACGTCCATGTAGTCCACTTCCTCCGGGCCGATGGAGTCGACCTCGCCGCCCTTGCGGCGGACCAGGATGCGGCGCTCCTCGAACTCCCCGTTCGGGCCCAGCGGCGTGTTCGCCTGGGCGATGACGTGCCGGTCCTCCTCGTCCGCGGTGAGGTAGTTGACCTGGCCGGTGACCTTGCCGTTCTTCACCTTGCGGTACGGCGTCTCGACGAAGCCGAACGCGTTCACCCGGGCGTACGAGGACAGCGAGCCGATCAGGCCGATGTTCGGGCCTTCCGGCGTCTCGATCGGGCACATCCGGCCGTAGTGCGACGGGTGCACGTCACGGACCTCGAACCCGGCCCGCTCCCGGGACAGGCCGCCCGGGCCGAGCGCGGACAGCCGGCGCTTGTGCGTCAGGCCGGCCAGCGGGTTGGTCTGGTCCATGAACTGGGAGAGCTGGCTGGTGCCGAAGAACTCCTTGATGGCCGCGACCACCGGGCGGATGTTGATCAGGGTCTGCGGCGTGATCGCCTCGACGTCCTGGGTCGTCATCCGCTCCCGGACCACCCGCTCCATCCGGGCCAGGCCCAACCGGACCTGGTTCTGGATGAGCTCGCCCACGGTGCGCAGGCGGCGGTTGCCGAAGTGGTCGATGTCGTCGGTCTCGATCGGGATGATGCCGTCGCCGACCTTCATCTCGTCCTCGCCGGCGTGCAGCCGGACCAGGTACTCGATGGTGGCCACGATGTCATCCTCGGTCAGCGTGCCCTGCCGGATCGGCAGGCCGAGGCCGAGCTTCTTGTTGATCTTGTACCGGCCGACCTTGGCCAGGTCGTAGCGCTTCGGGTTGAAGTACAGGTTCTCCAGCAGCGCCTGCGCGGACTCCCTGGTCGGGGGCTCGCCCGGGCGCAGCTTGCGGTAGATGTCCAGCAGCGCGTCGTCCTGGCCGGTGGTGTGGTCCTTCTCCAGGGTGGCCCGCATCGACTCGTACTCGCCGAACCGCTCCAGGATGCGGGCGTCGTCCCAGCCCAGCGCCTTGAGCAGGACGGTAACGCTCTGCTTGCGCTTGCGGTCGATACGCACCCCGACGCTGTCCCGCTTGTCGATCTCGAACTCGAGCCACGCGCCGCGGGACGGGATCACCTTGCAGCTGAAGATGTCCTTGTCCGAGGTCTTATCCACCTGGCGGTCGAAGTAGACGCCAGGCGACCGGACGAGCTGCGACACCACGACACGCTCGGTGCCGTTGATGATGAACGTGCCCCGGGGTGACATCAGCGGGAAGTCACCCATGAACACGGTCTGGCTCTTGATCTCGCCCGTGCTGTTGTTGATGAACTCGGCCGTGACGAACATCGGGGCCGAGTAATGCATGTCCTTGTCCTTGCACTCCTCTACGGAGTACTTGGGCGGCTCGAACCGGTGGTCGCGGAACGAGAGGGACATCGTTCCGGTAAAGTCCTCGATCGGGCTGATCTCTTCGAAGATCTCTTCCAGACCGGACTGCTCCGGAACCTCCTTCAAACCGGCCTCGCGCGCGGCATCCACCCGGGCACGCCAGCGCTCGTTGCCCAGCAGCCAGTCGAAAGACTCGGTCTGCAGAGCAAGGAGGCCGGGAACCTCAAGAGGTTCCTTGAACCGGGCGAAGGAAACGCGACGAGGGGCTGTACTGGCGGTGGAGGCGCTGCGCGAGGCTGCCAACAGGGGTCCTTCCGAGCTTGTGGCCGACTATCACCGCACGCACACAAAACGCCCTGCGGCGGACGCCGCGAGGGTCGAGGATGCCGAGGACGCAAGAGTGCAGCGCAAATTGGCAGTGTAGCCCACAGCTACACCGCTCGTCAACTGTATCTCACCATGAGGTTCACGGTTGCTCCGCAGCATGGCTCGTCTGGGGCAAAACGTCAAGTCCACGCCACCCTGGTCTGCTCAACTCGGTGACGTGACGAACACCACATTCGGCCAAGCGTGTGCTTCGGTGTACTCCTGGGTAAGGCTAACAGTTCAGCTCGCGAAATATTCCCGGGTTGCGTAGTCACCCGGGAACGTGCCGTGCCCTGGGCCAGGACTGACCCCGGTGACGCTCCCCTGTATCGCCCGTGTGCCGGCCCTTTTAACGCACGTGTACCGGGCCCGCGCGGTTCGCGGGCCCGGCACACGGATTGACCGGATAAGCGGTCTTACTTGACCGTGACGGTGGCGCCGGCGCCCTCCAGGGCAGCCTTGGCCTTGTCCGCGGCCTCCTTGTTGACCCGCTCCAGCAGCGGCTTGGGCGCGGAGTCCACCAGGTCCTTGGCCTCCTTGAGACCCAGGCTGGTCAGGCTGCGCACCTCCTTGATGACCTGGATCTTCTTGTCGCCCGCGGCCTCGAGGATGACGTCGAACTCGTCCTTCTCCTCCTCGGCCGGGGCCTCGCCGGCGCCGCCGCCCGGCGCGGCCGCGACCGCGGCCACCGGGGCGGCCGCCTTGACGTCGAACGTCTCCTCAAACTGCTTCACGAACTCGGACAGCTCGAGGAGGGTCATCTCCTTGAACGCGTCGAGCAGGTCGTCAGTGCTGAGCTTCGCCATGATTACTGGTTCCTTTTCCTTACAGTCAGTCTGCTTGTGGTGTCCGGTCGGCCGGCTGCCCGGCTACTCGGTGCTGGCCTCGTCCGTGCTGGCCTCGTCCGGGCTGGCCTCGTCCGGGCTGGCCTCGTCGGTGCTGGGGGTCTCCGCGGCAGGGGCCTCCGCAGCGGCGGCGGCCTCGGCCGCACCGCCCGCGGCTTCCTGCTTGACCCGCAGCGCCTCGGCGAGCTGGGCCATCTGCACCGGCAGCGCGTTGAACACCGCGGCCGCCTTGGACATCGAGGCCTTCATCCCGCCGGCCAGCTTGGCCAGCAGCACCTCGCGCGGCTCCAGTTCGGCCAGCCGATCGATCTCGGCCGGGGAGATCGCCTTGCCGTCGAGCACCCCGCCCTTGATCACCAGCAGCGGGTTGGCCCGGGAGAAGTCGCGCAGCCCCTTGGCCGCCTCGACCACGTCGCCCTTGACGAAGGCGATCGCCGACGGGCCGCTCAGCAGGTCGCCAAGCTGGCTGGCCACGCCAGCCTCGTTCGCGGCGATCTTGGTCAGCGTGTTCTTCACCACCGTGAAGGTGGCGCTGTCCCCGAGCGAGCCGCGCAGCTCGGCGAGCTGGGCCACGGTCAGGCCGCGGTATTCGGTCAGCACCGCGCCGTCCGAGCTCTGGAAGCGCTCGGTGAGCTCGGCGACCGCAGTCACCTTATCCGCCCTCGCCATGGGCCTCCTTTCCTGTTCCAACGCCGGCCAGGAAGGGCCCCGGGATGCGAAACGCCCCGGCGCGGGCACCAGGGCGTGAATACCATCGACGTGATGGTTCAGCTCGGACGCCTGCGCGGGCCGCCCGCTGACGCGGGTCCTTCGGCTGCCACCTGACGGGCAGGCGGCAACAACCGACGGTCTTTGGCTTCGCTCTCAAGCATATTGCCGAACGCCAGTACGGCCAAATCAGCTGCGCCGCTCCCCCGCCGCCCGGGGCGACAACCGCTCCCCCGCCGCCCGGGGAGACGACCGCATGGCTGAAACAACCAGGTGCACCAGACCCAACGCCGCTGACTTAGGGCTTGCCGGGAAATAACCCGTAGCTTCCTGGGATCGGGCAGGCTGGTGTGCTATGGGCGTGATGACGTTAACCAGGGAGATGCTGGCGGCGAAGTTCGGGGTGATCTTCCCGCATCTGGATGAGCGGCAGCGGCGGTTGCTGATGGGGGCCGAAGCGCGGGCCCTGGGGCATGGCGGGATCCGGCTGGTGGCCCGGGCGGCCGGGGTCCGCGAGGCCACGGTGTCGCTGGGCGTGAGCGAGCTGGAGGCGGGTGGTGAGCCGCTGGGCAGGGTCCGCAGGCCGGGCGGTGGTCGTAAGCGGGCCGCGGATCTGGACCCTGGGCTGCGCCCGGCGCTGCTGGCGCTGGTTGAGCCGGATGAGCGGGGTGATCCGGTGTCGCCGCTGCGGTGGACGGCGAAGTCCACCCGTGCCCTGGCGGCGGAGCTGACCCTCCAGGGACATAGGGTCTCCGCGGACACTGTCGGTGACCTGCTGCGGGCCGAGGGGTTCAGCCTGCAGGGCAACGCCAAGACCATCGAGGGCAAGCGGCACCCCGACCGGGACGCCCAGTTCCGTTACATCAGCGAGCAGGCCAGTGCTCACCAGGTGGCCGGCCAGCCGGTGATCAGCGTGGACACCAAGAAGAAGGAGCTGGTCGGGGCGTTCCGCAACGGCGGGCGGGAATGGCGGCCGGAGGGCGAGCCAGCCAAGGTCAGCACCCACGACTTCCCGGATCTGGAGCTGGGCAAGGCCATTCCTTACGGGGTCTATGACGTGGCGGCCAACGCCGGCTGGGTCAACGTCGGCACCTTTTCCGGATTACAAGATCTTGCTGTTAGCGCTGGTTTGTGATGATTGGCATGCCAAGGTCGGTGGGACCGGTCTGACGGCGTGAGCTTTGGTCCAGGGTGCGGTCGAGGCTGGCGAGCTTTTCTTTCGCTTTGGCGAGGCTGACCTGCAGTCCCTGGACCTCGCCGAGCCAGCCGTTGGCTCGGGCTTCGGCGACGCGCTCGGTGAGGTTGCGGATGATCTCGGCCAGGCGGGGGCGCTGCCGGGGCGAGACCCGGAGCATCGGGCAGCGCACGCACGCGTGCTCGTGCTGGCAGGGCGTTCCGTAAGGCCGGGCGCATTCCCCGAGTTCCACCTTGCGCTCAGTGAAGTGCTGCTGGAACTCGCGCCACTCGGCGTCGGTGGGCTCGCGGTACTCCTCCAACGGGCGGACGGCTCGCCGCCCGTTCAGGAAGGCGCGGTAGGAGCGGATCAGATCGTCCTGGAACACGGCCAGGTAGGCCTCGGTCGTGGTCACTGAGGCGTGGCCGAGCAAGCGGGCGGCGATATGCACGGGAAGCCCGCCGGTGACGGCCTCGGTGGTGAAGATTCTGCGGAAGTCGTGCGGGAGGTAGCGCAGCGGCTGCCCGGTCTGGCCGGTGATCCCGGCCCGGGTCAGCGCGCCGCCGATCAGGCGGCTGAGCATCTTGTAGTTCATCACGTCGTGCTTCCAGCCGACGCGGCGCTGGAACAGGTGCGGCAGCGGCGGTCCGGTGACGTGCTCGCAGGAGTCGTAGCGGGCGACCAGCGGGATCACGCCGTCGTTGTCGCCTCGCAGCCTGCTGATGACGGTGGCCAGGGCGGCGGCCAGCTCGGGACTGACGAGCAGCAGCCTCTCCTCGTTGCTCTTGGACGGGACGATCTGCAGCAAGGGGACGACTTCGCCGGTGCCGGGGAGCTGATAGGACACCAGCGCCAGGTGCGTGATCTCCTGCAGCTCCTCGATCCGGATGCCGGTATGGCGGAGTGTCTCGATGACGGCCAGTGCCCAGAAGGCCTCGTCCTCGCTGTGCGTGACGTCGTGCTGGACGCCGCTGTCCAGGTCTTCGGCCAAGATCATCGACTGCCGGTACTGCAGCCGCCGCGGGGCCCGGTCCTGCTCGCGGCTGATGCGCCGGTAGCGGCGCCCGGCGTGCTCGAAGGCTTGCCCGATGGCGGCTGCTTCCGCGGCGGCCAGCAGTCCTGCCTGATCGGCGTGGTGTGATTGGGCGGCGGCCAGCAGGTCGGGAAGGCGGGGCAGCCGTTCGCGGATCCGCTGGTGCATCCGGGCCTGGACCTGTTTCTTCTCCTTGGCGAAGCCGGCGAGGTCGCTCTGGCGGACCGGGCTGGGCACCGCCCACTGAACCCAGCTCGGGTCTTCCAGCGCCCACAAGGCGATGTCGAGGTAGAAGGCCCGCACCGACACCAGCACGCCCAGCCGGTTGGTGCGGGCAACCTGGCTGCCTTTCCGGTCGGTGCGGAAGGCCAGGCGCTGCTTCCAGTCCTCGGCCACCTGCGCCGGCAGGCGGAGACTGCCGATGCCGGGGTGATGCTGCTCGATGTCGGCCCAGAACGTACCGACCAGCCGGCTGGCCAGGCCTTGCAGCGAGCTGTAGTCCAGGCCGGGGCGGCGTTCGCCCAGGTAGGCAACGAACGCGTCCCGGGCGGGACGGCACTGGAGCTGGTAGCGGTCCACCAGCTGGGCGGCTGTCAGCTGGGCCCGGCCGACCGCGCGGCGCAGCGGCAGCTGAGTGGTCAGCACGCCGGCATCACGCAGCAGGTCCCATGCTGCGTGCAGGCCGAGCGGGACATCGCCGCCGTTCCGGCGGCCCCAGTCGTGATAGCCGAGGAGATCGGCTTCGGTCAGCTCGCCAAGATCACGGCCGGTATGCAGCATCATCTTCAGCAGGCAGCCCTCGGCGACGGCCTGCTGCACGGCGCTGTGCCCGGTCTTGCGCCCGGCCTGCCCGATGCGCTCGAACAAGCCCGGGCTGAACACCTGCCTTGCTTCGCGGAACAGCGACGTCGTGCGGTAGCGGCCCAGCAGCTGGTAGCCGGGCAGGACCACCTGCCGCAGCAGCAGCACGGCGAACCCGTCGGTGACCACCTCGCGCCTGACCGCCGGGATATCCCCGGTGCCGGCCGCGGCCTCCTCGATCCAGCCCGTGCCATTGTCTGCCCCCGACAGCAGCCAGCGCGCCTGCCAGCCCTCGCCGGGAAACTCAGACAGCCAGTCAAGGATCCGCCGGGCCCCGCGCAGCCGTTGCGCGTTGCGGCTGCGCGGGTGCGACGACCACACCGGCAGCGACGGCAGCGACGCGACGATCTCCCCGGCGCTGTGGCGGTCACGCGGACCGGCCCGCTGCTGGTGCCGTGACGCCGCAGCCTGGCTGCCGTGCTCCGCGCAGGCGGCCGCCTCGGGATTTGCGATCACCGCGGCCGTCATCGCGTCATCCCGCCCAGCAGGACCGCCAGGTCGGCCGGGTCGTAGCCCGCGGCGGCTGGTGGCGGGGGCTGGCGCTGGCGCTGGTCGCGTGCGGTCAGGTACTGCGAGACACGGCGGATCACGTTCTGCTCGTCCTCGGCGAGATAGACATCGGCGGTCGTGCTCAGGTGCGCGTGGCCGAGGATGACCTGCACGTCACGCAGCGACAGGTGCTCGTCGCGGGCCATCCGCAGCGAGCATGTGTGCCGCAGGTCGTGCGCCGAGTAGTTGGCTCCCAGCAGGACGTTGACCCGCCGGAACACCGCGCGCAGGGCCTCGTAGTTCAACGGCCCGCGGCTCTTCCCGCCGTCAGCGCGCCTGCGCAGGGTCCGCCAGATCGGCTCCTCCGGCCCCAGCGGGCCGATCCCGGCCAGGTAGAGGCGGATCCAGACGAACGCCTCCGGGCTGGCCGGCAGCCACTGAGCCGCGCCGCTGCCCTTGCGCGAGACCCGCACCAGCTGATCACCCCAGTCCAGGTCGACTCCCCGGATGCCCAGAATTTCCGAGGCGCGGGCACCGTTGCTGACGGCCAGGGCGACGATCGCCCGGTCCCGGTCAGAGCCCAGCGCCCCGAACAGCGCCTTCCACTGCTCGTCGGGGATCTCGCGGGGCCGGCGTCGCCCGGGAACCTTCGGGTTGTAGCGGATACGGCCGCCGGCCCCGAACGGCTCCAGCGGGTTGTGATGCGCGTGCGCCCGCCCGCCCCGCCGCTCCAGGACCACCGGATTGACCAGCGGACCGGAACCGGCCTCTATCCAGAACTCATAGAAGCTCCGCACGACGGCGTTGGCGTGCTGCACGGTCCGCGGCTGGTAGGAATCGTCCAGGCACTGCTTGCGCGTGACCGGGTTGACCGTGCCCGCGGTCGCCGCCGAAACGGTCCGGGCCGCCAGGCGGGGCTTGACAGCCTGCCTGAGCCACAGCACGAAATCGCGCACCTCGGCCGAGGTGACCTGGTCCCACTCGACCTCGATCACCCTCAGCCACCGCCACCACCGCAGCAGCGCGTAACAGTAGCTGCGCACCGAGCCAGCCCGGTTATCCCGGGCGACGAAATCGCGCAGGAACCGCAGGATCGGCTGCACCGGCTCGCCAGCCTGGTCCACCACCAGCCAGGCCACCACGCCCCCGGCCGGCACTACCCGTCCCCAGCACGGCAATCGGATCGCCGTGACATCACGTTCTGCTTCGGTTCCCGGCGTCATGCAACCAGGTGTATCCGCCAATGAGCCGCCAGCGCGTTAAGACACCGGCGAGTCGCCAGGTAGTCCGGTCAATAGACCGACCACGACACCGCCGCCTTCGCCGTGGAATCGATCCGCCGCTGGTGGAACAGCGCGGGGAAAGCCGCCTACCCGGGCGCGTCGCAGCTGCTGGTCACCGCGGACGCGGGCGGCTCCAACGGCTACCGCGTCCGGGCGTGGAAAGCCGAACTGGCCGCCCTGGCCGTGGAGACCGGGCTGGAAATCACCGTCTGCCACTTCCCGCCCGGCACCCAATGCCGTTGCTTGACTTACTGAACTATCGCGGGATGGAGTGTGAGCACCTTGGCGGCCACCCGGCGGGTGGGACGGCGGACCTGGCCTGCCTTGCGGAAGGAGTACTTCGAGGCTGGGCGCTTGAGGGCCCGGTCGGCCTCCCGCAAGCGCCTGACGCCGTTGTCGAGCTTGCGGCAGACCTTCGCGGCCATCGCCGCGATGAACTGCTTGATCTGCACGGATGTCTGTGCACATTGACGGATGACGCTGCGCCGCACGTGCTTGAGGACCTTGACGAAGGAGATGCGGTCCGGGTCGATCCGCTCCTCGCCGGCCAGCCGCATGATGATCCGGGTCATGCAGTGGTGCACCGCGAGATGCGCCCATGCCTCCTGACGTACCAGCTCCGGGTCCGCTGACCGCAAGATTTCCTGCGGGCCGCGCTGGAACGTCTTGACCTGCCGGAATGAAGATTCACTTTCCCAGCGCTGATGGTAGAGGGCGGCGAGTTCACCGGCGGGAAAGGCCACGGGGTCCATCAGATCGGTCAGCAGCCTGACGACCTCGCCCCCGTCGACGCGGTATTCGATCACCCGCACCAGGACCCCGCCGGGATGCGCGCCCTTCTGCCCGGCCAGGTTCATCCGCGCCAGGTACGTCCCGTCGTCCAGGATCTTCACTGGGCGGCGGGCCACGCTCGACCGTGCCCGGATCAGCAGATGCGCCCCGGCCTGCGTATACGCCTTCCACAGCGCCACCCCGGGAAAGCCCCGGTCCATGATCACCAGCATCCCGGCCGCGCTGCCAGCCATCGCGATCGCCAGTTCCGGCTCCCCGCCGCGAAACCCGCCCACGCTGGCGTCGACCGACGAGTGCGTCCCGGTCTCGGTCAACGTCACCACCCTGGCCTGGGGGAACCCCGCAGGCTGACCTCTGGCGTCCACCGGCCCGCCTAACGCGGCCCGGTTAGCCGGCGTGTCCGGCACGTCGAGCACGAACCCATCCACCGCGGCCACCCGCATCCCGCGGTAGAACGCGCCGTCCAGGCTGGCCGGGGCCACCGGCCCGGCCAGCCTGCGGAACACCGCCTCGATCACCCCCGCACCCAGCCGCTGCCGGGCCCGGGTGAACGAGGACCTGTTCGGAATCGCCTCGTCCATCCCCTCCAGCGCTCCCACCAGGTTCTCCGCGACATCGTCATAGGAGTCCTGCTGGAACAGGGCAAGAGCGAGCACGTAGTAGACCATGAACCGGGCAGGAAGCGCCCCGGGTCTCTGATCCCGCTTGCCGCATTCAGCCAGGACCTCATCCACCAGATCAGCGGTCACCCACTCGGTGAGCACACCCAGCCGCACGTCATCAGATAACCCGGTCCACGGATGCATGCCCAGCATCATGCACCCACGGCTGGCTAGCCACGAAACGATAGTTTGCAGCTGACAAGCAACGGCATTGGCCCGGCACCTCCAAATGGAACAAGATCGAGCACCGGCTGTTCTCCCATATCACCATGAACTGGCGGGGGCGGCCACTGACCAGCCACGAGGTCATCGTGCAGACCATCGCCGCCACCACTACCCGCACCGGGTTACGGGTGCACGCCGAACTCGACCCCGGCAGCTACCCGGACGGGGTCAAGGTCAGCGACAAGCAGATGGCCTGCCTCCCCCTGAACCGCCACGGCTGGCACGGCGACTGGAACTACACCCTGCGCCCCGAGCCGCCAGCCCCGCCGCCCCCGCCCCGGCCGCCCGCCCGCGAACCCGAGCACCCCGGCTGGGCGCACCCGGCCCTGACCGGCCTGACCGCCGCCCAGTGGGATCAGCTGATCGCCGCACTGGCCACCCCCTACCAGGCCCAGCGCGAAGCCGCCCTCTACATCGCCCGCGGCGGCCCGCCCACCCGCAAGCCCGCCATCAGGCACCCGCCCGCGCTCACCCTCGCCGAGCAGATCCTGATCACCGTGCTGCACCAGCGTTTCCGGCTGCCCCGGCCCGAACTCGCCGAGCTGTTCGGCGTCGTGACCGGCACCATCGCCAAAGCAGAGCGCCAGACCCGGCCACTACTGGAACAGCACGGCCACCAGATCAAGCCAGCCCCAGCACCGATCAAAACCCTGGCCGAGCTGACCGCCTACGCCTCGGCTCACGGAGTCGAGCTGACCCCGAAAGCCAAACCAGCGTGTTAATAATCTGCGAGCCCTTAGCGGTCCGGACGTTCTCAACCGGGCCTGCCTGTCAACTCCGGTCCCATTAGCCACACTGATCACGGGCTGAGGTGACTCTTCACGGATCTGGTGCGTTCATCGTCCGATTTGTCCCGGTTCTAGCGGTCCAAACACGTGAGGAGTCGCCAGCCGCGCCTGTGGCCGGTGTCCCACGATGGCCTTAAGTCAGCGGTATTGGCACCAGACCGCGTGAATGCTTCAGCCACGCGCACGAAGTCTCGCCGCCGAGGCCAGCTGGGCGGGGCGTCACAGCAGCAAGCCCGCCCTAGCCGACCGGCTGGCGCGGTGGGGCGGGCTTGCGGGGCTGGTAGCTGAGCGGGTCAGCTGGCGGCGGCCTCTTCGAGCTCCTCGGTGAGGCCACGGGTCTTGGCCGGGTCCACGTGGATGGCCGGGCCCATGCTGGTGGTCATCGCGACCTTCCTGATGTACCGGCCCTTGGCCGCGGACGGCTTGAGCCGGAGCACCTCGTCCAGCGCGGCCGCGTAGTTCTGCACCAGCGCGTTGGCCGGGAAGGACGCCTTGCCGATCACGAAGTGCAGGTTGCCGTGCCGGTCCACCCGGAACTCGATCTTCCCGCCCTTGATCTCGGTGACGGCCCTGGCCACGTCCGGGGTGACCGTGCCGGTCTTCGGGTTGGGCATCAGGCCGCGCGGGCCGAGCACCCGGCCCAGCCGGCCGACCTTGCCCATCAGGTCGGGGGTGGCGACGACGGCGTCGAAGTCCAGGAACCCGCCCTGGATGCGCTCGATCAGGTCGTCCGAGCCGACATAGTCCGCGCCGGCCTCGCGGGCCTGCTCGGCCCGGTCCCCGGTGGCGAACACCAGCACCCGGGCCGTCTTGCCGGTCCCGTTGGGCAGGTTGACCGTGCCGCGGACCATCTGGTCCGCCTTGCGTGGGTCCACGCCGAGCCGCAGGGCGACCTCGACGGTGGGGTCGAACTTGGTCTTGGCCGTCTCTTTGGCCAGGTTGACCGCCTCGGCCGGGCTGTACAGCCGGTCCGGGTCGATCAGCTCGGCGGCCTGACGGTAGGCCTTACTGCGCTTCATTGCTATCTCCTTGGTTGCGCTGTGGAGGTCGTGGTCGGTGGGCCAGCGCGTGGCCCTGCCACTAGTGTCCGGCTCAGCCGTTGACGGTGAGCCCCATCGACCGGGCCGTGCCGGCGATGATCTTCTCGGCCGCCTCGATGCTGGTCGCGTTGAGGTCGGGCATCTTGGTCTCCGCGATCTGGCGGACCTGGGCCATGGTCACCGAGCCGACCTTGGTGGTCAGCGGCTCGCCGCTGCCCTTGGCCACACCAGCGGCCTTCTTCAGCAGCTCGGCGGCGGGCGGGGTCTTGGTCACGAAGGAGAACGAGCGATCCTCGTAGATCGTGATCTCCACCGGGACGACGTTGCCCCGCTGGGACTCCGTCGCGGCGTTGTACTGCCGGCAGAAGTCCATGATGTTTACGCCGTGCGGGCCAAGCGCGGTACCGACCGGCGGGGCCGGGGTGGCCGCGCCCGCCTGCAGCTGCACCTTGACAACCGCAGCGATCTTCTTCTTGCGTGGGGCCATCTGTTCGGGTTCCTGTTCCTTACCTGGGCGTGATGCGGATCAGATCTTGGCGACCTGATCGAAAGAAAGCTCGACCGGGGTCTCCCGGCCGAAGATGGAGACGAGCACCTTGAGCTTCTGGGTGTCCGGGTTGACCTCGTTCACCGTGGCAGGGAGGGTGGCGAACGGGCCGTCCATCACCGTAACGGATTCGCCCGGCTCGTATTCCACCGAAGACCGGCGCACCTCGGCGGGCGACGCCGCCTTCTGCTCCGGCTCGGGGGCGAGCAGCGAGGCCACCTCGTCCAGGCTGAGCGGCGACGGCCGGCTGGACAGGCCGACGAAGCCGGTCACCCCGGGGGTGTTCCGCACCGCGGCCCAGGACTCGTCGGTCAGGTCCATCCGGACCAGGATGTAACCGGGCAGCACCTTCTCCGAGACCTGCTGCCGCTTGCCGCCCTTGATCTCGGTCACCTCGTGCACCGGGACCTCGATCTGGAAGATGTAGTCCTCCATGTTCAGCGACTGGGTGCGGCTCTCCAGGTTGGCCTTGACCCGGTTCTCGTACCCGGCGTAGGAGTGCACCACATACCAGTCACCCGGCTGCAGCCGCAGTTCCGCCTTGAACGCCGCGACCGGGTCGTCGTCCTCGACCGCGACGCCGTCCGCCTCGTCCTCAGCCTCGACCGCCTCAGCCTCGATCGCTTCGTCCTCAGCCGCGTCAGCTTCGGCCACGTCAGCCTCAGCGGCGACGTCGGCGTCGGCGTCGTCTCCAGCGGCCGCCTCCGTCGCAGCCTCGGCTGAGCTGGCGGCCGCCTCGTCGGGCGTAGTCGCTTCGTCGGGCGTAGTCGCTTCGTCGGGCGTGGCAGCCGCGTCGGTCAGGTCGTCGGCCTGATCACTGACGTGCACTTGGAACTCGGACACGATAACTCTTTCTCTTCCGCTCGTGGCTGGCGGCGCATTCCCGGCCTAACCCTGGTTCCGGCCCTGTCCTGGACCCCAGCACCAGGACCAGCCGGCGATGCCGTCCCCGGCACTTGGCACCCCTGGCGCAGCCGCCCAGGCCGCTCAGCCCAGGACCGCGGTCACCAGGTGGTAGAAGCCGAGGTCCAGCAGCGACACGATCACCGCCATGACGATTACAAAGGTCAGCGCCACGGTCGTGTAGGTGATCAGTTCATGGCGGGTCGGCCAGATCACCTTGCGCAGTTCGGCGACGACCTGACGGACGAAGAGCGAGGGAGTGGTCCGGCTGTCCTTAGCCGGCCCGGGCTTGGCCCCGCCCTTGGTGACCTCACCACGCGTCTGAGTCGCCATGTCCTCACCTGAACAACGCTGATTGGTGTACCAGCTGATACCACCAGCCCACGCCGGGGCGCGGGCCGCTTACGCAGGGCAGGAGGGACTCGAACCCCCAACCACCGGTTTTGGAGACCGGGACTCTAGCCAATTGAGCTACTGCCCTCTGCTTACCTGGGCGCCGCCCGGAACCGCCTGCCGTTGCCTCACGGGCGCAGCCGTCACCGGGTGGACCACCACCGGTTGATGAAGTCTACGTTGCCACAGGCCCGCCGTCGAACCATGCCGGGTAAGCGATGAAATCTGTTGTCTGGTCCCGGATGGGGCGCCAGGTAATCGCGGTGCGGTCACTATCGGTGAGGTGCGACCATGGGGGCATGACTTCAGCCCACCCACGCATCTCCGCCCGTGTCTCCGCCATCGCCGAGTCGGCCACCCTGGCCGTGGACTCGAAGGCGAAAGCGCTCAAGGCGGCGGGCCGGCCGGTCATCGGGTTCGGGGCGGGCGAGCCCGACTTCCCGACCCCTGGCTACATCGTCGAGGCCGCGCAGCGGGCCTGCGCCGAGCCGCGGTTTCACAAGTACACGCCCACCCCCGGGCTGCCCGAGCTCCGCGAGGCGGTCGCGGCGGCGACCGCGCGCGACTCCGGTTACCAGGTCAAAGCGAGCCAGGTGCTGATCACCAACGGCGGCAAGTTCGCGGTGTACCAGACGTTCGCAACGCTGCTCGACCCGGGCGACGAGGTGCTGCTGCCCACGCCGTACTGGACCACCTACCCGGAGGCGATCCAGCTGGCGGGCGGCGTACCGGTGCCGGTGCTGGCCGACGAGCGGACCGGCTACCGGGTGTCCGTAGCCGACCTGGAAGCGGCCCGCACGCCACGCACCAAGCTGCTGATGTTCGTGTCCCCGTCCAACCCGACCGGCGCGGTCTACCCGCCGGACCAGGTGGCCGAGATCGGCCAGTGGGCCGTGGCCAATGGGCTGTGGGTGGTCACCGACGAGATCTACCAGCACCTGGTCTACGGCGACGCCACGTTCTCCTCCATCCCGGTCATGGCGCCGGAGATCGCGGACACCTGCGTGGTGCTGAACGGCGTGGCCAAGACGTACGCGATGACCGGCTGGCGGGTCGGCTGGATGATCGGCCCGGCCGACGTGATCAAGGCAGCCACCAACCTGCAGTCGCACGCCACCTCCAACGTGTCCAACGTGGCGCAGGCGGCGGCGCTCGCGGCTGTGTCCGGTGACCTGTCCGCGGTGGCCGAGATGCGGGCCGCGTTCGACCGCCGGCGCCAGACGATGACCAGCATGCTGAACGAGATTCCCGGCGTGGTCTGCCCGCTGCCGGAAGGGGCGTTCTACTGCTATCCGTCGGTTAACGGAGTGCTCGGCAAGGAGCTGGCCGGCCAGCGCCCGCAGACATCGGCTGAGCTGGCCGAGGTCATCCTGGACCACGCGGATGTGGCGGTGGTGCCGGGCGAGGCGTTCGGCACGCCCGGGTACTTCCGGCTGTCCTGCGCGCTGGGCGACGACGATCTGGCCGAGGGGATCAGCCGGATGGGCAAGCTGCTCAGCGGAGCGCACTGAGCGACCGGGCGCGCTGATGCCGCGGCCGATCGCCACGCTGCCCAAAGCGCACCTGCACCTGCACTTCACCGGGGCGATGCGGCACGCCACCCTGGTTGACCTGGCCGCGCAGCACCGGGTGCACCTGCCGGAAGCGCTGACCCGGGACTGGCCGCCCCGGCTGAGCGCGGCGGACGAGCGCGGCTGGTTCCGGTTCCAGCGGCTGTACGACATTGCCCGGTCGGTGCTGCGTACCCCGCAGGACGTGCGCCGGCTGCTCCGCGAGACCGCGGAGGACGAGCGGGCCGAAGGGTCCGGCTGGCTGGAGATCCAGATCGACCCGTCCGGCTACGGGCAGCGCTTCGGCGGCCTCACCCCGACGGTCGAGCTGGTGCTGGACGCGGCGCACGCGGCGGCCACCGCGACCGGGGTGGGCATCGGCCTGATCATCGCGGCCAACCGGACCAAGCACCCGCTGGAGGCGCGGACGCTGGCCCGGCTGGCCGCGCAGTACGCGGGCCGCGGGGTGATCGGGTTCGGGCTGAGCAACGACGAGCGGCGCGGCGGCGCGGCCGAGTTCGCGGCCGCGTTCCGCATCGCGGCCCGGTCGGCGCTGCTGCTCACCCCGCACGGCGGTGAGCTGTGCGGCCCGGCCAGCGTCCGGGCCTGCCTGGATGATCTGCACGCAGACCGGATCGGGCACGGCGTGGCCGCGGCGGGTGACGCCGAGCTGACCAAGCGGCTGGCGGCCGGCAAGATCACCCTCGAGGTCTGCCCGGCGTCCAACGTGGCCCTCGGGGTGGCCCCGGATGCGGCCGCCGTGCCGCTGGGCACGCTGCTCGGCGACGGAGTGCCGGTCGCGCTGGGCGCCGACGATCCGCTGCTGTTCGGGTCCCGGCTGGCCGCGCAGTACGAGATCGCCCGCCAGGCGCACGGCCTGCCCGACGACCAGCTGGCCGAACTGGCCCGGATGTCGGTGCGCGCCTCGGTCGCCCCGCCGGACACCGCCCGCCGGCTGCTGGCGGGCATCGACGCCTGGCTGGCCTGCCCGAGCTAGGCCCAGCTAGGCCCCGGCTAGCTCAGCGTCTCTTCGGCGGGCAGCGTCTGCTGTCCGGCCGCCGCCTGGGCCTGCTCGACCACGTGCGGCGCGCGGTGCGACAGGATCACGATCCCGGCGATCATGATCAGGAGCGCGGCCACTTCCATCGAGATGTTCAGCACGCCGCCGCTGATCGTCTCGTCCAGCAGCCCGACGGCCAGCGCGATCGACACCAGCGGATCGACCGCGGTGATCACCGCGAGCACCGGGCTGACCAGGATGCCGGCCTGGTAGGCGCTCTGGTTGAGCAGGAAGCCGAGCGGGCCGACCACGACCGCGGCGTACAGCGGCCACTGGTACGGCAGGTGGCTCAGCCCGCCGTGCCACCCGCCGGACAGCAGCTTGAGCACGAACGCGGTCACCCCGTAGGAGATCCCGCAGGCCAGCGCCAGCATGATCGGCCGCAGCTTGCGGTGCCCGGTGGCGGCCACCGCCAGGCAGCCGGCCAGCGCCACGCCGTACGCGATGGCCAGCGGGATCGCGTCCACCGGCGGCACCGTGGCCACCCCGCCGTGCGGCCGGGCCACCGCCAGGAACAGGGCCAGGCCACCGGCGCAGCACAGCACGCCGAGCAGGATTTCCCAGTCCGGCCACCGGTGCCGGAACGCGGACCCGATCAGCGCCGCGAAGATCAGGTCGCAGACCAGGATCGGCTGGACCAGAGCCAGCGCGCCGTAGTGCAGGGCGACGATCTGCAGGATCACCCCGGTGATGTTGAGCACGATCGCGATCAGCCACAGCGGGCGGCGCAGCAGGTCGATGATCAGCCGCACCGACAGCGGGTTATTGTGCGTGCTGACCTGCTTGGTGCTGCGCTGTTCCAGCACGGCCGCGGTGCCGTCGTTGACCGCGTTAGCGAGGGCCGCGACGACGGCCTTGACCGGGAACCCCACAGGCCGGCCGTTCCCGGTTATAGATCAAGTAAAACGTTGGCCGGCCCGAAGTACGGGGCGATCCAGGACGAATTAATACGCGGCGGACCGCCAGGAGGGCAGGATCTCGTCGATGAGCGCCTCGGTCTCCGGCGCCATCTGGGGCAGCACCTCGTCCAGGGCGGTCCGGGCGCACAGCTCGTCCACCACGGCGCGGACCAGATCCGGCCGGCCGGCCGCCTGCGCGGCGCGGAGCAGGTCGCGCCAGAGCAGCTCGTCGTCGAACGCGAGGCGCAGCCCGGCCCGGGCCGCGTCCATCGCGCCCTGGCTGTCGCCGGCGGCCAGCCGGACCGCGGCCAGCCGGTGCGCCGCGTCAGCGACCTGGGCCGGGGCCTCGTACTCCAGCTCGCTGGTGGCCAGCCAGCCGTACCGCCTGGGTGGGTGGCCGTCGAGCAGCTGCCCGCGCACCAGGCCGAGCGCCTGGGCCAGGTAGCCGGCCTCGGCCGGGCTGCCCGGCGGGGCCAGCCCGGCGCTGCCGGCCAGCGCACGGAACACGTGCCAGTCCACCCGGACGCCGGAACCGAGCCGGAGCCGGCCGGCCGCGTCCTCGGCCAGGTGCGGCCGGCCGATGCTATCCGCGCCCAGCCAGTCCCGGGCCGCCGCCAGGGCCGCGTCGAGCGCCTGGCCGTCGGTGCCGCGCGGCCAGATCGCCGCCTCCACCGCGTTGCGGTGCACCCCGCCGGGGTGCACGGCCAGGAACACGACCACCTCGGTGACCAGGCCGACCAGGTCCGGTTCGAGCACGCCAGGGGCGCGCACCGAGACCGGGCCCAGGATGGTGATCTCCACCGGCATGTCCCGGTCCGGGTCCAGCTGCTCGGGCGGCGCCGCGTCCGCGGCGGGCGGGGCCAGCGGGGCGCCGTCCAGCTGGGCCGCCGCGTCGAACAGGTCCAGCACCGCCTCGTACTCCCGGGCGGGCAGCAGCTGGGCCTGCACATCGAGGCCCAGCACCCCGGCCAGCAGCCGCCCGTCGGCGGTGACCTCCCAGGCCCACGCGCTGCCCGGGACGTCGCCCGCCAGCACGTAGCCGGCCGCGGACTCGTGCCGGGCCTCGGCCAGCGCGTGCAGCCGGGTGCGCTGGCCCAGCGTCGGCGGGATCGCGCTGATCAGGTAGTGCGGCGGCCAGCTGGCCGGATCGTCGGCAGGCGGGCCGCCCCGCCGCCCGCTGCCCGCGGCCGCCGCCATGGTCCCGGCGGCCGCCGCGGCCCGGGCCTCCATCGCGGGCAGCGCCTCGTCCAGCGAGTCCACCGCCACCACCCGGTCCGGCGCGATGTCGGCCAGTTCCGGGCCGAACCCGACCAGGGTCAGCCGCATCTCGTCCGACCAGCGGTTGGTGGCCAGCTCCATGGCCATCGCGGACAGCACGGCGGTGACCATGGGCGCCGGGCCGGTGACCGAGATGAGCCCCTGCGCCGCGGCCAGGTTGACCAGCACCCGCCCGGTGCCGTCGGTGCCGATGGTGACCAGGCCGGGAAACAGCTGCGGCCCCTCATCGGCCTCGTTCAGCCCGGCCAGCGGCAGCGCGATGGCCGGCAGCCGCCACACCTGGCCATCGCCCACTGCCGTCCACGGCGCGGGCGCGTCCAGGTCCGCCGGGGCCACCCAGAGGTCCAGGTTCTCCTGGCTCAGATGGGCCGCGAACACGGTGGGCGGGGTCTGCCAGGACCGGGCCAGCGCGTGCGACAGGTAACGCAGCCCGGTGTCCAGCAACCGGGTGGACGGCTCGTCCGCGCCGGCTCGCATGGCCGCCTCGGCGAGGGCCGGCTCCGGCGCCGGCCCGAGAACCTTTTTACCGAACGCCCGTGCCCACAGTTGCTCCCGCCGCCGCCGCCCAAGGGCGGCCAGAACGGCGCTGGACAGCAGGGCCGCCGCGGCGAGTTCATGGGGGTACCAGGGCGCGATGCTGGACTGGTGCGTGGGGCTGGCCTGGTGGGCCGGGCTCGCCGGGCGGCTGGTGCTGGCGGCGGGACGGCCGTCCACCGGGAACACGGCCCGGCCGTCCGAGGCGGTCAGGCTGGCCGGGGGCTGGCCATTGGCCCGGTGCCGCGGCGCGCCGGGCCGGCCCGCAGGAGCGGTGCTGGCCTCGTGCCGCCCCGCGCCCGGCCGCGCGGGGCCGTCCTCCCCCGCCGCCGGGTGCCGGGCTGCCGCTGCCCGCCGCCCGGCCACCACGTCCTCCCAGGCCTGGTACCGGGGCGAGGCCGCCTGCCGGGCCGGCGCCACATCCTCCCCGGCCTGCGGCCGGGGTGCCGGGCTCTCCCGCGCCGTCCGGTGCCGGCCCGCGCTGGGCTGGGCCGGCTGGCCCGCGGGTGCCTGGCCGGATGAGCCCGTGCTTGATGAGCCCGTGCTTGATGAGCCCGTGCTTGATGACACCGTGGGCTCGGTGCCCGGCTCGGCCGGCGCGGTGACTACCTCGATCCCCGGGCCGCGGGCCTCCCGGGGCATCCGCAGCACCCAGCCCGGGCGGATCAGGCTGGCCTTGGTGAGCTTGGTCCCGTCCGGCTGGAGCTGGCCGGCGTTCAGCTCGAAGATCTCCTGGTACCGGCGCCCGTCGCCGAGGAACTTCTGCGCGATCTCCCACAGGCTCTCGTGGAACCGGCCGGCCGGCGGCTGCACCACGTAGATCTTCTCCACCCGGAGCGGGTGGGCCGCGTGCGGGATGTGCGTTTCGCGCGGGACATGGTTCTCCCGCGGCGCGTGCCTGTCGTGCCGGGTGTGCGTGCCGAACGGCGAATGGGCCAGTTGCGGCGGGGCGGCCAGCACCGGCGGGCTGGCCAGCGCGGGCGCACTGGCCGCGGGCCGGCTAGTTGCGGTGCTGGTGCTGGCCGACTGGGTGAACGCCGGGGCCAGCGCCGCCGTCGCGGCGAACGTCAGCAGCGCGGCGGTGACCAGCCGGTGCACCAGGGCCTGGGTGCCGCCGGCCAGCGGCACCCGGGCGGCATTCCCGGTGTTCCGCACCGCCGCCCGGACCTCGGCGAACACGCAGCAGACCAGCTGCAGCCAGGCCAGCCAGACGGCCACCGACAGCAGCCGGAGGATGCTGAACACGTCCAGCTGGTGGGTGAGCACGGACAAGCTGGGCAGCGAGTGCGGCACCGGCAGGCCGAACACCGTCACCAGGGCCAGCGGCACCCCGGCGGTGAGCGCGAGCAGGGCGGCCGTGGCCAGCAGCCCGATGAGCAGGTCAGTGGGCGAGCGGCGGGCTGGCCGCCGGGTGCCCGGAATTGGTGCTGCCATCAGCAGAGTGCTCCCTGGTTGATCCCGCATTGCGCGGTGGCGCTCTCCTGCGCGGTCTCGGTGAAGTCGCCCAGCACCCCGGGGATCAGGGGCCGGGTGGTGATGGTGACCTGGACGGTGGCGATGTCCGCGCCCACCTGGCACCCGTTCATCGCGGCACTGGTCACCGCGTCCACGCCGGCGCTTGACCCGGCGGCGTACTGCTGCACCAGCTGGCCGGCCAGCGTGCACGCGCCGGGGCCGATGGTGGCCACCCCGGTGGTGCGCAGCGCGGCCACGTCGATGTCGTCCGCGGCGGCCCGGGCGGCCTGCTCGGCGATGTCCGCGGCGCGTTCCCGGGCGTTCATGGCCACGCCGCCGTCCACAATCAGCGCGGTGAGCACGACCACCGCGATCGCGAAGATCACGGTGAACACGGCCACCGAGCCCTGCTCCGCGGCACGGGACCGCCCTAGCATCCGGGCGCCCGGCAGGTGAAGACGTCCAGCGGGGCGACCGCCTGGCTGCTGAAGACCGTGGTCGGGTGGAAGCCCAGCAGGCTGAACGGGCTCATGTTCACATCGCAGGTCACCGTCACGGTCACCGCGGCACCCGGCTGGACCGGCTGGCCCGCCGCCGGAAACCCGGCCACCTGGGCCTGCACGCTGCCCGCCGCGCACCAGCTGGTGGCGCCCAGATCGGCCTGGGCCGCCTGCACCGCGGACTGGCCGGCCTGTGGCGCGGACTGGGCCAGGGACGCGGCCCGGGCCGCGTCCCGGGCCGCGCCGTCCAGGTGCCCCTGTGCCTCCACCACCCGGCCCGCCGCGCCGACCAGCAGGAGCAGCAGGATCAGGCCGGGCGTGACGATGACCAGCTCGACGCTCATGGAGCCGCGCTGCCCGCGCATCATCCACACCCGGTCTGGCCGGGCGGCCGGAAGCATTCCACCGGGCCGCCGGCCGTGGCCGAAATGGTCAGGTCCAGCCCGAAGAAACCGAACACCGAATAGGCCAGCGGGCCGCGCACCGTGACGAACACCGCGGTCCGCGGGTTTCCGGAGGTGCCCGCGGTGAGGCGGCCGAGCAGGCTGGTGTGCAGGCCGTCGTAATAGCGCGCCGCGGCGCCCTGCGCCGCGCCCGCCCAGTCCGGGTTGGTGGCCGCCTGCTCCCGGGCCACCAGCGCGCCGGCCTGGGCCGCGGCCAGCGCGGCCTGGCGGGCGTTGAACCACAGCCCGAACTGCAGGATGAGCATGCAGATCAGCATCAGCGCCGGGGCCAGCACGGCCAGTTCGACCGCGCTGGAGCCGCGCTCGGCACCGTCTGCCGCCGGCTGGCCTGGCATCCGCACGTCGCCCCGCCATCAGCCGCCGCTGATCTTCGCGCTCTCGTTCGTCACGAAGATATTGATGGCGGCCAGCACGATTCCGGCGATGCCGATGATGACGGCCGTGATGATGGCCAGCTCCACCGCGGATGCGCCGCGATCCCCGTGCTCCCGGGCCGTGCGCAGCCGGGCCAGCCGGGTGCCCAGGAATGCGCACAGGAAATCGAGCCTCGCGTGCATGCTTCCCATCTGCGTCCTCCAATCTCAGGTGCCGAGCAGTACCCCGACCACGGGGTAGGTAAGAAAGATCAGGAATCCGGCGCACAGCAGCATCTGGGCGACCAGCATCGACTGGGATTTCTCGCCCGCCTGGCCTTCGAGATCGGCGAGTTCCCGGCGGCGCAGGCTGGCCGCGCGGGCGGTCAGCGACTCGCGCACCTTGGCCCCGTCGTCGGCCACCAGGCCCAGCGCGGCGGCCAGGTCGCGCAGTTCGTCCACCCGCACCTCCTCGCCCAGCGCGCCGAGCGCCTGCCACGGCGTCTGGCCGGTGAGCCGGGCGTTGGCCAGCGCGTCGCGCAGCCGCCACAGCGCCCAGCCGGAGCCGATCTCGCTGGCCGCCATCAACGCCTCGGGGACGCCCCGCCCGCCGGACAGGTTCATCGAGACCAGGTCGAGGAAGGCGCCGATGGCGTGCCGGAAGTCCCGGCGCCGGGCATCGGCCTGCTGCTTGACCTCCAGGTCGGGCAGGAAGAAGAAGACGCCGCCGACGGCCAGGCCGAGCCAGACCGGGATCACCACCGGGATGCGCACCCCAGCCAGCCCGAACAGGACCAGCAGCAGCGGGCCGAGCAGCAGCCCGAACAGGCCGAGCAGCACCTTGGTGGCCAGGAAGTTCTCGAACGACCGGCCGATGATGGACAGGTTGGCCCGCAGCGACGGGAACTCCCAGCCCTGCTCCGCGCAGAACGCGGCGAGCGCCCGGCCGAGCCGCCGGCTGACCCGGCCGTCCCGCAGGCCGCCGCCGGCCCGGGGTGGCGGCAGGTGCGGCCCGTCGAACATGGCCACCTGGCGGGCCAGGCTGGCTCGCCTGGGCAGCAGCGCCAGCAGGAACAGAAACAGCCCGGCGCCGGCCAGCGCCCCGGCCAGCACGGCCCGGGTCATGACCGCGCCCCGGGCTGGGCCCGGCTATGGTCCGGCCGGGCCGGCCCGGGACCGACCAGCAGCCGCTGCGGCGTCTCGAACGTGGCCAGCCGGCGCATCCAGACGAAGCCACCCGCGTACAGCGCGACCACCACGGCCAGCACCAGCTGGCCGAGCGGGCTGTCATAGGTGGCCACGTAGCTCCGGTTGAACAGGGCCAGCCCGAGGGCCAGGCCCACCGACACGCCGACCACGATCTGCGCGCTGCGCCGGGTGGACCGGCGTTCCGCGTTGACCTTGCGCCGCATGTCCAGCTCCTCGCGGACCGAGGCGGACAGCGCGCCGAGCAGGTCACGGAGCCCGGGACCGCGCAGCCGGGCGTTGATGATCAGCGCGGCGATGATCAGGTCGGCGCCGGGGTCGTCCAGCTCATCGGCGAACCTGCGCAGCGCGTCCGGCATCGGCAGCCGGGTGTGCAGCCGGTCCACCAGCCGGGCCAGCGGGTCGCGGAGCGACGGCCCGGCCGCCCGCAGCGAGGCCGGGATGGCCTGCTCCAGCCCGACCGCCCCGGCGATCGTGTCGCGCAGCGACTCGGTCCAGGTGGCCAGCGCCTCCAGCCGGGCCATGCTGCGCCGCTCGCCGGCGGCGCCACCCAGCGTCCGCCAGGCCAGGATGAGCAGCGCCACCCCGATCGCGCCGACCACCCACCGGGTGAGCAGCAGCACCAGCAGCGCGGCCACCAGGGCCAGCGCACCGCGCGGGCCGGCCAGCCCGCGCAGCTGGCGGTCGAGCTTCCCAGCCCGGCTGCCGCCCGGCCGGACCCGCCCGCCGCGCAGCGCGGCCAGCAGCAGGAACAGGCCGCCACCGGCCACCGCGCCGAGCATGACGGCGAGCAGCGGTCCCGCCGCGAACAGGCTGGTCACCACCCACCTCCGGCCGGGGCGTAGCCGAACTCGGTCAGTTCGGTCAGGCAGGACACCGGGGCGTGCGGCACCGCGCGGCCATCTGGGCCTGCGCTGAACGCCTCGTTGGACAGCACCCGGCCGTCCACGCCGGTGACCTCGCGGATGCTGCTCACGAACCGGCGCAGCCGGCCGCCCCGGGCGTACTCGTTGCGCTTCTCGAGGAACACCACGAAGTCGATGGCGCCCGCGATCAGCATGTGTGTCGCCTCCACCGGGAGCCGCTCGGCGGACTGGATGGCGTAGGTGGCGATGCGGTTGAACACCTCCACCGACGAGTTCGCGTGGATGGTGGACAGCGAGCCGTCGTTGCCCTGCGACATCGCGTTGAGCATGGTGACGATCTCGTCGCCGAGCACCTCGCCGACGATGACCCGGCTCGGGTTCATCCGCAGCGACCGGCGGACCAGGTCGGCCATGGAGATGGCGCCCTGGCCCTCGGAGTTCGGCAGCCGTTCCTCGCACGCGACCACGTTCGGGTGCAGCTCGGGGACGTGATCGATGCCTAGCTCCAGGGCGCGCTCCACGGTGATCAGGCGCTCCGCGGCCGGGATCTGGTTGACGATCGCGCGGAGCAGCGTGGTCTTCCCGGCGTTGGTCGCGCCCGCGATCATGATGTTCTTCCGGGCGGCGGTGGCGGCGGCCAGGAACGCGGCCGCCTCGGGCAGCAGCGTGCCGTTGCCGACCAGGTCGGCCAGGAACACCTTGCCCATCCGGGCACGGCGGATGGACACCGCCGGGCGCTGCGTCACGTCCATTACCGCGGACAGCCGGGCCCCGTCCGGCAGCCGGAGGTCGAGCTGCGGGTTGGCCGTGTCGAACGGCCGGCTGGACAGCCCGGAGTAGGCGGCCAGCACCTGGACCAGCTCGACCAGTTCCTCGTCGGTCTCGGCCACCGGCTCGGCCAGCACCTCACGTCCGTCGGCGTAGCTGAGGAAGACCCGGTCACAGCCGTTGATGTCGATGTTCTCCAGGTGCGGATCGTCCAGCAGCGGCTGCAGCCGCCCGACGCCGAACAGGGCCGCGTGCACGGCCGCCGCCAGTTCCTCTTCGTCCTGCGCGTTGGGCGGCGCCCGGCCAGCGGTTATCTCGTTGCGCGCGTGGTCCTCCAGCACCTGGGTGATGAGCGCGCGGGCGAACTGCCGCTCGTCCTCGCCGGACATCGGGGCCAGGCCCGCGGCGGCGTCCTGCCGCCGCTGCCCGGCCAGCCGGTCGCCGACCTCGCTGCGCAGCCGCTTGACCAGGGTGTGGTCCACGCCGTCACCAGCCCCGCGGCCGGGCCCGGCCGCTGCCCTGCCGCCCGGCCGCCCCGGGATCCGGCTCAGGCCGGGCCGGCCCGCCCGCGTGCCGTCCCCGGCTCGCCCCCCGGCCGGCGCTCCGGCCCCCGCCGCGCCCGGTACCGGCGCGGAGCGTGCCCCGCCGCCGGCCCGGCTGCGCTGAACTGGGGGGCGGTGGGCCGGATCGCTCCGCCGCCGGCCAGCCGTCCGCCGGTCCTGCCGACCAGCCGTCCGCCGCCTGGGCCGGGCTGAGCCGGGACGCGGCGACCTGGGCCGCGGTCACTTCGGCCGCGGTCAGCTGGTCGGCGGCCACCCGGGCCGCGGCCACCCGGCCCGCGGCCAGGTCAGGGCCGGGGCCGGCCGGGCCCGGCCAGGTCACTTCGGGACCCGGGCCAGCCGGGCCTGGCCAGGCCGGGTCGGGCCAGGACGGCCGGGGCCGGTCCGCCTCAGGGTGGTGCGCCCGCTGCTCCAGGTCCCAGGACCGCGGTCCGGCGGCGGCCACGCTTCCGGGGACGGCCACGGTCCCGGGGACGGCCGCGGTCCCGGCGGCAGCCCAGTCCGGGGTCGGCTGCCCGACGGCCGACGCTGCCCCGGCGCCGACCCAGCCGTCGGCCGGCTGCCCGGCGGCCGACGCAGGCCCAGCGCCAGCCCAGCCCGCGGCCGGCTGCCCGGCTGAGGGTGGCCCGGTGGCGGCCCAGCCCGCGGCCGGCTGCCCGGCTGAGGGTGGCCCGGTGGCGGCCCAGTCCGCGGCCGGCTGCCCGGCTGAGGGTGGCCCGGTGGCGGCCCAGTCCGCGGCCGGCTGCCCAGTGCGTGCCGCGAGAGCCGGCCGCCCGTTGGCCCGGGCGGCCGGCTCCCTCGCTCCGGGTGCCCAGGCCCTCGTCCCATGAGTCCCGGCGTCTGTGTGCCGTCCATGGCCGTTGACCCGTCTCGCGGCCGCGGAACGGCCCGGGCCCGCGGACCGGGCTGCGCCAGCGGGCCGCGGCCCGGACCCCCAGCCAGCTTCGGATGGCCGCGCCCCGGGCGCCGGTCGCGCCGCGCCCGCTGGCCGAGCGCCCGGCGCCGGGCCAGCGGCCAGCGACCCGGCACGGGCCGGCCCAGTGCCCACCGGCCCAGTGCCCACCGGCCCAGTGCCCACCGGCCCAGTGCCCACCGGCCCAGTGCCCACCGGCCCAGTGCCCACCGGCCCGGTACTGGACGGCAGGTCGCTGGCCAGCTGGGCGGCGGCGTCCCGGGCGGTCCGGATCAGCAGGGTCCGGTCCAGCCGGCCGCCCCATTCGCCGCGCAGCCGCTGCGCGCTCTTCGGTTCGTGGGCGATCCCGGCGACCAGGCCCACTGGGCTTTTCGCGCCGCCCACCGCCTGCCGTACCTCGGTCACTGCGCGGCGGTACCCGCGCCGGTCGGCGATCACCAGGACGCCGATGCTGATCTCCCGGCCGCCGCGGCGGCCGGCCGCGACCGCCACCGCTGCCGCCCGGTCGCGCAGCCGAACTACCTCACCCAGGCTGGGCCGGACGATGAGGACCACGATGGCGGCCCGGGCGAGCAGGTCGTAGTACGGGCCGTCCGGGCCGAGCCGGCCGCAGTCCGCGATGACATCGGCCCCGGGTAGCCTGGCCAGCAGGTCGCCGACCGGGCCCCACAGCGGCTCGATGCCGCTGCCCTGCTCCGCGTTGCCCACCCCGGCCAGCACGTCGAGCCCGCCACGCAACCGCTGCGCGTGCTGCCATACCTGGCCCGGTTCGAGCCCGTGCCGGGCGGCCACGGCCAGGCTGAGCAGCCCGCGCCGCGGATCGAGCCGGCCGCCGTGCGCGCCGGGCAGCCGGTACACGATGTCCCCGCCGGCCGGGTCGCATTCGGCCAGCGCCACGGGCCGGGGCCAGACCGCGGCCAGCGCGGTGGCCGTGGTGGTGACGCCGGGTGCGCCTTTGTCCGCGGCCACCGCGATCAGCGCCATCTCAGCCGGCCCCGGCGCCGGGCGATGCCGAGCCGGTTCCGGTGCTGGGAGTGGGTGACGTGCCGGTCTTGCCGCGCGCTGGGGCGAGCCCGGCCGTGCCGCCGCCGGGCAGCATCGCGAGGCCGGCGATGCCGTTGGCCGCGTTGCAGGCCACCGCGCCCGCGTCGGCCGGGTTGACCGCGACTTCCACGTCGGCCTGGGCCTGGCTGCCGGACGTCGCCGCCGGGGTGCCGATGGCCAGCACCAGCGCGTCCGCGGTCAGCAGCCCACCGGACCCGCCGGGGCAGGTCTCCTGCGCGTCGCTGACCTGGAAGATGGCGACGTGATCACCGTCCTGCAGACCGCGCGGCAGTTGCCCGTCCTTGAGCGCGAGACCGAGCACGGCCTTCCCGGGCACCGAGACCCCGGTGGCCGCGACCATGCCCCGGGTCAGCAGCGTGCCGACCGGGATGGCGCTGACCGTGAAGAACCGGCTGACCTGGCTGGCCTCGTCCCAGGGCACGTAATCCAGGCCGCTGTCGGCGGCGATCTGCACCTGCTGCATCGAGCTCAGCGGGATCTGCTGGCCCGCGCCGACCGGCGCGGAAATCTCGATCGCGGTGACCCGCTTGCCGCTCTGCAGCACCAGGAAGCCGGCCGCCAGGGCGCCGCCCAGGATGAGCAGCACGGCCAGCGCGGCCAGCGCGGGCCTGCGTTCCCGTGGCCGGCCCGGCGCCCGGCGCGCGCCGGGCGCGGTCGGCTCCGCCCAGGCCGGCGGCTGGTCCGCATTGCCCGCCAGGCCCCGCGGGAAAGGGGGCGCGGAGGTGGGCGGGGCACCCCGGTCGTGTGGCATTCCTCGACGGTCTCCTTGCGGTAAGCCTGCCTTCCGTGCTTCACCATAAAGCCACAAGACGCTATCCATAGGGCAGATAAGGAGGAAACTCACTTTGCCGTGAGCCAGCGCTATCCTCAACATTGATTAGCAACTTAGTACTAACGTCGTTAAACAATTTCGGGTCGCTTACCGTCCCGGTAACGCGGCTTGCCGGAAGAATCGTTATTGGTAGAGTTCGCGCCATGTTTCGGAAAGGGAGGCGCCGGCTGCGGGCGGCCGGGTTCAGCGTGGCCCTGCTGGCCGCGGCCGGCGGACTCGCGGCGGGCTGCGGGACCGCGCCCGGCTCGTTCCGCCCGGCAGGCGCCACCGCACCCGGGGCGGCGGCCAGTGGCACCGCCGGAGCGTCCGGGACGGCCCGGCGATCCGGCCCGAACCTGCTGGCCTGGCCGCCGTTCGGCCCCGATGTGCACATCGTGCTGCCCGGCCGGCTGCCCCGCGCCCGCCGCAGCGCCCGGGCGGTTATCGCGGCCGAGGATTTCCTGCTGGCGTTCCTGTACGCGGAATACCGCGGGAATCAGGACGACCGGTGGAGCGGCTACGTCTCTGGGCCGGTGCGCGGCGCGCTCGAATCGAATCTGGACGAGCCGGACGTGACCACCGAATCGTTCACCGGAACGATCATCTTCTTGCACCTGAGCGCGTTTCCCGACCCCACCGAGCCAGGCGCGATCGACGTGTCGGAATGCTTCGACAACGCACAGTCTGCCAACACCAGCCTGGCCACCGGGAAGGTCGTCCCGGACCACAGCCCGGCCAACCAGCACTACTACCTGAACACGGACGTGCTGGCGCTGCGGAATGGGCAGTGGCGGGTAATCTCCGTCGATCCGGTCATTTATTATCCGCAGGCCCGCGAGTGCAAGCCATGACCCGGCGCGCAGCGGCCCCAGTGCTGCTGCTGGCCGTGCTGCTGGCTGGGCTGCTGGCCCCGCTGGCGCTGGCCGGGCCGGCCGCCGCCGGTTCCGGCGTCGGCTGCACCGGGAGCACCTGCTCGGTCCTGCTCAGCAACGTGATCGCGCTCAAGGGCGACTTCGGCGCGACCGGCACCACCCAGGTCCCGCTGGCGGTGCCGCCGCCACCGTGCCTGTGGCAGTCGATCGGCGACACCGCCACCGGCAGCCGGTACATCATCCAGAACTTTGGCTTCGTCGCCCCGTCCACCCCGTTCGGCGTGTTCAAGTCGGTGCAGCAGGCCCGTGGGTTCCTCAAGGATCATCCGGTGCCGGCCGGCTTCTGGTGGCAGCTGCCGGTCAACCCGGCCGCGTCCGCCGCCGCGCAGGCGGTGTGCAGGACGTTCCCGCTGTTCGCCTGGGCCGCACCCGGCATTACGCCGGCTGAGCCGCCGGTGCCGCTGGCCACGCTGGCCGCTTACGCCTACAACCACATGACGATCCCGGCGCCCGCGCTCACCATCAACCCGGCCACCACCGGCTACGTGAACCTGGCCAGTTATGTGTGGGCCCGGACCCGGCCGGTCAGCGCGATGACCGGCCGGGCGGACGCCTACGAGGTGACCGCGACGCTGGGCAATCAGACGGTCAGCGTGTGGGCCCAGCTGGCGGCGCGCGGCGCGGTCAGCGTCAGCGTGCGCAGCGGGCAGGGGGCCCCGTATTCGGCGGGCTGCGGGCCGGGCGGCTCGCGCTTCCGGGCCGGCCGGGCCCCGGCGAGTTCCGGCGCCGGCACCCCGCCGGACTGCGGTGTGCTCTGGCAGGCGCCGTCCCCGGGCGCGGTGCTCGGCGCGACCATGCGCTGGTCGGTCACCTGGGGCCCAGGTGTGCTCACCGGCCCCGGTCCGCACCGGATGCCGGCCATCCTGACCAGCGGGCAGACGCCGCCGTTCCCGGTGGTGGAGATCCAGAGCATCAACGGCGGCGGCTGAGGTGGCGGCGGGCGGCGCACCCCCGGACCGGCCCCGGACGGCCGGGGTGGGGGCGATTGGGGCTGAGGTGGCGGCGGGCGGCGCACCCCCGGACCGGCCCCGGACGGCCGCGACGGCGGCGATGGTGGCTGGCGCGGCACTGGCGTTCGGCATGATGGTGGTGCGGTTTGGGCTGAGCCCGGTGCTGCCGGCCTACGGTTACCTGGCCGTGGCCGGGGCCGCGCTGGCCGTCATCGACGCCAGGGAGCGGCGGCTGCCGGACCGGCTCACGCTGCCGTCCTACCCGGTCGCGCTGGCCCTGCTCGGCCTGGCCGCGCTGGTGCAGCCCGGCGGCGGCCGGCACTTCCTGGGCGCACTGGCCGGGCTGGGCATCGCGCTGGCGCTGTTCCTGGCTCAGGCGGTGATTTACCCGGCCGGCCTCGGCTGGGGGGACGTCAAGCTGGCCGGGATTCTCGGCCTGTACCTGGGCTGGCTGGGCCTGGCCGTGCTGGCCGCCGGGCTGTTCCTGGGCTACCTGCTGGCCGCCGTGGCCGGGCTCGGGCTGATCGCGGCCGACCGGGCCAGCCGGAAGACCCAGCTCCCGTTCGGCCCGTTCCTGCTGGCCGGCACGCTGGCCGCGATCATGCTCAGCGGCCTGGTTGGATGACTAGGTCAGAGGCTGAGGCCGACCAGGGTGGGCTCGCAGGCCAGGTCCACGCCGAGCGTGTCCCGTACCTGGTCGTGGATCGTCCGGGCCAGGCCGGCGATGTCGGCCGCGGTGGCGCCACCCGGGTTGACCAGGGCCAGCGTGTGCTTGGTGGAGATGCGCGCGCCGCCCGGCCCGGGGTAGCCCTTGCCGAAGCCGGCCTGGCCGATCAGCCACGCGGCGGGCACCTTGACCTGGCCCGGTCCGGCCGGGAACCGCGGGATCGGCACGTCCGCGCCGACCAGCTTCTGCAGCGCGGCGAATTGCGCGTCGTCCAGCACCGGGTTGGTGAAGAACGAGCCCGCGCTGCGGCTGTCCGGGTCGGCTGGGTCGAGCACCATGCCCTTGCCGCGGCGCAGCGTGAGGACGGCCTCGCGCACCGCGCCGAGCGGGGCCTGGCCACCCTCGGGCACGCCCAGGGAACGGGCCAGTTCGGCGTACCGGACCGGCCCGGACAGTTCGCTGGGCCGCAACTCGAACGTCACGCCGAGGACGACCCACCGGCCGCTGCTGTCCCGCTTGAACATGCTGGTCCGGTAGCCGAACCCGCAGTCCGGGCCGGCCAGTTCGGTCACCTGGCCGGTAGCCCGGTCGTACACCCGGACCGTGGTGATGACCTCGGCCACCTCCTGGCCATAGGCGCCGACGTTCTGGATCGGGGTGGCCCCGGTCAGGCCCGGGATGCCGGACAGGCACTCCAGGCCGGGCAGGCCGGCCGCGACGCAGGACGCGACCACGCCGTCCCAGTCCTCACCGGCCGCGACGGTCAGCCGCACCGCGTCCGCGCCTGGGTCCGCTGGCTGCTGCTGGATGCCCCGGGTGGCCACCTGGACGACGGTGCCAGGGAAGCCCGCGTCGGCGATCACCAGGTTGCTGCCGCCACCCAGGATGAGGAGCGGTTCCGCGCGCTGGTCCGCGTCCCGGACCGCGGCGATGAGGTCCGCCTCGGTGCCGGCCCGCACGAACCGGCGGGCGGGCCCACCCACTCCGAGCGTGGTGAGGCCAGCCAGCAGCACCTGGTCACGGATGAGTGGCATGGAAGAAGTCAGGGCAGCCGGACGACGGCCCGGGCCCGGGTGAGCACCTTGGCCCCGGCGGACCGGGCGGTCAGCGCCACCGCGACCCGGTTCCCGTCCAGCTTCTCCTCGACGGTGCCGGTCACGTCGATGGACGCGCCGGTGTCGTCGTCGGGCACCACGACCGGGGCGGAGAACCGGACGCCGAACTCCGTCATCGACCCCGGGTCACCGGTCCAGCCGGTGACGTACCGGGCGGCCTGGGCCATGGTGAACATGCCGTGCGCGATGACATCGGGCAGGCCCACCGACTTGGCGATGCGCTCGTTCCAGTGGATCACGTTGAAGTCGCCGGACGCGCCGCAGTACTTGACCAGGCTGAGCCGGGTCACCGGGAAGCTGGCCGCGGGCAGTTCGCTGCCCACTTCGACGTCGGCGTACTTGACCTGCGCCGTCATGCCACCCCAACCCCCCCGCGTTCCACGATGATGGAAAACGCGGTGCACACGTGCTCCCCGGCCACCGTCTGCAGGTCGGTACGGGTAGTCATCAGCACGTTGCTGCCGACTTGCCGGATGCTCTCGATGGTGGACTGCGCGGTGACCATGTCACCGGCGCGCAGCGGCCGGGTGTACTCGAAGCGCTGCTCGCCATGCACCACCATGGCGTAGTTGATGCCAAGCTCCGGGTCGGCGACGGCCGAGCCGGAGGAGGCCATGGTGACCACGATGGGGAAGGTGGGCGGCGCGATCACGTCCGGGTACCCGGCGGCCACGGCCGCGTCCCGGTCGCGGAAAACCGGGCTCGGGTCGCCAATGGCGTCCGCGAACTCGGCGATCTTTACCCGGCTGACCTCATAGGGCTTCGTGGCCGGGAAGGTCCGGCCGGCGAAATCCTGGTTGACGGGCATGCCCGCGGGTTAGCGGGTCTCGCGATGCGGCCGGTGGCAACGGCAGTTGGGGCAGTACTTCTTCAGCTCCAGCCGGTCCGGGTCGTTGCGCCGGTTCTTCTTGGTGATGTAGTTACGGTGCTTGCACTCCTGGCAGGCCAGGGTGATCTTGGGCCTGACGTCGGTGGCAGCCACGATGGAGTGCCTTTCTCTGGTGGGCGGTACGGACGAGTTTAGCTGGGTAGCGGAGGCCGGACTTGAACCGGCGACACAGCGATTATGAGCCGCTTGCTCTGCCTGACTGAGCTACTCCGCCGCTGAGCTGGAAGCCCACATAGCCTACAGTGCCCCGCGGCCAGTCCGGGAATCGATAACACAGCTCGCGTTTGGCTCATTCCGCGTGGTCAGATCCATGCCGGTCACGCGGGCTGGCGGGCCACGTCGAGCACCACTTTGAGCTGGCCCGGCTCGGCGCACGCGGCCAGCGCCTGCCCGGCCTGCTCGACCGGGAACCGCGCGGTGACCAGCGGCGCCAGGTCCACCCGGCGGTCGGCGTACAGCCGGATGGCCAGATCGCAGTCCCGGGGCCGGGCGGCCCTGGTGTTCCGGATGGTGAGCTCCTTGAGGTAGCAGTCGTAGGTCGGCAGGCCGTCCGCGGCCGGCGCCGTGGTCCCGTAGACCAGCACGGTCCCGCCCGGCGCGGCCAGCCGCATGGCCTGGACCAGGGTCTGCTGGCTGCCCGCGGCCTCGATGGCCAGGTCGGCGCCGCGCCCGCTGGTCTGGGCGGCGACCGCTTCCGCCGCGTCCTCGGGCCCGACCGCTTCGCTGGCGCCGAACCGCCGGGCCAGCTCACGCTTGGCCGCCGACCTGGTCACCCCCACGATGACCGGCACGCCACGGTCGCGGAGCAGCTGGACGTGCAGCAGCCCGGCGACCCCAAGGCCGACCACCACGGCGCTGTCCCCGGGGTGCACGGTGGGCAGCGACTGCGCGTGCACGCAGGTGGACAGCACCTGGAGCAGCGCCGCCCCGTCGCTGGGCAGGCCGGCCGGCAGCGGGTGCAGGCAGGCCTCGTCCACCGCCACCAGGTCGGCGAACACCCCGTCGGCGTCCCGGCCAAGCAGCCCGCCGGCCGGGCACAACTGGGGCAGGTCGCGCCGGCACAGCTCGCAGTGCCCGCAGAACACGGCCGGGTTGACCAGCACCGGGGTGCCGGCTGGGAGCAGCCCGCGGGCTCCGGCCCGGTCCACCCAGCCGGTCATCTCGTGGCCGAGCACCCGGGGCCGCGCGACCGGGATCTCCCCGGCGGCGATCTTTAAATCGGTTCCGCACAGGCCGGCCTGCGCCACCCGCACCAGCGCGCGTTCCCCCGGCTCCGGCGGCGCTACTTTCTGAACGCCCACTCCGGCCTGGTCGAGCACGACTGCCCGCATGGTGTGGAGTGTCCCGGTGCCCTGCCGGGCGCGTCAAGGACGGCGGCTGACTCCTGACGGGCCCGCCGGGATGTGCTGCAATGTCCGCGGGGCGGACGTCGGGCAGGGAGGTTGCCGTGACGCAGCCAGCAGGTGCCACTGGGCCGGTCGGGTTCGTCGGCCTGGGCGTGATGGGCTCGGCCATGAGCGCACATTTGCTCGAGGCAGGCCATCAGGTCATCGGGTACGACGTGGCCGCGGCGGCGCGGGACGCGCACGCCGCGCGGGGCGGCATTGTCGCTGGTTCGCCGGCCGATGTGGCCGCGTCCGCTGGGCTGGTGGTGACGTCGCTGCCCAGCCCGGCCGCGCTGGCCGAGGTGCTGGGCGGCCCGGATGGACTGGCCGCCGGGGCGGCCCGGGCGGCGGAGGGCGCGGGCGCCGCCGGGGCTGTTGGCCTGGGCCGGCTGATCGTGCTGGAGACCAGCACGCTGACGCTGGCCGACAAGACGGCCGGGCGGCAGGCGCTGGCCGGGTGCGGCGGGACCATGCTGGACTGCCCGCTGAGCGGGACCGGCGCCCAGGCCCAGCGCAAGGACCTGGTCGCCTACCTCAGCGGGGACGCGGCCGCCAAGGCCCGGGCCCGCCCGGTGCTGGCCGCGATGACCCGGCAGGTCTACGACGTAGGCGCGTTCGGCAACGGGATGAAGCTGAAGATCGTCGCGAACCTGCTGGTCACGGTGCACAACCTAGCCGCCGCCGAGGCGCTGGTGCTGGCCGAGCGGGCGGGCCTGGACCTGGCCATGGTGCTCACCGCGATCGGCGACGGGGCGGGCACGTCCCGGATGTTCGAGGTGCGCGGCCCAGCCATGGCGGCGCGGGACTACGCGCAGCCGGGCATCCGGGCCCAGGTCTACGACAAGGACATCGGGATCATCGCCGCGTTCGCCGCCGAGCTGCGCAGCCCGACTCCGCTGTTCAGCCTGGCCGCCGCGTTCTACCAGGCCGCGCTGGCCCAGGGGCACGGCGACGACGACACGTCCAGCGTGCACGCCGTCCTCCGCCAGCTCGCCCCGGGCGGCCAGCCCGGCACGGTTAGCTGACGCCCGGCTACACATGTCTTTCGATGGCGCTACTGGGGACCGGTGGACCGGCGTGATATTCCGGATACTGGCCGGAAGACGGCCTCGCAGGCTATACGGGGAGCCGCGACAAAAATGATGGGGACCTCTGGCGCGTTACCGATGCGGATGCGCATTCCCACCTTGGCTCAACCGTCGGCCGGCGATCTCGCACCATGCCACCTGCCGAAGGGACATTTCCGCTATGAGGCATGCCAAAATCGCAGTGTTCCTGCCCATCGCCGCCTTACTTGCCGTCGCCGTTCCGGCCACCGCCGCCCAAGCTGAAACTACGGCCACCGCCCAGGCGACGACCACGTACACCTGCTATCCGAACACGCCTGCCGCGTTCAACGTTTCCAGCAGCAACGTGGTGGACAAGCAGGTCACCACGACGCTGGCCGACGGGACGCCCATCCCGGGGGGCTTTGCCGCGCAGAGCGATCCGCCGTACTACCCCACCAAGACCTCAGGCCTGCTGGTGAGCAGCTTCACCAACGAAACAACCGGAAAGACCATCGTCCGCAATGTCAGCGGGCCCAACTGGTTTACCTACGACGCAACGCCGCAAGTGCCAGGTGCGCTGGCCACCGGCACGTACGTGACGACCGGCACCAACGCCCAGCTGTTCGGGCCGATGAGCGAGGCAGCCCTCAAGGCGGCCTGGGTCATCCCGGGTTCGTTGGAGACTTGATCAGGAGGGAAGATCAAGTCATGGCTCGAAAGTCCCCTTACTCTGCGGAGCTGCGCCGGCGGGCGGTGGTGATGGTCGCCGACGTGCGTAGCGAGTACGACACGGAATTCGCCGCGATTACGTCGGTGGCCATGCAGTTGGGTATCGGTTCGGCGGAGACGCTGCGGAAGTGGGTGCGCCAGGCTGAGGTCGATGCCGGGACGCGTCCTGGGACGTCGCGGGAGGAGGCGGCGGAGATCCGGGTGCTGAAGCGCCGGGTGGCCGAGCTGGAGCGGGTGAATGAGATTCTGCGGGCGGCCAGTAGTTATTTCGCCCGGGAACTCGACTTCAAACTGTAGCGCTCGTCGGGTTCGTCGATACGTATCGGGATCGGTTTGGTGTGGAGCCGATCTGCGCTGCCCTGAGTTTTCCATCCAGCACGTATTATGCCGCGAAACGCCGCGAGGCCAGGCCGCCGGATCGCCGGTTGCGTGATGAGAAGCTGAAAGAACGGATTATGGCTGTCTGGGATCAGCCGGGGCCGGGCAACCGCATCTATGGGGCGCGGAAGATCTGGCTGGAGCTGAACGCGGCCGGTGTCGCGGTGGCCCGCTGCACGGTGGAGCGCCTGATGCGCGAACTGGGCATCGCCGGGGTGGGCACGCCGGCGAAGAAGCCGCGGACCACGGTGGCCTCTGATCCCGCCGATCGCCCATCTGACCTGCTGGAGCGTGATTTCGGCGCGGCGGCACCGAACGCCCGCTGGGTCGCGGACATCACCTATGTGCCGACCGCGTCCGGATGGTGCTACACCGCGTTCGTCATGGACCTTTATTCGCGCGGGATCGTCGGGTGGGCTGTCGCAGATCACCTGCGCGCCGAACTCGCCCTCGATGCTCTTGAAATGGGAATCTGGAGGCGGAAAGACCGCGTCGGAGACCGGCTCATCCACCATTCCGATCGTGGTGTGCAATATACGTCGATCTGCTATACCGATCGGCTGGACGAGGTCGGTGCCGTTCGCTCTGTCGGGTCCAAGGGCGATTCGTACGATAATGCCGCTGCGGAGTCGCTCAACAGCTTGTACAAGCGGGAGCTCATCGACCTGCGCGGCCCGTGGAAAGGAATCGCCGATGTGACGAAGGCCACTATGGAATGGGTTGAATGGTACAACGCTAAAAGGATACACTCTTATTGTAAGAACGTTTCGCCGCTCGAATACGAGGAAGCGTTCTACCAGGCACAAGCATCGGCCGCCTGAGCGACAGGCAGCCAAGCGGACCAGTCTCCAAGATCACCGGGGCGCACCAGCCGGTATCAGCGAGCCGACGCTTGTCTTTACCACCGGGATCCTCGTCATGCGTTTCGCCATCGACGCGTCGGGCGCGTACGTGACCAGTTTCTCGCTGCACGGCACGCAGCAGAACGGCTGCGCTCTCTTGTCCGGCAAAAGCTGACTGGGGGGCGGCGTGAGCGAAGAAGACCTGATGGCCCGGGTGGACACCTCGGTACCCGTCTCGGCCAGGATCTGGAACTACTGGATGGGCGGGGACGACTACTACCCCGTCGATAAGGAAGCCGGGGATGCGTACGCACAGTTGTCTCCCGGCGTGTTCGACCTGGCCCGCTCCAGCCGCGACTACCTGGCCCGCGCGGTCCGTTACGTGGCCGGTGAGGCGGGAGTCCGCCAGTTCCTGGACATCGGCTCGGGCCTGCCGAGCCACGACCCTACCCACGCAGTCGCCCAGGGCGTCGCGCCGGAGACGCGCGTTGTCTATGTGGACAACGACCCACTTGTGCTGGCGCACGCCCGGGCCCTGCTGGCCGGTAATCCCAGCGGCGGTACCGACTACATCGAAGCCAACCTCTACGATCCGGGCGCGCTGCTGAGCATCGCGCGGACGAAGCTGGATTTCGGTGCGCCGGTAGCGATCATGCTGATGGGCGTCATGGGCCACATCGGCAACCCCGGCGACAACGACGACGAGGTGGCCAGGTCGATCATTGACCAGCTCAAAGACGCGCTGCCCGCCGGAGGTTACCTGGTGATGTACGAAGGCGTCGATACCGACCCCGCGCAAGACAAGGCGCTCGCGCAGTACAACGAGAGCGGCGCTGTCCCCTACCGGGTGCGGCGGGCCGAGCAGATCGTCCGGTTCTTCGACGGCCTGGAACTCGCCGATCCCGGCATAGTGCCGATCCACCAGTGGCGCCCCGACCCGGCCGCGCCCAACGCCCCCGAAGTGCCCGCGCTGGGCGGAGTCGGGAAAAAGCCCTGAGCTCATTGCCCAGCAAGAAAGTGAGCCGCAATCATCACCACAACGACCGCCAGACAGGCGCCGAGTGCTATTGCTAGCAGCAAACCTTTCACCCTTTTATGCTGGCCAACGGCCTGGCCGATGTCGTCAGCCCGGTGAAGCGAAATTTCCGCTAACCGCAGCATTAACGGTGCCCGGCAGCTACACCCGCAGACGGAGGCCGCAATACAACCAGGTCACCAGGCAGTGGCGTTCCGTTTCAGCCTGTGCAGACCACTCTGCTGCCCGAATGCCTGGCTGAGCGCGCTGAGCTGGTCAACGGCGTCGTCCAACCGGGTGCCGCCGCCCCCTGCGGCAGCCAGATGAGGATGGCTTGCGGGGCTGGCATGCTGTCGGAGAGTAGCTATACTTCTAGCCATGTCAGTATCGGAGCAGATGCCCCTGGCCGATGTGAAGAACCGGCTTTCTGAGGTCGTGGACCGTCTGGAGCGAGAGCACGGCCGCGTCGTCATAACCAAGCACGGCCGTCCTGCTGCCGTCGTCATCAGCATCGACGACCTGGAGTCCCTGGAAGAAACGCTCGACATCATGGACAGTGCTGGCCTGCTCGCCGATATCCGCGAAAGCCTGGCCGAGCTGAGCACCACCGATGCGGCCGTGCTGAGCAAGGAAGACGTCCTGCGCCTGATCTCCGGTCAGTGAGCGAGAACGCCTTCGCGATCGCGTGGACCGCCACATCACGCCGGGCACTGACCAGGCTCGCCGAGAAAGTGGCAACCGCTGTCGTCGAGTTCCTGTATGGGTCACTGGCCACAAGCCCGCACCGCGTCGGCAAAGCGCTGAAGCTGGGTCTCGAGGGGCTGCACAGCGCTCGCCGTGGTGACTACCGGGTGATCTACCGCATCGATGATCGGAGGCGCCAGGTCACCGTCGTAGCCATCGAACATCGCTCCGACGTTTACCGACCGCACTGACCGAGCGCAGAGCGGCAGATCCGTGCGTTCGCTGCACGAGCCAGGCCACATAGTTATGCGGGTTCGTCGGTTGGCGGGGAATGGCGGAACCTGGATGAACGGATGCGCGGTGAACCGCTGGCTGTACGCCTGGCTCACGTTAGGCACGGCGCTGGATCCGCAGCCGGGCTGATGAGCGGCCGCGCAGAACACGGCATTCTGCTCGGCGAAGTCCAGCGCCGCAGGCATTAGCTGCCTGGCTGACCGTCGCCCCGATCGCGGCTAGGCGGCAGTGGCTGGAAGGCCAGGGCACACGAGTTGATGCAATAGCGCCTGCGGGTGGGAGCGGGCCCGTCGCGGAAGACATGGCCCAGATGACCGCCGCAGCGGCGGCAGATCACCTCGGTGCGGCGCAGGAACCAGCCCTTGTCCGGCCGCAGTTCGACCGCTGCTGCGATGGCTGGCTGGGAGAAGCTCGGCCAGCCCGTGCGGGATTCGAACTTGGCGTCCGAGCGGAACAGCTCATTCCCGCAGCCGGCGCAGCAGTAGGAGCCGTTGTCCTTAGCGTGGACGTATTTGCCGGTGAAGGCGGGCTCGGTGTGGCCTCGGCGCAGCACGTCATACTGCTGGCGCGTCAGTTCCTGCCGCCATTGCTCATCCGGCTTGTGGATCTCGGGCGGCGTGGTGGGCTGCGTGGCCCTGGTGCGGCGCATCAGTGTTCTCTTCCTGGCTGTGGCGGTTACGGGGCTGAACCTCCCCGGCCGGATCAGCCGCCGCATCGTCCCGGCCCGTTACGCCGGCCGGGCGCACAGCCAAACACGCATCTGCTCCAGGCCGCGGGCCTCAGCCAGCAATCCGGGATCACCTGGTCAAACAAGTCACACCACCCGGTCATTCCGGCAGCAGAACGCGGCAACATCCCGAAGAGGCCGCCTGCGACCGCGGCACAAACAGCCGAGGCCAACAGATCCCCCACCACGCCTGCTCCGACCGACCAGACACCAGCAAAAGCGTCCCAGCAGCGGCATGACAGTGCGTCCAAATGAGCAAGTGCTGGGCCGTCCAGCCCGGACCGGCTCTGCTCGGGACTGTAATTTCAACGGCTCTGTCGCACTTTCGGTGGTGGCAGGTTGTGCTGATGTGTCACGATCGGTCATGATTGACGTGACTGAGCTTGTGAGGACTGTGTTCTCTGGGTTGTCTGCCCTGGTCATCGAGGATGTCGAGGACGCGGGCGAGATGATCTGCGTGCGGGCGAGGACCCGGGACGTGGCCGTGGCCTGCCCGGGGTGCGGCACCGAAACGGCCCGCGTGCATGAATACCGCGAGCGGACAGCGGCGGACGTTCCCGTTGATGGCCGCCGCGTCCTGGTCCGGGTGCGGGTCCGCCGTATGCGCTGCCCGGCGCTGGAGTGCAGGGTGCAGACCTTCCGCGAGCAGGTCCCGGGCGTCCTGGACCGTTACCAGCGGCGCATCTCACGGCTGACGGCCCAGGTCAGCGCAGTGGCGCGCGAGTTAGCGGGCAGGGCGTCGGCGCGGCTGCTGCCGGCACTGGGCATCATGGTCTGCCGGCATACCGCGCTGCGGGTCCTCCTCAAGATCCCCCTGCCCGGGATGACGGTGCCGCGGGTGCTGGGGATCGACGACTTCGCGCTGCGCCGCGGCAGCGTCTACGCGACCGTGCTCATCGACGCCGAGACCGGCCGCCGCGCCGACGTCATCCCCGGCCGCACCGCCGACGTCACTGAGAAGTGGCTGAAAGACCATCCCGGCGTCGAGGTCGTGTGCCGTGACGGGTCGGGGGCTTACGGCGAGGCCGTCCGCCAGGCACTGCCCTCGGCGGTCCAGGTCGGCGATCGCTGGCACTTGTGGCACGGCCTCGGCGAGGCCGTCCGGAAGGAGGTCGCGGCGCACTCCGCCTGCTGGGCGAAGGGCATGCCCCTGCAGGAAGGCAGGCGGGCCGCCACCACTTTGGAGCGCTGGCAGCAGGTCCATGAGCTGCGTGCCCGGAACGTGGGCCTGCTCGAGTGCGCCCGCCGCCTGAACCTCTCGCTCAACACCGTCAAGCGCTACGACCGGGCCAGCGAGCCGGAGCGGCTGCAGCGCGCCCCGAAGTACCGGCCCACCCTCGTCGACCCCCACCGCGGCTACCTCCGCAAGCGCCGGGCCGAAGAGCCCGGCGTCCCGGTCCAGCAACTGCTGCGCGAGATCCGCGAGCGCGGCTACCAGGGCAGCTCCAACCTCCTTGTCCGCTACATCAACCAGGGCCGCCTGGACAGCGACCGCCCGCACCTGTCACCCCGCCGGGCAGCCCGCACCCTGCTCACCAGGCCGGACCGCCTCACCCCCGGCCAGCAAGAGACGCTCGCCGGCCTCGAAGGCGCATGCCCGGAGATGACCGCCCTGGCCGGGCTGATCCGCTCCTTCGCCGCCCTGCTGGCTCCCCGCCCGGGCAACGACGCCAGGCTCAGGCAGTGGATCGCCGGCGCACGCGATGCGGACCTGCCTCACGTGCACTCTTTCAGCCGCGGCCTGGACCTGGACATCCAGGCCGCCACGGCCGCGGTCACGATGCCGCACCACAACGGGCGCACCGAAGGCGTCAACACCAAGACCAAGATGATCAAAAGGCAGATGTACGGCCGCGCAGGATTCCAGCTCCTCCGCCACCGGATCCTCCTCGGGTGAGAATACGATCCGTCACCACCGAAAGTGCGACAGAGCCATTTCAACGGTGTAACCCCCGAGACGGAGGAGACACCAGTGACAGACGTGACGATCAGCCATGACGAGGACGGAGCGGAGCTCTCGGCGGCCGATGAGCAGCTGCTGCGCGAGCTTACCGAGCGGGCCCGCACCGGCGGGGTGAAGCTGACCGGCGAGGGCGGGCTGCTGGGCAAGCTGACCAAGATGGTGGTCGAGGGTGCCCTGGAAGGCGAACTGGATGACCACCTCGGCTACGGCAAGCACGACCCGGCGGGCCGCAATGGCAGCAATTCCCGCAATGGGCACCGGGCCAAGACCGTGCTCACCGAGACCGGGCCGGTGGAGCTTTCGGTGCCGCGGGACCGGGACTCCAGTTTCGAGCCGAAAATCGTCGCCAAAAGGCAGCGGCGGCTGACCGGGGTGGAGGAGATGGTGATTTCCCTGTCGGCGAAAGGGCTGACCCACGGGGAGATCAGCGCGCACCTGGCCGAGGTCTACGGCGCGGAGGTCTCTAAGCAGACTATTACCACGATCACCGACCGGGTGATGGAGGGCATGGCGGAATGGCAGAGCCGGCCCCTTGACCCGGTTTATGCCGTCCTGTTGTAACCAGTCACGGGTGACCGGTTAGTTGGTCATGCTGGTTGCGGTGGCATCCAGGCGTTGCCGTTGAGAGCGTCGCGGATGGCGGCGAGGGGGTGGCGGTCGTGGCTGCGGGCGGTGGTGAGGTAGGAGCGGATGCGGCAGTGGCGCTGCAGGGTTGCCAGGGTGCGCCAGCAGCCGCTGATTTTCGCGGCGAGCTTGTAGCCGCGGACGGCGTTTTCCGATCCGTTGTTCGTGGCCGGGACGTCGAACCGGGTCGCGAATAGCCATACCTGGCTGGCCTTGCGTTTCAGCCGCCGGGCCAGGACGAGCCCGGGGTGGCTGCCCTTGTGCCAGGGCCGGGACAGGTTCACCGAGATCCCGGCGGCGACGGCCTGGTCATAGCTTTGGCGCAGGCGGGCCAGCAAGACAGTGTCCAGGCTGGTGCGGCCGGCGTCGCGGGCGGTCTTGACTCCCGCGGCGGCCTCGCGGAGCGCGTCGCCGGCCTGGCGGGTCCAGGCCTGGGACACCGGGTCAATCGCGTAAGCGTCGTCGAGGTACCGGTAAAGGTGGGCGAGGCACTGCTGGACCCCGGCGAGCCCGGCGTCGTAGCTGAGGTATCCGCCGTAGTCGTCACGGACCAGGACCCCGGCGAAGCCGTCCAGGATCCCGAACCCGGTGACCGGCGCCTTGGTGCGGTCGCCCGCCGCGCCGTACCAGATCAGGTCCGCCCCGCCGCCGGTATAGGCCAGCATGGTCCGCACCGTGTAGACGTGCGGGTTCCCGCAGTCCTGCTCGCTGGCCGCCGCCGCGGTGAGCGGCGCCGGGGTCTCGTCGGTGCCCAGCACATCCGCGCCGCGCAAGGCGTCCTTGAGCGCGTCCTCGAACCCGGCGGCCGCTAACGCCGCGTCCAGGCGGACCAGGCACCGCGACACGAACCCCGTGGACACCGGCGCCTTGAGCAGAGCGCCCATCAGGTCAGCGGCCCGCTCGATCCCGATCACGTCCGTGCTGGCCAGCAGCGTCGCCGCATCCACCACGCCAGGCCCGTAGCACGCCGGGCCGCCCGTGACCCCCGGCGGAGCCGGCGCGGTCGTGACCTGTCCGCACCCGCAGGTGCGGCGCATCATCTGGTACTCCGTCACCATCAGCGCAGCCGGCGGGATATCGAAGACCTGCACGCTGGAGGCGACCCGGCCCGGCGCGCCGGCCAGGTCCGCGCCGCACCCGCCACACACCCCCGGCTCGATGACCCGGGTCTCATCAGGCCGGGCGGCCATCTGCAGGCCCGTGCCCGGATGGCCTTTCTGGCCGCCCTGCCGCCGGCCAGGCCGCGCCCGCCGGCTGCCCGCCCGCGGCTTCGCCTTCGCCGCGGGGCTGTCCTGGCTGGGCGGCTGCGAGGAATTGGAGGAATCCCGGTTCGCCTGCCGCCGCAGCGACGCCACCTCGGCCCGCAGCGCCCTGATCTGCGCGGCCTGCTCCGCCACCACCGCCAGCAACTCAGTGACCCGCGCCGTCAGCTCGGCGTTCCGGGCAGCCAGCTCCTCATACGACGGCTGACCCGGGTCCGGCACCCCCGAACCCAACCATGATCACAAACCGGACACCAGCACCGACACGCCACAGATCAACAAGGGGTGTGACTGGTTACGTCCTGTTCATCGATGCTATTAACGTGAAGATCCGCGAGGGCCAGGTCGCCAACCGGCCCATCTACCTCGCCCTGGGCGTCACCGTGGACGGCGAGCGTGACGTGCTGGGACTGTGGGCCGGCGAGCACGGCGACGGGGAAGGAGCCAAGTTCTGGCTGCGGGTCTTGTCTGAAATCAAGAACCGCGGCGTGCGGGACGTGTGCATGCTGGTCTGCGACGGCCTGAAAGGCCTGCCCGATGCGGTGAGCGCGGTCTGGGAGAAGACAATAGTGCAAACCTGCATTGTTCACCTCCTGCGGAATTCCTTCAAGTACGCCTCGAAGAAAGACTGGGGCGTCATCGCGAAAGACCTTAAGCCGGTCTACACCGCCGCCTCGGAAGCCGAGGCGCTCGACCGGTTCGCCGAGTTCTCCGGGAAGTGGGAGAAACGCTACCCGGCTATTATACGGCTGTGGGAGAACGCGTGGGCGGAATTCGTGCCGTTCCTGGCCTTCGACCGGGAAATAAGGACAGTGATCTGCACGACAAATGCGATCGAGTCGATCAACGCCCGGCTGCGGCGGGCGGTGAACGCCCGCGGCCACTTCCCGACAGAGATCCGCCCTCAAGTGCCTCTATATGGCGATCATGAGCCTCGACCCGACCGGGAAGGGCCGCCAGCGCTGGACCAACCGATGGAAAGCCGCCCTCAACGCATTCGACATCACCTTCGACGGCCGCCTCAGCGCGGGCAGGAACTAACAACCAAGATCAAGTTACACCGTTAAGTTGGCTCTGTCGCACTTTCGGTGGTGGCAGGTTGTGCTGATGTGTCACGATCGGTCATGATTGACGTGACTGAGCTTGTGAGGACTGTGTTCTCTGGGTTGTCTGCCCTGGTCATCGAGGATGTCGAGGACGCGGGCGAGATGATCTGCGTGCGGGCGAGGACCCGGGACGTGGCCGTGGCCTGCCCGGGGTGCGGCACCGAAACGGCCCGCGTGCATGAATACCGCGAGCGGACAGCGGCGGACGTTCCCGTTGATGGCCGCCGCGTCCTGGTCCGGGTGCGGGTCCGCCGTATGCGCTGCCCGGCGCTGGAGTGCAGGGTGCAGACCTTCCGCGAGCAGGTCCCGGGCGTCCTGGACCGTTACCAGCGGCGCATCTCACGGCTGACGGCCCAGGTCAGCGCAGTGGCGCGCGAGTTAGCGGGCAGGGCGTCGGCGCGGCTGCTGCCGGCACTGGGCATCATGGTCTGCCGGCATACCGCGCTGCGGGTCCTCCTCAAGATCCCCCTGCCCGGGATGACGGTGCCGCGGGTGCTGGGGATCGACGACTTCGCGCTGCGCCGCGGCAGCGTCTACGCGACCGTGCTCATCGACGCCGAGACCGGCCGCCGCGCCGACGTCATCCCCGGCCGCACCGCCGACGTCACTGAGAAGTGGCTGAAAGACCATCCCGGCGTCGAGGTCGTGTGCCGTGACGGGTCGGGGGCTTACGGCGAGGCCGTCCGCCAGGCACTGCCCTCGGCGGTCCAGGTCGGCGATCGCTGGCACTTGTGGCACGGCCTCGGCGAGGCCGTCCGGAAGGAGGTCGCGGCGCACTCCGCCTGCTGGGCGAAGGGCATGCCCCTGCAGGAAGGCAGGCGGGCCGCCACCACTTTGGAGCGCTGGCAGCAGGTCCATGAGCTGCGTGCCCGGAACGTGGGCCTGCTCGAGTGCGCCCGCCGCCTGAACCTCTCGCTCAACACCGTCAAGCGCTACGACCGGGCCAGCGAGCCGGAGCGGCTGCAGCGCGCCCCGAAGTACCGGCCCACCCTCGTCGACCCCCACCGCGGCTACCTCCGCAAGCGCCGGGCCGAAGAGCCCGGCGTCCCGGTCCAGCAACTGCTGCGCGAGATCCGCGAGCGCGGCTACCAGGGCAGCTCCAACCTCCTTGTCCGCTACATCAACCAGGGCCGCCTGGACAGCGACCGCCCGCACCTGTCACCCCGCCGGGCAGCCCGCACCCTGCTCACCAGGCCGGACCGCCTCACCCCCGGCCAGCAAGAGACGCTCGCCGGCCTCGAAGGCGCATGCCCGGAGATGACCGCCCTGGCCGGGCTGATCCGCTCCTTCGCCGCCCTGCTGGCTCCCCGCCCGGGCAACGACGCCAGGCTCAGGCAGTGGATCGCCGGCGCACGCGATGCGGACCTGCCTCACGTGCACTCTTTCAGCCGCGGCCTGGACCTGGACATCCAGGCCGCCACGGCCGCGGTCACGATGCCGCACCACAACGGGCGCACCGAAGGCGTCAACACCAAGACCAAGATGATCAAAAGGCAGATGTACGGCCGCGCAGGATTCCAGCTCCTCCGCCACCGGATCCTCCTCGGGTGAGAATACGATCCGTCACCACCGAAAGTGCGACAGAGCCGTTAAGTTGACAGACCCCTCTGCTCTCATGGTGTTCCGGAAATCGCGCGCGGCGATGGCGAGGGGATGGGTACGTTCAGCTGTACGGCCGGGAGGTGTTAATGACGCAGCAGCCAGTGGGCCTTCTTGGCAGTGACGTTGCGGTTACCCACATTCTGGTGGTCACCGACCCGGCCCGTTCGCGGGACTTCTGGGTGGATGTGCTGGGTGCGGAACTGTACCGCGAGTACGGGGGAACGAGCGTGGTGCTGCGTTTCGCCGGCACGTGGCTGCTTTTGGTCAGCGGGGGCGGGCCGACCGCCGACAAACCCACGGTGGTCTTCGCACCGCCTGCCGATGTTCACCGGGTCAGTCATGCCATGACGCTGCGGGTAGCTGACTGCCAGGCGGCTTATGAGGCACTACGGTCCCGGGGGGCGACCTTCCTGACTGCGCCGCATGATTGGGGCTCGGAGGTCCGCTGCTTTCTGCGGGACCCAGATGGCCACCTGGTGGAGCTCAGCCAGTCAAAGACCACCTGACGGCGGAAGCGGACGACCACGCCCAGCGCTGGCGATGCATAAACATACGGTCCGGCTGCCTGCTCGGCCCTGATCGGGATCGCCGATGCTACGGAAATTCTTGATAACCGCGCGCCGAGCCGCCGTTCGGCGCGGTGGCCGCGTCGATGCCGCGCTCGGCGCCTGCGGCACAGATCTGCGCATTATGTGGCGGCCACTGCTGGTGATCAGGGTCAGCCAGCTGGTGGCCCGGGGCTGCCGGCCATCGATCCGAGGGCCTGAGACCTGATCCGATCCTGTGGTCTGAGCTGTGGGCGGCCACGTGTGGTCCTTCCCGCCTGGGCTGGCGAAAGTGGAGCCAGCTGAAGAACACAGGAAGGCAAGGGCGATGATCGACACACTGTTCCCGCCGGCTTCCCCGAACGGCGCGACCGATGGCCAGACTCCGGCTGCGGTCGGCGGGGGCGCCGGTCCGGGCTCGCCCGGCATGCGACGTCGGCCCAGGGGGCGGCTGTGGGCACTCCTGCACGCTCAGGGCCTGCTTAGCGGCCCGACCACGGACGTGGTCGGCATCGAAGATGACTGGCGGCGTATGGCTGGCCGGCGGGCAGAGTGACCTGTGGCTGTCTAGAGGCCGTGCTCATCCAGCGTGTCCTGGACGAGCCGGGCTTGTGGTGCTCCGATGCGCTGATAGATCGCGAGCGCCTCGCGCAGGTGCCTGGCGGCCTCGGCGCTATCGCCGGCAAGCTGACTGCGGCCGAGGCCGGCCAGCGCCCTGGCTTCCTCCGCAGGTGCGCCCAGCTCGATCGCCTTGGCCAGCGCTTCGCGGTGAATCTCGCTGGCCTTCTCGGGTGCCGACGTCCGGGTAGCCAGTTCGCCGAGGTCGTTGAGGACCATGATTTCGCCGTGCCGCGAGCCCAGGTCGCGATGCAACTCCAGGGCCTCCTCAAGGCAAGCGGCGGCCGCTGGATACTCCCCGGTTTCCTGGTGCACCATGCCGAGGTCGCCGAGCGCCCAGGCCTGGCCGAGCCGGTCGCCGAGCTGACGCCACAACTCAAGCGCGTCGCGCTCGTGCGCCAAGGCGGCGGCATAGTCTCCGGTCAGCCGCCACGCGAGACCAAGCTCAGTCAGCGCGTCGGCCTCGTCGAACGTTGACCCAAGACCGCGGAACAGCGACAGCGCCCGCTGGTAGGCCTCGACACTAGCCGGGTAGTCGCCGGTCAACAGCAGCACCATCCCGACGCCGGTCAGCGAGACCGCCTCAGCCAGCTTGTCGCCCGCCGCCAGGGCAAGCTCCAGCGCCTGCTGGTGGCAGTCGATTGTGGCCCGGAAGTCGGATGTGTGCCCGTAGACCAGGCCAAGGTGATTGAGCGCATAGGCCTGACCCGGCTTGTCGCCCAGCTCGCGGAACAACTCGATGGCCTGCGTCAAGGTGGCTGCCGCGTCCTGGTAATCGCCGGTCAGCTGCTGCAGCAAGCCAAGCTCGTCAAGCATGCCGGCCTCGCCGCGGCGGTCCCCGGCCGCCCGCGCTGCGCGCAGCGCCGTCCGGTATTGGGCCGTCGCTTGCTGCCAGTGGCCGCGGGCGCGTAGGTAGCCGCCCATCGCGGCGGCGATCGCGATCGAGTGCAGCGGCATCCCCTCGGCTGCCGCGTAGCTGACCGCCGCATGCAGGTTGGGGCGCTCGGCGTCCAGCCAGTCGGCTGCTTCCTGTGACGTGGTCAGCTGTGGGGCGCTGGCGGGCGGATCGGTCGGCGGCAGTCGTCCGCCGGCCGTGGTCCAGGTCGCGATGTGCCGGCACGCACCGGCGGCAACGTGAGCGTAGAAGTTGATCAGCCGTTCGACGGCTGCGCGCGCCTGTATCGGCTGGTCGGCTGCGGCGAGTGCGCGTGCGTATTCGCGCAGCAGGTCGTGCAGCAGGTACCGGCCCGGCGCCGGCTCAGTGAGCAGATGATGGTCGTAGAGCTCGTCCAGGTGGCGGCGGGCATCCTCAACGCTCGCGTCGTCTAGCGCGGCGGCCCCGTACGCGTCGATGTCCGGGCCAGGCGCGGCGCCGAGCCGCCGGAACAGCCTCCGCTGGTTCGCCGTCAGGTCCCGATAGGACAGATCGAACGCCGCCGCGACGGACAGGTTCTCCGCGCGCATCACCGCCAGCCGGTCCCGCGCCGCGGCCAGCTCGGCCGCGAGCTCGGCAGCGGTCCTGGCCGGGTGATGCCGGAGCCGCCGGGCGAGCATTCCGATCGCCAGCGGCAGGTATCCGCACAGCTGGGTGATCTCCCGGCCGGCGGCCTCGTCCAGTTCAAGGTCGGCCCGGCCGGCCAGCCGGGCCAGCAGCGCCCACGCCTCATCGGGAGACAAGGTGTCGATGCTGATCACGATGGCGTCCTCAAGCGCGGTCAGCCGCCGCCGGCTGGTGACCAGCACCAGGCTGTCAGCGCCGCCGGGCAGCAGCGGCCGCACCTGCTCGTGCCCGGCAACGTCGTCCAGGAGCAGCAGAATTTTCTTGCCCGCGACGTGGTCTCGCCACTTCGCTGCCCGCGCTTCCAGGCCAGGCGGGATGTGCTGAACGGCTATCCCCGCCGTCATCAGCAGACTCGTCAGGGCATCGGCCGGGTCGACGGGTGACTGACCAGCGGTGTGCGCGTGCAGCGGGAGGAAGAACTGCCCGTCAGGGAAACGCCCGGCCAGCCGGTGCGCAGCGTGCACGGCGAACGTCGTCTTGCCGATGCCCGCCATCCCGTCGATCGCGTAGATGGCCGCCAAGCCGCCGCCCGCCACCTCGGCCAGCGATTTCTCCAGGCCCGTCAGCTCGCCTTCGCGGCCGGTGAAGCCACCGATGTCACGCGGCAAAGTCCGCGTCGCGGCAGCCGCCGAGGACTCCGGCGGGTCTTCGCTCCTGACCGCCAGTACCCGCGCCGACTCGGCCCGGCCGCGGGCGGCAGCGACGAATGCCTCCTGCACCGGGCCGGTCAGCTTGAGCGCACTGGCCAGCATCAGGGCACTATCCTTGCGCGCAGTCCGATTGATGCCCCGTTCCAGGTCGCTGACTGACCGCGGGCTCAGCCCCGCCTGCTCGGCCAGCTCCTCCTGCGTCAGCCGCGCCTCGGTCCGCAGCTGCCTCAGCAAGTCGGCGAACCGCAGCCCAGGCTCCACGTCTGCAGAGCCTACGTCGGCGCAGCCACCTGCGGCGCGCCGGTCTCCACCTCAGGACGACGGTCATCACGGTGCACGCGGCCCACAATCCCGCCGGCGAGTGAGCCTGACCCCAGGCTCAAGCAGAGCACGCCAGCAAGCCCCTGGCATTCCGGCGATAACGTGATGACACCACTAACCCCGTCCAGCCGAGCACACCGACCGGTACACAGCCGACCGCTTTCGCCGCGGACATCCAGGCTCGCATCTGGTCCCGCGGTAGCAGCCCCGAACTGGCAGGTCTGCGCTTAGTGACCGCCGCCCACTCAACCGCGGAAAGAGGCGCCGAGTCGGTAGGGAGGATGTGGATGGTGCTTCTGGCCCTGCTAGTCCTCTTCCGGCCACGCCTGCGTGGTTTGGGACGGGTAGCGGCGTAGGGTCAGGGGCCTGGGTCCCGGCCTGACCTCCGAATCGGCCGACGCCGCTCGGGCTGTCTTGATATCGACCTGTCGGCCGGGCCCCAGGTTTTCAGGCACCCACCGGCGCTGCCGGTCTGATCTGCCTGGCCTGGGCAAGAGGCCGGGGTGTCACAGGTCCGGGCGGCCAGCAGGTGCGTGCCATCCCTCAACCACAGAAAGGGATGACGTGACCATCGTAGAGACACGCGCCATTACCGGCGGCGTGGACACCCACGCCGATACCCACATGGCTGCCGCCCTGGATCCCATCGGCGGGTTACTCGGCGTCCAGGAGTTCCCCGCTACCGCCGCCGGCTATGCCCAGCTGCTGGGCTGGCTGAGCGGGTTCGGGACGGTGTGCCTGGTCGGGATCGAGGGGACCGGCAGCTATGGCGCAGGGCTAGCCCGGCACATCACCACAGCTGGCATCCAGGTCGTGGAGGTGGACCGCTCCGACCGCCAGGACCGCCGCCGGCAAGGCAAGTCCGACCCGCTCGATGCGGTGAGCGCCGCCCGGGCCGCGCAGTCCGGGCGGGCCCGCGGCGCGCCGAAGGGCCGCGACGGCGCGGTGGAGGCGATCCGGGCGCTGATGGTCGCCAAGCGCAGCGCCCGCGCCGAGCGGACCCAGACCATCAACCAGGCCAGGGCCTTGATCTTGACCGGGCCAGATGACCTGCGGGCCCGGTTCTCCCAGCACACCGCGGCCGCCCTGGTCGCCGAGACCGCCTTACTACGGCCCCGGCCCGGCGACGCGGCGGCCTATGCCACCCGGTTCGCCCTGCGGGAACTGGGACGGCGCAGCGAGTTCCTCGACGACCAGATCGAGCGCCTGGACGACCTCATCGTCCCGCTCGTGACCGTCCGTGCACCTGGCCTGCTCGCCCTCTACGGCGTGGGCCCCGAGACCGCCGCACTGCTGCTGGTCTCCGCTGGGGATCATCCAGAACGGCTCCGCTCCGAGGCCGCCTGGGCCCACCTGTGTGGCGTCGCCCCGATCCCCGCCTCTTCCGGCAAGCGGACCCGCCATCGGCTCAACCGTGGCGGTGACCGCCAGGCCAACCACGCCCTGTGGCGCATCGTCATCACCCGGATGAGCTCCCATCCACCCACCCGCGCCTACGTCGACCGGCGCACCAAAGAAGGCCTGTCGAAGAAGGAAATCATCCGCTGCCTCAAGCGGTATGCCGCCCGCGAGGTCTATCCGCTCCTTCGGGCACCTGCCGGCTGACGCCAGCTCCCGGGAGCGGCCTGGCCCGCGAATCGGCTGCCGCAGACGCGCTGGCCTTCGAACGATCCGCCGGCCGCTCCCGGGCCTACGCCATGACCTGCTGGGCGTGACCTAATAAGAGCCTGCCCTTTGACTGCGCGGCCCATCCCTGTCTTGTCCGCAACCAGCAGCCCAGCCCGGCCCGCATCCCCCCTTTCAACAACCGGAAATAACCCCCAGAAAAGCTATTAGAGCCCTTGACTCCCATAGGAGCATCGATATGCGCGCCCCGGTTGCGGAGCACGACTCGCAGCTGGTGATCGTCGCACGGCGCAAGGGCATACGGGCTGGCGGATACCTATGGTCTTGGCGCCTCACGATCACCCTGCATATCAAGCAGAAGCGGCCGACGCGGGCCCTTGAATAGGCGACGGGGCGGGCACGCCCCGGATGCTCGAGGCGCGGACCAGCCATGGCAGCACGGGACTACGTACAGCCGGGCATCCGGGCCCGGGTCTACGACAAGGACATCGGGATCATCGCCGCATTCGCCGCCGAGCTGCACAGCCCAACTCCCCTGTTCAGCCTGGCCGCCGCGTTCTACCAGGCCGCACTGGCCCAGGGGCACGACAACGACACACGCCGGACGCGCCGTCAGGTAGGCGGGCCAAGTTCTTCGGTAATGATTTTGTGGAGTTCTGGCACCCGTTCGGTGATCGTTCTCCAGGCACGTCTGGTGGCGTTGTTGGCGGCGGCCCGGACCGATACGGCAACAGTTTCGAGATCCCAGGTGAGAAGCTGATCGGCGGGGGCAGGCAGTGACGCGTGCCACGGCAAGCTGGCGACATAGCCAGGCAGACGGGCGAGACCCGCGCCGAGGAAGGGAATGATGAGCACCTGCTCATCTCCGCTGGCGTTGCCGTAGTGAACCGCGACGAATCGCGGGGAGTCGTCGGCCTCATCGGGGACGACTTCCAGGAGAAAGACATCGGCACGCTCTTGATGCAGGACAAGAACGGCCTGAGCTCCCGGGAGCGCCGCCTTGATCAGGGCGGTTGGTGTCCGGCTGGCCGCGGCCAGGGTAATGAGAGGGCGCGGCGACGGCAGCGTGACCAGGAGACTGCCGTAGTTCTTGGCCGGCGGCTGGCTGAGCCTGCGCAGGTTCCACTCGCCGCCCGGGACGTTCGTGAATGTTGCCGAACCGGTTGACGGCATTATGGCCAGGAAGAACTCATCGCTGGTCTCCAGCCCGATGGTCGTCAGTGCTGGCATCTCGCGGCCTGATGCCGGCGTCACCTGCATGGTCACCGTGAATCTCGCGGTGTCTTCATGGGTCGCGTGCAACTCGGCCGAGGCGCTGGGCGTCGCGATGGTCAGAGGCACGCGATCGGGCGATGGGGCGCCTTCTGTTACACCGGCCAGCAGGGCGTCCAGCTCTCCTCCGGTCAAGACCGGGCCCGGCTGACCCGCGAGCTGTTCTTGAGCACGCTGAGGCGATGCTGGCATCCAGGGCTTGCTGTCGGCCGGCGTGGCCATTGCTGCTTGACGTGCTGTCGGCACATCCTCCCGGACGGGCAGGTCAACTCCGGTGAATGATGCCCAGTAGCGCCGCCAGAAGGAATAACCCGCACGCCCACGGCCAAGCACCGTCTGACTGGCCAGAGAGCCCGAGGCGGTCAGCCCAGTCCAGTATCGCCGGCCAAACGTGCGGCCCGTCATTCCCCGGCCTCCGCGGAAATATCCGGCACTTGTGCGAGTGCGGCCGTTATTGGCTCATCGACACCTTTCGGCTCTGCCCGCGGTACTTGGGCCGGGGTCGCGGCTTTCCCAAGGCCAGCAAGCAGTGCTGGCGCGGACGCTCCCACGGCCAGCGCCGCGTAGAACCCGGTCACCTCGCTCCGCAGCAGCAGGCCGGCCAGCACCCCAAGCACCGCCCGACTGCAGGCCACGGTCAGGTCGGGGCCAGGATCGATGAAGCTGGTGTAGGTCGGGCGCGGTCTCTTACCGGCTGCCGCTGCGGCATGACGTGCCTGCTGCCATGCGCTCAGCCGCCGGTAGGTGAAGACGATTTCGACGACGAGCCCGCCTATAGCGCCGAAACCCGCCGCCTCTGGCCAGGGCAGCAAAACGTTCCCTAGCCGCACTCATGCAGGTTGATCAAGAGCCACCGTCCGTATCTATCGGTTAGCAGACTTTCTGGTACGGCTCGTTTGACACGTAAGTCCTCCATTCACTGGGCGTCAGGGAGCGTCCGGCTATGGCGCAGACCGCGCTGACGAGGTCATGGGGGAACGCGACGTCGATGAGCTGGACGGTGCCGTCCCCGTCAGCGGTGGCGAGGAGCCGACTGTCCGGGCTGAATGCTATAGCGCTGACGGCGCCGGTGTCGGAGGTGATGGGGGCCCCGATCTCCCGGTGGGTGGCGACGTCCCACAACCTGACCGTGCCATCCGCTGTGGCGAGCAACTGGCCGTCCGGGCTGAACGTCACGACGGCCTGGCCGCTATGGCCCGCGGTGATGACGGCGCCGTCCGGTTGCTGGGTGGCCGCATTCGACAACTGGACCTGGTCACCTACCGTGGTGGCCACCGTCTTGCCGTCCGGGCTGAAGGCTACGGACCAGGTGACACCAGCCCCACTGCCGATCGCCAAGCTCGCGCCGACCCGCTGGTAGGACTTCGCGCTCCGCAGCACAGCTGTCTGGTTGTCCTCGCCGGTAGCCAGCAGCGCGCCGTCCCGGCTGAACGCGACGGCATTGACGTCACCGCCATTGCTTATCGGCTTACCGATCAGACGGTGCGTCACTGTATTCCATATTCGGAGGGCGGTGAACGTGGTGGTGTTGTCGATTGATGAGACGAATGCAAGCGCCGATCCGTCAGCGCCGAATGACACACCGTCCGGGCCGATGTCCTGCGCATCGCCGGGACTCAGCCCGGGCAGCGGGGGGGGCCAACTGGCTTACGGGTTGCGACGTTCCATAGCCGGACGTCTCTCCCGGCCAGGGCGAGGATCCCGCCGCCCGGACTGAACGCGACACCGGAAAGCGGACCGTGCCCTGTGACGGTCAGCGGGGGGCCGACCTGGCGGTGAGTGGCGGGGTTCCATAGCCGTGCGGCACCGTCGGAACCCGTGGTGGCCAGGATCCTTCCATCTGGGCTGAAGACGACATCTGTTGCCGCGCCGTGCGTACTGGCGATCAGCGGGGAACCGGTCGGGCCTAGAACGGAGAGGTCCCACAGGCGGGTTTCGTCCTGGCTGGTGGTAGCGACCATTCGCCCAGTTGGACTGAACACGACCGAATCCGCGGCGCCGCTGCTGTCGGCCGGGAGAACCGGCCCGACCCGATGGCCGGTGGCTTCATCCCAGAATGTGGTCGTGCCATTGGCGTTGGCGGTTGCGACGACCGGCTGGGTAGGGCTGAACGCCACCGCGTTAGCGCCAACGGGCTGTATTGGCACCGGTGAGCCAACCTCCCGGTGCCTGCGGACCGACCAGAACCGGAGATAGTGCCCCACAGTGGCGAGGATCTTTCCATCAGGGCTGAGGGCAACGGCGCCAGGGTCCCCGGAAGCGGTTATCCTCGGGCCGATCCGCGAGTGGGTGCTGACGTTCCACGTGGTGATCGTGCCGTTCATGGCCGCCGCGATCAGCAATGTCCCGGCCGGATTGAATATCAGGTCTCCCAGGCCGCTGCCGCCGCCCGCCGGCATTGGTGTGCCGACTTGCTGGTAGGTGCGCAGGTTCCACAACCGGATGCTGCCGTCCGGCCCCGCGGCGGCCAGCATGTTCCCGTCCGGGCTGAACGCTATCCCGCAGTTCGTGTCTCCAGTGTCGTAGCCGGCGAACATCGACGGGCTCACCGGGCGCCTGGTGGCAACGTCCCAGAGGCGTACGTCTCCGAGGAGATTCTCGATGGCTACCAGCTTCCCGCCAGGGTCAAAGGAGACCGCGCACACGCCGGAGGAGAACCGGATCGGTGATCCCATCTCGCGGTGCGTGACTGCATTCCACAGCTTGACGCTCCCGTTGGTCGCCGTGACGAGCACAGTGCCGTCCGGGCTGAGCGCAACGGGCTGAGCGCCTTCGGCCAGAAAGGGTGCGCTGTCGGGAAGAGTGGCGCGTTCTGGTTGCGCATAAGCCTGGAGCAGGCTTTCGCGGGCTTGCGGGGTGGGATCGATGCGCCACGCGGCCGCGGCCAGTAGCGCGGCCCTAGCTGGGTCCGTGGTGTCGAACGTCTCGCTTTCCGCCGCGACATGGATGGACGTGTTGACTGCGCGCTGCAGGCTGGCGCGGTCAGCCGCCGCGGTGTCGAACCGGATAGCCAGGCCGGTACCGGTCAGCGCGAGGGCAGCGGCAGCCGCGATGCCGGTGCGTACCGGTCGCCAGCGGCGCGCGTACCTGGACGCCCGGCGCAAAGTGGAAGCCCAGTAGACGTGCGGTCCGTCCGGGATATGGATGGCTGCGGCCTGGTTGCTCTGCGGCGCGACCAGACGCCAGTTGCTGGCCCGGGCCGCTTCGATCTTCGCTTGCATACCGCCGACTGCGGCCAGCGTGTCACCGGGAGCCAGCGCACCTGTGATCGCACAACGCGGGCGTAAGCCCAGGAAAGCGGCTTGGACTGCTGCCCATGGCCGACTGCGCGGCGCCCACCCCCGGAGATGGTCACGCAGGGCGATGGCAAGGGGCGCGCCGAGAGATCCGCCGACGACGAGCAGGACGGGAGCCTCATCGCTCAGGGTAAGCCGCCACATGACGCAGCCGTTCACTCGCTGGCCGCGGATTGCGTAGGACCAGGCCTGGGCCAGGGCGGCGGTGAATTCCTTGTTGGCGCGAATGGAACTCATGGCCTCGGGATCGGGATAGAGCCCCGGTGGCCCCCCAGCGAACTGACAAATCTGGAGCATCCCGGTCTCGCCGCCAGTACTGTCTGGCTTGTCGAACAGCACCGGTACGCGGGTGACATGGCCCCGCCATGGCCCGACTCCAGCGAGTCGCAACGCCGTCACTAACGCCATCGTCCAAGGTGACTCGGCGCCCTGGCTCTCCGGATCCTCAGCCAGCGCCCTGGTCAGTTCCTTGGTCAGCACCCGGATGGGTTCTCGAAGTGACGGCTCCATGGCGGAAAGGCACTCGTCCGGCAGCAGCGGCCCGATTCCTGGTGGCGTGGGTACGAGCAGCCCAGAACGAGCCCAGTAACGCGCTACGGCCCGCAGGAATCCCCGGCGTTCTCCGCCGGAACCGCCGAGGACCCGGGTAACGTCCGCGATCATGTGGGCGGACTCCGTGAAGGAGCGGCCGGCCTCATCAGAACCCGCCTGACCCGCAAAGAGGCTACTCAGACGCTCTTCGTCTGCAGAAAGCTGCTGGAGATGGGATGCACTGGCCGCTCGCCCGGCCGCTGCGGCCGACTGGGCCATGGCGCGGACGGCATCTTGGCAGTGCCGCCACCACAGGTGGCTTGGCCCGGCCAGCGCGTCGAACTGCTCTTTTGGTGTCTTATCCGCGAGGACATCTGCCAAGCCCCCGGGCACGAGTCCAGCGTCCATCTCAGCGCCTCCACCGCATGGGCGAAAACCGTACGCCAAGCCGCAGGAGCACCGGGCAAGCTTCGCGATAAACGCATAGGGACGCCTCGTAACCGGCTCTGCAGTTTCGGTGATCAGGGAGATTTGGGAGCTTTCTCCTAATTCGACCTTGGATAGCCGACATTCGCGGCCGGATAGTCCACACTAGAATGGATGAGGTGGGTTCCCCATTCGCTGGGCAGGTGGCCCTGGTCACGGGCGGCAGCGGCGGGATCGGGCGGGCGGTGGCGCACCGGCTGGCGGCGGCCGGCGCCCGGCCCGGGTAGCGGTGGGCTATGGCCACGGCCAGTACGCGGCCGAGCGGACCGCGGCTGACATCGCCGCCACCGGCGCCGCGGCCATCGCCGTCGGCGCCGACCTGAGCCGGCCGGAGGCGCCCGGCGAGCTGGTGGCAGCGGTGGAGGACGAACTCGGCCCGGTCTCGGTGCTGGTCAGCAACGCCGGGCTGGGCCGCAGGCAGGCGCTGGAGGAAGTGACCGCGGCCGATTTCGACGAGATGATGGCGGTCAACCTGCGCGCCCCGTTCCTGCTCGCCCAGCGCACGCTGCCGGGAATGGCGGCGCGGGGATTCGGCCGGATCCTGTTCATGTCGTCGGTGGCCGCGTTCACCGGCGGGATCGTCGGGCCACACTACGCGGCCTCGAAAGCCGGGCTGGGCGGGCTGACTCACTTCCTGGCCAGCCGGTTCGCGGCTCAGGGAGTCACGGTGAACGCGCTGGCCCCGGCGCTGATCACGGAGACCGGGATGCTGCCCGGCCAGCCGGACGAACTGCGCGGCGCGGTGCCGGTGGGCCGGCTCGGCAGCCCGGAGGAGGTGGCCGACCTGACCCTGGCCATCCTGCGTAACGGCTACCTGACCAACCAGGTGATCTCGCTGGACGGCGGCATCTACCCGCGCTAGCGATGCACCGGTATGGCCGGCGGGGGGCCGTCCGCCGGGCAGTCGTACATGATGACCGTCACCGCGCGCGCCTCGGCATGGTCCGGGTTGGCGTACCGGTGCGGCAGCGAGGACGGGAACTCCATGCTGTCGCCCGGGTCGAGCCGGTAGGTCTCGAAGCCGACCGAGATGTCCAGGCGGCCGGTCAGCATCAGCACCATCTCGGTGCCGGGATGGGAGTAGAGCGTCGGGTTGGATTCGGCACCCGGGCCATAGACCAGCTCGAAGAAGTCGAGATGCGCCATGGTCTCCGGGGTGAGCCGCTCCCAGCGGACACCACCTTCGATATCGATCGCGGCCCGGTTGCCCTGGCGCACCACGTAGCGGGCCTCAGCCAGCCGGCGCTCGGGGCCGGAGGGCGGCGGCGCCTGGCCTCCGGCGGCGCCCCGGGCGGCAGCGGCGGGCTCCCGGAAGAACGCGTCCACCGGCACGTCCAGCGCCTGCGCCAGGGCGAACAGGGTGGACACCGACGGGCGGGACTGGCCCCGCTCGATCTGGCTGATCAGGCTGGGGGTCACCCCGATTTCCCGGGCCAGCTCGGCCACCCGCAGCCCGCGCTCGGCGCGGTACGCGGCCAGGCGCCGGCCGATGTCCCCGGCCAGGTCCCCGGCTGCCGAGTCGGTAGCAGCGCTGCTGTGAGTCATGGTGTTTTGAATGCTACTGCACGGGTTCCCAGGTTCCGATAGCGCTGCTATCGTCCGCGGCAGGAGCACCGAGCCGCCGTTAACCATCACTTAACCAAAGCGCACCCGGTCACCCGCAACCAGGGAGCATGCCGTGACATCAGACGTCACCTCGGCCCGCGATCAGGCGGCCGGGCCGGCCGGAGCGGCCGGGCGCGCGGGCATGGTGATCGAGCGGGACGTGCCGGTGCCGATGGACGACGGCATCGTGCTCCGGGCCGATGTCTTCCGGCCGCCCGGCCCGGGCCGCCACCCGGTGCTGCTCAGTTACGGCCCGTACGCCAAGGGCCTGGCCTTCCAGGACGGCTACCCGGACCAGTGGCGGCTGATGGTCAGCCAGCATCCGGAGGTCGCCCAGGGCACCAGCAGCACGCAGCAGAACTGGGAAGTGGCGGACCCGGAGAAGTGGGTGCCGGACGGCTACGCCTGCGTGCGGGTGGACTCGCGGGGCGCGGGCCGGTCCCCCGGGGTGCTGGAGCCGTTCGCACCGCGGGAGACCCGTGATCTCTGCGAGTGCGTCGAGTGGGCCGGGGAGCAGCCGTGGAGCACCGGCAAGGTCGGGCTGACCGGGATCTCCTACTACGCGATGAACCAGTGGCACGTGGCCGCGCTGCACCCACCGCACCTGGCCGCCATCTGCGTCTGGGAAGGCGCCGCTGATTTCTACCGCGACGCCACCCATCACGGCGGCATCCTGTGCACGTTCTGGAGGAACTGGTACGACAAGCAGGTCACGGTGGTCCAGCACGGGATGGGCGAGCGCGGGCCGCGCAGCCAGGTGACCGGTGAGCCGGTGGCCGGCCCGGAGACGCTGAGCGAGGCGGGCCTGGCCGCGGCGCGGGTGCCGTTCGGCGAGCAGATCAGCGACCGGCCGCTGGACGGCGAGTTCTACCGGCAGCGGTCCGCCGACTTCGCCGCGATCACCGTCCCGCTGCTGTCCGCGGCCAACTGGGGCGGGCAGGGCCTGCACTCCCGCGGTAACTTCGAGGGCTTCAGCCGGGCCGCCTCGGCGCAGAAATGGCTGGAAGTGCACGGCCTGGAGCACTGGACGCACTTCTACACCGACTACGGGACCGACCTGCAGAAGCGGTTCTTCCGCTGCTTCCTGCACGGCGACGACCGCGGCTGGCGGCACCAGCCACCGGTCCAGTTGCAGGTCCGCACGCTGGACGGGTTCATCCAGCGCGGCGAGCAGGAATGGCCGCTGGCCCGCACCCAGTGGCAGCGGCTCTACCTGCGCCCGGCGCAGCGCGCCCTGGGCACCGCGCCGCCGTCCGCCGACGAGCGGCTGAGCTACGCCGCAGCTGGGGACGGCATCACGTTCACCGCCCCGCCGCTGACCGCCGACACCGAGATCACTGGCCCGGCCGCGGCCCGCCTGTACGTGTCCTCGACCAGCACGGAGGCCGACCTGTTCCTGGTGCTGCGGGTGCTGTCGCCGGGCGGCGATGAGGTCACCTTCCCCGGCGCGATCGACCCGCACACCCCGGTCGCCCAGGGCTGGCTGCGGATGTCGCACCGCAAGCTCGACCCGGGCCTGAGCACGCCGTACCGCCCGTACCACGCACACGACGAGATCCAGCCGCTCACCCCGGACGCGGTCTACCAGGCCGACGTGGAGATCTGGCCGACCAGCCTGGTTATCCCGGCCGGTTACCAGGTCGCGCTGACCATCCGGGGCCGGGACTACGAACGCCACCACCCCGGCGCGCCCCGGCTGGGCTCGTTCAAGAACGAACTGACCGGCTGCGGCCCGTTCCTGCACGACGACCCGGCCGACCGGCCGGCCGGGCTGGCCGGCAGCACGCAGACGCTGTGGACCGGCCGTACCCGGGCGGCTTACCTGCTGCTCCCGGTCATCCCGCCCGGCTGACCGCCGGGCGCGCCAGCCTGCACCGCCACCCGGGGGGGCCTTCGCGGCAGCCGCGAGGGAGTAACAGCCACCGGAAAGGACGGCCCGGCCATGAAGGAAGCGTTCGGCGGCCTGAGCACTGACTGGAAAGAGGGCATCAACTGGGCCGCGGTCCGGCAGTGGCGGCTGGGGCGGGCCCGGGAGGCAATGTCCCGGCACGGCCTGGGCGCGCTGCTGCTGATGTACGACGAGAACATGCGCTACGTGTCGTCCACCTACACCCCCGGCTGGAACCGGCTCAAGCCGGGCCTGCGCTACGTGGTGCTGTGCGAGGGCCGCGAGCCGATCGTCTACGAGCAGGGCGACATCGGCATCCACCTGAAGGCGCACAATCCCTGGATCCCGCCGCAGAACGTGCGGCATTCCTACAGCTGGATCAAGGGCGCGGCCGGCCCGGCATCGCAGAGCCAGGTGGCCAAGTTCGCCACGGCCCTGGTCAACGACCTGGAAGAGGCGAACGTGCTGGACAAGCCACTCGGCGTCGACTTCATCGACATCAACATGATCCAGGCGTTCCAGCACGCCGGGGTGACCTGGACCGACGGGATGACGCCGATGATGGAGGCCCGGTCGGTGAAGAGCCCGGACGAGCAGAAGGCGTCGCGCATCGTGGGCGCGATCTGCGACGCGCTGCACTACGAGTTCACCCAGTTCCTGCGGCCCGGGCTGACCGAGAACGAGGTCGCCGCGTTCGGCTTCGAGTACCTGTACAACATCCCCGGCATGGAGGACGTCGAGGACATCATCGTGTCGTCCGGGCCGAACGCGTGGCCCAACTGGCGCAACTTCTCCGACCGGATCATCCGGCCCGGGGAACTCGTCATCATCGACCTGGCCGCGCTGACCTGGAACGGGTTCAAGTCCTGCGTCTACCGGACATACTGCGTGGGCGGCACGCCCACCAGCGAGATGAAGCAGTACTACGACACCGCGCACACCTGGCTGTGGGACGCGATCGATGTGGTCAAGCCCGGGGTGAGCACGCGCGACATCGCCAGCAAGTGGCCGTCGGCCCAGGAGGCCTGGGGGTACGCGGAAGAGGACCAGGCCGCGGCCAACCTGTGGGGCCATGGGCTGGGCCTGGCCCAGTACGACCGGCCGGTCATCTCCCGGATCTGGTCGCTGGACTACCCGGAGGAGATCAAACCGGGCATGGTCTTCGCGCTGGAGACACAGCACGGCAAGGTGCACGACTTCGGCGTGCGGCTGGAGGAGATGCTGCTCGTCACCGACGATGGCCACGAACTGCTGTCGTCCTACAAGTCCGACGAGATCATCGAGGCCGGATGAGCCTGCACCGGCTGCTACCGCTGGGCGAGCTCACTGCTCCAGCCGGCCCTTTCATATCGAACGCCAGCTGGGTCCAGGCGGCCTCGGCTGGCGGCGCGGCCGCCCCGGTGGCGGTGGCTGACGCCGTCACCGCCCAGGCCACGGTGACCAGCATCGCCGGGGCCAAGGCGGCCCGGCTGGCCGCGGCGCGGGCGGCCGGCTTCCCCGTGCTGCCCGCCTGGGTGCTGCCCGCGGCGGAGAGCCGCCCGGCGATCCGGGCCGGCGCGGCGGCGGTGTGCGGCGGGCGGCCGGCCGCGGCCCGCCGGGCCGCGCTGGGCTGCCCGCCGGACGCGGCGCTGGCCGGGGAACTGCGCGCTGCGGTGCACTCGCTGGGCGGCCAGGTCATCGTCCGGTCGTCGAGCCCGCTGGAATCCGACCCACGGTGGGCGGGCGCGTTCAGCTCGGTCGCGGAGGTCGGCCCGGGCGACGTGCTGACCGCGGTGCGCAGCTGCTGGGCGGCCGCGTTCGCGGTGGACCCGCTGGCCCGGCTGGACGCCTGCGGCCTGCCGCTGGACGCGCTCGAACTGGCGCTGCTCATCCAGCCCGAGCTGAACCCGGACGCCGGCGGCACAGCCCGGGTGATCCCGGTCACCGGCCCCGCCCGGCCTGGCGGCCCAGCCAAGACCACCTCCCCCGGCGGCCCAGTCGGCACCCACTTCGGCCCAGCCGATGTGCTCGTGGGCAAGGCGGGCGGGCATCTCGGTGCCTTCAACCCGCTCGGCGAGAGGGCCGCCGGGCACCCTACTCCCCGCGACGTGATCATGGACGGGGCAGCCGGGCGCCCAGGTCCCATCGACGTGATCGTGGACGGCGTGGCCGGGCACCCCGGCGGACTGCTGGCGGGCTGGGCCGAAGGGAGCTCCGCCCGGGTCCGGCTGGCCGACCCGGGCGCACCGGACTGGCCGGTGCCCGCCGCCGACGGGCCGCTGACCGGGCTGCTCGGGGCGGACCTGGTGACCGCGGTGGCCCGGCTGGCCGCCGGGGTGTACTGGACGCTCGGCGACATCAGCATCGAATGGGCCAGCGACGACGGGACGGTGTGGCTGCTCCAGACGGCACCAGCCGGGCCAGCGCCGGTGCTCCCACCGGAACCGGCCGCGGCACCGGCCGGCCACGCCACGACGACGGGCGGCCAGGCCGCCGCGCTGGCCGGGCCGCCCGGCCTGGTCTACGCGGCCCGGGAGCTGATGCCGCTGCTGGCCGCGGCCGTGCAGGCGGCGGGCCACCGGGTGGCCGCCCAGCCGGCCGCGGCGGGCCAGGCGGCCGGGCGGCTGGTCCCGTGCCGGCCGCACCAGCGCCCGGCAGCCGGCTGCCGGGACGCCATCCTGCTCATCGACCAGCCGGTACCCGCGCTGGCCCCGCTGCTGTTCGCCGCGCGCGGCGTGATCGCGCGCGGCGGGACGGCCGGCGCGCACCTGGCCGAGGTGGCCCGCAGCCTGGCTGTGCCCATGGTGACCGGGTGCCGGGCCGAGCTGGTCACCGGGCCGTCCCCGGCCGGCGACGGCTGGCTGGCGGCGATCGACGGCAGCACCGGAGCGGTATCGCTGCTCCCAGCCTGACCGGAAGGAGGTTCGGCATGAACAGGCTCACCCCGCGGCGGCGGGCCCAGGAGGCGCGCACGCCGTTAGCCATGCCGGCGCGCAGCCGGGTCAAGCTGGTGCTGCACCGCGGCATCGTGACCGGAACCATCCCGGGCGGGACCCGGCTGGTCCAGTCGTGCATCGCGGAAGAACTGGCGGTCAGCACCCGCCCGGTCCGCGACGCGCTCCGCGAGCTGGCCGCCGAGGGCTTCGTCCGGCTGGACGGCCGCGGCGCGGCCGTGGTCCGCGAACTAGGCCGCGGCGAGCTGAAGGACATCTACGAGATCAGGATGATGCTGGAGCCGGTGGCCGCGGCCCGGGCCGCCCGGCTGGCCAGCGCGGCCAGCCTGATCCGCGCGGGCGAACTGCTCACCGTCATGCACGCCACCACGGACAGCGCGCAGTGGGTCGAGCACAACGCCCGCTTCCACCAGATCATCGACGAGGCGGGCAGCAGCCCGCGGCTGGTCGCGATCCTGGGCAACCTGCGCGAGCTGTCCGCCCGGTACATCACCCATTCGGTGCGCACCGTGCCCGGCCGGGCCGGCCGGGCCAACGCCGAGCACGCGGAGATCCTGCGGGCCATCATGGCGCGGGACCCGGAGGCGGCGGCGGACGCGGCGATCCGGCACCTGGACGGCACGCCGTCCGCGCTCAGCATGCGGCCGGTGACCGAGCTCAATCACCTCAAACGTACCGTTAGTGATTGAGTACCTTAATCACGTTCCGGTCACTAAATCACTATGCAGCTAGCCGCTCCTCCAGCGACATGATTGCATGAGGGCACATTAGAAGTGCGGCTTCGTCTACCGCCGGGCCCGCCGGGCCGGAGGGTGGTGGTCATGGTGACCAGCGGCAGCTTAGGCGGGGCCCGGGCCCGGCACGGGCGGGCCGGGCACAGCTGGCTGGCCAGGCTGGCGCTGGCTTCCTGCGCAGTCCTGCTGGCGGCCTGCGGCAGCAGCGGATCGGGCAACTCCACCGGGTCCAGCGGATCGCACACACCGGTCAAGGTCGGCTACCTGCTCCCGCTGACCGGGGTGTTCACCAAGAACGGGCTCAGCGAGCAGGACGGCTTCAAGCTCGGGCTGCAGCACTTCGGCACCTCGGTGGACGGGCACCCGATCCAGGTCACCTACGACAACGACCAGGGTGAGCCCGCGGTCAGCCTGTCCGACGCCCGGCAACTGGTCACCGCGGACCATGTCCAGGCCATCGAGGGCCCGCTGCTGTCCAGCGCTATCGCGGTGGTCGCACCGTACGTGCTCGGCCAGGGCATCCCGGAGGACGACCTGTACCTGGCCAGCCCGGAGCAGGCGGCGGCGTACACCAAGTACGGCACCGGCTTCACCTCCGGCTGGGACGGGTTCGCGCCGACCACCGAGGGGGGCCGGTGGGCCTACGACACCATGCACTGGCGGCACGTGACCACGGTCGGGCTCGGCATCTCGTTTGGCTGGCAGGGCGTGGCCGGGTTCGCCGCGCAGTTCACCAAGCTGGGCGGCAAGATCGACAAGGAGATCTGGGTGCCGAGCAACACGGTGGACATGTCGTCCTACGTGTCGGCCATCCCGGCCAGCACGCAGGCGGTATTCGTGGTGCTGTCCGGCTCGCAGGCGGCCAACTTCGTCAACGACTACGCCTCGTTCGGGCTGAAGAAGAAGATCCCGCTGATGGGCATCACCACGCTGACCGACCAGGCGGCGCTGCCCGCCGAGAACACCGCAGCCGCGCTGGGCGTCTACACCGACGCGCAGTACTGCGACGGCAACCCGGCGGCCGTCAACCAGGCGTTCGCGAACTCCTACCACGCCGCGTACGGCGTCTACCCGTCCTATTACTCCGAGGCGGGCTACACCAAGGCGCAGATCCTGGTGGCCGCGCTCAAGTCGCTGCACGGGGTGGTGAGCAGCGAGAAGGCGCTGTCCGCGGCGATGCGCGCGGTGCACATCACCGCGCCGCGCGGGCCGGTCTCGTTCGACCACAGCACCTGGTCGCCGGTGCAGAACGAGTACATCTGCAAGGTGGAGAGCGTGCACGGCACGCTGCGCAACGTGCCAATCCTCACCTTCACCGCGGTGCCGCCCTGGGGCACGCTGACCAAGGCCGAATGGGAGCCGATCTTCGCCAAGACCGCGGTCAGCCCGCCGAGCTACGGATAGCCGCCGATGCTGATCGACATCCACAACCATGTGATGCCCGCCGAGGCGCTCGACCACCTGCGCGGTGATCCGGGATACGGGGTGATGATCGACGGCGACCAGTGGGCCGGCGGGCACCACGTCCCGTTCACCATCTCGCCGCCGTTCCACGACCCGGCGGCCAAGATCGCCGAGATGGACCGCAACGGCATCGCCTCGGCCGTGGTGTCCTGCCCGCCGCCCATGTTCTGCTACGACGTGAGTGGCGACCGCGGGGCCAGCTTCTGCGCGGTGGCCAACGACGGGATGGCCAAGCTGTGCGGCGGCTACCCGGACCGGCTGCGCTGGCTGGCCAACCTGCCCATGCAGGATCCGCCCCGGGCGGTGCAGGCGTACCGGGCCGCGCTGCGGCAGGGCTGCGTGGGCGCGGCCATCGGCACCTCGATCGCCGGGCGGCGGCTGGACGAGCCCATGTTCGCCGAGTTCTGGGCGGCCGCCGACGAACTCGGCCAGCCGGTGCTGGTGCACCCGGCGTTCAACCAGGCACACGCCGGGCTGGACCCGTACTACCTGCAGAACGTCATCGGCAACCCGCTGGAAACGACGGTCATGGCCGAGCGGATGATCTGCGCCGGGGTGTTCGGCCGGCACCCGGCGCTGCGGCTCGTGCTGCTACATGGCGGCGGCTTCCTGCCGTACCAGGCGGGCCGGCTGGCCCACGCCAGCGGGGTACGTCCCGAGATCCCGGTGACGGCGACCGATGTGGCACGGGCGTTCAATCAGATGTATTTCGATACGATCACCCACGACCTGGCCGCACTGTGGTACCTGGTGCAGCGGGTGGGTGCGGACCACGTGCTGCTGGGCACGGACCTGCCGTTCGACATGGCGCTGCGGGAGCCGGACGTGGTGCTGGCGGATGCGTTCGACGAGCCGCTCCGGGAGCAGATCGGCGCGGCCAACGCGGTCCGGCTGTTCGGCCTGGACGGGATGCGCGGGGCGCCGGGGTGAGCCCGGCGGTCACCCTGGATCAGGCGTCCGTGCTGGTCGATGCCGCGCTGGCCCGGGGCGCCGAGCTGGGCCTGGCCCCGCTGACCGTGGCCGTGCTCGACCCCGGCGGGCATCTGATCGTGCTCAAGCGGCAGGACGGCTCGGGCATCCTGCGTGCGGGGATCGCCATCGCCAAGGCGTGGGGGGTGCTGGGCATGGGGCTGCCGGCCCGGGCGCTGGCCGACCGGGCGCAGCGCGCACCGCAGTTCTTCGCCGCGCTGACGGTGCTGTCCGGCGGGCGGATGATGCCGGTGCCCGGCGGCGTGCCGCTCACCGCGGACGGCCAGGTGGCCGGGGCGGCCGGCATCTCCGGCGACACCTCGGACAACGACGAGGCCTGCGCCGTGCACGGCGCACAGACGGCCGGCCTGGTCCCCTGGCTCGAATAGCCGCAACACCGTCGGGTGGCGGCGCATGGCAGAAGCCCGCCATGCGGTCGAATAGACCGGCCCAGCGAATAAGGCCGGCCGGATTCGCCGACAAACGTCGACATATCACGCATCCGGTACGGCTAGACCGGACAATTCGGGCAGAAGTGCGTGCGTCTCGCGTGATATGTCAGTGTTTGTCGGTGATCAGAGGCAGGCCAGGTAGTCAGATCTCGCCGGCCGGCGAGCCGTTGTAGCGGTGCTGGGCGGACAGGCCGCGGAACGAGGCGAACACCACGCAGCCCTCCGGGTACTCGTACGGGCCGTGCGGCTCCGGGCCGGCCGCCCAGACGTAGTCGCCTGGCCGCAGGTGCACGCCCTTGACGATCTGCACGCCCTCCAGCACCACGATGGAGTGGCTGCTCTGGTGGGCGTGCTCCGGCTCGACATAGCCGGGCGGGAACTTGATCAGCATGTCGGCGACGCCCAGTTCGGGGTCGGAGTGGAACACCTTGACCTGGACCCCGTTGCCCAGCGACAGCACGTCCACGTCGTCCTGCCAGTCGAGATCCCAGCGGTGTGCGGTATGGAACGCCTTGGCCATGGCTGCCCTTCCTGATGTGGTGGCGCGGGTCAGATGCCCAGGTGCGTCTCCCGCACCTCGGCCGTCCGGTCGAGTTCGCTGGGCGTGCCCTGCCAGACCACCCGGCCGTTGGACAGGATGTAGATCAGGTCGGCCGAGTCGATGGCCAGGCCGTAGTTCTGCTCGACCAGGAAGATGGACAGTCCGTCGCGGCGCAGGCCGGTGATGATCTCGCCGATCTGCTCCACGATCACCGGGGCCAGCCCCTCGGACGGCTCGTCCATCAGCAGCAGGCTGGGGTTGGTCAGCAGCGCCCGGCCGATGGCCAGCATCTGCTGCTCGCCGCCGGACAGCTGGCCGCCCCGGTTCCGCCGGCGCTGCTTCAGGTTGCCGAACAGGTCGTAGACCCGGTCCAGGGTCCACGCGCCGCCGCGCGCGCCGAGCGTGAGGTTCTCCTCCACGGTCAGCGACGGGAAGATCCGCCGGCCCTGCGGGATCAGCGCGACGCCGCGCTGTGCGATCTGGAACGGCGGCCGGCCGACCAGGCTCTCGGTGCCCAGCATGATCCCGCCAGACCGGGGGCGGATCAGGCCCATGATCGTGTGCACCAGGGTGGTCTTGCCCATGCCGTTGCGGCCAAGCAGCACGGTGCAGGCGCCGTCCCCGATGGTCAGGCTCACCCCTTGCAGCACGTAGTTGATGCCGCGGTAGGTGTGCAGGTCGCGGACCTCGATCATGCCGCGCCCCGGCCCAGGTACAGCTCGCGGACCCGCTCGTCGTCCTGGATCTCCCGGATCGGGCCCTGCACCACCAGCGCGCCCAGGTGCAGCACGGCGGCCGAGTCCACCACCGTGCGGAGCAGGTCGATGTCGTGCTCGATCATGACCAGGGTCAGCTCCGGCGGCAGCGCGGTGAGCAGCGCCTGGATGTCCACCCGCTCGGCCGGGGACAGCCCGGCGGCCGGCTCGTCGAGCAGCAGCACCCGCGGCTTGAGCGCCAGGGCCAGCAGCACCTCCAGCTCGCGTACCTCGCCGTGGGACAGTTCGGCGGCCACCGCGGAAAGCCGGCTGGCCAGCCCGAACCGGCCGGCGAACTCGGCTGCCTCGACGGTCAGCCCGCGGTAGCTGCGCCACGGCCGGAGCAGCGACAGCTTCGACCGGTGCAGCCCGTGCAGCGCCAGGGTGAGGTTCTCCAGCACGGTGAGGTCGCTGAACACCCGGGTGACCTGGAACGTCCGGCCCAGGCCGAGCGCGGCCCGGTGGTAGGGCCGGAGCCGGGTCACGTCCCGGCCGAACAGCGCCACCCGCCCGGCGCTCGGCCGCAGTTCCCCGGACAGCAGGTTGAACAGCGTGGTCTTGCCCGCCCCGTTCGGCCCGATGATGCCGAATCGCGCCCCGGCGGGCACCTGCAGCGACACGTCCGCGACCGCGGTGACGCCGCGGAACCGGCGGGACAGGTGCACGGCGGCCAGCGCTGGCTCGGCGGTCACGGCGCAGTCTCCAGGTTCCGCTGCCGCCGGGCGATGGCCGCGTCCCAGCGGCGGCCGGCCGCCCGCAGCAGCCCCCAGAACCCGCCCGGGCTGAGCAGCACGACCGCGATCAGCGTCAGGCCCATCAGCGTCTGCCAGCGGGACACGTAGATACTCAGCTCCTGCTGGAACAGCACGATCACCACCGCGCCCAGGGCCGGCCCCCAGATGCTGCCCAGGCCGCCCAGCACCGCCATGATCACGAACAGGCCGTTCGCGCTGAAGTCCATGGTGGTCGGGCTGATCAGCTGGTTGACGAAGACGTACAGCACCCCGGCGACCCCGGTGAAGAACACCGCGATGACCCAGGCCAGGTACCGGTGCAGGCCGGTGCGGTAGCCGAGCGCCGCCAGCCGGGCCTCATTTGACCGAACGCCCCGTAGGGAGAGCCCGAACGGCGATTTGGTGAATGTGACCAGAAGCAGAGCCACCAGGGCGAACACCACGAGCACCGTCATCCGCAAGGTGAGCGGGTCGTTGAGGTCGATCGGCCCGATCGTGGGCAGCACGGACACGGTGATGCCGTTGTCCCCCTCGGACAGCCCGACCCACTGGTAGGACAGGCCCCACAGCACCTGGCCCATGGCCAGTGTGATGATCACGAAGCTGACCCCTTTGACCCGGACCGCGACGATGCCGAGAGCCAGGCCGAGGCCCAGCGTGACGCCGAGCGCGATGCCCACCGCCGCCCACGGGGAGAAGAAGTGCACTTCGGCGATGGCCACCCCGTACGCGCCGACGCCGAGGAACCCGGCCTGGCCCAGCGAGATCAGGCCCGCGTAGCCGCCCAGGAAGTCCAGCGCCATGGCCACGATCGCGTACACCAGCATGTCCACGACCAGGGTGGACACGAACCCGTTGCCCTGCAGTAACAGGACGAGCAGCAGCGCGGCGGCCAGGCCCGCGGCCGGCCCGAGGAACTGCCGGGACCGCCGCATGAGGCGCAGGGTCAGCAACTCCCGGCGGCGGTGTGGGGCCTCGGTCTGGTCTTTGGGCGCTGGGCGGCGGGCGGGGGCAGTCATGCGCCTGCCCTCCCGAAGAGGCCGTTGGGGCGGACCAGCAGGATCGCGATGACCGGGATGAACAGGACCGAGTAGGCCAGCGAGGGGAAGTACGCGGTCCCGTAGTTGTCGATCAGGCCGATGACGACGCTGCCCACGATCGCGCCCTCGTAGCTGCCCAGGCCGCCCACGATGACCACGGCCAGCGCGAACAGCAGGATGTCGCTGTCCCCGCCGGTGTACAGGCCCAGCACGGTGCCACCGAGCACACCGGCGAAGCCGGCCAGCAGCGCGCCCAGGGTGAAGACGAAGGCGAACACCCGGCGCACGTTGATGCCCAGCGCGCTGACCATGTCCCGGTCGTCCACCCCGGCCCGGAGGATGGCGCCGATCCGGGTCCGGCGGAGCAGGTAGTACAGGCCGGCCGCGACCGCCGCGGCGACGATCAGAATGAAGAAGCGGCCGTTCGGGTAGACGATGCCGCCCGGCAGCGTGCTCGACTTGCCCAGGAACCCGGGCAGGTTGATGGTCACCGGGCTGCCGCCCCAGATGGCCAGCGCGAGGTCGTCGAGCACGTAGATGAGCCCCAGCGTGGCCAGCAGTTCGGCCATCTCGGACCGGCCCAGCCAGCTGATCAGGGTGCGTTCCAGCAGGTAGCCGAACGCCGCCATGGCCAGGGCGCCGGCCGCCAGCCCATAGAAGAAGTTGTGTGTGGCGCTGATGACCGAGTAGCCGATGTAGCCGCCGACCAGGTAGACCGCGCCGTGCGACAGGTTGGTGACCCGCATCACGCCGAAGACCAGGGTGAAGCCGCTGGACACCAGGAAGATGATCCCGGCCAGGGTCAGCCCGTTCAGGGTCTGGGCGATGAACTCGGGCACCGTTCCGGGCTCCCCTCAGCGCTCGGGCCAGCGGGCTCAGCCGCCGGCCGGGACCACCCGGCGCTGCTCGATGGCCTGCGCGATGGCGGCGGTCAGCTCCACGCTGCGCAGCCCGTCCTCGCCGGACGGGCTGGGGTCACGGCCGGCCAGTACCGCGTCGGCGAACGCCGCCACGGTGTGCCGGTAGGCGTCCCGGGTGGATGCCGGGAACTCCCGGGTCCCGTCCGCGGTGCTGATCATGAGCGTGCCGTCCCGGCCCGGCCGGGACAGGTTGCGCCCCAGCACCCGGCCCTCGGTGCCGTATAGCACGATGTCGTCGCGGGCGTGCGGCACCGACTGGTTCGCGTTGACGTAGCCCAGCGTGCCGGTGCTGAACCGGAGCAGCACCAGCGCGGTCGTGTCCACGTCGAATCCGGGCTCAGCGTCCACCAGCGCGGTCACCTCGGCGACCTCGGCACCGATCAGGTAGCGCAGCACGTCGAACGCGTGCACGCCGATGTTGTTGATGGTGCCCAGGCCGGCCAGGGCCGGGTCGGTGCGCCAGCCGCCGGGCAGGTTGCGGCCGCCGCTCATCTGCACTTCGGCTACCATCACCCGGCCGATGGCGCCGGAGCGGACCAGGTCGGCCGCTTCGGCCAGGCCGTCGTGCCTGCGGGTCTGGAAGGTGAGGCCGAGCCGTACCCCGGCCGCCCGGCATTCCTCGACGCAGCGCCGCGCGTCCGGCACGGTTACCGCGAGTGGCTTATCGCAGAGCACGTGCCTGCCCGCCTCGGCCGCCGCTATCACCTGCCCGGCGTGCAGCGCATTGGGCGTGGCGATGTACACCGCCTGCACGGCCGGGTCGGCCAGCATGGCCGGGTAGCTGTCCAGCGCCTGGACCGCGCCGTGTGCCTTGGCGAACTCGGTGGCCCGGCCCAGGTCGCGGCCCACCACGCTGATCAGCGTGCTATTTGGCGCGTCCGCGATGGCGGGCGCGATCTGCGTGGCGGCGATCCGGCCGGGGCCGACGATGCCCCAGCCAAGCTGCTGCGAGTCCACCAGCGTCCCTTCTCCGGCCCAGCCGCCCCCAGCGCTACATGATTAGACATTATCATTACGGGTCACAAATGAGCAGGGATGGCAGCCGGGCGAGGCCGGTGCGGCAGGGAACGGGTGGTGGGACGGATGCGGCGCGTGAGCGCCAATCATTCCGGCTCAGCCGGCGTCGGCCTCAGGGGACCGGCGGCGCTGCGCCCGGAGCGGGGACAGCAGGCGCTCCAGCAGCAGCACCTCGGCGCTGTCGAACCGGCCCGCCAGCGCCTCGGCGGTGGCCCGGTCCTGGGCCTCGGCCAGGCTCTCCTCGGCCGCCCGGAGCTGCTCGCGGAGCCTGGTGTTCTCCTCGGCCAGGCGGCGCTGCCGTGACGTGGCGCTGGCCAGCTTCTGCTCCAGGCTGGCCACGGTCTCCTGCAGCGCTGTCTCTTGCGACACTGTTTCTTTCACCACGGGTTCTTCCACCAGGGGCTGCCCTGGCGCCGCCCCGGCAGGCGGCTCTCCCCCGGCCCGGCCGGCGTCCGGCCCGGCCAGCCGCCGCACCACCTGAACCAGCAGCCGGCGGGCCAGCTCGTCATAGTCGACGCCGCCCGGGCCGGCCGGCAGATCCAGGCCAGCCACGGCCGGGCTAGTCCCGGCAGCCGCACCAGTCTCCGGCGCCTCAGCCGCAGCGCCGTCAGCCCGTTGCGCAGTCCCCGCGGGCGCACCAGCGGGCCCGGGCACCGGCTGCGCCGCGGCGACTGGTGCTGGGGCAGGCTGAGTTAGTGACCCCGGCGGCGGTGCGGCCGGGCCGGGGATGATCCGGTAGGTGCGCTTGCCGCGGATCTCCCGCTGGATCAGGCCGGCCCGTTCCATGCCGGTGAGCAGCTGCGCGAAGGCGACGCTGGAACCGGGATAACCGATCGTCGCGGCCAGCATCGTGCTGGCCTTGCCGGTGTGATCGCTTACCTCACCGACCCGGGCCAGGTGCGCCATGATCCGGTCCCGGGTGCCGACGGCCCGCTTCCTGCTCCCACCGTGCACATCCCCCACGCCAGCGCACCCCTCTCGCGGCAATCATGCGGGTCAACGCTCTCGCATGGCAATCATGCCCGACCGTTGGCTGACGCCAGTCATCATAATGCGCCGGTTAGCCATCATGCCGGCACAGTTGCACACTGATTGGCCAGCACGGGCGGCAGCGCCGCGGACCCTGACAACCGGCCCGCGGCGCTGCAGCGGTCAGGCGGCCGGGCGGCCGGTCGAGTCGGCGGTGAATTCCTGCAGCCAGGTGCGGTACGGCAGGGTGCCCCACGGCTCGACGTCCGGGTACGTCTTGATCGGCACGTCCTCCAGCGTGCCGTGCACGCTCTCCACCTTGCAGATGTAGATGTTCTGGATCGGCGCGTCCACCACGGTGTTCAGCCGCACCGGCCCGCGGGGCGCGGTGATCGGCGTGGTCTTCAGCGCGTGCGCCACCGCGGTCGGGTCGGTGGCGTTGCCGTGCAGTCGTTTCAGCGCGGCCACGGCCAGTTGGGCGTGCACGTAGCCGGCCTCGGCGTAGTAGCCCGGGAAGACGTGGTAGGTCTCCTTGAACAGGCTGGTGAACGTGTTGTTGGCCGGGGTGCTGATGCCGTCGCAGTACTGCGCGGCCATCTGGTCGCCGAGCACGTCGGACGGCACTTCGCCGGGCAGCACCGAGTAGTCGAACATCGTGGTGTTGCCGTACAGCGGGATCTTCCCGCGCAGGCCGAACTGGGCGTACGCCTTGGTGAAGTCGATCGCGCCGGCGCCCAGCGTCTCGGCGAACACGGCCTGGGTGGTCTTCGGGATCGCGGACACGTACGGGCCGTAGTCGGTCGCGGTCAGCGGCGGCCACAGCTCCTTGTCGATCTTCCCGCCGAGCATGGTGAACTGCTTGATGAACCCGCCCGCCGACAGCCAGCCGAACGCGTAGTCGGTGGCCAGCACGGTCACGTGCCGGTAGCCGAGGTCCTGGTAGAGGTAGTCGGCCGCGATCACATCGGGCTGGTCGCACAGCCACCCGGAACTCAGCGCATTGCCGTACCGGGCATCGGCGGTGAGCTGGGCGGACGAGCAGAGGGCCAGGTTGTCCAGCGGGATCCGCTGCGCGCCGAGATACGGGGCTACCGCGGCGTCCTCACTGGCCAGCAGTGGTCCCTCCATGATCTGGATGTGCTTCTGCTGCACCAGCGAGCGGGCGTCGGACAGCGCGACCGCCGGGTTGCCGCCGGTGTCCTCGAAGTAGGTGACGATGCGGTGCCCATCGACGCTGTCCCCGAACTCCTTGAGCCCGAGGTTCCAGCCCTCTTGCTCCTGCTTTCCGGGCAGCGCCACGGTGCCGGTGAGCGGCAGTTCGTAGCCGATGGCGATCGGGCTGCTGGCACTCGGCGTGCTCGATCCGCTGCTGCCGCAGCCAGCCAGCACGGCCAGCGGCGCCGCCGCCATCACAATGATTAACGTGCGGGATGGGGCTTTCATAGTGATTAAGACTAATCATCTAGGGCCGTGGTGCAAGACATGATTGCGGAGCAGTTGCGCTGTCTGAGCCGGCACGACCTGGGCGGCCAGGGCCGCTGCGGGGAAGGCACCGCGGTGCTGGAGCACGGCGGCCGCCGGTACCTCTACCTGGCCCACGAGCAGCCCCCAGCCAACTTCAGCGTGCTCGACGTCACCGACCCGCGGGCACCCCGGCTGCTCACCCAGACCCGGCTGCCGCACGGCGGCGTCCGGTCCAACTCGCTGGCCGTCGGCGACGGCCTGCTGCTGGTGGCCTACCAGGTACAGGCGCCCGGCCAGCAGCCGGCCGGGGTCCAGGTGTTCGACCTGAGCCGCTGGCCGAGCCACGCCTGGCCGGCCTGCTCGACCTGTCCGGCCCGCGGTCCCGCGGCACGCACTGGGTCGGCTACACCGGCGGCCGGTACGCCTACCTGAGCACCGGGACCCCCGACTCCCGGCCGCGCGATCCGCGGGACGACCAGTTCCCGGTGATCGTGGACCTGACCCAGCCGGACCGGCCCACCGAGGCCGGCCGGTGGTGGCTGCCCGGCACCCAGGACGGCGACGGCGCTCCCCCGCCGGCCCGGCACGAACGGTGGGACGCCGGGTTCCGCGCGCACAACATCAACCTGCATATTGAACGCCAGCACCGGGCTTATGTCGGCTACCTGGATGCGGGGGCCATCATCCTGGACACCACCGACGTGGCCGCGCCCCGGCTAGTGGCCCAGCTCGACTATCACCCGCCGATGGCCGGGTTCACCCACACCGTGCTGCCGCTGCCCAGCCGGGACCTGCTGGTGATCAGTGACGAGAGCGTGCACGACGGCGGGGCCGACCAGCCCAAGCGGGTCTGGCTGGCCGATGCCAGCGACGAGCGGGCCCCGCTGATCATCGGCAGCCTGCCGCTGCCGCCGGTGGCCGGGTACGCCGCCCGGGGCGGCCGGTTCGGCCCGCACAACCTGCACGAGAACGAGCCGTTCGGCTGGTCCTGGCAGAGCGAGGAGATCATCTTCGGGGCGTTCTTCAGCGCCGGGGTACGCGCGTTCGACATCCGCGACCCGTTCCAGCCGCAGCAGGTCGCCGCGTTCGAGCCCGCCGGGCCGGTGCAGACCAACGACGTCTACGTGACCGCGGACGGCATCGTGTACGCGGTCGACCGCGACGGCGGCGGCCTCTGCATCCTGGAGTACTCAGGCCCAGGATGAGTGGCCGCCGCCCGGGCTATCAGCCGAGCGGGACCGTGGGGCCCTCCGCGTCCCAGGTCGCCGGGAAGGTGTTGTTGCTGACGTTGCCGATCGTGTCCAGTGCTGTGCTGTCGGTCGGCGAGGCGATCATCGTGATGTGGTAGTTCCGGAAGTTGGGGATGCCCTGGGCGGCGCTCACGCCGGCCACCCGCACCTTGGCGCTCATCGAGGCGGTGCCGAAGTCGGCCAGGTGGGTGATGAAGCAGTTGGTGGAGGTGCACAGCGCCGGCCGCTCGACGATCCATTCCGCGGAGTTCCGCTTGCAGCTCGCGCACGTCGCGGTGTGGGTGGAACTCTGGTGCGACGTGAGGTCGGCCACGGTCAGGGTGAACTTGCCGTTGCTGTAGCTGACCGAGGTGTTGATCGTGTCCCCCGGCTTCACGCTGAACACGTTGACCGAGCCCTTCGGGTACATCTCGTACCAGGCCTTGTACACCGGCGTCTTGTTGGCTGCACCGCCGCAGTGCGCGGCCGTGCCGTCCTGCTCGACGGTCTGGCTGTTGGGGTTGAAGCCGTCGAAGCCGACCCAGTTGGAGGACCACTCGTTGGCGTGGTCCCCCGGGCAGGTGAGGGTGGGCTGCACGAACCGGCTCTGGGCGTAGGTGAACTTCTTCGACGAGGTGACCGCGAAGCCCGACCAGTTCACGCTCTGCTCCGCGACCGAGAACTTCTGGCCCGCGACCTGGGCCGAAGCGTGCCCGGAAACCGCCGCCGGCACGATCGGGCCGCCGGGCTTCACGTTGTCGGCGGCGGCCACTCGGTGGACCGTGACCCCCCCGCGGGCCGCTGACCCCGCACTGGCGGCGCCGGGCAGCACAGCCAGGCCGACTGTGCCGATCAGCGTGGCCGTACCGAACGCGGCGGCAAGAAACCGTCTCGACAGCATCTACTCTCCCCGTGGGTGGTTTGTGGTATCCACCAGCTTGCCCGGATTTTCGGCCGGCGTCATGCAAAGCAGAGACCAATTGCTAACGGGTAAGCAAATTGGTGCGGCTCAGCCTGCGTCACGGAGCGCTGGCTGGCCGGTGCGTTCGGTCAGGTAGTCGGCGGTGGCCACGGCCAGGATGACGACCGCGGTGCAGATGCTCAGGACTAGCGCCGTGACGTGCGGGGCCAGGATGCCGAGCAGGCCCAGCGTGACCACCCCGGCGATCCGGGCCCGGGATACCACGTGCCACACCACCGCCTTGAACAGCGCGTGGCCGATCAGGAACAGCGCCGCGCCGCCGAGCAGCATGGCCGACACTGGCGCGGACCCCACCTCGCCGGGCCGGTCCAGCACCAGCTGGTCGCCCGCGGCCACCACGATGATGCCGGCCACCATGACCGGGTGGATCAGGTGGTAGGCGGACCGGCCCATCCGCCCCGGGTCGGCCGACTCGGCGATGACCTGCGCGCCCGCCTCCGCGCTGCGGTGGAAGTACAGCCACCACAGGCCCACGCTGCCCACGAACGCGGCCAGGAACGCGGCTGCCTCCTGGCCGGTGACGGTGCGCAGCCGGGACAGCGTGGCTCCGATCACCACCAGCGACTCGCCCAGCGCGATCAGGATGAACGCCTGGCAGCGTTCGGCGAAGTGATTGCCCTCGATGGTCCAGTCCTGGGTGCTGGACCGGCCGAGTCCCGGCGTCCAGAACCCGGTCAGGCCGCCCAGGATGTCCACCCCGACGGTGGCCAGCCAGAGCAGCTCCCGGGCGTGCCCGGCGGCCAGCCCGCCGGCCACCGCCAGCGCGCCGCTGACCACACACCAGGCCAGGATGCGCTGGAAGTTGCGGCGCAGCGGGTCGCCGCGCAGCCCGGCCACCGCGAACACGCTGCGGCCGATCTGCATGGCCGCGTAGGCCACGCCCACGGCCAGCCCGCGGCCGCCGAACGCGCCGGGCAGCGCGGCCGACATGACCAGGCTGCCCAGGGCCAGCGCGAGCAGCATCAGCCGGACCGGGATCAGCTCCGGGTCCAGCCAGTTGGTCACCCAGGTGGTGTAAGCCCAGACCAGCCAGACCATGGCCAGCAGCAGCAGCGCCTGCAGCGCGCCGCCGACGGTGGGGTGGTCGATCAGGTAGTGCGACAGCTGGGTGACCGCGAACACGTACACCAGGTCGAAGAACAGCTCGACGTTGGTGACCCGGGCGGTACCGCCCGCAGGCCGCCGCAGGTTACCCGGCCGGTCGCCGGTCACGGCGCCCGGTAGTCGGTGTTCCGGTCCACGCCCAGGTAGATATCCATGCCGACCGGCCGCCACCGCTCCTCGGCCAGATGGCCGAGCAGCCCGGCGGTGCGGGCCAGCAGCGCGAAGCCGCGTAGCAGCTCGACCGGCAGGCCCAGGTCGGCCAGGGCGGCGCCGCAGGTGCCCGCGCCGTTCAGCGGCAGCGTGCGGCCGAGCACTTCGGGATGCACCCTGCCCACCGCGGCCCACAGCCGCAGGTGCGGGCCGCGCAGCCCTTCCTCGTCGGCGATGCGGAACAGCACCGGGGTCCGCGGGTCGGTGACCTTGTGCACCGGGTGGCCAAGACCGGGGACGAACTTCCCGGCCTCCCGGGCCTGCCGCACCGCGCGCCGCGCGATCTCGTTCCAGCCCGCGTCGTCCTCGCCGGCGGGCAGCTGCTCCCCCGCTCCGGCCAGCGCGGCGGCCAGGAACGCGCCGCAGTCCTCGGTCACGCCGAGGAACCGGGAGCCGCCGCCGAGCAGCCCGGCGGCCAGCGCCCCCTGCACCGAGTCGGGGGCGCTCAGGTAGGTGAGCCGGGCCGCGATCGCGGTCGGCGTGAACCCGTGCTCGGCCAGCGCGACCAGCACCGCCTCGAACACCCGGACCTGCTGCCGGGTCGGCCGGCGCTGAGTCACCAGCCAGAACGCCAGTTCCCCGAACGACACCTGGCCCATCAGGTCGGCCGCCAGATCATGGCCCAGCACGGTGATCGAGTCGGCGTCCGAGTCACCAAGCGAGGTGGGATAAGCCGGGTGCTGGCGTTCGGTCATCGGGTCTCTCCTGGGATCGGGCGGGATTGCTGAGGTGGCGCGGCCAGCCAGGCACGGATCTGGTCGCCGTGCTCATCGAGCGCGGGGGGCGGCAGCGGGTAGTCGGGCGGGGTGGCGGACAGCGTGATCGGGTGCCGGATGCCGGGGATGCCGCCCGCCGTCACGATGGGTGCCAGGCCCAGCTCGGCCGCGGTGGCCACGCCGCCGTCCACCGTGTTGATCGGGCCGCACGGGATGCCGGCCTCGGTGAGCAGCGCGGACCACTCGGCCGAGGTGCGCGCGGCCAGCTGTTTGGACAGCTCGGCGCGCAGCTCGGCGCGGTGGCTGGTGCGGCCGGCGTTCTGCGCGAACCGCGGGTCGCTGGCCAGCCCGGGCGCGCCGAGCACCTCGCACAGCCGGCCGAACTGGCGGTCGTTGCCGACCGCGATGACCAGGTCGCCGTCGCCGGTGGGCAGCGGCTCGTACGGGGTCAGGCTGGGGTGCAGGTTGCCCATCCGCATCGGCACCACGCCGCCCGCGACATACGAGCTGGACTGGTTGGCCATCCCGGACAGCGCCGAGGAGAGCAGGTTGACCTCGATGTGCTGGCCGTCCCCGGTCTGCGCGCGGTGCGCCACGGCGGCCAGGATGCCGACCGTGGCATGCAGCCCGGCCAGGATGTCCACCAGCGAGATGCCTGCCCGGTACGGCGGCCCGTCCGGGTCGCCGGTCAGGCTCATCAGGCCGGACATGGCCTGCACCAGGACGTCGTAGCCGGGCAGCGCCTGCCCGGCGCCGGCGCCGAAGCCGCTGATCGAGGCGTACACGATGCCCGGGTTCCTGGCCTGCACGGCCGGGTAGTCCAGGCCGAAGCGTTTCAGGCCGCCGGGCTTGAAGTTCTGCACCATGATGTCCGCGCGGCGGGTCAGCTCGTGCGCCGCGGCCAGGCCCTCGTCGTCGGTGAGGTCGAGGACCACGGACCGCTTGTTGCGGTTGATGGCCAGGTAGTAGGTGGCCACTCCGTCCCGGGTGGGCGGTACCCAGCGGCGGGTGTCGTCGCCGGCCGGGCTCTCCACCTTGATCACGTCGGCGCCCAGGTCGGCCAGCAGCATGGTGCAGTACGGGCCGGCCAGCACCCGGGCGAAGTCCGCGACGAGCAGTCCGGACAGCGGTCCGGGCCGGTCCTGCCCGGTGATCTGGGAAACCATGTCGGCCATTTTGGCATCCGGCCGGACGGGTGACCGGCGGGTGGCCTGGGACCGGGTGGCCTGGACCGGCGCCGGGCGCCGGAGGTCAGCTGCGGGTGGCGCGGATCTGCAGGCGGACGTAGTCCGCGACCGGCTCGGCCAGCCGCGCGGCTACCTCGCGGACGAACGGGGCACGGTCTCCGGGCGGAAGCTCGCGCAGGTGCGCGCCGAGCACCACGGTGGCCAGGTAGGACTCGAACTGACGGCCCGCGTCCAGCCGGGCCGGGTCAGGCACCAGGTTGACCTCGATCTCTCCGAAGCCCGCCGCGGCCAGCCTGCTCGTGGTCTCTGGGACGTCCGCGAAGTTCCAGATGCCGGTCCCGTCGCCCACGCCCAGTTGGCTGAGCACGGCGACGATGCTGGCGATGTTCCCCTTGCCGCCCGCCTCGGCGGCGAACTGGCCGCCCGGCTTCAGCAACCCGGCGACGGTGCGGAACACCTGCGCGTGGTCGGGCAGCCAGTGCAGCGTGGCCACGCTGACCGCGGCGTCGGCCGGCGGGTGGCTGGCGAGCGCGGCCGGCGCGGGGTCGCGCAGGTCAGCCTGGATGATCTCCACCCGGTCCGCTTGGCCGGCTCCGGCCAGGCGGCTGCGGGTCTGCGCGAGCATCTGCTGCGACCCGTCGATGGCCAGCACCCGGCCCGCGGGCAGGAGCTGGAGCAGGTGCTCGGCGTCGCGGCCGGTCCCGCAGCCGACGTCCGCGACCGTCTCGCCGCCGGTCAGCCGGAGTCTGCCGATGGTGTGCGGCCCCCATCGCTTGTGCGGCAGCGGCAGTGCGTCGTAACTCTGCGCATCCCATTCCAGCAGCTCCATGTGCATGACCCTAACATTCGTCTCACATTATCTCTTATGTATTCTCGTATAGTGAGATATTAGAGTTCGCGGCGAGGAGCTGTTGCACCTCGTTCTGTGGCCTGCTCAGACTGGACAGAAACCCGGCCCAGCAGACGAGCGAGGAGGATGCCGTGAGCGATCTCGACCGGCTGGAAGCGGCGGTTGGCGAGTGCCGCGAAATGATCCGCGAGGCCCACGCCGCCACGAAGGATCTGCGGGCCGCGGTACGTGATGCGAAGCGGGAGCTGCACGATCTGGCCAAGGACGAGGTCGCGGCCAGGATTGAGCTCGAGGTTTCCCGGCAGCTGACGGACCTGGACGAGCAGACCCGTGCCGCTATCACGAGTGCCACGCAGAAGGTGATTACCGAGTTCGACCGGTTCGGTGAGTCGTTGCTCGGCAAAGAGACTTATTGGGAACGGGCTAGCGGCCGGCGTGCTGTCCCGCGCCCCGACACCGACGTGCTGCCGCACGATCTCCCGGCCGGGGAGGACTCGGGATTACTGATCGGCGGCTAGGGCCTGGTGCGGACGGCGGGCCAGCAGGCGGCGGCGGTCGCCGTGATCCGGGCCGGGCTGGTCCTGCTGGGTGAGCACGGTGAAGCCGCCGGGCAGCAGGGTGGCGGGCTCGCCAGGGCCGAGGCACCAGGCGGGATCGAGCGTGGGCCTGGCCTGGCGGGCGGCCTCGGTGAACGCCTCCCAGCCAAGTACGCCGCCGGGCGCGACGGCCCGGGCCGCCACGGCGAACACGGCCGGGTTCCAGAAGCCGGTGCACAGCACCAGCCAGTAACCGGCCGGGTCCGGGTGCCAGCTGGCCAGGTCGGCGTGCACCAGGGTGATCCGGCCGGCCAGCCCGCGCCGCCGCGCCTCCTGGCCGAGCAGGTCCAGCGCGACGGCGGACACATCGACCGCGGTGACCTGCCGTCCATGGGCGGCGGCCAGCAGCGCGCTGCCGGACGGGCCGCAGGCCAGGTCGGCCACTGGCCCGGCGGGTACCGGGCCGCCCGGCAGATCCGGGCCGAGGGCCTGTTCGGCGAGCGGGTGCGGCCGGAACGACGGGGTGGATCCGGCGTACCGGGCATCCCAGCGCACCCGATCCGGATGCCCAGCGAGATCCCGGTGCCCAGCCTGCTCGCGCCGCTCCTCCACCATCCCCGCAGGCTAACCTCTGCCCGCGCCCGGTCCGCAGCCGCGCGCTCTCCATCACGAATGGCTTAAAGAGGACCATATTGGTGCGAAGCACCTTGGTGCCCACTTCGGCGGATGTACCGTGCTGCTCGGAAAGGAACGCGGCATGCCCGTCACGCAATCCAGCCGTGGCAGCGCGAGCGGTTACGAGGTGGACCCGGTAACCGGCGCCCGCCTGTCGCTGATCGCCGACACGCACATCAATTTCGCGTTCTTCCCGCTGGATAATCCCGGGATCGTGTCCATCCCGCTGGCTTTCTTCTCCGGCTGGCTCGGTTCGGTCACCGACCGCCAGCCCAGCGACCCGGCGCGGTTCGCCCGGATCCAGGTACGTGCGCTGACCGGGGTGGGTGCGGAACGGGGTGGCCAGAACTAAGGCTGGGGTGGCAAGGTCGGCCAGGGGCGCAGCGGTAGCCGGAAGGGGAATTGGCCATGATGAGCGATCCGACCCAGGGCACGTCGATCGCCCCGCCCGACCCGGCGGTGCTGCGCGTGATCCGCCCGTCGGCCGCCGGCTGACCCAGCTGGAGGACGTGTTCACCGAGCAGCTGCAATACGAGATCGGCAGCCTGATCCCGGACCTGGCCGAGGATGACTGGGCGTTCTGCCAGCGGACGGTGCAGGCCCTGCTGTGGGCGGCGCTGACCGATGAGCCGGCCCATGTGGTGGCCGGCGCGCTGCGCCGGCTCGGCGCAGTCAACCAGGTAGCCGGCTTCCCTGACTCGCAGTACCTGGGCCTGGCCCATGCCCTGCTCCGCGCGGTGCGCGAGCTGACCGACGACGACTGGTCGACCACCCTCGGCTCGGCGTGGATCAGTTACTTCCAGTGGATCCAGCGGCACCTGATGATCGGCGCGCAGCAAGCGCCGCGGCCGGCCCCACGCCCAGCGCCGCCGGCCCACGCGGCCGGCGGGCTGCCCCAGCCCGAGGACGGCGAGCCCGAACTGGAGTCGGCGGCCGACCTGCTGGACGAGGAGGACGACGAGGACACCGGCTACGGCCAGATCATGGTCTCGATGACCCGCACCGCACGACGGGACCCGCCGCCGTACCCGGAGTGAGCCTGGCCCGCAGGCACGAACCTTTCACGCACCCGGCCCGCACGGTGTGCCGCTGACCTGCGCCGCGGCCGGAGCGGGCGGCCCGTGTCTTGCCGGGCAGGCGGCCGCCGGGGGACGGTGACCGGGCCATCGGTGGCAGCAGCGACCTCACCCGGAGGCGGCTATGTTCTCGGCATCAGCTCGGCGGCGCCGGATCTGGCGCGCCCCGGTCCTCGCAGTCACGTTCCTGGGCTGCGCCGTCCTGCTGCTGGCCGCCCAGTTACCCGCCAGCGCGATCGATGTGTCCGGCACGCCGTCGCCGGTGACCGGCAACGCGACCTGGTTCACCGGTCTTGGCTCGCCGTACGGCGGGTGCGGGCTGCCGCAGGCCGACCTGGACAGCCAGAACTTCCTCGCGCTCAACGTGCAGAACTCCCCCGGCGTGTACACAGGCCTCGCTGAACCAGTTCGTGCTCGGCGGCCAGCCGGTCGGCAACATGTACCCGGATCACTGGAACAACCGCCAGGTGAGCTGGCAGTTCATCTCGGCGCCCAACTACACCGGGGACATCGACATCGGCGCGATCCAGGGCGCCCAGCCGTACTGGCCGGCCATCGCCATCTCGCATCTGCCGAACGGGATCCACGGCGTGCAGTACTACGCCAACGGCACCTGGTCCGACGCGCAGATGGACTCGGACATGGGCGACGACTACATCATCGCGCCGACCACCGGGGCCGGGACACCGGGCAGCCAGTACCAGATCCGGGTCATCGACAGTTCCGGCGACCTGGTCAACAACGGCGAGGTGTACAGCTTCTCGCTGCCCGCGGGCTGCACCGACGGCTGCCCAGCCGCCTACACGCCGATCAGCTACACCTCGTCGGGAGGGGGCGGCACGTCCACCGGTTCGCCGAGCCCCAGCCCGACCAGCACGGGCAGCCCGTCACCCAGCCCAACCCCCACCCCGACGCCGGCCAGCACGTCGCAGCCAGCCAGCGGGTGCACGCTGACCTCGTCGGTGACCAGCTCGTGGCCCGGCGGCTATCAGCTCCAGCTCACCGTCAGCAACCAGGGCACGGGTATCTCAACCACGGGCTCAAGCAGCAGCTGGACGGCGGGCTTCTCGTTCGCCGACACCACCGAGTCGGTGACCAGCTCGTGGAACGCCACGGTCAGCCAGTCCGGCCAGCAGGTCACCGCGAGCAGCGAGAGCTACAACGGCGCCATCCCGGCGGGCGGATCGACCACCTGGGGCATGGTGGTCACCGGCAGCAACCCGGCGCTGTCCGGGCTGACCTGCTCACTTAGCTGACGCGGAGTAGAACAGGGCGTTCGCGTTCTGGTCGGTGGCGACGCAGGAGTTGACCGCGACGCAGTCGATCCGGTTCACCCCGGCGGTGTCCACCGCGACGGGGGCGGTCCAGTGGTCGCCGCCGTAGGTAGCCACCCCACCGCCGCCAACCGCCAGGCAGGTGCCGACGGCCGGGCAGGACACGGCGGCCGCGCTGAAGCCGAGCGGCTGCGCCGACCAGTGCCCGGCGGAGAACTGGACCGCGTCCCCGGCCGAGTCCACCACCATGCAGAACCCAGCGCTGGGGCAGGACACGGAGACCAGATCATGACCGCTGTCCACGGTGGCCGGCCCGGCCCACGAGGCGCCGTCGTAGCTGTACACGGCGCCGTCCGCGCCGACCGCCACGCAGGCGGTGCGGCTGGCGCAGGACACCGCGTTCAGCGCCTGGCCGCTGGGCGCGACGGTCCGCTGTGACCAGCCGGCCGACGGGCCGGCGTAGGTGAAGGCCTGGCCGATGGTGTCCACGGCCAGGCAGAAATCGGGGCTGGCACAGGACGCACTGGTCACCGTGCCGGACCCGGTGCCGATCGAGGCCGGGCTGCTCCAGGTGCCGTGCCGGAGCACCATGAACAGCCCCTGGGAGTCGATGGTCAGGCAGGACCCGGCGGTCGAGCAGGACAGGGCGACCAGGCCACCGTTCGGGTCGGTGGCCGCGACCGGCCAGTCCCCGGACGAGTGCAGGGCGAGCACCGTGCCCCGGCTGTCCGCCGCGTAGCACCCACCGCGCAGCGTGCAGGACAGGCCGGTGATGGTGGTGCTGCTGGCCAGGGTCTGCGGGTCGATCGCGACCGGGGTGGTCCACTGAGCCACGTTCTGCGTGGCCGAGCCGGTCTCGGCAGGCGACGGCGAAGCCGAACTGGCCTGGCCCGCCCGACCCTGTGGCGACCCGCTGTGCGAGTGGATGACGGCGAGCGTGCCGGTCACGCCGGCGATACCCAGGATGACCACGGCGGCCACCCCGGCCAGCATCCTGGTCCGGCTCGGCCGCCGGTAACGCAGCTCCTCCAGCGCGCCGCCGGTCAGCACCGGGCCGGGCTTGGTGGCCGGCCCATCGTCGTACCAGCCGCGGCCAGCCGGCTGGTCGTCCTCGACGATGTCATCAGGCTGGCCGGTGTCATCCGGCCAGCCCGGGAAGCCGGAGTAGCGCCGGCTGGACGGCGGGGCCTCTACTGGCGCGGGGGGCGGCGCGCTGAGCATGGCCGGGAAACCGTTCCCGGGGGTCCGCGAGGGTTCGCCGGGCGGCGGCCCGGCCGGGAATGACCCGGGCTGGAAATCCGGAATGCCGGTATCGCCGGCCAGCTCGTCGATGTATTCGGCGAACGACCCGCTGGCGTAGTCCGCAGCGTATTCGGTCCCCGGCGAGCCGCCGTATAGCCGGTCAGCGGACATGGCTGTCTCCGCCCGGGCACCGCACGTCGCGCAGTACTCAGAACCCGGGGAATTGGCATGCCCGTTAACGCAACTCCACACCGGTCCCCGCCTTCGATCGCCCGCATCACAAGCGCTGCTAGCTTGCCGAATATTAGGGCACTTCCGTCCCGGTTGGAGACAGCTTGACCGAGGCGATATTTAGCTGTTTGAACCGAGCCGCCACATCTCGGCTTCGGTCCAGTGACCGGTGATCACCGTGTCCGGGTCCGAGCCGCGCAGCGCGGCGAAACGCTCGGCCAGCAACTGGACCCGCACCGTCATCGGGAACTGTGCCAGCACCGGGGACAGCCCGCCCTGCGCGGCCGCCAGCGCGGCAACCGGGATGCCCTCGGCGGCGGCCGCGGCGCCGACCGCGGCGGTCAGCCCGTCCAGGTCGGCCCCGGGTTCCAGCAGCAGCACCCCGTCGGCCGCGGTGAACGGCACGGCGTTGCCATGCAGGAACATTTCGGTGTCGAAGCCCTCGGCCAGCATCCGGGCCCCCTCGCGGAGCTTGAGCGCGCCCTCCCGGGCGGTGATCCCCCACGGCCCGCAGCCGACGATGGCCAGGCTGCGCGCGGGCACCGGGACGCCGTCGATCCCGGGATCGGCCAGCACGTCGCGGACCTGGCCGGCGGCCCGGCGCAGCGCCTCGGCTGAGCCATCCGCGGCGCCTGCGTAGCCGGCCAGCCGGGCCAGCACGGCCACCGCTGCGGTGTAGCTGACCGTGTAAGTCTCGGCTTCCTCCTTGGGCACGGTGTGGATGGCCTCCGGCCAGTCCACGCCGGTCCCGGTAATGGACAGCACCGGGATCCCGGCGGCCACCGCGGCGGCCCGGGCCGAGATCGCATAGGCCGTCTCCCCGGTGTGCGTGATCACGATCAGCGCGTCCCCTGGCTGCGGGCCCGGGCTCCACCGGGCCCAGGTCGCGGCGGGGTACCACCGCGCGTCCAGGCCCGCCTGCTGGAACAGCAGCGTGCCCAGTTCGGCGGCATGCTGGCTGGTGCCGGTCCCGGTCAGCACGATCCGGCGGGCCGCGGTCAGCGTGGCCGCCGGGCCGGCCAGGTCGAGCCCGGCGATCCGGTCCAGCACGTCGGCCTGCTGGCCGATCATGCGGTGCAGTGCGTTGTGCGGCATGGTCTCCCCCGGCGGAGTAAGGTGCGGGCGGTGGTCTTAAATCCGCCCAGTTACAGCTGTCCCGATGACCACAGCGACCTTACCGGGCTGGTTACCGAGGCGCTCAGCGGCGACGGCCTGGCCGTGGCCCGGTTCGCCCGGCCAGCCTTCCGGTGGCCAGCCCGGCGGCATGCCCCGGCCCCACCGCAGCCGTTCGAGGTCATCGTGACCTGCCCCGGGCCGGCCGACCACCCACGGCCGCACCAGCTCACCTGCACCGGGACCTACCAGTCGTGACGACCGAGACGACCAGCCAGGCCCAGGGCACCGAGCCAGTCCGGCCGGTCAGCGACGCGGACCGGACCTGGGCCACCCTGGCCAGGGAGCTGACCCCGGCGCAGTCGCTGCAGCGGATGGACACCGCGACCGACCGGGTGGTCCGCACGGTGACCATCATCGGCACGCTGCTCGGCGGGTTCGGCGTGTTCGGCGCGACCAAGCCGACGGTCAGCGGCCCGGCCCGGTGGATCACCGTCGGCGCCGTGGTGTGCGCGGCCGCCGCGGTGGCGTGCGCGCTGGCCGCGCAGATCCTGACCATCAGCAAGCACGTCAACCCGGAGAACCTGGCCCAGGTCCGGGCGTGGTACAAGCGGCGGCTGGAGACCCGCGGTTACCACCGGCCAGGTGCTGGCCAGCGCGACGGTCACCCCGGCCACCGACGGGACGGCGACCCGGACGCTGACCGTGACCGGCCTGCCCGCCACCGAGGCGGTCACCGTGCTGGCCCGCGGCGGCACCGAGCAGTGCCGGTCCAGCCTGGGCACCGGCTCCGCGCCGCCCACGCTGACCTGCGGCCAGGTCAGCCACTGAGCTCTGCCCGCCAAGCAGCCCGCCAACCAGCCAGCCGGCCGCGCCGGCCCCCAGTTAGCCGAGCGTGAACGGGTCCCGGGTGCCGCCGGTCAGCTCGACCCAGACCGCCTTGGTCTGCGTGTACTCGTGCACCGCGGCGATGCCGTTCTCCCGGCCCAGCCCGCTCATCCCGAAGCCGCCGAACGGGACATCCGGCCCGACCACCCGGTAGGCATTGATCCACACGGTGCCGGTGCGCAGCGCGTGCGCCACCCGGTGGCCGCGGTGGATGTCCTTGGTCCACACCGCACCGGCCAGCCCGTACCAGGTGTCGTTGGCCAGCCGGACCGCCTCCTCCTCGGTGTCGAACGGCAGCACCGCGAGCACCGGGCCGAACACCTCCTCGCAGGCCACGGTCATCCGCGGGGTCACCTCAGTGAGCACGGTGGGCTGCACGAAGTAGCCGCCGAGCCGCTCCTCTGGCCGGCCGCCCGCGGCCACCGTCGCGCCCTCGCTGGCCGCCGAGTCGAAGAACGACAGCACCTTGCGGTACTGCGGCTCGGTGGCCAGCGGCCCCATCTCGGTCGCCGCGTCCGACGGGTCACCGAGCCTGATGGCCCGCGCCCGGGCCACGATCTTCTCCACCAGGGCGTCGTGCACGCTGCGCTGCACCAGCAGCCGGGACCCGGCCATGCAGGTCTGCCCGGTGGCCGCGAACACCCCGGCCACCACCCCGTTGCACGCCGCGTCCAGGTCGGCGTCGCCGAACACGACATGCGCCGACTTGCCGCCGAGTTCGAGCAGTACACCGGTGATGTTGGCGGCGGCCGCCTTGGCCACCTCGGCGCCGACCGCGGTGGACCCGGTGAACGCGATCTTGTCCACGCCCGGGTGTGCGGCCAGCGCCTTGCCCACCGCCGGGCCGAAGCCGGTGACCACGTTGAACACCCCCGGCGGGAAGCCGGCCTCGGCCATCAGCCCGGCCAGCGCCACTGCCGAGCCCGGCGAGTAATCACTCGGCTTGGCCACCACCGTGCAGCCCGCGGCCAGCGCGGGCGCCAGCTTCCAGCAGAGCAGCAGCAGCGGCGAGTTCCACGGCACGATCGCGGCCACCACGCCGGCCGGCTCGCGCCGGGTGTAGACGAGGAAGTTCGGCTTGTCCACCGGGATGGTCGAGCCTTCCAGCTTGTCGGCCAGCCCGGCGAAGTAAAAGAACCAGTCCGGGATGCTGCCCAGCTGGCCGCGCATCTCGCGGAGCAGCTTGCCGGTGTCCTGGGTCTCGATCGCGGCCAGCTGGTCAGCGTCCCGGGTGATCAGTTCGGCCAGGCGGCGCATCAGCCGGGCCCGGCCGAACCCGGTGAGCTGGCCCCAGGGCCCATCGAGCGCACGCCGCGCGGCGGCCACGGCCAGGTCCACATCGGCCCCGTCACCGTCGGCGGCGGTGGCCCACGGTGTGCCGCGGAACGGGTCGATGCTCTGGTAGCTGCGCCCGGACACCGCTTCGGCCGGCTGGCCGTCGATGACCAGCGAGAAGTGCGGCAGGTCCTTCGTGGGGCGGGAATCGGCGGTCATTGTCACGGTTGTGCTCCCTCCTGAGCTGGGAAGCCGAGCTCGGCACGGATGGCCGCGGTGTGCTGGCCGAGCGCGGGCACCGCGCCCATGGCCGCCTCCCGGCCTGGTGTGGTCACCGGGGGCAGCAGGGCGCGGACCGGGCCGCCCGGCGTGTCCGCGTCACGCCAGCGGTCCCGCGCGGCGAGCTGCGGGTGGGCGGCGAACTCGGCCGGGGTGCGCATCCGGGCATTGGCAATGCCGGCCGCCTCCAGCCGGGCCTCAACCTCGTCCGCGGGCAGATCGGCCAGCACGGCCGAGATGATCCCGGTGAGCTCGGCCCGGTGCGCGACCCGGTCCGAGTTGGTGGCGAACCGCTCGTCTTCGATCAGCTCCGGGCGGCCGAGCACCTTGTCGCACAGGAGCGACCACTCGCGAGCGTTCTGTACGCCAAGGAATACCGGGCTGCCACCTGCAGCGGCGTACGGACCGTACGGTTCGATGATGGCGTGCCGGGCGCCGGTCCGCTCGGCGGGCCGGTCACCGTAGACGCTGTAGTAGTACGGCTGGCTCATCCACTCGCCGAGCGCGTCCAGCATGGCGACCTGGAAGCTGCCGCCGCGGCCGGTCCGCTCCCGCTGGTACAGCGCGGTCAGCACGCCGGTGTAGGCGTACATGCCGGCCGCGATGTCGGCCACCGAGATGCCCGCTTTGGCCGGCTCGTCCGGCGTGCCGGTCACCGAGAGCAGCCCGGCTTCGCACTGCACCAGCAGGTCGTAGGCCTTTTTCTGGCGGTACGGGCCGTCCGGGCCGTAGCCGCTGATCGAGCAGTAGATCAGCCGGGGGAGCCGCTCCGCCAGGGCGGCGGCGGTGAGCCCGAGGCGCTCGGCCGCGCCGGGGGCCAGGTTCTGCACCAGCACGTCGGCGCGGCCGATGAGGGCGGCCAGCACGGCCTGGCCGTCGGCCGATTTGAGGTCCAGCTCGATGGACTCCTTGCCCCGGTTCAGCCAGATGAAGTAGCTGGACTGGCCGCGGGTGGCTTGGTCGTAGTGCCGGGCGAAGTCGCCGGTGCCGGGCCGCTCCACCTTGATCACCCGGGCGCCGAGGTCGGCCAGCTGGCGGGTGGCGAACGGCGCGGCCACCGCCTGCTCCAGCGCGACGACGGTCAGGCCGGTCAGCGGCCCACTGGTTTCACGGGGGGTTCCGGGGGGTCGTCCCCCCGGGCCAGCACTGCTCATGGGGCGACCGAGCCGCGCTTGATGAGCTGGCGGGCGATGACGTTGCGCTGGATCTCGTTGGTGCCCTCACCGACGATCATCAATGGCGCGTCCCGGAAGTAGCGTTCCACGTCGAACTCTGTGGAGTAGCCATACCCACCGTGGATGCGGATGGCGTTCAGCGCGATCTCCATGGCTGTCTCAGAAGCGAACAGCTTGGCCATGCCGGCCTCCAGGTCCGCCCGCTGGCCGGCCTCGTACCGGCGCGCCGCGTGCAGCACCAGCTGGCGGGCCGCGGTCAGCTTGGTGGCCATGTCGGCCAGGTAGTTGCCGACCGACTGGTGCTGCCAGATCGGCTGGCCGAAGCTCTCCCGCTGCTGTGCGTAGCGCAGCGCGTCCTCCAGCGCGGCCCGGCCCACCCCGACCGCGCGCGCGGCCACCTGGATCCGGCCGATCTCCAGGCCGTGCATCATCTGCGCGAAGCCCTGGCCCTCGGTCCCGCCGAGCAGGGCCGCGCGTGGGACCCGGAAGTTGTCGAAGGACAGCTCGCAGCTCTCCACGCCCTTGTAACCGAGCTTGGGCAGGTCCCGGGAGACGGTGAAGCCCGGGCCGTGCTCGGCCAGCAGGATGCTGATCCCGTGGTGCGCGGGGCGGGCGGCCGGGTCGGTCTTGCACAGCAGCGCGATCAGCTGCGAGCGCCGCGCGTTGGTGATCCAGGTCTTCGACCCACTTACTACGTAAGCCTCCCCATCCCCCTTCACTCGGCGGGCGACGGTGCGCATGGCCTGCAGGTCGGAGCCGCCGCCCGGCTCGGTGAGCGCCATCGTGGCCCGGATCTGCCCGGTGGCCATGCCCGGCAGGTAGCGCTGTTTCTGCTCGTCAGTGCCGTAGTCGAGGAGCAGCTTGGCCACCACGGTGTGGCCGCCCATCGCGCCGGCCAGGCTCATCCAGCCGCGGGCCAGTTCCTCGGTGACCAGCGCATAACACGGCGTGCCGACCCGGGCCGCGCCCCACGGCTCGGGGATGGCCAGGCCGAAGATGCCCAGCTGCTTCATCTGCCCGATGAGCTGGTCCGGGTAGGTGTTGCCGTGCTCCAGGTCGCGGGCCACCGGCCTGACGTCACGGTCCACGAACTCCCGGACCAGGTGCACGATCGCGCGCTCGTCCTCGGTCAGCTCATCCATGTGTCCTCGGTTCGGGTCTCAGCAGTACTCACGGAGCAGCCCGGCGGCCTGCGCCCAGGTCAGCGCGGCGGGAGCCACCGGCAGCCCGGCCAGGCAGTCGTCGAGCTTGGCCTGGAATTCGGCCGCGGACGGGGGCCGCTGCGGCGAGCCCGGCGGGTACCGCAGGCTGATCTCTTCCGCTGTGCCCCCGTCGGTCAGCACCTCGGCGGTGAACGTGCCGTCCAGCAGCCCGGTCCCGCCTGGCTGCAGCGTCGTGTTCAACCAGTTCGGCCAGCCGCCGGGCTTCCGGGCGGCGCACCGCCGCGTCGGTGAAGCTGTCCCGCCCCGGGTAGCGGTCCAGCAGCGCCGCGGCCAGCCCGTACTCCAGGCTGAACTTGCCCTGCAGGCCGGTCTCTGGCCGGTGATGGATCAGCGGCGTGACCGTCCCGGCCAGGGTGCGGACCGCGATGCGTTGCACCTCGTGAGCTGGCAGGCCGCCGGCGGCCAGCTCGGCCAGGGCGCTGATCGGGCGCTGCAGCGCGTAGCAGCACGGGTAGATCTTGATGGCCAGCCCACCCGGCACCGCGGGCCCGGCCGGGTCCAGCCGGGCGCGGTCCCCGCCGACCAGGCCGAGCCAGTCGTCCAGCGCGGCCGGATCGGCCCGCGCACCGTCCGCCGCCAGTTCCGCGGCCCGCAGCCCGGCCTGCACCGCGAACCCGACCTGCAAGGCTTTGTTATCCGTGCCGAACGCTCGTTGCACGCCACCGGCGCCGGGCACTGCGAGGGCGAGCGCGGTGGCGGTCTGGTCCGCCGTCAGGCCCAGTGCCACCGCCGCCGCGGCGGCACTCGCCGGGGCCCCCGCCGTGCAGGTGGCGTGCCAGCCAGCCGAGTAATGCGGCCAGCCCAGCGCGGTGCCGAGCCGGGCCATCACCCCGGCGCCGGCCAGGTAGGCCCGGGCCCCGCCGCCGGCGGCCAGCGCGGCTGGGACGCAGACCGTGCTGATGTGCGTGGTGGACGGCATGTGCAGGTCATCGAAGTCGAGCACGTGCGCGGCCACCGCCCAGCGCGCGCCGTCCGGCAGGCTGGCCGCCAGCCGGGTCACCCGGTGCTGCCGGGCGGCCAGCGCCACGGCGAGCGTGTCAGCCAGCGAACGGTCAGCCAGCGCGAGGTCCTGCCCGGCTGGCTGCAGATCGGTGGCCCACTGGGCGAGCTCTTCCGCCGCTGAACTCACCCTGCCGCCTCCGTAGGCCGTCCGCTACTGAATCTAGACCTACCCCAGACAGGGTTGAGGCCAGCAGGCCCGGGGGGTTGGGCCTGCTGGCCTCTGGCTCTACTCGCGGCGGTGCTGGTCCGGCGTTAGGACAGGCCCTCCAGCCGTCCGCAGAACGCCCGGTACCGCTGCAGGGCGGTGCGCAGCTGCTCGGTGTCCGAGCCCTGCTGCCAGGATGAACGCAGCTGGTCCTGTTCCCGCTCCAGAGTGGCGATCAGGGCTGCGGCCACCTCACCGGCCGCCGCGGCGGCCCGCTCGACCGCGCCGCGCGGGTCGTCCACGAACATCGACTGGATGGCCGGCCACTGCTGCTGCGCCAGCGCGGCCGCGGGGGTGGTGTCCGGGGTGTCGGCGACGGTCCCGGCACCGGCTGCTGGCACCCGGTCGGCTGCGGGTACCTGCCCGGTCGCGGGCGCCTCGCCGGCCACAAGCACCTCTTCGACCACAACCACGTCGTCGGGCTCCTCGTCGGTCGCCAGGGGCGGGGCGTCCGCGGGCTCGTGGTCGGTCACCAGCGGAGCGTCATCCTCGGGCTCGCCGTCGGTCATCAGCGGCGGGGCATCCTCCGGCTCGCGGTCGGTCACCGTCTCACTGTCCACGGCGGACTCGCCGTTCTCGGCGGGGCCAAGGTCGTCGGCCGGCTCGCCGGCCTGGACCGGGTCATCCAGCACGACCCGGTCGGGGTCCGCGGCCGGGTCGTCCGGGCTGGCCGCGCCGGTGGGCTGGTCCGGCTCGGAATCCACCCGGGGCGGCGGGACGATCTGTCCCGTGATCGGCTCGGACGGGTCAGCCTGGCCCGGTGCCGGGTCGGCGGCGTCAGGGCCGGCCATGTCGTCGCGCTGCGTCGTCATGGCTCACCTCTCCTGGGGGCGCGTGGGCACCGGGGTGCCGGAAACAGCGCTGCCTGAAATGGGTTCCCCGGTGACCTGGTCATCGGGATCCGCGGCCGTCTCCGGCGCAGCGGCGTCACTCGCCGCCGCGGCCCGGCCATTGGCCGGCTGGTCGTCAGCGGTCTGGTCGGCCACGTAGGGTGCCGCCGCGGCCTGCGCATCGCGGGCCGCGTTGCCCGGCTGGCCGAGCAGCTCGGTGAACAGGGCGCGGTAGTGGATCATGGCCTGGCGCAGCTCCTCGGTGGACGCGGTCCCCGAGCCAGCCCGCTGGCTGATGTCATGCGCGGCACGGTAGTGGTCCAGCGTGGCCGCGTGCTCGACCGACAGGTCGGCGACGGTCTGGTCGAACGCTTCGGTGGGGTAGCCCCGGTCCTTCATAACGGCCGTGACCAGGGTCTGTGCCCCGGTGACGGCGGCCTGCGGAGCGTCCACAAACTGTTCCTGCACCGCGGTCCACTCCGACGCGTACTGGGCGCGCGCGGTGGGCGAGAGCGGCTTGATGTCGAGCTGACGGACGCGGCGTTCCCGTTCGGTCAGCTCGGCCTCGGCTTCCCGCCGGCCGTGCTCGTTGACCGCGCGGTCATATTCCGGCCCGAACCGGTCACGCAGCCGGCGCCGGCGGTTGACCACCGACAGGCCGACCAGAAGCGCGGCAACAATCAGAATTACCACGATGATCGCGATAATGGCCCCGGTTGACATTGTGGGAACCTCCCTATTTCCGGCAGCGCACACGGACTACCCCGCAGCAGAAGCCCAAACACGACCGGGCTTGTTTCACCGGCGGCCGCCGGGTAGGGGCGGTCGTATGAGTACCGCGCAGGAAACCGAACGGAAGTATGAGGGCCGCCCCGGCCGCGCCCTGCCGGGCCTGGATGGCCTGCCGCGGGTAGCGGCCATGTCGGGGCCCCAGGAGCAGGTGCTGCGGGCCGATTACTACGACACCGACGACCTGCGGCTGATCCGCAACGGGATCACCCTCCGGCGGCGCCGCGGCGGCAGTGATGCCGGCTGGCATCTGAAGCTGCCGCTGGGCGGCGACACCCGGCGGGAGATCAGGCGGCCGCTCGGCCGGGCTGGCCAGCCGGTACCGGAGGAGCTGGCCAGGCTGGTCCGGGTGTACACCCGGGGCCGGGAGCTCCGCCCGGTGGCCAAGATAAATACCCGCCGCCAGGTGCTGACGCTGGTCGACACGGCCGGCGACTCGCTGGCCGAGATCGCGGCGGATGACATCACGGCCGAGACGCTGGGCGCGGCAACCGAGATATCCCAGTGGAACGAGGTGGAGGTCGAGCTGACCGGTGGTGACCGCGGCCTGCTGCGGGACGCCGACGCGTGGCTGCGCCGGGACGGGCTGCGGCCGTCGGCCCGCACGGCCAAGCTGGAGCGCGCGCTGGCCGGCCCGCTGGCCGAGCGCGAACGGCGGGCCACCGGCAACGGCCACCGCGACCAGCCGCCAGCCGGGTCCGCGGGCGCCGTCGTGCTGGCTTACCTGCGGCAGCAGGCGGCCCGGCTGCAGGCGCTCGATCCGCTGGTCCGCGGCGACGAGCCCGACTCGGTGCACCAGATGCGGGTGACGGCACGGCGGCTGCGCAGCACGCTGCAGTCGTTCGGCCAGGTCATCCCCCGTTCCCGGACGACGGAGCTGATCGCCGGGCTGAAATGGCTCGGTGTCGTGCTCGGCGAGGCCCGGGACGCGGAGGTGCTGGCCAGCCGGCTGGACCGCAACCTCCGGCAGACCCCGCCAGAGCTGGTGCTCGGGCCGGTGCTGGCCCGGGTGCAGGGGCATTTCGCCCCGGTGCACGCGGCCGCCCGGGAAGCGGCGCTGGCCGCGCTGGACTCGGACCGCTATTTCGCGCTGCTCGACGCGCTCGACGAGCTGCTGGACCGCCCGCCGCTGACCGCCGCTGCGGCCGGGCCGGCCGGCCGCACGCTGCCCGCCGAAGCCCGGCATGCCTACCGGCGCACCGCCAAGCGGATGCGGCGCGCCCGGCATGCCCACCCCGGCCAGGATGCGGACGTCGCGTACCACGAGGCACGCAAGGCGGCCAAGCGGGCCCGGTACGCGGGTGAGGCGGTCAGCCCGGCCCTGGGCAAGCAGGCCAGGCGGTTCACCAAGCAGATGAAGCAGGTGCAGACGGTGCTCGGCGACCACCAGGACGCCGTGGTGGCCCGCGGCGTGGACCGGGAACTGGGCATCAGCGCCTACCTGGCAGGCGAGAACGCGTTCAGCTACGGCCTGCTGTACGAACGCGAGGCGGAGCGGGCGGACCGGCTGAAGAAGAAGGCCAACCGGGTATGGGCGCATCGCGCGCGACCGCACTTCCGCCGCTGGACCAGCTGACCGACACCGCTGGCTCAGCGGACAGAACTCCGGCGGCACGGGGGCACGGCCACCGCCCCGTGCCGCCGGGCATCAGCGCCGGCGCCGCCGGACCACGAGCCAGCCGGCCAGCGCAACCGCGATCGTGGCGGTGGCCGCCGCGACCGGTACCCGGTACCGGCCGACGGCTTGAGCGGCGCGCTGCGCTCCGCGCTGCACCGTCTGGCCGCCCGCCGCACCGGCGCTGAGCACCGTCTTGCCGTTGGCCGCAGCGGCCTGCCGGGCCTGCTCCGTGCTGCCGGTCACCCGCTTCGCGGTGCCGGTGAGCTGGCTGGCCTGGCCGGCCAGTCCCTGCTTCATCGTCTGCAGTTTCTCTTTGGCCTGGGTGGATGCTTCGGCGACCCGCTGCTTGGCCTGGGCTTTCACGTCCACCTTGGCCACCAGGGCCTCGACCGTGTCGCCGAGTTCCGCCCTGGTCCGGTTGATGTCCTCGACCAGCGCGGCCGGGTCGTCCTGGCCGGGCGCACCCGCGTCCGGGCCGGTGCTGCCGCCGCTGTCTGCTGCGCTCATCGGTGCGCCCTTTCCTTGATCTCCGCCACATCCGCCTTGACGCTGGCCGCCGCCTGCTCAGGCAGCGGCGGCGTGGCCCGGCCCAGCTGGCCCTTGCCGATCAGCGCAGCCAGGCCCGCCACGGCCAGCAATGCGGCGCCGATAACCAGCGCCGCCGCCCAGGCCGGGATGACCAGAGCCAATGCGATGATGGCCGCGGCCAGCAGGCAGCCGACGCCGTACAGGGCGCACAGGCCACTGCCGCCGAACAGGCCGGCCCCGCGTCCCAGCCGCTTGGCCTTGCGGGTCATTTCGTATTCTGCGAGCTTCAGCTCGTCGCGGAACAGCCGGGATACCTGCTCGGTCAAATCCTTGACCAGTTCTCCCGCTGACTCAGCCGAGCCGTTGGTATCTGCCGCCATGTCCGCCCTCCTTTGAATTTCGGCCCTGACTACCCAGCAGGGCGGAGGGTTAACACTGCGCACGTGTCAGGAAGGCGGGTGTCAGGAAGCGGGCCGGGCCAGGCCGCCGGCCACCTTGTCCGCGATCAGCTCGAAGGAGTGGATCCGGTCCTGGATGTCGTACACCATCGTAGTCAGCATCAGCTCGTCGGCCTGGGTCCGGTCGAGCAGGCCGGCCAGCTGCTGGCGGACCGTTTCCGGCGAGCCGACCGCCTGGGCGGTGAACCGGTCCCGGGCGAACTCGCGCTCCTGATCCGTGTACGGGTAGGCCGCCGCTTCCTCCGGGCTGGCCAGCGGCTCAGGCAGGCCCGCCCGCAGCCGGAGGAAGGACAGCGCCGCCGGGCCGGACAGCCACTGCGCGTGCTCGTCGGTGTCCGCGCAGATCGCGCTGACCGCGACCATCGCGTACGGCTCCGGCAGCCACGCCGAGGGCCGGAAGTACTGCCGGTACAGGGCCAGCGCGGGCACCGTGTTGGCCGCGCTGAAGTGGTGCGCGAACGAGAACGGCAGGCCGAGCAGGCCGGCCAGCTGGGCGCTGTACCCGCTGGAGCCGAGCAGCCAGATCGCGGGCATGTCACCGCGGCCCGGGGTCGCGGTGATGGGCGGCCGCGCGCCCTGCTGCCCGGTGAACAACCCGTCCCCGGTGAACACCTCGCCGCTGAACAGCCCGATCAGGTCGGCCAGTTCCTGCGGGAAATCCTCCGCGGACAGGCCCTCCATGGTGCGCCGCAGGGCCAGCGCGGTGAGCTGGTCGGTGCCCGGCGCCCGGCCGATGCCGAGGTCGATCCGGCCCGGGTGCAGCGCCTGCAGCGTGCCGAACTGCTCCGCGACCACCAGCGGGGCGTGGTTGGGCAGCATCACCCCGCCGGAGCCGACCCGGATGGTGGACGTGGCCGCGGCCAGGTGCGCGATCAGCACGGCGGGCGCGGAACTGGCGATGGCCGGCATGTTGTGATGCTCGGCCACCCAGAACCGGTGGTAGCCGAGTTCCTCGGTACGCCGGGCCAGGTCGGTGGTGTGCCGCAGCGCCTGGCTGGCGGTGGTGCCGGCGGCTACCGGGGACAGGTCAAGCACGGAAAGCGGTACGTCGATCACATAGCCGGCAACCCGGCCGCCGCCCGGTTTCTTCCGCGCCGCGGGCTGCCGCCGCGCCTTTCCGGCTACAGCGGCGCCTTCTTGGCCAGCCAGTCCGCCTGCAGGATCTGTACCCCGGGGGTGCTGGGGCCGATCCGGGTGACCTGGTCCGGGGCCGACATCGACCAGATGCCCAGGGCCCGGGCGGACTGCATGAGCAGCTGAGTGCCGTCCGGGTTCCAGGTCAGTGGCTGCCAGCCGGCCGGCAGCAACTGGCGGTGCCCGTCCGGGAAGAGCAGTTCGGCGGCGTGCGCCGGGAAGGCCAGCGCCAGCGCGGGCGCGTGCTGGCCCCAGGCCACCAGGGACGGGATGGCGCTGATCCCGGTGAGCAGCCGCCGCACGCCGTCGCCGGTGTAGATGAGCACGCTGGGCTTCTGGCCGGCCCCGCCCCAGCCTTCGACGGCGATCTGCCCGTGTGGCCCGAACACCGGGCCGGCCAGCGGGTGGCGCTGCCTGAGCAGCACGGTGCCGCGTCCGGAGAAGGAACGCCGGGTCCAGATCTCGAAGTAGTTCCCGGTGTGGCTGCCGGATTGGCCGGGCGGGGTCACGTAGCCGATCATGCCGTCGTCCCGGATGTCCGGCGAACTGCCGCGCAGCAGGGCCGGCTGGTCACCGGTCTTGCGTAGCAGCAGGGGTCCCTGCGGGGTCAGCCGGGCCAGGTCATCGCCGCTGCTGGTGCCGTCGGCCAGGATGATTCCGGCCGTGGACGCGTCGAACGCGTCGATGCCGAAGCCGCGCCGGTTGTGGGTGAGCTGCCGTTCCCGGCCGGTCGCGGTCACCTGCCACAGGTTCAGGCTCGCCAGCCCTCGCCCGGCCAGCAGGTAAAACACGCCGGGCGGCAAGTTGCGGCGGGTGCTGGCGGGTAGTGGCTGCGTGGCGGCCACCCTGGACTGCGGCGGCACGGATGAGGGGGCGGCTGAGCTGGCCGGTGCGCTGGACGTGTCGGCCGTGCCGGACGAGGACGTGCTGGCGGCGGGCGACTGGACGCTCACCGAGGCAACGCCACTGGAGCAGCCCGCAGCCAGTGCGGCCAGCAAACCGCCCCCCAGCAGGACGCTTATCCGTCTACCCACTACAGACCCGCGATCGATCGATACAGAGGTGGACATTCCGGCGACGCAGGCACAGCACCACGCGCTTTGCCGAGGCAGAAACGGCGGGACTGATTCCGTCCGGCCGCTCCGGGATCAATTGTTTTTGTTTCCCAGCATTCCCCTTCGTGACGGGCGGAACGGGCGGGCAGCAGGCACTCCGGCATTTCATTCTGGGTGGCCTGCCGGCCTTTTACCGGGCCACTGACCCCCGGCCCGTTGTGGCTGCTGGACTGGATGCGGACGACAACCAGGACGACAACTAGACTGTACCCTCGCTTGACCCTAAGGTTACCGCCACCATGCCAGCGGCACCGGCTAGTCGCGAGCGCCGGAATGAGGCCAGGTCAGCCAGGCCTGGCTAGGACGCGGCGGCGCTGCCTGGCGTCGCCGTCTGCAGCGGATAGGACGCCGTGGCGGCCGGCACCGAGGACAGGCTGACGAACTGGCTGCCGTGCGGCCCGGTCTGCACCGCCTCGCCCAGCGCGCTGCCCTTGACCAGCTTCTTGAAGGACAGGAACCACACCGTCCAGCCGTTGTCCCAGGTGCCCGCCAGCGGGCTGCCCGTGATCATGACCGGGTCACCCGGGTTCTCCATCTGGTAATAGGTCTGCGCGTCGGCGGGCGGCATGTTCACGCAGCCGTGGCTCACGTTGGTGAAGCCCTGCTCGCCCACCGACCAGTACGCGTCGTGCAGGTAGTCACCGCTCCAGGTGATCCGGACCGACCAGGGCACCTCCAGGCTGTAACCCGGGCCGGTCATCAGCACCGGGTTGGCCTTGTCGATGGTCAGGTAGGTGCCGTTGGGGGTGTCGTCACCCGGACGCCCCGTGCTGATCGGCCAGGTGTCGATCAGATGCCCGTTCCGGTACAGGTGCATGTAGTGCGTGGCGGTGCTGGCCGTGACGATCAGCGAGCCGCCGATGCGGAACGTCTGGGTCAGGTCCGCGGTGCCGTACATGCCCTTGGCGCCGGCCACCCCGTCCAGGTGCCCGTCGAAGCTGACCGTGGTGTGCGTGGGCCAGTAACTCTGCGGCCGGAAGTACAGCGTCTTGTCGCCGTCCCAGTACCAGGCGCCATACACCGGCTTCGAGGTGGTCACCTGGAGCGCGCGCTCGACCGCGGCCCGCCGGGTGATCGGCTGGCTGAAGTACAGGATGATCGGCATGCCGACGCCGAACGTCTGCTTATACCCCTCGTAGATCTCGGTGGTGAACGTGTCGGCCGGGGTGATGGTGCGGAACGTGCTGGTCGTGCTGACCGTCTTGCCGCCCGCCCCGGCCGCGGTAGCGGTCACCGTGTACCGCTGCCCGGTATGCAGCGCCCAGGTGCTCTGCCAGGTGGCCTGTTTGCCGCCCGCGGCGGTGCTCAGGTGCCCGCTCACCGGCACCTGGTGGTGGCCCGCGGTCACCTGGACATTCCGGATCGGGCCACTGGCCGAGGTGACCGTGACGGCCGCCGTCGTGCTCACGTGCTCGCTGCCGTTGGCTGGTGTGATGTGCGGTCCGGTGGCCGCCTGGGCGGCCGGGCTGTGCCCGGCCGTGCTGTGGTCAGCGCCGGCCGGCTGGCCGCCGCTCCCGGTGCACGCGGTAAGGAGCAGGCCGGCCGCGGCTGCGAGCAGCACGAACCAGCGCCCCCGGCGCTGGACTGTTTCCCCGATTTCCCGCACGATGGGCCTCGCGTAACTCGTTGCCGCGGATTCCGCGCCAGCAGGCGCCACGTCGCGGTTCCGCTGTCCTGGATGTTCCCCCGGCCATCCGCCGGGCCCCGGCACCGGGCGGTCCCGTACCGCCGTGCCAGAGCCCCGAGCAGGCCAAACGCCCGCTTACTCTAGCGGAGGCCGGCTCCTCGCCAGCCATTCTTTACGGCGGGATTGTGCCCCTGTGGCCAGCCGGTGAAACGGCGCCGGGCGCTGGGCCGGTACGGTGAGCCGGTGACCCGGTGGGCCGAGATCCGCGCTGGCGCCGTCTGCTATGAGGACGACGCCGCGCTGGTGCTGAACAAGCCGGCCGGGCTCGCGGTGATGGGCGAGCGGCACGAGACCGACCTGGTCCGGCTGGCCGCCGAGGCGGGCGAGACGCTGTACCCGGCGCACCGGATCGACAAGGTGACCTCCGGCGCCGTGCTGCTGGCCAAGGACCTGCGGCTGCATGGCGACCTCACCCGGCAGTTCAGCAAGCGCACGGTGGACAAGGTGTACCTGGCCATCACCCGGTCGGCTGGGCTGCCCGGCCGGGGCACGATCGAGCTGCCGCTCAGCGTGGGCCGGAAGAACCGGGTCCGGATCGCGGCCAGCCGGGATGCGATCACGTTCGACCCGGCCCGCGGCTACTGGTCGGTACCGCCCGAGGCGCAGTTCCAGGACGTGCGCAGCTACCCGTCGGTGACCACGTTCCTCCGGGTGTGCGGCGATGAGCAGCACACGCTGCTCGCGGCGCACCCGGTCACCGGGCGGCGGCACCAGATCCGGGTGCATCTGGCCTGGACCGGCCACCCCATCGACGGCGACCCGCTGTTCAGCAAAGCCGCCGCGGACGGTCCCGGGCGGACGCTGCTGCACTCCTGGCGGCTCGGCTTCACGGCCGCCTGGGCGGGCGGCGCGCGGATCCGGGCCGAAGCGCCGCCGGGCGCCGACTTCTGGGCGCCGCTGGGCGGCGCGCCGCCGGCCCTGCCGGACTGGGACAGCGCCAGCGCGGCGCTGGCCGCCAGCCCGGCCGCGCTGCGTTAGCGGCCGAGCACCACGCCACCGTTCGGGGACAGCACCTGGCCGGTCATCCAGCCGCCGTCCGGGCCGAGCAGCCAGCCGATCAGCGAGGCCACCTCGGCAGGCGACCCTTCCCGGCCGACCAGCGTCTGGGCGCCCCGCTCGCGCCGCGAGTCCGCGGTCAGCACGTTGGACTCGAACGAGGCCTGCCAGGTCCGGCGGGCCTGCTCCAGCGGGCTGGCCGCGGCCTGGTCCGGGGTCAGCCCGCCCGCGGCCGCGACCACCCCGGCACACGCCTGCCCGGCCGCCGCCAGGTCGGCCGCGACGGCGGCCGCGCCCGCTTCGGTGCCCACGTCGGCCGCGACCGGCCGGACCGCCTTGCCCAGCTCATCGGCGAGTTCCTGAAGCGGCTCCGGCCGCCGGCCCACCGCCGTCACCTGGCCGCCGTCCGCCACCAGCCGCTCGGTGACCGCCCGGCCGATGCCGGAGCCGGCCCCGCTGACCACGATTGTCCGTTCAGCGCTCATCCGTTCACCCTAGGCGGACCGTCATCCCGTCGTAGGCGGCGGCCAACTCCGGGTCGGCTAGCTCCGCGTCGGCCAGCCGGCCGAGCATGCTGGCCGACATGTGGGTGAGCACGATCCGGCCGGCCCGCAGCTCGGCCAGGTGCCCGCGCAGCGTCTGGTAATCCAGGTGGTAGCGGACCGGCCGGTCGAACGTGTAGGCCTCCACCGCGAACAGCGCGGTATCCCGGGCCGCCTCGGCCAGCGCCGGGGTCCACTCCGTGTCGCCCGAGTAGCCGAAGCTCACCCCGTCCAGCTCGACCCGCAGCGCCAGCGGCGGGGCGCCGCAGGCGTGCTCGACCTGCCAGCCGCGTACGGTGGCCCCGGCCACGGTGGCCGGCGTCCCGTCGGTGGCCAGTTCGGTGATCTCGACCGGGAACCGCCGCCGGACCTGGCTGGACCCGGGGAACAGCGCCTCCATGGCCGTGGCCAGCCGGGCCGCGGTCCCGGGCGGGCCGGCCACCGCCAGCGGCGCGGTGCGGCGGGAGAACTGGCCGTCCAGGATCAGGAACGGCAGCCCGCCGAAGTGGTCGCCGTGCAGGTGGGTGACCGCGACCGCGGCCACCTCGCCGGGGTCCAGCCGCTGGGCTTTCAGCGCGGCCAGGCTGGTCGCGCCGCAGTCCACCAGCAGCACCTGGCCGCCGCCGGCCAGCCGGATGCAGGTCTGCGCCCGCCCGCCGCTGCCGAACGCGTCACCGCTGCCGACGAACCGCACGTCCATGCCCGGCACGAACCCCTTTTTTTCTTAACGCCCGTGCCCGGCCGGTGCCGCCGGCGCTTCCGGCGGCTCGGCCGGGAAGGTGTCGAACAGGCGCAGCCGGTGCGCGGTGGCGGCGGCTTCGCCGCGGCTGCTCACCCCGAGCTTGCCCAGGATGTTGGACACGTGCACGCTGGCCGTCTTGACCGAGATGAACAGCTCGCTGGCGATGTCCCGGTTGCTCTGCCCGGCCGCGACCAGCCGGAGCACCTCGAACTCGCGTGCGGTGAGACCGAGCCGGTCCGGCTCGCTGGCCGGCCCGGCCGCTGGGCCGCCGAGCGGGATCCGGGCTCGCCGGGCCAGCAGCGCGACGCTGTCCCGCAGCGGCTGGGCCCCCAGGTCCTCGGCCAGCATGGCGGCCCGGCGCAGCTGGGCCGCGCCACGGTCGCGGTCGCCCGCGGCCAGCGCGGCCCCGGCCGCCTGGTGCAGCGCGAGGCCCAGCGGGTAGGGCTGGCCCACCGTTTCCCAGGCCGCCGTGGCGGCGTCCCAGGCGGCAGCGGTGTCGCCGGGCACGGTTTCGCCAGTCGCAACGTCGCCGCGCATGATCTCGGCCGCGAACGTCAGCCGGTGGGCCGGCTGGGCCAGCCCGACCACGCCCAGCTCCCCGGCCGCGGCGCGCAGCCGGCCACGCAGCGCGCTGGCCTGCCCGGCCAGCGCCGGGTCACGGTCGGCGGCGGTGCAGGCCCGGGCCGCGGCGACCAGCAGCGGCCAGACGTACCGGGGGCTGCGCGCCACCGGGATGTGCTCCAGCGCCGCCCCGGCCGCGGCCATCGCCTCGGCCGGCCGGTCCTGGGCCGTCCGCACCTCGGTTTCCAGCCGGGCCAGCGCGAGCTGATGCTCGTCCTTGTACCGGGTGCCGCGCAGCGCCGCCTTGATCGTGGCCACGCACCCGTCCGCCACCGCCAGGTCGCCGCGGGCCACCGCCATATCACCGGACAGCCGCCAGAGCGAGGACCCGGCCAGCACCGGCGGCATCAGCTGCCGGGCCCGCTCGATGACCTCACCGGCCTCATCCCACCGGCCCAGCGAGACCAGCGGCTCGGCCGTGTTGACGGCCAGGGTCACGCCGGACGTCCGGGCCAGCCCGTACTCGGCCGCGGTCCGCACCCCGTCCCGGGCCACCGCGGCGGCCTGCTCGTGCTGGCCCAGTCCTTCCAGCAGGTCCGACTCGGTGATGACGACGCGGAGCAGTGGCTGGTAGGCCCGGGCCCGGGTGGCCACCGCGCGCGCCTCGGCCAGTAGCTCCCGGGCCGGCCGCGCATCATCGCTGAGCGGCTGGGCGTAGGCCAGGGTGACCAGCGCGGCCGCTTCGGTGGCCGGGTCGCCGGCCTGCCGGGCCACCGCCACCGCCTCCTCCGCGCCGGCCAGGAACTCGGCGTCGTCCCAGTGCACCCGGTGATGGATGTCGTGGGCCAGCGCCTCCAGCACCCGGGCCCGCGCCGGGGTGGGCGGGTCGGCGGGCACCAGCCGGACCGCCTCCCGCAGGTCGTCGGCGTAGCCGGGGCGGCCGAGCAGATAGCTCAGGCGCCCGCGGGCCTCATACAGCAGCGCGGCCCGGACCGGTTCGGCGTCGATGTCGATCTCCTTGAGCCCCGCCTTGGCCAGCATGACGCCGCGGTCGTACTCGCCGGCCAGCTCGGCCACCCGGATGGCGCCCTCCAGCACGGCCAGCCGGCTGGTCCCGATGCGCTGCTCGGCCCCGGGGACCTGGTCCCACAGTTCCAGCACCCGGGACAGCATGGCGAGCTGCTCGGCATGGGCCAGCGCGTGGCCGAATTCCGCGGCGGCGGCCCAGGCGCTGGCCAGCGCGCGCGCCGTGTCGTGCGCGGCGTACCAGTGATATGCCTGCTCGACCGCGGCCCGGCCGGGCGGCACCAGCGCCGGGTCGGCGGCGATCGCCTCGGCGAACCGGCTGTGCAGCTGGCTGCTCTCGCCGGGCAGCAGTTCCTCGATCATCGCCTCGCGGATCAGCGCGTGCCGGAACACGAAGCCGTCCTCGTCGATGAGCAGCACGTTGGCGGCCACCGCGGGCCGCAGCACCTGGGCCAGCCCGGCCAGGTCCAGCCCGGTGACCGCGGCCAGCAGCGCATGGCCGGTCCGCTCGCCGGCCGCGCTGGCCACCCGGACCACGTCCTGGGTCTCCTCCGGCAGCCGGCGCACGCTGGCCACCAGCAGGTCACGGAGGGACTCGGGCAGGCCGGAGCCGAACTCGAGCAGCGCCTCGACGAACAGCGGGTTCCCCTCGGTACGCCGGTACACCTCCGCCATCACGTCCAGGCTGGGCTGGTGGCCGAGCAGCCGGGCGGCCAGCTCGTCGGTGTCCGAGCGGGACAGCCGGCCGAGCTCCATCCGGCGAACCCAGCCGACCCGGTCCAGCTCGGCCAGCAGCGGGCGCAGCGGGTGGGTGCGGTGCAGCTCGTCGGACCGGTAGGTGACCACGATCAGCAGCCCGTCCAGCGCCTGCTGGTTGCGGATCAGGAAGGCCAGCAGGTCCCGGGTGGACCGGTCGGCCCAGTGCGCGTCCTCGATGACCAGCAGCACCGGGCTGATTTCGGCCAGCTGTTCCAGCAGGATGAGGACCTGCTCGAACAGCCGGGCCCGGGCCTCCCCGGCGTCCTCGGCCGGGGCCGGCTCACCGAACTCGGGCAGCAGCCGGGCCAGCTCGCGGGTCGCGCCGCCGGGCAGCAGGTCGGCGACACCGGCCGCGCCCAGATCCCGGACCAGCTCACGGAGTACGGCGGTGAACGGGGCGAACGGCAGGCCGTCCGGGCCCAGCTCCAGGCAGCCGCCGGCCAGCACCCGGGTGCCGGCGGCGCGGGACTGGGTGGCGAACTCGGCCAGCAGCCGGGACTTGCCGACGCCAGCCTCCCCGCCGACCAGGACGGTCGCCGGATGACCATGGCCCGCCTCGGCCAGCGTGGAGAGCTGGCCGGCCCGGCCGACCAGCACAGGACTCGACATGCTCATTACCACCAGCATGCCAGCTTTCCGGCGCGGGCCGGGCAGGCCGGTTACTCGTCCGCCACCGGTGAACCGAACCGGATCAGGTTCCCGTCCGGGTCGATGTGCGACCCTTCGCGCAACCGGTACTCCATTAGGCTGACGGGGCGGGTCTCGCCGCCGATGCCGGGGCGACTCCACTCCGCGTACAGTGCGTCGGCGTCGCGGACGTAGAGGTACGTCTCGGCGCTGTGCTGGTGCCCGTGATCAGGATGGGCGGCCAGGTGCAGCCCGGTGCCATCGCGGTTGGCGAAGCCGTAGTCGGCGCCGCCCGCGTAGGCCAGCGTTTCGAAGCCGAGCGCCGTGTAGTGGGCCAGCGCGGCCGCCAGGTCCCGTACCGGGAAGATGGGGCTGAAGTGGCGGAACTGGCGCGCGGGACGGGCCAGGCCGGTGCCGGTCTCCTGCCCGGTGACCTTGATCTCGGCCAGCGCGGCCAGCACCACTCGCATGGCCTCGACCTGGTCGGCCGAGACCTGGGCCAGCAACCGCTGATCAACATCCTCGACGGCGGCCAGCACGGCCTCGACGACCTGCTGCCCGCGCGCGGTCAGCTCCAGGCTGATCCGGCGGCGGTCGCTGGGATCGGGACTCCGGATCAGATAGCCGCGGTTGACCAGCGCCTCGATCACTTGGCTCACCGCCTGCTTGCTGACCCCGAGACCGGCCGGCAGGTCCTGCCGCGGGCCTCCGGCAGGGTCGATCCCGGCCAGCACGAACGCGCCGTTCCTGGGCAGGTCGTCCACGCCGATGGCGTGCAGCCGGGCCCGGATGGACTGGGCGTACGCGCCCCGGGCGGCACGCATGAGAGTGGGCGTGGCGTAATTCAGCCGGTCTGTGCCGTCCATAGGCCAAACGTTATAGACAAGCTCATTGATAGTCAAGAAGGTTGACTACCTGATGACGTTGGGCCGGGTGGCGGGTGGCCATGGCGGGCGGAGTGGGCCTAGGCCGACCACGGATGTGGGGGCCGGCCCATCGCGCGCCCGTCCCGGGCGGATCACGATTTACCCATGAGAGTGGTGGACCCCCTGGTCTCGGTCAGCCAGGTGACCAAGCGTTACCCGGGCGGCCAGGCGGCGCTGGCCGAGCTGAGCCTGGACGTCCGGCACGGCGAGGCGGTCGCCGTGATGGGCCCGTCCGGCAGCGGCAAGTCCACGCTGCTGAACCTGATCGCCGGGCTGGACAAGCCGACCAGCGGCACGGTCACCGTGGCCGGCCAGCGGGTGGACGCGCTGAGCGAAACCGGGCTGGCCCGGTTCCGCCGCCGCCGGATCGGGATGATCTTCCAGTTCTTCAACCTGCTGGACGACCTGACCGTGGCGGACAACGTGCTGCTGCCCGCCCAGCTGGCCGGCACGTCGCGCAGCCAGGCCCGGGCCACGATGACCGGGTTGCTGGACCAGCTGGGCATCGCACAGCACCGGAACGCCTATCCCGGGCGGCTGTCCGGCGGGGAGCGGCAGCGGGTGGCCATCGCCCGGGCGCTGGTCAACTCGCCGGCCGTGCTGCTGGCCGACGAGCCGACCGGGGCGCTGGACAGCGCCACCGGCGAGGCCATCGGCCGGCTGCTGCTCGAGCTGAACCGCGGCGGGCAGACGCTGATCCTGGTCACGCACAGCCCGGAGCTGGCCGCGCGCTACGCGGGCCGGGTGGTCCGGCTGGTCGACGGCCGGATCACCAGCGACGCGGTCACCTCTCCGACGGCCGCCGCTGGAGCGCGCCCATGACGGCTGCCCCGGTGCTCCGGGCGGCGGCCGGCGGGATCGCCCGCCGTCTGGTGCCGACCGTGGTGGTGTTCGTGGTGCTGGCCGCGTCCACCGCGGCCGCCCTGGTCGGCGTGACCCTGCTGACCAACGCCAACGAGCTGTTCTATAACGCGGTGGCCACGCAGCACGGCGCGGACCTGGCGGTGACCGTCGACGCGGCCCGGGCGAACGCGGCCCAGCTGGCCGCGACCCGGCGGGCCGCGGGCGTCACAAAGGCCGCCGGGCCGTACCCGGAGACCAGCGTGACCCTGGCGGCCGGCGGCGCGGGCGGGATGTCCATCCCCGGGCTGAGCGTGGTGGGCCGGGCGCGGCGGTCCGGCCCGCTCGACGACCTGACCCTGAACCAGGGCCAGTGGGCGACCCTGCCCGGCGAGATCGACCTGGCCATCTACCAGCCGCTGCACGTGCCGATCGGCAGCACGGTGGTGGTGACCAGCGCGCCGGGGCAGCCGACGCTGACCGTGGTCGGCTACGCCGGGTCGGTGGTCCGCGACGAAGACGCCTGGGTGATCCCGGCCGAGGTGGCCGCGCTGCACGGGCGCGCGGCGGCCGGCTCGGTGCAGATGCTGTACACGTTCCGCAGCGCGGGTACCGGCCCGCAGATCAGCGCGGATCTGGCCGCGGTCCGGCATGTGCTGCCGGCCAGGGCGGTCACCGGATCGGTGTCCTGGCTGCCTTCGGCCGGCCAGACCAGCGCGGAACAGTCGGTCAACACCGCGTTCGTGGTCGCGTTCGCGCTGATCGGGCTGGCGCTGGCGGTGCTGATCGTGGCCACCGTGGTTAGCGGCGCGGTACTGGCCGGCTACCACCGGATCGGCGTGCTGAAGAGCATCGGGTTCACCCCGGCCCAGGTGGCCACGTCCTACCTGGCGCAGCTCGGCGTGCCCACGGTGGCCGGCTGCGCGGCCGGGGCCGCGCTGGGCAACTACTGGGTGCTGCCCGAGCTGAACAACTCGGCGGCCGCGTTCCACGTCGCGCACCAGACCGTGCCGCTGTGGATCAACGTGACGGTGCCGCTGGGCATGTGCCTGCTGGCCGGGCTGGCCGCGCTGGTGCCCGCGCTGCGCGCCGGACGGCTGTCCGCGACGGCGGCGCTGGCCGCCGGGCAGGCCCCCCGGGCCGGGCACGGGTACGGTGCGCACCGGCTGGCCAGCCGGCTCGCGCTGCCCCGCCCGGTCAGCATCGGCCTGGCCGCCCCGTTCTCCCGGCCAGCCCGGTCGGCGGCCACGCTGGCCGCGATCACCTTCGGGCTGGCCGCGGTGGTCCTGGCGGTGGGCCTGGACGGCTCGCTGGCCAAGGTGAACGGCAGCGCGGCCGAGGGCGCCGGGCAGGTGCAGGTTGACCCGGGCGGCCGTCAGGTCACGTTCACCGCCAGCCAGCAGCGGGCGATCACCGCCACGCTGCGGGCTGAGCCCGGGACCCAGCGCTACCTGGCCGAGGCCGACCTGGTCCCGTTCCCGGGTGCCCGCCGCACGGTCAGCGTGCCCGGGGTGGGGGCGGTCCCGGTCACCGCGTACGACGGCCCGGCCGGCTGGCTGAACTGGCCGCTGGTCAGCGGGCGCTGGTACCGCGGCCCCGGCGAGGTGGACGCCGGCTCGGCGTTCCTCAGCCAGTCCGGCCTGGCCGTGGGCGACCGCGTCACGCTGCGGCTGGGCGGCCGGGCCATCCCGGCCCGGATCGTCGGCCAGGTGTTCGACCTGACCGGGACGGGCCTGCTGACCAGCTGGCGGACCCTGGGTGGCGCGGCGGCCGGGCTGGCCGCCGCGCAGTACGACATCGGGCTCCGGGCCGGGACCAGCCCGGGCCGGTACGCCGCCGCGCTGACCCGGGCGCTGGGCGGGGGCGTGTTCGTCGGCCTGCCCCGCTCCGGTGCGCCCGGCTTCGGGCTGGTGGACACGTCGTACCTCCGGCTGCTGACCGTGCTGATGGCCGTGCTGGCCGGGCTGGGCGTGCTGAATTCGGTGCTGCTGGTGACCCGGGAGCGGGTGCACGATCTGGGCGTGTTCAAGGCGGTCGGGATGACGCCGCGGCAGACCCTGGCCATGGTGACCTGCTGGGTGGTGGTCCCGGCCATCGGCGCCGCGCTGCTCGCGCTGCCCGGCGGGATGCTCATCCAGGACGTCACTGTCCGGGCCCTGGCCGCTGACATCGGCCTGCCGCTGCCGGGCCAGTTCATCCACGTCTACGGCGCGGTGCAGCTGCTGCTGCTGGCCCTGGCCGGGCTGGGTATCGCCGCGGCCGGGGCGGTGCTGCCGGCCGGCTGGGCGGCCGCCAGGCAGACCAGCACCGTGCTGCGCGCCGAATAGCGTTCCCGTGGCACCGCGTCCCCATGACACCGCGTCCCCATGACACCATGGGCCGATGACGGCGACGCCAGGCTGGGACGATGAGTATGCGGCCGGGAAGGCGCCGGCGCCCTGGGACATCGGCCGGCCGCAGCCCGAGTTCGCCCGGCTGGCCGAGGCCGGCCTGCTCACCGGCCAGCTGCTGGACTCAGGCTGCGGGACCGGGGAGCAGACGCTGCTGGCCGCCCAGTACGGCGCGGACGCGTTCGGCGTGGACATCTCGCAGCGGGCCATCGAGCAGGCCCGGGCCAAGGCCGCCGACCGCGACGTACGGGCCCAGTTCGAGGTGGCCAACGCGCTGTACCTGGGCGAGCTGGGCCGGGCCTTCGACACCATCATCGATTGCGGGGTGTTCCACACCTTCGACGACGCCGATCGCGCCAACTACGTGATCAGCCTGGCCGGGGTGCTCCGGCCCGGCGGGCATTGCTACCTGATGTGCTTCAGCGACCGGCAGCCGGGCACGTTCGGCCCGCGCCGGGTCAGCCAGGACGAGCTGCGCGCCGCGTTCGCCGATGGCTGGGCGGTGGACAGCATCAGCGCCGCCACCATGGACATCAATCCTGGCCTGCCCACTTCGACGGTTCAGGCCTGGCTGGCCACCCTGCGCCGGGCCTGACCGGGCCCGGTCACAGCCCGTCCGGGAAGGTGATCTTGTCCGGGGCGACCAGCGGCGAGCCGACCTCGAGCTGGATCTGGGCGTGCTTGGTGAGCGGGATGTCGGCCGGGTTCCCGAGGTAGACGCGGCCGTTGTAAAGCGCGGTCACCTTCCCGGTGGCGGGCCCGACCCGGTTCGTGCTGAGCGGCTGGCCCCATTCGTTGAAGAACTCACCCAGCGTGTAGGTGCGCTGCACCGGGGACTCGATGTGGACGATGCCGTCGGCGGCGTGCGTGTGCAGCCAGTAGAAGCAGGTGCCGCTGTCAATGAACGTGCCGCTGCGGGTGCTCTGGCCCTGCGCGCCCGGGATGCCGATGCCCGCGGGCACCTGGCGGGCCGCGCCGTTCACGAAGATGGTCAGGTGGGCGTGAATGTGGAACAGCGTCTGCTCGGACGTGTCACAGCCGATCCCGTCCACCTGCTGCCCGGTGGCCTTGGTGGCCGTGCTGGTCAGCGGGGGCGCCGCCGGGATCGGCACTCCCTCGGGCCCGGCCGGCCCGGGGGCGGGCGCCGCGCGCAGCGTGCCCAGCGTGGTCAGCGCGGCCAGCTTGAGCTTGGGCGTGCCGCCCGCCGTGTTGTTCGGCGTGCTGCTGCCGCCGAGCGTGACGGCCAGCGTGATGCCCACCGCGACCAGGATGACGACGGCCGCCGCGCCCAGGCCGGCCAGCCAGTTGCGCCGCCGCTTGCGCCTGGCCTCCTGGGCCCGCATCTCGGCCACCCGGGCCCGGGCGGCGGCGGTCCGGGCCGCCTTGCCCCCGCCCCGGGTCTTCCCGGCCGACCCGCCACCGGTGCCGTTGCCCCCGGTTCGCCGATTCCCGTTCGCCTTGGGCACCTGCTCGTCTCCTCGGTCCGCCGGCCGCCGCACCGGCCAGCGTACGCGGTAGCTCAGTCGCCGCCGTTCCCGTTGCCGCCGCCGCCGTGGTGACCGTGGCCGCCCTGGCCGTTCCCGCCGTCATGCCCGTGCTGCTCCCCGGCGGGCCGGCGCGCCACCAGCACGGTGACCACGCTGCCCACCGTGACCGGGCCGCTGGGCTGCACGGACAGCACCGTGCCGGGCGGCTGCCGGAAGGCGAGCTCCATGACCAGGTGCGGGCGCAGGCCGAGCCGGGCCAGCCGCTGCCGGACCACCCGGACCGGCAGCCCGGCCAGCGCGGCCGCGCTGACGTTGACGGTGCGGACCGCCGGGGTGCTGGCCGCGGTGGCCGCCGGGTGTGTGGCGGTGGGCTGCGGCGCGGCCGCCGGGGTGCTGCCGCTGCTGCTGAGCACGAGCCAGCCGGTGGCGGCCACCAGCACGGCCAGCGCGGCGCCGAGCGGGACGGCCCACCACGGCCAGCCGCGGCGCGGCCCGGCGGGGCCGGGCACGTCCTGGCCCAGTTCCGGCGGCCACGCGGTGGCCGGGTCGGCCGGCCAGCCGGTCCCCGGCTCGGCCGGCCAGCCGGTGGCCGGGCCCGGCGGCCAGCCGGTGGCCGGGTCGCCGGCCGGCGGGAAGGCCGCGATGGTGGCGGTGGCAGCCGCCCCCGCAGGCAGCGGCTCGCCGGGCAGCGGCACCGGCCCGGCGGCCGGCTGCGCCACCGGCGACTGTGCTACTGGCGACTGTGCTACTGGCGACTGCGCTACCGGCACGGGGCGGGCGGCCTGCGCGGCGGCGCGGCTGTCGCGCAGCGCGTCCCGCAGCCGGGCGGCCCGGCCGGCGACCTGGCTGGCGCTGGCCGGCCGGGCCGCCGGGTCCTTCGCGGTCAGCTCCATGACCAGGGCGGCCACCCCGGCGGGTACGGCGGCGGGCAGCGGCGGCAGCGGGGCGCGCTGGCAGGCGGCCACCACCTCCATCGGGGTGCCCTGGAACGGCGGCTGCCCGGCCAGGCACTCGTAGCCCACCACGCCGAGCGAGTACAGGTCGCTGGCCGCGGTGGCGCTCGCCCCGGCGGCCCGTTCCGGGGCCAGGTAGGACGGGGTGCCGAGCATCGTCCCGGTCCGGGTCAGCTGGGCCGAGCCGGCCGCGTGCGCGATACCGAAATCGGTGATCTTCAGCTGGCCGTCCCCGCCGACCAGCAGGTTGGCCGGCTTGATGTCCCGGTGCACCAGGCCGGCCGCGTGCGCGGCGGCCAGTCCCGCGGCCACCTGGGCCAGCACGTCCATCGCGTCGGCCGGGTCGAGCGGCCCGCCCGCCAGCAGCCCGGCCAGCGACGGGCCGTTCACGAACTCCATGACCAGGAACGGCGGGCTGGGCGGCTCGGCCTCGCCGTAGTCGTAGACCTGGGCGATGCCGGGGTGGGACAGCGCCCCGGCGTGCCGTGCCTCGGCCCGGAACCGCTCCATCGCCTCCGGCTGGCCCGCGTAGCCATCGCGCAGCCGCTTGACCGCGACGGGCCGGCTCAGCACCAGGTCAGTGGCCCGCCACACCTCACCGACCGCGCCCGCCGCGATCCAGCTCTCCAGCTGGTAGCGGCCGGCCAGCGTGATCCCAGGAGTGGACATAGCGGGCCACAGGCTACCCTCGGGAACGGCACTAACCGGTCAACTATGCAGAACGCGGCCAGGCTGACGCTGATACGGGCCGCGGCCCGCGGCGTCCACCGGCGCCGCGGTGACCTCGCCGCGCAGCCAGCGCACGGCGGCCTGCAGGCCCTCGCCGTACTGCGGCGGCGGGTAGCGGTCCGGGTCCACCCGCAGCCCACCCGGGCGGCCCTGCAGCACCACGTCGTCGGCGGCGGCCGCCTCGGCGGTCAGCTCGTACCGGCTGGGCGGCCCCGGGACCGGGCGGCCGAGCGGCGAAGCCGCGCTCTCCCCCAGCACCCAGCCGAGCAGGTCGGCGACCCCGTGCAACCAGCTGGCGTTCATCCAGTCCTGGCTCCAGCGCCAGGGGTGCCGGGCCGCCGCGGACGGGAGCGGCTCGGGCAGGTCGGCTGCCTTGAGGCCGAGCTGAGCCTGCTCGAGCAGGCGGCGGATCTGTTCGTCGGTGCGCGCGTAGTCACCGCGGGCGCCGATCAGGCGGCCGCGGGCGTCGTCATCGACCGGGATCTCGTCGCAGGCCCCGGCCAGCCAGCTGAGCACGGCCCGGGTCTCCCGGAGCTGGTCGCGGAAGTCGGCGGGCACCCCGGGCGGCGCGGTGGAGCCTTCCGGCTCGGCCGCCGCCTCGGCCAGGATCTCGGCCTGGGACGGCGGGCAGCCGGGGGCCAGTGACAGCGTGATCGGGGACGGCCGGCTGCCGGTCAGCGCCCAGGTCCAGGCCAGCGCGGCCCGGCCGGCCGGGCCCACCTCGCGCAGGCTCTGCGCCAGCACCGCCTCGACGTGCGCGCGGGGCCGGGTGATGGCCGGGCTGAGCTGCGCCGGGACATGAGGGGCCACGGCACAACGGTACGGTGACGGCCGGCCCGCGTCAGCCCGGGGCCGGAAGCTGGCTCACCGCTGCGGCGGGCCGCCCGGCTCGCGGATCACCTGGTCCGGGTCCTTGTCCGGGCGCAGGCCCTTGTACGACGCGGCGCGCATCCGGCCGGCCGACGTCCAGCCGGCGAACTCCACCTCGGCCACCAGCCGGGGCTGCACCCAGATCACGTTCCTGGCGTGCTCGGCCGGGATGGCGGTGCGGAACGGCGGGCTGCCGGTGCGCAGCGGGCCGAGCAGCCGCCCCAGCTGGTGCAGGGTGACCGCGGTGAACCCGGTGCCCACGTGCCCGGCGTACTCCAGGTCGCCGGCCGTCCCGTACACGCCGATGAGCAGCGAGCCGATCTGGCCGCTGCGCGCCCCCTCGCCGGGCTTCCAGCCGCCGATGACCACTTCCTGGCGGTAGGTGTTCTTCACCTTCCGCCACGCCGCCGACCGGGTCCCCGGCTCGTACCGGGAGTCCAGCCGCTTGGCCACGATGCCCTCCAGGCCGTGCTCGCCGGACGCGGCCAGCACGTCGGCGCCGCGATAGCCGGTGAAGGCCGGCGGCACCTGCCAGTACGGCGCGGGCAGCCCCAGCCCCTCCAAGGCCGAACGCCGGCTGGCATACCCGGCCGTCAGCAGCACCCGGCCGTCCAGGCTGAGCAGGTCGAAGGCCAGGTACGTGACGGGCACGGCGGTGGCCAGCCGGGCCGCCCGGATCGGCGCGGTCACGTGCATCCGCTGCTGGAGCAGCTCGAAGCTGGGCCGGCCGGCCGGGTCGAACGCGACGACCTCACCGTCCAGCACGGCCTGGGACCAGCTGCCGGGCGTGGCCAGCTGGTGCAGTTCCGGGTAGGCCCGGGTCATGTCCCGGCCGAGCCGGGAGACCAGCCGCACCTGGCCGTCCTGGACGTAGGCCAGCGCCCGGATGCCGTCCCATTTCAGCTCGTAGGCCCAGCCGGCCTCGTCCCCGGGCAGCTGCCCCGGGCTGGCCAGCATCGGCCGCAGCCCGGCGGGCAGGCCCCCAGTACCGTCGCTCACGCTGCAGGCATACCCCCGGGCCGGTCACATGATCATGTCTGGCCGCCGCGGCCGCATTCGGCAGCGCGGCGCAGCAGCACGGCGCGCTCCTGGGCGTTGCGGGTGAGCGCGGCCGCCCGCTCGAACTCGGCCCGCGCCTCATCGTCGCGGCCCAGCTTGGCCAGCAGGTCACCGCGCACGCTGGGCAGCAGGTGATAGCGGCGCAGCTCCGGCCCGGCGGCCAGCCGGTCGGCCAGTTCCAGCCCGCGGGCCGGCCCGTGCGCCATGCCCACCGCAACCGCGCGGTTGAGCTCGGCCACCGGGCTGGGCGCGATCGCCGCCAGCGTCTGGTACAGCGCCGCGATCCGCGGCCAGTCGGTGTCGGCCGCCGTGGCCGCCTGGGCGTGGCAGGCCGCGATGGCCGCCTGCACCAGGTACGGCCCGGGTGGGCGGCCGAGCCGCTCGGCGCGCAGCAGCGCGGCGAAGCCGCGCCGGATGAGCAGCCGGTCCCACCGGCTCCGGTCCTGTTCGAGCAGCGGGATGGGCTCGCCGCCGGGGCCGGCCCGGGCCCGCAGCCGGGACGACTGGATCTCCATCAGGGCGGTCAGGCCGTGCACCTCCGGCTCGTCCGGGCTGAGCTCGGCCAGCATCCGGCCGAGCCGGAGCGCCTCGTAGCAGAGTTCCGGCCGGGCCCAGTCCTCCCCCGCGGTCGCGGTGTACCCCTCGTTGAAGATCAGGTAGATGGCTTCCAGCACGGAGGCCAGCCGGGCGGGCCGCTGGCCAGCCGACGGCACCTCGAACGGCACCTGCTTGCGGGCCAGCGTCCGCTTGGCCCGGACGATGCGCTGCGCGATGGTCGGCTCGGCGACCAGGAACGCCCGGGCGATCTCGTCCGTGGTCAGCCCGCCGAGCAGGCGCAGCGTCAGCGCCACCCTTGTGCCGGCCGACAGCACCGGGTGGCACGCGACGAACATCAGCCGGAGCAGGTCGTCCTGCACCTCGCCGGCGTCCAGTGCGTCCAGCTTGGCGGCGAAGTCGGCGGGCCCGCGGAACACGTCCGCCTGCTGCCTGGTGTGCAGTTCGTGCCCGAGCTGGCCCAGGTTGCGGCGCAGCCGCTGGTCGCGGCGCAGCCGGTCGATGGCCCGGTGCCGGGCGGTGCTCATCAGCCACGCCCCCGGGTTGGGCGGGATGCCCGACCCGGGCCACTGGCTGAGCGCGGCGACCAGCGCGTCCTGGGCCAGGTCTTCGGCCAGGCCGAGGTCGCCGGTCAGCCGGGCCAGGCCGGCGATGATCCGGGCCGATTCCAGCCGCCAGACCGCGTCCACGGTCCGCTGGATCTCGGCATCGGTCACCAGCCGATCAGATCACGAAGTTCATTCCGGGCCGTAGACCTGGTGGATGTAGCCCGCTCCGTTGCGGGTGATCTGCCAGAACCGCTTGCTCAGCTCGATCGCCTCATCCTTGGACCGCACGTCGAGCAGGGCGAAGCTGATGATCGCCTCCTTGGCCTCGGCGAACGGGCCGTCGGTGACGGTGATCTGCCCGTCCTTGGCCGTCACCCGGCTGCCCTGGTCCAGGCCGCCGGTAGCCAGCAGCACGCCGGCCTGGCTCAGCTCGGCCACGAACTTGCCCATGTCGGCCATCATCTGCTCGTCCGGCATGTCCCCGGCCGTGGTCGTCATCAGGAACCGCATCCGCCTGTCTCCTCTGTCCGCAGCAGGCCTGGACGCTGCTGTCCGGCCCTCTGCTGATGCTTCGAACGGCCGGTCGCGGAATCGACACGCGGCGAGAATTTTTTCCGCTTAGTGGCCGGCCAGCCTGGTCAGCGTACTGACCAGCCGGCCATCACGACGCCAGGGTGATCTCGAAGTAGGCACCCTGATCGTCGTGCCGGATGCGCGCCTGCCCGGACCAGCCCGCGAAGCCGCCCGTCCAGGCCGGTCACCTGGCGGGGCTCGAAGCCGTCCACGCTGAAGCGCGCGATCAAGGTCACCCCGGCACTCTACGCGGCCCGGGCTCAGGCCTCGTCGAGGTCGAATGATCCGGTCCGCACCGGGCCGTCCGGCAGATAGCTGGCGATGATCACCCCGGTGCCGGTCACCGACGACCCGGTCAGCCGCAGCGCGGCCGCCTTCAGCCCGTCACGGAACAGCTTGCGGCCGCTGCCCAGGTGCACCGGGATGTACATCAGCCGGTACTCGTCCACCAGGTCCGCGTCGATCAGCGCCTGCGCGAGTTCGCCGCTGCCGTGCACCTGCAGCTCGTCGCCCGGCGACTCCTTGAGCTTGGCCACCTCGGTGAGCACGTCGCCGCCGAGCAGCTGCGAGTTGTGCCAGTCCGCAGACGTGAGGGTGGCCGACGCCACGTACTTGGGCAGCGCGTTCAGCTTGCTGGCGATCGGGTTGCCCGGATCGGCCACCTTGGGCCAGTACCCGGCGAAGATCTGGTACGTCTTGCGGCCCAGCAGGAACGCGCTGGCGTGGTCGAACCAGCCGGTGATGGCCGCGCCGCTGTCCTCGGCGCCGTACGGCGCCGACCAGCCGCCGTAGCTGAAGCCACCCGACGGGTCCTCGTCCGGCCCGCCCGGGGCCTGCATGACGCCGTCGAGGGTAAGGAAGGTGTGCAAGGTCAGCCGCATCGTGGTCTCCTCTAGCTATGTGGTTGCCTGGGTAGACGGCCCGGGCCGGGCCAGATCATCGCCCGCAGGGAGGACACCATGGGGTACGAGCACATCCTGGTGGACCGGTCCGGTGACTTCGCCACCGTGACGATGAACCGGCCGCAGCGGCGCAACTCGCTGTCCCAGGCGCACATGCACGAGCTGATCCAGGCGTTCCGGGAGATCGGGGCGAGCGACGCGCTGGGCGTGGTGCTGGCCGGGAACGGCCCGGTGTTCAGCTCCGGGCATGACCTGGCCGAGGTGGCCGACGCCGACCTGTCCGAGGTCCGCGCGCTGCTGGCCACCTGCACCGAGCTGATGACGGTCATGCAGCAGATCCCGCAGCCGGTGGTGGCCCGGGTGCACGGGCTGGCCACCGCGGCCGGCTGCCAGCTGGTGGCCAGCACCGACCTGGCGGTGGCCAGCGAGGACGCCGGATTCGCCGCGCCCGGCGGCAAGGGCGGCTGGTTCTGCCACACGCCGATGGTGGCGGTGGCCCGCAACGTGGGCCGGAAGCGGGCCATGGAGCTGGCCCTGTCCGGCGACGTCATCGACGCGCGGACCGCGCTGGACTGGGGGCTGGTCAACGCGGTGGTGCCGGCCGCACAGCTGGACACCGCGACGGCGGACCTGCTGGACCGGGTCACCCGGGGCTCGGCCGAGAGCAAGGGCATCGGCAAGCAGGCCCTGTACGCGCAGATCGACCTGGACCAGCCAAAGGCGTACGCCTACGCGATGGAGGTGATGGCCGCGACGAGCCAGCTGCCGGACGCCCGCGAGTGGACGCACGCGTTCCTGGAGAAGCGCAAACCGCGCTGGCGGCGCGGCCGCCAGTAAGCAGGCACTGGCGTTCAGAAAAAAGTGGACAGCCAGTCGTGCACTTCCCCGATGCGGCGCTCCAGCAGGGTCAGGTGGCCGTCGTGGTCGAGCAGCCGGGCGGCCACCCCGGGGATGTGCCGGGCCAGCCACTCACCGTGCCCGAATGGCACGAACAGGTCCTCGCGGCCGTGCAGCAGCAGCACCGGGACCGAAATCTGGGCCAGCTCGAAGCCCCACGGCCCGGCGAACGCCACCGAGTCCTCCCACCAGCCCTCATCCCCCGGGGCCAGGCCCTGTTTGGTGGACCAGACCAGGTACTCGGCCAGTTCGCCGGTGAGCACGGCCGCGTCGGTCGGGGTGAGCAGGGTCTGCAGGCCCTTGGCCACGTCCTCGGGCGTTTCGTCCATCGCCTCCGCGGTGTCCTTGGCCATCTTCTCCCGGGCCGCCTGCGGGTCGGTGAAGTACCGGCGGAAGTCGTCGGCGTTCTCCTGGCCCATCCCGGCGTACCAGTCCAGCCCGTCCGCGCCGTAGGGGGCTAGCGAGGCCAGCGACGCGGCCGCCACGACCAGGTCGGGCAGCAGCGCCGCGCAGGCCAGCACGTGCGGTCCGCCGCCCGAGATGCCCCACATCGCCACCCGGTCCGCGCCGAGCGCGGCGCAGATCGCCCGCGCGTCCGCGGCGCAGTCCGCGACCGCCCGGCCCGGGTGCGGCGACGAGCCGCCGTAACCAGGCCGGTCATAGCCGATCAGCCGCAGCCCGTGCGCGGCTCCGTCGGCCACCACGTGCTGGTACAGGAAACGGGAATTGGGTGTGCCGTTGTGCACCAGCACCGGCCGGCCGCTGGGGTCGCCGTACTCCTCGACGGCCAGGGTCCGGCCGTCCGCGGTCTGGATCAGGCGTGCCATGGCTGCCAACCTAGTTGCCCACCGGCCGCTCCCGCACCCCAGATACTGGCCGCATGCCATTGCGACTGCATCACATTGTCATCGACACCCACGACCTGCCCGGGCTGGCCCGGTTCTGGACTCAGGCGCTCGGCTGGCGGGTGCTGTCCGAGCGGGATCAGGAGATCGTCATCGGGCCGGACGTGACCGCGCCGGTGGGCATCTGCTTCATGCCGGTGACCGACGCGAAGACGGTCAAGAACCGGGTCCATCTGGACCTGACCACCAGCGCGGCGGACCGTGACGCGGAGATCGAGCGACTGCTCGCGCTCGGCGCGCGCCGGGTGGACATCGGGCAGACCGGCCAGGAGTCGTGGACCGTGCTGGCCGATCCGGAAGGAAACGAATTTTGCGTGGTACGCCCGAAAGAGACGCTAATCGGCTGAACCGGCGGAACGCGGGCCAAGAAAAGGTGGTAGCCATGACTAGTGGCGCGGGCCGGGCAACTGTTCCATTATGGTCAGGGCGGTGGCGGCCTGGATAGCGACTCAATGCCCAGGCCGGGGAGGGAGAATGTCATGCTGAGCGACTTTTATGGGGCTTTTTCGCCAGCCTGTTTCGCGCTTCTCGGGCTGTGGCTGGTCGTGGTGCAGATCCGGCTGCGGGAATGGCAGGGCAGCGCCCCGCAGCGGCGGCGCTCCTACGGCGTCGCGCTGCACTTCGTGCTGCCCGGGATGATGAGCCTGCTGGCCCTGGTTGACCCGGCCGACCCGGCGTTCTGGCGGGTGTCGTTCGCGGTCATCGCGCTGTCCGGGGCCGTGGTGCTGACCCTGGTCAGCGGGCTTCCGGCGCGCAGCATGGCGGACCGGGCCGGCCACCTGCCGGAGGCGCCGGCCGCCGATCAGCTCGGCCTGGCCGGCTTCCTGGCGGCGGTCGCGCTGTACCTGCTGATCGGCGCGCTGGCCATGGTGGGCGGGCTGGACGTGCTGCGGACCGAGGCGGTGCTGCTGATCCTGCTGGTGTTCCTCGGCTTCAACATGGCCTGGCTGCTGCTGTTCGACAGCAGGTACTCGGCCCCGGCCCCGGCGGGGTGAGCCGGCGGGATGAGCCGGTGCGGTAAGCGGGCCCGTTAGCCGGCCAGCAGCGCCTGGATGTCGGCGATGGCCTGGGTGGTGCCGGCGAACAGCACCCCATGCAGGCCGGCCTTCCGGGCGGCGGTCACGTTCTCCGGCACGTCGTCGAGGAACACCGTGCCCGCCGCGGGCACGCCCAGGCCGTCGCAGGCCAGCTGGTAGATCCGTGAGTCCGGCTTGGACATGCCCACTTCGTGCGAGTACACGATCAGGTCGGTCATGTCGCCGAACCCGTAGCACTGCTGCTCGCGCTGCCGGGCGCCGACGAAGCTGTTGCTGATGATGCCGGTCCGGTAGCGCGGCCGCAGGCTGGCGAAGTAGCCGGCCAGCCCGGTGTTCAGCGTGCCCAGGTACTCGGTCCACAGGTCGGCCAGGAACGCGCGCAACTGGCTGGCGTCCAGGCCGAGGATCTCCGCGATGCGCTGGCCGGCCTGCTGCTCGGAGATGGCCCCCACGGCCCCGGCCGCGGCCACCCCGGCCAGCCGGGCGCCCAGCTCCCCTGGGCGCAGGCCGAGCCTGGGCTCCCAGATCCGTTCCAGGCTGCCCGGCTCGGTGAGCTCCAGGACGCCACCGATGTCGAATATCACCGCTTGGATAGGCATGGCGCTACGGTGCGGCTTTCCCCTGGGGCAAGGTCAAACCCCGATCGGCGGCGCCCAGCCGGGCCGGGGAATCAGGCAGAACGGGTGCCCCACCGGGTCGGCGTAGACCGGCGACCGGTCCTCGCCACCGAGCCGCCGCGCACCGAGGGCCAGCACCTGCGGGCCGGCCGCGGCCACGTCGTCCACCATGACGTCGAAGTGCAGCTGCTGCGGGTGGGCCGGGTCCGGCCACCGCGGCGGGTGGTAGTCGGCGACCCGCTGGAACGCGATTCCGGAGGTGGTGTCGTTCACCGAGACGACCGCGAAGTCGTCCTGGTGATAGGTCACCGGGAGGCCGAGCAGCGCCGAGTAGAACGCGGCCAGCCCGGCCGGATCCGGGCAGTCAAAGATGACGTGGTGCAGTCGTCCGATCACCTCCCTATGCTGCCGCACTGGGGTTTGCAGCACTGGGGTTTGCAGCACTGGGGTGCAGCATGGGCCGGTAGCCGGCCGCGATGACGGCCACCGTCGACGGCGGGGTGAGCACGTCCGCCACCTCCGGCAGGCCGCCCGCAGCCGGCCCGGCGTAGCCCTGGAACGACCATGGCCGCAGCTGGCCCCCGGCCAGCAGGCCGATCGTGCCGCCGGCCCGGATCAGCACCCCGTCCGGCAGCTGGCTGGGCGGCGCGCGGTAGGTCCGCTTCCGCCGGTCATGGTCCAGCCGTTCCCGGTGCAGGATCTGGTCCATGTCCCGGGCCCCGGGCCGGCTGGGCAGCCGCTGGGCCACCCGCCACGCCTGCGCGAAGCGCGAGTAGTCGGCCCGGCGGCAGTACGCGCACGGCCGGTGCCCGGCGGCCAGCGCGGTCGCCTCGTCCAGGAAGAACAGCGCGGTCCACCGGCCGGGCGGCATCGGGTCGCGGCGCCGCCCGCGCCAGTCCAGCACGCAGCAGATCCAGGCGGGCGACCGCCAGCGGCTGGCCCCGAGCCGACGGTCCGGGCCGTGCAGGCAGCCGCGGTTGCCCATGATCAGCCCGCGCGCCGGGTCGGCGACGATCTGGCCGGTGGGGGTGACCCGGTTCTGCAGCGGCATGGCCCCATTGTGCACGGCGGGTCCGACAGTTACCGGCGCTGTCGCCGGCGGCAGCCCGGGATGAGCGCGGGCACCCGGGCCGCGTAGCTGGCGTAGGCCGGCCCGAGCTCACGCCGCAGGTCGCGCTCTTCGAACCCGATGCCGATCAGGATGTAACCGGTCGCCGCGACGCAGAACAGCAGGTGCCCGGCGGTCAGCACCGGCGTCACCCAGAACACGATCAGGAACCCGGACATGAGCGGATGGCGCACCCGGCGGTACCAGCCGCGCGCTCGGTGAACGGCGGTGGCGTGTACCGGGCCCCGCGCGCCCGCCGCCAGGCCTGCCGCAGCCCGAACAGGTCGGTGTGGCTGATCAGGAACGTGGACCCGAGCGCCAGCAGCCAGCCGGCCGCCTGCACCGCGAGCAGCGCATCCGCGCCCGGCCCGGTCAGCCGCCACAGTTCGGGCCGCAGCGGCCGCCACTGCCAGTACAGCAGGGCCAGGGTCAGGCTGGCCGCCAGCACGAACGTGGCCCGCTCCGCCGCCGCGGGCAGCACCCTGGCCCAGCGCCGCTTGAAGCCGGGCCGGGCCATCATCGTGTGCTGCACCGCGAACAGGCCGAGCAGTGCCAGGTCGATGACGGCCGCGCCGGGCCAGCCGCGCCGCGCTGACCCGTCGATGCTGGTGGGCACGCCGCGGTTGGCGAAAAAGCCGGCTCCGTAGCCCAGCACCGCGAGCATGCACAGGTAACAGGCCAGCGCATAGCCCAGCACGAGCAGGCCTTTCCTCTTGAACGCCAGTCCCCGCCACTGTCCACCGTGCGGTGCGCTGGTCTTACTGGTCACGGTCATAGCCCGACGCTAAGAACCAGCCACCCAGCTGGGCCATCGGGTGAACAGCCGAGGTGCGGGGCGCGGTCCGGCCCGGCCGGGCCGCCGGCCCGCGGGGTGACCGGGTGAACTACCTAGCCGCGCAGCCGCTGCTCGGTGACCCAGGCCGCGATCTGGGCCCGGGACCGGACCTGGAGTTTGCGCCGGATGTTCTCCACATGGGCTTCCGCCGTACGCGGCGCGACCCCCAGCCGGCTGGCGATCGCGTGGTTGGTCAGGCCGTCCGCGATCAGCCCGGCCACCTGCAGTTCGCGGCCGGTCAGCCGGGGCCCGGGGCGGGCTGCGGCATCGAGGAAGCCGAGCATCGCGGCCAGCACCTCGGCCCAGCGCCCGTGGTAGAAGAGGTGGCTGGCGCCGGGCAGCGGGACGAGTCCCGCTCCCGGGGTGAGCGCGGCCACCTCCTGGCCGAGCTGGAACCCGGTGGCCGGGTCGGCCTCGCGGTGCAGCACCACGGTGCGCGCCCGGACCTGAGGCAGCAGCGCCCGCACGTCGGTGCGGTAGTAGACGTCCAGCATGTCCGCGGCCACCCCGGCCGGCGCGCAGGCCCGCTGCGCCTGGGTGAACGCGTCCACCTCGGCGGCGCTGGGCCCGGGGATGAAGATGCCGGCCAGCACCTTCGAGCCGAGCCCCCAGTGCGCCCGGACCAGCGCGGCCAGCGAGTCGCGGACCTCAGCCGGGGCCAGGTCGGCGCCGTTCGCGCAGGTGCCGTACAGCACGAGGTCCGCGACCCGGTCCGGGTGCCGGGCGGCGAGCGCCGCCGCGACCTGGCCGCCCTGCGACGCGCCGAAGAGGCTGAACTGGCTGGCCCCGGCCGCGTCGGCGACGGCCAGCGCCACCGCCAGCTGGGCCTCGAAGGACAGGTCGGCCCCGGGCTGAGCGGACAGCCCGCAGCCGGGTTTGTCGTAGCGGATCACGGTGTGCCGCTGGGCCAGCCCGGCCAGGAACGGGCCGAACCCGAACAGCTCCAGCTGCCGGCCGAGGTGGGTGACCCAGCCGGCATCGCACAGCAACGGCGGGCCGCTGCCGGCCAGCGAGTAGGCGACCCGGCCCGCTGGCGTGGCGCAGTACCTGATCACCGGCGGCATCCGGCCATTATTGCCGCGACCTGAGTTAGCTCGTGGCCGGGCGGGGCGCGGCGGGCAGCGAGTGATCCCAGTCGGACAGCAGCGTGCGGATCGCGGTGACCAGCGCGATGGGCTGGTCCATCATCACGTGGTGCGCCGCCGCTGGGATCTCGATGACCGGGGCGAGCCGGCCGAGCCGGTCGTACATTACTTCGCTCATCTGCGCGGATACCAGGCCGTACTCGGCGCGGAACAGCGCGACCCGGCAGTCCAGCCGGGTGAGCAGGTCCGGGACGAGCTGGTGCCGGGCGAAGATGCGCGGGTCGAACTTCCAGCTCCAGCCGCCGGGCACGGCGTGGATGGAGGTGGCGGCCACGTGCCCGGCGATGTACGGCAGCACCGGCTGGTCCGGGATGGGGCGGAACCGGGCGATGGCCGCCTCCTGGGTCGGGTAGACCCGGAGCGGCCCGAACGCGCGCTGGTCCCGGGCGGCGCGTTCCTCCGGCGTGATGTCCCGCACCGGCGAGTCAACGGCCACCACGCCGGCCAGCCGGTCGCCATAGCGGCCGGCCGCGCGCAGCGCCACGAAGCCACCCATGCTGTGCCCGATCACCACCGGCGGGCCGGCGATGCCTGCGTCCGCCGCGACGGCCAGCACCTCCTCGGCCCAGGTATCCAGCCGGTAGCTGTCCCGGCGACCGCTGTCGCCATGCCCGGACAGGTCGAGCGCGGCCACCCGGTGCCCGCCCGCCAGCAGCGGGGCGATGTGGTCCCACCAGCGGGCGTGCGCGGCGCCGCCGTGCACCAGCACGATGCCGCCCTGGCCACGCTGCCCCCAGGCGCGGTAGGCGATGCTGGCCCCGGCGACCTCGGTCGTGCCTGCCTCGGCCGCGGTGCCGAGCGCCGCGGTGAACCAGGTTGGGGGCTGGACGGCATCCACCGATGCGAGCGAAGTCATGCCTAGCAGGGAACCAGATCAGGCGGCCGGCTGGCCAACCGGCTAGCTGACGAGCTGGCTAACCTGCTAGCTAACCAGGGCGGATCAGCGGATGCGCGCGAGCAGCAGGGTGAGGTCGTCCTCGCCGCGCTGCCGCAGCGCCTGGATGATCTCCTCGCACGCGCCGTCCAGCGAGGCGCCCGGCTTGGCCAGGGCGTCGCCGAGCGCGTCGCGGAGCGCGCTCAGGCCGTCGTCGAGCGGCCGGGTGCGGCTCTCCACCAGGCCATCGGTGTACAGCGCGAGCACCGCGCCCGGCGGCAGGTCGATCCGGACCGTGTCGAACGAGCCGGCCGCCAGGCCGAGCGGCAGCCCGGCGGGCAGGTCGGGCAGCTCGGTGCGGCCGTCCGGCAGGGCCAGCACCGGCGGCGGGTGCCCGGCCTTGGCCACCAGGCAGGAGCTGCCGGCCGGGTCGAGCACGGCGTACAGGCAGGTGGCGTACGGCGTGCCGGACATGGCCGCGGCCATCCGGTCCAGCCTGCGCAGCACCTCCTCGGGCGGCAGTTCCAGGTCGGCCAGGGCGTGCGCCGCGGTGCGCAGCTGAACCATGACCGCGGCCGCCTCCGGCCCGTGGCCCATCGCGTCGCCCATGATCAACGCGGTCCGGCCGCCCGGCAGCGCAACGATGTCGTGCCAGTCCCCGCCGACCATGCTGGTGCCGACCGGCAGGTACCGGGCGGCCACCTCCAGCCCTTCCGGGACCCGGGGCTCCTCGGGCACCAGGCCCTGCTGCAGCACGAACGCGACCCGGCGTTCCCGGTGATAGAGCCGGGCGTTGTCGATGCACACCGCGGCGTGCGCGGCCAGTTCCCCGGCTACCTCGGTGTCCGCTTCGGTAAAGCCGTCCCGGCCGACCACCCGGGCGAACGTGACGCAGCCCAGCACCACGCCGCGGGCGATCAGCGGCACGGACAGGAACGAGGTGTAGCTGGCGTCGGGCTCCCGGCCGCCGGGACGGCGGGCCAGCCGGTCCGAGGTTTCCCGGTCGAGGTAGCCGGTGACCACCGGGCTGCCCGTGCTCATCGCCCGGTAGCTGGGCGATTCGGCGCCGAACAGGAACGCCTCGCCGGGGCGCAGCAGGTTGTCGGTGACGGCCGCGGGCTGGCCGGCCAGCCGGGCCGCCAGCCGGCGCACCAGCGCGGAAGAGGTCGCCTCGTCCAGCATCGGCTCTTCAGCGGTGAGCAGCCGTTCCAGCACGAAGACCGCGGCCGCGTCGGCGAACCGGGGCACCACCACCTCGGTGACCTCGCGCGCGGTCCGGGTCAGGTCCAGCGTGGTGCCGACCTGGGCCACCGCCTCGCGGAGCAGGTCCGGGCGGGGCGGCGCCGCCCGCTGCGCGATCACCAGCGTGCCGCCGCCAGGCCCGGCCAGCGGCTCGCAGTGCACGGCCAGCGTGCCGCCGCCGCAGTCCGGGGCCAGCGTCACCGAACCGGACCAGGCCCGGCCAGCGGCCGCCTCGGCCAGCCCGCGCCGGATCCGGTCCCGGTGTTCCGCCCGGGCCAGCAGCAGTGGCCAGATGTCCCGCCCGGTGACCTCGTCCGCGGCCCGGCCGAACAGCTGCTCGGCCGTCACCGACCAGGACGCCACCGCGCCGGACGAATCCAGGGTGAACGCCGCGACACCGGCCGGGTCGGCCGCCCGGGTGGGGCCGTCGTCCCCGGCTATCTGTGACCGCACTGCATCTGCACCAATCCTGGCGGCGAGCGCGATGGCCGCGCAGCCACCTATTCCGGGCCCATTCGCCGCGGGCACCTGCCCGCGGGCAGCGCGGGTCAGGCCGTCAATGCCCATACCCTGCGATATCGTGCAACCACGAAATGTACCGTATTTCCGCTCACAATCCAGGCTTTGCGGCGCTGGTGATTCCGCTGCCCGGCCGGGCTGCACCCCCTCAGGATAGGAGCCATGATGACTGACCTGCCGGGCTGGGCTCCCCCGGGGGTGGACACCCAGCGGGCCAACACGGCCCGGGTGTACGACTACCTGCTCGGCGGCAGCCACAACTTCCTGGCCGACCAGGACGCGGGCCGGGCCATCACCGCGCTCGACCCGGCGGCCGGGATGTTCGCCCGGGCCAACCGGGCGTTCCTCGGCCGGGCGGTGCGGTTGCTGGCCGCGAACGGCATCACCCAGTTCCTCGACATCGGCTCGGGTATCCCGACCGAGCACAACGTGCACGAGGTGGCCCAGTCCGCGGCCCCGGGTGCCCGGGTGGCCTACGTGGACGTGGACCCGGTGGCCATCGCGCACAGCAAGGCGATCCTGGCCAGCCAGCCGGACGTCGCGGTGCTCGAGGCGGACCTGCGCGACCCGGAGAAGATCCTGGCCAGCCCGGAGGTCGGCCGGGTCATCGACTTCAGCCAGCCGGCCGGGCTGCTGCTGGTGGCGGTGCTGCACTTCATCGCCAGCGCGGAGGACCCGTGGCGGCTGGTCGGCACGCTGCGCGACGCGCTGGCTCCCGGCAGCTGTCTCATCCTGGGCCAGGCCACCACTGAGGGCCGCACCGCGCGTAACGAGGCGTTCGAGAAGATGTACAACCGCAGCGTCGCGACCTCCATCCAGCTGCGTTCGCGCGCCGAGATCGAGCGCTTCTTCGACGGCTTCCAGGTGCTCGACCCGGGCGTGGTGTTCGTCCCGCTGTGGCGGCCCGACGCACCGGCTGACGTCCCCGGGGACCCCAGCCGGTCCGGCAACCTGGTCGGGGTGGCCCGCAAGGACTGAGCAGCGGTGAGCAGAATGGGGCGCATGACTGACACCACCTCCGCCGAGATCGTCTGGCAGGCCTCGGGTACGTACACCGACATCAGTTACGAGACCACCAGCGACGGCATCGCCAAGATCACCATCTGCCGCCCGGAGGTGCACAACGCCTTCCGGCCGCAGACGCTGATCGAGATCTCCGACGCGCTCACCGTGGCCCGGGAGGACGAGTCGGTCGGCGTCATCATCCTCACCGGCGAGGGCGGCAAGGCGTTCTGCTCGGGCGGTGACCAGCGGGTCCGCGGCGACACCGGCTACCAGACCGACCCCAACTCCACCGGCCGGTTCCACGTCACCGACCTGCACGTGCAGATGCGCCGCTGCCCCAAGCCGATCGTGGCCATGGTGGCCGGCTGGGCCATCGGCGGCGGGCATGTGCTGCACGTGGTGTGCGACCTGACGATCGCCGCGGACAACGCGACGTTCGGCCAGGTCGGTCCCCGGGTCGGCTCGTTCGACGGCGGGTTCGGGGCCAGCTCGCTGGCCCAGCTGGTGGGCATGAAGAAGGCCAAGGAGATCTGGTTCCTGTGCCGCCGCTACGACGCCCAGGCGGCGCTGGACATGGGCCTGGTCAACCGGGTCGTCCCGCTGGCCGACCTGGAGCGGGAGACGGTGGCCTGGTGCCGCGAGATGCTCGCGCTCTCCCCGTTCGCGCTGCGCCTGATGAAGGCCAGCTTCCATGCCGCCGAGGACGGCTATGCGGGTATCCAGCAGCTCGCCCACGACGCGAACCTGATGTTCTACGGCACCCCCGAGGCCCGCGAGGGCCGGGAGGCGTTCAAGGCCAAGCGGGCACCGGACTTCGGCCAGTTCCCGCGGCGCGCCTGACGGCGCCCAGCCGGGCCGGTCAGGCGGCCGGCACGATCCGCGGCCAGGACAGCCAGACCGGATCGATAGCCACCGCGGGCAGCGGGGCTACCGCCGCAGCCCGGTCGGCGAACCTGGGCATCACCCGGTCCACCCCGGTGATGGCGAAGATGCGCAGCACGCCCGGCACGCCGATGACCAGCCGCAGCTCGCCGCCCTCGGCGACCGCGGCACGGTGCGCGCGGATCAGCACGTGCAGCCCGGCCGAGTCGCAGAACCGGGTACCGGACAGATCGACCACGATCGTGGCGTGCCCGCGGGCGGCGGTCTCCGCCAGCCCGGCCCGCAGCAGCTCGGCGCTGGACATGTCGATTTCCCGGGGTGCCGTTATCACCGGCACACCCCGGAGCGTGGTGACGGGGCAGCTGACGACGGCCATTGTCGTCGACCTCCTAGCCGAGATCCGATTCGCCAAGAGGGCTCGCGCTAGGTACCCAGCAGGACTGGACAAAACCTGGCCCGCCGCGCATCTAGCCGCGCACCCCTGTAGCTTGCCGGTTCCCCTCCAGTATCGCCCACGGTTCTGTGTGCTCGCTGAGAATTAGCTGCTGTCTCACTGGCTTACCGGCCGGGCCGGAGGATGTGACACTGGGCGCATGGTGAATCAGACCGACTTCGACGAGCTGCTCAGCCTGCTGCGCGGGTTCGTCCGGCGTGAGGTGCTGCCGGCCGAGGCCGGCATCGACGAGACCGATGAGATCCCGGCCCGGCTGATCACCCAGGCCAAGGAGATGGGGCTGTACGGCTACGCGCTGCCGGCCGAGTACGGCGGGCTCGGCCTGTCGGTGACCCAGCAGGTCCGGGTGGCCATCGAGCTCGGCTACGCCAGTCCGGCGTTCCGGTCGCTGTTCGGCACCAACAACGGGATCGCCGGCCAGGTGCTGGTCGCGGCGGGTACCGCCGAGCAGCGCAAGCAGTGGCTGCCCCAGCTGGCGTCCGGCGAGGTGGTCGCGTCGTTCGCGCTGACCGAGCCGGACGCCGGCTCGGACCCGAGCCGGCTCAGCACCACAGCCCGCCCCATGGCGGGGGCCGGGGGCTGGGTCATCGACGGGCTCAAGCGGTACATCACCAACGCCCCGGCGGCCGACATGTTCCTGGTCTTCGCCCGGACCGACGCGGAAGCCCCGCCGGGCAAGGGCATCGGGGTGTTCATCGTGCCGGCCCGCACCCTGGGGGTCGTGGTGGCGCCCCGGGACCACAAGATGGGCCAGGCCGGCGCGTGGACCGCCGATGTCGCGTTCAGCGCCGTCCAGGTGCCCGCCGACGCCCTGGTCGGGCAGGCGGCCCAGGCTGGTTACAGCACGGCCATGCGCAGCCTGGCGCACGGGCGGCTGACCATCGCAGGGGTCTGCGTGGGGGTCTCGGCCCGGCTGATCGAGGAGAGCGTCAGCTACGCCCAGGAGCGCTCCCAGGGCGGTCACCCGATCGCCGAGTACCAGCTGATCCAGGCCATGCTGGCGGACTCGCAGACCGAGTACATGGCGGCCCGGGCTCTGGTGCTCGATGCCGCCGCCCAGTACGAGGCGGGCACCGACCGGCGGCTCGCCCCGTCGGCGGCCAAGTACTTCGCCAGCGAGGCCGTCGGCCGGATCGCGGACCGGGCCGTGCAGATCCACGGCGGCTCCGGGTACATCCGCGGCGTGCCGGCCGAACGGCTGTACCGCGACGTCCGGCTGTTCCGCATCTACGAGGGCACCAGCCAGATCCAGCAACTGGTCATCGCCCGGGAGCTGCTCAGGTGACGGCAGCCGAGCACAGCTTGGCGTGCAGCCGGCCCAGGTCGTCCGCGCTGAAGCCGTGCCCGGCCAGCCACGCGGTGGCCCCGCCGTAGCGCGCGGTGAGCTGGTCCAGGAACGCGGCCATGGTGCTGGCCTGCGGCTGGTGCGACCCGGCCGGCTTGCTGTTCACGTCGCGCGCGTAGGTCGGCGACCGGCGCAGCCGGTCCAGCAGCAGTTCAAGCCGCTCGCCGGTGGCGGCGTAGTCGGCGGCCACCGCGTCTGGGCGGACCCCGACGGCGCTGAGCGCGAGCGCGACCACCACCCCAGTCCGGTCCTTGCCCGCCGCGCAGTGCACCAGGGCGGCTCCCGGCGCGGTGGCCACGGCGCGCACCGCGGCGACCACCTGTTCCGGGCGGTCTTCCAGATAGCCCAGATAGTGACCGGCCCGCGGGTCGGCCGGGTAGCGGGACCGGTCCGCGTCGTCCCGGGTCAGCAGGACGTCGGCCACCACGTCGGTGGCGGTGCCCTGCTCGGGCAGCACCGGGCAGTGCACGTGCCGCACGTCCGGCACCGCGTCCAGCGGGGCCGGGCCCTCGGCCCGCAGTTCGGCCGTGCTGCGCAGATCGACGACCAGGGTCAGGCCGACGCCGCCGGTCAGCCGGGCGATGTCGGCCGGCGAAAGGTCCTGCAGGTTGTCGCCGCGCAGCAGCCGGCCGGCCCGGGTCTTGCCGCCGTCCCCGGTGGGCAGGCCCCCCAGATCGCGTACGTTGACCGCACCATCGAGATCGATCCAGGCCATACCGCCATCCTGTCAGGGCCGGCGCAGCAGCCACTGCCACAGGGTCCGCCGCGGCGGCCGCACCACGACGTTGCCGCCCCAGGCCTGGGCGGCCAGCTCAACGCGCAGGATCACCGGCTGCTTCGGGCCGCGCGGCGGTCGGGTCCGCACGTTGCCGCCGATCATCGTCACGCCGTCGGTGTCCACTTCGAGGCCGGGCCGGGTCACCAGGATGAGGTTCCCGCCGCGCACGGTGGCGTCAATGTGCAGCGTGGGCCCGGTAATGACCGCCTCGGTGAAGTCGAGCTTCACGTTTCCCCCGGTGGCGATGATCTCCATCCGCCGCGGCAGCACCCAGTCGCCGCGCCGGCCGGCGTTCCCGCCCATGCACTTGATCTCGACCAGGTCCTTGGGCTGGACGGCCGCCGCGCCCGGCACCGCGGGCAGGTCAGCGGTGAGGACGGCCAGCTCACCGGTGGTCCGCGCGGTCAGCGCCTTCTCCAGCCGCTCATCCAGTTCGTCCGCGGTCAGCCGCCCATCGCCGGCCGCGATCCGGATGATCTCGGCGGCGCGTTCCCGGTCGTCGTGTGAGGCGCGCAGCTCCGGCAGGCCGTCTGGGCCAGACTCTCCCGTCATGGGCACATCTTGTAAGTCACCCGCGCACCGCGCAACACGGAACAAGCCGGATCCTGGCACAGTGGCCAATCATGGGTGACTTCGATCTGGTGACCGCCGCGGACATCCAGCTCATGCTGGGCCTGGCGCAGCGCGTCACCGCGATCCGGCCGGACCTGGTGAACAGCGACGCCTCGTTCGGGGAGCTGGCCTGGATCTGGGGCAAAGGGCACGCCCGCGACGGCGGGACCTGGCCGCGCCGGCTGTGGTTGTCCGGCGGCACGCTGGTGGCGTGGGGCTGGGCCTATCTCCCGCATCAGGTCAGCCGGAGCGACGGGTCGGTGAGCGACGTCACCGGCGCCTACCTGGGGTATCAAGTCGACCCCAGCCACGCGGCGCTGGTGGACGACGTGATCGGCTGGTATGACGCGGCAGCAGCGGGCCTCGAGCGCACGGTAGCGCCGTCGGCCGCCGACGAGTTCGCGCTGGCCCGGTGGGCGGCGCACGGATACCAGACCGACCCGGCCTCGCTCGGCGACACCGGCTCCTGGACTCAGCTCAACGAGCGGGACCTTACCGATGTGGCGCAGCCGGTGCTGCCGGACGGGTTCCGGTTCCGCACCGCCGATGAGGCCGGCCCGGAGGCCGCGGTCCAGGCGCACGTGGACGCATGGGCGCCATCGACGTACACAGCCGAGGGCTATTCGGGTGTCCGGCAGATGACCAGCTACCGCGGCGACCTGCATGTCCTGGTGGAGGCGCGGGACGGGACCATGGCCGCGTCCACGATCATGTGGTCGATGAGGCCAACAAGACCGCCGAGTTCGAGCCGGTCGGGACACATCCGGCCTATCGGCGTCGGGGGCTCGGCACCGCGATGCTCCGGCACGGGATGCGGCTCGCCCGGGACGCCGGGGCCACGCACATGACGGTCGCCTGCCTGGGTGCGCCTCGGCACCCGCAGGCACGTGGGCTGTACTACGGAGTCGGGTTCCGGCAGCTGTCTCGGGACGCGCCGCTCATCAAGCCTGCGAGCTAAGCGGCCTGGCCAGGTGGGCCGTGACTGTGCCAGACGCGGCGGCCATCGGGGCTGGTGGCAGTCGTCGTCCCGTCGGGGTCGAGGCGCAGGGTCCAGCCCCAGTGGTGGATGGCGATCAGGTGGTGGAACCGGCACAGCGGGACCAGGTTGGTCAGCGCCGCACAGTTCCCGCGCCCAGGACGCGGAGAGCTCGCCGCGGGCCAGCGCGGCCTCGATCACCGGGTGGGCGGCCAGCCGCCGCATCCAGGCCACCGCGCCCGCCGCCGCGCCCTTGGTGATGCGGGTCTGCCAGCGCAGCCACGCCCGGGCCACGCCATGCCCATCGGCCTCCGGCCCCCCGCCGGCACTGAACGCCGACAGCAGCGCGGTCCGCGCCGCGGTGTGCTTAGCCTCGGCGGCCTCCAGCGACTTGAGCGCGGCGGCCTGGGTGTCTACCGGTAAGGACGCCACGTCCGCGGCGTTCAGGTAATCCAGCGCCCGGTCCAGCATGGCCAGCGCGTCCAGCACACTGTCCGGCACCGGCATCCCGTCGCACACCGCGGATCACCTCCTTACCAGATCCGAGCCAATCCTCGATGACTAGTTCGACTCTATCCAGACCCACCGACAATTTCTAGCGGCCGCCACCGGGTGCTGGCGTTCGATATGAGGGGGTTAATGCTGGGCGTCATAACATCGGGTCATGGAGTTCAGCCCGGAACTGCGCGACGCGGTGCTGGCGGGCGACATCACCGTCTCGTTCCGGCTGTGGCAGCGGCCCCGGGTCAAGCAGGGCGGCCGGTACCAGGTCGGCCCGGGGCAGATCGAGGTGGACAGCATCGAACTGGTGCCGTTCGCCGCCGTCACCCCGGCCGACGTCCGGCGGTCCGGCGAGCAGGACCGGGAGGCGCTGCGCAACCGGGCCGCGCACGCAGGCCCGATCGGCGAGGACACCCTGGTCTACCGGATCGAGTTCCATACGGTAGACGGCTGAGCGCTCAGCGCCGGAGCCGGCCGACGGTGTCCAGCAGCAGCCCGGTCAGCTCGCCGAACCGGGTGTCCGGGTCGCCGAAGATCACCTCGCCCGCCGCGACGGCGAGCGGCGCGGTGTCCGGGCCGATCAGCTCGGCCCGCCTGCTGTACCGGTCGTCGCCGGACGCGGTCACCTGGCGGACCGCCTGCTCCTCGACGCAGAAGCCGATGGTGAAGTTGTTGATCAGCAGCAGGCCGCGCACCCCGTCCGGCAGGGTGAAGCCCTGGCTCGTCAGAGTGCCCAGGGTGACCTCCTGACGGCGGACCACCTCGGGGTCGGTGAGCGTGGTGCCGCTGAATGCCTTGGCCCCGTCCCGGTGGCCGAGCAGCGCGGCCCGGATCGTCGCGGCATAGACCGACATGACCTCGCGCCACGGCGTGCTGGCTGGCAGCCCGGCCATCACGTCGCCGACCCGGCGCCAGATCAGCGTGGCCATCTCGTCCAGCAGCGCCTGCTTGCTACGCACATGCCAGTACAGCGCCGGGGCCTGCACCCCCAGCCGGGCGGCCAGGGCCCGCACGGTAAGGCCGTCCATGCCTGCCTCGTCGAGCAGGTCAAGGGCGGCTTGCACGATCGCCGCCTTGGTCAGTCCAGCTGCCACGAGTTGACAGTTTAACAGTGTTAAGGAAGACTGACGCATCAACTTAACAACGTTAAATAAGATCCGGCATCCCGGGCCGAAGCAGGTCCCGGCGGAAGGCGTGGTTCAGGTGAAGGCAGCGATCCTGCACTCAGCAGACTCGGTTCCGGTCTACGGCGACTTCGACGAGCCGGCGGCCGGCCCGGGCAGCGAGATCGTGGAACTGGTGGCGGCAGGCATCCACCAGCTAACCCGGTCGGTGGCGACCGGCCGGCACTACAGCCGCGACCCGGTCTTCCCGGCCATCCCCGGGCTCAACGCGGTGGCCCAGATGGCCGACGGCACGCTGGTGTTCACCTCGGCCGGCCCACCGCCGTACGGGACGTTCGCCCAGCGGTTCGCGTCACCGGCCGCAATGCGCTTCCCGCTGCCGGACGGGGCTCAGCCGGCCGCCGTCGCGGCCGGCATCAACCCGGGCATCGCATCCTGGCTGCCGCTGAACGCGCGGCTGGCCGAGACCGGCAAACTCGGCACCGTGCTGATCACCGGGGTGACCGGGATGTCCGGGTTCCTGGCCGCACAGAACGCCCGGCTGCTCGGCGCGACCCGGGTGGTCGGCTGTGGCCGGAGCCAGCCGGGCCTGGACCGCGCGGCCGCGGCGGGCGCGCAGACCGTGCGGCTGACCGGCGACCGGGACACCGACGCCGCGGCGCTGAGCCAGGCCCTGGACGGCGACGCGCCCGGGCTGGTGCTGGACTTCGTCTGGGGGCCGGTGGCCGAGACCGCGTTCCGCGCCCTGGGCCGCCAGGGGCTGCGCGAGGATGACGCGGACATCAAGTACGTCCAGATCGGCGCGCTGGGCGGGGCCGAGGCCGCGGTCCCGTCGCAACTGCTGCGCAGCCGGAAACTGACCATCTCCGGCAGCGGGGCGGGCTCGGTGCCCGCGGCCGAGATCAAGGCGCAGATCCCGCGCTATCTGCAGCTGATCGCCGACGGCTCGGTCCAGGTGCCGTACCGGACGTTCCCGCTGTCCGACGCGGGCACCGCATGGGCGGTCTCCACCGAGTCCGGCCCGCGGGTAGTCCTGGTCCGGGACTGACTAGCCCGGGTACTCGGAGCGCAGCACGGCCATCATGATCATGTCGTGCCAGCCGTCCGGGTACAGCTGCGCCTCGCGCTGCGTGCCTTCAATACGGAACCCGCAGGCCAGGTAACAGTTGATGGCCTGCCGGTTGAACGCGAGCACGTCGAGCTGTACCCGGTGCGCGCCCAGTTCGCCGAACGCCCAGCCCAGTACCAGGCGGGTTATCTCCCGCCCCAGTCCCCGGCCGCGCAGGCTGGCCACGAACAGCCCCACCGCGTAGTCGGCCGTATGCTGATCGGCGTCCACCCGCAGCCGGGCATTGCCGATGCAGCCACCCGCGTGCTCCACCGACCAGCTGTACTCCCCGGCCGGGGCGGGCTCGCGGTTCGCGGTCAGCCCCTCCCGGGTGTGCTCGCGGCGGCCATCCCACTCCCGCCGCCAGGACGAGCCGTAGCCGTCCTCTTCTTCCGGGTCGATGGGATAACGCAGCCGGTCATCGACGTCCGAGTCACGGAACGCGCGCAGCAGCACCTGCGGCCCGCGCAGCGTTGGCAGTTCCGGCAGGGCCAGCCGGTCCGGCATGGGTGTGGCCACGGCTACGCGCGCAGCTCAGGATCGGTCACGGATCTGCAGCGGCAGCGTGCGCGGCCCGCGGATCTGGCCCGCCGCCCAGGTCACGGCGGCCGGGTCGGCCAGGCTGAACACCGGGATCCGGTCCAGCCAGGCCTGCAGCGCGACCCGGAGCTCCATCCGGGCCAGATGCGAGCCGAGGCAGCGGTGAATGCCGAGGCCGAACGCGGCGTGCCGGTTCACCTCGCGGTCGATGATGACCTGGCCGGCCCGGTCGAACTGGGCCGGGTCCCGGTTGGCCGCCGGGAACGACAGCAGGATCCAGTCGTCGGCCTTCATCTCCACGCCGCCCCAGTGCATGTCCTGGGTGACCAGCCGGGCCATGGTGACCGGCGCATACGCGCGGAGCAGCTCCTCCATCGCGATCGGCAGCAGTCCGGGCTCGGCGACCAGCCGGGCCCGGTCGGCCGGGACCGAGGCCAGGTGCCATAGCGACGCGCCGATCGCGCTCCACGTGGTGTCGATGCCCGCGATGAGCAGCAGCGCCATCGTGCCGACCACGTGGTCCGGGTCGAGCTTGTGCCCGCCCAGCTCGACGTGAAGCAGGTAGCTGGTCAGGTCGTCCCTGGGCCGGGCCAGGTGGTCGTCGACCTGCGCGAGCAGGTACTGGAACAGCCGGTGCACCCGCTCGACGCGTTCGTCCGGCGGCAGGTTGATGCCTTCCAGCAGGTCGGCCACGAACTCGCGGAACTGCGGCCCGTCCTCGGGCGGGAAGCCGAGCATGTCCGCGATGACCCGGACCGGGATGTGCTGCGCGTACTCCCGGGCGGCGTCCACCACGTCCCGGCCGTCGAAGGCATCGATGAGCGAGTCGCAGAACGCCCGGGTGGCTGGTTCCAGCCGGCTGACCGCGGACCGGGTGAACGCGGGCAGCAGCAGCTTGCGCGCCTCGTGGTGGAACGGCGGGTCGGACGAGATCGGTGGCGAGCCGCCGACCGGGGCTATCTCGCGCGGCGGCCGGGCGTTGTTCATGATGATGGCGCGCGACGAGAACCGGTCCGTGTCATAGGCGATCGCGGCGACGTCGGCGTAGCGCACCGGCAGCCAGCCGCCGCCGAACCGCCCGGTGTGCGCGATCGGGCAGCGCTGCCGCAGGTCGTCCTGGATCGGGTAGGGATCGGCGGCCCACTCCGGCTCGAGATGGGAGAAGTCGGTGGCCCAGTCGGACACTGGGCCGGTGACGATCTCGTTCCGGATGAACAGGGCCGGGTCGTCGTCCGCCTCCCGGTACTCCGGGCCGAACCGGTTATCGACCGCCATCTCAGGTCTCCTCGAGCAGGTCGATGGCCCGTTCCGGGCAGTTGGCCACGGCCAGCCGGGCCGCCTTCTCCTCGCCTGGCGGCACGATCCCAGTGCCGAGCACCTGCCCGTAGCCCTCGTCGTCGTCGCCGAACAGGCCCGGGGCCAGGTCGTAGCAGCGGCCGTGCCCCTGGCAGCGCCCGGAGTCGATGTGCACCTTCACTGCACCGCTCCCCTCGCCCAGACCATAGCTTTTCAGATTTAACGCCAGTGCCCCGCTGATCGCATCCGGAGCGGCCCGCGTCAGCTGGTCATCTTGCGGAGTTCCCGGGCGATGACCATGCGCTGGATCTGGTTGGTGCCCTCGAAGATCTGCGGCACCTTGGCCTCGCGCATGTACCGCTCGACCGGGAAGTCGCGGGTGTACCCGGCCCCGCCGAGCACCTGGACCGCGTCGGTGGTGACCTGCATGGCCATGTCGGTGGCGACCAGTTTGGCGATGGACGCCTGGCGGCGGAACGGCAGGCCGCGGTCCCGGCGGCGGGCTGCCTCCAGGTAGGTGGCCCGGGCCGATTCGACCCCGGCAGCCATGTCGGCGAGCAGGAACTCCAGCCCCTGGAAGTCGATGATCGGCCGGCCGAACTGGGTCCGCTGCCGGGCGTACCCGACCGCTTCGTCCAGCGCGGCCTGGGCCAGCCCGACCGCGCAGGCGGCGATGCCGAGCCGCCCGGAGTTGAGCGCGTCGAGGGCGATCTTCAGCCCGTCGCCCTCGGCACCCATCAGCCGGCTGACCGGGACACGGGCGCCGTCCAGCCGGAGCTGGGCGGTAGGCGAGCCGGTCAGCCCCATCTTGTGCTCCAGCGGGCCTGGCTCCAGACCAGGGGTGGCCGCGTCGGCCAGCAGCGCGCTGATCCCCCGGCTGCCGTCCTCGTCGCTGGTCCGCACCATCAGCAGGTAGAAATCCGCCACGCCCGCGTGGGTGATCCATGCCTTGGTCCCGGTCACCAGGTAACTGTCGCCGTCGCGCACCGCACGGGTGCGCAGCGCGGCCGCGTCCGAGCCGGCCTCCGGCTCGGACAGCGCGTACCCGCCGAGCAGGTCCCCGGCCAGCAGGTCGGGCAGCAGCGCGGCACGCTGCTCGTCGGTGCCGTACGCGGCCAGCGGATAGCAGGCCAGGGTGTGCACCGACAGCCCGACCGCGACCGTCAACCACGCCGTGGCCAGCTCTTCCAGCACCTGGAGGTAGACCTCGTAGCTGAGCGCGCTGCCGCCCCACTGCTCCGGGTAGGGCAGGCCGAGCAGCCCGCTCTTGCCGAGCAGCCGGAACTTGTCCCGCGGGAACCGGCTGGCCGCCTCGTACTCGCTGGCGATCGGGGCCAGTTCCGCGCTGGCCAGGTCCCGGGTCAGCGCCAGCAGGTCGGCGGCCTCAGTGCTGGGCAGCATCCGCTCGGCGGGCATGTGGGCCTCCCTCCGCCTGCTTCCAGGCTATGCCCGGCGGTAGCGGAACACCGCTATCGGTGTGCAGACGAGCAAGATCAGGAAACCTCAGCCACCACCGAAGTCCTGTCGGTAACAGGCGCATCCCAATCGATCCGGTACCGCTGCTCCCAGCCCATGACCTTCTCGAAGTTCATTACCTTGAAGAAGATCGGCATTAGCGCATACATCGCCTTGCGCGCGACAGGTCCGGGCGTCTTAGCGCTGTTGGTCCGGGCGCCCCGTTTCGTGATCCTCTCCACCCGTTCCCGCCGCAGCCGCTCGTAGGCACTGAACGCCGACGTCGCATCAGGCAGGTCCCGCAGACAGCGCGCCAGCTGGATCGAACTCTCGATCGCCAGCGAGGCGCCTTGGCCGGTGCTGTTGGACGGCGCGTGGACGGCGTCGCCGACCAGCACCATGCGGCCGCGGTGCCAGTGCGGGACCGGCGGCATGATGTGGATCGCTCCGGTGATGTCGAGGTTTTCCGCGGTGGTGCGGTTCGCCAGCAGCTCACCCGGAAGGTCGCCCGCATACGTTTCGCGCAGCGTCCGCAGCCACTGCCCGGACGGGATCGTCCGGGCTTCGGTCAGGGACATATACCGCTTCGACGGCAGGTTTGCACCCCAGGTCACGCGGCCGTCCGCCATCTTCCAGAAGAGGTAGTACGCGCGCTTGCCGAATGCGAACGTCATGACGCCAGGTTCGGGATCGAGGTCTGGGCCCGCGTTGACGTAGCCCTGGAAGCTGAGCATTCCGGTGTAGCCCGCGCCGGGGGCTTTCGGGTCGATCAGGGTTCTGACTGTGGAGCGGACGCCGTCGGCGCCGATCAGGACGTCGGCGGTCGCGGTGCAGCCGTCGTTGAACCTCGCTGTGACTGAGTTCGGGCCTTCGGTGGCTCCGACCAGGCGCTTGCCGTACTCGAAGCGGACGCCTGCCTCGACCGCCCGGTCGTGGAGCACCCGGTGCAGGTCGCCGCGGCCGACGATCTGGAGTGGCTCCACGTCCGCCAGACTGGGCAGCCTGCGGGTGTTCTCGCCGACCGCCATGACCGTGCCGGTGATCGGTGTGGCGAGGGCCCGGACGGCAGCGTCGGCGCCGATGATGCCGAGCGCTGCCAAGCCGTTGGGGGCTAGGGCCAGCCCACCGCCGATTCCTTCGGCCAGGGTGGGGTAGGCCTCGTATACCGTCGCCTGGATACCGGCCTTGAGCAGGGCGGTCGCGACGACAGGACCGGCGATTCCGCCGCCGATGACCAGTGCGGTGCGGACCTTGGACGTGGTGGCTGTGGACACGGGTTCTCTCCTGCATGTGGTGTTTGTCGGTTGCTTCAGCGCCAACGCCGACGGCATCAGTGATGCGCTGGTTGACAGTGGCGCCCTGGGCGTCCGAACCGGACGGTCAGCCCGGTCGCTTCGGGCAGCGGCGCTGCCCCCGTGGGCGAACCCCGCGGGGGGCTCGTGGTCGTCGTCATCGGCTGCCCTTCCGTCGATCGAGATAGTACGTAGGTTTCTAGTTTCCAGGAGACTATCTCATGCTAACTAGTTGCTTGGCAACTAATCTCTGAGCAACGTCAAAGGCCGGCCGCCGCCCGGCCTCCTCGCCCACGTGTCTCCTCCGCGTCTCCCCCGCGTCTCCTCCGGCACTAGTGCGTGCGGAACTAGTAAGCTGGGAAGCATGGACGACTCGTTCCGACCCTCCCCGCTCGCGGTGGCCGTGCTGAGCCTGCTGCACGCCGGGCCGATGCATCCGTACGCGATGCAGCGGCTGATCAAGCTGTGGGGCAAGGACCGGGTGGTGAACGTCGGGCAGCGGGCCAACCTGTACAAGACGATCCGGCGGCTGGAGGAAGCTGGGCTGGTCACCGTGCTGCAGACCGAGCGCGATCAGCGCTACCCGGAACGCACCGTGTATCAGCTGACCGACGCGGGCCGGATCGCCGCGCATGACTGGCTGGCCCGCATGGTGGCCACGCCCCGCAACGAGTTCGCCCAGTTCCCGGCCGCGCTGTCGTTCGTCATGCTGCTCAGGCCGGAGCACGCGCTGGCGGCCATGGAACAGCGCGCCCAGGCGCTCACCGACACGCTGGCCGCGATCGACAGCGACCTGGCGCAATACTCGGGCACGCTACCCCGGGTCACGCTGATGGACGACGAGTACCGGCGGGCCGTCATCGCCGCCGAGCTGGCCTGGCTGCGCGGCGTCATCGAGGACCTGAAAACGGGCACGCTGACCTGGAACTTCGAGATGTTCGCCGAGATGGCCGGGGAACTGCCCGGCGCCGACGCGCTGGGCCTGACGGCTGGCTGACCGGCCCGCGGCCCCGGTTCCTCCATCGGATCACCACATCACCGGCACGATGCCTGCACCGGTGCTGGCTTGGCTGTCGGTGAGTGGCCGGCCCGGCCGGCCGCACCAGTCTCTGCACGCCAGGAGCGCATCCATGCCTGTCGACTCAGATCGCCCAGCCAGGCCGCTGGCCGGCCTCAGGCCAGCTGACCCCGGAGATCCCCGGTGGCGGACCCTGCTGGAATCCCGCTGGCGGGCGCGGCTCCTCGAAGTGACCGAGCTGTCGCTCGCTTATCACGACGCGGCCGCAACGCCGGTGGGCAGCGATGGCCCGGACGCGCCCGGGGCCGGGGCCGGTGGGCGGCAGCTGCGCCGGCTGCTGAGTCGGGCCGTGGACGCCCGCCGGGCCCTGGCCGACACCGAGGAAGCCCTGGTCCGGCTGGCCGCTGGTCACTTCGGCCGCTGCGAGCACTGCGCTCAGCCGATCCCGCCCGCCGACCTGGCGATGGCCCCTGAGGCGCGGTACTGCCCGCGCTGCGCCCCCGCAAGCTGAGTGGGCGTCGCGGCAGGAATTGGCGGTGCCCGCGAGCCGCGCGGCGCGGTCCACCAACCGCGCGGCGCGGCCATCCAGTCACCCGGTGCGCGGGCCGGCCTCCCCCCAGGCCGGATCGCGGATCGGGCCCCGCGCTGGCGCGGGCACCGCCTAGCCACCTACTCAGGACGACTGCACTGCCGCCCCCCTTGCCTCTTCAGCACAATCCAGCTACGTGCAGTCCACGTGCAGAGCATGTGGGCGGGATGTGGAGGCAGGTCACGGCCTTCTTCATCTGCCCACCACATCAGCTGCATGGCCGCTGCACCGAGTCCTGGTTACCTGATCGTGTCGCCCTGGTCCGCGCCCCCGATGAGCGGACCAGGGCGGCCCGCCCGCGAGACGGAGGAGACGACATGACCGCCATGACCCAGGACCGGCTGGCCGTCCAGACACACCGCATCTTCGTGCGGGCCACCGCCGAGGAGGTCTGGGACGCGCTGACCAGGCCGGGCTGGACGCAGAAGTACGGCTTCCGCGCGGCGGCCCACTACGACATGCGCCCGGGCGGCATCTACCTGGCCTTCGCCAGCGCGCCGATGCGGATGCGCGGCGCCAGTGACGTGATCATCGACGGCGAGGTGCTCGCCGTCGATGCCCCGCACCGGCTCGTCCAGACCTGGCACGTGCTGTTCGACGACCAGGCCGCGGCCGAGACGGACACCCGGCTGACCTGGGAGATCGAGGAGAGCGACGGCGGCGTGACCGCGGTGACCATCAGCCACGAACTGGACGGCGCGCCGCGGACCGCCGACCTGGTGGCCGGGCGGGACGGCGGGCTGGCCGGCTGGACCTGGATCCTCAGCGACCTGAAGTCGCTGCTGGAAACCGGCCGGCCGCTGGCCGCCTGACCCGGTCCTCAGCGCGCCACCAGCCCGGTTACGGCACCCATCACGGCACTGTCCCACCATGCGGGATCATGGAAGCTGGGCGGCCCAGCCCGGGCGGCGCCGGATGGCCGGCGGAAGGCAGGTGAGCGGTGGTGGCGGCGACGGTTCTGGTGGTGGAGGACGAACGCAAGCTGCGCGAGCTGGTCCGGTCCTACCTGGAGCGGGCCGGGTTCACCGTGCTGTCCACCGGGTCCGGCGCTGAAGCCCTCACGATGGCCAGCTCAGCCGCGCCTGACCTGGTGGTTCTCGATCTCGGGTTGCCGGATGTGGCGGGCGAGACGGTGGCCAGGGAACTGCGTGCGGCGGGCGGCACGCCGATCCTGATGCTGACGGCCAAGGTCACCGAGGAGGACCGGATCGCCGGCTTGCAGCTGGGCGCCGACGACTACGTGACCAAGCCGTTCAGCCCCCGGGAACTGGTCCTCCGGGTACAGGCCATCCTGCGCCGCGGCGCACCGGCCGCCGGGCAGGGCGTGGCCAGCTACGGAACCGGCGTGCTGGTCATCGACGAGCCGCAGCGCCAGGTCATGGTGCGCGGCGAGCATGCCGACCTCACCCCGACGGAATGGGGCATCCTGGTCGCGCTGGCCACCGTGCCGGGGCGGGTGTACTCGCGGTTCGAGCTGATCAACCGGGTCCGCGGGTACGAGTTCGAGGGCTACCAGCGGACCGTCGATTCGCACGTGAAGAACCTGCGCCGGAAGATCGAGGCCGATCCGGGCAATCCGCAGATCGTGCAGACCGTGCTGGGCGGCGGGTACCGGCTCGGGCTGGCCCGCGATGGCTGACGAGGGCGGCCCGCCACCCGGGCCGCCGGGATCGCCGGCTCGCGGCGACGCGATCGGGCTCCGCCTGGCACTGCTGTTCCTGGCCGTGGCCCTGGCGGCGATCGCACTGCTGGCCGGGCTGACCGCGGCGTTCGCCGCGGCCGACGTGTCCGCCCTGGCCGGGCGGCAGCGCAGCGAGCTGACCGCCGCCGTGGCGGTGGCCGCGGCCGCGGCCTGGGACCGGAACAACAGCTGGGCCGGGGCGGACCTGTCCCCGGTGCTGGACCTGGCCGCGCGCACCGGCGCGGACGTGCAGATCCTGGACCGCGCGGGCCGGGTCGTCGCCAGCTCGCCCGGATTCGCCGCGCACGCCAGCGACCCGCAGTTCAGCGCGCCGGCCGAGGTGCACGGGGTGCCGGTGGGGCGGGCCGTGGCCCGGTTCACCGGGGCCGGCCTGGGCCAGGCCGACCACTCCCTGCAGCTGGCCCTGCTCCGGGCCATCGCCGGCACCGCGGGGCTGGCCGCGCTGGCCGCGCTGCTCACCGGGCTGGCCGTGGCCCGGCGGATCACCCGCCCAGTCACCCGGATCATCGCGGTGACCCGGTCGATGGGACGCGGCGACCGCGCCGCCCGGGTCGGGCCGATCAAAGCCCCGGGCGAGCTGCGCGAACTGGCCACCGCGTTCGATCAGATGGCCGACGGACTGGACCGGCAAGAGCAGTTGCGCCGGGACCTGGTCGCCGACGTGGCGCACGAGCTGCGCACCCCGATCGCCATCCTGCAGGCGGGCCACGAAGCGCTGCTCGACGGTGTCGCCGAGCCCACCCCGGCCCAGCTGGGCTCGCTGCGCGATGAGGTGCTGCGGCTGGCCCAGATGGTCGGCGACCTGCAGACGCTGGCCGCCGCGGACGCCGCCACCCTGCGGCTGGCCCGGCAGCGCTGCGACCTGGCCGCGATCGCCGCCACGGCCGCGGACAGCCTGGCCGGCCGGTTCGAGGCGGCCGGGATCACCCTGCACCGGCAGCTGGCCGGGGTGGACATCCTGGCCGACCCGCGCTGGCTGCACCAGGCGGTGACCAACCTGCTGACCAACGCGCTGAAATTCACCCCGGCCGGCGGGCAGGTGACGATCGAGGCCGGGCCGGCCGGGCCGGACGCGGTCCTGCGCATCACCGACACCGGCCGGGGCATCCCGGCCGACGAGCTGCCGCGCATCTTCGACCGGTTCTGGCGCGGCCGGGACGCGGCACACATCTCCGGCAGCGGCATCGGCCTGTCCGTCGCCGCCGAGCTGGCCCAGGCCCACGGCGGCCAGCTCACCGCGGCCAGCCAGCCCGGCCAGGGCACCCAGATGACGCTCACCCTGCCGCGCGCCAATCTTGCCGGGGCGAGGTAAGCGTTTGCCGCCACTGGCGGGTTAACGGGGTGTGAGCCAAGACAACGGCTTGATCCGCTCCCGGCGGGCGCTGCTGCCCGCCGCCGCACTGCTGAGCGGGGCCCTGGTGGCCGGATGCACCGGAAGCTCAGGCCACCCGGCCGCCAAGTTGACGGCCCACTCCGCGCAGTCCAGCGCGGTCAGCGGCTGCTGGCTCCCGCCGGCCGCGTCCTGCTATGACCCGCACCAGTTCCGGGTCGCGTATGGCATCCAGCCGTTGCTGGACAGCGGAATCGACGGCCGTGGCGAAACAGTGACCGTCCTTGAACCGCCGGGACTCCCCAACCAGGGGGGCGCCGGGGCACCCACCGCGACGGCCGTCCCCACCGCTTCGGGCACCCCGCCCGCTGGAGCGCAGCCGTTTACCACCGACATCCGCACCGATCTGGCAGCATTCGACCGGATGTTCCGGCTGCCCGCCGCGCGGATGCAGGTCGTGACCATGCTGGCCGGGGCGGCCTCGCCCTGGCAGGCCACCGCCGAGGCGGTCCAGGACGCCGAGGTCGTGCACACGGTCGCCCCGGCCGCCACCATCCGGCTGGTCCCGCTGCCCGCCAACATCCTGGACAGCGCCACGAACGCGACTACGGACCTGATTGACGGACTGCAGCTCGCTCTGTCGCACACCGATGTGGCTTCGATCGGCTGGAGTCTGGGCGAGCACTTCTTCAGCCAGGCTCAGGTGGCCCAGTTGCATGCCATCCTGCGCGGGGCGGCCGCGCATCACGTCACGGTGACGGCCAGCTCCGGTGACAACGGCGCGGTCAGCGAGTCCTACGGCGGCAACCCGGTCAAGGAAGTCAGCCTCCCGGCCTCCGACCCGCTCGCGCTGGCCGTCGGCGGGACCACGCTCACCGCCAACTCCAGCACCGGCGCGTACCTCAGCGAGACCACCTGGAACGGCGCCACCGGCAGCTTCTCGGTGACCCCCGGCGCATCGGGCGGCGGCTTCAGCCACCTGTTCGCCCGGCCCGCCTACCAGGACGGCGTGCCCGGGATCGGCAAGATGAGGGGGGTGCCCGACGTGGCCGGTGACGCCAATCAGCAGGGCGGTCTCCCGATCATCATGGCCAGCGGCAACCAGACATCGGTCAACACAGCCCCGGGCACCAGCGCCGCCACCGCGCTGTGGGCCGGGCTCGTCGCACTGGCCGACCAGGACGCCCACCACGATCTCGGCCTGGTGAACCCGGCCATCTACCGCATCGCCCGCGGTTCCAGCTACCACAAGGTCTTCCACGACGTCACGACCGGTGACAACCTGACGCTCGGCCCGGTCAGCAACACCTACCACGCCGGTCCCGGCTGGGACCCGGTGACCGGCTGGGGCAGCCCCAACGCGCAGGCGCTCGTCCCGCTGCTGGCCCGCAGCTAGCTACGGCGCGGATCAGGTAGCCGCCCGGCGGGCCACGAACACCCCGGCGCGTGCGGCGGCCAGCGCGATCTGTGCCGACTCATTCGCGGCGGCCTGGTCCACTGGCTCGGCGGTGACCGTCAGCCGGAAGTAGATCGGCGCGATCAGGGCCCTGAGCACGGCCGCGGGGTCGGTACCTGCGGGCAGCTCACCGGTTACCTGCGGCGAATAAGGTCAAACAGTGACCGCGCCAACCCCTTCCCAGGACGAGCACAACCGCCAGACCCGCGATGCCTATGACCGGCTCGCCGCGGTCTGGGCGGCCACCACCGACGAGGGGCCGTTCAACGGCTTGCTGGAGCGGCCCGCGTTGCGGTCCCTGGTGCCCGCGAACCTGGCCGGCGCGGTCGTGCTCGACGCCGGCTGTGGCTCCGGGGCACAGGCTCAGTGGCTGCTCGATCAGGGCGCCCAGGTGATCGGGGCCGACCTGAGCCCCGGGATGATCGACGAGGCGAGGCGCCGCTGCGCGGGCCGGGGCCGGTTCCTCGTCGCGGACCTGGCCGAGCCGCTGCCCCTCGAGCCGCGCTCGCTCGACGGCATCACCAGCTCGCTCGCGCTGCATTACGTCCGCGACTGGAGCGTCCCGCTCCGGTCGTTCGCGGCGGCGCTGCGGCCCGGCGGGTGGGCGGTCATCTCGCTTGATCACCCCTTCGGCCCGCCGCTGCCCGGCCAGCAAGGCGGCTACTTCGACACCGAACTGGTGGGCGCCACCTGGCGCAAGGCCGACGTCGAGGTATCCCAGCGGTTCTGGAAACGGCCGCTGTCGGCCGTGGCCGACGCCTTCGCCGACGCGGGATTCGTCATCGACCGGATCGCCGAGCCGCAGCCGTCCCAGCAAGCGCTCGATCGCTACCCAGCCGACCTGGCCGGCTTCGCCGGCGTTCCGGTCTTCATCGTCTACCGGCTCAAGCTGCTGGCCGGCTAGCCGGCGCCTAGGTCACCACAGCCCGGGGACCAGGCGCTTGGTGCGCAGCCGGTAGTCGGCGTAGGGCTGGCCCAGCACACTGGTCAGCACGGCTTCCTCGACGTGGATCCGGCGCATGGTGACCGCGGCGGGCAGCAGTACCAGCAGGGCCAGCGAGAGCCAGTTCCCGTAGCTCAGTCCCAGGCCGGTGGTGATGAGCAGGACGCCGGTGTACGACGGGTGCCGGAGCCAGCGGTACGGGCCGCGGTCCACGACCTGCTGGCCGGGGTCGACCTCGACGGTCATCCGGAACGAGCTGCCCAGCACCCGGATGGCCCAGATCCGGACGGCCAGGCCGACCCACATGAGCAGCAGCCCAGCCGCGGCCACCGGGCGGGAGCCGAACTGCCAGCCGGCGTCGTGCCGCAGCGCCAGGTAGGCGAGGTTGGCCGCCACCGCGGCGGAGATGATGACCAGGAAATTCAGCACCAGGGTGCCCCGGTCCTGGGCCATGCCGCCGGCGCCGCGGACCCGGTCGCGGATCAGCATGCCGATTTCAAGTACCAGCCAGGCCAGTGTCGTCAGCGAGACAAGCATCCCGATCACCTCGTTCAGCGCGTTCTGCCGGAACACAGCTGACGCTAGGCGTGGCCGCCCGCGGCCGCGCCGGCCCGCGGGCTGAGCTCTGGCATGAAACGCACCGCGCGCCTGGTACCGGTCTCATACCGGACCGGGACGGGATCAGCGGGCGGCATAGCCGGTGGCCTTCTCGACCTCCATCCGCACCACCACGCGCACCGCACCAGGCCGGTCCGGATCGGGATCCCGGCCGTCGTACTTCCAGGACAGCTGAGTGTCCAGCGCCCGGCCCGGGTCCGGGCCGAGCGTCACCCGGCCGCGCAGCTCCACGTAGTTCTCCGGGTCCGCCGAGTCGATCACGCTGACGCTGACCCGTGGGTCGCGGACCATGTTCCGGTGCTTGACCCGGCCCTGCACGGTGGAGAACAGCAGATCACCGCCGTCGCGGCCGATCCAGACCACCGAGGTCTGCGGGCTGCCGTCCGGATTCACCGTGGCCAGCACCGCGTAGTTCTTCCCATCGACCAGCCGGATCGTGGCTTCGCTGAGCGGGATTCCCATGGGCGGCACGCTAGCAGCGCGGGTGCGCGAGAGTTGTGGGGTGGAGACCGCGACACAGACGCTGCACCGGCTCACCAGCTATCACCCGGGGCGGGCCTGGGATGTGCCGCCGGGCGATCCCCGGGTGCTGCAGGATCTGGTGACGAACGACCCGGACCGGCTGCCGTGGTTCTTCAAGCGGTACCCGGAGCCGCTGCCCCGGATACCGCTGCCCCGGGACCTGCCGCCGACCACCGCGCCGGCCCGGTCCGTGCCGGGCGGGCCGCCCGGCACGCCAGCCCCGATCCGCCAGGTGCGCTCCAGATAGGGCCGGGAGGGAGCGGAGATGTCGGCCAGCCTGCTGGGGAGCGCGATCGACTACGCGCTGGGCAGCGTGGACTGCGTCGCGCCCGAGCTGCTGGGCCAGCCGACCCCATGCCGGGAGTGGGACCTGGCCGCGCTGCTGCGGCACGCCAACGACTCGGTGGCCGCGCTGCACCAGGGCCTGGCCATCGGCTATGTCAGCCTGGACCGGGCCGGGACAGCTGGGCCGGCCGCCGCCACGGCGGGCAGCCTGGCCGGGATCTTCCGCGACCGGGCCGCCCGGCTGCGCGCGGCCGCCGGAACCAGCGGGCAGTACGACATCGCCATCGCCAGCCGGCACGTCGCGGCCGCCGTCATGACCGCGGTAGGCGCCCTCGAGATCGCCGTGCACGGCTGGGATGTCGCCGCGGCCTGTGGCCAGGGGCGCAGCCGGCCCATCCCGGCCGACCTGGCCCGGAGCATGCTGGACATCGTCCCGCTGGTGGTCACCGACGCGACCCGGGGCAGCCAGTTCGCCACCCCGGTCGCCGTGCCGCCGCCGTTCGGTCCCAGCGACCGGCTGCTTGCCCTGCTCGGCCGCGATCCGGCTGGGCCGGGCCCGGCCAGCTGAGCCCACCGCCGGCTGTATCAGGCGCGGTCGCCGGTGCTCCGTTCCTGACGAAGAGCACGGTCATAGCTGCCTGCTCTTCGCACGGGGAAGCATGACGAGGAGGCATCCGATGGCCAGGGCAATCCCGGACGTTCGTATCACCCCAGACAACGCCACCGTCAGCGCGAATCTGGGCCTGCTCAAAGACATGGGCGGGGCCTGGCGGGGCAAGGGCTTCAACCTGATCGCGCGCCCGGACTTTCAGGGCGACGCACCGCTGTACCTGCAGCTCAACCAGACCGATGAGACGCTCACCATCGACCCGATCGGGTCATCGGTGCCGAACCGGGGTTTCGGCCAGGACGACATCGAACTGTTCGGCCTGACCTATCTGCAGAAGATCAGCGACGCGGCCACCGGCGGCGCGCTGCACATCGAGCCCGGCATCTGGGTCACCCAGCCGGAGACCGCCTACCCGCAGGAGCTGCCGCCGCCCGGCGGCCAGATCGTGGCGCGGATGGCCACCATTCCGCACGGCAACGCCGTGCTGGCGCAGGGCGGGGCGACCCCGTTCACCGGCCCGCCCACGCTGACCACACCGACGGCGCAGTACGCGTTCTCGGTGTTTCCGTCGTTCAACAGCACCCCGTTCGCGATCCCGCCGAACGCGGCCCCGCCGAAGATCAATGCGGCCGGGTCCTCGGAGGAGCTGACCGCCCCGGCGCTGAATCCGCCGGCCAAGCCGTTCCCCGAATACAACCTGGGCATCGCCGACTCCGCGGCCAACCCGCGGACCCGTTCGGCACCAGCCCGGCCGAGCCGCCGCTGCCCACCAGCATCAACGGAGTGCCGATGCAGGACGTGGTGAACGACCCGGCCCGGCTGCTGCAGGCGGTGATCGACAAGCAGGCCGCGGACGGGCACAGCTTCGAGGGGGTGGCGCTCAACATCGCCACCCAGCCGTCGGTCACGTTCCTGACCCAGCTGAACGACCCGACCGGCGCCTCGCAACCGGTCACGGTGACGGACGGCGCCGGTGGCATCGAGAACATCCAGTTCCTGCTCGGCGAGGAACCGCCGGTGCCGGGGGCGGCCGGGCCCAACGCGCAGACCTCGCTGGTCTACGCGACGTTCTGGATCGAGCGGGTCCGGCACCCGGGCCGGGAAGCGTTCATGCAGCTGCAGTACGCGCAGATGACGATCCTCAACTTCGGCATCCTGGGCGTGCCCGCCGCCCCGATCCTGGGCTGGCCGCACATCTCGGTCGCGACGCTGCGGAAGTCCTTCCTCTGACCACGCCGCCGTCAAGAGAACGGCTGGTCTAGCCGAACGTGAACGAGTAGGCCTGCACCCCGGGATCGAGGAACGTGATCTCAAAGGTGCGCTCGGCGACCGGGCCGCGCTGCCGGATGAGCTGGTAGAGCCGCTGCTCGGTGACCGTGCCGGTGCCCTGGCCGTCCACGTCGAGCCCGTGGTCCGCGCCGGGCGGCTGCCCGTCGAGCAGCACCCGGTACCGGACCGCGGCCGCGGCGGGGCCCATGACCAGGTGCAGGTCGCGGGCGTGGAACTGGCAGGCGATCCGGCCGATGGCCGCGTTCAGCGTGGCGGCCTGCCCGTCCACCGTCCAGTCGCCGGACAGCGCCCAGTTGTTGAGCCGCAGCCGGACGGGAGCGGTGTAGCCGTGCCGCTCCCCCGGCACGATGCCGCCGGGCGAGGCGAAGTTCTCGGTCCGCTCATAGCCCGCGTAGTTCTCCGGCGACTCCAGGGCGGCCCAGTCGGCGGGTGCTTCCACGCCCTGGGCGTCCACCGACACCACGCTGCGGACCGGCCGGTCGCCAACCCCGGCCCCGGCCGCGCTGGCCAGCAACTGCTGGATGATCAGCTCCGACTCTTCGTAGTCGCCCTCGCCGAACTGGTGGTGCCGGATCCGGCCCTGCGCGTCGGCGAAGTACAGCGCGGGCCAGTACAGGTTGCCGAACGCGTGCCAGATCGCGTAGTCGTTGTCCGCCGCCACCGGGTACCCGATCCGCATCTCCCGCACCGCCCGGCGGACGTTCCCGGCGCTGCGCTCGAACGCGAACTCCGGGGTGTGCACGCCCAGCATCACCAGGCCCTGCCCGGCATACCTGTCGGCCCAGGCGCGCACGTAGGGCAGCGAGCGGATCCAGTTGATGCAGGTATAGGTGCAGAAGTTGACGACGACGACGTGCCCGCGCAGCCCGGCCGTGGTCAGCGGGGGCGTGTTGAGCCACCCGGTGGCGCCGTCCAGCGAAGGCAGCTCACCCTCGATCGGCAGCGCGGTCGCGGCCGGCTTCACCTGTGCGCCTCCACGGCCTACCAGCCTCCACCGCGCGTCGCCGGCGGCACATCCTCAAGGCGGCTAATTACGTGCGGAACGCGGTAAACCGGGGCCCAGCGCCCGCCGTCTCAGTGACCGGAGGAAGGCGCCGCACTAGGCGTGCGTGGTCCCACTGGGCAACCCGGGCAACGAGGAGAACGACATACCCAAGAGCGTGCGCGGCAACGCCGGCAAGCACATCACGGCCGCCCTGCCCCGGGTCGGCGCGGTGGTGCAGAAGTACGCCGGGTTATCGGCAGCGGCGGCTGACTTAGCCGGCCTGAGCGGCTACCGTGCACGCCATGAGTAGTCCCCCGCCGGCCGCCCGGGTGCTCGACTTAGCGCACGGCGCGGCGCACACCCACATCCTCGGCGCGCTGGCCCGGCTGCGGATCGCCGACCTCGTGGCGGACCAGCCGTGCAGCGTGGCCGAACTGGCCGCCGCGGCCGGCGCGGTGCCGGACCGGCTGGACCGGCTGCTGCGCGCGGCCACCGTGCTCGGGCTGGTACAGCGGACCGCGGACGGGATGATCTCAATGACCGAGGTCGGCGCGTGCCTGCGCAGCGGCCCAGGCTCGCTGCGCGACTTCGCGCTCATGCTGTCCGCGCCCGGCCAGCTCCGGCCGATGGAGTACCTCAGCCAGGCGGTCCGCGGCGAGCCGGCCGCCGAGGCCGCGCTGGGCCAGTCCGTCTGGGACTACTACCGCGCGCACCCCGACGAGGGCGCGGCGTTCGCCGGGGCGATGAGCGGGGTGTCGGCGATGATCGCCGGGCAGGTGGCGGCCGTGGCGGCGGTGGCGGACGGCCAGCGCATCGTGGACGTCGGCGGCGGGCACGGCACCCTGCTGCGCGCCCTGCTGGCCAACGCGCCGCAGGCCCAGGGGGTGGTGCTCGACCTGCCCGAGGTGGTCGCCGCCGCACCCGCGGCCGAGCGCATCCAGTTCACCGGCGGTGACTTCCTGGTCAGCGTGCCCACCGGCGGCGACGTCTACGTGCTCTGCCACGTGCTGCACGACTGGGACGACCCGGACGCCCGGCGCATCCTGGCCGTCTGCCGCGACGCCGCCCGCGCGGGCAGTCGCCTGCTAATCGTGGAAACGGTGCTGGCCGACGAGCCCGGCCCGGTCATGCCCGAGCTGCTCGACGTGCACATGATGGTGATGAGCGGCGGCAAGGAGCGCAGCCGGGACCAGTACGGCCAGCTCCTGGACGCCGCTGACTGGCAGCTGGCCGAGGTGACCGTGCTGCCCAGCGGGCAGAGTTTGCTGAACGCCATCGCCCGCTGACTCGCCCGCGCCGCCGCCCGGCCGTCAGCTCAGTTTCAGCGCCCGGGCCAGTGCCTGGTAGCCAGGCCGCGGATCGGCGTCCGGCTCGGTGAGCACCTGCACCACGACGTGGTCGGCTCCCGCTTCCAGGTGCCGGGCCAGCTGCGTTGCGACCTGGTCGGCGGTGCCGTGTGCGACCAGCGCGTCGATCAGCGCGTCGCTGCCGCCATCGCTCAGGTCGGCGTCGGTCCAGCCGAACCGGCGCAGGTTGCTGGTGTAGTTGACCAGCCCCAGGTACGGCTGGCGGACCCGCTCCCGGCCCAGCGCCCGGGCCCTGGTCAGGTCGGTGTCGAGCACGGCCTTCTGCTCCGGGGCGAGCAGCGGCCCGGGGCCGAGGATCTCCCGGGCCAGCCGGGTGTGCTCCGGCGGCACCAGATAGGGGATGGCCCCGGCGGTGCGGTCCCGGGCCAGCCGGAGCACCCGCGGGCCCAGCGCGGCCAGCACCAGCGCGTCCCGCGGCACGCCGTCGTCCAGCAGCGTGTCGACGTAACTGGCCAGGGTCTGGTACGGCCGCTGGTACTGCTGGGTCGCCTCCGGGTGCCCGGCCCCGACGCCGAGCACGAAGCGCCCTGGGTGGCGCTGCTGCACCCGGGCGAACGAGCGGGCCACCTCGTGCGCATCTGACTTCCACATGTTCACGATGCTGGTCCCGACGGTCAGCGTGCTGGTGGCGTCGAGCAGCTCCTCGATGAGGACCAGATCCTCGTCTGGTGAGCCGCCGACCCACAGCGCACCGAATCCGTCGGCTTCAATGCTGGCCGCCAGCTCACCGGTGAGCTGGTAACCGCCCCGCCAGATCCCCCACTGCCCGAGCTGGTCCCGCAACTGAGCCGTCACCGCTGCCCCTTCCACGCGCGATGCTGGATAGATGACCGACGATATCCGCCCGTCCCGCGATGACGCATGGCTGGCCCGGCTCGGTCGTCGAGCTCGGCAAGGTCATCGGGCCGCTGACCGACCCGGAGCGGTACGGCGGTGACCGAGCCGACGCCTTCCACCTGGTGTGCCCGTCGCTGCCCGGATATGGCTCCAGCGGCAAACCTGACCGGCCCGGCTGGGGCGTTCAGAATATTGCCGATGCGTGGGCCGAACTGATGGGACGCCTTGGCTACCAGCGGTACGCGGCGCAGGGCGGGGACTGGGGCGCTACGGTTACCACCGCGCTGTCCGGCTCGGAGCAGAACCCCGACCTGACCGGCAAGAGCATCCCCGGGCTGGTACAGCGGGCCCGGCCCGGGCCACCTGCGCCGGTCGCGATGTTCATGCGCCAGGGGGCCGACTTCGTGGTGCGCGATTCGCTGCCCGCGCTGGTGGCCGGCATGAATGAGCTCACCGGCACCGACCTCATCGACCTGTCCGCGGTGACCGAGCTGGTGACGGCGCGGGACCGTGAGGTGGCCAACCCGTTCAGCAAGGACGCACAGCTCACCGCCGTGCAGGGTGCGCGCCGGTACCGCGGCGACCGGCTGATCCGGGTGGCCAAGCCGCACCGCTTCCTTGACCCCGCCGCGGGCCCGCTGATCGCGGTCCGGCTGCACATCCTGACCCGGAAAAGCCTGGGCGGGCTGCAGACCAACCTGGACGGTCAGGTGCTCGGGGCCGACGGCCAGCCGGTGCCCGGCCTGTACGCGGCGGGCGAGGTGGCCGGCTTCGGTGGCGGCGGCATGCACGGCTACCGCGCCCTGGAGGGCACGTTCCTCGGCGGCTGCCTGTTCTCCGGCCGCATCGCCGGCCGCCACGCAGCTAAGGCAGTCGCCTAGCCCCGCCGGAGCCCCGGTTTTCGTTCGTGATCATGACTTTGCTGTCGTGGGGACGACACCAATCTTATGATCACGAGCCGATGATCATGACGGGGTGGGGCTGGTCAGGCTGGCGGGACGGGCGGGGCTTGCGGGGTTGGGGCCGGTGCGGGCGCCGGGGCGATGCGGGCGGCTGGGCGGGGGGTGGCACGCTCGATGGCGGGCCAGCCGTAGTCCTTGTCCCGCTCGGCCTGCTCCGCCTTACCGCCGCCGCGCAGCCCGAACAGCCGCTTGGCCAGCAGCAGGTAGATCACGATGATCAGGTTGATGGCCAGCGTGAGCAGTTTCAGCCAGGTGATGCTCTTGGTCAGCTCGTAGATCTCGTACGGCACGAACACCACGGTCGCGATGAACGTCAGGTACTCGGCCCAGCGGCGGCCCAGCCACAGCCCGATCGCCTCACTGCCCTCCAGCGCGGCGTAGGCGGCCGCGCCCGCCGCGACCAGGTACAGGTTGCGGGTGCTCACCGCGAACAGCCGCTGCAGGTCGTGCACGATGCCGTGCTGGCTGTTGTTGACCGGGCCGCCCAGGCCGCCCTGCAGGTCCTTGAGGATCTGGGTGAAGTCCGAGTGCAGCATGGTCTTGTTGTTCGCGAACAGGAACAGCCCGGTGGACAGCACCCCGAGCACCAGGAAGTGCAGCGCCCGGTCCAGCGCGATCAGCCGGAGCACGTAACGGTCGCGCAGCGGGCGGCCGCGCAGCGGCAGCGCCACGTCGGCCCGGGGCGGCGGGTATTTGGCGGTGGGCTGGCTGGGCGGGGTCAGCGGGAGCCAGGAGTCACAGCGCAGGCAACGGTACCAGCGCAGCCCGTCGTCCTCGCGGGCGAAGATGGCGTCCTCGGCGCGCAGCCGGGCCGCGTCGGTGCCGAGCAGTTCATGGCCGTGCAGGCCGCAGCCGATCAGCTCATAGCGCAGCTTCGGCAGATAGCGGCGCGGGCGTTCGGTGCCCGGCGGCCCGAGCCGCCCGCCATCGTCCTGGCCAGCCATTTGCCTAACGTAGCCGGGCGAACAGCCAGAACGTAACACCGGTGCCCGCGCCGTAGGCCAGATGCGCGGCCAGGTCGTCGGCCAGCACCTTCTTGTCGTACTGCCAGATCGGCTTGTACAGCCCGCCTTCGGGCAGGATGACGTACCCGGCGGCCCAGACCAGCGCGCCAAACGGCACGCCGTACCAGGGTTTCGGGCGGCGCAGCGACCCGGCCAGCACGCCGTACGCCGCACCGGCCGAGGTCCCGTAGCCCCAGTGCATCAGCGTGCTGACCGTCCAGGCCCAGCGATCCGGCAGCTCGCGCTGGGTGAAGCCCTCGATCACCCGCTTGCCGACCTGCCCGGGGGCGGGGGCGTCCGCCCAGGTGTCCACCGGGGCGAATTCCCATTCCAGCGGGGTCTTGGTACCGCCGTCCTTGCGGTACCGGACATACTGCACCGCGTCCAGGCACACGGTGCCCACCGCGCCGGCCAGCACGCCACCGGCCACGGCCGCGAGCGGGGTGAGCGGCTGCCAGCGAATCCGCATCGCGGCTCCTTACGTTAGTGGCGGGCCAGCCAGGCCAGGGCCGCGGTGACCAGGGCTTCGGTGCCGGTGCGCAGGCAGGGTTGCATCGGCGGCAGGAACTTCGGCGAGTGGTTGGTGGGCAAGTCCTGCAGCTTCCCTTCCTTTTCCGCGGCGCGGTAAACCTTCCGGTCGGTGAAGCCGATCGACCAGTACGTGTACGGGACGCCCAGCGCGTTCGGGATGTTGGGGAAGTCCTCGCTCACCGTCTGCGGCTCGATGGGCAGCGCGTTGTCGCCGAACTGCCCGCCGAACGCCTTAGCTACCCGGTCGGTGGTGGCCGGATCGTTGGTCATCACCGGGAAGCTGGCCAGCGTGTCGAAGTCAGGGTCGCGGGGCGAGCCGGAGGCCTCGCATTCGGCGCGCACGATCCGGTGCACCGCGTCCAGCATCCGCTGCCGGACCGGCTCGGCGTAGCTGCGCAGGTTGAGCTGCAGGGTGGCGTGGTCCGGGATGAGATTGCTCACCGTGCCGGCCTGGATGCTGCCGACCGTCAGCACCGCGGTGTCGGCCGGCGCGACTACGCGGGATACCACGGTCTGCAACCGGACGACGATCATGGCGCCCAGCACGACCGGGTCGATGGTGTGCTGCGGCATGGCGCCGTGACCACCCTTGCCGTACACGGTGACCTTGATCGAGTCTTCGGCGGTCATGAACGGCCCCGGGCAGGTGGCTACCGTTCCGGCGATGCCGGGCAGCAGGTGCTGGGCCAGCGCGACGTCGGGCGCGGGGATCCGCTTGGCCAGGCCGTCGTCCACCATGGCCTGGGCGCCGTCCCCGGTCTCCTCGCCCGGCTGGAACAAGGCCAGCAGGGTTCCGCTCCATTGATCCGGCTGGTCGGCCAGCAGCTTGGCCAGGCCGAGCAGGCAGGACATGTGCAGGTCGTGGCCGCAGGCGTGGTCCACCGGCACCAGGTGCCCGTCGGCATCCTGGGTGGTCACCGTGCTCGCGTACGGCGCGCCGGTGTCCTCCTTGACCGGCAGCGCGTCCAGTTCGCAGCGCACCAGCACGGCCGGCCCGCGGCCGTTGGCCAGCGTGCCGACCACCCCGGTACCGCCGATGTGCTCCTCGACCGTGAAGCCGTAGTCGCGCAGCTTTCCAGCCACCTGCTGGGCGGTGCGGTGCTCCTGATGGGACAGCTCGGGATGCTCGTGCAGGTCCTTGTAGAACGCCTCCTGGCCGGCCCGCAGGCTGTCGTAGCCGGCCAGCACCTCGTCCACGGTGCCCATCAGCTCACTCCACCTCCAGGTCGCGCAGGTTGCTCTTGGCCAGATCGACGAGTTCCTTGCCGTCCCCGGACAGGATGGTCCGGGTGGCGTACAGCGTGAAACCCTTGAGCTCGCCGTAGCTGATCTTGGGTGGCAGGGACAGCTCGTAGCGGTCGCTGCGCACGTTGACCAGGGCCGGGCCGACGTGGCTGAACGCGGCGCGCAGCACGTCTTCCAGTTCCCCGGCCTTGTCCACCTGGGCGCCGAACAGCCCGGCGGCCCGGGCCATCGCGGCGAAGTCCGGGTTGTCCAGGTCGGTGCCGAAGGTGACGATGCCCGCCGCCTTCATCTCCAGCTCGACGAAGGACAGCGCGCCGTTGTTGAACACCACCACCTTGACCGGCAGGCGCTGCTGGCGCAGCGTGATCAGCTCGCCGAGCAGCATGGCCACCCCGCCGTCGCCGGACAGGCTGACCACCTGCCGGCCGGGCGCGGCCGCCTGCGCGCCGATGGCCTGCGGCAGCGCGTTGGCCATCGACCCGTGATTGAACGAGCCGATGATCCGGCGCCGGCCGTTCATCCGCAGGTACCGCGCGGCCCAGATGCACGGTGAGCCGACGTCGGCGGTGAAGACCGCGTCGTCGGCGGCCAGCCGGTCGATGGTGGCCGCGATGAACTGCGGGTGCAGCGGCGAGCGATCCGGGCCGCTCTCGGCCAGATGATCCAGCCGTTTCCGGGCCCGCCGGTAGTGCCCGGTCATCCGGTGCAGATGGGCCGAGTCGGTCTCGCGGGTGAGCAGCGGCAGCAGCGCGTCCACCGTGTCCCGGACGGTGCCGACCAGCGGGACGTTGACCGGAATCCGGTGGCCGATCTGCTCACCGCGCACGTCGACCTGGATCACCGGCACCCCGTCGGGCAGGAACGCCTGGTACGGGAAGTCGGTGCCCAGCATGACCAGCGCGTCGCAGTGTTCCATGGCCCGGTATCCCGAGCTGAAGCCGATCAGCCCGGTCATCCCCACGTCGAACGGGTTGTCGTACTCGACCGCGTCCTTGCCGCGGAACGCGTGCAGCACCGGCGCCTGCAGCGCGCCGGCCAGCGCGATCAGCTGCTCGTGCGCGCCCGCACAGCCCGCACCGGCCAGGATCGTCACCCGGCTGCTGGCGTTCAGCACCTGGGCCGCATCGGCCAGCGCGGCATCCCCCGGCCGGACCACCGGCACCGCCGCCCGCACGGCCGACGCCTTCGCCCCGGACGGCGCGTCGGCGAAGAACACGTCCCCGGGGATGACCAGCACGGCCACCCCGCTGCGCTGCACCGCGGTGCGCAGCGCGATGTCCAGCAGCCGGGGTATTTGCGCGGGCACGCTGGCCAGCTCGCAGTAGACGCTGCACTCCTGGAACAGGTTCTGCGGGTGGGTCTCCTGGAAGTATTCGGTGCCGATCTCGTCTCGCGGGATGTGCGCCGCGATGGCCAGCACCGGCACCCGGCTGCGGTTCGCGTCGTACAGGCCGTTGATCAGGTGCAGGTTGCCCGGCCCGCAGCTGGCCGCGCACACCGCCAGCTGGCCGGTCAGCGCGGCCTCGCCGGCCGCCGCGAACGCGGCCGCCTCCTCGTGGCGCACGTGCTCCCAGGTGATCGACCCGTCCCGGCGCAGCGCGTCGGTGAACCCGTTGATCGAGTCACCGGGGATCCCGAAGACCCGTTGCACCCCGGAGGCCCGCAGCGTTGCCACGATCAGGTCAGCCACCGTGGATGCCATCGCTCACTCCTTTGTGCAGCGCCGGCACCCACGTCAGACAGCCAAGAACGGGGGGCTGATCCCGCTGGGCCCGGAACGTATCCTCACAAATGAGGCTAACAACGGCATTCGCGATCGGCTATGGGGGGTTTACTGGCCGCTCCGGTCCCGGCCGTCCGCCTCGTCGCCGCCCGCCCGCAGCAGCTGCCGGCCCTGCAACGCGAACAGCAGCCCGAACGACGGCCCGATGAGCACGACCAGCGCGACGAACAGCACGACGATCGCGTCCAGCGTCTCTTCCGGGGCACCCGCGTTGCTCAGCGTCACCGCGGTGCCGGGCAGCAGCACCGGGTACTGGGCCACGCCCCAGCCCCAGATCACCGCGGCCACGCCGAGCGCGGCCAGCACCCGGACGCCACGCGGCCGGCCGATGGACAGCAGGACGAGCACCGCCACGCCGCACACCCCGGCCACGATGACCAGCGGCAGCGCCCGCCCGGTGAGCCGGGTGTACAGCGTGGGGTCCGAGCTGTGCAGCTCGGCCAGCGTGGCCAGGGACAGCGCCCCGGCCAGCACGGCAGCGGCCTGGGCGCGGCGGGTGAAGTAGCGCTCCATCCGCTGATCGCCGCGGCGGGCCGCCTCGCCGATCAGGAACACGGCGGCCAGGTACCCGCACGCGCCGACGAAGATGAAGCCGGTCAGCACCGACGTGGGCTGGGTCCAGGCGGCCAGGCTGGCCTGGGTGTGCTGGCCAGGTATCTGGCCGTCCGCGATGCCGCCGACCACCGCGCCCATGAAGAACGGGGTGAGCAGCGAGGAGAACGCGAACGTCGCGCCGAGCCCGCGCTCCAGGCTGAGCCGGGTCACCTCCTTGCGGAACGCGAACCCGGCGCCGCGCAGCACGATCCCGGCCACGGCCAGCCAGATCGGCAGCGCGGCCACGGTCATCACGGCGGCGAACGCGTCCGGGAACGCGGTCCAGAAGATGACCAGCGCGAAGACCAGCCAGACGTGGTTGGCCTCCCAGACCGGGGTGATCGACTCGTCGATCAGCGTGCGCGGCGCGCGGCCGCGCCGGTCCCCGCCGGCCAGCAGGTCCCACAGGCCGCCGCCGAAGTCGGCGCCGCCCAGGATGGCGTACAGCGTGACGGTGGCCAGCAGGATGGCCCCGACCGTGGCCGCGATCACTGTCCGGCCCGCCCCGGCACCCCGGCGGCGGGCGGGCCGTACGGCACCGGCTGATCGCCCGCGTCCGCGCGCCGCCAGCGCCGGGCCAGCGTGCGCAGGATCAGGATGGTCGCCGCCCCGAGTACCGCGTAGATCACGATGATGATGCTCAGGCTGGCCAGCACCCCGCCGTTGCGGGTGGCCGCGGCCGCGGTGGTCTGCAGCCGGTACACCACCCAGGGCTGGCGGCCGACCTCGGTGACCACCCAGCCGCACTCCATGGCCACGATCGCGGCCACCCCGCTCACCGCCCCGAGCAGCCAGAACAGCCGCGGCCGCGGCAGCTGGCGGTGCCGCCACCAGGCGTACAGCGCCCACAGCCCGGCCAGCAGCAGCAGGAAGCCCAGGCCAACCATGGTGTCGAAGCACAGGTGGATCAGCCACACCACCGGCGGCCGCTGCGCGGGCGGCACGCTGTCCCAGCCGGTGACCCGGGTGCCGGGCCCGAACCCGACCAGCAGCGAGTCGAAGTCAGGAATCCGGATCCCGCCATAGATGTGCCCGTTGCGGTACACGCCGCCCAGCCATTCCGGCACGTGCCGGGCGGTGCGCGGGACGTATTCCATCGACGCGAACTTGACCGGCTGGTCGTGCGCGATCGAGCGGGCCGCCGTGTCGCCCACGTAGATCTGCACCGGGGTGATGATCGCGGCCAGCACGAACGGGATGGCGAACCCGGTGTAGTGGTACCGGTCCCGGCGGCCGCGCAGCACGCCCGCGGCGTACACCCCGGCCACGGTGAACCCGGTGACCATGTAGGCGGCCAGGATCATGTGCGGCATCTCGTACGGGGCGGCGTGGTTGAAGAACACCTGCCACGGGTTGACCGACACGATCCGGCCATCGCGGGTGGTGAACCCGCCGGGCTGGTTCATCCACGCGTTGACCGCGATCACCGACATCGCGCCGAAGATCCCGCTGAGCGCGATCGGCACCCCGGTCCACCAGTGCGCCCAGCCCGCCAGCCGCCGCCAGCCATACAGGTAGATCGCGGTGAAGATGGCCTCCAGGAAGAAGAACAGGCCCTCCACGCCGAACGGCAGCCCGAGCACCGCGCCGTACCGGCGCATCAGCCCGGGCCAGAGCAGGCCCATCTCGAAGGACAGCACGGTGCCGGTCACCGCGCCGACCGCGACCAGCACGCCCATCGCCTGGGACCATCGCCGGGCCAGCGTCATCGCCACCGGATTGGACCAGCGCAGCCCGATGAACTCGGCGATCAGCACCACGGTGGGCAGCGCGATGCCGAGGCAGGCCAGGATGATGTGGAAGCCGAGGGTGGTCGCCATCTGCGCCCGGGCCGGCACGACCTGTGCCGCGAGGAGCATCGCGTTATGGCCAGGCATCACTGGTCCGCCGCGGCTGGCAGCGTGCGGCGCAGCCCGTCCCGGCCGGCCATGGTGCGGCCGCTGAACCCCTGGCCGGCCCGCTCGGCCCAGTCCGCCGCGCTGACCGCGTCCGGTTCGGCGGGCAGGTAGTGGGTGAGGATGAGCTCGCGCACCCCGGCCCGCTGCGCGACGCCGCCGACCTCGGTGACATCGGTGTGCAGCCCGGCCATCCGGTCCAGCGCCGCACCGGACCAGCCATGCCGCTTCAGGTAACCCAGATCGGCCACCTGGTGCACCAGGATGTCGGCGCCCTGGGCCAGCTCGATCAGGCGGTCGTCCGCGCCACCGGAGGCCGCAGTGTCGCCGGAGAACACCACCGATCCGTCCGGGGTGTCGAACCGGTAGGCGAAGGCCGGGGCGGCGTGGCCGTGCATCACCCGAGCCGCGCTGACCCGGACACCCCCGTCGTCGAAGATCAGACCCGGGGCGGTGATGTCGGTGGCCCGGACCAGCTGGCCCGGGTCCGGCATGGCCACGTCCAGCGGCATCACGTTCAGGTGGTACGCGTAGCCGGCCATGATGTGCCCGACCAGGTCGGTGAGGCCGGGGGCGGGCAGTTCCGGGTGGATCGTGGTCTGCCGGCCGAAGGCCGCGTCCCCCTCCGGCAGCTTGGCCGGACGGCCCGGCCCGTACACCTGGACCGGTGGCAGCGGCCCGTCCGGGCCGGCCCGCAGCCCCCACGGGTACAGCAGCAGCCCGGCCAGGTCACCGATGTGGTCGGCATGCAGGTGAGTGATGAAGATGCCGGTAAGCCGGGCGAAGTCGAGCCCGGCGTCGGCGTAGCCGGACGGCGTGCCGCGGCCGCAGTCGACCACGAACACCCGGCCATCCACGGCCAGCGCGGATGAGATCCCGGCCCGGCCGGCGACCGGCGCAGGCGCACCGGCCGTACCCAGCAGCACCAGTTCGGTTGCCATGCGCACCATGCTCCACCGCCGCGCTCCCACCCATCGCACGGGGGCGCATGATGCAGCCCCCCGGTCCCAGTTAGCCGAGCGTGGTCAGGCCGCCGTTGACCACGATGTTCGCGCCGGAGATCCACTCCGAGTCGTCCGAGGCCAGGAACAGCGCCGCCTTGGCGATGTCCTCCGGCTGGCCGACCCGGCCCATCGGGATGCGGTCCAGCACCATCCGGCGGAACACCTCCGGCGGGTCGGACAGCAGCGGGTCGGTGGCCGGAGTGTGGATCATGCCCGGACTGATCGTGTTGGCCCGGATGCCGTGCCCGCGGCCCTCGGCCACGAACTGCAGGGTGAGCGCGACACATCCGGCCTTGGCCGCGCTGTGCGCGTTCTGCTCGATGAACTCCACGCCGCGGATGGCGGCGATCGAGCCGACGTTGATGATCGAGCCGCCACCCCGCGCGATCAGGTGCGGCCAGGCCGCCCGGGTCACGAAGAACACCGTGTCCAGCTCGTTGCGCAGGGTGAAGTGCCAGTCCTCGACGGACAGCTGGTCGATGGGTCCCATCCGGATCGCCGACGCGTTGTTGTACAGCACGTCGATGCCGCCGTAGGTGGCCGCCGCCTTGTCCACCCAGGCCGCGGCGGCGGCCGGATCGCCCAGGTTGACCGGGGCCATCGCGGTCATCTCGCCGCCCGCCGCGCGGGCCAGTTCGACGGTCGCCGCGGACGCCGCCGCGTTCAGGTCACAGCCGGCCACCTTGGCGCCCTCCCGGGCGAACAGGATGGCCGCCGCCCGGCCCATGCCGCCGCCCGTCCCGGTGATCAGGGCCACCTTGCCAGCCAGCCGGCCAGTTCCGCTGCTGCTCATACTCATCCCATCCGCCGCCGCTCCTGCGAGGGATGCTAAGACCAAGCGGGTACGGCGGAAATAACTGTCCCGGATACCAGCCATGGGAGGCGGACCGATGGAGCTGCTGGTCGAGGACGCGGACATCGTCACGATGGCCGCCGGCCCGGGCGCGGCCACGGAGCGGGCCCGCTGCCTGCTGATCCGGGATGGCCGGATCGCGGCCGTCGGCCCGGCCGGGCCGGTCCGCGCGGCGGCCGGCCCGGACGCGCAGGTGGTACGGCTGGACGGGGCTACCGTGCTGCCCGGGCTGATCGACGCGCACTGCCACGTGTCCGACGTCGGTTACCTGGCGGCGGGCGCCGATTGCCGCCAGCCGTCGGCGCCGGACATCCCGGCCATCCAGGCCCGGCTGCGGGACGCGGCCAGCCGGACCCCGCCGGGCACCTGGGTGACCGGCAGCGGCTACGTGGAATACCAGCTGCGGGAGGGGCGGCACCCGACCCGGGCCGACCTCGACGCGGCCGTTCCCGATCGCCCGGCCGTGCTGTATCACACGTCGCTGCACGCCTGCGTGCTGAACTCGGCCGCGCTGGCCGAAGCCGGCTTCGCCGACGGGCAGCCCGACCCGCCGGGCGGCGCGCTGGGCCGGGATGCCACCGGGCGGCTCGACGGCGTGCTGTACGAGGGCCCGATGTTCGCGCTGTTCGAGCACAACGTCCGGGTCGACCTGGCCCGGATGAGCGCCGCTCAGCAGGCCGGGCTGATGCAGGTGGCCGGCCAGCACTTCGCCGCGCTCGGCGTGACCGCGGCCTGTGACGCGGATGTCCGCCGCGATACGCTCACCGCGTTCGCCGCGGCCGACGAGCACGGCATACTGCCGATGCGAATCTACGGGCTGGTCGTGCACGACCAGGTGGACTGGCTGCTCGAATCCGGCCTGCGCGGCCGGCACTCCGACCGGCTGACCGCCGACGCGGTGAAGATCTGGGCCGACGGCGGGATGAGCACCCGCACCGCGGCCATCCACGGCAGCTACCCGGTGCCGCCGTACGGCTCGGGCATCATGTTCTTCTCCCGCGATGAGCTGACCGGGATGGTCGGCGACTTCGCGGCGCGCGGCTTCCAGGTGTGCATCCACGCCCAGGGCGATCGCGCGATCGAGGCGGTGCTGGATGCTTACGCCGCCGTCCTGGACGGCGGTGGCAACCCACGGCGGCACCGGATCGAGCACGCCGGCGCGATGTACCCGGCGCTGACCGCCCGGGCCGCGGAACTCGGCATCGTGGTGGCCAGCCAGCCCGGGTTCCTGTCCACGCTGGGCGATGGTTTCGCCGACGCGTTCCCGGAGTCCAGCGACCAGCTGTACGCGTTCGCCTCGTGGCGGCGGTCCGGCATCCGGGTGGCCGGATCGTCGGACGCGCCGGTCATCACGGCCAGCCCGCTGACCGGCATCCGGGACGCGGTGCTCCGGCGCACCGCGGCCGGCCAGGTGCTCGGCCCCGGTGAGCGGCTGACCGCCCAGGACGCGCTGGCCATGTACACCCGGGCGGCCGCGTTCGCCATGCACCGGGAGGATGAGATCGGCTCGCTTGAGCCGGGCAAGCTGGCCGACTTCGTGGTGCTGGACGCCAGCCCGCTGGACGTGGACCCGGAGCGGATCGGCGACATCCAGGTGCTGGCCACGGTCGTCGGCGGGACCCCGGTCTACCAGCCCAGCGGGGTGCTCAATGGCTGACGAGGATGATGTCCGGCGTCTCGCGCTGGCCCTGCCGCAGGTGGAGGAGATCGACTGCGCCGGGTTCGACTTCCGGGTCGGCGGCAAAGGGTTCATCTGGTCCTACCCGGAGCGCAGGCCGGGCCAGCGGCGGGTGCTGCGCACCGACATCGCGGTGCTGTACGTCGGGGACGAAGCCGAGAAGCAGGCGCTGCTGCTCGGCGAGCCGCGGCTGTTCTTCAGCACGCCCGGCTACGACGGCTGGCCGCTGGTCATGCTCCGGCTGGCCGAGGTGGGTGCGGAACGGCTGGGCGAACTGATCACCGACGCGTGGCGGATGCGCGCCCCGGCCGCGCTGGCCGCCGAGTTCGGCGAGTCCGCCTGAGGGCAAACAAACCCATAAATAGGTATTTGCTACTAACCAGCATCGCTATGGCTGCGGATCAGCGCACACGTCGGCCTGAGGTGATGACTGAGGTCATTGGTGCTCAAATTTAATGATCACCGTCAACCATGCCGGTAAAATTACCGGTAAATACCCAATTGCGTTGAATTGTGGGTCACGCTCCGGCAAGATGACTGCGGCGCTTTACGCATGGGGAGAAACCACTTAGCAAGGAGCACCTGCTATGGCAGTACGGCCGCCCATCGCGCCAGCCGGGCAGCTGTGCGGGCTCTTCGCCATCGACATAGCCGCGTTCACCGACCAGCGCCGTGACGAGCACGTGCAGCTCTACCTGCGCGATTCGATGTACCGCATGCTGGACCGGGCGTTCACCGGCGCGGGAGTGCGCTGGCGGGCGTGCCGGCATGAAGACCGCGGTGACGGCGTCCTCGTGGTGCTGCCCCCAGCCCTGCCGGTGGACAAGCTGGCTGACCCGCTCCCGGAACGGCTCCGCGGGCTGGTCCGGGTGCACAATCGCGTGTCCAGCCGGGACGCCCGGATCCAGCTCCGCGCGGCCGCGCACATGGGCCCGGTTTACCAGGACGCGCACGGCTACGCGGGCGACGCGGTGAGCCAGCTCTTCCGGTTGCTCGACGCACCGCGGTTCAAGCAGGCGCTCGCCACCTCCGGCCGCGAGCTTGGTTTCATCGCCTCGGATTACCTGTACCGCACCGTCATCCTCCGGCACGCGACGCTCGTGGACCCGGCCGAATTCCTGCCCGTTCCGGTGCCCGCCCTGGGCCCGGACATCAACGGCTGGGCGCACATCCCTGGCGTCGCCGCGCAGGAGGCCAGCATCCTGCCGTTCGACCGCCCCGGACGACCGTGACCCGCGCTAACGCGGCGCCCGGTGGCCGGCCAGGGCGGGCCGGAGCGCATCGGCGTAGCCATCGTCTGGTTCATCCTGCTCGGCCTGGGCCTGTCCCCGGTGATGGTGGGCGCCACCGAGGTCATCGTGGGCAACGCACCCGTCGAGCTGGCTGGGGTGGCCAGCGGGCTGCAGTTCACCGCCATGCAGCTCGGCGGCACCCTCGGCACCGCCGTGCTGGGCGCGGTGATGTCCGCGAAGATCGGCAGCTGCTGCCGGCCAGCTGGCACGCGGCGCACCTGCCCGCGCTCACCCCGGCCCAGCTCGACCAGGTCAAGAGCGCGGCCCCGGTGGGCGTGGCGCCGGTGACAAACCGCACGCCAGCGCGGATCGCCACCGTGATCACTGATATCAGCCACCGCGCGTTCCTGGCCGGCATGCACGACGCGTTCCTGGTGGCCGCGGGAGTCGCGCTGGCCGGCGCGGTGATCGCCCTGATCACCAAGCGCGGGACCGGTACGGCCGCGGCGCACCCTGCTCACTCAACACCCTGCTCACTGAACACCCCTGCTCACTGAACACCCCTGCTCACTGAAGACCCTGGTCACTGACCGGCCAGCACCTCGCGGGCCGCGCGTTCCCCGGAGCGCAGCGCGCCTTCCATCAGGCCCGCCCAGGCACCGGCCGTGTGCTCGCCCGCGAAGTGGACCCGGCCTACCGGGGCGGCGATGAGGTCCTCGTCGCCGGGGACCAGGGTGATGGTGTCGGCCGAGTACGACTCTCCCGCCCAGGGATCGTCGTTCCAGGTGGTCAGCAACGCCGCGGCCGGGTCGGTGGCCAGTTCCGGGCGCAGCGCCGCCACCTGCGCCGCCCAGGTGGCGGGCCCATCGGCCACGCCCAGCGCGGCCAGTCCCGCCTCGGTGCCGGCGAACGCGTGCAGCACCGGCTGGATCTGGCCGGTTCCGTCCGCCGCGGTCCAGGTCCAGAACCGGCCCGGCACACTCTGCACCGCCGAACCCGCCGCCGGCCGGTTAACCGGCATATGCAGCTTGGCGTTGTGCGCCAGCCCGCTGCGCCCCCAGGCGGCCCGTTGCTGATCCGGCACCGGCGGCGTGATCGGGAGGTCGCGCAGCACCGCCATCGGCACCGCCACGATGGCCGCGTCGCCAGTGGCGACGCCGCCGTCGGTGTGTACCCGGACGCCGCCGCCGTCGTGCTCGACCGAGCGGACCGGGGCGTCCAGCCGCACCGCCGGGCCGAGCCGCCGGGCCAGTTCCCCGGCCACCTGCTGGTTGCCCCCGGCCACCCGCCAGGTTGGCCGCCCGCTGAAGCCGCCGGTCACGGTCCCGGCCACGGTGGCGGCGAGCAGGCCGGCCGGGGTGCCATCGGTGGTCTCGATGCGGGACAGGTAGGCGGCCAGCGCGGCGGGCGGGCCGGCCCAGCCCACGGCCACCTCCGCGACAGACGTGCCCGGCGGGGCCGCGGCCGCGGCGGCGGCTACCCAGGCCGCGCAGTCGGCGACCAGCTCCGCGGCGACCGGTTCGCCGCCACGCGGTTCCCGCTCGTAGTACGACATCACCGTGCCGGCCAGGTCCAGGCCGACCTCGGTCAGCACGCCCCGGAGCACGTCGTACCCGTCCAGCACGAATTCGGCGCCGCGCTCGATCACCGTCCGCGGGTCACCCGGGGTGAGCTGCTGCGACCACACCCGGCCGCCGACCCGATCCCGGGCCTCCAGCACCACCACGTCGCAGCCACCCTGGGCGAGCCGCCACGCCGCCATCAGCCCGGCGAACCCCGCCCCGACCACCACCACCCGCATGCCTGCCTCCGAAGTGCGGAACCTGTTCCCCCGGGTCTCGCCAAGCCGCCGTGGCAGAAGGGTTCCAGCCGTGCACGTCACAGTCGACCCGGAACGCTGCCAGGGTCACACGCTCTGCGCCATGATCGCGCCGAAGAGTGAGGAGACACCGGCATGAGCGCAGACCCCGCCTGGGACGACGAGCGTAAGCAGCCCCGGTATCAGTTCGACCGGCACACCCCCGAGTACCAGCACCGGTTCGAGGCGATCACCCAGGAGATGCAGGCCAACTGCCCTGGCGTGGTCGGACACGCACGGCGGGCACTGCGTCGCGGCCGGCAACCGTGAGGTGTTCGAGTTAGCCCGGCCGGCCACGTTCCAGCCGGGCCCGCGGTTCGGCCCGGGCCTGGCCGAGACCATCGCGGCCATACAGCGGGCCTGCGACGAGCAGGGGCTGGCCGAACCGGTCACCGTGCGCAAGGCCGCGGCCGACATCGGCCTATGACGCCGTCGGCTCCGGGCTGGGCTGGGCCAGCGCCGCGGTCTGCTCGGCGCATATCTCGGCCAGGGCCTGCGGCGCGATCCGGCACAGCCCGGGGAAGTTCAGGTAGCCGTGCGGCATGCCGACGTACTCGGTGAGCCGGACCGGCACCCCGGCGGCGCGCAGCGCGGCCGCGTAGCGGATTCCGTCGTCGCGCAGCGGGTCGTGCTCGGCCACCTGGATCAGCGCGGGCGGCAGCCCGTGGTGGTCGCTGGCCAGCAGCGGCGACGCCATGGGATCGCCGGGATCCGCATCCGCCAGGTAATGCCTGCGGTACGCCTCCATCTCCGGCCCGGATAGGAACGGCGTGCGGGCCGTGGCCGGGTGCTCCGCGGTCATGTCGGTCGCCGGGTAGAGCAGCACCTGGTGGCTGAGCGCCGGGCCGCCGCGGTCCCGGGCCAGCAGGCACAGCACCGCGGAGAGGTTGCCGCCGGCGCTCTCCCCCATCACTCCGACCGGCCCGCCCGCGCCAAGCTCGGTGGCGTGCTCGGCGGCCCACACCAGGGCCGCATAACTGTCCTCGACGGCGGCCGGGAACCGGTGCCGCGGCGCGAGCCGGTAGTCCACCGACACCACGACGGCGCCGACCCGCAGCGCCACGTTGCTGCACAGCCAGTCGCACAGCTGCACGTCACCGAACACGAACCCGCCGCCGTGAATGTTGAGCACCAGCGGCCGCGGGTCCGGCCCAGCCGGGCCGGCCGGACGGTAGACGCGCACCGGGACGTCCCCACCCGGCCCGGAAATGACCCGGTCCCGCACCCCAACTCCGCGGGCCACCGCGCCGAAGATGTAGTTGGTCACCGCGTTGCTCGGCGCATGCCGGGACTGCAGTGCGAGGACTTCGGCCTCGCTCTTTCCCGCGATCGAGGCCTGCTGCCGGACCAGCCACGCCCACACCCGCAGCCGCCGATCCATCCGCGCCATCGGCGCTCCCTTCCCGCCGGTACGGCTATCGGCCGTCTGCGATGAGTTCCGCGACGTCACTGTGCAGCTTCGCCATTCCCCGGTCGAACGTGACCACCTGGCCGCCGCGGGCGCGAGCGAGTTGGGCGAGATAAGCATCGGTGATCTGGCGGTGGCCGACGAAGCTATCCGTCATGCCCGCGAACCAACCTTCGGGCTCCCTCGTGATGAACGTGCTCATCGACCAGCAGAGCGATGAGCACGTTCGCATCGAGCAGGACGGTCACTGGTCATCATCCTCCAGCCGCCGCACATCCTCGCTGGTAATGGTCCTGCTGACATGCACAACCGGGAGGCCGGTCTGGTCAGCGGATCCCACTGGCAGGAGCACGGCTGATGCGTGCCCCGGGTCGTGATGAACCTCCTGGTCGGCGACCCGCAACGTGGTGGCGTTCGGCAATGGTTCGCCGGTGCCCAAGTTGCGGGCGTAGCGCGGGAACGCGCCGCTGGAGACCTGGAGCCTGATCCGGTGGCCGGCCCGGAACCGGTGCGCGGTCGGCCACAGCCGGACCGTGGCGCAGCTCAGCTCGTCGGCCCCGAACAGGCTGACCAGGCCGTCACACACGTTCCGGGACCGGCCGTCCGGGTCCACGTCGCACAGCCGGACGAACACGTCCGCGTGGCGCAGGCTGGACCGGAACCAGATCTCGGCGCTGACCTCGCCGATGACCTCGACGTCGCTGCCGAGCGGGGCGGTGGTGTAGCTGAGCACGTCCGGGCGGGCTTCCAGCTTGGTGTTGTCCACCCGGCCGCCGGAGCGGGACATCAGCACCCCGCCGGCCGCCGGTGTCGGGTCGGCCGGGTCGTACCGGTACGTATCCGGCGCAGACTCCCCCGGCGGCTCGCTGGACAGCCCGCCGCCCGGCTGAAGGTGGAAGCGGGCCGGCTGGTAGCCAGGCGGCGGCCAGGACGGGAAGTCCCGCCAGGCTTCCTCGCCCATCACGTACAGCCGGACCGGCAGCCGGTCCGGTGGCGATCCGCCGCGGGCGTGGGGCAGCCCGAACTCCAGCGCCTCCCGGATCGGCGTGGGGTCCTGGTCGATGTGCGTCCACGGGCCGACGGTGAGCCGGGCCGGGCGTCCGGCCTGCTGCAGCGCCTGGAAGTCGCGGAGCTGGCCGGGCAGGAAGATGTCATACCAGCCGCCGATCGAGCTGACCGGCACGGTGACCGCGGCCACCCGGCCGGAGTGGTCGATCCCGGCCCAGCGCGGGTCGTCCGCGTCATGGGACAGCACGTCCTGGATGTAGGCCGAGTGCCGCCCGATGGCGGCCACGTCGGCCTGGCCCAGCGGCAGCGTGTCCAGCGCCCGGCGGGTGCGCCGGGCCTGCGCGAGCGCGCGCAGCATCGCGCCGCGGCGCTCCTGGCCCGCGACCAGCACGCCCCAGCGCAGCGGCGTCTCCAGCGTCAGGCCGTCCTTGCGCAGGAACTCCAGGGTGAGCGCGGACTCGGTGACGTGCGGGATCATCGCCTTGACCTCGGGCGGCAGCTGGTCGGCCACCGCCCACTGCACGTAGCCCAGATAGCTGGGCCCGATCAGCACGATCGAGCCGCCGAACCACGGCTGTTTCATCACCCAGTCCAGGGTGGCCAGGCCGTCCGCGCGTTCCTGCCGCATCGGGTCGAACGTGCCGCCGGAGCCGAACGTGCCCCGGACGCTCTGCATCAGCACCTGGTAGCCGCGCTCGGCCAGCGGGCGGGCCATGCCAGTGCCGATCAGCCCGCGGCGGCCGTACGGGCCGCGCAGCAGCGCCACCGGCAAACCCCAGCCGCGGACCTTGGGCGCCCACCGGTCGGCCAGCAGGATGGTCCCGTCCGGCATTGGCACCTGCAGGTCGCGCTGCACGGTCAGGTCGCGGGTCTGCGGTGGGCCCAGCCGCGTCACGCGCTCGACGAGATAGCTGCTCAGGTTCACCGGCGCGGCTCCTTCGGGCGGGCGGCTTGCTGGGATAGTATGGCGAAACTTTAGAGTTCGCCGGCCGCACGGTGCTGGCGTTGATTCACCCGTCCGGGCCGCCATACGCTGCAAGGCGCTGAGCATCGCGGTCGTGGACTACGGCGGCTTCGTGGTGCTGATCGAGCGGATGGACGGCGCCCGGCCGATGACCCCGGACATCGCGCTGTCCAAGGCGTACTCGGCGGCGGTCATGCAGCGCCCAACCGAGATGCTGGAGAACTGGCGGAACTCGGATCCGGTGTTCTTCACCCAGGTCGGCCGGATGGGGCAGCACCCGATCGTGGCCACCAAAGGCGGTTACACGCTCAAGCGGGACGGGGCCATCGTGGGTGGCCTCGGCATCTCCGGCGGCAGCCCGGATGAGGACCAGCGGATCTGCGAAGACGTGGTGCGGGCCGGCGGCTTCGAACTCGACTTCCCGCAGTGGGCCGGGGCCCGGCGGCACTGAGCCGGGATCCGCATCACGACAAGCAGGCACGGAGGCAGCCATGGCCGACGACTTCCGGTACCACATCGACCACCACGGCAGCCTGGTCCGGCCAGCCGAACTGCTGGCCGCCCGGGCCAGTGGGGACCCGCAGGCGCTGGCCGCCGCCGAGGACCAGGCGGTCATCGCGGCCGCGCACCTGCAGCGCCGGCTGGTGCTGTCCGCGGTGGGCGACGGGCAGTTCCGCCGGGAGCACTTCGAGTCGGTGGTCTATGACCACGTGGACGGCTTCGCGCCGGCCGCCGGGGCGCAGCCACTGGCCGACGCGGCGGGCATCCCGTTGACCCGGCGGCGCACCGCCCCGGCCGAGCCGCGGGCCGCTGGCCGCCTCGCGGCCGACGAGGTGGCCCCGGTGCTGGCCACCGTTGACCGCCCGGTCTTCGTGGCCCTGCCCTCGCCGGGGTACCTGGCCGCCGTCGGCTCCGCGCTGGGCGGCACTGATGCGGTGGATGCGGCGCGGGCCCGGGGCGAGGCGCTGGCCGCGCTGCTGCGCACCGAGATCGAGGCGCTGGCCCGGGGATGGTGTCGCTTACCTGGTGCTGGGCAACCCGCTGTACGCCCCGCTGCTCACCCAGGCCGGCCGGGACCGGCTGGCGGCCAGCATCGACGTGGACGCCGTGCTGGCCACGCTGACCGCGGTGGACCGGGCCGCGGTGACCGGGCTGGACGTGCCGGAGAACTTCCGGGTCGGCCTCGACCTGGCCGATTCCGGGCCGCTGCCCACCACCGGGCGGGGCTACCACCCGGCTGCGCTGGACACCCTGCTGGATGAGACCCCGTTCCACCGGCTGTGCGCCGATTTCCCGGCTGACCCGGCGGCGCGGCTGCCGCTGGAGCGGATCAAGCCCGGCCTGGTCATCAGCCTGGGCGTGGTGGATGCCGCCCGCCCGGAACTGGAAGAGGTGGACGACCTGCTGGACCGGGTGGACCCGGTCGTGGAGCAGCGCGGCGACCTGGACGTGGCCATCGCGACCAACGCCGGCTTCGCCGCTTCGGCGGACCGCCCGCTGCTCAGCGAGGACACCCAGCACGCCAAGCTCCGCCTGGTGGAAACCGTGGCCCGCTATTACTGGGGCAACGAGATTTAGCGGTCTGCGTGAAGCAGGGCCTGGATAGCGGGGCCCGCGCTCGCACCACTCCTCGTGCGGGGACCGGCTCATCCTGGTGAGCTCGCCGCAGCCGCCCGCAAGCCCGCGTTGAAATCGGTTGGGTCAGGGCCGCGACGCTGGATGTCTCCGTCCTTCATGACGAAGACAGCGTTCTCCAGCAGGCGGATGTCCTGCAGCGGGTCGCCGTGCACGGCGATGATGTCGGCGAGGTATCCGGGCGCGATACGGCCGACCCGGTCGTCCCAGCGGATCAGCTCGGCGGCGTGGATGGTGGCAGACTGGATCGCTTCGAGCGGGCTTTGGCCGCAGCGGACCTGGTAGGCGAATTGGCGGGCACCCAGGCCGTGCGGGTAGATGCCGCTGTCGGTACCGAACGCGATGCGCACGCCGGCGGCCAGGCACTTGGTGAATCCTTCTCGCTGCGCGAGGGTGGTCTGGTCGTTCTTGGCCAGCACGTCGGCACGCCAGCCCTGTTCGCGGCCGGTCTGCGCGATGTAGTCACCGTTGTAGACATCGGCGACCAGGAACGTCCCGGCGTCCGCCATCATCTGGATTGATTCATCGTCCATGAGCGAGCCGTGCTCGATGGAGCGCACACCGCCGCGCACGGCGCGCTTGATGCCCTCGGCGCCGTGCGCGTGGGCGGCGACATCCGCGCCGGACAGGGCGGCTTCCTCGACAGCGGCCCGGATCTGTTCCTCGGTGAACTCGGGGGCGCCGGGCACGCCTCCCGGTGCCATGACGGCGCCGGTAGCGATCAGTTTCACCAGGTCCGCGCCGCCGTGCAGCACGCGGCGTACGGCCCGCCGTACGTCATCAACACTGTCGGCCACCCCCACCCGGAACTCATACGGCACGACCGCATCGACGTCGGGGGCCAGGCCGGTAACGTCACCTCCCCCGCCGGAACAGGTCACATACGCCCCCGCGACCCGCATGCGGGGGCCTGCCACCCAGCCTCGGTCGATCGCATCGCGCAATGCCACATCAACGAAGGCGCGAAGCGTGCCCACATCACGCACCGTGGTGAAGCCAGCCAGCAAGGTGTCCCGCGCGTTCCGCACACCCGACAGCGCCTCCTGGGCACCGGTCCGCATCAGCAATTCGGCATAACCCCGGCCGCTGTCGGGCTCGCCGACCAGATGAGTGTGACAGTCGATCATGCCGGGCAGCACCGTCTGGCCCGGCAGGTCCACGAAAGCAGGACCCTCGGCCGGTGCATCGCCAGCGGCGACAACACCGGCGATGCGCTGCCCATCGATGACAACAGCGCGGTCGGCCAGCAGCTCCCCGGTCACCACATCGAGCAGCAGGTGCGGGCGGATAACGGTGCGCATGGACGTAGTCATCCTGCAACGATAGAAACCGTGCCCGATGATGGAGAGAACCGTGCTCGTGCTAGCGGGACAACGGACCTGGGAACGGAATAGCCTTAGCCGCGATGAACGCTGCCGCCCCGCCCACCGGGAAGCTGTACCTCGTAGTCGGCTACGACGGATCACCTCCTGCCATCCGGGCGCTCGACGCCGCGGTCAGGCTGCTGTACGGCCGGAGTGGCAGCATCGAGGTGGTGTACGTCGCTCACCTGCCTAGCATCGACGCGCTGTCGCCAGACGCCGTAGCCGAGGTGCGAGCCGACTTCGACGAGGTCGCCGACGAGCTGCGCATTGCAGCCAGCGAGCAACTGCGCGACCGCGAGGAGCGCTGGCGGTTCGAGTGGCGCCAGGGCCTGATTCCGGACGAGCTGATCGCAGCCGCTGTGCACATCCAGGACGATCACCCCGGCGACAACGTGGTGATCGTGGCTGGGAGCTCATCGCATGCCATGCACCGGGTGGTCGGCTCGGTGGCCGTCAGCCTGGCCCGCCGCTCGCCGGTCCCCCTCATTGTCGTGCCTTAGGACTCAGCGGTATCCCCGCTTGAGCAGGTATTTGGCTCCCGCCTCGAAGCCCTCCGGGCTGAGCACCTCGAAGCCGAAGGCGTCGGCGAGCCGGTCGGTCGTGTTGAACGCGGCGCAGACCGCCAGCGCGTCCTCGACCTGCTGGCGGGACACACCGGCCGACAGCACCTGCCGCATGTCCCCGGGGCCCACCTTGCCCTCCCGGGTCAGCGTGCCGAGCATCCGCAGCGTGGCCCGGAGCCCCTCTTCGATCGGCGCGGAGTCCAGGTCGGCCAGGACCGCCTGCACCTTCGCGCCGTCCTGGTACGCCTGCCCGGCGGTCGCGCTGTGCGCGCCAATGCAGAACGCGGAGTCGTTCACCGTGGAAACGTAAGCCGCCATCAGCTCCCGGTCGGCTACCGACCAGGCGGACGGCCCGCGCATCGCCTCGTGGGTGAACTCCTTGGCCCGGGAGCCATAGAAATCGGGCCGGTAGAAAACCAGCCTGGCGGCGTCCGGTACCGGCTGCCCGGAGAACAGCCGGATGACCGCGAACAGCAGCTTGGTACCCGGGCGGTAGCCGTGGTTGAGCACGTCCAGGCGCATTACCCAGCCTCCTCACCGGCGACGGCAGCCAGGGCGGCCAGACCCGCGTCATACAGCCGCCCGGATTGGCCGACCGCAGCACAGACCACCAGCTCGAAGAGCTCGTCTTCGGTAAAGCCCGCGGCCCGGGCGGCCGCGAAATCCGCGTCCGTGACCTGCGCCGGCCGGGTAGCGACCTTGCCGAGCAGGCCACTCAGCGGCGGCGCCAGGCCGGCGTTGCGGAACGCGCGCGCCCGCTGCTCCGGCGAGGCCCGACCCGGTCCGGTCCGGATGCGATCCTGCAGGGCCTGGTAGGCGGCCCGCTTCTCGTCTTCAGTCAGCACCGTGCGATGCACCTCCCTACCGCTTCCACGTCCCAGTATTCAAGATCCGGGGCCGGACGTTCCTGGGCCCGGGCAAGGACCAGAGAACGGCGGTGTTCTGTGTCAGCGAACAGGAAGCGGATCAGGCAGCGGCAGCCGACCCGGGGCAATTGCCAGGCGGTCCGGCGCGGCGACGCGCGGCGAGGCTTCCTCGGGTTGCAGGTTGAGCTGGGCAGCGTTCCAGCGGAGCGCGTCCGCTGGCTGGGCGGCCAGCGCGCTGCCCATAGTGCTGGGCGAGCTGACCGCGGCCATGGGGGACGACCCGAAGCTGACTGCTGTGCTGCTGACGTGCGGCGACGACACCGCACGGCAGCGGCTCGCCGGGCGGGAGATCGGCACCGCGCTGGACTGGCACGTCGAGCGGAGCGACCTGATGGCGCGCCGGCTGGACCGGCATGCCCCCAACACGTTCACCGGACTAGGGGCGGGCCGGGTCCGGCGGGAGCCAGGGGCGGCGCCAACTCGGGTGCCCGGTAAGCAGTTTGCCGGCGTCGGCAGGCCCCCACGATCCCCGGGCGTAGGGCTGCACCTGGGGTGGCGCGTCCAGTAGCGGCTGCACGATGCGCCACGTCTGCTCCTCACTGTCCTCGCGGACGAAGAGCTTGGCGTCTCCCCGCAGGACATCGCCGAGCAGCCGCTCGTACGGCTCCGGCGGATCCCGGAGTTCGTCGGCGAAGATCAGTGAGAGATCGATCGTCCGTAGCGACGCCTCGAGGCCCGGCTCCTTCACCTGGACCATCAAGTCGGCTCCTGGGGTGGGATCGATCCGCACGACGAGCTCGTCTGGGTGAGGTGAATGCGGTGCGAACACCAGCCGGGGCGGGGGCTTGAAGATGATTCTCACTTCGGTAACCCGAGTCGGTAGTTCCTTCCCGGCCCGGATGAAGAACGGCACGCCCGACCAGCGCCAGTTGTCAATCTCGAGCCGCAGCGCGGCAAAGGTCTCGGTTTGCGATCCAGGGCTCACCCCCGGCACCGACAGGTACCCGTCGTACTGTCCTCGGACATAGCGGTCCGGGTCGGCCGGGGGCATGGCCCGGAACACTTCCAGCCGCTTGTCGCGCAACGTGTCGGCGTCTGCGGCACTCGGCGGCTCGGACGCGATCAGCCCTGTGACCTGCAGCAGGTGGTTCTGCACGACGTCACGCAGCGCTCCGACCGGGTCGTAGAAGGCCCCCCGGTCGTCCACCCCGAAGTCCTCCGCAAGAGTGATCTGGACGCTTTGGATGTGGTCGCGGTTCCAGAGCGGCTCGAAAATGGAGTTAGCGAACCGGAGGTACAGGACGTCCAGCGTCGGTTCCTTGCCGAGGAAGTGGTCGATGCGGTAGATCTGCCGTTCCTTGAGGAACCGGTGAAGCTCGGTGTTCAGGGCCCGGGCCGACGCCAGGTCATGGCCGAAGGGCTTCTCTATGGCGACCCGGGCCTCCTTGGTGAGGCCGGCTCCGGCCAGACCCTCCACCACGCGCGCAAACAGGGCCGGCGGGATCTCCAGATAGAAGGCGGGCAGGTGCCGCCCCTCGAGGGCCTGGGCGATGCGGTCATAGGTCTCAGGGTCTTGGTAGTCGCCCGAGACCATCGACAGGCGCTCGGCCAGCCGCCGGAACATGGGCTCGCTGATTTTCTCCCCGGAGTCTTCGATGGCCCGGCGTGCGTGGTCCCGAAGGGTGGCCGCCGACCACTCCTCGCGGGCCACCCCGACGACCCGGCACTGAAGCTCCGCGCGGTGCTCCATGCGGTACAAGGCCCGGAAGGTCTGCTTTTTCGCGAGATCCCCGGTGATGCCGAAGACCACCAGAACGTCTGCCTCCGTGCCCACGGCTGTGGTCATGTCATCGCCTCGTTTCATTGGATGTCGTGACGGCCTTGGCCAGGGCACGGCGCGTATCAGGTGGCTGGCTATCTTCTCCATTCTTGTTGAACGGAGGGGACGCCGGGCCCCTGGCGGGGGTGTCTGCCTGCCCCGCGGCGGTCGCCGGAGGCGGAAGCGGGGACCTTCATGCGTTCAATTATCGTCGGGGCGGGGCCGACCGGGCTGGACACCGCAGTCGCTGTGGCGCGGCGCGGGCACCAGGTCACGGTGATCGATCGTGATCCCGGGCCAGCCGACGGCCGGTGGTGGGACCGCAAGGGCGTGATGCGGTTCCATCATCCGCACTTTTCCGCCAGCAGGTCATGTTGATCACAGACTAGTTTCAGGAGAACTTCGAAGTGCCATAAAGGCAATTGACATAAAGCAGCATCCGGAGCGAGCATATGCGGAGATGGAGCAGAGGCGGCGCCGAAAGGCCTGTCATCTTGATTACGTCGGCGATAATCGCTGTTACGTAGAGTAACAGCCAGCCCGGCGGCCATCGCGGGGGGAAGTAGGTGGGCGTGGTGACAGCCCTGGCGGAACAGGTTCCTGTCTATAGCCCTGCTGAGCAGGGTCTGCTCTATAGCCCGGCTGAACGGAGTCTGCGCACGAGCTTCTACTCAGGCGCGCCATTGGACCTCACCCCCACCCGATCAGAGTCCGGGCATGACGGTGGCCCTATCCATGTCACCAGGCCGGCGATCCGCGCCTGGGTGATCCGCGACCTGCTACTGTCCAATGTCCCCGTGGCACCTGGCCAGATCCGCCAGCTGAATGTCACCGGAGCGGCCATCCAAGGGGAACTCGATCTGCGGTTCGCGAAGACCGATTGCCCGCTCCGTCTTGAGAAATGCGTATTCGACAGCCCGGTGACACTGTACGAAGCCCATCTGCGGTCGGTGTCGCTGCGCGGCAGCACTGTCCCGGGCATCGATGGCCGGCACGTCAGGGTCACCGGAGATCTGAACCTCGACGAGGTGCACCTCACCGCCTGCCTGCGGCTCGGCGGCGCGCACCTGAGAGACGATCTTCACCTGACAGACGCCACGATCGAGGGCGGCGACCGCGACAATGCCGTGCTCGACCTGGACAACATCGAGATCAAGGGCAAGATCGAAGCGCCTGGGCTGACCGTCTACGGCACGGTCAGCACAAAGGCGGCGGCCGTGGCCGGGCCCTGGCGGATGCCGCGAGCGCGCATCCTTGCCGCCGCGAAGGCGCCTTCCGGCGGCAGGCGGGACGCGCTGGCGTGGAACGGCGAAGGCATGCGGATCGAAGGCACCCTGGACGCATCCGGTCTGCACGCATCGGGTCAGGTCCGCTTGGTCGATACCCAGGTTCTCTGCCTGGTTTTCCGCGACGTGAAAATACGGAACTCCCGCACCGCCCTCATCCTTGACCGTCTCGACTGCCGGGGCAGCGTATTCTGCGACGGGCGCAGCTACCTGACCGGCGGCATGCACGCGATCGGGATCCAGGCCGGCGCGACCCTGTACCTGGGCGCTGGGATGGCCAAGGCTCCCGCCGAAGGAACGGCCGACGACAAGAAGCACGCTGTCGATCTCCGGCGAGCGAGGATAACCGGCGAGCTGAAATGCAAGGCGGGCTTCCGTGCCAGTGGTGCGTGTAATCTCGCCGACGCTCACGTCGGCGGCCGGGTGTCCTTTTCCGGTGCCAGCCTCCGGTCGGTGGACGGCACCGAGAGGCAGCTGGCGTTCACCGCTGACGGTGCGCGGCTGGACAGCGACCTGTCCCTCGAGGAGAACTTCTCCTGCCGGGGCCAGATAAGCCTGCTGAATGCCCGGATCGGTGGCGGGCTCACCGTCCAGCAGAACGAGGGTGATGGCCTTTGCACGCTCGCTGCGGAAGGGCTCTCCGTCGCCCGTGACGTCACGCTGAACATGGCTGGCACGGTCAATCTCAGCGGGGCCGACATCGCGGGAGACCTCACTCTCCACGTGGGGCGCCTGAAAGATAATGACGGGGGAGCGGCAGCGGACCTGAGCGCGGCGACCACCGACGTGCTCAACTTGATCGGCAGCCCCACGAAGGGGTTCCTGGACCTGACCCGGGCGTCGGTCAGCCTCTTCTGTGACAGGCCGCGAGATTGGCCAGACGGGAGCTGTATCGTCCTCGAAGGCTTCGAATACCGCGATCTCACCACCAACGACGGCGACCGGAAGCATCACGATTCCTATCGCCTGCAGTGGCTGAAGACGGGAACCCGATGGAGCCGCGGATCGGAAGGCCAGTACGAGGACGTCGGGTTCACCCCTCAGCCCTATCAGCAACTCGCGGCGTATTACCGAAATTGCGGGGACGACAACCAAGCGCGCCATGTCCTGCACAGGATGTACTCCAGGCGCAACACCGGACTGCACGACTGGCAGGATCCCGTTATCAAGCTGTGGAATATCGCGCAGAACGTCTTTGTCGGATATGGATACTCCCCCGAGCGGGCATTTGCCTGGCTCTTCGCGTTTGCGGTGGTCGCCGCGGGGCTGTTTGCGCGGGTCGGCAAGGTCCACACCGGTTTCGTTCGGGAGATCATCATGTCACTCGGCCTGGTGCTGCCCGGCACCGGCTACGGCCAGATCGATCCATGGAAGGCGACTGGCACCGCAAGCCATGTGATAGCAGGCCTGCTTGTTCTGTGGGGCCTGATACTCGGCGCGACCGTGATCGCGGCGCTGGCCAGAGTCATCAAGCAATAGGTAAACCAAGCGGGGGGAATGAGATGAGTTATCCATCTGATTACAGCAACGGCCCGGAGCCCGGCGGATTCGCAGGCATCGCGAACGGGATGGGCCTCGTGGCTCTCAGCGACATCCCGGAGGAGCTCTCGCAGGAGGACCGGGACGCCGTCATCGTGGCGGGCGGCGAGTTCGCGAAGGAAATCGGCGATAAGGACCCGTGCCTGGTCATTGCGGGACAATTCACGCCACTCGTACGCGCCAGCCGTCGCGCCGAAAACCAGGTCATGAAGAACTGCATGGACGTCTTCGGGTATCCGAACGGGAAGATGCCCAGGATCAATGTCCTGCTCGACTCCCCCGGAGGCTCGCTCGACAGCGCGTACAAGATGGTTCGCTTCCTGACCTGCTACACCCGTGAACTGAACGTGCATGTCCCCAGGCGGGCGAAAAGTGCCAGCACGCTGCTCGCACTGGGCGCTAACCACGTCTACCTGTCACAGTTCGGCGAACTCGGCCCGCTGGACACGCAAATTTTCGATCCGCGTAATCCCGTGGCTTACGTCTCCGCCCTCGACTGTTACCAGAGCGTGGACTACGTCCGGATGTTTGGCGTCAGCGCGATGAGCAAGGCGCTCCGGCAACTGAGCGCAGACACCGGTGGTCAGGTCACTCTCAAGGACCTGCTTGGCACGGCGTCCGACTTCGCCACCGGCGCCATCGGCCCAATGCTGACCGGTGTCCGGGCACTCGACTTCGGCGCGTGGGGACGCAGCCTGAAGATCGGCGAACGGTACGCCCAGATACTGCTGGAAGACAACCACACCAGAGACGAGGCGGGAAGAATCGCCGAACGCCTCGTCTACAGCTACACCCATCACCTCTTCCCGATCGACTATCGCGAGGCATGCGCCATCGGGCTCCCGGCAGAGCTGATGAGCGAGCGGGCCTATAACGCTGGCCTGGACGTGGTGGAGAAGTGCAAGAACAACGCGTTCATCGGCTTCGTCAGTCCGCACGAGCGGGAGAAGCTGCAGGCGGCGGAAAAGGCGGCTGAATCCGGCGATGCGCCCGGGACAGCAGGGTCAGGTGATCATAACGGGCACGGCACCCCAGCTCAGTCACAGAACGCCATGGCGGATACGTCGGGAAAGTACATCGACAACCCTGAGGACTACCGGAGGTAACGCGTCTGCTGCGCGCCGGCCCGGTCGCGATGAACCGGGCGGTGGACGAGGCGGTGGCCGGGGCCCGCGACTGCGGCATCGGCTGGGCCTCGGTCCGGGGCACGGTGCAGACCGGCGCGATCGGCTACTACACCAGCCGGGTGGCGCGCGAGGGCATGGCCGCGGTGGGCGTGGTGGCCGGGATGCCGAACATGGCTTACCCGGGCGCCCGCGGGGCGGCCGTGGCGACCAGCCCGCTGTCCGTGGCGGTACCCGCCGGCCGTCATGAGCTGGTGCTGCTCGACATGGCCACCGCCGTCATGGCGCTGGGCCGGATCGCCCAGCTCAATGCGGCCGGGACCGAACTGCCGCCCGGGGTGGCGGTGACCGCCGATGGCGAGCCGACCACCGACCCGGCGCAGGCCAAGGTGCCACTCCCGGTCGGTGGGGCCAAGGGGGCCGGGATGAGCCTGGTGTTCGAGCTGCTAGCCAGTGGGCTGGTAGCCAACCCGATCGTGCCGGGGTATCACTCCGGCTCGCCGGACGGGTACCGGCACCGGCAGAACGGGTTCCTGCTGGCCGTGGACGTGTCGGCGTTCCTGCCGCTGGGCGCCAAGGTGTGGCGCGAGCTGAGCGGCGCCGCCGACGCCCTCGGCGTAGCCGTGCCCACCCCGCTGGGCTGAGTATCTGCCATTGGCAGTGGCTCAGGCGCCCTGCTGCCAGAGCCTGGTGCGGTCGGCGGAGCGCGGGTCGGTGACTGGGCTGCCGCTGTGCAGGGTGCCATCGATGGCGCGTTGCCGCCAGGCGGCGGTCGAGTCGTAGAGTTCCTCGCTGGTGTCCGCGGCGGACAGCAGGACCCCCGGGGTGTTCCGGCGGAGCCGGCCAGTGGTGATGCCATCAGCGCGAACGAAAAAGGCTGCCCAGCAGCTCTCCGGTGCTGACGAGTTTGGGCAGCTGATCCACATGTGGTTGCAGGCGGCCGCGGTGGTCATGGCGGCGGGCATGGTGATGCCCGGGTAGGTGTAGGTAGCGGCCGGGTTGTACCGCTTGAACCGCGGCCCAAGGGCCTGCTCCATGATGGCTGCACGCTGCGTGGTGAGGCGGGCGGCGTGGAAGGAGTGGAACATGACCTGGACGCCTCGCTTGCTGTATTCGCGGTACAGCTCGGGGTAGCGATAGTCGTAGCAGATCTGCGCGCCGCAGCGGACGCCGTCGATGGTCCAGATGCTGAGGTGGGTGCCCGGGCTGTAGTGGGCCAGGTCGCCGGTCCGCCCGTCCGGGTCGCCTGAGCAGAACCGCTTGTCGTAGCGGTCGGTGATCTGCCCGGAGTCGCTGATGATCTAGAGGCTGTTATGCGGTTTGCGGCTGCCGGTGAGCCGGTGTGCCGATCCGGCGACCACCCATATCCCGAGCCGGTTCGCGTGGTTCATTACAGAGGTGGTGGCGTCCTGGAGTTGGTCCCAGCCGAAGCCGGCGAAGGTCGGGAAGTCGGTTCCGGCCCAGCCGGAGAGTGCGCCTTCCGGGAAGTGGGCGACTCGCGCTCCGCGCTGGCTGGCCAGGTCCATCTGCCGCTTGATGTGCCGCAGGTTGGCGGTGATGTCTGCGCTGACCGGGAACTGGCAGGTGGCGATCGCGAGCACAGCCATACGCCTCATGATGCTCCGCCGGGACTTAGCCCGCGCCCGGTTTTGTCGGTGGCCTGCGCTAGTCTTCGAATAGAGCTTCGAGATACCGGCTGAGCCTGGGAGGAGGTGGCCGCCATGCGTACACCATCCACAGTCGCGGAAGCGCTGGCCGCCGTCCGGTCCGGGCTGGCGTACTTGAACCAGGTGCCGGCCGCTGATCTGCCCGGCGTGGTGCAGGCCGGGTGCTTACGGGACCTGGCCAAGGCTGAGTCGGCGTATACGGCGGCGCATGCCCGGATGCTGGGCGCCTTCAGCTCGAGCGGCGCCCATGAAGATGATGGGCAGCAGTCCGGGCGGGCCTGGCTGAAGTGGCAGACCCAGATCACCAAAGGCGCGGCGGCCGGGGCGGTGGGCTGGATGAAACGCCTGGCCGCCCACCCCGCGGTGTCCGCCGCGTTAGCTGAGGGGGCGGTGTCCCCGTCGTGGGCGCGGCACATCTGCACCTGGACCGACGCGCTTCCCGTGGACGGCCGCGATGACGCGGATGAGATTCTGCTGGCCGCGGCGGCGGGTGGTGGGGTGCTGCCGGATCTGGCCGGGCTGGCGGAGGAGATGCGCCGCCGCACCGCTACCCCCGACCCGGACGGGCCGCATGGCGATGGCGGGTTTGATGAGCGGCGGGTGCGGCTCGGGCTGACGTTCGGCGGTGCTGGGGTGCTGGAGGGTGATCTGACCCCGGGCTGCGCGGCTGCTTTGCAGGCGGTGCTGGAGGCGCTGGGCAAGAAGGCCGGGCCGGAGGATGTGCGGACCGCGCCGCAGCGCCGCCACGACGCCCTGGAGGAGGCGTGCCGCCGGCTGATCGGGGCGGGGTGCCTGCCCGACCGGGCCGGGCAGCCGGCCCAGGTCCAGCTGCACCTGACGTTAGACCAACTCCGCGACCTGCCCGGCGCCACCGACGCCGAAGCCGCCTGGACCGCCGGCCAGGCCGCCCGGGCCGCGGCCGAGGGGCAGCCGGGCTGGCTGACCGGCCGCGCCGCCCAGGCGTACGCGTGCGACGCGGCCATCACCCCCATCGTCACCGGCACCGTTAACCGCGCCGCGCTCGCCGCCCTGGCCGCCGAACTGCTCGCCACCGGCACCAGCACACCCGGCCACCCGGAACCGCCAGACCCCGGCACGCCGGCCCGGCTGCACCAGATCCTGCTCCGGCACGCCGCCGACCTGCTGTCCGGCCCTGGCGGGCTGGCCGCGCACCTGCGCACCCGCCTGACCGGGGACCAGGCCCCGTCAGTCAGCCTGCCGCTGGACACCGGCACCCCGACCAGCCTGATCACCGGCGCGCTGCGCCGCGCGGTCATCGCCCGCGACCGGCACTGCGCCTTCCCTGGCTGCGACACCCCACCGGCCGCCTGCCAGGTCCACCACATCAAAGAGCGCGCCAAGGGCGGCTCGACCAAGCTGGGCAACCTGGTCCTGCTGTGCGCGTTCCACCACCTGACCGCGGTGCACCAGTGGGGCTGGAGTCTCACCCTGCACGCCGACGGAACGATCACCGCAGTCAGCCCCGACCGCAGCCGGACGCTGCACAGCCACGGCCCACCCGGCCGCGCCGCCTAGCTACCCACCGGCTCCTTGTGCACTGAGGCCTGGTAGATCTGCTCGATCGACGCTTCCAGCTGGGCGTTGAACTGTTCGTCGGTCTGGTCGACGGTCAGATCTTCGAGCAGCGCACGGGAGAAGCTGGCGATCAGCGTGGGATCGCGGGCCAGCAGGGCACACGCCTCATCCCGGCTGTAGCCGCCGGACAACGCGACGACCCGGACGACGCGTGGATCAGCCGCCAGCTCGCCGTACAGGCCGACCTGGGTCGGGATGGTGAGCTTCAGCATTATCCGGGCGTCCGCGGGCAGCGCCGCGACCTGCTTGCCGATGGCGTCCCGCAGCAGCGTCTCGGCCTGCTCCTTGTGCGGGCTGGTGATGCTGACCTCGGGTTCGAGGATCGGCACCAGGCCAGCCTCGCGAATCCGCTCGGCGTAGCTGAACTGCTGGTCCACGATGGCCGAGATCCCGGCCGGATTCGCATCCTTGATCACCGACCGCATCTTGGTACCGAAGATCCGGTGCCGCTGTGCCCGCTCCAGCACGTCATCCAGAGTGTCGATCGGCTTCATGAGCTGCACGTCGTCCTGCTCGGCGGCCAGCCCCAGGTCGACCTTGAGGAACGGCACGACGTTCTTCTCGTTCCACAGGTACTGGGCCGTGGGGACGCCGTTGACGTCCCGTTCCATGGTCTGCAGGAACAAGATCGCCGCGAGAATGCGTGAGCCGTCAAACGCCGGGCTGGTGATCACCCGGGTTCGCATGGCGTGCACCAGGTCGAACATCTCGGCCTCGGAACTGTACTCGTCCCGCGAGATGCCGTACTCGGCCAGCGCTTTGGGCGTGCTGCCGCCGCTCTGATCCAGGGCCGCGAAGAAACCACGGCCCGTCCTGACCTTCTCGAATTGAGTAGTGTCCACGATTCGCATTGTGGCACCGGTCGGGCCAGGCCTGTCCAGGGGCCAAAGCCGCCCACCTGCGTGAGCTGGGCGTCCGGCACACCCGGCCGATCATGCGGCCGGAGAACAACTCGATGTTCTGTTACATCCACGACCCGGATCACACGATGATCGAGCTGGTCTACCACCACCGGCGCCAGTTCCCGCCGCCGACGGACTACAACCCGGCCGAGAAGGCCCGGGCCGACGCTTCCGAGTCGGCCGAGCAGGCCCGGGCCGACCCACCCACCTCCCCTTCCCCCTTCACTGGGGCCAGCCGGTGAGCTGGATCGCCCGGGACGGGGCGCGGCTCTACTACGAGGTGCACGGCAGCGGCCCGGCCGTGCTGTTCGTGCACGGGTCCGGCGGGCACCACGCGGCCTGGTGGCAGCAGGTCGCCGCGCTGCGCGGCGACTACACGGTGATCACCCTGGATCTGCGCGGCTTCGGCTGCTCGCGGTGGGACGCCGAGCATGACTCGGCCGCGTTCCCGGGCGACATCCGCGCCGTGCTGGACGCGGTGGCCGAGGCCGGGGGCCCGCAGCAGGCCGTACTGGTCGGCCAGTCGATCGGGCCGCGGCCGCGCTGCGGGCCGCGCTGGACCGGCCGGACCGGGCGGCCGGGGTGGTGCTGGCCCACTCGCTGGGCGGCATCCGGCACCCGGAGCTGGCCGGGCTGGTCAAGGCGGACCGCGCCGCCGCCACGGCGCTGCCGGTGCTGGACCGGCTGCTCACCCCCGCGTTCCGGGCCGAGCACCCGGACCGGGCGTTCCTGTTCCAGCAGATGGGCACGTTCAACACGGCCAAGATGGCCGACCTGCGCAACCTGGGCAGCGACGGACCCGAGCCTGGACGAACTGAACGCGGTGCCGTTCCCGGTGCTGCTGCTGGCCGGCGAGCAGGACAGCGTGCTGAGCACCGCGACGGTCCGCCGGGCCGGCGAGCTGCTGCCCCGGGCTCAGGTAGAGATCGTGCCGGGGGCGCCGCACTCGATGTACTGGGAGACCCCGGCGCTGTTCAACGACGCGGTCGGCCGGTTCCTGGCCGACGTCTACGCCGCCCGTGGCACGCTACTGGGGTGACTGAAGTCCTCGGCCCAGGTGAGGGTCACGCGCGGTTCGAGGCGCGCGGCAGCGTGATGATGTTCAAGGCGCTGGCCGAGCTGGACGACGGCGACCTGTCGCTAATGGAGCGCACGCTGCCGCCCGGCGGCCGCCGCCCGCCCGCGCACCGGCACATGAACTGCTCGGAGGCGTACTTCGTGCTCGACGGCCAGGTCCTGGTCACCGTCGCGGACCAGGACCTGACGGTCGGCCCGGAGGGGTTCGTGCTGGTGCCCCGGGGCACCGCGCACACGTTCGGCAACGTGTCCGGTCAGCCCGCCCGGCTGCTGGTCATCCACGCCCCTGCGATGGATGCCTACTTCGCCGCGCTGCACGACCTGTGGCACCGGGACGAGCCGCCCACCCCGGAGGAAGAACGGGAGCTGATGGCCCGGTTCGGGATGGAGCGGGCCTAGGCTGTTCCAGCCACCCCGATCAGGTTGCCCTCCGGGTCGGTGAAGTGCCCGATGACCAGCCCGGTCGGCGCCCGCTCCGGGCCGAGCACGCGTTTGCCTCCCAGACTCTCGGCCCGCTCCAGGGCGGCCTCGACGCTGGGCACGCCGACGTAGAACAGCACCTGGCTGTGGTAGCCCGGGCCGCCGCCGACCCCGCCCGGGATCCCGGTCCCGTCCGGGGTCGTGGTCCGGGTCACGAAACCGTAGTTGTCCGGCTCGGACACCGCCGCCGCGACCGGGGCGCTGGTGTCGAACTCCCAGCCGAACAGCTCGCCGAAGTAGCTGCGCAGCCGGGCCGGGTCGGTCCCGATGATCTCGAAGTGCACAACGGGCAGTGCCATGAGTTCTCCCTTCCGCAGTGCTGACGGCCGCGGCGCCGGAAACTCATCGGCCGGCCAGCGCCCGGGCCGCCTCGATCGGGCCGGGCTGGCCGCCCTCGCTCAGCACATGCAGGATGACGTGGTCCGCGCCCGCCTCGTGCAGCTGGCCGATCCGCGCGGACACGGTGCCCGGGTCGCCCCAGAAGATCAGCTCGTCGGCCAGCCGGTCGGTTTCGGCGGCGTCGAGACCCATCCGGGCGAAGCTGGCCTGGTACCCGGGCAGGCCGGCCAGGAAGCGCAGCGGCCGGCCGGCGGTTTCCCTGGCCCGGCCCGGGTCGGTGTCCAGCACCAGCATCTGGTCCACCACCAGGATCGCCTGTGCGCCGAGGATCCGCCGCGCCTCGGCCAGGTAGTCCAGCGTGACCAGCAGGGAGATGGCCCCGGCGCACCGGTCCCGGGCCAGTTCGAGCTTGCGCGGGCCGAGCGCGGCCAGCAGCCGCCGGCCGCCCGGCACCGGCGGATCGGCCTGGTCGAGCTGGTCCAGGTAGGCGTGCAGCGCGGCCAGCGAGCGAGGCTGCTGTGAGCCGCCCAGGCCCGGAATGAACCGGCCGGGCGCGCTGGCTTCCAGCCGCCCGTACAGCGCGCTGACCGCATCCGCGGGATAGACGTCCGGCGAGATGATCGACGATCCGACCGGCACCGCCGTCGTAGCCTGGACCAGGTCGGCGAGCCGCGCCAGATCGTCCAGCTGCCCGCCGGGCAGCCAGATGGCCGAATAGCCCAGCCGCTCCGCCTCGGCCGCCTCCGCGAGGTAGCTGTCCGAGACGTTGAGGGCCAGGCCCACCGGCCCCAGGCCGAGCTTGCCCATCCGTCCACCCACTTCTCTTTTCCGGAACGCCAGTACCCGCCCAGTCAAGCAGCCTCGGCGCGCGGCCGGCCGCGCACTAGGGTGACGCTGTGAGCGGAGTGGTTAGCTGCGCGGTAGGCGTGCCCAATGTCGGGCCGTTCGGCGACCCGGTGCTGCTGGTCGAGCTGGCCGTGGCGGCTGAAGAACACGGCTGGGACGGCTTCTTCGTCTGGGACCACCAGCTGTGGCACGACCCGGACTGGGCCGTCGCCGACCCGGTCGTGGCGATCTCGGCGATCGCCGCGCGGACCGCGCGGGTCAGGCTGGGCATCCTGATCAACGTGCTGGCCCGCCGCCGGGTGGGCAAGGTGGCGCGGGAGTCGGTGACACTGGACCACTTGTCCGGCGGGCGGCTGGTGTTCGGCGCCGGGCTCGGTGCATACGCCGGGGAGTTCACCGCGTTCGGCGAGTCCGGGGACGCCAAGGAACGGGCGGCCCGGCTGGATGAGTCGCTGCACCTGCTCGACGCGCTGTGGCGCGGCGAACCGGTCACCGTGCACGGGGAGTACCTGACCGCCGAGGACGTGACGATGCGGCCCCGCCCGGTGCAGCAGCCCAGGATTCCGGTCTGGGTCGGCGGCCGCTGGCCAAACCAGGCGCCGTTCCGCCGGGCCGCCCGGTGGGACGGCGTGATGCCCACCCATCGCGACTACGGCCTGGGCGAGACCATGCCGCCGGACGAACTGCGCGCGGTCCTCCGGTACACCCGGGAGCATCGCTCGTCGCCCGGGCCGTTCGACGTGGCCCTGGAGGGCCGCACCGACGGGTCCACGCCAGACCGCGGCAATCGGCACGTGGCCCCTTACGTGGACGCCGGGCTGACCTGGTGGATCGAGGCGCTGGGCTGGTGGCGCGGCACCCCGGCCGATGCGCTGGCCCGGATCCGGCAGGGCCCGCCCGTTACCGGGTGAACGCGCAGAACTCGTTGCCCTCCGGGTCGGCCAGCACGTGCCAGCGGACCTCGCCGTCCGGCTTGCGCAGCACGGTCGCCCCGGCCGCGACGAGCGGCGCCACATCGGGCACCGTGACATCCCAATGGATCCGGTTCTTCACCCGCTTCGGCTCCGGCACGTCCGCGAAGTCCATGGCATCGATCGGCATGCCGGGCACGCCCTCCAGGGCGAACCAGCCGTCGTACCTGGTCACCTCGACCCCGTACACCTCGCCCCACCAGCTGGCCTGCGCCTCCGCATCGGCGCAGTCCACCTCCAGCCCATGCAGCCGCTCGGCCGGCAACTCGGCCGGCAGGAACGCGTCGAACTCGCCGCCCTCCGGGTCGGCCATGAGGGTCCAGGGCTGGTCGCCTTGCTGCGGCGCCAGCACGGTCGCGCCCAGTGCCGTCAGGTCCGCCAGGTCCCGCGCGAAGACGTCCAGATGCACCCGGTGCTTGACCGACTTTTCCTCAGCGACCCGGTTGATCCAGATGGTGTGCTGCGGCGTCGGCCCGCGCAGCACGCCCTCCCCCTCGTCGTCGGCTTCCCAGGTCCGGCCGAGCACGGCCGCGTAGAACTGGCCGAGCCGGGCCGGATCGACCGCATCCAGGCACAGATCCTTGAATCGCGCGATTGCCATGGCAGGAAATGTTAACCGGCGGCACCCGACATACCGGCCGCCGGTCAGGCCTCCTGGCTCGCGAGGTAAGCGCGCTCCCGGGCGGCCGCGGTGGCCACCGGGTGCAGACGTACCGGCTGGCCCGCGACACACTCGGCTGGACCAGCGACGAGTACCAGCAATGGCTAGCCAGCACGCTCGCCCGGCTCATCGCGGCCGCCGGACCCGGTGGCTAGCCAGCCAGCAACGCGGCCTGTACCTGGGCAGCGGCCTCCGGGCCGGTGCCGCGCCAGGCCACGATGTGATCCGGGCGGAGCAGCAGGCACTCGCCAGCCGCGAGGAAATCCACGTCAATGTGCTGGGCGGTGCTGGCGCCGCCGGAGACCAGCGCCCAGCCGGGGCCGGCCAGGTCCAGGGTGGACCGGGTGCGCGCCCGGTCCAGCCAGCGGTGCGGGATGCGGGTGCCGACCCGGCCGGCTGGCGCGAATTCGGTGACCGGTTCCGGGTCGGCAGCCTGCTCCGGGTCCGGTGCGATAGCGCCGGCCGGGTACTGGAAACCGCCGGCGGCCAGCACGTACGGATGGGCCAGCGTCGGATCGGGCGCGGCCCGGAGGTCTGGCCGGCGACGGCCCGACTGCTCCGCGGCGAACCAGGCCGCAGGCCGGCGTTCAGCATCATAAGAGGCCAGCAGGGCCGGCCGGGCCGGGCCGTGCAGCACGGCGGCCAGCTTCCAGCCCAGGTTGTGCACGTCCGCAATACCAGTGTTGGCGCCGCTGGCCGCGTACGGCGGCATGACATGCGCAGCGTCGCCGGCCAGCAGCACCCGGCCGTGGCTGAACTGGCTGGCCAGCCGCATCTCCGGCTGCCAGGGCAGCACGCTGAGCACCCGCAGATCGGGCGCGGGCACGCCGAGCGCGGTACGCAGCAGCCCCGGCCAGTCCCGATCCAGCCGCCCACCCCGGCTGCTGAACACCCAGCGGTACCGCCCGTCGATGGAGGCCAGCGCGCCGCGGGCCGCCGGGTGATCGATCTGGCACAGGTTGAACTCCCGGCCGCGGACTACGCCGCCCAGGTCGGCCCGGAAGTACACGCTCACCATCGGCTGGCCTAGGGCGCCCGGCCCGGTCCGCGGGATGCACAGCGCCTCACGGACTGGGCTGCGTGCCCCATCCGCCGCCATCAGGTACTGGACCTGGAGCCGCTGCTCCGCGCCGCTGCCGCGGTCCTGCAGCCGTACCGACACGTGCTCCGCGGTCTGCGTGAAGCCGGCCAGTTCGGTGCTGAACCGGACCCGCGCCCCGGCGTCTTCCGCGGCCGCGCGGAGCACGGGTTCGAGCAGGTCCTGAGCGATCAGGCAGGGCAGTTCCGGGCTGGCCTCGATGGCCCGCCCAGCCGGGCCAGCGGGCTGCCACAGCGGAAGCTGGCGCGCTTCCGCCAGGGTGCGACCGGCGGCCATGTGGTCGTGCCCGGCCAGGTCGCGGGCGGCCGCGTGCACCGCGGCGGCCAGCCCGAGCTCGCGGAAGATCTCCATGCTGCGCATGTGCAGGCGGCGCGCCTTGGGCTGCGGTGAGGTGGCCGCCCGCCGCTCTACCAGTGTCACCGGCACGCCATGGTGCCGCAGCACCAGGGCGGCGGTCAGGCCGACCAGCCCCCCGCCGGCGATCAGCACGCCGTTGTCTGACTGAGTTGGTGTACGTTGTCCACTCATGATGTACGTTGTACACGACCTGTTAAGGTGTGTCCACCATGACTGCCTCCGACCCGGGTCCGGCAGCCGCCGGACTGGTCTGGTTCGACGAGCCGTCCCGGCCGAAGACCACCGAGCAGCTGAGCCGGGAACGGATCGTGGCCACCGCCATCGAGCTGGCCGACCACGAGCTGGACGGCGAGATCACTATGCGAGCGCTGGCCGCGCGTCTTGGCGTGCGCAGTCCGATGGCGCTGTACCGCTACGTGGGCAGCAAGCACTGGCTCAGCGATCTGATGACCGACCAGATCTACGCCGAGATCCAGGTGCCCACCGGCGAGGGCTGGCGGGCCGCGCTGCGTGGCCTCGGTCAGACCGGCTGGGCGGCCGTGCGGCGCCACCCGTGGTTCGCCCGGCTCGCGTTCAGCCGGCCCCCGCTGGGCCCGCATGCCCTCGGCCTGTTCGACGCCGCGCTGGCCGAGCTCGACCCGCTCGGCCTGGACGCGCCCACCCGGATCGGGTTCGTCAACACCGTGCTCGGCCATGTGCTCGGCTCTGGCCTGGCCCTGCTGGAGGAGCAGGCCATGCGCAGCCGGACCGGGCTGGCCACCGACGCCGACCTGGCCAGCGCGGCCGCGCCGTATCTGGCCCGGATCGCGGCCGGCGGTGGCTACCCGCACTTCAGCCGCTGGGCCGCCGACCCAGCCCGGGACGAGCCCGGGCCGCAGACGTTCGAGCAGATCCTGGACTGGCTGCTGGACGGGCTGGCCACCCTGATCCCACCGGGTTGAGCAGGCGGCCGTGCCACCCCCGCCGGGAGTCACGCTGGCCAACTGGGATCTGGGCGGCGAGCCGTCGGCCTGGGCATATCTGAACGCGGGCGAACTGCTCCCGTGGGTGGAGATCCCGGTGGCCCGGCCCGCAGCCCGGCTGGAGAGCGCCGAGCAGGCCAGCATCGGGCGATTCGCCGTCGAGCCCGGCGTGACGCTGGACGACTACGTGGCGCACGGGCCGGTCAGCGGGATCGTCGTCGTGCTGGGCGGGCGGGTCGTCTACCAGCGTTACCCGCGGATGGCCCCCGGCCAGCGGCACTTCATGATGTCGGTGACCAAGGCGTTCACCTCGGCCCTGGTCGGCATTCTGGAGCAGCGTGGGGTGCTCGACCTGACCGCGCCGGTCGATGCGGTGGTTGCCGAACTGGCCGGCTCGGGCTGGGCCGGGGTGCCCATCCGGGACGTGCTGAGCATGGCGTCGGGCATCGGCTGCCGGGACGACAACACCCCCGGCGCATGCACCGATCCTGATCATCCGTTCTACCGGTTCGAGGCCACGCTGGGCTGGCGGCCGGCCGGTGACGACCTGGTGCCGTCCCCGTATGAGTTCGCCGCGAGCCTGCCCGCGGGCCGCCCGCCGGGGCAGCGCTACGAGTACGTCAGCGTCAACACGTTCGTGCTGTCCTGGCTCATCGAGCGGGCCACCGGGCGGCCGTTCGCCGAGGTGCTCCGGCGCGAGATCTGGAGCCAGGCCGGGTTCGAGGCGCCCGCCCAGCTGTCCGGGTCCGCGGCTGGTGCGCCGGGCAGCCACGGCGGCCTGTCCATCACGCTGCGGGACCTGGCCCGGTTCGGCATGCTGTTCACGCCGAGCAGCGGGCTGGTATCGGACGCGGACATCATCACGGCCCGGCACCTGCGGCTGATTCAGGCCGGCGGCCGCCCGGAACTGCACGACTACGATCCGGCCAGCTTGCCGGACTACATCACCGCCGCGTACGGCCCTGAGCTGCCGCCGGCCAGCCGTCAGTGGAACTTCGCCATGGCCGACGGCGATCTGTTCAAAGGCGGTCACGGCGGCCAGGGCCTGTACGTCTCGCCGGGCCGCGATCTGGTCATCGCGTTCGCCGGGGTGCCACGGGCGGACGGCTCGGCGAGCCTGCTGCGCTGGTACAGCCGCCGCCTCGCGCTGTCCGTTGCACGATGAGTCTGCCAGCCCGCTTCGGTCATATGGTGAGCGCCATTGACCATGACGCAGTGAAGGGTGGCCCGCCATGCCCGAGTCCCAGCCGACGACGCACACTGTGGACGCGCCCGGCGCACGGCTGTACTACGAGCAGCGCGGCACTGGCCCGCTGCTGCTGCTCATCGGGTCGCCGATGGACAGCACCGGGTTCACTGGCCTGGCCGACGCGCTGGCCGACCGGTACACCGTGGTCACCTACGACCCACGGGGCATCGGCAACAGCAGCACCGAGGACCCCGATCAGGACGTGACGCCGGAGCTGCAGGCCGATGATGTGCACCGGCTGGTGGCGGCGCTAGGCGGCGGCCCAGCGGGCATCTTCGGCAGCAGCGGCGGGGCCGTCGTCGGGCTGGCCCTGGTCACCGCCCACCCGGACCAGGTCGGCACGCTGGTCGCGCACGAACCACCGGTCATCGAGCTGCTGCCGGACCGGGCTGAGCGGCGCGCCGAAATCCAGGACATCTACGACACCTACCGAACCGCCGGGCCGGGCCAGGCCATGCAGAAGTTCATGGCTCATACCGGCCTCGGCAACGGCCCGGCTGGGCCGCCGGCAGGCGGACCGCAGTGGCAGCCGTCGCCGGAACAGATCGCCCGGATGCGCGCCACCACCGGCCATTTCCTCGCCCACCTGCTCCGCCCGACTACTGACTACCGACCGGACATCGCGGCGCTGCGCGCCGCTCCGGCGCGCATCGTGATCGGCGTGGGCGCCACCTCGGCGGGTCAGCTGGCCAATCGCACGGCGGTGGCTCTCGCCACCGAGCTCGGCTCGCCTGCGGTTGAGTTCCCCGGCGACCATGGCGGGTTCGCCGCCCTGCCGCAGCAGTTCAGTCGGCTTCTGGACCAGGTACTGAGCCAGCGGTGATGGTGCGGTCAGCCAGCACGCCGGAGACCAGCTGGCGGATCGAGGCCAGGTTGACGTCCCGGGCCAGCGTGGCCTCGTCCGGTGAGTCCTTGACCGGGTCCTCGACGCCGAGGAGCGTGCGGAACAACCGGGGCAGCACCGTGCGCGCCAGCAGGTCCTCGGCCAGCGCCGTGCTGGCCGCCTGGTCCATCCCGTACTGGCCAGCCAGGTAGGCGCTCAGCCGCTGGTAGCTGCTGGCGAACATGCCGTCGAAGTAGGCGGCCGAGCTGCCGGGCAGCCGCTCGGCCTCGGTGATGCTCAGGCGGCAGGTCCGCACCTGCGGCTCCCAGACGATCAGCTGCTGGAACCGGGCGCAGAACAGCGTCACCGCCTCAACCGGGTCCGCGGCGTACGCGTCCGGTGTCTGCAGCCGGCGCAGGTACAGCTCGCGGACGAAGTCCAGGACGGCGAGGAACAGCTTGTCCTTGCTCTCGAAGTGCGCGTACAGCGAGCGCTTGGAGGTCCCGGCGCGCGCCGCCACGGCGTCCATCGACGCCCGCTCGTAACCGGTCTCCAGGAACACGTCCTTGGCCGCGAACAGGATGTGGCGGCGTAGTTCCGCGCCCCGCCGCTGTTCACCCCGGCGCTGGGGTTCGCCCTCTCCGCTCATCGACGTGCATTCCTCAAAAGTAAACGGTACGGTAGAGTTTACTTAGTTCGGCTACCTGACTCAGTCTGCCTGGAGAATCGCCATGATCGTCATCACCGCTCCGACTGGGAACATCGGGCACCAGGTCCTAGCCAACGTGCTGGCCGGGGACGAACCAGTCCGGGTCATCGTGCGCGACCCGGCCCGGCTGCCCGCCAGCGTCCGCGACCGGGTCGAAGTCATCCAGGGCTCGCACGGCGACCCCGGGGTCGCCGCCCGTGCCCTGGCCGGCGCCGATGCGCTGTTCTGGCTGCTGCCCACGGACAACCATTCGGCCAGCGTCGAGGCGGCCTACACCGGGTTCACCCGGCCGGCCGCCGAAGCCATCCGGGACCAGGGCGTCAAGCGGGTGGCCCCGAGGACCTGTCCGGCACCGGCATGGCCGCCATCATCTCCGAGGTGCTCGGCAGCCCGGTGCGTTACCAGCAGATCCCCGGCCAGGCGTTCCGCGACCAGCTCACCGGGCATGGCATCTCGGACGCCATGGCCCAGGGCATGCTAGACATGATGATCGCCAAGGACAACGGCCTGGACAACGGCGTCCGCCGCGGCCCAGGCAACGCGATCGACACGCCGACCACGTTCCGGCAGTGGTGCGCGGACACGCTCAAGCCCGCCGTGCAGGCCGCCTGACCGCGGCCCGGCCCGGCCCACCTGGAGCCTCGATGACCCGCGAGGAATGGATCGAACGGTACCGGCGGGCCTGGGAGACCGGCGACGCCGACGAGATCGTGGATCTGTTCACCCTGGACGCGTCGTACCGGTCGAGCGTGTTCCGTGAGCCGTACCTGGGCCGGGACGCCATCCGGGCCTACTGGCAGCGCGGCGCCGGCCGGCAGCGCGCGGTCATCGTCCAGATGGGACGGCCGGTCAGCACGGCCGGGCGGATGGCGGTGGAGTGGTGGACCACGATGGACGACCCGGACGACGGCGAGATCACCCTGCCCGGCTGCCTGCTGCTCCGCTTCGCCCCGGACGGCCGGTGCTCCGACCTGTGGGAGTACTGGCAAGTCAAGCCCGGCCGCCAGGACCCGCCCCCCGACTGGGGCGCTTAGCGCTCAGCTAAGCCCGGTCATTGGCATTACCGACACCGTCTGCAGCCATCCGCTCCAGGGGTATCTTCACGATCATCTCGGTGCCCTCGCCGACTGCGCTGCGAACTGTGATGTCCCCCCGCGCCCGACGGACGAAGTTACGGACCCACCACAGCCCAAAGCCTAGGCCCCTTTCTTCGCCGCGCTTAGTGGAAAAGTTTAGCTCGAACAACCTTTCTTGAATGTCCGCGGGGATACCGGAGCCATTATCTCTTACCGCAAGCTGGACATATCCCCCCAACGCCAGCGGGCGCACCAGCGCCGTGGTTATCGCCACTTCTCCATGACCCCGTATCGCATCTAGGGCATTCTGAATTAGATTTTGCACGACTATGTCGAAGTTGTAGAGGGCAAGCGGCGGTATGTCTTCGTCGAGGCTCAGCTCTATGGTCACATCAGGAGGCAATTCGCGCCGGAGCAGAGCTTGCCTCACACACTCGTTGATGTCGATAGTGGCGCCATCCGCGCCGAGCAGACGGGTAACTTCCTCTGGCATCTGAAGGGCGCGTTCGGCTAGCTTTCTCAAAGCGATGACAGATTCCTGAAGGAACGCTTGATCAACCTGCTGGCCGGAGCTAAGAATACCCTCGAGTTCCAGGATCCTCATACGCATCGCGCCTACTGTGCTGTTGATCCGGTGGATCATGTGGCTCGTCTGGTCGCCGATGGCGACGAGTAGGTCGTCCGCGTTTCGAAGTTCGAGAGCCTCGGTCACATCTGAGCGCAACTTGGCGAAGGCGAGCAGGGTTTGCACCTTGGCCGCAAAACTCTCCAGGACGACCTGATAAAATCCAGAAAAAGCGTGTGCTTCCTCGCTCTCCACATTGAGAACGCCAATCAGAAGATCATCACTGAATCGTATCGGGATAGCTATCTCGCTATAAGTCTGCCTTCCAAGGATCCTCTCGTAGTCGGGATCAATGCGCACATCGCTAACAATTACTGTCCTACGCTCTCTTATCGCGCGCCCAGGGATTGACCTGTCAACGGGGACGATCAGTCCTACGTCTGGCGCGTGTGTACTGTGCACAATTTCGAGTTCGTCTTGACCGCGAAGAAACATTATCTGCGCGCCACTGTATGGTACATGCTCCAGTCGTTGGAGCTCATCCATGACTCTCCGCAGTGCCGTTTGAATAGCACTCCTCGGGTCATAGATTGAGAGTGCCATCCGATCTATGTCGGCAAAAAGAGCAGTGCTCGCAAGCAGTTGGGTTCGCTGCAATGCGATCGCAATCTGGGCTGCCAGCGCAGCCGAGAAACTCTCATGCGTGGACTTAAACGCATCGGTGCGGCCGCTTTCTGCATTCAGTACACCGGCCACGGTGTCGCGGATTCGGATTGGAGCGGCTAGTAGGCTCCGTGTCGGCGGCCCCGCATATCCACGAAGCGGAACGTATCTCGTCTTGAGCGGACTATCCTCGAGATCCGATATCTCAATGGCTGAATTATTTTCTAGGCATAGCCCGGCGAGCGAATCAGAAATTGGGATTCGCTGCCCTACCACCGATTCAATACTGGAGTATATTGGTTCGAGAAAGGCGCCTCGTCGTAGCAAGATCGTGACGTGATCTGCTTGGAGCAGCTTCCGAGACTGCTCACCGATGAAGGAAAACAATTCTTCGGGCTGTTGCTCTTCGGAAAGCAATCGGAGATCAACTGCATGGAGGAGTTGTAGCTCCTGCTCGCGAACGGCGAGTTTGGTGCGGAGCTCGTCAAGAAGGCGCTCCCATTCTTCCATTAGGCAGGCTCCGAGTCTCGCGGCGGCACTCCGCCGGTGTCGTTGCGCTGGCTACGCGCCAGCGCGTGCGAGACCACTTCCCGGACGTCAGCCAGCGAAAAACTGGAACCCTTGAGGACTATATCGTCCAGATCATATCTTTCGAATAGCGATCGCACGGAAGTAGGGGGAAGACCGGTTACGACTATGCGCCTAGTGGATGGATAGTCGTCCCGCAAAATAGTTAGGATCCCGCCGCCAAGCTGGTCTCCAGAGCCTATGAGGTTCAGGTCAATCAGCGCGGCAGCATAGGGCTCCCCGGTTCCAAGTAGCCGAAGTGCCTCACTATACGTAGAGGCGGTGTCAACGTAGTAATCCGGCAACGCATGCTTGATGAGGCCCAGCCACTCTTGCTCGTCGTCCACAAACAGGATTCTGGCCGGGATAGTCCCCGGTACAGCCGACTGGCTGCCTCCGGCAGAGACGGAAACGCCCAACTGATCATTAGGCGTGAGAGCCAACTCAGCAGGAAGCACACCGTCTCTCGCATATACCTGACAGGCGAGCCTTACCCGCAGCGGGCTGAGTAGGGCATCTGGCGGCAGGGTGCTCTGCTCAAGCAGGGCTCGAGCGAGATCCTGCCGGTCCTTGTTATGCAGAGACGGAGCAAGCGCGAACCACCTGCGTACGTACTCCATGACTTGATTCCGGCTAAACCCCATCAGCCGGAATTGCGCGAAACGGTTGGGATCAAGGCGGGCTTGCGCGTCCCCGGGGCGGTCGGTTACTAGGACGTGCACCGCAGGAAACTCTCGGCAGAACGCCTCGATGATCGAAACCACCGACTTGGCTGCGGTGGCCGTCACCTCGGCCAGGCCGTCGAAGATGATCAGGGCCTGTCCTGCGGACAGCAGTCGCGTCAGCGCCCCCTCGGGCGGCCGGACCTGGTAGATGGTTTCGGTTACATGCTCGATATGCGCCACAACCGACCGGGCGGGGGGGATCATATCCGCGAATTCGCCAAGCTGGACGGAGAAGGGAGCCTCCCTGTTGCGCTCAGCGTGTCGTCGCATGAGCGCGCGACAAGCCGTTGACAAGCCGATGCCATGGTCGCCGAGCAGGAGAACGCGCTCGAGTCGATCGTCGAGCGCTTGCAAGTCCAGCTCGTTCCCTCCGGATTCGGCGACCACTCGCTGTGGAATATAGAGTTCCTCGAACGCCGCCCGGCCACTGGTACCAGCGCCCTGAATGTCCAGCCAATCCGTATCCGAGATGACCTGGCGCAGATAGCGATCCACGAAATCTACGTCGGTTGCCGGGGCGGCACTGGCCCTCGCGCCGCCGGCCGCCCTGGCGTCCAGCCACAATTGCCTGAACGGTTCCGCGTCTCCGTCCAAGGCGCGGACTATGCCTTCGAGTACCTGCCACGAGGGAACCCGTCTGCCCGCCAGAGCGTCGGCAACGGTGGTGTGGCTGACGTCGCCGATCTTCCGCGCCAGCGCTCGCACGCTGGGCGCACCCTTCGCGGCATGCAGCGACTGCAGCGCTCTCGCTAGCTGGGCGGTCGGCCCGGTCGCCACATCGCTGATCGGCATTGGCCCTCTCTTGCGCTTCTAGCTAGCACGCTACCGTCAACCGCTGTAAGATGTCGTCCAGTCTTACGCCGATCTTACACCGTCTGTCCAGACCAGGCGAGCTTGCGGTAGGCACACGATACCGAGGAGGGCACTCATGGCCCGCTCTTCGTCCTCGCCGGAAGACAGCTTGGTGCCGGTCTGGCTGGCCATAGGTGTGCTGTTCGCGCTATTCGTCGGCACCTGCGCCGGGATCCTGGACAAACTGGGTGGTCAGAGCGTCCCGGCTGCAGTGCTCACCGGCGGCATGTGCTTCGGCAGCACGGTCACCCTCGTCGTCCTGATCATCGGCCTGCTGCGGAAGAAATAGCCTGAGTCAGTCGCCGTCAGCAGAGGCCAGGTCCTCCAGCCAGTGCTGGCTGGCCCGGGCGACCCGGGGCGGCACGCCCAGCTCGTCCAGCATTTCGCTGGCCGCGGCCATCTCGTGGGCCCGGCGGCGGGCGTGCTGGTAGCTGCCCTGCTCCAGCCGTTTCGCGGTGTCCGCGTCGGCGGCGGCCAGTTCGGCCGCGATGTGCTCGCGGAGCCAGTCCGCCTGGCCGGCCGCCTCGGCGGCGCGCAGCGCCTCGACCACGGCGGCGGCCATGCCCTTGTAGAACACGCTGCGCAGCAGCTTGCGGGTGGCGGCCGCGCCGGGCGGGCCGGGCAACACGGTGACGGTGCCGCCGCAGCCGCCGAGCAGGCGGGCCACGTCGGCCGCGGCCGGGCCGGAGGCCAGCATCGGGGTGGCCAGACCGCGCGGCGGCACCGGGGCCATGATGGCCACGTCGGCGAACGGCACCCCGGCCTGCTCAGCCAGCGCGGCCAGCCGCTGCTTCAGCCCGGCCGCCGCCGTGTTGAGGTCGGCGTACGCCGTGCCGCCGTCCAGGCCGGCCAGCGCCTGGCGCAGCGCGTCCTCGGCTTGGCCGGCCGTGGTCAGGCTGAGCACCAGGTCGGCGCCCCGGCAGGCATCGGCGTCACCGGCCGCGGGCTCTACCCCGGGCGGGGCGGGCACGGCCGGGTCGAAGCCGCGCACCCGCGCCCCGGCGGCGGCCAGGTCCCGGGCGATGTGCCCACCCGCCTCGCCCAGGCCGAGCACGGCCACGGTGACCGGCGCGGGCGCCGTCATCCAGGCTGCCCGGCGGCCGCGTCCACTGGCGGCGTGCCGTGGGTGTGGAACGTCTCGATGGTCTGCAGCCCCCACGCCTGGCCCTTGGCCCGCTCCGCCCGGCTCCACGAAATGGGCCGCCAGTCGGGGGCCAGCACCAGCCGGGCGCCGGCGTTACACAGCTCGATCCGGTTGCCGCCTGGCTCCCAGACGTAGAGGAAGAACGTCTGCTGGATGGCGTGCTTGTGCGGGCCGGTCTCGATGTGGATGCCGGCCTCCAGCATCACGTCGGCCGCGCGCAGGATGTCCTCCCGCTGGTCGGTGGCGAACGCGACGTGATGCAGGCGGCCCGCCGAGCCGGTCCAGTCGCTGGTGTACACCAGGTCGTAGCTCTTGTCGGCCACGTGGTACCAGACCGCCGACGGGACCCCGTCGTCCAGCACGATCTGCTCGGTGAGCTGGGCGCCGAGTACGTCCGGCAGGAACCGGGCCACCGCCGGGATGTCCGCGGCCAGGTAGTTGACGTGGTCGATCCGGCGCACGTTGGCACCCCGCCCGGGGAACGGGGCGGCCTGGTTCTTCAGCGCCGGGCGCTGCCCCTCCGGCGCCACGTACCACTCGGTCTCCCAGTACAGCGCCATCTCGTGGCCGTCGGAGTCGGTGAACAGGTAGGCCGGGCCGATGCCCTGCTGCGGGTCGGTCCAGCCGATACCGTGCCCACTGGCCTCGATGGCCTGCACCCGGCGCTGCAGCGCCGCCGGGCTGGCTGCGCGCAGCCAGGTCCGGCCGATGCCGGACGTCTCGCTCCCGGTCACGCACACGGTGAACCGCTCGTAGTCGTCCCAGGCGTGTACGTAGGTGCGCGGGCCCTCGCGGGCGACCTCGGACATGCCGAGCAGCCGGACGAAGAAGTCAACGGTCTGCTCGGGCACCGCGGAGCGCAACTCGACCGCCGACACGTGGGCGATGTCGCGGCACCGCTCGGCGATTGGGGCCTGCTGGTCACCGGTCATGGCATGCTCACCTCCTGGCGCCGGCGGCACGCCCGGCGCCTTCCGTTCCCGCCCACGTCCGGCTGGCTTGATCGGGTGGCAGATTCCTCAGTGCCTCAATGACGCTGGTGATGTGGTCCCGCATGGCCACCTCGGCCGCGGCCGGGTCGCGCGCGATGATCGCGGCCGCGATGCGCTCGTGCTGGCCGAGCGACACCGCGGGGCGGCCGGGCACCAGGGACAGCGCGAACTGGTGCCGGACCAGCTGGGCGCGCAGCCGCTCGATGATGGCGGTGGCGGTGTCGTGCGCGGCGATGACCCGGACCAGGCTGTGCAGCCGGGCGTTGGCGTCGCTGTACCGGAGCAGCTCGGCGGCGGCCACCGCGTCGCGCATCTCCTGGATGATCTCCGCCAGCTCGGCGGCCTGCGGCGGGGTGATCCGCTCGGCGGCGCGGGCCGCGGTCAGGCCCTCCAGCAGCCGCCGTACCTCGGTGATCTCGATCGCTTCCTCGACCGGGATGACCCGGACCCGGGCGCCGCGGTGCCGCTGCAGCTCGATCAGTCCCTCGCTGGCCAGCACCGGGATCGCGGCGCGCACCGCGAACCGGCTGCAGCCGAACCGCTCGCACAGGTCCACCTCGACCAGCCGCTGGCCGGCCGCGAACTCGCCGTCCAGGATGGCGTCCCGCAGCGCGTCCAGGACCGCCACGTCATCGGTCACGTGGCCGCCTCCTCCGGGTCGGCCGGCACGTACTGGACACCGAGCCGGTCCAGCACCGCGCGCAGATCGTACCGGTCCAGGCCGAGCTCTCCCTGAGCGAACGCGGCCCGGGCCTCGGTCTCGCGCTGCACCCGGAGCCGGCCCGCCGCCGCCACCTCGGCGGCCCGCGCCCGCGGGACGCAGACCACCCCGTCGTCATCGGCGACCACCGCGTCGCCCGGGTGCACCACCACCCCGCCGACGACGATCGGCACGTTCACGCAGCCGGGGGTGGCCTTCAGCGTGCCCTGCGCGCTGACGTGCTCGGACCAGACCGGGAACGCGGCGTCGGTGATCTCCGCCACGTCACGCACCCCGGTGGTGGTGACCAGGCCGGTCACGCCCCGGGACGCCAGCGAGGTGACGATCAGCTCGCCGATGAACCCGTCGCTGGACGGCGAGGTGGTGGTGACGACGAGCAGGTCGCCCGGCCGGGCCTGCTCCACGGCCGCGTGCACCATGAGATTGTCGCCTGGCCCGCACAGCACGGTGACCGCGGTGCCCGCGGCCCGGGCGCCGGTCCAGGCCGGCCGCAGCGTGGTGCCGAGCAGCCCGGCCTTGCCGGCCGCTTCGTGCACCGTGGCCACGCCGAGTTCGCCCAGTTCGGCGACCACCGCGGCATCGGCCCGCGGCGGGTTGACCACGATCACGGGCTTCATGCCAGCACCGGGCTTACCTGCGGGAAGATCCGCTGATAGGCCTCGGCGTAGCGGATGCCCGGCGCGCCACCGTTGCGCACCGCCTGCACCGCGCGCCGCTCGGCCAGCGCGCTGTAGTAGCGGACCAGATGCTCCTGGGAGCCCATCGCGGCCATGGCCGCGGTCTTGCGGCTGAACACCGGGGTGATGTCCACCAGCACGTCCGGCTTGAACTCACACATCTCCGGCTGGTGCGGCTCGAACCGGAACACCGGCGGCGCGCCCAGCGGCGGATACTCGGATTCCCGGCCGAGCGCCTGGGCGACCGCCCGGGCCCGGATGGTCAGGTCGGCGGCCACCGGGTGGTCGTAGTTGTACGGGTCGGCCTTGGCGTGGGTGAGGATCACGTCCGGGGCGGTCGCGCGCATCAGCTCGGCCAGCTCCAGCAGCATCGCCTCGTTGTCCGGCAGCGGGTAGTCGCCCTTGTCCAGAAAGTGCATGATCGCGCCGAGCGCGTCGCCAGCCGCCTGGGCCTCGGCCCGGCGGATCTCCTTCACCTTGTCCAGCGTCATGCCCGGCTGCTTCCAGGCGCCCGGCGACTCGCCCCGCTCGCCGAACGACAAGCACACCACGTGCGCCTCGGCGCCGGCTTCGGTGGTGAGCGCGATGTAGCCGGCCGCCCGCCAGACGAAGTCGGCCGCGTGCGCGCTGACCACGAGCAGCCGCCGCCCCGCCCCTGGTGTGTCCGCCGCGGCGGTCACCGCGTCCCGTCCTGCGCCTCGGGGCCGGCCAGCAGCCTGCTGTTGGCGACGATCATGATGGTGATCTCCTCATCGGTGAATCCGGACTTCTGCAACGCGTCGGCCATCAGGGCCAGCCCGTCCTCGACTGGCGGGTTGGTTGGCTGGCCGAGATCCGTGGTCACGATGGTCTGCTCCGGGCCGGTGGCCCGGATGTTGGCCACCATCCTGGCCCAGTCGTACTTTCCGGTGAACGGGGTGGTGAAGCAGCGTTCCAGGAACGCCCCCTGCCGGGCCAGCGCCACCTGGTCGGCCAGGCCCATGTCCTGCTGCGGGAACTCCGGGTGGGTGATGATGACGTGCCGCACCCCGGCCTCGAACGCCGCCTCGGCGACGACCCGGGCCTCCCGGGCGGACAGGTGGCCGGTGGCCACGACCAGCTGGTGCCGGGCGGCCAGCCGGAGCACTTCCAGGGTCGCGGGCAGTGGCAGGCCGGCGGCGTCCAGCACTGGCACCGGCTGCACCGTGATGCCCTGCTCATCCAGCTCGCGCTGCAGCGCCAGCCACACCGGCGGGGTCGCGCCCGGCGGCAGGTCGGCGGCCTTGTCCCGGTGGTTGGCCGCATCCAGGGTCGGCATCCAGACGATCCGGGCGCCCTCCCGGGCGGCGATCTCGACCGCCAGCGGGTTCATCCCGCCCACCGCCGCGTTGAGGGTCAGCGTGCCGAGCACCTGGACCGCCCCGTTCAGCGCGTCGTTCAGCACGCTGGCGCGCTCCGCGGTCGGCACGTAGTGCGACTTGAGCGCGAAGCCGGCCAGCCCGACGTCCCAGCAGCGCCGGGCCAGCTGCAGGTCGGTGACCCGGCGGCGCATCACGTCCGGCTCGACGTGCACATGCAGGTCGTAAGCACCCCGGACCAGGCGACTGGCCCACTCGGTGGGCGCCGTGGCCGTCAGCATGGCGGCCCGCACGGGTGGGATGCCTGCACGCAAGCCTCCGACGGCAATGACAGAGAGTCAGCTAATTTTGGCGACAATTTTGTGGTGAAGTTGCGGGCTACGTTAGGCGCGGCCGGGCCGGCGGTCAAGCACAATGCCCGTTAGCGGCGGCGGCCGGGTCAGGCGCCCGACCGGGCGGGCACTGGCGTTCGGTAAAAAAGCTCAGTCGGGGACCATCTGGTCGGCTGGCGAGAGATGCTCGACCGTCACCCCGCTGGCGGCGAACGTACGGGTGACGTACGCCGAGCTGTACACCCAGAGGATCTTCATCGGGGTGTCCCCGGTGTTGCGGAACGCGTGCTCGACGCCGGCTTCGACGTAGGTGGTGTCCGGCGGCTGCAGCGGGGTGACCGTGCCGGCGATCTCCACCTCGGCCGAGCCTGCCAGCAGCGTCACGTGCTCGTCGCAGTTGTGCAGGTGCAGCGGCGCCCCGGTACCGGCCGGGTAGATGCTGATGCCAGTCGTGATCTTGTTGTCCTCGGCCGCGCTCTGCCGGGTGATCAGCGGAATCGTCTCCACGCCACCGCCGCGGCCCAGCCGGGTCACCGCGGCTGCCCTGATCACCGTCATGACGGCGAGGCTAACCGGGCCCAGCCGCCGGGGCGGCACCCGCGGGCCGTTCCTGGTCTGGCTGCGCAGTCCCGAACTGTGCGAGAGGGTCGAGGCGCTCGGCGCGTACTGCCGGTTCGAGTCGGCGCTGGACCCGCGGCTGCGCGAGCTCAGCCTGCTCATCGCGGCCCGGCACTTCGACGCGCAGTACTCCTGGAACGCGCACGTCGGCAAGGCCGCCGACCTGGGGGTGTCCCGGGACGGCCTGGCCGCGCTGGCCGAGCGCCGGGCAGCGGACTTCGGCCAGCCGGACGAGCAGATCCTCTACCGGCTGGCCACCGAGATCCTCGAACATCATTTCGTCTCGGACGGCACGTTCGCCCAGGCCGTGGCCGTGCTGGGTGAGCAGGGCGTGGTCAACCTGATCGGCTGCCTGGGCAACTTCTCCATGCTGGCCATGCTGCTCAACACGTTCCAGGTCGACCTGCAGCCGGTCGAGCCGCCGTTCCCGGACGTGCACGGCTTCGCCCGGGTCCCGGCCGGGCAGCCGGTACCCGAACGCTGATCAGCACGTGTCGGCGGTCCGCGGTTTCAGCACGTAACCAACCCCGCGGACGCTGTGTATCAGCGGTTCCCCCGTTCCATTTCGGGCTGCCCAGAGTCTGATCGGCGGATTGGCCGCGCGGGGCCGTTCACAGCGTTTTCTGAGGCACTTCTCATTTTGCTTAACGCCAGTGCCCGCGACTCGGCCGCACAGGTGGCATGCCGCCGGGGTCGTGCTAGCCGTACCTGGCCGCCTCGGCTGGCACGGTCGACCGGGTGGCGCGGGTGCGGCAGTCTCGAGACATGAACAGACGGATCGCACGCGTGCTCACCGCGCCGTTCTCCCGGCGCAGCTGGGCAGCGCTGGGGTATCTGCTGGTCAGCGTCCCGCTGGCCGTCGCCGGGTTCGCCTTCGCCGTGGTCACGGCGATCCCGCCGCTGCTGGGTGTTTCCGCGCCGGGCGTGCGGGCATTCGGCGATGCCAACCGCGGGCTGGCCCGCGAGCTGCTCGGCGAGGACGGGCCCGCTGCCCAGCCGGCGCCGGGCAAAGCCGCCTGGCGGGAGCGCGGCTACCTCGTGCTCAAGCTGCCGCTCGCGGTGGCCGGCCTGGCCGTCGCCGCGGTCTGCTGGCTGGGCGGCCTGTTCTTCCTGACGTTCCCGGCCTGGTGGACGCTGCTGACGCATGCCCTGCCCACACCCACGGCCCATGGTCAGGTGTGCCAGGGCGGCGTGTGCACCGCCGTCCCGGTCGGGAGCCCGGTCCAGGCCACGCACAACTTCCAGTTCCTGGTCTCGGTCAACGGCCTCGGCAGCGTGAATCTCGCCCACTACCCATTCGAGGTCGCGCTGTTCGGCGCGGTGCTGCTGCTCGCGGCGCCGTGGCTGACCCGCGCCGTCACCCGGGCCGACCAGTCGCTCATGCTCCGGCTGCTCGGCCCGGCCTCGCTGACCGACCGGATCCGCGCCCTGCAGGAAACCCGGGCTCGCGCCGTGGACGACTCCGCCACACGGCTGCGCGGCATCGAGCGCGACCTGCATGACGGCACCCAGGCGCAGCTGGTGGCACTGGCCATGAAGCTGGGCCTGGCCAAGGAGAAGCTCAGCACCGCCACCCCGGCCGACCTGGCCCGGGTCACCCAGCTCGTGGACGACGCGCATCGCGGCGCGATCGAGGCCATCGGCGACCTGCGGGTGCTGGCCCGCGGCATCCACCCGCCGGTGCTGGACAACGGGCTCACCGACGCGCTGGCCACGCTGGCCGCGCGCAGTGCCGTTCCGGTCGAGCTGATCACCGACATCCCGGACCGGCCATCGCCGGCCATCGAGACCATCGCCTACTTCTCCGCCGCTGAACTGCTCACCAACGTGGCCAAGCACAGCGGCGCCCGGCACGTGACGCTGGAAGCCGTGCACGTCCCTGGCCTGCTCCGGATCCGGGTCAGCGACGACGGCCGCGGCGGTGCCCGGCTGGCCCCACGCGGCGGTCTGGCCGGGCTGGCCGACCGGGTCCGCACCGTGGACGGCCGCCTGATCATCAGCAGTCCCCCGGGCGGCCCGACGGTCGTCACCGTCGAACTGCCCTCGCAGGCCTGATAACGGCACACTGAACTACGGGACACTGGCAGCATGCGCATCGTGATCGCCGAGGACGCGGCCGTGATCCGGGCGGGCCTGGCCGAGGTGCTGGCCGACCGCGGGCACCAGGTGGTGGCCGCGGTCGGCGACGCCGGCGCCCTGCAGGCCGCCGTGACCGCACACCAGCCCGACGCCGCGGTGATCGACGTGCGGATGCCGCCCGGCTACACCGACGAGGGGCTGCGCGCCGCGATCGCCATCCGCCGCGACCACCCCAAGACCGGCATCCTGGTGTTCTCCCAGTACGTCGAGACCCGGTACGCCGCCGACCTGCTCGGCGCGGGCTCGGGCGGAGTCGGCTACCTGCTCAAGGACCGGGTGGCCAATGTCGCGGAGTTCACCGACGCCATCGCGCGGGTCGCGGCCGGCGGCACCGCGCTCGATCCCGAGGTCGTCGTTGGGCTGCTGAACGCGAGCCGCCACGCCAGCGCGCTCGGCACGCTGACCGCCCGGGAGCACGACATCCTCGCACTGATGGCCGAGGGCCAGTCTAACAGCGCCATCGCCGGACGGCTGGGGATTTCCGACCGGGCCGTCGAGAAGCACATCGGCAACATCTTCAGCAAGCTCGGCCTGCCGCCGTCGGACACCGACCACCGCCGCGTCCTCGCCGTCCTGGCCTACCTGGGCAGCTGACCGGCAGAGCTGACGGCGGCCGGGCGGGGGGTCGGGATAGGCAGCTTGAGCGGCATTTAAAACTCCTCAGAACCGCCTGAACGGAATCTCTCAGCAGGCTTTCATGGCCGGAGCAGAAAAACAGTTAAGCCACGGGCAACCCTGGTTACCGAAGATTCGCAGCATGCCTACTACTGATTCCATACCGGAGACCCGGTTGCCCAGCCTGGGCGGCCCGGTACCCGGCACCGCCCGGGTCGAGATCGTGGTCCCGGTACGCAACGAAGAGCACGACCTCGGGCCGAGCGTCCGGCGGCTGCGCGGGTACCTGGACCACGCCTTTCCGTGCCGCACCCGGATCACCATTGCGGACAACGGGAGCACCGACGGCACCTGGCCGCTGGCCCTGGCGCTCGCGGCCGGCCTGGACGGGGTGCGCGCCGTCCAGATCGACCGGCCGGGCCGGGGCGGGGCGCTGCGCTCGGTCTGGTCGGCCAGTGAGGCCGACGTGTTCGCGTACATGGACGTGGACCTGTCCACCGACCTGAACGCGCTGCTGCCGCTGGTCGCGCCGCTGCTGTCCGGGCACAGCGACGTCGCGATCGGCACCCGGCTGGCCCGCGGCGCGCGAGTGATCCGCGGCCCCAAGCGCGAGATCATCTCCCGCTGCTACAACCTCCTGCTGCACGCCACGCTGGGCACCCGGTTTTCCGACGCGCAGTGCGGGTTCAAAGCGATCCGCGCGGACGCGGCCCGCCAACTGCTGCCGCTCACCGAGGACACCGGCTGGTTCTTCGACACCGAACTGCTGGTGCTGGCCGAGCGGGCCGGGCTGCGCATCCATGAGGTCCCGGTGGACTGGATCGACGACGCCGACTCCCGGGTCAACGTGGTCGGCACCGCACTGGCCGACCTGCGCGGCATCGCGCGGCTCGGCACCGGGCTGGCCCGCGGCGCGATCCAGGTCCCGGCGCTGCGCAGCCCGGAGCTGCGCTCCGCTGCGGCCGCCCCGGCGCAACCCCGCCTGACCGGCCAGCTGGCCCGGTTCATCCTGGTCGGGCTGGCCAGCACGGCGGCCTACGTGCTGCTCTATCTGCTGCTCCGCGGCGTGCTGCCGGCCCAGGCGGCCAACGCGATCAGCCTGCTGCTCACCGCGGTGGCCAACACCGCGGTGAACCGCCGGGTCACGTTCGGCATCCGGGGCCGGCAGCACGCGGCCCGGTATCAGCTGCGCGGCCTGATCGCGTTCGGCATCGGCCTCGCGCTCACCTCGGCCGCGCTGGCCGCGCTGCACGCCAGCGTGGCCCAGCCGGGCCGGGCGGCCGAGCTCACCGTGCTGATCGCGGCCAACCTGACCGCCACGCTGGTCCGCTTCATCTTGTACCGCGGCTGGGTCTTCGGGCGCGGGCGGCGCGGAGGTGCCCGGTGAACGTGATATCCACCCAGTCCAGGCCGGTCCGGCGGCATGCCCGCGCCGGGCGGCCGGCCGATCCGCGCTGGGCCCGGCCCGCGCTGCTCGCCCTGCTGCTGGCCACGGCCGTGCTCTACCTGGCCGGGCTGAGCCGCAGCGGCTACGCCAACGAGTTCTACGCCGCCGCCGTGCAGGCCGGCACGAAGAGCTGGAAGGCGTTCCTGTTCGGCTCGCTGGATTCGAGCAACTTCATCACGGTGGACAAGACCCCGGCGTCGCTGTGGGTGATGGAGCTGTCCGGCCGGATCTTCGGCTTCAGCTCGTGGAGCCTGCTGGTGCCGCAGGCGCTGGAAGGCGTGGCCGCGGTCGGCGTGCTGTACGCCGCGGTCCGCCGCTGGTTCGGCGCGGCGGCCGCGCTGATCGCCGGGGCCGTGCTGGCGCTCACCCCGGTAGCCGCGCTGATGTTCCGCTTCGACAACCCGGATGCGCTGCTGGTCCTGGTCATGACGCTGGCCGGGTACACCATCACCCGGGCCATCGAGTCCGGCCGGACCCGCTGGATCCTGCTCACCGGGGCGCTGCTCGGCCTGGGCTACCTGACCAAGATGCTGCAGGCCTTCCTGGTGCTGCCCGCCTTCGGCCTGGCTTACCTGTGGGCGGGCCAGCCGGCCCTGGGCAAGCGCATCTGGCAGCTGCTGGCCGGCGCGGGTGCGCTGGTCGTGGCGGCCGGCTGGTGGGTCGTGATCGATCTGCTCACCCCGGCCGCCGACCGCCCGTATGTCGGCGGCTCGACGGACAACAACATCCTGCAGCTCACGTTCGGCTACAACGGTCTTGGCCGGCTCGACGGCAGCGAGAACTCGCCGGGTGGCGGCGGGGCGGTACGCAGGCTCGGCGAAGGGGCGGCCCGGCTGGGCGGCACCGGTACGCGCGGCGCCCCACCGTCCGGCGGCGGGGGCGGCGGCAACTCGCTGTTCGGCGGGGCCACCGGGATCACCCGGCTATTCCAGTCCGATATGGGCAGCCAGATCAGCTGGCTGCTGCCCGCCGCGCTGATCATGCTGGCCGCCCTGGTCTGGCTGACCTGGCGGGCCCCGCGCACCGACTGGACTCGCGCCGCGGCCCTGCTGTGGGGTGGCTGGCTGGTGCTGACCGGGCTGGTGTTCAGCTACATGTCCGGCATCATCCACCCGTACTACACGGTCGCGCTGGCCCCGGCCATCGGTGCGCTGATCGGCATCGGCGCGGTCGCGCTGTGGCGGATCCGGGACCGCTGGCCTGCCCGGATCGCGCTGGCCGGCACGCTGCTGGTCACCGCGGGGTGGGCCTGGGTGCTGCTCGGCCGCAGCCCGGACTGGATGCCCTGGCTGCGGGTGGTCATCGCGCTGGCTGGCGCGGCCGCGGCCGGGCTGATCCTGGCCAGCCGCACCCGGGTACTCGCCATCGCGCCCATCTCGCTGGCCCTGGTGGCCGGGCTGGCCGGGCCGCTGGCGTACAGCATCGACACCGCGGCAACCGCGCACAGCGGGTCGATCCCGACGGCCGGCCCGACCGTGACCAGCGCCGCCGGCGGGTTCCCCGGCGGATCGGGCTCCCCTGGCGAATCCGGTTTCCCGAGCGGCTCCGGCTTCCCCAGCGGGACCCGTCCCGGCGGGGGCGGCAGCGTCAGCAGCGCACTGGCCAAGCTGCTGGAGTCGGGCGCGTCGGGCTACCGGTGGGCCGCCGCCACCGTCAGCTCGACCAGTGCGGCCTCGCTGGAACTGGGCAGCGACGGCGTCCCGGTGATGGCCATCGGCGGCTTCAGCGGCAGCGACCCGGCGCCCACCCTGGCCGAGTTCAAGGCCATGGTCGCCGCGCACGAGATCCACTACTTCGTGGCCAGCGGCGGCGCGGGCGGGGGCGGCGGGCCGGGCGGTGGCTCCGGGTACGGGTCGCAGATCACCGCGTGGGTGAAGCAGCACTTCACGGCCCAGACCGTGGGCGGGATGACGGTCTACGACCTGGCCAGCGCGAAGAACTAGGGTCCCCCGGCCGGGTGCACCGGACGAAAGCGCACCCGGCCGGGGACGTCTGGCGGTCAGCTACCCTGCTCCCCCTTGCCTACACAGACCAGGTTCAGGCTGCGAATGGGGCTCAACCTTAGGTTGCAGAATGCCAGCCCAGCCCGACGTACGCTCGGCCGATGACCGGTTCAGCCACCTTCCGCGCCGACCACGTTGGCAGCCTGCTCCGGCCGCCGGCCCTGCTCGGCGCGCGGCAGCGCCGGGACGCCGGCGAGATCGGGCCCGACGAGCTGCGTGCGATCGAGGACGACGCGATCGCCGCCGTGGTGGCCGCGCAGCAGGAGACCGGGATCTCCGTGCTGACCGATGGCGAGTTCCGCCGCCGCGACTTCCGCACCGGCTTCGTCGAGGCGGTGGACGGCATCACGATGCGCACGTTCGACATGCCGTGGCACACAAGCAGTGGGATGACCAAGCTGCCCAGCAAGTCGTTCACGATCACCGGGCGGCTCAAGCAGCGCACCCGGCTGGCCGAGGGCGAGGCGGCTTACCTCAAGAGCCTGACCCCGGCGGCGATGGCGTTCAGTATGTGCAGCTGGACAACCCTGGCTAGGGCGCGTTCCTCGGGGCGCACAGGCGGGAGCGCCGCAGCGCCGCGTTCGAGCGGATGGTGGACACCGACCGGGCCACGGTCGAGGGGGTGCGGCGGCCAGCCGGGGTGACCATCGGGCTGCACGTCTGCCGGGGCAACCAGTCCAGCATGTGGCTCGGCGAAGGAGACTATCTCCCGGTCGCGGAGCGGCTGTTCGGCACCGTGCCGGTGGACCGGTTCCCGCTCGAATACGACGACGACCGGGCCGGCGGGTTCGAGCCGCTGCGCCATGTGCCAGCCGTCGCCATGGTCGTGCTCGGCCTGGTCAGCAGCAAGTCCCCGGTGCTGGAGACGGCGGATGCGCTGGCCCGCCGGGTTGACGCGGCGGCCGCGTTCACCGATCTCGGCCGGCTGGCGCTGAGCCCGCAGTGCGGGTTCGCGTCGGTGGCCGAGGGCGGCAACCAGCTCACCCCGGACGAGCAGTTCGCCAAGCTCCGGCTAGTGGCCGGCACCGCCCGCGCCATCTGGGCCTGACCGCCCGGTTATCCTGCCACCGTGGCGCACTGGACCGCGCAGCGCGTGCTGGACGCGGCGGCCGACTGGGTGTGGGTACCCGACGGCGCCATTGATGTGTGCACGGACGACTACCAGCTCATCCGTTATCCCGGCCGGGTGCTCGAAACTGGTTTCCCCGCCGCGCAGGTCGCGGCGTCGGCGACGGCGCGGCCACTCGGCGAGGTCATCGCGGAGATCACCGGGGGGGTACGCGGCTGGGAACTGGCCTCGGTGGACTGGTGGATCACGTCGGCGACCCGGCCAGCCGGTACCGAAGCGGCGCTGCTGGCCCGGGGCGCGGAGCTGACCGAGACGGTGAACGTGCTCGGCTGCCCGCTGGACGACGACACCGCACCCCAACCGGATCCGCCGGCCGGCGTGGTGGTCGAGCTGGTCCAGGACGACAGCACGCTACGCGCCGCGTCCTCGATCGCGGTGACCGGCTGGGGACGGCCCGAGCCGGACCAGGCCGAACTGACCCGCCAGCTCGGCCAGGTCCAGCACTACCTCAGCACCGGGTCCGAGTTCCAGGTGGTGGCCTACCTCGGCGGGAAACCTGTTTCGGCCGCCGGGTGCACGCTCCACGGCGAGGTTGCGCAGCTGTGGGGCGGGATCACGCTGCCTGACGCGCGGCGGCGCGGCGCGTACCGGGCGGTGCTGGCCGAGCGGCTGCGCCTGGCCCGCGCGCACGGCGCCAGCCTGGCCCTGGTCAAGGCGAAGCCGGATACCTCGGCGCCGATCCTGCTCCGCGCGGGCTTCACCGACTACGGCCAGCAGCGCCGGTACCGGCTGGCCACCGGCTGACCGCGCGCCGGTGGCGGCCGTCGGGGGCACTGGCGTTCGATAGGAAAGGTCAGCTGACGGAACCACCGGTGGCGAGGCGCATCAGGTCGGTGTCCAGGTCGATGGCGGTCTCGGTGCCGCCCGCGCTGCCCAGCTCGTGCTGGTAGCTGTGCCAGGACTCGTCCCGCACCTTGGCCGCGAAACCGCTCTCCATGAGCAGCACGAGTTCGCGCGCGGCCCGGTCGATGCGGGTGTTCAGCGCCGGGTCGGCCCAGTCCTCGGGCGCGGCGAACAGCGAGGTCGGCACGGTCAGCGCGCGCAGGTAGGCGAACATCGGGCGCATCTGGTCGTCGGTGACCAGGGCGTGCCGGGCGGTGCCGGCCGTGGCGGCCAGCACGACCGGCTTGGCGATCAGCAGGTCGTTGTCCAGGACGTGGAAGAACGAGGTGAACAGGCCGCTCGGGGCGGCCTTGTAGACCGGTGCGGCGGCGATGATGCCGTCGGCTTCGCCGAGCGCGGTGATGGCCTGCTGCAGCTTGGGCGTGATCAGCTGGGAGACCAGCGCGGTGGAGATGTCCGCGGCGATCTCGCGCAGCTCGATGACGCGGACCGTCACCTGGTGGCCGGTCCGCGCGGCCAGCTCGGTGGCGCGCTGCGCGGTGCGGTCGGCCAGCAGCCGGGTCGACGACGGGTCGCTGGTGCCGGCGCTGACCACCACGAGCCGGAACGACTCCGGCTGGGCTGGGGTGCTCATGAGCGGATGTCCTCTGTGTTGATGGTGGTGGCGCCGGCCAGTTTCCGGCTGAGCGCTTCGAACTGCCGGAGCTCACCCGGGGTCAGCCCGGCCGTCATGGCCCGGGCCACGCTGCGCGCGTGCCGGCGGCCGACCCGGCGCTGCACCGCCCGGCCGGCTTCGGTCAGCGCCAGCCGGACCCCGCGCCCGTCGGCCGGGTCGGCCTGGCGCTGCACCAGGCCGCGGTCGGCCAGCCGGTCCACCAGCCGGGACAGGGCTGGCTGGCTGAGCAGCACGTGCCGGTTCAGCTCGCTGAACCGGGCCGGGCCGGCGCGCTTGGACAGCGTGTACAGCACGTCGTACTCGCGCATCGACACGTCGGTCCAGATGTCCTCGGCGGCGAACTGCTTCATCAGCACGGCGTGCGCGTTCAGCATGGCTTCCCACGCGTCGTTGGCGGTGTGCCGGTGGTCAGCCATCACAGCTCCGGGTACTCGGTCTCGGTCTCCGTCGAAGAGTCCTGGTAGGGGGACGCGCCGGTGACGTTGTCGCCGCGGTTCGCGTTCGGCCGCGGCTGGCGGGCCGGCTGGTCGCCGTACTTGGCCCGGACCAGGCTGGCGTGGGTGGGCGCCTCGGGGCTGGCCGGGTCCTGGCGGGCCGCGATCTCCTTGCGCAGCACCGGCACGACCTCCTCGCCGAGCAGGTCGAGCTGGTCCAGCACGGTCTTCAGCGGCAGCCCCGCGTGGTCCATCAGGAACAGCTGGCGCTGGTAGTCGCCGAAGTACTCGCGGAACGTCAGCGTCTTGTCGATGACCTCCTGCGGGCTGCCCACCGACAGCGGGGTGAGCTTCATGAAGTCCTCCATCGACGGGCCGTGCCCGTAGACCGGCGCCTCGTTGAAGTACGGCCGGAACTCCCGCACGGCATCCTGCGAGTTCCGCGCGATGAACGCCTGGCCGCCCAGGCCGACGATGGCCTGCTGCTCGGTGCCGTGCCCGTAGTGCGCGTAGCGCTGCCGGTAGAACCGGATCAGCCGCTGGTAGTGCTCCTTGGGCCAGAAGATGTTGTTGGCGAAGAACCCGTCGCCGTAGAACGCGGCCTGCTCGGCGATCTCCGGGGTGCGGATCGAGCCATGCCAGACGAACGGCGGCACGTCGTCCAGCGGCCGCGGGATCGACGTGAAGCCCTGCAGCGGGGTGCGGAACTTGCCCTGCCAGTCCACCACGTCCTCGCGCCACAGCTGGTGCAGCAGGTTGTAGTTCTCCAGCGCCAGCGGCAGGCCCTGCCGGATGTCCTGGCCGAACCAGGGGTACACCGGGGCGGTGTTGCCGCGGCCGAGCATCAGGTCCATCCGGCCCTTGGACAGGTGCTGCAGCATCGCGTACTCCTCGGCGATGCGCACCGGGTCGTTCGTGGTGATCAGCGTCGTCGCGGTGGTCACGATCAGCTTCTTGGTGGTCGCCGCGAAGTAGGCCAGCAGCGTGGTGGGCGACGACGAGAAGAACGGCGGGTTGTGGTGCTCGCCGATCGCGAACACGTCCAGCCCGACTTCCTCGGTCTTCTGCGCGATCGCCGCGATCGCGTCGATCCGCTCCGCCTCGCTGGGCGTCTCCCCCGACACCGGGTCCCGGGTGATGTCACTGACCGAGAAGATCCCGAACTGCATGCCTGCTCCTGCCGTTGCGTCTCAGATATATGCGTTTGCATGTATCTCAACAGCACAGCGGCTGGGGTATTCCTTGATACGGAGAGGAGCGCAGCCTTGGCCACCTTCGTGCTGGTTCATGGCGCCGGCGACAGCGGCTGGTACTGGCATCTGGTACAGGCGGAGTTGCAGGCCCGGGGGCACCGTGCGGTCGCCCCTGACCTGCCGTGCGGCAACGACACGGCGAGCCTGGATGACTACGCGTACGCCGTAGCCGATGCGGCCGGTGTGGCCGCCGGCCAGCGGGACCTGGTGATCGTGGGACAGTCCTACGGCTCGTTTGCCGCCACCCTGGCGGCCAGCAGGCTCGGCGCCCGACTGCTCGTGCTGCTGGCCGGGATGATCCCGGCGCGTGGTGAGACCCCGGGCCAGTGGTGGGCCAACACCGGCTACCAGCAGGCCGCCGAGGAGCAGGCCAGCCTCGACGGCGGCCAGACCGGCAACGAGGACCCGCTCATCAGCTACTACAACGGGGTGCCGCGCGCACTGGCCGAGGAGGCGCTGAACCGGGGTGGGCGCGGCGAGTCCGCCGTGGTCTACGACACACCCTGGCCACTCGTTACCTGGCCGGACGTGCCCACCAAGTTCATCCTGTGCCAGGACGATCACTTCTTCCCGGCCGCATTCCTGCGCCGCGTGGCCCGGGAGCGTCTCGGCACCGTCCCGGACGAGGTTCCGGGCTGTCACTGCGCCGCGCTCAGCCACCCGAGGGAGCTAACCGGCCTTCTCGTGTCCTACCTCGGCTGACCGGCTTGCATAGTCATGCATTAGACGGCATAATTTTGCGGGTGTCTAAGGTCATCACCTCCCTGCCTATCGGCGAGCGCGTCGGCATTGCCTTCTCCGGCGGGCTGGACACCTCGGTCGCGGTCGCGTGGATGCGCGGCAAGGGCGCGCTGCCCTGCACCTACACCGCCGACCTGGGGCAATACGACGAGGACGACATCGGCTCGGTGCCCGGCCGGGCCAAGGAATACGGCGCCGAGATCTCCCGCCTGGTGGACTGCCGCGCCGCCCTGGTCGAGGAAGGGCTGGCCGCGCTGGCCTGCGGCGCGTTCCACATCCGGTCTGGCGGCCGGAGCTACTTCAACACCACCCCGCTGGGCCGGGCCGTCACCGGCACCCTGCTGGTCCGGGCCATGCTGGAGGACGACGTCCAGATCTGGGGCGACGGCTCGACGTTCAAGGGCAACGACATCGAGCGGTTCTACCGCTACGGGCTGCTGGCCAATCCCAAGCTGCGCGTCTACAAGCCATGGCTGGACGCCGCGTTCGTCGGCGAGCTCGGCGGCCGCCAGGAGATGAGCGCCTGGCTGCTGGACCACGACCTGCCGTACCGGGACAGCGCGGCGAAGGCCTACTCGACCGACGCGAACATTTGGGGCGCCACCCACGAGGCCAAGACCCTGGAACACCTGAGCAACGGGATCGAGACGGTCGAGCCGATCATGGGCGTGCCGTTCTGGGACCCGGCGGTGGCCATCGAGCCGGAGGACGTCACGATCGGCTTCGAGCAGGGGCGGCCGGCAACGATCAACGGGGCGGGCTTCGCCACCCCGATCGACCTTGTCATCCAGGCCAACCTGATCGGCGGCCGGCACGGCCTGGGCATGTCCGACCAGATCGAGAACCGGATCATCGAGGCCAAGAGCCGCGGCATCTACGAGGCGCCCGGCATGGCGCTGCTGCACGCCGCCTACGAACGGCTGGTCAACGCGATCCACAACGAGGACACGCTGGCCAACTACCACACCGAGGGCCGCCGCCTGGGCCGGCTGATGTACGAGGGCCGCTGGCTCGACCCGCAGGCGCTGATGCTCCGCGAGTCGCTGCAGCGCTGGGTGGGCGCGGCCGTCACCGGCCAGGTAACGCTGCGGCTGCGCCGCGGCGAGGACTACTCGATCCTGGACACCACCGGGCCCGCGTTCAGCTACCACCCGGACAAGCTGTCCATGGAGCGCACCGAGGATTCCGCGTTCGGCCCGCTGGACCGGATCGGCCAGCTCACCATGCGCAACCTGGACATCGCCGACTCGCGGGCCAAGCTCGAGCAGTACGCCGGGCTCGGCATGGTCGGCACCGCGCACGCCCAGCTGATCGGCGAGTTGGCGAGCGGCGGCGCGGAGGCCATCGCCTCCCGCGGCGAGGTGGACACCGAGGACGAGTTCCTGGACCGCGCCGCGATGGAGTCCGGCACCGACTAGCCCGGCTTCTTGACCGCGGCCGCGGCGGCCGGGTAGAGCTCAGACCATGACGCGCAGAACCGTCGGCATCGTGATGAACGGCGTCACTGGCCGGATGGGCTACCGGCAGCATCTGGTCCGCTCCATCCTGGCCCTGCGCGAGCAGGGCGGCCTGCCACTGGCCGATGGCACGCTGATCTGGCCGGAACCGGTGCTGGTCGGCCGCAACGCGGAAAAACTCAAATCGATTGCCGAACGCCATAGCCTGGCCAACTGGACCACCGAGCTGGACTCGGCGCTGGGGGATCCGGGAAACGAGATCTACTTTGACGCGCAGCTCACCCAGCTGCGCTACCCGGCCGTCAAGCGGGCGCTGGCCGCGGGCAAGCACGTCTATGTGGAGAAACCGGTCGCCGCGACGCTGCCCGAGGCGCTGGACCTAGCCCGGCTGGCTGACCAGGCCGGGCTGCGGCACGGCGTGGTCCAGGACAAGATCTTCCTGCCTGGCCTGATCAAGCTGCAGCGGCTGGTGGACGGCGGCTTCTTCGGCCGGATCCTGTCGGTGCGCGGCGAGTTCGGCTACTGGGTGTTCGAGGGTGACTGGCAGCAGGCGCAGCGGCCGTCCTGGAACTACCGGGCCGCCGACGGCGGCGGGATCGTGCTGGACATGTTCCCGCACTGGCAGTACGTGCTGGAGCGGCTGGTCGGCCCGGTCCGCTCGGTGTACGCGCACGCGGTCACGCATCTGCCGGAGCGCTGGGACGAGCAGGGCCGCCGGTACCAGGCGGACGCCGACGATGCCGCTTACGCGGTGTTCGAGCTGGATGGCGGGGTCGTGGCGCAGATCAACTCGTCCTGGGCGGTCCGGGTGCACCGGGCCGAACTGGTCGAGTTCCAGATCGACGGCACCGACGGCAGCGCCGTGGCCGGGCTGCGCGAGTGCGTGTTCCAGCACCGGGCTGGTACACCCAAGCCGGTGTGGAACCCGGACCTGCCCAGCGGTGAGCCGTTCCCGGACCAGTGGCAGCCGGTGCCGGACAACGCCGAGCTCGGCAACGGGTTCAAGGCGGAGTGGGAGCTGTTCCTGGCCAACGTGGTCAGCGGCGCGCCTTTTCCTTATGACCTGCTGGCCGGGGCGCGCGGCGTGCAGCTGGCCGAGCTGGGCATGGCCTCGGACCGCGAGGGCCGCCGGATGGCCGTGCCGGAGCTGAGCCTGTGATGCCCGGGCTCGTCCTGCCGCTGCCCGGCGGCCCGCAGGAGTACCAGATGCCCGCGCAGCGGGACTGGCCGGACCGGGCCGCGCCCGCCCGGTCCCGGATCGTGTTCGCCGCCACGCACGTGGTTGCGCAATCCCCCACCCGGCTGGACTGGGACGCCACGCTGCGGTTCCGGCACCGGCTCTGGTCGCTCGGCCTGGGCGTGGCCGACGCGCTGGACACCGCGCAGCGCGGCATGGGCCTGGACTGGCCGACCGCCCGGGAGCTGATCCTGCGCTCCGGGGCCGAGGCGCGGACGTGCGGCGGCCGGCTGTGCTGCGGCGCGGGCACTGATCAGCTGGGCGCGGGCCGGGCCTCGCTGGGTGACATCGTGGCTGCCTACGAGGAACAGCTGTCAGTGGTCGAGGACGCCGGCGCGCAGCCGGTGCTGATGTGCAGCCGGGCGCTGGCCGCGTCGGCCCGCGGCCCGGACGACTACGCCAAGGTGTACGGCACGCTGCTCAGCCAGGTGACCCGGCCGGTCATCCTGCACTGGCTGGGCGACATGTTCGACCCGGCGCTGCGCGGCTACTGGGGCGCCGCCGATCTCGGCGTGGCCGCGGAGCACGTGCTGGCCATCATCGGTGAGCACGCGGACAAGGTGGACGGCGTCAAGGTGTCGTTGCTGGACGCCGGTCGCGAGGTGGCGCTGCGCCACCGGCTGCCGCCCGGCGTCCGGCCGTACACCGGCGACGACTTCAACTTCGCGTCGCTGATCGCGGGGGATGCGGATGGGTTCAGCGATGCGCTGCTCGGCGTGTTCGATCCGCTGGCCGCCCCAGCGGCGGTCGCCCTCGGGCTGTTGGACGCCGGGGACGTGGCCGGGTTCCGCGCGGTGCTGGATCCGCTGGTCCCGCTGGCCCGGCACATCTTCGCCGCGCCCACGCAGTACTACAAGACCGGCGTGGTGTTCCTGGCCTGGCTGTCCGGCTACCAGGACCAGTTCGTGATGGTGGGTGGGCAGCAGAACGGCCGGGGCCGGGCTCACCTGGCTGAGTCGTTCCGGCTGGCTGGGGACGCTGGCCTGTTTCCGGACGCCGGGCTGGCCACCGAGCGGATGCACCGGTTTCTCGATGACTGAGCTCCTCGATGGCTGACGCCGTGGCGGGCGACGGACTCAGCCGGCTGTCGCTCAACGTGTGGACGACCAAGGGCTGGTCGCTGCGCGAGGCGGTGGATGGCTGCGTGGCCGCCGGGGTGCCGGGCATCGGGGTGTGGCGGGACAAGGTGACTGAAGCTGGCCTGGACGTGGCGGCCCGGCTGGTCAGCGACAGTGGCCTGACCGTGACCAGCCTGTGCCGCGGCGGGTTCTTCACCGGCGACCCGGCGCACCGGGCGGCCGCCGCGGCGGACAACCAGCGGGCCGTGGACGAGGCGGCCGCCCTGGGCACCGACGTGCTGGTGCTGGTGGCCGGCGGGCTGCCGCCCGGCAGTACCGATCTGGCCGGGGCGCGATCCCAGGTAGCGGAGGGTATTGCCGCGCTGGCCCCGTACGCCGCCGGGCATGGTGTGCGGCTGGCCATCGAGCCGCTGCACCCGATGTTCTGCGCCGACCGGGCCGTGATCAGCACGCTCGGCCAGGCGCTGGACCTGGCCGAGCAGGTGGCTGCGGAAACCGGCCTGCGGAACGTTGGGGTGTGCATCGACACGTATCACGTGTGGTGGGATCCAGAGGTGCTGGCCCAGATCGACCGTGCCGGGCCGCGCATCTACGCCTTCCAGGTCTGTGACTTCCTGGTCCCCATCCCGGCCGACGCGCTGCTCGGCCGCGGGCACGTGGGCGACGGGGTGATCGACATACCGATGCTGGCCCGCGCGGTCATCGGGGCGGGCTACGACGGCCTGATCGAGGTGGAGATCTTCAACCAGGAAGTGTGGGACACCCCCGGCGAGCAGACCCTGCACACCGTCATCGACCGGCACCGGCGCTACCTGTCCGCGATCACGGACGCCGGGCGTCCAGCACCGTGCTGACCCGCCCGGTCTCGATCTCATACACGTGACCGGACACGCTCACCTTCGGGGACAGCCGCGGTGAGCTGAGCAGGCGCTCGACGTCGGCCTGGACCGTGACATGCGGGTCGGCCACCGCCTCGGCGGCCAGGGTGGCCTCGGCCACGCCGGTCACCGCGGCCGCCTGCTGCCGGAAGGCTGCGTCGGCCAGGAAGCTGGTGCCGCACTGGGTGTGCTGGATGATCGCGACCTCGAACAGCCGGTCGTCGTCGAGCTGCCCGGCGAACACCTGCTCGGCCAGGAAGGCCAGGTAGGCGATGTCGTCGATGACGGCCTCGGTGACCCGTCCCCCGGCGTTGCGGATGACCGGGGCGTCGCCCAGCTGGAGCCCGAGGGTGATGGCCGGGTTGACCCGGTGGTCCAGGCAGGTGAGGACGAGCACCTGAGAGGTGGGCGGGGCGAGTTCGACCGGCGTATAGGTGCGGGCGAACTTCTCGTTGCGGTCCAGCAGCGGCGTCATCCTGGTCATGGCTTGCTCCGTTCCTCCCGGCGTGCCCGGCGCCCTGGCGCACTCCTCGCGCCCTAACGTGCGCCCCGCACGCCAGCGTTTAGTGGACACTGTCCACCATAACCGAGCTAGTGGACACTGTCCACTTTTGTTAACCTGTCGTGGTGACGAACCAAGTGGAGCGGCGGCGGCCGCGCGGCGCGGTCCGCGACGGGCTGGTCGCGGCCGGGCTGGAGCTGGCCCGGACCGGCGGCCCGGATGCCGTGGTACTCCGCGAAGCGACCCGGATGGTCGGCGTGGTGCCGAACGCCGCCTACCGGCACTTTGCCGACCGGGACGAGCTGCTGGCCGGGGTGTGCGCGGCGGCCATGAAGGAGCTGGCCGGCCGGATGGCGGCTGGCGTCGCCCGGGTGCGCGGCCGGTACGGCGATCCGGGTGCGGCACGCCGCCGGCTGGGCGCGATCGGCACGGCGTACCTTGAGTTCGCCCGTCAGGAGCCGGGCTGGTTCGCGGCCGCGTTCGCGCTGCCGCAGCGGCACGACTACGACACCCCCGAGGACGGGACCGGGCCGGACCGTTCTCCGCTCGGTCAGCTCCGTGCCGCACTCGACGAACTGGTCGACGCGGGCATGCTGTCCCGGCAACGCCGCGACGGCATCGAGTACCCGATCTGGTCCACCGTGCACGGGCTGGCCGTGCTGACCACGCAGGGGCCGCTGCGTGACATTGCCGGGGCCAGCCGGCGGCGTATCGAAGAGCTCACGTCTTCGTTCATCGAGAGCGCCCTGAGCTGAGCGAGCGCTGCGGTCAGCCGTCCGAGCCGCGCGGGATGCCCAGCGTGGCCAGCAGGTCTTCGTGGAACTGGATCCACAGGATGTGACAAGAGTCCCGGTCGTGGCCGTCCACCCAGCCACTCCGCCCGATTTCCGCTCTGGCCAGCGCGGCCGAGTACCGGCCGGCGTAGCCATCGAAGCGGGCCAGGCACCCGGCGAGCTGGCCGCACAGCTCCCGGAACCCGGTGCCCACCGAGGCCAGTGTGCGCAGCACGCGCTCGTCCCAGCGCCAGTCGGAGTGGTCGTTGAACGCCATCGGGTCGGCCGGTGTCGGCCGGATCTGCCAGTTGGTGCAGGCGATGCCGAGCCGCCGGTTGAGCGGCCGGAACGCGGCATGAGCGGTGCTGACCGAGTCGCGGGCCCCGGCCCGTTCGAGTTCGGCGGCCAGCCGCCGCTCGTTTTCCACCTTGCCCGCGTCGGTGATCGACCAGCCCGACAAGTCGGCGAACCTCAACCGGGCCACCCAGCCCTGGGCCTCGAAGTCCAGCAGCGATTCCTCGGCCGCATGGACGTCGAGGCGGTACCGGTTAGCCAGCCGGGGGGTGGTCGGGAAGCCCAGCACCCGGACTCCGTGCAGGGCCAGGTCGTCCGGCGCCGACTGGTAGGTCACGTGAGGAACTCTACGGGTTCCCGGTTCGGCCGGTGATCCGGCCGAACCGCTGCTGGGCCGCTTGCGGTGAGCCCAGCCCCATCGCCTGGGAGATCTGCGACCAGGACAGCCCGCGCGCCCGCGCGGTGAACAGCAGTGCCGCCTCGGTCTGGTCCACCTCGGCCCGGGCCGCGGGCAGCAGGGTCAGCGCGGCGATGAGATCGTCAACGCAATGTTGAAGCTGCCATCACCCCGCCGCCGCCGCGGTCATGCCCGGGCCGGGCAGCACGTCGATCGTGTCCGCGTGCATCGGGGCGCCGCAGTGCGTGCAGCGCAGTTCGGCTGTGCTGATCTCGCCGCAGGTACGGTGCCGGTGCAGCACCGGCGGCCCCTCCGGGCCGGCCAGCCAGCGGTCGCCGAACCGGACCATCACCAGCAGCAGGTCGCACAGGTCGGTGCCCTTGCTGGTCAGCACGTACTCATAACGGGGCGGCCGGGTGCTGTACTCGCGGCGTTCCAGCACACCGCAGTCGACCAGCCGCTTCAGCCGCTCGGTCAGCACCTTGCGGGAGATGCCAAGGTCGGCCTGGATCTGGTCGAACCGGTTGATGCCCACCATCACGTCGCGCAGGATCAGCGGCGACCACGGCTCGCCGATCACGTCGAGGGTGCGGGCGATCGAGCAGGTCATGTCGCCGAACTGGGTGCGCTGCATAGAGCGAGCTTATCCCAAAGGGTTCCCTTAAGGAACTCATCGTGCTAGCGTCTCGCTCAGAAAGTTCCTTTAAGGAACTAACCGAGGGAGGTAGTCATGAGCACCCCACCCACCGGCCACACCGGCCTGCCGCAGGGCGACCCCGCGCTGCTGGACACCGAACTAGCGCAGCGCCTGCTGGCTGCGCCCATCCCGGCTCGGCTGGCGTTCATCGCACTCGACGGCACGCCTCGGGTGGTGCCGAGCTGGTTCCACTGGACCGGCCGCGACCTTGTCACGGTGACCTATGTCGCGGGCCCGCGGATCGGCATCCGGCACCCGGCCGCCCGGCTGGCCGCGCTGCGCGCCCGGCCCGACGTCGCGGTGACCATCGACACCGACACGTTCCCGCCGCAGTCGCTCAGCCTGCGCGGCCGGGTAGAGATCACCGAGGTGGACGGGCTGGCGCCGGAGTATGCCGCCGCCGCCCGGCGCTACCTGGGCGAGGAGGCCGCGGCGGGCATGCTGGCCGCGATGGACCAGCCGGGGACCGTGCAAGCCCGGATCGTGCTGCGGCCCACCTGGGCCGGGCTGCTCGACTTCGACACCCGGCTGCCCAGCGTGCAGGGTGGTGTGCGATGAGCCCTGTTCCAGCCCGGACCCACGCCGGCCACCCTGCAACTGCGGTCCGCCGTGCCCGCGTCCGGCGTGACCCACCTGCATTACGACGTCCAGAAGTGACAGAGCCGGCCAAGTGCGACATCTAACCCAAAAACAATTACGAAATAAACGTTCAACCTGGGGATGCGCCTGACGGGCCAGAGGGCACCCTGGCCAGGTGGCCATCTCGGACCCGTCTCGTGAGCCGATGCTGGGCCGGGCCATGCCCGCCGACGCTGTACCCGGCTCCACCATCCCGGAGGACACCGAGGCCGAGATTCAGCTCCGTGACGGCACCTGGGTCTGGGCCCAGGTGATCGGCCAGCGCAAGGACCGGCAGGGCCGCTGGTGCGTAGGCCTGCGCTGGTATGCCTCGCCGTCCGTCGGCGGCCGGGAAGGCTGGTTCATGCTCGACCAGCGCTACATCCGCAGGCCGGTTGCTTTCTAACCCCGCTTTATCGCGTGCGGCTCGGCCTTCAGCGGGGGTCACCGGGACGGCTGATGGCGGGCGTCTTGGACAAGCAGTGCGATCTGGACCCGGTTTCCGGCGCCGAGCTTCGCCGCCATTTTGCTGGCGGCACCACCGGCTGGGCGGGCCAGGCTGGCACCGAGCAAGAACCGGGAACGGCTAGTCGTTCTGACCTTCGTAGTGCGTCGTTCGAGGGACCTCGGCCGATCTGGCGTGCGGCGGATGCGTAAGGCTAGGCACCAAACAAAGATGACTTAAGGACGTGACATGACCCACCGGACGGGGGCCCAGGACGGTCAGGCGGTCAGCGGAGCGGACGGCGGACAAGCGCGGCCCGCCAGCGGCCTGTTCGCCGCGCTCGGCCGCATAGTGACCCGGCATCCGTGGAAGGTGATCGCGGTGTGGATCATCGCCGCGGTAGCGGTGATCGCAACAGCGCCCGCGCTGCCGACGACGACCAACGAGGCCAGCTTCCTGCCCAGCAGCTACGAGTCGATCAGGGCGCAGAACCTGCAGGCCCAGGCGTTCCCGCAGGCCGGACACGTGACAGCCGCCGCGGCGATCATCGTGTTCGCCCGCTCCGACGGCGCGCGGCTGACCCCCGCCGACAAGGCGAAGGTCGCCTCGGTCGCGAGCACGCTGAACGACAAGCACATCGAGCACATCCTGAGCGTCACGGCCGCTCCTGCGTCGCCGAACGGCCTCGTGCAGACCGCGTCCGTGGCCATGGACAACAGCATCGTGAACGGCTCGGGGACACAAGCCGCCGACGCGATCAAGGTGCTGCGTTCGGATATCAAGCCGCTGATGAGCGGCTCGGGCTTGTACGAGGGCGTGACCGGCGCGGCCGCGCAGCAGCTTGACAGCCAGCAGTCCGGCAACAAGGCGGAGCAGATCGTGCTGCTCGCCACGCTAGTGCTGATCCTCGTCCTGCTGCTGATCATCTTCCGGAGTCCGATCATCGCGCTCATGCCGATCATCACGATCGCGATCGTCTCCGAGGTCGCGCAGGGGCTCATAGCCGACGTGAACAGCGCCCTGAACCTCAATGCGGACAGCCAGACGACGGTGATTCTCATCGTCGTGCTCTTCGGCATCGGGACGGACTACATCCTTTTCCTGATGTTCCGCTACCGGGAGAGGCTGCGTGCCGGGGACACTCCCAGGCAGGCGGTGGCGACCGCGGTCGAACGGGTCGGCGAGGTGATTGCCTCGGCGGCCAGCGTCGTGATCGTCGCGTTCCTCGCCCTGCTACTGTCCTCGCTGAGCATCTTCCGCTCGCTGGGCCCGACCCTGGCGATCGCCGTCGCGGTCACGCTGATCGCCGCGCTCACCCTGATTCCCGCCGTGGTCACGCTCCTCGGGACGCGCGTGTTCTGGCCGTCCAAGGCGTGGCAGCGCGAGCCGAGGGACGCCCGGTTCGCCGCGATCGGCAGCGCGCTCGGGAAGCGGCCAGCCCTGTTCGCGGGGGTCTCCGGCCTCGTGCTGGTGGCCCTGGCTATCGGCGCCCTCGGCTTCAAGCCGACGTTCGACCTGTCGTCGGCCGGCATCCCGTCCACCGCGGAGTCGCAAGTCGCCCTGACGGTCCTTGAGAGGGGGCTGCCGGCGGGCGCGACAGAGCCGACGCAGGTGTATCTGCACGCCACGTCGGGCACGCTGACCGCCACAGAGATCGCTGACTACGGCGCGAAGCTGAAGACCATGGACGGCGTGGGTGCCGTGGCGCCAGCGGACGTGAGCGCGGACCGGGCGACGGCGGAGTACACGGTGACGCTGTCGTCCGACCCGGAGTTGACCACCGCGGTGAACACGCTGAAAAACGGGCTACGGCCGCAGGCGCACGCGGCCGCGCCGCCGGGCACGTACGCGCTGGTCGGCGGGACAACGGCGGTGTTCGCCGACATCCAGGCCGCGATGAACCACGATTACGCGATCGTGTTTCCAGTCGCCGCCGTGATCATCCTGCTGATCCTCATGCTGCTGCTCCGCAGCCTGGTGGCGCCCTGGTATCTGATGGTGGCGGTCGGGCTGGGCTTCGGCGCGACGCTGGGCGCCACGGTGCTGGTGTTCCAGACGCTGGCCGGGCAGCCAGGGCTGGTGTTCCTGCTGCCCATATACATGTACCTGTTCGTGGTGGCGCTGGGCACCGACTACAACATCCTGATGATCGCGCGACTGCGTGAACAATCGCGGGAAGGGATGACGCCGCGACTGGCGGCCGCGGACGCCGTCCGGCACGCCGGGCCGGCGATCGGGTCGGCCGGGCTGATCCTGGCGGGCACGTTCGCGTCGCTGACCCTGGCCGGGAACTCGATCCTCCAGCAGGTCGGCTTCGCGGTCTCGTGCGGCATCGCCCTCGCAGCGTTCGTCATGGCAATGTTCTTCTCGCCCAGCGTTACCGCGCTCGTCGGCAACCTCGCCTGGTGGCCGGGCCACTCCGGCGAGAACCGCGCGTCAACGCGAGCGCCCCGGGCCCTACCGGCGCGGGGCTCGCCCGGCCCGAACTGACGCCTGCGGTGCAGTGCTAGCCGACCCGGCTACGCGCCAGAGACGCGACCAGCCGCAGTGCCGGCCGAAACAGCTACCGTTCGTCCGGTCGAATACCAGCCAGTTCGAATACTGGGTCTCCGCCAGCTGATAATCCCGCGTTATCGGCTTGGCGGCAACCATCTGCTGCCCGTGTAGGTATTCCCAATGCGATGAGCAAACGTGGTTGTCTGCCCGTAGTGGAGGAGGCGGTCGAGGAGTGGACCGAGAGGAGTTCGCCAGCTTCTATGCGGCTACCTTCGGGCGGCTAGTGGGCCAGCTATATGCGATGACCGGCGATCGGGCCGAGGCCCAGGACGCCGTCCAGGAGGCGTTCGTCCGGGCCTGGGCTCACCGTAGCCGGATCGACCAGGACCTGGGGGCTGAGGCCTGGGTCCGGGTCGTCGCCTGGAGGATCGCTGCCTCCCGGCGGAGACGCGCCCGGCGTGGTTTTGGGCTGATGCTGCTGACCGCCCGGCTCGATCCAACCGCTGGTCCCGGCCCTGACCGGGTCGCTTTTGTCGAGGCACTGCGCAAGGTGTCCGCTGAACAAAGGCGCGCGCTAGTGCTCTACCACGTGGCTGACATGACGGTCGAGGAAATCGCCGCCGAGACTGGCGTTCGGCCGGGAACGGTCAAGGCCCGGCTGTCTCGAGGCCGGGCCGCGCTCGCGCCCTATCTGCGCGAAACGACCGTGCCAGTAACCGGGCAATGAGCCGGGAGGAATCGAAATGCTTGACCTGAAACACGAACTCCAGCAACTGGCCGACGACGCCGCTCGCCAGACTCGGCCTTTGGCCGTGGCCGAGGTAATCCAGGCTGGCGACCGCGGGCACCGGCGGATCATCCTCGCTGACGCCCTGACGGGCGCCAGGGTGTTGCGCAGAACACGCTCCGCCCGGCGAGTGGCTGCCGTTGCCGGGCTCGTCGCTGTGCTTGCTGGCGCCCTTATAGCCGTGGTGGTGTCATCGGGTTCCGCTGCCCGCGCGCCGCGGGTCATCACGGTTGCCGGTCTAGCCAACCTGGCAGCGACAGCGGCCGCCAGGCAGCCCGATATCCGTCCTGGCCAGTGGATATACCGGAAGACTCTGAACAATGCCTGGGGCGGCGGCCCCGCGGGGCTCCGGATTGGGATATCCGAAACATGGTCAACCGCCGACGGCGGTGAGCAGGCGTTCTACTTCCACGGGAAGCTCATGGTTGAGCGTTCATCCCGCTTTCCCCCACTCACGAACATTTCCTATAAGTCCCTCGACTCACTGTCGGCCAGTTCACACGCCCTGCTCGCCCGTCTCGGCTGCCACGCAGATTCGCCCACGCCCCGCTGCCAGGGCGCGTTCACCATCATCGGCATGATGCTCACGAGCTGGGCCATGCGGCCGAGCATCACGGCGAACCTGTATCACGCGCTAGCCGATATCCCTGGCGTGAAGGTTGAGATGAACGTGGTCGATCTCGCGGGCCGATCCGGCATCGCATTCGGCTACCCCCTAGGCCACCGCACCGTCCAGGAGATCATCCTCAACAAACGGACCTATACCTACCTGGGCTCCTCCTTCGGAGTAAACGTGCCAGCCAGCAAAGCCGACGCCCAAGCACTGCTACGCGAGGCGCTCGTCTCGGGCCCCGGGATCAGGCCGTAGCAGCCAGCATGGGCCCCCCGCCTCTGTCTGGCCCGCCCAGGCAGGGGCGCTGAGTACCGGTGCCCCGGTGAGACCACGATGCGCTTGTCCTGGTCCGCAGGATCTCTGGGGATCGAGCCCAAAATTAACTAGAAAGATTCTTTACAGTAAGTCTTGACGGCCCGGCTCTCCGGACATACAAAGTGACCACATCACCGGTTACCGGCTCATGCGAGGCGCAGCGCCTGAGCTCCTCTCGCCCTCTGGAGGGTACATGTGGGTCGGAAGACGGATTCTGCGCACTGCTCTCATCGCTGGCTCGGCGCTCGGGCTGTTAGCCGGCGGTTCGGTCCTCGCGCTGGCCTCCGGGCCCGCCGCGCAGGCCTCCACCGCATGCGCCGCGGCGTGGAGTTCCACCACTGTCTACACCGCCGGCGAGCAGGCCAGCGAGAGCGGGATCAATTACACCGCCAACTGGTGGACCGAAGGCAACGACCCGGCGACCAACAACGGCGGGAGCGGCTCGGGAGAGCCGTGGACATCCGACGGCGCTTGCACCGGCGGCGGCTCGGGATCGGGCTCAGGGGGCGGGGGAGGCTCAGGGTCAGGTTCCGGCACGGGCTCGGTAAGCGGCCTGCTCTTCAGTCCGTACAAGGACGTCACCATCAACATGAACTGGAACACCTACGAGATGCAGTCGGCCGTGGAAGGGTCCGACCTGCCGGTGGTGGGCTCAGGCAGCCTGGTGTCGGAGTACATCCCGAAGCTGCCCGCGATCACGCTCGCGTTCGCTTCCGGAACCTGCGGCAGCGAGACCTGGGGTGGCGTCTCGGGTGCCGACTGGGCTGCCGAGAACGTTCCGCAACTCCAGGCCGCCGGCCTGGATTACGTTGTCTCGACCGGCGGTGAGGACGGGACCTTCACCTGCGACTCGACGGCTGGCATGGAATCGTTCATCGCTACCTACGCCAGCCCGCACCTGGTCGGCATCGACTTCGACATCGAAGGCGGCCAGACCGAGTCGGATATCGAAGGTCTGGTCGACTCGGCGGCGGGAGCGCAGTCGGAGTACCCGAACCTGCAGTTCTCGTTCACGCTCGCCACGCTGGGAGCGTCCGATGGCGGTTACGGCGGAGTGAACTCGCTCGGCAACGAGGTCGTCGAGGCGGTACTCGGCTCTGGCCTGAAGAACTACGTCATCAACCTGATGACCATGGACTACGGCAGCGCGTCCAGCAGCGTCTGCGTCGTTGTCTCCGGCAGCTGCGAGATGGCGCAGTCGGCGATCCAGGCGGTGGGGAACCTCGAGCACACCTACGGAATCCCGGCGAGCAAGATCGCCGTAACCCCGATGATCGGCATGAACGACACCTCCAGCGAGACCTTCACTATCGCTGACGTGGACACCCTGACGGCATACGCGGTCAACAACGGCCTGGCCGGGCTGCACTTCTGGTCGCTGGACCGGGACACGCCCTGCGCCGATACGTATGCGTCCCCCACCTGCAACTCGGTTTCCGGCACCACACCACTGGAGTACACCAACAGATTCCTGAGCGACCTCGGGGACTGACGGAGCTCCCAGGGCGGGCCGTGCGGGCTACCTTGCGCGGCCCGCCTTTCCTTCCGGAGAACGTGCTCGTTCCCGGCCGGTCGCCAGGGGGGTCCGGGCGGGCTAGCGTCTGGAGATGGTGTTCTGGCAGTTGACCATCGACGCGAATCACCCCGCTGTGCTGGCGCGGTTCTGGGCGCAAGCGCTGGGCCACCAGCCGGTGCCGCCGACGGAGCCGGCAACGACCTGGCACGCGCATTACCAGGCCCGGCTGGGGGCGGATGCGGCCTTCGACGACCGGCTCTTCGACCCGGCCGGGCTGGGCCCGCCGATCTGGTTTCAGCAGGTGCCGGAGGCGAAAGCGGGAAAGAACCGGCTCCACCTCGACCTCTACCCCACTGGCCGCGATCAGGCGCTGCCGATGGAGCGGCGGATCGAGATCGTCGAGGCGAAGGTTGCCGAACTGAGCCGGCTGGGCGCCAGCGTGCAGCGCCGTGACCGCTACGACGACCCGGAGGACCCGATCTACTACGTGGTCATGCACGACCCGGAAGGCAACGAGTTCTGCGTCAGCTGAAACTCACCGCCTGCCTCAGACAGGTTTGCGGGCTAGGTCGTAGACGAAACTCACGTTCTCGGTGAAGGTGCCGCCGTCGCCGTGCGGACCGAGGGTGGCCGTGAGGTCGGCGTCGAATGCAGCAGCGTGGCCGCCGAGTACCGAGGCCGGCAGGAAGGACGTTGACCGGATGAATCCCGCGAGCTCGGGCAGGCTCCAGCGATGCTCAGTAGGGAACTCATGATGTCCGGCCACCTCGAAGCCGGCGTCGGACAGCAGCTGGAGATCGGGCCGGCGCTGCTGCGGAAGCTCCCAGCCCGCGGGAATTCTGTGCTCGGCACCGAGCGCCACCTTCCACCTGTCCAAGGTGACCGCGAGTGCTCGCTGCCAATCTTTCTCACCCAGCCACGGCACAGAAGACCAGCACACCGCCAGGCACCCGCCCGGCCGGAGCCAGCCGAGGACCCGGCCAGCGACCAGATCGCGGTTGAGCCGGTGGAACGCGTTACCGATGGCGGCTAGTTCGAAGAACTCGGGCTCGGCGTCCAGGGTCTCGGCGTCCGATACGACCGGCCGGACATTCTCCGCGCCCTGGGCGGCCTTGGCCCGGACCACCTCGATCATGTCCGGTTCCTGGTCCACGGCCCACACCTGGCCGAACCAGCGGTGCAGCGGGAAGGCCAGCTGACCCGTCCCGCAGGCCAGGTCCAGCAAGCGCCCGTGCCCCGAGACCTCGGCACGCTGGATCAGATCCGTGAGCATCGCTTCCGGGTACGGCAGCCGGTACCGGTCGTAGTACCCGGCGCTCCCCCGGAACAGATCCGCCGCGAACCGTACCTCGTCGTCCACTCAGTCCTCGCCGGGAGCGGAGCCGGCCAGCGGCAGGTCACGCACCTCGTCCTTGCTCAGGCTGAGCCGGACACCGTCGCTGAAGTCGGCCGCTCACCATGGGCTCCGGCTCCCAGGCCCCACCCGTGATTTTGTCACGCGGCGGTGCCGGCGTGTCGGGCCAATCGGTCAGTGCGGCGGTGAGCGCCTGGGCTGCCCCGCTCTGGAAGGCGTTGCGGCGGCGGACCAGCGCGACGGGGATGGTGGCGGTCAGGGAAGGTGCGTCGATCGCGCACAGAGTCCCGGTGCGGCGAAATCCGTGCGAGCAAGCGACATCCGCGTCTCACACTCTGACGGCCCGCAGCGTCTGCGTTCTGTGCGCAACCAACCGTTTGACCTGACCACGCCGCGGCCCGATCGCCGGGCAGTGCTCGCGGCGGCAGTGACCGTGGTGCTCTGGGCCTCGGCGTTTGTCGCCATCCGCAGTGCTGGGCACGACTTTTCGCCCGGGGCTCTCGCCCTGGGCAGACTGCTGCCTGCCGCGGTGGTCCTCGCCGTGATCTCACTCAGCCAGCGCGTGGGCTGGCCACCGCGTGCCGCCTGGCCGGGGATCGCGGCCACCGGCGTGCTGTGGTTCGGCGTCTACATGGTGGCGCTGAATTGGGGCGAACAGCACGTCGATGCGGGCACCGCGGCGATGGTGGTCAACATCGGGCCGATCCTGATCGCCCTGCTGAGCGGCTGGCTGCTGAGGGAGGGCCTGCCGCGCCCGCTGATCCTGGGGATCGCGGTGTCGTTCGCCGGCGTCATCCTGGTCGGGATCGCCACCTCGACCGGCAGTCACCCGTCGCTGGCCGGAGTCCTGCTGTGCCTGCTGGCAGCGGTCTCGTATGCCCTGGCCGTGGTCTGCCAGAAGCCAGCGCTGCGGCACGCCTCGGCGCTTCAGGTCACCACGTTCGGCTGCGCGGTGGGCGCGCTGGCGTGCCTGCCCTTCAGCGGCCAACTGGTTTCCCAGCTGGCAACCGCGCCGCTGACGGCCACGCTGAGCGTCGCCTACCTGGGCGTGTTCCCCACCGCGGTGGCGTTCACCACCTGGGCATACGCGCTGTCGAAGACATCCGCCAGCAAGATGGGCGCAACCACCTACCTGGTCCCGGCCCTGACTGTGCTGATGTCGTGGGCAATCCTGGGCCAGGTCCCGACCTGGCTGGCGCTCGCCGGCGGCATGCTCTGCCTGGCCGGCGTCGCGCTCTCCCGGGGCCGACCGGGCACTACGCGGCTGGGCGGATCGCCGAGCGATATCCGTGCGCGGCGTCGCCCGCCCGGCGGAGCCAGCGACCCATCGGCTAGGGCTGTGGGACAAGAACGATACGGTGCGTCGTCTCGGTGGCGGCCCAGGCCTGTTCAACATCGGCGAGCGGCACGGCCCGCGCGTCTAGGTCGAACCGGCCGGCGGTGATCTCCTCAGCCAGCGCGGGAAGCTCGGCTAGATATTCACGCGCGCTGACCGAACCCTGGCCGCTGCCGACGATCGTCAGCCGGGCGGCACGCAGCGCGGCCGAAGGGATCTGTGCGGTCGGGCCGGCCACAGAGCCAATCTCGATCCAGGTGAGCGGGCTGCTACGGGCACCAAACCCCCTGGACGGGCGCAGCATAGACGTATTCCTTAGCGCCGCCGGAGCGGAACTGGCCGGACACGGCGCCAGGCAAATTGCGCAGTCCCTGTCACCCATGACCGGCGCGCTCAGCAAAGCCGAGGCACACCGCCTGGCCACGCTGCTGGAACTCATGCTCGAAGACCGCTGATCCGGGCGCGAGCCGGTCAGCCGAGCGTCAGCACATGTTGACGCAAGGTCAGTCGTCAGCATATGCTGACGGTCATGAGCCGGCCCAGCATCGAGCCCTTCACCCCCGAGGCGGTGTCCGTTTTCGCCACCGCCATGGAGCACGCCCACCGGCTTGGGCACGGTCATCTCGGCAGCGAGCATCTCCTGCTGGCCGTCGCGTCCGCCGACCATCCCGCGGGCGTCATCCTCCGCGATCATGGTGTCACCCCGGAACGCGTCGAGCAGGAGATCCGGGCTGGCCTGTTCGGTGGTCTCGACCGCGACGCACTAGCGGCCATCGGGATCGACCTGGACGCCATGCGGACCAGGGCGGAGGAGTCATTCGAGCCGGAGGCCCTGGCCCGGGCCGGCCAGGCCGTGCCACGGAAGCGACGCCCGGCCAGGCTGACCTTGTACCGCCTGCGCCGCCCCCAGGTGTCTGCCTGGCTGATCCGCCGCTGGCACCGGCGCCGGGCGGCGGCCGGCGAACCAATCCCGCTGCGCGCGGCGACCGGCCTGTGGCGGAGTGATTCCGGCGGCCCGGCGTTCGTCCCGTTCACCCCGGCCGCTCGGCAGAGCCTGCTGGGCATCCGCCGTGCCGCACCGGATCGGCGCACCGCAAGGCCGGACATCGAGCAGGTCGCGCTCGTCCTCATCGCCATGACCGACGGGCCCGTGCCGGCCATCCTGTCTTCGCTCGGCGTGCCGCCGCTGGCCCTGCGCACCGCGATACTGAAGGGGTACCGGCAGGCAAGGTGACACCGGCAGGCGCGCTGATGCACATGGACCCGAACGACACGACGCTGGCCACCTACCAGACTGCCGCCGACCGGTATATCGAGCACAGTCCCCCGCCGCCGCCCTTCCTGCTGGCCTACCTGGACCGGCTGACCGGCCTGGTTGGCCATGGGCACGTCCTGGAGCTGGGCAGCGGTCCCGGCCGGGATGCCGCCTACCTCGAACGGCACGGCGTCCAGGTGACCCGGAGCGATGCCACCCGTGCCTTTGTCAACCGGCTACGCGCCGCCGGGTACGAGGCACGGCTGCTCGACGTCCGCCATGACGACCTCGGCGGCCCCTACGACGCCGTGCTGGCCAACGCCGTCCTGCTGCATCTAGGACGCGATCAGTTCCGCTATGCATTGCGCCGCGTGCGGCAGGCCGTCACCGCGGCCGGCCTGCTGGCGATCACCCTGAAGGAGGGCGACGGCGACGGGTGGAGCACCGCCAAGCTCGGCCTGCCCCGGCACTTCACCTACTGGCGCGAACCGGCACTCCGGCAGGCGCTGGACGACGCGGGATGGCACGTCACGTTCCTGGCGCACGTCCCTGGCCGGACCGACCAGTGGCTGCAGGTCATCGCCCAGCCGGATTAGGCACCGCCGCCGCACGGGCCGTTGCTGTCCTGCGCGGCCAGTAACGTATTCCCGTGGCCGACGACATCGTGACTTACCGGCTCCGGATCGACTTGAGCGGGACCGAGCCGCCGCTCTGGCGCCAGCTGGAAGTGGTCTCGGATCTGTTCCTGGACGAACTCCACTGGATCGTCCAGGTGGCTTTCGGCTGGGAGGATTGTCACCTGCACGAGTTCACCGCCGGACGGGGGCGGAACACCGTGCGCTACCTGTGCCCGCTCTCGGCAGACGATGGCGCCGAGGGGATTCCCGAGGAAGAGGTGCGGCTGGACCAGGTGCTGGTGCGTCCCGGGGACAAGCTTTCCTACGAGTACGACTTCGGTGACGGCTGGGCGCATCTCATCAAGCTGGAGGCGGTCCTCCCCAGATCACAATCCATGCCGAACGCTAGATGCCTGGCTGGCCATCGTGACGGCCCAGCCGAGGACTGCGGTGGTGTCAGCGGGTACGAGGCGATGTGTGCGGCCGGCGACCCGGACCATGAGCTGATCGGGTTCGACATGGGCGAGATCAACGAGACGCTGGCCAGTTTGACTGGAGAACCGGATGATGGGCGGTCCTGAGCTGGTCGCGGGCGAACTGACGGCCGGCGGCCGGGTTCGTACGTTCGCCCTCCGGCTGCCGGATGGCGCCGACGGCGACATTCCGCTGCTGCTCGTGCTGCACGGCAACTCGCCGGACGCGACCGGCCAGATCATGCGCGAGTGGACCACGTTCGACCAGCAGGCGGACGCATGGGGGTTCGCGATCGGCTACCCGGACGGTGCCGGCGGCTGCTGGGCCGACGGCCGCGGCGTCACCACGGCCGACGAGGCCGGGGTGGACGATGTGGCGTTCCTGCGCGCGATCATCGACTGGTCAGCGGAGCGGTATGGCACTCCCCCGGATCGGGCCGTGGTGGCCGGGATCTCCAACGGCGCGTTCATGGCGCACCGAATGGGGGTGGACGCGGGCGACCAGGTGGCCGTGATCGCGGCCGTGGCGGGCGGGCTGCCTGCCAGCCTGCTCGACCGCACGCCGGGCCACGCCGTGTCGGCCATGCTGATCCACGGCATCGCCGACACGATCTCCCCGATAGAAGGCGGCTACTCCCGGCACCGTGGGCCGAACGGGGAACTGCGCGGCCGGACGCTGTCGCTGGCTGAGACGGCCGAGTTCTGGCGCAGCGCCGACCGGTGCCCACCCGGGCCGGGCGAGCAGCACCGGACCGAGGAGTCCAGCCGGGACACGGCAGTGGGCGGCGCCGGCGGCACGCAGGTAGTCGCCTGGACAGTGTTTAACGGCGGCCACAGCTGGCCTGGTGCGGCGCCTGCCCCCGAGTGGACCGAGCCGACCAGTCAGGAATTCGACGCGGCCGAAGAGATCTGCCGCTTCGCGAAACCACTGCTGATACCGGCGATCACCCGCCGGCTGTGATCCCCTGATGGCTACGTTTCGATGTGTAGCACGTGGTTGCAGCCCTGCTCGCGGCAGACGTCGCCGAGCAGCAGCCTGAGCTTCGGTGTGACCTGGAGCTTGCTAACGAGCCCGATCATGTCGCTGTACTGGTCTCCCCGGCACCGGATGTACCTCTTCCGGGCCGAGTCCCGTTCCAGGTAGCCGTGACGGCGAGCCGCGTCGAGCACCGGCTTCGGATCGACATACCGGCGGCCGGAAAGCGCTGCTTTCTCCTCCAGCCAGTCCCGGCGAGCGCCCCCGTCGGGCCGGACGTACTTGCCGAACAGAAAGCGGAGCTGGTTCGCCGCGGCACATGGCCGGACGTACCGCGGACCGTCAGGGCCGGTCTGCGCACCGATGCCACGCAGAAACTCGTCAGGCTCCTCAAACACGTCGCCATCCACCGTCGTGGAGAAGAAGGTACCTAGATCGCCGAAGTCCGCCTCGCCGAGCCCGGTGCAATCCACCTGAGTTTGGTCACCGGCCTGCGGAGCGATTATCAACGGCGCGCTGACCTGGGGTGATGGGTGCGGCAGAGGCGTTTCTGAGGCACTAGCTGGTGCCCTACGGTTGGCCCGTGGCGTGGATTCGGCGGGTGCGGACGTCCTCAGGGGCGACGGCGGTGCAGATCGCTGAGTCGGCTGGTGGCCGCCGGCGGATTATCGCGCATGTCGGCTCGGCGCATACCGAGGCTGAGCTCGGGTTGCTGGTCGAGCGGGCCCGGGCGCTGCTGCGGGATCCGGGACAGGGCGAGTTCGAGCTGGGGATCGAGCCGGTGGCGGCGAAGACGCCGCTGCTTGCCCCGGCTGGTGGTGACACGCTCTTCGGTGACCCGGTCACCATGACACGCAAGCGCGTGACGGCCGCCGCCCCGCGGGTGATCTCGACCTCGTCGCGGGTGCTGTATGACGTTCTGGCCGGGGTGTTCACCTCCCTCGGGTTCGACGCGCTGGGAGACGACGTGTTCCGGGACCTGGTTATTGCCAGGATCGTGGAGCCGACCTCGATTCTGGACACAGGGCGGGTGCTGACCGATCTGGGCCGCAGGCCGGTGAGCGAGAAGACGATGCGCCGCACTCTGGACCGCTGCGGCAAGGACGGCTACCGTGACCAGCTCGCCGCGCTGTGCTTCGCCCGCGCGCGGGCCGGCGGCGATGTCTCCTTGTGCCTCTACGACGTGACGACGTTGTATTTCGAGGCGGAGAAGGAGGACGACCTGCGCAAGGTCGGGTACTCCAAGGAGCGGCGGGTCAACCCGCAGGTCGTGGTCGGGCTGCTGGTCGACCGGCACGGCTTCCCGCTGGAGATCGGCTGCTTCGAAGGGTCCAGGGCCGAGACGCTGACGCTGCTGCCGGTCATCCGCCAGTTCCAGGCCCGGCACGGCATGGAGGGCATGGTCGTGGTCGCCGACGCGGGCATGCTGTCGGCGGCTAACCTGCGCGAGCTGGACGAGGCCGGGCTCGGGTTCATCGTCGGCTCCCGCACGACGAAGGCGCCGGTCAACCTGGAGTCCCACTTCCGGTGGCATGGCGACGCTTTCACCGACGGGCAGGTCATCGACACCCTCACCCCGCGCGCCGGCAAGAACACCGAGAACAACGTCGCGCTGAGGGCCGAGCCCGTCTGGAACCGTAACAGCCATTCGTCGTCGTGGCGGGCGGTGTGGGCGTACTCCGCCAAGCGCGCCGCCCGTGACAACAAGACCCTCAACGCTCAGGAGAACCGCGCCCGCGCCGTCGTGGACGGGGACAAGACAGCACGCACACCCAGATTCGTGACGATCAAGGGCGACGCCCGGACCCTGGACGAAGCCTCGCTCGCGCGGGCTCGCAGACTTGTCGGCCTCAAGGGCTACGTCACCAACATCCCCGCCACCGTGATGACCCCAGACCAGGTGATCGGCTCCTACCACGACCTGTGGCACGTGGAGCAGTCCTTCCGGATGACTAAGACCGACCTCGCCGCCCGGCCCATGTTCGTGCGCACCAAAGACGCGATCGAAGCGCACCTGACCATCGTGTTCACCGCCCTCGCCGTGGCACGCACCGTGCAGCACCGCTCGGGCCTGGCCGTGCGCAACGTGGTCCGGCAACTCCGGCCCCTGCGCTCAGCGACCATCGCGATCAACGGCGCGACACAGACGTTCCCGCCCGCCATCGATCCCGATAAACAGGAACTTCTGGACACGCTCATCACCGGAGATTCAAGGCACTAACGAAAAGACCAAACTCAGGTCTGCGCACCGATGCCACGCAGAAACTCGTCAGGCTCCTCAAACACGTCGCCATCCACCGTCGTGGAGAAGAAGGTACCTAGATCGCCGAAGTCCGCCTCGCCGAGCCCGGTGCAATCCATGAAGGAGGTTCCCTTCAGCACCGCGTCGGCGAGCACCGCCGACGCCAGCGAGCAGTCGCTGAACGTGGATGCCTCGAGGTTGGATCCACGGAACGACACCGAGCTGAGGTCCATATCTGAGAAGCGAAGTGCCGACAGGTCTTTTCGTTCCAGCGGAAGCCGGCGCACAATCCACTCTGTCTGCGGCAGCGACAGCAGAACTTGCAGTACATTGCGGAACGCGATCCGGTCCGGGGTGGCATCCATGGCCACGCGATAAAGATCATCGAGAGCACTGGCTTCCAGGATGTGCTCCCTGATGACGTGCAGGGTGGCCGAGTCGGGGCTGAACGGATACACCCCCAGCAAGTGCAGGAATCGCTTGGGGTTGCTGGAGAAGTACTCAGTAGCCCGGGTACCCAGGAGATAGTCATAAACCACTTCCTGGCTGAAGGAGAGGCGCCCGAGGTCTATCGCCCCGGTAAAGAACGGAAGTTGCTGTATCGCCTGTATGGCGTCATCTTGCTCTGTCTCGCCAAGATCAGGGGCCAGGCTATAGGTGGCTAGTTCGGCTACGTCATCGACCTGAACGCCCTTGCCTCCGCCTTCAAGGTTCTCTTCGGCGATGTCCTTGGTCAGGGATTCGATGTCGGCACCGGATGCCCAGTTCTCCTGCAGCAGGCCGTTGTCGAATTCGCGCTGCACCATCCGCTTAATCGCCAGGTCCAGGAGCCTGGTCTCCGAGGCGGCCCCGGTCAGTGCGGTCGGTTCCAGCCCGTAACTGACCTCGCTGGTCAGCGCTTCGCAGTAGAACGGAGTCCCCGCCAGCTCGAGCAGGTTCTGGTTGCCGTCAAGCAACTGCATGACCGCGTCCGCTTCTGGCCCATCGAGCCGTCGCCTGGCGTACGCGTCGATCGACGGGCGCTGCCAGGCGGCCAGCCGGTGCCGTGCGACCAGTTCGTGTCCCGCGTCGTCGAGGAAGTCGCGCAGCCCCTTGTTGCTGACCAGAAGCGAGTCACGGACACAAATCAAGATTTTCGGCGGGTACGGCACATCGGGCCGGGTGAGCAGCTCATAGACATACTCGAAGAAGTGCGGATCGCGGGCGATCACCTCGTCCAGCCCGTCTAGCAGGAAGCACGCGTAGCGGTGGGTGAGCATCCACTCGAAGGAGTCCAGGCTCAGCGGCCTGGCCACTTCTGTGGTGAGGAACGATGCCACCAGAGCCTTGAGGGTGGGCGCGGTGGCCGACGCGATGTGCCCCGGGAGCAGCGGCAAGGGCCGCAGAGCCCGGACGCCAGCGTTCTTGGCGCTGATGAAGTCGTTGTACAACCGGGCGAAGAGCGACCGGAACAGATGGCTCTTGCCGAAGCCAGCGGGAGCGGTGACCAGATGGACTGGCGGTCCTTCCGCGAACGGCCGGAACTCCGGCAGGAGCATGGGTAGGAGATCGTCGTTGGCTGGATAGCCGCAACTGGACGTGAACGGCTGCGGGATCCGGTGCGCGAGGTCATTCACCCCCCGGTTGCGCAGGTTGCTGGCCGCGGTTCCAGCGCCCCGGCTGCGGTCCCAGGTGAACGGCGCGTCGAAGAAGTTCGTCGGGACGGTCAGGCTCACCCCGAACTCCCGGAAGGCCCGGCGCCGGAAATCGGCCGACAGGCCCTCGGTGGTGTCCACCAGCAGGAACTTCTGACCCTGGGTCTGGGTCTGCTCCTCGAACCGGCGCAGGTACCCGTCTTCCCGCATCCGCATCTGCTCCGGGCTGTGCCCCTCCTGCGGTGCCCAGACCAGGACCTGATCGCTGACGTCGCCGAATCCCGGGCGAGTAGCTGAGATCAGCACCGGATCACGCGGGGTAACCAGCCAGCCGTCCGCCTCCAGGAACGTCGCGGCCTCTTCGATGAGCATCATGGCGTCTCCATCAGGAAGCGGGAACTGGTCCAGTCCTCGGGGTTGCCGATCACCGTCAGGTCGCCCACGGCCCGGCTCACGGCGACATAGTGGTTCGTGGCTGCTTCCTGGCTGCCGCAGCCGTGCACCGGCCCGGCGACCAGGAGCACCACGGGTGCCTCGCAGCCGCGGAACTCGCCTGCGGGCAGCAGGGTGATGTACGGGTCACCGGGCCTGCGGGCCACCCGGACGTGGCAGGCGTCGAGGAGCCTGCGCAAGTCCGACGTGTCCTGCGCACAGGTCAGGATGGCCACCTCGGCTGCGTCGAGCGTCTTGAGCAGGCCCATGACGGTGGAGGTGAACTGCGCGCCGAACGCGCCGCGGTCAGGTTCGGCGGCCAGGAAGCGGACCCGCGGCCCGGCGGCGCCGTCGTGCGGCATGAGCGAACCGCTCAGCCGCGCGGTCAGTTTGGCGATGGGCAGCGAATTCCGGCAGTTCTGGGTGAGCCAGAAGGTATGTGGGGAGCCAGGTGGCCGCCACATGCCGGTCGAATCCCGCTGGTACGGGTCGGCGTACAGCTGGCATGAGCCGGGACAGAGCGACCGGATCGCGTCGAGCAGGTCATCGTCATAGCTCTGCGCCTCGTCAACGAGCACGGCGTCGACCACGGCGCCGCTATCCGCGGCTTCCAGGAAGGCTTCCCACAGCGGGAGCGAAGGTTCCGGCCCGGGCTGGCTGGGGCGGAGCTCCTTTAGCACCTCCTCAGGGGTGCCCAGGACTATGTTTGGGTGACGCAGGGCGGGCTGACTCAGCAGAGCGCCGTGCAGATAACGCTGGTCCGCGATGAAGACCACTTTCATCCCGGCGGCGGCGAGTTGACCAGCGCGGCGCGCGGCGATGATCGTCTTGCCAGTTCCAGCCGCGCCCAGCACCGACACGAAGGCGCCGGGCGCTGTCGCCTCGATGACAGCCAGCTGCTCGGTCGTGAACTGGACCTGGCGTTCGGTGCGCTGCCGCACGTTGACCAGGGCGACATCCACCGAGTACCGCTTGTCCGCGGTGATCGCCGCGGTTGGCGCCAGCACGCTCAGGACCCGGTCAAACTCAGCCGGGGACGGCCCTTTCCTCCCGGCGCTGAACCAGTGCGCGCAGATCCTTCGCACCGCGGCCGGGAGGTCGGTGATCTCGGTGCCGTTGACGATAATGGCGCGCGGCGCCTCGGGACCCAGGTCCCCGCTTGGCGCTCCGTCGGTAAAGACGACCGCGTGCCCGAAAGGCAGGCCACGCAAGCCCGTGTGCTGGCCGATATGGTTCGCGAGGTCATAGCGATTCTGCGTGGCCTGCGAAAACGGGCTCCGGTCCATCGGCGTGCGCTTGCCAGCGGGAAACGTGAACCAGCGGCCACGCTCTATCTCGTAACGCCCGCCCTTGACCTCCAGCACGATGAGGCCTTGCCGAGGGTGCGCCAGCACGAAGTCAGCCTCGCCGTTGCGAGGCGGGAACCGGCCCCGGGCAGGCGCGACAAACCGCAACCCGTGCACGACGATCCAGTCGTCGCCGAGCTTCCTCAGCCTCTCGAACACCCGCCGTTCAGACGCCGGAGTTGACGCACTTTGGGCATTCGGGTAAAAGCGGGCCACCTCAACTCCAGCCAGTCAACCTGGGCCGGGCGCCCCAGAAGCACCGGCCCTGGCCAGCATCCTTCATTACATTAGACGGCTACCAAGACGGCATGGGTTACATCACGAAAACCACAAATTGGCAGCTACCCACACAGGAACGACTGCCTTACCCTGAAACGCCGCCCAATATCCCCCTATTGCTCGTATATCAGGCCAAATTTCTTAACCCTCGCTCCCCCGGGCGCCCGCGGCGGGAGCCACCTGGCGGCTGTGATCTCAGCTTTCTGCCAGGTATCGTGCCGAATGTGCCGTTGATCACGGCTGGGGGGCGGCCGGCCGGGGGGCTGCTGGAGCGCGAGCACGAGCTGGCCGGGCTGCGTGCTGGGCTCAGCCGTGCCGGCGCCGGAGACGGCACGCTGCTGCTCATCGAAGGGCCACCCGGCGTCGGGAAAACCGCGCTGCTGCGCCAGGCCCGCGCCGAGGCCGAGCGGGCGGGCATCATGCCGCTCGAAGCAACCGGCTCGGAACTGGAGCAGCCGTTCGCGTTCGGCGTGGTGCGCCAGCTGCTGGAGCCGGTGATCCGCCGGGAGTCCGGGCACCCGGATCTGTTCGCCGGCGGGGCTGGGCCGGCGGCCCGGCTGTTCGAGCCGGACGAGCCGCCCACACGCACCCCCGAGGTCGGCTTCGAGGCCCTGCACAGCCTGTACTGGCTGGTGGTGAACATCGCCGACCGGGCGCCGGTGCTGGTGTCGGTGGACGACTGCCAGTGGGCCGACCGGGAGTCGCTGCGCTTCCTCGCCTACCTGGTGCAGCGTATCGAGGGCCTGCCGGTCAGCATGCTGCTGGCCGGGCGGCCGGCTGACCCGGCGCAGGCCGAGGCGGGTGCGCTCTGGGCCCAGCTGGCCGCGCGCCCGGATGCGGTCGCGCTGTACCCGCGGCCGCTGAGCCAGGACGCCGCGGTGGCCTGGACCCGGGAGCAGCTGGGCACCGGCGCGGCCGACGAGTTCTGCCGGGCCTGCCACAACGCGACCGGCGGCAATCCGCTGTTCCTGCGGGAACTGCTGCGCGCGCTGGACGGCGCCGGCGTCAGCCCCTCCGCTGCCGCGGCGGCTCAGGTGCAATCGGTCGGACCAGCCGCGATCAGGCGTTTTGTACTGCATCGGCTGGCCGGGCTGGGGACAGAAGCTGGCGTGCTGGCCCAAGCCGTCGCAGTGCTCGGCGATGAGAGTGAGCTCACCGTGGCCGGGCGGGTAGCCGGCCTGGCGCCGGACGCCGCCCGCAGGGCGGCGGATGACCTGGTCCGGGCGGGCATTTTCGCGCCCGCCGAGCGGATGGCGTTCGTGCAGCCGATAGTGCGGGCGGCGCTGTATGAAGAACTCGCGCCGGGCGAGCGGCAGGCGCGGCACGCCGCGGCGGCCCAGGTGCTGGCGGCCGAGGGTGTCTCGGCCGAGCGGGTCACCGCGCACCTGCTGCGGACCACGCCGACCGGGGACGAGGGACGGATCGGCACGCTCCGGGCGGCGGCCGCGAGTGCCATCAGGCGGGGCGCACCCAGTGCGGCGGCGGTGCGGTTGCAGCGGGCGCTGGCTGAATCCCCGGCCGGGCAGGACCGCGCGGAGATACTGACCGAACTGGGCCGGTGCGAGGTGGCCACGCTGGACTTCGCGGCGGCCGAGAACCACCTGTCCGCGGCGGTGACCTCGGATGGCACGCTGACCACCCGGGCCGAAGCCGCGTCGTGGCTGGGGCGGTGCGCGATCGTGTCCGGCGGCCGCTCCGCCCAGGCCGCGGCGGACGCGCTCACCTCGCTCGGCGAGCAGTTGCGTCCCGCCGACCCGGACCGGTCGGTCGAGCTCGGCTCGCAGCTGCTGCTGGTCACCACGGCCGTGCCGCAACTGCGGGCCGGGCTTGCCGCGCACCTGGATCGGTTCGGGGAGCTGGCCCGGGGGCAGCCGGCCTATGCGGCACTGACCAGGATCGTGCGCGCGCAGGAGCGGCTGTTCCGCGGCGCGCCCGCCCTGGCAGCAGTGGCCGAGGTCCAGACGGCACTGATGAACGACCTGCCGCCCCAGGCGCGCACCGACGCCGTATTGCTGGCCCTGATGACGCTGCAGTACGGCGAGCAGTACGACCTGGCCACGCGGCTGCTGGATATCGCGCTGGACGGGGCACGGCAGGAGGGGCATGCGACTCGGCAGGGCCTTATCCACGGGCAGCGGGCGGTGCTCGCGCTGGCCCGAGGGGCGCTGCACGACGCCCAGGTCGAGGCGGAGACCGGACTGCTGCTGATCGCGGAACCGCACTTCACCGTGCTGCAGTTGCTGGCGGTGGCGATCACCGTGCACATCGAGCGGGGCGAACTGGACGCCGCGGCCGAGCTGGCCAGCCGGGTAGAGCCAGCGGCCGTCGCCGAGGACCACACGTACGTGCCCGGTTTCCTCGTCGCCCGGGGGCGGCTGCGGATCGCGCAGGGCCGGCCGGATGAGGGTGTCGCCGACCTGCTGTGGTGTGGACGGCGGTTGGCCGCGTATGGGCTGCTGTGGCCGAGCGACTGGCGGGTGGTAGCCGCGCCGGCGCTGGCCGGGCTGGGTCAGGACAAGCAGGCCAGCAGGCTGGCCCAGGAGCAGGTGGCGATAGCCCGCCGAGTCGGCGCGCCCGGGGCGCTGGGCAGGTCGCTGCGCGCCGCCGCCCTGGTGGCCGGCGGCGACGAAGGGCTGGATCTGCTGCGCGAAGCGGTCGAGGTGCTGGACCGCAGCGCCGCGCGGCTGGACCTGGCCTACGCACTGGCCGACCTCGGTGCCCAGCTGGGCCGGGCGAACCGGCGGCCGGAAGGCCGGGACAGTCTGCGCCAGGCGATCAAGCTGGCGGGCGAGTGCGGGGCCGTCGCCCTGGCCGGGCGGGCCACGGCCGAGCTGCACGCCGGGCCGGGGCGGCGCGCCCGGACCGAGCTGACCGGGCCGGCCGCGCTGACCGCGGCGGAGTGGCGGGTGTGCCGCCAGGCCGTGGCCGGGCAGACCAACCGGGAGCTGGCGCAGGCCCTGTTCGTGACCGAGAAGACCATCGAGCGGCACCTCAGCAGCGCCTACCAGAAGCTGGGCATCCGGTCGCGCTTCCAGCTCGCCACGGCCATCGGCGAGTAGCCACCGGGCTAAAACCGTAGGGAAAACCCTCGGGGTTCCTTCCTTGTGACCGGTGCTGGCCACCCGGCACGTTGGCGGGAGGGTCCACGTAAGACCTGAGTTGGCTCACGTTTCGGGTTCTGGGCTGATACGACTGCTGTGACCTGGAGGTTTCCGGTTCGGCGGGGCTGGATTTGCACACTAAACCGGGGCCGTAGAGTTGCCGGGTGCCGTATGTGCGGACGGTGAAGACGGCGTCGGGCGCCACGGCGGTGCAGATCGTGTATTCCTGGCATCGGGGGTCGCGGGAGATCGAGCACATCGGCTCCGCTCACGATGAGGCGGAGCTCGAGCTGCTGAGGGCCGCCGCCCGGCAGCGGCTGGCCGCGGGTCAGGGCGAGCTTGACCTGGGCCTGGATATGGCCGCGGCGGGCGGGCCGCTGCCGATCACCGCGTCGCGGATGAGCTGCCTGCTCGATGCGCTGTCGCAGGCTTACCGGGTGCTGGGCTTTGACCGGGCCAGCGGCGGTGATGCGGTGTTCGGGCAGCTGGTGGCCGCGCGGATCATCGAGCCGGCCAGCAAGGCCGACAGCTTGCGGGTGCTGGAGGAGGCCGGGGTGGCCGGCCCGTCGTATGCGACGCTCAAGCGCCGCCTTCCCGCTTATGCGAAGCAGGAGTGGCGGCAGGAGATCTCTGCTGCCTGCGCCGCGCATGCCGGGCTGGGCCCGGCCAGCCTGGTGCTCTACGACGTGTCCACGCTGTATTTCGAGACCGATGAGGGCGACGGATTCCGCGAGAGCGGCTTTTCGAAGGAGCGGCGGCTAGAGCCGCAGATCACGATCGGCCTGCTGACTGACCAGTCCGGGTTCCCGCTGATGGTGTCGGCATTCGAGGGGAACAAGGCCGAGACCAGGACCATGCTGCCAGTCATCGAGGCGTTCATGACCGCCCACCAGCTCCCCGACGTCACGGTCGTCGCGGACGCCGGGATGGTGAGCGAAGCGAACCAGAAGGCGATCGAGGCAGCCGGGCTGTCGTTCATCCTCGGCATGCGCATCCCGCAAGTCCCCTACGTGGTAAGGCAGTGGCGCCACGAGCACCCCGGCCAGGACATCCCAGACAGGCACATCTTCACCCAGCCCTGGCCCGCCGGGCCGAACGGCGGCCGCCGCGACCAGGTCATCTACTACCAGTACCGCCATGACCGGGCCCGCCGCACGCTGCGCGGGATCGATGAGCAGGTGCGCAAAGCCGAGCAGGCCGTCGCGGGCAAGGTCCCGGTCAAGCGCAACCGGTTCATCCAGCTGGCCGGCGGCACCCGGTCGGTGAACCGTGAGCTCGAGGAGAAGGCACGGGCGCTCGCGGGCCTGAAGGGCTACATCACCAACCTGCGGACCTGCCCGGACGGCACCCCGGTCACCGCGGAGTTCGTGATCGGCGCCTACCATCAGCTCTTCCAGATCGAGAAATCCTTCCGAATGGCGAAAAGCGACCTGCAGGCCAGGCCCATCTACCACCGGACCAGGGACTCGATCGAGGCGCACCTGACCATCGTGTTCGCCGCGCTCGCGGTCAGCCGCTGGATCGAGCACCACACCGGCTGGTCCATCCGCAAATTCGTCAAGACCGCCCGCCGCTACCGCACCATCCAGATCCAGGCCGGGCCGCACACCATCAACGCCGCCGACCCCCTCCCCAACGACCTCCGCCAGGCCCTCGAAGCGATCAGCCACGCCAGCCAGACTGAACACTGACCGGAAAATCACCCAGCGGAAATGGGCGCGCGGCAGCGGGCCCGGGCCTGGTGGGGTGATCGGGCCTGGTCAACAGCGGTATGGGTTATCCAGCCTTGGTGAGGGCGACGGTGAAGCCGAGCGCCTGGATCTGCCGGATGTGGTTGCGGAGCTTGCGGTCGGTATCGGTGCGGGCCTGGTAGTAGCCGGCGCCGAGGTCGGTGAACCGGGCGGCCGGGTCAGCGAGCAGATGCCAGATGATGACCAGGATGGAGCGGGCGACCGCGACCTGCGCCTTGGCCTTGCCGCGGCGGCGGGCGATCCGGCCGTAGCGCTCGCCGAGGAAGGTGGCGGTGCGGGCGGCATTGTTCGCGGCCTGGCCGAGGGCCCCGCGCAGCCAGGTATCGCCCTGGCCTTTCTTCCCGCCCCGGGACCGGGGGCCGGACTGGCGGGCTGAGGGGCACAGCCCGGCCCACGACACCAGGTGGGCGGCGGTGGGGAACCGGGACATGTCCAGGCCGGTTTCGGCGATGATGGCCCGGGCCAGGTCGGGGCTGAGGCCGGGGATCTCGGCCAGCCGGGCCACCGCGTTCAGTACCGGGGCGCCCGGGCCGGTTCCGGCGCCGGGCCCGGTGGTGCCGTCCGGGTCAATGCCCCAGGCTCCGGGCATGGCTGCAGTCAGCTCGGCGGCCCGGGTGCCCAGCTGGGCGATCTTGGCGTCCAGGGCGGCGATCTGGTCCAGCAGCAAGGCGGCGAGCTCACCGTGGTGGTCATCGAACATGCCGTCCAGGGCCTCGACGAGGGCATCGTGCTTGGCCTTCATGGTGCGGCGGGCCAGGCCGGCCAGGACCTCAGGGTCGCGCTGGCCAGCGATCATCGCCTTGATCATGTCCTGCGCCGACAGCGTGGTCAGCTTGGACGCCACGCTCGACAGCTTGATCAGCGCGCCCTCCAGCAGCTTTTCCAGCCGCTGCCAGCAGCGGGTGCGCTCGTGAATGAGCCGGGCCCGGGCCCGCGTGTAATCGCGCAGGTCCCGGACCGGCTTCGGCGGCACGAACGAGGCGCGCAGCAGCCCCATCTCGGTCAGCCGGGCCAGCCACATCGCGTCCAGCTTGTCCGTCTTGGGCAGGCCGGGCAGGTTCTTGGCCTGGGCCGCGCTGACCAGCTGCACCGCCAGCCCGCACGCCTCCAGGACGAAGAACCAGATCCGCCAGTCGGGTAGCGGCGGCGCGTTGCCGCGCCGCCGCCCCCTAAGAACCCGGCGTGCGCCGTTTCGACGCACCAGGGCTCAGGCAAGCCCTGCAGACGTTCTGGTCAGGGCCGCAGAAGCGCTGGTCCCGCTGCTCGCCCTGCCTGGGTGGCGGCGCGTGCAGTGGGTGTGGGTGAGACGGTAGACGGCGTGTCCTCCTGGTTTCCCGGGTGCCGCATCGAGGGTGATCGCCTGGTGGCGGGTCGCGATGCGGACGGCTTTGATCCACTGTTCCCATTCGTCGGGGTGGCGTGGCTCCTGGTCGGCGTGGAGCAGCAAGTCGCCGCAGAGCGGGCAGCGCCCACGCTGTTTCTGGAGTAGCCGCAGCCGGGCCGGGTCCAGCGGGGGTGTCCCGCGTCGCCGCCGGGCTGCCCAGTAGCTGGCCAGGGCGGGGTCATCGGGTGAGGCCCAGCCCTTGACCAGCGTATGCCGGGTGATCTTCGTCCAGGCGAACTTGAGCAGATAGGCGCCGCTGTCACGGTCGCCAAACACCCACCGGTCACGCCTGGCCGGGTTGAACGGGCCGAAGTAGCGGGAGACGATCCACTGTTTCCCCTTGTGCGGGTGAGTCCAGTTCGCCCACTTGTAGGCGAGCTTCCACACATGCCAGTCCAGCTCGTTGAATACCAGGGCGGACACGCAGTGCCGGTAGTAGGCCGACCAGCCCCGGATAAAGGGGTTGAGCCGGATGAGGACCATCTGCGCGTTGTGGCCGCGCAGGCCCTTCATCTCGGCGCTCAGCCGTTCCCGGGCGCGTTTCACCGCCGCCTTGCTGGGCTTGATCAGCAGCTTGCCGCGGTAGCGGCGGACGTTGAACCCCAGGAAGTCCACCCCGTCATCGAGGTGGACGATGCGGGTCTTGTCCTCATTGAAGGACAGCCCCCTGGGCGCCAGCCACGCGGCCAGCCGGGCCTTGACCTGCGCGGCCTGCTCACGCGAGTGACACAGGGCCAGCAGATCGTCGGCGTATCTGACCAGCACCGGCGAGCCCGGCCTCGCCGTCCCGGCATTACTGCCGGAGGGAATGTACCGGACCCCGGCGGCCTCTTCCATCCCGTGCAGGGCCACGTTCATCAGCACGGGGCTGATCACCCCGCCTTATGAGCAGTGCGGGATTATGCGCAGCGTCGTCCTGATGTCCCTGGTGAGGGCGATGACGGGGATCGACCGCTGCGCATAACACGCTGATGATCTTGATCATGCGGACCGGCATGGTGCCGGGGCTTCGTGATCGGAGGTCAGCTGTCATGTCTGCCTTGTCGGCGCTGGTGCGGGACCTGGACGCGGAGTTGCAGCGTCTTGGTTACAAGGACGCGACGATGATCTGGTACCGGCGCTGCTGGCGCCGGATGCAGAACCATTTCGATGCCCTCGGCATCGAGGAGTTCTCCCTGGACGCTGCGATGGCGTGGGTCGACCAGGCGTGCGGCTTCTTCGCCAAGGAGCAGGCCGGACCCTGAAGCCGAACGACATCTATCTGTTCAGGGTCGCCGCGATGCTCGGCGAGTACCAGGCACACGGGGCGGTGCTGCGGCGTTATAGCCGTTCGGTGAGCAAGCTGGACGCCGCGGGCACCGAGGTGATCGCGGCGTTCCAGGCGCACTTGCGCTCTTCGGGGCGGTCGGTCTCGACGGTGCGGACCTACGGGACGCTGGCCGGGGAGTTCGTCGCGTTTACCGCGACGCGCGGCGGGCTGGCGTGCTGTGACGCCGCGACGATCAGCGCGTTCGTCGCCACGCTGGCCGGCTACCAGTTCAAGACGGTCGAGCAGAAGCTGTGCGCAGTCCGGTCGTTCCTGCGGTTCGCTTCGGGCGCCGGCCTGGTGGATGCCCGGCTGCCTGGACGCGGTGCCGGCGGTGCGCTCGTCCCGGCAGGCCAGGATCCCGTCGGTGTGGGGTCCGGGTGAGGTCGCCCGGATCGTGGAGGCGATCGACCGGGCCAACCCGTGCGGGAAACGGGATTACGCGATCATCTTGCTGGTCGCCAGGCTGGGCCTGCGCGGTGCCGACATACGCCGGCTCGAGTTCGCTGATTTCGACTGGCCTGGCAACCAGCTGCTGGTGACGCAGGCCAAGACCGGCGACCCGGTGCAGCTGCCGCTGCTGAAGGATGTCGGCTGGGCGGTGATCGACTACATCCGCCATGGCCGGCCGGCCAGTGACTGCCCGCAGGTGTTCTTGCGGCACCACGCGCCGGTCGGGCCGTTCTCCGACCAGGACCATCTGCATCAGATCCTGGTCAAGCACGCCCGGGCCGCGCACGTGCCGGTGAGCGACAAGCGCCGTCATGGCATGCACTCGCTCAGGCATTCGCTGGCCACCCGGCTGATGGAGGGCGGCACGCCGGTGGAGCAGATCGCTGACATCCTCGGCCACCTGTCGGTCCAGTCGACCGGCGTTTACCTGAAATCCTCCCTCGGCCTGCTGGCCAGGTGCGCGCTGGATCCGGACGCGCCGGCAACACCGGAGGGGTCACGGTGACCGGGGCGATCACGATCGCGGGCGCGATCACCGCGCTGGTCACTGAGAAACGCGCCACGGGCTATAAGTACGACACCGAGGAGCGGGTGCTGGCCCGGTTCGCCGCGTTCTGCGCAGCTGAGTATCCGGTACTGCAGGCACCCGGCCAGGAGTCGGTCGATGCGTGGATCACCGCGGCCCGGCAGCGGGGTGTCACGCCGGCGACGCTGCAGAGCCTGGCCGCGCCGGTGCGGGAGCTGGCCCGCTGGCTGGGCCGCCGCGGCATCCAGGCTTACGTGCTGCCCGGCGGGACGCTGCCCGGGCCCGCCCGCTACGTTCCGCACATTTACACCGGCACCGAACTGGCGGCCCTGTTCGCTCAGACCGACCGGTGCCATTACGACTGCCAGGTGCCGTTCCGGCACCTGGTCATGCCAGTGCTGTTCCGCACGATCTACGCCTGCGGCCTGCGTGTTTCCGAAGCGCGACTCCTGCACTTCGGCGACGTGGACGTCGAAGCAGGGGTGCTGACGATCCGTGACGGCAAGGGCGGCAAGGACCGGCAGGTCCCCGTCAGCGCGCCGCTGCGGCAACGGCTCGCCGACTACCACGCCCAGGTGGCCGGGCGCACCGGCGCCGACTGGTTCTTCCCCGGCACGGCCGGGCAGCCGCTGACGCTCGCCAACATCGACAAGAACTTCCGCCGGTTCCTGTGGCAGGCCCGCATTCCCCACGGCGGCCGCGGCCGCGGCCCGCGGGTCCACGACCTGCGTCACTCGCATGCGGTCCATAACCTGGCCAGATGGTTCGCGGCCGGGGAGGACGCCGGCGCGCTACTGCCGGTCCTGCAGGCCTACATGGGTCACTCCTCGATCGCCGACACCGACTACTACCTGCGGCTGACCGCCGAGTCCTACCCGCACATCATCGCCCGGGTCCAGCAAGCCCTCGGAGACATCGTCCCGCCGCCCCTCACGGCCGGGGCGGGCGATGGCGACTGACTTCGCGGTGTTCCTGCAGCGTTACCTCACCTCGCACCTGGCCGGGCTGCGGGGCAGCTCACCGAACACGATCGCGTCCTACCGGGACACCTTCAAACTGCTGATCGCCTTCTTCAGCGAGGTCAGGTCCATCCCTCCCGAGAAACTCACCCTCGACAGCATCGACGCTGAGGCGATCACCGCCTTCCTGACCTGGCTGGAGACTGAACGTCACAACAGCACCTCCACCCGCAACCAGCGGCTGGCCGCCATCAGCTCGTTCTTCCGGTGGCTGCAAGCCCAGGACCCGGCCAGGATGGCCGCCTGCCAGGACATTCTCGCGATCCCCGCCAAGAGAAAGACCCGGCAGGCCGTGAATCACCTGACAGCCGGGCAGACCCGCGCTCTGCTCGCCGCGCCCGACCGGACCACCCGGCGCGGCCGGCGTGATGCGACCCTGCTGGCCACCCTCTACGACACCGCCGCCCGGGTGTCCGAGCTCGCCGGCCTGACCGTGCGCGACATCCGCCTGCAACCCCCGCCGCTGGCCGCGCTGACAGGCAAAGGCGCCAAGATCCGCCACGTCCCGCTCGGCGGTAACACCGCCGCGCTGCTGAGCGCCTACCTGGCCGAGCACGGCCTCGATCAGCCCGGACACGACGACCAGCCGCTGTTCACCAGCCAGCACGGCAGCAGGCTCAGCCGCGGCGGCATCGCCTGGATCATCGGCAAATACCAGGCCCGGGCCGGTGACCCCGCACTCGCCAGGGCCGACGTGAGCCCGCACGTCATACGACATAGCCGGGCAATGCATCTCTACGACAGCGGCGTGCCACTGCCCTATATCCGCGACATCCTCGGTCATGTCGAGCTGGCCACCACCGATATTTACGCCCGGGCGTCCACCGAGGCCAAGCGCAAAGCCCTCGAAGCCGCTTACACCGAAATCGTCACCGACGACCTGCCCGAATGGAGCCACGACCACGGGCTTCTCAGCTGGCTCGCCAGCCTGTGATCCTCAGCGCCGCGAAGGATTATGCGCAGCAGTCGATCCCCGTCATCGCCCTCACCAGGGACATCAGGACGACGCTGCGCATAATCCCGCACTGCTCATAAGGCGGGTTATGTTCAGCTGAACATAACCCGCCTTGCGGGGAGCCCCGCTCGGCCGGGGCGAAGTGGCCACGATCGATCACGCCCGCCTTCAGCCACGCCGCGACCAGTCCCCGGGCGGGGAACAAGCCGAGCTGGCCAAGAAGATGGTCATGATCGATGCGGTCGAACGCGGCAGCCAGATCGGCGTCAAGCGCCCACACGCGCTTGCAGGTCTTTCCTCGTGCGGTCACGAAGATGGCCTGCATCGCGTCCTGGCAGGAGCGGCCCGGCCGGAACCCGTACGACCTGGACTCAAACCGGGCCTCCCATTCAGGCTCCAGTGCGCTGGCCGCCAGGGCCTGAAGCCCACGGTCGGCGATCACCGGAATCCCGAGCCCGCGCCGTTTCCCCCCTGCTTTCGGGATGAACACCCGCCTGACAGGCCGGGGCCTCCACGCGGCCGCACCGTGCTGCAGCCAGGCAGCCATACCGGCTTTCTCCCAGCCCGCCAGCACGACCCGCCCATCGACCCCTGCCGTCTTGCGGCCAGCGTTGACCTCCGTCACCCGCCGCACGCTCACCAGCGCGTTAGAGCGGGACCGGAGCATCAGCTTCTGCAAGCTGCGGACCTTCCTCAGGTCCCCTGCCTTACTTGCCGTGAAGATCCGCTGCCGCAGCCGCCGTACGTTGTCCTCGGCCTGGCGCCAGTCCACAGCGTCCCAGTCCAAGGCATCGCCCTCAGGTCCGTTCACCGCAAGGGTGCCTAACTTACCCATCGGTTCTGGCGTCTCCGATCACCTGATCGTCACAGGCTCACCTGACCCACGTCAGCTCCCTTTCGGGCCGGGCACCAGCCCGTATCCGGCCAGTTATCCGGGAACCATCTGGCGGAGGTGCCAGCACTGCAGTTCCCGGTTTCCTGCCGCCGTTTCGGCTGCCGGCATTCGCTTCTTGGGTCATCCTGCGCCCGCTGGGGAATGGAGCCTTCCTCACGGTTGGCCTGCCGGCGGCCATCTGGCCGCCGGACCCCAACGGGGTTGTCGTGTTGCACATGAGCAAGACGCGACCGGGCAGGGCGCCCCCTTTACCCCGGGGACGGTGGTGCGCTCCCGGCCGGCGATTATCCTCCGGCCGGCACCCGCCGCTTTCCAGCGGCCAGTCCCTATACCCCGCTGGAACATCCCACCTGCGGGGTCAACCTTCACGAGACGTCATCAGGGGTTCACTCACGTTCGCCCATCACTCCCAGGCGGCCGGATGCCGCCTCAGAGCCGGGAAGCTGCTGCTCCCCGCCGGTCTTCTCCTCGCCTGCCGCCCCCGGGTGGAACGGGAACCGCTTCGGCTTCTTCCCCGGGCTTCGCACCCCGCAGTTACCCGCGGCGCACGCCAGGGCGGAGACGGGCCAACGCGCACTGGCCCGGGTACTGCGCCTCCGGCCTCAGCCGGACCTCCAGCAGCGCCTCCCACTTGAACTCATGCACCCTCACTTCGCACGTAGTCGCTGGTCGACTCCAGCGTGACGATCTCGATGCCGTCCTTGCGCAGCTGGCGTCCCACCGCGCGGATGGCGTTCATCCGGGCCTTAACCGTCCACACGGTGGCCCGCCGGGCGCCGGCCCGGGACGGGTGCGGGGTGCGGGCGCACACCATCCCGGTGTCTTTGGCCACATCGACCGCGGCCACCCGGTCAAAGACCCGCTCGTGTTCCTGATCGTCGATTACCTGCGGTCTGCTCACCGCGGCCACCTCCTGGGCTTGGCCTATCGGGACACGGCGAGCTGCCCGGGGGTCCCGGTAGGCGGGCACCAGGCCCGGAATACTGACCGGCGTGCTCGAGGCAACACTGCGCGACCCTCAGGTCAAGACCCCAGCGCCAGGCTAAATTACGGGTTCGTATTCCATAGTGCGCCGACGTCACGGGCAGCCCGCCCCACTGTCCACCCGCGCGCACAGCGGCACCACCCCGGCCTAGACGGCAGCAGCCCCAGCCCGCCGCGACCGGCAACAACCCAGATTTTCACGCCGCGCGACCATCCCAGATGAGACAGCTAAATTGAGCCAACTCGGGAGAAGACCATCGAGCGGCACCTCAGCAGCGCCTACCAGAAGCTGGGCATCCGGTCGCGCTTCCAGCTCGCCACGGCCATCGGCGAGTAGCCACCGGGCTAAAACCGTAGGGAAAACCCTCGGGGTTCCTTCCTTGTGACCGGTGCTGGCCACCCGGCACGTTGGCGGGAGGGTCCACGTAAGAGGGGTGAGCGGGTCATGACGGGTGTGCTGTACAGACTGGCGCGGTTCTGCGCCCAGCACCGATACCTAGTCCTCTCCGCCTGGCTGATCGTGACGGTCGTCCTCGTTGGCGTGTCACATCAGCTCGGCGGCAACACCAGCGACAACCTGTCGTTGCCGGGCACGGGCAGCCAGCAGGCGACCGACGCGCTCAGCCGGTCGTTCCCGGATCAGGCCAACGGGTCCAGCCCGATCGTGCTGCACGTCAGCAGCGGGAAGCTGACCGATGCCAAGTACGCCGACGCGGTGAACCAGGCGGCGGCCGACGTGGCCAAGGCGCCGGACGTGGCATCGGTGGTCAATCCGCTGACGTCGCAGGGCGCGTCCGCGCTCAGCAAGGATCAGGCCACCGGGTACCTGTCGGTGACGTTGTCGGTCAGCCCGGGGGCGTTGTCCGATGATGACGCCCAGACGATCATCAACGCGGCGGCCAAGCCGGCCCAGGCGGCCGGGATCGAGGTGCAGACCGGTGGCCAGCTCGGCCAGAAGGTGTCCAAGCCGTCCACCGAGTCCAGCGAGCTGATCGGGATCATCGCGGCGATGCTGATCCTGACGTTCGTGTTCGGCACGGTGGTGGCGATGCTGCTGCCGATCCTGACCGCGATCCTGGGGCTGGCCTCGACACTGTCCATCATCCAGCTCATCAGCCACGCGACGACGGTATCCACGGTGGCACCGACGCTGGCCACGATGATCGGGCTCGGGGTCGGCATCGACTATGCGCTGTTCATCGTGACCCGGCACTTCCGCGGCCTGGCCGACGGGCTGGACGTGCGGGAATCACTGGCCCGGGCGGTGGCCACGTCCGGCGGCGCGGTGGCGTTCGCGGGTAGCACGGTGACGATCGCGCTGGTGTCACTGGCGGTGGCCAACATCCCGCTGGTGACCACGATGGGGCTGATGGCGGCGATCGCGGTGGTGGTTGCGGTGCTGGCCGCGCTGACCCTGCTGCCCGCGCTGCTCGCCATCACCGGGTTGCGAATCAACTCGCTGCGGGTCCGGGGGCGGCATCCCAAGCATGGTGCGGCTTCGCCGCAGAAGACGACGCTGTGGGCTCGGTGGGCTGGTGGGATCGCGCGGCGGCCCGCGCTGGCCGGGCTGGCGGCGCTGGCGATTCTTATCCCGCTGGCGGTGCCGCTACTGTCGCTGAACCTGGGGCAGAAGGATGTCGGCGCGCTGTCCACGTCGACGACGGCCCGGCAGGCGTACGACCTGATCTCGGAGAACTTCGGGCCCGGGGTGAACGGGCCGCTGCTGATCGCGGTGACGCTCGGCTCCCCCGCGCAGGGCTCCTCGGATCCGCGGCTGCAGACACTGCAGCAGGACGTGTCCAAGACGCACGGGGTGGCGGCCGTCACGCCGGTCCAGATCGACAAGGCCGGGACGACGGCGTACTTCAACGCCATCTCGAAGGACGGGCCATCCGAGAAGGGCACCTCTGATCTGGTCGCCACGCTGCGGTCGAGCACGATCCCGGCGGCCGAGAAGGGCACCGACATCCAGGCCTACGTGGGCGGCAGCACGGCTGGCTATGTCAACCTCGCATCGGAGATCTCGTCCAAGCTACTGCTGCAAATTCTGGTCGTCATCGTGCTGAGCTTCATGCTGCTGGTACTGGCGTTCAGAACAGTGGTTATTCCGGTGCAGGCGGCGGTGATGAACGTGCTGTCGATCGGGGCCGCCTACGGTGTGCTGACCGCGCTGTTCCAGTGGGGCTGGCTGCACGGCGCGATCGGCCTGGACAGTGCGGTGCCGATCGTGTCCTACGTGCCGCTGTTCATGTTCGCGATCTTGTTCGGGCTGTCCATGGACTATGAGGTGTTCCTGGTCAGCCAGATCGAGGAGCACGTGCACGAGGGCCAGTCCAACCGGGAGTCGGTGGTGTCCGGGCTGGTCACCAGCGGCCGGGTGATCACGGCCGCGGCCACCATCATGGTGTTCGTGTTCGGCAGTTTCGTGCTGAACGGCGATCCGACCGTGAAGCAGTTCGGCATCGGGCTGGCCGTCGCGGTGATCCTGGACGCCACCGTGGTGCGCTGCCTGCTGGTGCCCGCGCTGATGGTCATGGTGGGTAAGGCCAATTGGTATCTGCCCAGGTGGGTGGACCGGATCCTGCCGCGCATCAGCATCGAGGGCGCGGAGTTCTTCGAGGCACGGGACCGGCGGGCGGCGGTTCCGGAGGTGGTCGGGGCCAGCTCGGGTCCGGGCGAGTAAAGCGGGTCTCCCGGCCGCCGCGCCTGCTGCGGCGGTCGGGAGGTCTGTCATGACGCCGTAGGGGTCTTGTTGTCCAGGCCGAACAGGCGATCGGCATACAGCGTGTCGGTGAAGTTGCGGATCTGCGAGATCAGCCCGTCACGGCAGGTGTAGACCCAGCAATAGTCGTTGAGGTAATGCTCGCCGCCGTGCGTCGTGGCCGTCTTCGTCTCCAGCGCCACCGCGGTGTCGCCGTCCACGACAATCCCGGTGACCTCCCGCTTGATCGTGGAGACGTCCAGCCAGTTGTCCGCCGCGCCGCCGGCCAGAGCGGCGCTGACCTGCTCGGCCCCGGTGAACGGGCCGACGCCAGCCGAGGGCGGCAAGTGCCACGTCGCGTCTTCGGTGATCAGCTCCCGCATCGCCGGATGATCTGCCCCGAGCTTTCCGGACAGCGGATTATGGGGGTTAATTCACGCTGTGGACTGCTGTTCCAGATACTCGTTGTGGACTTGCTGCGGGGTCCGGTACTGAAGTCCGGAGTGCCGGCGTTTTGAATTGTACCAGAATTCGATGTACCTCACAATGTCACGGCGTGCATGCTCACGGGTGGGATACTGGGTGCGGTGGACGCGCTCGTTTTTAAGCGCGGCGAAGAATGATTCGGCCATCGCGTTGTCATAACAGATTCCGGTGCGGCCGGCTGACTGCCGGAGGTTGTGCTTCTTCAGCGTCCGGGCGAACTGCTGTGAGGTGTAGTTGCTGCCGCGATCGGAATGGAAAATGGCATTCGCGGTGAGGGGATAGTTGCGTGCTGCCATCTCGATCGCCTGCTCGATGAGCGGGGTCTTGTAGTTATCCCCAGCCGCCCAGCCGATCACGGCTTTCGTGTGGCAGTCGATAACCGTCGCCAGGTAAAGCCAGCCCTGCCAGGTGGGAATATATGTGATGTCGCCGACCATCTTCTCGCCGGGCGCGGTAGCGGTGAAATCGCGGCGCACGAGGTCGGGGATGCCGTGCTCCTGGCCGTCGCCCTCGGTGAGGCTGAACCGCCACGGCCGTGGCTGGCAGGGCTCCAGGCCCAGCTCACGCATCAGGGACCGGACCAGCTCCGGCCCGGCTGGGACGCCCCAGCCCGCCAGGTCCGCGTGGACCCGCCGGTACCCGTACGTCTCATCCGAATCATCGAATGACTTCTTCACGTACAGCGCGAGTATCCCGCGCCTTTTCACGGTCGCTGACTGCGGGGCATTCCGCCAGTCATAGAACCCGGACCGGGACACTTCCATCCGCGGCACATCTTCACGATCGACGGCACGTGCTTACCACCTGATTCCTGGTAGACCGCATACTCCGCGTCGATAAACTCGAACTTATCGGTCACCGATGGTCGCGGGCGAAGTATGCTGCGGCTTTTTTCAGGAACTCGTTTTCCATCTTCAGTTCCCGGGATTCCCGCTCGAGCTCGCGCAGCCGCGCCCGCTCACTCACAGTCAGCGGCGGTTCTTCGCCGGCATGCTCCCGGCGGTAGATACTCACCCAGTTACCGAGGGTACCTTCGTTGATACCGAGCTCCTTCGCCACTCTGGCGATCGGACGCGACGTCTCGATCACCATCTTCACGGCCTCGTCCCTGAATTCCGGTGAGAAGCTCTTCTTCGGTCGCGGCAAGAAATTCACCTTTCCAGATAGCCCATCCTAATGGATGGACTGTCCGGAAGGCTCGGGGCACCTCAGGAGCGTCGGCACGTTCGTGCGCCTCCAGAAAGCGTGCGATCAACTGTCGCGTTTCCTGCGTGGTGGCCGCGGTCATGGCCATGTCCTCCCCGAAGGCCGGGCTTGATGGGCTCATGATTTGAGCTTGCCGCCTCCCCCGAGGGGAGAGTCAAGCAGGTGAACGCGCGGGCAGACATGGGACTTGGGCATCCTGGGTAGCGGATGCCTGCCCGGCGCTCGCCCTACAAGGGAGTCCTCACGATGATCGTTGATTGTGCCCACTACCAGGACGGCCTCAGGCAGCAGGACGGCCCGGTCTCGGTGCAGGATGCGGCGGCCCGGTCCCGCGACGGTGGGTTTGTCTGGCTGGGGCTGTTCGAGCCGGACGCTCAGGAGTTCGCCCAGGTGCAAGCGGCTTTGGGGCTGCATGAACTCGCGGTCGAGGATGCCCAGACTGAACACCTGCGGCCGAAGACCGAGCTGTACGGGGACGATGTCCGGCTGGTCATCCTGATCACCGCACGGTACGACGACGACGCCGAAGAGGTTGACTTCGGTACGATCAGCATCTTCCTCGCGCCTACCTTCGTGATCGTCGTCCGGCAGGGCGTGGCCGGCGAACTGCACGACGCCCGGCAGCGACTGGAACAGCGGCCAGATCTGATGAAGATGGGCAGCTCAGCTGTGCTGTGGGCGATTCTGGATCAGGTGGTGGACGGGTACGCCCCAGTGGTGGCCGGCCTGGACACCGACATCGACCAGATCGAGGCCACGGTGTTCACCGGCACGGTGGCCCCCACCGAACGGATCTACAAGCTGCGCCGGGAGGCGACCGACTTCTACCGCGCCGTCCACCCGCTGCTGGGTGTGGTCACCACCATCCAGCGCGTCACGTCGGCGGACAAGGATCTGCAGCCGTACCTGCGCGACGTACACGACCATCTGCTGCTGGTGGACGAGGAAGTCGCCGCGCAACGTGACCTGCTGCGCACGGTGCTGGAAGCGAACATGGCGGTCATGTCCACCGAGCAGACCCGGGTCAGCATCCAGCAGAACGCCACCATCGAGCAGCTCACCATCCTGGCCACGATCTTCCTGCCGCTGACGTTCGTCACCGGGTTCTTCGGCCAGAACTTCCGCTGGCTGGTGGATGGCATCTCCACTACGGCCGCGTTCTTCGTTTACGGCATCGGCGGCCTGGCCTGGTCGTGCCGTTGGGGCTGCTGTTCCTGTGGCTACGGCGGCGCCGGAGCCATCCGGCCACGGCACCGGCGGTCCAGTCGGCCACCCTGGACGGCGACTCCTGATGGATGTTCCGGTCCTGCTACTCGTGGATGACGACCTGGACAGGCGGGGCGAGGCCGAGAGCCAGCTGCGCAGCCGGTACGGCGCCGATTACCAGGTCATCGTCGCTGGATCCGCTGATGATCCGGTCCAGCTGCTGGCCGAACTCCGCGACGGGCAGCGCCAGGTCAGCGTCGTGCTGGCCGCCCAGTCGATGTCCGGGATGACCGGGACCGGGTTCCTGGCCCGGGTCCGGGATTACCACCCGGCGGCCAAGTGCCTGCTGCTGATCGAATGGGGATACGGGCCCGCGCCGCAGGCGATCCTGCAGGCCATCGCGCTCGGCCACATCGATGACTACGTGGCCCGGCCGGTGACGGTGCCGGACGAGCGGTTCCATCTGGCCGTCACCGAACTGCTGGAGGTCTGGGCCAGCACGAACCGGCCCAGGTTCGAGTTCGTCCAGGTGGTGGGCGAGGAGTGGTCGGCGCGGTCGCACGAGGTCCGGGATCTGCTGGACCGCAACGCGGTGCCGTTCGGCTTCTACCCGGTGGACAGCGAGCAGGGACAGGCGCTGCTCCGCAGGGCCGGGCCGGCCGCCGCGCTGCCGGTGATCCTGCTGTTCGGCGGCCAGGTGCTGGCCGACCCATCGAATACCGAGCTGGCCGCGGCGCTCGGGGTGAAGACCAGGCCGGGCGCTGCCCAGTACGACGTGGCTGTGATCGGGGCCTGCCCGGCCGGCCTGGCGGCGACGGTCTACGGCGCGTCCGAGGGCCTGGCCACCGTGCTGCTGGAGCCGGAGGCCATCGGCGGTCAGGCCGGGACGAGCTCTCGCATCCGCAACTACCTGGGCTTTCCGACCGGGGTGAGCGGCGGCGAACTCGCGCTGCGGGCATTCACCCAGGCCTGGAACTTCGGCGCCGAATACGTCTACGGAAACGCCGCGACCGGCCTGCGCACCGACGGCGCCGAACGCGTCATAACGCTCGCCGATGGGACCGAGGTACGCAGCCGCGCGGTCATCATCGCCACCGGAGTGTCGTACCGGCGGCTCGGCATCCCGGCGCTCGACGCACTCATCGGCGCGGGCGTGTTCTACGGGGCGGCCACCACCGAAGCCCCGGCGATGAAGGGCGAGGACGTGTTCGTGGTGGGCGGGGCGAACTCGGCCGGGCAGGCCGCGGTCCACCTGGCCCGGTACGCCGCCCAGGTCACGCTGCTGGTCCGCGGGCCGTCGCTGACCGAGAGCATGTCCGAGTACCTGATCAAGGAGATCACCGGCACGCCCAACATCGCCGTCCGGCCCAACACGGTCGTCACCGGTGGCGGCGGAACCGGCCGCCTGGAGAACCTGATCCTGCAGGACCGGCTCTCCGGCACGACCGAGACCGTCCCGGCCGTGGCCGTCTTCGTGCTGATCGGCGCCGAACCGCGCACCCAGTGGCTGCCGGACGCCGTCGTGCGGGACCGGTGGGGTTTCCTGGTCACCGGGACCGACCTGCTGGCTGACGGCCACCCGCCGGCGGGCTGGTCCCTGTCCCGCTCGCCGATGTTCCTGGAGACCAGCCTGCCGGGGGTGTTCGCGGTGGGTGATGTCCGCCGCGGCTCAGTGAAGCGGGTCGCGTCAGCGGTCGGCGAAGGCTCGATCGCGATCCGTCTCGTCCACGACTACCTCAGCGGGTGACCAGGGAGCGGAGGACCGCCCACCGGTCGCCGGGGGCGGCGGGCGCGGGAGGCGGCCCCGGGGGTGCGGTGGCGGCACGCGGGCCGGTCAGGTCCGCGATCAGGCGCGCCAGTTGGGTGCGGGTCCGGGCGGTCAGCGCGGACCCCACTCGCTCGTCCAGTTCCGTCATGGTCAGACGGCCGTCGGCGGCGGCCGCGCACAGGATGTTCACGGCGGTGTCCCGGTCGGCGTCCGAGGCCCGCATCAGACCGTGGCGCGGCGGATGGTGGCCTGGCCGCCCGCCAGCAGCAGGACCGTCAGCGCGGCAACGACCCCGGTCAGGCCGAGGGCGGTCAGGCCGGCGGAGGACCCGCCAGCGGTGGAAAAGATGTGCCAGTGCTCGAAGACGACGACGCGTGCCCCGGCGATCACCACGAGCACCTGCGCCGCGATGAACGCCAGCGTGCCGAGCATGCCCCACCGGTGGTACACGATGCCGTGCCACATTCCGTAGATGAACAGCGCGGACAGGCCCACCACCGAGGCCAGCCAGGTGGCGTACCACGGGCCGTTCAGCAGGTACGGGACCCGGAAGAAGTGCATGGACAGCCCCCAGCCATCGGTGGCCCGCTCGATCGCCTGCAGCGCGGTCACCACCAGGCCAGAGACCAGGGCCAGTGCCATCCCGGCCAGCGCCGTGCCGGAGTAGAAAGACCGGCGGCTGACGCCGAGGGTGAGGCCGAACGGCAGCGACCGGTCGATGGTCTGCATACCCTGCACGGCGAAGTAGACGAAGAAGGCGAGCAGGTATCCGGCTGCTTCATGGCGGCGGCCGGCGGTAATGGCGGCTAGGGCGAAGGCCAACGGGAGGATCCACGGCAGCACGAGATAGTTGGCCCGCCGCACCAGGCTGAAGCGGGCCACCTTGACCCAGGTATTCATGCGCTGGTCCTTTCGGTCTCGAAGCCGGTCTCGGGGGCGGGGGCGAGAACACCGGCGGCCGCCTGTACCACGATCTGCTGCAGGGACAGCGGGGTCAGGTCCAGCCCGGATGACCGGGCCTGCTCACGGTCGCCCGGGGACAGCGGCCCAACCATGACGACGGACGCCTGGGAGCCGAGCCGCCGCCGATCCCACACCGGCCGGCTCCCGGCGAGCGCGTCCACCGCGAGGCAGGGACCGCTCACCCGGGTGGCGACGCCGCGCAGGACGTCGGCCGGCGCGTCCAGGACGACCCGGCCCCGGTCAATGACGATGACGCCCTCGAACAGCGCGGCGGCCTCGTCGATGAGATGGGTGGACAGCAGCACCGTGCGGGGGAATTCAGCGAAGTCCGCGAGCAGCCGGTCGTAGAAGATCTGCCGGGCGACCGCGTCCAGGCCCGCATACGGCTCGTCGAACAGCGTCACCTCGGCGCGGGCGGCCAGCCCGATCGTGATTCCGAGCGCCGAACGCTGCCCGCGCGACAGCCTCTTGACCGCCTGGCTCGCCCGCAGGCCGAAGTCGTCCAGCAGCGAAGACGCCAGCGCGGAGTCCCAGTTCGGGCAGAACCAGGACGCGGCGCGCAGCGCCAGGCCGACCTTGATGTCCGGGTAGGCCTGGTCCTCGCGGACGAACATCATGCGGTGCAGCACGTCGTCGTTCTCGGCCGGCGGCGCGCCGAGGACCCGCACCGATCCGGATGACGGGAACTCCTGGCCGGCCAGGATCCGCAGCAGCGTGGTCTTACCGGCGCCGTTGCGGCCAAGCAGGCCGGTAATGGTCCCGCCGCTGATCGCGATGTTGATGTCGTCGAGAGCTGTGTGATCGCGGTATCTCCGCGTCAGGCCGGTGACCGAGATCGCCGGTGTCATAGCGAGGCACCTTCCCGCTCGGGGCCGGCTTCCTTGATCAGGGCGGACAGTTCGTCGGTGTCGATCCCGAGGCGGGCCGCCTCGGTCAGCAGCGGCTCGACGTACCGCTGCGTGAATTCCGCCCGCCGCCGGGCCAGCAGCCGCTGCCGCGCCCCGGCCGCGACGAACATCCCAATGCCCCGCCGCTTCTCCAGCAGGCCGTCATCGGCCAGCACGTTGATCCCCTTGGCCGCGGTCGCCGGATTGATCCGGTAGAACGCGGCCAGCTCGTTGGTGGACGGCACTCGCTCGCCCTCGGCCAGGCCGCCGTCCGCGATCTCCCCCGCGAGCCTGTCAGCAACCTGGACGAACAGCGGGGTTCCCTCGTCCAGACCGGCCATCTCGGGCATCGTCTCCGCCCTCGCTTCATTGGTTCATTACTTGAGTAATGTACCGCTCGGCCAGAGAACCAGTCAACCCGTGACGAGAGGATCCGGGTGACGGAGGGATCCGGCGGCCGGACGCACACAGGCGAACGGCCCGCGAGCCGTAGCTGCGCGGGCCGTCAGCTGTTCCTCAGCGGATGAACAGTTCGCCCGTCTCGCACTCGGCGAAGTCGCTGTGCGCTGCCACGTCGGTCATGCCCATCGCCTGGAAGGCGGGCAGCAGTTGCTCGGCCTCGAACCGGTCCTTGTGCGCCTTGGACTGCCACAGGGTGACCACGTGCAGCCCGTTCGCATCCGTTCCGGCCGCCCAGGCGAGCAGGCCGTCGATGTCCTGCGGCGGGTTGTGCTTCGCGGAGACCGCGCGGAAATCGTCGATCGTCGGCCCGTTCGCCGCGGTGATGTGCATGTAAGCCATGGCGGCTGCCTGCCTTTCCTGGGTTGTGCTGACAGGCAGGACGCTACGGAAAAGCCCAGCTCCGGCCATCCGGGGAACCACTCACCCGGGTACTCATTCCCGGGACTGCGCACTCGCCCAGGCGGCGATCTGGCTGCGATTGCTGAACCCGAGCTTGGTCAGGATGTGCTGCACGTGGTTCTCGGCCGTCCGCTCCGACACATACAGCATCTTGCCGATCTGCTTGTTCGTCAGTCCCTGCGCCACCAGCCCGGCCACCTCCTGCTCCCGGCGACTGAGTGGACTGGCGGCGCCCTTGAGCCGGGTCCGCAGCTCGGCGATCCGGGTGCTGAACGGCACCATGCCGAGCCGCTCCGCTTCTCCCGCCACATCACCCAGCACCGCGAGCGCCCGGTTCGGATCGCCCGGGCACAGGCGTTCGGCAAAAACGGTGGCCAGCTCGACGCGGGCGTGCACGGCGCAGCCTCGCGCGCCGTTGCGGTCGCAGATTGAAGCCGCGGCTTGCAGATCCGGCACCGCGGCATCCAGGCGGCCCAGGGCGGCCGCCGCGAGGCCGAGCTGCAGCTCGATCGGGCCCAGATAGACGCCGGCCCCGCCGCCGTTCGCGACGTGCTGGCCGCGGAACGGCTCGAACTGCCTGGCCAGGAACTCGATGTCCTGGCGTTCGCCGAGGCCGATGGCGACCAGCAGCCCGTGCGCCCAGCAGGACAGCCGCAGCGCCGGGGTCGGGGTCCAGGACCGGGCCGACCCGGCGTGGCCGTAGGCCGCCGCGGCGCCCGCGCGGTCGCCCTGCTCCAGGCAGATCAGCGCCTGGGTCAGCGCGGGGAAGACGGTGGCCACGCCGCGGGTGGTGTCCACCGTCTCCGGCTTGAACTGGTCCGGGAGGTGGCTGAACAGCTCGATCAGGCCGGCCCGTGCGTACCCGATGTGCATGCCGACCTGGCCCAGGATCACCGAGTAGGCGCCGAACGCGATCGGGTGCCCCATGTCGCTGAACACGGCGAACGACTCGGCGCCCAGCCGCATCGCCTCGGTGAACCGCGCGGTCGCCGCGGCGAGCGTGGCCGCGCAGTGCAGCGAGTGCCAGCGGCCGATCGGGCCGGGCACCCGGTCCAGGCAGATGTCGAGATCGGCCAGTTCGCGCTGGACGGCGCGGAGCTGCCCGGTCTCGAAGAGGGTGTCGATCCGCCACAGCCGGCCCCACATCTCGGCCCAGGCGCTGCCTGTTTTGTCGGCGGTTTCCAGCATCCGCTGCGCCAGCCTGGTCCGCTCGGCCACGCCTTCGGGGGCGGAGCAGGCCAGCTGGCGGGCGCGGAGCGCATCGAGCAGGGCTTGCGGGTCGCCGGACGCCTCGGCGGCTTTCAGGGCGTCGCGGCTGACCTGGCCGGCCTGTTCGTACTGGCTGCCGTACACCAGGGCCTGGGCGTAGCGGGACGACACCCGGGCGCTTAGGTCAGCGGGCAGACCGTCTCCGGCCAGCGCCTGCTCGCAGATGCGGCTCAGCTCGACGTCCCACTCGACTTCGCCGGTGGCCTCCAGGACGAGCGCGGTCCCGGCCAGGGTGAGCCGGTCCCGCCGTTGCTCGGCCCGGCGGCCAACCCTCGTCGCGGTCTCGTGCCAGCCGGGCAGGTCATCGCTGCGGTACAGGGCGGCGGCCAGGCCTAGTTCCAGGCGGTCCCGGTCGGCTTCCGGGCTCTCGCCGTTCCCGACGTGCAGCGCTTGCCGATAGAGCCGCGCCGCTTCCTCGAACGCCAGTGCCTCCACCGCGACGTCGGCCGCCGACTCACACGCGGCGACAGCCTGCGCCCGGTCGCCGGGCCATGAGCCTGCGACGCGGTGCCGGGCGATCTCGGCCAGGTGCAGCTGCTCCTCTCCCTCGAACAGTGCCTCGATCGCGTGCGCCGCGGCGTTGTGCAGCCGCCGCTGGTCGGTCGCGTTGAGCTGGGCGGCGACGGCCTGGCGGATCAGTTCGTGCGAGAAGCGGTGCTCGCCCGGCCGGTCACCGGGCACCAGGAACCCGGCTGCGGCGCACTCGTCCAGGGTGGGCAACAGGTTGAGCACTGGTGTGTCCAGCATCTTGGCGACGACACCGATGGAGAACGCGTTGCCTGCTACGGCGGCGGCCCGGAGCAGGTCGGCTGCGCTCTGGGACACCTGGGTGAGCCGGTCGATTCGAGCACCCTTCCTGGCACGATCGCCGGCCCGCTTGTGCTGCGTTGCCCGGTGAGCATGTGCGCCACTTCGCGGACCAGGAACGGGTTGCCGCCGGTTTCCTGGTACACGCCGGCGGCCTGGTCCGGATCTTTGGGCAGCCCGGCCGCTCGGAGCAGTTGGGCGACGGCTGTGGTGGGCAGGCCGTGCAGGGCGACCCGCTCGGTGTTCGCGTCCGTGGCTAGCTTTAGCAGGGTTCCGTTATCCGTGCTGGCTTGCGTGGGCGTGTCCCGGCAGGTCGCGAACAGCAGGATGCGGGTGCCTCGGAGCTGGCGCACGACGTCGGCCAGCAGGACCTGCGACGCCTCGTCGGCCCACTGGAGATCGTCCAGCACGAGGAGCAGGCCTGCGTGGCCGGCCGCCTGGGTCAGCCTTCTTCGGACCTCGGCGAACAACGCGAACCGCTGGGCGTTGCTGGCTTCGCCGTCGGCGTAGCTGGTGGTTCGCTGCCACACGTCTGCGTCGCCGTTGGAGCTGGTGTTGATGGCCGGCTCGGCCAGGGCCAGCCGCCACAGGCCGTACGGCGGGGAGCTGTCCCGGTCGGCGGCCCGCGCCCACACGGCTGGCATGTTCCTGGTCGCAGCGTTTGCGGTGAGTTCCTCGGCCAAGCGGGTCTTGCCGATGCCGGCCTCGCCGGTGCACAGCACCAGGCGCCCGCGGCCCGCCAGCGCTTCATCGAGCAGCAGCGTGACCTGGTCCAGTTCGCGGTCACGCCCGACCATCAGCCCGGCAACGCCGCCCGGCACTCCCCCCACCGGCCAACCATAACTGCTCGTAAGCCGCCTGCCTGTTTGTGCCGGGTAGCCGACCGATCAGTGATCGGGTCGGCTACCCGGCGCCCCCCCGGTTGGCGCTGCCCAGACGCCGCCCCAGGCGACCACGAGGGTTCCCCCCAGACCCCTCGGTATGTTCAGCGCCTACCAGGGTCCGTTATATACGGATTCGGCGCTGCCGAACGCGGCTGGAGGCCAATCGGGGAGATCCTTGCCGGACGGTGGTCCTGGCATGCAAGATCTTGCATGCTCGGGTGGGGCGGTGGGTCAGCGTGGTGGCTCGAGGCGGGTGGCGATGTCTTGCTGGCCATGACGGCGGCACCAGCTCAGGATGTACCGGGCATGCTCACCGCACCACCGGTAGACAACCTCGGGCGTCATCTTGAGTTCCGGGCTGTGCTCGCCGCGGTCGCGGATGAGCGGTCCGAGGTAATCGACGATCTTGGCGGCGGTGTCGTACCCCACGTGGGCCGAGCTGGCCAGCGTCTCGTGATTGACCGCCCGGCCCGAGGCGATCGCCCCGGCCAGGCGGGCGGCGGTCGTCCCCTTCCCCTTGCCGAAATAGGCATGGATCCGCGGGATGTCCGGCGGGCTGGCGCCCGGGGCGAAGCGAGGGTCGGTCAGGCTGCCGCCGCGCACCGCGATGTCTACCGCGTCCACCAGCAATTGCGGGCCTTGTGCCTTCCGGTAGATGCCCACCACCTCGGGCTGGTCGATGGCTTCGTCGAGGTGATCGCGTTCGATGCCGTGACCCTGCGCGGCGAAGATCACGGGCGCCTGGCGGTGCGAGCTGCGCAGGATGTTCAGCACATCAAGCCCGTCGAAGGTGTACTCGATCGCGTAGTCGTTCCAGGTGAGATCGGCAACCACCACATCGAACCGGAGCCGGTCGCTGATCTCGCTCCGCACCGCTGCCTGGTCCTCGGCGATGCGCACGGTGGCGCCGTCGCCCAGCGCCTGCCGCAGGTAGGGCTCGATGATTCTGCCCAGGGCAGCGGCGATCAGCAGACGTGGTCCGTCCGGCACTGACCGCCCCCTCCGTGATTCGCGCTGAGCGCCGCTCGGTCGATGTCCCGTGAGCGTAGTCGCCTAGCCGGGGCTGCTGTATCCCAGAATCCGGGGCGTCCTACGCCGGCCGGGGTGCTACGCCGGCAGGCCGAGGAACAACGGCTGCCGCCTTCGTCCCCAGTTACCTGGCGGGCCGTCGAACACTCCGGGCAGTTGGGCTGCGCAGCCCGCGCACCTGCCGTCGCCGGTGACCCGATAGCTGCCCAACTGGTACCAGTCCCGCTCGATGAGCTGGGTGCCGCACTGGTGGCAGTAAGTGCTCTGGCCGGCCGGGTCGTGGGTGTTGCCGGTGTAGGCGTAGCGGATGCCGTTAGCTTGGGCGATCCGCCGGGCCCTGTTGAGCGTCTCAGGCGGAGTCGGCGGCCGGTCACGCATCTTGAAGTCAGGGTGGAACGCGGTGAAGTGCACCGGCACGTCCGGGCCCAGTTGCCCGGCCACCCATTTCGTGAGCGCGTCGATCTCCTGATCGGAGTCGTTCAGCCCTGGGATGAGCAGCGTGGTGATCTCGACCCAGACTTCGGTCTCGTGGGTGAGGTAGAGCAGCGTCTCCTGCACCGGTTCCAGTCGGACCAGGCACACCCGCCGGTAGAACTCACCGGTGAACGCCTTGAGATCCACGTTCACGGCGTCAACATGCCGATAGAACTCCCGCCGCGGCTCGGCGCACATGTATCCCGCGGTCACCGCGACAGCCTTGATGCCTCTCTCCCGGCAAGCATCCGCCACATCCATCGCATACTCAAGGAAGATCACCGGGTCGTTATAGGTGAACGCCACGCTGTTGCAGTCGAGCTGGGCGGCTGCTTCGGCGATCGCGGCCGGTGTGGCCTGATCGGCCAGCGTGTCGGTCTCCCGGGACTTGGAGATGTCCCAGTTCTGGCAGAACCGGCAGCCCAGGTTGCAGCCGGCGGTGCCGAAGGAGAGCACGGCCGACCCGGGCAGGAAATGATTGAGCGGCTTCTTCTCGATCGGGTCAACGCAGAACCCACTGGACCGGCCGTAGGTGGTCAGGACGATCGCGTCGTCCTGGCGCATCCGGACGAAGCAGAACCCGCGCTGGCCCTCGTGCAGTCGGCAGGCTCGTGGGCACACGTCGCACTGGACCCGGCCGTCCTCGGTGCGGTGCCAGTACGTGGTCGCGGCCGTGCCCTCGGGCATTGCCCGGCGTGGCTCAGCCGGTGCGGCGGATGATGCCAGCCATCTCCTCCGAATTGAACGCGCGCATGGTCCTGGACCGGATGTTGCCTGTGGAGCCGACCCGCAGCAGCGCAGCGACACCCGTTTCCTCGTCCGGGAAGTCCACGACGCAGACCATGTCGTACTCGCCAACCGTCCACAGCAGTTCCCGGACGTGCCCACCGTTGCTCTCGGCGAGCTTGATGAAGTCGTCGGCGCGCTGAGTGGTGTCGCGGTAGTTCTTGATGCCCTGGTCAGTCCAGTTGACTAGAGACACATAAGTAGTCATGGCTGGTGCCCCCTTGCATCCAGCTCGTCCCCCGGTGTGCTCCCACCATGCTGTCCCTGCCCTCACGAGCTGGTCAAGGAGCCACGACCGCCCAGACCACCTTGCCGCTTGAACCCTCTGCCTGGTACGAGCCCCACGATGTGCTGACGGATTCGACGAGCAATAAGCCTCGGCCGCCTTCTGCGCTTGGGCTTGCCACCTGTCGGATGGGCACCCTGTCGTTGCCGTCCCAGACCTGAATCACGACGCGCTTGTCTTCTGCTTGGAGCCAAAGACGCAACGGCGGTACTCCTGGAGTCCAGCGCCCGGCGTAGCGACTGCCGGTTAAGCCTTCGGACGCACGAAGTCCGTTGGTGATCAGCTCAGAGACGATAAGCTCAACCGCGTCGGCCAGCTCTTGCCGCCCCCATTCCCAGACGACCTGCCGGGCGTGCAGCCGTGCGCAGGGCACCGCGCTCGGCAAGGCGCCTAGTTCCAGGTAGCTCTGGAATGGCGAGTCCGAGAAGGCCGCTAACGGTGGACCGTCACCTGCGTTGACCGGTGGCCCGTTTTGCGATCGCGCGCCTGTCGGCGCACTGCCGGAACTAACCACTGTTCTCCACCGCCTGGTGCCGGGATTCCGGTCCGGTCCATCACCGTGACTAGCAGACTTCTCACAGTCTGCCGTTGGCTTGCTACCGTTGGCAAGTCGACGTTGGCAATTTGCCAAACCTGGAAGATGCCGGTGTCCATGCGCCCTAGCCCCACCGTCCGCGGCCGCCGCTTGCGCTACGAGCTCCGCCGCCTCCGTGAGCAACGCAGCCTCACCATCGAGCAGGTCGTGGAGCAATCCCACGGCGACTGGACCGCCTCGGCCATCAGCCGCTGGGAAACCGGCGACCGCCGAATCCGCCCCGCGGACCTGCGTGCGCTCCTAGACATCTATGACGTTGGCGGCGACCAGCGCGAGGTGCTGCTGACGCTGGCCCGGGAGGCTCGCCAGCGCGGCTGGTGGCAGTCCTACAGTAGCGACGCCGTGCCCGAGTGGTTCCAGGTCTACCTGGGCCTGGAAGCCGAGGCCGCCTCCATCCACGAGTACGCAGCCGAACTGGTCCCGGGCCTGTTCCAGACCGCCGAGTACTACCGCGCCTTCATGCGCACCGCCCCGGCCACCGGTGACGACGAGGCCATCGAACGCAAGATCGCGCTCCGTGCCACCCGCCAGGAACGGCTCACCGCAGATGATCAGCCCGAATGCTGGGCCGTACTGAACGAAGCAGCTGTCCGCCGCGTCGTGGGCGGCCCCAAGGTGATGCGTTCACAGCTTGACCACATCGTGGCGCTGGGCAACCGACCGCACATCACAGTCCAGGTACTACCGTTCAGGGCTGGAGCGCACCCAGCTATGGATGGATCGTTCATCATCCTTGGCTTCCCGGAGGCCGCGGACCCTGATGTGGTCTACCTGGAGAGCCAGACGGGTAGCCTCTACCTCGAGAAGCAGCCGGAAGTAGAGCGCTACCAGGCGATGTTCAACCATCTGGTGGCCAAGGCCCTCGGCCCCGAGGAGTCCGTCAGCCTGATCGCCCAGGTAGCAGCCGAGCTGACCTAACCGTCGCGGACATAGGAGGTGCGGGATGGCCACCCCCGACATGGACCTGTCCCACGCCGCATGGCACAAGAGCAGCTACAGCAACAACGGCGGCGCCTGCGTGGAGGTCGCCACCAACCTCCCCGGACTCGTGGCCGTGCGCGATTCGAAGGATCCATCCGGACCCTCGCTCGTGTTCAGTACCGACAGCTGGCAAGCCTTCACCCGTGCGCTGAAGGACTGATCAGCTGACCGTCTCGTCCCGGCTGGCGGCCGGGGATGCCGGTCGCATATGCCAGTGCGGCTCTCCGGGTACCAGTTCGACGTACTGAACGGTGCCCGGCTGGCCAGCATCAGCGCCAAACCACGTGCGCAGCAAGTCGGCCAGGACGTTGTCCGGCTGTCCCCCGCGATGGGCCACGTTCAGAGCGATCTTGGCGAAGTTGCCGGTGTAGACAACCCCGTCAGCAATGAAGGGTGCCTCCCCCTCGGGCAATTCACGATTGTGGTCGCGGTTGAGCATGAGAATCGGGCGACCGTGGGCCTGGATGACCTTGAGCTGGAAGGCCTCTTCCAGTCGGCTGGTCTTGGTGAAGAGATACCGGGCCAGCCGGTAATCAACTAGCTCCTCAACCATGGCGTCGAACGTGTCGCCTGCATCCACAGGCACTCGGAACGCCGGGACGAAGCGGCGCCCATCGATGCGGAACCAGCCGTTTGTGGAGCCGCGCAACCGCCCGGCCCAGGCCGCTAGCGGCCAGTTAAGCCAGTACTCACGCCAGGTTTCCGCGTCCACTGACGCAGGGTCCGGCATCTCCGCTGACCTAGTGTCGGCGACCAGGCGCGGGTCGCCTGTGACGATTTGGTGAGCGGTCCAGGCGATCTCGGCGACATCCGCGCCGGTGCGCAGCGCGCCAATTTGCAACAAAGCCTGGAGCGTCACGAGCTTGTACGACTTCGTGATCGCCTCTTTTTCGATGCCAGCCAGAACGTCATCATGGCGTCGAGCCACCTCGCGCTCGTGCTCTGCCAGGAGTTCAAGGTCATCGAGGAAGGCAAACCAGTGGCCGTATCTGGCCCGAGCCGACGAGGGGTTGTAGCCGGCCTCGTACGCCTGGACGGCGCTCGGCCGGTAACCGTGCTCGTCCGCGTAAGACCGGCAGTAGTCATCCAGAGCGGACCGGGCACCCACTCGGGTAACCGCGCGCAAGATGTTGACGAGCTCGACGTCATAGGTGGCCGAACACCCTGGCGGAAGACCGAAGTGGCCGGTCCGCATTGCTCTCAGCACCTTGTCGGTGCCGATCTGGCGCCCCGTGCCGAGCGCCAGCAACGTCCGCGGCTTGACCAGGAAGCTGCGATGGTTACCAATGAAGTCGATCGCGGTCAGCGAAGCCTTCCCGTCACTGCGGCGCAGACCCCGGCCTAGCTGCTGCAAGAACACCACCGGGGATTCGGTCGGGCGCAGCATCAGCACGGTGTCGATCTCCGCCACGTCCAGACCCTCGTTGAACATGTCGACCGTGCAGATGACTTGCAGTTCCCCAGCCCGCAGTTGCTCGACGGACCCAGCCCGCGGGGCGCTGGTAGGACCGCTATGCACAGCAGCCGTGGCGACTCCGTTGCTTCGGAAGAACTCAGCCATGAAGTCGGCATGGGAAACGGTGACGCAGAACGCGAGAGTGCGGCCACCGCCCTTGTCGCGCCAGACGTCGAGCGCATGCTGGGCGCGTTCCCGCGTTTCGACAGCCTGTGTAAGCATCGCCGGGTCGAACCGGCCGCCTCGCCAAGGGATTGGCGCGTAGTCAACGTCATCCGCAATGCCGAAGTAGCGGAACGGACTGAGGTCGCCGCGCTCGATGCCCTCAGTGAGCGGGCACTCGTAGACCAGGTTGTCCGAGCACAGCGCCAGCAGATCAGCGCTGTCCATGCGATTGGGAGTCGCAGTAAGCCCGAGCATGAATCTCGGCTGGAAATGCTCGATCACCCGCCGGTAACTACGGGCGGCGGCGTGATGAAACTCATCGATGACGATGTAGTCGAACCGGTCAGGCTCGAACTGGTCCAAGTTCCTGGCCAGCGTCTGAACACCGGCGAACAGGATGCGTGCGCCCGATTGCTTCGCCCCGCCGTAGTACAGGCCGAGATCCGCGTCTGGCTGTACCCGGCGGAACACCTCCAGGGACTGCCGCAGGATCTCCTCGAGATGGGCAACGAACAGCACGCGGCGGAGCTGAGGCCGGGCAGTGTCGAATGCAGCCAGCCACGTCTTGCCAAGGCCAGTCGCCATCACGACCAGGCCACGGCGGAATCCCTCCAGACGGGTCTGCTCCAAAGCGTCAAGCGCCTCGCGCTGCACAGGTCGCGGGGCGGACGGTCTGGCCGGTGGTTCGGGCACCACGCCTGTTGTGTGTGCGCTGGGCTGCCAGCGCAATCGGTAGTCAGCAAGCAGCTCATAAGTGAGTGGCTGGCAGCGCGGATCGGACCACAGCCGCTCGAAGGCCTTTAGCAGTGGCGCCGCTTGGTCGGCACCGATGGCCCACTCGATGCCACCGCCGATACCTGACGCACTCAGGTTGTTGCTGCCGACGAACGTCGCCCCTGCGGTGCCATCACCGGATGAGAAGAGATACGCCTTGGGATGGAAGCTCGTTGCCGGATCATGAAAGACCCGTGTGGCGACCGCTTCCGGCCACAGCTCAGCCAAGTCGAGCAACCGAGCTAGCGCATCGGCGTCCGTAACAGTGAGGTAGTCCGTGGTTAGCACCCTGACCCTGGCCCCCCGGTCGAGGGCGTCCAGCAGACCGCCGTAGAGCAGTTCAAGCCCGGACTTCATGACGAAACTGACCAACAGGTCCACACGATCGAACCTCGGATTGCGAAGACACCTCAAAAGATCGTCACGCAGCAGCCGATCCTGCCCATCCACCAATGCGTACGGTTCCGCCTGCGGCCGCAGGTAATTGCCCTTGCTCGGTATGACATGCCGGACACCGCCTCGCGGATCTGGCATGTCGCCCTGGTACCTCGGAATGACATGGATGTGGAGGTGTCCGACAGTCTGCCCGGCGGCCGCGCCAGCGTTGAACCCGACGTTATAGCCGTCGGGCTGCAATTCGGCATCGAGCTGGAGCTTGACCTCGTCGACCAGGGTCAGGATGTCTGCCCGCTCCTGGTCAGTAGCCTCCCACCAGGTAGCGATCAAGCGTCGCGGCACCACGAGGACATGCCCGGGACTGACTGGAAAGCGGTCAGCAATGACGAAGGCGGACTGGTTAGCCGCAAGCCACTCAAAAGCCGAGACCGCCAGGAAGGGCGAGTCACCGTCGGTCATCTCGGCTCCACGATTGGTCCACAGGGTCGAAGAACACCGTACGCCGTCAGGTGCGTACGGCATCTATCTACGGCAGCCATGGGCGGAGTAGCCTCGCGACGTGGCTGATCTCGCCGATTACCTGGACCTGACGATCGACCACGCGCGGGAGCAGTTTCGGTCGCTGCTGGCTCGGCGGCCGGTCGCCAGCGGCCGGCAGGTCACGTTCGTGCCCGTCGAAACGCTGCTGTGCCTGGCGTGCTCCTTCCTCGTCAACCACCGTCACTTCGGCGGGTCCACTGCTCATCAGGCACCCGAGCCGGTACCTACCCTCGCCCGGCTGTTCTCGCGGCCGCCGTCTAGTGTGCTGGCCAAAATGGCCAACCTGGACGGCTCCCGTTCGCACGGTGCTCGGCATGACGTGCGCGCCGGGGCCATGCTCCGCGATGACCCGCCACAGTTCAGCCGCGTATACCGAGTCCTGTTCCATGCTGCTCGCGCGGAAGGAATCGGCCCGGGCCAGCTCCCGGATTTCCTGGGCCTGCAGAACGGTGGCGAGCTGGCTCTGCTCGGCCAGGAGGAACTAGACATCTCCACGCTCGAAGCGGAACTACGCGAACAGATCCGTCGTCACCCCACCGCCGACGGACTGCCCGAGAGGGAGACGGAACGGATCTTCCTGGCCGCCGCCCGCGTCGGCCAGCACGTCTTCGCGCAGAGCGTGCTGCTCAACTGTGGGAGCCAGTGCGTCTTCTGCGGCCTGAGCCCAGCCGCGTTTGGCGGCAGGCGCATGCTCTTGGCCGGCCACATCAAGCCATGGAAAGACAGTAGCCCAAGCGAGCGCCTCGATTTCCGCAACGGTCTGGCAGCCTGCCCGGCCCACGACGTGGCCTTCGACACCGGTCTCATCACGGTCAACGGCGGGCTGCGCATCCACCTCGCACCTGTACTAGCCGATGCGACCGAGCACGACCCATTGGCCCGGCAGTACTACGGACGCCCGCCACTGCGCGAGGTGTTGCTGCTTCCGTCTGGCGCCATGGCCCCGTCGCAGAAATACCTCGACTGGCACCGGCAGAACGTATTCGGGACCTGATCAGCATGCGTGCATACGTGGGCGTAACGGATGGCCGGTGGTACCGCTTCCTGGCTGCCCGGCCCGACCTGACCGAGATCAATTTCTGGCGCCCCGGCGGTCGTCATGCATTCCGCGCCCTCCAGCCGGGTGAACCGTTCTTCTTTAAGAGCCATTATCCGCACAACCGCATAGTCGGCGGCGGCTTCTTCAGCGGTTTCGTCTCTATGCGGGTATCGGACGCCTGGGAGCTGCTAGGTCCCGGGAACGGTGCCAGTACCCTGGCGGAGCTGCGCGCCCAGATTTCCCGGTACCACCCGATCTCCCCCGGCGAGGACCCTGAGATCGGATGCGTGCTGATCCGGGATCCCCGGTTCTTCGGCGAGGACTTCGCGTCAGCACCGCCCGGATTCGCGGCCAACGTCGTGCAGGGGAAGGGGTACAACCTGGCGGACAGCGCACTGACTGGCTATTTCAGAGAGCTGCTGCAACGCCTTATCGGTGCCCCGCTGGAGCTGGACCTGTCTGAGCCATGGCACCGGCTGGGGCCAGTGTTCGGTGACCCGCGGCTCGCACCGTACCGGGTTGGCCAGCAGGCATTCAAGGCGGTCGTGATGGATGCTTACCACAGGCAGTGCGCGATCACCGGCACGCATATCCCCCCGGTCCTCCAGGCCGCCCATGTCCGGCCCGTCACCGCCGGTGGCGAGCACCGCCTCGACAACGGCCTGCTGCTCCGGTCCGACGTGCACACTATGTTCGACCGTGGCTACCTTGGCGTAGACGCCCAGTACCGGCTGCGGGTCAGCCCGCGGTTGCGGGAGGAGTTCGGTAACGGGGAGCAATTCTACAAGCGGGCAGGCCAGGTCATCGAGCTACCGGCGCGGCGCGCCGACCGGCCGAACCACGAGTTCCTCGAATGGCACCTTGGCGAGGTGTTTAAGGCGTCCTGAATGACATCCGCTACGAGCGCCATCACAGGATCACGTCTTGCCGTATCCGCCACACTCGGCAATGACTGCGACCGTGTCTTCTGCGGGCCAAGTTTGCCCTGGCCCAACCTACGTACACCATTCGGCCTTGCCAGGCGTCATATAGCCGAGGTGACACTCGCTGCAGCTTTCCCGGGCTCACAACCAACTCGCACTCTGAGCCGTGACGATATCGTGGCAAGATGCGTCAGCCCGGACCAGCAGCTTGCGAGAACTTGATCTCTGCATGCTAGGAGCGCACACATGCAACCGACATCTTCCCCGTCCGCAGCGATGAAGCTCGGTTTAGTTGCGGATGTGCACCTGGATCGGGCGTTCACGTGGGCCGGCCCGGACCTTGGCCGCAGGCTGAGGCAGGCGATCCGTGATGCTCTGCGGAACGCCGTGCAGGCTGCCGGTGAGGCCGGCGTTGACGTGTTCTGCGTCGCGGGAGACCTGTTCGAGGACGATCGGTACAGCCCGGATACACCTGACTTCCTGCGCGGCCTGTTCGCTGAGCTCTCCCCCAAGCCTGTGCTCCTCGCGCCTGGTAACCATGATTTTGCTGGGCCGGCGAGTCCTTACCGCACTGTGGAATGGACGCCGAACGTCTATGTTTTCTCCGAGCCGGAGTTCTCGGCCTACGCCCTTGCCGACGGAGTTACTGTATGGGGCGCTGGTCATGACCGTCCGGCATACACACAGGGGTTCTTCGATACTGGGTTCCGCGTGTCGGGTGGTGGGGTGCATGTGGCGCTGTTCCATGGAGCTGAGCGCGCTTCGTTTCGTTTCCAGGGTGAGGACAAGCAGCCGCATGCGCCTTTCGATGAAGAACAGATCTCGGCGGCAGGGCTTGTGCACGCGTTCGTGGGCCACTATCACCGTCCTCGGGACAGTGCGTTGGTCACTTATCCCGGCAACTTGGAGCGGCTGACATTCGGTGAGACAGGCGATCGCGGTCTGGTGCTTGCAACGCTGGCCCCTGATGGTGGCGTGACAACCGAACGGCGCGTCCTTTCCCGGGTTGGAATGTTTGACGTGGATGTTGACGCGGCCGGGTGCCGCACCGTGGACGATCTCCGCGATCGGCTGGCCAGTGCTCTCGGGATTCTCCCGAAAGGTGGTCCGGTCCGCGTAGCCCGGGTTGCGGTGGCCGGGGAAGTTGAGGGGGACCTGGGCGTGACCGAGGCGGACCTACGCAGCGTCCGGGGAGATCTGGACGCCCTGGTGGTCCGGGAGCTGCGCTTGCGGGCAGCCGACGACCTGGATCAGATCGCGGCGGAAGTGACGGTGCGGGGGGAGTTCGTGCGCAAGGTTCGCGCGGCTGCTGACCTGGATGACGAGGACCGGGAGTCGGTGTTGACCGCGGGGCTTCGCGCGCTGGGCGGCCGCGGCGATTTGTGGGTGGTGTAGGCCATGTGGGTGGAGCGCGTCCAGGCGCTTGGGTTTGGGCCCCTCAACAGTGCAGTACTGGAACTCGGCGAGGGAATGACCTTGGTGTTCGGCCTGAATGAGGCAGGCAAGTCGTCATGGCACGGGGCCCTCTACGCCGGCGTGTGTGGGGTACGCCGAGGCAGAGGACGGCGGACAGCCTCCGACGGGGAGTTCGAGACTCGTTACCGTCCCTGGACAGGCGGCCCCTGGCGGGTGGAGGCGGTGGTGGCACTCGCCGATGGCCGTCGCTTTGAGCTAGAGCAAGACCTTGGGACGCGCGAGGGCACGGCGCGGGACCAGGCGACTGGTCGGGATGTGACCAGGGGAATACTCACTGAGCAGACTCCTGACGCTAGCCGCTGGCTCGGCCTGGACCGGGATGCGTTCCGGGCTGTGGCATGTGTTCCGCAGACCGCTCTGCTACAGATTCTCGAACAACCCGCGCTGCTCGCCGGGCATCTCCAGCGGGCGGCCGCCACGGCAGGCACCGATGCGACGGCGGCTGAGGCGATCCGGCGCATTTCAGAGTTCCTGGCCGATCAGGTGGGCACGGACCGGGCATATACCAAGCCGCTGGCCAGGGCTAAGGACGAGCTGAGGAACGCAGATGTGGTGGTGCAGCGAGCCGAGCAAGCCCATGCGGAGCTGGCACAACTTCGGGAAGAGCTACGGGAGGCCAGCGGACATGAGGAGGCCGCCGACCACCAGTTGCGCTGCGCAGAGGCTGCAGACGCCCGTCGCCGGGCCGACGCAGCACAGGACACCTGGAAGCAGGCTGCTGACCTGGCCGGACGCTACCCAGAGCCGCCACCGTCCATGGGGGACGACGACGTCCTGGCCCAGCAGGCCCGGGTCGCGCTAAGCGAATATCGCAGTCGTCCCGCGATTCCGGTGCTCAACGGGCCCGACTTCTTGACCCTCGAGGCAGAGCTAGCAGGCCTGCCCCAGAGCCCATCGGGGGACCTCCAACCAGCCGAAGAGGTGGAAACCGCCTACGAGTTGGTCCGCCAGGGCCGGGCAAGGCTGGAGTCGGTGACCGCACTCGAGCCCGCCGCGGAAGTGGGACCGAGGCAGATGCCTGCGGATCCCAGCGAAATGCGGCTGTTGGCGGACGCGCTGGCTGCGCCTCTTCCTTCAACTCCACCTCAGGCCACCTCACCAGAAGAACGCCCTTCTCCCGTTCAGCCGACGCAAACAGGCCGCATGCCGATGGTCGCGGCGGCGGCCATCATCTTGCTAGTAGCAGGTATAGCGGTGGCCGTAGCGGCCCGGCAGCCAGTCGGCTGGGCTGCCGCCGCAGCGGGAGCCATTATTGGGGTTGTCCTGATCATCAGCCTCGTGCGGGACCGGGCGCGCCACATTGCGGCCCTGAAAGAACTCCAGGCGGCCGGGCCGGCATGGGCACTGCGGAAAGCTGCAGAGGAACGTCGGGCCGAGGCGCAGAATCGGGTGGCTGTTCTCAACTTGCCCGCCAACCCCACGGAGATCCGGAAATTGGCTGACGCTGCAGACCGGGCCAGGGCGGCCGCACAGCAGCGCGCCGATTGGGAAGAGCGCCGCAAATCCGCAAACACCACACTTTCGCAAGCTCTGTCGCAATTGGCAGCGGCATTGAACCTGCGCGGCATGTCCATTACCAGCGATCTGGAAGCGGACTACCAGCGTTACCGCGCAATATGCGCCCAGCGCACGCAGCAAGCTGCTCAGGCAGCCCGCCGGGACGATCTGCAAGCCCAGCTGACAAACCGGCAGCAAGCCGAAGCACAGGCAGCCGATGCGAGCCGTCGGCGAGCCAACGCCAAAGAGGCTTTGCGCGCCGCAGCCAAGGACTGCCTCATCCCACAGGCAGAAACCGCCGACCTGGATGCTCTCGCGGCCGGGCTGGAAACATGGCTCAAGCATCGACTGCAAAGCCTGGCACAGCGCGATCAGGCCGCAGGTGACTACGCCGTCCTGCAGAACCTCCTTGAAGGCGGCAAAACCCTAGAAGACTTGCACGAGGAAGCCGACCGACTCGTCGCGGCAGCCGATCGCGCAGCGGCGAATCTGGACGCCGCCGAAATTGCGGCGGCCAACCTGGGCCCAGACCCAGTGGAAACGCTGCAAAAGCTGCGCGCCGCGACTCAAGAAGCTCGCGATCAGCGCACAGGGTTGCAGACAACTAATCAGGAACGAGAGCGCAGCGCCCCCGGCGTCCCCGCCAGCCAGGAAGCTGCTGCCCAAGCTGCCCAACGTGTCGCGCAACTGGAACATCTTAGCCGGATCCTGTCTAGCGCCCGGGAATTCCTCACTCAAGCACAAGAAACCGTTCACCGGTCCATCGCCCCGCAACTCGCCAATGCGATTGCACCCCACCTGGCCACGGTCACCGGCGGCAGCTACACCGAGGTGAGAGTAGATCCAGATGACCTGCAGGTCCGGGTACGGCCACCTGACGGAACCTGGCGGGAAGCATCCCGCCTCTCCTACGGCACCGCCGAACAGGTCTACCTGCTCCTGCGTGCCGCACTCGCTGAGTACCTGGCCACCACAAGCGAACCCTGTCCGCTGATACTGGATGACCCCACCGCCTACGCCGATGACGCCCGCACGATAGCAATGCTTGAAGTGTTGCACACCATAAGTACCGAACGGCAGGTCGTCGTATTCAGTCACGACACACAGGCCTTGGAATGGGCACGGCAAGCCCTCAGAAACCCGCGAGACAAGATCGTTGAGCTCACCGGAGACTTCTCGGTCTAGGAATGGCGCCAGTGGGCGAGAATCCTGGGGCACAGGCTCGCTGGCGCAGCTTCGGGAGGTCGGGCCGCTCATGGACGAAGTGGACGATGTCCGTGGTGGCCTCAGTGAAACGGCCCGCTCGACGGCCCGTGCATCTCCAGGCGCCTCAGCAGGGCCAGCGGAAGCCACACGCCGTCCACTGTGATGCCGTACTCCACGACCGTTCGCGTCTCGACCGTGACTGTGCCGCTGCCCTGCTCAGCCCCACTTACTATCGCCCCTCCAACCCAGCTTTAACCCACCTCCAACTTCCGCTAGCTACCGAGATCCCGGCACTTCTCCCGATCTCGCGCACGCCAGCGATGGCGGCGGCGGAGAGCGTTCAGCGGGGTCGTACCCGGGCTCGCAGTGACGTCCTGTTACCGGTCGGCGAGTGCCTTCTCGATGGTGGCGAAGCTGATCCGTTCCTGTTCTAGGCGGATGGACGCCCCGTAGGCATCCGAGACGAGGTCAGAGTAGAGAGCCGACTCGGCCGCTTCGAGGCGGTCCAGGGCTGCGGCGGCCGGGGACGGCTCGGTCGTCCAGTGGGCCCGGTGGTCCAGGAGAGTGGCGCGGTCCATGAGGATGGAGCGGGCGTGCGGCAGGTGGTGGCGCAGCCGGTTGAGGATGGCGAAGCCGTGCGTGTCGATGTCGCCCCAGTAACCGACGTCGAGCCCGGCCAGCCAGCCGAGCGGCTCCAGCACCGGGACGGCGTACCCGCCACCGAAGATCACCATCGCCCCTGCGGGGACCGGGAACGCGAGGTAGGTGATCTCGTTCTCGATCACATAGGCCCGGCTGACGCCCTCCGGGGCCGGACGAAACTCATCGGCGCGGACCGACAGCTCCGAGAACCCCCGGTACCCGCCGGCCACCCGGAACCGGACATAACCGGGCCGGCGCAAGAACCCATAACGCCCGGCGAAGTCGGGTACATCGGCCACCACCCGGCCCGGGTCGAGCTGGGCGTCGAGCAACTCGATGAGCACGCCCTTGTGCCGCTCGATGAACTTGGTGTCAACGCCGGGCGCATCGACCTGGCGCAGGTACATGCCGGGCGCCTGGTGCTGCTCGATCCACCGGACGGTGGCCAGCAACCGGTCCCAGTCATCCGCGAGCCGCAGCACCCGCATCGGATGGCCGGTCAGCCACGGGACCAGGCGGGTGCCGCGGGCCGCCTCGATCAGCCCGGCCAGGCGGCGCACCTCCGCACCCACCCGCAGCAGCGCCCAGGCGTCCTCGTAGCTGTCCAGCCAGGCCCGGGCCGGGATGCTGTTCGCGCCGAAGTGCCGTCCACCTACCTGCTTGTACTCCACACGCAGCGGCCCGCCCGCCGCGGCGGCAGCCCATTCGGCGGCCCACTGGCGGACCTCGGCCAGCTGCTCGCCGATCTCCCGGGCCGACGGGCCACGGATCGGGAGACCGAGCGGCGCCCAGTCCTGGCCGGCCGCGAACCGCGCCAGCAGCGAACCAGAGTCCCACTTCTTCCTGATCGAAGCGCGGACATCGGCCGGCCGGGTCCATGAGCACAACATGTCAGCTCCCGGCCGCCGGGACGAGGTCGCTGACCTCGATCTGCTGGGCGATCTGGTGCGCGGTCCGGCGCGTCCGGTACTCCTCGATCGTCATCGTTTGCAGCCGCGAGTTTTTGCCGTTCAGGTTGTCGACGTAGCCCACCGCGGACACGTACGGCTCGATGACGTGGATCTTCTGCAGCGGGGTGACGATCAGCAACTGCAGGCCGAGCCGGCCGAACAGCTCCAGCGCGAACCGGGTCAACTCGTCGGAGCCGCGGCCGAACGCCTCATCGATGACCGCGAACCGGAAGGTCCGTGACTTCGCCGCGCCCCATTCCAGCTTGAACTGGTAAGCCAGCGACGCGGCCAGGATCGTGTAGGCGAGCTTCTCCTTCTGCCCGCCGGACTTGCCGCCGGAGTCGGCGTAGTGCTCGTATTCGGTGTTGTCCTCGCGGTACCGCTCGGACGCGGCGAACGTGTACCAGTTCCGCACGTCGGTGACGAACCTGGTCCACCGCCGGTCCACCTCGGTCAGCCCGTCGCGGCCGCGGAACCGCTCGATGATCCGGCTCACCTGCAGGAACTTCTGCTCGGAGTAGTGGTCGGAGTCCTCGCCGGACACCGCGTCATCGGTGCAGGCCCGCAGGTCGGCGCGGAAGTCACGGATGTCGCCGTGCGCAGACGGCAGCGGTTCCAGCCGGATGTAGCGGCCCGGGTTGTAGTCCACGCCGACCAGCGAGGTGTTGATCGTGGCGATCCGCTGCCGGATCAGCTCGGCCTGCTTGTTCAGCTGCGACTGGAAGCCGGCGATGTCCCGGATCGTGTTCTGGTTCAGGTACGTCTTGAACTGCCGCCGGAACCGGGGCAGGTCGTCGCCGGTGCAGCCGGCCGTACAGCTCGCGGTACCCATCGGCGGACTCGACCGAGTCATCGAGCTCGGCCGTCTCCACCGGGTACTGCCGCCGGAACTCCCCCATCGCCGCGACGATCTTGTTGGACAGCCGGCCCAGCCGGTCGCCGCGCTTCGCGGCCAGCGCGCTGAACTCGGTTCCGGCCTCCGTCTCCGCCCGGTCGCAGGCGGCGGCGCTGGCCGGCGCCGACCGCCCCGCCCCGGCCAGCACCTCCCCGATCGCCGCGAACTGGGCCCGGGCCGGGCCGCACGCATCCTCAGCCAAAACCCCCAGAACATCCTGCATAACGCCCTCGGCGGCGTGCTGCCGGTTATCGAGCCCGCCGAGCCGCCCATCCAGCGCGCGCAGCGCGCCTTCCTGGTCAGTGATCCGCTTCTTGACCGCATCGAGGTCGTGGGTCAGCCGGGCCAGTTCGGCCGACGCGGCCTCGATCTCGCGCTGCTCGGCCCGGAGCTCCTCGGCCCGGTTGACCATCGACTGCCAGTCGATCTCGGCGAACTCGTGTGTCTGGTCCAGCCCGGCCAGCACCTGGCCCCGCTCGACCGACGCGTCGCGCGCCTGCTCATGCCGTCGCTGCTCGGCCACGACCTCGCTGAGGCGGCTGGCCAGCATCCCGGCCCGGTCCAGCAGCGCGTCGAGCTTGCGCTGGTTGGACCAGCCGAGCACGTACCGGCTGCGGTCGTCGATGCGGTACCGGTCGTCCTTCTCGTGCCGCCCGCCGCTGCCCTTCACCTGCCCAGCCTTGGTGATCGCCCGGGGCATCCGGCGGAACTCCGCCATCGTCTCGACGCACTCGTGGTCGGCGCGGCGGCCGAGCTCATGTTCCAGCCACCCGGCGAATGGGGTGTCCTTGACCAGCAGCTTGGCGGCCAGCGTGCCCGGCCCGTGCTGGGGTGGCGCGGCCACGCCCCGCGACGGCTCGGGCACCCGGTAGTACACCACCCGGTCCTTCAGGTGGTGGGCGTTGATCCAGTCAGACACGGCGGGATAATGCTCATCGGGCACCAGCACCGACAGCGCGAAACCGTGCAGCAGCCGCTCCGCGGCGCCCTCCCAGTCGGCCTCGCTGTCCCGCACCGCGATCAGCTCGCCGGCGAACGGCAGCGCGTCCTCCCCGATCCGCAGCTCGCGGCACAACGCGGCGCGCAGCTCCAGCTGTTTCTTCGGGATGTTGGTCTTGCGCTCCCGCAGGCTGCGCAGCTCGGCGTTGACCTCAGCCGCCTCGCCGCGCAGCGCGCTGGCCCGCACGCCTACCTCGGTCAGCGCGTTCTGGTGCCCGGCCAGGTCCTGCCGGGCGGCATCCCGCGCGGCGGTGATCTCGCCGCGGCGGACGGCGAACTGCCCGGCGGTTTCCACCGCGGCCAGGTCCGCATCGGCCAGCAGGGCGGCGAACCGTTCGGCCCGGCCCGACCGGGAGATCCGCGCCGCGTCGCACTCGGTGAGCTGGCGCTCGATCTCGGCCAGCCGGTTGCCGCCATGGCCGGCCAGCTCGACCCGCAGGTTCGTCTCCTGCTCGCGCAACCGTCCGAGCCCACCTTCGAGGCCGTCCCGCTGGGCCTGCAGCCGCGCCCGTTCGGCCGCGATCTCGGTGAGTTCCGCGCCGGTCAGCTGGGCCTTGAGATCGGCGAAGTAATACCGCAGCCCAGCCCGCTGGGCGTCGAGCGCGGCGATCTCGGCCCGGACCGCGTCGGCCGCGTCGCAGTCCTTCAGCAGCGGGGTCAGCGCGGTCAGCTGCGCCTCGGCCCGCCGCACCGCGTCATGGGCCTTGGTCAGGTCGTCGAAGTGGGCGACGATGTCGGCGACGGCCTTCGCGGCGTCGAACGGCTCCAGCATGTGGTCGCGGACGAAGTCGGTGAGGTTGCCCACCGATTTCATCGAGACCGTCTGGTGGAACAGCTCCATGGCCTGCTCCGACTCGATGCCCAGGCGGCGGCGGAAATCCTTGCCGTAGTCGGGGAACCCGTCGTGCACCCGGACGCCGGGCGCGGCGCGCAGCCGCCGCCGGAGGGCCGACATGTCGGCACCGAAGTCCGCGAAGTCCCCGGTCACCGACAGGGCCCGGTCGGCCGTGACGTAGAACCGGTCGGGCTGGCCCGCGTCTCCGTTCCGGAGCCAGAACACCTGGGCCAGGCTCACGGTCGCGTCGTAGCCAGGGTTGGTGAAGACGCCGACCAGCACGCTGTAATCCGAACTGCCGCGCAGCGCCACCGGCCGGGTGGCGCCGGTGACCTCGTTGCGCTCGGTCTTGTAGTAGCCGAGCACGTAGGAGCGCAGGCTCCGCTCCCGGGTATCGGCCCCGGCCGCCTTGTTGTAGGAGATGCGCTGGGCGGGCAGCAGCAGCGTGGTCACCGCGTCCACGATGGTGGACTTCCCGGAGCCGATGTCGCCGGTGAGCAGCGTATTCTGCCCGTTCAGGACGAGGGACTTCACGTCACCGCCGAACGTGCCCCAGTTGTACAGCTCCAGGCGGTCCAGCCGGAAGCCGGTCATTCCTGCTCCTCCCCGCTCAGCAGCGCGGCGTATTCGGCCAGCCTGATATCGAAGTCGGCCAGCCACTGCCCGTCGACGAACGCCTTGAGAATGCGCCGCACCTCGTAGGTCTGCCCGGAGTTCTTCACGGGCCGCAGGAAGCCGAGGTCGACGGCCTTGTTGATGTGCGCGTCGATCTGGTCGGTCAGCCTGGCCTCGTTGCTGGTCGCAGGCAGGAACAGACGGACCATCTCGGCTATCTGCTCCCGGGTCAGCATCAGCCGCGTGTCGCCGCCCTGGGCATCGAATTCGGCCAGCTTCTTGCGCAGCAGCGCGAGCAGCAGGCTGACGTGGAAGGACAGCGCCCGGCGCGGGATCAGCCGGGGCAGCGGGTCCGCGTCGTCGGGATCGCCCGGCCGCTGGCGGAGGAAGGCGTAGCCCTCGGCCTCATCAATGACGACCTGCAGGCCAAGCACGTCCACGTAATCCCGGGCCTGCGGCTGCAGCTCCAGCAGGCTGCGCCAGGCGCGGTCGTGCGTGTCGCGGTAGACGACGCCCTTCATCAGCTGGCTGACGGCGAGCGACAGATCCGGTTCGGCGGTCATCCATCCCTCCTGGCGTAGGTGACCCGTGGCAGCGTGGCGGTGCGCTCCCGGCCGTCAGCGGCGGACCAGGTGATCTGGTCGCGGTGCTGCTCGTCGTAGACGATCGCGAACGCCTCGTCGCGCAGCGACAGGTAGGTGACCAGCTCGGCGACGCCCTGCCGGAGCGGGTACCGGGCGACCAGCTCGGCCAGGCCGACCTGCGGCTGGCCGCGCAGCGCCTGGCGGACGCCACCGCGCAGCGGCTCCGGGTCCACGTAGACCTGCTCGAATAGCGCCGCGGGGTCGGTCTCCTCGTCGGCGTCGCGGACCGCGCCGCTGGACAGGCGGGCCTTCTGCACCGGCGCGTACAGCGGGCGCTCCAGCGGCAGCCGGATGGCCGGCGAGGGCGCGTCCAGCTCCATGGTGACCGGGATGTGCCCGGATTGGCGCAGCTCCAGCGCGCGGCCTTCGATACTGCGCAGGATGTCGATCACCCGGCGGTTCTCGAACCACACCTGGTCGTCGAGGAACCGGCGGAGCTGTTCAGAGAGCTGGCGGACGGTGGCCTGGGTGCGCTGCGCGGCGTCCAGCCAGTCATAGTGCACGTGCCGCAGCCTCGCGTCGGCCTCGGCGATCCCGGCCAGCGCGTGCACCCGGTCCAGCAGGCTGGACAGCTCCTCCTGGCGCGCCTGGGACAGCAGGAAGCCGTAGAACGCCTGGAACGACCGGCCCTGGTCCGAGCCGGCGATCGACTCCCGGCTGCCGAGCACGTCGTCCAGCAGCTCACCCTTGCCGCCGTGCCAGCCGGCGATCCTCTCCCGGAGCTGGCGGTCGAGCTTGCGGAAGTTCTCTTCCACCTCGCGGAAGTCGGCCAGCAGCTCCCGCGCGGTGCCCGCGAACTGCTGGTAGCGGTCGCGCACCGCGGTCTCGCCGAGCATGGGCAGCTCGCCCGCCCCGATCCGGGCTATCTGTTCGTCGATGGCGTCCCGCTGGCGGCGCAACTCGGCCAGCCGTTCCGCGGGATCGGGCTCGGTGCCGAACACGATCTGCCGCAGCAGTTCGACGATCACCTGCAACCGCGACTCGGTACCCACGAACTCGCGCTCGCGCAGGCTGTCCAGCCACTGCAGCGCCTTCTCGACCGCGGGCGTGGCGTCGTAGTGCGGCTCATCGGTGCCGTCGGGATAGTACTTGCGCAGCCAGCCGGCTCCGGGCGCCGCCCAGTCGTCGAGGTAAGCCTTCGCCGGCTTGGGGAACCTGGGCGCGGCCCGGTCGCCGTTCTGCTGGTTCAGCGCGTACAACTCGTCGTCCAGGCGGCTGGCCAGCTCAGCCGCGGAGATAGACCGGACGTTGTCCGCGACGAACACCCGGTGCAGGAAGCTCAGCACCAGCGGCGCGTTGTCCGCCCGGAGCAGCCGCCAGGCCGGGCTGTTGTCGCGCAGCCACGCGATCTCGTCCACGCTCGGCACGACCGACATCGTAGGACGCCGTACCGACATTCGCCCGGCGGCACGGCGAAAGCCGCGTCCGTCAGTGACCCGGTACTGGCGTTGGGCAGGAAGGTGTGATTTTCGGGTGTACGGTCACCGCGCAGATCGTGAGCCCGGCTCGGCGCGTGCGCCGGCGGGGACGGGCTCTCCGGGATGGCACCAGCTGTCACACGGGATGGCGGGCGGGCTGGGCGCGGTGGCCCGGCCGAAGGCGCGCCGGACCACGATGAACGCGACCACCACGATGGCCGCGGCCAGGCACGAGACGTAGACGCTCGCGTCCACCGGGCCCACCGCCAGCGAGATGAGGCCGGTCAGCACGGCCGGCAGGCCCAGGCCGACATACGCGGCAGCGAAGAACGTGGACACGATGGCCGCCCGGTGCCGCGGCTCAGCGACCCGGTTCAGCTCGCTGAGACCGCCGCGGAAGATGAAGCCGACGGCGATGCCGCCGGCGATGGTGCCGATCAGGAACAGCCACAACTCCTTGGCGAACAGCGCTGCCTCCAGCGCGGCCAGGCACACCAGGAGCAGCGGCACGCCGGCGCTCACGCTGCGCCGGGCCGGCAGCCGGGCGGAGACGGCCTGGCTGATCGCCGCGGTAACGAAGATCAGGAAGGATGCGCCGCCGATCAGGGCGAGGTTGTGCACGCCCAGCACGCCATGCAGGAAGGTCGGTACCAGGCTGCTGAACAGCCCGAGCACGCTGAACGCGGCGAACACGCCCAGGCAGGCGCCCAGCATGACGGCGCCCAGGCCGGCCGGAACGGCCATCCGCGGCCGGAAGCTGACCCGGCGATCACGGTGGCGGACGGTTTCCGGAATGACCGCGACGGCGGCCAGCGCCAGCGCACACGCGCCCAGGTAGGCCCAGAACACACTGTGCAGCGGCATCGCCACGTACGCCGCGAACAGGCCAGCCACCAGCGGCCCCAGCCCGAGACCGGTCATGTTGGCACCCGAGGCGACGACAGCGGCCGCCTGATGATCGCCGCGCGGCTGGAGTTCAGCCAGCGCAGCCGTTGCGGTGCCAGTCGCGAAGCCCGCGGCCGTGCCACTCACCACGCGGGCCACGATAAGCAGCCCGATGCCGGTCGCCGCCAGGAACAGGCCGGTGCTAACGGCCGCGCAGACCACGGCGATGGCCAGCACCCGGCGCCGGCCGATGTGGTCGCTCAGGTCGCCGAACAGCACCAGCGCGATCAGCGTGCCGAGAACGTAGCTGGCGAAGACGACGGTCACCCCGAGCGGGCCGAAGCCCATCTGCTTCTCGTACAGCACGTAGAGCGGCACGGGCAGCGTCCCGCCCAGCATCATGATCACCAGCACGGCCGCGGTGAGCCGGTAGCCACGGCGCCTGGCCGGCAGCTGGATACCGCCCGCCTCCGGCTCAGCCGTATCACTCATGCCTGACCTCTTACCCAGCGCGGCCGGCCCGCACATCCCCCAGCCAGCTAGCCGCGGTGCCCGCTAGAGACGGACGTTACGGCACCGGTTCGGAGTCGGCGTTGAGAACCGAATCGAGCAGCCCCGGGAAGCGGCGGTCCAGGTCCTCCTTGCGCACGCACATGAAGCCCTTGGTGCCCCGGATCTGCTTGGTGACGATTCCGGCTTCGCGCAGGATGCGCAGGTGATGGGAGAAGGTGGACTTGCTGGTGCCCAGCGCGGCGTCCTGGATCACCTGAGTGCACCACGACTCACCGTTGCGGGCCACGAACCGGACCGTGGCCAGCCGGTGCGGGTCAGCCAGGGCGGCCAGCACCCGCGGCAGCTGAAGGTCCTCAGCCGCCGGCTCGGGCACGTCATCCATCACGCCACCAGGATAAAACAGTTTGCGAGTAGTTCGATAGATGTTGTACGGTTCGATGGTTGTCGAACTTCGAGCATCTTCGAACTAGGGACTCCTTCGTGCCGAATGCTACCGCCCAGGCAACATCGCCGCCCCTGGCCCCCGGCCGCGAATCCCAGCGGCTCAGCCGGGCCCAGACGCGGCCGTGGCGACCGGGGCCGCTGGCCGGCCGCTACCCCGCGGTGGCGGCGATGGTGGTCCTGTTCCTGGTGCCGTACCTGGTGCTGTCGTCGGCGCTGGGGCCGATCACACCGTTGATCGGCGGGACGCTGCATCTGAGCCCGCAGGAGCTGAGCCTGGCCTGGGGCCTGGCCAATGCCGGCTACGCGGTCGGCACGGTGCTGGCCGTCCAGTTCGCCCAGCACCTGCCCCAGCGCCGGATGATGCTCATCTACGCCACCGTGCTGGTGGCTGGATCGATAATGGCCGCGGCGGCGGCCGGCCCGGCGATGTTCATCGCCGGGCACGTGCTGCAGGGCCTGTGCACCAGCCTGCTGCTGATCGCGGCCGCGCCGCCGCTGTTCCTTGGCTACCCGGCAGCCAAGCTGCGCTGGACAGCGATGATCATGAACATGTGCATCTTCGGCGCCGTGGCGGCGGGCCCGCTGATCGGCGGCGCCCAGGCGTCGTTCCATGCCTGGCGGCCGCTGTTCTGGATCGTGGCCGGCGTCGCCGTCGTGGCGCTGCTGCTGTCGCTGCTGACCTTCGAAGATGCCCCGCCGGCCGACCGCAGCGCCCCGTGGGACGGCTGGGCCGTCGGGCTGGCCGCGGCCGGTTCGGTGGCCGCGTTCCTGGGCGCCGCGGAGCTGACCACGCACCGGTTCCTCGACCCCGTCGCGGTGGTCCCGCTGCTGGGCGGGCTGGCATTGATCGTCATCCTGTGGATCTACCAGTACCGCGGCCGGCGGACACTGCTCACACTGCGCCCGCTGGCCAGCACCATCCCGCTGACCGGGATCGTGCTGGCCGTCTGCGCGGCGGCCGCCTCGGTATCCGCCATCGCGCTGACCAGCGTGGTGCTCGCGCCGCACTACACGCCACTGCACCTTGGGCTGCTCTACCTGCCCGAACTCGGCGGGGCTGTCATTACCGCGATCGCGTTCGGTGCGGTGTTCAGCACCCGGTTCATCCACTATTACGCGCTGGCCGGGATGGCCTTCCTGGCCCTGGGCATCCTGGTCATCCGTACCGCTGTGCCGCCCACGTCCGGGCTGGTGCTGGCCGGCTCGGCGCTGATCGGCGTGGGCGTCGGGGCCTCGGTGACCCCGGCGCTGTTCCTGGCCGGGTTCTCGCTGCGCTCGGCCAGCATCCAGCGCGTGTTCGCCATCCTCGAGCTGCTGCGCGCGATGGCCGCGTTCATGATCGCCCCGATCCTGCTGCATTTCGCGACGACGCTGTCCGGCCTGCCCACCCCGGCCATGAGCACCGCGTTGTGGGTCTGCTTCGGGCTGTCGGCCGGCGGGGCGCTAGTCGGCGTCCTGCTCTACCTGCTGGGTGGGGCGCGGCCCATGGCACCGTCGCTGACCCGGTTCCTGGGCGGTGGCGAGCCGGGGTGGGACTCCCCGCCGCTGCTGGCCGCGATCCGCCGGAGCCGGCCATGACGGCCGCCGGGGCTGGACCCGTCGTGTTCGCCTACGACGGATCCGACCTGGCCGAGGCCGCGATAGCCGAGGCTGGCCGGCAACTGCGCGCCGGGCGTGACGCCCTCGTCCTCACCATCTGGGAACCGTTCAACGTCGGGTTCGTGCCGGTGGGCGACGTGGAGCTCAATGCGGCCGAGGTGGACCAGGTCCGGAAGGCGGCTGAGCAGACCGCCGCGCACGGGGCCGCGCTGGCCGGGGCGGCGGGTTTCCAGGCCCAGAGCATGGCGGCCGAGGCCGCGCCGACCTGGCGGGGCATCGTGGCTGCCGCCGACCAGCACGATGCGAGCCTCATCGTGCTGGGCTCCCATGGCCGCAGCGGGCTGGCGGGCGCGGTGGTAGGCAGCGTCGCCAGCGCGGTCGCGGCGCATTCCCGGCGGTCGGTGCTGATCGTGCATGCCGGGAAATGGGATTCGCTTCCATGATTCTTGGCGGCGGCCAATCCACAGGGCCGTTCCGCGCCTCCACCGCACGGCCGGCTACCTGAGCTGCCCCTACGGCGCGACCATCCACAGCGGCCGACCGCTGGAGCGCCGGTAGTGCACAAGAACCCCCTGGTTATGCACCTTGTGATCCACAGGTGGCCGGGACTAGCGTGCCGTGTTCAGGGGGAGGTCCCGCGATGATCCGCAGACCGATCATGCGAATCTCCGGGGGGATCGATGTTGTTATGCCAATTCTGGCGGGGCAAGCCGCAATGCAAGGGCTTAGAGCGGCAGGGATGCTGACGTCGGCCTGACGATTCCCAGTACGACCCCATTCTGGGAGCCGGCGTCGAAGAGATCTGGCCTGGCTGGCCCTGAGAGAAGTGCACCGATCCCACCTGAACAGCTTCGGCGCGGACGGCGAGCCACTCATCAGCCCCGACAGCCAGGCCCTCTAATCCCTTCGCTACGGACGGAAGCCCATCTCATGGCCGGAACAGCGGCACCCGGATGAGGTGCAGGAGCACGTGCCGGGCGGACAGCGGCCACTGTGGTCCCGGAAAATCGTCGGCCCGCTACCCTTCAATAAGGAGATTCTGCCGCTTAACCTGCATAGGACGAGAGTTGTTGCCGGGCTGGCTGATCTCTGGGGGCGTCCATGACGAACGACAGTGTCCGGGAGCGCCTGGGGCGCCATGTACTGACTGACGGGTTCCACCTCGTCCTGGATCTGGGCCGCAGCCGCGGCTCCTGGATCACCGACGAACGGGACGGCGAGCAGTACCTCGACCTGTACACGTTCTTCGCGTCCGCGCCGCTAGGCATCAATCCGCCGGACATCACCGGCGATCCGGTCTTCATGGGTGAGCTCGCCGCGGCCGCCGCGAACAAGCCGACAAACCCGGACATCTACACCGGGCAGTACGCCGACTTCGTGGATACCTTCGTCCGGGTGCTTGGTGACCCCGCGCTGCCGCACCTGTTCTTCATCGAGGGCGGCGCGCTGGCGGTGGAGAACGCGCTGAAGTGCGCGTTCGACTGGAAGAGCCAGCACAACGAGATGCATGGCCGCTCCCCCGCGCTGGGCACCAGGGTGCTGCACCTGACCCGCGCGTTCCACGGCCGCAGCGGCTACACGCTCTCCCTCACCAACACCGACGCGGTGAAGACCGACCGGTTCCCTAAGTTCGACTGGCCCCGGATCGACGTGCCGGCCATCACGTTCCCGCTCAGCGAGCATCTTCCCGAGGTGGAGGCCGCCGAGCAGCACGCGCTGCGCCAGGCCGAGGCAGCCTTCCGCGAGCACCCGGACGACATCGCCTGCTTCCTCGCCGAGCCGATCCAGGCTGAAGGCGGGGACAACCATATGCGCGCGGAGTTCCTGCACGCGATGCAGCGGTTGTGCCAGGACAACGACGCACTGTTCGTACTCGATGAGGTGCAAACCGGGGTCGGGCTGACTGGCACGGCATGGGCTTATCAGCAGCTCGGGCTGAGTCCGGACGTAGTGGCGTTCGGCAAAAAAGTGCAGCTCGGCGGGATCATGGCGGGGCGCCGGGTGGACGAGGTGCCCGGGAACGTATTCGCGGTGAGCGGGCGGATCAACTCGACCTGGGGCGGTGGGCTCGTCGATATGGTGCGCAGCCGCCGGATGCTGGAGGTCATCGAGCGGGACCAGCTGTTCGACCGGGCGGCCTCGGTCGGGTCCTGGTTCCTCGCGGAGCTGGAGGCGGTCACGAGCCAGTATCCTGGCCTGGTATCGAACACCCGGGGCCGCGGGCTGATGTGCGCCTTCGACTTGCCGGACGCTGGGCAGCGGGACACGCTGGTCACGGCGCTGCGGGAAGAGGAGAAGGTGCTGGTGCTGCCGTGCGGCCCGAACTCGGTCCGGTTCCGCCCCGCGCTCACCATCGGGGAGGACGACCTGGCCAGGGGCCTGAAGGCCGTTGACCGGTGCCTGGCCCGGCTGCCCGTCTCAGATCCGGCGTGATGAGCCACCGTCACGGAGAAGGTGACCATGTCTAACACGATTGGTTCGATCATCGGCGGCCGCCCGGCGAGCGGTACCCCGGCGGGCACGGTCAGCTCACCCAATCCGTCCCGGCTGGCCGATGTCGTCGCCGAGGTGCAGCTGGCCGACGCGGCCACGTTCGCGGCAGCCTGCGCCGAAGCCAAACGGGCGCAGCCGTCCTGGGCCGCGACCCCAGCGCCGGTGCGCGGCCGGGCGATCGCCGCGATCGGCCGGATCGTCGAGGCCAACAAGGAGGCCCTGGGCCGCCTGGTCACCCGCGAGCTGGGCAAGCCACGCGGCGAAGCGCTGGGCGAAGTCCAGGAGATCATCGACACCTGCGACTTCTTCCTCGGCGAGGGACGGCGCCTGTACGGGCAGACCGTGCCCAGCGAGATGCCGGACAAGCAGCTGTTCACGTTCCGGGTCCCGGTGGGAGCGGCGGCGGTCGTGACGGCCGGCAACTTCCCGGTCGCGGTGCCCTCGTGGTACCTGGTCCCGGCGCTGGTGGCCGGCAACACCGTGGTGTGGAAGCCGGCCGAATACGCGGCCGCGTCCGCCCTGGCACTATTCGAGCTGTTCCAGGCGGCGGGGCTGCCCGAGGGTGTGCTGAACCTCGTGTTCGCCGACGGCGCGGCGACCTTTGCCGGACTGGAGCAGGGGCTGCGGGAAGGCAGCATCGACAAGATCGGGTTCACCGGATCGACCGCGGTCGGACGGCGCATCGGCGAACTCGCGGGGCGTCACCTGCAGGTCCCGTGCCTCGAACTCGGCGGCAAGAACCCGATGGTGATCACGCCGAGCGCGGACATCGCGCTGGCCGTGGAAGGGGCGTTGTTCTCCGGGTTCGGCACCGCTGGACAGCGGTGCACCTCGCTGGGCAGCATCATCGTGCACGAGTCGCTGCATGACGAGTTCCTGGACCGGTTCGCGGCCGCGACCTCGGCTGCCGCGGTGGGCGATCCCACCCAGGATGTGCTCTACGGGCCGATGCTCGACCAGAAGTTCGCGGACCGGTTCGAGGAGTACCTGGGCTGGATCCAGCCGCACCACAAGGTGCTCGGGTCTAGCGGTCTGGGCCGGATCAGCGCTGGGAATCCGCGGGACGGGTTCGTCGGGGATCCGGAGGCGGGGCTGTTTTACCACCCCACGATCGTGGACGGCGTGCAGTCGGGAGACGCGTTGTTCCTGCAGGAGACGTTCGGGCCCATCGTGGGGGTCACCACCTACGCCAGTCTCGACGAGGCGATCGGGCTGGCCAATACGCCTGGTTATGGGCTGTCGTCGGCCGTCTATACCAATGACCCGCATGATGCGTTCCGGTTCCGGCAGGGCATCAGCGCTGGCATGGTGAGTGTCAACAACTCCACGTCGGGGGCTGAGGCGCACCTGCCGTTCGGCGGGAACGGGCTGTCCGGCAACGGCAGCCGCCAGTCCGGGATCTGGGTGCTCGACCAGTTCACCCGCTGGCAGTCGATGAACTGGGACTATTCCGGACGGCTGCAGAAGGCGCAGATGGACGTCGCCGAGATCACACCCGACCTGGGTTACCGGCTGGATAGCTGACACTGCATGTCGCTGGTTACGTCCTGGGGGCTGGCGGAGGTGGGCCGGGTTAGCCGAGGTAATCGCGGAGGACGTTGGATCTGGATGGGTGGCGCAGCTTGGACATGGCTTTGGACTCGATCTGCCGGATCCGCTCCCGGGTGACCCCGTAGACCTTGCCGATCTCGGCGAGGGTCCTGGGCTGCCCGTCGGTCAGCCCGAACCGCATGGACAACACGCCGGCCTCCCGCTCAGGCAGCGTGTCCAGCACCGAGTGCAGCTCCTCCTGGAGCAGCATGAAGCTGACCGCCTCGCCGGGCTGGATCGCCTCAGAGTCCTCGATCAGGTCACCCAACTCGCTGTCGCCGTCCTCACCGAGCGGCGTGTGCAGCGAGATTGGCACGCGGGCGTACTTCTCCACCTCGATGACCCTTTCCGGGGTCATGTCCAGCTGGGCCGCGAGCTCCCCAGGGGTGGGCTCGCGGCCCAGGTCCTGCAGCATCTGCCGCCGCGCCCGGGCCAGCTTGCTGACGGTCTCGACCATGTACGCCGGAAGCCGGATCGTGCGGGCCTGGTCGGCCATGGCCCGGGTGATGGCCTGCCGGATCCACCAGGTGGCGTACGTGGAGAACTTGTAGCCCTTGGCGTAGTCGAACTTCTCCACGCCACGGATCAGGCCCAGGTTGCCCTCCTGGATCAGATCCAGGAACAGCATCCCCTGGCCGGCATACCGCCTGGCCAGCGCCACCACCAGCCGCAGGTTGGCCTCCACCAGGTGGTCCTTGGCCCTCCTGCCGTCCTCGGCGACCCGCTCAAGGTCAGTGCTCTGACCGGGGCGCAGCGCCCCGTTGCCCTCGGCGAGCTTGCGATCGGCGAACAGGCCCGCCTCGATCCGCTTGGCCAGCTCCACCTCCTGCTCCGCGCTGAGCAGCGCCACCTTGCCGATCTGCTTGAGGTAGTCCTTGACCGGGTCGGCCGTAGCGCCGCCTGCTGCCACCTGGGCGGCGGGAAGGCCCCCGTCGTCATTCCCGGAGACCAACGGCTCCTCCCCGCTCTCCACCGCGATCACCTGTTCGATCGCTGAACCGCAGCGCGCCGCGGTGGCTCGCCGCCTGGCCGGCCGGGCTGGCAGGAACGTCCGCTGACACTCTAGTTAAAGTAACATCATTCTAGAATTTGATTGCCACTTTCTACTCCGGGACGTACGGTGGGGGACCAGGTACCGGAGAGCAGCCGTCGCGGATGACTGCTTCCCGGGCCTACCAAGGAGTCCACGGTGGCCATCGGCCTTGTCGAACCCCCGATCGGCCTGCTGGCCGCCGCCGCGGCCCCGCCGCTGCGGGCAAAAGCCGCCGGCCAGCCGACGGTCAGCACCACGCACCTGCGGTGTGGCGGATGCCAGGCCGACGCCCGGTATACGCAGAACCAGACCGGCTACGGCCGGCTCGTCCACGCCTTTCTCGGTCGGCACGAGTCGTGCGGTAACGCCGTGAAGATCACCTGTCACGCTTGACGACCCAGCCCGTCTCGGCCAGGTCGGTGACGGCCCGGTTCGCCACCATCAATAGGCCACCAATTCTGGAAATTAGTTGCTAGTTTTCTGGTGCGGGCGTAGCGTGCAAGACAGGTACCGGGGCCTCAGCCGCCAAGGGCGGCCAGCTACCCGGGGCTACCGGAGGAGCGCACGCCTACGGCCTGGCCATCGCCATCGCCGTGGTCATAGCACTCGCAGTGCCGCGTATCCGGCTGAGGCTGTCGGTGCCTATGGCAAGCGGACGTGGAAGCGGCTCAATCACTGGGCATGTCCCGGGCGACGATCTACCGCAAGATCCACCAGTACGCAATCAGCACCCCGGCCGGCTGACAGGCGGGTGCGCCACCATCCGGAAGTTAGGAGCTATGCGGTCGCTTCGTCACCGGGGTCGGCGTGGGCCAGGACGGCCAGCACTTCGCCGATGGTGCGTTCCCGGCCGTCGGTTTCCGGCAGCGGCAGGTGCTCCTGAATCTGGTAGCGATTCCGGCGGCCGTCCCTCTCCTTCACGACGTACCCGGCGTTGGTGAGGTCGGTGACGATGCCGTAGGCGCCGCGCTCGGTGATGCCCACCCTGGCCGCGATGTCGCGCAGCCGTACGCCCGGGTCGTCGGCGATGCACAGCAACACCCGGGCGTGGTTGGTCAAGAAGCTCCAGTCCACCACGTCGGCAAAGTATCATAGATCGTTTCTAGAAATCTATTGCTAGTTTTTTGGTGCGAACGTAGCCGTGAAGACAGCCCTCAGAGGCAGGCCTGCGGGGGCGCAACGCCCTCTTTCGGCAGAAGCGGTAGAGGTGTCTGGCTGGATTGCGGGGCTGGTTAGGCTTTCCTGGTGGCGGCCCTGTGGGAGAACGACGCGGTCACGCTGGCCGGGATGCTGCGCAGCCGGGATGTCTCCGCGCGGGAAGTAATCGCGGCCCACATCGGGCGGATCGAAGCGGCCGATGGGGCCGTGAATGCGGTGGTCACCCGCTGTTTCGAGCAGGCCATGACGAAAGCGGCGGCTGCGGACCAGGCCCTGGCGCGGGGCGAGAGGCCGGGTTTGCTGCACGGGCTGCCGGTCGCGCACAAGGATCTCGTGGATACGGCCGGAGTCCGCACCACATACGGGTCGCCATTGTTCGCGGAACACGTGCCCGAACGGGACGAGTTGGTGGTGAGCCGGATGTCGGCCGCCGGCGCGATCAGTCTCGGTAAGACCAACGTGCCCGAGTTCGGCGCGGGCTCGCACACGGTGAACCGGGTATTCGGTGCCACCCGCAACCCCTATGACCTGAGCCGCAGCGCGGGCGGCAGCAGCGGAGGGGCGGCCGCGGCGCTCGCCGCGCGGATGATCTGCCTGGCCGATGGCAGCGACCTCGGCGGATCGTTGCGCAATCCGGCCAGTTTCTGCAACGTGGTCGGCTTGCGGCCCTCGCCAGGCCGGGTACCCCGGTGGCCGGTCACCGACCCGGCCGACACCCTCGGTGTTGCGGGGCCGATGGCCCGGACCGTCGCGGACGCTGCACTGCTGCTCGCGGTCCAGTCCGGGCCGGACCCGCGGGCGGCCCTCGCCCTGGACGCACCGCCGCCCCAGCTAGCCGAACCAGGCGACGTGCGGCGGCTACTGGCCCAGGACCCGAGCGGGCTTCGGGTGGCGTGGAGCGCAGACCTTGGCCTGCCGGTCGAGCACGCGGTCCGGGCCACGCTTGCCCCAGCCCGCACAGTGCTGGCCGATCTAGGCTGCCAGGTCAGCGACGCGACCCCCGATCTGGCCGGCGCAGACGAGGTATTCCGGACCTGGCGGGCGCTGCGGTTCGCCACCGGGTTCGGCCCACTGCTGCGCGCCGACCCCGGCAGCCTCGGCCCGAACGTGGCCTGGAACACCGAACGCGGGCTGGAACTGACCGTGGCTGACCTCAGCCGGGCCACCATCCTGTGGGCCGCGCTGGCCGAACGGATCAGTGCGTTTTTCACCGAATTCGATGTCCTGGCCTGCCCGGTGAGCCAGGTGCCTCCGTTCGCAGTGGACCTGGACTGGGTACACGAGATCGACGGCGTGCCGCAGGAAACCTACCTGGACTGGATGAGGTCCGCGTACCTGATCTCAGTGACCGGGCTGCCCGCGATCTCGGTACCGGCTGGGTTCACCCCAGACGGCCTGCCGGTCGGGTTGCAACTGGTCGGCCGCCGCCGCGCCGACTGGCACCTGCTCAGCATCGCGGCCGCATTCGAGACCGCCACCGGGTACGCCCGGACCACCCCCACCCTGCCCGGCTGACCAGCCGTCCCGTTGCTCATGGCCGCAGAAGCAGCTGGCTAGCACGCCTGGTTATGGCCTGTCGTCGGCCGTCTATACCAATGACCCGCATGATGCGTTCCGGTTCCGCCAGGGCATCAGCGCCGGCATACTGGTTCTTCGGCATCCCGCAGCACCAAGTGTTCGACAACCGGGGCAACATCGGGCCGACTCTGTGGTGGGACGGCGAGTCATCGGCTCCTGGGCCGTGGATGCCACCGGCGAGATCCGGACGATGGTGGTCGCTGACCGGGGAGCCGCAGCGCGCACCGCCGTCGAGGATGTCGCAGCACGGATGCAGAAACGGCTGCAGGGAACCGCGATCACGCCTGCGATTCGCACGCCTCTGGGACACTCACTCGCTGCGGGCATGTCCGGGAGCCAGGACCCTAGCCCCGTGGCCTCCTGCACTAAGGCATCTCGACCTAGAAGGAACCGCCGGTCAGGGGTGGTCGTCGGCTGGCTCGAGGAGCCTGCCGTTCTTCGACAGGTCCGGGTCGGTGCATGCAGCGAGGTTGAAACAGCAGGGGCGCCTCTTCCCGTTCTGCATCTTCGAGATGCTCACCTCGACCCGTCGTCGGCGCGTGTCAGGGTTCTGCGTGGCGTTGACCCAGCGCACCCATTCCCAGCGCGCCATCGGGGTGATCTTGTCCCACATTTTCTGGATCTTCTGCGGGGCAGCTGCCAGAGCTGTCGCAAGATCCTGGGGCACGCTCGGTTCTGGCCAATCCTTGGTCACCTCGATGCCGAGCGCCGCAGTGTCACCCGCACTGATGCCAGCAGCGTGCTGCAGCGGTGGCGTCCGGATTCCGGCTCTGTCGCACTTTCGGTGGTGACGGATCGTATTCTCACCCGAGGAGGATCCGGTGGCGGAGGAGCTGGAATCCTGCGCGGCCGTACATCTGCCTTTTGATCATCTTGGTCTTGGTGTTGACGCCTTCGGTGCGCCCGTTGTGGTGCGGCATCGTGACCGCGGCCGTGGCGGCCTGGATGTCCAGGTCCAGGCCGCGGCTGAAAGAGTGCACGTGAGGCAGGTCCGCATCGCGTGCGCCGGCGATCCACTGCCTGAGCCTGGCGTCGTTGCCCGGGCGGGGAGCCAGCAGGGCGGCGAAGGAGCGGATCAGCCCGGCCAGGGCGGTCATCTCCGGGCATGCGCCTTCGAGGCCGGCGAGCGTCTCTTGCTGGCCGGGGGTGAGGCGGTCCGGCCTGGTGAGCAGGGTGCGGGCTGCCCGGCGGGGTGACAGGTGCGGGCGGTCGCTGTCCAGGCGGCCCTGGTTGATGTAGCGGACAAGGAGGTTGGAGCTGCCCTGGTAGCCGCGCTCGCGGATCTCGCGCAGCAGTTGCTGGACCGGGACGCCGGGCTCTTCGGCCCGGCGCTTGCGGAGGTAGCCGCGGTGGGGGTCAACGAGGGTGGGCCGGTACTTCGGGGCGCGCTGCAGCCGCTCCGGCTCGCTGGCCCGGTCGTAGCGCTTGACGGTGTTGAGCGAGAGGTTCAGGCGGCGGGCGCACTCGAGCAGGCCCACGTTCCGGGCACGCAGCTCATGGACCTGCTGCCAGCGCTCCAAAGTGGTGGCGGCCCGCCTGCCTTCCTGCAGGGGCATGCCCTTCGCCCAGCAGGCGGAGTGCGCCGCGACCTCCTTCCGGACGGCCTCGCCGAGGCCGTGCCACAAGTGCCAGCGATCGCCGACCTGGACCGCCGAGGGCAGTGCCTGGCGGACGGCCTCGCCGTAAGCCCCCGACCCGTCACGGCACACGACCTCGACGCCGGGATGGTCTTTCAGCCACTTCTCAGTGACGTCGGCGGTGCGGCCGGGGATGACGTCGGCGCGGCGGCCGGTCTCGGCGTCGATGAGCACGGTCGCGTAGACGCTGCCGCGGCGCAGCGCGAAGTCGTCGATCCCCAGCACCCGCGGCACCGTCATCCCGGGCAGGGGGATCTTGAGGAGGACCCGCAGCGCGGTATGCCGGCAGACCATGATGCCCAGTGCCGGCAGCAGCCGCGCCGACGCCCTGCCCGCTAACTCGCGCGCCACTGCGCTGACCTGGGCCGTCAGCCGTGAGATGCGCCGCTGGTAACGGTCCAGGACGCCCGGGACCTGCTCGCGGAAGGTCTGCACCCTGCACTCCAGCGCCGGGCAGCGCATACGGCGGACCCGCACCCGGACCAGGACGCGGCGGCCATCAACGGGAACGTCCGCCGCTGTCCGCTCGCGGTATTCATGCACGCGGGCCGTTTCGGTGCCGCACCCCGGGCAGGCCACGGCCACGTCCCGGGTCCTCGCCCGCACGCAGATCATCTCGCCCGCGTCCTCGACATCCTCGATGACCAGGGCAGACAACCCAGAGAACACAGTCCTCACAAGCTCAGTCACGTCAATCATGACCGATCGTGACACATCAGCACAACCTGCCACCACCGAAAGTGCGACAGAGCCCGGATTCCGGTGTAAATGACGGGCGTGGTTCCCGGCTTCGGTGATCAGGTTAGGCGACGGTGCTGACAGTTTCGGGCCCGTCGGCGGGCTGGCTGGTGGTGATGGTGTGTGGCCTCAGCTGGCGGGGCGGGTCGAGCAGCGAGCGGCGCAGGTCCTGCAGCAGCCGGAGCCCGTCAGCGGTCATGGTGAACCCGCGCCAGCCTGTGGAGGCGCGGTCCAGCACGGCCCACACGAGGGTGAGGCAGCTGGTCTCGCCGGGCAGCCGGCCGATGACCTTGGTCCGGCGGCGGGTCTCCCCGAAGGTCCGCTCGATGAAGTTCGAATGCCGGACCCGCTGGTGGTGCTCGGCAGGGAACCGCAGGTAGGCGGTCAGCCCGGCCTGGTCGGTGGTCAGGCACTTCATCGCCGACGGGTACGTGGCCTGGTATTTCGCGGCCATCTCGGCGATCCGCGCGTCGATGAGTTCCACCAGCCGGGGCCCGGGCGGGGTCTTGTGGCCCTCGGTGTCGAAGAGCTTCCAGTAGGCGTCCTTGATCTCGGCCTGCATCCCGGCCGGGACTTTCGCCAGGACATTCCTGGCGCGGTGAACGAGACAGCCCTGGCGCAGGGCCTTCGGGTAGGCCTGCTCGATCGCGGCGATCAGGCCCGGGGCCCCGTCCGAGATGACCAGCAGCGGGGAGGCCAGGCCGCGGTCCTTGAGGTCGGCGAGGAAGGCTGTCCAGGCGTCGGCGGACTCGCCGGTGCCCGGGGCCAGGCCGATGAACGCGGGCTTGCCATCGGTGGTGATGCCCCAGGCGGCCAGCACCGGCTCGGCCGGGGAGCCGGGATGCATGCGGAAGAAGCTCGCGTCCAGGAACAGGTAGTCCAGCGTGATGCCATCCAGGCGCCGCTGCGCCCACGCCTGGTACTCGTCCTTGATCTGCTGGCACACCGACGACACCGTCAACTTGGAGATCGCCGCCTGATCGCCCAGCGCCTCGGCGAGGGCGGCTTCGACGTCGCGGACGGACAGGCCGCGCACGAACGAGGCGATCACCAGCGACTCCAGCGCATGCGTCTTCGTCACGTGCACGCCGAACAGCCGGGACGCGAACGCCTCGCTGGTGCCACGCAGCTTCGGCCGCGATAGCTGCACCGGCCCGGCGGTGCTCTTGACCGTCACCTCCCGGTACCCATTACGCGACCCGGGCCGGGCCTCAGCGCAGGCCGCGGCCCGCTGATAACGGTCCCGGCCCAGGAATTCGGTGACTTCCGCTTCGAGGGCAGCCTGCATCAGCAGCTGCGCGCCGAGCCGGGCCACCTCCTCCAAGATCTCCGGCAGCGGACGCTCCGCGGCGAACAGCTCATCAATGTGGTGACGGATACGGTCAGTAGGCGATACTCGGACAGGCACGGGCGTGGGTCCTTCCCTTCAGTGACTTGGCCGTCTTGAAGGGGAACCTACGCCCGTCCTCTCATTTACACCCGATCTTGGACGTCACCGAGAGTTCCCTGATGGGGCCTATGCGTCAAGGCGTCGGCCTGACAGTGAGACGGGACAGTGTCGTTCTAGGCCTTTAGGCGGAGTCTGTACCACTGCGGCGCGGTCTTGCTCATCGGCCACCCCAGGCCAGCGGTGTCCGCCGGGTCGGCCGCGAGCATCTCCCACCCCGCGAAGGCGGTCTCGACCTCCTCCTGCGATGCGCCCCCGACCAGCCGCCGCCACCGGCTCGGGCCGAAGCTCAACAGCAGCACGGTGGCCCCGGGGTTGGCCAGCGCGGAAACACCCTGGCCCGCGGAGAGGCGCTGTCCGGTATCCAGACCCTGGAAGCAGCCAATGTCGAGGAAGAAGTCGAACGTCCCCAGGTGTGCCGACGGCAGCCGCGTCACGTCACCGGCCACATAGCTGAGCCCGTCCACACCCCGGCTCTTGGCTGCGGCCGCCTCGATTGCGGCCGGCACGTAGTCGATGCCCACCGCCTCCCACCCCCTCCTGGCCAGCTCGGGGGTGTACTGGCCGCGGCCGCAGCCGAGATCCAGCGCACGGCCGAGCGGGCGGGAGCGCTCCGCCTCCTCGCGATCCAGCAGTGCCGCGATACCTGCTGCCGCCACCGTTGCGTAGCGCTCCCAGGGTGTGATCCCGAATCGGTACATACGGGCGTAGTTCGTCAAGAACCGGCCTCCTGCCGCCAGGGAACACGAGAGACCCACGACGTTGCCAAGCTAACGCTGCAAGCCCTCCTCGCCGATCGGCAGTGCCGGGCGTCTCGCGTGAGACTGGTCGCGGGCGACGTGGGATCGCTCAGGTGTCAGAGGCCTATAGGCAGCCAGGATGTAGTACGGGTGACGGTCGAGGTCGGGGTTCTTGCGGCCCCGGTCACACCGCATCGTGGTGCGCGGATCGGCATGACGAGCGGCGATCTGGACATCCCGCGAGCCATACCCGCGTCCAGCATGGGCGTGTGTGCCCCACTAGCCGCCGAGGCCTGCCAGGGTTGGCCCATGCGCTGGATTGACAGGCTGACCACGGCTCAGCGGGTCGTGGTGGTCGTCGCTCTCGGACTTGCGCTGGGGATCGTGGCCAGTTATCTCACAGGCCTGCGAACGGCGACCGGCTGGTACGCGTACGCGCCGTTGTCCGGGCAGACTCTCCAGCCACAGGGCATCGGCGAGCCCGGATGGCTTCGCCTTATCATCTGGCTGGCGGCGGTCAGCCTCTGGACACTCACCTCACTGAGAGTGCTGCGCCAATCCTCTGGCCAGACCACTCCTGAGTGACCGCCACTTGGTCTCGATCAGCGGCATAGGAAGTGGACGTTCATCCCAGGGCGGTGCTGTATACACATGCAGCCTCGCCGCTGGTGCGTTGAGCTACGACTGGGGGCCGCCAGCGACGCGAGGCGGACCGGATAACCGCGCCGACCCGCCGACATGCGCGGCGGTGATAATCAGGCTGCTTGCTGCGGACCGCGCGCAGATCTGGATGATCCGTGCGAGCTAGCCGATGACGGATTGCGAGACGGTCATCTGCCGGACTGGTCTGCGGTCTAGATGCCCCAGGATCGGCTGCTGGAGTTCGCAAACTCGCTCTGCAGTCAGGCGTTATCGACCGCTGAGATGTGGTCAGTGGTACGTACGTACCTTCTACGGCTCGTACCCCTGCCGCGTAGCTCAGCCGACAGTCGCGACGAAGATGGCCCCTTCGCCGGTCGCGGTCACCGTAGCGTCGACGTTGGACAGGAAGCACGATTCGCTCTGGCGGAGTTTAAGTTCGGCGCCGCCGGCGCCGCGCAGCAGTGCACCACCGTCGGTGCACAGGGCGATTCTGGGACCGCTCGCAGGCGGTTCCGTCTGCTCGCCGGTAAGCGTGAGCCGGTACAAGCGGAATTCCGGTGCAGGGATTCATGCACGACAGCGCCAGGGAGCCCGGGTCCGTAGCCGTGTACGCAGGTTGGAATCCAGCAGGCGGCACAGCTGAGGGCGCTACACAGACCATCCCCGGCGGGGGGCTCCGGTTCAGCTTCGGCGCCGTCGGTTCCGTCGTGGGCCGCGCCGCGTGGCCGCCGGCGGCTGGCGCTGGCGTCGCTCCTGGCTGGTCCGCGCGACGGTGCCGATCGTCTCCCCGGTGAGGGTGATCTCGCAGGTCGTCATGTACGCGGTGTGGTCGTAGCGGATCTCCAGCCGGAGCGCCTCGAACAGGCGGCGGGAGATCGCGTCGCCTGGTTTCCAGCGCCATGTCACAGGAGCGTGGGCGGCGGCGTCGTATTTGCATGCGAGAACACGACAAGGAAACCGTGGTGGTCATCGGGGCGGGGCTGGCTGGGCTGACGGCGGCGGCAACCGCCGCACGGGCGCGGCGGCCGGTGGTCGTGGTGGAGGCACACACCGCGGGAGGCCGGGCCCGCACCGACGAACTGAGCGGCTACCGATTCAACCAGGGGCCGCACGCCCTCGGCAGGGGCGGCGAGGCCTGGCGGATACTGCACGACCTGGGGGTGCCCCACCGCGGTCACCGACCGCCACTGCGTGGCGCCCGCGTCGTGCGCGACGGCAAGCTGGTCGGGGTACCAATAGGCCGGCTGGGCTCACTGGTCCCCAGGCTGCTGACGGTATCTGCGGCGAGCTGGGCGGGCCGGAGCGCCGAAGAGTGGGCCGAGTCTCTGGGGGGAAGTCGTGACCTGCCTGACCTGGCCCGAATGTTGATACGAGTGACCACCTACGTGACCGACCTCGGACGCATGCCAGCCGACTTCGCTATCTCCCGGATAAAGGCCGCCCGCCGGGGCGTCTCCTACCTCGACGAGGGATTTGCAAGCCTTGTGGAGGGCATCTCGTCGGCAGCGTCGGCGGCAGGCGCCACCATACGAACCCACCAGGCCGCCGCCGGTATCAACGCCGTCCCGGGCGGATGGGAGGTCGAACTGGCCGGCGGCGAGGTGCTGCCCGCGGCCGCGGTGGTCATCGCCGCTGGCAGCCCGGCCGCGGCGCGCAAACTGCTGCCGGTCGACCCTGGCTGGCCCGAGCTCGGCCCGCCGGTCACTGCCGCCTGCCTGGACCTCGGGCTGCGCGGGCCGCACCCTTCGGTGGTGATAGGCGTCGACGAGCCCTTGTACCTGGCGTGCCACTGCCCGCCCGGTGCCCTAGCGCCCGCCGGAGGGTCGGTGGTGCACGTCATGCGGTACGGGGCCCGCGACGTGGGGCTGGACCGCGCCGAACTTCACCGGTTCGCCACCCTGGCAGGAATCACCAACGATCAGATCGTTGCGGAGAGGTTCCTGGCGGTCCACGTGGTCACCCACGTACTTCCCGGTCCCGAAGACGGCCTGGCCGGCCGGCCCGCAGTCGCCGTGCCCCGATCGCCGGGGGTGTACCTGGCAGGCGACTGGGTGGGGCCGTCGGGGTGGCTCTCGGACGCGGCGATGGCCAGCGGTCAGCACGCCGGCATGCTCGCCGCCGGGGCGCCGGCGGAGGATCGCACTTACCCGAGGGTGGCGTGAACCCGACATCGGCAACTGGCGGCCTCGACACCTTCGAGGGTGAGCGTCCGCGCCTGACCGGCCTGGCCTACAGGATCACTTGCTCGCTGGCCGACGCCGAAGACGTGGTGCAGGAAGCGTGGATACGGTGGGCCGCCCGAGACGCCGCCACCGTGGACAACCCGGCCGGCTGGCTCACAACCGTCACCTCGCGCCTGGCCCTCGACCGTCTGCGGGCACAGCGCCGGCGGCGAGAAGTGTACGTCGGACCGTGGCTTCCCGACCCGGTGCCCACCGCCCGGAACGCCGAGGAAACGGCCGAGCTCGCCGAGTCGCTAACCCTCGGTTTCCTGGTGCTGCTCGACTCGCTCGGCCCGTACGAACGAGTCGCTTTCCTCCTCGGTGACGTGTTCGGCGAACCCTACCCGGCCATCGCCGAGATCCTCGGAAAAACCGAGCCTGCGTGCAGGCAGCTCGTCTCGCGCGCCAGGCGAAAGCTGCACTCGGCCCGGCCGGGCGCCGGGACTCCCCCTCCGGCGGCCGCCTCGGCCGAGATGCTCGAGCAGCTGATGTACTCCGTGCTCGCGGGCGACGAAGAGAGGACCCTGAGCCTCCTCCACCCCGACGTCGTGCTCATATCCGACGCGGGTCCCGCCCGGCGCGCAGCCAGGCACCCAATTGTCGGCGCCGAGCGGGTGCGGCAACTCCTCAAAGGCAGCTGGAGACTCATCGCGTTCAAGACTGGCTCGAGCCCGGATGAGCGGCCCCCCGTACACCTCATTGAGGTCAACTCGAGCCCTTCGCTCGTGCTGGACACGCCCGAGGGGCCGATCGTGATCACCGGCGAGGCCGTCAGCGGCCAGATCACCTCTATCTGGGTCCGGCTCAACCCCGACAAGACCGCGGCGCTCAAGGATCCGCCGCCTATCGTCTGAGTCACCGCACCACAGCAGCACCATGCGGCGCGTTTACGCAGACGGAAGGTTTTAAACAACCCGATCCTCGGCTTGCCCACCGAACGGCGCGATCTGTCCACCGTCCGTGGCCGCGACACCTTCCGGCTCTGCAGAAGAGCGCGGTTGGCCGCGGGCGGTCAGCCCGGAGCGACTACTCCTGCGACGCTGACGTGCAGCGCCGCAGCCAGTCGCTGGTAAGAGACGCAGAATCAGACGATTTGTTTGCAGCATCCCCGACGTCAGGAATGACTGTCTGGAGCGTTCCCACTTTTTTGGACACCGAATTAGGCTGCCAATTGACTGAGTTGCCTATATCCTAGTTCGTATTCCTCAGGTGTCAAGTACCCGAGCGTCGAATGCCTCCGCAGCGGATTGTAGTAGTTGCTGATCCAGTCAGACGTCTCCTTCTTCAAGCTCGCCAGCGAGGGCCACGGGCGGGTATGGATCAGCTCTTTCTTGTATGTCGCGAAGAACGATTCCGATACGGCATTGTCGTAACAGATTCCCGTCCTTCCCAGGGACCTCCTGATGTTATTCCTGGTGCAGTAATCGTCGAACACCGAAGATGTATATTGGCAGCCGCGGTCGGAATGAAAGACGACTCCCGGGGGCGGTTTCCGGGCAGAGATGGCCATATCGAGGGCCGCCGTGACCAGGCTGGTCCGCATATGATCGGCGATGGCCCAGCCGATGAGTTTGCGTGAGTGCAGGTCGATGACGGTCGCGAGGTAAGCCCACCCATCCCACGTTTTCACGTACGTGATGTCGCCGCACCATTTCTCATCGGGGCGGCCGGCGGTGAAGTCCCGGCCGATCAGGTCGGGGGCGGGCACCGGCTTGTCCCCGCCGATGGTAGTCCGCTTCCAGGCTCTCGGGTGGCGCCCGCGCAGGCCAGCGGCCTGCATCAGCCGGTGCACGCGCTTGTGCGACACCAGGTGCCCCAGCGCCGCCAGGCCCGCGCGCATCCGGCGCACCCCGGGATTGCCCCGCGCGTCCTCATAGATTTTCCTCATAACCGCGACCAGCGCCGAGTCGTCTTTGGACCGCTGGGACGGCTCCGCGCCCCGCCACGCATAATAGCCGGAACGGGAGACCCCGAGCCAGGCGCACATGAATGACACCGGGTAATCGCCAGAATCAGCCCAGTCCGCGATGGCAGCGAATCTTACTGACTGCCTTTCGCGAACCAGGTCGCAACTTTTTTTGCGAACTCCACCTGCATCCGAAGCTCAGCGATTGTGGACTTGTCATCCCGGGACTCAGCGCGCAGCCGCACCAGCTCGGCCCGCTCGGACTCACCCAGCGGCACATCCGGGGACTTCCCGGACTCCGCGGCATCTCGTGCCACCTTCACCCACTTGCCAAGAGTCATCTCGTGGACGCCGATATTGCGGGCGACCTCGGCAACCGGGCGGCCACCGTCAAGGACGAAAGCTACCGATTGCGCCTTGTACTCCGGCGTATATGAGCGGCGTGTCGAACCCATTTCTTACGCTCCCGACGAATCGGGCAGCTAAGCCGGATGTCCACCGAAGCGGGCACGGTCCAGTCCGGTGCGCAGAATCAGCATTAGGCGTGCGCTTGTGGCGGAGGGACGATGCCGGTCCGGTGATAGTCAGAAGTCGTCGGGTTATGCCGACCGGTGCAAGCATGCGTCGCGGCACACGTCCGCTATTCGGCAAGGTTGGAGGTTGGTGCGTGGGCTGGTGCGGCGCGGGTGGGGCGGTGCTGGGTTGTGGTCAGGAGATGCTGTGCACGGCTTCGGCGACGGGGGTGTCTCCGCCGACCAGTTCGAGTGTCTGGTGGCTGGTACCCGGCTCGTGGAGCAGGGCCGCGATGACCGCGGCGACGTCGGCGCGGGAGACCGCGCCGGCTGGGACCGGCGGGGCGGCGAGCCAGACCCGGCTGGCCGCGGGATCGTCGGTGAGATGGCCGGGGCGCAGGATTGTCCAGTCCAGGTCCCGGGAGCGCAGGTCGGCTTCGGCGGTGGCCTTCGCCGTGATGTAGGCGGCCCAGACTTCGCCGCGGCCGGGCTGCGGCGGGCTGCCCGCTCCCATGGAGGAGACCTGGACGAACCTGCCTACCCCCGCCTGCTGGGCGGCGCCGGCCATCAGCACGCAGGCAGCCCGGTTGACGGAGTCCTTGCGAGCGATGCCACTGCCCGGGCCAGCGCCGGCCGCCAAGACCACCGCGTCAGCACCCGACAGCACGATCGCGGCATCATCGGCTGATGCTGCCTCCAGATCGCAGACAACGGCTTCGGCGCCGGCCTGCTGCACATCGGCGGCCTGGGCCGGGTTCCTGATCAGCCCGACAGCCTGGTCACCACCCCCGGCCAGCAGACGCTCCAGCGCAAGCGCGACCTTCCCGTGCCCGCCCGCGATCACTACGCGCATCCCGCCAGCCTACTTACGCAGACCACCTGAGAAGAGCCACGACTACGCCCGCAAGCCGCATGACACCCGGCGGGGACCGTCTGACCCAGGGAAGGGTGACAAAGCAGCAAGCCTTGCGGGTGCACATCATCGCGGCATGTGAGTACGTTTCGGCTGTCGTAATGGACAGACCTGCGCGGCAATGATTGTGGTCTCTGCCGAAGGCAGGAGGATGCACTTGCGCCGGCGGTCTGCTGCTGTCTCGCGGACATGCCTGAGCACAATTCTCCAGCTGCTACCCGTTATCAAGCTTCGGCCGCCTCAGAGTGCGCCCGGCTCACTCGGAATGTTGGGTGGGCCACAGTTTCGCCGTGCGGCTCACTCCGACAGTAGTGACAGAGTTTCCGAATCGTGTGGTCCTTGCCCCACGCGAAGAGATTACGGGTCACGGATAGCCATCGACGAATAGCAGCGTTATGTTTCAGGTGTGCTCCTGACGCAGGCCCCGTTGTCTGCCCCGGCAGCCGTTGTTGTCGGGGTGGCTGCGCTTGGCGTGGTCATAACGGACGTGGGCTGGCAGGTCGTTCGCCATGGCGCGGTGATGGCACATGAAGGGGCTCACGCGGTGGCGGATGCGCTGCTTGGTCTCCAAGTCGATCACATAAAACTGAACCTCGACCCCCTCGACTCAGGGGCAACGCAACCGAAGAAGCAGGGCGGATGCCTGGTGAGCGTCATCGCCTATTTCGTGGGCTACGTCGGGCCCAGCTCCTTCGGTCTCGGCGCAGCGAAACTCATTCAGCACGGGTACATCGTGGCGGCGCTGTGGATAACCCTCTTTCTGCTCGGGATTCTCCTCTTCCTGATGCACTGGTCTTTCGGCCTGATCACAGTCCCCTTGGCGGCCGGATTGGTGTACGCCCTCGCTCGCTACACACCCGTGCTGGCTCAGACCGTTGCGGCCTACGCCGTCGCCTGGCTGCTTCTACTGACTGGAGTTCGTGGCATCCTCGTCAGAGGCACCCAATCAGGTGACGGCCAGGAACTTAGCCAACTCACCCTCGTCCCGCGCGTCATCTGGTTCCTGCTCTGGCTGACAGCGACCCTCGCGGCGGTTGCCGTCGGCGGCAGCTGGCTAGTCATGCGCACCTGAACCAGGATTGCCGCCAGAAGGGCCCTAACAGGCGATATGCCCCCTTTGCCCTGGCGATCGTCGATATGCCGGCCCGGCCGGCATCGCCGACGCAACGACAATCTCCCGGCGACGCACCACCATCATGGCGGCATGAGAGTAAGTAATCACGGGCCACGGAACTTTCCGTTCCCGTGGTTTGCTGGGTTTTAGTGACAGACTCGGCACATGAGCTTCTGGGCGATCCCGGCTTGCGGGAACCGCGGATGATTTCGCAGGGTCGGCCCCGTATGAGGGGAGCGCGCGTGGATCAGCTGAGCCTGGGAGTGATGTCGCGGTCACGGAAGGAGAACGAGCGGCGGCTCGCGATTCATCCGCTGCACGTCGAGCGTATCGATGCGGGGCTGCGGGAACGTGTCTATCTTGAGCGCGGTTACGGCGAGCGGTTCGGCGTGCCCGATGAGCAGCTGGCATCGTGTGTGGCTGGGCTTCGCACCCGTGAAGAACTCCTCGCGGGATGCGATGTGATCCTGCTGCCCAAGCCGCAGCCCCAGGACCTCGCGCAGATGCGGGACGGGCAGGTCCTGTGGGGCTGGCCGCATTGTGTGCAGGACGAGGAGATCACCCAGCTGAGCATCGAGCGGCGGCTGACCCTGATCGCCTTCGAGGCGATGAACTACTGGAATGCCGACGGCTCGTTCGGCTTGCACGTCTTTCACAAGAACAACGAACTGGCCGGGTACTGCTCGGTGCTGCATGCCCTGGAGCTCATCGGGACGACGGGTGACTATGGCCGCCGGCTCCGGGCGGCCGTCATCAGCTTCGGGGCTACCGGCCGGGGCGCGGTGACGGCCCTCAACGCGCACGGCGTGAACGACGTGGACGTGCTGACCCATCGTGACATCAACGCCGTCGCCTCCCCGATCCACTCCGCGCACATGGTGCACTTCGAGCAGGACACCGGCGACCCCAGCCGCTGCCACGTGCTGCGCGGGACCAGCCGGATACCGCTGGCGGCCTTCCTCGCCGGGCACGACATCGTGGTCAACTGCGTGCTGCAGGACACCGGCGCACCGCTGATCTTCGTCACCACCGGCGAGCTTGGCTCTTTCGCGCCTGGCAGTCTCATCGTGGACGTGTCCTGCGACGAGGGCATGGGCTTCAGCTGGGCGCGGCCCACGAGCTTCGCCGAGCCCATGGTCACGGTCGGCAATAACGTTCACTACTACGCCGTCGACCACAGCCCGTCGTACCTGTGGAACTCCGCCACCTGGGAGATCAGCGAGGCTCTCCTTCCGCACCTGCGCCCGGTGCTCACCGGCCCCCAGGCGTGGGACGCGAACGAGACGATCCGGCGGGCCATCGAAATCCGCGACGGGGTCATCCGCAATCCGCGCATCCTGTCCTTCCAGCACCGTTCACCGGACTACCCGCACCTCCCATACCCGCACCAACGCCAAGCAGGCCACGACCGGCCCTGACATCGCAGCAGATCACGCATGGCGCCATCCCCCCGCCAGCCCCGCGGAGTGGTGCGGTGGACCAGCCTGCGGTGCGGTGCGGTGCGGCCCGCGGTGCCGGGCGAAGCGTGGCAGGCTAACTGACCCAGGTGAGGATGTGCTCGTTGACCTCGCCGGGTTTCTCCAGGTGCAGGAAATGGCCCGCATCGTCGATCACGACCATGCGCGAGGACGGGGCGAGGAGGCGTTCGGTGCCGTCGGCCAGTCCGATGCCGATGCAGCCGTCGCGGGCTCCGTGCAGGTACAGCGTGGGCTGCGGGGGCTGGCGGCCGGCCGCTTGCTGTTCGGCCGCATACCCGGCTGCGGTTACCGCTGCCCCGCCGGTTGCGGCCGCTGCCCGGTAGTAGCCGAGCGCGGCAGCCAGGTTGGCCGGCTGCCGCAGGCACTCCTTGACCCGGGCCAGATGGTCACCTGGCTGAAAGCCAGGCGACCAGTCCGCCCACAGTTTGCCGAGGTAGGCCATCTCATCCCAGGCCACCACCACCTCAGCGAACCCAGCCGGATCCCGGAACATGAACAGGTAGAAGAAGCGCTTGAGCTGCTCGTAGTCGCTGAACAGCACCTCATCCAATGCCGCGGGCGGTACCGCGAGAGTCACCAGCCGCCGCCACCGGTCCGGCGCATAGGCAGCTGCCCCGTAGGCAGCCTCGGCTCCCCAGTCATGCCCTATGAGCACCGCATCCCCGTCCCCGCCCAAGACCTCGTGCAAGGCCACCACATCGGCGACCAGCGCGCCAACCTGATAAGCGCCATCCGCGGGAACCGCGGTGGGCGCGTAGCCGCGCATAAACGGGGCCACCGCGTGGAACCCGGCCCCGGCCAGGGCAGGCATCAGGTGCCGCCAGGTATGCGCGGCATCAGGAAATCCGTGCAGGCACAGCGCCAGCGGGCCCGATCCAATCTCGAGGACCCCGAACTCAAGATCGTTCGCTCGCACCGTGGCCGACCGCAACGCAAACGAGCCATCCACGGCGCCACGCTACCCCTTTCAGCTCAGGCAGAACCCGAAAGGAGGCCGAATACCACGCTCCCAGCGGCAAAATAGTGCGTTTTTCAGCCTCCATACCCCCGCGTACTCTGGGCTCAGATGGAGGGCTGGAATAGGTTCGATGAATGACCGTTCCGGACGGTGACGGGTCTGGCGCCGGTGACGATGTCCTGGAAGTGGGCGGCGGGCGAAGGCTGGTCCCCCGGTGGCTGTGGCCGCCGCCGGGCGCCTTCATCGTGGGGGCCGCGGCGCTGCTGGCCGGCCTGGCCATCGGTTACGCCGCCGGTGCCCAGCACTCCGCAGAACCTGCCGCTCCGCCTGCCCCGTCGCGCGCCGTGGCGCCAGCGGAGCCGTTCTCGGCGGGCGGCTTCCCGCTCAGCCAATCCGGCCCGCAGTGCTCCGTGCAGGCCGGCCGCGAGCTGCAGGTGGGCGTGCAGATCATGAACCTGTCGCCGGCCGTGGTCAGGCTCCGGCGGGTACAGGTCGTGCTTCCACTGGCCGGGCTGCGGGTGATCTCGCAGGTCTGGGGACCCTGCGGGGAGCTGCCGCTCGCCCGGCAGGCACCCACCAGCATTCTTCCCCCCACCCTCGGACAGGGGGCCAGCTCCTGGTTCACGGTCACCTTCCAGGTGCTGGTGAGGTGCCCCCAGCCGCTGCCGGTCCAGTTCACGCTCGACTACGACCAGCAGGGCGACCTGGCGGCAATCCGGCTGCCGGGCTTCCCTGACCTGAGCCAGGTGCCCTACTCCGGATGCCCGTAAGCGAGGCGGCACGCCGCCTGAGACCAGGTCATGCGCGCGGCAACTCCAGCGCCAGCCCGCGCCTCAGACCAGCCGACCGCCCTGGCGCCCTGCCACAAACACGACCTGCCAACACACCCCGAAAACGCGCTCGCCGCGGCATTATGTGGGTGACCTTCGGTCACCTGCGCCCTCCGGGCCACATAATGCCTGATCATGCAGGTGATCGAGGCGCTGTGTTGGTGGTCTTGGCGCCTCACGATCACCCTGCATATCAAGCATGACAGGACGTTCCGGGACCATCATCATGAGCCGATGGTGCGCTTTGCCGACAACGACGCAGCCGTCTCCAGCGGGGTGCAAGGGCATTTACCGACGGCGATTACAGCAAGATCTGCGGCGGGCGCGCAGAGTTGGAGGATCATGCCTGCCAACTCGGCGGGTCTGTCGCAGCCCTGCCCGCTCTGCCTCCTGATCACGATGGGCTGTGGGCAGCGGGTGAGGGTGCGCGGTCGCCAGCCCGGTGGCCGCGTGCTGCCGGGATAATGCTTCGCGCTGCCCGCCCGGTCCAGCCATCATCGAGTATGGCCAGCGTGACGGTGCGGGCAATTGACGCCAGTATGTGGCGCACCATGCGTGACGTGCGGCTGGCTGCTCTGCAGGACGCTCCGCACGCATTCGGATCGTCCTACCAGCGTGAGATCGGCTTTACCCTGGACGACTGGCAGTCGAGGATCTCCCGCGGCGCGAATTTCCTCGCCTACGCGGGGCGGCCAGCTTCAGTGCCAGCCGGGATCGTCGGGGCATTTGAGCCCGGGCCGCGCACTGCCGAACTAGTGTCGATGTGGGTGCACCCGCAAGCACGCGGGCAGGGGGTGGGCCGCGTCCTCGTCGAGACGGTCCTGCAGTGGGCCCGCACCGAAGGGCACAGCGTCGTGCACCTGTGGGTGACAGAGACCAACGACCCAGCCCGGCGCCTGTACGAGCGGTGCGGCTTCGCGCTGACCGGCGAGCGGAAGCCGCTGCCGTCCTACCCCGAGTATGCCGAGATCGCTATGGCGCGCCCAGCCTGAAGCCATGCCGCCTAACGGCCGGAACGCGGCAGAAGCGGGCGGGTCTGATGACTCCTGGCAACGGCCTCGCGCCAAGGACCGCAGCCAGGTGTCTGGCGCGACAGACGGGCAGGATGCCCGTGGGTTGCATTTCGAAGCAGGCTGCAGGGGATACTGGCCGCATGGTTGACGACGCCGCACGGAACCGGGCCATCTACCATGCGCTGAAGGCGGCAGACGAAGTCGCTGCGGCACTTCAGGCGCACCTCATCGAGGAGCACGGCGCTGATCCGGATCGCGCCGCCGCGCAGAGCCCCGCCACCAACCCCCTCAAACTCTTGCGGCAAGCCCGCGAACGCCTGGGTGAAGGACTTCGGGCCGTCGAGGCCGACAACATCGCAGAGTCCGACCAGATCTCACTGCGCAACCGCTGACACCCGGGACAAGCACACCTTTTACACTCGGTCAGCGGCATTATGTGGGTGACCTTCGGTCACCTGCGCCCTCCGGGCCACATAATGCCTGATCATGCAGGTGATCGAGGCGCTGTGTTGGTGGTCTTGGCGCCTCACGATCACCCTGCATATCAAGCAGATGAGGATGAGTGTGGCGCATATTAAGGCCGTCTCAACGGGCTGCGGCAGGTCATTCGCTGTGCCGGTGGCCTGAGTATTGAATGCGGCCCGCTTGTATCTCACCGTTGTCGATGGCGGCTTGCTCGTCGTCTTCGGTCGTGCTGGCCAGGTCGGGGAAGAAGTACGGGCCGTAGCTGACCTTTCCGGCGTCGAAGCGGGCATCGAGTTCCCGCAGGATGTCCTGGCCGCTGTGCAAATTCTCGGCCTGCGCCCAGGACCGGCAGCAGGTGTCCCAGGGCATGCCCGACTCGCGCCACTGCCCGCACAATTGCTGCAGCCAGCTGGCCTCGCGGCTGGCCTGGGGCAGGCGGGCGCAGCACCAGCGTGCGGTGGCCTCGTCGAACCGCTCCCGGGCCCATTCCACGATCACCAGCCGGCCTGCGGGTACCAGCCCCGCACCCATCCGGTCCAGCACCTCGCTCAGGTCCGCGACGTGGTGCAGGGACGTGCAGGCCACGAACGCATCCACGGGTCTGGTCACGTCATATCGCTCGAACGCCACCTGGCGGTACCACGGCCCAGCTGGAGCCCCGGGATCCACGCCGACCGCGTCATAGCCCGCCGAGACCAGCACAGGAATGAAGCCGCCCAGCGGCCCGCACCCGAGTTCGATCACGCGGGCTGGCGCGGCCGGCAACTGGCCGCGGACGAACGGCCACGCCGCTGCCAGCCACCGCTCATCAGGCGTCATACAGCCAGAGCGTACGCGGCCCTGCCCTGGGCATCCTGACTCAAGACCGCATACCTGCCGGGACCGCGTACCCCCGCTGGGAAGCAACGGACCAACCGGAGAGCGGCATGACCGGATGTTCGCCAGGCCGGACCTGCGGCGGGTTGAGACAACCTTGGTGACGGTCGGCGAGTTGTCCGAGTAGGTTGTCCATCATGGCTGGTGGTGTGTGTGTATCTAAGACAGGGTGACGAGCTCATCGCCATGGCCGAGCAGCCATATGCGACCGAAGATGTGCTCCAGAAGCTTCTAGAGGACAATCCGGAGCTATTGGCCGGCGACGATACGAACGGCGGGCCGAGGCGATGGCTCCTGATATCTCGTGAGGTTGGTCTTGCCTCGAACGAGGCTGGCACGAATCGCTGGTCTGTTGACCATCTTTTCGTCGATCAGGATGGTGTACCGACCTTGGTGGAGGTCAAGCGCAGCTCGGATACCCGTCTCCGGCGTGAGGTGGTCGGTCAGATGCTCGACTACGCGGCTAACGCGGTGACGTACTGGCGCCTCGATGGGCTGCGGGCCGCATTTGAGACGGCGTGCGGGAAACGCGGAACTGACGCGGCGACTGTCATTGCTGAGTTCCTCGGTCCGGAGGATGACGAGGATGCCTTCTGGGGACGCATCAGGACGAACCTGGCTGCAGGGAAGCTGCGTCTGGTTTTCGTAGCCGACGAGATACCCGGCGAGCTCCGCAGGATCGTGGAGTTCCTGAACAACCAGATGGCGACCACGGAAGTCCTGGCGATCGAGGTCAAGCAGTACGTTGACTCAGACGGAAAGCACCAGATGATCGTTCCCAGGTTGCTGGGCCAGACCGAGGCGGCGCGCCAGGTCAAGGAAGCCCGGCGCTGGGATCGCGACTCGGTGCTGCGTGAACTCGATACACGGAGCAAGGCCGAAGGAGACGTAGCAAGACGGCTCTTCGACTGGGCTGTACGACGAGGGGATCTTCGCTTGTGGTTCGGGTCCGGTCAGAAAGAAGGATCCTTCCAGGCTGGGCTCGATAATGCATCGGGATACCTTTTCCCATTCGCTCTTTACACTTATGGGCGGATCGAGATTCCTTTCCAATTCATGTCGCGGCGCCCCCCGTTCAATCAGCTTGACCGACGCGTGCAACTACAGCAGAAGCTCAATGCTATTCCCGATGTGGACATACCAGTAGGTAGTCTTGATAAGCGGCCTAGTATTCCCCTTACCGCGCTGGCAAGCGATCAAGCATTCCAGGTATTCCTCGCTGCGATGGACTGGTCAATCGAGCAAGCACGGGCAGCGGGCAGGCACGTCAGCTCGGTCGCCAGCAAGACGTCATAGTCTCGGCCCTTCCAACAGGCCGACGCCCGGCGCCACAGGCTGAAGCGATCAGCCAGATCACCCGAACAACGTCAGCCTGGATGCAGTCCGTGATTCCGCGGAGACCTGCACGCAAGTGTCCGGGAAGCGGCAAAGGAGTGTGCGTGCGGCAAGGCTTACGATCCAGGGATGTCCAGATCGCATTGTCACCAATGGCGGGTTACTCGCTCATTCGCAAAGCGCTCTGTCACCGCCGGGTCAACCAACGAGCGCACTTAATCGCCTGAACGCTGGGTTACTCGGTGATCTGGCTGTCCGAGTGGCGCCCGGAAGGCGATCTGTGTGCGGTCATGCGCACGCCCAGCTGACGATGCTTCGTCACGCCGGACCACCGAGGTCCTAGAGAAGTAACCAGTTGCTGTGTTGCTGTATCAACCCGCGGCGGCTGACTGGTCTACTTCGCCGATTTTGCCTAGCCCAAGCTCATCACGAACAGCGTCCATGAACTCAGCGCGCAAGTCGCCAATGCGAAGGAGCAGCGAGTCAAGTTCATCTGCCTGCTGTGGATCAGCGTTGCCGACCTGGTGACCTCGGATCAGCTTTTCAGCAGCCTGATAAGCCATCCGTAGCTGCCAGCGCAGCCGCCAGGCGAGATCGACGACCTCCCGTCGGGTCGTAAGTAGTTGTAGTTCCCATAGTGCTCCGACCAGTCTGACAACCAGGCGGGGGTTCCCTGTCACCTGTGCAGTGCCAGGGTCACTCCGATACCGCTCAAGCATTCCGCTCGTCGCATTGCTGGACGTGAGCGCGTGCTCAGAGAACCGTGCTGCCACCGTCCGCAGGGCCGACCGTCGTCGATCTTCCAGATTCTGCTGCCAAGCCTTCTCCTGTTGCTTGGCTGCGCCACGCTGGGCCAACGAAGCTCCGCCTAGCGCACCGCCCAGCGCACCAACCACACCGAACGCGCCGGCGACCACTGTGTCAGCAAGTGCCATTACTATCCCCCCTCGCAAGAGTTTCTCACCTCGCCGACTGAACCGTCCCGTGCCGTCGGCTGTTACTGCCGGACTGAGGATGCTGGACCTCGGACCGGTGCATCAGCCCTGCCCCGTTACGGTTGACGTGACTGAACTCCGGGCCCGTTCGTTCTACGAAGAGCTCAGCTGCGGCAGCGCCCAGTAGCCGACCGGGGTGGTCCCCTTCTGCCGAGCCCAGGGGGGCGGTCTTCGGCCGTGGACAAGCGGATCCTCGGCCAGCTGTCGCTCACCCGCTCCACGGCTATGACCGGATGTGTCTTGTTCGAACCGGCCCAGCGAAATCGAGTGCTGAGTAAGCGCCGAACCGGTGCGGTGGCTTGAGCGGCCTCAATACTTTCGACGCCAGGGCAGTCAACCGGTGAACTGGGCCGCACGTCTCACTCTTGAGCGTCGCGAGACAACGGAGGGGGAAGTGATGCAGGTTCGTCTCGAGGTTTCGGCAGGGATATGTGCCGTAGTCTGCGGGCTTGGAGTCTCGCTGGCTCCAGCAGCCCAGGCGGCAGTGCCGACTATTAGTGGCAATGTCACCTGCGCCAACGGCAAGGCCGTCGAAGGGGTCTGGTCCAGAGCAGCAGGGGCGGAAGCAAATTTGCTCCCTGGAAGAAGACGGGCACTGCGACAGCCTCGTACTCGTCGACCATATCGACTGCTCTACCGACGAACATCAGTCTTCACGTTGGCTGCGGAGGCAGCACTCAGAAGTGGGGCTCGAGCAATTTCTCGCCGGTTATCGTTGATATCGATGGCTCCAGGTCCATCAGCGTGACAAACTGCGTGAACGGCCAGTGTTCGCCGCTCCTGGCCTACAAAGCCGCTCAGTGGGCCCTCGCGCACCTGACGGGGCCTGGCGCGAATCATGCTCTGTCTGGCGATAAGACCTACAGCAGCCCGGGTACTGGTGCTTACCTAAGCTGGTCGGGCCTGTGTCTCGAGTTCGCCGCCTCGGCTTACCTAAACGGGGGGCAAGGGCCAAGCCCCGTCGTCTACTCCGACGCAAAGAATATGTACACCAAGTATGCGCAGACCGGGCTAAACGATCGCCCGCAGGGATTGATACAAACAACCTGGACAAATGACTTCGGCCAGCAGTCCTTCCCCCCAGAAGGTACCCTCGTCTTCTATCCAGGCCTAACCGGCCAGGGCCACATAGGAATCGCTGTCGGTGGCGGCAATGTCGTTACGGCAAACGAGAGTGGGAATCCGCTGGTGCGGGAACAGGGCTACAACAGCGGCAATCTGAAGGGCTACTACAAGGGCTGGGCTTTCCCCGTCAATGCTGGAAGCTAGGACTCGTCGGTCACTGGCACGTATCGAGAGGTGGGGGAATGTCTACTGTCAAAGACGTCGCCCAGGGCGAGCTCCTGCGGGATCAGGAAGAACTGCAATCCAGGCTGGTTGAGTACTCGCTGAATAGATCGAGCGGAAGGCCGGCCCGGTCACGGGGCGAGCATGAGGCTGACTCATCGGCCGAATCGGCGCCGGTCTGCTGGACGGTCGCCCTGTCCACAGATGGCCAGCGGATCAGGCGAGATATCTGGGCCGATGGCATCCCCTGGGATCCGGCCGGAGAAGGCTGGGAGTGTGAGGGGATTATCTGGCCCACCTGGCCAGCTACGCCTGCGGATGAAAGCGTGGCGCCCGGCGCGCCACTGGCGGGTGTGCACAAGCGCTGGGGCAAGGCTAGTAACCGGCTGCGCGATTCGGCGAAATGGATGGCCGCTGCGCTCGGCGCGGCCCTGGCGACCGTGGTCGGTACCTCGCCGCTGACTGTGATGAGACAACACCACCCTGCGGCGGCAGCCATGGTCGTGGGACTGACCGGGCTGCTCTTCCTGGGCATTACCTTGTTCTTGGTCCTGCAAGTCATGCGGCCTCAGACGGTGTCCTACGCCGACATCCAAAACGCACCCCCCCGCCGGGGCCTGCGGCAGCCGCCCCTGAGCAAGTGGCGGGAAACCGTGGAATCACAGGAAGACCTGTACCTGCCCTGCGGGGTGAAATGCCTCACCAGCCTGCGCCAGTCGATGATCATCGAGGAAGCCACCCTGATGGCACTGGCCCGGGCGCGAGCACACACGCCAGACGAGCAAATAAGCAAGCGACTATGCGAGGCCCAAACCGCACGCACTGCCCGGCTGCTCGAACTCCGCACCGCAGCCGCGCAGATCGTGACCATCGGCGAGTACTACAAGCTGCGGGCCAGGAGCACCCGCGCCACCTACGGCGGAATCCTCTGCGGCCTGATCGGCAGCGCGGCCATCATCGCCGCCTTCGCATGGCCCCTCAACTGACTCAGCAGGCAAACAGACCAACAAGAGGATCCGACCAGCGGCAAAATAGTGCGTCTTTCAGCCTCCATACCCCCGCGTACTCTGGGCTGAGATCGAGGGCTGGAATAGGTTCGATGAATGACCGTTCCGGACGGTGACGGGTCTGGCGCCGGTGACGATGTCCTGGAAGTGGGCGGCGGGCGAAGGCTGGTCCCCCGGTGGCTGTGGCCGCCGCCGGGCGCCTTCATCGTGGGGGCCGCGGCGCTGCTGGCCGGCCTGGCCATCGGTTACGCCGCCGGTGCCCAGCACTCCGCAGAACCTGCCGCTCCGCCTGCCCCGTCGCGCGCCGTGGCGCCAGCGGAGCCGTTCTCGGCGGGCGGCTTCCCGCTCAGCCAATCCGGCCCGCAGTGCTCCGTGCAGGCCGGCCGCGAGCTGCAGGTGGGCGTGCAGATCATGAACCTGTCGCCGGCCGTGGTCAGGCTCCGGCGGGTACAGGTCGTGCTTCCACTGGCCGGGCTGCGGGTGATCTCGCAGGTCTGGGGACCCTGCGGGGAGCTGCCGCTCGCCCGGCAGGCACCCACCAGCATTCTTCCCCCCGCCCTCGGGCAGGGGGCCAGCTCCTGGTTCACGGTCACCTTCCAGGTGCTGGTGAGGTGCCCCCAGCCGCTGCCGGTCCAGTTCACGCTCGACTACGACCAGCAGGGCGACCTGGCGGCAATCCGGCTGCCGGGCTTCCCTGACCTGAGCCAGGTGCCCTACTCCGGATGCCCGTAAGCGAGGCGGCACGCCCCTGAGACCAGGTCATGCGTGCGGCAACTCCAGTGCCAGCCCGCGCTTCAGACCAGCTGACTGCCCTGGCGCCCTGCCACCCAAACACGATCTGCCAACACACCCCGAAAACGCGTTCCCTGCGGCATGAAAGTACGACTGGCCGTTCGGCCGGGTCTTGCCGAACTAGGCCTCAGTCGTCACGTCTACCCAAATCTTCCGCCGTTGTTCAACTTAAACTGATTTACCGCCTCTTTCGCTTCTTCTTCTGCAAGGAGATCCGGATAGTACGGCGCCATCTGCGCTATAAGGCCGTCGATCTCTCGCTGGAGCTCTTGCCGCCGCAGGACGTTTGTGCAGTTCTTCTGCTCAGCTTTCTTAAGCCGGACCTGCTCGTTGAGTTTATTGACTTCTGCTCGTGCATTCATCGCTGTACCCGTCAGGTAGTAGTGAGCGCCTTTTGCAAGGTTAATTTCTGAGCGGTCACCCGGGCGCCACTTCTTTAGCTGCCTGTTCCACGAGCTTGTTCGCCACCTCCAAAGCATCCTGAGTGCTACTATATTCCATTTCCGTGGGCTCACCAGCAACTACCTGACGCCATCCCAGCGGTACTCGTCCTCTCGGTGGCGGTTCACTGAGGGCGAGCTCCGCAGTCTTCTTTAGGATTCTGGATCGCGTGTTCTTGTCGTTCTTACTCAGGTCGTCGGCCTTGGCCGCGGTGGCAGCTGCGACAGCCACCATCTTCACGGTCATTCCAGCGAAGTCGAGTTCTGTGATGCGATTGAAGAAGGCAGCCACGATCAGTAGCACTACTCCTGCGGCAAGAAAGCCGGTGATGAGAGCCGTTGAGGGTGCGCTTGGCCCAATGGTCGTGGTCACTACTTTCAAATTTTTCTTGTGTGTATCTGTCGCGACGGTTGTGCTTTGATGAAGAAATAGAGTGATGAGCACCATTCCGGCGCCGGCGGCAAGGGCCAGAACGCCCAAGGCCGTCAGTGACGAGCGCCACATGCGAGCACGTGCGAGGCTGGTAGCTGAGCCCATCGTCCCCCCACGGGACTTGAAAGAGTCCTCGGGGCAACTTCATGCGGCGACGCATGACCTCCCCCCCTTGCTAACGATGGCCCGCCTAAGCTCATTCTGTCAAATCGTCATATACCGCCCATAGGGCAGATAATCGCTTGCGGTACCAGCTGTAAGCGGCCGAGCTGGCGATTTCTAATTGTCGTCCCGAAGATGACGGCTACCTTATCGACCGTCAGAGCACCACCATGTATTGCGACGTCAGGGGGCTCATGACGCCCCGTTCCTAACGCGTCCAGGTTCACGCAGGCCACCCCAACGCGAAAGGCAGCATTAGAACATTCGGCGTTCGGTGCGCCCATGGGCCCTGGCAACAGGACACACGCTCATCGGCATGAGTGCGGGTTGGCGATGGGGCGCGCAGTCTCGGGTCGGCCAGTTCTGTGCGCACAAGGGATGGCTCCAACGCTCGCCAGTAGCCGCGTCTATGGGTGGTGTTCGCGCCCTTTCGGGTTCCTGTCGGTTGCCACCGGCTATCGGGGCGAGCAAACTCATACACTCAGCGTGGCGGGGAGTCGGCCGGCGCGGCGAGCATCGAGTTGTCGGCTGATATGTGAGCGACGACCGGGCATGGTGAGGATAGTGGGCGGAGGCCATCGCTACCCTCCCGTGCGGGTGGCGTCCCAGGAGCGGTGTAAATGACGTGGGCTCGGCTCCTTCGCTGGGATGTTAGGCGACGGCCCCGACAGTTTCTTCGGGTGCTGCGGCAGGGTGGCTGGTCCGGCGGATCGGGGTGGGCGGGTCGAGGAGCTGGCGGCGCAGGTCGTGTAGCAGGCGCAGGCCGGCGTTGGTGGTATTGACGCCGCGCCAGCCGCGGCTGGCGCGGTCCAGGACGGCCCAGACCAGGTTGAGGCAGCTGGCCTCGCCGGGGAGCCGGCCGATGACCTTGACCCGGCGGCGGGTCTCGCCGAAGGTGCGCTCGATGAAGTTGGAGTGCCGGATCCGCTTGTGGTGCTCGACCGGGAACCGCAGGTAGCTGGTGAGTTGCCCGCGGTCGGTGAGCAGGCACTTGACGGCCGATGGGTAGAGCTTGCCGTATCGCTCGGCGAAGGCGTCGATACGGGCCTGCACTGCGGTGACGAGCTTGTGCCCGGGCGCGATGCCAGCGGCGGTGAGGGCATCGGTGTCGAAGATCGCCCAGTAAGCGTCCCGGACCTGGTCCTGGGCGGCGGCGGGGACCTTCGCGAGGACGTTGCGGGCCCGGTGGATCAGGCATTTCTGGCGCAGCGACCGGGCCAGCACGCTCTCGGCGGCGTTGATCAGCCCGGCGGCGCCGTCGGAGATGACCAGCAGCGGCGGGCGCAGCCCCCGGCCGCGCAGTTCCTCCAGGAAGCCAGCCCAGGCGTCGGTGGACTCACTGCCGCCAGCGGCCAGCGCGACGAACACCGGCTTGCCGTCGGGGGTGATGCCCCACGCCGCCAGCACCGGCTCGGCCCGGGCACCGGGATGCATCTTGAACATCGAGGCATCCAGGAACAGGTAATCCAGCTCCAGGCCGTCCAGGCGCCTGCCCGACCAGGCGGTGAACTCATCGCCGATCGCCTGGCAGATACGCGAGACCGTCAACTTGCTCAGCGCCGCCTCGGCGCCCAGGGCATCGGCGAGGGTGTTCTCCACGTCACGGACCGACAGCCCCCGCACGAACCCCGCGATCACCAGCGACTCCAGGGCATTCGACCTGGTGACCGACCTGCCGAACAGCGCTGACGCGAACCGCTCGGTAGTGCCGCGCAGCTTCGGCCGGGCCACGGTCACCGGCCCGGCGGTGGTCTTGACCGTCGCCGGGCAGTAACCGTTGCGCATCCCCGGCCGGGCATCCTGCGCGGCAGCCGAGCGCTGGTAGCGGGCCCGGCCCAGGAACACCTCCACCTCGGCTTCCACCGCGGTCTGGATGATCAGCCGGGCACCCAGCCGGGCCACATCCTCGATCACCTCACCCAGATCACGCGACCCGTCGAACAAGGCGTCGATCTCGGCACGGATCCGGTCAGTGGGAGATACTCGATTCGGCACGGGCGTAGTCCTTCCTTCGCTGAGTTGGTAGCTCTTGAAGGAACCTACGCCCGTCGTCATTTACACCGGGGTTGGGACGCGACCCCCGTGCGTGCGTGCACCCGGATGCGGGTAGTGCAAGACCGGATCCCACCTACGGCACCGGAGGTCACCGCCATGGACCCCAAGGGCGAGCAGACCACATTCGTCTACACGACCTATATCCAGGAGACTCCCGAGCGGGTGTGGCAGGGCCTCACCGACCCTGCGCTCATGAAGCGTTACTGGCGGCACCAGACGGCTGGTCCGAAGACGTTCCATTCGGACTGGAAGAAGGGCTCCACCTACGAGATGGCCCACGATGACATCGGATTGGTTGTGAGCGGCCCCGGCCAGGTGATCCTCGAGTCCTACCCGCCCCACCGGCTGGCCTATACCTGGCACACGATCACCCCTGAGTGGGCCGCGGCGGTCGGCATGGACGAGGCGACCGCCGCGACCTGGCGCGCCGAAGCCCGCTCCAAGGTCGCCTTCGACATCGAGGACGTCGGCCACGGTGTCGTCAAGCTCACGGTGACCCACGACGGCTTCGCGCCGGGCAGCGCAGTGCTGCCGGCCATCTCCGAGGGATGGCCCGCCGTCCTGGCCAGCCTCAAGACCCTGCTTGAGACAGGGTCGTCCTTGCGCACCTCGTGAACGGCCGCGGCAGACAACAGCACAGTGCCTGCCCCCGCTACGCTTCGTTCGTGAGCCCTGTCAGCATTCCTGGCACACCACAGGCATGGACCCGCAGGCTGCTGCGCTGTGGTGTGGCCGGGGGCCCTGTCTTCGTGGCAGTGTTCCTGCTCGAGGGTGCTGTCCGGGACGGTTACCGGCCGCTGCGTCACCCAGTCAGTTCTCTCGCGCTCGGACCGCGCGGCTGGATCCAGGCTGGAAACTTCGCGGTGGCCGGGACGTTGTTCCTGGCCGGAGCCGCAGGACTGGCGCGCGCTGGTGATCCCGTGGCCAGCAGTCGGGCGGCGCCAGCCTTGATCGGCGCCGCGGGTGCGGGGCTTATCGGCGCGGCCGTCTTCACCACCGACCCGGTCAGCGGCTACCCGCCAGGAACGCCCGATGAGCTCACCCAGCCCAGCCCGGCCGGCATCGTACACAATCTGGCGGCTGTCCCGGTGTTCCTGGGCCTGCCCGCCGCCGCTCTCGCCTGTGGCTGGCGGTCCTGGCGGGCTGGCCGGCGCCGCTTCGGTCTTTACAGTGCCGGCACGGCCGTGACCATGCTCGCGACCATGGCCCTGGCTGGTGCGGGCTTCGGCCAGTCGCCCCGGCTTGTCAGCCTCGGCGGGCTGTTCCAGCGCGCCAGCATCATCACCGGCTTCACCTGGCTCACCGCCCTGTCCGCACGAGCGCTCCGCCGAACGCCCGCCACCGCGGCGCCACGCCACCAGGCATAACGGCCAGGCATTTCCACAGACCGCCCGAAATGCGGCATGTGCGGTCATCTCTGGATGGCCTGGAACATCGGACGGCCGCGGCTTGCCAGCGCCCAGAGCTACGACGTCCCCGTTGACCGCCCGTCTGGGCGCTTCCCACAACGGCCTGGTCGAACAGCGGCCCGCGCCAGACGCTCCTCGCGGCTCTGGCGAGATCGGGCTCTGCGGAGAATGATCCCTTCCAGGACGGGACTGCGTGCGAGGACAGGGGTGTGGACGGTCATGGCGACGGTCGTGCTGGTTGGGACACTCGACACGAAGGGGATGGAGTACGGGTGGCTGCGCGGTCGGGTGCGGGAACTCGGGTGCGACGCGGTCCTGGTCAACGCGGGGACTGGAGAGCCTCAGATCGAGGCTGACATACCGGCCGAGCGGGTGGCGGAGGCCGCGGGTGCGTCGCTTGAGGCGTTGCGGGAAGCCAGGGACCGCGGGGCGGCGGTCACGCAGATGGGAGAGGGCGCCGCGGTCATTGCGGCGGAACTATTCGCGGCGGGCCGGGTGGACGCGGTGCTCGCGATGGGTGGGAGCGGCGGGTCCTCGATCGCGGCGCGGGCCGTCCGGGACTTGCCGATCGGGCTGCCGAAGCTGATCGTGTCGACGATGGCGTCGGGCGACGTGTCGCCGTACGTTGGCGCGAAGGACGTGACGATCACCTACAGCGTGGTGGACGTCGCGGGGATCAACCGGGTCTCCCGGCTGATCCTGGGGAACGCGGCGGCCGCGGCGGCTGGGATGGCCAAGGCGCATGCCGAGACGCAGACCATCCCGGCAACGGAGCGGCCGTTGATCGGAGCCTCGATGTTCGGGGTGACGACGCCCGCGGTGAACGTGGCGCGCGAACGGCTGGAGGAGCTGGGCTATGAGGTGCTGGTCTTCCACGCGACCGGCGCGGGCGGGCGGGCGCTCGAAGGACTCGCCGACAGCGGGCTGCTCGCGGGCGTGCTGGATATAACTACGACCGAGCTGGCCGATGACCTGGTCGGGGGGGTGTTGTCGGCGGGCCCGGAGCGGCTCACCGCGGCCGGGAGAAACGGAGTTCCACAGGTGGTGGCGCCCGGGGCGCTGGATATGGTCAACTTCGGGCCGCGTGACACCGTGCCGGAGCGATTCGGGGGACGGAACCTCTACGTCCATAACCCGATGGTGACGCTGATGCGTACGACGCCAGAGGAGATGGCTGAGCTGGGGCGCAGGGTGGCCGCGAAGCTGGCCGATGCGACCGGGCCGACTGCCCTGTTCGTCCCGCTCAGCGGGGTGTCCGCACTGGACGCGCCGGGCATGCCGTTCCACGACCCGAAGGCGGACGAGGGCTGCTTCGAGGCACTGCAGGGTGCGGCTGTGGACACGGAACGGCTCGACATGAACATCAATGACCCCGCCTTCGGCCGCGCCATGGCCGACAGGCTGCATGAGCTAATCACGGGAGCGCCGAATTGAACCGCAGGACCGTTCTGGAGCGGCTGCGGGCCACGGTCGCCTACGGCAAGCCGGTGATCGGCGCCGGGGCGGGCACCGGTCTGTCAGCTAAGTGCGCCGAAGCCGGCGGTGTCAACCTGATCATCATCTATAACTCGGGCCGGTACCGGATGGCCGGGCGGGGCTCGCTGGCGGGCTTGCTGCCATACGGGGACGCGAACCAGATCGTGGTGGAGATGGCCTCCGAGGTGCTGCCGGTCGTGCGGGACACCCCCGTCCTGGCTGGAGTGTGCGGCACCGATCCATTCCGGGTGATGCCCATATTCCTCGACCAGCTCAAGGCGATGGGTTTCGCGGGCGTGCAGAACTTCCCGACGGTCGGGCTGTACGACGGGGAGTTCCGGCAGAACCTCGAAGAGACCGGCATGGGATATGAGCTTGAAGTGGAGATGGTACGGCTGGCCCGGGAGCGCGACCTGGTCACCGCGCCGTACGTCTTCGACCCCGACCAGGCGCGGGAGATGGCCGAGGCGGGCGCGGACGTGCTGGTCCCGCACGTCGGGCTCACTACCAAGGGCAGCATCGGCGCGGGCACCGCCGTGACGCTGGACGAGGCGGTCGTGCGGGTGCAGGCCATGCGGGATGCCGCGTATGCCGTCCGCCCGGACGTCCTCGTCCTCTGCCACGGCGGCCCGATCGCCGAGCCCGACGATGCGGCCTACGTGCTGTCTCGCACCGAGGGGGTGGTGGGTTTCTTCGGTGCCTCCTCGGTCGAACGGCTGCCCACCGAGCGCGCCATTACAGAACAGGTGGCCGCCTTCAAGAATCTGGAGATCTGATGCTGGTAACCCCGGGCGACGTGACCACGATGACCTTCGACTGGGGGTCGATCAAGTGGTTCGTCACCCCGTACGCCATTCAGGGCGCTAGCAGTTCGCTGGGCGAGGTGATTGTCAACCCCGGCGAGGGCCATGCGCGGCACAATCATCCGGGCGCCGACGAGGTCATCTACGTCATCTCGGGTGAGGGCAGGCAGATGGTGGCTGATGGGGAGCCGTTCGCGATCAAGGAAGGCGACTCGGTCTACATTCCGAAGGGCGTCTGGCACTCGACCGACAACACGACGTGGCGTCCGCTGCGGCTGATCGTCACCTACACGCCGGGCGGTGAGGAGAAGGCCCTGGAGGCCGCGCCTGACTACCGCCTCCATGACGCGGGAACCGTCCCGACGTGGGAGCAGGGGACGCCCAGCTTACGGATGTGAACGTCATGAGAAGGCCTGGCTAACTGGCGATAACGTGATAGGCCCCGGTAGGCTTTCTCGCGTGGGAGGGACGATTCACCCAGGAGAGTTCCTGCGGGGCGGCCGGTATGACATCCAACGGCTTCTGCGCGCCGCTTCTGGCAAGAGGATCTATCTCGCCCGCGACCGGGAGCTCGGTTGTCTAGTCACTGTCGATGTCTTTTCTAACAATGCCGTGATGCCAACCGGGCTGACGGTGAGCGCCTGGGAAACGCAGGTGCTGGGTCAGTTGGGTGACCATCGCAACATCGCGACAGTGCTCGATCACTGGGAAGAGGGCGATACCGCCTTCATGGTGACTCGCTATCTTTCCGGCGGATCGCTCCAGGACCTCATCGAGCGCGCACAGGAATCCGGTAAGGATCTCCCGGTTGAGCGCATCTTGCAGATCGCGGTCGAGATCGCGAGTGGGCTTGCGCACATCCATCGGCGCGGGATCTTGCACCGCGATCTGCAGCCCCGCAACGTGTTGTTCGACGAGTGGGGCACGGTTCATCTGGTGGACTTCGATACTGCGGTCTCGGCCGATGATCACCAGATGAGCGACCTGTCACACCGCCGGATGGTCGATTACATGGCTCCTGAGCTCACCGACAGCCGGGCGGCCAACGAACGCGCCGATCTGTACTCGCTCGGGGCGACGATCTATGCGATGTGCCAGGGGCGCCCTCCCTTCATTGGAACGCGCGGGGACGTGCTTGCTGAGCGGCGCATCAGCCCGCCGCCAACTCTGCAGCGAGAGGGTCTTCCCAAGGGACTGCGAGACCTCGTCTTGCGCCTGCTGGAGCCCGAGCGCGAGCACCGGCCAGCAAGTGCGGCTGAAGTCGTTGCCTGTCTGGAGGGCCTGGGCAGGACCGGGACCGTGCAGGACCAGATTCCCGTCCTGTCCCCGGGAAACAGCCAGGCGCTTCCCGAGCCTGACCTGGCAGAAGTGCATGCGCCGGTGGGGGCCAAAGCCGCCGACTACGCGGTCGGCGGTTTCATTGACGATCGCTTTGAGATTCTTCAGGTACTTGGGCGGGGCGCTTTTTCGAAGGTCTATTGTGTGCGCGATGACGTCGAGGGTGAAGAGCGGGCGCTCAAGCTCTTCAACAGTGCCGCTGGTTATCAGGCGGTGCGCCGTGAGATCGGTGCCCTGCGGAAGATCCGTCATCCCAACGTGGTGGAGGTCTTCTGGGCTGGCAAGACCAGTGCCGGCGACTGGTATCTGATCACAGAGTTCATCGACGGGGAATCACTCGATGAGTTCGTCACCGGGACGCGGCATCTTCGCGACCGGGAGGCGGCCGATGTTGCGCTCGACCTGCTGGACGCGCTCATCGCCTTTCACCCTGATGCGGCGCGCCTCAGACAACTGGATGCCAAGAGTACCCAGGGCCCCGGCAAAGTCGTTTAGCAGTTCATGATCGTTCGCAGTGGCCGGTCCGGTCGGCGGGCGTGATGGCGCAGGGCGGCGGCGATGCTGGTAGCGCCGGCCAGCCGCAAGATGGTGAGGACAAGGTTGCGCAGGCTGGCCATGACGCGGGGGCCGTTGCCGGTGCGGATCTGGGAGCGGTCTTCGTCGAAGTCCATGTCGCGGACCCAGTGCAGCCGGTCCTCGATGGCCCAGTGACCGCGGATGATGGCCGCGAGCTCGGCGGGGCTGGCCTGGACAGCGGTCAGCGAGGTGATCGCGTAGACGGTCTCGCGGGACCATTTCTTTTTCCCTGGCAGCTTGCGGCGGCGCACGATCTGGATGGCCTGGGCGGCGTGCGGGAAGGCCAGCCCGGCGGCCACGGCGGTGACCTTGATGGTGCGCCGCTCGGTCCGGCCGTGCCCACGCTCACGGACCTCATGGGCGGCCGGGACCTGGCGCCAGGGCAGCGCCGCGAGCTGGGCGAACAGGCCAGGCTGGTTGCGCTTGACCGTGAGCACGTAATGCGCGCCGCGCCCGGCCAGGTAGGTGGCGTGGCCGCGCTGGGCGTGCATCGCATCAGCCGTGATAACCGCGCCGCCGATCTCTATGTGGTCGCACAGCACAGAGAACATCGGGATTTCGTTCGTCTTGGCTCCCACTTGCACCTGGCCCAGGACAGCGCCACAGGCATGATCGAGAGCAGCCAGCAGGTGATCACCGGGTGCGCCGCCGCTGGCTGAGCCACGTAACGTCTTGCCGTTGACCGCGATGACCCGCCGGCCTCCCGGCCCGGGCGTGGTGCGCTGAGCCGCCCAGCTACCGGCCAGCTCATCGAAGGCGTCCGCGTCCAGCCGCTGCAAGGTCCGCCGGAACGTCAACTCCGACGGCACCACGCCCCCGGCCCCCAGCGCGCGCAGGGTCTGCGGGTCCGCGTCAGCGGCCCATTCCGCGATCGCGGTGAACGAGCGCGCGCCGGCCAGCACCGCGCACACCGCCAGGCCCAGGATCGCCGCGAGCCGGTGACGCACACCCCTCCGGTGCCGCGGATCAGCGACCCCGGCCAGCACCGCCAGTAACCCCGGCTGCTCTCCCGGGCCATCCCCGCCAGCCAGCTCAACCAGGTGGCCGATAGCAGGGTCTATCCGTGATGATGGCGGCGCGGGCATGGTCCCTCTGGAAGCGATCTGGCTGGCGTGAGAACCGCCATGATCACCACAAGGGCCGTGCCCGCGCTCTTACCCGCCCATCACCGGCGTGTCGCCACCGCCCCGGTCAGCACCAGACACGACTTTGCCGACCCCCTGCAAGAGTACCGAAGGCGACCTAACGGAGGCTGAGCTCCACGAGTGGATGGAACTGAAAGACAAAGGGCTGGTCCACCGCGACATCAAACCGCTGAACGTGATGCTCACCCGCACGGGAGCGAAACTGCTTGATTTCAACATCGCCTCCCGAGTGGGTGACCCGGTGTCCACCCAGGCGTGCACCCCGCCGTATCGGCCACCCGACGCCAACCTGACCCACTGGGATGTCTCACCCGACCTCTTCGCGGTCGGTGTGGTGCTCTACCAGCTGCTGTGCAACGGTCACCATCCGTACCCAAACGTGATGCCCATGGCTGACGAGCCAGTGATCGACCCAAGAACGATCCGGCGTGACCTCAATCCTGCCCTTGCCCAGTTTCTGATCAAGGCATGCGCCCCCGCCAACGCCGATCGATTCTCCACGGCTGCTGAGATGCAGCTCGCTTTGCGTGACATCCGTACTGATCTCTGACCGCCAATCCGGATGCGCTATGCGGCTGTTGACGGCGGCGTGCCCCACACAGGCCTGGCCTCATAGCCGGCATCAGCGGGAAGCAACGGTATGCCGTGGCCGATGTTGATGATCAGGTGCAGGTCGATCTTCCGCTGCTGGTTGACGAGTTCGATGTCACCGCCGGACATCTCCAGGGCGAGCGTGCAGGTGACTGTGCCGTCCCCGGCCTTCAGCGCCGTGAGCAGGCCGTCCCGGATGACAAGAGCGGCTACGTCGATGTCGAACATCACGGTCAGCTGGAAACGGAAGGTGTGCACGCTAACGCCGTCGACCAGCAGCTCGACGGTGGGATTGTAGACCGAGGTGATCCGCTGCGTACCGAGCTGGACAACGTCCCGTCGGCCAGGTATCTGCCGGGTCTCCCGGGCCGCCCTGACCAGCCGTTCACGCGTGCGCCAGCCGTAGATGAGCAGGTCGCCTAGGTCCAGGTCGAGCAGGCCCGCGCTGACCGACGCGAGTTGCTCCTCGGCTGCTTCGCGGCCCTGCTCTGTCAGTCGCGTCAGATCACTGCCGCATCTGCCCAGGACGTCGTTTTCGGACAGCAGCTGCCGGATCCTGGTCGTGTCGTCTTCGGGCCCGCTGCCGAGCAGGAAGGTTCGGACAGTCAAGCCGGTCTGCGTGGTTGCCGATGTCATTGGGCCCTCACCTCCTCATACTGCTGGTGCCCAACATGGTCGGAGTGGGGTTCCAGCCCCACTGATACCGACGCCGCGCCAGGCCGGTGCTCAACGTCGGCCGACGGCGGCCCGGCTGAACCGGCCACAACCCTGAGATGCTTGTTAACCCAGCCCCGGCCGCGCTTCCCGTGAACCATTGACAGTGCCCTGACCAGGAATAGCGCCGCCAAGGCGAGGCCAGTACCGGTGCCGCCGGCCAGCGCCACCAGTGCCCACGGGCGGCCGGGGTGCCGGGAGGGCTGCGGTGACGGTGAGCCGGGCGAGCTGGGGGACGTCGTCGTTCCCGAGTGCACCGGGCTGGGCGATGTTGAGCTGGCCGGTGTTGAGGTCGGAGTCGGCGACGTTGAGCTGGCCGGGGACGTGACCGCGAACGGCTCGGCGGCGATGGCGGCAGATGTGCCGGCGGCCGGGTAGCACCCGGCGTCCACCTGGTAGTCGGTCCCGGGGACGGCGCTGGACGGTATGGTCACATCGGTGGTGAAGCTGCCGTTGACCGGCACGGACGGACCGCTCGTCGCCACAGCCTGTCTCGTGTCTAGCAGCAGCTGTACCTGCACCTCACGGCACTGGGTGTAACCGGCACCCGCGACGCTGATCGTCCTACCCGGGATTCCCGAACTCGGCTTCAGCGCCAGGGTTACCACGTACACGTCGGCCGAGATGAGACCGCTCCCCGGCTGAGCCGGGCACTGGGCGGTCACCGGATCGGGACCGGCCGGAGTGCTGGACGGAACCGTGATCGCCTGCTGGAAAGCGCCATTCGATCCGCGGGCCGTCGTCAGTGGTGTCCCGTTCGCGGATAGCTCGACGGCCGTGCTCCCGGCGGGATCCGTGCACTCGGCGAAGCCGCTACCGGTCATGGTGACCGATCCGCCCGCCTGAACACTCTGCGGGGATGCTGCCAGGGCCAGTGCCGCTGCGACAACCTTCACGAGAACCCGCTGCTGAAGCTCATATCCGGTTGCCGTGGTGCACCCGGGGGCTATCAGGTAAGAACCAACCGGACTGGATGGCACGACGAAGTCGACCGTGAAGTTAGCAGCGAGCGACCCGGGACGGGCTCATACGACAGCGGACTCTTGTCCCAGAACAACGCCAGGCTCTGCGGGGCGGGGCAGGGTGTGAAGTCCGTGACAGAGAGGCCGATCGTTTCGCCAACCACAACGGTCTGCGAGGAAGACGTCAGTACCGACCGCGCGGCCAGAGCAGGCGAGGCGGAAAGGGCGACTGCCACGAGGGCCGCTGACAAGGCGGCGAGCCCGCTACTGAGATATCCGAGCAACTCCATCACTACCACCGCCGAGGATCACACTTGTACGGAGCACGCATCCGCAGCACAGATACACCCCGGCAGGCGCGACGCCGCGGGCTGGATGGCCGGTCACCGACCCGGCCGACACCCTCGGCGTCGAGGGGCCGATGGCCCGGACCGTCGCGGACGCCGCGCTGCTGCTGGCGGCCCAGTCCGGGCCGGAGCCACGGGCGGCCCTGGCCCGGGACGCACTGCCGCCCCAGCTAGCCGGACCAGGCGACGGTCGTCAATGACGAATTATCTCAAATGTGGCGATCGTCACCATTCCTGTTCGGCATGGCCCTGGGTCCAGCGGGCCCGCAGGTATGGCTTGGTTCTGGCGTACGGGATGCCAGGCTTTGCCCGGACAAGGTCGGACGCCGCGGAGCGTCCTTCTCAGCACGGTGCGCGGTACGCCAGGCCCGGGACGTAGGTGGCCCACTCCTGCCTGGTCAGCTGCTGGCCCGCGTCGCCGCAGACGGCCGTCTCGGCCGCCAACGGGCTGCTGTCCCACAGGTGCACGGTGCCGTCATTGCTGGCGGCGGCCAGCTCCCGGCCGGACGGGGAGAACGCGACGGAGTACACGTGCCCGGCCGGCCCAGTCAAAGTGGCGATCAGGGACGGATGGGCCGGGTCGGTGAGATTCCACAGCCAGACGGTGCCATCGGTCACGCCGGCCGCGAGCGTCTTGCCGTCTGGGCTGAACGCCAGGGCCCAGACGTAGCTGGTCGGCCCGGTCAGCGGCACGCCGATCTGAGCCGGATGGGCCGGATCCCGCACGTCCCATAGCCGCACCGTCTTGTCTGCGCTGCCCACGGCAAGCAACTGCGAATCAGGGCTGAACGCCAGCCCGATGACGTAGCTCTTCGGCCCAGCCAGTGGCTTGCCAAGCAGCACCGGGTGGGCTGGGTCAGTGACATTCCACAGCCGGGTGAGGTTGTCGGTGCTGGCCGCGGCGACCGTCTTGCCGTCCGGCGCGAATACGACCGTGTACACGTAGGTACCCGAGTCATGCACCGAGGCCAGTTGGCGGGGCCGGGCCGGGTCAGCTATCGACCACAGCCGCAGCGTCCCGTCGTCACCAGCGGTGGCCAGGAGTTTGCCGTTGGGGCTGAACGCCACCGACTCGGCATTACCCGACGCGGTTACCCGGAACGGCCTGCCGATCGGGTCGAGGGTACTGGCGTTCAGCAAAGATGTTGTGCCGTCACTGCGGGCGACGGCCAGCATGTCCCCGCCCGGCGAGTACGCCATGCCGTTGACGATCGTGCCGGCGGGCAGCGAGCGGGCCGCGAGCTGCGTCCGGTGCGCGGCGTTCCAGAGTTCGACGCTGGTGCCGCCGACCGCGATGGTCTTGCCATCGGGGCTGAACGCGACGCCGCTCGGGGCGTTGTCGGTGAGCAGGACGGGCGTGGGCAGTGTCCACATCGACACCGTCCCGTCCGCGTCGCCCGCGGCCAGCTGTCCCGGGCCGTCCCAGGCCAGCGACGTGACCGGCTGCGGGTGCGGCAGCGCCGCGGTCAGCGAGCGGGTGGCCAGATTCCACACCAGCACGCTCGCGTCGGAGGTCCCCGCGGCTACGGCTGTGCCGTCCGGGCTGAACGCGACCGCGTTCAGCCAGTTCACCGCGCCGCTGAGGGTGCCATCCGGGATGACCCGGTCGCCGCTGATCCGCCACAGCCAGAGCTTGTGGTCCTGGCTGGCCGCGGCGAGCAGGTTGCCCCGCGGGCTGAACGCCACGCCGGTCACCAGGCTCCGCGGTCCGGTCAGCGGTCTGCCGAGCGGCCTGGGCCTGGCCGGGTCGGTGACGTTCCACAGCCGCACCGTCTTGTCCGCGTTGCCTGCGGCCAGGATCGTGCCAGCCGGCGAGAACGCGACCGACTCCACGTACCCGGCGGCCCCGGTCAGCGGCTTGCCGAGCGGAGCCGGATGTGCCGGGTCGGCCACATTCCACAGCCGCACCGTGTCGTCGGCGCTGCCCGCGGCCAGCATGCGGCCGTCCGGGCTGAACGCGATCGAGTACACCGTGTTGGCCGGGCCGGTGAGCCTGGCCCAGCCGGACCGGGTGCTCCGGGCGGCTCACGTCCCACAGCTGGATGGTCCGGCCGGCACCGGCCGCCGCCAGGATCTTCCCGTCCGGGCTGAACGCCGTCGCGTACAGCGGGCTGTCACTCGCCGGCGCCAGCGGGGCGCCGACCGGCACCGGGTGCCCGGGGGAGGCCACGTCCCACAGCCGCAGCGTTCCGTCCGCGCCGGCCGCCGCGAGGAGCCGGTGGTCCGGGCTGAGGCTGACCGATTGGACCACGCCGGCGGAGTCGAGCATCTGGGCGGCGGACGCGGAACCCGACGACTCCAGCAGGCTGGCCGTGGCCTGCGGGGTGTGCGCGGTGTCGTAGGCGGCGACGCTGAGGTCGGCGGCCAGTGGCGCGTCCTGGCTGCGGACCTGGCTGGCCTCGACGGCGATCTCGCGGGAATTGGCGTTGTCGCGAGCGGTGGTAGCGTCCTGGCGCTGCGAGAATGCGTACCCGGCCAGCGCGGCCACGGCCACCACCAGTACCGCCAGCGAGGCGACAAGGCGCCGGAGCCTGCCGGTGCGGCGGCGTTCGGCGCGCTCATGCGCCTGCTCCGCCGCGGCCGACGCGGCAACGAACTCGCTGGCCAGGCCGCTGAGCGAGGCGTGATTGTCCTCGTCGGCCGCCCACTCCCGGGCGATCGCGAGCTGGCTGCCGCGCCACAGGGCCGCGCTTTCCCGCCGGGCGTCCTGCCACGCGCGAGCGCCCTCGCCGATCCGCCGGCGGGTGCGCAGGCCGTCCAGGCCGGTGTCGATCCAGGACCGCAGCCGGGGCCACGCGGTCAGCAGCGCGTCATGGGTGATCTGCGCGGTGTCCGCGTCCGCCGTGATCAGCCGTGCGGCGACGAACCGGTCCAGCACGGGAGCGGTTTCGCCGCCCCAGCCCGGTAGTTCGCTGAGCCGGACCGTGGCGCGGGTCGGCGGTGCGTCGTCGGCGACGTGTACCAGCCGGAGGAACAGGCGGCGGGCCAGCCGCTGCTCGGCGGGGGTGAGGCTGTCGTAGGCGGCCTCGGCGGTCCGGGTAAGCGCGTCCCTGATCCCGCCGCTGGCCAGGTAGTCGGCGACGGTAAGGGTGCCGCCGCGGCTGTGCTCCCAGGTGGCGAGCAGCGCGTGGGACAGCAGCGGCAGCGCGCCTGGCTCGTAGGCAGCCTCCGCACTGACCGGATCGGGTGGGGCCAGGTCGCGCAGCAGCAGCCCGATCAGGCCCTCTTCCACGTCGAGGCGGGCCAGCCGGGCAGGCCCGGTGATGGCATGGCGCACCTGCTCTTCGGTCATCGGCCCGAGGACCACAGTTCTGCCCTGCAGCGCCGCGGCCAGGCCCGGGTAGCGGAGCGCACGATCAAAGAAATCTGCACGCAACGCCAGTACCACCCGGGAGGATTTGGCCAGTGCGGAGATCTCGGTCACGAATTCACGTCGCTCCGACTCGTCGTCGCACTGGGTGAAGACCGCCTCGAACTGGTCCACTATGACCGTCGGTGCCGAGGCTTCGCCCGAGGCCTGGAGATCCGCGAGCACGGCCCGGAGTGCGGCGAGTGGGTCACCCCCCGGTTCCAGCAGACCGACCGGGCCGGTAAGCCGCGGCATGAGACCTGCCCGCAGCAGTGACGACTTGCCCGCTCCCGACGCTCCGACCAGGACCAGCGGCAGCGGTGCTGCTTCCTCCGCCATGGCGGCCAGCAGGTCCGTGACATCCTCGCGGCCGAAGAACCACCGTGCGTCCTCCCGCTCGAACCTGGCCAGGCCCCGGTACGGGGCGTCAGCCCCACCAGGCCGCCGGCCGGGCGCCCGCCTGACCCGCTGCAGGGCATTCAGCCAGCGCTCGACTTGAGCGGGCTCGGTCTCGCCGCAGGCCCGCAGGATGCTGAGAAGCTGCTCTGGCCGGCCGCCCGGCAGATGCCGCCCGGAAAAGTAGTCGCCTGCCGTGCTGACCGGCAGCCCGGCCTCGCGCGCGACCTGCCGCACGGTCAGCTTCCCCCGGACCCTGACCGCGGTCAGCTCCCGGCCGAAGTCCTGCTGAGTCGCGATGTGATCCGGATCCGGCGAATCATCAGCCACCTGTTCTCCCCCCAAGCCGTGACGTAACGAGCATTATGGGGGCACGGGCAAGTGGCCGGTATGTGATTCTTGCGACTCGCCGGCTTCATCCAGTTATCGATCTTGGTGACCCAGTAGCCGGGCGTCGGCGTTACCAGGACCGTGATTTCAATAGTGCTGTCTCGTGCAACGATATATTTGAGTCCTGGCCGCAGGCCCAAACAGACATAAATGGCCCGACACTTTAGTCCTTGGACTCGAACCGGTACGGGCTGAACGGCGCCAGGTCGGTCGCTGGTTGCTCGCCCAGGGCGAGCTGAGCCACCGCCACGCCGCTCCAGGGGCCAGCGGTCAGCCCTTCGGCGCCATGGCCGGTCGCGATGAACAGGCCATCTGCTACCACGCCGAGCAAGGGGGCGCCGTCGCTGGTCACCGGCCGGAAGCCGATCCGTGTTTCGAGCAGCTCCGCCGCAGCCAGGCCGGGGGCCAGGTCGATCGCACCGGCGAGCAGGCCAGCTACTCCGGCCACGGTGGCGGAGTACTGGAAACCGGCCTCCTCCCGCGTCGCGCCCAGCACGACCCGGCCGCCGGGGAAAGCGACCAGGTACGGGTCGCGGTCGGCCAGTATTACCGGCCAGCTGGCCGTGTCGGTGCCGGGCAGCCTGGTGTGGATGATCTGTCCGCGCTGCGGATGGACCGGCAACTGCGCGCCGAATCCGGCACATACTTGGGCCGTCCAGGCACCAGCCGCGACCACGACCCCGTCCGCGCCGATTCTGTCGGCCCCAACCCGCACGCCGGTCACCCGGTCTCCGCTCTGCTCAAGGGTGGCGCTTCCGGGCATCCGCCGGGCGCCGCGTGCCACCGCAGCGCGGAGCAGGCTGTCCCGGATGGCCCGGCCGTCAATGCGGGCCGCCCCGGCGATCCAGAATCCGGCCAGGGCCGGCGCCAGCGGGGGGAACGTCTGGCCCGGCTCACCGGGAGCTAGCGTCGTGACGTCTCCCCTGTCCGGTGCACCAGCCAGCCGCGACCGCAGCAGGGTGGCGATGCCGGACAAGGTCTCGGCCTGGTCGCTGACGCACAGCGCACCCACCCGGGCATAGCCGGTATCCGCCTGACCGTCGTCGGCCAGCATGGGCAGCAGCTCGCTATAGTGCCGCGCTCCCTCACAGCACAACCGGTACCAGGCGTCCTCTAGCGGCGCCGTCCATGGGCAGATGATGCCTGCTCCGGCGTTGGTGGCTATGCCGGGCTGGTCGCCCTCGACAATGATCACCACAGCGCCGCGGCGGGCCAGCTGGTACGCGGCAGCAGCCGCGACAACACCGCCGCCGACCACAACGAACCTGGCGTCGGCCGTCATGACCTACCTCCCGGGCCGGCGACCGTGACCTGGTTTCCGGCTGCAGAGGACCGCACGTGGACCCGCTCCCCCACTGGTTCCGGCGCCGTGGCGAGCAGCTCGGCAAGCGCAAGATCCCGGTCATCCCCGCGGGCGATGAAGCGCCGACCGTCTGCGTCCAGCCGGCCGATGACGATGCCCGTTCGGGCGCCGTCCCGGCCGTGCACGACCGTGCAGGTCTCCACGACCGCCCACCCGTCAGCCTGCACCGCCTCGCCGGGCGCGGCCCAGCCGTCTATATCCGCCTGCAGCTCAGCGCTGCGGTCCGGCACCCATTCAGCGGGCCGCGTCGAGTACACGCCGGCCGAGTACTTGCTCATCACTCCCCCGTTGGCTCCCACGAAGCCGTACGACCCCGGTCCCTGCCGCGCTCGCTGTACTGTCTCCGCGATCGCGTGCATCGAGTAGTTGTTGCCCGGGCCACCGAAGAACGGCAGCCCACCGGTCATGGTCAGCCCACGCGGGTCAGCTACCGCCAGCCCTAGCCCGTCGCAGATGTTGAACACCGGCGCCGGGAAACAGCTGTACAAGTCAATCGTCGCCAGATCCCCCACCCCGATCCCGGCCACCTCCAGCGCATGCCGCGCGGCCAGCACCGAGGCCGGCCCGGCCGACAGATCCGAACGTGCCAGCAAATCGCGCTCCCGCAGATCAGCATGCCCGTGCAGGAACACCCACCTCTCCTCCGGCACGCCCAGCCGCCGCGCCGCCGCCACCGACATCAGCAGCACCGCCGCACCCTGGTTCACCTTCTCCCGGGCCACCACGTACCGCGGATATGGGTCGGCGATCATCCGGTTCGCCGCCGTGACCGTGACCAACTCGGCCGCGCTCCGCCGGACCGGCGTGGCCGCGTGCGGGTTGGCCGCCGCCACCGAAGTGAACGGCGCGAACAACGCACCCATCGAAGCCGCGTACGCCGAACGCGACAGCCCCAGCCGGGCCCGCCGGGCGTTATCGATCACCGCGTACTGGGCCGGACCCCCGATCAGCCCGTGCGCGATCAGGTGGGCGGACGCCAGACCGTCCAGCCCATACCCCCGGTCCTCCAGGCTGCCCGGCACATGCTCAGTGAAGTCGGGCCGGTCCGCTTCCCGGGCATAACGACGGACCGTGGAAATTGCCTCCGCACCAGCCAGCAAGACCACCGAAGCATCCCCTGCGGCGATCACCCCGGCGAACTCGTTCACCAGGTGCTGCGGTGCCTGCCCGCCGGTCACCTCCAGCACGGCCCGGGCTGGGTTGGCGCCAAGACGCTGGGCCGCCGACCGGGGGAAGTTGTCCGACCGGCCCAGCGGCGCCCGCGCGCCGGGAAAGGAGTTCTCAAACTGCCGGACGCCCGCGACAGTATCGATCGCGGAAGCCACGGCCCCCGCGTCCGCAAAGGTGTCGGCCAGCGCCGCCCGGGCCGCGTCAGCGGCCAGCTGCACCGCCGAGCGCCGCTGGTAGCCGGGCTCATCGAGCCGCTCGGACACCTGTCCGACCCCAGCCAGCACAGGCGTGCGCGGGTCGAGGCCAGCGGCGTACGGCAGCGAACTCATGGCTGCTGATCTATCCGTTCGTCACACAGAACACAAGCCTGGGGTCCCCTACCCAAGCCGGGCAGCGTAGACAGGACAGGGGTAGCGCAGACCGAGCGGCCGCGGAGGATCGCGATGGTGAATGACCTGTTCCCGGTGGGCGACTGGATCCGGCACCATGCGTTGCGCACCTGGCCGGTGATCCTGTTCCTGCTGCTCATCATCGTGCCGTCGATCGCGCTAGTCGTGCTGGGCAACCCAACCAAGACCACGTTCGACGTGGCCGCCTGGCTGTTCGCGGCGTACTTCGCGCTGGCCTGGCTGCTGCTGCTCGGTGTGATCATCCGGCCGGACCACGTGACCCGGCCGATGCTCCTGGTGCTGGTGGTGATCGCGCTGCTGACCCAGGTGCCGCTGGCGCTCGCCCTGGAGCAGGCGCTGCACAGCAGCACGACAGCGCTCGGCACCAGCATCGTCACCGTCGGCATCCCGGAAGAACTGGCCAAGGCCATCCCGATCGTGGTCGTCGCGCTGATCTACCGGCGCAGCCACGGCCTGCTGCCCCGCGACTATCTGTTCCTGGGCGCGGTGAGCGGGCTGGTCTTCGGGGCCAGTGAGGTCGTGCGCTACTTCACCGTCAACGGCGTGGTCGAGTTCTACCTGACGGTCAAGTCGTCGGTCCCGTCCATCGAGCACCTGCTCAAGACCGGGCACTCGGCGCCGACCGCGGTATTCGCCGCGCTGGTCGGCCCGGTGCTGCTGTTCATCATCACGTTCGTCTGGCGGTTCCTGACCGACCCGATCACGCACGCCTGCTGGTCCGGGCTGACCGGCTACTTCATCGGGCTGGCCGCCACCTCCCGGTACCGCTGGTACCAGGTGGCCTGGATCGGGCTGGCCATGGCCGCGATCCTGCACGGGCTGTACGACTGGAGCCAGGTGAATGGCCGCCCGGTGTGGATCCTGGTCGTGATCATCAGCGGCATCCTGTTCCTCGGCTACGCCCGGGTCGGCGCCCGCCAGGACCAGCAATTCACCGAGGCCCTGCCGCCTGCCCTCCGGCCGCACCACGACGCGGCCAGAGAAGATCAGCCCGAACCCGCGCTGACCGGCGCCCGGCACACAAGGCCATGGTGGCAGCACTGACCATCCCGGGCTGAAGTGGCCGGGCGGCCGGCAAGCTCTCGATATGCAACCGGAGGTAGCACGTTCTCCGACAACATGCTACCGTTGGTTGCACATGCTGGACGAGAGAACGGATGCTGATGCCAGGCCTCATCATCGAGCGGGAGGTGCTGATCGAGGCGCCGGTGGACGTGGTGTGGCGCACCATCACCGAGCCGGATCAGATCAGCCAGTGGTTCGCCGACCGGGTCGAACTCGTCGTCGAGCCGGGTGCCCACGGCTTCATGCAGTTCGGGGACCAGGGCGGCCCGGTCGTCGTGGAGAGCGTTGAGCCGCCCACTCGCTTCTCCTTCCGCTGGAACCACCCGGGCGGGGAGGAGCCGGTGGCCGGCAACTCGATGCTCGTCGAGTTCACGCTGACCCCTGAGGGCGACGAGCGGACCCGTCTTCGGGTGGTCGAAAGCGGGCACGAACTGCGCGCCTGGCCTGACGAGGAGAAACTGCGCTATGCCGACGAGCACCAGGGCGGCTGGGGCGAGTTCCTGGACCAGCTGGCCACGTTGCTGGCCAAGCGGTAGCCGGGATGACGTCGCAGACCGACGACGCGCTGTGGTCGGCCATCGCCGACCCGTCCCGCCGCCAGGTCCTCGACCTGCTGGTCAGCAACGGCGGGGTAAGCGCCAGCTGGCTGGCCGGACGGGTGCCGTTCTCCCGCCAGGCCGTCGCCAAACATCTGGTCGTGCTGGAGCGGACCGGGCTGGTCAGCCGGCGCAAGCAAGGCCGGGAGGTTCTCTACCAGGTTGAAGCGGATCGCCTCGACCAGGCCACCCAGTCCATGGCCGAGCTCGCCGCCCGCTGGGACCGCCGGCTCGACGCGATCAAACGGCTCGCCGAAGCCGCGCACGCAGAAAGCAAGAAGACGCAAGGGGAACAACAATGACCGAACACAAGACCGCTACCCCCGCGGAGTGGAACGCTGCCCGGCTCGAGCTGCTGCAGGCCGAGAAGGAGCTGACCCGCCGCACCGACGACCTCGCCCGCCGGCGGCGCGAGCTGCCCTGGGTTCGCCTCGACAAGGACTACTGCTTCGACACCGAGGATGGCGAGGCCACGATCGCGGACCTGTTCCACGGCCGGTCACAGCTGCTCGTGTACCACTTCATGCTCGATCCTGAGTGGGACGAAGGCTGCCCGAGCTGCTCGGCCATCGCCGACGGCTTCGATACGACGTATCTGCACCTGCAGAATCACGACGTGGCGTTCACCGCCGTGTCGCGGGCGCCGCTGAGGAAGCTGCTCGCCTACCGGGACCGGATGGGCTGGACCTTCCCCTGGGCGTCGTCGGGACGCAGCGACTTCAACTACGACTTCCACGTCACGATCGACCCATCGGTCGCGCCGGTTGAATACAACTACCGGAACCAAGCTCAGCTCGAGGAGGCCGACGTCGCGTGGCGCGACTGGTCGGGCGAGCAGCCCGGGATGAGCGCGTTCGCGCTCGAGGACGGCGTCGTATACCACACCTACTCCGCGTACTCGCGGGGCCTCGACGCGCTCTGGCCCATGTGGCAGTGGCTCGACCGGGCCCCGCTCGGCCGGCACGAGGGCGACATGTCGTGGTTCCAGCGCCACGACCAATACGCCAGCCAGTGACCCGCGCGGAGGCAGGAGCCGCCGCCCCGTAGGCTCTCCGCATGGCCGAACCGGACGGGCTCAGGCTGCTCGGCATCGACATCGGCGCGAGCAGGAGCCGGGCCCGGCTGTGCACCGGCGGCCAGATCACCGCCGAGAGCCAGGGTCCGAGTGCCAGCCTGCCGGCGGCCGGGCGGGACCAGGCCGAGGCCGCACTGGCCGGCCTGCTCAACGACCTGAAACTGGACCAGACGCAGCAACTCGACGCGATCTGCGTGGGCTCGGCCGGGCTCAGCGTGCCCGGGGCCCGGGAGTTCCTGCACAAGCAACTGGCCCCGCTGACCCAGCCCGGCGCGCTGACCATCGTCACCGACGTCCAGCTCGTGCTGCCCGCGGCGGCCCTGACCGAAGGCGTGGCCGTGATCTGCGGCACCGGGTCGGTGGCGGTCGGCAGCCACAACGGCCGGACGGTCCAGATCGGCGGCTGGGGATACCTGCTCGGCGACGAGGGCAGTGGCTACTGGGTGGTGCGCGAGGCACTCCGACACCTGCTGGACCGCCGCGACCACGACCGGCCCCCAGGCGAGCTGGGCGATCAACTCCGCGGCGCGACCGGCGCCAGCGACCTGGCCGCACTGCTCCGGCTCGTTTATCAGCAGCCGCACCGGCCGGCCAGCTGGGCGCGGCACGCGAGCCTGGTGCTGGACAGTGCGGACCCGGCTGCGGCGGTTATTGCCGCGCGGGCGGCGGACGCCGCAGCCAGCCTGGCCGCAGCCGCGGTCAAGGAGCTGGGCTCGCCCCGCAACCTGCCGGTTGTGCTGGCCGGCGGCCTGCTTGGCCACCGAGCGTTCCGCCGCGCGGCCTGCCAAGCCGTCGCACGGACGCTGCCCGGGACACAGGTCAGCGTGCTGCCCGACGAACCAGTGGCCGGCGCGATCCAGCTGGCCCGCCGGGCGGTCAGATCTTCTTGAGCACGTCGTCCGCGTCGGCTGGGCTCAGTTTGCTCAGCGCGGCCCGGGTGACCTGTTCCGCGCGGTCACGCTGCGCCTCGGCGACTTCCTTGCCCGACGTCCCGACCTGGATGCCGAAGAACGCACCGATGATGGTCCCGACCACCGTGGCCACCGAGGCAACGACGGCGGCAACATCGGCGGCCGCCGTGAACCGGTAGACGGCGATGGCGAAGACCACGGCCAGCAGGATGAACGCCCCGGCGACCAGGCACGCGCCGTACTTCACCCGGATGATGTCCACGCTTGGCCCGGCCGGCTGGCCAGGGTCGCGAGTAACCGGCTCCTCGGTGGCCGGTCTGGTGAGCTGAGCCATCGGAAACCCCCGTTTCCACCACGCAATGAACCGCTCATCCGCCGCTGTCCTCATAGAGGCGGCAGGGCAGGCCCTGATACACCAGGTTGTGCACGGTGAGAGCTATGCGCTAAATAAAGGAGTGGCGGCTGCCCTCAGGGGGGACAGCCGCCCTAAGGGGGGACCAATGCCTGGGGATCAGGACGTTACGCCCCAAAGCCGGACATTAAGGTTCCTGCACCGGACGCCGGTAAGGGTCATCATCACCGTGCTGGCTTGCGCTGTCCCGGTGGTACCCATCCTGCTGCTCGTGCAGAACAATTTCGATTCGGCCGGCTTTGAGTCGCTGGGAAATCCAGCCACCACTCTCTCCCCACCGCGGGATGATTATTACGGTACGCCCACCGAAGTTTACTCAGCGGATGGCTACGGCACGTCGGCTGACTTCTGCGTGACCTTCGAATTCCTTGGCCTGAATCCAAGCGCCCCGGACGTTTCCCTCGGCATTCTGGTCGGCGTCACCAGCGCCGGAGAATCCGAACTCAGCACGCTGGCAGCGGAGGGCTACCGGAAAGTCTCCGTGGTGGTCAAGAGCGACAGTGGGCTCAGCAACTTCGAGATACCGATTTCCACCTCGGTCCTGGCCTCGGCCCCGATCACGCCATGCGGCGCGCACCCACTCCAGATGAACCTGGATCAGGACGCGGCGTACCGCGCCACCTGGACGCTGTCCCTGCTCGGCCAGCCACGGGCGTTCCCGCAAGACTGGTACGAACTGGACGACTCGGTGGGCGTGATAGCCGGGCACAGCCAGATCGGACAGGAAATCCCGTCATCGCTGGTCCTGATGTCCCGCGATGAGGATCTGCGGGTCGGCGTCCACTTGGACCAGGGGTCCTACCAGAACGCGCCCTACCTGAATCTGCCGGGCACGCATCAGCTGTTCTTTACGGTGCACCGCCCACCGTGGGTCGTCACCTACACCTACTGGGTCGCGGCGATGCCATTCTTGCTGCTGATAGCGCTGCTCTGGTTCAAGCGCTTCGCGCTGCGGAACACACTGGAGCCGGCCGATGCCGCGTTCGGCCTGGCCGCCGCCATGGTGGCCATCCTCCCGCTGCACCAGGTCCTGGTGCCGAGCACGATCCCGGGCCTGACCCGTCTCGACCTGCTGTTCGGCCTGGGCATCTGCTTCCTAGTGGCGGCCTCCATCATCTGGGTGGTGGTCTGGCCGCCCCCGGAACCCGATCCACCCGCCAATCCCCCGGGAGGCTCCGGCGGCGCCGTCACGGAGGCTACCGAGGAGACGACTGTCTAGCCATCGATCGTTGATGTCTCATAATCCGTGCGCTATGTTGCAGTTTATGAAACAAGCGCCGCCGGTGCTGCTGCCCATCCTGCGGTCGGCATTCCAGGGAGAGTTCCTGGCCTGGCTGTTCCTGCATCCCGAACAGGAGTTCTCGCTGACGGATCTTGCCCAGCGATTCGGGGTCTCGCGCTCGACGGCGATGCGGGAGGCAAATCACTTCGTTACGGCGGGACTCGTGGGCGAACGGCGACAGGGCAACCTGCGTTTTGTCAGGGCCCGGAACGACAATGTGGTGGCTGGCCCACTGGCTGAGTTGCTGGCCCTGACCTATGGGCCGTCGGCTGTGCTCAGTGAGCTGCTTACTTCGATTCCTGGAGTGGAGGAGGCATACGTGTACGGGTCCTGGGCGGCACGGTACCGCGGGCAAGGCGGCGATGTGCCCCGAGACGTGGACGTCCTGGTCGTGGGCGACGCCGACGACGACGACTTGTCCGACGCCGCGCGCTCCGCCGAGCGGACACTCGGCCGCGAGGTCAACATCCGCCGGGTGTCGGCGCAGGCATGGCGCGCCCCGCGCTCCGACCCGTTCGTGACGTCGTTGCAGTCACATCCCCTGGTCAGGCTGGAGCTTCCGGCGTGAGATGGGAACAGGGCCGCACTGTCATCGACGCCATGCTGGGAAAGCGTGAGCTTGAGCGGGTGTCCATGGCCATGACAAAGTCCCCGTGTGTGGCCAGGTCTAGGTCCCCGCTGGTGGCCAGTTAAAAGTCCCCATCCCTCGTTCGCCGTGTCGGCCGGGAGTTCAGGCCCCGGACGGTGACGGTGGCGGTGCCAACCAGTCACCGCACCGCCCGGGGAGCTTCTATTGAAGTCTGCGAGGGAACGAATGGACATCATCGCCGCCTACCGAGAGGCAGGCACTTTGCGTGGGGCCGCGGAGATCGCGGGGACCACGCACAAGACCGTGAAGCGGGTGATCGCACGGCACGAGGCCGGCGCCACGCCGGAACGGGTGCCACGGGGCCATAACTACGACGGCGTGGCCGCCCTGGTCGCGGAACGCGTGCAGAAGACGGCGGGCCGGATCTCGGCGAAGCGGCTACTGCCGGCCGCGCGGGCGGCGGGGTATGGCGGGTCGGACCGGAACTTCCGCCCGCTGGTCGCCGGGCAGAAGCAGGCGTGGCGGCGGGATCATCATCGTGGCCGCCGCCCGGCGGTGTGGTCACCGGGTGAGCACCTGGTCATCGACTGGGGTGCCCTGGGCGGGCTGCACGTGTTCTGCGCGGTGCTGGCCTGGTCGCGGTTCCGGTTCGTTCGGTTCGCTGCTGATGAGCGGGCGGAGACCACGCTGGCGATGCTGGCGGAGTGTTTCGAGGTGCTGGGCGGGGTGCCGGGCAGGGTCCTGGCGGACCGGATGGGCTGCCTGAAAGGCGGTGTCGTCGCCAACGTCGTGGTGCCCACGGCGGCCTACGTCCGCTTCGCCGCGCACTCCCTCTTGACTGAACTAACGGCTTTGTCTTCCCAGTTCACAGGACAGATTTCCGGAGCGCTGGCTACGGTCTCAGCTCGTGTTCGACGACGAGGTGCCAGAGCGGGATCTGGCGGCGCTGGCGGTCCCGTTGGCTGGCGGGCTGGACGAGACCAGCAGTCGTTGGGAGCCCTACCGGCTGCTTGACCCGGCCGGGGAGCCGGTCCGGGCGGCTGCGGAGTTTTTCGTGGACCTGCAGGCGCGGGGCCGGACGCAGGCGACGGTCCGGTCCTATGGGATGGACCTGCTGCGGTGGTTCCGGTTCTGCTGGGCGACCGGGACGCCGTGGGACCGGGCGACCCGGGCGGAGGCCCGTGACTTCTGCCGGTGGATGCTCATCGCGGGCAAGCCGGACCGGCCGCACTGGCGGGCGGCGGGCCAGCCGCAGACGGCGGTGCCGTCCGGGAAGGCGTATGCGCCCTCGGTGCGGGCGCACTGCGAGACGGTGCTGCGCAGCTTCTACGACTACCACTTGGAGGCCGGGACCGGCCCGTTGATCAACCCGTTCCCGCTGGACCGGTCCCGCCGCGGCGGGCGTGCGAACGCGCACCACAATCCGATGGAGCCGTTCCGCAAGGAGCGGGCCGGTCTCTACCGGCCCCGAGTGCCGTCCCGGGTTCCGCGCAGTGTCCCGGACGAGGAGTTCAACGAGATCTTCGCCCGGCTCCCTTCGCACCGGGACCGGGCGATGGTGGCGTTCTACGTCTCCACGGGGGCTCGTGCCTCGGAGCTGCTGTCGGTCGTCCAGGGCGGGGCGGACCCGGGACGGCAGCTGATCACGGTAACCCGCAAGGGCAGCGGCGAGCTGCAGGAGCTCCCCGCCTCCACGGACGCGTTCGTCTGGCTGCGGCTCTATCAAGTCGAGATGGCAGACCTGATCCCGGCGGGACGCCGCCAGCCGCTGTGGTGGACGCTGCGCCGCCCGGCCAGGCCGCTGACCTATCACGCGGTGCACCGGATGTTCGAGCGGGCCGGGCAGGCGGCGGGAAGCTCGGCCACCTTGCATGCGCTGCGACATACGGCGGCTTACCGGATGGCCGAGGATCCGCAGCTGCCGCTGACCGATGTCCAGCTTGTCCTGGGCCATGCCCAGCTGACCACGACCCAGATCTACCTGACGCCCCGCAAGGAAGAAGTGATCCGCCGGCGACTGGCCCACCACGCCGAGCAGACCCGGCAGGCGGCACGGCGGGCCGCCCCGCCGCCAGCGCCCGGCTACCGGCCCGAGACGTTGCAGGTGCTATTCGGGGCTGCAGGCTCGTGACCGCGACCACCGACGTGGTCCCGGCGGCGGCCCTGCCGTCCCCCGGGCGGGCAGCGCCGCCCCGGCACCAGCCCCCGCGGCCGCCGGCGATAGCGTGGCCGGCCACGTCACAAGACCGGGACACTGCCTGCGGGCATCTGGCGAGTCCGCCGTTCGCGCCAGCCACGGCAAAGGGCCGGACGGGGAACAAGCTCGGGCTGCAGCTGCTGCTGGACTGGCTCGCCGACCAGCCGGGAGACACTTGGCAGGAACGCTGGGTGACCTCCGGTGCCGACGTGGCCGGCGGTTCCTGGCGGCAGGTCACCACCGCCTGGCTGCATGAGCACGGCCACCACAGCCAGCACCGCCAGGAGGTACTGACCCGGGCCGTCGTGGCCGCTATCAGCGCCGATATCATCAGGCCTTCACTCAGCTGGCTCGCGGAAGCCAATTTTCGCAAGGGGATACTGGTCAACGCGCTGGCGCAGTCCCGGGATCCTGAGGGCTTCCGGCGGCTGCGGGCGGCATGCTCCGCCGATCCGGCCGTGTCCGCGTCAGCCGCAGGCCGGGCCGTCTACCGCACCGCGCTCATCGTGGCCGCTAAGGGCGGCAGCATTGGCGACATCACCACTGGCGACATCCTGGAGCTGCTAGAGGCCGAGGCCGATGCGCACGGCACTGCGGTTGGGGCGACGCACCTGTTCTACCGGGCCCTGCACGCGGTGGGCGTCTTCGGGCCGGGGGCTCCGGCGACGCTGCGGGAGCTGCGCACCGGCGGGCAGCGGACGCCGGCCGAGCTGATCGGCCGCTACCGGCTGGCCTGCCGCCCGGTCCGCGACCTGCTGGTGGAATACCTGGAAGAACGCCAGCCCGCGCTGGACTACACCAGCCTGGAATCGCTGGCCACCATGCTGGGCAAGCTGTTCTGGGCCGACCTGGAGCATCACCACCCCGGCATCGACAGCCTGCGGCTTCCCCCGGACGTCGCCGTCGCCTGGAAGCAGCGGCTCCGCACCGTCACCAAGACCATCCGGGGACCCGAAGGCAAGCCGGCCGAGGTCAGCGTCCCCCGAGTGAACTACCGCGAGTGCCTGACCCCGGTCCGGGCGTTCTACCTGGACCTGGCGCACTGGGCCGTCGAGGACCCGGCCCGCTGGGGGCCGTGGGTCGCTCCCTGCCCGGTGGGCAGCGAGGAGATCAGCCGGCGCAAGGACAAGCGGCGCCGCAAGTCCCGCATGGACGCCCGGACCCGTGAACGCCTCCCGGTGCTGCCGGTCCTGGCCACTACCGTCACCCAGCGCCGCATCCAGGCCGCCGAACTGCTGGAGACGGCCCGGCAGGCCCAGCCCGGCCAGGAGTTCACCGCCGCCGGGCAGACGCTCATCCGCTCAGTCGTGCCGGCCGCGTCGCCGGGCAAGGTCTGGGGCCATGACCCGGCCACCAGCAGGCGCCGGGATCTCTCCAAGGAAGAAGAGCACGCGTTCTGGGCGTTCGCCGCTGTTGAGGTCCTGCGGGCGACCGGCATCCGGGTCGAGGAGCTCACCGAGCTGTCGCACCACAGCCTGGTGCAATACCGGCTGCCCGGCACCGGCGAGCTCGTCCCGCTACTGCAGATCGCTCCCTCGAAGACCGATATGGAGAGGCTTCTGCTCGTCAGCCCCGAACTCGCCGACGTCCTGTCCGCGATCATCTGCCGCGTCCGCGGCCAGGACGGGGCGATTCCTCTGGTCGCCGCCTACGACGTCCGGGAACGGCTCTGGCTGCCGCCGGCACCCCTGTTGTTCCAGCGGCGCGTCGGCACGGAGAACCGGGCGATCGGCGCATCGGCCGTCCGGACCTTGCTCACCGAGGCACTCGACCACACCGGGCTGATCGACCCGGCCACCGGCGGGCCGCTTCACTTCACACCTCACGACTTCCGCAGGGTCTTCATCACCGACGCCGTGCTCAACGGCCTGCCGCCGCACATCGCTCAGGTCATCGCAGGCCACCACGACATCAATGTCACGATGGGCTATAAGGCTGTCTACCCAGACGAGGCGATCGAGGCGCACCGGGCGTTCATCGCCCGCCGCCGGGCCACCAGGCCCAGCGAGGAATACCGCGTTCCCACCGACGAGGAATGGGCCGAGTTCCTCGGCCACTTCGAACGCCGGAAAGTCTCTGCCGGCACCTGCGGCCGGGCGTTCGGAACCCCCTGCATCCACGAGCACGCCTGCATCCGCTGCCCGATGCTCTGGCCTGATCCCGCCCAGCGCGGCCGCCTCACCGAGATCCGTGACAACCTCATAGCCCGCATCACCGAAGCCGAACGCGAAGGCTGGCTCGGCGAAGTCGAAGGACTCCAGGTCAGCCTCGCCGGAGCCGAAGACAAGCTCGCCCAGATTGACCGGCGGCGCAGTGGTGCCATTACTGTCAACCTCGGCGTCCCCCACGTCAGTTCCACACCGCGAACGACCGGCAGGTAATCATGAGACCTTCAGCGCTTCTGGTCACGGGATGGTATCGCAAAGTCACTAAATGTCTCCTCGACGTTAAAGCAGCCTGCGACCCTGCTCGAGTTGACCTCTGTGTCACGGCAGCGGCCTACCTCGATGACATCCCGTCTCTGCTGAGGCTCCCGGTCAACCTGATCGCACTTGACGGACACGGCTGGCCAGATGGCAAAAACGCCTACTACGGCACCAGCGACGACCCGCCATGGCTATCTACCCTGTTCTGCCCGAAGTTTCTGCGCAGCGAACGGGGAGATGGAATTGTCGCGCCAATAATCGTGCACGGATTTTGCTGGGGTGGGACAGATCCATTCATCGACGCCCTGGAAGGCTCTCTCGGCAGGAATCAGGCGGCGTTCCTCGGCAGCACTGAACGAACCGACTTCAAGGACGCCGAGCGCATCTACCTGCCCATACTGGAACTGCTAGCCGAACTTGGCCCCAGCCCCGACCCCGCCGCCGCCCACGCACGCCTTAACTCGATCGCCCATGACATAGGTCCAGCCTGGCGATCTGAACAGCTGCCGCGCCAAGCCGACTCATAATGCGCTAGCCAATGGACCGCCAGAAAGCCGGTCAAGATCAAGTTCAGAGAATACGGGTTCCGGCCAGACTTCTGCGAGGCCGCCGACCCGGAATCGAAGGGGATCGTGGAGAACCTGGTCGGCTATGCCAAACGGGACCTGATGGTGCCGCAGGCGCCGTTCGCCGGCCTGGCCCCCGCGAACACGGCGGCCGCGGGGTGGTGCGCCGAGGTCAACGGCGTGACACATAGCGAGATCTGCGCGGTTCCCGCGGAGCGGCTGGTCATCGAGCGGGAGTTGCTCGCGGCGCTGCCGTCGCTGCGCGCCAGCATCGGGCGCCAGGTCACCCGCAAGGTCGACCGGCTTTCGTGCGTGCGGTTCGGATCGGCCCGCTACTCCGTGCCTGCCCGGCTCATCGGTGAGAACGTCGGACTGCGCACCGATGACGGGCGGCTGCTGGCCATCATGACCGCCACCGGTGAGGTCGTCGCCGAGCACACCCTGGTCGCCCCGGGCGAGGCGTCGGTCCGTGATGAGCACTACGGCGGCCCGCGGCCGCTGCCGCGGCGGGCGGTGCGGCCGAAAACCGCGGCGGAGAAAGAGTTCTGCGCGCTTGGGCCGGTCGCGGAGGCGTTCATCACCGGCGCCGCCGCGGCCGGCAGCACCCGGCTGGGCGCCGAGCTGGCCGAGCTGAACACCCTGCGCGCCGCCCATGGCGGCGAGGCGTTCCTGGTGGCGCTGGGCCGAGCGGTCGCGTTCAGCCGGTGGCGCGCCGCCGACGTGCGCTCCATCCTGGCTGCCGGGCCCGGGACAGCCGACCCCCGGCCCGCCGGGAACGCGCTCATCCTGGACCTGCCCGCCGTCCCGGTCCGCCCGCTGGCCGACTACGCCCTCGGGAGCCTGTCATGACCGCCGCCACGCCGCCGCTGGCAGCAGACCTCAATGCCGGGCTGCGGCGGCTCAAGCTCGCCGCGATGCGCCAGCTCGCCCCCGAACTGCTCCTCACCGCGAAGACACAGCGGTGGGCCCCGGAAGAGCTGCTGCGCACCCTGGTGGAAGCTGAGATCACCGCACGGGAGGCGTCCAACGCCCGGACCAGGCTGAAGAACGCCGCGTTCCCGGTGACCAAAACCCTGGACGAGTTCGACCGCAGTGCGTCCTCGATCCCGGCGCCGACCCTGGACTACCTCGCCTCCCTGGAATGGATCACCGCCCACGAGAATCTGTGCCTGGTCGGCCCGGCCGGCACCGGCAAAAGCCACCTGCTGGTTGCTCTCGGCGCCGCCGCCGTCCAGGCCGGGCACAAGGTCCGCTACTTCACCGCCGCCGACCTCGCCGAGACGCTCTACCGCGGCCTGGCCGACAACTCCGTCGGGAAGATCATCGACGCCCTGCTCCGCAACGACCTGATCATCATCGACGAGGTCGGCTTCGCCCCGCTGGACGACACCGGCGCCCAGTTGCTGTTCCGCGTCGTCGCGGCCGCCTACGAACGCCGGGCCCTGGGCATTGCCAGCCACTGGCCCTTCGACCAGTGGGGCCGGTTCCTGCCCGAGCACACCACCGCCGTCAGCCTGCTGGACCGGCTGCTGCACCACGCCAGCGTCGTCGTCACCGACGGCGACTCCTACCGCATGCGCGAAGCCAGAGCCAAAGGAGGAACCACCCTGAACAAGCGCTAACCAACCCGAGGGGGTGGGGACTTTTACCTGGCCACCAGTGGGGACCGCAACCTGGCCGTTGACAGCGGGTGACACCAAGCGCTGAGCCCGCCGCCGAACTCATCGCCCAGGCCCGCCGGCACACTTCCTCGGCACAACGGATCGCGGAGGAAGACCCGGCAGGAGCTTTCCAGTTGCTCTACGACGCCGCCCGGAAGGCGTTAGTAGCGATCCTTGAGAACCAGGGCCTACGGCCGACCAGCCGGGGCGGCCATATCGCCGTGCTCGAAGCGGTGTCAGCCCAGTTAGATCCACCCATGGGCAAGGTTCTCCGGCCCTTCGACCGGCTCCGCCGGTTACGCAACAACGCGGAGTACCCACACCCAGACACGCCGCCATTCATTGCTGGAGACGTGGGCCGGGACATTCCCAAGATCGAGGCCATCGTGGACCTCCTGAGTTTGGTCTTTTCGTTAGTGCCTTGAATCTCCGGTGATGAGCGTGTCCAGAAGTTCCTGTTTATCGGGATCGATGGCGGGCGGGAACGTCTGTGTCGCGCCGTTGATCGCGATGGTCGCTGAGCGCAGGGGCCGGAGTTGCCGGACCACGTTGCGCACGGCCAGGCCCGAGCGGTGCTGCACGGTGCGTGCCACGGCGAGGGCGGTGAACACGATGGTCAGGTGCGCTTCGATCGCGTCTTTGGTGCGCACGAACATGGGCCGGGCGGCGAGGTCGGTCTTAGTCATCCGGAAGGACTGCTTCCACGTGCCACAGGTCGTGGTAGGAGCCGATCACCTGGTCTGGGGTCATCACGGTGGCGGGGATGTTGGTGACGTAGCCCTTGAGGCCGACAAGTCTGCGAGCCCGCGCGAGCGAGGCTTCGTCCAGGGTCCGGGCGTCGCCCTTGATCGTCACGAATCTGGGTGTGCGTGCTGTCTTGTCCCCGTCCACGACGGCGCGGGCGCGGTTCTCCTGAGCGTTGAGGGTCTTGTTGTCACGGGCGGCGCGCTTGGCGGAGTACGCCCACACCGCCCGCCACGACGACGAATGGCTGTTACGGTTCCAGACGGGCTCGGCCCTCAGCGCGACGTTGTTCTCGGTGTTCTTGCCGGCGCGCGGGGTGAGGGTGTCGATGACCTGCCCGTCGGTGAAAGCGTCGCCATGCCACCGGAAGTGGGACTCCAGGTCGACCGGCGCCTTCGTCGTGCGGGAGCCGACGATGAACCCGAGCCCGGCCTCGTCCAGCTCGCGCAGGTTAGCCGCCGACAGCATGCCCGCGTCGGCGACCACGACCATGCCCTCCATGCCGTGCCGGGCCTGGAACTGGCGGATGACCGGCAGCAGCGTCAGCGTCTCGGCCCTGGACCCTTCGAAGCAGCCGATCTCCAGCGGGAAGCCGTGCCGGTCAACCAGCAGCCCGACCACGACCTGCGGGTCAACCCGCCGCTCCTTGGAGTACCCGACCTTGCGCAGGTCGTCCTCCTTCTCCGCCTCGAAATACAACGTCGTCACGTCGTAGAGGCACAAGGAGACATCGCCGCCGGCCCGCGCGCGGGCGAAGCACAGCGCGGCGAGCTGGTCACGGTAGCCGTCCTTGCCGCAGCGGTCCAGAGTGCGGCGCATCGTCTTCTCGCTCACCGGCCTGCGGCCCAGATCGGTCAGCACCCGCCCTGTGTCCAGAATCGAGGTCGGCTCCACGATCCTGGCAATAACCAGGTCCCGGAACACGTCGTCTCCCAGCGCGTCGAACCCGAGGGAGGTGAACACCCCGGCCAGAACGTCATACAGCACCCGCGACGAGGTCGAGATCACCCGCGGGGCGGCGGCCGTCACGCGCTTGCGTGTCATGGTGACCGGGTCACCGAAGAGCGTGTCACCACCAGCCGGGGCAAGCAGCGGCGTCTTCGCCGCCACCGGCTCGATCCCCAGCTCGAACTCGCCCTGTCCCGGATCCCGCAGCAGCGCCCGGGCCCGCTCGACCAGCAACCCGAGCTCAGCCTCGGTATGCGCCGAGCCGACATGCGCGATAATCCGCCGGCGGCCACCAGCCGACTCAGCGATCTGCACCGCCGTCGCCCCTGAGGACGTCCGCACCCGCCGAATCCACGCCACGGGCCAACCGTAGGGCACCAGCTAGTGCCTCAGAAACGCCTCTGCCGCACCCATCACCCCAGGTCAGCGCGCCGTTGATAATCGCTCCGCAGGCCGGTGACCAAACTCAGGTCGAAGCGGTGTCAGCCCAGTTAGATCCACCCATGGGCAAGGTTCTCCGGCCCTTCGACCGGCTCCGCCGGTTACGCAACAACGCGGAGTACCCACACCCAGACACGCCGCCATTCATTGCTGGAGACGTGGGCCGGGACATTCCCAAGATCGAGGCCATCGTGGACCTTGCACAACGTGTCATAGTCCAGATGAGTCCCTACTGACTGGCACGGTCCCGGCACTGGCGTTCAGCAAATTAGCTCTTAGGCCGTTCCGAGGCGGGATCGTAGAACGGCCGCAGCGAGGCGCGGGCCGGTACCCGCTCACAGGCGATCTCGATCTCATAGTGCCCGTCGCGGTACCATGACGCCTCGGTGCCGGGGCCGGCGCGGTCACGTAGCCCAGCCCGACCGCGGCGCCCAGCGTGTGCCCGTAGCCGGCCGAGGTCAGCCGCCCGACCAGCGCACCGTCGCGGTAAATGGGCTCGTCGTGGTAGACCAGCGCGTCCGGATCCGCCAGCGCGAATTGCAAAAGCCGCCGCGTCACGCCCTTTTCCTTTTCCCGAACGAGGGCAGCCCGGCCGGTGAAGTCCGCTGGTTTATCCCACGCCACCGCGAAACCGAGACCGGCTTCCAGCGGACTGTCGCCGCCGGATATGTCATGCCCCCACGACCGGTAGCCCTTTTCCAGCCGCAGCGAGTCGAGGGCGTGGTAGCCGGCGTGCCGCAGACCAAGCGGCTCGCCGGCCTCGGTCAGCGTGTCGTAGACGTGCCCGGCCAGGTCCGAAGGGATGAGCAGTTCCCAGCCGAGTTCGCCGACGTAGGTGATCCGGGTGGCCCTGACGAAGCCGCAGCCCAGGTCGATCCCCCGGGAGGCGCCGAACGGGAACGCGTCGTTGGACAGGTCGGCGTCGGTGAGCGGCTGGAGCAGCCGCCGGGAATCCGGGCCCATCACCGGGATCATGGCCAGCGACGTGCTGATGTCGGTCACGGTGGCGAACTCGTCGTCGCGGATGCTGCGCTGCAGCCAGTCCAGGTCGCGGCCGACCGTGGCCGGGCCGGACAGGACCAGGAACTGGGCCGGCGCCAGCCGGGTCACGGTGACGTCGGCCTCGATGCCGCCGCGGTCGTTCAGCCACTGGGTGTAGACGATCCGGCCCGGCTCGACCGCGACGTTGTTCGCGCAGACCCGCTGCAGCACCGCTTCCGCGTCGCGGCCCTGGACGAGCAGCTTGCCGAACGACGACGTGTCGAAGATCGCGACGTGCTCGCGGACCGCGCGGTGCTCGGCGGCCGAGTACTCGAACCAGTTCTGCCTGCCGAATGAGTAGTCGTAGGTGCGAGGTACCCCGGGGGGCGCGTACCAGTTGGCCCGCTCCCAGCCGAGCAGTTCGCCGAACACCGCACCGGCCGCCTCGACCCGGTCGTGCAGCGGGCTGCGGCGCAGGCCGCGGGCGCTGGTGCGCTGCTGGTACGGCCAGTGGATCTCGTAGGCCAGGTCCAGCGTCTCGGTGACGCGCTGCTCCAGGAACCGGCGGTTGACCTCGTGCGGGGCGGCCCGGCGCGGGTCGGTCTCGGGCAGGTCGATCGACGGGTAGCCGTCCACGATCCAGTCGGCCAGCACCGAGCCGGCGCCCGGGCCGCTGAGGAAGCCGACCGAGTTGAAGCCGGCCGCCACGAAGTAGTTGCGCAGCTCGGCTGGCCGGCCAAAGTGGTACAGGCCGTCCGGGGTGAAGCTCTCCGGGCCGCAGAAGTGCAGCCGGATGCCGGCGTCGGCCAGCACCGGCAGCCGCTTGATCATGGTCTCGTAGTACGGGCCGAGGTGGTCCCAGTCCTCGGGCAGCCGGGTGAACTCGGCGTCGGCCGGGATGCCGCGGGACGCCCACGGGTAACTGCCGGGCTCGAAGAAGCCGACCATGAGCCCGGCGCCCTCGTTCTTCACGTAGGCGTATTCCGGCGCGGTCTTGATCGTCGGCAGGCCGGGCGGCAGGCCCGGGATCGGCTCGGTGACGATGTAATAGTGGGCCAGCGCCTGTAGTGGGACCTTGGCGCCGAGCAGGGCGCCGAACTCGCGGCCCCACATGCCGGTCGTGTTGACCACGTACTCGGTCTCGATGCTGCCCGCGGTGGTGTCGACCCCGGTCACCGTGTTGCCCTCGTGCCGGACGCCGGTGACGGTGGTGTTCTCCAGGATCGTGACGCCAAGCTGGCGGGCCCCGGCGGCCAGCGCCATCGTGGTGTCGGTGGCGTTGCCCCGGCCGTCGTCCGGGTAGTGCACCGCGCCGAGCAGGTCACCGGCGTACAGCGGGGGGAACAGCTTGACCGCCTCGTCCGGGGTGACCAGCTCGGCCCGGATGCCGTTGCCGTGCGCGGCCGACGCGGCCCGGCGCAGTTCCTCCCAGCGGGCCTCGTCATCGGCCAGGTGCAGCGTGCCGGTGCGCTCGAAGCCCGGGCTGAACCCGGTCTCCTGCTCCAGTGACTGGAAGACCCGCAGGCTGCGCTGGACGATCTCCCGGGTGCCGAACGTGGGCCGGGCCGTGGTGATGAGCCCGGCCGCGTGCCAGGTGGTGCCCGAGGTCAGCTTCCGGCGCTCCACCAGGACGACGTCGGTCCAGCCGCGTTTGGCCAGGTGGTACGCGGTGCTGCAGCCAGCTACCCCGCCCCCCACCACGACGACCCGGGCGGTGCGGGGAACGGTGGCGTTGGTCATGAGTCAGTTGCCTGCTTCCGGACGGTCATGGATGCTAGCCGCTAGCGTAAATAGGTCCTGTCTGACTGGTCAATCAGGAAGAGGTGGTTAACGATCTCGTCGATTCGCTGTTCGGCCCGGGTGATCTCAGCGGTCAGCTCGCGGGCGGCGGCGCGGTGCAGCAGCTTTGACAGGCCGGTCAGTTCGGTCTGGGCCAGCGTTTCCGGGGCCACCATGGGCAGCTGCTCGATGGTCGATTTGTTGATGGCCAGGTACCCGCCGGCTAGCTGCTTGTGCCGGAACGTCGTGCGCAGGTAGTCCGACACGAACGTGCTGTTCAGCACCGCGGTGACGGCATACGGCTCGTAGCCAGCGAAGTCATGGATGCCGTACGCGCCGACGCCGAGCGCGAGCGGGGTTTCGACGTAGACCGCCTCGATGCGCCTGGTCAGGCCGGCGATGACGATCTTGGGTGACTGCCAGAAGCGGTACTTCGACGCGGCGACGACTGGGCTGCCCAGTTCCAGGTGCGGATGGGTGTACCGCTCCTTCAGGTAGCGCACCGAACTGGTGTCGAGCCGGTAGCGGTCCACGCTGCCGCTAACCGCGAACGGTATGCCGCGGTTCTGCTCGTTGAGCAGGCCCTTGATGGCGTGGGCGGCGAAGCCGGTGGTACCGGCGTTGATCTGGAAACCCCGTTCCGTCAATGCCGGGTGCCGCGCGGTCCGGCGGACCGTGGCGGCGGCTCGGCCGGTGGCGGCTCGACCGGTGCTCCCCCGGCCGCTCCCCCGCCGTCCGAGCAGGATGACCGGATAGACCCCGACCCGGCTGAAAACCCCCAGGGTGGAGACGTCTACGACCTCGGTGCGGGAGTCTTCGCTCAGGAAGTCGCGGGCCCGGCGGGCGTAGTCCGCGACCAGGAATTTGTTCGGCACGATCCAGCCGTACCGGCCGTGCTCGTTGACGAGTTGCTGGCCGCGGAGCAGGAACGCGACGTAGAGATCGAACGCTCCGTGCAGTTGCGGGTAATGCTGCCGCAGGTAGGTCTTCTCGGCTTCCGGTATTGTCCGCGCGTTGACGTACGGCGGGTTTCCGACGATTACGTCGAAGCCGCCCGCGCCCATGATCTCGGGAAACTGCTGCGGCCAGCAGAACGCGTGACCCCCGGCAATGGCGGGGTCCTCGACCAGGCTGTTACCGCATTTGATGGTGCCATCCAGCTCGGCTAGCATGCCGCCGTTGATCCCGGACCTGAGCCACAGGCTCTGCTTGCTCAGCTCGACGGATTCCGCGTTCAGATCTACGCCGTAGATGTTCTCCCGGAGGATGCGGCGGGCGTGCTCGCCGACCGGGACACGGTCCTTCAGTGCGGCGCCCACTCGCTCGTATTCGGCCAGCAGGAAATCGAAGACGCGTACCAGGAAGGCACCGGCGCCGCAGGCCGGGTCGAGTACCTTGACGCCGCGCAGAACGGTCAGATAGTCGTGGTGACTGAGGTTAGCCTCGTGTTCGCGCAGGAATCCGCCGAGCGTGCGGTCCACGATGTACCGGACTATATGGTCCGGGGTGTAAAAGATCCCGCCGGTCTTACGCTGGGCCGGGCTGACCGATTTGAGGAAACGGTCGCTGAGAGCCGCGACGTCATCGCGGCTGATGATCTCGTCGCGCCGGTGCACGGGCCGATTCTCCACCTGTCTGCGCCTGCTCGTCTGCGCCGATCGTAACTGCGGTCAGGCGGCGGAGGGCGGACGCGCGGATCATGGCTTGATCGCGATCCCCATCGGGTACCCGAGGGCGACGTGGATCGACTTGCCGGGGAGGTTGGTGGCGGTGCTGACCGGGACGACCGTGCTGTCCGGGGATTTGCTGCTCCCAGCGCGGCCACGACCGGGCCAGCGCGGTCTGCACCAGGTCCTCGGCCAGCGCCCAGTCACCGGTCGGCAGCCACGCCGTCCGCTGCAGTGCTCGCTGCCGCGCCTCGACGAACTGCGCGAACCCCCCCGGCCTCATCGTTCACCGCATCCTCCGGCCTCAGCCCGGCCCGGCCTCTCCTCGGCGCGTCACCTAACACGACTACCTGGATGCCGCCAAAGGTTCATCCGCCTCTCCACGCGGCCATCACATCGTCCGCATGTGCCGTGCAAACCGGCGGGCTTTAGTCGGCCGTAACGCCGCCCTCAGGGAGGATGACATGCCGGCCATCATCACCACCTGCCCGCGGTGCGGGCTCCGGTACGACAACCGGCGAATGCTGGAACTGCACCTGCGCGAGGACCACCCGCAGCGGCCGCAGCCGGAGAAGCCCCGCCCGCAGCCGGAAAAGCCCCGCCCGCAGCCGCCCGCGCGCTGACCATCCGGCCCGCCGTTACCGAACTTTGTTCGGTTTGGGTCTTCCCCAAAGGGCTACCGGCCGGTTACTTTGCCTTCGGCTGCGGTTCAACAGCGGGGTTGTCGCGCTGCGGAGGGTGCAATGGGGCGCACGAAGAAGCTATCCGGAGCGGTAATCGGCACGCTGCTGCTGCTCGGCGGGTTAACGGCCAGCGCCGGCGCCGCCAGCGCCGCGCAGGCCTGCGGCGGCAGTGGCTCGGTCAGCACGGTGAACGGGACGCTCCCCGACGGGGCGACCTACGAGCTGCAGTGCCCGGCCGGCACCTGGAACGGCACCCTGTTCCTGTACAGCCACGGCTACGTCGTGCCCGGTTCAGCCAACCCCGCGCAGGACGTCGGCGACCCGGTCACCGGGGCGTGGCTGCTCGGCCATGGCTACGCGCTGGCGGGCTCCTCGTACGCCACGACCGGCTGGGCGATCCAGTCCGCGCTGCCGGATCAGATCAGCACGCTGAACGCGTTCGACAGCAGTTATGGCCGGCCGAGCCGCACCATCGCCTGGGGCCATTCGCTCGGCGGCATCATCACCGCCGGGCTCATCCAGGACTACCCGCAGCGGTTCACCGCCGCGCTGCCGATGTGCGGCGTGCTGTCCGGCGGCGTCGCCACCTGGAACACCGCGCTCGATGCCGAATTCGCGTTCCAGCAGCTCATCGACCCCTCGGTGCAGGTGGTCAACATCACCGACCCGGGCGCCAACCTGACCCAGGCCGAGACGGCCGCCGCCCAGGCGCAGCAGACGCCGCAGGGCCGCGCCCGGCTGGCGCTGGTGTCCGCGCTCGGTGACACGCCGGGCTGGTTCACCCCGCTGAGCCCGGAGCCGGCCGCCACCGACTACGCCGCGCAGGAGGTCAACCAGTTCGACTGGGCGTCGCAGGTCACGTTCCCGTTCGTGTTCGACTTCCGGCAGAACCTGGAAGCCGACGCGGGCGGCAACCCGTCCTGGAACGTCGGCGTCAACTACTTCCAGGACCTGGCCAAGTCCGCCGACTACCAGGAGGTCGTCGCGCTGTACAAGGCGGCGGGCCTGAGCCTGACCGCCGACGTGCACACGCTGCAGAGCGCGCCGCGGGTCGCCGCCAGCCCCCGGGCCGTGGCGTACCTGGTGCGGAACATCGCCTTCAACGGCCACATCTCGGTCCCGGTGCTGACCATGCACACCACCGGCGACGGGCTGGTCGTGCCGGAGAACGAGCAGGCGTACCAGAGCGTCGTGGACCGCGCTGGCCGCGGCAACCTGCTGCGGCAGGTGTTCGTGCACCGCGCCGGGCACTGCGCGTTCACCCCGGCGGAGACGATCACCGCGGTGCAGGTCCTGCTCAACCGGCTGAACACCGGCTACTGGAACGTGCCGAGCCCAGCCGCCATGAACGCCCAGGCCGCGGCGCTCGGGCCGGACTACAACATCTACTCGGTCAGCAGCGGGCAGGTCGAGGCGACCGCGCCCGAGTTCACCCCGTACCAGCCGGACCAGTACCTCCGCCCGTTCGACCTGCCGTTCATCCATCCGTGGGGCCGAGGCTGAGCCCTGCGCGTCCGGTGCCGCCCGTCCCCCCTCCGCATCCACATATTGAACGCTATTAGCCTGGCGCATCGGCCCAGTCAGCTGCCCGGGTGCCAGGGCAGCAGGTAGGCGCGGTACGTGCTGACCCGGCCGGCAGCTTGGCATTGAACAGCAGCTTGCCGGACGGGCTGAATTCGGAGATGTAGGGCAGCGAGCCCCAGCCGACGAACAGGCCGCCGCCCGGCGTGGTCTGCGCGTTGCCCATGACTTGCGCGACCTGGCCCTCCGGCTGGTTGACCGACTTGACCAGGGTGGCCGCCCGGGTGGCCAGGTCGAGCCGCACCGTCACCACCCGGCTGGAGCCGAGCAGGTTGCCGCCCGACTCGTCGTCGAAGAACGTGTACTCGCCACCGCCGATGGCCTCCGGGTCGTGCTGCCAGGCGAAGATCTTCCCGTCCCGGTCGAGGCGCTGGCCGGGCGCGGCGCGCAGGGTGAAGGAACTGTGCTTGCCGCCGAGCTGCCACATGATCTGGCCAGTGTGCCGGTTCACCTTGAACATGGTCCAGGTATTCCGGGAGTCCACCAGCAGGTTGCCGTCGGTGTCGAGGTGCACCGCGTTGATGTGGAACCAGTCCCAGGGCGTGCTCGGCGAGGACGGCAGCGGCGCGTAGCTGTCCGCGTAAGGGACGTGGTTGGCGCTGTCCCACTGGAACAGCACCCGGCCGGTCTTGATGTCGATCTCCTGGACGAGGCCGTCGATGACCTGCTGGCTGGCCGGGCCGCCGATCGAGGTCAGGTTGGCCGTCGTCACGGTGCTGGCCAGGATCAGCGCGGTGTTCCAGGGCGTGATGAGGAACTCGTGGAAATTGGTCGCGTCCCCGTTGCCCGCCCGGACCGTGGCGATCTGCCGGTAATGGTCGTTGTAGATGTAGTCGGCGCCGGTAGGGCCGCTTGGGCCGACCGGGCCCGCCGCGCCGCCTGGGCCGCCATTGGCCCCCTGGCCGCCGGACTGGAACCAGGTGAGGACCGGGCGGCCCAGGTAGGTCTGGGTGCGGAAGTCGGTGGCCACGTCCCCGGCGGGCAGCCGGTGGAACCAGACCACCTTCCCGGCGGTGGTGAGGATCTCCGGGCCGGCCGGGTAGCCGCCGCCGCCCGGGGCGATGAAGATGTCCCCGCTGGCGCCGCCGGTGTCGCGGGTCAGCACATCCAGCGGCGGCGGCTTGGTACCGGTCACCGCATTAGGGGCGGCACCGAAGGTTCGGGCCGGGCCCGGGAAGCACGCCGAGATGCCGGTCACGGCCAGGGCGCAGACCGCGCCGGCGGCCAGCACGGCCCGCAATCGTGGCCGGGACTTCATCATGAACCTCCGCCGGAGGTAGCCACCCGTTGCCCGCTCTGGTGTCTCTAACGAGCGGCTGCCGGGCTGGTTCCCCGGGGCTGACCCCGGGTTAGGCCTCCGGGGTTAGGCCTCCGGGGTTAGGCCTCCGGGGTTAGGCCTCCGGGGTTAGGCCTTGGTGCAGCTACCGGTGCCGAACATGCTTTTGCCGAGGCCTGCCGGTCAGCTGGTGAAGCTGGCCAGCATGCCAGGCTGGTAGGAACCACCCTTCTGGCGGACGATCACGCCGAGCCGGTTGGCCGCGTTGATCATGGCGACCAGGCAGACCAGCGCGGCGACCTGATCGTCGTCGTAGTGCTTGCGCACCTGGGCCCAGGTCTCATCGGACACGCCGTGGCTGGCGTCGGCCAGCCGGGTGCCCTCCTCGGCCAGCGCCAGCGCGGCCTGCTCGGCCTCGGTGAACACACTGGCCTCGCGCCAGGCGGCGACCAGGTTGAGCCGGACCGCGGTCTCACCCGCCGCCGCGGCCTCCTTGGTGTGCAGGTCGACGCACCAGCCGCAGCCGTTGATCTGGCTGGCGCGCAGCCCGACCAGTTCCTGGGTGGATTTGGGCAGCGGCGACTGCGCGATCACCATGCTGGTGTTGGCGAACCGCTTGCTGAACTTGGCGCCGATCTCGTTGCCGAACATGTCGAACCGGGGTTCCATGGCTTCGTCCTCACTCGTAGCGAAGTGGTCGACCATGAGATGCCGGCCATCCGGTCCCTGTGACAATCGTCCCGGTGCGACATCCGGTGTCACAAAACGGCGGGGCCCGGCGTCTGGTGGGTAACACAGTCGAGAGTGAACAGGAGCCCACCTATGCCCGGCGCGCCGCGGGCCGACCCCGCCACCGAGGCGTTCCTCGCCCACCGCAACCTGCTGTTCACCGTCGCCTACGAGATGCTCGGCTCCGCCGCCGACGCCGAAGACGTCCTGCAGGAGACCTGGCTGCGGTGGGCGGGTGTCGACCTCGGCGCCGTACGTGACCAGCGTGCCTACCTGGTCCGGATCGCCACCCGCCAGGCGCTGAGCCGGCTCCGCACGCTGCGCCGCCGTAAGGAGTCCTACACCGGTCCCTGGCTGCCCGAGCCGCTGCTCACCGCGCCGGACGTGGCGCAGGACATCGAACTGGCCGAGAGCGTCTCGATGGCCATGCTCCTCGTGCTGGAGACCCTGGCGCCGACCGAACGGGCGGTATTCGTGCTGCGCGAGGTATTCGATCTGGGCTACGGCGAAATCGCCGACGCCCTGGGCAAGACCCCGGCCGCGGTCCGCCAGATCGCGCACCGCGCACGGGCCCACGTCACGGCGCGCCGGCCGCGCGGGGTGGTCTCCCGGGCCGAGACCCGGGACGCGCTCGCGGCGTTCCAGCGGGCGGCCGAAACGGGGGACCTGCAGCAACTGGTCGACATCCTCGCGCCGGACGTCGTCTTCCTGGGCGCCGGCGGCGGCATCGCGCAGGCCACGCGGACGCCCATCGTGGGGGCCAGCCGGGTCGCCCGCTTGCTGGCCGTCGGGCTGGGCCGGATCCCCGCCGCAGCCTCGGTGCAGCCGGCCGAGGTCAACGGCTACCCGGCGCTCATCCTCCGCATCGACGGCGAGGTTGACACCGTCCTGGCGGTACGCATCGACGACGGCCTCATCACCGGGCTGTACGCGGTACGGAATCCGGAGAAGCTGTCGCACATGAAGCAGGAGACCATCCTGCGCCGCTGAGCCACGCGGAGCTCCGGGTCCGCCACCGGAGCGGGCAAATTCTGCGCGGCCGAGGTAAGCGTTTCCGGTCACTGGCAGGGTTAACGGGTGTGAGCCAAGAGAACGCCGAGCTGACCGCTGCGCACGGCGCAGCTGATGCTGGCCAGCCGTCGCAGTTCATGGTGGCGGCGGACGATATTTCCCGGACCTTCGGCAGCGGGCATACGGCCGTACACGCCCTGCGCGGAGTGTCCTTCACGATAGGCCGGGGCCAGCTCACGGCCTTGCGCGGGCGGTCCGGCTCCGGCAAGACCACGCTGCTGAACATCATCGGCGGCCTGGACAGCCCGACCAGCGGCCAGGTGTGGGTGGATGGCCGCGAGGTGGGCCGGATGGCCGAGCGGGAGCGGCTGGCGCTGCGCCGGGACACGGTCGCCTTCATCTTCCAGTCCTTCGGGCTCATCCCCATGCTGTCCGCGGCCGAGAATGTCGGGATACCGCTGCGCATCGCGGGCATGCGGCCCAGCGAGCGCCGCGAGCGGATCGCGGCCATGCTGGCGCTGGTCGGATTGTCCAGCCATGCGGCGCACCGGCCGAACGAGCTCTCCGGCGGCCAGCAGCAGCGGGTGGCCATCGCCCGCGCGCTGGCCAGCCGGCCAGCCCTGCTGATCGCTGACGAGCCAACCAGCCAGCTCGACCTGGAGACCGGCCGGCAGATCATGGCGCTGTTGCTCAGCGTGGTGCGCTCCGAGGGCATCACCGCCCTGGTCGCCACGCACGACGAGGCGCTCATCGACCTGGCCGACAAGGTCATCGTGCTGGAGGACGGCTGCGTCGTGACCGGGCAGGCGGCCGGGCAGCAGCCGCTGGCCGCGGACGCCGGGAGCTGATCGGTGCCTGGTCTGGGAGTTTCCTTCCTGGCCCGCCGGGCCCGATCCTCGTGGCTGCTGCTGGCCTGTGTCGCGGTCACGGTGCTGCTCGCCACCGGGCTGGCCACCGTGCTGTGGACGTTCGCCGCCGCGGCGATCCCGACCGGAGCGGAACGCATCCTGGCTGCCCCACCGGGGCGGGTGGTCGGGCTCAGCGGCGTGGTCGACGACGCCGGGGACGTGGCCACCGACTCGGGACAGGTCCGGGCCACCCTGCGGAAGGCCTGGCCCGGGATCGGTTACCAGATGCAGAGCGCGGTGTGGGCGAACCCGATCCCGCTCTCACCGCCCCGGGCGGTGCGTGCCGAAGCGAGCCCGGTTCCGAACACTCCGCAACCGGTCGAATGGCAGCTCCAGCCCGCGGCGCTGGACGGGATCCGCGCCCAGACCGTGCTGACCGCCGGGACCTGGCCGGGCCCGCCGCACCGCGGCGCTCCGCTGCCGGTGGCGCTGCCGGTGGCGGTGGCCCGCCGGCTACACGCGGTACCCGGCTCGGTGCTGAAAACCCCCACCGGCTCTGGCCCCGCCGCGGCTGGGCTGCGCGTCACCGGCCTGTACCGGATCAAGAACCCGGCGGCACCGTACTGGGCGATGGATCTGGTCGGGGTCTCCGGGTTCGAGGTCAGCGTCCTCCCCGGGCAGGGCCCGCCAGGTTCTCTCGTGGTGTACGGCCCGGCGGTGGTGAACCCGGCGGCGTTCACCGGCGGCCTGGCCGCCAGCCAGGGCTCCTGGTACGTGCTCCCGCAGGCGGCGGCCCTGGCCCAGGGGAACATCGGCGTGCTCGCCCCGAAGACGAGCCAGGCGCTGACCAACCTGACTACGTTGGTCCTCCCGTCTGGGCTGCAGGTGACCAGCCGCCTGCCCGAGGTGCTGGCCGGCATCGCCAGCACGATCACGCTGGCCAGGTCGCTGTTCACCATCGGCGCGCTGGCGTTGCTGCTGGTCGCGGCGGCGGCGCTGGTGCTGGCGGCGCGGCTGCTGGCCAGTATGCGTGACGAGGAGTCCGCGCTGCTGCGCGCCCGCGGCGCCACCAGGTGGCAGCTGATGCGGCCGGTGCTGGCCGAGGCACTGGTCGTCGCGGCCGTGGCCAGCGTGGTTGGCGTACTGGCCGGAGTCCGGCTGACTGGCCCGCTGGCTGGCCTGGGCGGGGTGCACCTGGACAGCGGTCAGGCCACCCGGATCAGCCCGCTGGCCTGGCTGTCGGCGCTGATCATGGTAGTGGTATGCGGCGCAGTGATGGCCTGGCCCGCGCTGCACGCCGGGACCCCGGATGCGGCCCGGGCCCGGCAGGGGCGGCAGGCCCGGCTGGCCGGGGTCGCCTGGGCCGGCGGCGATCTGGCCGTGGTCGCGCTCGCCGCCCTCGCCGTCTGGCAGTTGCGCGGCTACTCGGCGGTCGCGCACCCGGCCGCCGGGCCGCTCGGCATCGATCCCGCGGTCGCCATCGCCCCGGCGCTCGCGCTGGCCGGGGTGGCGCTCATCCCGCTGCGCACCCTGCCGCTGCTGGCCCGGGCCACCGACCGGGCCACCGACCGCGGCCGGCGGCTGGCCGCCGCCATGGTCAGCTGGCAGATCGCCCGGCGGCCGATCCGCCAGGCCGGCCCGGTGCTGCTCGTCGTCCTTGCCACCGCCACCACCACGCTGGCGCTGGCCGGTTACCAGAGCTGGCACCAGTCAGCGGCCGACCAGGCCGCCTTCGTCGTTGGCGCGGACGTCCGGGTGAACGCGACGCAAGCGGCGCCGCTGAACACCGAGACGATCGCCAGGGAGCGGGGGGTCACCGCCGCGACACCGGCCAGCATCTTCAGCATGGGCAGCACCGGCCAGTTGATCGCGCTGGACGCGGCGTCGGCGGGCAGCGCGATCCTGCTCCGCCCCGACCTGTCGCCGGTTCCGGTCAGCAAGCTGTGGCAGAGCATCACCCCGCGGCATAAGCCCGGGCTGGTGCTCCCCGGCCGGCCGGACCGGCTGCAGGTCTTCGCCACCCTCGGGGCGGGCCCCGGCACGAGCGCGGCCGAGGTACGGAAGAAGGTCGGCTCAGCCCAGGTCACGGTCGTTATCCAGGATGCCGACGGAACCACCTACTCGCTACCCGCCGGCGTGCTGCCGGCCGACGGCCAGCGGCACGCGCTGGTCGTCCCGCTGTCCGGTCCGCAGGTTGGTTCGCCACAGGGCAGTTACCCGATGCGGCTGCTCAGCCTCAGCCTCACTTTTGTCCTGCCGCTGTACAACCCGGCTCGGCCGGCCCCAAGCGCCAGCCTCACCATCGGGTCCCTGGCGGTAGCCCGGACGGCGCACGGCCCGTTCGGCCGGCCCTTCAGCGACGGTGCCGCCCTGGCGGCATGGCAGAGTGCGGGATCCTCGCCCAGTGTGCCGACCGGGCCACCGGGCCAATTCGGGACGCCCGCCGCGGACGGCGCACCGCCATACATCCTGGGCTGGCATGGCGCCGCCGGGGGCAGCCGGCAGCTCACGTTCAATGCCGGGCATGACCCATCGCTAGCGATCATGAACAATGAGCTCATCGCGCCCGGCAGCATCGTCGGAACGGTCTCCGTCGCGGCGCAGCCGCCGTTCGAGTACGTCCCGGTCATCGCCACCAGCGGTTACCTGGCCGCCACCCGGCTGCACATCGGATCGCTTCTCACCATCCCGGTCGGCGCGTCCTCGGTCCCGCTCCGGATCGTGGCCTCGGTGACCAGGTTCCCGACCGTTTTCGGGCGGAACCAGGCGCTGATCGCCGACCTCGGATCGGTCAGCGACGTGCTCGCCGCCGGCCAGGGGATGCCCTTGTCGGTGACCGCGTTGTGGCTGAGCACCCAGGGCGGCCGGGTACCGCACCTGCCGGCCGGGCTGTCCGTCGCCGTCCGCGCCGACCAGGAGGCAACCCTGCTGCACAATGCGCTGCTGACCACGCCCAGGCAGGCTCTGCTGGCCATCGGGCTGGCGGCGGTGCTGCTTGGCGTGCTCGGCTTGTCGGTCAGCGTCGCGGCCAGCCTGCGCACCCGCCGGACGCAGCGCGCGGTGTTCGCCGCGATGGGGGTGGGCCGGCGGGCCCAGGCCGGCCAGCTGTGCCTGGAGCAACTCGCGCTCAGCCTGCCGGCCGCCGCGGTGGGCCTGCTGGCCGGGATCGGCCTGGCCCGGCTGATGGTGCCCGCGATCACGCTGAACGCTGATGCGGCGGCCCCGTGGCCGCCGGCCCTGCCGGTCCTCCCCCTTGGCCTGGCCGCGGCCCTGGCCCTGGTCACCGCCGTGGTGCCGGCCGCCGCCGCAGCCCTGTCAATCGCCCGCAGGCCGGACCCGGCCGCCCAGTTGCGCGCGGAGGCCAGATGAGCACGCTATGGCGGCGGCTGCGCGCCGCCTGGATGACGCTGACCGGCACCGGGGCCGCCGCCAGCGTCGCATTCGGCTTGCTCGTGTTCGTCGCTGTGCTGGCCAGCCTGGCCATTCCGCGGGAAAGCACCAGCTTGCGCACCGGGGCGCTGCGGCAGATGGTCGCGGCCGCACCGGCCAACGACAAGTTCGTCCTCGGGACGATCGGCCTGACCCAGACCTTCGGCCAGCAGCTGGCGCCCGAGATCGCCGGGCTCGGTGCGCGGCTGCGGAAGCAACTGGCCGCGTACGGGCTGCCGATCGCCAGCGACCCGCCGGGCTGGTTCGCCCTGACCTCTGGCTACGCGCCGGTTACCGGTGCGGCCCCGGGCGCCGGGCGCCCAAAGTCGCAGTTCGAGGTGACCTACCGCTCGGCGCTGGCCCGCTACAGCCACCTCGTGGCCGGGCGCCTGCCGTCCAGTGCCACGGGCCAGGTGGAGGGCGTGGTGACCACGGCCACCGCGACCCGGTTCGGCCTGCGGCCCGGCGTGCACCTGACCATGGGCCGGGTGCAGCTGCTGATCACCGGGATCATCCGGCCGGTCGACCCGGGTGCCACGTTCTGGACTGAGGACCCCGCGGCGGTCCAGCCGGAGCTGATCCCGCGCACGACGACTCAGCCCGCGCACTGGGCCGGGGCGGTCTTCATCGGCGCTGGCGGGCTCGCGGCCGTCGAGACCAGCCTCAACACCAGCGAAATGCTGCTCATCTGGGAGATCCCGGCCGCGCTCGGCCGGCTCACCGCGGACCAGGCGAGCGCGGTGAGCACGGGCGTCGGCAGCCTGGTCTCCCAGGGGCTCGTGATCAGTGGCGGAACAAAGATTCCCAAAGGCGATCAGACCTGCCCAACGGTCTGCCCGAACACGTCTCCCCCGGTCACGATGACGGTCAACTCGGAGATTCCGGCCGTCCTCAGCCCGTTCATCACGGCGGACAACGCCGTCGCTCCGGTGCTCGCGCTGCTGTATGTCAGCCTGGCCGTGATGGGCGCGGTGGTAGTCCTGCTCGGCGCCCGGCTGGTGGCGCAGCGCCGCGCCGCGGAGTTCACCCTGATGCGAGCGCGCGGCGCGTCGCTGCGCCAGCTGGCCTGGCTGGTCCTGCGGCCCAGCGCCGTCATCGCCGTGGTCGCCGGGGCGGCCGCCGCGGTGCTCGCCATCAGCCTGACCCCCGGCCAGGACAGCCGCCTCGGCTGGTGGCTGGTCGGCGCCACGATCGCGGTGACGCTGGTGGGACCCGTGCTGATCAGCGTGCTCCCGCAGCGGGTGGCGGCGCCGGCCACCGGCAGGCCGGTGCGCCGGGCCAGCGGGCGGACCCGCGCGGCCCGGCGGCTCGTTCTCGAGGCGGCCCTGGTCGCCGCCTCGATCGGCGGCCTCATCGTGCTGCGCAACCAGGGCCTGTCCGCCGGGAACATGGCCCTGTTCCCGAGCGCGGCGCCGGTGCTCGTCGCCATCCCGGTGGCCATCATCGTGCTGCGCTGCTACCCACCTGTCGCCCGCGCGCTGGCCCGGATCGCGGGCCGGTCGCGCGGGGTGGCCGCGTTCGTCGGCCTGGCCCGGGCCACCCGCACCCCACCCGGCGCCGGCTTGCCAGCCTTCGCCCTGGTGCTGGTGCTCAGCATGGTGGCGTTCGCCGCCATGATCAGCACGTCGGTCACCCGCGGCCAGGTGGCCGAATCCTGGCGGCAGGTAGGCGCCGACGCGATTATCGAAGCGCCCAACGGGCAGACGTTCCCGCCGGAGCTGCAGCGCCAGATCGCCGCACTGCCGGGGGTTTCCGCCACGGCTACCGGGGTGGTGTACGGCGCGACGCTGACGGCCAGCGGCGGCGAGCTGACCGCGGTGTTCGTCAATCCGGCACAGTACGGGGCGGTGACCGACCAGGCACCGGGCGCCCGGTTCCCGGTGGCCGCGCTGGCCGGAACCGGGCACGGCAACGCGGGGTCTGGGGGGGTGCCGGCGGTGGCCACCGCCGCGACCGCCGAACTCGTCGGCGCGCAGCCGGCCCAGATCAGCCTGGGCAACAACCAGACCATGACCATTCAGGTGACCGGGCGGATCGGCGGCGTCCCCGGCATCGGCGCAACCAACGTCGCGCTGCTGCCAGTGGCGGCACTCGGGCCGCCACCCCGGCCTACGCCGAGCCTCATGCTGGTTGACGGGTCCGGGCTGGATGCGGCGCGGCTGCGCGCGGACGTCAGCCGGGAGCTGCCGGGCGGGACGGTAACGCTGCGCTCCGCGGCCCTGGCCGCGATCACCGGCGCGCCGGTACCACGGGCGGCCCAGGTGGCCCTCGCGCAGGGGATGGCCGCGGCGGCCGGGTTCGGCGTGCTGGTCCTGCTGCTGTCGCTGGTCCTCAGCGCGCGAACCCGGGACATGACGCTGGCCCGGCTGGCCACGATGGGGATGCGGCGCTGGCAGGCTCAGCTGGTGCTGGCGGCCGAAACGCTCCCCCAGGTGGTAGCCGCTGCCGTCGGCGGCATCGCCTGCGCGTGGCTGCTGGTGCCGCTGGTCGGGCCGTCGGTCAACCTGGCAGCATTCACCCAGGTCGGCCCGGGCGTCGCGGTGGTTTCCGCGCCCGGCCCGCTGGTCGCCTCGGCCATTGGGCTGGTGCTGGCCGCGCTGCTCGTGCTGGCCGCCCAGGCCGTGGTCACCTATCGCCGCGGCAGCGCCAGGGCGCTGCGGATCGATGATTGAAGCTGATCGAGGGAGCCCAGGGAGATGACCGAATCCGGCAGCACGGCCCCGCCGCCCGCCGCGGGTGGCGGGCTTACCGAAGGTTTCGCGCAGGACCAGCCGCTCACCGGCGCGGACGCGATGATCGTCTGTGACCGGCTGGTCCGGATCTACTCCGGGGACGGCATCGAGGTACAGGCGCTGCAAGGGCTGGACCTGCTGATCGCGGAGGGCGAGCTGACCGCGCTGATCGGCGCGGCAGGCAGCGGCAAGTCCACGCTGATGAACATCCTGGCCGGGCTGGACGCGCCGACGGCGGGGGCGGTGTGGGTGGCCGATAACAACCTAGGTGCGATGAGCGCCAAAGCCCGGCTGGGCTACCGGCGCAGTACCGTCGGCTTCATCTGGCAGCAGACGTCGCGGAACCTGCTGCCCTACCTGACGGCCCGGCAGAACGTGCTGCTCCCGATGCGGTTCACCCGGCTTGGCCGCCGGGAGCGGAAGCGCCGCGCCAGCTTCCTGCTCGACACCCTGGGCATCACGTATTGCGCCGACCGGACACCGGACCGGATGTCCGGCGGTGAGCAGCAGCGCGCCGCCATCGCCACCGCGCTGGCCAACGAGCCGAGGGTGCTGCTGGCCGACGAGCCCACCGGCGAGCTGGATTCGTCCACCGCCCAGGACGTCTTCGCCGCCCTGCAGACCGCCAACACCGAACTCGGTGTCACGACGCTGGTGGTCACCCACGACCCGGCCGTGTCAACGCAGGTCCGCCGGACGATCGCCATCCGGGACGGGCGGACCAGCAGTGAGACCATCCGGCGTGCGGCCACCGACGAACACGGACAGACCGCGCTGCACGCGCGTGAGTACACGACGCTGGACCGCGCGGGCCGGATCCAGCTCCCGCGCGACACGATCAGGCGGCTGGGCATGCGCGACCGGGTCCAGTTGCAGGAGGAGCCCGACCACATCGGCGTCTGGCCGGACCAGGCGCCCGATCAGGAAGACGAGCGGTGATCCGGCCGCTGGCTACAGCTCGTTCTTGTAGATCTGGCCTTCCTTCATGATGAGCCGGAAGGTCCGGGCGGGGGTGGTGAGCACCCGGATGTCCTCCAGCGGGTTCCCGTCGATGACCAGCAGGTCGGCGAACGCGCCGGGCGCGACCACGCCGACCTGCCCCTCGAGCTGCAGCAGCCGGGCGGCGGTGCTGGTGGCCGCCCTGATCAGGTCGGCTGGAGGCTGAACTTCGGAGCGGATGATGAACTCCTCGAGCTGATGATCATGCATGTCGGCGAACAGGTCGGTGCCGTAGACGATCGGGAGGCCGGCCTCGTGCGTCATGGCCAAGGCCTGCATCGCCCCGCCGATCACCGCCTGCAGCTTGGCCGCGATGTCGCTGGGCAGCGCGCCGTCGCGGGCCTTGCGGGCCAGGCAGTGGTAGGTCACGATCGTCGGCACGTAGAACGCGCCGTACTCCTTGAACAGCGGGATGCTGCGCGGCTCCATCAGGTTGCCGTGCTCGATGCAGCGCACCCCGCACTCAAGCCCGCGGTCGATCGCCCGCGAGGTGTAGGCGTGCCCGGTCACGTAGATATTGGCCGCGGTGGCCTCCTCCACGATCGCCCGCAGTTCCTCCAGGGAGAACTGGGTCGAGTCCACCCGGTCGCTCGGCGAGTCGACCGCGCCGCTGAGGTAGACCTTGATGTGATGCGCGCCGCGCCGGACCTCCTCGCGTACCGCGCGGCGAACCTCGGGAATCCCGTCGCAGATCACCCCGATCGCCGGGGCGTAGTAGTTGTCGTCGTACACCCGGCGGCTGGGCGCCCGCCAGTCACCGGCCCCGCCGGTCTGGGTGAGCTGCTTACCGCCGTACCGGATGCGCGGCCCGGTGAAGTAGCCCTCCTCGACGGCCCTGGCCAGCCCTACGTCGCCGCCCCCGACGTCGCGGATCGTGGTGAAACCCCGCGCGAGCATCCCCTGTAGCACCCGCCCGGCCCGCGCCGCCACGTAAGCCGGCGGCCATTCCGCCATGCCGAACAGGTCGTGGTCAACGATCGCCGGATGGGTATGCGCGTCGATCAGGCCCGGCATCACCGTCCGGCCGGCCGCGTCCAGGATGACCGCGTCCCGCGGAGCGGACAGGCTGGCCCCGACGTCCGCGATCCGGCCGCCCTCGACCACGACCGACTGCCCCGCCGCCAGTTCTGCCTTGTCCGGGTCGAGCACCGACGCGTTCCGCAGAATCGTCACTCCCATGACAACGACCCCTTCCCTTTCTGGTCTGCGCCCACGCCCGGCCGCCATGTCTCGACACGGGTGGAGTGGGACAGGAAGGATGCCATACATGCACGTCCTCGCCCTGACCCACCACACCGGACGGCGCCTGGCCGAAATCGGGTTCCTGCTCATCCTGTTCGCGGGAATCTGGCTCGCCGCGGCGCAACTCCCGGCGCTCAAGTTCACCACTACCCGGACGATCGTCGCGGGCATCGCCCTGGCCGTCGCAGGCATCCTGCTCATCATCGCCGTGCACTGGGGCCACTTCGGCTAGGGCCTGTCCCGTAGATCGTGGCCGTCACCCGGCCGACCGCCCAACTCCGCGGCTGGCCGGTGTCTACCCGTTCGAAGGCAAGGCCGGCAACGGGCCGGCCGGACGGGAGGAGCACGCGATGGCTGAATACATCTTCACGTACCGGACCCCGGCGGACTTCACGGCGGGCACCCCGGACGGGATCGCCGCCTGGACCGCCTGGTTCGAGGGCATGGGGACCCAGCTCCGGGACATGGGCAAGCCGGTGTTCAACCGGGCCACGGTGGGCGACGGCGCGGGCCGCGCACCGCTTGGCGGCTACTCGCTCGTGACGGCGGAGAGCCTGGACGAGGCGCTCACGCTGGCCAAGGGCTGCCCGTTCGTGGCCGCCGGCGGCGGGGTCGAGGTCGGCGAGCTTGCCGACCTGCCCAGCTGACGGCCAGTACCAAGGCTGCGGCCAGTACCGGTGCCTGCGGCAGACTGCGCTGCCGTGCGGCCGGGCCGTCCGGCCCGGCCGCACGGCGGCCGCCCATGCCGGAGAATGGCTGGGTGGCTGAACGCTTCGTCATCCCCGATGACCTGGCCCGGACCCTCCACCCCTACCTGACCTGACCGGCGGGACCGGTGGGCTGGTCCTCGGGCCAGCCCCGGTGATAACTTGCGTTTCTGCTGATGGGGGGCTTGATGCAGCGACCTATGCGAATCCTCGTGCTTGGCGCCGGCTTCGGTGGCCTGGAACTGACCACCCGGCTCTCGGACGAACTCGGCGACGACGGCGACATCGTGCTGATCGACAAGGCCGGCGGATTCGTGTTCGGCTTCTCCAAGCTCGACGTGATGTTCGGCCGCACCACCGCACAGGCGGTCCGGCACTCGTACCACGACCTGGTCAAGCCGGGCGTCCGGTTCGTCCAGACCACGATCCGGTCCATCGACCCGGTGCGGCGCCGGGCCGAGACGGACGCCGGCGCGTTCGAGGCCGACGTGCTGGTGGTGGCCCTGGGCGCCGACGTCGACCCGTCGGCAACTCCGGGGCTGGCCCAGGCCGGCCGTGAGTTCTACACCGTCGACGGCGCCTTCGCCGCCCGCGATGTGCTGGACTCCTTCGGCGGCGGGCGGGTTATCGTCGGCGTCACCTCGACACCGTTCAAATGCCCCCCTGCCCCGAGCGAGACAGCTCTTATGCTGCACGACTACCTCGTGGCACGAGGGCTGCGCGGGGCCAGCGAGATTTCGCTGGTCATGCCGCTCGGCACACCGATCCCGCCCTCGCCGGCCGCATCGCAGGCACTGCTCGCCGCATTCGCGGAGCGGGGCATCAACTGGCACCCGGAGCGACTGGTGCGCCGCCTGGACCCGCAGCGCCGGGTGGCGATCCTCGCCGACGGCGAAGAGATGCCATTCGACCTGTTCCTCGGCGTGCCCGTCCATCACGCACCCGCGGTCGTCGCGGAATCAGGGATGTGCGTTGACGGCTGGATCCCGGTCAACCCGCTCACCCTCGAAACCACGTACCCAGACGTCTACGCGGTCGGTGACGTCACCAGCGTCGGCACGCCCAAGGCAGGAGTCTTCTCCGAACGGCAGGCATCTGTCGTCGCTGATCAGTTGATCGCCCGGCACGGCCAATCCGGCACGGCACGGACCTACGACGGCATGGGCATCTGCTATATCGAGTTCGGTCACGGCCGGGTCGCCCGCGTCGAGGTAACCTTCCGCAGCGGAGAACGCCCGAACGGCCAGTTCGACGAGCCCTCCGACCTGCTACTGGCGGACAAGGCCGACTTCGGCACCAGCCGCATCCGGCGCTGGTTCGGCCGTGACTGGACCAGTTACTGATCCTCGGTGATCCCTAGGCGGACAGGACCGGGCCGGCCGCCAGGTCCAGGGTGGGAGTGGTCGTGTTCGCGACAGCCAGCCCGTCCGAGCCGATCCACTGCCCGGCCCATGAGGCGGGCATCACGGCGCCGTGGTTGTGCACCACGTTGTTGCGGTATTCGCCGCCGCCGATCAGGGCGAAATCCGCCGCGGTAAAGCCGTTGAACTGAGCCAGCGCCTGCACTGAGGTACTGGCGTTCAAATCGAATGTGTTGCCCTGGACCACAGCGGCGGGATCCTGGCCGCGGCTGGCCAGGCCGGCGCCGAACGAGATGGCTAGCGTGTTCGACCCGGTCGTCCCGGCGCGGACGTAGTTTCCGGTGGCGATCAGCCCGCGGCCGTTGCAGATCAGCGGCGTGCCCTGGCACACGTCCAGGTAGCAGGCTTCCACCCGCAGCGTCCACGGCGTTCCCGCCGAACCGTAGTCGATGTGGCTGGTGCCGTAAGTACTCGAGAGATGGCATTCGAGGATCGCCCAGCCGCCGGCCCCGCGTTGGACGGGCCGAGCTGGATGCCGTGGCTGTGCCCGTTGACCTGGCAGGACACCACCCGGCCGTCTGTTCGACCCGCCCGCATTGGCCACCGTGCCGTCTGCCTTGAGGAACCGCCCGGCGCCGTAGGAGCCGCAGAAGAGGACGCGGGCGTTCTCGGCGAACCCGTTGCCGCTGCCCGAGCTAAGGAACTGCGCGAACCCGCCCTGGCCGGCGCCGGTGGGATCGGCTGGGTAGCCGGTGAAGTCCGGTGCGTCGCAGTACAGGTCACGGCAGCGGATCAGGGTCACGTCGGAGGTGTCGGTGACCGTGACTCCCCACAGGCCCGACACCGACGTGCCGGCCGCGGTCAGCCCGAGGAACCCCAGCCCGTCCACCACCAGGCCGTACGCTGACCCGTACAGGCCAGTCACACCCGCTGGCACCGAGACCCCGGTGGTGCGGTAACACCCGCCGGCCGCGGGCGGGAACCACACCCCAGTCCCGGACGCCGCCGCCGCGTCTAACGCAGCCTGGATCGCCGAGGTGTCATCGGTGCTGCCATCGCCAGTCGCACCGTACGTGGTGACCGAGATCAGGTCGCTCGCCGTGGAAGCCATTGCACTGTCCTCTGCTAGATGTCGGGGACGGCCGAGTAGGTGGACCCGTCGGTCGTGACCATGTTCCCCCGGCCGATCGTCGGCGTGCTGTCCGCCGCGTAGAAGCGTGCCCGCCAGTCACCGAGATCAAGCGGCCGGCGAAGCCACCCCCGTTGACGCAGATGCCCTCCAGTCGGTTCCCTTCACCGGCCAGCGACAGCATCGCCGAGCCGGGCGAGTACGAGGACGAGGCCGAGATCACCGAGCCATGCTCGAAGTTGGTGTACGCCCAGCCGCAGCCGAGAATGACCACCGAATCGACCGAGACCGGGGGCAGCGGACCGGAGATCATGTACTGGCCTGGCGGCAGGAACGCGACCACCCCGGGAGCCTGGTTGATCGCGCCGATCCACGCGGCCAGCGCCGCGGTGTCATCGTGCTGCCGTCACCTTGAGCGCCGAACGCCTCGGCGTCGACTACCTTGTCCGGGCCGCTCATCGAGCGGATCCTCTGCTGACCACTCTGCTCTCCCGATGTTTGAGGAGCCGGGACTGTACGGGCACCTAGCCTCGTAGCAGCAGGTTGAGGTCCCGTTGCACTCTCGTTGAAGCCCGGCTGCGGGGACGCCCCCGGCCGGGACGTGGTACCCGGGCGAGCGTCACCCCCATTGCCCCAGATTCAAAAACTGCTATCATATTGCTACTCAATGGATAGCAGGTCAGAGGAGATCCCGATGCAGGCAGCAAGCGGCGAACCGACTCCCCAGCAGGCCATGATCGTCACCACCACCGAGAACATCCCGAACTCCCGGGTAGTGCAGACCATCGGGCAGGTATTCGGGCTCACCGTCCGGTCCCGGAGCATAGGCGGCAACATCGCCGCCTTCCTCAAGACCCTCGCCGGGGGCGAGATCAAGTCATACGTCAAGCTCAACGAGGATGCCCGGCGCCAGGCGCTGGACCGCATGGTGCAGAACGCCGCCGCGATGGGGGCGAACGCGGTGACCATGATGCGCTTCGACTCCACCGAGATGGGAGCAGGCACGAGCGAGATCGTGGCCTACGGCACCGCCCGGGTGGTCGAGTGGACCGCGCCGCCTTCGGCCGCAACGAGCGCACAGAGCTGAGGAGACTCCGATGAGCGCCGTGGACTGGGTCATCCTCGCGGTCGTGGTCGCTGGGATCGTCATCGCCCTCTTTGGCTGGGACCGGTATCGAGGCAACCGGAACGCAGACAGCAACGACAGTGCCTCGCAGCCGACCACCGAGGTGTTCATCGACCCCGAGACCGGCCGCCGGACGCGCGTTTGGTACAACCCGAGTACCGGGGGACGGGAGTACCGCCCCGAGTAAGGCCGGGTGCAACCGAGCCCGGCCGTCTCGCGACCGCAGAACTCAAGATCATCACGAGGAGCAGGCCGGTATGAGTCTTTTCCAGCGGGCCCACGACATAGTCCAGGCAAAGACCAACAAAGCACTCGACGCCGCTGAGAAGCCCGACGAGATGCTTGATCTGTCCTACGAGCAGATGCTCGATCAGATCACCCAGGTGCGCCGGGGGCTGGTGTCCATCGCGGCATCACGCAAGCAGATTGAGCTGCAGGAGCAGCAGTTCCAGCACTCGGTGGATCATCTCCAGGACCAGGCAAAGTCGGCGCTCTCCCAGGGCCGGGAGGATCTGGCCAGGGAGGCACTGTCGCGCAAAGCCGCCGCCCAAGCCCAGATCGACGCCATGGAGCCGCAGCGCCAGCAGCTCACCGAACAGGAGGAGAAGCTGGAGCACACCCTCGATGCGCTGCAGAAGAGGGTGAACGAGTTCCGGACCCAGAAGGAAGTGCTGAAGGCGCAATACACCGCGGCACAGGCCGAGAGTTCTGTGGGTGAGAGCGCGGCGGGGATCTCCCAGGCCGCGGGTGACCCGGGAGCAGAAGTCCAGCGCGCCCAGGACAAGATCGCCACGATGCAGGCTCGTGCCGGTGCGGTAGACGAGCTCCTCGCGTCAGGCGTCCTCGAAGACGTCGGCGGTGACACCGATGACATCCAGCAGGAACTCGACGAAGCCGGAACGGCCGCCGGGGTGGACAAGGAACTCGCCGCGCTCAAGGCCGAAATCGGCTCAGGCTCACCGGCACCGCCAGAGATAACCGCAAGCTGAGCGGGCGTGACCTGGGTGCGGCTGTGGGATCAGCCCCGCAGCCCGCGGCCCACTCATTAATCCGAGCCTCTATGCTCGTGGCCAAGGTTCTCCTGCGGAGGCGGTGGCTTGATGACGCAGTACTCCTGGCCAGGACCAATGCCCCCGGGACGACGTGCGGGGACCCTCAGGCTGGTGCGCTGCGCACAGTGTGAGGGGCGGCTGTATTACACCAAGCTGAAGGGTAAGCCGCAGCTAGAGGATCACGAGCAGGGCTGCCAGGTGTTCATCAGCGCCGTCCGGGTGGCGCGATACGCCGACGAGCTCAAGCAGGCCGCGTCCGAACCAAACCAGGGAGACTGGCGCAGGAACCGGCGGTGGCGGAAGTACTTGCTCAGCAACGCCAAGAAGCTGTCCGCGGCGGCGTGCGAAAGCGACCCACCCGCCGCGGTCCGTGACCTCAGTAACCAGTACCAGGCTGAATGCCAAGCGCCCGGCACGCCAGCCGACCTGACGCGAATGGCGGAAACCTTGATGAGGGCCTGCCGGCAGCTAGCTCAAGGAGAGGCTCCGGCGCCGATCGTCCCCAGCTCTGGGTAGCTCTCTACCGCGCGTGCTGCGGCGGCAGGCTGTAGTAGTCCTGGTAGATCCCCTGGGCCTGAGCGCGGGCCGATTCCCAGTCCCAGGTACGCGGGTAGTACCGACTGGGGCTGAGCGACTTGACGTAAGGGGACGGGTCTGGCTGCAGGCTTTCCAGGACGTGCCCGGCCAGGCCAGCTGACCCGGAGACACCGTGTGCATTGCAGGCCGCGGCCATCACCAGGCCGCGCACGCCGGGCACCGGTCCGACAATGAAGCGGCCGTCTGGTGAAAACGCCGGGAATCCGCGGAAGACCTCGCGTACTTCGGCCTCGGTGACCTCGGGCGCGAACGTGGCGAAGTCGCGGGCGAAACCGGATAGGACATCCCAGTCAGGTGGGACGGCCAGGGCCTGCCCGATGGCCACGCCACGCGGGTCGAGGCTCTGCCCGTTCGGTTCCCACCCGCCGCACAGCAGTCCCTGCCCTTCGGCTCGGGCATAAAGGCGCACGTCAGGGAGGCGGAGAACTGGCAAATCGCTATGCCAGCCCGCGACGGCCCGGGTGACGAAGTACTCATGGCGCACCGGCACGATCGGGAGGTGCTGGCCGGCCAGCGAGGCCACGGCGCCGGCCCATGGCCCGGCCGCGTTAATCACCATGTCGGTCGCGACGTCGCGCCGGTCGGTGCGCACGCCTTGCACCGCGCCGCCGATGATGCGCAGTCCGGTAACGGTGGTGTGTGTCGCGAAGGTGACTCCTCGATCACGCGCGGCGCGGGCGTAGGCAGTCACCAGACTGTTGGGCTGGAGGTAGCCGTCGGTGGGGCACCACAGCGCTGCGGTGACCTGGGTGGTGTCCAGCATCGGGCACAACTCGGCCAGCCGGGCGGCGGTGAGGAACTCGACCTCGAGCCCAGCTGACTGCGCCACAACGGCCAGCGCCTGGAACTCGGCCGCTCGCTGCGCGGTTACCGCTATCCGCACGCTCCCGGTCTGGCGCCAATCCGCTGGGTAGCCGGTCTCCTGTTCGATCCGGGCGTATAGCGCGACCGACGCCATCGCCAGCAAGCACCGCTCTTTGGTGGCGCGGACCTGCCCAACCAACCCGGCGGCCTGTCCCGAGGTCGCCCCGGCCAGTTCGCCCTGCTCCACGACCTGGATGTCACGGTAGCCCGCCCCGGTCAGGACATAGGCCACCGCGCATCCGATAGCTCCGCCGCCGACAATCGTGACCTCGGCGTCTCTGACTTCGGCCACCGGAACCTCGTCAGGTTCCTGGCGGCCAGGGGCGGCCCGCCAGGACTGCCAGATGCAGGGACACCAGTGTTTCTTCAAGCTCGGGAAGGTCGCCAGTCCAGCCCGCACGGACCATGGACCGGACCAGTTCGGCCGTGGCGCCGGCCAGCGCGAGATACGCCTCGGAAGGAACAGTCGGCCATTCCGGGTGATGCTCTCGCGCGCGCTGGTGCCATTTCTGGTTCAGATCAGCGAACAGCGCGGACCCGGCGTCGAGCCGGTCCACCGCGCGTGGGCCCGCCGTCGGCATGTGGATATAGAAGACGCTCGCGAAGGCCGGCTCGCCGGCCAGAAACGTGAGGTACGCCCGGCACGCGGCCCGCAGTACCTCCTCGTCGCAGGCGTCGGCGGGGAGCGCACGCGTCGCGGACACTACCTGGGCGATCATGAGGTCCCGGCCTTCGGCGGTCGCGGCCAGGAAGCAGTCTTCCTTGTCCGCGAAGTGGGCGTAGAAGGCGGCCCGGGACACCCTGGCCCGCCGCACGATGTCGGCGACAGTGACAGCCAGATAGCCGGACTCCGAAACCGCGGCGATCACCGACCGCAGCAGCCGTTCCCGCTGCGACGCGCGCACGGCCGACAGCGGCAGGCGGCTCCTGCCACGGGGAAGACCAGGCTTTCCCTCGTGCGTCCTGGCAAGCGTCCCCCCTTGCCCGGTGTCGGTCACGCGCATACAGTAGCTGACGTAACCCTAAAGTACTGGTTCGTACTTATGGTGAAGGTTCCAGCCAGTGTTACGTAGGCATTCGCGACAGCACCTGCCATGGCGGGGCACATCATGATTCCGGCGGGGCGCCCCGTGGTGCACGCGACGGGCATCCTGGCCCAGCTGAGCGGGCTGGCGGCCGAGTTCCCTGGCTACGACTTCACGACGCAGCCGACATGGGACGGCATCTCCATCATCGCCAGATGCCACGACGGCTGCACACGGTCAGGCTTGTACGCCGTTGTCACCGACGACCCGGACGAGATGCGCCGCGCGCTCCTTGAGCATGAGCGAACCAGCCAGCAGGACGGCGCCGACGTCAGCCCTGAGGGGAGATTTGGATGTTCAGCTCTTGGACCGGATGGCGGGCGCGCACCCGGCTAGCGGCAGCCGGAATCACCCTCGGCGCCCTGGTCGTGGCCGCGCCCGCGGTGAGCGCGAGCACCTCCAGCGGGCAGGCGGCCGCCAGTGGGCCGGTGGTGGACACCGCCAATGGGGCAGTTCGTGGCCTGGCCGACCAGGCGGTCGACGAATTTCTCGGCATTCCGTATGCCGCACCACCGGTCGGCGCACTGCGGTGGCGGCCGCCACAACCCGCCGCCAACTGGGCTGGCGTACGCGAGGCGACCCATTTCGCGCCGCACTGCCCGCAGCCAGCGTCACCCTTCGGCCAGGCCAGCATGTCCGAGGATTGCCTGTTCCTGAACGTGTTCACGCCAAGCGAGCAGCAGCCTGGTTCGCTCCATCCCGTGATGGTGTGGATCCACGGTGGCGCGCTGGTCACCGGCGAAAGCGATGACTACAACCCCGCAAAGCTGGTGGAAGACGGCGTAACCGTGGTCACCATCAACTACCGGCTCGGTGCGCTCGGCTTCCTGGCGCACCCGGCGCTGGCCGACGCGAAAGGCCAGTCGGGTGACTACGGCCTGATGGACCAGCAGGCTGCCTTGCGCTGGGTGCAGCGCAACATCGCCCGCTTCGTCGGCAACCCGCACAACGTCACCATCTTCGGTGAGTCCGCCGGCGGCCTGTCCACGCTGTCACAGGTGGCATCGCCACAGGCCAGGGGGTTGTTCGAACGGGCGATCGTGGAGAGCGGATCCTACAACCTCACGCAGGCATCGCTCGCGAGCGCTGAGGCAGCCGGCGAGGCCTTCGCGGCCAAGGCGGGCTGCGCCAGCCAGACCGCGGCCTGCCTGCGCAGCCTGCCTGTCTCGACCATCCTCGCCAACGAGGACGCGGCCGGCTACACCCCGAATATCAACAGCGAGGTGCTGCCGGAAACGTTGCAGACCGCTTTTGCCACCGGCAACTTCAACCGCGTCCCGATCATCAACGGCACGAACCGCGACGAATGGCGGCTGTTCGTGGCGCTCAGCGAGCTGGCCGGCAACCCGGTCACCGCATCGAACTACCAGAGCATGATCTCCTCCACACTCGGGGTTCCCGCCGCGGTGGCGGCGGTCATCGCGGCCAAGTACCCGCTGAGCGCGTTCCCCAGCTCATCCGTGGCCCTCGGCGCGGTTGGGACCGATGCGATTTTCGCGTGCCCCGCGCTGGCCATTGATCAGTCCGTCTCGCGCTTCGTGCCGACCTTCGCCTACGAGTTCAACGATGAGAACGCACCGGAGAACTTCCTCCCCCCGGTCAGCTTCCCCTACGGTGCGGCGCACGCGTCCGAGATCCAGTACCTGATGGATCTGCCGACGGCCGCCTTCCCAGGAACGCTCTCGGCACAGCAGCAGCAGCTAGCGACGATCATGAAGGGATACTGGACGAACTTTGCCAAGCGCGGATTCCCGTCCTCGTCCGGCACCCCGTTCTGGCCCCTTTTCAGCAACCTCACCCAGAAGATGCAGTCGCTGGCGCCCGCTACCCCGCGTACTGAGACTGACTTCGCGACCACGCACAACTGCGCGTTCTGGACCGCCCTGGAAGCGGGCTAAGCCAAGCGTGTGAGATCGCTGGGCACCTGCGACGTGGTCCAGCGTGTTCCTGGATACCCTCACGCCGCGCCTGGCTAGGTCGCGCTTGGGCCCCGGCCTGCCATCAGTCCAGCCCCGTTCGACGGGATCCTGCGATCGCCCGGTTCATCCTGGTTGACAGAGCTGATATGACTAATCTAGCATTGTGATATCAGTTTTAGGGCGCAGGCCTGCCCGGGCGGTGCGCGGCTTCTGAGAGCAGGTGCACATCATGACTCAGTACGGCACATGGGTCAGCTTCGGCGGGGATGCCAGGATCTGGCTCGCCATTGGCTTGCTGGCCGTCGCGGGTGGTACGACCTTGGCCGGAACCCGGCTGCCGCTGCCCGTCCGGGCCACCCGGCCCGGCCCAGCGGGCCGGGTCGCCATGATCGTGGCCTGGATCGCCTCGATAGTGGCGTTCCTGGTCTGCCTGACCATCTACATCCGGCAGTACATTCACGCGTATGGCCTGAACGTGGCCAAGGCCGCGCCGAAGGACCCCATCGCCCCGATCACCCTGACGGCGGCCGCGGTCGTCTTCATCATCATCATTTCGCGCGACTCGCCTGGCTTCGGGACGCGGCTGGCCAGCGGCCTTATCGGCGCGATGGCCGCACCGATGATCTTCGAGCTTCCGTTCGACCTCATCGTGATGGCCAGGACCTATCCCCCGATCCCGCCCGACCCGGCCTCGTACCGGGCCCTGTTCTTCGTGCCCCTGTTCCTGATCGAGATCACCACGCTGCTGCTCCTGCGGCTGTCGCCGATGGTGCGGCTGACCAGGGCCACGTTCTTTTCCTTCGCGCTGATGCTGGGCGTGTTCGCGGTCTGGGCGCTGGCCGGATTCGGCTACCCATCGGCCCCACTCCCCACCGCGCTGAACATCGCGTCGAAGATCCTGGCTTTCATCACCGCCCTCACCCTGTTCCTGCCCCAGCGGCCCGAGTCCGGGCAGGCACTCCAGCCGGATAGCAGCGAGCAGGCCCAGCCCGCCAGCACGCCGCTGCCCGTGGACTCGCCAGCCCTCACCGGACCGCAGACGATCCGCAGCTGACCGGCCAGCCCCGCCCGGAGCAACGTTCCGGGCGGGGCCCGGCATGAGAGCCCGCTAACGCACCCGGCCGGCCGCACCATCGAAGGGCGAATGCCCATAGAGCCCGGCTCGCAGAAGACTCACGAGCATCGAAGGACGCGCAGACCAGCGGTTCGGTCCGGGTAGCACGGCGAAGCGTGAACCTCAGACTGGCGCGTGTCCGGGTTGGCTGCCGAGCAGGCGGTGTGTCCGGTCAAGCCCGAGGTTAGTTCGCGCGTCTTGGCGCGGGGGCATATCGTTAGCGCCGCGGACGACCTGCGCGAAGCAGATCTCGCATGTGTAGACCTTCTTCAGCGCGGGGTTAGCGCCCTCATAGCCAGGCTCAGAACCCTGGTCCCAGCGGTGGGCCAACAGTGTCTTGCCCTCGGTAAACCCGCACCGGGTGCAGTCGAGGCGCATGCGGCACTTCTCGTGGCGGCCTTCGTAGTCGTGCCGCCAGTCCATCGTGTGCTTGACTTCCTGCTGGACGTGGGGGCAGCGCTGGCAGCGGCGCTCCCGCGTGCAGGCCGGCGCGGCCGGATCGTCGGAATACACCCAGTTCGACATGTGGTGGTCGGTCCGATGCGATACCTCGCCGCAATGAGCGCACGTGCGCTGTTCGTCGCAAGAACCAGCGGCAAGCTGCTTCCATTCTCCACTGTGCACGCCAACCTTGCACTTGGCTTGGAGCAGACGGTCCTTCAAGCCCATACGGTCCCCCCATCAGTGCCAACGACAAGCCGATATGCCAATTATAGAGCGCTTGGCAATTATCGACAGGAAAATTGCGGACACGCACGACAGAGCCAGAAATCTACGGGGCACCAGTTCGCCAGGAAGCTAGCAGCGCCTGGGGAGTATGCCGGATGAACCGGCCGAAATCAAACAAAAATCATATTCCCGAACTACGCGGGTTGCTTCACTGTGACCCAAAGGAAAGCATCCGGTCAGCTGCCTCGCGCGTCATCCATGCGGAACGGGCGCGGAGGTCGGCGGCCCACGATCCTGGGGCGGGAGCCAGCGATGGGATTCCTTATTTCCTTCTTCGCCTTGCCACGCAAGATCGCGCTACGGGTATTCAAGCCTGATGGGCGGAATAGATGGGTTGAAGAGGACGCGCCCATGGCGAAGCTCGGTTACGCGCGGAGCGTGCTCGGCGTGCTGATCGTGGTCGCCGTCGCGCTCCGGTACCAGGGAGTGCACAGCTCGGAGTTCAGCTTAGGCCAGCGGCTGGAAGGACTGATCATCACCGCCGTGGTGGTCGGCGTGAACTCGCTGGTCATCGCGGCCGCCCTGATCTTGGCGATCCGCGGCCGGGCGCGGCTGAGCACCGCACGACACCTGCGGGTGCCCGCCCGCACGTTCCTCGCCTACCTGGGCATCTGCTTCGTGGTCTACCTGCTCATCGAGGTGTGGGACACATTCGATGCCAACCCTCTTATCGGCACGCTCATGACGCTGGCCATTGTGCCTTTGCTGCTGCTTATCTGGTGCGTGATCCTGGTGTCCCTCAGTTCGCTCTACTGTGCCGCGTACCTGTGCCGTGCCGCTGAGGGACACCCGTTGCTCCCGCCGGTGCTCGCCGCGACCGCCGCCTGGACCACGGCTATGGTCGGGCCGTACGTCCTCGGATCGTCTGCGGCCGACCCCCTTGGCTTCCTCGGAGTGGTACTGCTCATTGGCGGCCCGACTGCGATCAGCGCACTGTCCGGTGTGGAGATCTGGCGGCTGCGCTACGTGCCGGGGCTCGATCTGCGCGGCGGCCCACCCGCAGCCCCGCTCGAACGCGGCACGGTTGCCGTACCCGCAGTATTCGCCGACGCTCGCCCTCTCGCGGTCACGCTTGCAGCCGCAGCCGCCATCATCGCCGCGATTACCGTGCTGACCCTGCACATCACCCGGCTGCACGCACTGTGAGGGGTGACGGTGAGTCCCTCTCGCGCTGTCACGCTCACAGGACGCCGAAGCGGTCATATGCGTCGCGCAGTGTGCTCCCTTGGGCAAGTGCGTCACGCAGCCCGTTCTCCTTCTCCGCCTTGCGCGCCGCACGCTGCACAACCTCCGGCGCGAGCCCGGCGGGCACGGCCACGACCCCGTCAACGTCGGCGACCACCAGATCGCCGGGCCGGACAAGCAGGCCGCCGACCACCGCGGGCTGCCGCCACGCGGTCACCGCGATCCTGCCCTTACAGTCCAGCGGCAATCCGCCACGGGACCATACCGGGTAACCCATGCCCACGATGCGGCGGTGGTCCCGGCAGTAGCCGTCGATCACGGTGCCACGGGCACCGCGGGCGCGGGCCGCGGTTGAGAACAGCTCACCCCAGCAAGCGGCATGGTCCGAGCCGCCCGCGGCCACCAGCACGACCTCCCCAGGCGCGACGTCATCGAGTGCGGCGATCTCGCCGGTGTACGGCTCCGCGGGGATCTCCCCGGCTTCGGCGACGAGAAAGGGGTTGGCCCAGCCCGCCACGACCACGTCGGCCGCGCGGCCGAGTGGGCGGATCGCCGGGTCGAGGGTGTGGTCGCGGTACCCAAGGTCATCGAGAATGTCCGACACGACCGCCGTAAACAGCCGCGCCGCGGCCAAGTCGGGCCGGGCCACGCCCCGGCGATCCGCGCTCATCGGGTGCCGCCCGGCCGCACCAGGATCTTCAGGTGTTTCTCCGGTTCGTCCCTGAGCAGCTCAAGGCCGCCGGTTACCGCCGCCGCGATCGGAATGCGATCGGTGACCAGCGGTGCCGCCTGCACGACGCCCCTGCCCATGAGCCCGAGCGCGATGCGGAAGTCGGTGTCCCAGACGTGTGAAAGCGAGCCGATGATCGACTTCTCCGCGCCGACGAGATCTACTGGCCGCACGCTGACCGGCCTGGTGCCCAGGCCAATCAGGACCGCACGGCCGCCTGGACGCAGGGCCCTGATCGCGGTTGCTACGGCGTGCGGTCGCCCGGCGCTCTCCACGGCGACATCGGCCTGGATCGCCGCCGCGTCATCCGCCGGCACGGCACGATCGGCACCCAGACGGCAGGCCAGGCTCCGGCGGGCTGCGAGCGGCTCGACGACCGCCACCCCGCCTGCCCCGAACGCACGCGCTGCCTGCACTGCCATCAGCCCAACCGCGCCTGCGCCCACCACCACGACCTGCTCGCCGGGGCCGAGCATGCCCCGGCGCAATGCCCGCACGGCGACCGCGAGAGTCTCCACCAGCGGCGCCTCGTCGTCGGCCACCGTGTCAGGCAGCGCGAGGCACATCCGGGCCGGTGCGTTGCACAGTTCCGCGAGGCCGCCGTCGCCGTGCAGGCCAAGCCCGCCAAGCTGCGGGCAGCGGGTGACTTCGCCGCGCCGGCACCAATGGCAGGTGCCGCAGAAGACGATCGTGTTGACCGCGACCCGCTGCCCCACCTGTGGTTCGGTGACGCCGTCGCCAACCGCCACAACGCGACCGGCGAACTCGTGGCCGAGAATGATTGGCGCACGGGCCCCGGTGATCGGGTGCGGCGCGTTGACCGGAATGAACCACGGGCCGCTCAGCCACTCCTCGACGTCGGTGCCACAGATACCGCACCAGCCCACCCGCAGCTGCACCTCACCTGGCCTGGGCGGCGGAGGCAGTGGCACCTCGTCGACCCGGACCGCGCCTCTGGCATGCCAGCGGACCGCAAGCATGTCACACCCCCCCCAGCCATCTTCGTTGCCAGTCACAGGTCATCGGCCACAGACGGCGTCCGGGCAACTCGCACGCCTGCATCATCCGCCCCAGCACCCACAGCTGAACCCGGCGTGTCCATATCAGACTCATTGGATACATAAGGCCAGTGGCTTCCAGGGGGCATCCGCATAGTAGTCCCCAGAGTCGCCGCGCATGAGCGGGCCTGGGTGCTGTCCCTGCTGTTCACGGTCTCCTACCTTGGTCTTGCAGTACCCGCCATGGCACCGGCATCCTTGCCGTCCACGGCCTCGGCCGGATCGGAGCCGCCGAGTACCATCGCTCCGCGCTGATCGTGCTTGCGGTGCTCGCCCTGCGGGCGCTCGTCCTCGCGGAGCAGAAAGAAGGGAAGCGCTCAATGACCATGTCTGTTGTCGGCCTGAGCATCGACTGCGCCGATGCCGCCGCCCTGGCCGGGTTCTGGTCCGAGGTACTCGGCCGCCGGGTTAACCCGGGAGCGGACGCCGAGCGCGCCGCAATCGACGCCACCGACCCCGCCAGCGGGCCCCGGCTGTCCTTCCAGAAGGTCCCCGAGCCCAAGACGGTCAAGAATCGGCTCCACCTGGACCTGCGTAGCGACCGGTTCGAGGCAGAGAGCGAGCGTCTCGCCGGCCTCGGCGCCACTGCTCTCCGCAGCTTCGAGCGGCCGACGATCCGGTGGACCACCTTCACGGACCCCGAAGGCAACGAGTTCGACCTGATAGGTGCCGCGACCCCGGCGTCCCGCGAAAGCCACTAGATCCCGCCATTCGGGGCGGAAGTCAGTGCCCCGTTCGGGAGCTCATTGGCCTCGCCAGCGCCGACCAAGCCAGCGAGGTCGCGACCCATGAACAGCCGGCTTGCACGTGGCCTGGTGCCATGGCGCAAGAGGCCTGGCCAGTAGCTCAGTATGCTCGCTGGGCGAACGTGTCCAGGCCATCGGTGACTCTAGAGCTGGGAGTCAGGCGCGGTAGGGCGGTCCGCGGGTGTTTCGGCGAGCCGGGCGCGCAGCCGTTCGCGGACCTCGTCAGGGGTGTAAGCGCGGCGGCGCCGTTCGGCGCGGGCGATCACCACCCCGGTGGCGGCCACGCCTGCGAAGGCGGCCAGTCCCAGCACTTTCGGCCAGCGCATCTGCATAGGCTAAAGCGTGCCCGTCGCCAGCATCACCCTGGACGAGGCCCTAGATCTGGCCCGCACCGGTGACGTGTGGCTGTTCCGCGGGCGGACCATGGCAGACCGGGCGATCCAGGTGGCCACCAACAGCCCCGTCAACCACGTGGGCATGTCCGTGGTCATCGAGGATCTGCCGCCGCTGATGTGGCACGCCGAACTCGGCCGCTCCCTGCCCGACCTGTGGTCCGGCGCCCGCCATCGCGGGGTCCAGCTGCACGACCTGCGCGAGGCCATCCTCATCTGGGCGCACAGGTATGGCCAGCGGGCATGGCTGCGCCAGCTGGACCCACCGGCCACCCCGGAGATGGAAGATGCTGTGCTGCGCACCATCGCCCGGTTGGATGGCACCCCGTTCCCCTCCACCACCCGGCTCGCGTCGCGGTGGCTGCTCGGCCGCGCCCCGGCTATCAGGCACCAAGCACGCGACACTGACCTGGAGACCGCCTACTGCGCGGAAGTGCTGGCCGCGACCTACCAAGCCATGGGATTGCTAGCCAGCACACGGCATACGAACTGGTATGACGCCGGACGCTTCTGGAGCGGCGACCACCTCGGCCTCTCCGCGGGCTTCCGGCTCGGCGGCGAAATCGCCGTGCACGTCCCTCATTAGAGCGCGTCGATCCAGCGGTCGAGACGACGCGCTTCGCGGCCGAGGATGTCTGGATCGCGGAACGTGTTGGCGAGCAGCGCGCTTCCTTCATATGCGGCGATGAGGCTTACTGCGAGGTCATGGGCATCGCGTCGGTCGAGTGCCCGGAACTGCTCCTCCGCCCACTCGATGGGGACGCGCATCAGCTCCGCGAGTGCGAAGTCGGGGCGGCCGGAGCGTTTGTCTAGCTCCGAACAGAGGCTGCCATGCGGGCACCCGTAGAGCGCAATGAGCTCACTTTGGCGTGCGTACTCGCCGACGAGGGCCTTCAATCGGCTCTTCGGTGAGCGGTGGCTCCTGTCGATCGAGGCGAGCGCCGCCTTGGACTGCTGGACGTGAGCCTCGATGACCGCGGCGATGATGTCATCTTTGGTCTTGAAGTAGTAGTAGACATTGCCCGCAGGCACGTCCGCGGCTTGGGCGATCTCAGCCAGCGTTGTCCTTTCAACACCCTGCTGGTGCAGCAGTTGGCTTGCGGCGACGACGAGGCGCTGCCGCTTCCCGGGCGGTTTCTCAGCCGCACCTTCCAGAATTCGTTCCAGTGAGTTAGTCATCTCACTACCATTATAGAGTTCGGACGGTCAGCCTCGTTCTCCGTCGGCCGGCTCGCCGGACCGCACCGCCATGCCAGCCTCCCAGGCCATCGCGTGTCTCGGAGCCCAGCCGGCGTGCCGCTGGCAACGAGAAGCTTTGGGAGCCATGGTCTCGTTCTGCTTCTCCCATCGGTTATCGGACGGTCGGCTCTCGGGCCGGCTCCGTGTTGACCAAGACGGGCGGGGCCGCCGCGCGAGTATTGCCGATACGCAGGGCGATGAGGGCGGCCGCTGCCATCAGGAGGCTGCCGACGAGGAGAGCTCGGTGATACCCAGCGTCCAGCGCGATGACAGCAGATGCCTTGGCCGCGATCAGCTCGTTGGTGCGGGTGATCGCCAGGACCGACAGAATGGCTAGGCCGAGGGCGCTGCCGATCTGCTGGGAGGCGTTGAGCAGTCCCGCCGCGAGACCCGCCTTGTCACCAGGAACGCCGGCGTTAGCGGCGGCCGCGACCGATACGAACACCGATCCTGCGCCAAGCGACATGACCAGGAACCCCGGAAGCACGGGTCGCGTCCCAACCCCGGTGTAAATGACGACGGGCGTAGGTTCCTTCAAGAGCTACCAACTCAGCGAAGGAAGGACTACGCCCGTGCCGAATCGAGTATCTCCCACTGACCGGATCCGTGCCGAGATCGACGCCTTGTTCGACGGGTCGCGTGATCTGGGTGAGGTGATCGAGGATGTGGCCCGGCTGGGTGCCCGGCTGATCATCCAGACCGCGGTGGAAGCCGAGGTGGAGGTGTTCCTGGGCCGGGCCCGCTACCAGCGCTCGGCTGCCGCGCAGGATGCCCGGCCGGGGATGCGCAACGGTTACTGCCCGGCGACGGTCAAGACCACCGCCGGGCCGGTGACCGTGGCCCGGCCGAAGCTGCGCGGCACTACCGAGCGGTTCGCGTCAGCGCTGTTCGGCAGGTCGGTCACCAGGTCGAATGCCCTGGAGTCGCTGGTGATCGCGGGGTTCGTGCGGGGGCTGTCGGTCCGTGACGTGGAGAACACCCTCGCCGATGCCCTGGGCGCCGAGGCGGCGCTGAGCAAGTTGACGGTCTCGCGTATCTGCCAGGCGATCGGCGATGAGTTCACCGCCTGGTCGGGCAGGCGCCTGGACGGCCTGGAGCTGGATTACCTGTTCCTGGATGCCTCGATGTTCAAGATGCATCCCGGTGCCCGGGCCGAGCCGGTGCTGGCGGCGTGGGGCATCACCCCCGACGGCAAGCCGGTGTTCGTCGCGCTGGCCGCTGGCGGCAGTGAGTCCACCGACGCCTGGGCTGGCTTCCTGGAGGAACTGCGCGGCCGGGGGCTGCGCCCGCCGCTGCTGGTCATCTCCGACGGCGCCGCCGGGCTGATCAACGCCGCCGAGAGCGTGCTGGCCCGGTCGCTGCGCCAGAAATGCCTGATCCACCGGGCCCGCAACGTCCTCGCGAAGGTCCCCGCCGCCGCCCAGGACCAGGTCCGGGACGCTTACTGGGCGATCTTCGACACCGATGCCCTCACCGCCGCTGGCATCGCGCCCGGGCACAAGCTCGTCACCGCAGTGCAGGCCCGTATCGACGCCTTCGCCGAGCGATACGGCAAGCTCTACCCATCGGCCGTCAAGTGCCTGCTCACCGACCGCGGGCAACTCACCAGCTACCTGCGGTTCCCGGTCGAGCACCACAAGCGGATCCGGCACTCCAACTTCATCGAGCGCACCTTCGGCGAGACCCGCCGCCGGGTCAAGGTCATCGGCCGGCTCCCCGGCGAGGCCAGCTGCCTCAACCTGGTCTGGGCCGTCCTGGACCGCGCCAGCCGCGGCTGGCGCGGCGTCAATACCACCAACGCCGGCCTGCGCCTGCTACACGACCTGCGCCGCCAGCTCCTCGACCCGCCCACCCCGATCCGCCGGACCAGCCACCCTGCCGCAGCACCCGAAGAAACTGTCGGGGCCGTCGCCTAACATCCCAGCGAAGGAGCCGAGCCCACGTCATTTACACCGCTCCTGGGACGCCACCGAAGCACGTTGACGACGTACGAGCCGTGCAGCGGCACGCGCGAGAGGTAGTAAATCCCGGCCGCCGCTACCAGACAGCCGACCACGACAACGGGACGGGTGCCGATGCGGGTAATCAACTGCGACGCGATGCCTCCCGCGGCGGCGAAGCCGGCCGTGATGGGGAGGTAGGCGGCGCCGGCCTTGAGGGGTGAGTAATGCAGGACCTCTTGCATGTACAGGGTGACGAAGAAGAACATCGAGAAGAACCCGGCGAAGGCGATCAGCTGAGTCAGGTCCGCGGCCACGAGTCCTTTCACCCGCAGAATGGCGAACGGCAGCAGGGGGTTGCTGCTTCGCAGCTCGTTAAAGGTGAACGCAGCGACCAGGATGGCCGATGCAGCCAGCGTGAGGATGGTCTGGATCGAGCCCCAGCCTACGACCGGCGCGCGGACCAGGGAGTACACCAGGAGCACCATGCCCCCCGTGATCAGCGCCGACCCCTGGGTATCGAACGTCGAGGCCTGGTTCCTAGCCCCCCGGTCGTTTGGCAGCAGTGCCAGCGCGCCGGCGAGCACGAGAACACAGATCGGAGGATTGATAAAGAAGACCCATCGCCACCCGGGGCCCTGGGCGAGCAGGCCGCCGAGGAAGACGCCGGCCGCGGCTGCCACCCCGCTGATGGCCCCCCAGGCCCCTAGCGCGGTGTTGCGGTCCTTGCCCTCACGGAACGTGGTCGTGAGCTGGGAGAGGGCCGCGGGTGCCATGAGCGCGGCACCAATGCCTTGAACGAGGCGGGCGGCGACCAGCACGCCCGAGATGTTGGCCAGTCCACCGGTCAGCGACGCCAAGGCGAACACGGTAAGCCCGGTGATCAGCATGCGCCGACGGCCGAGCAGGTCGCCGAGGCGTCCCCCAAGAAGCAGAAATCCCCCGTAGGTGAGGATGTAGCCGCTGGCTACCCACTGCAGGTTCTGCTGGGAGAAGTGCAGGCTGCGCTGGATGGACGGCAATGCGACGTTGACGATCGACGTGTCCACGATGTCGAGGAACTGAACGGCGCACAGCAGCAGCAGCGTGAGTACGCCCAGCCGCGAGCGCAGCATGAGGCGCGAGTCGGCGGCTGACACGACCTGTCCCTGTGGTGATTCCATGCCCGGACGCCTCCGATGTGAGTTAGTTACCTGACTCAGTACCGCACGCTCGTTTCCTGAACGTCAAGTTAGTTAGCTAACTAATCCAGGAAGTTGGAGTCTCCCCCGCCGGGACGCGAGGGACCGGTGCCCAGGGATTGCAGTGACGGTGTCCTTCGGCGGTTCCGGGCAGCTTTTCGCGAGGAATTCCCACCGTTTGCGTTTTCTTTAGCTGAGTTACGCTCCGTAGCTGGCGCATTCGCAAGAGTTCGCCGCTTGGTTCCGTCTCCTTCACCTATCGTTCGGAAGTTCCGCTGGCGACCCTGGGCGAGTCGGCTGACATCCAGCCGCACAACTCAGGAGGTGGCAGATGACAACCAACCCGTACGTCGCGCCGGCGGATCCACAGCGGCAGGTATCTACCTTGCGCGTAGGGCCGCCGGACCCGCCGCGACCCGGAAGCCCCCAGTCCGGACCGCCGGACGCGCCCGAACCGCCCGAGGTCGGCCTGCTCATCGGGCGGTTCAACGCCCAGAACCCGATGCACGAGGATTTGTGGACGAGGGTGCTGCACGGCGCCGACGCGGTCATCAACGCGATCAAGGACAAGCGGCAGGCGGAGGCGCGGGCCAACGAGCTACGCGTAGCGCACGCAGCTATCCAGGCCGAGGACCCGGACCGGCGGGCACCCCGGACACGGCAGTTTGTTATCGCCGGCGTCACTGTCATGCTCGACGCCGTCGCCTGCAACTTCGCCGCCCAAGCGCTCGGTAACGACCAGTTGCAGACCGCTGTCTGGACGGCCTTGTTCCTGGCCGGGCTGGCAAGCGGTGAGATCGCTCTCGACCACTACCGGGACCGGAACCGGAAGGCATGGCGCGCTGTGGCCACCGGATTGGCTGGCTTCGTGGCGGGCCTCGGAGTGCTGCGCTATTCCTACCTCGCCGTGGGCGCGGACAGCCCGCTCGCCGCGTTGGTAGGCGCCACGCTGTTCACGGCGGCGACCGGGGTGTTCGTGGCGGCGGGCTATTGGGCGTTGCGGCGCGCCGAGACGCCGCGGGCCGCCCGGGCGCGGCGGCTGGCCAGCCGGGCGGAGAAGGAGGCGCGCGCCTCGCGTGAACGGTTGGCCCGGCGCCGCCGCGACCGCGACCGGCTGGTGGATGCCTATGTGGTGCGCTTCAAGGCCTGCCTGCTCCAGGGCCACCCGGTCAGTCAGATGCCGGCGATCGAGACCGCGCTGCGAGCACATCTGATCGGAGAGGAGCCCGGAGAATGAACACGACCCCCTGGCCGAGTATCCCGCGCGCGGTGGCCACCGTGATCCTGGGCGTGGTGCTTGCCCTGGCCGCGGCAGGCTGCACGCTGCTGCGACCCCGGGCCAACGAAACGCGGCTGGTCACCATCAACGCGGTCCCGTGCTCACCGCTGGCCGAGGCAGTGGTTCTCGACCGGGGTCCGTCCGCCCTGGTCTGGCCGCAGTTCCAGGCCATGGTGACCGGTACCGCGCGGTGTGGCGAGCACCTGATCGTGATCGATGCGGGCAGCGGGCGGCAGCTCGGGTCGTTCTTCGCCCCGCCGGACCCCACCATGAGAGTGCCTGCCCCCCCGCCGCCGCTGACTCCCGGGGCCACCTCGTATCAGGTCGCCGAGCACAAAAAGGCTGTCGCCGCCTATCACGCGCTCATCAGCAATGACCTTGCCCGCCTGCGCGGCCGTGCCCAGCAGCAGCTGACCGCGTGGGCGGACCAGATAATCGCCAAGGTGGGCAACAGAAACGGAGTTGGCCTCGATCCCAGCGGAGGCACCCTCACCAGGGCCATGGACTCCGCCGCCGCGGACCTGACCAGCCTGCGGCAGTCCGGGGTGCCAGTAGGGAACCGGGTTGCACTAGCTGTGCTTGGCCTGCAGGGCCTGAGCGACTCCGTGCCGAGACTGTCGGTGGGCCTAGCGGGCGCGTGCGTAGCGGTGACCGGTTTCCCGCTCAGTCCCGATCTCATGCGTGCCTGGCGATCGGAGTTGCGGTGGCAGGGGGCCCGCAGCGTGGTGCTGCTGACCCCCGCTGTTATCGGGCAGCTCCCGGCGGTGCTAACTGGCTGCCTCGCCGGAAGGTAAGGCGGACGTATAGCCCGCCTTGTGGCCTGGCCGTGGCAGGTAAGGGAGAGCCAGGCGGGCTGAGTACAGGCGAAGTTCGGCAACTTTTCGTAACGATTCGCGTGACCTTCATCTGTCTTTCGCGAGGATCGAGCTGCCAACATTGCCCGGGTCGGCCTCGCCAGATCGTAGGCAGCGTCCGTGGCCAGCGGTGCGGTCCGCGACAGCGCCTCTGCATCGGCGCTGGTCAGCGAACGTCGAGGTCACCCCGTGTCTCGTTCCGGCGGTACGGCATGGGCGATCTCTGGTGGGGGCGGCAGGCACAAGCCGAGGAGAGTCCGGTGCGCGTTCACGCATTGCCTCGTGCCCGGGTGACCTTGGCCGTTAGCGCGCGTTCCTGCCGCTATCGGGTGACGCTTCCCAGGCAACCGTTTGCGCGTCGTTCGTGCCAAACTTGGGCGATGTCTAACCGCGATGAGGGCGACCGCGCGGAAATGCTCGCCCGCGAGTTGACCGACTGCCGCGTGCGCGGTGTCGAGGGACTCGATCGCAGCACACACAACCAGAAGCCGGTCAACTGTCCCCGGTTTGAACGGCTCGCAGCCGATTACACCGCGGCCCGGGGATTCGAGTCGGAGCGGCGCATCCCACAGATCAAGCGGCTGCTTAGCGATGCTCTGACCGCTTACCGGCGAAGCGACCCGGACGATGCCCGGATGATCGCGGATCTGTTCTTCGGCACCGACACCGGTATGGCCAGAGTAAGGCTGCCACCGAGCAAGCTGCTCCAGGTGGCCCAGGAAGCCTATGGCGAGCCCAGCGATACCCGGTTCCGCGAGATCCGCAACAGAGCGTTCCGCGACTTCGCCGAGTTCCTCTTCCGCTTCGTGGCTGAAGCCAGCGAGGCGCCAACTTCGAGTGGCGCTTCCCGCCCAGACCACCGGGCGGACGTGGCCGACGCCCCAGCACCGGCCAGTACCGACCGCCGCTTGGTCCGCACGAAGCTAGAAGCCGTGCTGAGGTTTTCTTACGCTGACCCCGGGGCCACCGATGCCGTCACCATCGACGAGCACGAGTGGATCATCCAGCAGCACGGCCGGTGCTGGTGGGGCTGGTTCAAGGCGGCTTACGACGACGACCACACGTCGGTGATGGCGGAACGCCTCCGCAACCGCGAGGTAGGTCTGTGGGGGCGAGCCGAGGGATTGTTCTACGTGGCCTACTGCGACGAGGTGGTGATAGGTGACGGTGACCCCATCGAGTCGCCTGACAAAGATCTCACCCCGGCTTATTACCGAGGTCAGCCGTATCCGGCCTGGCTGAGCCTGAGGTCGATAAGGAAATCCGACTATGAGGAGTTCGTGCAGCGCTTCGGGGAACTGCCCAGCACCCAGGCGACCATTTACCTTGACCCTCAGCCGACCCCAGAGCCGCTGGTGGTGCCGGCTGAAGGTCGCTCCATCCTCCATCTCGCCGACATGCGCTTTGGGCGTTACCACCGCTGGAGCACCGTGGCGGCTCCGCACCGGAGCTTCATCACGACCGAGGAGGCGATCGCGCGGGCCCTCCTCGTGCATGACATCGACCTGGCGGCGGTTGGGCTGGTTGTCATCTGCGGGAACTTCGTCTCCGGCGACCCGACCGAGGCTGGCTACGCCGAAGCGCTGGCGTTTGTAGACGGGCTGTGCCGACAGCTCCCCAATGTCAGCCGTGAACACGTGGTAATCGTGCCCGGCGCAGACGACGTTGCCCGGCCAGGCGACCGGGAGCGATCGCATCAAGGGCTATACCGGAAATTCCACCAGGACCTCTACGGTGGTCCGGAAGTGGACCTCATCCGGCTACGCCGTTACGAATTCGCTGACTTCCGGGTGAACGTGCTGCCGGTCAACTCGGTGAGAATGCTCGATGTTGACGAGCGCGACGATGGGCTCTTCGGCCACGGCTACGACACCCAGCTCAACCTGATGCAGGACGACTACCTGCGCCACCCGGGGCAGACACGGGTGATCAATGTGGTCGCTGCGCATCATCACCTGATACCAACTCCGGTCGAACTGCCGGGTAATCCGCAGATCCCGATTCAGGCACGCATCATGCTCGGGGTACATGACGCCGGCAGTGTCCTGGATAAGCTCAGCGACAACCGGGTTAGCCTTTTCCTTCACGGTCATCTTCATGAGGCTCGGTACCGCATCATCACTTCCGACGGCGACTGGCAGACGGCGGTCTGCGGAGCGGGCACGGCGGGAGCATCGGATGGTTGGCTGCGTGCGGAATTTCGCGATGGCCACGACAATTCACTCGCCCTTTATAATATTGAGGAGAATGGAATAAGTGGCCGAATCATGCTCTTTAACGAGACGTTTCGGCGGGATTCCCAGATTCGGCGCTTCCGGATCCAGGCCCAGGCCTCGGGAAACCGGTCATGACTGGGCGATAAGATGACCATGAACTGGAGGCATCATGCGAACGTCAGTTCCGCGCCCCACCAGATCGCGTCTGCAGGAGCACCTCTGGCGGATCGCTTCGATCCGCGTGTTGCTGCCCGTACCATAGCGGCCGCAGGGTATTTTGAGCGTATCTTCGGCTTCCCCGCGCCGGCCCAGCGCACTGAAGGCTGACCTAACGTGATGAGCTACCGGAAAGTCAGGGACCTGCGGTTTCGGGCTGAGGCGCGCCTGATGACCAGGCGTATCGCGGGTATACGTGGTGGCGCGCTGACGCCCCACGAGTATCGATCAATGGTAAAGAACCGGGTAACTAAACTTGCGCACCGCCTCCTGCCGGACAGCGAGCTATACAAGCGAAGCCTCGGGGCCTTTCCGACGATAGTCCGGGAAAGCCTGGACGCACTACCCGGGAGAGCCGTCTCTCCTGGGGTGCCAGCCGGTCCCCCTATCGCAGCGAGAATGCCCGAGGATGGGACGGCATGGGCAGCTGACGAATTTGATCCGGTCGAGGCCCAGTGGTACTTCGACATGCCATCCGTGCAACGGCTGCTCTCATCGGTCAGCGGCCGATCGATGCTCGGCCTGGGCGTGCCATCGCTGGGCAGGCAGGCCGCAAGCGTTATGGATGAGGTCCGCATCCTCGATCGGTCAAAGGTCCTGGAGCGAACGAGCCTGGGTCTGGCCGAAGCTGCCAGGGCCGGTGGACTTGAGGTTGTCGAATGGGATCTTGATGCTAAACCGTACCTGGATGCACCCGAGGCGGATGTCGTCGTCATGGATCCGCCCTGGTATCTCGAACACTACCGAGCGTGGCTGCACACGGCCGTGGGAGCGTGTCGGATCGATGGGACGATCGCGGTGGTGCTGCCCCAGATCCTGACCAACCGGTGTTCAGTGGTGGACCGGCGGCAGCTGCTGCAGATCTTGAGGTCAATCGGCCAGGTGAGTCTCAAGCCGACCATGCTCTCATACGTAACGCCGTCGTTCGAGCGGGCCGTTCTCGACACGAAAGGGATTGGTCACCTCGGCCGGTGGCGGCAAGCAGATCTAGCGCTCGTCCGGTTGCGTAACAAGCGACTCCCCTACGATTTTGAACCTGTTCATGACATTGAGTGGAAGTATCGTGAGGTGGGTGGCCGGATAGTGCGATCGTGGGACGAATCAGGCGGAACGCACGGCATGCCGGTGATTCAGCCTGCAGATGCTGCCATTGGATACCGGCTGAGCAGTGTGAGCAGGTTTTATCTCCGAGCAAGCGGGATCAATCTTATTACTTCGCAGGGCGGGGCGGCGGTAGTGACCAGGTGGGGGCGCCTGCCACGAATTCTTGATCTTCTCGGTGATGGATACTGTCCCCAGGTGGCCGTCAAAACGGCCCTTCCCGAAGCGGAGGAACGGGATCGGCTTGAACTGGTGGCGACCCTGGAATTGATTCTGTTTCGGTACGGTTCGATCGACGCGGCGCCTGGGCTTGCGGTGAGCAGGACGGGGGCCGCTCAGTGCAGATCGCTGGCTGCAGGCGGTGATTCAGGGAACACGTAGGGATACGGAATGTGCCAACGGGGGACCGAAAGTTGCTGGACGAACGGCAAATGTCCAGGCTGGGCACTCGTGCGGAAAACGCTGGAAGATCGCGCCGTACTGCCCGGTCGCCGACAGAACTTCGCTAGGCTTCTGCATGGGCTTGAGGGCAGCGCCGATGGCCGTCCGCACGGCTAACCGAACGCCCTTCTCCGCCCAACCCGGACCCTACCTACTCATGATTGATGAGCCTCATGTCATACGTTGTTATAGATGAGACCTCCGGGACGGAGGGCACTCGGCTTTCCTGGGCCTCCCCGCGGTCGGGGGGCACTGATCTGCAACGGGTTCTTGATAAGGTCAACGATCGTCATCGCTGCGTTTATGACGCCTTGGCGGACGAATATGACAAGAAGTCGCGTGCACACTTTACGACAACCCAGGATAGAGTTGACTATGTGGCCGAGTATGTCCCGTCCGCGAGTAAAATTCTGGACGTCGGGTGCGGGGTCGGCCTAGCGCTCTCTATGCTGGCGGGGCACAAAAAGAGTTTCAATGCCACTGGAGTGGACGTTTCACCGAGGATGGCCGAGTTGGCTCGTCGGCGGAGCCCGCTCACACCAGTCATCATCGGCGATTTTCTTACCGCCGAGTTTCCTGTCACGTATGATGCGATCTGGGAGCAGGCTCTGCTGCATCTTTTCCCTAGGATTGCTGAGGGATACATTTTCGAACGCTTCCGCTCTCTGCTCAATCCCGGTGGCATTCTCTCTCTTTCGACCACGGTGTCAGAGATTAGCGGAGAAGGCTGGGAACCAAAGACCGACTATGTGGCGGCGCCTCTGCGGTATCGTCGTTCCATGACGGAAGCAGAACTGGAGGAGGCCCTCACTAAGCACGGCTTCACCCTAGTCGAAAGATGGGTAACCACCGACCCATTTGGTAAGAAGTGGCATACTGTCGTTGGAGAAAAGCAATAAGAAGAACGATGTCCATCCGGACTTGGTATTCACCGCGTTGAAGTCGTAACTCATGCGCCGCAGGCTCCTGTTCGGATACGCCTACTGCCATCGTGCTAGCCTCTCGGGCTACTGGCTTCTTTGACCCGCACCCGCGACCGGACCACCGCTCGGGTCCATCACTGCTACATGTCGCACGGAAAGTTTGCCCCTGCCTTTGCAAACGCCGCAGCCTCCGGCTAGGCGCTTTGCGGGTCATTACCCCGGCCGACGTGGCACCGATCAGCCATGTGGCCGCTACCGGACAGTCGCTCGCGCCAGGGGAGACTCGGTGTTTGGGCCCGCCTGGGCCACCGCACTCCACCCAGGACGTAACCGTAGTTCGGGATGCGACGGGCCGGGCCACATCTCGTTGGAGCAGGTGGTCGCCGTGGAGTCGGTCCGGGCTGCCGTCCGGTTTGGCTAGGGTCCCACGGCACAAAGTGTTAAGTTAGCAAAGGAAAGGGTATGTCGTGCTGAGGTCGGCGTAGACCGGTTAGGGTGCACGGTGCGTAGGGGCCGCATCCCCGTTGGTGTTCAGCGCCCAAAAGGGCGGCAGGCGAAGAGGAGTCCGCATTGCGCCATGTTCGAGGCGACTCATTTTGCCTGCTGTTCGTTATCTGCCATGGCAGCAGCGTTCATGCGCATTTGCAACCTTATGCTCAAGCCTTGGCGCGGGCGTCAGACCCGTTTGGCCAGTTGATACTTCGGTGTGGTGCAGCTTGGGTGACGGAATAAGTCGTAACGAGGAACCGCAGGAAACACCGGAGGAGTCGGCCGGTCGGAGCAATGACCTTGTCCTCCTAATGGAGCTTATTCGTAAATTTTCTCACGAACGTGAGTGGGGAAAGTATCATAACCCACGCAACCTTATACTTGCGCTAATGGGTGAACTTGGCGAACTAGCGGAACTCTTCCAATGGCGTACGGACAGCGAGGCGTCCGACCTGATGCAAGACCCTGAGCTAGCGGCCAGAGTCACCGATGAGCTGGCGGATGTGTTCGGCTACCTACTCCGCCTTGCTGATGTCACCGGCGTGAACCTGGGGGAAGCGCTCGAAGCAAAAATTAAGCTGAACGAAGAACGTTACCCGGCTCATCTCGCGCGTGGGAACGCGAGGAAGTACACGGAGTTGGGTTACGAGTAACTCGAGTAAGCGGCTATCCGCCCCAGCGCCGACGTCAGCGCTGGGGCGCGTCAAGCGGGGCGCAGGCTAGCTTGAATAAGCGTGACCACGCTTCGCTAGGCCTCGTGCTTCAAGGGCCTCGTAGAGGCCCGAAGCGGCGGACTCGGAAATTCCATGACGCTCGGTCAGTTCACGGATAGACGGCAATCGCTCACCATCCTCTATCTGACCAGTAAGAATAAGCCGCCGGTAATGATTGATGAGAACATTCACCTCATCTTCATCAAATAGCTCCCTAGGCATAGGTTCTCCAGAATCACAGGCGATGGACGCGGCAGGGTTCACCTCAGATGGTAGACGATTGTGCTGACGTGGCGTGGCCGCCGTCACCACCCCGAAGTACCAGTGAATACTGAATTACTCGCCGTCCCGCGGAGCGAACAGCCGGTTGCGCCAAACAGAACCTTGTCCGCAGCGCCCACCTCAAGCTTTTGGTGTCGGACACCTGACCATCTTCGTCACCCACACCCGCGGTCCGTTCTGGACTGGCCTGCCCTCCCGCTACTCGGCGCGGTAATCGGCACCCAGCTCATCGCCACCACCATCACCGTCTACGGCGCGCTGATGACGCCACCGGGGCGGGGCCGTGTGGGCCTACTGCGCTCTTCTGTAGCTCCTGATGGTGGTCCGGCCGCCGGCGCGTGCACGCTATCCACACCGGGGTAAGCGTGTCCGGATTGTCCGCAGCAAGCGGAGCACGCCAGGTGATGGGAATGATTCCTATGGGCCTAGCGCTGGCCGTCCTCACCCGCTGGGACGTCTGCCCCCTCGGCGTGCTGCTCAGGCGCGCCCTTGATCGCGATCGCCGCGTGGGACTCGAGGGCCGCATCGAAAAGTTCGGCCACCGACTTCCGGATCTCCTCGTGCAGACCCGCCCTGTCCTTACAGAGGTTCTCGATGTTCCGCTGATAAAGAACGAACCTGTTCCCGAAGGAGACTCGCGAGCGTGCTCCTGCAGCGAAGTCCCCGCCCAGCCCGCCAAACAAACTGTCCGAATCGCCGCCCCCAGTGCTAGGCCCTTCCAGATGCCACCGGCGATCCGGATCCACGCCCCGCTCCACCCGCGACTTCTCCGGCAGCAACATCACGTCCACAAAGCCGCCGGAGGAAGCGCCCGTCTCGGAGTCATGAACGCTGATCTCTGCCTCAGCCTGGGCCTGGAAATCAGCACCCGACATCCGGTACGGCACCACCCAGCTGCCCGAACCGGAAGTCAGCGCCGCCGCAGCGGCGAAGTCGGCCCGCCCCGCGTCAGGGCTGCCCGCGTCGATCCAGACCTTGACCTGGCCTCGCAGCGCCCACCCAGGAGCGAACCGGCTGGCCACTTTCAGAAGGTCATCGAGGCGTTCGCCCGCCTCCTCGAACCGGCCCAGACGGTACAGCGCGACCGCGAGGCGCCACAGTGCCTGGGCAGAGTGCGGATCAGCGTCGGCCGCCGCCTGGGCGGCCCTCCGTGCATCCTCAAAATGCCCAAGCCACCACAGCGCCTCCGAGGCAAGCACGAGCGACGCGATCCGGACCGCGGGCACCGGATCCCTCAGGTGGCGATGGGCCACCCACAAGGCCCCCAGCGGATGATCAGGGCAACTGCGGGTGTGTTTCCGCAGCGTCTCCAGAGCGTCCTTCGCCGATTCCCGGCCCTCATGGCGGTGTTCGGCGGGAACAAGGTTGAGCCACCGTGCCGCGGCGCCTCGCAGTGGCTCGTCTAGTTCGAAGTCGGGCGCTTTGGCGTTCGCCACATAGCCAGGCCCGGAGTGGTGGGAGGGCCGGGGCCCTGGAATAACAGAGGATGCCACATCATCTCCGGGCATGGGGCACATGATCGTTTCCTGGCCTCGGGCAGCGCCCGTTAGAGAACGGCAAGACGTCCGCCCAGCGTAGTGGGCCGACCCGCGGTGCAGGAGTCGTCAGGTAGTTTTTGTCTCTGGCCGGCGACGCTTCGCAACGATCATCAGTTGATACATACGGGATTCGGGCACTACGCGCCACCTTCGGCCGGATCTGCCGATGAGCGGGTCGTGCTGGTGGAGCCCGCCCGGGCAGGTCTTGCCTGGGAGGGCGTGTTCGCTCAGACGAGCGGGTCGAACCCGAACGCGCGGACCTCTTGCGCACAGCGGCAGGCGGCCGCGAACCTCGTGGCCCACTCCAAGGCTGCTTCCCGTGAGGGCACGTCGATGACCGTGAAACCTCCGTTGAGCTCCTTGGTCTCGGGGTAGGTGCCCGCGGTGACCGTCCCGTCACCTGCCACCATGACGGGCTCTACGTCCTCGTCCAGTCCGCCCGCGTGGAGGAGGACGCCGGCATCCTTGGCCTCCCGGACCACCGCGTGGGCGGCCTCGTCGACAGCTGGCATCTCCTCCCCTGGGATGTCGTCCATCGCGCCGCTGGGAAAGGAAATCAGGTACCTCGTCATCGCATGACCCTTCCTTCGGCGGCCTCCTTTCGGGCCGCCGCGCCTCACGCCTGCGAAGAACGGTACACACGGGATGGGACACCCCGCCACGAGCAGATCCCACAGGACTCCACCGCGCGATTATCTTAAGTCCCTTTGGGTCATCCCGGGTTCGTTGGAGACTTGATCAGGAGGGAAGATCAAGTCATGGCTCGAAAGTCCCCTTACTCTGCGGAGCTGCGCCGGCGGGCGGTGGTGATGGTCGCCGACGTGCGTAGCGAGTACGACACGGAATTCGCCGCGATTACGTCGGTGGCCATGCAGTTGGGTATCGGTTCGGCGGAGACGCTGCGGAAGTGGGTGCGCCAGGCTGAGGTCGATGCCGGGACGCGTCCTGGGACGTCGCGGGAGGAGGCGGCGGAGATCCGGGTGCTGAAGCGCCGGGTGGCCGAGCTGGAGCGGGTGAATGAGATTCTGCGGGCGGCCAGTAGTTATTTCGCCCGGGAACTCGACTTCAAACTGTAGCGCTCGTCGGGTTCGTCGATACGTATCGGGATCGGTTTGGTGTGGAGCCGATCTGCGCTGCCCTGAGTTTTCCATCCAGCACGTATTATGCCGCGAAACGCCGCGAGGCCAGGCCGCCGGATCGCCGGTTGCGTGATGAGAAGCTGAAAGAACGGATTATGGCTGTCTGGGATCAGCCGGGGCCGGGCAACCGCATCTATGGGGCGCGGAAGATCTGGCTGGAGCTGAACGCGGCCGGTGTCGCGGTGGCCCGCTGCACGGTGGAGCGCCTGATGCGCGAACTGGGCATCGCCGGGGTGGGCACGCCGGCGAAGAAGCCGCGGACCACGGTGGCCTCTGATCCCGCCGATCGCCCATCTGACCTGCTGGAGCGTGATTTCGGCGCGGCGGCACCGAACGCCCGCTGGGTCGCGGACATCACCTATGTGCCGACCGCGTCCGGATGGTGCTACACCGCGTTCGTCATGGACCTTTATTCGCGCGGGATCGTCGGGTGGGCTGTCGCAGATCACCTGCGCGCCGAACTCGCCCTCGATGCTCTTGAAATGGGAATCTGGAGGCGGAAAGACCGCGTCGGAGACCGGCTCATCCACCATTCCGATCGTGGTGTGCAATATACGTCGATCTGCTATACCGATCGGCTGGACGAGGTCGGTGCCGTTCGCTCTGTCGGGTCCAAGGGCGATTCGTACGATAATGCCGCTGCGGAGTCGCTCAACAGCTTGTACAAGCGGGAGCTCATCGACCTGCGCGGCCCGTGGAAAGGAATCGCCGATGTGACGAAGGCCACTATGGAATGGGTTGAATGGTACAACGCTAAAAGGATACACTCTTATTGTAAGAACGTTTCGCCGCTCGAATACGAGGAAGCGTTCTACCAGGCACAAGCATCGGCCGCCTGAGCGACAGGCAGCCAAGCGGACCAGTCTCCAAGATCACCGGGGCGCACCACTTCTGGGAGAGGCCCTGGTGGGGAGAGTGATCTGCGTCGTAGACGCGCCGCAATGCTGCATCTGGGTTTTCGACCGTGACGGCCAGTACCCAACCGGAATCTCTGGCGCCCTGTTTTTGTTGTCGGTACTAGGGATGAAGCGCTTGTCATGTGTTGGCGCGTGGATTGCGGCAGATCGAGGGCGTGGCTGAGGCGCTGCGGTGTCGGCGCCATCGCAGATAGATGCCTAACTGATTATCCCTTGGGCCTCATGCCGTGCAGGCACCATATTCCTATTGGAGCATTGAGTTCAAAGTGGCTGACCGTCTCGTCGTCCGCGGTGCGCGCGAGCACAACCTGAAGGACGTATCGCTGGACCTGCCGCGTGATGCCTTGATCGTCTTCACCGGGTTGTCGGGGTCGGGCAAGTCGAGCCTGGCCTTTGACACGATCTTCGCGGAGGGGCAGCGCCGGTACGTCGAGTCGCTGTCGGCCTACGCCCGGCAGTTCCTCGGGCAGATGGACCAGCCCGACGTTGACTTCATCGATGGGCTGTCGCCGACGGTCTCGATCGACCAGAAGACGGCGGGCCGCAGCCCGCGCTCGACCGTGGGCACGATCACCGAGGTTTATGACTACCTGCGGCTGCTGTACGCCCGGGTGGGCAAGCCGCACTGCCCGATCTGCGGCCGGCCGATCGCCCGGCAGAGCCCGCAGCAGATCGTCGACCGGGTGCTGGAGCTAGAGGAGGGGACTAGGTTCCAGGTCCTGGCGCCTGTGGTCCGCGGCCGCAAGGGCGAGTACGTGGAGATGCTCCGCGAGCTGCAGGCCAAGGGCTACTCCCGGGTCAGGGTCGACGGCGTCGTGATCCGGCTGGACAGCGTTGACCCGGGGGGCGAGCCGCCGGCGCTGAAGAGGCACGAGACGCACGACATCGAGGTGGTCGTCGACCGGCTGGCCGTGAAGGAGCCGGCCCGGCGCAGGCTGACGGACTCGGTGGAGACCGCGCTTGACCTGGCTGGTGGCATGGTCGTGCTCGACTTCGTCGACCTGCCCGAGGACGACCCCCATCGGGAGCGGATGTTCTCCGAGCACCTGGCGTGCCTCTACGACGACCTGTCGTTCGACGAGCTTGAGCCGCGGTCGTTCTCGTTCAACTCCCCCTGGGGCGCCTGTCCCGACTGCACCGGCCTGGGCACACGGATGGAGGTCAACCCCGAGCTCGTGGTGCCGGATCCCGGCAAGACGCTGGCCGAGGGCGCGATCGACGTGTGGAACGGCGGGCACGTCAACGACTACTTCATGAGGCTGATCGAGGCGCTCGGCGACGCGCTCGGGTTCAGCATCGACACGCCCTGGGCCGGGCTGCCCGCCGCCGCTCAGCATGCGCTGCTGCACGGACATGACCAGCAGGTTCATGTTCAGTACACGACCAGGACCGGGCGGGAGCGCTCCTACAACGCCCGCTTCGAGGGCGCGATCCCCTACATCGAGCGACAGCATGACGACGGCAAGGATGAGGCAAGCCGCGACTCGTTCGCGGGTTTCATGCGCGAAGTGCCCTGCCCGTCCTGCGGCGGGGCCCGGCTGAAGCCGGCATCCCGCGCGGTGACCGTCGACGGCCGGTCCATCGCGGACCTGTGCGCGCTGCCGATCGGGGAGCTGGCCACGACTCTGCCAGCACTAAGGCTGTCCCAGGGGGATCAGCAGATCTCGGGCCCCATCCTGGCTGAGGTGGCCACCCGGCTGGGCTTTCTGCTGGATGTGGGGCTGGATTATCTGTCTTTGGATCGGGCGTCGGCGACGCTGGCGGGTGGGGAGGCGCAGCGGATCCGGCTGGCGACGCAGATTGGGTCGGGTCTGGTGGGGGTGTTGTATGTGCTGGATGAGCCGTCGATTGGGCTGCATCAGCGGGATAACCACCGGTTGCTGGATACGCTGATCCGGCTGCGGGATCTGGGTAACACGCTGATCGTGGTGGAGCATGATGAGGACACCATCCGGGCGGCGGACTGGGTGGTGGATATCGGCCCGGGTGCGGGTGAGCATGGCGGCGGCATTGTGGTGTCGGGGCCGCTGGGGGAGCTGCTGGCCAGCGCGGAGTCGCTGACCGGGGCGTATCTGACCGGGCGGCGGGGCATCGCGGTGCCGGGGACGCGGCGGAAGCGGTCGCGGTCGCGGGAGGTGGTGGTGCGGGGGGCTAGTGAGCACAATCTGAAGGGCATTGATGTGGCGTTCCCGCTGGGGTGTTTGATCGCGGTCACCGGGGTGTCGGGGTCGGGGAAGTCGACGCTGGTCAATGACATCTTGTATCAGGCGCTGGCCCGGGAGCTGCATGGCGCGCGGACGGTGCCGGGCCGGCATGTGCGGGTGGCCGGGATGAGCCTGCTGGACAAGGTGGTGCACGTGGATCAGGGGCCGATCGGGCGGACCCCGCGGTCCAACCCGGCCACCTATACCGGGGTGTTCGACCACATCCGCAAGCTGTTCGCGGCGACCACCGAGGCCAGGGTGCGCGGTTATCAGCCGGGCCGGTTCTCCTTCAATGTCAAGGGCGGCCGGTGCGAGGCGTGCGCCGGGGATGGCACCATCAAGATCGAGATGCAGTTCCTGCCGGACGTGTACGTGCCGTGTGAGGTGTGCCACGGCGCCCGGTACAACACCGACACGCTGGCCGTGCACTACAAGGGCAAGACCATCGCGCAGGTGCTGGACATGCCGATCGAGGAGGCCGCCGGGTTCTTCGCGCCCATCCCGGCCATCCACCGCCACCTGCAGACCCTGGCCGACGTCGGGCTGGGCTACGTCCGCCTGGGCCAGCCCGCCCCGACGCTGTCGGGCGGTGAGGCGCAGCGGGTCAAGCTGGCCGCCGAACTGCAGCGCCGCTCCACCGGCCGGACCATCTACGTGCTGGACGAGCCGACCACCGGGCTGCACTTCGAAGACATCCGCAAACTCCTCGGCGTGCTGGGCCGCCTCGTCGACGGCGGCAACACGGTCATCGTCATCGAGCACAACCTGGACGTCATCAAGACCGCCGACTGGGTCATCGACCTCGGCCCCGACGGCGGATCCCGCGGCGGCGAAGTCATCGCCACCGGCACCCCCGAGCAGGTAGCCCAGGTTGACGACAGCTACACCGGCCAGTTCCTGAGGGGAATCTTGAGTGCTGAGGACATGGCACCAGGCCGTGCCGCCTGAGGGGTCGTCCCGGGAAGTAGGCCACGAACGGGACGACGCGGCTAATGCTCGCTAGATTCCCCCGGCAGCCGTGGTGGGTCAGCGTGGTGCCCACCACGGCACCGCTGGGCGGCCGCTAGCGCCGCTCTTCGTCGCCGGGGTCGGCGGCGGAATAACCCTCGCGGCCGAACCAGAGCCTGACCCTGGCCGGAGTGCCAGGTCCTAGCGGTCGGCGCCGCCAGCGGCCTCTACTAGACAAGGCGTGGCATCGGCGCCTCGCCCGGCATCGCGACAGCCGACTCGCCAAGCCCCAAGCCCACAGGGTTCAACGGCGCGTTCACCCTGCTGCCGGGCGGCGCCCGGTTCGAGATCGAGATGCAATGGGGATCCCTCGGCTGGGCCTGCCCGGCCAGCTTCGGCTACGCGATGGGCCTCGAGGCGGACCGGCGGCTGGTCTCGGTCATCGGGGACGGCTCCTTCCAGCTGACCGCCCAGGAAGTGGCCAACATGATCCGCCACGGCCAGGAAACCGTGATCTTCCTGGTCAACAACCGCGGGTACGTCTCCGAATCGGCGATTCACGACGGCCCATACAACTACTTCAAGAACTGGGACTACGCCCGCCTGATCGACGCCTGGAACGCCGACGACGGCCACGGGCTAGGCCTGACCGCGACAACCGGCGGAGAACTGGCCGACGCAATCAGCAAAGCACACAAGCACAAAGGCGGCCCGGTACTCATCGAATGCCAGACCGCGCACGACGACTGCAGCATCCAGCTCATCGAATGGGGCGCAAGAGTCGCCCGCGCCAACACCCGCCCGCACCAGACCACCTGATCCACTGGCCCTTCGGTCTGGGCGCCCCGCGGTGTCCACCCATTCACCCAGCACGCCGCAGCCGGGTGCCCAGTCGGCTGCCCGCCTCGGCGGCACACCCACTGCCTGAGCGGGGTGCATCATTTTCTGGCTCCGCGGTAGCCCAGCGCCGCTGCGAGCGCGAGCGCGCTGCGGGGGGTGTAGGCGATGCGCCACAGCCCACCATGCGCGGCGGCGTGCGCCTCGTCCTGCCAGGGATGCGGGTGCGCTGGGCCACCGCCGGTGTGCACGTCATGGACGAGGAGTGCGGCCATGAGCACCTTGGTTGTGGCAGGTTCGAAGACCTCGACGCCGAACCGGTACGCGCCGGCGTATGCCGCTGCCAGTATCTGGTTCTTCACGACCGACCTGGTGCGGGTCGGTGGGGCGACGTTCATCGACACGGCCGCGCCGGCTTCACTGGCAACGGTGGCCCGCCAGCGCTGCAGCCGCTTTGCCAGCGCATAGTTAGGTCCTTGCTGCCGCACCAGGCTGTCGTTGATACCGGGGTCAGCACCGGGCAGGTAAGCGCGGCGGAGCAGGCGCCCCCCAGACAGCGTCCGCAGCGGCCAGCTGGCGAGTTTCACCCCTGCCGACCGGGTCGCGTAGGCGCGGGCAGACTGCGCGGCCGCTTCGGCCGGGACCGCGAACACATCGGTGGGCGTCGCGAGGAATGCGAGCGCGACATCGCCGCGCTCGGCCTGCAAGCGCATAGTCAGTACGTCCACAGCAGCGGACAGGCGGACATTGGCCGGGCCGTCAGCGTAGACGTAGTTGCCCAGCACCAGCGGGCCATCAAAGGTAGCGAGCCAGCCGGCGACGGCGGGGACGTCGCTGGTCAGGTCGAGGCCGGCGCGCTCCGCGAGGTCCCCGGTGCTGCCCACGGGCTGGTGCCGGCTGAGCGTGTGCGCAGCGGCGGGAACCAGAAGTGTCCCCGCGCTACGCCGTGCGGTGTCCAGGATGCGTTCCCAGATAGGCGGACGGGGCAGGTCAACAGCGATCACCCGGGCGCCCCAGCTCAGCAGCGGGGAAACAGGACCCACCTCGGCGCCTGCCCCGAGCACGGCGACCGTGTGGCCCGGCAGGCGGAGCCACCCGGGGTGCGCCGCGACCGTCCGGACCGCAGCTGCGCACGACGGCTCGATCACCCCGCTGTCCACCCACCCCTCCAGCCGGCGCAGCAGCGCGTCGCCGCGCAGTACGTCGCCGTGGTAGGGCAGCGACAGGCCCTCGCCGGCCTGCCCGGCACCGGCCACGGTGACCGTGGTGACAAGCCGGTCCGCAGGCGCCGAGAGCAAGCTGCCAAGTGCAGTCTCCCCGCCGTCTGCATGCACCACGCGCATCCGCCCGTGCAGCGACTCCAGCCCGTCCCTGGCGATCGATACCGCATCCTCCTTCGATGCCAGCCCAGCTTCGACGAGCCGGCGGAAGTGCACCACGTAGCCCTTACGCCAGTTCGTGTCCCGCTCCGCATCACCTGCCCCGGCCGGGTCGGCCTTCCGCAGCGCATCAGCAACCACCGCCCTGCCCACCGCCGACGTGCTCCTGCGCCCGCCCGCCGATATGGGAAAGACAACCTCCACAGGCCCATCGCCGCTCATCGCGCTCCCATCATCGCCACGAGACAACCACGCTGAACGCCAACCCGCCACCACCGGCCGCCGCCACGCTAACCCCGGCTACCGATCACCAGCTCTAGCCCCGCCTCGCCCGGCGCGTCGTCGTTGCTTGCGTTGCTGCCCGTCAGGCGAGTACGTCTTACGTAGTTGAGCCTGGCTCAGTTATCCCAGCGGATGGCTATCCGCCTGCCATGCTGGGCAATGGCAAGGACCCCGCTTCCGCCGCGACGCAGCGCGTTCAGCGCGCGACGGCCGCTGCCAGGGTTGCACCATCATCACCGTGCCTGCGCGCCGCCACGTCCCGGCGATCTCTCCGCCGAGGAGGAGGTCACCCCGGCCAGACGCGCGGGGTCCACAGCGCGCGCCGTCGGCCGGCGTCCGGGACCAGGAGGTCGCGGCCGGCTCCCTGTTGGAGGAGATAGGCGTCGCCGCTTGGGATCAGCCGTGCGGGTGCTGCGGGGCCCCGGGTGGCACGGAAGGCGACCTCGTCTTGGCTGAGGATCCACGCGTCGCTCATCGGTGTCTGCACCGGAGTCAGCAACATGCGGAGCGCTTCGAACGCCGCGACGCCGACCACCGGCCGATCCGCGCCCACCGGCCAAAGGCCTCGGGTGTGGCAGGCCGTAGATGTGCAGGTACTGGCGCGCGAGTTCGAGGCTGACGTCGCGAGGGCCGGGCCGCGGTGACGGCACGGTCCAGACTGTCGGCTGCCGCGTGCCTTCCCACCGGATCACGACCGTGCCGGTCGCTGCCGCGTACCTGAGACTGTTCGGGTGCACACCCAGCGCGCGGCCTGTCTCTCCGTAGGTCATCCGCGCCGGCGAGGAGAGCGTTTAGCCGGGCGGCGAGGTCCTGGGCCCGGCGCGACCGCAACGCGGGTGATGCGCCGGCGACCTAGCCGTGATCGTCGCACGCCTGCTCAGCGTGGTCGGCTGGGTCTGTAGGGACGGTACCGAACTCACTGAGCAGGCCGCGGGCCACGCGTCATGGGGCACCACGGCAGCGCTGCGGCGGCTCGGCGCCCTCACCGACGACGGACCTCGACACCGGTTGCGGCCCGTTCAGGTAGACAGCAGTGCCGCCGCGAGGCTGCTGAACAGCCATCGGTTGAAGTCGGCGGTGCTCCAGCCGCGCTGGGCGACCAGCCGCCGGTAGAGGTGGCCGTCCGTGAGCGCCCAGCAGAGCTCCGCGGCACGTTGCTCGGTCATGCCGGCGGCCAGTCCGTCCAGGGACGCGAGATACCGGATGAACACGGTAGCGCCCAGCATCCGGTTGCTGCTCGCCTCGGCGAGCAGCTGCGCGGCCGCCGGGTCGATATCGGCCGCGGCGATGAGCACTTCGCCGAGCGGCGTGATGCGGGCGGCGGTGTCGGTCACGGACTGCACCCAGAGCATGAGTGCCTTGCGCGGGTCGGGCTCGGCCAGGATCGCCTTGATCGCCGGGCGGTCGATCAGGGCTATCGGCTCGTCGTCGCCGACGATGGCCCAATCCAAGGCCAGTTTGAGCAGGGCCACCTTGCCGCCCACCGAGTTGAACACGGTACGCCGGCTCACGTGCGCGGCCTCCGCGATCCCGTCGATCGTCGTGGCCGCATAACCCTGGGCCAAGAAGAGGTCGTGAGCCGCGATGACGATCGCCCGCCGGGTACGGCGGGCCTGCTCGTCGCGCACCTGCGACGCGTACCGCCTCGGCGGCTGGCCCGTTGAGTCAGGCGGCTGGGTCGTCGCATCGGGCGGGTTCGTTGCGTCGGGTGGGGGGGTCATCGTGGCCCGGCCGGAGCCTTGACGTTCCCCCAAATTCGTTGCACTATGAGTACAGTAATCACATCGTCAGTATATCGAACTCCTACGCGTATGCGGTAACGGCAGAGAGAAGTGGTGGATCTCATGTCTGGTGCCACGCCCACCGGCGGCGCCTGGGACCGGCGGCGGTGGCTCATCCTGGGCGTGATCGCCCTGGCACAGCTGATGGTGGTGCTGGACCTCACGATCATGAATATCGCGCTGCCGTCCGCGCAGCGTGCGCTGCATTTCACCACGGTGGACCGGCAGTGGGTGGTCACCGCCTACTCGCTGGCGTTCGGCAGCTTGCTGCTGCTGGGAGGCCGGCTAGCTGATCTGCTGGGCCGGAAGGTGACGTTCCTGGCCGGCCTTGCCGGTTTCGCGGGTGTGTCGGCCATCGGCGGCGCGTCGGTCAACTTCACCATGCTGATCACCGCGCGGGCCTGCCAGGGCGCGTTCGCGGCGCTGCTGGTGCCCTCAGCGCTGTCGCTGCTGACCACCACGTTCACCGGGCCGAAGGACCGCGGCAGGGCGTTCGCCGTCTACGGGGCCATCGCCGGGGCCGGCGGCGCGGTGGGCCTGCTGCTCGGCGGCGCACTGACCCAGTACCTGTCCTGGCGGTGGTGCCTGTATGTGAACCTGATCTTCGCCGCGGTGGCCTTTGCGGGCGGCGCGCTGCTGCTGCAGCGCCAGCCGTCCCCGGTTAAGCCCAGGCTGGACATCCCCGGCGTGCTGCTGGTCTCCGGCGCGCTGTTCTGCCTGGTCTACGGCTTCTCCAACGCAGCCTCACACAGCTGGCACGCGCCGTCCACCTGGGGGTTCCTCGCCGCCGGCGTGGCCCTTGGCGCGCTGTTCGCGCTGTGGCAGGGGCGGGCGGCCCACCCGCTGCTGCCACCCAGGGTGGTGCTCGACCGCAACCGGGGCGGCGCCTACCTGTCGATGCTTTTCGCCTCGGCCGGGCTGTTCGGGATCTTCTTGTTCCTGACCTACTACCTGCAGCAGACGCTCGGGTACTCGCCGCTCGTGACCGGTGTGGCGTTCCTGCCACTCAGCGCCGGCCTCATCATCGCGGCCAATCTGTCCACGATCGTGCTGATGCCCAGATACGGGCCCAGGCCGCTGATGGCGTCCGGGATGCTGGCCGCGGCAGGCGCGATGGTATGGCTGGCTCAGCTGGGCCCGCACACCGGCTACGCCGGAGGCGTGCTCGGCCCGACCATCCTGGCCGGAATCGGCGTGGGCCTGGTGATCGCGCCGGCGATCAACACGGGTACGTTCGGCGTGGCCCCGCAGGACGCTGGAGTGGCGTCCGCGACTGTCACCGTCGGCCAGATGCTCGGCGGCTCAGTCGGCACGTCGCTGCTGAACACCATCTTCGCCGCCGCCGTCGCCTCCTACCTGGCCGCGAATATCGCCGCGGCCCGGATCATCGGCCGCCACACCCTGACCGGACTGGCACTGGCACACGGCTATGACACCGCGTTCTGGTGGACCGCCGGCATCTTCGCTGGCGGCGCAGTCACCGCCGGCATCCTGCTCCGTAGCGGGCCGCTGCGCCAGGTGCGCGCGCCATCCCCGGCGCACGACCGGATAGCAGCGGCACAGGGCGAGCCAGCCCCGGAACGAGGGGCCCGGTGACCCCTCAGCACCCCCACGGCGCATGAGCGGAGCCGGCAAGCTGATCTGCCCGAGCCTCGCGGATGGCCCAATCTGCGCCTGGGCCTGGGGGCTGGATCACGAAGGGACAAGTCAAGTGGCCGATCCGCCGTCGCCGGCTCAGAGCCTGCTGACATTGAGTTTCCGGACCGCGGGGTGAGCACGGCCGGGCAGTCTGGGTATCTGCCGGTGTCGGAGCATGGGCTAATCGGCGACCTGCACTGCGTGGCCCTGGTGGGGACCAACGGCACCATCGACTGGCACTGCTGCCCGTCTTTCGACGCTCCCAGCATATTCGGCTCAATCCTGGACGCAGACCGGGGCGGGTGCTTCGAACTGGCAGCCACGGCGCCGGCGAAAACCCGCCAGTTCTACCTCCCCGACACCAACGTGCTGATCACCCGTTTTTCCGCACCCGATGGCGTCGGAGAGATCCAGGACTTCATGCCGGGCAGCGGCCCCCTTGATGAGCAAAGGCACCGGCTGATCCGGCGGGTGGTGTGCGTCCGGGGGGTCGCCGTTCCGGGCCCGGGTCGCACCGCGGTTCGGCTATGGGACGGATCCGCATACCCTCACCGAGACGCAGGCCGGGATAGTGTTCACCGCATCCGGCCTGACGGTGGGCCTGTGCTCGACCGTGCCGGCCGAGCACGACGACCGCGATGTGACGGCCGAGTTCACGCTGGCCGAGGGACAGTCGGCAGTATTCGCGCTGGACGAGGTGAGCGGGCGCGCCGCGCCCATGCTCCGCCGAGCAGGCACGGGAACTGGGGGACGCCACCATCGACTTCTGGCGGCGCTGGCTGTCCTCCTCGCGCTACCGGGGTCGCTGGCGCGAACAGTGCACCGCTCAGCGCTGACGCTGAAGCTGCTCACCTACGCCCCGACCGGCGCCATCGTCGCCGCGCCCACGACCAACCTGCCCGAGCAGATCGGCGAAGAACGCAACTGGGACTACCGGTATGTCTGGGTCCGCGACGCGGCCTTTGGCGTCTATGCGCTGCTGCGGCTGGGATTCACCAGCGAGGCGGACGCGTTCATGCGCTTCATCCTCGAGCGGGCCACCGCGCGCGCAGATACTGCCGCCGATCCCGTGCCGGTGATGTGCGGCATCGACGGCCGCGCCGACCTGCCCGAGCGCGAACTGCCCCACTTGGCCGGCTACCTAGGCTCCAAGCCGGTGCGGATCGGCAACGCCGCGGCCAGGCAGCTTCAGCTCGACATCTACGGCGAGCTCATGGACTCCGTTTACCTCTACGACCGCTGGCACCAGCTCATCTCCAGCGCCCAGTGGGACGTGATCGCCACAAGGGCCGGATGGCTCTGCGATCACTGGGACCAGCCCGACGAGGGCATCTGGGAAACCCGCGGCGGCCCCAGGAAGTTCCTGTACTCCCAGCTGATGTGCTGGGTCGCAATGGAACGCGCGATCCGGCTCGCCCTACGCCGGGCCTGCCCGCGGACCTGGATCGCTGGCGGGCGGCCCGCGACACGATCTACCGGCGGATCATGGACCACGGCTGGTCACCGACTTTGAAGGCCTTCGCCCAGTACGAAGGCGGCGATGTCCTCGACGCCGCCGTCTTGCTGATGCCGCTGGTCAAGTTCATCTCACCCACCGACCCAAGTGGCTATCCACTCTCGAGGCCCTGACCGCCAGTCTGGTGTCCGATTCCCTCGTCTACCGGTACGACCCGCAGGCCAGCCCCGACGGCGTGCGCGGCAACGAAGGCACCTTCTCGGCGTGCTCGTTCTGGTACGTCGAGGCGCTCACCCCAGGGATCCGGCAAAGTCGTGAATTGAGGCTGTGACCTGGGGTGCCGTAGCGGCAGGTGATGTGCCCGGCGTGTCTGCGAGTGGCGGGCAGGGCCCGGGCGGAACGATGGAAGTTCTCACGCTCACCATCGCCTGCCACGAGGGACACCCGCCCGCCGATGACATCTTCGCCTGTCCCTGCTGCCCGCAGCCAGTACCTGCTCGATCTCCTTGCCCAGGTCCCGGACCCGCGGAAGAAGCGCGGCCGCCGGCATCCGCTGGCGGGCCTGCTCGCCGCCGGGATCGCGGCGGTCATCGCGGGCTCGAAGTCGTTCGCCGCGATCGGGCAGTGGGCCGCCGACGCCGGGCCGGAGGCGCTGGCCGCCCTCGGCGCAGTGCGCGGGGCGGCGGAGGAGTCCACCTTCCGGCGCGCGTTCACCCTGGTCAGCGCGGATGTGCTCGACCGGGTCCTCGGCGCCTGGCTCCATACCAGGGCCGTGCGGGCCGGCGGCCGCCTGGTGATCGCGATCGACGGCAAGACCGTCCGCGGCGCGAAGAACAAGGACGGGAAGGCCCCGCACCTGGTCGCGGCGCTGGCGCACGGCATCGGCGCGGTCCTCGGCCAGGTCGCCGTGGACGCGAAGTCCAACGAGATCCCCGCGGTGCGCGACCTGCTGAAAGCATTCGCCAGCCTCGCCGCCGCGGTCGTCACGATCGACGCCATGCACACGCAGCATGACACCGCGCAGGTCATCCTCGGCCGGGGCGCCGGCTACGTGATGACCGTCAAGGCCAACATGCCCGCGTTGTACCGGCAGCTGAGGAAGCTTCCCTGGTCCGCCGTCCCCGCCGTGTCGTCCGTGGGCACGGATCACGGCCGCCGGGCCCGCCGCACCATCAAGGCCGTTCTGGCGCCAGCCTGGGTCGAGTTCGACGGCGCCGCCCAGGTCGCGCAGCTGCGCCGCACGGTCACGAAGAACGGGAAGAAGACCGTCGAAGTCGTCTACCTCATCACCAGCGACCGCGATGCCGGCCCGGCCACCCTGGCCGCCTGGGTCCGCGGCCACTGGGAGATCGAAAACCGCCTTCACTGGGTGAGGGACGTGACCTATCAGGAGGACAAATCGCTGGTCAGGACGGGAAACGCGCCCCGCGTGATGGCGTCGCTGCGCAGCCTGGCCATCAGCCTGCTGCGCCTGGACGGCCAGACCAACATCGCCGCCGCCAACCGCCACCACGCCCGCGACCCGCAGCGGACGCTACAGCTGCTTCAGACCGCATGAACGACTTTGCCGGGTCCCTGGCGCTCACCCGCGTCGGGCGCCTCGAAGAGGCGCGGCTGGCGTTCGAGAAAATGCTCACGTACGCCAACCACGTAGGCCTGTACGCGGAACAGATCAGCCGCACCGGCGAGCAGCAGGGAAACTTCCCCCAAGCGCTCACCCACCTCACGCTCATCAGCGCCGCCTTTAACTTCGACCGTGCTCTTGGCTAACACCACCTAGCGCCCGGCGGGGAGTGGGTTCCAGGCCTCGCAGATGGCCCAAATCTACGCGCGACCACTACTGCTGGCGGCAGGCAAAGTGTCTGCGCAGATCGGCGGGTCGGCGTGCGTTCTCGCCGACCCTCTCCGTCACGCATCGTGATACCACCGATCGGCCTGCCGGTACCACCCTGCCCGACTCGGCCGGGTAACAGGCCCAGGCGCCGGACGAGTGTTTGCCTTCCTGGAAGGATCCCGCCCGCCCCGACGCGCTACTTGCGGCGTGAGCGGACGCCCTGTCCAGTTGGCCCCGACGCGGATGCTGTAAGTGGGGACCACATGGCTTGCTCAGCCGGACGACAGGCGTAGTTGCCCTACATCGGAGGAAGCAATGATCTCGACCGATTCTGAGAGGCTTGTCGCGTAACGCCCGTCGTGCCAGCATATACGTGTCGCTCCTTTGGTCTCGCTCGACCAAAGCAATCGATGCCTGTTATGATTGATTTTCCGAACATACACACCTTGAGGTCAAATGCTCCTAGTTCAGTACATCAGCAGCGGCTATTCGTTATACCTCGATAAATAAAAGGGGGACAAGATGTCGATTTCGGACACGCTAAGCGTAATCTCACTAGCCCTCGGATCTTCGGCCATTATAATAGCTTTCTTTATCTACGGTCGGCAGAGTAGCCAATCAAAAAGGCAGTACGAAACCATTTCAAAGATCGACACCCTTACTGATCATCAGGGCCAGCGCGCCACTGCACTTGCTAACCTTGAGCTCCGGGAAAAATTCGGCACTATCAGCTCACGAGCTGAGCGTCTCGAGGCGGTTCGGCATAAGACGTCAGCGGACCTTCGGTTGACTCAACACCTCACGCCACGGCAGAAAGAACAAGTTCTAGAATGGCGGGCTCAAATCATGTACTTGGTGTACGACTGCCTGGCAGTCGACGAGGTATATGATCATGCAGGAGATACTGCACAGCAGGAATTTAAAGAACTCATGTTTGGATATGACAATGTCTGGAAAGACTTGCCAATGATACATGGCGAAAGGACCGAATTGCATGTAACCGGTGCTGACAGCATCTTCGCGTTCTTTTCGAAGCGCCTTCGAGTTTATAATACTGATGGCGACGAGCGGTCAACGATAAACGCTCAGCTCATAGAGCATAGTGTGGGAACTTGAGGCGCTGAGCTGAGGGCTGACGTGGTGTTGCTGCCAGGTGAACGTATCGTTCGAGCTGAAACGCTGTCTTTTCACCAACAGGGGGCCCTCTCCTCAAGCCTGCGCGCGCTGATGCAGCTGTGCGGCGCGGCCACGCCTCGGGAAATTGGCAGCACGGGACCCGTGATGGCCTCGACACACCTCGCCGAAAGCGCTCAGGTAGAAGAACTTCGAAAGTTCGAGGTCCTCTTCGGCCGCGATTCGCTCATAACGGCACGATTTGTACATCATCTGTTCCCAAGCCTAACTGACGTAACCGTTCGCGCGCTCGCGCGGTACCAGGGATTGGGATGGGACGCGGCCAGTGAAGAGGAGCCAGGTCGCATACCGCACGAGGTTCGCGATCCTGCTGACCCGATTGCTCAACGCATTACCCGTTCAAGTGGCTGGAAATGGCCCTATTACGGGGCCGTTGACACCACGCCGCTATTCGTCAGTGCTATAGCGTCGCTGGCGCGCACCGGAAGGAACGTCGAAGGTCTAAAAGGGTCACTGTTGGCAGCAGTCGATTGGCTTCTTAGGCGGCTGGAGGCGGGTGATGGCATTCTCGTCTCTCAGCCTTCTAATCCTAACGGTATCGAGAATCAGGTGTGGAAGGACTCATGGGACGCGTTCAGCCATGTTGACGGTACTGTTGCTTCTCCGCCAATCGCGGCCGTTGATGTCCAGGCGATCGCGTACGATGCATGTTTGGATGGTGCCGAGCTGCTTGAACACCTAGGGGCTGCAGGCCATCGACCTACTATGCTCCGCCGTGCGGCGGATGTCATACGTTCTGTTGTCATCAGTGATTTCTGGTTGACAGACGGCACGTCAAGCTATCCAGCCCTCGGCGTTGACTGGTCAGGGCCTGGAGGTGCGCGTCGAGCAATAGGTGCTCGGGGCTCCAACATGGGACATCTCTTGTTCTCAAGGCTGCTGGATGGGGTTGAGTTCATTAGCCTTCGCGAATCAATAGTGACCACGCTCTTTCAGCCTGACATGCTCTGCGGGGCGGGTATCCGGACTTTGGGTAGCAATGAGCGACGATATCGTCCTAGCGCGTATCATAATGGTTCCTCTTGGCCGTGGGATACTACCATAATCGCAATCGGCCTTCACCGTTGCGGGTTCCACGCGCTTAGCTGGGATCTAATGCGGCGAGTGCTCGATACATGTGATGCGGCGCATGCTTTCCCAGAGTTCGCTCGAGGGGATTCAGATCGTAGAATGAGGTTCAACGATTCAATTGTGGACGTCATTGACGCGGATGGGCGCCGTAACCGGATTGAGCAGCCCGCGCAGCAAATTCAGGCATTTACAGTTGGCGCTGCACTCGCGATCAAGTCGCGTAGAAGACTAAGTCGCCACCATGCCTTGCCCTCCCCCCATTCCAGGTCAAGAGAGGCCACGCTTGAATCCCAACTTCTTCAACGGATGCGCAACCCGACGCCTGATGGCGGCTGTGAGACCCCATCCAGCCTCTGATCGGTTACGTCTGCGTAATGGCTGCCGTGCCTGCGCACAACACTGCTTTCCCGCCGTTTTGACGATTAACAAGCATATCCTCATCTCGGCATGTGCGATCGTCTCTGGGCGGCCTGGAACATCGGATGGCCGCGACTTGGTCAGCGCCCAGAACCCACGACGGCCCGCTGACCGCGCGTCTGCGCGCAACACCTGTGACGGGCCCGGCGGCCGCCCATGGGGCACGCCATTCCCGGCAGGGCGGGCGCCATGAGATCTTGCCCCCCAGTTTGTCTCCGGGCGATCGGCAGCCCGCAGTAGCCGGCACTATTCCCGGACGCCCGGTGCTTAGGTCCAGGCCGGTAAATCCTCAGCACGCCCAGGTTCCACTGACTCGTGCGCTCGGCTTAGCGCGGCACAGCACGCGCCGGAACAGACCCACATCGTTGACGAAGTTCCCGGTCAGCGCCCCACGAGTCATCCGCACTGGGGACCAGGCCTGCGGCCCGCGAGCGACGAGCCGGGCCCTGGACTCGTTGCCGCTGAGCCCAGGACGGCGGCACTGCCTGTACGAGATCTCGCCCCGGAGTTCCAGCCGAGCACCCGGACCCGCCACCCTGGCAACCGTTATGTGCCGGTGAGTTGCGCAATCACCCTCGAGCGCACCGCAGACCTTCTCCCCCACTGGGAGTTAGCCCCAAAAGAGGTCACCGGATACCCATACGAAAACTGTCCCTGACCCGGGAGCCCCCTTACGGAATCGAACCGTAGACCTTCTCCTTACCATGTATCTCCGGCGGTTCCGTTACCGCAGGGCAGGGCGCCTGAACAGCCAAAACACGACCACAGACCAGCGGCCGCGAGCCCGAGGCGGCTCTCACGGGCGTCGTTTGCCACTCGATCTGCCACTCACTTCGATCTTGGCCGGGTTGCAGGCGAGCGTCGCCGCCGGTGCTCCTGCGGACGTCCTCAGCCGGATGGGCGAAGACCTGCCAGGAAAGACTTGAGCCGACAGCAGGGCCACCCATCCGCGCGGATTGCACTTTGGCGCTACTAGCGCCATAATGGCGCCATGCCGAGTATCCAGATCAAGGACGTGCCCGCGCAGACGCATGCGATCCTCCGCCAGCGCGCGGCTGCCGCTCACCAGTCCCTCCAGGAATACCTGCGAGCCCGGCTGATCGAAGAAGCAGACCAGCCGACGCTAGAGGAGATCCTCGACCGCGCGGGCGGTCGTTCCGGCGGATCAGTCCCGATCAAGGACGCGGTAGCCGCGATCCGCGATGACCGTGATCGTCGCTGACGCCAGCGTCCTGGTCGTCGCCCTGGCCGATGACGGCCCCGACGGAGACCAGGCCCGGGCCCGGCTGCGCGGCGAGCAGCTGACAGTACCCGAACTCGCTGACCTGGAGGTCGCATCGGTGTTGCGGCGGCAGATAAAAGCCGGCACCCTCGACGCCCGGCGCGCCCGCCTCGCAGTGGATGACCTGGCCGCGCTGCCAGCCCGCCGCGCCTCCCACCGCCCCCTGCTCCCCCGCTGTTGGGAACTACGGAACAACCTCACCATCTACGACGCGGCCTATGTAGCACTCGCCGAAGCCATGAACACCACACTGCTCACCGGCGACCAGAAACTCGCACGCGCCCCCGGGCCCCAATGCCCCATCGAGATCTTCCAGCCCGCGCCCTGAACACTCCTGGGCATCCCAACGACTTAGCTCGGGACAGGCGCGATTTCGCGGCACCCGCGGTCTTGAGCCCGTGCATTCTGACTGATATTGATCGCACAGTGTGACGTTGCCACGATAGTGAGCGCACGTAGCCGCCCTTCGGTACGCCTGGGTGAGAGGGCACCGGTTGGCTACGGTCGCGCATAACGGGTTGGTCGGCCACGGCAGGAGCCGGCCGAGAGGCGGCAGAGGCAACCATTGTGCCCAGCATCCTCAGCCGGGGTGCGCTGCGCGCCAGGCGGCCCAGATCTCGGGCGGGAGCCTGCCGCGGCCAGGGACGGTAAGACCGGCACCGCGCGCCCATGCCCGGACTTCCGCCGTGGAGGGCTCGGGGGCGTCCGGCGCCTGGGCGAGCTCGGTCGTGCCGGGTGCTGCGGCCATTGGTGCGAGTCGCTCGATCGCGGCGGTCTCGGTATCGGCCCATGCGCGGGCGGCGGCCAGGAACCGGTAGGTCCATTCCTCGGCGAGCTGGCGGGTCTCGCAGAAGATGACCGGAACGTTGGGCCAGCGGATCTGGAGTTCGGCGAGACCGTCGGCGACCAGCGCGGGCCGGACCCGCTCCAGCTTGAACACCTGGGAGTAGCGGTCCTCGACCACGATCGCGGCGCGTGGCAGCGCAGCAAGTTCGGCGAGCGCGTAGCGGAGCTTCCCGCCGGTCAGGCTGGCCACCAGGTCGGTAAGGGACTTGCGCTCGACGGAGGCCACGAGCCGTCCGCCGGCGACCAGGCCGTAGTCACCGCAAGGAAGCGGCCGCTTGACCGTAGAGACCCGCTGGCCACCGAACCGGTAGGCGTATTGCTCGTGGGAGTCGACCACGATCTCCAGCTCGGCGATCCCCACGGCCCGGGCCGTGGGGGTGGTCACGTTCGGGCGGGCCTGCTTACGCGTGCGCGGGGACTGCCAGAAGACGGCGTCGCGCCCGCGGGCTCTGGTGAAGACAATCTGGGAGCGATTCTCCCGCCCCCTGTCGAGGACGAGGTCGATGGCAGCGCCCCGCCGGACACAGGACCGAACGCCGGCCCGCTCAACGATGTCGGGGGCTTCTGGCCACTCATCCGCCGAGACCGGATAGCAGTACAGGGCATTGGTGCGCGGCCACGTCCCCGACGTGCGGAACACCATCCCGCCGGCCAGCGGCAGCCACAACAGATACGGCAGCCTCGAGTCCGGGTCCGGGTTGCGGGCGATCAGCAGTTCCACGCTCTCAGCCTTCCACCCGATCCGACCCAACAGGCCAGCGGCCCAGCCCACGCCCGAAGATAGCCGCGGGGCCGCGTACAGCCGCAGCCCCTCCCCAGCCCCGGGTAATGGCATGGGCGCAGCGGCGGACCGACACCGCGGATAACCCCGGGAACTGCTGCCCAGAACCCGCTCAGCTGATCGGCGGCAAAGCCTGACATAGCTCCTGCGAACATCCTCGCGGCCCCGTTCGGTCCCGGGTCCGATCGTCTGGATCATTACGCAGTCAGTGCGCTTTAGACGGCTTGCTACCACCACCGCACAGCAGTTCGCGGCAGCGGACCACGCTTCATCTAGCCGGCTGGTTCCGGTGGAGGCCAGTCACCGGGCAGCTTGCTGAGCCGGTGGGCGTAGCCTGCAGGATCGGGCTGCCTGTGCTCGTTCAGGGCCCGGTAGACGTCCTCGGTGACCAGCGAGGCGATCATGTGCATGATGTTGTGCCAGTCATAGCCCAGCCCAGCCAGGCGCTGAACCGCCTGCCAGGTCTCGGGCGGATCGTCGGCCAGCAGCTGGTTCGCCACGACCTGGTGCATCGCCACGTGCAGCCTCGGATTGACGGGCTCACCATCGACGATCACGTCTTCATCGCTACGGAGCGCGTCTGCGAATTCCGGATGCTGCGCCTCGATCAGAAACATGCACTCGTCCTCGTTGCCCAGGTCCAGCAACTCGAGATCGAGTCCCCGGTAGATCCCGTGCCCCGGAGGGACCGCCCACGAGCGCCGGTCAGCGAGGCCTGGGCGTCGAACCTGCAGTCCGTCATCTCCTCCTCGGACACGGCGGACTCGTTCCGGGCCGGTGTGGCCAGTCTCTCCTGGCCCACTGCTGCGCCCCCGCGCGACTGACGGCGGCGGCCACGGTCTGGCGGGCGGCCACGGCTTCGCGGACTCATCGCACGATTGTCCCAGCGACAACCGAGCATGTCATGCGCAGGCCTGCGATCTAGCCCGGATACACATCGCCTCGCGCAGAACTGAGTGATCTGAATAGCGCCGACGACTCGGTCGCGCCATTGTCATGCACGATTCGGTGATCTGCTGCCACCTGGAAGCGCAGAACTGGGCGCCATTCGTCACTCCACGTACGGCCGGGATCAAAGGTGGCGATGGTCTGTGACTGACCCTCGCATCGTCGCGAGTGCCACATGATCTTGCTGCGAGTGCAGCTGAGGCTGGAATCCCCCCCTGGACAGATGTTCCTCAATCGCCAGGCGTGTCTGAGTTCAGGACATAGTTCGCGGGTGTCTCGCGACATCGTTCGCATCCTGGTAAGCGGGGGTGGTGGGCGATGTCGATGGCGCGGGTTGTGATCACGGCGGTGGTGCTGGAAGGCCGGCCCAAGAGCGTGGTGGCGCGCGATTACGGGGTGTCGCGGCGGTGGGTGCAGAAGCTGGCCGCCCGGTACCTTGCCGAGGGCGAGGCGGCGTTCGGGCCTAGATCCCGCCGCCCGCATACCAGTCCGCAGCCGACCAGCCAGGCCGTCGAAGACGCGATCGTGGCGCTGCGCAAGGAGCTGGCCGGGGCCGGGCATGACGCGGGGGCGGAGACCATTGCCTGGCATCTGCGCCGGCGGGCTGGCTGCTCGCCGTCGGTGGCGACGATCTGGCGGATGCCGATCGCGCCGACCGCATGCAGGTCCTTCGCTACGTCGTAGTCAGCTCGCGCCGCCGCCTCGCTTGGGTAAGTGCCGATGTAGATGAATACCGCATCAGGCTTCGCCATTCCGCATCTCCTGTTCTCGCCGCATCCCCGATGAACACGGCAACGGGCCGGAAGCCGCACCACGAGGACCGCGGGCAGCACGCACCTCCTGGCGGCCAGGGTCGTGCGGTCTTGCCGGTCAATGCCAGGATGCGTACCGGCGTCATTGCCGCGCTTCACCTTTTTAGAGGTAAATCCATCCGGCCTGCTGCGGCTGAAGTCTGGTGAGGGTCTTTGCACCTTCCCCGGTCATGTCCCATGGACCGGGCGCGCTTGCGGCCCGTGCGTGGTCCGGTTTGAGGTTACGATCCGCCCGCAACTGGCGGGCTATGGGTCTGCTGGTAGTGCGCCCACCCAAGGGTGATCCCTGAGGCAGGGGGTCGGCAAAGTCGTTCTGGTGCTGACCGGGGCGGTGGCGACACGCCGGTGATGGGCGGGTAAGAGCGCGGGCACGGCCCTTGTGGTGATCATGGCGGTTCTCACGCCAGCCAGATCACTTCCAGAGGGACCATGCCCGCGCCGCCATCATCACTGATAGACCCTGCTATCGGCCACCTGGTTGAGCTGGCGGCGGGGATGGCCCGGGAGAGCAGCCGGGCTTACTGGCGGTGCTGGCCAGGGTCGCTGATCCGCGGCACCGCCGGGGTGTGCGCCACCGGCTGGCGGCGATCTTGGGCCTGGCGGTGTGCGCGGTGCTGGCCGGGGCGCGCTCGTTCACCGCGATCGCGGAATGGGCCGCTGACGCGGACCAGCAGACCCTGCGCGCGCTGGGGGCCGGGGGCGTGGTGCCGTCGGAGTCGACGTTCCGGCGGACCTTGCAGCGGCTGGACGCGGACGCCTTCGATGAGCTGGCCGGCAGCTGGGCGGCTCAGCGCACCACGCCCGGGCCGGGAGGCCGGCGGGTCATCGCGGTGGACGGCAAGACCTTACGCGGCTCAGCCAGCGGCGGCGCACCCGGTGATCACCTGCTGGCTGCCCTCGATCATGCCCATGGCGCCGTCCTGGGCCAGGTGGAAGTGGGAGCCAAGACGAACGAGATCCCGATGTTCTCTGTGCTGCTGGACCGCATAGACATCACCGGCGCGGTCATCACGGCCGATGCGATGCACGCCCAGCGCGGCCACGCCACCTACCTGGCCGGGCGCGGCGCGCATTACGTGCTCACCGTCAAGCGCAACCAGCCTGGCCTGTTCGCCCAGCTCGCGGCGCTGCCCTGGCGCCAGGTCCCGGTCGCCCATGAGACCGTGAGCGTGGGCACGGCCGGACCGAGCGGCGCACCATCAAGGTCACCGCCGTGGCCGCCGGGCTGGCCTTCCCGCACGCCGCCCAGGCCATCCAGATCGTGCGCCGCCGCAAGCTGCCAGGGAAAAAGAAATGGTCCCGCGAGACCGTCTACGCGATCACCTCGCTGACCGCCATCCAGGCCAGCCCCGCCGAGCTCGCGGCCATCATCCGCGGCCACTGGGCCATCGAGGACCGGCTGCACTGGGTCCGCGACATGGACTTCGACGAAGACCGCTCCCAGATCCGCACCGGCAACGGCCCCCGCGTCATGGCCAGCCTGCGCAACCTTGCCCTCACCATCTTGCGGCTGGCCGGCGCTACCAGCATCGCCGCCGCCCTGCGCCATCACGCCCGCCGACCGGACCGGCCACTGCGAACGATCATGAACTGCTAAACGACTTTGCCGGGGCCCTGATCCCTGAGGCGAGGAGAATGAGGGCTGCCCCGATCAGGGTGAACCCGAGCCGCTGCGCGTCGGTGGTGGTCACATCGGCGATGCTGGTCGAGGTGAACAGCACCACCGTGGGGGTAATGAAGATCGAGTACAGGACGTAGGAGTGCGGGCCGAGCATGATCACCCCGCTGATCACCAGGAGGACCAGGCCGATAGCGAGCAACACGGCTTCGGAACCGGTAACTGATGCCACGATCGCGGCGATCACGACCCCGGCGAGGGTCCCGGTGACCCGGCCCAGGGTTCGTTTCAGGTGGGTGTCGGCGCCGAATTGGGTCACCGCCAGCACCGTCAGCACCAGCCAGGCACCGTTGGACCCGGGCCGCCAGATCAGTACCCCCAGAGTGCTCGCCGTGCACAGCACAGTGATCGTGGTTGTGTAGACCACGGTGTCGTCCCCGGTCCACGGGTCCGGGCGCGGCGGCAGCTTCTGCTTGCGCAGCAACACCAGCGCCGCCCACAGCGCTCCGCCGCCCAGGAACAGCATGTTCCACAACAGGTAGGAGGTACTGGTCCGGTCCACCGCCGTGTGCCCGCTCCATGCCGGGGGGCGATGATCATGAACGCCATGTAGATCGGGATCAGCAGGAGCCCCCGGTGCAGCCCCCGGGCAGCGCTCAGTCCCACCCCCAGGCACATGATCGCCATCAGTCCGGCGCCCGCCACTGGGACCGCCCCGGACACGATCGCGACCGGGGTCAGCGCCGTCATCAACCCGACACTGAGATAAGCGATCGCCTGGCCGCCGATTATGAGGTTCATCAGGGCGACCGCACCGCCCAGCGCCGCCCACGATGCGGCCGTGGCCTGGCCGCTGATCGCAGCGAACACGGCGAACGGCACGCCCAAAATCACGATCGCCGCGACAGCGACAACAGTCCGGCGGGCCAGCACCCGAGACAGCCGTGGACCAGCAGCCTCAGATGATTCTGCAGCCCCAGCCACGGCCCCCTCCAAACGGGCAGACCAACCGCCCGGCCCCTCCCAGATCATGCCATGCGTCCGATCAGTGCGGCAGAATCCGTACCTGCAGATCAGGGTCCACTGGATGTCTAGACCGGCCACCGGTCGCGGTGCAGGAAATTCGGCCCGGCGACGGCTAGGACGCTAAACGTGAACTGGTGCGCTCATGGCTCCGGATGCGGGTATGCGCACATGGACGGGTCACCGAACGACACGACGCTCGGTCCGCATCCGGCTCAGGAGTAGGAGCATAGCCCTCAGTGTCCCCCATACTTAGGCAGATGGATCCAGGTGAACGGCTGGGACACTCGGCGAGCAGGCGGTTGGCCGGGCAAATAGAGTCGATAGCGCAGGGAGTTGCGCAGCGCGTGATCGACCTCGTCGTCGAGTCGCTCAATGTGAACGCGCTGCTCGCCCGGATTGACCTGAACGCCTTGCTGGCGCGGGTGGACCTGAACGAGGAACTCACCCGGGTGGACCTGAACCAGGTTCTCGACCGGGTGGACCTGAATGAGCTCATGGCGCGGGTCGACATCAACGAGATCGTTGGCCGTATCGATATCGAGGCGTTGGTGAAGAACACCGATCTCGGCGCCCTGTTGGCCAGCTCCTCCAGCACGATCGTCACCGAGGCCGTCGACCTGGGACGAAGTCACGCTGTCAGCATGGACGACACCATCGCACGCTGGGTGAGTCGGCTTCGGCGTAACCACACCAGTCGAGCTGGCCCGCCAGAGTTGCCGAACGCCCAGGAGGAGCCATGACGGGGTCCGCCGACGCCGGCCTGCCGGAACCCGAGCCCCGACACGGCGACACGCCACCACCCGCGCCGCTCAGCGTCCCGCAAGATCTGCGGGGCGACCACGCCGGGTTCGCCTCGCGTTTCATCGCATTCGTAGTCGACTGTGTCCTGAGCATCGCGGTGTTCGAGCTTGTCCTCGCCGCCATCTCGTTTGCCGCCAGCGTGCTATCCGGAACCTCCATCCACTGGAACAAGGGCGATATGTGGGTAGTGCTCGCCTTCTTCGTCTGGGAGTTCGTCTACTACGCCTACTTCTGGACGGCGGGCGGTAAGACACCCGGCATGATGCTCCTCGGGGTGCAGGTCGTGGGCCAAGACGGCAGCCATGTGGGAACCAGGCGCGGGCTCGTGCGAACGCTGGCGTTTCCGCTCAGCTTCCTCCTGCTGGGGCTGGGCTTCCTTGGCATCTTGCTCGGGCGTGATCGTCGCGCGCTGCACGACGTCATCGCCGGTACCGCAGTTGTCTACGCCTGGGACGCGCGGGAGGCGCGGCTTCGGTCCCTCGCCCGCGAGCGCGACGTTCGGCGGCCCGAGTCCCCGCCTGTGATCGGGCCGCATCCGTGAAGCGTGCGGATGGTTGTTACGAAGGCAGCAAAGAGGCCTCTTCCATGATTGGGATGGGCCTCCGCCGTGGGAGCCGCCTTTCGGAATCGAACCTGGGCGACCGCGGTCACTTGGCCATGCGTTGGCTTGGCGATGGTGAGATCGGCTCGTCAGGCTGCTGGCCTTCATCGCCGGGCCAGATCCCGGTGAGCCCGCGCGTCGCCTCGGCGGCGCCGCGGTCGACGACGGCCTTGACCAGCGCGAAGATCGCGCCCTGCAACACCGCGGCCAGCAGGATTTCCCCCCAGCCCCGCCGCTCGTCGGTGGGCTTAGACGCGTCTCCCCGGTCTATGAGCTTCCAGACCCTCTTGAAGATCAGCCCGGCGAGCAACCCGCCAACCATGCCGGCGATCAGGTCCACCGGCTTGAACAACAACTTGATCATCGTCTTCTCCCCACTCGCCGGGTAGCCAGTCACCCGCATCAGCCCGACGGCTCAGCGGCGAATGCCTCGAAGATGGCCCGGCCGCAGCCAAGCCCATGATGGTTAGTTCTAGGGTCTGCCCGGCCAGGTCTCCCAGCACCTGCCCTGATCTTGACATGTCGCCTCCCGGCCCTGAAGCGCCCGCGCACACTGCTCGCCCAGAAGACCTGCGTCCACGCAAGCGAGCGATCGGGCCCCGGACAGAGATTCAGGGCCTCGCCGAGCGCATTTCACCACATTGAGGCGATGCCCTCGCCCGCGTGGTGATGTTCGCCTGGTATCAGCGTGAGGAGCTGGCCTGGCCTGGCGCGGCCGGAGCTGTCGGCCGACCGGCCGCCAGAGACGTCCGGCGAGGTGTCGCGCCTGACTGGCAGCGAGACCCTGACTGGAGGTTGAACTATGACTGAGATACCGGCCGAACAGCTCGAGACCGAGGAGTCGATGTTCGTGCAAACCGCGCAGGGCATCGACAGCGACGGGCAGACCCTCACGTTGCGCGCGATCACGCCGTCAACGCTCTATTTCTCCGACAGGCCCCAGCGGGTCGCCGGGCATATGTCAACCGCCGATTTCGTCAACCTGTGGGCGATCGGCGACAACAGCTTCGAGACCGATCCGCCGAACGCGGTGCTCGCGTTTCTCGAGCCCGACGCCGACGCGCCCGACGACGCTGTGGTTGTGCTCCAGGAGCCGAACCTCGACGGCGCCGGCGATCTCTCCTATTCGATCGAGGTGCTCGAGGGAACCGTTCCGACGCATGCGGGACCGGTCACACTGTTCATCGATCCGTTCGGACGGCCGCTCTCGCCCATCTCGGTGTGCGGAATCCGGAGGCGCGAGCGGCGACGGATGCGACGACGGGGGTTCTGACCGGGGAGCGTCGTGAGCAAACTGGCCCCATTCGCGCTCGCCGCGCACACCCGTAAGAGCATGCTGGAGGCGCTCGCGACGGTCACCACGGCCCTAATCCACGACGTGCAGTGTCGTCCGCGCCGGGAAGGGGCTGCAAGGTAGCGCTGCGTCGTAGAGAAGTCGGAGTGACCGAGTCGCTCTTGTGTAACGCTTCCCTCCCGGCGTGCCAGACGGGCCCATCGCACCTGCCCTTCGCCGGGTAACCGAGGGCCAGAACTGACGGTGGCCAAAGGCCAGCGTGGCCTAACTCGGCCTCCAGACGGAGGAGCCCCCGGGCCCTTGTCGTCTGACTCAGTGTCCACCGGCTCGCCCCTGGCGCGACATGCCGATACCTTGGCGATCGGGGACGAGCGCGTCGGCACGCTGGCTCTGGCTGTATGCGTGCTCGACCGCATCAGCCAGCAGAGCGCTCTGGGCCTCCAGGGCCGGCGATGCTCCGGCAAGTCAGCTCTCAGCGCGTCGAGGAGTGCCCGAAGACGCCGCGCCACCTGGTACTGCCCGGCGCCGAAGGCCCGGATCTCGTCCAGGGCGAGCTCAACGAGATCCTCCCACGTCGGTGTCGGGTACACGAGCCGTATCACCCCCCGTTCCGTCTGTCACGACTCCGACCGAGAGGTGCTTGGCAGCCGCGTACCGAAGAACATCCTCGATCCGATCGAGCGCTTGCACCGCAGTGGTCGGGTCGTTGACGGCCGGGGAAAGCGCCTTGATGCCGACGTCCACCATCATCCGGATGGCGAACGCGGGATCGTCGCGAAGCGTGCGCTCGTCACCCATCGCGAGCGCATTCCGCAGTTGCTTGCCGGAAATCGCCTGGGACCCGTACACATTGAGCAGCGCACCTGCACCGGGTACGTGGTCCCCGACCGCGTATACAAGCTCGATCACGGCGTCGTTGCTCTGGGCGAGATGCACCAGACTGGGCCGGTCAAGTGCCACCAGCACCGACCCGACGGGCGAGTGGTGCACGGTCTGGACGGCCGGTCTGCCGCGCAGCGATCGCGCGGCCTCCTCCGCGGCTGCGGCCTGTGCGGCGTTCGACGGGTACACGATGTCGAACACGGCGCGCGCGTCGCCGTCCAGGCTTTGCAAGACGTTCGCCACCCGCAGGCGATAGGAGGTGCGGTCGATGAGCAGCAGGAACATGGCGATGCTCAGCAGCGTCAGCAGCAATGCGGCGATGAGCGTCCGTGTCGGCACGAACGCGGCTGTGCCGCGGCCTATTTGCGCCGTCGAGACCAATGCGAACAGGAACGTGGCGATGAAAGTGCTGAGGGCGTACCTGAGCGTCGGGTTGGTGCGGAACCAGCCCAGGAACCGCGGTGAGAACTCGCTCGTCCCAAATTGGACGATGAGCAGAACGATGGAGGTGACGAATCCGGTAAACGCGAGCATGCCGCTGCCGAGCGCGGAGAGCGCCGCGGTGGCGCTTCCGGCACTGATGGCGCGAGTAAGGACAAGAGGATCGGCCTCGTCCCACCGCAAGAGCCCTGCGCTGAGCGCGAGCGCCAGGATGACATATACCGCAGGAATGAACCAGAGGCTGTTCGACAGTCGCCGCCGGGCCCGGCGCCAGCGGGATTCACTTGGTGCCTGTTCCACCGGACTCGTACCAGGCTCACCGGTCGGCGGCATCGATAATGCCTGCATCTGTCACAGATCGAACACCATCTTGAAGTCGTGCAGACGGCACACCTGCGCCCTGCGTGCTACTTGTCTCTCAACCATCCGTCAGGCTCACAGCCAGGCAGGCGGGCTGTCATCGCCTAACCGGGGGGATCTTCCGCTTAAGCAAAGATGTTGACGGCCCTGGCGATTACCAGGCCGAGGATGGCGATCGAGATCAACGACTGCACTGCCATCGCGGCCTTCGCCAGGGCACCATCGGCATCGTGTCGGTCGGGCTGAACGCCACAGCGTCGGTGATCCCACGTACAGGTAGTCGAAGAACAGTGGGTGCCACCCCGGGTGAGCGAGTGGGGAGACATATGCTGCGGAACGCCAGACCGGGATGCGCAGGGTTCCGGTATGCACGGGCGGCTGATCCGCCGCCGTCGAACTCACAGTATAGATCGCTCTTCAGCAGCTCAAGTACCCTGAACTCCCGCGGCGTCAGGTGCTGCCCGGGTCCGGTGCTTGGCCGCGGGCGTTGCTCGGCAGCCGCCTGCTGCCTGGTCAGGATCCCGGATCCGGGCGTATGGGGCCCGGCCCGAGGTACACCACCCCGCAGTGTTCGGTGGTGGATTCCAATCGCCTGCCGGGCAGCAGGTGGGGCTCGCTCGGTGGATGGGCTGGCTGGCGCACAATGGACGTATGGCACGGGGCAAGGACCGAGCCGATCTGCCCCCGGTGACGCCGCTGCAGGGCGCTGAACGTGGTGAGAACTGGTGGCCGGTGGCGCTGGCGATCATCGTCGCCGCTGGCCTGCACGTGGTGCTGCCCGCGAAGTACCGGGTGAATCCCCCGTGGGTGGCCCCGGCCGTCCTGCTCGCGCTGCTGGCCACCCTGATCATCGGGGACCCGGGCCGCATCGACCGCCAGAAAACCTGGCTGCGGATCACCACGGACATCATGATCGCCTTCATCACGGCGGCCAACCTGTTCGCCGCCGGCCGCCTCGTCGGCGCCATCCTCACCGACAACAAGCTGTTCGCGGCCAACGCCCCGGCGCTGCTGGCTGTCGGTGGGGTGATCTGGGTCACCAACGTGATCGCGTTCGGGCTGTGGTACTGGGATCTGGATCGTGGTGGTGCCGCCGCCCGCGCTCACCACCCGCTCGCCAACCCGGCGTTTGTGTTCGCGGAGATGCAGCACACTGACTACACGCCAGCCGATTGGGTGCCGGAGTTCGCCGACTACCTGTCGCTGTCGTTTTGGACCGCAACCGCGTTCAGCCCCACTGACGTCTCCGCGATCAAGCGGTGGGCCAAGCTGCTGATGATAACCGAGGCGGTGGTGTCCCTCATCATCGGCGTGCTCGTGATCGCCCGTGCGGTCAACATCCTGAAGTAGAAGGCTGGAATCCTCCTGCCAGCCCAGCGGGTGGACGTCACACCGGTACGCCGACCTGATGGGCAGTATGTGCGGCAGGAAGGGGAAGACGCGATGGCCGGGATCATCAGCGACGAGCGTGCCTGGATGCCGGGCGGGAGCATCGCAACCCGCCAGCCCGGATCTGCCGCGGCCGATGGCCCAGCGCCGCAGGAACCTGCCGGGGACCTGGCGCCGCCACCGGTCGGGCCGGGATGAACGCCGCATTCTTCGGGCTGGCCGCCCTCGCGGCGTTGAATCCGAAGCTGCTCATCATTGACTTGATCCTGGCCGGGAACCAGCGGCCTCGGCTGATGTTCGCGTGCTTCCTGCTGGGCGGATGGGCCTGGGGTGGCGACCGGGCTGCTGGATGTGTTCGTGGTGCACCTCGACGCGATCAAGACCCAGAACCATGCCAGCGGCGGGCTCGACCTGATCCTAGGCATACCGCTTGTGGTCATCGGCGCGCTGCTGGCGGCCAACCACTTGCACATCCACCGGCGGCAGTACCAGCCCGCGCCGAAGAAGAAGCCGCCGTCGAAGCTGGAAAGCTGGGCAGTCCGGGTCTTGCATGAGCCCCGGTACGGGCTCGCCATCCTCATTGGCGCGGCCGTCGGCACGCCCGGCGTTTCCTATCTCCTCGCGCTGCACAACCTCGTCAGCAGCAAGACGCCCGCCGCGATAGCGACGATCGCAGTGTTTGTCTTCGTCACTATCAACTTCGCGCTGGTAATCATCCCGTTCGCGTTCGTGGCGGCCAGGCCCCAGGGCACCGAAGACTCGATCAAACGGTTCAAGGACTGGATCGCCAGCCACGATCGGCAGCTCGCCGCCGCCATCGCTCTGCTCGCCGGCGGATACATGGTGATCAGCGGCACACTGCGCCTGCTGAGCTGACCTACCGGCACTATGGCGTGGGTCTTGAACTGGCGCCTGACACCCGCCACGGAACCCGCATCGCGCCGGCGACGAGGGCGCCAGCGGGGTGTCACCCGGCCGGTATTTCCGCCCAGGGGATAATGACGGCGCGGCCGAGCAGGTGGCCGCCGGTGTTGATGCTGAAGCCCAGCAGGGCCGGGGTCGAGCCGGCCGATACGCTGAGCTGCCCGACGTGCTCGACGTCGATGGCCTGCACCACGATGACGTAGCGGTGCCGCCCGTCCCCCGGTGGCGGTGCCGCACCCAGGAAGTACGCGGCGCGCAGGTCGTTTTGGAGCTGGAAGGCCCCGGCCAGCAGGTGCTGGCCGGTGTCATCGCCCGCCCCGGCCGGCAGCCCGGTCGCCGAAGCGGGGATATCGGCGACGGCCCAGTGCCAGAAACCCGAGCCACTGGGCGCATCCGGGTCATACATGGTGGCGGTGTAGCTCTTGGTTTCCGCCGGGGCGCCGGACCAGGACAACTGGGGGGAGAGGTCCAGGCCACCGGGAACGCCGAAGGCGGCAGACATCTGCGCGACGGGCAAAGCCCGGCCGTCGGTGACATCCGTGCTGGTCAACGAAAAGTTCGGTACTACCGGCAAGCGCGCGAACGGATCATTCATCATCCTTCGCCCTTCATCGCGATGGTCTGCGGTCACCTCGGTCCGGGTAGCCCGAGAAGCCTGGCCGCACAGCCATGTGGCCCCCGGATCTCGATCACCCTCAGGCCGGGGCTGCTGGTTTCGCCGCGGCTGCGCGGGCCTGTTTGCGGCTGGCCAGGAAGTACTTGACGGCCTCCATGGTGAGGAAGGCGGTGACGACGGCGATCAGGATGGGTGCGGTCTGCAGCGCCCCGACCTGGGTCAAGAACGCGGCCATCAGCACCATGGAGAACGGCGCGGGCGCGAGCGCCCCGGGGACGCCGGCGAGCAGGCAGGTGAACGCCAGTCCCAGTGGCACGCTGGGGATGACCTGGTGAACGAGAACCCCGGCGGTTCCGCCGATGAACAGCGAGGGGAAGATGGGCCCGCCGACGAAGCCGCTGCCCTGGCTGACGGCGAAGGTGACCATCTTGGCGATCAAGATGGCGGCGAGCAGGCCCACACCCAGGGTCCCCGCGTCTTTGAGTACGGTCGTGAGCTGATCGCTGCCGGAGAACATCGTCAGCGGCAGTGCCACGCCGACGATCCCGAATACCACGCCACCCAGCGTTGATTTCGCGATGGCCGGGGCCTTGAGCCGGGCAAACAGCCGCGCCGCTGCCAGCATGAACCCAACCAGCAGCGTCACCACCAGGGCCGCGAACAGGCCGAGGGGAACCCCGGCGAGCAGCTGCCAGTCCTCGAACTTGTAGTGCGGCACCTGGTAGTCGTCCAGGAACACGGCGCCGGCGATGGCGAAGTAGATGCCGAACGAGACGCTCGATGCCACGATCTCCGCGGCGAGGGCCTTGGTGAGCCGCTGCCCGCCCGGGCGGGCGACCTCCAGGATCAGCAGCACCACGATCACCGTGCTGGAGAACAGCCCGCCGTAGGCGCCGGCGAAGCCGGCCAGGGTGTTCACCTGGGAGTCCTCTTTGCCGAGCGCCCTTCGCTGGGCGAGCCAACTGCCCGCCCCGCCGCCCATGGCGCCCAGCGCCTTTTCCGGGCCGAGGCTGGCGCCACCGATCAGCGACACCGTCGAGACGGCCACGATCCCCGGCACCAGTCCCGGGGCGACGTGCTCGGTTTTCAGGTCCTCGAACAAGCCGGGAACCTCCTCAGGCAGGCGGGTCAGGCGGCGCAGCAGCCCAACCACCACACCGGCCGCCGCGGCGACCGCCACCCACCACCAATGCCCGCCGAACCAGCCCGGATGGGAATCGCTGTACCACTTGCCCCCGAACTTGATCACTCCGATGAACACCAGGCCGGCGAAGGCGCCGAAGACCCCCAGGGCCACCGCGTAACCCATCAGGACCCAGAAATCCCGCTTCTGGGTGACCGGCGGTGCCGCGGCAGGCCCGGGTGAGATGCTCACGACGCGGACCTCAGCGGAGCTGAGGTCCCACCCCGCCGCGGCCGCCAGGAACACACTGGACACCGATGGCAACCGCCAGGGCATTTGAACATCGCCATGAGCACCCCATCGCGTGATACCAACCCACCAAACTCGCTCATAGACGTGCTCCCATCAATCCTTGCGAGAGCTAAACGCAGGACGCTTCCGGCTTCAGCCCGCAACTCCCCATCACTCGATGTTGGATGCGCTCGCTGTGAAAGGCATCACCTATGTTGGGTGACCGCACTGTGATCGGCCGACCGGCCTCACTATCGCCCGATTCAAGCGATGCCGGTGTGCGCCAGGCGTGGTGGGATCGGGATAAGGAGCAACGCGACCGGAGTCAGGGCTCCGACGATCCGGAAGCGTAGGAGGCCACCATGACCTCGGCAACAACCGAACCAGCCAGGCGCACACACGGCCTGGTCGAAGGCCACGGCCTGATCGTGTTCGCATCGGTCCTGCTGGTGATCATCGGCTGCTTCAACCTGATCTACGGCATCGCCGCGGTTGTACACAGCCACGTGTTCATCGCCAACGCCCACTACGTGTTCGGCAGCCTGCGCACCTGGGGTGGATCACCCTGATCATCGGCGCCCTGCAGCTGCTGGCCGCGGCCGGGGTAGTGGCCGGTAACCAGCTGGCCCGCTGGTTCGGTGTGGTGGTGCTCGGGCTCAGCGCGATCGACCAGATGTTCTTCATCCCCGCCTACCCGCTCTGGTCGCTGGTGATCATCGCGGTAGACGTGGTCGCGCTGTACGGGCTGTGCGCCTACGGCAGCCGCGAGAACCTCACCGCCTGATACACACGGCATGTGCGTCGGTCCCTAGGGTGGCGTCCGGATTCCGGTGTAAATGACGGGCGTGGTTCCCGGCTTCGGTGATCAGGTTAGGCGACGGTGCTGACAGTTTCGGGCCCGTCGGCGGGCTGGCTGGTGGTGATGGTGTGTGGCCTCAGCTGGCGGGGCGGGTCGAGCAGCGAGCGGCGCAGGTCCTGCAGCAGCCGGAGCCCGTCAGCGGTCATGGTGAACCCGCGCCAGCCTGTGGAGGCGCGGTCCAGCACGGCCCACACGAGGGTGAGGCAGCTGGTCTCGCCGGGCAGCCGGCCGATGACCTTGGTCCGGCGGCGGGTCTCCCCGAAGGTCCGCTCGATGAAGTTCGAATGCCGGACCCGCTGGTGGTGCTCGGCAGGGAACCGCAGGTAGGCGGTCAGCCCGGCCTGGTCGGTGGTCAGGCACTTCATCGCCGACGGGTACGTGGCCTGGTATTTCGCGGCCATCTCGGCGATCCGCGCGTCGATGAGTTCCACCAGCCGGGGCCCGGGCGGGGTCTTGTGGCCCTCGGTGTCGAAGAGCTTCCAGTAGGCGTCCTTGATCTCGGCCTGCATCCCGGCCGGGACTTTCGCCAGGACATTCCTGGCGCGGTGAACGAGACAGCCCTGGCGCAGGGCCTTCGGGTAGGCCTGCTCGATCGCGGCGATCAGGCCCGGGGCCCCGTCCGAGATGACCAGCAGCGGGGAGGCCAGGCCGCGGTCCTTGAGGTCGGCGAGGAAGGCTGTCCAGGCGTCGGCGGACTCGCCGGTGCCCGGGGCCAGGCCGATGAACGCGGGCTTGCCATCGGTGGTGATGCCCCAGGCGGCCAGCACCGGCTCGGCCGGGGAGCCGGGATGCATGCGGAAGAAGCTCGCGTCCAGGAACAGGTAGTCCAGCGTGATGCCATCCAGGCGCCGCTGCGCCCACGCCTGGTACTCGTCCTTGATCTGCTGGCACACCGACGACACCGTTGACTTGGAGATCGCCGCCTGATCGCCCAGCGCCTCGGCGAGGGCGGCTTCGACGTCGCGGACGGACAGGCCGCGCACGAACGAGGCGATCACCAGCGACTCCAGCGCATGCGTCTTCGTCACGTGCACGCCGAACAGCCGGGACGCGAACGCCTCGCTGGTGCCACGCAGCTTCGGCCGCGATAGCTGCACCGGCCCGGCGGTGCTCTTGACCGTCACCTCCCGGTACCCATTACGCGACCCGGGCCGGGCCTCAGCGCAGGCCGCGGCCCGCTGATAACGGTCCCGGCCCAGGAATTCGGTGACTTCCGCTTCGAGGGCAGCCTGCATCAGCAGCTGCGCGCCGAGCCGGGCCACCTCCTCCAAGATCTCCGGCAGCGGACGCTCCGCGGCGAACAGCTCATCAATGTGGTGACGGATACGGTCAGTAGGCGATACTCGGACAGGCACGGGCGTGGGTCCTTCCCTTCAGTGACTTGGCCGTCTTGAAGGGGAACCTACGCCCGTCCTCTCATTTACACCCGATCTTGGACGTCACCGTCCCTAGTGGACCAAGCGATTCCGGTCGTGCGGCCATCCTTGCGACCCGGGAGGTCGCCACTGGGGCGCGGCGAGGGCGCGCGTTCTGATGGGGCATGCTAAGACGGGCGGGGGAAAGGGCAGGCGATGAGCACTGACCAGATCCTGTTCGGGGTGGGCCTGCTCGTGGTGCTCGCGGTGGGCTCGCAGGTGCTGGCAAGCCGGCTGCGTATCCCGGCGCTGATCATCCTGCTCCCGGCGGGCTTCACCGCCGGTGCGCTGACCAGCGACGTCAATCCCGGGCGCCTGCTGGGCCCGGCGTTCCAGCCGCTGGTTTCGCTCGCGGTGGCGGTGATCCTCTATGACTCCGGCCTGGCGCTGGAGTGGGGCAAGGTCCGCGGACGGGCTCGCCGCGTGGTACCCCGCCTGGTGATCTGGGGGGTGCCGGCCACGATGGCGTTCGCCGCGGTGCTGGCCGGCCCACTGCTGGGCATGTCGGCCGGGGCGGCGCTGATGCTCGGCGCGATCTTGGTGGTGTCCGGGCCGACGGTGGTGGGGCCGCTGCTGGCGTTCGTCCGGCCGTCCGATGGCCTGCAGCGGATACTGTCCTGGGAGGGCTCGCTGATCGACCCGGTCGGCGGCATCTTGGGCGCGGTGGTGTTCCACGCCGTGCTGGCCAGCACCAGCGGCGGGCTCGCCCACCCGCTTGGCCAGTTTCTGCTGTCTGTCGGCATCGGCGCGGCCGGTGCGGTAGTCGGCGTGGCGGTGCTGTGGTTGTGCTTGTGCAAGCTTGATCTGGACGATGTGCTCAGCACCACGAGCCAGCTGGCGTGCGTGGTGGGGGTGGCGGCGGCCTGCGACATCGTCCGGGACGACGCCGGGCTCATCGCCGCGATCTTGATGGGGCTCGCGGTCGCGAACCTGCGCGCATTCCACCTCCCGGCCAAACGGCCGTTCTTCGAGACCCTGGTGCAGCTGATCATCGGGATCCTGTTCGTAGCCATCTCGGCCACTGTCACCCCCAAGTCGCTGCAGGGCCTGATCCTGCTCACCCTCGGCCTGGTGGCCGTCCTGGTGCTGGTGACCCGCCCGTTGGTGGCCTTCTTCGCCACCATCCGGACCGAGCTGACCAGGGGGGAACGCGCGTTCATCGGCTGGATGGCGCCGCGCGGCATCGTCGCCGCAGCCACTGCCACGACCTTCGCGGCCACGCTGGCCGCCCACCACGTCGGCGGCGCGTCGAAGATCCTGCCTGTCACCTTCCTGGTCATCGTCGTCACCGTGGCGCTGTATGGCCTGACCGCGGTCCCGGTGGCCCGGCGCCTCGGCGTCACCCGCCCCGCCCGCACCCGCCCGCTGCTGGTCGGCGCCCGGCCCTGACCGCCCGCTACACCGCCGGCAGCCGCATCACGACCCAATCCTCCGACGGTCAGATCCCCGCGGCCAGCGACCTGTTGTTCCTGATCAACTCCGGAGGCACCCTGATCCCGGTAACAACCTCCCACCCCCCAGACCCCCAGCCGGGCGACACCCTCGTCCTCCTGGGCTCGGGCGGAAACGAAACGCCGCAGTAACGCTGGCACTGGGCGAGCTGGGGTCCCGCTCACCCCGCCTCGGTGAACGCCACCACCGATGGCGTTGTCCGCGAGCCTTCCGCGTTGGGGATCACCGTCGGCTTTCCGGCCTCCCGTCGCTGCTGCCAGCACAACCCCACCTGACTAGCCCTCACGAATGTGTGCTGGGGTCCGTTTCAAGCGTCGGCCAACGGGTCTCCTTCAGGTTTCGCTCTCAATCCCAGTGCCTGCGGCTGCAGCAGCCACTGCGCATAGGACCTGGAGTCATGCAGACCCAGTTCCAGCCCACCAGGCAGGGCCACAGCGAACACGAGCGCGGCGGCAGCCTCAAGTTCGCTGCGCAGAACATCCGGGGGGCCGGTTGCCTCGAACCCCAGGGTCCACCAGGCCTCACCATCCGCGTGGACATCGGTAAGCTCCACCGCGCACCCTGGCTTCTCGCGCGATCTCCGGTCACTCGTCGTGGCCGGTCCACCAGCCAGCGAAAGCCAGCTGATCCGGCGGCGCTTGCTCACCGCCCGCCAGCCAGCGGAGCCGCCACCGCCTAGGCCGGCTGGGCCGTGCGGAAACGACCACTTCTGCCAGGACTCCAGGCGGCCGCGGGCACATCCCGCCACCTCCAGCAGCCCGGGACTCCCGCGGTATACCTTCACCTCCAGCGCCTGGCCCTCGCGCACCTTCACCGAAAGCCCGGGCAGATGCGGATCCAGCAGATAGACGTCCTCCAGCACCGTCGTCTCGGCCGGGAAACGCGCGAACCATCCAGCCACCACGCCCGCCAATTCGCCGCGGCAGATCCAGCGCACCTCAAGGCTTCGGACCCCCTTGGTGCTGAGGCTCTCGGTCTGTGCGGCCCTCATCCTCCTCCGCTCCTGACGCTGGCGGGCAGCTCCGTGGACTGCAACTGCACGCATCATCGCCACGTCATCGATCCCACCGCGGGCAGCTTGCGGTGGCATCCCTCAGATTGAGTGATGGGCAGGACCGCCGATCCTTGGATCATCGGGCCAGGAACTGGGGGTGGCCCGCACTTCCGGCCTGGCACGACGGTTCTGGCGGACGGGGCCATGACCACGGCCCCAGGTATCGGCGCCTGAGCGAATCGGCGTGCGCGGCGGCCATATCGCCGACGACGTTCGCCATCCGCCGTTCTCCTCCTTCCTGGCCGCATGACGTCTCAGATGTCGGTGGTCGTCTGGGCCCGGCCGTCTTTGACGGCGGTCTGGAGGGCGGCGTAGTCGCGGTCGTTCTGGTCGGCGTAGGCCTCGGCGAAGTCGGCGATCGCCTGGGCGAATTTGTCGGAGCCGCCGAGGTAGGAGGCCAGCGCGACGCGGTCGCCAGAACGGGCGTGCGCGCGGGCCAGCGACCACCCGCACATTTGGGCGTAGACCGCCATGCCCGAGGGGATCATTTGCTCGATCGGGAAGGAGAACTTCCAGTCCTTCAGCTGGCGTATGTAGTAGTCGCGGTCCACCCCATCGGGGCCGGTCACGTGGGTCCAGCCGAGGAAGATGTCGCTTTCGGCCTGCATCAGGAGCTGCCCGGCGACGACGCGCTCACCGTGGCTGGAGTAGGGGCTGCGCCCGCAGTAGGCCGCCAGGGCGGAGGCCTGGGCCTCCTTGGGCTGCAAGAACAACGGCTCGGTCCCGTCCCCGGCGTCCATCAGCGCGATCCAGCAGCGGGTGCCGACACTGCCCACCCCGACCACCTTGCGGGCCACCTGGGCCAGCGTGAACTGCTCCAGCAGGTGCTTGCGGTCGGACTGCAGGGTGCGCTGGTATTTGCCCAGCGTCTCGCGGATCAGCTCGTAGATCGCGCTGGCCTGCTCGTCGGGGAAGACCTCCTCGATCGGCTCGATCATCGGGGGCTGGCTGATGATCCGCCGCTGCCCGTCGACCTGGGTGGTCAGCTTGCGCAGCGCCTTCATGCTGTCGGCGGTGTGCGCCTTGGCCACCAACTTCTGGGTGGCCTTGACCCTTTTCTTTTTCATCTGCGACTGGAACTGGGCGATGGCGTCCTCGACGTCCAGGTGCGCGTACCACACCGCCAGGAACGGCTGCTCCGCGAAGGCGCGCATCGCGCTGCGGTACCCCTCGGTCCCCGCCAGGATGATCTTGCGGCGGGCTTTGGCGGGGAACCCGTTGTCCCGCCCGGCCACGGCCAGGCTGGCCGCCAGCCGCTTGACATCCCACTCGAACGGGCCAGGCAGGGTCTCGTCGAAATCGTTGACGTCGAAGACCAGCCGCCGAGCGGGAGAGGCGAACGCGCCGAAATTGGACAGGTGCGCGTCCCCGCACAGCTGTACCCGCAGCCCCGCGGTGGGGGTGGTGGCCAGGTCGGCCGCCATCGGCAGCGCCGCCCCCCGGTAGAACGTGAAGGGCGACACCAGCATCCGCCCATGCCGGATCGGCAGCAGCTCCGGCACCCGGCTCTTTTCCTGCTCCAGCAGCAGCCCGACCGGATCCCGCGACCGATCCGGCCCGAACTCCGCCTGCGACTCCAGCGGAGCCGCTGCCCGGGCGTCCTTCCCCCGCGCCTCCCGGTCCGCCCGGCTCAGCTGCTCCCCCGTCCCGGCCCGCGCCCGGCCCCCACCAGACGCCCGCACGGCCGGCCTTCCTCCCCGCGCGGCATCCTCAGTCTTCGTAGTCATGGCCACTCCTCTCGTCCAGGTCGTCCAGGGTCATCAGCATGATCGCCGGAGCGAAGGTGAACCGGCTGGTTCTCGCCGGCCTGCGCAGCGTCTCCTGAAAGCTCACTTATCTGGCCCGTTCATGTGCCGTTCACCGTCACGTCACCAGTTGATCGCGCGCCAGGGTGAGCCTCATCCCCTAGACGAATGATTCCTTATGGATCTTCAGTGGTCGTAAGCGATCAGCGAGCGGGTGACCGGGGCGCCGGTCTTGTTGTTGTGCCAGATCGCGGCGGCCATGGCCAGGATGCGCTGGGCGACCCGGATGGCGACGCCTTCGAAGGTGCGGCCGCCGTGGGCTTCCAGGTCGAGCTGGCCTTTGAGGGTGTCGTTGACCGATTCGATCAGCTGGCGGATGGCCTTGAGCACGGGCTGGCCGGGGCGGGCGGCCTCGTCCTTGCGGGAGGGCCGCAGCAGCGTGATGCCGCGGGCGGCCAGGTCAGCTTCGGTTTCGCGGCCGGCGAAGCCCTTGTCGGTGATCAGGGCCAGGCCGGGGCGGGCGGCGGCCAGCTGCGGCTCGACGTCGAGCATGGCGGCCAGGACCTCCCGTTCGCCGATCTTGGGGTCGGCCAGTGCCCACAGGACCGGCATCCCGGCGGGGGTGCAGATCAGGTACAGCCGCAGTCCCCAGAACCAGCGGGAATGGCTCGCGCAGTACCCGTAGTTCGCCCAGCCCGCCATGTCCGAGCGCTTGACTGCTGGGCGGGAGCGGGCGCATTCGACCGGGGTGGAGTCAGCGATCCAGACAGTGTCCAGCCAGAAGTCACTGTCGGCGGCCAGATCCCGGATCACCTGCTTGACCAGCGGCAGCGCCGCGCGCAGCCGCTTGTTGTAGCCCGGCTGGTGCGGCAGGTACGGGAAGCAGCCGTTCAGGTGGCACAGGGCGAAGCGGATCCACCGGTGCTCGCTGTGAAAGCCCAGCAGTGCCTGCGCCACCGCCAGGCACACCAGTTCCGGCTGGCTCAGCCTGGCCGGATGCCCCGGCCGGCGGTCCTTCGCCAGCATGTCGTCGATCTTCACGTACAGTGCCGTCACGAGGGTGTCCAGATCAGCGTCCACGAGAGCCTCCGGGCTCGACGTTTGGGTAGCAACGCCGATCCTTGGGCACCCTCGCCTGTTCCGTCACGCACGGACACACCCATGATCAATACGGAATCACTCGTCTAGTATCCCGCGCCAGGAATTCGTTGAAGATATGAGGCAAGGCGTTCGAGGATCTCGTCGGCGGTCTTGGTCCAGGTAAAGGGCCGGGGGTTCTCGTTCCAGGTCCTGATCCAGTCGCGGATGTCATTTTCCAGGGCCTGCAGCGAGGTGTGTGCGCCCCGGCGCAGTCTCTGGTCGGTGAGCAGGCCGAACCACCGCTCGACCTGGTTGAGCCAGGAGGAGTAGGTGGGCGTGAAGTGCATGTGGAAGCGGGGGTGGGCATCCAGCCACCGGATGATGACCGGCGAGGTGTGGGTGCTGTAGTTGTCGCAGATCAGGTGGACATCCAGGGCAGCGGGAACCTGCTTGTCGAGCTTGGCGAGGAACTTGCGGAACTCGCTGGCCCGGTGCCGGCGGTGGATCGAGCCGATGACCTCGCCGCTGGCCACGTCCAGGGCGGCGAACAAGGTGGTGATGCCGTGCCGCAGGTAGTCGTGCGTGCGCCGCTCCGGCATGCCGGGCATCATCGGCAGCACCGGCGCGGAGCGGTCCAGGGCCTGGATCTGGGACTTCTCATCCACACACAGCACCAGGGCCTTTTCCGGCGGGTCAAGGTACAGCCCGGCCACATCGCGGACCTTGTCGATGAACTGCGGGTCATTGCTGAGCTTGAAGGTATCGACCCGGTGCGGCTGGAGCCGGAACGCCTTCCAGATCCGCCCGACCGTCGATTTGCTCAGCCCGCTCTCAGCGGCCATCGACGCCCGCGACCAGTGCGTCGCACCCGCCGGGGCCCGCTCCAGCGTCGCCACCACGACCTGCTCGACCTGCTCATCGGTGATCTTCCGCGGCGCACCTGGACGCGGCTCATCGACCAGCCCCTCCAGCCGCCGCTCCAGGAAACGCCGCCGCCACTTGCCCACCGTCTGCGGCCAGATCCCCAGCTCAGCAGCAACCTGCTGGTTCGTCTTGCCGTCCGCGCAGCCCAGCACGATCCGGCACCGCTGCGCCAGCGCCTGCGAGGACTTAGCCCGCCGCGACCACCGCACCAGGACCTCACGCTCACCGTCTGCCAGCTTCAGCTCAGCTGTCGTACGTCCCGTCCGCGCCATACCGGGAGACTACATATTCAACGAACTTATGGCGCGGGATACTAGATGGGGTGAATCCGGCCGTCCACCCCTCCAGGGGCCATCGACCTCGGAAACCATCAACCTGCTGTATGACGATCTCTTCCGACGAAGCCGCCTCAAGCGGTCAGGGCCTGAACTGGAGGTGGGGGTACCGGATGATGACCCGGAAGGGCGGCCGGCGCGGCCCAGTGGCGGCAAAATACCTCCATCAGGGCGATGCCCCAGGTTCTGGCGCGGTTCACCATGACGATCAAGAACCAAGCGAGGTCGGTGATGTGAGTGACGGCGGGCGCCGAGGCACTGATGGCAGAACTCGCAATTCTTCACCCACGCTCAGGTTGCTGTCGTGGTCAGCAACACTTACCGGGTGCGGTGGACGGGTCGGCAGGCGGTTATTGCACTTCCGGAGCACATAAATGTGTCCAACGCCAGCCAGATCCGCGAGGAATTGCTCTGGGTCATCAACCGCGGCGCCATCGTGCTGATCGCGGACATGACCGCGACGCTATCGTGCGATCATTCCGGCGCAGATGCCGTCATGCGCGCCTACCAGCGTGCTCTCGCCAGCGGGACAGCGGCCAGCCGTGCCCTGACCTCCTCCTGGCGGCAGCACCGGGCCACCCTGTTTCACCACATCTGAGCGATGGCGCTGTGGGCTGCGAGAGGCATCGTTAGGGACAGTACGGGCACTGGACCAAGATCGCGGCCGATCCGGTGGCAGGGGAGGCCCTAGATGATGTCAGCGGCAACCGCACCGCGGAGAACGTCACGGTAACCGATGAGGGTAGCCAGGTCCAGCTCATACACGTCAGGGGCGAGCTGGATCTGGCCACCGCGGACGGCCTGACCGAGCGGGGGTATGCGGCCATTAGCCGCGGTCCCCGGGTACTGCTGATTGACCTGGCCCACGTGTCGTTCTGTGACCTCCGCGGACTCAGCTCGCTGATCCAGATCGCCAACCAGGCCCACCGGGGCCGGTTGCCGCTATGGCCTTCTCGCGGCCCAGTCGCAGGTGGTGAAGCTCCTACGGCTCACCGGTCTGGACCAGCGGCTGCCGGTATTCGCCACCGCCGGCGACGCCCTGGCGCAGCTCATGACCGCCCACGACGGATGCCCACAGTGAAAGCGCCAGCCCCCGTGACCGCCTCCTGAGTTGGCTCACGTTTCGGGTTCTGGGCTGATACGACTGCTGTGACCTGGAGGTTTCCGGTTCGGCGGGGCTGGATTTGCACACTAAACCGGGGCCGTAGAGTTGCCGGGTGCCGTATGTGCGGACGGTGAAGACGGCGTCGGGCGCCACGGCGGTGCAGATCGTGTATTCCTGGCATCGGGGGTCGCGGGAGATCGAGCACATCGGCTCCGCTCACGATGAGGCGGAGCTCGAGCTGCTGAGGGCCGCCGCCCGGCAGCGGCTGGCCGCGGGTCAGGGCGAGCTTGACCTGGGCCTGGATATGGCCGCGGCGGGCGGGCCGCTGCCGATCACCGCGTCGCGGATGAGCTGCCTGCTCGATGCGCTGTCGCAGGCTTACCGGGTGCTGGGCTTTGACCGGGCCAGCGGCGGTGATGCGGTGTTCGGGCAGCTGGTGGCCGCGCGGATCATCGAGCCGGCCAGCAAGGCCGACAGCTTGCGGGTGCTGGAGGAGGCCGGGGTCGGCCGGCCCGTCGTATGCGACGCTCAAGCGCCGCCTTCCCGCTTATGCGAAGCAGGAGTGGCGGCAGGAGATCTCTGCTGCCTGCGCCGCGCATGCCGGGCTGGGCCCGGCCAGCCTGGTGCTCTACGACGTGTCCACGCTGTATTTCGAGACCGATGAGGGCGACGGATTCCGCGAGAGCGGCTTTTCGAAGGAGCGGCGGCTAGAGCCGCAGATCACGATCGGCCTGCTGACTGACCAGTCCGGGTTCCCGCTGATGGTGTCGGCATTCGAGGGGAACAAGGCCGAGACCAGGACCATGCTGCCAGTCATCGAGGCGTTCATGACCGCCCACCAGCTCCCCGACGTCACGGTCGTCGCGGACGCCGGGATGGTGAGCGAAGCGAACCAGAAGGCGATCGAGGCAGCCGGGCTGTCGTTCATCCTCGGCATGCGCATCCCGCAAGTCCCCTACGTGGTAAGGCAGTGGCGCCACGAGCACCCCGGCCAGGACATCCCAGACAGGCACATCTTCACCCAGCCCTGGCCCGCCGGGCCGAACGGCGGCCGCCGCGACCAGGTCATCTACTACCAGTACCGCCATGACCGGGCCCGCCGCACGCTGCGCGGGATCGATGAGCAGGTGCGCAAAGCCGAGCAGGCCGTCGCGGGCAAGGTCCCGGTCAAGCGCAACCGGTTCATCCAGCTGGCCGGCGGCACCCGGTCGGTGAACCGTGAGCTCGAGGAGAAGGCACGGGCGCTCGCGGGCCTGAAGGGCTACATCACCAACCTGCGGACCTGCCCGGACGGCACCCCGGTCACCGCGGAGTTCGTGATCGGCGCCTACCATCAGCTCTTCCAGATCGAGAAATCCTTCCGAATGGCGAAAAGCGACCTGCAGGCCAGGCCCATCTACCACCGGACCAGGGACTCGATCGAGGCGCACCTGACCATCGTGTTCGCCGCGCTCGCGGTCAGCCGCTGGATCGAGCACCACACCGGCTGGTCCATCCGCAAATTCGTCAAGACCGCCCGCCGCTACCGCACCATCCAGATCCAGGCCGGGCCGCACACCATCAACGCCGCCGACCCCCTCCCCAACGACCTCCGCCAGGCCCTCGAAGCGATCAGCCACGCCAGCCAGACTGAACACTGACCGGAAAATCACCCAGCGGAAATGGGCGCGCGGCAGCGGGCCCGGGCCTGGTGGGGTGATCGGGCCTGGTCAACAGCGGTATGGGTTATCCAGCCTTGGTGAGGGCGACGGTGAAGCCGAGCGCCTGGATCTGCCGGATGTGGTTGCGGAGCTTGCGGTCGGTATCGGTGCGGGCCTGGTAGTAGCCGGCGCCGAGGTCGGTGAACCGGGCGGCCGGGTCAGCGAGCAGATGCCAGATGATGACCAGGATGGAGCGGGCGACCGCGACCTGCGCCTTGGCCTTGCCGCGGCGGCGGGCGATCCGGCCGTAGCGCTCGCCGAGGAAGGTGGCGGTGCGGGCGGCATTGTTCGCGGCCTGGCCGAGGGCCCCGCGCAGCCAGGTATCGCCCTGGCCTTTCTTCCCGCCCCGGGACCGGGGGCCGGACTGGCGGGCTGAGGGGCACAGCCCGGCCCACGACACCAGGTGGGCGGCGGTGGGGAACCGGGACATGTCCAGGCCGGTTTCGGCGATGATGGCCCGGGCCAGGTCGGGGCTGAGGCCGGGGATCTCGGCCAGCCGGGCCACCGCGTTCAGTACCGGGGCGCCCGGGCCGGTTCCGGCGCCGGGCCCGGTGGTGCCGTCCGGGTCAATGCCCCAGGCTCCGGGCATGGCTGCAGTCAGCTCGGCGGCCCGGGTGCCCAGCTGGGCGATCTTGGCGTCCAGGGCGGCGATCTGGTCCAGCAGCAAGGCGGCGAGCTCACCGTGGTGGTCATCGAACATGCCGTCCAGGGCCTCGACGAGGGCATCGTGCTTGGCCTTCATGGTGCGGCGGGCCAGGCCGGCCAGGACCTCAGGGTCGCGCTGGCCAGCGATCATCGCCTTGATCATGTCCTGCGCCGACAGCGTGGTCAGCTTGGACGCCACGCTCGACAGCTTGATCAGCGCGCCCTCCAGCAGCTTTTCCAGCCGCTGCCAGCAGCGGGTGCGCTCGTGAATGAGCCGGGCCCGGGCCCGCGTGTAATCGCGCAGGTCCCGGACCGGCTTCGGCGGCACGAACGAGGCGCGCAGCAGCCCCATCTCGGTCAGCCGGGCCAGCCACATCGCGTCCAGCTTGTCCGTCTTGGGCAGGCCGGGCAGGTTCTTGGCCTGGGCCGCGCTGACCAGCTGCACCGCCAGCCCGCACGCCTCCAGGACGAAGAACCAGATCCGCCAGTCGGGTAGCGGCGGCGCGTTGCCGCGCCGCCGCCCCCTAAGAACCCGGCGTGCGCCGTTTCGACGCACCAGGGCTCAGGCAAGCCCTGCAGACGTTCTGGTCAGGGCCGCAGAAGCGCTGGTCCCGCTGCTCGCCCTGCCTGGGTGGCGGCGCGTGCAGTGGGTGTGGGTGAGACGGTAGACGGCGTGTCCTCCTGGTTTCCCGGGTGCCGCATCGAGGGTGATCGCCTGGTGGCGGGTCGCGATGCGGACGGCTTTGATCCACTGTTCCCATTCGTCGGGGTGGCGTGGCTCCTGGTCGGCGTGGAGCAGCAAGTCGCCGCAGAGCGGGCAGCGCCCACGCTGTTTCTGGAGTAGCCGCAGCCGGGCCGGGTCCAGCGGGGGTGTCCCGCGTCGCCGCCGGGCTGCCCAGTAGCTGGCCAGGGCGGGGTCATCGGGTGAGGCCCAGCCCTTGACCAGCGTATGCCGGGTGATCTTCGTCCAGGCGAACTTGAGCAGATAGGCGCCGCTGTCACGGTCGCCAAACACCCACCGGTCACGCCTGGCCGGGTTGAACGGGCCGAAGTAGCGGGAGACGATCCACTGTTTCCCCTTGTGCGGGTGAGTCCAGTTCGCCCACTTGTAGGCGAGCTTCCACACATGCCAGTCCAGCTCGTTGAATACCCGGGCGGACACGCAGTGCCGGTAGTAGGCCGACCAGCCCCGGATAAAGGGGTTGAGCCGGATGAGGACCATCTGCGCGTTGTGGCCGCGCAGGCCCTTCATCTCGGCGCTCAGCCGTTCCCGGGCGCGTTTCACCGCCGCCTTGCTGGGCTTGATCAGCAGCTTGCCGCGGTAGCGGCGGACGTTGAACCCCAGGAAGTCCACCCCGTCATCGAGGTGGACGATGCGGGTCTTGTCCTCATTGAAGGACAGCCCCCTGGGCGCCAGCCACGCGGCCAGCCGGGCCTTGACCTGCGCGGCCTGCTCACGCGAGTGACACAGGGCCAGCAGATCGTCGGCGTATCTGACCAGCACCGGCGAGCCCGGCCTCGCCGTCCCGGCATTACTGCCGGAGGGAATGTACCGGACCCCGGCGGCCTCTTCCATCCCGTGCAGGGCCACGTTCATCAGCACGGGGCTGATCACCCCGCCTTATGAGCAGTGCGGGATTATGCGCAGCGTCGTCCTGATGTCCCTGGTGAGGGCGATGACGGGGATCGACTGCTGCGCATAATCCTTCGCGGCGCTGAGGATCACAGGCTGGCGAGCCAGCTGAGAAGCCCGTGGTCGTGGCTCCATTCGGGCAGGTCGTCGGTGACGATTTCGGTGTAAGCGGCTTCGAGGGCTTTGCGCTTGGCCTCGGTGGACGCCCGGGCGTAAATATCGGTGGTGGCCAGCTCGACATGACCGAGGATGTCGCGGATATAGGGCAGTGGCACGCCGCTGTCGTAGAGATGCATTGCCCGGCTATGTCGTATGACGTGCGGGCTCACGTCGGCCCTGGCGAGTGCGGGGTCACCGGCCCGGGCCTGGTATTTGCCGATGATCCAGGCGATGCCGCCGCGGCTGAGCCTGCTGCCGTGCTGGCTGGTGAACAGCGGCTGGTCGTCGTGTCCGGGCTGATCGAGGCCGTGCTCGGCCAGGTAGGCGCTCAGCAGCGCGGCGGTGTTACCGCCGAGCGGGACGTGGCGGATCTTGGCGCCTTTGCCTGTCAGCGCGGCCAGCGGCGGGGGTTGCAGGCGGATGTCGCGCACGGTCAGGCCGGCGAGCTCGGACACCCGGGCGGCGGTGTCGTAGAGGGTGGCCAGCAGGGTCGCATCACGCCGGCCGCGCCGGGTGGTCCGGTCGGGCGCGGCGAGCAGAGCGCGGGTCTGCCCGGCTGTCAGGTGATTCACGGCCTGCCGGGTCTTTCTCTTGGCGGGGATCGCGAGAATGTCCTGGCAGGCGGCCATCCTGGCCGGGTCCTGGGCTTGCAGCCACCGGAAGAACGAGCTGATGGCGGCCAGCCGCTGGTTGCGGGTGGAGGTGCTGTTGTGACGTTCAGTCTCCAGCCAGGTCAGGAAGGCGGTGATCGCCTCAGCGTCGATGCTGTCGAGGGTGAGTTTCTCGGGAGGGATGGACCTGACCTCGCTGAAGAAGGCGATCAGCAGTTTGAAGGTGTCCCGGTAGGACGCGATCGTGTTCGGTGAGCTGCCCCGCAGCCCGGCCAGGTGCGAGGTGAGGTAACGCTGCAGGAACACCGCGAAGTCAGTCGCCATCGCCCGCCCCGGCCGTGAGGGGCGGCGGGACGATGTCTCCGAGGGCTTGCTGGACCCGGGCGATGATGTGCGGGTAGGACTCGGCGGTCAGCCGCAGGTAGTAGTCGGTGTCGGCGATCGAGGAGTGACCCATGTAGGCCTGCAGGACCGGCAGTAGCGCGCCGGCGTCCTCCCCGGCCGCGAACCATCTGGCCAGGTTATGGACCGCATGCGAGTGACGCAGGTCGTGGACCCGCGGGCCGCGGCCGCGGCCGCCGTGGGGAATGCGGGCCTGCCACAGGAACCGGCGGAAGTTCTTGTCGATGTTGGCGAGCGTCAGCGGCTGCCCGGCCGTGCCGGGGAAGAACCAGTCGGCGCCGGTGCGCCCGGCCACCTGGGCGTGGTAGTCGGCGAGCCGTTGCCGCAGCGGCGCGCTGACGGGGACCTGCCGGTCCTTGCCGCCCTTGCCGTCACGGATCGTCAGCACCCCTGCTTCGACGTCCACGTCGCCGAAGTGCAGGAGTCGCGCTTCGGAAACACGCAGGCCGCAGGCGTAGATCGTGCGGAACAGCACTGGCATGACCAGGTGCCGGAACGGCACCTGGCAGTCGTAATGGCACCGGTCGGTCTGAGCGAACAGGGCCGCCAGTTCGGTGCCGGTGTAAATGTGCGGAACGTAGCGGGCGGGCCCGGGCAGCGTCCCGCCGGGCAGCACGTAAGCCTGGATGCCGCGGCGGCCCAGCCAGCGGGCCAGCTCCCGCACCGGCGCGGCCAGGCTCTGCAGCGTCGCCGGCGTGACACCCCGCTGCCGGGCCGCGGTGATCCACGCATCGACCGACTCCTGGCCGGGTGCCTGCAGTACCGGATACTCAGCTGCGCAGAACGCGGCGAACCGGGCCAGCACCCGCTCCTCGGTGTCGTACTTATAGCCCGTGGCGCGTTTCTCAGTGACCAGCGCGGTGATCGCGCCCGCGATCGTGATCGCCCCGGTCACCGTGACCCCTCCGGTGTTGCCGGCGCGTCCGGATCCAGCGCGCACCTGGCCAGCAGGCCGAGGGAGGATTTCAGGTAAACGCCGGTCGACTGGACCGACAGGTGGCCGAGGATGTCAGCGATCTGCTCCACCGGCGTGCCGCCCTCCATCAGCCGGGTGGCCAGCGAATGCCTGAGCGAGTGCATGCCATGACGGCGCTTGTCGCTCACCGGCACGTGCGCGGCCCGGGCGTGCTTGACCAGGATCTGATGCAGATGGTCCTGGTCGGAAAACGGCCCGACCGGCGCGTGGTGCCGCAAGAACACCTGCGGGCAGTCACTGGCCGCGGCCATGGCGGATGTAGTCGATCACCGCCCAGCCGACATCCTTCAGCAGCGGCAGCTGCACCGGGTCGCCGGTCTTGGCCTGCGTCACCAGCAGCTGGTTGCCAGGCCAGTCGAAATCAGCGAACTCGAGCCGGCGTATGTCGGCACCGCGCAGGCCCAGCCTGGCGACCAGCAAGATGATCGCGTAATCCCGTTTCCCGCACGGGTTGGCCCGGTCGATCGCCTCCACGATCCGGGCGACCTCACCCGGACCCCACACCGACGGGATCCTGGCCTGCCGGGACGAGCGCACCGCCGGCACCGCGTCCAGGCAGCCGGCATCCACCAGGCCGGCGCCCGAAGCGAACCGCAGGAACGACCGGACTGCGCACAGCTTCTGCTCGACCGTCTTGAACTGGTAGCCGGCCAGCGTGGCGACGAACGCGCTGATCGTCGCGGCGTCACAGCACGCCAGCCCGCCGCGCGTCGCGGTAAACGCGACGAACTCCCCGGCCAGCGTCCCGTAGGTCCGCACCGTCGAGACCGACCGCCCCGAAGAGCGCAAGTGCGCCTGGAACGCCGCGATCACCTCGGTGCCCGCGGCGTCCAGCTTGCTCACCGAACGGCTATAACGCCGCAGCACCGCCCCGTGTGCCTGGTACTCGCCGAGCATCGCGGCGACCCTGAACAGATAGATGTCGTTCGGCTTCAGGGTGCCGGCCTGCTCCTTGGCGAAGAAGCCGCACGCCTGGTCAACCCACGCCATCGCAGCGTCCAGGGAGAACTCCTCGATGCCGAGGGCATCGAAATGGTTCTGCATCCGGCGCCAGCAGCGCCGGTACCAGATCATCGTCGCGTCCTTGTAACCAAGACGCTGCAACTCCGCGTCCAGGTCCCGCACCAGCGCCGACAAGGCAGACATGACAGCTGACCTCCGATCACGAAGCCCCGGCACCATGCCGGTCCGCATGATCAAGATCATCAGCGTGTTATGCGCAGCGGTCGATCCCCGTCATCGCCCTCACCAGGGACATCAGGACGACGCTGCGCATAATCCCGCACTGCTCATAAGGCGGTTTATGTTCAGCTGAACATAAGCCCCCTTGCGGGGAGCCCCGCTCGGCCGGGGCGAAGTGGCCACGATCGATCACGCCCGCCTTCAGCCACGCCGCGACCAGTCCCCGGGCGGGGAACAAGCCGAGCTGGCCAAGAAGATGGTCATGATCGATGCGGTCGAACGCGGCAGCCAGATCGGCGTCAAGCGCCCACACGCGCTTGCAGGTCTTTCCTCGTGCGGTCACGAAGATGGCCTGCATCGCGTCCTGGCAGGAGCGGCCCGGCCGGAACCCGTACGACCTGGACTCAAACCGGGCCTCCCATTCAGGCTCCAGTGCGCTGGCCGCCAGGGCCTGAAGCCCACGGTCGGCGATCACCGGAATCCCGAGCCCGCGCCGTTTCCCCCCTGCTTTCGGGATGAACACCCGCCTGACAGGCCGGGGCCTCCACGCGGCCGCACCGTGCTGCAGCCAGGCAGCCATACCGGCTTTCTCCCAGCCCGCCAGCACGACCCGCCCATCGACCCCTGCCGTCTTGCGGCCAGCGTTGACCTCCGTCACCCGCCGCACGCTCACCAGCGCGTTAGAGCGGGACCGGAGCATCAGCTTCTGCAAGCTGCGGACCTTCCTCAGGTCCCCTGCCTTACTTGCCGTGAAGATCCGCTGCCGCAGCCGCCGTACGTTGTCCTCGGCCTGGCGCCAGTCCACAGCGTCCCAGTCCAAGGCATCGCCCTCAGGTCCGTTCACCGCAAGGGTGCCTAACTTACCCATCGGTTCTGGCGTCTCCGATCACCTGATCGTCACAGGCTCACCTGACCCACGTCAGCTCCCTTTCGGGCCGGGCACCAGCCCGTATCCGGCCAGTTATCCGGGAACCATCTGGCGGAGGTGCCAGCACTGCAGTTCCCGGTTTCCTGCCGCCGTTTCGGCTGCCGGCATTCGCTTCTTGGGTCATCCTGCGCCCGCTGGGGAATGGAGCCTTCCTCACGGTTGGCCTGCCGGCGGCCATCTGGCCGCCGGACCCCAACGGGGTTGTCGTGTTGCACATGAGCAAGACGCGACCGGGCAGGGCGCCCCCTTTACCCCGGGGACGGTGGTGCGCTCCCGGCCGGCGATTATCCTCCGGCCGGCACCCGCCGCTTTCCAGCGGCCAGTCCCTATACCCCGCTGGAACATCCCACCTGCGGGGTCAACCTTCACGAGACGTCATCAGGGGTTCACTCACGTTCGCCCATCACTCCCAGGCGGCCGGATGCCGCCTCAGAGCCGGGAAGCTGCTGCTCCCCGCCGGTCTTCTCCTCGCCTGCCGCCCCCGGGTGGAACGGGAACCGCTTCGGCTTCTTCCCCGGGCTTCGCACCCCGCAGTTACCCGCGGCGCACGCCAGGGCGGAGACGGGCCAACGCGCACTGGCCCGGGTACTGCGCCTCCGGCCTCAGCCGGACCTCCAGCAGCGCCTCCCACTTGAACTCATGCACCCTCACTTCGCACGTAGTCGCTGGTCGACTCCAGCGTGACGATCTCGATGCCGTCCTTGCGCAGCTGGCGTCCCACCGCGCGGATGGCGTTCATCCGGGCCTTAACCGTCCACACGGTGGCCCGCCGGGCGCCGGCCCGGGACGGGTGCGGGGTGCGGGCGCACACCATCCCGGTGTCTTTGGCCACATCGACCGCGGCCACCCGGTCAAAGACCCGCTCGTGTTCCTGATCGTCGATTACCTGCGGTCTGCTCACCGCGGCCACCTCCTGGGCTTGGCCTATCGGGACACGGCGAGCTGCCCGGGGGTCCCGGTAGGCGGGCACCAGGCCCGGAATACTGACCGGCGTGCTCGAGGCAACACTGCGCGACCCTCAGGTCAAGACCCCAGCGCCAGGCTAAATTACGGGTTCGTATTCCATAGTGCGCCGACGTCACGGGCAGCCCGCCCCACTGTCCACCCGCGCGCACAGCGGCACCACCCCGGCCTAGACGGCAGCAGCCCCAGCCCGCCGCGACCGGCAACAACCCAGATTTTCACGCCGCGCGACCATCCCAGATGAGACAGCTAAATTGAGCCAACTCGGGTCCTACGGCTCACCGGTCTGGACCAGCGGCTGCCGGTATTCGCCACCGCCGGCGACGCCCTGGCGCAGCTCATGACCGCCCACGACGGATGCCCACAGTGAAAGCGCCAGCCCCCGTGACCGCCTCGGCCGCAAAACGGCACGAGGAGTACGGGTCGGTCGGGATGGTCTTCGCCCTGATGACGGACCTGATCGCCATCGGCGTCGTGATTATCCTGGGTGCGGTGGTGCACCTGGTCTGGCAAGAGCGGGGCCTGTCGTTTGCCGCCCGTGGGCTGTTTGCCGGCCGACCACGTCTACGCGGGGTCAAAAGAGCACCCCGGCGCTCAGCGGTTCCCAGCACGGGCACCGGTTGCTGGGATCCGCCGCGACGGGGCGCGCACCGGGTCGGCCGACATGCGCGGTTGCGCTACGAGGCGGAGATCCTTTCCTTCACCGTGATCTGGCCGCGTGATAACCGCCGGGCTGCGCGTCCAGGCTCGGTCAGCATGTATCACCGGGCGGGCGGCTGTGCTCTCACCAACCAGGAGAAGACGGACTGGAGGGACTCGCAGTACCACAGAAATACGGAAAAGACTGATATTAGCGATATTTGCGCTTATTTCGAAGGCTATCCAGGACTTGATGCACAGGGAGCCTGGTTCCAGCCCTTCGACTCGAACCGCCCACTCACGCTGTCTATGGCCCGCTACGGGAGTATTGACCGATAAGAGACCGGCCGCTAGCTTTTTTGAGAGGTCCCAGGGGGGTGGGAACCTGATGGTGGACACCAACACGAACTCGACCGGAACGAGAGTCGGCCTGCCGACCGACCGGCCAGCCGGGCTCCCGCTGAAGATCTTCATCAATTACCGCCATGAGGACATGCCATTCGCGGCAATGACACTGTACAGGGAGCTGCGTGGGCGCTTTGGTCAGGAGAACATTTTTTTTGATGAAGGCTCGCTGCGACCGGGGATGCGATTCCCCGAGGAGATCAGGTCGCATCTGACCGACGCGGCCGGCGCGTTCATCTCGATGATCGGATCCAGATGGATGCCGACCATGCTCGCCCATCGTCAGCGAGGTGACCTTGACTACGTGGTCAAGGAGATTGAGCTGGCCCTGCAGAACGGATGGACGGTCATTCCCGTGCTGGTGGACAACGCCCGCCTACCGGATCCGCTGCAACTCCCCCCGGCGATCCGGGCACTCCCGGATTGCCAGGCAACTCGCTTCCGCCAGACGAACCTGGACGACGATGTCGCGGACCTGAGCGCCCGACTCACGGAGATCGGCCAGAGCAGAGAGGACCAGACCGAGCCGCCAGTAAAGATCATTGGGCCGGACGCGCCCCCTCCGCCTCCACCGGCGCTGGCCGCCGACGACGAGCACTACCAGATGCTGGTCGATGAAGCCGACAACCTGGTGATCTTCCTGGGCGCGGGCGCCAATGCCGACGACCACGAGGGACCCTTCCGGCAGGGCGCCGCGATGCTCCCGGACGACACCGACCTCGCGGAGTATCTGGCCGCCAAGATCAGGCTGGACTCTGGGCAGCGCGACCTGGCGGCGGTGGCGCAATACGTCCGGATGATCCGCGGCGAGCCGAACGTGTTCAAGTGGGTGAAGAAGGCCGTTGGGGTCGACTCAGAGCCGGGCCCGGTGCATAGGTATCTGGCCCGGCTGCCGAGGCGGCTCGAGGAACTGGGACTCCAGAAGCACTACCCGATGATCGTCACACCGAAATTGGACCTGGCCCTGGAACGGGCCCTCCGGGAACAAGGGGAGCCATTCGACATCGCCCTCTATATGGCACCGGGAACAGAATACTCCGGCCGGTTCGTTCACGTGCCCTGGGATGGCGATCCGCACCCGGTCAACGCGCCCAACGAGTATACCGATTTTCCCATTATCGCCGACTACGGTGAACTGACCCGGACGGTCATCGTCAGGATCAGCGGTGCGGTCGATGACCGGGAGACGGGCTACCCCTGGAAGAGCAATTTCGTCATTACCGAGGACCACTACATCGACTACCTCCGCGCGCGCCCGGCGGAGGAAGTGGTGCCTGGTCAGATCCTGGCCAAGCTCCGACAGGCGAGCTGCCTGTTCCTCGGTTACAAGATTGCCGACTGGCGGCTACGAGTGTTTCTGCACTGGATCTGGCAGGGCGAGCGGCTCAGCGGGGCCACCCACTGGGCGGTCGAACGCGATCCCGACGTACTCGAGCGGCAGTTCTGGCAGCGTTCCGGCGTAGCCCTGTACAGGAGCCGACTGGGCGAATACGTGGCCGGATTGGACAGATTCCTCACCGAGAACCTTGACGAGCTGAGATGACCGAGACCATGGGACCGGTCCAGCACCGCGACAATCCGTACTTTGGCCTCGACTACTACGAGGAAAAGTTCGGCTCGTGGTTCTTCGGGCGCGAAGCCGAAGGTGGAAAGATCATCACGAACCTGCGCGCCGCCCGGCTGACGCTGCTGCACGCCGAGAGCGGGGTCGGCAAGAGTTCGCTGCTGCGCGCCGGCGTGGCCTGGCGGATGCACAGGCTCGCCGACGATAGCTTCACCCGCCGCGGCACAGCCCGCTTCGTCCCCATCGTCTTCAGTTCGTGGAAGGACGACCCGGTCGCCGAACTGACCGGCACGATCCGCGCGGCGATCGGACCGTATCTGACGGAGTGCCCGGATCCGGAACTGCCCACCGACCGGCTCGACGCGGTCATCGCGGGGGCGTCGAAGGCGGCCAACGCGAGTCTGCTCGTCATGCTCGACCAGTTCGAGGAGTACTTCCTATACCGCTCCCGGGAGCCCGTCCCCGAGCGGTTCGCTGACCAGCTGGCCTGCTGCATCAACCGAACCGATCTGCGCGTCAACTTCTTGATCGCGATCCGCGAAGACGCCTACGCCGGCCTCGGCGATCTGTTCAAGGGACGGATCACCAACGTCTACAGCAACTATCTCCATGTCGAGTATCTCGATCGCGCCTGCGCCGAGCAGGCGATTCGGGAACCGCTCGAGATCTACAACGGCCAGCCCGGAGTGTCCGAGCCCGTCCAGATCCAGGATCAGCTCGTCGATGCCGTGCTCGACCAGGTCCGGGCGTTCGACAATGACGACGGCGCGGCGCAGCGCCGGGCAGCTAGCAACGGCGGCGGGCGGGACCGGGTGGCCACCCCCCTGCTGCAACTGGTGATGGAGACAGTCTGGCAGCGTGAGCGCGACCAGGGCTCACATGAGCTGCGCCTCTCGACGCTGCAGGATCTGCACGGGGTCAGGATGATCGCCGATACCCACCTGGAGAAGGCACTCAGGACCCTCAATAGCGGCGACCACCGTGGCGGTGAGCGGCCGACCGCCATCGACATTTTCGACCATCTGGTGACCCCGTCGGGCGGAAAGATCGCGGAGTCGGTCCCCGACCTAGCCAAACGGACCGGCCACAGCGAGACCCAGGTCAACGCTGTGCTGGACAAGCTCGATCACGAGCGCATCGTCCGGTCCGTTCCGGCCGCACCTGGGCAGGACCCGATGCGGTACCGCCGGTACGAGATCTTCCACGATGTGCTTGCGCCCCCCATCAACCGCGCGATCGCGGCGCGCGAAGAGCGGCGCCGCACGCGCCGGATCCAGCGCCTGACCGCCCTGACCGTGGGTGTTCTCCTGGTAGCCCTGGCGGTCGCGGGCGTGTTCGTCTATCTGTGGGGCAAAGCGAACGCCGAAAAGCTGGCCGCGGAATCGCGTCAGCTGGCGGCCGAGGCGGACGTGAACGCCACGCGTGACCCGGAACTCAGCCTCATACTGGCCCTGCGGGCAATGCGCCTGCAGGACACGAGCCAGGCGGAGGATGCGCTACGGGAAGCGCTGCCGGACGCCCAGGCGGTGCGGGTGTTCCGGACCGGGACCACAGCTTCCTCGGCGGTGTTCGATCCGGCCAACCCGAACGAGGTCGCCAGCGCGGGCAAGGACGGCAGCGCGTCGATCTGGAACGTCAAGACCGGCCACCTCCTGCTGCGCCTACGGCCCAAGTCCGGCTTCGCTGCCAACGGCACCGCCAACGCCGTCGCCTTCAACCCAGCCGGCACCCAGCTCGCGGTGGGCTACGGAGACGGCACCGTGGCCCTGTACAGCGCCAGCAACGGAAAGCAGCTGCGGTCCGCCAACGTCGGGGCAGCAACCGTCAACGACGTGCGATTCCTCGGCGGCCTACCCGGGCTGGCCATCGCTGCCCAGAACGGTGTGCACGTGTGGCTGCTCCATGACGGTCTGTTCAAGCTGTCCGCGACCCAGGCCAACACCATCGCCGTGGACCCGCGGGACCCGCTGAAGCTGGCCGTGGCCACGAACAATGGCACGGTCATCTGGAACCTGCATGGACGCGTGCCCACACACCGGCTCCTGGGTGCGGGGAGTGACGATGCCGAGTTCAGCCCCAATGGCAAGGAGGTTGTAAGCGCCGACGACTCCGGATTTGTCTACATCTACGATCTCGCCACCTTCAAGGCAACCATGCCCCTCGACGCGGGCGAGGGCACAGCCAACACCGCGGCCTTCAGCGCGAACGGCCAACTGGTCGTGTCCGGGTACAAGAGCGGCCGGACGCTGGTCTGGGACGCTGCTACTGGACTCAAGCTGACCGCTCTCGTCGGCAACGCCAGCACTGTGTATACCGCGCGGTTCAGCCCTACCGGTAGCGAAGTCGTCACGGCTAGCGGCGACGGCACCATTCGGGTCTGGCAGGGCCAGGCGCGTGAGCTGCGCAGGGAATTCGTCAGCTCAATTTCGGAAGGCTCACCGAATCCGGTCTTCACCGCCCAGTACAGCCACGATGGTGGTCGGCTGATCATCACCGACAGCTCTCGGTCGGCCAGAGTATTCACGGCTGACGGCAAACCGGTTCTCTCCGGCGGCCGACCCGTCGCGCTGAGCCCTGGGGCCCCTTATCTGAATTCAGCTCAGTTCAACCGGGCTGGCACGGAGATCGTCACGGCCGACTCGAACGGGGCGGTGGACCTCTGGCACGCCAGCGGCGCAGATTACGCCCAGATCCACCTCCCCGTGCCCATCCATGCAAGCGGGGGGTCAGCGCTGTACGCCGCGTTCAGCCCGGACGGGTCCCGCCTCGCGGTAGTGACGAACAACGACACAGCCGAGGTGTTCAGCAGCCAGAGCGGCCTGCTGCTGCGCACACTGAACCCGAAGCACTTTTTCTCGCTCTCGGTGGCCGTGTTCAGCCCGAGTGGCGGCCAGATCCTCACCGGTGATGACAACGGCCAGGTCGAAGTGTGGAACGCGGCCACCGGACACGAGATGCAGGTACTGGGCAAACCTGGCCCGGCGGTGAACGACGTCGAGTTCAACCAGAGCGGCAGCGAGTTCGTGACGGCGTCGGACAGCGGAGTCGTCACCGTCTGGAGCGCCCACAGCTACCGGCCAGTGCGCTCGATCGATGCCTGCCCGTCACCCAGCACAGCGTCGTTCAGCCCTGATGGCAGCAAGATCGTGGTTGCCTGTGGCAACGGTGGCGCGCCAGTATTCGCCACCGCCACCAGCCAGCAACTGACCGTGCTGCAAGGGGCCAACGTCGGTGAGGTCAACAGCGCCGCGTTCAGCCCTAACGGCGCCCGGATCGTCACGACCTGGGACGCGGACAACACCGGTGGCGTGAACATCTGGAGCTCGGAGTTGGCGACGACATCTCTACCGGAACTCGAACGGATGGCCCAGCAGCGTGTCATCCGCAGGCTCACACCAGCGGAGTACCGGCAGTACCTCGCAGGCATCAGCGGGTAAGTGATGTTCATGCGTCGGCATACTGGTGGCTTGTCGGGCTGCCAGCCGCACCTGCTCTCAGACGGGGAAGGCCGACGCTGCCAGGGGCCTGGCCGGGTAGGGAGAACGCGGGCAGGTTTGAACCGTTCGGCGAGCGAGCGTCGTATCAGCCTGGTTGGGGGGCGGCCACGATGTCGGTGACCGATGCTGAACAGCAGACCGCTACCGAGGAGGCAGCCCTCGTTGCGCGGATTGCTGCCGGGGACGCTGGGGTCCCGGTGAGCGAGCTTTACCGACGGTATGGCAGGCGCCTGTACCGCTACGGTATGCAGACGCTCGCGAACGACGGGCTGGCAGAAGTGATGGTCCAGGAGTGCTTTGTCAGGCTATGGCGCACTGCCGGGAGGTTCGACTCTGAGAAGGTCAGCGTGCGCACCTACCTGTTCATTATGGCCCGGTCGGTGGCGGCTGATATTCGCAAGCGCCCCTCATCCCGGCCCCTGCTGCCCGTCGAGGAGGCCAGCGTGCCACCTCAGCCCGACACCGTTGGGGAGATCCTCAGCAGCCTCGTCGTGCGGGACGCCCTGGATGCCCTCAGCCAGGCGCAGGCGGAAGTGCTGCGCCTGGCCCAGGAAGAGGGCCTGACCCAGTCACAGATCGCTGAGCGGCTCAGCCTGCCGCTCGGCACGGTCAAGACCCAGACGTTCCACGGATTGCGCGCATTGCGCGCCGCTTTGACCGAGCGAGGTTTCCATGCCGCCTAAAGCCAACCCGGAGCTGCACCACCCCGACGCCGCAGGCTGGGCGCTCGGGATTCTCGACCCACCCGAGGCTGCCAGCTTCGAGGCCCACCTGGCCGACTGCGAGGAGTGCCAAAGCACAGTCGCCGAATTCCAGCCGGTGGCCGACGCGCTCCACGGGCCGGTCGCGCCGGCTGTTGAACCCCCCGCTGACCTGGAGGTCAAAACACTGGCCAGTGTCCAGGACGCGGTAGTCGCCGCCAGGAACGCGGAGGAGAAAGCTCCCAGTCCCGCGCCCAGGAAGATGTCAGCGTGGTGGCACTGGCGCTGGAACCTGCCCGTGTTTTCTGTAGCCGCCGCCTGCGGCGCAGCCGCTGCAGCAATCGTCGTGATCGCGGTGCAGCAATTGGGCCACACCGCCCCCGCGCAGGCCATGGCGAAATTTAGCCTCCACACTGTTTCGGGCAATGCCGCGGGTACGGTGATCGTCCATGAGAGTCCCAATGGCTACTCACTCGACGCCGCGCTTAAGAATCTTCCCCCGCTCAAGGGCAACGAATACTACGAGTGCTGGTACCTCCGCTCAGCCCAAGGCCCGCCCTCCGACGCCATCACCGGCGGCTCCTTCACCGCCGCAACCAGCAATGGAACCTTCACGATGACTAGCGCCGCGGACCCTAGCCGCTACAAGATCATGGAGATCGCCATCCAGCACCCTGGCGACTCCGGCCGTCCAGGCACCGTAATTCTCCGCGGCACCGCACAAAAGGCGCAGCACGGCCAGGCAAACAAATCGCATTGATACGAATACTGACAGTTCCCGACGGCAGGACCCCGGCAGCCAGATGCCCAACATGAGCACACTGTCCCCCGCACCGGGCTTGGGGCGGCATCAGCCGTAGGTGCGCTCCCCCGCCTGTTCAACCGACGCGACCGCCACCCGAACCGACCTGCCATTGGGGATCAGTCCATGAGGCTGAGTGCCAACCCGGTACGTCCAGCACGACGGTCAACTCACGGTCAGATGATCTTGACGGTCCGCCTAGCAGATTAGAAACCTGCCTCTGGCCTGCTGGTTGTGGAGCCCCCTTACGGAATCGAACCGTAGACGTTCTCCTTACCATCCGGAATTCCCTGGGTTCACTGCCCAGCAGCGCGTCTGGCTATGACGGCTCCGATTGGCCCCACCATGACGGCTTGATCTGGCCCCATCCCTCGGTGGTGGTTGCTGCCGGGATGGTCGTGTCGGCTTGAAGTGGCCCCGCCGGGGAGCTTGACGTGGGAGGGTCAGGGTGCGTGTGAGCCTGAGGGGGCCTCTGTGGCGGCCTCCAAGGTCGAGTTGTTCGAGCTGATCCGGCGTGATTCGTGGCACGGGGGCTTGTCGGTGCGGGCGCTGGCGGCCAAGTACGGGGTGCACCGGCGGCTGGTGCGGGAGGCGCTGACCCGGGCTGAGCCGGCTCCGCGCAAGACGCCGGAGCGGCGTTCGGCCCGGCTGGAGCCGTTCAAGTCGGTGATCGACGGGTGGCTGCGGGCGGACCTGGACGCGCCGCGCAAGCAGCGGCACACCGCGACGCGGGTCCACGCCCGGCTGCTGGGTGAGCACGCTGCCGGGGACGTGTCGTATGCGGCCGTCCGCGACTACGTGGCCCGCCGCCGGCCAGAGATCCGCATCGAGGAAGGCCGCGGCCCGGCAAGGGTGTTCATCCCGCAGCATCACCCGCCGGGCCTGGAGGCGGAGGTTGACTTCGGGGAGTTGTGGGTGCGGCTGGCCGGGGTCCTGGTCAAGTGCTACCTGTTCGCGTTCCGGATGTCGTATTCCGGCAAGGCGGTCCACTTGGTGTCGGCGACCTGCGGGCAGGAAGCCTTCCTGGAAGGCCACGTGCACGCGTTCACGGTCCTGGGCGGCATCCCGGCGGGGCAGATCCGCTACGACAACCTGACCCCGGCCGTGACCAGGGTGCTGCGGAAGGGCCGGGCGAGGATCGAGAACCCGCGGTGGACGGCGTTCCGGTCGCATTCCCTCTTGACTGAACTAACGGCTTTGTCTTCCCAGTTCACAGGACAGATTTCCGGAGCGCTGGCTACGGTCTCAGCTCGTGTTCGACGACGAGGTGCCAGAGCGGGATCTGGCGGCGCTGGCGGTCCCGTTGGCTGGCGGGCTGGACGAGACCAGCAGTCGTTGGGAGCCCTACCGGCTGCTTGACCCGGCCGGGGAGCCGGTCCGGGCGGCTGCGGAGTTTTTCGTGGACCTGCAGGCGCGGGGCCGGACGCAGGCGACGGTCCGGTCCTATGGGATGGACCTGCTGCGGTGGTTCCGGTTCTGCTGGGCGACCGGGACGCCGTGGGACCGGGCGACCCGGGCGGAGGCCCGTGACTTCTGCCGGTGGATGCTCATCGCGGGCAAGCCGGACCGGCCGCACTGGCGGGCGGCGGGCCAGCCGCAGACGGCGGTGCCGTCCGGGAAGGCGTATGCGCCCTCGGTGCGGGCGCACTGCGAGACGGTGCTGCGCAGCTTCTACGACTACCACTTGGAGGCCGGGACCGGCCCGTTGATCAACCCGTTCCCGCTGGACCGGTCCCGCCGCGGCGGGCGTGCGAACGCGCACCACAATCCGATGGAGCCGTTCCGCAAGGAGCGGGCCGGTCTCTACCGGCCCCGAGTGCCGTCCCGGGTTCCGCGCAGTGTCCCGGACGAGGAGTTCAACGAGATCTTCGCCCGGCTCCCTTCGCACCGGGACCGGGCGATGGTGGCGTTCTACGTCTCCACGGGGGCTCGTGCCTCGGAGCTGCTGTCGGTCGTCCAGGGCGGGGCGGACCCGGGACGGCAGCTGATCACGGTAACCCGCAAGGGCAGCGGCGAGCTGCAGGAGCTCCCCGCCTCCACGGACGCGTTCGTCTGGCTGCGGCTCTATCAAGTCGAGATGGCAGACCTGATCCCGGCGGGACGCCGCCAGCCGCTGTGGTGGACGCTGCGCCGCCCGGCCAGGCCGCTGACCTATCACGCGGTGCACCGGATGTTCGAGCGGGCCGGGCAGGCGGCGGGAAGCTCGGCCACCTTGCATGCGCTGCGACATACGGCGGCTTACCGGATGGCCGAGGATCCGCAGCTGCCGCTGACCGATGTCCAGCTTGTCCTGGGCCATGCCCAGCTGACCACGACCCAGATCTACCTGACGCCCCGCAAGGAAGAAGTGATCCGCCGGCTACTGGCCCACCACGCCGAGCAGACCCGGCAGGCGGCACGGCGGGCCGCCCCGCCGCCAGCGCCCGGCTACCGGCCCGAGACGTTGCAGGTGCTATTCGGGGCTGCAGGCTCGTGACCGCGACCACCGACGTGGTCCCGGCGGCGGCCCTGCCGTCCCCCGGGCGGGCAGCGCCGCCCCGGCACCAGCCCCCGCGGCCGCCGGCGATAGCGTGGCCGGCCACGTCACAAGACCGGGACACTGCCTGCGGGCATCTGGCGAGTCCGCCGTTCGCGCCAGCCACGGCAAAGGGCCGGACGGGGAACAAGCTCGGGCTGCAGCTGCTGCTGGACTGGCTCGCCGACCAGCCGGGAGACACTTGGCAGGAACGCTGGGTGACCTCCGGTGCCGACGTGGCCGGCGGTTCCTGGCGGCAGGTCACCACCGCCTGGCTGCATGAGCACGGCCACCACAGCCAGCACCGCCAGGAGGTACTGACCCGGGCCGTCGTGGCCGCTATCAGCGCCGATATCATCAGGCCTTCACTCAGCTGGCTCGCGGAAGCCAATTTTCGCAAGGGGATACTGGTCAACGCGCTGGCGCAGTCCCGGGATCCTGAGGGCTTCCGGCGGCTGCGGGCGGCATGCTCCGCCGATCCGGCCGTGTCCGCGTCAGCCGCAGGCCGGGCCGTCTACCGCACCGCGCTCATCGTGGCCGCTAAGGGCGGCAGCATTGGCGACATCACCACTGGCGACATCCTGGAGCTGCTAGAGGCCGAGGCCGATGCGCACGGCACTGCGGTTGGGGCGACGCACCTGTTCTACCGGGCCCTGCACGCGGTGGGCGTCTTCGGGCCGGGGGCTCCGGCGACGCTGCGGGAGCTGCGCACCGGCGGGCAGCGGACGCCGGCCGAGCTGATCGGCCGCTACCGGCTGGCCTGCCGCCCGGTCCGCGACCTGCTGGTGGAATACCTGGAAGAACGCCAGCCCGCGCTGGACTACACCAGCCTGGAATCGCTGGCCACCATGCTGGGCAAGCTGTTCTGGGCCGACCTGGAGCATCACCACCCCGGCATCGACAGCCTGCGGCTTCCCCCGGACGTCGCCGTCGCCTGGAAGCAGCGGCTCCGCACCGTCACCAAGACCATCCGGGGACCCGAAGGCAAGCCGGCCGAGGTCAGCGTCCCCCGAGTGAACTACCGCGAGTGCCTGACCCCGGTCCGGGCGTTCTACCTGGACCTGGCGCACTGGGCCGTCGAGGACCCGGCCCGCTGGGGGCCGTGGGTCGCTCCCTGCCCGGTGGGCAGCGAGGAGATCAGCCGGCGCAAGGACAAGCGGCGCCGCAAGTCCCGCATGGACGCCCGGACCCGTGAACGCCTCCCGGTGCTGCCGGTCCTGGCCACTACCGTCACCCAGCGCCGCATCCAGGCCGCCGAACTGCTGGAGACGGCCCGGCAGGCCCAGCCCGGCCAGGAGTTCACCGCCGCCGGGCAGACGCTCATCCGCTCAGTCGTGCCGGCCGCGTCGCCGGGCAAGGTCTGGGGCCATGACCCGGCCACCAGCAGGCGCCGGGATCTCTCCAAGGAAGAAGAGCACGCGTTCTGGGCGTTCGCCGCTGTTGAGGTCCTGCGGGCGACCGGCATCCGGGTCGAGGAGCTCACCGAGCTGTCGCACCACAGCCTGGTGCAATACCGGCTGCCCGGCACCGGCGAGCTCGTCCCGCTACTGCAGATCGCTCCCTCGAAGACCGATATGGAGAGGCTTCTGCTCGTCAGCCCCGAACTCGCCGACGTCCTGTCCGCGATCATCTGCCGCGTCCGCGGCCAGGACGGGGCGATTCCTCTGGTCGCCGCCTACGACGTCCGGGAACGGCTCTGGCTGCCGCCGGCACCCCTGTTGTTCCAGCGGCGCGTCGGCACGGAGAACCGGGCGATCGGCGCATCGGCCGTCCGGACCTTGCTCACCGAGGCACTCGACCACACCGGGCTGATCGACCCGGCCACCGGCGGGCCGCTTCACTTCACACCTCACGACTTCCGCAGGGTCTTCATCACCGACGCCGTGCTCAACGGCCTGCCGCCGCACATCGCTCAGGTCATCGCAGGCCACCACGACATCAATGTCACGATGGGCTATAAGGCTGTCTACCCAGACGAGGCGATCGAGGCGCACCGGGCGTTCATCGCCCGCCGCCGGGCCACCAGGCCCAGCGAGGAATACCGCGTTCCCACCGACGAGGAATGGGCCGAGTTCCTCGGCCACTTCGAACGCCGGAAAGTCTCTGCCGGCACCTGCGGCCGGGCGTTCGGAACCCCCTGCATCCACGAGCACGCCTGCATCCGCTGCCCGATGCTCTGGCCTGATCCCGCCCAGCGCGGCCGCCTCACCGAGATCCGTGACAACCTCATAGCCCGCATCACCGAAGCCGAACGCGAAGGCTGGCTCGGCGAAGTCGAAGGACTCCAGGTCAGCCTCGCCGGAGCCGAAGACAAGCTCGCCCAGATTGACCGGCGGCGCAGTGGTGCCATTACTGTCAACCTCGGCGTCCCCCACGTCAGTTCCACACCGCGAACGACCGGCAGGTAATCATGAGACCTTCAGCGCTTCTGGTCACGGGATGGTATCGCAAAGTCACTAAATGTCTCCTCGACGTTAAAGCAGCCTGCGACCCTGCTCGAGTTGACCTCTGTGTCACGGCAGCGGCCTACCTCGATGACATCCCGTCTCTGCTGAGGCTCCCGGTTGACCTGATCGCACTTGACGGACACGGCTGGCCAGATGGCAAAAACGCCTACTACGGCACCAGCGACGACCCGCCATGGCTATCTACCCTGTTCTGCCCGAAGTTTCTGCGCAGCGAACGGGGAGATGGAATTGTCGCGCCAATAATCGTGCACGGATTTTGCTGGGGTGGGACAGATCCATTCATCGACGCCCTGGAAGGCTCTCTCGGCAGGAATCAGGCGGCGTTCCTCGGCAGCACTGAACGAACCGACTTCAAGGACGCCGAGCGCATCTACCTGCCCATACTGGAACTGCTAGCCGAACTTGGCCCCAGCCCCGACCCCGCCGCCGCCCACGCACGCCTTAACTCGATCGCCCATGACATAGGTCCAGCCTGGCGATCTGAACAGCTGCCGCGCCAAGCCGACTCATAATGCGCTAGCCAATGGACCGCCAGAAAGCCGGTCAAGATCAAGTTCAGAGAATA
>CAWFDX010000014.1:0-14334 GCA_963814645.1 uncultured Actinomycetes bacterium | reverse complement strand
ATCTGCGCTCCCAGGTGCTGTTCATTCCTGCAAGCGCCTGACGCGCCGATCCGCCGGATCTGTGCGCGGTCGGATAGGGTGGAGGAGTTGTCGTACTTTCACCGGCCTTCTTTGCGGGTGGGGTATCCGCGACTGTGCTGGTCACGGGTGGACTGCGGAAACGACTTGGGCCGTGCCCGGCCTGCCGGTGCCAGGCGGAGTTACTGCCACGGGGCATGCGTGCGGCGGGGGTTGTGCGGCGTCACTGGCCGTCTCCAGCTCATGAAGGCCAGCATCTGGGAGTTCGAGCCGTGCGGTGAGGAGCCTGCCGCCGGGCTGTCGCTGCGGGTGTGGGAACAGTGTTCGTCGCCGTGGGAGGAGATGCTGGGAGCGGGTAGTTGTCGTCGGGCTGGGGGTGCCTGGCGGGCTGGCCAGGCCCGGGAGGTGCGCGGGGTGCTTGCCGATCACACCCGGCGGGTCAGTGGCGGAGGCCGGTGGGAGCCCTTCGGTTGGCTGCCGCCGCGCTGCCAGGCCGAACCTGGGACCTGCCAGGCGATTGGTGAGGGTAGTCACTGGGCCAGTTTGCCGGGTAACGGGCGCCAGCGTGCGCCGGGCGGCTATCCGACCGGGCCGATTCGGCGCCGGCGAGCTCGGCGTAGATGAGGAACTTGAACGGGTCGAACTGCTGGTACTGCTCCATGAGGCGGTGCAGCGCGGTGGCGCGCAGCCCGGCCAGTGTGCTGCTGGCGGGGTGGCGCAGCAGGCCTGGCTGGATGATCTGCAGGGCGAGGGCGTGATCGCCTTGGCCGATGAGGGTGGCAGCGGCGGCGGCGAACTGCTCGTCCCTGCCGCCGGCCAGCGTCGAGCGCGGCGGCGTGCTCGGCCGCGGTGGCCGTCGAGTCCCCGCCTGTCTGGCTGCCAGTACCCGGTGCGCTGGTGGTAGAGCCGCTCGGTGAAGTGGTCGCGGATCACCAGGTACGGCACGACCGCGGTGGGGTGCTCGCGGAGCACCGCCGGGAGGCTGGCTTGCTCCAGGATGTCCGGGAGGGTGCGGCCGTCGCGGATGCCGTCCAGCACCTGGCCGTGCAGCTGGGTCAGCGCCGCCTGCAGGCCGGGGATCGCCTCGGCGGTGAACTGCTCGGTCAGCGTTGGGTGGCCGTGGATGAGCAGGCGGGGCCGCAAGCTGCCGATGAAGGCGAGGGTCTCCAGGAGCCCTTCGGGGGAGCCTTCGCCGGCGAATGGCTGCCCCAGGTAGGGCATCATCACGTCGCCGGTGAACAGCACGCCGCTGGCGGGAAGGTGGACCAGCAGCGCGTCGCCGGTTTCCCCGCCCGGCGTGGGTAGAGAACAAACTCGGTGCCGCCAACGGTCAGCGTGGTCGGCTCGCTGATCAGCTGGTCGGGGACAACGGCCGGGGGGACACTCCCGGCGGCGCCGGTGAAGTAGCGGAACCGTGGCCGGTCACCCTCCCCACGGTCCAGCCCGGCGGGGAAACCGGCCTGGGCGATCACCCGGGTGCCGGGCCCGCGCAGCGCGCCCGCGCCGCCGATGTGGTCCCAGTGCGCGTGGGTGAGGATCAGGTAGCTGACCGCGCCGTCAGCAGGCGGGTCAAGGTCGCCGAGCACGGCCCTGACCCGGTCCTGGGCGGTCCCGGCGTCGATCGCGACCACGCCGTCGCCGGTCGTGATGAACGCGAGGTCGCCGAAGTCGTAGCCCTGGGCGAGCTGGATACCGGGCTCCGGGCGCAGGATCCGGGGCGAGGTGAAGCGGAACCCGTCGGCGGCGGTCACCCAGAAGCCGCCGAACATCAGCTGGGTGTCTGCCGGGGCCGCGCCGAGCCCCGACTTGCGCATCGCCTCGGCGGCCTGCTCGTCGTGGCCCAGCACGGCCTGAGCCGCGGCCAGGCCCTGGTACGCGGCGCGCAGCAGCATGGCCGGGAACTGGTCGGCGACGGCCAGGACGAACTCCAGGTCGGCCACGGCCTGTTCGGCCCGCCGCCGGTCCGGCGGCAGCCCGGCCAGGGCCAGCCCGCGGAAGTACTGCGGCGGGCCAAGGTCGGCGGCCGCGGCCTGGTCCAGCTTGGCCAGCGCGGCGTCCACATCGTCGCCCAGCCGGGCCTGGAAAAACCCGGCGAGCGTGAGCGGCAGCGCCTGGCCTGGCTGGGCGCCGGCGAGCTCAGAGAAGTAGCGGTACCCCTCGGCGTCCGCCCGGGCAGCCGCCAGCCTGACGGCGAGAATAACCGCGGTGTTCCGGTCGGCGCCAGGCCAGCGGGCCGCTGTCTTAAGTGATTCGATGTCGCGGTGGCGGGTGATCGGTCCGGTCATGACGGTGATCCCTTCGGTGTCAGTCAGGTGTGCCGGGGCGGCAGTTTGCTGCCGCAGGGTTACCGGCCGCTGCGGCGGGGTGCGGTCGGGTCCCGGCAACGCGGCGGCCGTCGGCTGTTTCGGCTTCATCGGCCGCCGGGCCCGCTGGCCGGGCGAGCTGGATTGGCCGTGCGGGCTGGGCGGCCAGGAACAGGACTGCCAGGAGGGCCCGCCGCGGCAACGGAGCTAGAGGCCAGGGCCTGCGGTCCGGACCAGGTCGCGGTCGCCGGCGGGGCGAACTCCACCGCCCAGGCGGCGCTGTATCTTGCCGGGCACGGCAATGACCTCGCCGCCGGCATGTCCTCCTACCTCGCCAACCGCATCCTCGCTCATACGAGGATAACTACTGGAGAGCCCGCGTGACTGGGCTGCGCGTAAGCTTTCGCCTTCCAAAGCTGCCTGGCTGTCAGCCCGGGCGGGGAGTCGGTCCGCATGTCAACCATGCAGGTGGTTACGCACAGATCACCAGTTCGGGCGCAATTCGGACCGCCACGCCGACCCCAGACTGCCCGCGCAGATCGGCCTTTCGCGTTCTCTGTGAAGTCGCGGACGGTAACCACCGTGCCGTCGTGGCGTGTGGCAAGGGGCCTGGCCCCGGGCGTATGCAGCGGCGGGCGGCTCGGTGGAGTCGTCAGCCCGGTGCGGGTTACCGGGGCGTTCGCGATGATTGCGGCGACGGCATAAGAGCGTTTCCTGTCCGGAGCTGCCGTAGGCCCGGGCGGTCGGCCGGGACGCTTACCCTGGCCCGCAGGATGCGGAGTGGGAGGATGAACGCCACGCAGTACGTGGTGCCGGCCGTGCTGCGCGGCGCTATGTTCGTGCCCAGGCAGGCGCCCGGCCGCCGCGAGCCTGCCCGGGTCACCGCGGGTGCATTCACGGCCGCGGGCCTGCCGGTGCCCGGGCACCCGGCACAACGCAACATCTACCAGCTCACCCGGCGGCGGGGGCTGCCCTGGACGCCCGGGCTGGATGCCCATATCGACCGCCGTGGCGGCGAACTGCTCGGCCACGGACAACTGGTCCTGGTGGACATCGACACACCGGTGGCGGCTGACGGCGCGCCGATGGTGAACGCGCTGCGCTGGCTGACCGACCGGGCGGTGGAATCGGGGGGGTTGCTTGACCTGTCCGCCACCGTGTCGGTGCGCACGCCGGGCCACCCGGACAGCGGGCACCTTCCCGGGTGGCACCTGTGGTACCGGGCCGATCCTGCCTGCCCGGTGCACATGGGCCCGCTGGCGCGCTGCTACGCCGTCGAACTGCGTGGCCGTGGCACCTGCCCGGGGTCGCCTGGGTATGTGGTCTGGTCCGAGCCGGGCCAGCTGCCGGTCCTCCCGGACTGGATCGCCGCCCTGGCCGGGCCGCCCCCCATGCCGGTGACCAGCACCCGGACCGGCCATGGCAGCCGGGGTGCGCAGGCCAGGCTGCACGGGATCATCGGGCGGCTCCTGGCCGCGCAGCGCGGAGAACGGAACCGGCTTTTGTTCTGGGCCAGCCTGCGGATCGGTGAGCTGGTCGCTGAGGGGGACCTCGATGCGGCAGCAGCCGGGCAGGCACTGACCGACGCCGCCGCGCAGGTCGGGCTGGTCGGTGAGGACGGACAGCGGGCCGTCGCGGCCACGATCAGGTCGGGATTCCAGCGCATGGGAGTGGCGTATCAGCCCCCGCGCTGACCACGCCGCCACGATCATCGCCGCGGCCGGGCGAGCGGGGCGTTCGCTTGCTTCGCGGGCCGGGCGCCGGTCCAGCCATCACCCGTTACGATTGCCGCAACCATTAGCGATATACAGGCCAGCGCAAAACTATACAAGAACGTAACATCCGCTATTCAGCAGGCAGAAGAGCATGTCCAAGCCAATGGGCCCGAACATGGCGACCGCCACTCCCCTCGACCTGCCCGGGGCCCAGACAGCGCAGAAGCAGTACGCCGGGTTGCTCGAGTTAGACGCACAGCCATCCGCCGCCAGTACCCGTCTTCCCGAGGGCGGAGCACCGAAGGTCTCTGCCGCGGCGCAGGTGCGGCGAGCTCATATCCGGACACCTACGCGGCATCGGGCCCCGGACCAGGAACCTGGAAGGATCCTGATCCCCGGCGACGGAGCAGCCGGGGATCAGGAGGCTCAGAATACGTTTGCGTGCGCGGAGATAGCGGGCTACGCAACGCCTGTGGCCTGTCCCGTCTCAACGACTTCCTGGCGCTATGGTCTCAGGCGCACACACCGTCTTGTAGCCGACAGGGCACGTGGACCTCGATCCGCATGGTTCAACCAGGCCCGGCTAGCGCTCCTCGCGGTCACGCACTGCTATAAGCGGACACCTTGTCTTTGGCTCGAAACAATTTCAGATCGATGCTCCGATTCGGCGCGCTTGACTCGTCGGGATTTCACGCCGGTTGTCGCGTGCGCGATCCCTGGTTATGTGTTCCCCGGCCTGGGCCGTAGCCGTGGATCATCCGTGTGCCCTTGTGGCACGTCGGCGTGACCGTGACGGCTGTCACCGTTGTGCCCCCGGCGGGTCAGGTGATTTGGGCCAGGGCCGGTCCGCACGTGTGACGCACGCTTTCCGGTGTTTGCCTCGAAGGCGCGCCCGCGCTGGGGATGCTGAGCGCGGGCCTGGCTCAGTGGAGCCGCCGGCCGGGCGTCTCGGTGGGGCGACTGCCAGGCGGCTTCCTGGCCGGTGATGGCGTCAAGGTGAGCGGATGGCTAGCCCGGCGGCCACGGCGGTAAGCCTCCCGGCGCGGCCGTGGCCCTTGTCCCGGGTTGTCATGACCGGCCGGGACCTGCTGCCAGGGGCTGGCCGGTGAGCCCGGCCGGCCATCTCGGTAGGGTTGCAGGCGCAGGCGATCTGATGCGGGGAGGTTCCGTGCCCGGTGAAGCGGCGGCGGCATTGGCGGTGAGTTCGGTCAGCCCGGACTCGGGCACGATCGGCGACGAGGTGACGATCACCGGGTCGGGGTTCGATGGGGTGACAGGGCTGGCGTTCGGCGGCGCGGCGAGCCAGTTCACCGTCCGTTCCGCCACCGAGATCACCGCCACCGTGCCGGCCGCAGCCTTCACAGGGCCGGTCAGGGTGACGGGCGCGCGGGGAACGGCGACCAGCCCGAAATCGTTCACGGTCACGCCCGGCATCGCGTTGTCGGCGGCGCGCGGCCCGGCCGCCTCGACCGTGACGGTGGCGGGAGCCGGGTTCGGGGCTTACGAGGCGGTAGACATCTATGCCGGCGCCGCCGGGGCGGCCCTGGCCAGCGCCAGCGGCACGGGAAACTTCGCCGGCGCCGCGGTCCAGGTTCCGGCAGCGGCCATGCCCGGCCGGGCCTGCCCCCTGACCGCGGTCGGGCGGCACTCGGGCCTGAGCGCGCAGGCTCAGTTCTCGGTCATCGAGACGGTGACGGTGCCCGGCCCGAGCCAGGCCTCCACCGTCGGCACCGCGGCCTGCCTGCCGATCCAGGCCAGCGACTCGGCCGCCGGGCAGGCCCTCAGCTACGCCGCTACCGGGCTGCCGCCCGGCCTGTCGATCGACTCCGCCACCGGGCTGATCTCCGGCACCCCGACCACGGCGGGGACCTTCACCGTCACGGTGACGGCCCAGGACACCAGCGGCGCGTCCGGGTCCGCGTCGTTCGGCTGGACCGTCTATGCCAACCGGGTGATGGTGAACCCCTTCATGAAGGTCCCGGTCTCCGTCGCCGGCCAGGCGGTCACCTGGCAGATTGCGGCCAGCGACTCGGCCGCCGGGCAGGCCCTCAGCTACGCCGCTACCGGGCTGCCGCCCGGCCTGTCGATCGACTCCGCCACCGGGCTGATCTCCGGCACCCCGACCACGGCGGGGAACTTCACCGTCACGGTGACGGCCCAGGACACCAGCGGCGCGTACGGCGCCGCCTCGTTCGGCTGGACCGTGGAGCCGGCCGGCTGGGATATAAGTAAGATTTGACCACGCCGGCGAACAGTGACGTCGCCTGAACGGCACGCCAGCATCTTCCGGCCGCTCAGGCTGTCCTGGCCGCGGGCATCCGGCTTCTTCGCCGCGGCGACAAGAGAACCACGCTACCGGCCGGTGACCGGGGCTAATGCGGCACAGAACATCCCGTCCGCGCGCGGCCATCCGGTGGAGCTGCCACACACCCGGTTACCGTGCACTGGGGTATTCAGTTAACCGGAGTAGAATCCCGGGCCGTGGATCAGCCTCGCCCCGGAGTTCACTACCCGCGGTCTACGGGCGAGTTCCAGGCCTGGTTCCGTACCGACGCGGACTGCCTGGACTACCTGGAGTGGCTGCGCTGGCCGGGCGGATTCACCTGCCTCCAGGCTTGACGCTGAAGACTTTCGTGTACCACGCCTTACTGGCGCCGCGGCCAGTAACAGTCACGGCGACGTGGGTAATGGCGGGCATCGTTGTTGCGTTGGCCACTGTCTCTCCTGGCCCGCTGGCCATGGGTCAGGTAGGGACCCTCTGATGGTAGACGGCACCCCATCCGGCCATCAACTGAGCTCTCACGAACTTCTCACGCGTGAGGTTTGGACTCGAAGTTGGGCCCGTCAGCGCGAGCCGGTCAGCGTACCGGCTCGCCGACGGCAGCGGGCAGATTCCCAGCCCCGGGCGCATGTGCCCAGTGGATCTGTGTTTCCGGGCTGTCCGCCGGCGGCAGGTCAGCCTGGCTGCCCCGGCTGTCGGAGATCGTGAAGTAGATCACGGAGCCGCCGATCAGGCACGCTCCGATGGTGCCGCTGCGGGTCGGGTCCTCGCCGAGGAAGATCACGGAGCTCAGGAGCCCGAAGGCCGGGATGAGGTTGAGGACGATGGCTGCCCAGCCGACGTCCACCGCGGAGATCACCTTGTTGTAGATCAGGAAGCTCAGTCCGAAGCCGCCCACTCCGACAGCCGTCGCGGCCAGCCAGTACCGGGGGGCGACGGCGACCGGCAGGCGGCCGGGGCTGGCGGCCCAGTGCGCCGCGGCGACCGCTAGCGCCACGGCCGTCGCCGTGGTGAACTGCCAGGTCGTCAGCGAGAGCACATCGCGGTCGCCGGCGAAGCGCTTGGCCACGACGCTGTAGAGGCTGGCGCTGAGCAGGCCGCCGGCGATGAGGAGGTCGCCGACGGCGGTGCCGCGACCGCCCCCGCTGGTCAGTACGGCGAGCCCGCCGAGGCCGAGCGCGATGGCCAGGACCGCGGCGCGGTTGATGGCCTCGCCGAGCACGAGGGCGGCCAGGATGACCACCAGCGCTGACTCCAGGCCGGAGATGATGGCGCCGTCGGCGGCGCTGGTCAGGGACAGGCCGAAGGTATCGCCGAGGTAGGCAAGGGCCGGCTGAAGCAGTCCGAGTAGCACGGCGATCGGCCAGGACGGCGGCGGCCGGTAGCCCCGGATCAGCAGGACTGCCCACAAGGCGGCGGTCGCGGCGATTAGCTCGACGCTCAGCAAGGTCACCGGATCGAATGCCCGCAGGGCGTATTTCGTGCCGGCGATGGCGCCGCCCCACAGGGCTGACGCCAGCACCAGAGCCGCGAGCGGCCAGTGCCGGGCACCCGGCACCAGAGCGCGCGCCATGTCAGTGGACCAGCACGTTGCGGAACTGCCACGGATCAGAGTCGTCGATGTCGTCCGGGAACAGCGGCGACCGGGCCGACAGCGGCGTCCAGTCCGTGAAGTGTCCTTCGACCGGGCCGAGGTAGGGCCGCTGGACTTCGAGGCAGCGCCGGAAGTCGATGTCGTCGGCTTCGACGATTCCCTCGCCGGGGTGCTCCAGTGCCCACACCATGGCGGCCAGCACGGCCGAGGTCACCTGCAGGCCGGTGGCGTTCTGGTAGGGCGCGAGCGACCGGGTTTCCTCGATCGACAGCCGGGATCCGAACCAGTAGGCGTTCGCCTGGTGCCCGTACAGCAGGACGCCGAGCTCATCGATGCCGTCGGCGATTTCCGACTCGTCCAGGACGTGGTGCCGCTGCGGTAGCCGGCGCGGTGCCCAGCAGTTCGTGCCAGGACAGCAGCGCGTCGTCGGCGGGATGGTAGGCGTAGTGGCATGTAGGCCGGTAGATCGCGGTGCCGCTGTCTCGTACGGTGAAGTAGTCGGCGATGGAGATGGACTCGTTGTGGGTCACGCACAGCCCGTACTGCGGTCCGGCGGTGGGGCACCACGTCCGGACCCGGGTGTCGGCACCGGGGCGGTTCAGGTAGATGGACGGCGCCAGGGCGTCGGGATGGTGGTGGGCTGAAGGTGGCAGCCATCGCTCGTGCGTGCCCCAGCCGATCTCGGCTGGCTGGAGTCCTTCGGAGATGAACCCGTCCACTGACCAGGTGTTGACGAAGGTCCCGATGGGCTTCGGGCTGCGGGCCCGCTGGGTGTCGCGCTCGGCGATGTGGATCCCGGTTACGCCGCTGCGGCGCATCAGCTCGGCCCAGTCGGCCCGGCTGGCCGGTTCGGCATGGTCGAGCCCGATCTTCGCGGCCACGTCGAGCAGCGCCTGCTTGACGAACCAGGACACCATGCCCGGATTGGCGCCGCAGGCCGACACGGCCGTCGGTCCGCCGGGGCTGGCGGCTCGCTCGGCCAGCAGCGTCTGGCGAAGCGCGTAGTTCGTGCGCCCGGCCAGCGGCGCGGCCGGATCGTCATAGAAACCGGGCCACGGCTCGATGACCGTGTCCACGTAGAGCGCACCCAGCTGACGGCACAGGGCCAGGATCGCCACAGAGGAGGTATCAACCGAGAGATTGACGCAGAACGCCCGATCCCGGCCGCCGGTGCGCAGCAGCGGGGTCAGCAGCTCCCGGTAGTTGCCGGCGGTAATGGGGGCGGTGACCTTGCGGATGCCGAGCTGGCCGAGCAGCCCGTCGTTACTGGTGTCGGGTGCGACCACCACGATGTCGGCCGGGTCGATGTCGAAGTGCCGCAGGATCAGCGGCAGCGTGCCCCGGCCGATCGAGCCGAAGCCGATCATGACCACTGGGCCCGCCAGGTGCCCGCAGCGCGGATACCGGTCTGCGGTCACGTTCATGACGACACCCCTGTCGCGGGAGCAGTGGCGGAGACGAAGAACGTGCGCAGCGGCTCGAAGCCGTTGAACCACACGGTCGAGTAGGACGCGGTGTACGCGCCGGCCGACATCAGCTGGAGCCGGTCACCGATCCGCAGGCCGACGGGAAGCTGATAGCCGGACTTCTCATACAGCACGTCGGCGCTGTCACACGACGGTCCGGCCAGGACAACTGGCCCCGGGGCGCCCCGGTCCGGCGGCACCCCGACCCGGTACCGGATTGCCTCATCGAGCGTCTCGGTCAGGCCGTTGAACATGCCGATGTCCAGGTACACCCAGCGTGTATGGTCGCCGGCGGGTCGGCGGGAGATCAGCACGACCTCGGTCTGGATGACGCCGGCGTCGCCCACCAGGTAACGTCCGGGCTCCACCAGGACCTCGCCGGCGAAGTCCTGCCCCAGGTGCGAGGCCAGTGCCTGCCGGATGGCCTGGCCGTAGGCGGAGATGCCGGCGACCGGCTCCCGGTACTGGCACGGCAGCCCGCCGCCGATGTTCACGCCCGCTGCCTCGAAGCCCTCCTGGCTCAGCGTCCGCACCAGCGCGGCGACGTCGCCCAGCGCCCGGTCCCAGGCCGTGACGTCGCGCTGCTGGGAGCCGACATGAAACGACACGCCGAATCCGAGCCCGGCGTGCGCGGCCTTGCGGAGCAGCCGGAGAGCGTCTGCTGGACTGCACCCGAACTTGCGGGACAGCGGCCAGTCGGCTCCGGCCCCGTCCGTGCTGATGCGCACGTATACGGTGGCGCCGGGGGCCTGGCGGATCACCTTGTCGAGCTCAGCCTCGGCGTCCACGGTGAAGGTGCCGACACCGCAGCTATGGGCGTAGGCGATGTCGCGTTCCTTCTTGATGGTGTTGCCGAACGCCAGGCGCGCCGGATCGATGCCGAGCTTCAGGCACCGGTCGATCTCGCCGGGACTGGCGACATCGAAGCTGGATCCCAGCTCGGCTAGCCGATCGAGCACCTCGCGGGCCGGATTTGCCTTAACCGCGTAGAGAACCCGGGTCACGGGCATGGCCTCGATCAGCTGGCGATAGCGCGCCTCGACCACATCGAGGTCGAAGACCAGGAACGGCGTCTCCAGCTGCGGGTTGACCGCCAGGAACCGCCTGGCTGCCCGCGTGAGTCCGGCCGTATTGTGCGCCTCACGGACCTGTATTGCGCTCATCTGAACATTCCCCTCCCCGGAGCCGACCTGGTGCCGCCTCCCTAAGACAAAGCGTCCAGCGCAACCCTTGACTGACGATTGAGACGTGATTGCGCCTGCACCGCCCTGACAGCGACAAGGACCAACGGCGCAATCCGGTAAACACTCAGGACGTCATAGCGCGCGTCCTGCCCGTTCAGGCCACGATCACAAGACGCCGATGGCCAGCACCACATCGGTGTTCCGCGATCATCACGCCCCCCAGGGCCACATAACGCCCTGATCGGGCTGGCCAGCGTGTTAATCGAACGCCAGGCCACAGCCAGGCAGATCGGTTCGCATTCACAATGCAAGTCGCAGTCGGTGATCGCCTGGTGCGGCCGGCTTCGGCGACGATAGAGGTGGCGTGCCGGTGCAAGCTGCTGCGGGCCCGGCTGCCGCCCTCCGGGCCGTCCCCGCAGGCGGGCATGGGGAGTGCCCGTATTCTGGGAATGTCGGCGATGGGCACAGGAGGCATGATGGCGCGTATCAGCTACGTCGATCCGGGCACGGTGACCGACCCGGAGCTGGCCGGGTACCTGGCCGATGCCCGGGAGCACGGGACGCCCCGGCTGGAGAGCCAGGCGATCCGGGCGCACGTCCCGGCGGTGCTGCGCACATTCAGCCAGTCCTGGCAGCAGGTGTTCCGGGACGGCGTGCTCGATCACCGGGTCAAGGAGCTGGCCCGGGTGTTCATCGCAAAGTCCCTGGAGTGCGGGTACTGCGCCGCCCAGCGCTCGGACCTCGGTGCCGCCCAGGGACTGGACGAGCGCGCCTTCGACGAGGTCATCGACTTCCGCCAGTCGCAGTTGCTGACCGCCCGGGACAAGGCCGCGCTGCGGTGGGCCGAGGCGATCGCCTGGGACCCCGGGCTGGCCGATGATGACCTGTGGGCCGAGCTGCACCGCCACTTCACCGAGCCCGAACTGGTCGAGCTGGGCTATTTCATCGGCCTGACGATGGGACAGCAGCGGTTCCTCAAGACCCTCGGCGTGCGCCACGGCGACCTGGGCCACGACAGCCTGGCCGGGCTCGCCCCCGACGCCGCCGCCGCGCTGGCCGGCAGCTGACCCCCAGCCCGGACGCCACCAGGCGGCCACCGCGGATCACGCTATCCCCGCGCAGATCAGCCACCCCGAAGCAGGCCAGCCGACAGGGCGCCGCCGAGATCGAGCACCGATCACACGGCGTGAGCCGTAACGGCAGGTTACCGAGTCTCCCTATCGCCGAATACACGCTACCTGTTCAGGGCTCTGTTGCTGTTGCTCAGCGACGCAGAACGTCATGTTCTGTATTCTGGATCTACGCTGGCGATCTCAAGCATCAGCCGCGCTGCTTCGGTTGGGCCTGCACGCCGAAGTTACAGCTTCCGTATCCGTCCTGCTTCTGCCTTTCAACTGGAATGCCGGTCGGCCCGAGGATGCCGTATTCGGCGGCGATGGCGGTCATTTGCCCGGGGTCGGGATCGCCTGGCGCGGCAGGGTAAGTGCCTGGGCTGGGCACAGGCACGCATGAAGGCCTCGACACCGGCCGGCTCGGTGACCGGCAAGAAGCGGGCGTCGCCTTCTGAGCTGACCGTGAGGGTGTGCGGCGTGTCCTGGGGACCGAAGACGAAGGATCCGGCTGGTGCCCGGATCACCTGGCCGTCGACCCTGATGGTCAGCTCGCCTTCCCAGGACCTAGAACCACTCGTTCTCGCGGTGGTGCACATGCAGCGGTGAGCCCGCGTCGTGGGGGCGAGGTGCTGGATGACCCGGGTTGCAACGCGATGGGGCTCGGCGCGGCGATGTGATTGGTACTCATCGGGGGCGTCAGTAGTAGTGAGTCATTAGCTCGCGCATCCAGGCAGGCTCCCGTACCGGGCCGGCCGGCTGGAACCCGGCCGCGTACGGCTTGATGTCCAGGATCGGGGTTCCGTCGATGGCGTCGAGACCTTGTACTGTCAACTCCAGGCCGGCGACCTCCAGCAGGGCGCAGGCGGAGACGCCGAGGTGGTTCGGGCGGACCGGCGAATGTCCGGCCCGGACCCCGACCGGTGGCCATGCCGGGTTACCCCGCGGGTGGGTGGCGCCGCGCCGGACCCTGGTCTCCCGGTCGAAATGGAAGACCACCTCGATGTGGGAGAACTGGCTGAGCCCGTCGGTGGCGGCCTGGTCCAGGACCGCGGGGTCCAGGACCAGTCGCGACACCACGGCGCCCCAGTGGTCCTCGAAGATCTGGGACCGGCCGCCGCGGACCACGCCGATCGGGGTCAGCACGATGGGCTCAGGCATTGCCGCGCGGGCCGGCTGCGGCAGCCCGGCGCACTGGCGCGCGCGCCGGGCTGCGCCCGGCTGTTGCGCTGTCCCCTGCCCGGGGGCGTGCTGGCTGATCGCTGGTTCAGTGTTGTGCATGGCTGGGCTGCCTCCTGGGTCGCGTTCCGGTGAACAGGTCGCGGATCGAGGTGGTCAGGATGCGGACCGCGTCGTCCTCGTCGATCTGGCCCGCCCGGACCTGGTCGGCGCAGGCGTGCACGAGGGCGCTGGACGCTGCGATCAGCCAGCTGGCGGGCAGGTCCGTGCGGAAGGACCCGTCTGTCTGCCCGCGTTCCAGCAGCGCGCCGATGGTGTGGTGCGCGGCCTGGTGGGTCCGGGTGATGGCCTCTGGATCGAGCAGCTCGGCCACCGCTGCGGCCATCGCCTGGTACCGCGCCAGGTGCTGCCAGGCCGCGGCGAGCATCCGGTCCAGCGCCTGGACGGGCGGGCCGTCTTCGGGGTGCACGGACTGCAGGGCGGCCATCGTCCGGCGCACGGCACGCTCGACGGCCGCCTCAAGGATCGCTGTCCAGGTCGGGAAGTACGCGTAGACCGTGACCCGGGATCAGCCCCGCAGCGGTCCCGGCCCGGTCGCCGGCGATGTCGCTCATCGCGGTGATGGCGGCGGCCGGCAACACTAGGCCGGTGCCTGCCCCCACGACGAGCAGGCCCGGCAGGAAGCCGGTCAGGTAACCCGATCGGACGGACACGCCGGTCAGCAGGAGCGCTCCTGCGCCCATCATGACCAGGCCCGCGACGATCAGCACCCGGGACCCGACCCGCGGCAGCAGCCGCGAGGCAAGGTGGGCGCCCGCCCCGATCACCACCGCGAGCGGGAGGAACTCCAGGCCCGCCCGCAGCGCCGACGCGCCCTGCACCTGTTGCAGGTACAGCGAGTTCAAGAAGAACGTGCCGACCAGGATCCCGGTGGCGCCGAGCATGACCAGCACCCCGACGGCCGCGCCGGCCCCGCCGAGCGCGCCCCATACGCCCACCGCGGTCGCCCGCTGCGCACCCGCGTAGCTGGTCGTGATGATGGACAGCGCCGCAGGCGACAGCAACGCGGCGCCAAGCCCCTGCCCGGCCCGGGCGGCGATCAGCGCGCCGGCAGCCGACGCCAGGCCGCTGGCCAGCGACGCGGCCGTGAACACGGCCAGGCCGGCCAGGAAGATCCGGCGCCTGCCCGCCACGTCCGCGGCCCGGCCGCCGAGCAGCACCAGGCCGCCGCTGGCCAGCACGTAGGCGGTGACGACCCACTGCAGGCCCCCGGCGGCCAAGGTTGCCCCGCTTTGACGGTCAGATCGGCCTCTAGCGCGGGAGAAATTGTCAAGACTTGTGGATCGAGTGTTCTAGGATCCGGCGATGAGCAAGGAGCTTCTTCGCATCACGGTCCTCGGGTGCGCGACGCCGTACCCGAGTGTCGACAACTGGCTTGGATAGCCGCCGGGTGTCCGGGGCGAGTGAGGTCGTCCGCACGCGAAG
>CAWFDX010000013.1:0-229532 GCA_963814645.1 uncultured Actinomycetes bacterium | reverse complement strand
CAAACGTCAGCTGCAGGATGTTGTTGTCGGTGGTGCTGCCCACGAACGGCCTGCCGGCGGCCGGGGTGAGCAGGTCGATCGCCACCCACCAGCCCGCCGTGGCGAGCAGCGCGGCCCCGCCCGCCAGCAGTTGGCCAATGCGCTTACCGAGCTTGGGCGGCCCCGCGTACAGGTAAGCCAGTGCCAGCGCGGGCAGCACCAGGAAGGCGGCCAGCATCTTGGCCAGGAACCCGACCCCGAGCAGCGCCCCGGTGAACACCAGCCAGCGGGTGTGCCCCGACTCGATAGCCCGGGTCGCGGCGTACGCGGCCACCGTCATCATCAGCGTCAGCAGGGCATCGGGGTCGTCGAACCGGAAGATGAGCGTCGCCACCGGGCTGATGGCCAGCACGGTCCCGGCCATGATGGCCGCGCCTGGCCCGAACCAGCGGCGCACCGTGGTGTAGAGCACGGCTACCGCCGCCATGCCCTCCAGTGCCTGCGGTACCAGCAGGCTCCAGTAGTTCAGGCCGAAGATCCGGGCGGACAGTTCCATCACCCAGAGGAAGGCGGGCGGCTTGTCCACGGTGATGAAGTTGGCCGGGTCCAGCGAACCGAACAGGAACGCCTTCCAGCTCCTGGTGCCGGCCTGGACCGCCGCCGCGTAGAACTCGTTGCCCCACCCGTTGCGGCTCAGGCCGGTCAGGTAGAGCAGCCCGGTCGCGACGACCAGGGCCAGCAGCGCCGGCCGGGCGCACGCCGGATCGCCGGGCTGGCCGCGGAACCACCGGGACAGGCGGCTGCCGCGGGCATGGCGGGCGGCCCGGGGCGGGACGGGTTGCGTCAACGTGGCGGTCACCATTCGCTCCTATTCGGACAGGTCCAGCACGTGTTTGGCAGTGGGCCGGGCCGGGCCGCGGAACACCCAGCGCCGGTAGAGCGCGAACCGGACCACGGTGGCGGCCAGGTTGGCCAGGACGAGCACGGCCACCTCGGTGGCCCGGCTGGGACTGGCGGTCGCTGCATGCAGCACCGCGAGCCCGCCGGAGGTCAGCGCCAGGCCGACGCCGAACGCGATCAGCCCGCGCACCTGGTGCCGCGCGGCGTGCCGCCGGCCGCGGATGCCGAAGGTGAGCCTCCGGTTGAGCGTCGTGTTGGCGATGGCCGTGGCCAGCAGGCTGATCGCGTTGGCGGCCTGCGCGCCCATCGAGCCGCGCAGCAGCAGGTAGAGCAGGACGTAGGCCACGGTGCAGAGCGCGCCGACCACGATGAACCGGGCCAGCTGGGCCGGCCAGCCGGTCGCGCCGCGACCTGCGGCAGCGTGCTGCGGGTGGGCGCCGGGCGGTGCGGCCTGGCCAAGCTCGGGGACCTTGATCCGGCCCAGCGCCAGCCCGGTGCCCAGCCGCGCGATGCCGCGCAGGTCGGCCAGTGCGGTGCCGACCACGTTGACCCGGGAGTCGGCGTCGTCGATCCAGTCCACCGGGACCTCATGGATGCGCAGCCCGGCCCGCTCGGCCAGCACCAGCAGTTCGGTGTCGAAGAACCAGCCGGCGTCGGCGGTCAGCGGCAGCAGGGCCCTGGCCGTGTCCGCGCGGATGGCCTTGAAGCCGCACTGCGCATCGGAAAACCGGGTGCCCAGGCTGGCGTGCAGCAGCAGGTTGTAGCAGCGCGAGATGATCTCCCGGCGTGGGCCGCGGATCACCCGGGCCCCGGTCGCCAGGCGGGTGCCGATGGCCATATCGCTGTGCCCGGACAGCAGCGGCGCCAGCAGCGGCAGCAGCGCGTTCAGGTCGGTGAACAGATCGACATCCATGTAGCCGAGGACGGCGGCGTCGCTGCACGACCAGATGCACCGCAACGCCGCGCCCCGGCCGGGCCGGTCCAGCCGGACGGCGCGGACCAGTTCTAGATCGGCTTCGAGGGCCAGGGCTTCCGGCCAGGTGCGGTCGGTGCTGCCGTTGTCCGCGATCGTGATGCGGGTGCGGAACGGGAAGCGGTCGTGCAGGTAGGCGTCCAGCCGCCGGATGCTGCGGGACAGGCCGCGCTCCTCGTCCCGGACCGGGACGACCAATTCGACCTGGACACCGACGGCCGTTTCCGGCAATTCACCTGAAGAAGGCGCCCAGCCAGAGGAGGTCACCATGCCAATGTCGGCCGGCATGCTGTGCGATCGCTGGGATTCCTGTAGGGAAAGGCTTAAACATGGCCCCGGGCACCCTTATTTAAGCTGCGCCGTATTTTCCCAGTACGCCGCACTTAAAAATGCGGGATTTGCCGTCTGGTCAGCGGACCGTAACATCTAGATATTCATCCAGGTCAGCGCGGATTTCTGCGGGAGTGACGCTGGGCTCGTACCGGCGGACCACGTTCCCGTCCCGGTCGATCAGGAACTTGGTGAAGTTCCATTTGATCTCGTCGGTGCCGACCGCCTCGGGCCTGGTGTTCTTGACATGCTCGTAGAGCCGGCCATGAGCCGGGCCGAAGTCGCCCGGGGCCGCGGTGCGCAGGTAGACGTAGAGCGGGTCCGCCTGGTCGCCGTTGACGTCGATCTTCCCGAAGACCGGGAAGGTGACCGAATAGTTGCTGCTGCAGAACTCCTGGATTTCCGCATCGGTGCCAGGTTCCTGCCCGCCGAACTGGTTGCACGGGAAGCCGAGAACCCGCAGGCCGCGGTCTCTGGTGTCGCGGTACAGCGCCTCCAGGCCCGCGTACTGCGGGGTCAGCCCGCACTTGCTCGCCACATTGACGATCAGCAGCGGCTGGCCCGTGTAGTCCCGCAGTTCCTGGATGTCACCGTCGGCCGTCTTGACCTGGAAGTCGTACACGCTCATGGGCACGACCCTACCGGTCAACCTGGACGATCATGGCCGGGGTTAGTAGCGTGAGTAATGACTCACAGAGGGTTACAGAATCGGGGGGACCCATGGCCAAGTACGCGATGTTCTTCTCTTACACCAGCGAGGCCTGGGCGCGGCTGATCGACCATCCGGAGGACCGGACCGCCGTGGCCCGGCACGTGGTCGAGTCGGTAGGCGGCACGCTGGAGTCCATCTACTGGATGCTCGGGGACCGCGACGGGCTGGCCATCGTGGACGTGCCGGACTCGGTCAGTGCGGCCGCGGTGAGCGTCGCGGTGACCAGCAGCGGGGCGTTCAAGCACAACGAGACCCGGGAACTGCTCACCCAGGACCAGCTCACCGGCGCGCTCGCCCGGGCCCGGGAACTGACCTCGACGTTCCGGCCACCTGGCCAGGACGGCTGATCAGACGACCGTGTCCGGCGGCCCGGGGAAGGCCATCGCGAGATTAGCCTGAGGGTCATGTCAGACTCGATCAAGCTGATCTCGGTCGCTCTCGACTGCCCGGATGCGGGCGCCCTGGCCGCGTTCTACGCCGGGATAACCGGCGGCAAGGTGACGTACCACGACGACGGCTGGGCCACCCTGCAAGCCCCCGGGACCCGGATCGACTTCCAGGAAGCACCCGGCTACCAGCCGCCGGCCTGGCCCGACCCAGCCTCGTCGATGCAGATGCACCTGGACTTCTACGTCGACGACCCGGACGCGGCCGAGGCGCGGGTGCTGGCCGCGGGGGCGACGAAGTACGACGTCCAGCCGGGTGACCATTTCCGGGTGTACGCGGATCCGGCTGGCCACCCGTTCTGCCTGTGCGTGGAAGACGAGCCGGGGCAAGGCTGACGCACCGTGACCGGATCAGCTGCCGAGCCGGTGCTGTCCGCGGCCGAGGCAGACGTGGCCGCCGGGGTGCTGGCCAGCGCGTGGGGTGAGCGGACCGAGATCCGCGCGGCGGAACTGATCTGGAACCGCCGCCATATCGTCCGGTTGCATCTCGGGGACGACCGCTCGGCCGTGCTGAAACGCCGTGGCGACCAGCCCGCGCAGAGCGGTCAGGGCCGGAGCTTCGGGATGGAACTGGCTGTCCTGGAGTACCTGAACGCGATGCCGGTGCCGGTCGCCCCGCGACTGCTGGGCGCGGACCCGGACGCGGGCATCCTGCTGATCGAGGACCTGGGCCCGGGCACGTCGCTGGCCGACTCGCTGCTGGCCGGGGACCGCGCGCGGGCCGAGGCCGATCTGGTCGGCTACGCCCGCGCGCTGGGCGCGCTGCACGCATGGAGCATGGGGCGGCCGGGCAACCTGGCCGACCTGTGGGCCCGCTACGCCCACGGGGCACCGCCAGGGCCGGCCTGGCTGGGCGCGGTCGAAAAGCACCGGGATCTTTTCCTCGAGGTGGTCGCCGGGCGTGGTATGCCCACCGACGGCGTCGCCGGGGAGATATCCGCGATGACCGCGATGCTGACCGGAACCGGCTATGCCGGCCTGGTGCACAGCGACGCATGCCCGGACAACGTGCACCTCACCGACGGCGTCTGCCGGATCTTCGACTTCGAGACATCCGGCTGGGGCTGCGTCGCGCTCGATGCGGCCTACCTGCAGGCGCCGTTCCCCAGCTGCTGGTGTTTCGCCAGCCTGCCCGCCGCGGTGGCCGCTCCCGCCGTGACCGCCTACCACGGCTGCCTGCAGGACGCCGGTATCGAGCTGGGCCCGGACTGGGACGCGGTCACGGCCGCGGCCATGGCCGCCTTTCTCATTGCCCGGGGACCCATGATCAGCAGAACGCTGGACGAAGACCGCCCGTGGGGCACCACCACGATGCGGCCGCGGCTGCTGACCTGGCTGCGCACGTTCAGCGACACGGCCAGCCAGGCGGGCGTGCTGCCCCGGCTAGCTGACCTCGCCGCCGCGCTGCACGATCAGCTGTCCCGCCGCTGGCCAGGGCTGGTCATTCCGGAGTATCCAGCCCTGGCTCAGCCGGGCGCGGCGGCGCTCCCATTGCCGGACTGGTGGCCGCCGAAGGACTGATGCCGGTCTCAGGTCTGCGGCTGCAGCCGGGCCAGGCGGCCGACCACGTCCGGGCCGATCCGCAGCCCCTCGTCCGCCGCGACCGCCGGGTGGATGTCAATGTCGAAGACATCGCTCCACTCCAGTTCGAGTTCCATGATCTGCTCGAAGCTGTCGGTCGAGAAGATGGTGACCACCGTGACCGCCGATGACATGGGCCAGTACTCGGCGATCATTCGGACACCCTTCGGGTACTGCCACGCGGCGCGGCGCATCAGCGCCCCGTCACGTTCTGCAGCCGGTACCGACGAACGGAATTTCAGCAGCGCGACGTAATCCATGGCGACCCCCCAGATTTTCTGCACCGTGCCGTTCTGCACCGTGCTTTCTGAACCGTGCTTTTCTGAACCGTGCCCCGTCGCCTACACTGACGCCCCCAGCCAGCGCAAGCTGATTCAGCCCATCACACTCCGGGCCGGCCGTCAACGATGCGGAGGCAGGGGCGTTAATCAGCTAATGGCCCTGGTGGCTGCGGGCGGAAGGTCGCGCGGACGCGGCCGGCCGGTCCGCTCGCGGGCGCGGCGGTCGCCTTGATCCGCTGCCAGATGAAGAACGTGCTCGGCTCCAAGCCGAACGAGCCGTACCCACTGTTGACCGGCCCGCTGCTCACCAGCCGGTACTGCGGATCCTGCTGCAAGGCCAGGGCGAACTCATACGCGCCCGGTTCCTGGCTGTTGATCGCGCCGACCTGGGCCAGCTGGGACCGCGCATCCTTGCCGCCCCGCAGCACCCGAAACACGTCGGCGGGCAGTGTCTGCGCCCGCAGGTAGCCGGGGAAGAGCAGCACCACCAGGCCGGGCGCCTGCTTGCGGATCTCGTTGCGGTAGTAAGCGATCGGCGACCCCGGCTGGGTTGACGGGTCGAGCGAGATGGACGACTTCCAGACCACCCGCTTCAGGCTGGCCGGCCAGGTGTAGTAGTCCAGGTAGCTGGGGGTGGCGCCGACATACAGAGTGCCGTGCTCGGACGCGGTGAGCGGGCGCACCGCCGCGACCAGGTTGCTCATGTCGGGCCAGCTGCGCTGGATCCCGTACGCGCTGAACCAGCCGTCGAAGACCGGAACGGCCAGCGCCACGCTGGCCGCGGCGACCAGGGCAGCCCCCTTGACCCGGGGCCATGAGATGGAGGCCAGCCCCATGCCGGCCACCAGGACCACGCACCACATCCCGACTGCGAGGTGCTTGTCGAGCGCCCACCCGGTCTTCGCGATCAGGATCTGGTACACGGGGACAACGAAGGCCGCACCGAGCAGCGCACAGCGCAGCAGCCGGTCGGAACGCCCCTTCGCCACCCGCGATCGCGATCACCGCCGCCGCCGTCGAGATGACCGTGACCAGTCCCGCGTATTCCCACGCGGTCTGCAGGATGGACGCGCGCGTTTCATGATCACGGGAGATGTCCCGGTGGATGGTGGTGAACGAGATGCCTTGCCACGATGCAGCAGCGTCGGGATCAGCGCGAGCAGACCGCCCATCAAGATGATCATCCCGGCTGCGGAGATCAGCGACCTTTTCGGGCCACGCGCCCGCGCCCAGGCGAAATAGCTGATGATCACGACGGCGGGCAGGTAGATGGCGTAGGAGTAAGCCGTCACGCAGCCAATGGCCGCCGCCAGTGCCGACAGGCCGACCAGTTCGGCATGGTTCTTGCTGCCTGCCGCCTTGACCGCCGCCCACAAGGCCAGGCAGATGAAGAAGATGGCCATGGGGTCGTAGGTGGCATACCCGCCCATGCGCAGGTTTGGCTCGCAGGCCAGCCAGAGCGCGCAGGAAAACAGCGCGGCCTTGCGCCCGGACAGGCGGTTCGCGGTGGAATAGAGCAGGATCGTGGTCCCGAGCATGAAAAACAGGGACAAGACGCGGGCCGCCATGAGACCGCCCACGCTGTCCGCCATGGCCGCGAGCGGCGGATAGAACTGCGGCGCCCCGGAAAAGTAGGCGTCATAAGTCATCCCCGGGACAGCCACGTGGCTGAACCAGTGCGTCAATTCGACGTGGCCCGCCCACATGTACAGTGCTTCGTCACCGAACGCCGTGTTGCTCATGGCCAGGAGCAGCGAGAGGCACGCCTGAACGGCCAGAATGACGAGCAGCGTGCCCGGCACGCGACGTCCTGCTGGTGGCCTGTCCTCGCCGAACACCGAAGCATGAGGCAGCGTGGATGCTGAAGCATGAGACAACGTCGATCCGTACCTTCCCGTGCGTGAGCGGTTCGGAGCCGGTGGCGAGATTACATGCCGTCACTAAAGCATCACAGTGAGTTGACGGATACTTATCCGGTCGTTAAGGATCTGGCGTGCACAATCTGTCCAGCTTCGGCTAGACGTACGCGCCTATCTCCGGCATCGGCATCATTACCGCGGCACGTTCGCAGTTACGCAGCGGAGGGTGATCCGTTTCGTGTTCGCGTAATCGGCACAGTCCGTCGCGCGCGGGTTGTCCCGCAGCAGCCCGGCCCAGTCCGACAGCCGCTCGACGCGGTAGCCGTACGCCCCCAGCATGGTCCCGATCGCAGCCAGGTTCGGCCGGCCGACCAGGACCCACGGACCATTCGTGTAGGCGTCGGCGGCCGCCTTCCCCGGCTGGTAGGCAGGCTCGCTGATGACGTTCACGTTCGGCACGGGCCGCATCATCTGCGGGCTGAACGTGTCGATGATGAGATGCCGGGCCCTGGTCCGGCGGATGCCGTGCAGCAACTCGTTGTAGCGCAGCGTGTGATACAGGAAGCCGAGGCACAGCACGACGTCCGCCTCGAAGTCCTGGGTGTTGAGCACCTCATGCACGTCTCCGGTGACGAAGCGGGCCCGGTCCGGGCCGTAGCCGTACTCGCCGAGGTTCTCCGCGGCCGCCTGCACCAGTTCCGGCCGTGCCTCGATGCCGGTCACCAGCCGGGCTCCGGTCGCCAGCGCCGCCAGCGACCAGCGGCCGTCGTGACTGGCCAGATCGATTACTGAGGCGCCCGCGAAGATGTCCCGGTTCTCGCCGAATATCGCTTCGTACCGCAGGTTCAGCCGCGCGGTGGTCGGCGCGGTGCTGCTCGTCGTGTAGAACCGCGGGTATTGCTCGAAGAACCACGAGGCCGCGCGGGATCCCGGCGCCGAATCAGGGCAGCTGAGCGGGGCCACGTCCGGCGGCGCGGCAGCTTGCGGGCGGCGGCTCCTGGGCGGGCGTTCAATGCGCCACGCGACGCCACGCAACGCCCTCGCCGCCTGCTGCTTAAGCGGCACGTTCGCCATGGTAGCTATCAGCTGACGGCGAGCCAGCCCGGCGCGGGGCGCGGTGACCCGCGCTTTCCGCTTCCTTTACTGGTTCAGGCGGTAGGGTCGAGGGCCGCCAGCTGCTCCGCGGCGGACAGGCGCACCTCATCGCCCACCGCCTCGTCGCCGGCGATAGCCAGGCAGGCCGGGGCAGCCGCGCGCGGGTCCACCTCGGCGAGCAACTCGGCGGCGGACAAGCGCACCTCGTCGCCCACGGCAGTGTCGCGGGCAATGGCCAGGCAGGCCTGAGTGGCGCTCTGCGCGTCGCCGTCGGCGATCAACTCGGCCGCGGACAAGCGGACCTCGTCGCCCACCGCTTCATCGCGGGCGATGGCCAGGCCGGCCGGGCCGGCCGCGCGCGGGTCTATCTCGGCAAGCTGCTCGGCGGCAGATAGCCGCACCTCGTCGCCCACCCCCTGGTCGCAGGCGAGGGCGGTCAAGGCTTCGGCGGCGGCGTGCGGGTCGTAGTCGGCGAGCTGCTCGGCCGCGTCGAGGCGGTCCTCATCACCTTCGTACATGGCTGGGCCGGCTTTCTCTGCTGGGCGCTGGGACCCCTGCGTCCCACCCGGATAACCCAGTCTCGCGTGGCCGCCCAGCCGCCGGCCATCAGGGAAACCCCTGATTTAACCCTGACGCCTGGCGACCGATGAGTCATGGATCGCCGGGAGGTCCAACCCTCAGAACCACGCCGACGAGGAAGCGAGGCGCGACATGGCTGAATGGGAGAAGCAGATCACTGCCATGACCCTGGTAGTCGGGGACCTTGAACGCTCGAAGACGTTCTACCGGGAGGTCTTCGGCCTGCCTCCGCTGGACGAGGAGGAGGATCTGGCCATACTCGGCTTCAAGAACATGTACGTCGCGCTGAGAAAGGACCTGGCTCACCAGCCCCCCGGACGTGAGGTACTCGCCTTGGCCCAGAAGGGTGTCGGGCAGTACTCCATCTGGGTTGAAGACGTCGATGCAGTGTGCGCTGAGCTGGGCGAGCATGGCGTGACATTGATCAGTGGCCCGGCAGATCGTTACTGGGGCATGCGCACGATCACCTTCGCCGACCCGGACGGCTACATCTGGCAGATCGCACAAGACCTGCCCAGCGCCCCAGGCTCCTAGCGTTCACTTGTGAGGAGGGATCGAGCGTATGGCGCGACCGCAGTACGGCGACCTGTGGGCGCTGGCGCACGCCGAGCGCGCCGCACTGGCGGAGGATCTTGCGGGCCTCGACGCAGAGCAGTGGCGGCATGACACCCTGTGCGGGGAATGGGACGTTGAGCAGGTTGTCGCCCACCTCACCGCGGCGGCGAGCCTCAACCAGTGGCAGTGGCTGCGTAGTATGCTCGCCGCGCGTTTCCGCCCTGACGTGCACAACCAGCGGCGGCTCGCCGAGCACTGCGGCAGCACCCCTGCTGAGACGCTTGATCGGTTCCGCGCCGTCATCAACAGCACTACCGCACCCTCATCGCACATCCCGGCCTACCTCGGCGAGGTCGTTGTGCATGCCCAGGACATCCGCCAGCCGCTGGGGCTGGTGCGGACACCGAGCGTCGGCGCCCTGACGCCGGTGGCCGACTTCTTCGCCCGGCGCGACTTCGCCGTGGCCAGCCGTACCCAGGTAGCCGATCTGCAGTTGCGGGCCGACGACGGACCGTTTGCCACGGGCACCGGTCCCCTGGTCACCGGATCGACCCTCGCGCTCGTGATGAGCATGGCTGGCCGGGTACCGTACGTGGCCGAGCTGGACGGCCCAGGCTTGCCGACCCTGCGGTCACGCCTCAGGCCACCGAAGCCTGAACCGCGCACGGATGGTCTAGGCGGTCAGCACGACCTTGATCGCCTGGTGCTTCGCGGCATTGCCGAACACGTCGTAGGCATCATTGATATCGCTGAGCTTGAACCTGTGCGTGGCGAACCGTTCCGGCGCGATCTGGCTCGTCGTTATGCCGTTGAGCAATTCGGGGATGGTCGTCCCGCTGACCAGCCCGGTGCGCAGGGTGATGTTGTGGATCCACAGGTTCTGGATGGGAAGCTCCACCGGCACTCCGTGCACCCCGATGTTCGCGATCGTCCCTCCGGGCCGGACCGCGTTCATGGCAGTGGTCAGCGACTCGGGAACGCCAACCGCTTCGATGGCGACGTCCACACCGAGCCCGTCGTCGGTCAACGCCTTAAGCTGCTCGACCGGGTCGCCCGAACCAAGGGTGATGGTGTCGGTCGCGCCGAAGTCGCGGGCAGTTTGCAGGCGGAACTCGTCCCGGTCGACAGCGATGATCTTCGACGCGCCCTTCATCCTGGCGGTCATGACGGCCGCGAGCCCGACCGGCCCGACCCCGATCACCGCTACCGTGTCGCCGTCCTTGACGTCGCCGTTGAGCACGCCGATCTCGTAGCCCGTCGGCAGGATGTCGGTGATGCAGAAGCAGCCCGAACTCCAGCGGGCCGGCCAGAAGCGGCCGGCCCGCGCTGGCCTCGCGCGCAGTATGGCCCAGAACCGATATAACGCACCGTCACATGGGACATCGTGACGTGAATTTGCGGAGAATCTCAACATCCTCACGCCGTCCCCCAAGCGGTTACGCAGGAGTGCCGTAACGGGCGTCAAGCCTGGCCAGCAGCAGGCCGCAGCCCCAGGCCACCCAGCCTCCGCCGTAGCCGTGCACTTTGATCCGCACATCACGAAATCCGGCTGGAGTAACAGTGAGGCCAGCCTCGGACCGCCGGGATGCGTGGCTGACCTGGGGTGCCGCCGTGCGGGTGGTCGGTGGCTGGGCGTCGGTCCGAGGCTGGCCTCACGGGCTCGCGGCTGCGCCGCGATGAGCGCACGCTGGTGGCATGGTGCAGCGGGTGGTCACAGTGAACGACGTGCTCGATGGGCACGTCGCGCTCGACATTGAGTGCCTGGACCGGATCTATCTCAACGCCTGCGTGCCGATCCTGCAGACCAGCGCGCAGGTGGTGGCGTTCCTCTCCGGGCACCTGGGCTTCCCGTTCCCCTCGCCGGTGTTGTTCGGGCAGCTCGGGGACCGGTTCCGCTAGCCGGTGACATCCTTCGCCGGGGCCAATGACATCTCCTGGGTCAGGTTCGGCAAGGACGAGGCCAAGCTCGAGGTTAGGCAACCGCACCTGGCCCGGCAGGCATCCACTGGCCGGTCCGGGGTGGCGGCGATCGGCGTGGCCCGGGAGTTCCAGCGGGTGTGGACGGCCGCTGAGGGCAAGACCTCCACCGGGACGCCGCGGTGGTCGTTCTGCAAGACCGGCCGGCGGGTGACCTGCTACTACTTCTGCCTGTGGGACGCCGGCTCCGGCCCGGCGTTCATCAAGGTGTGCGCCTACTTCCCGTATCCGGCCAAGATCTGGCTCAACGGCCACGAGTGGGTCAAGCGCCAGGCCGGGAAGGCCGGGCTCGGGTTCACCGCGCTGTCCAACGGGTTCGCCGCCTGCGGCAACCCAGCCGTCCTCCAGGTGATCTGTGACCGCCTGCAGCCGGGCACCATCGAGGTGTTCGCCCAGCGGTGGCTGCACCGGCTGCCCCTGCCATTCGGCCCGGCCGATCAGCGGGCCGGGTACTGGTGGGAGATCTCGATGCGCCAGGTCGAGGTTTCCCGCACCATCGTGTTCGACGCGCCCCGCCACGCTCGTGGCTTCTTCGAGGCCCTGGCCGCCGACAACCTCGGCATCGGCCGCCCGCATAACGTGGAAATCATCTTCGGCCGCCGGCCCGCCGCGGCACCCGGGGAACTTCCCGCACCGCGATCGACCGGCGCGACAACGGCGGCGTCCTGGTCAACGTGTTCTGCAAGCACTCCCGGACGTGCCGGCCAGGGCACCATCCTGGCGAGCCCAGCCTTTGAGCGGATCGCGCACCCCTCCGTCGATGCGGAGGGGCGGAGGACCCCGGCCCTACGGTTCGGCGATCCTCGGGTCATGGCCCTGGCCGGCGCCCTGTGCCAGACGCTGCCCGCCGCGACCGGCTTCACCAGCAAGAACCCGCGCGTCTTGATCGCCGGGCTGCTCGGCAGCGCCTACACCCCCGGCCAGATGACTTACGACCTGCGCCGGCTCCGCCTCAACGGCGTGATCCGCCGGCTCCCCCGCACCAACCGCTACACGCTCACCGCCGAGGGCATCCGCATCGCCGTCTTCTACACCAACATCTACGACCGGCTCCTGGTCCCCGCTCACCGCCGCGAACCAGCCCCAGGCACCACCGGAACTCCGTGCCGCGCCAGCGGCCATCACCCGCCATGTCAACGACTACGCCAACCGCGCACGCCTTCCTCGCGCACCTTGAAACTTGACACAAACGTCCACAACCTCGCAACCAAAGACCGTTAACCTCGGGCTTTCGCGTGACAGCGGCCCAGGCTTGATCATTTGGACGCGAAAAGTGCCTTTGACCTGGAAGAATAGGGCTTGTCGAGAGACCTGTCCGCACCAGTTCGAAAGGCACTTTCCGCATGCAGCTTACCGCCCGCAGCTCCAAGATCATGGTGTCCGCTGACGGCTCCGGAATCGTCTCCCAGGCCGGTGGCCTGCTCCTGATCCAGGCACTGCGGGCAACAGGCCTGGACCGCGGCCTGGACGTGGCGCTGGAACGGTGGCGGCCGGCCCGGGCCGTGCACAGCCCAGGGAAGATCATCACCGACCTGGCGGTGGCCCTGGCGCTCGGCGGGGACTGCCTGGCTGACGTGGCGATGCTCCGGGCGCAGCCGGAGCTCTTCGGGCCAGTGGCCTCCGACCCGGTGGTCTCCCGGCTCATCACACGCCTAGCCGCCGACGTGCCCCGCGCGCTGAAGGCTATCCGCGCAGCCCGGGCCACCGCCCGGGCCCGGGCCTGGGAACTGGCCCGCGACGCTGCGCCCGGCGCGGATGGCGGCCTGGTCACCGTCGACATCGACGCGACGATCGTGACCTCGTGCTCGGAGAAAGAGCAGGCCATGCCCACGTGGAAGAAGACCTACGGCCATCACCCGCTGACCGCCTTCGCCGATCACGGCCCCAGCGGGTCAGGTGAGCCGCTGGCCCTGATGCTGCGGGCCGGGAACGCCGGCTCGAACACCGCGGCCGACCATATCCAGGCCACCCGGCTCTCGCTGGCCCAGCTGCCCCGCCACCTGCGGCGCCGGGTCCTGATCCGCGCCGACTCCGGCGGCGGCACCCACGACTTCCTGGCCTGGCTCACCAAGCCCGGAAGGCGGCTGGCCTACTCGGTCGGGTTCACCATCACCGAGGACGTGCAAGAGGCCATCCTCAACCTCCCCGGCCGGATCTGGGAACCTGCCTATGACGGCGATGGCCAGGTCCGGCCCGGCGCCTGGGTGGCCGAGATCACCGGCCTGCTGGACCTGGCGAACTGGCCCAAAGGGATGCGGGTCATCGTCCGCAAGGAACGCCCCCACCCCGGCGCGCAGCTGCGGTTCACCGACATCGACGGCCACCGGTTCACCGCCTTCGCCACCGATACCAAGAGCGGCCAGCTCGCTGACCTGGAACTCCGCCACAGGCGCCGGGCAAGGTGCGAGGACAGAATCCGCAGCGCCAAGGACACCGGGCTGCGCAACCTGCCCCTGCACGGATACGGCCAGAACCAGATCTGGTGCGAGATCGTCGCCCTCGCCTGCGAGCTGCTCGCCTGGACCCAGATGCTCGCACTTCCCGGCAAAGCCCGCCGCTGGGAACCCAAACGGCTGCGGCTGCGGATCTTTACCTGCGCCGGGCGCATCGTCCGCGGCAGCCGGCGGCTGAGGCTCCGCCTCGCCGGCAGCTGGCCCTGGGCCCGTGAGATCACCACCGCGATTACCCGCCTGCAGGCCCTGGCACCCGGCTGACCAGCCGAAACCATCCCTACGACCAGGAAGGACACCCGCGGGCCCGTGGAACCCCGCCCACCCGGCGCGACAGCCGGGCCGCAAAGCTGACCAGCAAGCCGGAAACGGCTCAAAGCCGCAACCTCAGGCCGCCAATCCAAGATCACGAAAGATGCAGGCTAAGCAGACATACGAAGTCGTTCGCCTGGGTAGCTCCCAAATGGGCCCCAACGATCGCTGTAGTTATGGTCTGACCGCTGAGCGTGAGAATACGGGGCCGGTGACCGCTTATATCGGGGAAGGTTAGACGGATGGATCCGGTCACGCGTGCAGGTCGGGGGATCGCAACACCCAGCACAGCATCTTTGCCCGGACTCGGCCCGCTGACCGCCTGGCATGGCTAGCGCCGGGAGCGGTGAGCCGCGCCAGTCGGTGGGCGAGTCACAGGGCGCGCAGCTCGGCGGGCATGACGCCCAGCTGAACCAGTTCATCGAGCACTACATTGCCCAGCTGGTCGTTCAGATGCCGACCTCAGTAACTGCGGGCCAGCGGGTGGTCGGGCTGGTGCCGCGGCAGGCGCCTGCGTTTCAGCCGCGCAAGGATCTGCTCCGAGCGTTGGCAGATAGCCGCCCGGGGGTCACGGGCGTGCGGGCAGTGACCGGGAGACGCGGCGTCGGCAAGACCCAGCTCGCGGCCGCCTATGCCCGGTCATGCATTGCGGCCGGCTGGCGGTTGGTGGCATGGGTGAACGCCGCCGACACCGCTCAGACCCTGGCCGGACTGGGCCAAGTCGCCGCCACGCTGGGAATCGCGGAGCCAGGCGCGGAGCTGAACAGCCTGGCGGCCGGGGTACGGCATCGGCTGGACGCCGATGGGGACCGGTGCCTGGTGGTGTTCGACAACGCCACCGACCTGGACAGCCTGGCAGCATTCTTGCCCACCGCCGGGCAGTGCCAGACCATCATCACCAGCAACCGGATGCGGGCGGAGGAGCTCGGCACGGCGGTGTCGGCAGGAGTGTTCACCGAGCAGGAGGCATCCGCGTTCTTGGCTCAGCGCACTGGCCGCTCCGCTAAGACCGGGGCGCGGAAGCTAGCGGGCGAGCTGGGTTTCTTGCCGCTGGCCCTGGCACAAGCCGCGGCCGTGATCGCTGCCCAGCACCTGGACTATCCCACCTACCTGGCCCGGCTGCGCACCCGGCCGGTGCAGAACTATCTGAAAACGGTGACCGGGGAGTTGTACCCGCACGGCATCACCGAGGCCATCATGGTGGCGCTAGACGCGGTAGCCGACGGTGATCCGACCGAGTTGTGCCAAGGGCTGATCAACACTGTCGCGCTGCTGTCGGAAGCGGGGGTATCCCGGGCACTGCTGTACGCAGCCGGACAGCAAGGCCTTCTCCAACCAGGCACCGAGGCCATCGAACCACAGAGCATTGACGAGGCGCTCGAGCGGCTGGCCAGCGCCTCCCTGCTGACCTTCAGCGTCGATGGTGCCACGGTGGCCGCGCACCAGCTGACCATGCGCGTGGCCGTCGAGCGCCAGGCCCAGGACGGAACCCTGGCTAGGCTCGGCACGGGCATCGCAGAACTGCTGGAGGCAGTGACCCGGTCTCTGGCCGAGCCGTTGCGGAACTGGCCCGCCGCTAGCGATGCCGTCCAGCAGGTTATGGCCCTGGATGGGCATCTGTCACCTCACCTGGGCGACCATGACATGGCCCTGGCCGAGACACTGCTATGGCTGCGCGGTTGGGCAGGTTGGTGCCTGCTTGACCTGAGTGACGGTTTTGTCCAGGCGGTTGAGTACGGGGAGGGCCCGGTGGCCGACCAGGATTCCGGGCGGCCGGACGAGGCCACCTCTCTGCTGGAACGCGCCCTGACCGACGCCGAGCAGGTCCTGGGCGACACCCACCCCGACACCCTGACCGCCCGCAACGACCTCGCCACCGCCTACCAGGATGCCGGGCGGCTGAAGGAGGCTATCCCGCTGCTGGAGCGCACCCTGACCGACGCCGAGCGGGTGCTTGGCGACATTCACCCCGACACCCTGGGCTCCCGCAATGACCTGGCCACCGCCTACCAGGACGCCGGGCGGCTGAAGGAGGCCATCCCGCTGTACCAGCGCACCCTGACCGACGCCGAGCAGGTCCTGGGCGACACCCACCCCGACACCCTGACCGCCCGCAACAACCTCGCCACCGCCTACCAGGACGCCGGGCGGCTGGACGAAGCCATCGCGCTGCTGGAACGCACCCTCACCGACGCCGAGCAGGCCCTGGGCGACACCCACCCCGACACCCTGGGCTCCCGCAACAACCTGGCCACCGCCTACCAGGACGCCGGGCGGCTGGACGAGGCCATCCCGCTGTACCAGCGCACCCTGACCGACGCCGAGCAGGCCCTGGGCGACACCCACCCCGAGACCCTGGGCTCGCGCAACAACCTCGCCACCGCCTACCAGGACGCCGGGCGGCTGGACGAGGCCATCCCGCTGTACCAGCGCACCCTGACCGACGCCGAGCAGGTCCTGAGTGACACCCACCCCGACACCCTGACCGCCCGCAACAACCTCGCCACCGCCTACCAGGACGCCGGGCGGCTGGACGAAGCTATCCCACTGCTGGAACGCACCCTGACCGACGCCGAGCAGGTCCTGGGCGACACCCACCCCGACACCCTGGGCTCGCGCAACAACCTCGCCACCGCCTACCAGGACGCCGGGCGGCTAGACGGGGCCTAAGACCTGCGCAAGTCTGCAGCTCGATCATGATTGATCGGGCATTCCGCCTGCGCGCACCTGGTGCGTCACGCGATCGACGGCAAGCTCACCTTGGACCTAGTATCCCGCGCCAGGAATTCGTTGAAGATATGAGGCAAGGCGTTCGAGGATCTCGTCGGCGGTCTTGGTCCAGGTAAAGGGCCGGGGGTTCTCGTTCCAGGTCCTGATCCAGTCGCGGATGTCATTTTCCAGGGCCTGCAGCGAGGTGTGTGCGCCCCGGCGCAGTCTCTGGTCGGTGAGCAGGCCGAACCACCGCTCGACCTGGTTGAGCCAGGAGGAGTAGGTGGGCGTGAAGTGCATGTGGAAGCGGGGGTGGGCATCCAGCCACCGGATGATGACCGGCGAGGTGTGGGTGCTGTAGTTGTCGCAGATCAGGTGGACATCCAGGGCAGCGGGAACCTGCTTGTCGAGCTTGGCGAGGAACTTGCGGAACTCGCTGGCCCGGTGCCGGCGGTGGATCGAGCCGATGACCTCGCCGCTGGCCACGTCCAGGGCGGCGAACAAGGTGGTGATGCCGTGCCGCAGGTAGTCGTGCGTGCGCCGCTCCGGCATGCCGGGCATCATCGGCAGCACCGGCGCGGAGCGGTCCAGGGCCTGGATCTGGGACTTCTCATCCACACACAGCACCAGGGCCTTTTCCGGCGGGTCAAGGTACAGCCCGGCCACATCGCGGACCTTGTCGATGAACTGCGGGTCATTGCTGAGCTTGAAGGTATCGACCCGGTGCGGCTGGAGCCGGAACGCCTTCCAGATCCGCCCGACCGTCGATTTGCTCAGCCCGCTCTCAGCGGCCATCGACGCCCGCGACCAGTGCGTCGCACCCGCCGGGGCCCGCTCCAGCGTCGCCACCACGACCTGCTCGACCTGCTCATCGGTGATCTTCCGCGGCGCACCTGGACGCGGCTCATCGACCAGCCCCTCCAGCCGCCGCTCCAGGAAACGCCGCCGCCACTTGCCCACCGTCTGCGGCCAGATCCCCAGCTCAGCAGCAACCTGCTGGTTCGTCTTGCCGTCCGCGCAGCCCAGCACGATCCGGCACCGCTGCGCCAGCGCCTGCGAGGACTTAGCCCGCCGCGACCACCGCACCAGGACCTCACGCTCACCGTCTGCCAGCTTCAGCTCAGCTGTCGTACGTCCCGTCCGCGCCATACCGGGAGACTACATATTCAACGAACTTATGGCGCGGGATACTAGATGAGTGATTCCCAACCCGGGCCGGTACGGCGTAGTAACCGGAGACCGCCGCGCTCGCCCGGCTGGTTCGTGCAACGCCCCGCGGCGTCATCCGAGCGCGAGTCTTGGCCTACGGCTGCCTAGCGCCCAAGCCGCGTCGCGCCGCAGGAGCTGGTCTAACGACCGAGAGTCGGCGCGGGACCTGCCTGACGTGCGGCCCACATTTAACGCAGCGCTCCATGCGGAACCCTCCGCCTGGGAGGCCCGTCGGCCATGCTCCCCGAACCGGGAAATATGCGCGCAGGCGGTGGCGCATTTGACCGCGCTGACCGAAATCCATACTCGGGCGCGTTTCAGACTTCCTGCCCGGCCACTCATTTCGTCACTGAGCGTACGCCTCTGAGACGAACTGCCACCCCGCCAGTTCGATGCAAACGGACTATGAGTGTCGTTGCGGGATGGCTCGGGCCGACCCTGCGGCGCGAATCGCCAGCCGAGCCAGGCCGTGTTCTGGAGGTCGGGCAGCCAGACTCCAACCGAGTTGGACCCCTATGCCCGTGACCTGCGCTTTCAGCAGCTACTGGTATCTCTTTAGAGGTACAAGTGCTGGTCAACCATGCTCATTTGGTGTCCGAGGGGGGGACTTGAACCGCTCGCCTATACTCTCGGCGCGTCCGCGGGACCGTGGCTGAGTATCTGACCGGGCTACGGCGCGGCGCCATCGGGCTGTTCTTCAGCTCCACCTAGTGCCGCGACTGCCCACGTTTGCCCCGTGTCCTCTGGCGCATGGATGGGTGGGCTGGCCTGAGGACCGTTGGCCTGGCGCAGGCCGGTGGTGACCATTGGCTATGGGTAGCTGCGGCGGGCCGCGCTGTAGCCGTTTGACGGGGACCACCGGTGGATCGTCATCAGGCCGGCGTTGATATCCCAGTCGACGAACACTGCGTGGCTGATGTGCAGGGTGAACACGGCCGCCTTTTCCGGTGCCCAGGTCAGCCACCAGGCATGCGCTGGCGCGCGGCGAAAGGCCTGGTCAGCTTCTGCCGCTGGCCCAGACAGCTTGAGCTCTCCCTCCCCGCTGTCGGGGCCGGTGACTGCGCTGTGCAGCACATACCGTGGGTCGCGCCGCAGGTCGGCTGCCTTCCCGGTCCAGGCCATGGCACCGATGAGCAGCTGCCCCTTGGCGAAGCAGGGCTCGATGGGGCTGATGCGCGGGGATCCGTCGCGGCGCAGTGTGCCCAGCAGTGCCACGCGTACCGAGGTCAGCCGGGCCAGGCCGAGCCGCGCGATCTCCGGCGCGGCCAGTTCCATGTCCCGCCAGTTCGCCCCCGCCGCGGCGCCGGTCATGACAGTGACGCTATCGCCTGCACCCTGGGCCGGACGCCACTGCCCGGCCGGGCACTTTGCTGCAGGGCTTGATCGCCCCAGACTGGGCCGGTGGCCGAGCGCGTGCGGGTGCGGGAGATCGATGACGACGAGGGCCGCGCAGGGCATGGACGTCGCGGCGATCGCGAAGGTGGCCTTCACTAGCGAGGACCGGGTCCGCGATGTGATCCATAACTTCAACGCCGATGGGTTCGGCTCCTTGTACCCCAAGTACAAAGGCGGCGGCCCGCCGAAGTTCACGCTGGGCCAGCGCCGGGAGATTCAAGAAGCTCGCCAAGTCCAGGCCAGCCGAGCATGGCCTGCCGTTTTCCGCTTGGAGCCTGGCCAAGCTGGCCGACTTCCTGGTGGCCGAGGGGGTGGTCGACGACATCTCCCATGAGGGCCTGCGTGCCCTGCTCCGCGAGGAGGGCGTCACCTTTCAACGAATGAAGACCTGGAAGGCCTCCACTGACCCGCGCTACGCGGTGAAGAAGGCCCACATCGAGCACCTGTACGCGATCGCCGACCACGAGGTCCTCCCCGAGCCGGGCGAGCCGGAGGTGATCTTCTGCGTGGACGAATTCGGGCCGCTGAACCTCCAGCGGCATCCGGGGCGGCAGTGGGAGGCAGTCAGCGGCAAGAACAAAGAACCCGGGCGGGCAGCGCGGCGCCGAATGCGCGCCACCTACACCCGCACCGCCGGGGGTGCGGCACCTGTTCGCCGCCTACGAGCTGGGCGAGGACAAGCTGTTCGGGCACATCAAGCCACGCAAGAACCGGGCGAAATTCCTGGAGTTCTGCCGCTACCTGCGCTCTCTCTACCCACAGCAGGTGCGGATCGCGATCATCTGCGACAACTTCTCACCCCACCTGACCACCCGCAAAGGCAAACGCGTCGGGCAGTGGGCCGCAGCGAACAACACTGAGATCGCCTACACACCGACGAACTCATCCTGGTTAAACCGCATCGAGGCGCAGTTCACCGCTGCGGTACTTCGCCCTCGACGGCACCGACCACACCGGCCACGAAGAGCAGGCCAGCATGATCCGCCGGTACATCATCTGGCGCAACAGCCACGCCTACGACGAACGGCTCCGCCGAGTCCTTGACCGGGCAAACGTTGCCTGACGCGGCACTGGGTTCTGATCCTGCTGTTCCCCGCCATCCTGCTGATGCCGCCGCCGTGGCCAATGACTGGGCGGACCGGAGGCGTCAGGGCCGCGTCATGGACCCAGCAGACATCGGCCTTGTGGTGCTCACTCAGGTGCACTGGGATCACCCGGGGAACTGCGCTTTGCTCCCCACGCCCGAATCCTCGCCCAGGTCGCTGACATTTCGTACGCCCGCGCACCAGGGCCGTTCTTTCAGGCGCCTACCTGGCCGATACCTCCGGCTGGCGGTGACCACATGGGGCGTCAGCAAACTCTTGTGCCTCTTGGTATCACGCCCCCGGGGGGAGTTGGTGAATGTCTGCGCCACTTGGTTTCACGCCTCCCCTCGTGGGGGACGGCCAGGAAGGTTCGGTAGGGGGCAGGTCGGGGGATGGCACGGTTGTTGGGGCAGCGCAGTGTGGGGTCGCCGGCCTCCGCTACGACTGCGGCTCAATCCGGGGATGCGGTGGAGTTTCCCCTTCCCGGGCCTGGGGTCCTTGGGGTCAGGGGGGCAGGGACTGATGGCGAGGCTGACTGCGCGGTCACTGCGCTGTATGCCGAGCGCTACCGGTCGCTAGTGCGGCTGGCGGCGCTGCTGGTGGGCGACATGGCAACGGCGGAAGAGATTGTGCAGGACTCCTTCATTGCCCTACACGCCAACTGGCGCCGTCTCCAGGACGTCGGCAAAGCAGCAGGGTATCTGCGGCAGTGTGTAGTTAACCGATCTCATTCGGTGTTGCGGCACCAGGTAGTCGTTGACCGGAGTGTGCTGCAACCGCTGCCCGACGTGCCGAGCGCGGAGGCAGAAGCGATGAAGCTGCTAAGCCGCTCGGCGGTGATAACCGCGCTGCAGGGGCTTTCTCCGCGACAGCGCGAGGCACTGGTGCTGCGGTATTACGCTGGGCTGTCGGAGGCTCAGATCGCCTCGACCATGGGAATTACCAAGGGCGCCGTCAAAAGCAATGTCTCACGGGCCATGTCGGCGCTTCGGGCCATGCTGGCGGAGGAAGCATGAGCCAGCAGGATCGTGAATTTGAGGACCTGCTGCGTTGGGCGCTGCACTCTACAGCCGACTCGGTTGAGCCGTCCCAAGACGGCCTGGAGCGGATCCGCAGTCGGCTGACCACACCCCACTCGTTGCCCGTGGCGTGGATGATGGCCGTTTACTCCCAGACGGCTAGGTGGACGCGGGGAGGGCTGAGTTCCCTCGGGGCGTGGCTGGCGGCGGTACCTGGCTCAACCCGGCAGCGGCGGCGGGGGACGCGGCCGAGCCCGTCGAGTGGTCGACGTCCGTCGCGGGTGGTCCTGGCCGCTGCTTTGGCCGGGACTGCTTTCGCGGTGGCAATAGGCGCTGGTGCGCTGAGTCCACCGCTGCGGCACGCGATAGTCCAGACAGGTTTGCTCATCCGCTCAATCACCAGCGGCAGCTCTGGATCCTCGAGCCGCCCGCCGGTGAGCGGCCATGGCGGAAAGCCGCTCCCCAGCGGAGGAGCCGTAAGCGGGATGGCTTCTGGCACGGCAAGTCACCAGCAGCCGAACCCGGCCAACTGCGCAGCGCGGCAACCGGTTCTTGCGACCACACCGACGAGCCCGGCCACTGGCGCCACCACGACCGCCAGTCCAAGTCCGACGGCTTGCGCGACCTTGACCACTGGCCCGACAGCCACCAGCCCTAGCCCGGCCAGCAGCCCGAGCCCGTCACCAACCAGCCCGAGCCCGTCACCAACCAGCTCGAGCCCGAGCCCGTCACCAACCAGCTCGAGCCCGAGCCCGTCACCAACCAGCTCGAGCCCGAGCCCGTCACCAACCAGCTCGAGCCCGAGCCTGGCGCCCGGCAGCTCGAGCCCGTCGCCCATCCCCTCCGCTACCACCGGCCCCGAAAGTCCCTCAGCAGTCAAACCCGCCAGCAGCGAGAGCCTGGGCGATCAGCCAAGGCACTGAGCTGACCGGCCTCCCGGCGCCGATGTCGCCAGCGGCCATCGAGCTTCGGGGCCTCAGCAAGCGCACGGACCGGCAGGTAGGCCAGCACTAGCAGCGCTTACTGCCCGGGAGGCCTGTTTTCCACAAGTAGGACCTCAGGTAGCTGAAGGTCGCGTTCGAGCAGCCGTACTTGAAGTACGCGGTCCAGCCCCGCAGCATCCGGTTGAGCTGGATGAGCAGGACCCTGAGCGGCAGGTTGATGCTCTGCCGGCAGAACGCCTTGGTCTTGGCCATGATGGCAGCCAGCGCCTTCTTGGCCGGGTAGACGTAGACGTAGCTCTTGCCGGTGCCTCGCTTGCGGTGGCGCTGGATGCGCCAGCCGAGAAATTCGAGGCCGCCGTCGATGTGGGTGATCAGGGTCTTCTCCGGTGACAGGCGCAGGCCCATCACCGCGAGGACCTCGGCGATCTCCTCCTTCAGGGCTTCGGCGTGCGCCTTGGTGCCCGACACCGCCAGGCACCAGTCGTCCGCGTACCGGGCCAGCCGGTAGTTGGGCAGACCCTGGCGGCGCCGCTTGGCCCTCTCATACGGGCTGGCTCCGGGGCCTCCCGCGCCCTCGGCGATGAACTCGTCCAGGACCGACAGCGCCACGTTGCTCAGCAACGGGGAAAGGATCGACCCTTATGAGCAGTGCGGGATTATGCGCAGCGTCGTCCTGATGTCCCTGGTGAGGGCGATGACGGGGATCGACTGCTGCGCATAATCCTTCGCGGCGCTGAGGATCACAGGCTGGCGAGCCAGCTGAGAAGCCCGTGGTCGTGGCTCCATTCGGGCAGGTCGTCGGTGACGATTTCGGTGTAAGCGGCTTCGAGGGCTTTGCGCTTGGCCTCGGTGGACGCCCGGGCGTAAATATCGGTGGTGGCCAGCTCGACATGACCGAGGATGTCGCGGATATAGGGCAGTGGCACGCCGCTGTCGTAGAGATGCATTGCCCGGCTATGTCGTATGACGTGCGGGCTCACGTCGGCCCTGGCGAGTGCGGGGTCACCGGCCCGGGCCTGGTATTTGCCGATGATCCAGGCGATGCCGCCGCGGCTGAGCCTGCTGCCGTGCTGGCTGGTGAACAGCGGCTGGTCGTCGTGTCCGGGCTGATCGAGGCCGTGCTCGGCCAGGTAGGCGCTCAGCAGCGCGGCGGTGTTACCGCCGAGCGGGACGTGGCGGATCTTGGCGCCTTTGCCTGTCAGCGCGGCCAGCGGCGGGGGTTGCAGGCGGATGTCGCGCACGGTCAGGCCGGCGAGCTCGGACACCCGGGCGGCGGTGTCGTAGAGGGTGGCCAGCAGGGTCGCATCACGCCGGCCGCGCCGGGTGGTCCGGTCGGGCGCGGCGAGCAGAGCGCGGGTCTGCCCGGCTGTCAGGTGATTCACGGCCTGCCGGGTCTTTCTCTTGGCGGGGATCGCGAGAATGTCCTGGCAGGCGGCCATCCTGGCCGGGTCCTGGGCTTGCAGCCACCGGAAGAACGAGCTGATGGCGGCCAGCCGCTGGTTGCGGGTGGAGGTGCTGTTGTGACGTTCAGTCTCCAGCCAGGTCAGGAAGGCGGTGATCGCCTCAGCGTCGATGCTGTCGAGGGTGAGTTTCTCGGGAGGGATGGACCTGACCTCGCTGAAGAAGGCGATCAGCAGTTTGAAGGTGTCCCGGTAGGACGCGATCGTGTTCGGTGAGCTGCCCCGCAGCCCGGCCAGGTGCGAGGTGAGGTAACGCTGCAGGAACACCGCGAAGTCAGTCGCCATCGCCCGCCCCGGCCGTGAGGGGCGGCGGGACGATGTCTCCGAGGGCTTGCTGGACCCGGGCGATGATGTGCGGGTAGGACTCGGCGGTCAGCCGCAGGTAGTAGTCGGTGTCGGCGATCGAGGAGTGACCCATGTAGGCCTGCAGGACCGGCAGTAGCGCGCCGGCGTCCTCCCCGGCCGCGAACCATCTGGCCAGGTTATGGACCGCATGCGAGTGACGCAGGTCGTGGACCCGCGGGCCGCGGCCGCGGCCGCCGTGGGGAATGCGGGCCTGCCACAGGAACCGGCGGAAGTTCTTGTCGATGTTGGCGAGCGTCAGCGGCTGCCCGGCCGTGCCGGGGAAGAACCAGTCGGCGCCGGTGCGCCCGGCCACCTGGGCGTGGTAGTCGGCGAGCCGTTGCCGCAGCGGCGCGCTGACGGGGACCTGCCGGTCCTTGCCGCCCTTGCCGTCACGGATCGTCAGCACCCCTGCTTCGACGTCCACGTCGCCGAAGTGCAGGAGTCGCGCTTCGGAAACACGCAGGCCGCAGGCGTAGATCGTGCGGAACAGCACTGGCATGACCAGGTGCCGGAACGGCACCTGGCAGTCGTAATGGCACCGGTCGGTCTGAGCGAACAGGGCCGCCAGTTCGGTGCCGGTGTAAATGTGCGGAACGTAGCGGGCGGGCCCGGGCAGCGTCCCGCCGGGCAGCACGTAAGCCTGGATGCCGCGGCGGCCCAGCCAGCGGGCCAGCTCCCGCACCGGCGCGGCCAGGCTCTGCAGCGTCGCCGGCGTGACACCCCGCTGCCGGGCCGCGGTGATCCACGCATCGACCGACTCCTGGCCGGGTGCCTGCAGTACCGGATACTCAGCTGCGCAGAACGCGGCGAACCGGGCCAGCACCCGCTCCTCGGTGTCGTACTTATAGCCCGTGGCGCGTTTCTCAGTGACCAGCGCGGTGATCGCGCCCGCGATCGTGATCGCCCCGGTCACCGTGACCCCTCCGGTGTTGCCGGCGCGTCCGGATCCAGCGCGCACCTGGCCAGCAGGCCGAGGGAGGATTTCAGGTAAACGCCGGTCGACTGGACCGACAGGTGGCCGAGGATGTCAGCGATCTGCTCCACCGGCGTGCCGCCCTCCATCAGCCGGGTGGCCAGCGAATGCCTGAGCGAGTGCATGCCATGACGGCGCTTGTCGCTCACCGGCACGTGCGCGGCCCGGGCGTGCTTGACCAGGATCTGATGCAGATGGTCCTGGTCGGAGAACGGCCCGACCGGCGCGTGGTGCCGCAAGAACACCTGCGGGCAGTCACTGGCGCCGGCCATGGCGGATGTAGTCGATCACCGCCCAGCCGACATCCTTCAGCAGCGGCAGCTGCACCGGGTCGCCGGTCTTGGCCTGCGTCACCAGCAGCTGGTTGCCAGGCCAGTCGAAATCAGCGAACTCGAGCCGGCGTATGTCGGCACCGCGCAGGCCCAGCCTGGCGACCAGCAAGATGATCGCGTAATCCCGTTTCCCGCACGGGTTGGCCCGGTCGATCGCCTCCACGATCCGGGCGACCTCACCCGGACCCCACACCGACGGGATCCTGGCCTGCCGGGACGAGCGCACCGCCGGCACCGCGTCCAGGCAGCCGGCATCCACCAGGCCGGCGCCCGAAGCGAACCGCAGGAACGACCGGACTGCGCACAGCTTCTGCTCGACCGTCTTGAACTGGTAGCCGGCCAGCGTGGCGACGAACGCGCTGATCGTCGCGGCGTCACAGCACGCCAGCCCGCCGCGCGTCGCGGTAAACGCGACGAACTCCCCGGCCAGCGTCCCGTAGGTCCGCACCGTCGAGACCGACCGCCCCGAAGAGCGCAAGTGCGCCTGGAACGCCGCGATCACCTCGGTGCCCGCGGCGTCCAGCTTGCTCACCGAACGGCTATAACGCCGCAGCACCGCCCCGTGTGCCTGGTACTCGCCGAGCATCGCGGCGACCCTGAACAGATAGATGTCGTTCGGCTTCAGGGTGCCGGCCTGCTCCTTGGCGAAGAAGCCGCACGCCTGGTCAACCCACGCCATCGCAGCGTCCAGGGAGAACTCCTCGATGCCGAGGGCATCGAAATGGTTCTGCATCCGGCGCCAGCAGCGCCGGTACCAGATCATCGTCGCGTCCTTGTAACCAAGACGCTGCAACTCCGCGTCCAGGTCCCGCACCAGCGCCGACAAGGCAGACATGACAGCTGACCTCCGATCACGAAGCCCCGGCACCATGCCGGTCCGCATGATCAAGATCATCAGCGTGTTATGCGCAGCGGTCGATCCCCGTCATCGCCCTCACCAGGGACATCAGGACGACGCTGCGCATAATCCCGCACTGCTCATAAGGCGGTTTATGTTCAGCTGAACATAAGCCCCCTTGCGGGGAACCAGCGCTGGTATCCGCCAGCGTGCCGTCCTCGCCCGGCCGACCCTACCCGCACACTGACCGAGGAATGGGCCTACGCCCGCCCCTACGCCACCGAAACCGAACGGCGTACTGCCCTTGACCCCTGGCTCCACGCCTACAACCATCACCGGGGACACACCGCACTCCGAGGCCAGCCACCCGCCAGCCGCGTCACCAACCTGTCAGGACAGAACACCTAGGGCTCGGCACCGGGCGGGAACGCGGCAGGATAAATGGGATTCGCCGGGTAGTATCAGGCGGCTCGGTCTGGAACCTGCGCAGTAGTCAGGCGCATTTACGAGGGCTGAAGGACAGACGCGGATGCTCCCAGTCTCCTTGATCTTCACCAGCGGCGTGGCCAGCGGCGTCAACAGCTACGCGGTGGTGCTCGTGCTCGGCCTGCTGGGCAGGTTCGGGCACATCGCCGCGATACCCCCGGTCCTGGAGCGCCCGCCGGTTCTGGCGGCTGCGGCTGTGCTGTACATCGGCCAGTTCGTGGTCGGCAAGATCCCCATGCTCGACTCGGTGTGGGACGTCGCTCATACGGCCCTGCGGCCAGTAGCCGGCGGCGCGATCGGCGTCGTTATGGCCCAGCAGGCACACGCCAACCCGGCCGCGGCAATCGCCGCGGCCGCGCTCGGCGGCGGGTCGGCGCTCGCCTCGCATGTCGTCAAGACCGGCGTGCGGGCCGGCGTCAACGCGAGCCCCGAACCGTTCAGCAACGCCGTAGCCAGCCTGCTCGAGGACCTGGGCGTGGCTGGCCTCGTGTCGTTCGCCGTGTTCCACCCGGTCCCCGCGGCAATCGCCGCAGCCGTGGGGCTAGCGGTCGGCATCGCCCTGTTCGCATTGCTGGCCTCGCGGATCCGGCGAGCCTGGCACCGCCGCCGCGATGCCCGGCTACGGCGGCGCCACGGCGGTGGTATGGCCGGAGCTCCGTCGCCGCAGCACTAGGGCGTCGCGCCGCATGGCATCCCGCAGGTAATGGTGAAGCTTGCGGGACTCGAATCCCCCCGGCATGCAGAGAACGTGCCGGAAGGGGACGGGCGTGTGTCTGCCCACATCCGCTGGTGTTTTCGCGAACGCTGCGATCGTTGCTTGAGGCACCCGAGATCCGTCCACCCGAGCCGACTAGCGGATGGTCTAGGCGGTCAGCACGACCTTGATCGCCTGGTGCTTCGCGGCATTGCCGAACACGTCGTAGGCATCATTGATATCGCTGAGCTTGAACCTGTGCGTGGCGAACCGTTCCGGCGCGATCTGGCTCGTCGTTATGCCGTTGAGCAATTCGGGGATGGTCGTCCCGCTGACCAGCCCGGTGCGCAGGGTGATGTTGTGGATCCACAGGTTCTGGATGGGAAGCTCCACCGGCACTCCGTGCACCCCGATGTTCGCGATCGTCCCTCCGGGCCGGACCGCGTTCATGGCAGTGGTCAGCGACTCGGGAACGCCAACCGCTTCGATGGCGACGTCCACACCGAGCCCGTCGTCGGTCAACGCCTTAAGCTGCTCGACCGGGTCGCCCGAACCAAGGGTGATGGTGTCGGTCGCGCCGAAGTCGCGGGCAGTTTGCAGGCGGAACTCGTCCCGGTCGACAGCGATGATCTTCGACGCGCCCTTCATCCTGGCGGTCATGACGGCCGCGAGCCCGACCGGCCCGACCCCGATCACCGCTACCGTGTCGCCGTCCTTGACGTCGCCGTTGAGCACGCCGATCTCGTAGCCCGTCGGCAGGATGTCGGTGAGGAACAGCACCTGCTCGTCACTCATGCCCGCGGGCACCTTGACCAGGCTAGTCCCAGCGAACGGCACTCGCGCGTATTCGGCCTGCAGCCCGTTGATCAGGTGGCCGAAGATCCAGCCGATGCCGCCGACCTGCTGGCAATGCGCCGGCATGCCCCGTGTGCAGTAGCCGCAGCTGCCGCAGTTGGTGATCGCCGGGATGATCACCTTGTCGCCGACCGAGAGGCCCGTCACTGCCGAGCCGAGTTCGGTAACCGTCCCAACGGCCTCGTGGCCAAGAATCCGCCCGTCGGTAACAGCAGGCACATCGCCCTTGAGGATGTGCAGGTCCGTGCCGCAGATGGTGGTTGTGTCGATCCGGACGATTGCGTCGGTGGGATCCTGGATGGCCGGGTCCGGCACGTCCTCCCACGCCTTCGTCGCTGGCCCGTGGTAGACGAGTGCCCTCATTGCTGCCTCCTTGGATGAGCTCACGCGCGACGAAATCCGCCGGAATGAAGTCGTTCACATCAGCGTCAACCCAAGGCCCCGCCGACGACGATCGCAATTTGCAACACACTGCATCACACCCGTGAGCAAAGAGAAGCCTCGGCTCCTTGACCATCAGCTTGGGAATGAGTGCAAGAAACGGCTCTCGCCAGCAAAGCCGCAGGTGGGCGGTCTTGTTGGCTTGTCCATGAGTACTCGCGAGGCGCCGTCGGTGACCTACCGTCGGGCACGTAGCGGGCACGCCGACGCCGGTCCGGCTCGACCCTCGTCGTCGTTGACAGCACTTTTTGAAAATGCCAGGCTCACTCGGCGTGATCTCGTGGATGGACTTCAGGGTCCAGCAACCCGAACTTGCCCACCAGGGGGCCGACCTGCTCTACCACTACGGCGTCGGCCTGGCGTTCCTCGGCACGGTCCGCGCCGACGGCGGGCCACGGTTGCACCCGATGTGCCCACTGCTCACCGAGACCGGCTTGTACGCATTCATCGTCCCCTCACCCAAGCAACGAGACCTGCACCGCGATGGGCGCTATGCGATGCACTCGTTTCCGCTCGAAGACAACGAGGACGCCTTCTATCTGACCGGAGTCGCCAGCTACGTCTCGCATCGCCAAGTGCGGGACCCGCTAGCACAGCAATTCGCCGACGAACGCTCTGGCTCCGCCTTGCCACCGCCGGGTGAGGAACAGCACCTGTTCGAATTCCAAGTCCGGACAGCGATGCTCACGCGAACCAGCGGCCATGGCGATCCCGAACCGCAACACACCATCTGGCGAGAGGCCTAGTCAGGCTGAGCACCGCTGTGCGGCCAAAATCCGGCCACCGTAGTCCGATGACCAAGCTGTCCTGCGAGGCGCGCGACCGTCAACCGTCGCTTGACGCAGTCCTAGGGGGCCTGACGTCGGGGTTGGCGAGCGCCGTATTCCTTGCGCCGCAGCTCAAGGGGGATACGGCTCGCGAACGCTGCTATGGCCACCGCTATCGCCCAGAGGATGCCGACGATGAGAAGTACTTGTGTCTCATCCCCGGGGATAACGCCACCCGCGCTCGCCGCGACCATCGAGGAAGGCACACCGGTGACGAATATGCCGATCGCAACACCGGTTAGCAGCGTGCGGCGGCTATTCGACTGTGCTGGCTGTACAGACTGCTCGCGGGACACAGGTCCGAGGCGTGCGTCGATACGCGCGGTGATTTCGCGGTCAACTCGTTCCAGGAAGGACTCGATCACCGCGTCGCTGTATTCGGGGTCAAGCTCCTTGTGCGCCTCCGCGGCGGCGCGGATCTCCTGTGGATCAAGCGGCGATGTGCTCATGGGTGAGAGTCCTCCCGTGTAGCCACGACCAAGGCCCCAGAAGACAAGATACGTCTCGGTATGGAGCTGCGTCAGTATTGGGGGTTCGCCGCGCGCGTTTCGGGTTGCTTGCGCCTACTCGCGCGGTCCGGCCCCAGGCCGCCAGGCGTGGCGCGCCGGAGGTGCGCCCTTGAATGACGGTACTGCCTTGTCGGACACGCGACGGGCACGGCTGGACTCGTAGATTAAGAGGCGGACGCAGCGGATGCCGAAACGATCCGAGTCAGTCCGGCTGTTCAGTGCCAGAGTCACGACCCATATTCTGATGACCTACACATAGCGAGCCGGGTTCTCGTGCGTGGCTCGCGGGCTCGATCGGCATCCCAGCCGACGACAACGTGACGCCCTGGTCCTCGCCGCTATCTCCCAGCCTGTTTCCGGCAACCTGGCCGCGCCCCGTTTTGGCCCAGGCTCCTCCCCCGAACCCGATAGCTGCCGAACCTGACGGCAGACGGGTTCTGTCAAGGGGCAGCGCAGCCGATCACGAAGCGGCGCCGCAGGCGCCCTTGACAGGTTCCGGCTGTCGTGAATACTCCTACGGCGGGGTTCGGGGGAGGGCACCCACACTTCCACCCATGTCAATGGCTTTCTAATCCATAGGTACCCGCGTGGACGCCCCGCGCCGTTCAGATCAGTCCGTGACCTCGAGCTCGTTCCTAATTCGCGTAAACCCGCAGCCAGCTAACCGCGTCTCAAGATAGTACCAGTACGCAGGGCCCCTGGGGGCGCAGCTACCAGCGGTGACCCGCTGGTTGGAGTAGGGAGGGGCGCGAGCAGTGGGCTCTATCTATGCATGGCTTCAGCGACAGTCCTGGGCACGGAAGATTGGCGCGACGCTATTTCCTGTTCCTCCTGCCCTGGGTCAGGGGCCCCATCCAGACCCACTTGACCCTGCCACCCCGGCTCCTGACCCTCAAAGCTGGCCTGGAATTCGACAGGAGGCGTTCGCCAGCACTGAGATGGAATGGTTCCGTGCCAGCCTCCTGCTCCCCGGGGTAGCTGACGTGCGGGCAGCGGTGCTCGATGACCTGAGCAGCTACACAGGGCTACCGCCTGACCAGTGCGTCGAGCGCTGCCAGAACTGGGAATCGTGGAGCGTCGAGGAATGGTTTGCCGCAGATAGATCCGACATGGGCGGATTGACGGATTTCTACCGGACAACGGAATCGTGGGCGTTCGATCTGCTGTGGTACGCCTATCTACAGGCCGAGGGCTACGGTTATCCGACCAGCGTTCTCGCGCTGCGTGCTGTGGCAGGTCGAGGCCACGGCAGAGTCCATCTTGACTTCGGCTCCGGGGTGGGGGTGACCAGCCAACTGTTCGCCCGAGCGGGATATGAGACGACACTCGCTGACCTTTCCACGTCGCTGCTGGACTTTGCTCGCTACCGCTTGTCCCGCCGGGGGGAGACGGCCCAGTTCATTGACCTCAATGATGAGAAGCTTGAGACCGGTCGGTACGATGTCATTACAGCGCTCGACACGCTCACCCACATTCCTGATCTGGCCGACGTCGTGGCCAGTTTGCATGGTGCGCTCCGGCCCGGGGGGTGGCTGGTTGCCAACTTCGATATACGTCCCGCGTCGCCGGAGAACGCCCCATTTCTTTACGAAGATGACCTCGATCTCAGGGCGATGTTGCACCGCGCGGGGTTCGTGCCGTCCGGTCGCTTCGGGGGATACACAATCTACCGTAGCGTGGACCCTTCGGACACATCTCAGAAGCTCCGGGTGCTGCTCGACCGCCTCGTTCTTACCAGCAGTCCCCATCGTTTCATCCGTCGCCAGAAGCAACACCTGGCGGCCCGCCGATAGGCGAGCACCGACGCGGTCCGCTGTGAGCTGTACCAACGTGGCCGGAGAACACGCTCGGCGGCGCCTGCCGATCGGCGTAGTGTATGAGCCGCTCAGATCACGACGCCCCGGGGGCCCAGGACGGCGCGGGCGCGCCGGGCGGGGCCTCTCAAGGCCAGAGTCCGGCGCGGGGAGCGCCGGACGCGGCGCCGCCGCGCGGCGCCGCCTTGATGACTGTAAAGAAAATCCTTCTTCCACGTCGCCGCTTACACCGGAGCCCGGCGCGGCGAACTGCTCAACCTGCGCTGGACCGACATCGACCTAGATGCCAAGCGCATCGCCATCACCGGCTCAATCGCCGTGATCGCGGGCGAGCGCATCGACGGCACAACGAAGAGCGGCCGGACTCGCGCCGTCTCCATCGACGACACCACCGTCGCCGTGCTGCGCCTGCACAAGGCCGACCAGGCCGCCGATCAACTCAAGGCGGGCGACGCCTGGCGGGCGTCAAAGACGGCTATGTGTTCACCACCGGCTGGGGCGAACCGATCTACCCCGACACCGTGACATCCCTGATGAGCAAGCTCATCCGCGCCCACAACCAACCCGAGCAGGGACCGCCGCCCAAAGACCGGCTACCGCACGCCCGGCTACACGATCTCAGACACCTGCCCGCCACGACCCTGCTGCTCTCGGGCGTGCCCGTCCACGTCGTCGCGGCCCGCCTGGGCCACGCCGACCCGGCCATCACGCTCCGGGTCTACGCCCACGTGATCCGCGCCGCGGAGACCGCCGCCGCCGCCGACATCTTCGCCGAGGCCGTGAAGGCTGCTGCATGACCGAGAACGAACCGCGAACTGCTACCGCAACTGCTACCGGCACGGACCGAACACCCAACTCCCGCTGTTAACACGCCTGTTAGCAAAGAGGCCCCTTCCATGATCGGAAGGGGCCTCTGACGTGAGAGCCGCCTATCGGAATCGAACCGATGACCTACGCATTACGAGTGTTCGTACTCAGTGTTCCGGTTCGTTCCGCATAGTGCATCACCGCAGGTAGATGCCGATTTTGCACGGCCCGGAACTGGGCTGCTTTTGCCTGCACTGCTACGAAAACTGCTACGACGCTGGGCGGCGCGGCCGACCACCTTTACGGGACCGCCGCTCGCGGAGTTCCTCCTCGGCAGTAGCCAGGTCGGCCAGGTCGGCCTCGTCCCCGTGGCGCTTGATCTGCCGCCGCATGTGGCCGAGCAAGTCCTCGGTCCGGTCGCGGCCGAGCCGGGCGCACACCCGGCCATAGGCAGCCCACATCAGGCGCGGCACCCGGATAGGCGTGGTTGGTGTCTGGCCGGCCACGGCAACCCCCTCCTGTATCTACGCAGTAGATGGTACGGGATGACTTGTGTAGCTACAAGGTTTGGCATAGTATGTAGCTACATGGTTTTCAGAGGGGGTTCCGATGACCAGCACCGAGCAGACGCACCAGGCCAGTTGCCTGCGGTGTGGCAGGCCGCTCCGGTCGGCCCGGAGCATTGCCCGGGGCCGGGGCCGCTGGTGTCAGGCGAAGGTGCGCGCCGCGGCGGAGACCACCGACCTGTCCGAGTTCACGGCCGAGCAGATCGACAAGGCCCGGGAGCTCATCGAGCTGGGCGCGGTCGTGGCGACCTCGCGGGACGGTATCTACGCCGCGGTGAGCAGCGACGGGACCACGTACTACGTGGTGGACGCGGTGCGGCAGACCTGCACCTGCAGGGCCGGGGAGCGCGGGCTGCGCTGCTACCACCTGGCTGCGGCGCTGGTCCTGCAGGCCGCTGCCCCGGCGCGGAAGGCGGCCTGAGCGATGTACCCGGACGACGCCGACCGCTGCACCGACTGCGGCCACTTCCCCGAGGAGTGCCGCTGCACCCACGACTGCACGACGGGAGGCAACTGACCTGAAGGCGCCCCCGGCCGGCGCGGCTATCGCCAGGCCGGGGGCTAGGAACCAAGTCCCACCAGGAGGACCAGGAACCATGAACGAATCAAATCAGACTCGTGAGGCCATCGACCGGGCCCGCGCATACCTCGCGGACATCCGCGCCGGGCACGTCAGCATGGCCGATGAGGGCGCACCGTTCACGACGCTGTCCGGCCACCTGAGTGCGCTGCTGGACATCATCGATGAGCAGTGGATCGCCTACCCGGCACCAGAGGGTGAGCAGGCCCAGCTCCGGGCCGAGCTGCTCGCCGAGGTGCCCGCCCGCCTGCGCGCCTACGCCCTGTCCGAAGCGGTGGCGACGGACCTGTCCCGCCATCCGGGCGACACCATCCAGACCGTCACCAGCTGGCTGCGCGCTGCCCGGCGGGAGTCTGCGGCCGCGGAGGCCCGTGAGGCGCTTACCGTGCTGGCCGGGTGGATCGACGCACAGCTGAGCGACGAGACGGCCAGCCGCCAGTACACCGCCGAGCAGGCCTCGGCGCGGATCAAGGACATCGTGCTGGCCATGCGCGCCGCACAAGAGGACCGAGACGACCTGGCCGACGCCGAGGCGGTTGTGGCCGGGCCGGGCGAGCCCATCCCGCTGGAGGACCTGCAGGCCGAGTTCGGCACCGAGGACGGCCAGTGAGCGCCCGGGACCCGGCCGCGCTGGACCGCGGCGTCATCGAAGTTGGCCTGATCGCAGCGCAGGCGCTGGAGCTCGCGCAGTCCAACGCGAAGCGGATCGAGGAACTGGAACTGGTCATGAAGGTGGCTATGGCGCTCGCCCAGCCGCCTGCACCCCAGCCGCGGGCGGCTGCCCGCCGGGCGCGGATCGCACGGTCCGGGCTGGACGTGGTCCGGTGAGCGCCGCGCAGGAGAAGCGGATCACCGAGCTGGAGATCCGCGCCGGGGTGCTGGAGGCGAAGCTGCGGGCGGTCTTCCGGTGTATCGAGGAGGCCAACCGGCACGCGGGCTGGCCTACTGAGCCCGTCCGGGAGGCTGCTAAGGCTGCTGAGAGCCTGGGCAAAGCAGAGCGCATCAAGCAGCTCGGCCTGTCGGTGGTGGGCGGGAGCGAGGCGTCGTGACCCCGGTCCTGCTCGCCGTCCTTGCGGTGCTGGCCATCCGCGTGCTGGCTATTCCCCAGGTCCGCGGCGGCCTGGGGGCCGCGGCTGTGCTCATCACCGCGCTGGCCGTCGTGACTGGCCATGGCGCGGTGCTCATCGCCGTGGCCACCGTCATGGGGGTCGCGGTGCTCGCCCCGGTGCTCCTGTTGCACCGGTTCGCCACCCCCATCCCCGCACGAGCCTGGAGGGCATCGTGAGCGCCCCCACCGCCGCCGAGCGCGATCAGGTGATCGCGGGCCTGCGCGAGCTGGCCGACCTGCTCGAAGCCCACCCGGACCTGCCGGTCACCAAGTACCCGCGGATGGCCGTACATGCCGGCGAGACCGACACCGACGTGGATGAGGCCGATGACGACGCTGGCCGGGCCCTCGTGGACCAGGTGGCCGCCACTCTCGGCACCGGCATCACCGACAGAAACGGCCACTACACCACCACCTGGCTGGCCCGCGGCGAGCAGATGTGGGAAGGCGACAACCGCTGGCGCGTGGCCTATGAGGTGGCCCGGATCAGCACCGCCAGCTGGGCCGACTACGAGGCCCGGAAGTCCTACGAGACCAACATCGACACCGGGAGCGCCCGGTGAGCCGGACCAGCCATGTCCGCCCGGACGGGTCGGCGTACATCGCCGCGGCCGACGTGCCCACCGCGATGGCTGCCCTGGCCGATGCCGTCATCTACTGCACGGACGACGAGGACTGCGGCGAGTGCGCGGCCGCGGCGGACGGGCTGTGCGAGTCGCACGGCGCCCGGCTGGCGCGGGTGCCCGGGTACCGGGAGCTGGCCACGGCGCTGGGTGGTGAGACATGAGCGCCCACGCGGTCAGCTTCCGGCAGGCTCCGGGCTGGTGGCCGGCGCTCGTCCAGGCCGTGTGCGTGTGCGGCTGGCACGGGCCGGTGCGGGACACGAACGACAGCCGGGCCCGGGTCCTGCTCAAGATCGACGGCAGCGAGCACGCCGGAGGTGCGCAATGACCGGCATCCTGCGCGTCCCGCGCCGGGCCGCCCTGGTGGCGATCGCCGTCCTGGTGGCCGCCGCGTCCCTGGTGTCCTTCGCCGAGTCCTACCGCGGGCTGTACGACTGGGCGGGCGAGCACAGCCTGCACGGCCCGTGGCAGGTGATCTGGCCGCTGCAGGTGGACGTGTTCATCGCGGTCGGTGAGCTGGCGCTGTTCGTCGCGTTGGCCGATGCCTGGCAGCGCCGGTCGCGGATCAGCGCCTGGACGGTCACGCTGGCCGGGCTGGCCGTGTCGGTGGCCGGCAACGTCGGCCACGTGACCGTCCACTCGGCCACGGACCGCCTCACTGCCGCAGTGCCGCCGCTCGCTGCGGCCGCCGCGCTGGCGGTCGGCCTGGGCGTGCTCAAGCGGGTCGTCGAGCACCACCACCAGGTTCCCGATGTCGCCGGCGTCCCGTCCGATGTCGTCGCGGCGGCGGAAGCGAGCATGCGGGCGACCATCGCGGCGGGCAATCCGCTGTCCCTCAACCAGCTGACGGAGCGGTTCTCGCTGACCCGCGCACAGGCGACGAAAGTGCGCCGCGAAGTCCTGGCCGAGGCGAACGGCCACAGTCCCGAATAGCTCCCGGGCCGGGGCGTCTGCTTCCGGCTGGCCGCCCCGGCCCGGGTCTCCCGAAGGAGGAGACCAGCATGTCTGATCAGCCCATCGAGGGCCAGCCTGCCGCCGGGGTGGAAGCCGGCGCCGCCCTGCTGCCCGCCGTGCCGGACAGTGCCACCGTGGACCGGGCACCGGGCAAGGCGCTGGCTGTCTACGCCGACGTGACCCAGCCCGCCGGGCGCAGGGACATCGTCCCGGTCCAGTTCCAGCGGGCGAACATCAAGGGCACGCTCCAGTTCCACGCTGCCCTGTCGTGGCACCGGGCACGGTTCCACGGGCTGCGGCTGGTGTTCTACGTGATCGCCATGCTCGCCTGGTCCGTGGTCGGCATCGTCCGGCTGGCCACCCGCCAGGTCCGCTGGTGGTGGCTGACCGAGTCGCACGAGCTGCGGTCCAAGGCGGTCATTGACGGCGACATTGATCAATGGTTGAAGCTCCACAAAGAGGCGGGCGAGACTCGCAAGGTCCGTGGCATCGCGCTCGCCGCCGAGCTGGCCGCGATCGTCGTACTCGTCGTCGTGCTGACCTGGTTCGCGCCATGGCAGGCCCAGGCCGCCACCGTCGCCGTCGCCGTCGTGCTGGCAGCCCTATTCGGCCGCCCGTCCGGGCACAAGATCGTCGGCAAGGCGATCATCCCGCCCGACTACAGCCCGCCGACGCATCCGGTGATCGAGAAGGCGCTCGGCTCGCTCGGCATTACCGAGATCAACAAGGCGCTCAAGCCCGACAAGGACGGTCGCGCGGTCGGCATCAGGTTCGTCAGCGACGTCATGCGCGACGGCCCGGGGTGGTCGTGCCAGGTCGATTTGCCGCACGGCGTGACCGCCAGCCACATCCTCGCCAAGCGTTCCGAGCTGGCGTCGGGCCTGCGCCGCCCGCTGTCCGCCACGTGGCCCGAGGGTGTGCCGCACGAGCACGAAGGCCGGCTGAACCTCTGGGTCGGCATGCACGACATCAGCAAGGCGAAGCCCGCCACGTGGCCGCTGATCAAGGCCCGGAGCACCGACGTGTTCGATGTGCTGCCGTTCGGCACCGACCCGCGCGGCCGTCCGGTGACAGTGCCACTGTTCGAAACGAACTGGCTGCTCGGTGCCGCCCCGGGCCAGGGCAAGACCAGTGCCGTGCGCGGCCTGGCGTGCGGTGTGGCGCTGGACGTGGTGGCCGACCTATGGGTGCACGAGCTGGCCGGTAAAGGCGATTTGGAGCCGCTGGCCAAGGTCTGCCACCGGTACTGCTCTGGGCTGGACGACGAGGCGGTGAGCTACGCCGCCGACTCGCTGCGGTTGCTGCGTGGTGAACTCGACCGCCGGTCGGCCGCGCTTAAGAAGGTCCCCCGGGAGGCCCGGCCAGACGGCAGCGTGACCCGGGACCTGGCCGGGCAGCGTCACCTCGGCCTGCGCCCGCTGGTGTGCTTCGTGGACGAGGCGCAGAACCTCTTCATGCACCCGGTCTACGGCGAGCAGGCCCGCGAGGATGCCGCCTACGTGATCCGGCTGGGCCGGGCCTACGGGGTGATCCTGGTCCTGGCCACGCAACGCCCGGACGCGAAGACGATGCCGACCGCGGTCACCGGCAACATCACCTGCCGGTTCTGCTTGCAGGTCCCGGGCCAGCCGGAGGCGGACATGATCCTGGGCACCAGTAGCTACCGGAACGGGTATGACCCGACAGTGTTCCGGCCCGGCGTGGACGTCGGCCTGGGCTGGCTCAAGGCCAACGCGCTGCCCCAGATCGTCCGGACGTACAAGACGACGCTCCCGGACACGGAGAAGGTCGCCGCGCGGGCCCGGGACATGCGTGACCGCGCTGGCGTGCTCACTGGCTACGCTCTCGGCCTGGACGAGGCCGCCGAAGCGAGGGATGTCCTGGCCGACACGCTCGCGGTATTCGGCACTGATCCCGGGCTGCACTGGGACGAGCTGGCCGACCGTCTCGCCAGCCGGTGGCCCGAGCGGTATGCCGACCTGACGGGCGACGCCATGTCCGCCCAGCTCCGCTCTCACGGCGTGCCCTCGGTCATGGTCAGCACCGCCGGGGTCAAGGCCCGGGGCTGCCGCCGGGTCGCTGTCGAGCGGGAATCGGCCCGGTGAGCCGCTACCGCAGTAGCGCTGACGCTACCGTCCTGCTGACCTGCCTAAACGCCATCTGGCCGCTACCGCACGCCCGGGTAGTGCTACCGCTCAAGCGTGTCCTGACCTGGGCGTTCGCCGCTGCGGTATCGGGTAGCGGCACGACAGCCACGGAAGCCCGCAACCCCCAGAATCGCGCTCTGGGGGCCAGCGAGGCCGCTACCGCTACCGCTGGAGTCAGCCGTGGCTGAGGTCACCGGCGCCGCTGTCCTCCTGGTCCTGGCCTGGTCCATGTACGGTCCCGGCGGAGTCCTGCTGGCCGCGCTGGCCTTGCTCGCCGCGTGGATCGTGAGCCGCCTGTTCTGGCCCTACAAGCCCTGTCCGAGGTGCGACGGCACCGGCCGCAACGCTGGGTCGAATAAGCGCCGGCATGGCGACTGCAAGCGCTGCAAGCACACGGGGCGCATCCGCCGGTTCGGCGCCGGCCACGTCCACCGCGCCAAGCTCGCCATCCTCAACCGCAACAGGGAGACACGCCCATGATCATCACCATCATCGTCATAGCCGCTGCCGGGTACCTGCTGTTTCACCTGGGCGCAGGGCATACCCACCACCGCTACCGCAAGGCCGCAGGCCTGTCCCCGAACTTCTACTGGTCATCGGTCCGCGGGCCCTACGCCAGCGTCCGCCTGCCCGGCGGGTTCCGGGTCGGCCACCGGCTCTAGCCCGGTGCTGATCGTCTCGGCCGGGGCGAGCTTCCCCGTCGCCCCGGCCGGACGCGCACACCCGCAGAGAGCAGATGGATTACTGCGATACCAGCCGGCACGACCAGCAGCGATACACGGTCCACCGGGGGCCGACTCCCCGGTGATTACTGCGATAGAGGCGAAGTGAGGATCATGGGGACCGTTCACCAGCTCAGCGCCAGCCGGGAGAGCGCCACGCTCGGCGAGGCGGCCGCGGCTTACCTGGCGTCGCTCGATCACCCGGAGTCGGCCGGCACGCGCCGGGTGTACGGCTCGACAGTGCGCGCCCTGGTGGCCGAGTTCGGCACCGAGGCGGACGCGGCCGGCCTGCGCGCCGCGGCAGTCTCCGCGTGGTTCACCCGCGCCTGGGGCGGCCGGGCGCCGGCGACGTGGAACCGCAACCGGGACGCGCTGCGCGGCCTCCTGGTCTACTGCGAGGCGCAGGGGTGGGTCAGTGACGCCGCCGGACTCACCCGCGGCATACGGCGGCGCAGGCGCGCGCCGGACCGGTCCCGGGCGCTGTCCCGCGCCGACGTCGAGCAGTTGCTCACCCGGGAGGACATCGGCATCCGGGAGCGGGTGCTCTGGCGGATGCTCTACGAGACCGCGGCCCGCTCGGCCGAGGTGCTGCGCCTGGACGTCGGGGACCTGGACCTGCCGAACCGGCGGGCGAAGGTCCGCCGGAAGGGCGGCGCGATCGACGTCATTGTCTGGCAGACCGCCACCGCGCGGCTCCTGCCCCGGCTGCTCAAGGGCCGCAAGTCCGGCCCGCTGTTCCTCACCGACCGCCGGGCGCGGGTCGAGCTCCCCCCGGGTGACATTGACCCGGCCAGCGGCCGGGCCCGGCTGTCCTACCGGCAGGCCGAGGCGCTGTTCAAGGAGGCCTCGGGCGGCGCCACCCTTCACCAGCTGCGGCACTCGGCGCTGACCCATGACGCCGAGGATGGCGCGTCGACGCCCATGCTCATGGCCAAGTCCGGGCACACCAGTGTGGCAAGCCTTGCCCGCTACGCCCGGCCGTCCGCCGAGGCCCTGGCGCGCTGGCAGGCATCGCGGGACCCGGCCCGGCGGCGCTGAGCCGGCGGGCCGCTGACTCCCGGTGCAGGCCCCTGTCCTTGTTTTGCGTAAACCAACTATTGACCAGGCGCGTCTAGCAGATGGCACACCGGCAGGGAGACTGGGATGACGAAATCGTGGGAGCCATACAGGCGAACCACCTCCAGCCGGCCCGGCGGGCCGCCTACCCACTGAGAGGCCATCCCGGATTCCCGTGCGGCTGGCGTACAAGATCCCCCAAGGTCGCCAGCTGCGCGGGTCACACGGGGCCCCTGCCGCCCTTCCCGGTGGCAGGGGCCCTTTCATGTCCACTTTGCCGACTGCACACTGGCCAGCGGCCAGAAGCCGAAGCTCTTGCACACGGCTCGATTAGGGCACGGAGCTACCGCCGTTGGCGTCGCCGCCTTGGCAAGTCGTGCCACCCTGGTATGCCTGCTGATTGCAGAGGTTGTCGTTCGTGTCGGTCTGTAGCTGCTCGATCTTCCGGGCGTTGCTCTGCATCGCCGCGTAGCTAAGGACACCCAGTCCGAGCGACGCCACCACGTAAACCGTCGCGAGGATAGCGAGATAGAGCCACACGCCCCGCAGTTTGGCGTGCGGCGCCGGCGGAACATTCGCCGACGGGTTATGCCGCGGCGGCTCGTCGTAGGTGACCGGTCCGTGCGGCGAAAGAGCGCCTTGCGCGTCAGGCTGCCCCGGCCGCGCCTCAGACGGCGGGAGCCATTCCCGCGGCTGTGAGTGCCGCCCACGCGGTGGCCGCGGCGCGAGCCGCGGATCCGGCCCGGAATCCGGATCGTCCTGGTAAGGCGGTGGCGGCGGATACGTCATCGGGGCCCCCTCGCTGTGCTGCTGTTAAGACGCGCGACGAGAGCGGGTGGTGCACATCCTGGCCAGGAGCCGACCGCAGACCGCCAAGCTGGCCAGCCGTGAACCCTCCCGGCCAGCTTGGCGGCCACTGTGACCAGTGTCTCGCCGATGCGCCCGGGAGGAGCCAGCGGCGCCGGGTAAAGAAACGGTTAAGGCCCGGCCCGGCATGGCCTGCCGGCGTAGCGTCCGGACCGCCCCCCAATGACCTGGGGCCGGGGATTTCCCCCCAGTCCCGGCCCCAGGTACACCACACGGGCGCCGGGTGCGTCTACTGAGCAAGGGGCGGCCCTTTCCCTGGAGAAACCCTGTCCAGGGGAGCGGGGGGAGGGCCACCCCGCCATGGCTGCGGCGCCGGTGCCGTGAGCACCCGCGGGCCCGGTGAAAGGCACGCATGATGGCGTTAATCCCGGCGAAGGTGATCGCCCGGGTCAGCACCACCACCACTGCCGGCCTCGCGGTGCTGTCCTGGGAGTGGGTCCTGCGCGCTGATGGGGAGGTTTCCTACCGGCTCACCAAAGTTGACGGCCACCGGGAACGCAATCCGTGGACAGCAGTCACCCGGATGCCCGCTACTGAAATGCAGCCAGTACGCGGGCACCATGCCCGGGCGGTGAACCTGCTGGCTGATCTGGCCCGCCAGCGCGGGCATCAGGTCAGTTGAACAAGGGAACACCCGTGCACGGGCCGGGATATCGCGGGAGGGCCCTGGCTGAGTGTGCGCCCGGCCCGGATGCTGGCCGGCAGGCACTGGGGAATCCGTGCCGGGCGCGCACTGAGCGGGACGGAATGGGCCACGCAGCCCGGGGACGCCCCTGCACTGGGGAACCCCGGCCCCCGGGCTGCGCACCTGCTGCTACCCGACCCGCGGCGGGATATGCCCCGGTCAGGCCCATGGTTACGTGATCTGCAGACAGCCGTAACCAGGCCGTGACACCCCGGCCAGTTCAAGAACCCGCAGCCGGCAGGCTGAAGGACGCAGGAGATGACCACCCAGCACGCATCACAGGCCCCTGAAATGCGCAAAACGCCCCGCCAGAGGGGTGAGCCGTCGTTGACTGGTGCCAGGGAAGGTTCCGGCAGGAGGGGGCGGCCAATGGAACAGGCCGAGGCACGTGAGACCGTCAAGGCTATTGCCACCGATCTGGGCGAGGTAGCAAACCTGCTTCCCGCGCAGCCAGAGCAGCTGGAGGCGAAGGCGCGCATCCTGGACCGGCTGAGCGAGGAACTCGCCGAAGCCGCCAGCATGCTGCGGCGCAGTGCGCCCGGAGGACTGGCCCGGTTAGGGAACCATCCGGCCACCACAGGCGGCCCTAACGACCCGCATCCGCCACAGCCGGTTGCTGGAGCGTGCCGCTGGCAGGCCTCGCGCGACCCAGCGCGGCGCCGGTAGGCCGGGGCACGTGTCAACGCTGGCAGCCCGGTAGACGTCCACCACGCAAGAGCCTGAAAGGCGGCCAGCATGGGCTACTACGTGGTCAACGTGATGAACTCCCGCGGCAAAGTCACCTCGCGCGCAACGCACATCATGCAGGGCCGCAGCCCGGACACGCCCGGTTTCTCGTCGGCACTGACTTCCGGCACCCTGCTCGCAGCGGGCAGGGGGCCCAGAAGCGCCCTGTGCGGCCTGCTGGCGGGACGTCACGTGGACGTCTTCCAGCCGGCCGAGGCGTCTTGCACGGAGTGCCGGAAGCGATACCAGCTCGCTCTGGCGAAAGAGGCTGCGCTCACTCCTCAGCAACGGGCCGCGCGGGCCGAGGCAAAGGCCAAGGAGGCGAGCAGGCAGGAGGCCGCCCAAGCATTCGGCTGGCTGCTCTTCTTCGCGGCCGTGATCTTCCTCATCATCTGGATCGTCGTGCTTCACCACTAGCAGCGCCCTTTGGTAACGTCCGCTGCCAACAGCCCAGACCAACTGGGCAACGACCTCCCAAGGAGGGTGACGTCCAAGATCGGGTGTAAATGAGAGGACGGGCGTAGGTTCCCCTTCAAGACGGCCAAGTCACTGAAGGGAAGGACCCACGCCCGTGCCTGTCCGAGTATCGCCTACTGACCGTATCCGTCACCACATTGATGAGCTGTTCGCCGCGGAGCGTCCGCTGCCGGAGATCTTGGAGGAGGTGGCCCGGCTCGGCGCGCAGCTGCTGATGCAGGCTGCCCTCGAAGCGGAAGTCACCGAATTCCTGGGCCGGGACCGTTATCAGCGGGCCGCGGCCTGCGCTGAGGCCCGGCCCGGGTCGCGTAATGGGTACCGGGAGGTGACGGTCAAGAGCACCGCCGGGCCGGTGCAGCTATCGCGGCCGAAGCTGCGTGGCACCAGCGAGGCGTTCGCGTCCCGGCTGTTCGGCGTGCACGTGACGAAGACGCATGCGCTGGAGTCGCTGGTGATCGCCTCGTTCGTGCGCGGCCTGTCCGTCCGCGACGTCGAAGCCGCCCTCGCCGAGGCGCTGGGCGATCAGGCGGCGATCTCCAAGTTGACGGTGTCGTCGGTGTGCCAGCAGATCAAGGACGAGTACCAGGCGTGGGCGCAGCGGCGCCTGGATGGCATCACGCTGGACTACCTGTTCCTGGACGCGAGCTTCTTCCGCATGCATCCCGGCTCCCCGGCCGAGCCGGTGCTGGCCGCCTGGGGCATCACCACCGATGGCAAGCCCGCGTTCATCGGCCTGGCCCCGGGCACCGGCGAGTCCGCCGACGCCTGGACAGCCTTCCTCGCCGACCTCAAGGACCGCGGCCTGGCCTCCCCGCTGCTGGTCATCTCGGACGGGGCCCCGGGCCTGATCGCCGCGATCGAGCAGGCCTACCCGAAGGCCCTGCGCCAGGGCTGTCTCGTTCACCGCGCCAGGAATGTCCTGGCGAAAGTCCCGGCCGGGATGCAGGCCGAGATCAAGGACGCCTACTGGAAGCTCTTCGACACCGAGGGCCACAAGACCCCGCCCGGGCCCCGGCTGGTGGAACTCATCGACGCGCGGATCGCCGAGATGGCCGCGAAATACCAGGCCACGTACCCGTCGGCGATGAAGTGCCTGACCACCGACCAGGCCGGGCTGACCGCCTACCTGCGGTTCCCTGCCGAGCACCACCAGCGGGTCCGGCATTCGAACTTCATCGAGCGGACCTTCGGGGAGACCCGCCGCCGGACCAAGGTCATCGGCCGGCTGCCCGGCGAGACCAGCTGCCTCACCCTCGTGTGGGCCGTGCTGGACCGCGCCTCCACAGGCTGGCGCGGGTTCACCATGACCGCTGACGGGCTCCGGCTGCTGCAGGACCTGCGCCGCTCGCTGCTCGACCCGCCCCGCCAGCTGAGGCCACACACCATCACCACCAGCCAGCCCGCCGACGGGCCCGAAACTGTCAGCACCGTCGCCTAACCTGATCACCGAAGCCGGGAACCACGCCCGTCATTTACACCGGAATCCGGACGCCACCCCCAAGGAGGTGTGTGGTAACCAACCACACTCAGCCCGCAATGGCTGAATACGAGGCCGCAGACCAGCGAATCGAGCAGGACGGTGACCTGACCCGCCTGCTAGTGACGGTGGACGCAGACCCGCCAGACGGCGACTTCCACATCGGGCTGCTAGCCCCAGTGCGCCAGCAGCCCGGAGAGATCATGTCGGTCGGCGTACGCTGGCGCGGCCCGGAGGCCAGCAAGACCTGACCACCAGGGAGGGTCATCACGACGGCGGGGCCGCCGGAGGCCCCGCCGTCGTTGCTGCCAAGATTCCGGCCCGGCGCGCCTGCAATCGTGGCTACCGAATTCAGCCCTCCAGCTGTGTCACCTCGTCCAGCTCCACCGTGGCCTTCTGGAACGCCCGGCCGCCCCTGGCGACCCATACCGCGGCCGCCTCAAAGTTCCCCGCGCTGGCCAGATTGCCACTGCGCTCCCAGTCAGCCATGGCCCGGGGGTAGTAGCCGCCAGCGTCCGCGCACTTCGGGATCGGGTGGGCTTTCGCGAGCATCGCCGCGGTGGCCATGTTGGCACCGTCTTGCTCGACCGCGATCTCCTCGCCAGCCCCGGCAGCCTTGGCCACCCGCCTCTCGTCCTGGGTGGCCTCGGTGAAGTACGTAAAGCCCATGGTGGTGTTCTTCCAGGCGAGCACCTTCTGCTTGCATGAGGCCGGGGACGGCGCGGCTGCCGGTGTGGTGGCCGTGACTGCGGCTGGCGTGCTGGCCGCAGCGCGGTGCGGCGTGGTGGCCGGCTTGCCGAAGGCGTCGGCCAGGGCACCGATGAGGACCAGGCCGCCGAGGATGCTGCCCGTGATGACCCAGCCGCGGCGGCTCTTGCGCGGCCGCCGCCAGCCCGGTGGCGGCTGGCCAGGTGGCCGCATCTGCGGCGGGTAGCCGGGCGGCGCCGGTGGCTGCTGGTAGCGGGGATCGGCCGCCCAGCGCTGGGCCTCGTCGTAGCTGCGCCGTGCCTGCGGAGGCGGGTAAGCAGCTGGCTGAGGGAATCCCTGCTGCGTCTGCCCTGGCGGTCCTGAGGATTGGCCAGGCCATGCCTGGGGCTGGCCGTCCTGCTCCGCCCGTCGATGGCGCGGCCGGCGGGGCGCGAACCTCGGGTCAGGCTCGTATCGCGGATCGTCCTGGAATGGCGGTTGTGGTGGATACGTCATGTCGGTCCCCCCCTCGGAACGCTGACGTTGACACGACGCGCGAGAGGGCAGCACGGTGTACCGCACAGGAAACGGCCCCGCCAGCCCGGATAGGGCGGCGGAGCCGTCTACGTGTTGGTGCACGTGCTCGCCTGCGTAGCTGGGGGCCTACGCGGGCCGCGCTGACCCTGGCATTCCGGGCAGCGCAGCTCAGCACCATCGGGCGATGTGGGCGCGTCCACCGCGATCTGCCACAAGAGGGGCCGGGAGGCACCGAGCCGGCCCGGCACCCCATTAAGGGGTAGTTACGGATATCTTGCTCCCGCTCCCAGTGACCTATACGACGGCGGCCGAGTTGCCCGGCCCGGGATCCTCCGAAGGCTCCGCCGGCATGAACCGCAGCGCGAGGCGCTCCAGGAGCCGCCACGGATCCACCTGCGCCGGGCCTGTGCCGTGCTCCAGCTCGTGGACGTACCGGCGGACCGCGCCCTCGTCACCGTCAGCGATGTGCTGGCTGAGGACGATAGCCGCTACGTCGGCCGGCCGCGCGGCGGCGGAAGCTGCGGCGTGGCTCTGCGCAGTGGTGTGCGCGACCCGGGCGCCCAGGTGGGTGAGGTCAGTCATTACCGGCCCCCGCCCAGAATGGCGACTGGCCGCCGGTGGCGAAGACGGCTGTCGCGGCCCGCAACTCATCCTGGTCCAACTGGTGGAGCGGCTTGCCCGAAGCCGGGCCGGTCTCCGCGACACCGCCCGGCGGGGCGCTCTCCGTCATCGCCTGCCAGAACGGGGACTCGGTGCCGGCGGCCAGCGTGCTGCCCAGCGACCCTTTCAGCTCGTCATCGGTCATCTGGTGCGGCTGCTTCGCTGGTGCGGCTGCGCGGCCCGCTGGCCGCCGCGCAGGCTGAGCGGCAGCCTGCCCGGTACCCGGCGGTGGCTTCGGTGCCCCGGCGGCCGTCAGGGCCTCACGCAGGCGGGCCTTGACGGCCTTACGGGTGGCCTTGGCCACCAGGCGCTGCACCTCGGCCACGGAAGGCCCAGCTGCGGCCTGCCCGGCTCGCCGGATGTCCGCGGACGCCTCCACCAGGGCATCGAGGTAGCTGATCCCGGGCCGGCGCTCGCAGATCTTGCCGGCCAGCTTGTTGCGGGCGAGCTTCTGCTCGTGGGTGAGTGCTGTCATCGGTCAGGCCTTTCGTGGGGGCGACTGGTGTTCGGGCCGGGCGCCAGGACAGCGCAGGCCGGGTCATAGCTCAGGAGGTGCGCTCGCCGGCCTTGGCTCCCTTCCATGGAGCGGCGAGTGTCCTTGCCGCCTGGGTGACTTTGACGCCGTGGCTGGCGCCCGGGCCCTTCATCGCTGCCCGCGGCCGAGCCGCGCGCGGGCAGGTCTGTGGTGGTGGTCAACGGCCTACGGCTTCCAGCGCGTCAGCTCACGGATCAGCGGGTCGGACTCGGCAAGCACCCGGGTCCGGTTCGGCCCGATCACAACCGGGCCCGGATGGCCGGCTGGGATCTTCCCGGCCATTCGCTGAGCCTCCCGCCCCCGCTGCCGCGCGGTCAGCACCCGCTGCTCGCAGCGCTTGGCCTCCAGATAGGCATCCCTCGCCGCGAGGAGGGAAGCCCGCATCCGCGCCAAGCACTCCTCGGTCGCGTCCTGGGCCCGCTGCTCGGCATCCCGGGCCTCGGCGCCGACCTTCCCGGCCAGCGCCTGCCGCTGGGCCTCCTGCAGCGCCCGGGCTTCCTCGTCCTGCTGCGCCCTGATCGCCGCCTCCGCCTGCCGCAGCCCATTGACCCGCGCCTCGGCTACCGCCAGCTCCTGCCGGGCCTCCGCCAGCTCGTCCTTGAGCCGCTCGGCCTCACCGAACTGTGCTGCCGCCATCGCGGCGTCGAAGGACGCCTTGAGGCCCGACACACGGCTACGCGGCCCGGCCGTCTCCTGCCGAGCCGCCGCCAGTTGCTCCGCCAGCGTCCCCGGCTGACCCTCCGCCTGCTTCGCCACGCTCCTGCCTCTCGCCGTAGTAGGCGATCAGCTCCTGGCGGCTCACGTGCCAGCCCTGCTCATCCCGCCAGCCGCGTATCTTGCGGCCGTGGATCAGCTGGCGCAGGCACTCCGGCGACCTGCCGACAAGCTGGCCGCCCTCGCGGAGCACGATCGCATCCTCCGGCCAGGGTGCCGGCTCAGCCCCGTCTCCAGCGAGCGCAGCGCTTTGAGGTCCAAGCGGGCCGGCGCGCGACACCGCGGCGGCGGCCCGGTCCATGAAGCCGGCGTAGTTCCGCAGCCGGCTGGTCACCGCGACCTGCCGCACGGAGCCAGGGCGTTCCCGGCCCTCCAGCAGGTCGATCAGCGCGGCCAGCCAGACCGCCAGCTCGGCGAAGTCGGCGGCGGGGATCACCACCACGGCCTGCCCGGGCCACGGGATCAGGTGCGGTGACGGGCGCCCGGGTTGCGTCACCCGCTCACCTCCCGCCGCGCCGTCATCACCTACACCAAGCGTAGGGCGGCGGACGGGATGCGCCCGGACGGTGCGTATCGCAGAAATCGCGGCGAGTCGGGGTGCCTGGCGGGGTGCTGCGCCGCAGGTCGCTACCTGGAGTACTGCAGAAAGTCAGCCACTTTCCGTGATAGCGGGTCGCTACTCTCAGCAGGCGCAGGCTTACGCCTGAGCGTTCTCCAGGATCTCGCGTGCCGACCGGAAGTAGCGGGAGTGCGTCTTGAGCAGCTCTTCCTTTGAGTGGCTGCCCAGGACTACCACTTCGATGTCGGGGTCGCTACGGTGCTGCCGCTCCGCCTCAAAACGGGCATGGATGGCTTCCCGGCCGTGACCGGGCGGGAATTCCCGGAGGGTGTTGTCACCGGTCCGCCGGTTGTAGACGACGAGGAAGCTCCGCATTTCTACAGCGTAACTCACAGGTCAATGCCGACTTGGCCGAGCGCTGCGGTGAGGTTCTGCCAGACGTTGTCCGTGAACTCGTCAACTGACAGGGCCACGTGTCCGGGGATCTCCGGGGGCGCAGACGCCCAAGCCTCTGAGACTGCCATCATCGAATCCACGAGGGCCCGCACGGCTTCCTGGCTCGTGCCCGGCGGGGTGATCGGCGCGCCGCCGTAGCGGATCTGGCGCCCCAGCCGGTCGGCCAGCCGCTCCATCAGGTCGGCCCACATGTGCTGGGCGAGGGTCCGGATCTGTATCTCGATATTGACGTTCTCGACGCAGACCAGGACGTGAACGGCACGGTATCCATAGCTCGGCTCGGCTCGGCGGTCCTTGTAGCTGGGCGCACGCGGGTCGTGGGGAAACCGGCGCATGATCTCGTCTCGCAACTGGTCCTGCTGATCAAAGGAGAATCCGCCGACAATGCGAAACCCGGCAAGATCTTGCATCGAGGCCAGCGGCCCGCGAGGGCTCCGGCGAAGCTTCTCGATGATCGTTCCCGTTGTCTTGGGCCTGGCGCTGATAGCGAGCGGCTCAGTGCCGATCACGTCGGCCAGGCCGTCCAGGTTGGGGCGGGCCCGCTCAAGGGCTTCCTGGTGGCAGGCGATCAGGTCCTCGAGCATGGCGGCATCGCGTGGCGTGATGTCCGTGCTGGCTGCGAGCCTCTTCCCAAGCTTGTTGATCTGGCTCTTGGACGCCGGGAGGGGCATGCGCCCCAGCCTATTCCGGCCCCAACTCCCGCTGCCGTTCCTCGGCGGCAGCCAACCGCAGGCGCCGGGCAATCGCTGGGCGCAGGGCGTCCTGCAGCTCCCGGGATAGGCCGATGTTGACGAACGCACCGAGGATCACGCCCGTCACGAGTTTGGCCTGTGCCTCGCTGATCTTGACAAGCCGCTCGTCCAGGTTCAGCCGGGCCATCGCCACGAGGATCCGCTCACAGCGGTCCATCGCCCGCTCCAGCAGCGCCACCTCGGAGCGCAGCTGCTCGCCGAACTCGGTCTCATACCGCACCGAGTCCAGCTCGTTGACCAGCTCCCCGATGACACGCTCCCAGGCGAGCACCCGGCCGGCGAGGCGCTGGAGTTCCTCGAGCGGATTATCGACCGGGCGCACCGTGAGCTGCGCCAGCATCGCCCGGGCCCGCTCCTCAATCTCCTGATCGGCCGCCCGCTTGCTCTGGCTGCGGGTGGCACCACCGTGGAGGCGGCACCGGCCGTGGCCAGGATGTGATGTCCCCCATCCCGCGGGCTTCCTGCAGTGGCCGCCGCCTTGGCGCTTGGCCGCGCCGCACAGCCGTCTTCCATGACCCTCACGGGCCGGCGCGTCGTCCATGACCTACCCGTCCTCGCCCGGTGCGCCATGCCACCGGTCGTACTCTGCCCGGGCGCCATCGGACAGCGCGTCATATAGGTCCCGGAGCTCGGATGCCGCTTCTGGGCTCAGCCCGTCGAACAGCTCGGCCCACGTCGGGTCGTGGTCGAACTTGCGGTCACCGAACAGCACCTGCATGCTGCGCAGCCAGCGCTCCCGGTGGTCGTGGCTGGCCAGCATGCTGTTGAGGTACAGGTCCTCGGCCGCGGCGCGCTCGGCGGCCGTGACCCCGGTCCCTGCCTCCTCCAGGACTAGGAGCGGAGCCGGGTCCATCTTGAGCAGTGCGGTATACACCGCGTTGACCACCTCGGGCCGCAGTTCGCTATCGCTCACGGGCTAGCTTCCTCTTCTGGGTTCGGCCGGGCGGTTCGTACGGTGCCACGCTCGGCGCGCCTTCGCTTGACTTCGGCCCGCAGTTCGGCGAGCCGCTGCATCTTGGCCTCGTAGTCCTCCACTTCGCGCTGCGCGGCCAGCGCCTTGCACAGCGCGTCGAACTCGCGGGGCGTGCCCCGGGCTGCGTCGAACTCGCGGATGGCCTCGTAGGCGGCCTGCAGGCGCAGCGTGTGGCCGGCCCGGATCTGCACCTGGGGAGCACCGCCGCCGTGGTGCCGGCAGACCCAGGAGCCCTCGACGGCCGGGGCCTGGCAGGGCTGGCCGTCGCGCCGGGTGGCGCTGCAGCGGTCGCGGCCTTTGCGGAGCTTGCGCAGCCCGTCCGGCTGGCCCTCGCGGGCGCGCGTCATGGGGTCGGGGCCCAATGGCTGAACGCAGGCCCGGGCGGCTTCCTCGGCGTTCTGCTGGAGCACCCGGACGAGCAGCTCCAGTGCCTGCCTGGCCGCCGCGTCATTCCCGGCGGATTCGGCTTGGCGGATGAGGACATCGAGCCTGTCGATCCGGTCCTGTGAGATCACGTCCCGGCCGGCCCATCACCATCGAGGGCTTCGGGCGTCTCGCCCCGGGCAGCGGCCAGCAGGCCGAGGTCGCGCAGCAGCGCCCCGCCCCGGTCGGGGAGGCTCACCCTGAGCCATGCGGCCGCGATGGTCACGGCCACCGCGGTGATGTCGCTCGGCGCCACGTCGGGCGCCAGGCTGGCGGCCGAGACGCTCGCGTCGTTGTCCAGGCGGGCGGTCAGCAGCGCCACCGTCGCGGCCAGGGCATCCCAGCCCGTGCCCGGCGCAGCGGCCCCGCCGCTGCGGGCCCTGTCGCTAGTGGCAGAACCCGGTGCCCGTACGGCGGCCACGAGCGCGGCGAGGTCCTCGATCCGGACCACCACGCAGCCGGGCGGCGGGATGAACCGGTCAGGCCGCGCCATCGGGCACCTCCGGACGTGGCGCGGCCGTCTGGGCCGGGCACTGCCGCCAGCTTTGCGGGCTGAGTGAGGTGCCTGTCATCCTGTCCGGCTTCCGGGACGTCATACATCCATCAGCACCTGGGGGAATGGGGGCTGGCTGTGGACGTCGCAGCGGCTTCGGGAGTTGCCGGGCTCGGCGGGGCGGTGCTGTTCGTGGCCCTGATCGCGGCGGTCGTCCTGTGGTGCGTGCCGCTGATCATCGCCTGGCTGTGGGATCTCCCGCGCAAGGGGGCGATCGCTGTGCTCAGCCTGGCGCTGGGCTGGACGGGCGTGGCGTGGCTGGCCGCGCTTGTCATCGTCGTGGCCGGTGCTATCCGGGCCGGGGAGCCGTCCCTGGGGTCCGGGCCGCGCTGGGGCGCGAGTGGTGGCTCCGCTGCGTGGCAGCCTCCGCCCTCCCCGCCGCGGTCGCGCCCGTACTACCCCCAAGATCCGCAGCCCCGGCACAGCGGGCCGCCACGCGGCACCCACGCCGGCCCCGGCTCCTGAGTCCCGTCCGGGCCGCCCGGCCAGGACCCTGGGATGCCACCCGGAGGACAGGTCTGACCCCGCATCCGCCGGGGATACTCCCGGTGCCACCTCCGAGACAGGAGACCGCGATGGGCATGGACCAGGATCGTGAGCACGTCGAGAGCCACATCCAGGAGCTGCGGGACCGGCTGGCTGGCGCGGCCACGTCGGCGTCGCCTGACACCCAGCTGGCCGCCCATGCGGCCCTCGTCCAGTCCGAGGCCGCACTGTTGCTGGCAGACACGGTGCGCACGGCAACCCAGACGATCGTCCACGACGGGTTGCGGCCCTTGATGATGCGCTTGCCTGAGCGCTGACCCTGATCACGCTGCCCCCTGCCGTCGCAGCGCTCGCTGGTACCGCTCCCGGGCCGCCATGAACCCCTCGGCACTCCCGCCGCGGTCGGGGTGGGCGTCGGCCATCTCCTGCCGCAGCTGCTTGAGGTCCGGCTGGCTGGGAGCGGCCTGCCGCCGGTCGCCGAACAGGTACGCCTCGGCCAGTTCACGGGTGGCGAACAGCACGGAATCGTCGTCGCCCCAGCTGCGCCTGCGGGCCCGCACCTCTCCGTCGCGCTCCAGCGCCTGGCGGTCCACGTAGCCGGTGTCCGGGCCGTCCCAGCCGTCCTCCCGGCGGACGTAGTAGATGCGCCTCGGCGTCTTGCGTGCGATGCGGAACGGGACGATCTCGCGGACCTCGGGCTCCCTGGCATCATCGGGCAGGTAGGACCGGGTGCCGTACAGGTATCCGACCGCGCCGGGCTCGGTAGTGGCCGGGGCCGGCCGGGCCCGACGTACAGCGGCGTTGAGGTCGCGCAGGACGCCCGTGGCCACCGAGTGCTGGAGGTAGCCGACCGCTGGGCGCCCGGCCGCCAGGTCCGCGACGGCGGCCCGGGCGGCAGCTAGCGCGCCGTCCTCGGTGTCAGCGCGGCCGTGGCGGACCTGGCTCTCCCAGTCCCGGGCCGCCCAGAACCAGCGGCGGCCCGATCGGCACCTACCGTAGGCGAGCAGGACCGCGCCATCGTGAAGCCGGCGGCAGCTGGCGCGCCACGGGCCGGGCTCGTGCCAGCAGATGCTCATGCAGCGCCTCCGAAGCCGCGGTCAGCGAGCAGCCGGGTTACCCGGTGCCGGATGTCGATTCCCCGCCGGCGCTCGGCCATCTCGGTGCTGACGGCGTGGCCCCATGGCTGGGTGCGGTCGTCTTCCAGCCGCTGCCGGATGACTTCCGGGTCGATGGTGAAGTTGACCAGCGCGGCGGTCTCCTCCGCGACCTGGGCGGTCAGCGCCTCGATGTCCACCAGTTCGGCGACGATCTGCTCTGCCTGGGCGGTCACGGCCGCATGGAGCCGGGCCCTGGCTTCTGCGGCGAGGACATGCGCGGGCGGGACCAGTTTCTGCCCTGCGCCGTGATCGGACAGGCCGTCCTCGATGTAGGCGATCAGGCCGGGGCTGGTGAAGGCGTTCAGTTCCACGCGGTGGCACCGCCAGCGGGCAGGTTTGCCCTGGTAGTCGCGTTCGATCACGGTGCCGGTGAACCATTCCCGGGCCGCCTCGGTCAGGCGCGGCACCAGCCTGGCCGGCAGGGCGCTTTCCCTGGTGTAGGGCTCGGCGTCCATCCCTAGCTCGATGGCGTCGTCCACGGTCAGCCCCAGGTCGATCACCTCGATGCAGTGGTCGGGCATGCGGGCCGTCTCCTCGCCCAGGGTGCGGGCGATGTTGTAGCCGGGGTGGTCGGCGTCGTGCAGGACGAAGATGGTCATGTCCCGCCCGTGCAGGCTGGCGAGTAGCGTGCGGCAGGCCTCGGCCGCGAAGCCCTCGGACGTGATCACGGCCAGGTCGTACCGGTCGGCCAGCCGGGCCGCCTCCAGTACCGGCCACAGGCCGGCCTTCTCAACGACTAGGACCTTGTCGTAGGTCCACTCCGGCGGGATGTAGGTCTCAACCTCGCGGGTGCCGAGGGCGACCACGCGGTGGCCGTCGGGGTCGTGCGGCTCGTGCAGCTCGCCGCGGGGCTCGCGGTACATGCCGGCGATGGGGCCGTGCTCCCGCTCGTAGGCGGGGATCAGGGTCTGCTCGCAGTAGCTGGCGGTCAGGGTTTCCCCGGGCAGCAGCTGCAGGACCAGGGGGCGGATCTTGTAGAACAGCGAGTGCGCGGAGAACGGGAGATCGGTGCCGCCGCGCTGCAGGCGGATCGCCTCGGGGATCACCGCGAACACCGCGTCCTTCTTGGTGATCCGGGGCCGCCCCGCCGCCTTGCGCGCCCGGTCGGCTGCCCGGCGTTCCGCCTGCCCGGCCCGGTCGGCCTGCCGCTTCTCCCGGTGCAGCGCCTTGCCGGCCTGCCACAAGACCCGGGCGAAGGTGTCGGCCACGGGGGCGGGCACGTCCAGGCGCGTCTTGCCCTTGTCGGTGAACACCGGCGCGGCGCAGGTGACATGCACCACGGCGGCGCGCCGGTGGTCGTTGGAGTGCCCGGGGGCCGCGTCGCAGGCGGTCAGGAAGGACTCGGCGCCGAAGGCGTACACCTCCGCGGTGCGCAGGCTGGTGCTGCCGAGCGGGTCACCGAAGGCGACGGCGTAGTTGGTGGCGAACACCACGCTGCCCTCGCAGGCAGTCTCGGCGACCGCGACCTCGATGTGCCAGGGCGCCCCCTCGTGCACGATGCCGCCGTGCCGGTACCAGAACCGGTCCGTGACGTACAGGCGGCCCAGCAGCGGCCGGTAGTGCTCCTCGGGCACCTGGCCGAGGATGGTCACCTTCGGCTCGGCGCTGGCTTCCCGCATGGCCGCGAGCAGCCGCCCGGCCGACTCCGGCGAGGTGGCCAGGTCGCTGACCCGGCGGATGCCGGGGACGGCGGCGGCGATCGCCTTCCGCTTCGCCGTGCCAGACAGGCCCCTGAACTCCCGGGCGAACTCACCGAGCGGGCGGTCATCACCGAGCGCGGCCAGGCTCGCGGCCAGCCGGGTGAAGGCCGCCTCGTCATACCACCAGGGGCTGGTCGCATCGGCCGGCACCGGCTTGCGCCAAGCGTCCCCAGCGGTGGCCTTGTAAATCCAGGGCTCTTCGCCGTCACCGTCGTGAGCACGCTCAACGAGGGTGAAGTCCGCGTGTGGATTTACAAGGGCGTAGCCGGTCACCCATTCCGCCGCGTCCAGGTCCAGGCTCGCGGGCAGCGGGACCGTGACCGCCGTGCCGGCGGTGCGCCGCGAGCCTTCCAGCGAGTAGCGGGGCGCGATGTTGCCGGCCGCGTCCAGGCGCAGGGCGATGACATGCCGGGTGCCGCACGCCTCGATGATGACCGGCTCGCTCACGCCGAGGGCGTGTGGGATACCGAGGATCGTTTTTAGCGCGTTGCCCTGGGCGCCCCGGCACGGCGAGCGGTACAGCGCCTTGTCCGACGTGAGGGTGGAGAAGTCGAGGATCCGCGCCACCACATCAGCCGGGATGCCCGCCCCGTTGTCGGCGACCGTGACCCGCTGGCCATCCGGTCCGGTCACCACAGTGACCTCGATCTCCGGGGGCGCCCCGGCGGACTCGGCGGCGTCCAGGGCATTGTCGAGCAATTCCTTGAGCACGACCTCACCGAACCGGCGCACCGGCTGGCCGGTCTGCGAGACCAGCGCCCGCGGCTCAAGGAAGTCAGCCGCCCGGGAAACCGAGAACGTCCGCCGCTCCAGGGCCGGGGCGCTCATGCGGCCAGGTCCTCTCCGTGCGTGGTGAACCCGGCGTCAATGAGCGCCTGGTCGAGCGGTTCGCCGCAGACCGTGCAGGCCAGCGTGGTCGGAAGGTAGCGCGCCCACGCGTCGTGCAGGTCGTCGCGCTTGTAGCCCTTGCGGACCTTCTCCTGGCCGTTGACGTCGGCCCTTACATCGGCGGGCCGGACGTCGTAGTCACGCAGGAATCTCGCCAGCTTCCGCGGGTCGAGCGGCTTGCCCTTGAGGTCGCCCCAGGGCGATTCGTCCAGCTCGTTGAGCGCGTTCAGGATGACGTCGGTGTGCATGCCATCGGTGCCGTCCCACACTGCGCGCAGATCGGAAAGCAAGCGAATTCCAAGGCTGGGCGTGGCTGCCTTAGCATCCGCTACAAGCGCTACAGCCGCTTCACGGGCGAGCTTGGGCCAGTCGCCCCCGGCAGCGTCGGCAACCATCAGGAGCGCCTCCCACACGTCGGCGGCGCGGTCCTCAATCCCTGGTGGCATGTCCGGCCAGATGCCGCCCAGCGGCGCGGCCGCGGCCCACGAGGCCAGCCTGTCGCGCAGCTGGTGACCGGCGTCCTTGTGGACGCGGTGCCGGAAGGCCTCGACTCTCCCCCGGCGCGCGGCGCTTCATCCGGACGACCACGGCGCGGGTCAGCAGTGTGTCCGGCAGGCCGCCGAGGCCGGCCAGCGCCAGTGCGCAGTAGGCGGGCAGCTCCTCGGTTTCGATGATGTCGCCGCGGGTGACGCACCGGCCGGCGACGGCGCCGCGGCGGTGCCCGGCGTTGAGCATGCCGCGAATCTCCTCGTTGTCCTTGGCTTTGGGCCCGAACAGCGTGTCGATCTCGTCGTACAGGATGGTGGGCAGCCCGGCCGGGTCGGACACCTTGCGGAACAGGTAGGCCGGGGTGGTATTGACCGCCTCGACCGGCCGCGGGACCAGCAACTCGGACACCTCGAGGGCCCGCGTCTTCCCGGACCCGGGCTCGGGTGACAGGAACGCGATCCGGGGCGTGGATTCCCAGGCGTCCATCTGGTGGGTGTGAGCGCACCAGAGCGTGTGCGCTACATGGGCGTGGCTGGACGGATAGGCGATGAACCGGCCGAGGAATGCGTGGGTGTCGTCGAGCAGCCCGGCGAGGTCCCCATCCCATGGAATTGTCGCGGCTGTAGCGCTTGTAGCGGATTCCTTGGCAGCCGGTGGCGGATCGATGATTTGAGGCACTGAGGCATCGATGAGGGCCTCGATGCTGCCGGCGGCGGCGAGGTAGTCATCCAGGCCGGCCTTTGCGCCATCCTCGCCGGCAGGCAGGATGACGTGCCGTACCTTCGCGCCGCGGTAGTCCAGCCAGCTGGTCAGCCGGGTGAGCGCAGCGCGCACGCTGCCCTTGGTCATCACGTCGGAGTCGAACGCGATCAGCACGTCCCGGTCCTTCAGCCGGACGTCGCGCCAGTCCGGGAACGCCACGCCCTTGGACTGCCACGCCTCTACGCCCAGCAGCGCGATGCAACACGCGCCAGCGCTCACCGCGGCGTCGGCCTTCCGGGCGCCCTCGGTGATCCACAGCGGGACGGCCGGGTCGGCCAACTGGCCGAGTGCCCGCGGTGGTACGTCAAGGCACAGCTGCTGCCGGAACGGCGTCTCGTACTTGCGCGGCCGGCCCTTGCTGTCGATCCGCGGCTCATCGGGGCGGTACTGATGAAGGCGGACCGCGCCATCGGTGCCGTGAACCGGGATGAGCAGGCCCGGCACGGTCCGCTGGCTCGCAGCGAACCCCGGTGCCTCCAGCCGCTTCTTCGTGTCCACGCTGACATAGCCGCGCTCGCGGGCAACCTCCGGCGCGATCGCCGACGCGGCCAGCAGGTCGGCGTGCTGGGGGAAGATGTGCAGGCCGTAGTCGCTCACGCCGCCTCCGGCTGCCCGTAGAGCCGCGCCGCCACCGGGCGCACCCGGTGCCCGCAGGTGGTCCGCCGCGAGCTGGTCACGTCATCAATCTGACGGCACCTGGCGAACACAAACGTCCGGCACACCGGGCAGCGGAAGGTCATCCACACCCACGTCCGGTGGCCCTGCGGCAGGTAGACCGATGCATAGGCGGTCGGCTCAAATCGCTGCCGTACCGTGACAGCACCTTGGGTTACCATGGCGGAGTCGGGCACTGTGGCGGTGACATCGACTCCGCGGCGGCTCTGGAGGTCCCCACCTCCGGGGCCGCTTCGCACATTGGGCGGCATCACTCACCACCACCCTGGGCGGTCAGGAGCTCGGCCAGCTCGGCCCGCTGCTCGGGGCTGGGCACCGGCTCGACGGTGACGAACGTCCGGAGGTAGTCGCGGGCCCGGGCGACCTTGAGGGCCAGGGCCGCGGACTCGATGGCTGGTGAGCCGGGCGGGTGGTAGCGGTGCAGGACGTTGAGCCGCCCGCGGGCCGACATGGCCTCGGAAGATGGCGCTGACAAGGGGAAACCCCTCCACTCGGAGCGTGAGAAAACGCCCCTTCGGTGGAAGGGCTGATACCGGGGAGACGATGCGCCGGTCCCGGCTGCAGCGGCGCCAGTGGCGTCGAAGTTACTAGCGGCCATTGTAGGACGAAATGTCGAGGACCGGATGGCGGGTCTGTGCGATCTCGCTGAAGCTTTCGAGGATCCTGAGCAGGGTCTCCTCACGCATCGGCACATCGCGCCCGCACCGCGGGCAGCAGAACCGGTAGTGCACGGTGCCGTCCTCCCGCCACGGGGACAGCGGCGCGGCGTTCCGGCCGCCCACGTCGGCAACCGCGTGGCCCAGGTCCAGGCCGCGGGCGTCGTAGATGTGATGCAGGACCACCGGCGGGCTGTGCTGGCCGCGGTCTGAACAGATCACCTTCGTGGTGAAGGTGCGGCTGCCGCCCGGCTGGAGCGTGGGCGGTGCCGGCTTGCGTCGGGACATCGGGGGCTCCTGGGGCTCGGCTGGCGGAGGCTGACCGGCAGGAGGTCAGGCGACGTCGGGCCTGCCACCCGGCCAGTCCGGGCGCGGCGGCCGCGGAGCCGCCGCCCGGATCGGGGCCGGGTGGGCCTCCCCCGCCGGCTTGGGCACCGGAGCGGGCATGTGGCGGAGCCCGGCAACGTACGCGGCCAGGTCCTGGCGCCGGATGCGCCGGGACCTGCCGATCGTCACGGAGGGCAGCACGCCGTCCTTGATCAATTCGAAGATGCGGCTCGACGCCAGGCGCACGGCTGGTCGCAGGAGGAAGTGGCGCGCCGCATGGCAGCCTCTGGCTACGGCTGGCACCAGACGACCACCGGAAAGACGGAAATAGGCCGACGGCCATTGCGATTGAACGAAGCCGTCGCGCTCGCCGGCATATTTGGGATCCCTCTGCAAGAGCTTCTAGTGCCGTTGCCGGTGGACCTGGATGACATTGATGACCTTGATTCCGAGATCCAGGCCGCCGAGGACAGGCGGACAGAGCTGGCCGCCGAGATCAATCACACGATGCAGGAAAATGCAAACGCAGAGTCCGCACTGATGATCGCGAACTACGCGGTCGCAGAAACCCGTCAGTCGCTGGAAACCCTTAGCCTCGATCCACCGGTCAATATCGGGTAACAGGCGGCGTGCCAACACGAAAGGTGCTCCTTGACCAGGAACGATGGGAGTTGTCGAAGCTTCCAGTGCCTGGTTTGAAGGAGCACCTGTCAGATGCGATTGTTGCATGTTCTGGCGAGGACGCACGCATCGTTCGATGACCCGAATCTCGTGTCGCGGGCCGGGCTGGTCCCGGTAATGGCCCTGGCGCAGCGCGCCGGGCTTGGTGGCCTGGTCGCTGAGCACGTCCGGCCGGGCGGGGACTGCGGTGTCAACGCGCGCCTGAAGATCCCGTGCCTGGTCGCGGGTATGGCTGCCGGGGCGGACAGCATTGATGACATGGACCTGCTGCGGCACGGCGCGATGCCGGATCTGTTCGGCGGGAGCCGGGCGCCGTCCACGCTCGGGTCGCACCTGCGGTCGTTCACCTGGGGGAACGTCCGCCAGTTGGAGATGGTGAACCGCCTGCTGCTGGGCGAGCTGGCCAGAAGGGCTCCGCTGCTGCCCGGCAAGGACACGCTCGCGTTCATCGACATCGACGCGATGCAGAAGCGGGTCTACGGGCACCGCAAGCAGGGCGCCGGGTTCGGGCACACCAAGATCCAGGGCAAGAGCCTGCTGGTCCGCGGCTTGAATGCGCTGGCCGCCGTGATCTCTACTCCGCTGGGCGCGCCGGTGATCGCCGCGACCCGGCTGCGCGGCGGGACCGCGAACTCCGCCCGCGGCGCGGCCCGGTTCGCCGCCGAGGCGATCAGCACCACCCGCGCCATCGGGTGCACCGGGACAATCGTGGTGCGGGCGGACTCGGCGTACTACTCGGCCGCGTTCTGCGGCGCGGTCCGCCGGAGCGGCGCCCGGTTCTCCGTCACGGTGAACATGGACCCCAAGATCGCCGCGGCCATCGCCGCTATCCCGGAACAAGCCTGGACGGCGATCGAGTACCCGCGTGCGATCTGGGATGACCAGCTCCGCTGCTGGGTGTCCGACGCCCAGGTCGCCGAGACTGGATACACGGCATTCACCTCGAAGAAAGGCCAGGCGATCACCGCCCGGCTGATCGTGCGGCGGGTCCGTGACCTGAACAAGCAGGCCGCCGCCGGGCAAGATGAGCTGTTCCCGGCCTGGCGCTACCATGCCGTGTTCACTGATTCCCCGTTCGGGCTGGTCCAGGCCGAGGGCCAGCACCGCGACCACGCCGTGGTGGAGCAGGTCTTCGCCGACTGGACCGACGGGCCGCTCGCCCACCTGCCCTCCGGGTTCTTCCCGGCCAATGCCGCCTGGCTGACCTGCGCCGCGATCGCGCACAACCTGCTGCGCGCCGCCGGGTCCCTGGCCAGCCTCGCCTACAGCAAGGCCCGCGGCGCCACCATCCGCCGCGACCTCATCGACGTCGCTGCCCGCACCGCCCGGCACGGCCGCGGCCACATCACCCTGCACCTGCCCGAGGGCTGGCACCGCGAGCACGAATGGCTGACCCTGTTCACCGCCGCCTGCGGCCCGCCGGCAGCAGCGGCCTGACCCGCCCTGACCAGGTCACCGCACCCGCACGGCCAGATGGCCACCCAAACCCAGCCCGGCGAACCAAGGACATAGGACAAGCCGCAAAACCGGTGAGCGGCGAGTCGGCCGCGCCCATTTCACGGTCATAAACCCGAAACGGCATCAGTGCTGGCCCGTGCCATAGAGCGGTGGATCGAGGCTTAGGGCGCAGCTAGCTGAGCTTGAATCTCAGCTGGCATCGCTGCGCGCCTACCGGGAGGCGGTCAGGAATGGCGAGAGCGACGCCACGGCTGCGGGATACAAGCGACTGTTTAGCATGACCCGCGACCATCAGGCCGAGGCTGCGGACCGGGAGGGGGGCACCGGATGAGCGGCGGCACCAGGCGCGCCAACGGGGAGAGCTGGGTCCCGGATGAGCCGAACGCCCAGGGCTACTGGCCGGCGTTCGTCTGGATGGGCACCAAGCCGGACGGCACGCCCGACCGGCGGCATGTTGAGCGGAAAACGAAGGCGGCCCGGAACAAGCGCGTCCGCGAGCTGGAGCGCCAGCGGGACGCCGGCGTCGTGGGCAAGCCAGGCCGGGTGCCGACCGTGCAGGAGATGCTGACCCGGCGCCTGACGGTCGTGCTCCCCCAGCGTGGCCGCGCGCCGCGGACGATCGAGGATTACTGGTCGAAGTGCCGTAACGACATCTTCCCCCGGTGGGGCGGCCAGCGGATCGATCGCATGCTGCCGGAGTACCTCGAAGACGGCTACGCCGAGATGCTCGACGCCGGGCACGCGCCGGGCCACGTCCGCAAGGTGCACGCCATCCTGTCCAGCGCCTACCAGGACGAGGTGAAGCGCGGGAACGTCGCCCGCAACCCGTGCCGCCTGGTCGAGCCGCCCGCGCTGGAGCAGGCCGAGAAGACGCCGCTCACCCGTGAGCAGGCCCGCGCGGTGCTGGCCGCGATCGAGGGCCGGCGGAACTCCTCACGGTGGAAGGTCGGGCTTGCCTGCGGCCTGCGGCAGGGCGAGGCCCTCGGGCTGCGCTGGCCGTTCGCCGATCTGGACGGCGGCCAGCTGCAGATCTGGTGGCAGCTGCAGCGGCTGCCCTGGCGGCACGGCTGTGCGGACCCGGTGGCATGCACCGAGGGCAGGCACCGGCGGCCGTGCCCGCGCAAGTGCCCGAAGGTCCGGCGGTCCGGCCGCCGCCACGTGTGCATCCCGGCGGATGCCCCGCGGCTGTGCCCGCCACGGTGTACCGGGCATGCGGTGATGTGCCCGCGGCGGCAGGGTGGCGGCCTGGTGTTCCGGGAGATCAAGGAGCGGCGCCGCAAGACTGTGCCGCTCGCCCCGGAGCTGGCCGGGTTCATCCGCGCGCAGCGGGCCGAGCAGGCGGCCGAGCGGCTCGTGGCCGGGAACCTCTGGGAGGATCACGGGCTGGTCTGGTGCCAGCCGAACGGGCGCCCAGTCGATTCCAAGGCCGACTGGAAGGAGTGGGCGGCCATCCTCCGGGAGGCTGGCGTCCCGCACCTGGGCGTGCACGCGATGCGGCACTCCGCGGCCACGTTCGCGCTCGATGAGGGCATCGCCCTGGCGGTGGTGCAGGAGATGCTGGGGCACTCCGACATCCGGGTTACTCGTCTGTACCAGCACGTGTCATCGCCGCTCGCCGGGGACGCCGCGGCGCGCATCGGACGGGCGCTTTTCGGTGCTACTGCTACGAAAACTGCTACGGGGCGGCCCCGATGACCGCCCCGCGCATCAGCGTTTCCGCTGGTCAGACCCTGAGCCGCCTATCGGAATCGAACCGATGGCCTACGCATTACGAGTGCGTCGCTCTGACCGACTGAGCTAAGGCGGCATGCCGCGCTGCGGCGGCCCGTCGAGTCTACCGGTCGGACGGCCCGCGCCGCGCTCCCAGGCCGCACGACTCACGCGCAGCCAGGTCACCGGCAAACCGTGCCGCTGCGGGGTACGGCCAGCGAGATCAGGTACTTGTTCACCGCGTTGTCCACGCACGAGCTGCCCATCATGTACGCGGTGTGCCCGTTGCCGTCCCAGCCCAGCAGCACGCCGGACGCCAGATCGCGAGACAGCGCCTGTGCCCACCGGTACGGGGTGGCCGGGTCGCGCAGGTTGCCCACCACCAGGATGGGCGGCGCGCCAGCCGCCAGCACCGCCCGGCCGCCGGACCCGCGCAGCCGGCCGGGCAGCGGGTTCGACGGCACCGGCCAGTACGCGCAGGCCAGGCTGCCCCACATGATCGCCTGGCCGAACAGCGGCGCGGCCTGGCCGGCGGCCGCCGCGGCCGAACGCCAGGTGGCCAGCGACCGGGGCCAGGGCCGGTCCAGGCAGTCCACCGCGGTCTCCGCGTCGGCCAGGTTGCTGTACAGACCCGACGAGGACCGCTCGAACAGCGCGTTGGCCAGTTCTACCAGCACGGTCCCGTTGCCGCCGAACGCGGCCGCCAGGGCCGCACGGAGCGTCCCCCAGTACGCCTGGTTGTACAGCGCCGTGGCGATCCCGTTGAGCAGCATGGCCCCGTTGGCCGGCTGGCTGTCCAGCTCGTTGGCCAGCGGATGCGCCGTGGCCCGGGCCAGCAGCGACTGGATCCGGGCCAGGCCGGCCGCCACGCCCGCATGCCCCAGCGGGCACTCAGCAGCAGCTTCGCAGTTGGCGATGAACGCGCGCAGCGCCACCTCGAACCCCTGTGCCTGCACCGCGTTCATGCTCAGCCCGCTGCTGGCCGGGTCGATCGCGCCGTCCAGCACCAGCGCGCGGACGTGGCTCGGGAACAGCCGCGCGTACCAGGTGCCCAGGTAGGTGCCGTAGGACTTGCCCAGGTAGGTCAGCTTGGCCTGGCCCAGCGCGGCGCGCAGCACGTCCATGTCCCGGGCTGCGTTCTCGGTCCCGACGTAGCGCAGCAGCGCGCCGGAGTTCCGTTCGCAGCCCTGCGCGAACAGCTTGGATTCCGCGACGATCGGGCCGTCCTGCGCCACCGACGTGGGCATGTCATCGGTGGCGAAGTACGTGTCCAGCTGCGGGCCGGTCAGGCAGTGCACGGCCGGCTCGCTGCCGCCGACCCCGCGCGGGTCGAAGCCGACGATGTCGAACCGGGCCCGCACGGCCGCCGCAATCGCGGATCGCGCCTGCAGGGCGTAGGCCACCCCGGATCCCCCCGGACCGCCGGGGTTGACCAGCAGCGCGCCTATTCGTTCTGCAGGATGAGAGGCCGGCAGCTCGATGACCGGTAGCGAGAAACGGCGCCAGGCCGGCCGCGAGTAGTCGAAGGGGACGAGCAGCCGCGCGCAGCGGAACGCCTTGTCGCAGGTCACCCACCTGAGCTTCTGCGCGTAATAGCCGGCCAGCGTAGTCGGCGGCGGGCCGGCCGGGTTCTCGATGGCCGCGCTCCGGCTCGCCCGGGCAGGCCGGACCGGGCGCGCAGCGGCGCTGGTGCTGCACCCGGCCGCGAGGACCGTGCACACGGCGACGGCGAGCGCCGTGCGGAGCTTCACTCCCCGTACTTCGCCTCGTAAGCCTGCCGCGACCCGCAGACGCTCGCTTTCGGGCAGGCGCACTTCCGGCCATCCCTGGTCAGTTTCACCACGACCTTGTCCCCCGGCACGTTGTGCCCGGTCACCACGCCGGGTCCTTCCGGGGTGTCCACCGATTCGCCGATGGCCGGAGCTTCCTTGCGGAAGTCCTGGTAGAGCGGGTGCTCGTACTTGAGGCAGCACATCAGCCGCCCGCAGGCGCCGGCGATCCGCAGCGGGTTGACCGGCAGGTCCTGGTCCTTGGCCATCCGCACCGACACCGGCTCGAAGTCCTTCAGGAACGTGGCGCAGCACAGGTCACGCCCGCACGGCCCGATGCCGCCCTGCAGCCGGGCCTCGTCGCGCGGGCCGATCTGCCGCAGTTCGACCCGGCCGCGCAGCCGGGCGGCCAGATCACGGACCAGCGCGCGGAAGTCCACCCGGCCCGGCGCGCTGAAGTACACCGTGAACACGCTGGGCGAATCCACGTAGTCCACGCCGATGACTTTCATCGGCAGCCCGTGCTCGCGGACCAGCCGCCGCGCCGCCACCCGGGCCTCCGCCCGCCGGGACCGGTTGGCCTCATCGCGGCCGAGCTGCTCCTCGGTGGCCAGCCCGGCGCACACTGGCAGCCCGCTCACCTCGTCATCCACCCACTGCGGCGCCCAGATGCACTGGGCCACCTCGGGGCCGGCATCCGTGGGCACGAGCACCTTGTCGCCCACCGCGGGCGTGTAGGGGCCGGGGTCCAGGTAGTAGAGCCGCCCGTACCGTTCGAAACTGACGGCCATCATCATGCCCATCGCCCCAGGTTACGGTGAGATCACAGCGAAAGCTCCCTTCCCCCTCCCTATATCCCTCCATAACGCCAGTACCTACCTCGTGACCTGCGCTGGACGCGCCGCATTGCCTTCGGGCGGTCACCAGGCCTGATCCGCTTCCCGGCCGTTGACCGGGGTCAGTGGGGCCAGCCGCCCGTCGTGGACCCAGCCGTTGAACCCGGGGCCGCTGAGCAGCAGGTGCTGGCCGGTGGCGTCCTGGTCAAGTGCGATGAAGTCCGGGACCCGGCCCGGGTCGAACGTGTCGGTGAGGCGGCGCCGGTAGAGCACCGACTGCACCTGGTTCATGTGGCCCCGGACGACTGAGATATGGTCCACGGACAGGTACCGGCGGACGTGACCGTAGGCCGGGACCCGGCCGTACAGGACTACTGCGGTGACCGTTCGGCCGTCGGGGCTGATCTGGGCCTGGACGACCTCCGATCGCGGCCCCGCCGTATAGAGAATGCCGGGGCCGCCTAGGTCGCCGCCGCCTGCCGCCGGGTGCAGTGCCTCGACCTCTTGAAGCCGGTCATCATGCGCACACGTCTGGTTGGTCCGCCCCTTGGTGCACCACTGCCCGAGCAGGGCCAGCGTCCGGTTGTCGCTGGTCCAGGACAGGCTCTCCACCGCGAACGAGTGCACTACCGCACTGCCCGCCCAGCGCCATACCGTCCGGTGGCCGGTGGCCAGATTGATGGCCAGCACGTAGTCCGGATGGACTTGCTGCGGGCAGGGCTGCCCGCTGCGGCACAGCACTGGTGGTGCGACAAACCTCATGCCCACGGCGATCCGCGACCCATCCGGCGAGACGGCCAGCGCATCCGCTGCCCAAGTCGTGCTGGCCAGCGCCCCGACCGGCACGGCCGAGAACCCGGTAACTCGGCCCGCCGTCGTCAGCTGGAACTTATAGAGCCGCTCGCCCTGGTTCAGGGCCGGGGCAGCGACGACGAAGAACGTGCCGTTCTGGTCCGCGGTGACGAGGTCGTAGCCAAGAGCATTACTAACCGGAACCGGGACGGTACCCGTCACCACGCCGGTAGCGGTGGACCGGACCACCGGGCGACCGCCAGCCAAGCCGGTCTGCACGTAGTAGCTCGGTGTGCCGGGGGGCAGGCCAGCCGGAGCCGCGTTGCGACCGTGAGCCTGAGCGGCCAGTACGGCCAGCCCGATCACCAGCGCAACTGCCACGGCGGCCGCAACTGGGGCCAGCCAGCCCGGCCGACTTGGCCAACGGCGGTCGCCGGGCTCGGGCGCGGTGAGCGGCCGGAGGGTGTCCTCCCGGACGGCCTGCGCCGCCGCGCCGAGCGCGTCCGCCAGCCTTTCCTCGGTCCTGGTCATGATGGCTCTCCCAGGTCGCGGGCCAGCGCAGCGAGCCCTCGCGCGGCGGTGGACTTGACCGTGCCCGGGCTGATCCCCAGCACTTGCCCGATCTCGGCCTCGGGCAGGCCGAGCCAGTAGCGGAGCACCAGCACCTCGCGGCGCCTGCGCGGCAGCCTGGCCAGCGCGGCCAGCACTCGCCTGCGGTCCTCGGCCAGGATGACCTCGTGTTCCGCAGACTGCTGGGCAGCGTCCCAGCCGGGCAGCTCGGGCGCGCCCCCGATCCGGCGCGCGAGAGCCCGGCGGCGCAGCGCGCTGCGGCACCGGTTGAGCACGGCGGCCCGCACGTAAGCGAGCGCGCCGTCCCCGGCGGGCAGCAGGTCCCGCCCGCAGAGCCGGGCGAACACGTCCTGCACGACGTCCTCGGCCGATGGGCGATCGCCGAGCAGCAGGACGGCCAGCCGGACCAGCTCGGCGTGGTGCGCCCGGAACACACCGGTCACACTGGCAACACCCGGCGGGTCCTGGGCTGGCCCGGCCCCGGTCCAGGCCAGCACTTCGCCGTGGTCGGCAGAGCGCCCGGCCCCGAATAGTGGGTGGCTCATATCCCTTGCACGCCTGGCCGCCGATTTGGTTGCTCGATCGTGTCTGCCCTGTTGCCCCGCTGCCCATTTCCCGCGTCCAGCCGGCGGGTTACGGTTCCACCATGCCATTCGCCACAGCCGTTCGCGGCTGGGACTGACGGCACCCGCCGTGACCGGGTTACCAGCCGCCGGCCGGGTGCTCAGCCCGCCGACCGAACCGACCCAGCGGGTGGGCAAGTGCTGGGTCGCGCTGATCGCGCTGGCCAATCTCGGCCTGTACCTGGGCTATTTCGGGCCGCTCGAAGTGCTGCTGCCCAACCAGGTCCAGGCGGTGGCCGGAGCCGCGCACAAGGTGGTCGTGCTCGGCTGGGTCACCGGCATCGGCGCGGCCGTGGCCATGATCGCCAACCCGGTGGCCGGGGCGCTGTCCGACCGGACCACGGGACGGTTCGGGCGGCGGCACCCGTGGACGGTGTGCGGCGCGCTGGCCGGGGCGGCCGCGCTGGCCCTGCTGGCCGACCAGCACGCCATCGCCGGCCTGATCGTCGGCTGGTGCCTGGCCCAGGCCTGCCTCAACGCGATGCAGGCCAGCCTGACCGCGGGGGTACCGGACCATGTGCCGGTCGCGCAGCGCGGCGCGGTGTCCGGCTGGATCGGCATGCCGCAGACGTTCGGCGTGGTGCTGGCCGTGGCGCTGGTCACGGTGGCCGTCACGGGTAACGCCGGCTACCTGCTGATCGCGGTGCTCGTGGTGGCCTGCGCGCTGCCGTTCGCGCTGTTCACCCCGGACCCGCCGCTGGCCCGGGCCGACCGGCCACCGTTCGCCTGGCGGGCCTTCGCCCGCTCGTTCTGGGTCAGCCCGCGGCGGCACCCGGATTTCGCCTGGGCCTGGCTGACCAGATTCGCGGTCAACCTGGGCAACGCCATGGCCGTGCTGTACCTGCTGTACTTCCTGCGCGACCGGCTGCACTACAGCCGCCTCTTCCCCGGCCAGACGGCCCAGGACGGGCTGCTCATCCTGATCTCGATCTACCTGGTCACGACCGTGCTGACCGCGGTGACCGGCGGCATCGTCTCGGACCGCACCGGACGGCGCAAGTTCCTGGTCACGGTGGCCGGGCTGGTCATGACGGTTCCCGCGGTCATGCTCGCGCTGTGGCCGTCCTGGCCGGTGGCCATCGCGGCGGCCGCGCTGATGGGCCTGGGCTACGGCGTGTACCTGTCCGTGGACCAGGCGCTGGTCACCCAGGTGCTGCCGTCGGCCGCGGCCCGGGCCAAGGACCTCGGCATCATCAACATCGCCAACTCCGGGCCGCAGGTGCTGGCCCCGGCCATCGCCGCGCCACTGGTCAGCCAGCTCGGCGGGTACCCGACGCTGTACCTGACGGTGGCCGCCACCACCGCGGCGGGCTCGGCGTTCGTGTGGAAGATCCGGTCAGTCCCGTGAGCCCGCGGGCAGGACCGCGGCCAGCACGTCCCGGTGGGTCGGCGCCGCCTCAGCATGCCGCTGCTGGCCAGCCCGGGTCAGCGTGACGTAGATGCCGCGCCGGTCCTCGCCGCACAGGCACCGCTCGACCAGCCCGTGCTTCTCCAGCCGGTCGATCAGCCGGGACAGCGCGCTCTGGCTCAGGTGCACGGCGCCGGCCAGTTCCTGGGCCCGGAAGTTGCGCTCCGGGCGCTCGGCCAGCCGGTCGAGCACCTCGAACTCGCTCACCCCAAGCCCGTGCCGCTTGCCCAGTTCGTGTTCGAGCGCGCCCCACGCCGTCGCGTAACTGGCCGCCAGGGCGCGCCAGGCGGTGACCGCCGGCTCGCTGGCTGCCCCGGCCGCGGCGCCGCCGGGCGCTGGCTCCGGGCAGTCCGGCACGCGGGCCGGTGCACCTGCCCGGTCCTGCCTGGCCGGGACTCCAGCCTGAGGCTGGACCAGGCCAGACTCTGTCACGCTCACGGGCGCAGCATATCGCGCCGCACAGGTAGATGCAAGTACATTAATTGTGCTTGCATCTAGTGCATGTGCACGCATAGTCTCCGGAGCCATGGAGTCATCAAGCCCTGCTGGGCCTTCTAGCCCGGGAGCTTCTCGTCGCCTCCCGTCCGTCCAGTCACCGGCGGCCCCGGCCCGCGCCGCCGGCATGCAACGCTGGAGTCCCCGCCTGTGGGCCATCCTGATCGTGCTCTGCGGCGCGCTGTTCCTCGACGCGCTCGACGTGTCGATGGTCGGCGTGGCGCTGCCCGACATCCGCGCCAGCCTGGGGCTGTCCACGTCCTCGCTGCAGTGGGTGGTGAGCGGCTACGTGCTCGGCTACGGCGGCCTGCTGCTGTTCGGCGGCCGGGCCGCCGACCTGCTCGGCCGGCGCCGGGTGTTCCTCGCCGCGCTGGCCCTGTTCGCGGTGGCCTCGCTGTTCGGCGGCCTGGTCAGCAGCCCGGCGCTGCTCATCGGCGCCCGCTTCGTCAAGGGCATCGCGGCCGCGTTCACCGCACCGGCCGGGCTGTCCCTGCTCACCACCACGTTCCACGAAGGCCCGATGCGCAACCGGGCGATCAGCATCTACTCGGCGTTCGGCGCCAGCGGCTTCTCGCTCGGCCTGGTGCTGTCCGGCCTGCTCACCGAGGTGAGCTGGCGGTGGACGCTGCTGGTGCCCGCGCCGGTGGCACTGATCACGCTGATCGCGGCGGTCAAGGTCGTGCCGCGCGGCGAGCGGGCCGTCCGCGGCGGCCGCCGGTTCGACATCCCGGGTGCGGTCACCGTGACCGGCGCGATGCTGCTGCTCGTCTACACCGTGGTGTCGGCGCAGCAGGCCGGCTGGGCATCGGCCCGGACCATCGGCTCGTTCGCGGCCGTCGCCCTGCTGCTGGCCGGGTTCGTGACCATCGAGCGGCGCAGCACCGATCCCCTCGTCCCGCTGGGCATCTTCCGGTCCGGCGCGCTGACCCGGGCGAACATCGGCGCCATGACGCTGTTCGGCTCGTACGTCTCGTTCCAGTTCCTGGTCACCCAGTACCTGCAGAGCCTGGCCGGCTGGAGCGCGCTGTCCACCGCACTGGCCTTCCTGCCCGCGGGTGTGGTGGTGGCTGTGCTGTCCACCCGGATGAGCGCGATCATCGGCCGGTTCGGTACCGCCCGGGTCAGCGTGCTGGCCTTCGCCTGCCTGGTGGCCGGGTACGCGGTCTTCCTCCGGGTGGGGGTCAGCCCTGATTACCCGGCAGTGATCCTGCCCGCGGTGGTGCTGATCGGGCTCGCGTTCGGCCTCGGCTTCTCCGCGCTCAGCCTGGCCGCCACGGCCGGTATCCCGGACCGGGAGCAGGGCCTCGCGGCCAGCCTGTTCCAGACGTCCTTCCAGGTCGGCGGCGCGATCGTGCTGGCTGTCGTGACCGCTGTGGTGGACGCGGGCGGGGCCAGCCGGATCACTACGGCGCAGGCCACCCTGGGCGCCTACAAGCCGGCCCTGGCCGTGATCACCGCGGTGTCCGCGTTCGGCGCGCTGACCGCGCTCAGCGGCCTGCTGTCCGCCCGCCGTGGTCTGGTGGCCAAGGAAGCCCCGGTCCGCGTCCCCGCCGTCGCCGCCCTGGAGCCGGACCCGGAGCCGGTCCCCGTCCTAGCCGACGACTGCGCCGACTAGGACCGGGCGGTACCGGAAAGCGGCCTGATCATCACCAGTCCGCCGATGATGATGAGGACTGCGCTGGCGGCGAAGATCGTGTTGACGGGCCCGAACGTTACTCCCGCGACCACTAGGTGCATGCCGCGCAGGACGGTGCCGGCCAGAAGGCCCGCTACTGCGATCGAGATGATGTTGGCAACCTGCTGGAGGGGGTTGAAGACCGACATCACCCGCCCCATCAGGTGCTGGGGAATGGCTGCCAGGAACAATGGCGGCGCCGCGGCGTTCAGCGCCCCGAACATCAGGCCCACCAGGCTCCCCACCGCGAGCGCTGCCGGGAACTCGGTGAGGCGGGAGTAGGCAAGCAGCAGCACGCCGCCCAGCACCATCGCGATCCAGAACACCCTGGCCGAGCCAATCCGGCGCCCGGCCCAGCCGCCTGCCAGCGCACCGCCGACCGCGCCGGCGCCGATGGCGGCGTAGAGCGTGCCGAGCCAGCCCGGGCTGGTGTGCAGGTTGTCACGAAGGAAGAACACCTCCAGGGCGTTCAGCGCCCCGGTCCCGAGCGTGCAGATGACAACACCGGCGCTCAGCGCCACCAGCACGCGGCTGGTCGCGAAGAACCGGAGTCCGGCCCGGAACTCGGTGCGGAAGCCGGACCGCTGCGAAGGCTGTCCGTCCGCGGGCGGGGGGCGGAGCGACCTGATGGCGGCGAAGGAGATCAGGAAGGAAAGCGCGTCTATGGCCAGCGCCCATTGCACGCCCAGCGCGAAAAGCACGGGCGCTGCGAGCGGCGGCCCGACGATGGAGGCGGTGCTGGAAGTGGCTTGCAGCATGCCGCTGGCCTGCGGCCTGTCGGCCGGCGCCACGATGAGACCGAGTACGGCCAGGCGCGACGGGTTGAAGAACTGCGCGAAGGCACTTTCGGCCGCGACCACTGCGTAAACGGCGCCGAGCTCTGCGGCGAGCGGAAGCCGGGGGCCGAGCGCGGGCACCACCAGTAGCGACGCGATCAGCACTGCCCGGCACGCATCAGCGGTCAGCATGATCCGGCGCCGGTCCCACCGGTCGACCCACACCCCGGCCAGCGGGCCCACGACCAGAACCGGAACCGTTGCCGCGATCAGGACACCGCTAGCCGCCGCCGGGGCCCACGGCTGGTCCTTAGCGAGGACGGCCGCGACCCACAGCATGATCGTGATGTCGAAGACGCTGTCACCCGTCAGCGAGACTGCCTGCGCCAGCCACAACCGGTGCCAGCTGCGGTTGTGCCGCAAGCCCGGACTGGGGTCTGAGGCTAGCGCCTGACTAGCGACAGCCCCGCTAGCCATCGGGCTGGGCGGCGGGCTGATCGGCGGCCTGAGCGGCGGGCTGATCGGATGGTGCGCTAACTGCTATCGCGGCAAACAACCGCACGGCACGGGTTCCCTCGCGACTCTTTTCCCTGTCGGGCCCGGAGTACTTGTCCAGGATCTGCTGTATCTCTGCGGCAGCCTCCCGGCACTCCTCAGCCGTGACCCATGCCGTCGCACCCATGATCTTGGTCGCCTGCTGCCACTGCGGCGGTTCCTGCTCACTGCGTCGCAGGCTCTCCTTCAGCACGGTCATCTCATAGTCGAGGAAGGCTGCTGCCGCGACGCGTGAAGCCGCAGCTCCTTCCGGATCGAGGCCAGCTGAGGACAGGTGCAGATCCGGGCTGGCGAGCCGCCATGGCTTGTCCCGCCACTCCCGGCCGGCGACCCGCGTGATGTAGCCGTACTTGGCCAGGATGCCCAGGTGATAGGAGCAGGTCGCGGTGCTCTCGCCCAGCAGCTCCGAGCAGCGTGTCGCGGTGGCCGTGCCTTCGCTGGCGAGAACGTCGATCAGCTTCCACCGCACCGGATGGGCCAAGGCCCGGAGCGCCGTTGGATCCGCCGGCCGTGCTGGGTCACTCATAACCCAAGATTAGTCGGCCGACATTTGTCGGTCAAGAAATCTTGGCCGACAAGACCCCGGCGCCACCGGCCCACTCCGCGATCGCCACGTTGGCAACCTCATGAGCACCGCCCGGCCGCCTCTGCTCCCGTACCAGCAACGCGGTGCGCTCTATGTCATGAGCGCGGTTCATTTCATCGGCGCGGTGCGTTGTGTCACCCCCGCGTGCCAAAAAGAACCGCGCTGTCAAAAGTAACCGCGCCGTTGGAGCGCCCGGGGCTAAGACGGCTGCCGGTGAAGTGAGTTATCCACAGGTCGCGGAAGGACGTGTAGTTATCCACAGCCGACGAGGGTGGTCTTCAGCTGGCGGCCTGCCCTCGGCAGGCTGGCGCCATGACACGAGAACTACCAGACGAGTGTGTTGACCTCATCAACTTCCAGCGTGGCGTGCTGTCCCGGGCGCAGGCCCTGGAGTCCGGGGTCGGCTCTGGAACCGTGATTGCCCGGTTGCGCGGTGGGCGCTGGCAACGGCTGCACCGGATAGAGCAGGCCCGTCACCCTAGCCTGTCCCCGCCACGGACCCGGATAGAGGAGACGACCCTGGATCTGGCCGGAACCGCCACCGACTTCGATGAGTTCGGCGTGGCCGTCGAGATAGACGGCCAGGTCGCCGCCGCCCTGCGCAGCCGTGGCTGGCACGGCACCTCCCGCCCCTGTGGCCCTACCTGCCCCGTCCCCGGTCTTGAGGCTCCGGCACTGGGCGGCAGGGTTAGCTGGCGAAGAGGGTCAGGGTCATCTCTTCGACGGCTAGCAGGGGGGCGACGTTGAGTTCCAGGCGCTCCCGGCAGGTCATGATGGCCTCGATCCGGCGCACCGTGGACTCCGGGCTGCTGCCGGCGGCCAGCTGGCGCAGCTCGTCCTCGTAGCCCGCGCTGGCCAGGTCCAGATCGGCCTCGGCGCCGAACTGCAGTACCAGCACGTCGCGGTAGAACGCGGCCAGGTCGAGCAGGGCGCGGTCCAGCGCGTCACGCTTCAGCCGGGTGGCCCGGGACTTCTGCCGGGCCTCCAGGTCAGACAGTGCACCGGCCCCGCCGCGGACCGCTTTGGCGACGCCCTTGCCGGTGGACCCTTCGCCGAACGCCTTGCGCAGCGCGGCCTTCTCCGGCTCGTTCAGTTCTTCGGTGATCGCGGCGGCTTCCTGCTCGGCCGCCTTGACCAGGCCGGCCGCGGCGGTCAGTGCGGTGCCCAGGCTGACCACCCGGGTCGGCACCCGGAGCACTTCGGCCCGGCGCGAAGCCGCGTCGGGGTCGGTGGCCAGCCGCTTGGCCCGGCCGATGTGACCCTGCGCGGCCCGGGCCGCGACCAGGGCACGAGCCGGGTCCACGCCATCCCGGCGGGTCAGCACCTCGGCCACCGCGTCGGCGGGCGGGGTGCGCAGGGTGACCAGCCGGCACCGGGACCGGATCGTGGTGACGAGTTCTTCCGCGGACGGGGCGCAGAGCAGCCACACCGTGCGCGGCGAAGGTTCCTCGATCGTCTTCAGCAGGGCGTTCGCGGCCTGCTCGGTGGCCCGGTCGGCATCCTCGAACAGCACCACCTGCCAGCGCCCGCCAGACGGTGCGCCCGCCGCGCGGAGCACCAGGCCGCGGGTCTGCTTCACGCCGTAGGACAGGCCGTCCGGCCGGACCAGCATCAGGTCCGGGTGGGTGCCCGCCTGCACCTGGTGACAGCTCGGGCAGTGCCCGCAGCCCTGGTCCGGGCAGAGCAGCGCGGCGGCGAACGCCCGCGCGGCCACCGACCGGCCGGACCCGGGCGGTCCGGTGAACAGCCAGGCGTGCGTCATGCCGACGGCGGTCTCACCGCGAAGCAGCGCGGCGGCCGCCGCCGCGGCCTGGGACAGCTGATCGACCACCCGGTCCTGGCCGACCAGGTCATCGAAGACCGGCGCGGCCATCAGTCGCTAAACCAGTCCCGGCTGGCCGAGCCGGACCGTACCCCGTTGCCCGACGGCATGCCGTCGGCCGGCCGCATCCCGTCGGCCGGCGGCACCGTGTTCTCCGGCTGCGCCCTGTCGTCCACGATGGCCGGGAAACTGCCGGTGTTGGCCTCGGCCACCGGCGGCACCGGGTCGGGCAGCATCTCGCGGATCCGGTCCCGGATCTCCCGGCTGATCTGGTCGGCCGGGCGGGTCGCGTCCAGCACCAGGTAACGCTCGGGCTCGGCGCGGGCCAGGCTGAGGAAGCCCTCGCGGACCCGCTCGTGGAAGTCGAGCGGCTCGGCTTCCAGCCGGTCCGCGGACCGGGCCCGGCGGCCCAGCCCGCCCATCGGCGGCAGGTCCAGCAGGATGGTGAGGTCGGGCACCAGCCCGCCGGTGGCCCACTGGTTCAGCTTGGCTACCTCACCCGTCGGCTGCCGGCGCCCCCAGCCCTGATAGGCCAGTGACGAGTTGACAAACCGGTCGGTGACCACCACCGAGCCCCGGTCCAGCGCGGGGCAGATCACGGTGGCCACATGCTCAGCCCGGTCGGCCGCGTAGAGCAGCGTCTCGGCCCGGGCGGACAGGCCCGCGTGCGCAGTGTCCAGCAGCACGGCGCGCAGCCGCATGCCGATCTTGGTCGCGCCGGGTTCCCGGGTGGAGATCACGTCGTAGCCCTGATCGCGGAGCCAGATGGCGAGCAGCCGGGCCTGGGTGGTCTTGCCCGCGCCCTCGCCGCCCTCGAGCGCGATGAACACGCCGCGGCGCGGCGCGTACTCCTCCGGCTGATGGCCGTTGACGTGCCCGGGCACCGGCTGGAAGTCCTCGCCGCGGGCCACCGACATCAGGTCGTCGCGCAGCGGCACGCCGCGCCGGTCGTCCATGTGCCGGTAGGACAGCCAGCCCACCCACAGCGCGATGACCGCGGCCAGCAGCATCACCAGGTTGTAGCCGATGCCCTGGTAGGAGACGTGGGCGATGTGCAGGTTCCCGGTGCCGGAGATGCCGCGGACCAGCGCGGTAAAGCCGGCCGCCACGAACGGGGCCACCGCGATGACCGCGAACAGGATGACCCGGATGGCGGAGTAGAGAAACGCGAACGTCCGGCCGCGGGTGTCGTCGTCCACCTCACGGCCAACGATCGTGTACCCGGTCACGTAGGCCACCCCGGCGCACGCGCCGAGCAGCACGACCAGGACCACGACCACGACCAGGTTCGGGATCAGCGCGATCAGCGCGAGCGGGATGGCCGAGGCGGCGATGCTCAGGCCGAACAGGCGCCGTCGGTGAAGCCGCGCAGGATGCGCATGCCGAGGAACATGCCGCCGGCCAGCCCGACGAAGATCGCGGCGAACACGACGCCCCACCCCGCATCGCCGCCGTTCAGCGTGTGCTTGATGTACGGCTGGCCCAGCCCGACCACCACGCCGCCGGCCGCGAACGCGCCGACCATGCCGATGACCAGCCCGCGGACCACCTCGGTGCGGCCGATGAACTTCCAGCCTTCCCAGATCGTCTTGGCCACCGAAGGCGCCGAGATGTGCGCGCTGAACTGCCGTTTCGGGATCTCCCGGAGTGCGTAGATGGTCACCGCGGACACCACGAACGTGACCGCGTTGAAGTACAGCGCCAAGTTCACCGGGTTGGTGGTGAAGTAGTGCGAGATGTTGCCCAGTGCCCGGCTGACCAGCGACAGCAGGCTGAAGATCGAGCCCGGCGATGGGTGCGGTGCCGAACGTGGTGAACAGGCTGTACTGGTTGGCCTCCTCCAGCTTGTCCGGCGGCACCAGGTTCGGTATCGAGGCGTCCTTGGCCGGCGTCCAGAACAGCGACACGCAGGACGCCACGAACTGCACCACGTAGACCCAGGTGAGTGTGTTGACGAAATGCAACGACAGGTCCAGCGGGATGGACAGGTACAGCACCGCGCGGAGCACATCGCCAATGATCATGTTCAGCCGCCGGTCCATCCGGTCCGCGACGGCGCCGGCCAGTGGGCCGAGGATCAGGGCCGGCAGCAGCGACGACAGCCAGACTCCGCCTACGGCGCTGTACTGGGCGGCGGCCCCCGGCCCGGCCAGCGCGGAGGCCAGCGCGGCGAGCGCGACCAGGCTGAGCCAATCCCCCAGGCTGGATAGCGACGTGGCAATCCACAGCCGACGGAACGGCCTGATGGACAGCACACCGCCGTCGCGGCTGCGTCCATCAGGAGAGGGGGATCGGAGGTTCACGGGGTCAGAGTACCGATAGAGATGCCTGTCGCATGGCGGCAAGCTCGCGAAATGTCCGGCAGGTACGGCGAGCCGGTGCTTTCGATCTTAGGCCGACCGCGGCGGCCAAGATCCACGCGACACGCCGCCCTACGGCCGGGCAGGCGGCTTCTTGGCCGCCGGCTTCTTCGCGGAGGTCTTCTTGGCCGCTGGCTTCTTGGCCCCCGTCCGGCTGGCCCCAGTCCGGCTGGCACCAGTCCGGCGGCGGCCGCTGGACGGCGCGGTGGCGCGCCGCTCGGCCAGCAGTTCCGCGGCCCGCTGCGGAGTGATCGACTCGACCGCGTCGCCCTGGCGCAGCGATGCGTTGGTCTCCCCGTCCGTCACGTACGGCCCCCAGCGGCCATCCTTGATCACCACGGGGCGGCCGCTGGCCGGGTCCTCGCCCAGCTCACGCAGCGGCGGGGCGGCCGCGGCCCGGCCCCGGCCACGCGCCTTGGGCTGCGCGAACAGTTCCTTGGCCTCGGCCAGGGTCAGCGTGAACAGCTGCTCCTCGGACTCCAGCGACCGGCTGTCGGTGCCCTTCTTCACATACGGGCCGTACCGGCCGTTCTGCACGGTGATCGGCTCGCCGTCCAGCTCACCGATCGTGCGCGGCAGGGTGAGCAGCTTCAGCGCATCATCGAGCGTCACCGTGTCCAGCGACATGGACGCCAGCAGCGAGCCGGTACGCGGCTTGCCGGACGCGCCCTCGTCGAGCACCTCCGTCACGTACGGGCCGAACCGGCCCCCCTTGGCCACGATCTCCCGCCCGGTGGCCGGGTCGGTGCCCAGCTCGCGCTCGCCGCTCGGCTGGGCGAACAGCTCTTCGGCCTTCTCCGGGGTGAGCTCATCCGGGGCCAAGCCCTCGGGCACGTTGACCCGCTGCTCGCCGCGTTCCAGGTAGGGCCCGTACCGGCCGACCCGGACCACGATGTCGGTGCCGGCCAGCGGGAACGAGCTGACTTCCCGGGCGTCGATGTCGCCCAGGTCGCTGACCAGTTCCTTGAGGCCTTCCTCGCCGTCCTCGCCGAAGTAGAACCGGCGCAGCCAGGGCACCCGGCCTGCCTCGCCGCGGGCGATCGCGTCCAGCGCGTCTTCCATCCGCGCGGTGAAGTCGTAGTCGACCAGCTGGCTGAAGTGCTGCTCCAGCAGCGTGATCACGGCGAAAGCCAGGAATGAGGGCACCAGCGCGGTGCCCTTCTTGAACACGTAGCCCCGGTCCAGGATGGTGCCGAGGATGTTCGCGTACGTGGACGGGCGGCCGATCTCCCGGTCTTCCAGCTCCTTGACCAGGGTGGCCTCGGTGTACCGGGCCGGCGGGCGGGTGGCGTGGTCGGCGGCGGCCAGCTCCAGCGCGGCCAGCGGGTCACCCTCGGCCATCGGCGGCAGGCGGCGCTCCCGGTCGTCCCGCTCCGCGTCGTCGTCCGCGTCTTCCACGTACGCCTTGAGGAAGCCGTAGAAGCTGATGATCTTCCCGGACGCGCCGAACTCGGCCTCCTCGCCCGCCGAGGACCGGCCGCTGACCCGGACCGTCACCGACTCCCCGGTGGCGTCCTTCATCTGCGAAGCGACGGTCCGCTTCCAGATCAGCTCGTACAGCCGCAACTCGTCACCGGACAGCCTGACCTGCGCCGGAGTACGGAACGAGTCACCCGCCGGGCGGATCGCCTCGTGCGCTTCCTGCGCGTTCTTCACCTTGCTCGCGTAGACCCGCGGCGCGTCCGGCACGTACTCCGCGCCGTACAGCTCGCGGGCCTGGCGGCGGGCCGCGTCGATCGCGGTCTGGGACAGGATCGTCGAGTCGGTCCGCATATAGGTGATGTGGCCGTTCTCGTACAGCCGCTGCGCCACCGACATCGTGTACTTGGCCGAGAAGCCCAGCTTGCGCGACGCCTCCTGCTGCAGCGTCGTGGTCCGGAACGGCGCGTACGGCGACCGCCGGTAGGGCTTGCGCTCGACCGACTTGACGGAGAAGTCCGCGCCACGCAGCCGGTCGGCCAGATCCGGGGCGGACAGCTGATGCACGACCCCGGGCGGCGGCGCGCTGCCGTCGGCAGTCGGGGTCGATGGCGTTCCAAAGAGATAAAGGGTGTCCGGGTTGCGCAGCTCCCCGGATGGTGCGAAGTCCCGGCCCTGGGCGACCCGGCGCCCATCCACCGAGATCAGGCCGGCCGGGAACGAGGCCACGTCGGTGTCGCCGTCGTCGGTGCGGGCGAAGACGGCCTGCAGGTCCCAGTACCGGGCGGCGCGGAACGCGATCCGCTCCCGCTCCCGGGCCACCACCAGCCGGGTGGCCACGGACTGGACCCGCCCCGCGGACAGCCGGGGCATGACCTTCTTCCAGAGCACCGGGGAGACTTCGTAGCCGTACAGCCGGTCCAGCACCCGCCGGGTCTGGTACGCGTCCACCAGGCCGTGGTCCAGCTCGCGCGGGTTGTCCACGGCCTGCGCGATGGCCTCGGGAGTGATCTCGTGGAAGACCATCCGCCGGGTCGGGACCTTCGGCTTCAGCTCTTCCAGCAGGTGCCAGGCGATGGCCTCGCCCTCGCGGTCCTCATCAGTGGCGAGGAACAGTTCGTCGGCGTCCTTGAGTAGCGTCTTGAGCTTGCTGACCTGCGGCCTCTTGTCCGCGTGCACCACATAAAGGGCCTCAAAGCCGTGGTCCACATCGACGCCGAGCCGGGCCCACGGTTCCTTGCGGTATTTCGTCGGGATCTCGGCGGCCCGGTCCGGCATATCGCGGATGTGCCCAATGCTGGACTCGACCACGTATCCCTTGCCCAGGTACCCCGCGATCGTGCGCGCCTTGGCCGGGGACTCGACGATGACGAGGCGGCGGCCGCCGCCGTTCGCCCCGTTCTGGCCCGTCCCGCCTTTCGCGGCGGGGGGTGTCCTTGCTGCCACGCATTCACCTTCTAGCCCGGTGCCTCAGCCCGGCCTCTGTTTACTGCCCGGCTCGTCCTGCCGGGCGCTGTGCTTGCCTCGTCCTAACTCCGCGGCCCCAACTACTCTCAACTCCCGGCCGTGGCGCGGGTGTTCCCTTACCCGCTGCGGTGCCCCCTGGGACAGCCCGGCGGCGAATATTTCACCACCGCCGATTGAACCACTGGGATCACCGCGCACAATAAAGGGTGATGGCTGAGTACTCCTACCTCGTGCTCTATCTGCCGCGAGGAACGTCACGTGACGCTGCAACGTCACGCGACGCTGCACGGCGCATACTGACGGACCACGCTGAGTACGGTGACTGGGAACTGGCCAGACTCCGGTTGAATGCAGACGGCAGCAGGAAGGCAACCCTGCGCCGGCCGATCATACGCCCCGTACTGACCCTTTGACCACTGGTGCCCGGGCAAAGGCATCCTGACCTGCTGATGTGTCCCCTGGATCCTCGCCCAGGCGACAACCACGCCAGCCGCGGCGATCATCCGAAGCTCCGGCGCCGGACGCGGCGACTGCGCCGTGGCCCGCCGGTGCCTGGATAGCGACCAGCCTCACACAAGGGGTAACCATAACACTACCCAGTGTGCTGATCCGGTGATTTACTGAAAACGCCCTCGCTGGCCGCTGTATTCCTGGGTAAGCAGCATTCCGGGGTCAGCAGCTGTGCGCCCGGGTCAGCAGCGGTCCAGGAAGCCGTCCAGGACCCGCGTGCCGAACTGCAGTGCGGTGACCGGCACCCGCTCGTCCACGCCGTGGAACATGCCGGCGAAGTCCAGGTCGGCGGGCAGCTGCAGGGGCGCGAAGCCGAAGCACCGGATGCCTAGCCGGCTGAACGACTTGGCGTCGGTCCCGCCGGACAGGCAGTACGGGATGACGGTGCCGTCTGGATCCTCGGCCAGCAGCGCCGCCGCCATCGCGTCGCACAGTGGCCCGTCGAACGTGGTCTCCAGGGCAATGTCGTTGTGGATGAACTCCCTGGTGACATGGGGCCCAAGCAGGCTGTCCACCTCGGCAAAGAACTCCGCCTCGTGACCCGGCAAGAATCGGCCGTCCACGTCGGCCGTGGCCACCTGCGGGATGACATTGACCTTGTACCCGGCGTTCAGCACGGTGGGGTTGAGGGTGTTGCGCAGGGTGGCCCCGGTCAGCTTGGACATCGAGCCGAACTTTTCCAGCAGCTGGGGCAGCGTCTCCGGGCTGTACTCGACGCCGAACGCGGCGCAGGCGGCGGCCATGAACTCCTCGACCGCGGGGGTGAGCCGGACCGGCCAGTCGTGGCGGCCGATCCGGGCCACGGTCTCGGCCAGCTCGGTGATCGCGTTGTCCGGCTGCAGCATGGAGCCGTGCCCGGCGGTGCCGTGGGCGGTCAGCCGCATCCAGGCCATGCCCTTCTCGGCGATCTGGATCACGTACAGGCGGCGGCCGGCCAGCGTGACGCTGAACCCGCCGACCTCGCCGATCGCCTCGCTGACGCCCTCGAACAGGTGAGGGTGGTTGTCCACCAGCCACCGCGCGCCGTAGGAGCCGCCCGCCTCCTCGTCGGCCAGGAACGCCAGCACCACGTCGCGCGGCGGCCGCCGGCCCTCGCGCATCCGCTGCCGGACGACGGCCAGCATCATCGCGTCCATGTCCTTCATGTCCACGGCGCCGCGGCCCCAGACGCAGCCATCCCTGATCTCCCCGGAGAACGGGTCCACCTGCCAGTCCGGCGCGTGGGCCGGCACTACGTCCAGGTGGCCGTGGATAAGGAGCGCGGGGCGGGTCGGATCCTCGCCGGCTATCCGGGCGACGACGCTGGCCCGGTCCTTGTCCGACTCCAGGATGGTCGGCGCGACGCCGACGTCGGCGAGGAGGGCGGCAACGTGTTCTGCTGCCTGGCGCTCGCCAGGGCCGGAGTTGTCACCCCGGTTGGACGTGTCGATCCGGATCAGGTCGCTGCACAGGTCGGCGACTTCGTCCTGGGCGGTCGGGATGGCTGGGTTCTGCGTCATCAACCCATGGTCGCATCTGTCCGCTGATGGGGGCCGGCCGGTGCCAGCTTGCTTTTTAACGCCAGTGCGTGGCCGGCGCCGTGCGGTGTGGTGCTCGGGAGTTGGACCAACGCTTCGGCAGTTGGCGCTGGTGGGTCATCCCGGGTTCGTTGGAGACTTGATCAGGAGGGAAGATCAAGTCATGGCTCGAAAGTCCCCTTACTCTGCGGAGCTGCGCCGGCGGGCGGTGGTGATGGTCGCCGACGTGCGTAGCGAGTACGACACGGAATTCGCCGCGATTACGTCGGTGGCCATGCAGTTGGGTATCGGTTCGGCGGAGACGCTGCGGAAGTGGGTGCGCCAGGCTGAGGTCGATGCCGGGACGCGTCCTGGGACGTCGCGGGAGGAGGCGGCGGAGATCCGGGTGCTGAAGCGCCGGGTGGCCGAGCTGGAGCGGGTGAATGAGATTCTGCGGGCGGCCAGTAGTTATTTCGCCCGGGAACTCGACTTCAAACTGTAGCGCTCGTCGGGTTCGTCGATACGTATCGGGATCGGTTTGGTGTGGAGCCGATCTGCGCTGCCCTGAGTTTTCCATCCAGCACGTATTATGCCGCGAAACGCCGCGAGGCCAGGCCGCCGGATCGCCGGTTGCGTGATGAGAAGCTGAAAGAACGGATTATGGCTGTCTGGGATCAGCCGGGGCCGGGCAACCGCATCTATGGGGCGCGGAAGATCTGGCTGGAGCTGAACGCGGCCGGTGTCGCGGTGGCCCGCTGCACGGTGGAGCGCCTGATGCGCGAACTGGGCATCGCCGGGGTGGGCACGCCGGCGAAGAAGCCGCGGACCACGGTGGCCTCTGATCCCGCCGATCGCCCATCTGACCTGCTGGAGCGTGATTTCGGCGCGGCGGCACCGAACGCCCGCTGGGTCGCGGACATCACCTATGTGCCGACCGCGTCCGGATGGTGCTACACCGCGTTCGTCATGGACCTTTATTCGCGCGGGATCGTCGGGTGGGCTGTCGCAGATCACCTGCGCGCCGAACTCGCCCTCGATGCTCTTGAAATGGGAATCTGGAGGCGGAAAGACCGCGTCGGAGACCGGCTCATCCACCATTCCGATCGTGGTGTGCAATATACGTCGATCTGCTATACCGATCGGCTGGACGAGGTCGGTGCCGTTCGCTCTGTCGGGTCCAAGGGCGATTCGTACGATAATGCCGCTGCGGAGTCGCTCAACAGCTTGTACAAGCGGGAGCTCATCGACCTGCGCGGCCCGTGGAAAGGAATCGCCGATGTGACGAAGGCCACTATGGAATGGGTTGAATGGTACAACGCTAAAAGGATACACTCTTATTGTAAGAACGTTTCGCCGCTCGAATACGAGGAAGCGTTCTACCAGGCACAAGCATCGGCCGCCTGAGCGACAGGCAGCCAAGCGGACCAGTCTCCAAGATCACCGTGGAGCGTTCCCACTTTTTTGGACACCGAATTAGGCTGCCAATTGACTGAGTTGCCTATATCCTAGTTCGTATTCCTCAGGTGTCAAGTACCCGAGCGTCGAATGCCTCCGCAGCGGATTGTAGTAGTTGCTGATCCAGTCAGACGTCTCCTTCTTCAAGCTCGCCAGCGAGGGCCACGGGCGGGTATGGATCAGCTCTTTCTTGTATGTCGCGAAGAACGATTCCGATACGGCATTGTCGTAACAGATTCCCGTCCTTCCCAGGGACCTCCTGATGTTATTCCTGGTGCAGTAATCGTCGAACACCGAAGATGTATATTGGCAGCCGCGGTCGGAATGAAAGACGACTCCCGGGGGCGGTTTCCGGGCAGAGATGGCCATATCGAGGGCCGCCGTGACCAGGCTGGTCCGCATATGATCGGCGATGGCCCAGCCGATGAGTTTGCGTGAGTGCAGGTCGATGACGGTCGCGAGGTAAGCCCACCCATCCCACGTTTTCACGTACGTGATGTCGCCGCACCATTTCTCATCGGGGCGGCCGGCGGTGAAGTCCCGGCCGATCAGGTCGGGGGCGGGCACCGGCTTGTCCCCGCCGATGGTAGTCCGCTTCCAGGCTCTCGGGTGGCGCCCGCGCAGGCCAGCGGCCTGCATCAGCCGGTGCACGCGCTTGTGCGACACCAGGTGCCCCAGCGCCGCCAGGCCCGCGCGCATCCGGCGCACCCCGGGATTGCCCCGCGCGTCCTCATAGATTTTCCTCATAACCGCGACCAGCGCCGAGTCGTCTTTGGACCGCTGGGACGGCTCCGCGCCCCGCCACGCATAATAGCCGGAACGGGAGACCCCGAGCCAGGCGCACATGAATGACACCGGGTAATCGCCAGAATCAGCCCAGTCCGCGATGGCAGCGAATCTTACTGACTGCCTTTCGCGAACCAGGTCGCAACTTTTTTTGCGAACTCCACCTGCATCCGAAGCTCAGCGATTGTGGACTTGTCATCCCGGGACTCAGCGCGCAGCCGCACCAGCTCGGCCCGCTCGGACTCACCCAGCGGCACATCCGGGGACTTCCCGGACTCCGCGGCATCTCGTGCCACCTTCACCCACTTGCCAAGAGTCATCTCGTGGACGCCGATATTGCGGGCGACCTCGGCAACCGGGCGGCCACCGTCAAGGACGAAAGCTACCGATTGCGCCTTGTACTCCGGCGTATATGAGCGGCGTGTCGAACCCATTTCTTACGCTCCCGACGAATCGGGCAGCTAAGCCGGATGTCCACCGAAGCGGGCACGGTCCACCGGGGCGCACCACTGGTGTGTTTGGGGTGGCGTTGTGTCGGGTGGCTGGTGTGGTGCGGGTGGCCTTGCATGGCGGGTCGTTGGGGGTGGGGTTCGGCGGCGGCCGGATGGCCCGGGGCGAGGGCCGGTCGCTGTGGCGGGCGGGTGACTGGCTAGGAGGTGGGCAGGAGCATCGACTCTCTTCGCCGGAACGGGCCGGATTTGCTATCGTGAGGCGGCCGGTCCGGTGGATACCGTGGCCTGGCGGACGTCCGGGTGGCGGAATAGGCAGACGCGCTAGCTTGAGGTGCTAGTGCCCTGAAAGGGGCATGGGGGTTCAAGTCCCCCCTCGGACACGACCCGTATCCCCACGTTGCTGCGCGTGCTCTACATATTTCTCTGGGCCGATGGTGACTTCGGCCCGGATTTTCGCTTCTCCGGGCTTGAAGGTGACCTTGAGGTCGAGCTGGTCGTAGATGGCTGACTTCTCGGCGGGCCTGGCGTCGCGGATGACGTCGCGCAGGTTGCCGAGGGCGGTGATGAGGGCGTCGATGTCGTCTTCGGTGAGCTGGCGGGCGGCCTTGCTGTGGGCCTGGCTGGCGTCGCGGGCGAGTGCGGCGGCGCGTTCGGCTTTTACCTGGCGGGTCCACTCGGCGACGGCCTGGGGGTCGGCTCCGGCGTCGAGGGTGGCCTGGTAGCGGGCGAGCCGGGCGTCGCAGTCGGCGATGACGGCGCGGGTGTCTTCGCCGGGCTCGGCGGGTCCGGTGGCGGCGGGGGGCTGGGCTGCTTGCATCTCGCGGATGGTCCGGGCGAGCCGGTGAGGGGCGAAGATGACCGACAGCCACTTGTCGATGGCGGGCAGGACGTCGGCCTCGCGGAGGTAGACGTTGCCGGGGTGGCGGACGTGGCTGGCGAGGGCGTATTCCTTGGGGTACCGGCACCGGTAGTAGGGGCGGATTCAACCGGTCAGCGCAACACCGGGTGGATTCCCGGACTCTGAGAGTAGCTGATCCAGAGCCTCGGCCGGGGTTCGCCAGCCGAGTCGCTTACGAGGCCTGTTGTTCAGTTGGGCGGCGACGAAGTCGAGGTAGTCGCGGTGATAGCCGGACAGGCCGGTGCTCTTCGGAAAGTACTGACGCAGCAGGCCGTTCGTGTTCTCGTTGGTTGCCCGCTGCCACGGCGAGTGCGGGTCGCAGAAGTAGATCGCAAGCTCGGTGGCGTTCGCGATCGCGACGTGGTTTGCCATCTCGATTCCCTGGTCCCACGCGAGGGTCCGGCGCAGGGTGGCGGGCAGATGGCTCATCGCCTCGACCATCGCCTCCTGTACCGCGTCAGCGCCATGACCGTTCGGTAGGTGTAGCAGCGTCACGTAGCCGGTGGCCCGCTCGACGAGTGTGCCAATCGCGGACTTGTTCTCCGCCCCGGTAATGAGGTCCCCCTCCCAGTGCCCGGGAACCGCACGATCAGCGGCCTCCGCGGGACGCTCGGCGATGTTGACCATGCCGGTGATCCGTCCGCGCCGTTCGGTTGTCCGCCGGGTCTTGCGTAGCGCTCGCCCGGTCCGCAGGCATGTCACCAGCTCTCGGCGCAGGCCGCCACGGCCTTGCACGTAGAGGCAGCGGTAGATCGTCTCGTGGGAGATGCGCATCGTCTGGTCGTCTGGGTAGTCGATCAGCAGGCGGTGGCTGATCTGCTCGGGGCTGTCCTTGGCATGCAACCGATTCTGCACGTGCTCACGCAGCCTGTCGTTGCGCTCAAGCACCCGTGCCTTCGGACGCCGGGCGCGCTGGTCGGCCAGGGCCTGAGCCACGCTGGCTCGATAGCCGGACTTGCGGCGCACGGTCCCGCGGCGCAGCTCCCGGCTGATCGTTGAAGGTGACCGGCCGAGAGCGCCCGCGATCGCTCGCACTCCCTCACCGGCCGCGCGACGGCAGGCGATCTCCTCGCGTTCGTCGAGCGAGAGCCGGCGCACGGTGACCGGGTGCGGAGACGACGAGAAATCCGGGGGCATCACCCCGCCAACGTGGCGGAACCACCGCCATGCGACCGTGATCGACACGCCGACACAAGAAGCCGCCTCCGCGACCACCATCCCCGACCGGACCGCGGCCCAGAACTCACGCTGCACCGCGACCGGAATCGCAGGCCGCCCACCAATGCTCACACAGCACCTCCGTCATCGAGGTGTTGCGCTGACCCGTTGAGCTCACGAGGCAGCACCGTGGTTGTACTGGCCTTGCATTCTGCGATGGCAGAACCCGCAGTAAAGCCGGCCGCGCAGGACGTAGGGGTTGCAGACCCGCTGGCGGGTCTCGTGGCTGGCCTGCCGGGCGCGCCCGGCGTCGGCCATGATGGCCTGGGCGGCCTCGAAGTCCCCGACGGAGACCAGCGGCTCGTGGGCGAGGGTTTCGGACCAGACCCACTGCCGGGTGTCGTTCCAGCGCATCCGGGTCTCATAGCCGCGGGCGACGTCGTTGACGTCGAGCAGGATCTCGTCTTTGCGCTGCTTGTTCCAGACCTGCCGGCCGGTGTACCGGGGGTTGCGCAAGATGGCGCGGACGGCGCTCTTGGCCCATCCCTCCCCGCTGCGGTGCGGGTTGCGGGCCGCGTCGTGCTGGGATGGGGAGGGGACCCGGTCGCGGGTGAGCGCCTCGGCGATGGCGAACAGGCCTCGCCCAGCGAGGTACTCGCGGAAGATCCGCCGGACCACCCACGCGGTTCCGGGGGCGGGTTCCAGCTTGTGCAGGCGCAGGCTCCATCCCGGTAACTCCAGAACGTGCATAGCCGATACCGCGGCTGCTCTTCCACAACTTGAGCTGTCTCGGTGTTTGCCCGCTTGACAGGGCATACCGGATCGGCAATCCAGTGGCGAACTCAATAGGTCGAAATAGCCATCGATAGCACCACCCTGGACGTATTCGTGCAGCCACATGGAGGGGCGCGTCCTCGACGGCCTACCCGCACTCCGAACTTGCGGATCTGCACGCGACAGTCCTCACTACCGGCTCCACGACTACCCGCGCCGAATCGGCAGGGAGGATGTGGATGGTGCTTCTGGCCCTGCTAGTCCTCTTCCGGCCACGCCTGCGTGGTTTGGGACGGGTAGCGGCGTAGGGTCAGGGGCCTGGGTCCCGGCCTGACCTCCGAATCGGCCGACGCCGCTCGGGCTGTCTTGATATCGACCTGTCGGCCGGGCCCCAGGTTTTCAGGCACCCACCGGCGCTGCCGGTCTGATCTGCCTGGCCTGGGCAAGAGGCCGGGGTGTCACAGGTCCGGGCGGCCAGCAGGTGCGTGCCATCCCTCAACCACAGAAAGGGATGACGTGACCATCGTAGAGACACGCGCCATTACCGGCGGCGTGGACACCCACGCCGATACCCACATGGCTGCCGCCCTGGATCCCATCGGCGGGTTACTCGGCGTCCAGGAGTTCCCCGCTACCGCCGCCGGCTATGCCCAGCTGCTGGGCTGGCTGAGCGGGTTCGGGACGGTGTGCCTGGTCGGGATCGAGGGGACCGGCAGCTATGGCGCAGGGCTAGCCCGGCACATCACCACAGCTGGCATCCAGGTCGTGGAGGTGGACCGCTCCGACCGCCAGGACCGCCGCCGGCAAGGCAAGTCCGACCCGCTCGATGCGGTGAGCGCCGCCCGGGCCGCGCAGTCCGGGCGGGCCCGCGGCGCGCCGAAGGGCCGCGACGGCGCGGTGGAGGCGATCCGGGCGCTGATGGTCGCCAAGCGCAGCGCCCGCGCCGAGCGGACCCAGACCATCAACCAGGCCAGGGCCTTGATCTTGACCGGGCCAGATGACCTGCGGGCCCGGTTCTCCCAGCACACCGCGGCCGCCCTGGTCGCCGAGACCGCCTTACTACGGCCCCGGCCCGGCGACGCGGCGGCCTATGCCACCCGGTTCGCCCTGCGGGAACTGGGACGGCGCAGCGAGTTCCTCGACGACCAGATCGAGCGCCTGGACGACCTCATCGTCCCGCTCGTGACCGTCCGTGCACCTGGCCTGCTCGCCCTCTACGGCGTGGGCCCCGAGACCGCCGCACTGCTGCTGGTCTCCGCTGGGGATCATCCAGAACGGCTCCGCTCCGAGGCCGCCTGGGCCCACCTGTGTGGCGTCGCCCCGATCCCCGCCTCTTCCGGCAAGCGGACCCGCCATCGGCTCAACCGTGGCGGTGACCGCCAGGCCAACCACGCCCTGTGGCGCATCGTCATCACCCGGATGAGCTCCCATCCACCCACCCGCGCCTACGTCGACCGGCGCACCAAAGAAGGCCTGTCGAAGAAGGAAATCATCCGCTGCCTCAAGCGGTATGCCGCCCGCGAGGTCTATCCGCTCCTTCGGGCACCTGCCGGCTGACGCCAGCTCCCGGGAGCGGCCTGGCCCGCGAATCGGCTGCCGCAGACGCGCTGGCCTTCGAACGATCCGCCGGCCGCTCCCGGGCCTACGCCATGACCTGCTGGGCGTGACCTAATAAGAGCCTGCCCTTTGACTGCGCGGCCCATCCCTGTCTTGTCCGCAACCAGCAGCCCAGCCCGGCCCGCATCCCCCCTTTCAACAACCGGAAATAACCCCCAGAAAAGCTATTAGAGCCCTTGACTCCCATAGGAGCATCGATCCGGTGCATGGCATTGCTTTCGCTCACGGTAGCCCGGCGTCCTTGAGTCTCCGCGAGCCCCTGCGCCACGGGCTTAAGCGATGACGCTGATCCGCTACGTTCGATGCATGCATCTGCGTCACGAGGTGACCGCCCAGCGTGCCATTGCGGTGATCGATGAGCTGATCTCTGCTTCGCAGAGGCCGCTTGCCGGGGTGGCGGAGGACGCTGACCTGAAGCGCCATCTCTACCTGAACTGGGTAGCCGAGGCCGAGGTGCGGCTGCAGGAAGTCTTCTCCGACGCTGGGGCCAAGGATCCGGTCCTGGAGCGGGGATACTGGCATATCTGCTCGGCTTCCTCATCGGACGCGAGACTGATGAGTCGGCTGGTGCAGGAGGAACTGCGGTTCCAGTGCGGTTACGCGGGCATCCCCGATGATCCCGGAGGACGCCTTGGTGAGGTCCGGACGCGGCTACGGGAGCTGACGCGGCTTGGGACAGGCCCGGGCGCATCTGCGTGCCAGACACCAACGCGTTGCTCCACTACACGCGCTTCGACCACCTCCCGTGGGCCGATCGGATGAAGGAGGGCCTGGTCCGCCTGGTCATCCCGATCGCGGTCGTCAACGAGCTGGACGACAAGAAGTACGCGCGCCGCGAGGAGTTCCAGCAGCGGGCACGCGAACTCCTGACCCTGATCGACAAGCACGTCACAACATCGCCCCCTGACGGCTACTCCAGCATGAGCCAGAACGTCACCGTCGAGGTGCTGCCCGACGAGGTCGGCCATCTCCGTGCCGCCAGCAACGACCAAGAGATCCTCGACCGCTGCGACCTGCTCCGCCAAGCCACCGGAAACCCGGCAACGCTGATCACCGGCGACTCCGGTATGCGCACCAGCGCGCAGGCCCGCGGCATCGAAGTCTTCAAGTTGTCCGAGAGCGACCTCCTGCCACGGCACAGGCCACAATCAGACCGTCAGCGAGCCCAACGTGAGCCGCGCTCCGAGTCCGCTGTCTCAGCTCAACAGTGGCCGAACCAGACAAATACCCGATAACCGCCGATCTGGTCGGCGGCCGCTGCATGGCAGGACCGCTCACGCTCAGCGCGGATCTGGCTGATCTGAGCGTCCCCCGGCCGCCGACGCACTGGATGGGGTCTCTGGTGCCGCCAGTTGCAGCAAAAGGGAACATTTTCATCACTTCTGGCCGGGCGGTGGCCCGGACGCCGGCGTCCCCGGCCTGGGCTCTGTCCGGGCGGGACCCTCGGCGCTTCAATTTCCCGTGACCGGGTACCTCCGCACGCGCTGTGGCACGCGTTCATCGCCGCCGCGCTCGACGCGGGGGTGCCGCTGCGCGACGTGCAGGAAGCCGCCTCGCACGCCGGTGTCCGCGGGTGGCCCCGCGGCCAGCGTCGGGTGATCCAGGAAACCTCGCCCGGGGGCCGCATGATGCCAGTGGCCGAGCCGTGCAGGGCGCCCGCTGGCACGCGGCTGATTACGTGCGTGGCGATCTTGCCATGGGACGTGCCCGGCCTGCACGGGGCTCCCGGTTCCGAGCAAAAGATTTCTCCTATCGCCGATAGGCCCTTGAACTCCTATCGGCGATAGGCTAATCTCCTATCAGCGATAGGAGATCTGAAGGGGACCGGGATGGTACCGATCTACATGGCCCAGCGACTGGCGGACGGCCGGCACCGGGAAATGCTCGTCGAGGCGGAGCGCCGCCGGCCGGCCGCGGCACCGCCCGCCAGGCCCGGCACGCTCCAGCGGTTCGCCCTCCGGGACGGCCGGCTGGGGACGGCGCCCGGCGGTAGTCCGTCGGCCGGCCGCGGCCGCGCCGCGGGCCTACGGGCCGCTCGCGATCTGACCAGGGCGTAACAGATATGGCGAACTCGGTCGCGAAGCGCCGTGCGGAGAAGACAGCGGAGATCGTGGCGTCCGCCTGGATACTGGCCCGGGCGGACGGGATCGCCGGGGTGTCGCTGCACGGCCTGGCGCGGGCAGTCGGTATGCGGCAGCCCTCGCTGTACGTGTACTTCGACTCGAAGCTCGCGCTGTACGACGCGATGTTCGCCGACGGCAACCGGCAGCTCCTCGAGCGCCTGGACGGCGTGACGTTGTCCCCGGAGCCCCGCGAGGCACTCAAGCAGTGGCTGCACACGTTCGCTGCATTCGGCAGCGAGGACAGCGAGCGGTACCAGCTGCTGTTCCACCGGCCCATCCCCGGCTTCACGCCCTCGGCGGAGTCCTACGCGCTGGCCGGGAAGGTACTCGGCGACGCGTACACGCTGATGCGCGCGGCCGGGGTGACAGAGCAAGGCGACATGGACTGCATCGTCGCCATCACCGCAGGCGTCACCGACGCCCAGATCAGCAACGATCCCGGCGGCGACCGCTGGCTCCGCCATCTCAGCCGCCTCGTCGACCTGCTGGCCGACGATGCCATCGCAAGGGGGAGGACCCAATGAACACCGACCGCATCGGCCGCGCGGAAGCCCGCCGCCTCGCGGAGGACGAGTTCCGGCGCTTCGCGGAACTGACCGCCGCGCTCACACCGGACGAGTGGGCGACGCCCACCGACTGCACCGCCTGGGACGTCCGCAAGATCGCGCTGCACGTGCTCGGGTCGGCCGACGCGCAGGCCTCGGTGGGCGAGTTCGCACACCAGCTGCGCCGGGGGCTGCCGCTGAACAAGCAGATCGATTCACACCACTGGGTCGACGGCCTGAACGAGCTGCAGGTCCGCGAGCGTGAGCACCTGTCCAACGCCGAGCTCGTCGGGCAGCTGAAGGCCGTCGGACCGAAGGCGGTCAAGGGCCGCTGGGGGACCCCGGCCCCGATGCGGTTCGCCCCGCTGCCGTTCGGTCCGCCCATTGGCTGGCGGCCGCTGAAGTACCTGCTCGACGTGGGGTTCACCCGCGACGTGTGGTGCCACCGCATCGACATCTGCGCCGCGACGGGCAGGCCGATGGACCTCAAGCCGGACCACGACGGCCGGCTGGTCGCCGACATCGTCGCCGAATGGGCCGAGATCCACGACCTGTCGTTCGACCTGGTGCTTGACGGGCCGGCCGGCGGCACCTTCCGCAACGGCCGCGACGGCGAGCACATCGAGATCGACGCCATCGGCTTCATCCGCACGCTCGCCGGCCGCCGGCCGGGCAGTGGCGTGCTCAGCAACCCGCTGCCCCTGTAATCCCGTTTCACCGGCACACCACCGCCACATCATCACCAGGAGGAAATCATGGCCATCGTCATCATGCAGAAGTGGGACGGCATCACACCCGACCAGTACGACGCGCTCCGCGAGACTGTCAGCTGGGACCGCGACGTGCCCGCCGGGATGCGCCTTCACGTCGCCTCGTTCGGCGACGGCGTTCTGCGCATGACCGACGTGTGGGACAGCGAAGAACTGTTCGGCACGTTCGTCCAGACCCGGATCCTGCCCGGACTCCGCCAGCTCGGCATCCCCGGCCAGCCCGGCATGATCACCCAGGCCGCGCACGAGGTCACCGCCGTAGACGGCACCTGACAAGGAAGGTGGCGGTGCCGGGCCTGACCCGGCACCGCCACGGTAAGACCATCCCGCCAGCGCCGAGGACCTGAGGAGAAGAAACCGAACAGGGCCGGCCACCACCCCGGCCTCCGGTGAAGGGCCCGGCAGCAGCGTGGTCATGGCCTGCGTGGGGCACGAGCGTGAGCCGGCCGCGGAGCGCCCCGCGACAGGCGGCGGCCGCGGGGCCGGGTTGCCTGTCGGCGGCCAGGCAGCGTCGACGGCCGGCGATGCCAGCTACGCGGTGGCGTTGCCGTGGTACGTGCTGACCGGCCACGGCGGGGCGGCAGCGCTAGGGACGACCCCTGGCCGCCTATGGCGTCGCCCGTGCTGCGGCCATGCCAGCCGGCGGTCTCCTCTGCGACCGGCTCGGAGCCCGCCGTGTCCTGCTCGTCGTGGACGTGCTCCGCGCCGTGCTGATCGGCGGCCTCGCGATCCAGGTCGCCCTCCGCCCGCCCTCGCTGGTCACGCTCGCGCTCTTCTCGGCACTGGCCGGCGCCTGCCAGGGTACGTTCGTGCCCGGCTCGTACGCGCTCATGCCCGCCATCGCGCCCGGACACCGCCTACAGCGGGCCAACGCCGCACTCACCGGCGCCCCCAGGCCGGCAGCCTCGCCGGGCCGCTGATCGGCGCTGCGCTGGTGGCCCGCGCCGGGCCGGCCGCCGCCTTTGCACTCGACGCGGTCACCTTCGCCATCTCCGCCCTTACCCTCGCGTCGCTGCGGCCGGCCGCCGTCCCGCCGCAGCAACAGCACACCGCGCCGAAAGCTCCGGGCCGTGCTCGCGGCGACCCCGGCGCTGCCGGTAATGCTCGTCGTCGTGCTGGCCGGCAACCTTGCCTCCGGCGGCGTATTCGCCGTAACCCTGCCCGTCCTCGCTCACCAGCGCTTCGGCACGTCGGGCCACGGCCTGGTGCTCGCCGCGCTGGCGGCCGGCGCGGTGGCCGGCACCACCCTCGGCGCCTGGATCCGCTCGCGGCGCCCTGCCGTGACCGCCGGCCGCCTGTTCCTCGCCCAGACCGCTGCCCTGGCGCTGTTTCCCGTCGCCGGGCTCGCCGGAGCGGCCGTCAGCGCCGTCGCCTTCGGGCTGGCCAACGCGGTGGGCGAACTCATCATCGTGACCGCTCTGCAGCGTTCGTTCCCCCCCGGCGTCCCTCGGGCGCATCATGGGCCTGGTCATGCTCGCATCGGCCGGCGCGTTCCCCGTCTCGGTGGCTCTCACAACCGCCGTTGTGCACACCGCCGGAGCTGGAGCCGCAGCCGCCTTCCCGCTCGCCGGCGCCCTCACCGCGACGGCCATCCTCTTCGGCCTCTCCCGGAAGGCATTCCGCAGCTCCGCCGCAGAACCCGCGGCCTGAACCGACCAAGCGCGCCCGCGGCTGGTTGCTGGTCCTTGCGGTCAGCGGAACTACCCGCTAACCGCGGCGGCGCGGCGCCCGGCGCCCGGATGGGCAGTCCAGGGGAGCCAGGCACGGAACCGGGCAATCGGCGCGCTCTCGCGTCCACCGCCGACACGGTTATGACGCCGCGCTAAATCGGCGTTCGGCGCGCATTAGCCCGGTTAACGACCACGTGATCGATCCTGCGCGTGATCACTGCGCCATGGGGGTTCAAGCCGGTTTCCATAGGGTTCGAGTCCAGGGACACGGCAAAGTCGCTCATGCGGTCTGAAGTAGCTCGAGCGTCCGCTGTGGCTCGCGGGCGTGGTGGCGGTTGGCGGCGGCGATGTTGGTCTGGCCGTCCAGGCGCAGCAGGCTGATGGCCAGGCTACCTGTTGACTGAACAAGGCCCATAGTTTCTGCAGTTCAGCGCATGCGTCGCGACTTGTCCTGGCATGGTCTCGCACCATGATCGGAGACGATGAGCCGTCCAGGGATCTGGCGGGGTTGGTAGTACCTCAGGCTGGCCGGCTGGTAGCGACTGGTGATCGTTACGAGCCTTACCGGCTGGTCGATGCTGACGGTGTGGCTGTGGCTGCGGTCACGGCCTACTTCCGGGATCTTCTGGCGGCAGGGCGGGCGGAGTCCACGGTCTGCTCGTATGGGATGGATCTTCTTCGCTGGTTCCGGTTCTTGCAGGCGGGCACTGGAGTGGCCTGGGATCGGGCGACCCGCGCCGAGGCCCGCGATTTCTGCAGATGGCTGCAGGTCACCGGCAAGCAGCCCCGGCCGCATCGGCGCACCGGTGGCCAGGCCGGTGCGCTGTGGGGCGTTCCGGCGGGTGAGGCATACGCGCCGTCGGTGCGGGCGCACTCCGAAACGGTGCTGCGGGCCTTCTATAACTTCCATCTGGATGCGGGCAGCGGGCCGGTCATCAACCCGTTCCCGCTGGATCGGTCCCGGCGGGGCGGGCGGGCGCACGCGCACCACAACCCGATGGAGCCCTACCGTCACGAGCGCAGCGGGCTTTACCGGCCCAGGGTGCCGGACCGGATTCCCCGCAGTATCCCGGACGGCGAGTTCAACGAGATCTTCGCGGGGTTGCCGTCGCACCGGGACCGGGCGCTGGTCGCCTTCTACGTGTTGACCGGGGCGCGGGCGTCTGAACTGCTGTCGGCGACCCTGGCTGGCATCGACCCGGGGCGGCAGCTAATCACGGTCGTCCGGAAAGGCACCCGCGAGCTGCAGGAGTTGCCGGCCTCGACCGACGCGTTCGTGTGGCTGCGGCTCTATCAGGCAGAGATGGAGGAGCTGATACCGAAGGGGCGGCGGCAGCCATTGTGGTGGGCGGCGCGGCGTCCTGCCCGGCCGCTGACCTATCACGCGGTGCACCGCATGTTCGAGCGGGTGAACGCCAGGGCCGGCACGACGGCGACGTTGCATTCGCTGCGTCATACGGCTGCTTACCGGATGGCTGAGGACCCGGCCCTGCCGCTCACCGACGTGCAACTCATCCTGGGGCACGCGCAGCTCACGACGACTCAGATCTACCTGACTCCGCGCAAGGAAGAGGTGATCCGCCGGGTTCTGGCCCACCACGCTGAGCAGACCCGGCGGGCGTCCGTGCGCGCGCGTCCGGCTCCGGCACCTGGCTACCGGCCTGAGGTACTGGACGTGCTGTTCGGGAACGGGGCGTCGTGACCTCCGTCCTGCCGGAACAGGAGGTGCCGGGATCACCGGCCCCGCCTGCTCTCGCGGGCATGCGCGCCCGGTTTCCCGCGCGGGTGGCAGCCGCCGGCTGGCCAGCGACCATGGCAAGCCGGGAAGAGACACTCGGCCGGCTGACCTGCGCGCCATTCGTCTCAGGCAGTGCCGGCGCTCAGAAGGGACGCGTGCTCGGGCTGAAGTCGCTGCTGGACTGGCTGGAAGATCAGCCGGGTGACAGCTGGCAGGACCGGTGGCTGGCCAGCGGAGCCGACATCGCCGGCCGGGGATGGCGGGAGGTGCCAGCGGGCTGGCTTCATGGCCGCGGCCAGTATTCCGGCGCGCGCCTAGGGCGGTTGTCGGCGGCCCTGCTGATAGTGATCTGCGCCGATGCGGTGCGTCCTGGCATGGCCTGGTTCGCAGGCGCAGTGATGCGTGGCGGTCATCTGAGCCTGGGCATGCAGGCGGCCAGGGACACCGACGGGTTCGCCCGGCTGCGGGACCTGTGCGACCGTGATCCGCACGTCTCGGCCGGGGCCCGGGCACACGTCCTGCACCGCGGCGCCGTCATCATCGGCGCCAAAGGCGGCCTGCTCCGGCAGATCACCGTGGGTGACATCCTGGAATTGCTGGACGCCGAGGCCAGCGCGCATGCCAAGCCCATGGCACATGGCTCGGGGTTCTACCGGATGCTCCACCAGATGGGGATCTTCGAAGCCGCGGCACCGCAGATGCTGCGAGAGCTGACATCGTCGCGCCAGCGCACTCCCGGGGAACTGATCGACCGTTACGACCTGGCCTGCAGGCCTGTCCGTGACCTGCTGGTGGACTACCTGAAGGAGCGGCAGCCCGCACTGGATTACAGCAGCCTGCGGAAGCTTTCTGCTGCCCTGGCCGGCGGTTTCTGGAAAGACCTTGAACGCCATCACCCTGGCATCAGCAGCCTGCACCTGCCCACGCAGGTGTCCGAAGCCTGGAAACAGCGGCTGCGGTCGAGGCGGAAGACCATCGTGACCGGCACGGGCGCAAAGACCACCGTCACCGTCGACCGGATCAGCTACCGCCAGTGCCTGACCCCGGTGCGGGCCTTCTACCTGGACCTGGCGCAGTGGGCCATCGAGGACCCTGGCCGGTGGGCTGCCTGGGCCGTTCCCTGCCCCATCGGCGCGGAGGAGATCAACCAGCGCAAGGCCGCCCGGCACCGCAAGTCACGCATGGACGCCCGCACCCGGGAACGACTTCCCGTCCTGCCGGTCCTGGTCCGGGCCATCGACGAGCGGCGCAAGAGCGCCGAAGCGCTGCTGCAGGCCGCCCGGCAGGCGCACCCGGGCGAGGCCTTCACGGCTGCGGGGCAGACCCTGATCCGGTCGGTGACCACCTACTCGGTCAGCGGGAAGATCTGGGCGGACGATCCGGCCACAGGGAAACGGCGTGATCTGGCCGTGGAAGAGGACCTGGCGTTCTGGGCCTGGGCCGCTGTGGAAGTGCTTCGCCTGACCGGCGTTCGCGTCGAAGAGCTCCTGGAGATCAGCCACCACAGCCTGGTCCAGTACCGGCTGCCCGCCACCGGCGAGCTCGTTCCCCTGCTGCAGATCATCCCGTCGAAGACCGACACCGAACGGCTCCTGGTCGTCAGCCCGGAGCTGGCCGATGTGCTGTCGGTCATCATCCGCCGGATCCGCGGCGACACCGAAGCGGTGCCTCTCGTCCGGGCATACGACCGGCGCGAATGCCTGTGGATCGGCCCGGCTCCGCTGCTGTTCCAGCGCCGGTTCGGCGCCGACAACCGCAGGATCTGCGACAGCACGATCCGGAACATGCTCAACGCCGCCCTGGCTGGCACCGGCCTGACCGACCACGCCGACGGGAGCCCGCTGCACTACAGCCCTCACGACTTCCGGCGGATCTTCATCACCGACGCCATCATGAGCGGCCTGCCCCCGCACATCGCCCAGATCATCGCCGGCCACCAGGACCTGAATGTGACCATGGGATACAAGGCCGTCTACCCCGACGAGGCGATCCAGGCCCACCTGGCGTTCCTGGCCCGGCGCCGTGCTCTGCGGCCCAGCGAGGAATACCGGGCCCCCACCGACGAAGAATGGACCGAGTTCCTTGGCCATTTCGAGCTCCGCAAAGTCGCCACCGGCACCTGCGGCCGCGCGTTCGGCACCCCATGCATTCACGAGCACAGCTGCCTGCGCTGCAGCATGCACTGGCCCTCTCCCGCCCAGCGGCCCCGCATCGCCGAGATCCGCGACAACCTGATCACCCGCATCGCCGAAGCCGAACGGGAAGGCTGGCACGGCGAAGCCGAAGGACTCAAGATCAGCCTCGCCGGCGCCCGCGACAAGCTTGCCCAGATCGACCGGCGCTCCCACTCAGCCGACCCCGTCAACATCGGCATGCCCGCCCTCACCGCCAGAGTCCTGCACGCCAGCGAACAGAAGTGAACAGGCGGCCGACCCGATCACAAGATCATCTCCAAGTTCAGAGAATGCGCAGTGATGCCATCACACGGGGCGCGTTTCCCGTCCTGACCAGCGATTTGTCCTCCTGATAGGTCACGTCCCTCACCCAGTGAAGGCGGTTTTCGATCTCCCAGTGGCCGCGGACCCAGGCGGCCAGGGTGGCCGGGCCGGCTTCACGCTCGCTGGTGATGAGGTAGACGACTTCGACGGTCTTCTTCCCGTTCTTCGTGACCGTGCGCCGCAGCTGCGCGACCTGGGCGGCGCCGGCGAATCCGATCCAGGCCGGCGCGAGCGCGACCTTAATGGTGCGGCGGGCTCTGCGGCCGTGGTCCGTGCTCACGGCCGAGATGGCCGGGACAGCGGCCCAGGGCAGCTCCTTCAGCTGCCGGTACAGGGTCGGCATGTTGGCCTTGACGGTCATCACATAGCCGGCGCCCCGGCCGAGGATGACCTGCGCGGTATCGCTCTGCGTGTGCATGGCGTCAATCGTGATGACTGCGGAGGCGAGGCTGGCGAATGCTTTCAGCAGGTCCCGCACCGCCGGGATCTCGTTCGATTTCTCCTCCACGGCGACCTGGCCGAGAACCACGCCGATGCCGTGCGCCAGCGCCGCGACCAGGTGCGGCGCCTTCCCTGCCTTGTCCTTCGCGCCGCGGACAGTCTTGCCGTCGATCGCGATCACCAGCCGGCCGCCGGCCTGCACGGCCCTGGTGTGCAGCCAGGCACCGAGGACACGGTCGAGCACATCGGGGCTGACCAGGGCGAATGCACGCCGGAAGGTGGACTCCTCCGCCGGGCCACGGGCCGCGCCCAGCATGGCCAGCACCTCCGGGCCGGCATCGGCGGCCCACTGCCCGATCGCGGCGAACGACCTCGACCCCGCGATCACCGCCGCGATCCCGGCGGCGAGCAGCCCGGCCAGCGGGTGCCGCCGCCCGCGCCTCCTCCGCGGGTCTGGGACCTGGGCGAGGAGATCGAGCAGGTACTGGCTGCGGGCAGCCGGGATAGGCGAAGATGTCATCGGCGGGCGGGTGTCCCTCGCGGCAGAAGATGGTGAGCGTAGGAACTTCCATCGTTCCGCCCGGGCCCTGCCCGCCGTCTGCGGACACGCCGGGCACATCACCTGCCGTTACGACACCGCAGGTCACAGCCTCAATTCACGACTTTGCCGGGTCCCTGGGTTCGAGTCGGCTCCGCCGGCCGTCAAGCGTGGCTCTGGTCACTGAATCACCCCGGACCAGCAGTCGCCCTAGACAGCGGGCAGCGTTTCTGCACGTCAGAGAGCATACGGCCCGTCCGTCTGCTGGAGATCGACTTCAGCGCTGTAGCACATAGAGCAATGTGGGGATACGGGGTCGATCCCCCCTCTGCCTGGAACCCCTCCATCTGCGAGTGACTCTCGCCCGGCGGGTGCGCTGGTGACAGGGATATTTGACCCGCACCCGGCGCGGCGCCGGGGCGTGAGGTCAACCGCAGGCCGGCGGCAGGTCCAGGACAGGTCCATCACTGTCCCGCGCGGTGCACTGTCATTGTCCCGGGGCCTGGCACCCGGCCGTGCCGGGAAGCGCTGGCCGCGGGTGAGCGGTACCGGCGGTCCCGCCGGGCATGTGCGCCGACCCTCCGCGCCCGCCAAGCCGAGGCTCTGGGGTTTCACCTGCCTGCCGGCCGGGGCCCTGCCCCCCCGCGGCCGGGCACTCCGCCACTTCGTGCGGCTTCGCCTTCACGGGGGCGTGATGAACGTGCCCGGCGGATGTCGTCCCCGGCGGATGTCGTCCCCGGGGCACCATTGCCGATGCCACCGCACCTCACGCCCCCAGGCAGCGCAGTCCGGTATCCCGCACGCCGTGACCGGGGCGGCCAGCACCGGGCACGGCATGGCCACCGCGGCGGGACTGGCGCCATAGGAGGTGATGAGCAAGTCAAGTTCCCGGCGCTTCCCGGTGACCGTCACCCATCTTCCGGTCACCCGCTGCCAGATATGCCAGCGCACCATCGCCTACCGGCCCGGGAAGGCCAGCGATGCCCTGACCGGGCACTACCGCCAGGCCCACCCCGAAACACCCGGCCTGCCCTCCCCCCGGTAGCCCGCCACACAGATCGCCCACCGACCGCAAAGACCGCCGCCCGCCACGGGCCACCCGGCCCGGCAGAACCACGCCACAGACCCCAGCGCTCACCGGCCGCGCCCAGCCCACCGGGAGGCCACCCACGACATCCGCCCCGGGCGCGCCGAGGCGCCTTGCTGCGGCGGTCAACTGGGCTGTGCACACCAGGCCGATCTGGTGCACCAGATCGCCTCCAGGCCGTGCCGGAAACATCCGGATCTGCCTGTTCTCTGAACTACGGGACGTCTCCGCAGCTCAGAGGGCTGACTGGCCAGGGTCCGCCGCCGCAATGCCGTCCGAAATGTCATGATCGGCAAGCCGTGGCAGCCTCGACCCCTGCGCGAGGCCCTACAGAAAGCGGATATCCGGTCCCGAACGATTCGCCGACCTTCTCCTCGCTGCCGCTTGTCGATACCGGCCCCGATTCTGGCTCAAGCCCCCTGACCTGCGAGGACGCTCGAACCCTCAAGTTCACATTGATTGTTCAGCCGATGAGAGCGCGTTGCGGATGCATGATCATGCGCTTGACCGCATGGTCCTCCATGGTCTACATCGACGCGGTAGTAAGAATTAGAGGGGCTGGGTTGGTGCTCCGTTCAGCGTGCGACGTCAGATCGGGAATCGGGTTGGCGGCCGGGCGCGGGTTGCGGTTCATCCGTGCGGCCAAATGACCCGTGATGTCAGGAAAAATGATGAATTGACAATCTAATGGCCATCCTCTCTACTATCAGGCGGGAAAGTGTGTCGCCGTGGCCACGCTGTTTGTGGGCCGGAAGGTGGACCACATGGGGGGGTCGTCCGGGCCTGGTTCGATGCCGCCAGCTGGTGCAGGTGAGGAGAAGCCGACACGGACCTTCGCGGGTCCGGACCCGGTTGCCGAGCCCCAGCGGCCGGTTCAGCGCGACCGGCATCTCCGCCACCCACCGAAGGCGTGCCGTCTTATCCCCTGACGGAGAACGCGGCGTCTCATCCGCCGACGGAAGAAGCGCTATCCCCTCCAGAGGCAGACGGTGCGCTAGCGCCGGCTCAGCCGGTGGGGCGCCCGCAAGAACTCGTGAGATATGGCCCGGGGGTCCCTGCGCCCCCATCCGCTGATCAAGCTGGGCCGGCTGCGGAGTGGGTCTGGCGGACCGGTCAGCCGCCCGGGCCGCGCATGCGTGCCCGTAGGTGGCGCCAGTTGGCGGGCTCAGCGCTCACCGTCGTGCTGTTGGCGGCCAGCGGGGTTGTGCTGTATCTGCGTTTTCATCACGCGCCGTTCCAGGTGACCGATGTGGCCATCTCGCATCAGACGCGGACCGGATGTGCCGTTAACGTGACCGGGCTGATCACCACGAACGGCTCAGCGGGAATGGTCTCCTATCAATGGCTGGTCCTGCCGGGCCAGCAGCCACCTCGACCGGTGAACCAGTCGGTTCCTGCTGGCCAGCAGGCGGTGTCTACGACTGTCGCCGTTGAGGGCAGCGGACACGGCAGCGCATCGCGGACAGTCATGTTGCAGGTCCTGGGCCCTGACCCGCGGAGCGTTTCGGCCACAGTGGTCATCCGATGCTGACGGGCAGCGGTCACCGGCGGGCAGCCCGGCCTGCGGGCGCCCTGCTCCTGCCCGGCCGAGGCAGGCCGCGGCGCGGCCCGGCCTGATGGCGTGAGGGGAGATTGTGATGCCGGAGTGGAACGTCCCTGGGTATACCGCGGTGCGGGCGCTCGGGTCAGGTGGATTCGGGGAGGTGGTGCTGGCCAGGCACGACGCTTCCGGTGTCCTGGTGGCGATCAAGTACCTGCGCCATGACCTTCTGGCTGACCCGGGATTCGCTGGGATGTTCCGCGGCGAAGCACAGGTGCTGGCGTCGATGGACGATCCCAACATTGTCCGGCTGTACGAATATGTCGAAGCACCCTCGGGTGCCGCCATTGTTATGGAGCTGATCGATGGCGTCTCGCTGCGCGAGATCCTGGCGCATCAGGGAAAGACCGCACCGGAAGCCGCCCTGGTAGTGCTGCAGGGATCGCTGATGGGCCTAGCGGCGGCGCATCAGCGAGGAGTGGTGCACCGCGATTACAAGCCGGAGAACGTGCTCGTCAACGGGCACGGCCTGAGCAAGCTCACCGACTTCGGCCTCGCCGCCCGCACCGGTGACCGCCCGGTCCCCGCGGGCACCTTCACGTACGTGGCGCCCGAGCAGATGGACGGAGCCCCGGCCAGCCCAGCCAGTGACGTCTACGCGGCCACCGCCACCTTCTATGAGTGCCTCACTGGCCGCCCGCCGTTCAGCGGGACATCCCCAGAACTTCTCCGCCAGCACCGCTCCGAACCAGTGCTGCTGGACCCGGTGCCCGAGTTGTTGCGGCCGCTGGTAGAGGCTGGAATGGCCAAGGACCCCGCACGCCGACCCGCTGACGCCAGCGCGTTTGCCACCCAACTCCACGCAGCCGCGTTCGCCGCCTACGGCAGCGACTGGGAGCGCCGGGGCCGGTCACACCTGGGCGAAGCGGCACTACTGCTAGCCGGACTATGGCCTTCGGGTGCAACCTCCACAGGACAGAGCAGCGCCGTCCAGCGGATCACCGGCCTCCGGCACCTCGCCCCCGCTAAGGCAGCCATCGCAGTCGGCGCCGTCATCGCCGTCGCGGCAGCAGGCACAGCTCTGGCGGTCAGCCGCGCGCACCGGCCCAGCAGCCCGAGCCACCCGGTCGCCGCAGTGCAGCCAGTCCCACTCCAGCCCTCACCGCCGTTGACCTCGCAGCCGGGACCTTCGTCGACTCGGGCCTCCCAGCCGGGACCTTCGCTGTCTCCCGCACAAGGTCCGCCGGGGACCATCGTGACCGCCTCGGCGGCCGGCTGGACCCGGTGCTCATCGGTGAGCGTGACCGGTTGGGGCAAAACGCTGGGGACCACGAGCATCGACGGTGCTGGGGCTTTCTCGCTGTCCTTTATAGTGCCCAGTGACGCCGCGATCGGCGCAACCCAGCTCCAGTTCTCCCCAACCTGCACGCACTCGACGCATATTCCCTTCGCCACGTTCACAGTGACTCAGAAACCTCAAAAGTCTCAGGGGGCTCCTGGGACGTCGGTGCCTGCTGCTCCGTCGGGGCTGACGGTCACGGCCGTTGACCCGAACGACATCCAGCTGAACTGGCAGGACAACTCCAGCAACGAGACGGGGTTCGAGATAAACAACGGCGTCACCAGCAAGGACGCCAAAGCGGGCAGCACGACCTACACCTGGGACGGGCTGGCGCCGGGCACCTACATGTGCTTCAAGATCCGGGCCTACAACAGCGCCGGCGATTCAGCCTGGGATCCCGACGTCTCCCCCTGGTACCAGGGGGTCGGCAAAGTCGTGTCTGGTGCTGACCGGGGCGGTGGCGACACGCCGGTGATGGGCGGGTAAGAGCGCGGGCACGGCCCTTGTGGTGATCATGGCGGTTCTCACGCCAGCCAGATCGCTTCCAGAGGGACCATGCCCGCGCCGCCATCATCACGGATAGACCCTGCTATCGGCCACCTGGTTGAGCTGGCTGGCGGGGATGGCCCGGGAGAGCAGCCGGGGTTACTGGCGGTGCTGGCCGGGGTCGCTGATCCGCGGCACCGGAGGGGTGTGCGTCACCGGCTCGCGGCGATCCTGGGCCTGGCGGTGTGCGCGGTGCTGGCCGGCGCGCGCTCGTTCACCGCGATCGCGGAATGGGCCGCTGACGCGGACCCGCAGACCCTGCGCGCGCTGGGGGCCGGGGGCGTGGTGCCGTCGGAGTCGACGTTCCGGCGGACCTTGCAGCGGCTGGACGCGGACGCCTTCGATGAGCTGGCCGGTAGCTGGGCGGCTCAGCGCACCACGCCCGGGCCGGGAGGCCGGCGGGTCATCGCGGTCGACGGCAAGACGTTACGTGGCTCAGCCAGCGGCGGCGCACCCGGTGATCACCTGCTGGCTGCTCTCGATCATGCCTGTGGCGCTGTCCTGGGCCAGGTGCAAGTGGGAGCCAAGACGAACGAAATCCCGATGTTCTCTGTGCTGTGCGACCACATAGAGATCGGCGGCGCGGTTATCACGGCTGATGCGATGCACGCCCAGCGCGGCCACGCCACCTACCTGGCCGGGCGCGGCGCGCATTACGTGCTCACGGTCAAGCGCAACCAGCCTGGCCTGTTCGCCCAGCTCGCGGCGCTGCCCTGGCGCCAGGTCCCGGCCGCCCATGAGGTCCGTGAGCGTGGGCACGGCCGGACCGAGCGGCGCACCATCAAGGTCACCGCCGTGGCCGCCGGGCTGGCCTTCCCGCACGCCGCCCAGGCCATCCAGATCGTGCGCCGCCGCAAGCTGCCAGGGAAAAAGAAATGGTCCCGCGAGACCGTCTACGCGATCACCTCGCTGACCGCTGTCCAGGCCAGCCCCGCCGAGCTCGCGGCCATCATCCGCGGTCACTGGGCCATCGAGGACCGGCTGCACTGGGTCCGCGACATGGACTTCGACGAAGACCGCTCCCAGATCCGCACCGGCAACGGCCCCCGCGTCATGGCCAGCCTGCGCAACCTTGTCCTCACCATCTTGCGGCTGGCCGGCGCTACCAGCATCGCCGCCGCCCTGCGCCATCACGCCCGCCGACCGGACCGGCCACTGCGAACGATCATGAACTGCTAAACGACTTTGCCGGGGCCCTGCCCCTGGTACCAGTGCACGACAACGCCAAAGCCTGCAGGGACGTCGGTGCCTGCTGCTCCGTCGGGGCTGACGGTCACGGCCGTTGACCCGAACGACATCCAGCTGAACTGGCAGGACAACTCCAGCAACGAGACGGGGTTCGAGATAAACAACGGCGTCACCAGCAAGGACGCCAAAGCGGGCAGCACGACCTACACCTGGGACGGGCTGGCGCCGGGCACCTACATGTGCTTCAAGATCCGGGCCTACAACAGCGCCGGCGATTCAGCCTGGGATCCCGACGTCTCCCCCTGGTACCAGTGCACGACAACGCCGTAGGGAATATAAGGTACTGGTCCACAGCACCACGAGGGGCCACGGCGGGTTAGCAAGTCGGCACCCATCACCGCATGATGCCAGTCGCCGTAGTCCCATCTCCTCGTCTCGTCCGCGACTTTGTGAACGTCGCAGTACCTAACCCGCAGCACTCGCCTGCCCACGAAGGCAGCCGCCTTCGGGTCGAACCAGATTCGCTCACTGCTTACCTGGCTGCCCGGATTCACGGACTGAGTATGTGGGTGCGATCCAAAGGGAAGAACAGGATTCAAAGCACTGTCATGCCGAAAGTAGTGCGCCGCTACGCGAACTGGTTATCCACGGCCGCGTATGTTCATGCACGCTGCCGTGAGGTCAGTAGCAGCACCGTGCCTCGGTGCCGCATCCCTTCTCTGTGGCGCGGGCGGCGGCACGCAGAAATCTGGTTCTGGTGTAAATATCACGTGGGGGTTAGGCGCGTCGTGGTGCTTGATCCAGGACCGAGCGCTTGTGCAGCGGATCGCTATTCGGTGACCTTGCCACACGGCGATAGCGTTGTTGTGGCTGACGACCACCACGTTGGATCGCGCCCGCAGACCCAGGCGGCGCTCCATTTCGCGCTCAGAATCCGGGCGGCAGGAGCCGCGTTCCCACGCTGAGCAAGGACAGTAAACTGCTATGGGGTTGCCGTGATGAGCGCCGCGCCGGCAGTGGCGGCTTATTATTGTACATCTTCCGTTTCTGTGGGTGGGCTTGTTGTTGCCAGCCTCCCGGGCGAAAGGCCAAGAGATAGCGTTGGACACGTCTGTGACCACTGCTTAAGGGCCTGTCTTCTATTTTCGATTAGTCTGTCAATAAATGCGTCTGGATGAGGAGTGGCTTTGGCTGCGGCCTCCTCCATTTCACTGAGAGTCACAAAGTTATGCCCCGCGCCTTGAATGAAATCCGCGTATCCGAGATTCCGGACGGCAGGAAGAATCGCGCTCATGAGGCCACCTGCCAAGCCCATAATTCGCCGGTCTGGATCTCCGCTGGAGATAGCATAGAGGCGCACTGCTAGCGCACGAATAGCGCCCTCATTCGCCATGCTCGCCAGGGCCGCGTGAACAAGGGCATCAATTATCAGCAGCTTATCTGTAAAAGGAAGTCCTGGAATCCATGAGTTATCAAGCGAGCTTGGCCAATGCAGAGCATTATTGATGTCAAGCGTGTTCGCGTTCCGAAGCAGCAATTCTGCTGCGGTAAGCTGTATGTCCGGCGCGTTGCTGTTAAGAGCTGTATTAATTACCTGAATAGCCGCCTCGGTTGAAACGCCAGATGAACTGGGATTCCAGAGGTCCACGAGCAGTGCCAGCGCAAGATCAACCAAATCGAGATGGGCGAGTGCCAGCAAGCCCGCCGAGGACTTCCCTGAGTTGGCCGGTTCCGGAGCGTCACCAGGTGCTCCAAACAAATCGATTGCACGCAATGCCAAATCGATCTTCGAACGGTAATTATCTTGCTCATGCTGCAGGTTAAGACGCTTATCCGACAGCTGTTTTATCCAATATCCAACTAGTGTCACGGAGGCAGGAACCAAGACGGCGAGTAGAGCGAGAACAACAGTCACGTTAGCATTCTAGCGCCCTCAGTCGGGCGCGACACTGCCTTGACGCTCCACTGAGGCAGGAGGTCTCGTACTTCGATCTGGCCAAGCCGCCGCACATAAGCCATCAGCCTCAACGCAGAAACAAGACGAAGATGCTTGCCCGCACAAGGTCCGGGCTGCGGTAATTAGATGTGGGCGAGGTTTTAGATCCTCGATAGCGGCCTCGCGAGCGCGCCTCGCCTCGCGCGCAGTCCCCAAATACCGCCTACCACAGCCACGATGCCCGCACTCAGCCAGACGCCAGCGATGGCAGAAGCTTGCCCACAGTTAAGTCCCAGACTGGACGGCAGACCGACACGTATCTGGCACCCCTCTATGTCAAGAGGGTGTCGTTCCCGCCTGGTGAGTGTGCGCCGGTCCTCGCCGGTGTCAAGCAGACGTCGCTTGACGCCGGCTGCGGTCCGGCTGTGCTTGAGGGGCGCCGGGAACTGGCTGGAGAACGGACCGGGTTGCTGGCCGGGGCGAGCGTAGGGTGGTTTGCGGCGGGTCCGGGAAGTGACTTCTCCGAAGAGCCGGTGCAGGGGTCAGAGCCGGCCACGCTGGAGCCAGCAGTCGTCCCCGTGTGTCCTCCCGGGCCCGTTGCCAGACGTCTCGCGTCGGCGCGCATTTGCTGGTAGACGACGTCGGACAGCCGTCTCTTCAGGCACCGCATGGCTTCCATGGTGGTTTTGCCCGCGGCGAGTTTGCGCCGGTAGTAGGCGCGGCCTTCGGTGCCGTTGCGCAGTGCGACGACAGCCATGATGTGCAGCACCCGGTTGATCCGCCGGTTGCCTGCCCGGGACAGCCGGTGCCGGTTCTGGTCGCCGCTGGAGGCATCCAGGGGTGCGGTGCCGTTCCAGGACGCGAACCTGCCCTTGTCAGCGAAACGGGCGATGTCACCGACGTCACCGAGGAGCCGGGCGGCGCTGGAGGGGCCGATGCCATGCAGCGTGAGCAGGCTGCTGCCGGTCGCGGTCACCAGCTGTTTGAGCTCGGCATCCGCGGTCTTGATGCGCTTATCAATCCGCGTCAGCTCGGTGACCAGCTCGGCGGCGAGCCGGCGGCGGGTCTTCCCGGCGATGTCACGCGGGCGGACCGCGGCCAGCAGGTCCTTCGCCTGCACGGCGGACAGGAACTTCTTCGCCCCGCCGGGAAGCAGCTCCAGCAGCAGCCGGTGCAGGCGGTTGATCGTCTGCGTGCGGGCCACGCCCAGCTCATCACGGCGATCGGCCAGCAGCCGCAGCGCCACCGCCGCATCATCGGCGGCGATCACCCGCAGGCCCGGGCTGTGCAGCCCGGCCAGCGCCACCGAATGCGCATCCACCGGATCGGTTTTGCGTCCCTGGCCGGTAGAGAACAAGCGGGCCCGGGCAGACAGCTTCGCTGGCACATCGACGACCGGCTCGCCATCAGCGACCAGGCGCTGCGCGAGGTGGCGGCCGATCCCGTTGCAGCCCTCCACCGCCCAGACACGGTCCTTGAACTTCCGCCCCGCGGCCAGCATCGCCCGGTAACCGTCCCGGTCAGTGCCGAACCGGCCCGCGGACAGCACCTGCTGCCGTTCATCGATGATCTCGATGGTGGCCGAGCGCTTATGCGGATCCATCCCGATGACCACGTGCCCCATGAACTTCCCCCTCGCCCTGGAGATCCGGTGATAACCGGCGGGGAGGGCAACGCTACTTTGAGCTGGGCAGACCCCTCTTGAGCCTCTCCACGCCACGGTGAACGACGGGGATCGCATGCCAGATGTGAGTCTCACCAACGATCAAGGCGGACAGCCGAATAGCGAGCGCCCCGCCGGACACCTCGACCCGAGCCTGGCCGGGCTCCAGCCGTAAGGCAAGTAAACAAGTAGCCGAAAGTAGTGTGCTGCCCAGGCCCACGTTATGCGGGACAGCGAATCCGTTTGCAAGGCAGTCGTGACCGTCAGCAGAATCTGGCACCAGGACCGGCCAACGGTGGGTTTTGCTGGGCGAGTCAGGGTGTCATGGTGGCAATCTGGACAGTCGTCAGCCAGCGGCCTCGGTTATGAAACTCTGGCCTCAGGGCGCAAGTAGGTCCAGGCCCACCGCGGTTGTAGGTGCCAGCCCATGGCGCGGTGCCGCGGGGCAAGTCAGGATTGTCCGGCAGGTGATCACAACCTTGCGGTGCGGGACTCACACGTAACTCACACAGAGCTCACCGACAAGCCTCAGGCCCGGACGAGAAGATGTGACTCGTGCCCAGGACCCAGGGGTCTTATGGCTTCTTCGAGGGCCCTGGTGGTGGGCGGGGCACAGGGAGGATCCGTGACGCAGCTTGGCTCTCCGGCAACGGAGAGCGGTTCCAGCGACGGCGGCCGGCAGAGCGTACGCGGATCACGGCTCGCGCGGCGCCGACGCGTCCTGTTCTGGGTGGCTGGCGGGGCGGCCCTGCTGGCCATTGGCGGGCTGATTGGCTCCTCGTTCGTGAAGTCGCCGCAGCAGATCGCGGCGGATACCGCCGCGCCACCGCCGACGGTGACCACGGCGAAGGTTGTCTCCCAGATCCTTACCTCGTCGGTGCAGATGCGCGGCGTGGTGTACCCGGCGACGCAGTACGACGTGTACCCATCCGCCCCCGAAGCTGATGCGGCAGCAGGTACCGGATCCGCGGCGGCCGGTTCGGCTGCTGGCAGTAGTTCGCCGGGGGCGGTGTACATATCAGGGCTGGACGTGGCGGCCGGCCAGACGATCTCCAACGGCGAGAAACTGGCCGAGATAGACGGCGAGCCGCTGTTCGCGCTGACCGGCCGGGTGCCCGCATGGCGGGACATAACGCCAGGTGAGAGCGGGCCCGACGTCGCGGAACTGCAGAAGGCCCTGACCACGCTCGGGTATTACCAGGGCGGCGACACGCCCGGGTTCTTCGGCACGGCAACCCAGGACGCGGTGTCTGTGTACTACGAGCACCTTGGCTACACCCCGCCGGCGACGGGCGGCGTGCCGTTGACGGATGTGATCTTCGTGCCGTCGCTGCCGGCGAAGGTGATCGCGGTGAACGGCGCCAAGGGCCAGCAGCCCGGCCAGCCGTTCCTTGAGCTTGCCGCGCGCGGATCTCTGGCGCTGACCGGCGAACTGCCGCCTGCTTACGCCGGACAGGTCAAGTCTGGCCTGAGGGTGAAGATCTTCGATGAGGTGACCGGCATCCACGCCGCCGGGACCATCGCCGACGTGGGGACGGCGACGACGATAACGCCGGTAGGAGCGATCGTGAACGTCGGGGGCGGCGCGGCCTCGGCGAGCGCCGGTTCCGGGTCCGCCGGTTCCGGGTCGGCCGGATCGGCCGGATCGGCCGGGTCGGCGAGCAGTTCGGGCAGCTCCAGCAGTTCGGGCAGCGCTGCGAACCCGGAGGGCACGCCGTTCATCCCGCTGGCCGTGGCCCCGTCCAAGCCGCTGCCGGCGGCGCTGAATGGCGAAAACGTCCTGGTCACGGTGGAGACCGGGCGAACCGAGGGGCCGGTGCTGGCGGTGCCGGTCGCCGCGATCGTCACGACCGCGTCCGGCACCAGCCACGTCACCGTGGCCGGCGCGCGCGGCAAGCAGACCCAGGTGGCGGTCACGCCGGGCATCTCCGAGAACGGCTATGTCCAGGTGACCCCGGTGAAGGTGGGCAAGCTCACGGCCGGCGACCGGGTGGTGGTGAGCGGCTGATGGGCGCGCCGGTGATCGAACTGCGCAGCCTGGCCCGGACCTACCCCGGCCCGCCGCCGGTCCCTGCGCTGCGTCCGGCCAGCCTGGTGATCGGGGCGGGCGATTATGTCGCGGTGACCGGGCCGTCGGGCTCGGGCAAATCCACGCTGCTGCACCTGCTCGGGCTGCTTGACACTCCTACCGCCGGCAGTTACCTGCTGGACGGCCTGGACACCTCGATGCTGAGCGACCGGGACCGGTCGGCGCTGCGCGGCAGGCGGATCGGGATCGTCTTCCAGGCCTTCCACCTGCTGGCCTACCGCACCGCGCTGGAGAACGTGCTGCTCGCCGAACTGTACAACCAGGCCCCGCGCGGCACCCGGCTGCCGGCCGCGGCCGGCGCGCTGCGCGCGGTCGGGCTGGCCCACCGGCTCGACGCGCTGCCGACCACGCTGTCGGGCGGGGAGTGCCAGCGGGTCGCGATCGCGCGGGCGCTGGTCAACCGGCCGAGCCTGCTGCTGTGCGATGAGCCGACCGGGAACCTGGACTCGCGTAACGCCGCCACGCTGATGGACCTGCTCGACCAGCTCAACTCCGGCGGACTGACGATCGTGATCATCACCCACGACGCAGCCGTGGCGGCCCACGCGCGCCGGACGATCGCGATCAGTGACGGGATCGTGTCCGAGCCGACCGGGTCCGGTCATGCCTAGCCCGGGCGCTGGCCTGCCGGCGCCCCGGCTGAGTGTCCGGGACACCGCGGCGGAGGCGGTCGCGGGAATCGTGCAGCGGCCCGGCCGGTCCGCGTTGACCATGCTCGGCACCGTGCTGGGCGTGGGCGCGTTCGTCGCCGTGCTCGGCCTGACCGCGACCGGGGCGGGCCAGATCTCGCATCAGTTCAGTGTGCTTGAGGACACCACGGTCTCGGTGGCCGACAACGGCCCCGCCAACAACGTCGCGGCGCCCGGCACCAATCCGGCGATCGGGTTCCCGGCCGACGCCGACGCGATCGCGGACCACATCAGTGGGGTGACCGCGGCGGGTGTGTGGTGGCCGGTCGCGCTGCCGGACGGGACGAACTTCAGCGCCTCGCTCGCGCTGTCGGGCACAGCCTCCCAGACGGTCACCCTGCTGGCCGCCTCGCCCGGCGCGGTGGCGGCGATGGACCTGGTGATGGTCGCGGGCTCGCCGCTGAGCACCTATGAGAACGACACGGCGCAGCACGTGGCGATGCTCGACAGCGGGACGGCCACCACGATCGGCATCTCCCCCGCCCGCCTGCCCAGCGACCCCGCCGTGTTCGTCAACGGGATCGCCTACACCGTCGTTGGCATCTACAGCTCCGCGCAGCGCGTGGCCAGTGGCGGCAGTGGGATGCTGATCCCGGAGAACACGGCCCTGGCCGACTACGGCAACCCTCAGCCGGGCATCGGGACCCAGGAAGAAGCCCAGATGGTCATTGCGACCAGGACCGGCGCCGCGCAGGCGGTGTCACGGCAGATCGCCGCCGCCGAACTGCCGGCCGACCCGCACCGGCTGGTCGTCACGGCGCCGCCCAGCCCGCTCAAGCTGGAGGGCGAGGTGAACGGCGACCTGGCCGGCCTGTTCCTGATCCTCGCGCTGATCAGCCTGCTCATCGGGGCGGTAGGGATAGCCAACACCACGCTGGTCGCCGTGCTGGAGCGCACCGGGGAGATCGGCGTGCGCCGCGCCGTCGGTGCCCGGCCCCGCCACATCGCCGCGCAGTTCCTCGCCGAATCAACCGCGCTGGGCACGCTCGGCGGCCTGATCGGTACCTGCATCGGCGTCGGGATCGTGGTGCTCTTCGCCGCCAGCAAGGACTGGACCGCCCTGCTGAACCCGTACTACACCCTGCCCGCCCCGCTCATCGGAAGCGTCGTGGGCCTGCTCGCCGGCGCGTACCCAGCGCTGCGCGCGGCACGGACCAGCCCGCTGGCGGCGCTGCGGACTGTGTGAGCCGTGGCATGCCCGGCCCACCACGGCACGCCCGGAAAGGAACGATGATGAGCACCCACACCGGCCGGCGTCCCCTCCTCCGCCGCGCGGCCCTCGCGTCATGCGCGGTGACCGCGTCATGCGCCGTCCTCGTGGCCTGCACGGCCAACGCGCCCAAGGGACCGGACACGGATGTGACGCCGCCCGCCGTCGGCAGGCCGCCCGCCCCGGCCTCCGCCCAGGCCGCCCTGGCCTCCGAGGCGTTCACGCCCTACGCCGGGCTCGGCGCCGTCGACAACGACGGGCTGGCGCCCGGCGACACCTACGACGCCCTGCACACCGCGTGCATGAACGACGCGGGCTACGGCCAGTACGCCGCCCAGGCGCTGTACCCGGTGCGCACCAACCGTGGCTTCACGGAAGCGTCGCCATACGGGTGGCAGGGCTATATCGGCACCGCGCTCGCGGCACAGCAAGGCTTCCTGGCAGGAACCCCCCTGGCACCGGGCGGCGGCGCGCCAGCGGGCGGCTCACCCAGCGCGCCGTTTGCCAGCATGCCCGCCGGGGCGCAAGCAGCCGCAGGCAAGTGCTTCAACATCCTGGAGAACTTTAACAACGCCCAGCTCGCCCACTCCATGGCCATCATCGAGACGCTGAACAACGACATCGGCAACGCCGAGGTCGCGGACGGCTCGATCAAGAAGGCGATGGCGAACTGGTCGGCCTGCATGGCCAAAAACGGGTACCGCACCAACAACGCGAACACGTTCTCACAGCAGGCACAAGTGACCCTTGGGCTACGGCCACCCCCCGGGCCGAACCCCGGCCCGCTCACCCCGCCCGGCCAGCCGACCGCGGCACAGAACAAGGCCCAGATCGCGATGGCGGTGGCCGACGCGAACTGCACGCTGAGCAGCGACCTGGCCGGAATCTACTTCGCCGTCCAGGCAAGCTACGAGCAGCAGTTCGTCAGCGCCAACCAGCAGGCCCTCAACGCCGGGGTCCGGGCGTACAAGGCCGCGTTCGCCACGGCGCTCAAGACCATGCCCACCCTGCTCCGGACAACATCGGCCACACCTAACCTGCCCGGACCACCCCAGCCTGGCCACCAAGGCGGGCACCGCGGCACGGCCAAGCCCTCGCCCAGTCATTCCTGACGGCCGTTAACCTGCTGGCTGCGGTGGCCGGGATAGGGGTCCTGGTGGCTGGTGCCATCGCGCAAGTCGCCCACACCGGGCTGTTTTTCGTGCCTGCCCTCGTGGTCCTCGCTGTAGGGGCCGTCAGAATGTGACGGGAGCAAGAGGGTCACCTCGGGAGAAGGTGCCGACCGATGATCCGCTACCTGACCAGGGACCGGGCAGCCATCGCCGCCGCGCTGCTAGCTCCGCTCGCCGCGGCAGCAGTCTTGCTGCCCTTCCGTGCGACATCACCGATGCCGGATACCTCGCGCAGATCCATGAAACGGCGGCTCTCGCCCAGGCAGCCAGGTTCCTCGAGGCCAGGCGCGTCCTACCCCAGGTCAGTCCAGTACCCCGCACGCGCGAAGGGTGGATATGCCGCGTTCGGTGTGGCGCATGACGGCCCGGCCGCTGATCCTCATAGCCGCGGCGATCTGGGCGTCGGGCCACTCGGCGTAGTACTTGAGTACCAGCGCTTCGCGCTGCCGGGTGGGGAGCGCGTGCAGTGCCGCCCCCAGGAGCGTTCCCGGGATGCTGTCTGGCCAGGAGGCATGCGGCGCGCCACCCGGCCGGCCGGGCGAATCGGCGGGGGCCGCGTCATGGGAGCGTGTCCCGCTGACTACTGCCCCTCTCAGGTAGGCCAGGGCCGTGTCTCTGTCCGTTAGGTACGGCCATGCGCGGTGCAGCGAGACGAAGGCGGACTGGACGATTTCCTCGGCTGCCGCTACGTCGCTGACCAGGAACACGGCGATCCGGGTGAGGGACTGGTAATGCGCGCGATACAGCCCGGCCACCACCTGATCCGTCTCAGCCGCTGCGCGGTCACGCCGATGCGCGGCACGGTCACTGGGTCGCCTGCCCCGGTGCCGCCACCCTGATGCCGGTGGCATGTTGAGCCCCCCGTTGCTCCAGCCTGGTCAGACGGGCACGAGGGTGTGGGAGATGTTCCCGTACCCCTCGCCTGCGGCTTCGACCAGCTGGCGGAGCACGGTGGTGAGCTGGTCCCGGCTGGCCGGCGGGAGCCGCCGCAAGATCCGGGTCAGCTCTTGCTCCCGCCAGGTGGCGACCTGGCGGACTAGTTCCTGGCCGGAGGCAGTCAGCTCCAGCGTGACCACGCCGCGGTGCCCGCGCTCGCTCCCCCGGGCCACGTGGCCTGCGGCGACCATCCGGTCAGCCAGCCGGGTGACGGTGGAGGCTTCCAGCCCCAGGGCCCGGGCCACCTGCACCGAGCGGGCGCGGCCCAGCTGCGCAAGCACGGCGAGCATCCGGAGCTGCGGCAGCGTCACTGCTCCGTTGAGGACATCCACGCTGCGCAGCGCCACGCCCGTCAGGACGCGGGTGGCCGCCTGCAGGGTTTCGATGCTGCCGGGCGCCAGTTCCGGCTCGTCCGCAGCCGCCCTTGAGGATGTTCCCATAGCGAAGTATTGTATGAGGAAATATTTGCTTCCTGCAAGGCTGCGGCCGTGCCTGCCGGCGGCTGCCATCAAAGGATCCCTGGGCCGTTCGCGGTAGCGATGTGCAGCCGGGGAAGAAGGTGCAGGCTGTGCGGCAATACAAATACCGGGCGGTTGTCTCGCTGGACGGCGCCGCAGGCAACGCGCCCGCCAGGGAGTATCCAAGCGGAACGCACGCTGTCATGATCCGGTGCAGCAACTCTGCGACGCCGGCCCAGCGCCGGTATTTTCCCGCTGCGATCTACCGGCCGGATGACCGGCCGCTGGCACCGGGGGAGGCCGGTGTGGTGGTCACCGTCGAGGTGGCCGATGACCAGGCCAGCGCGTTCCTCGGCCCAGGCCGGCACGTCACCTTGTGGAATGGCCACGACATCGGCCACGGCGTGATCTCACGCCGGGTGTTCTTCACCACCGCGCCGTAGCCAGCCAGGCGATGCGGCCCAGTATGAGCACGGAATCCGGGAGACAGGCCCGCCCCCCGGGGGCGGTGGGCACAGATGAGACAGGTGGAGGTCAGGAAGTCGTCGCCGCGAGCATGGTCCGGGCAATGACCCTTGATGATCTCCCAGATGTCGCAACAGTGATGGACGCCGCGTTCGCGGCGCTGCATCCCCCGGACGGCCGGGCGGACCCGGCCACGGCCGCGATCCCGGCCCTGCTGATCAGGACGCGCCTCGCCGCCGACCCGGCTGGATGCTTCGTCGCCGTCAGCAAGCGTGACCCAGGGCAGGTGACCGGTGCCCTGCTGTCCATGGCGCGGGGCACACTCGGCTGGTTCGGCCCGCTCGCTGTGCACCCGCAAGCCCAGCGCTGCGGTGCGGGTACGCGGCTGGTCGCCGCGTGTGTGGACAGCTGGCGGCGCCGTGGCGTGCGTCTGATGGGGCTGGCGACGTTTCCGGGCAGCGCATTGCACCGGCGCTTCTACCGCAAGATGGGGTTCCGCCCGTCCTGCGGCAGCATCGGGTTCCGCACCCACCTACCTCAGCTTCCTGTACCCGGGCCTGGACGTGTCCGGTGAGGCGGAAGCCGCGCGTGCGTGCGGGGCCGGGCTTGCGCTCACCGCCACCGATGGCGTCGCGATCGTGCACCTGGAGCCGACCGTCCAGCCCCCCGGCATGGGATATGTGCCGTTCCTGGCCGCCGCCACCCGCACCACGTTCGGCAGGCTGCTCGGCGCGGCCGAGCACCTCAGCCGTGAGCGCGGGAAGACCGCCCTGTTCACCCGGGCGTCGAGCTCCAGCTGGCACACCATCGACGCGCTCACCGAACGCGGCTACCAGCCATTGGGGCTGATGACGCGGATGAAAGCGGGCGAGAACCTCAGTTACGACCATGCCGGCTGTTACTACCTCGACAGCTGGCTGTAGCACAGACTTCCCCCACTAGCCGGCCGGGTGTCTGCGGCTGCGGGCCCTGACCTGGAAGATCATCAGGCCGCTGGCGGCGAACTGCATGGGCCTTCACCTCACCCGGTCAGTTAGCTCTTTCCGGCACGAGGCCCGGGGGTGCTGTCGGTCGATGACGAAGCCAGCACCGCCGACCTCATCGCCAAGCATGGCCTGGCCTACCCGGCTGGCTTCGGCGCCTTCGTCAACCCGGACCCGGTGTACCTGCGGTCCACCGGCTTCGTCCTCGACCCGGCAGCAAGGTCGTCGTCAGCGTCTACTCCAGCGGAGCCATCGGCCGGCTCGTCCCCGAGGACGTCGCCGGCCTCGTCCGCTACCTGCGCGACCACGCCGCGGCATCGGCCTAGGAGGCATGAATCTCATACTGAACGCCAGTGCCTCGCGGCGGCCGCCGGTTGCAAGCGGAACGTGCCGGTCATCGAACTAGCGTCGCCCGGGGATAGGTGTTACGGGACCTTGCCGGGCCGCCAGGCGGCCTGCCCGCCCGGCATTCCCGGCTCCCGGCCCGGCCATCTATCGCGTCGTCGCCTCACGGTAAGCCCGTTCCACCGGTAGCTCCCGGGTGCGCCGCTGCTGATTGAAATGCCGGAAAAACCAGTAGGTGCCGACGGTGAACGCCGGGAGCAGCACGGCGACGGGGATGGCGCTCCACAGCACGATGACCCAGACCTGGCTCATGATGACATGCCTCCTAACGCGTGCGGGCCAGCCGCGGCCGCCGGCCAGCACAGATGCGGCCAGGCCGCCGGGCGGCGAACTTGCTATGAGCAAGTGTTGTTGATAACAATACTTGCCTACGGCAATGTTGCAACCGCCGGGCCGCCTCTGCCCGGCGCCCACCTGGCCATCCCGGGCAGGACAGGTCACTTACCAGCACAGGCTGATAGACTCATAGGGTAATAATCGCACTATGCAAGGAATTGGGTGGGCTGTGAGCCAGTACGCGGTGGATGAGGCGGTGGTGGACGCCGTGCTGACGGCGAGCCGGACGCTCATCGCGGTGGCCACCCAGTCCCTGGGGGCGGCTGCGGAGGAGACCACGATTGCCCAGTACCGGGCGCTGGTGGTGCTGGCGTCCCGGGGTCCGCAGCGGCTGGTCGATCTGGCTACAGCGCTGGAGGTCACGCCGTCGACGGCCGGGCGGATGGGGGACCGGCTGGTGCGTAAGGGGCTGATCCGGCGGCACCGCAGCCGCGCGGACCGCCGGTCGGTCCAGGTGACCATCACCGCTGCTGGGCGGCAGGTCGTGGATCAGGCGACCGCGCGCCGCCGGGAACTGCTGGCCCAGATCCTGGGCAGGCTGCCCGCTGCTGAGCAGGCCGCGGTGGCCAGCGCGCTGGATACGTTCGCCGCCGCGGCCGGGGAGGTGCCGGACCGGCTGTGGCCCGCCGTGGAGCCGGACCTGCCGGGCGGCAGGCCAGCCGCGGCGGCATCCGGCCGGGCGGCCGGGCCGGCCGGCGCCGCAGCGGGAGGACGGAAATGACCGCGGGCCCAGCCCCAGCGCGGGTGCCGCCCCAGCCGTGGACGGGCAGGACGGCCGCCTGGCTGCGCGCCTCGCGGGCGGGGCTGTTCATCATCGCCGTGCTGGTCGGCGCCGGGGCCGGGCTGGGTGCGGTGGTGTTCCGCTACCTCATCTACTTCTTCACCTGGCTGGCCACCGGTCACGTCCAGTTCGGCCAGGCGGGCTACACCGGCAGCGCGCACCTGCCGTGGCTCGGGCTGGCGTTCTTCGTGGTGATCCCCGTCATCGGCGGGATCATTTACGGGCCGCTGATCTACCGGTACGCCCGTGAGGCACGCGGTCACGGGGTTCCGGAGGTGATGCTCGCCGTCGCGGAGAACGGCGGACGGATCCGGCCCCAGGTCAGCGTGGTCAAGGCGGTCGCGTCCGCGGTGTGCATCGGGGCCGGTGGGTCGGTGGGCCGGGAGGGCCCGATCGTGCAGATCGGCTCCGCGCTGGCCTCCAGCTTCGGCCAGTGGGTGCGGATGCCGGAGAACCGGATGCGGATCCTGGTCGCCTGCGGCGCCGCGGGCGGCATCTCCGCCACGTTCAACGCGCCCATCACCGGCGTGTTCTTCGGCGTGGAGATCGTGCTGCGGGAATTCTCCATCGACGCCATGTTCACCGTCCTGCTCGCCGCCATGCTGGCCGACATCACTGCCATCCCCTTCCTCGGGGACCGGCCGTTCCTGCACGGGCTCCCGCCGGGCATCGCGCTGCACCACCCGGGCGACTACCTGCTGATCGCGGTGCTGGCGGTAGTGGCCGGCCTGATCGGCCTGGTGTTCAAGGCCGCCGTGTACAAGATGGAAGACCTGTGGGACCTGGCCTGGAAGAACCGGCCCGAGTGGGCCCGGCCCGCCATCGGCGGGATCGCGCTCGGGCTGGTGCTGCTGGCGCTGCCGCAGATGTACGGCGTGGGCTACCCAGTCATGTACAAGGCGGTGGCGGGTGACTATGTGCTGTGGTTCCTGCTCGTGCTGGCGGCCGGGAAGATCCTGGCCTGCAGCCTGACCCTGGGCATCGGCGGCTCGGGCGGCGTGTTCGCGCCGTCGCTGTTCGTCGGGGTCACCTCCGGGATGGCGTTCGGCGAGATCGCCGATCATGTCTTCGGCCCCGCGGCCGGGCAGCCCGCGCTGTACGCGGTGGTGGCCATGGGCGCGGTATTCACCTCCGCGGCCCGGGCCCCGCTCACCTCGGTGGCCTCCGTGGTCGAGATGACCGGCGACTACGCGCTGACCCTGCCCGTCATGCTGGCCGTCGCCATCGCCACCGCCACCTCCCGGGCGCTGAGTTACGGCACGATCTACACCACCAAGCTGCTGCGCCGCGGCTACGACGTTGACCGGGCCGCACCCTGGCGGGCATTCGCCGACATGACCGCCGCCGACGCCATGCGCCCCTTCCCAGCGCCGCTCGCGGTCACGGGGGGCCGGGACGGCCAGGCCAGCCGCACCCGTGACGGTGACCGCGCGGCCGCACGCCAGGCGTCGCTGCCTGGCACGATCACCTACCGCAGCGACCCGCAGGCCGTTTACGCCAGCGAATCCCTGACCCAGACCCTGCGCCAGCTAGCGGCGTACGGCCGGGACGGCCTGCCCGTGCTGGCCGGCGATGGCGGCCAGGCGGCGGGCTGGATCACCAACGACAGCGTGCTGCGCGCCATCGCCCGGGAAATCGGCACCGCCCCACCGCAAGCCGGCACACCTGCTGCCCGGGCCCCAGGTGCCGGCCTATCAGACCAGGCCACCGAACCACCCACCCCGCTGCCCGGCTACCAGGTGCTGGAGATCACGATCGGCCCCGGCTCACCCGGTGCAGGCAAAGCCATCGGCACCATCACCTGGCCCCCCGGCTATCTGCCGGTATCCGTCCTGCACGGCAGCACCCTGCACGAACCCCATCCAGACCTGGTGCTGGCCCCCGGCGACCGGATCAGCCTGCTCACCGCCGCGGCGCCCGGCAACGGCACGGACCCGGCCGGGACAGCCAGCCACAGCACCAGCCCGGGCTAGCAGGTCAGCTCGCGCCAGACGGACTGCTGACGGCCGGATGCGCCGCAGCGCGGGCAGAGCCGCGGGCCGGGCAGACTGGAGCCGTTGGGTAGCTGAAGGGGACGTCATGCTGGTCGCGTTCGACATGTTCGGGACACTGGCCGACACCGCCAGCGTCATCTCGGAACTGGCCCCCGTCTGCGGGGACCGGGCCAGCGAGGTGGCGCTGGCCTGGCGCGGCAAGCAACTCGAGTACATGTTCCGCGTCACCGCCATGGGCCAGTTCCCCCCGTTCGGCGAACTCACCCAGTGGGGCCTGGCCGCCGCGCTGGCCGAATCCGGGTTCTCGCTGCCGGGATCGCAGCTCCGCTCCCTGGCCGGCGCCTACCAGCGGCTCCGGCCCTTCGGCGATGCCCGGCCGGCCCTCGCCGCCCTGCACCAGTCCGGGCACACGATCGTGGTGTTCAGCGTCGGACCGCGGGCCTGGCTCGAAGAACTCACCAGCAGCTACCGGGAGTTCGTGGACGCTCTCATCTCCGCCGAGGACGCGGGCGTGTATAAGCCCCACCCCGGCATCTACCAGCATCTGCTGGCCACGATGAAAACCGGGCCCCCGGCCGCGCTGCTGGTGTCCTCCAACCCCTTCGACCTCATCGGGGCCAGCGCGGCCGGGCTGCGCACCGCATGGTGCAAGCGCCAGCCGTCCGCGCTGTTTGACCCCTGGGGGTCACCGCCTGATCACGTGATCACCGGGCTGGACGGCCTCGCTGGCCTGCTGTCCCCCGCCAGCTGCTGACCGCGCCGCTGGCCACCAATCCGGAACGGCTGGGGTACCGAATAACTCCTGGCGCCAGCGATTCGCGGCCGGGAGCCTTCACCTTCCCTGCCGAATCGTACGGCTGGCGTCGCAGTTGCCCGGCAAAGACCGTAATGGGCGGGCTCTCGCCGGGACTGTCAGGCACGTAAGCCCAACATCTACCCAGGGGGAACCATGAGGATTCCGAAGCCGGGCCCGATTCTGCTCGGCCTCACCACGGCGGCCGCACTCGCGGCCGTCCCCGTCACCGCCTCCGCCTCCGCCTCCGCCTCCACCTCGACCCACTGGTCGCCGGTCGTCGGACACGTCTACGTCAACGACAACACGGCTGGCACCAACACGATCGGCGCGTTCGACCGTCATGCGGACGGATCGCTGACTCGCGAAGCCGGATCGCCGTTCGCCGCCGGCGGCGCCGGAACCGGAGCCGGGCTGGCCTCGCAAGGCGCTCTGCAGATCTCGCCGGATGGGCGCTTCCTGATCGCCGCGGACGCCGGCAGCAACCAGATCTCGGTGCTGCGGATCTCCCGCCACGGTTCGCTCCGGCTGGTCCACGATGGTGTGGTGTCCTCCGGTGGTGTCCTGCCGGTCAGTGTGGCCATCCACGGGAATCTGGTGTATGTCGCCAACTCCGGTAACACCGGCAGTAACTACACGGGGTTCCGGTTGAACCGCGATGGCCGGCTTGAGCCGATCCCCGGCTCGGCTGCCGCGCTGCCCAGCGGTTCTCAGCCGGGCGACGTGCTGTTCAACGGCAATGGCAGCAAGCTCGCCGGGACCCGCGTCGGGTCGTCGATGATCGACAGCTTCACGGTGGGCCACGATGGGCGGCTGACCGCCGCCCCCGGATCACCCTTCCCCGCGCAGGGCCTGGGCCCGTTCGGCAGCGAGTTCCGCCCGACCAACCCTGATCAGCTATTCGTGTCGAACGCCCACAACACCGCCACCGACAGCGGCACGGTCTCGGCGTTCCGCGACTCAGGCAACGGGGTGCTGTCGTCGATCGGGTCCTCCCCGTTCGCGGACCAGCAGATGGCTCCGTGCTGGGTGGAGATCACCCATAACGGCCAGTTCCTGTTCACCGTGAACACCGCGTCGGGCACGATCTCCCGCTACTCGATCACCCCGGGTGGCACGCTGACGCTGCTCGGCAGCACGCCGGTCCGCGCCAGCGGCGGTGTCGGCGCCGTTGACGAGCGGCTGAGCCCCGGCGGACGCTACCTGTACGTCGATGAGAGCAAGATCGGCGCTGTCGGCGCGTTCGCCGTCCACGGCGGCAACCTGACCGAACTGGCCGGCTCCCCGACCGCACTGCCCACCGGCGCCACACCCGCAGGCATCGTCGTCACCGGCTGATCCACCAGCGCATCTCGGAGCCGGGGGCAGCGCGCCCCCGGCTCCGGTCATCCCGGCGCCCACGGACACCGGCATGCGCACCAGCGCCTCCGGCCACGCCACCGCGAGGCCGCGGTCGGCAGCTCGCGGCCGCTCCTACGCCATGTCTCAGCGCTGCCGGGGTCTCGCAGCTGGAGGTCTAAAGGCCGCTGGGCCGAGCGGTCAGGTTCTCCGAGTCCGGGCGTGTCTTATGTGTATGCACATCGCTTACGTTGTCGTCACGATCGTCGTGGCGCTTGCGAACAGCTACGCCGCCGTTCTGAACTTCGCCGGGGCGGAGTCTGTCAAGGTCGTCGCCGACGAGGTGCGGGTGTCGCAGAAGTGGATGATTCCGTTCGGGATTCTGCTGGCCTGCGGGGCGGTCGGGCTGCTGGCTGGGTTCGCTGTGCCGGTGCTCGGCATGGCCGCCGCGATTGGCCTGGTCGTCTACTTCATCTGTGCGGTGAGCGCGCACATCCGGGTGCGCGACCCCAAGGTCGCCGGTGCGGTCAGTTTCCTGGTGATGGCCGTCGCCGCCCTGGTCGTGGGCCTCGGCTACCACAACCACTGGTGATGGGTCCTACTCGACGGGGGCCGCCGCTCGGTCACGGCCACAGGAGCTAGAAGGGGAACCTATTTGATATGGAGGAGAGCGAGTGGCTGACGGAGCGCTTTCAGCAGCACCGTTCGCATTTGCGCGGGGTCGCCTACCGGATGCTGGGATCGGTGAGCGAAGCCGACGACGCCCTCCAGGAGGCATGGCTCCGGATCCGCGACCAGGATCCGGCGGAGCGTCGAGAACATGCAGGCCTGGCTGACCACCATTGTCGGGCGGGTGTGCCTGAACATGCTGCGCGCCCGGCGAGCACGGCGCGAACAGTTCTCGGACGTCTACGTGCCCGACCCCGTCGTCAGCCTCGAAGGCAGCGTCGACCCCGAGCAGGAGGCGCTGGTTGCCGACTCGGTCGGGCTCGCGCTGCTCGTGGTGCTCGACGCGCTCAGCCCCCCCGAGCGGCTGGCGTTCGTGCTGCACGACGTGTTCGGCGTGCCGTTTGCGGACATCGCGGCGGTCCTCCATCGTTCCGAAGCCGCCGCGCAGCAGCTCGCCAGCCGAGCGCGGCGACGCGTGCACGGCTCGCCCAAGCCGGACCCTGACATCGGGCGACAGCGCGAGGTCGTCGGCGCGTTCTTCGCCGCCTCGCGCGATGGCGACTTCGACGCCTTGGTGGCGGTGCTCGATCCCGACGTCGAACTGCGGATCGACGGCGGCGTGCTGCGCGAGGAAGCGTCGCTGATTCTTCGCGGCGCGCAGGCCGTAGCGGCCTACTCCTCCACCTACTCGAAGCTCTACCCGTTCGTCAGGCCAGCGCTCGTCAACGGCGCCGCGGGAGCCGTGGTGGCGCCCGCTGGACGAGTGTTCTCCGTGATGGCGTTCACCGTCACTAACGGAAAGATCACGCAAATCGATGCCCTCGCGGATCCAGAGCGCCTCGGACAGCTCAACCTCGTCATCCCGCCGCTCGAAGAACGGCGGTGACGTCACCCGGACGCAGCACCAGCGTTGAGCGCTTCGGACCCGCGGAAGCAGCCACAGCGATCACTTCGCGTGATTGAAGCTCTTGGGACCTGCATGGAAGCCGACGCCCGGTCCAGTGCACAGGCTGGCGTTCGCTAGCAGTACGCCGTACCGCGGCCGCTCACTGCGCCATAGGGGTTCAAGTCAGTTTTCATGGGGTTCGAGTCCGTTCCGATGTAGTGGTTGCCATGCATGCCGAGTCGAGCCGTGCGGTGTTAAGTTCGGCCACTTCGCCGTCCGGTTGGCTGTGGTGAAGCGGGGATGGTGGCGCGGATGCGATTCCGCCTATCCTGGCGGCGGCCCGGGCCGCCGGCCGGGCTCGTCCAGCCAGCGGAACGTGGCCTCGTGAGCGGCGGCTACCCGGAACGCGGCGACGTCGTCGTAGGTCTTGCCGACGACCGACAGGCCCGTCGGCACGCCGTCGCGCGACAGCCCGGACGGCACGCTCAGCACCGGGCAGCGGCTGGCGATGTTGAACGGCAGCGTCATCATGGCGTCCATCCAGTGCGCGGTCGGCTCGCCGTTGATCTCGACCGGGTCGCCGACATCGTAGGTGGCTGGCAGCGCCGGGACCGCGAACGTCGGGCAGATCAGCGCGTCGTAGTCTTCGAGCAGCGCGCCGAGCGGTGCGTAGATCCGGCCTTCCAGGTCCAGCCCGGCGATCAGGTCTTCCTTGGCGATCTTCGCGGAGTCCTCGACGAGATACCGGGCGTAGGAGGTGAGGTCGGCGCCATGCTGGTCGTACAGCTCGCGTATCGACGGGCCGAAGATCATGCCGAAGTGGATCTCGGCCGCGCGCTCGATGTCGGCCAGCCGCCAGGGCAGGCTGACTTCCTCAACGATCACGCCCGCGGCGCGGAGCCGGTCGGCCGCGGCCAGCGTGTTGGCCACGACGTCCGCGTCGACGCGGTAGCAGCCGAGGTCGGTGCTGAGTGCGACCCGGGGTCGTGCGACCGCGAGGCCTAGGTCGGCCGGGATCACGAGCTTGGGCCTGATCGACGCCACGTCGCTCGGATCGGGTCCGGCGATCACGTTCTCCAGCAGCGCACAGTCCGCGACCGTCCGGGCCATCGGCCCCTCGTGGCAGTAGTGGTCGAGGTTGAACACCTCGACCTCCGGCACCCGGCCATACGGCGGCTTGAACCCGGCGATGCCGCAGAAGGACGCCGGAATGCGGATCGACCCGCCGATGTCCGAGCCCGTCGCGAGCGTCGTGCTGCCCGCGGCCAGCGCCGCACCCGAGCCGCCGGACGACCCGCCGGGCGAGTAATCCGGGCGCCACGGGTTACGGGTGACGCCCCACAGCTTCGTCCAGGTCACCGGCGCGCAGGAGAACTCCGGTGTCGTCGTCCGGGCATGCACGATGCCGCCCGCGTCGAGGATCCGCTGCACGAACACCGCCGTCTCCGGCGCCACCACGTCGCGCAGCGGCAGTGACCCGAGCGTGTTGAGCTGCCCGGCGATCGGGGCCTCTTCCTTGACCGCGACCAGCAGGCCCTCCAGCGGCCGCGGTGGGTCACCCTTGCCCGCGTAGCGTTCGGCGGCCGCCCTGGCCTGCTCCAGCGCCTGCTCGTAGTAGGTTGCGGCGAACGCGTTGATGGCAGGCTCGACCGACTCGGCCCGGGCTATCACAGCCGCGGCCAGCTCGGCCGGCGACAGATCACGGGACCGGAACAAGCGCAGCGCGGTCGTCGCCGACAGATAGCAGAGGTCGTCCGTCACGTCCGCTCACCTTCGGTGTCGGCGGCTACCAGCTGGCGCCGCACTGGTTTCCAGCCCGGCCGCGGCACGCTCGCACGCAGCCGCTGCGTGTAGGGATGCTGCGGGTCGTCGAGGATCTGCGCGGTCGGCCCGCGCTCCACCGACTGCCCGCGATGCATCACGATCGCGTCATCGGTGAGCTGGCGAACAACCGCGAGGTCATGGCTGATCAGCACGTAGGAGACGGACGTCTCGTCCCGGATGTCGGCCAGCAGGTTGAGCACCTGGGCCTGGATCGACACATCCAGCGCAGCCACGGACTCGTCCAGGATCAGCACGCGCGGCTCCGCGGCCAGCGCCCGGGCAATCGCGACCCGCTGCCGCTGCCCGCCCGACAGGGCCCGCGGCAGCGCCCTGGCCTGGCGCGAGTCGAGCCCGACGAGTTCGGTCAGCTCCGCGATCCTGGCCCGGCGGTGCTCGGCCTCGTACCCGTGGTGCAGCCGCAGGATCTCGTCGATGGCGTGCTCGGCGGTCTGCCGGGGATCCAGGCTCGTGTACGGGTCCTGGAAGACGATCTGCACCTCGCTGCCACGCCGCCGCCGGTCACGGGTTGACCGCGCGGGCCGCGACCGGTCCCGGCCGCAGGCCGTGATCGAGCCGCTTGTCGGCCGCTCCAGGCCGACGATCATCCGGGCGATCGTCGTCTTGCCGGAGCCGGATTCCCCGACGATCGCCAGGGACCGGCCGGCCAGGATCGCGAACGAGACGTCGTCGACTGCGACCAGGCTGCGGAACTCCTTGCGCAGGCCGTTAACGGCCAGCACGGGGTCGGCCTCGGCGAGAGTCAGGGTGGCGTCGTTCGGCTGAGCTTCCTCCGGCCGCACGCTTACCTCAGCTGCCAGCTCGTGCTCATGCATGCGCTGCCTCCAGCTGCCCGCGCAGGTCGGCTGCGCGCAGGCAGCGCGCCCGGCCACCGCCGAGCACCGCCAGGTCCGGCACCGATTCCGTGCAGGCCGGCTCGGTGTAAGCGCAGCGCGGCGCGAACGCGCACGCTGCCGCAGGTGCCTCGAAGGCCGACAGCGGCCGGCCGGGGATCGCGCGCAGACGGCTGGCCTTCTGCTCGATCTCCGGCCTGGCTGCCCCGAGCGCCGCCGTGTACGGATGCAGCGGATCGCTGTGGAGCAGCTCCGACCGCCGCTCCTCCACGATCTGCCCCGCGTACATGACGATCGTCCGGTCGCAGATCGCCGCGGCCAGGTCCAGGTCGTGCGTGATGAACAGCATTGCCAGGCCGTGCGCCTGCCGCAGCTCGTCCAGGATCGCCATGACTTCGGCCTGCGTCGTCACGTCGAGCGCGGTCGTCGGCTCGTCGGCCAGCAGCAGCGCCGGGCCGGTCAGCAGCGCGGCCGCGATCATGACCCGCTGCAGCATGCCACCCGACAGCTCGTGCGGGTACTGCCGCAACCGCCGTTTCCCGTCGGCGATGCCGACCTCGCCAAGCATGCTGGCCGCGCGCTTGCTCGCCTCCGCGGCGGGGACGCCCAGGTTGGTCCGCAGGGCCTCGGTCATGAAGTCGCCGATCCGCCGGACGGGATTCACGTGTGCGCGAGGATCCTGGAAGATCATCGCGACCTTGTTGCGGTAGCCGCGCAGTGCCGCGCCGGTCAGCGTCGCGACGTCCACGCCGTCGAACCGGATCTCGCCCTCGACCTGCGCGCCCTTCGGCAGCAGCCGGTTGACCGCGCGGGCGGTCATCGACTTGCCCGAGCCGGACTCGCCGACCAGCCCGACCGCCTCGCCCGGCCGGATCTCCAGCGACACATCCCGCAGCACCGCGCGCTGGGCGCCCTCGACCGGCAGCGTGACGGTCAGGTCCCGCACCGACAGGAGCGCGTCGCGCTCCCCGCCTGCCGCGCCAGCCGCGCTCATCGCCGCACCGCCTGGGCCTGCTCGAACAGCCGCTCGCCGAGGATGTTGAACGCGATGACCACGCCGACGATGCAGACGCCCGCGGCCAGCGCCGGGAGCGGGTAGCCCTGCAGGATGCCTGGCTGGTTCTCCGAGATCATCACGCCCCAGTTCGGCGCGGGCGGCTGCACCCCGAGGCCGAGGAACGAGATCGCTGCGAGGTTGACCATCGCCCAGCCGAACAGGATCGTCGCCTGGGCCACGATCAGCGGCAGCATGTTCGGCACGATGTGCCGTAGGCAGATCGAGGTGCCGCTGACACCCTGCACCTCGAGGGCGGCGGTGTAGGGCTGCCCACGCTCCCGCAAAGCAGCGCCACGCAGCACTCGGGCCACGTACGGCATGTACGCGATGGCGAGCGCGACTGCGGCGGCCGTCAGGCCGGCGCCGAATACCGCCGCGGCGAGCACGGCGAGCAGGATGCCGGGGAAGGCGAACAGGATGTCGAGGCCGGACGAGGCCACCGTGTCGGTGAGGCCCTGGCGCCAGGCGGAGACGACCGCGATGAGCGTGCCGAGTACCATCGCGCCGACGACGACGGCGAGCGGGCCGATCATCGAGGACTGCGCGCCCGCCAGCAGCCGAGATAGCACGTCGCGGCCCTCGAAGTCGAAGCCGAGCAGGTGCCCGCCGACCGGCCCGACCCAGGCCAGGCTCAGGTTCGGCAGGTCCGGGTTGTAGGGCGCGACCCAGGGGCCGATGATCGCCAGCATTGTCGCGACCGCGATCACGACGGCCGAGATCATGCCGCCGGCCCGGTCGCGCGCAGCAGGCCGAGCACTCCCGGCCGCCCTGCGCGCCGCCCGTCGGCCGGGGCGGCGGTGGCGGTCGGGACGCCGACAGCCGCGCTCACCGTGCACACCTCATCGGTGCCCCCTCACTGTGCCCTGCTTCCGAGCGCGACCCGCGGGTCGAGCGCCGCGTACAGCACGTCGACCAGCGCGTTGATCAGCACGAACGCAGCGACCAGGACGAGCGAGATCCCCTGCACCACCGCCAGGTCCTTCGACTCGGCCGCCTGCACGAGATACGCGCCGAGCCCGTTCAGGCTGAACGCGGTCTCGACCACCGCCGCCACCGCGATTAGCGAGGCGATCGTGATGCCGGACACCGTCGCGATCGGGATCGCGGCGTTACGCAGCACGTGCCGCCGGATGAGCTGGCGGGCCGGGATGCCGCGGCTGATGGCGGTCTGGACGTGCTCGCGGTCGGCTTCCTCGCGGACCGCTGCCCGCGTCACCCGCGACACGATCGCCAGCGAGGAGATCGCCAGTGCGATCGCGGGCAGGGTGAGGTGCTGGACGTTGGACCAGAAGTCCGTGCCGTTGCCCAACGCCGGGAACCAGCCGAGCTTCACCGAGAACAGCAGGATCAGCACGATCGCCGCGACGAACGACGGCAGCGCTGCGGTGACCGCGGTTGACACCAGCACCGAGGTGTCAGCCCAGCCCGGCCGCAGCGCCGCCGCGACTCCGCTGCCGATCCCGACGATCAGGATGATGATCGCGGCGTAGAGCACGAGCCCGCCGGTCGTCCACATCCGCGCGGCGATCACCGAGGACACGTTCTGCTGCAGCGTGATCGAGATGCCGAGGTTGTCGCTGGCCATGCCGGTCAGGCTACTCGCGGGCGGCATGCGAAGGCCCAGGCCGGGGAGCGTGTCCCCAGGTCTGGGCCTTGGTTTTCTGCTGGGGTGGGCCGTTCAGGCGGACAGCCGCTCGGCCGGCTCGTGCCGGTAGTAGGGGGCGGACTGCGGGTTGAAGATGAGCACGACCGCGGCCAGCTGCAGCAGCCAGGCCAGCACGCCGGCAGCGAAGTCAGCAGGTGCGACGACGGGGGCGCCCTCCGACAGCGCGGCGATGATGCTCAGCGTGGCCAGGCAGAAGAAGATGAAGAACACGACGCGGGCCCAGTAGTGCCGTCGGCCAACCGCCCAGGCCAGCCAGAGCAGCAGGACAACCGCGATGGGGGCGACGATCTCGTCCTCGGTGAGGCTCAGCGCCGCGGCGTGCGTCGCCGACGGGACCGTCCGGTGCACGTAGGCCTGCACGGCCGCCGACGTGACGACGATGGTGATCACGGCCGCCAGCTCAGCCAGCGCGGCTAGGTAGATCAGCTTGACCCCGGCCCGCACGGTGCGGGCGGAGTGCGGCACGGTGGGCCGCAGCCGCATCAGCAGCCCGCTGCGGATCAGGTCGGCGGAGATGGCCAGGCCCGGCCGGCGCTGGTCTTGATCGGCGGCGGCCAGCAGCACGGCGAGGATCTCTTCTTCGTTCTCCCGCCGGAACGCGCGGGGGTAAGTAGCCAGCAGCCGCCGGTACCCGCGCTCCAGGCCCGCGGTGGTGTTCATGTGACCACCCCCAGGGGGGTCAGCCGCCGCATGGCCGCGGTGGCGTTGGCGTGCAGCCGCGCCGCCTCGGCGGCCAGCAGCTTAGTTCCGGACGGGGTGAGCTGGTAGTAGCGGCGGAGTCGCCCTTCTACCACCTCTTCCCGGTCGACCTGGACCAGCCCGTCCATCCGGAGCCGGTCCAGGGCGGTGTACAGCGTCCCCGCGCGCAGCCGGACCCGGCCGCCGGAGATCTCCGCGACGTCATTGATGATCCCGTAGCCGTGCTGGCTGCTGTCGGCCAGCGACGTGAGGATCAGGAACGTCGCCTCTTGCATTGCCCTTGCGCTCATACCAACGTTATATACCGATGGACTGACGATGGCAAGTCCGGACGCCCGACTGTTCCGGAAAAGCCTGATACGTAACCGGTTCCGGTGCACTATGGGACTCTGTACCGCATCGTGCAATCCTTTGCGCGCAGTGGCCAGCGGGGGCGGGGGGCCTGGCTGCGGCGGGCATGAGTTCCGGGGGCAGCGAATGGGCAACCTCGATTCGGTCGCGTTCGCCATCCTCGCCGTCTCGTTCCTGATCGTCACGTTAATCGGCTTCCTGTCGGCGCGCTGGCGCCCGGCCGAGGACCCGATGCACCTGAACGAGTGGGGCCTGGGCGGCCGCGGGTTCGGCACCTTCATCAGCTGGTTCTTACTCGGCGGCGATCTCTATACCGCCTACACGTTCATCGCCGTGCCCGCGCTGGTCTACGCGGTCGGCGCGGCCGGGTTCTACGCGCTGTCATACACGATCATGGTCCTCCCGGTCGTGTTCATCTTCGCCCCGCGGCTGTGGTCGGTGGCCCGGGCCCGCGGCTACATCACCCCGGCGGAGTTCGCCCGCGGGCGGTACGGCTCGCAGGGGCTGATGCTCGCGGTCACGGTGACCGGGATCCTGGCCACCATGCCGTACATCGCGCTGCAGCTGGTCGGCATCGAGTCGGTGCTGACCGTCATCGGCATCACCGGCAGCGCCGATGGGACGCTGGGCAAGGACCTGCCGCTGATCATCGCGTTCGCCATCGTCGCCGGGTACACCTACCTGGCCGGGCTGCGTGCGCCGGCGCTGATCGCGTTCGTCAAGGACGGGCTGATCTACCTGACCGTCATCGTCGCGATCATCTACATCCCGGCCAAGCTGGGCGGCTGGGCGCACATCTTTGGCACCGCGTCCGCGCACCTGAAGACCGTGGACCCGGCCACTGGCAAGCCCTACGGCAGCCTGGTCGTGCTGCCCGCCGGGGAGTGGGCCTACGCGACGCTGGCGGTCGGCTCCGCGCTGGCCCTGTTCATGTACCCGCACGCGACCACCGGGGTGTTCGCGGCCCGGCAGCGCAGCGTGATCCGGCGGAACGCGGCGCTGCTGCCCGCCTACACGCTGGTGCTCGGCCTGATGGCGCTGTTCGGCTACCTGGCCCGGTCGGTACCGGCGGTGAACGCCGGGGTCAAGGCGGCGGGCGGCAACGCACAGCTGTCCGTGCCGCTGCTGTTCCAGCACACGCTCCCGAACTGGTTCGCCGGGATCGCCGACGCGGCCATCGTGATCGGCGCGCTCGTGCCCGCCGCGATCATGTCGATCGCCGCCGCCAACCTGTTCACCCGGAACGTGTACAAGGAGTTCCTCCGGCCCGCCGCCAGCCCGGCCGAGGAGACCCGGGTGGCCCGGCTGGTGTCACTGGTGATGAAGGTCGGCGCGCTGGGCTTCGCGCTGGAGCTGACCAAGACGTTCTCGATCAACCTGCAACTGCTCGGCGGGATCTGGATTCTGCAGATCTTCCCGGTCATCGTGATCAGCCTGTACACCCGGTGGTTCCATCGCTTCGCGCTGCTCATCGGCTGGGCGGCGGCCATGGTGTACGGCACGGCCGAGGCGTACCGGACGCCGGGCAACGGGCAGGCTCACTTCGGCGCGTCGACCGCGCCGGTGTTCGGGCACATCACCTACATCGCGGTCACCGCGCTGGCGCTGAACCTGGTGCTGAGCGTGCTGCTTACCCTGGTGTTCCGGGCCATGCGGCTGCCGGACGGCTACGACGAGACCCGGCCCGCCGACTACCTGGCCGACCCGGTGCCCGGCTCGGCCAGCCCGGCCGGTGCGGCTGGCCCGGCCGCGCCGTCCGGGGTGCTGCCGCGTAGCGCGTTCCAGGCTGGCCAGCCCGGCCCGGCCAGCCCGGGTGAGAACAACCACGTCCCGTCCGGGGCCTGGAACTGGCATCAGCTGCGCGGCGGGCACGGCAAGCACAGCACACGAAACGGCCACTGACCTGGTCAGGTGAGAGGCTGGGTAGGTGCTCAGGCTGCTCGCCTTCGTGCTGCCGCTGGGGCTGGACTCGTTCGCCGTCGCCGCGGCCATCGGGGCCGCTCAGGCGGCCAGCCAGGAAGCCGGCCGCTGGCTGCGGCTGCGCGTGTCCCTGGTGTTCGTCCTGTTCGAAGGGGGCATGCCGCTGATCGGCCTGGGCCTGGGCAGCGCGCTGGCCCAGGGCATCGGGCAGGTGGCCAACTACCTGGCCGCGGCGGCGGTGATCGGCATCGGCGGCTGGATGCTGTTTGCGCGCAGTGGCGCTGCGGAACGGGCCGCCCGCTTGCTGAGCAGCCACGGCCTGGCCCTGGCCGGGCTGGGCATCAGCATCAGCCTGGACGAGCTGGCCATCGGGTTCAGCATCGGCCTGATCCACCTGCCGGTCACCGCGCTCATCGTGGCCATCGCCGCGCAGGCCTTCCTGGCCGCGCAACTCGGCCTGGCCCTGGGCGCCCGGATCGCCGAACGGTGGCGCGAACTGGCCGAGAAGGGCGCCGGGATCGTGCTCATCGTGCTCGGCATCTACCTGGCTACCGAGCAGTTCCTCACCTGACCAGCCGCCCGCCCGTGCCGTGTGCCGCGCCGGATTCCGCCCACGCCGCCGCCGCCAGTTGTTGATGTTGAACCTGATGTCGTTCCAGCAACACCTATGTCAACATCAACAGCCGGGCTGTGACCGGTGTGACTGCTGAGAGATTTGAAGCTCAGCCCGCGCCGGGCCGGAACGTGATCATGGGATTGGTGTCGTTCCAGCACGATGCCGCTGACTTAACGGTCCTGTTGTTCCCGGTTCTGGGGCGTGACCTGCCAGCTCCAGCCTCATCAGCCATATCGATCATGGGCTGCGGCGACTCTTCACGGGTTTGGTCCGGTTACTGCCCGGTTTGTCCCGGTTCTGGCGGACCAAACCCGTGAAAAGTGAATAGCTGGCGTGGGCTAGGCCGGCCAACGCACCGGGTGTGACTCGTGAGATGGTTAGGGCTGGTGGGTCTGGACTCAATCGGCCAGCTACCCACTTAAGTCAGCGGCATTGCGTTCCAGCAACGCCAATCCCATGATCACGAACGTCGCGGATGGGCGGCGGCACGGTCTAGATGTTCTGGGCTAGGCGTTCTAGGAGGGGGGCGGCGGCGGCCAGCACGTCCAGTTCGGGCTGGGTGAAGGAGGCCTGCAGGGCCTGGGCCAGTTGCGCGGTGCGGGCGCTGCGCTTGTCCCGCAGCGTCTGCCGCCCGGTGTCGGTCAGTGACAGCACGATCCGCCGGCCGTCCTGCGGGTCGGCGGCCCGCTGCACCAGGCCGCGACCTTCCAGCGCGCTGAGCGTGGCGCCCATCGACTGCGGGCTGATCTGCTCCAGCCGGGCCAGCGCGCTGGCCGTGGCCGGGCCGTTGCGGTCCAGCCGGGTCAGCGCGGAACTCTCCGGCAGGCTGAGCTCGTCGTCCGGCCGGGTCTGGCGCATCCGCCGGAGCAGCAGGCCGATGCTCGCCCGCAGCGCGGCGGCGAGATCAGTGACATCCGGATGCTGGCTCATCTCTTAAGTCTAGCCTTATAAGTTTGTCCTTACAAGACTCGGCTGGCCGTCGGCCTGTCCTCTGCCGGATTATGCCGTGGATGAGCCCGTGCAGCCAGGCTCCCCGGCGGCCCGGGGAGCCTGGTGGTAGCGCTGCGCTGAATTAGCGGTGCCGGGTGAGCGCGATGCTGGCCAGCAGGCTGGCCACGGCGCCGCGGCTGCGCGGCTTGTTGCTGGCGAAGTCGCACATGCCCTTCTTCGGGCCGTGCGTGTACCGCGGTGCGAACGCGGCGAAGTAGATCTGCGACGCGTCCCGCCCGGACGCCCCGGCGAACTCGCCCGTGCTCTGCCTGCCCAGCACACGGAACGTCCCCCGCTGGGTGTATGACTCCCGGCAGGTCCGCGGGTTGGCCCGCAGCACGTGAGTGGGCTTCCCGATAGCCAGCACAATGAGCCGGCCCTTCCCGGTGTTGAGGATGTGCCGGCGGTGGCCCCCACCGCCCAGCACGAACGTCGGGTCGGTGGTGTGCACCAGCCCCCACAGCCGCAGTGGGATGCGCGGCGCGGTGGCGTTGGCCTCCTTGCCGTGCACCACGCCGTACACCACCTCGGGCCCGGTGACTGGCTTGCGGGAATTGTTCGTGCTGGCCATGGCGGGCGCGGCGCCGAGCAGCAGGGTGGCCGCGCAGGCCAACCCGCCCAGGACGCCAATCTTCGGTCTAAGCCGGTGCATGCTGACTCCTTGTCGCTGAGCCGGATCGTGGCCGACACCTTACTATCAGTAATCACACGATCGCGGGAAGTCAGCGCGGGCTATGGGGGCTGGTGGCTGGCGTCACGCCAGGATGATGATGTGCTCATGCGCTTTCCTTGGCAGGCTCGCGAATTCGAGCGGACCTGCCTGGACTGCGGCTATTCCTGGCGGGTGCCCGGTGTGGCCGAAGCGATCAGCGCGGTGGCCGAGGCGTACGGGCACTGCCCGCGGTGCAGTTGCGAGCGGTACAGCCAGCGGCCGGTCAAAGGGCGAGCCCCCGGCCATCTGGCCGGGGGCCCGGGCTGAATCAGGCCGTGCTTACGTGACTCGGCGCCACCGGGCTTCCGCCAGCCCGTAGATGCCGAACGCGATCAGGCCCAGCGCGGCCAGGATGAGCAGGAACTCGCCGAACGGCTGGTTCCGCAGCGTGTGCAGCGCCTTGTCCAGGCCGCCCGCCTTCGACGGGTTATAGGTGATGGCCGCGTCGATGACCAGCACCCCGGCCAGCGCGAAGACCAGCCCACGGGCCGTGGTGCCGACCATGCCGAGCCGCCGCACGGCCTGCCGGGTCCGGGCGCTCATCTGCGAGGTCATCAGGTGCTTCATGAACTTCTGCCGGATGCCCTCGATGACCAGCGCCGCGCCGACGATGACGATGATCAGGCCGATGAGGCCGACCAGCCACTGACCGCCGGTGTGGTGCATCAGCGACGCGGTGACGTCCTGCTGCTGGGCCTTCTGGTTGGTGTGCTTGCCGGTGACGATCTTAAAGGTGAGCACCGCGAAGCTGGCGTAGACCAGCCCGCGGACCAGCGACTTCAGCCGGGGGCCGGCGCCGGTGCCCTCGCCGGGCACGCCAAACAGCACCTGGCTGAACCGCCACAAGGCATAGCCGACAAAGCCAATGAACAGCAGCCACAGCGATACCAGGCCAACCGGCGTGCCGGCCAGCAGCTGCAGCGCCCCTTGCTGGTCGGCCTGGTGGCCTTTCGCCCCCAGGGCGATCAGGATCGCGACCCAGCCAATCAGTATGTAGATGACCCCGCGGGCCACCAGCCCGGCCCGGGCCAGCAGCTGCATCGGCCTGCTGTCCGCTGCGCGCCGTGCGTTGCTCGACATCCTCCGCCGTGGCGTGGTTACCGATCTCATCCCGAGCACTACCTCTCGGCTCTTGTAGGATCCCGGTGAATCCGCGCCACAAGTGCCCGTGTATCGGGCTTTCATGCACTCGCCTGGTCAGCGACGGCGGCGACGGCGGAGCAGCAGGATCCGGCGTTCGGCAATCTGGTGGGTGTGGTAGCTCAGCCACAGGCAGAGGCTGGCCAGCGGAAGCTCGACCAGGAAGCAGAGCAGGAAGGATTGCCAGCGCTGCGCCGCGGGGGTCGTCATGCAGTCGAACCAGGCGTCCACCACCAGCAGCGCGGCGGTCGCGGCGGCCGCCGTGGACAGATAGCGCGACCGGCGCAGCGCGAAATACGCCGTGGTGGCCAGCAGGCCGAGCAGGAACAGGTCGAAGCCCGCCCAGGTGACGTCATAGTTCGACGACACCTGCCGGGACGGCAGCGTCCTGGCCAGGTACACCGTCCACGGCAGCAGGATCAGCGAGAACAGCACGAACATCGGCCCGGTCCAGCGCACCACCCGGGCGTCGTCGGTGAGCACCGCGTTCTCCGGCTCGGGGGCCGCGTCCACCAGCTGGTCGAGCTTGTCCAGTGGATCTTCGGTGCTAGGGGAGGGCTGCACAGCTCGGCCAGATGCCCGGCAGGGTGGACGGCAAACCGCGCGGGTGGCCGGTACTGTCCAGGCCGGCCGGACCGGGCGGCATATTCTTTCGCTAAGGCCTGAACCTGAACCTGCGGAGGTCAGTCGATGGGACTCATGGACAAGGTCAGGGCGCAGGGCAGTCAGCTGGCCCAGGTCGCCCAGGATGCCGCGCGCGAGGGCAAAGTCAAGCTCGACCAGGCGCAGGCCAAGCGGCGGGCTGACGCGCTGTTCCGTGACCTGGGTGCCGCGGTGTACGCCGAGCGCACCGGCCGGGGCAGCCCGGACAGCAAGGACCGGATCGACCGGCTGGTTGACGCACTGTCCCGGCAGGAGGCCGACCAGGGACTCGGCGACACGGACGGCAAGGGCTCGTCCGCCGAGGGCTCGTCGGCCGAGGGCTCGTCGGCCGAGAGCCCGTCCGGCGAGAGCGGGACCGGTGGCGCCGGCAGCAACGGCGGGACGGGCGGGACCGGCAAGCCGAGCAAGCCGAGCAAGCCGAGCAAGCCGAGCAAGCCGGGCGGGTCGGGCGGGTCGGGCGGGTCGGGCGGGTCCGGCGACGCCGGGTCGGCCTAGGCCGCGGTTACGAGCAGGCGTCCTGGGCGGCGGTCCGGGACGGGACAACCGACGATGCCGAACCGCTGCCCCCGGATGAGCTGCCGCCGGATGAGCTGGCACCGGAGGTAACCGTGTAGCCGCTGGTGCCGAGCAGGATCCTGATCTTGGCCAGCCCGGTCACCTGCTGCATGGTGGCCGCGGGGAGATACCGGCGCACCAGCTTGGCCGCGGCCTGATGGCCCGGCGGGTACTGGATCACCGTCTGGCTCAGATCCTGCACCTTCCAGGTCAGGCCGGACTGCACCGGGAAGCCGAGCTTGGCCAGGTCCGCGCCGGTGCCCGCGGACAGGCCGCCGATCATGGTCCCGTTCCACACCACTACCGGCACCTGGGCCGGGCGCAGCTTGCTCGCGGCCGACCGGTGGCCGGCCCCGGCGAATGCGCGGCCTTGTTCGCCACCTGGTCGTTCTTCAGCTTGCTGAACAGCGCCTGGGCCTGGCTGGTGTCCCAGAGCACGGCCGACTCGCCGGTCGGCGTCTGGTAGTTCAGGTTGGCCAGCGGCACGGTCATGAACTGTACGTTGCGCGGTGAGATGCCGCGCAGCTGATCGGCCAGCGCGGACACGTTGAGGCCCTGGTCCACCTTGACCGCGGCCAGCGCGGCCTGCAGGAAGCTGGTCAGCTTCACCGGGTCGGCCAGCGTCCCGGAGCTGATCGCCTCCTTGAGCATGGACGACATCAGCCGCTGCTGGTCCTGGATCCGGGCCAGGTCGGACAGCGCGAACGAGTGCCGGTCCCGGGCGTACTCGAGCGCCGTGATGCCGTCCACATGATGCAGGCCGGCCGACAGGTGCAGCCCGCTGTACGGGTCATCGACCGCGTACGGCAGGCAGATGTTCACCCCGCCCAGGGCGTCGATGACCTTCACGAAGCCGAGGAAGTTGACCTGGATGAAGTCGTTGACGGTGAGCCCGGTGAGCTGCTCGACGGTCTGCACCACCAGCCTGGGGCCGCCCAGGCCGTAGGCCGCGTTGATCTTGTTCATGCCGTGCCCGGGGATGTTCACCCAGGAATCCCGGGGCAGGCTGACCACGGTGACGTGACTGCGGTCGCCGGACACGTGGATCAGCATCAGCGTGTCGGAGTTGGAGCTCACCGTGTCGCCGACGTGCAGCGCCAGTTGCTGGTGCCGGGTCAGCCCGGAGCGCACATCCACCCCGGCCAGCAGGATGTTCAGCGGGCCGCTGGACGGGGTGCCCGCGGTGCCCGCGTTGACCCGGCCGATGCTGTCGTTGATATAGCTGGTGAAGCCCCAGGCTGCCCCGGAGACGAACAGCACGATCGTGGACATGGCGGCGCAGATGACCAGGTAGGCCCGGCGCTGCCGGGCCTGGCGGCCGGCCGCGATGCGGTTCATCAGCCGCTGCTGCGCGGCGGACGGGCCGGGCCGCCGGCGGGTGGCGCGGGGCGGGTGCGCGGGCGCTGGGTAATAGCCCGGCCGCGGTGGCGGCAGATCGCCGCCTACCGTCCCATCGTCACTGTCGGTCATCGGCCCCCCGTATGCCGGTTTCCCAAGTAGGCTAGCGCGGCTCTGCTGAATTACCGCCGACCTCGGGCGTGTCCCAAGGAATAACGGTCATATCCGGGTTAGCCGCTCATCCGGCTAACCTCCCTCTGTAGCAGGTATTCGCCGAGGGCACAGGAATGGTCAGATGAGGGAATCAGGGCAGGCTCGCGGTGGTACCGCCCCGGATCAGCCGCCGGCCCAAGACAGCCAGCTACGGGGCACGTCACCGCACGCCGTGCTCGCGGTGTGCAACTCGGTCTGGTATGGCCTGGTGACCCGGGCCGGCGAGGTGCAGCGGGAGGCGCAGGGCGCGCACCTGCCGCCTGGCGGCGCAGGACCCGGGGGGAGTTGCGCTGGCCGGTCAGCGTGACCGTGGTCGTGGCCATCGTGCTGCAGATCCTGCTCCCCGATCAACTGTCGCTGCACCCGCTGCCGGGGTGGCTGATGCCAACTCTGGAGGGGGGACTGCTGGTCGGGCTGGCCATCTCCAACCCGGTCCGCATCGAGCACCGGGCCCGCTTCGTCCGGTTGGCCAGCCTGGTGCTGATCTTCGTGCTGACCGGGGCCAACGCCACCTCAGCCGTGCTGCTCATAAAGGAGATCCTGACCGGGCACGCGGGCGGCAGCGCGGGACCGCTGCTGGCCTCCGGCGCGGCCATCTGGGCCACCAACGTGATCGCGTTCGCGCTGTGGTACTGGGAGTTCGACCGGGGCGGCCCGGTGCACCGGGCGCACGGCACGTTCCAGTACCTGGATTTCCTGTTTCCGCAGATGACGGTCAACGACTTGACCCCGCCGGACTGGGAACCGTACTTCGTGGACTACCTGTACCTGTCGTTCACCAACGCGACCGCGTTCAGCCCGACCGACGTGATGCCGCTGGCCCGCTGGGCCAAGCTCACCATGCTGATCCAGTCCGCCGTGTCCCTGTCCTTGGGCGCCCTGGTCATCGCCCGCGCGGTGAACATCCTGCCCGGCTGAGGTGCTCCCGCTGCCGGGCTGAGGGATGCTCTCGCCTTCCGGGTTACTTGCCGGTACCATAGAGTTTGTTACTCACCGGTAGCACGTCTGCCGCGGTACCGACTTTCCCACCACAGACGGGGGCGGCCATGGGTCACTACAAGAGCAACCTTCGGGACCTCGAGTTCAACCTGTTCGAGGTGCTGCGCCGTCAGGACCTGCTGGGCCGCGAGCCCTACCCTGAGGTGGACGAGGAGACCGCGCGCGGCATCCTCGACGAGGTGAACCGGCTGGCCAGCGGCCCGCTCGCGGACTCGTTCGCGGACGCCGACCGCAACCCGCCGGTGTTCGACCCGGCCACCGGCAACGTGACCATGCCGGAGAGCTTCAAGAAGTCGTTCAAGGCATTCATGGACGCCGAGTGGTTCCGCCTCGACCTGCCCGCCGAGCTGGGTGGCACCGGCGTGCCGCGCACCCTGGCCTGGGCGGTGGCCGAGCTCATCCTGGGCGCCAACCCAGCCGTCTGGATGTACTCCGGCGGGCCCAACTTCGCCCAGGTGCTGTGGATTATCGGCACCCCGGAGCAGCAGCGCTTCGCCCAGCAGGCGATCGATCGCAAGTGGGGCAGCACGATGGTGCTGACCGAGCCGGAGGCAGGCTCGGATGTGGGCGCTGGCACCACCAAGGCCATCGAGCAGCCCGACGGCACCTGGCACATCGAGGGCGTCAAGCGCTTCATCACCAGTGCCGAGCACGACATGGCGGAGAACATCTTCCACCTGGTGCTGGCCCGGCCGGAGGGCGCCGGACCGGGCACCAAGGGCCTGTCCATGTTCCTGGTGCCCAAGTTCCTGGTCGGCCGCCGCGGCGAGCTGGGTGAGCGGAACGGGGTGCGGGTCACCGGCGTCGAGCACAAGATGGGCCTGAAAGCGTCCACCACCTGCGAGGTCACCTTCGGCGCGGACCGCCCGGCGGTGGGCACCCTGGTCGGCGGGGTGCACGACGGCATCCGGCAGATGTTCATCATCATCGAGCACGCCCGGATGATGGTCGGCACCAAGGCCATCGCCACGCTGTCCACCGGGTACCTGAACGCGCTGGAGTACGCCAAGCAGCGGGTGCAGGGCGCGGACCTGACCCAGCTGGCGGACAAGACCGCGCCGCGGGTCACGATCATCCACCACCCCGACGTCCGCCGGATGCTGATGATGCAGAAGGCGTACGCCGAGGGGATGCGCGCGCTGATGCTGTACACCGCGTCCTACCAGGACACCATCCAGCAGGCCCGGGCCCGCGGCGAGGCCGACGACCTGGCCGTCCGGGTCAACGACCTGCTGCTGCCCATCGTCAAGGGTGTCGGCTCGGAACGCGCCTACGAGCTGCTCACCCTGTCCCTGCAGACGTTCGGCGGCTCCGGCTTCATCCAGGACTTCCCGATCGAGCAGTACATCCGGGACGCCAAGATCGACAGCCTGTACGAGGGCACCACCGCGATCCAGGGCATGGACCTGTTCTTCCGCAAGATCCTCCGGGACGAGGGCGTCGCGCTGCGCACCCTGCTCGGCGAGATCACCGAGTTCGCCGACGGCGAGGCGGGCAACGGCCGGCTGAAGGCCGAGCGGGCCGCGCTGGCCGCCGCGGTCAGCGACGTGCAGCGGATGGTGACCGCGCTGACCGGCTATGCGGTCGGCTCACTGGAGCAGCCCACCGAGGTGTACAAGGCCGGGCTGAACACCACCCGGCTGCTGATGGCCCTGGGCGATCTGATCATCGGCTGGCTGCTGGCCCGGCAGGCCGAGGTGGCGCTGGCCGCGCTGGACCAGGGTCGGCCAGGCCTGGACGATGCGTTCTACCAGGGCAAGGTGGCCACCGCGCGGTTCTTCGCGCAGACCGTGCTGCCCCGGCTGGCGGTGGAACGGGAGATCGCCGAGGCGGCCACGCTGGACCTGATGGAGCTGCCCGAAGCCGCGTTCTGAGGCGGGGTCAGCTCTCGAACTGGACCGCCGCCCGGCCGGCCAGGATCGGCCGCAGGTACTCGGTGATGATCCTGCGGTGCTCCGGGTCGTCCCGGTACACCAGGTACCCGGCCTCGTCGTCGAACTCGGCGACCACGGCGAAATCGGCGTTCCCGGTGTTCACCCCGGCGTCCGGGCCAATGTGAAAGCCGCGGATGGTGCCGATCACGCCGGGCAGCTTGCGCAGCTGCTCAGCCAGCGCCAGCCGCTGCGGGTCGGTCGCCTCCGGCTTCCAGGTGAACAGCGCGACGTGCCGGAACATGCGGGGATCCCTTCTCCAGTGGTCCAGTCAGCCCCAGGCCAGCATCCGGGCCGGGTCGTGCAGCATGTCGGCCACGTCGCGCAGCACGGCCGAGCCCAGGTCGCCGTCCACGATGCGATGGTCGAAGGACAGCGACAGCGTGGTCACCGGGCGCACCGCCAGCTGCCCGTCCACCACCCACGGCGCGTCCTTGACCTGGCCGAACGCCAGGATGGCCGCCTCCGGCGGGGTCAGGATCGGGGTGCCCGCGTCCACCCCGAACACCCCGACGTTGGTGATGGTGATCGTCCCGCCGGTCAGGTCGGCCGGTGACGACTTGCCCGCCCGGGCCGTGGCCACCAGGTCGGCCAGCGCGCCGGCCAGCGCGGGCAGGCTCAGTGTGCCCGCGTCCTTGACGTTCGGCACGATCAGGCCGCGCTCGGTGGCGGCGGCGATACCCAGGTTCACGTAGTGCTTGACCACGATCTCCTGGGCGGCCTCGTCCCACGTCGAGTTGATCATCGGGTGCCGCTTGACCGCGATCAGCAGCGCCCGGGCCACCATCAGCAGCGGCGAGACCCGCAGGCCGGCGAACTCGGGCAGGTCCCGCAGCCGGGCCACCGCGTCCATCGTCGCGCCGACCTCGACCTGGAGGAACTCGGTCACGTGCGGGGCGGTGAACGCGCTGCCCGCCACCGCGGCCGCGGTGTGCTTGCGCACCCCCCGGATCGGGATCCGCTCCTCCTGCTCGGCCGACTTCGGCAGCGCGGCCAGCGCCTTGCCGCCCGCGGCCCGCTGCACGTCGTCCCGGGTGATCGAGCCGGCCCGGTGCCGGCCAGCGCGGCCAGATCCACGCCGAGGTCCCGGGCCAGCTTGCGCACCAGCGGCTTGGCCAGCACCGTAGCGGGCCGCCCACCGCCGTTCGCGACCGGTTTTGCCCCGGCAGAAACCTCTTCAGCTGAACGCCCCTGCCCGGCCGGTGTCTTGCGCGCCCGCCGGGTCGTCGAGCTGGCTTTAACCCCGTAGCCGACCAGCACGGCCTGCCGTTCTTCCGCGGGGGATGCCGGGCTGGCCGGAGCCGGCCCGGTCGCCACGGGGGGCACCAGGTCATCCGGGCCGGGCCGCGGCCCGGCGGCGGCGATGGCGGCCGGGTCAACCGGGCCGACCGTGGCCGGTACCGACGGCTCGCTCGGGGTGGCCGGGGATCCGGCCGCATCGGCCACGTCCACCGCGATGATCGGGGTGCCCACGTCCACCGTCTCGCCCTCGGCGACCAGCAGGCTGGCCACCACGCCCTCGAACGGGCAGGGCAGCTCGACGATCGCCTTGGCCGTCTCGATGTCTACGATGATCTGGTTGATCTGCACGCTGTCGCCGGGCTTGACCCGCCAGCTGACGATGTCCGCCTCGGTCAGGCCCTCGCCCACATCGGGCAGCCGGAACTCACGTCGTTGTGTCATCTGCGGTCCCCTCAGACGGCGAACGTGCGGTCCACGGCGTCCAGCACCCGGTCCAGGTCGGGGAGGTAGTGCTCCTCGAGCCGGGACGGCGGGTACGGCGCGGAGAACCCGCCCACCCGCAGCACTGGCGACTCCAGCTGATAGAAACACTTCTCGGTGATCCGGGCCGCGATCTCGGCGCCGAGGCCGCCGGTCACCGGGGCCTCGTGCACCACCACGCAGCGGCCGGTGCGGCGCACCGACGCCATGATCGTCTCGTCGTCCAGCGGAGCCAGCGAGCGGAGGTCGATCACCTCCACCGAGCGCCCGTCGGCGCGGGCCGCCACGGCCGACTCCACGCAGGTGCGGACCATTGGGCCGTAGCACAGCACGGTCACGTCGGCCCCGTCGAGCACCGTCCGGGCCCGGTCCAGCGGGACGGAAGCACTCAGCTCGGCCGTGGTGTCCACGTCTGCCTTGTCCCAGTACCGGCGCTTCGGCTCGAAGAAGATCACCGGATCGTCGCAGCGGATCGACTGCTGGATCATGGTGTAGGCGTCGGTGGCGTTGCCGCAGGCCACCACGCGCAGCCCGGCGATGTGCGCGAACAGGGCTTCCGGCGACTCACTGTGGTGCTCAACTGCCCCGATCCCGCCGCCGCACGGGATGCGGATCGTCACCGGCATGGTGAGCTGGCCCAGCGAGCGCATCCGCATCTTGGCCAGCTGGCTGACGATCTGGTCGAAGGCGGGGAACACGAAGCCGTCGAACTGGATCTCACAGACCGGCCGGTAGCCGCGCAGCGCGAGCCCGATCGCGGTGCCGACGATGCCCGACTCGGCCAGCGGGGTGTCCACCACCCGGCTCTCGCCGAAGTCCTTCTGCAGCCCGTCGGTGACCCGGAACACGCCACCCAGCTTGCCCACGTCCTCACCCATGATGAGCACCTTGGGGTCGTCTTCCAGCGCCTTGCGCAGGCCGGCGTTGAGTGCCTTGGAGAGCGTCATCGTCGTCATCGGGCCACCTCCGCCGAGTCGAACGTGTCCAGGTAGGCGGCGTACTGCTCGCGCTCCGCGTCGAGCAGCGCGTTGCGCCCGGCGTACACATTCTCGAACATGGCCAGTGGCTGCGGGTCGGGCATCTCCTGGCAGGTCTTCCTGATCCGCCGGCCCAGCTCGTCGGCCTGCGCGTCCACGTCGGCGAAGAACGCCGCGTCCGCCGCGCCGCTGCGTACCAGGAACGCCTTGACCCGCTCGATCGGGTCCTTCAGCTTCCACGCCTCGAGTTCGCTGGCCAGCCGGTACCGGGTCGGGTCGTCGGTGGTGGTGTGCGCGCCCATCCGGTAGGTGAACGCCTCGATCAGCATCGGGCCCTGGCCTTCCCGGGCGGCCTGCAGGGCCTTCCTGGTCACCGCCAGGCAGGCGAACACGTCGTTGCCGTCCACCCGGACCCCGGGGAAGCCGAAGCCGCTGGCCCGCTGGTAGAGCGGGATACGGCTCTGCCGCTCCAGCGGCTCGGAGATGGCCCACTGGTTGTTCTGGCAGAAGAACACCACCGGGGCGTTGAACACCGAGGCCCAGATGAACGCCTCGTTCACGTCGCCCTGGCTGGTCGCGCCGTCGCCGAAGTAGACGATGACCGCCTCGCCGTCCTCACCCACTGCGCCGTCCCGCTGGATCCCCATCGCGTACCCGGTGGCGTGCAGCGTCTGGGCGCCGATGACGATCGTGTACAGGTGGAACCGGTGCGCCTGGGGGTCCCAGCCGCCGTGACTGACCCCGCGGAACAGTTCCAGCAGCCGGCTCGGGTCCAGGCCGCGGGTCCAGGCCACGCCGTGCTCGCGGTAGGTGGGGAACGCCATGTCCCGCGGCCCGAGCGCGCGGCCCGAGCCGACCTGGGCCGCTTCCTGGCCGAGCAGCGAGGCCCAGATGCCCAGCTCACCCTGGCGCTGCAGGGCGATCGCCTCGGTGTCGATCCGGCGGACCAGGACCAGGTCGGTGTAGAGGTTCTTGACCTCGTCAGTGGTCAGCTCCAGCGGGTAGTCGGGGTGTTCGACCCGTTCACCTTCTGGTGTCAGGAGCTGGATTGTTTCGACGGCCACGTGCACTCCCTTGGGTGGTGGGGTTCACTAGCCCCCATGGTGGTGGGGTTCACTAGGGCCATCGTGACAGACCAAGCCGCGCACCGGGAAACCCGGCGTGAATCTACGGAAGGCAGGGACCGCAGGTGGCCCGAATCGTGGTTGACGTGATGCTCCGCCGGGAGATTCACGATCCGCAGGGCGAGGCGATCGCCAGCGCGTGCCAGCGGCTCGGCTTCGGCCAGGTGCTCAGCGTCCGCCAGGGCAAGCGGTTCGAGGTGGAACTGAGCGGCCCGGCCGACGAATCGGCGCTGGCCAGGGTGGCCGAACTGGCCGGGGAGGTGCTGGCCAATCCGGTCATCGAAGAGTTCACCCTGCACGAGGGGTGACAACGATTGCAAGACAACACCAAGAGTTCACGATTATCCCGGCCAGGGCCGGGAAAGGACACAAGTGGCCAGCACGCACGGACGCGAGAGCGAGGGGACGAGGGGCGGATGCGGGCTCACTTGAGACGCACCGAGGAGTCGATCGTGGACGTGGAGTTCTGCCTGGTGTTCCCGCACGAGGCGCTGAGCGTGCCGGTAATGCGGCGAGTGCTCGGCGACACGCTGCGGCGGCTGGGTGCCGATGAAGACGGGGTTTCTGACCTACTGCTCGCGGTGACTGAGGCGTGCACGAACGTGCTCAAGCATGGCACGCCCGGCCCGCGCTACGAGATTGTCGCCCGGATCGGCCAGCGGGGTTGCCTGATCCAGGTGCTGAACGACGAGCGCGGCCTGGAGCCGCTGCTCGTGCCCGCGCCGCGCCGGCCCATGTGGGACGCCGTGCACGCGCCAGCCAGGTTCCGCCGCCGCGCGGTGCGCCCGCCGCGGCGGCTGCCCCGCCCGGGCGGGCGGCGGCGGGCCGGTGACGGGCACCGGCCGCTGACCGAGGACCAGGTCATCGCGATGCTGCCGGAGTCCGGCCGGGGCCTGGCCATCATGCGGGCCTGCGTGGACGACGTGACGCTCAGCACCGACCCGGGGGTGGGCACGGTGGTGTCGCTGGAGAAGCGGATGGCGTGGCGGGACGACGCGCTGCTCGGCCGCCCGGCCGAGTTCCCGCTCACCGACGACGAGCTGCGGGAAGACCAGCTCAGGAACGTCGGCTGACGTCCAGGTGGCCGGCCCAGCAGGGTAGCCTGCAGGCAGACAATCCCCGCTAGCCGCTGCGAGGACGCTCATGACAGCCCGAGTGGGCGTCATCACCTTCCCTGGTTCGCTCGACGACGTCGATGCTGCGCGGGCGGTGGCCCGGGCCGGCGGCACCCCGGTGCCGGTCTGGCACGGGCAGACCGACCTGCGCGGGCTGGCCGCCGTGGTCCTGCCCGGCGGGTTCTCCTACGGTGACTACCTGCGCTGCGGGGCCATCGCCCGGTTCGCGCCGGTGATGTCCGAGCTGATCCCGGCGGCCCGGGACGGGCTGCCGGTGCTGGGCATCTGCAACGGCTTCCAGATCCTGTGCGAGGCGCACCTGCTGCCCGGGGCGCTGACCCGCAACGCCGCCCTGCGGTTCATCAACCGCGCGGTGCGGGTGCGCATCGAGGACACCAGGACGTCGTGGACCGCGGACTACGCCCAGGACCAGGAGATCACCGTGGTGCTGAAGAGCGGCGAGGGCGCCTACGTGGCCGATCCGGCCACGCTGGCCCGGCTGACCGCGGGCGGGCAGGTGCTGGCCCGGTACGCGGGTGGCAATCCGAACGGCTCGGTGGGCGACATCGCCGGGGTGCGCAGCGAGGCCGGGAACGTGGTCGGGCTGATGCCGCATCCGGAGCACGCCATCGACCCGCTGACCGGGCCGAGCACCGACGGCCTCGGCTTCTTCACCTCGGTGCTGCGCACGGTGGCTGGCGGGCTGCTGGTGCCGGACGGGGCGGACGGATGACCGCGGCCGACACGGTGCGCCGCGCGGCGGCCACCCCGGCTCAGCCGCAGCCGTACGCCGAGCTGGGCCTGACCGAGGCGGAGTACACCCAGATCAGGGAACTGCTTGGCCGCCGCCCGACCGACGCCGAACTGGCCATCTACTCGGTAATGTGGAGCGAGCACTGCTCCTACAAGTCGTCCAAGGTGCACCTGCGCCGGTTCGCGGAAACCGCGCCGCCCAGCCCGGCGCTGCTGGCCGGCATCGGGCAGCAGGCCGGCGTGGTGGACATCGGGCAGGGCTACGCGGTCACCTTCAAGGTCGAGTCGCACAACCACCCGTCCTACGTGGAGCCGTTCCAGGGCGCGGCCACCGGGGTGGGCGGCATCGTCCGGGACATCCTGGCCATGGGCGCCCGGCCGGTGGCGGTAATGGACTCGCTGCGGTTCGGCCCGGCCGACGCCCTGGACACCCGCCGGGTGCTGCCCGGGGTGGTAGCCGGGATCTCCTTCTACGGCAACTGCCTCGGCCTGCCCAATATCGGCGGCGAGCTGGCCTTCGACCCCTGCTACAGCGGGAATCCGCTGGTCAACGCGCTCTGCGTGGGGGTCATGCGGCACGCTGACCTGAAGGAAGCGGCCGCCCGCGGCCCGGGCAACAAGGTCATCCTGTTCGGCTCGCGGACCGGCCCGGACGGTATCGGCGGTGCGTCGGTGCTGGCCAGCGCCACGTTCGGCGGCACCGACTCGGCCAAGCGGCCCAGCGTCCAGGTCGGCGACCCGTTCACCGAGAAGCTGCTGGTCGAGTGCTGCCTGGAGCTGTACGCGGCCGGGCTGGTCAGCGCGATCCAGGATCTCGGCGCGGCCGGGGTGTCGTGCGCCACCGCCGAGCTGGCCGCGGGCGGGGGCAGTGGCATGCGGGTGGAACTCGACGCCGTGCCGCTGCGCGACCCGGCGCTCGGCCCGGCCGAGATCCTGATGAGCGAGTCGCAGGAACGCATGATGGCCGTGGTCGAGCCGGGCCACGTCGGCCGGTTCATGGAGATCTGTGCCCGGTGGGGCGTGCTGGCCACGGTGATCGGCGAGGTGACCGGCACCGGTCGGCTGCAGATGAGCTGGCACGGCGAGCAGGTGGTGGACATCGAGCCGGGCAGCGCGGCCGACGACGGGCCGGTGTACCGGCGGCCCATTCAGCGCCCGGCCGGCCAGGACGCGCTGCGGGCCGGCGACCCGGCCCGGCTGGCCCGGCCGTCATCCGGCCCGCAGCTGCGCGGCACGCTGCTGTCGCTGCTCGCGTCGCCCGGGCAGGCGGACAAGAGCTGGGTCACCGAGCAGTACGACCGGCACGTCCGCGGCAACACGGTGCTGGCCATGCCGGAGGACGCCGGGGTGCTGCGGATCGACGAGCAGACCGGCCTCGGGGTGGCCCTGGCCACCGACGGCAACGGCCGGTTCTGCCTGCTCGACCCGTACGCCGGTGCGCAGCTCGCGCTGGCCGAGGCGTACCGCAACGTGGCCGCGACCGGCGCGGTGCCGCTGGCCGTCACCAACTGCCTGAACTTCGGCTCGCCGGAGGATCCCGGGGTGATGTGGCAGTTCAGCGAGGCGGTGCGCGGGCTGGCCGACGCGTGCGCCACGCTCGGCGTCCCGGTCACCGGGGGCAACGTGAGCTTCTACAACCAGACCGACGCGGTGCCGATCCACCCGACCCCGGTGGTGGGCGTGCTCGGCGTGCACGCCGACGTGGCCCGGCGGGTGCCGATCGGGTTCACCGCCGCGGGGGCCAGCCTGGTGCTGCTCGGCCGCACCGCGGCCGAGTTCGGCGGCTCAGCCTGGGCGCACGTGGCGCACCGGCACATCGGCGGCCGCCCGCCCGCGGTCGACCTGGCCGCCGAACGGGCCCTGGGCGCGGTGCTGACCGGGGCGGCGGCGGCTGAGCTGCTGGACGCGGCGCACGACCTGTCCGAGGGCGGCCTGGCCGTGGCGCTGGCCGAGAGCTGCCTGTCCGGCGGGCTGGGCTGCCGGGTAAGCCTGCCGGGGGACCCGTTCACCGAGCTGTTCAGCGAGTCAGCCGCGCGGGCCGTGCTGGCCGTCCGGCCCGGCGCCGAGCAGGCGCTGGCCGCCCTGGCCGCCGAGCACGGGGTGCCCGCCCAGGTGATCGGCACGGTCGGCGGCGACAGCCTGGTCATCACCGATAGCTTCGACATCCCGGTGGACGAACTGGCCGCCGCGCACACCGGTACGCTGCCTGCGCTCTTCGAGCGCTAATCAGGGGGGACGACCCCCTGGCCCCCCGCTCGCCGCTTCGCGGCGAAGGCATGCGCTGTTCGGCTGAGTGCGTTCAGAACGCGGACCAGAACATGATGAGCTGGGGCCACGCCTTGGCGGCTGAGCAGCGCTGCATCTCGGCTACCGATTCCCCGGCTGAGCCGGCCGACCCAACGGCCAGGCAGCGGCCGTTCGACGCGCTGCGCAGCTGCCAGTAGTCGCGGCCTATCCCGTCGGTGCCCTCGAACGGGTGGTACCAGCGCTGGTCGAGCCCGCTGTCGCAGGCCGCGAGCTCGGTGGTGGCCTGGCTGCCGCCGCCGACCGCGGTCAGGCACTTCCCGTCCGGGGTGAACAGCAGCACGAACTGGCCGGCGCCCATCTCGTCCGCTTGCCACTGCTGGCTGGACTGCACGTTCTCGCCCCCGCTACTCGGGGTGAAGATCACACCGCCCGCGCCCGCCGAGAGCAGTGCCGACTGGCCCGAGCCGGCCTGGCCGGTCGCCCCGAGGTTGGCCAGCCCGACCGCCTGCTGGCTGGTGATCTTGGCAGGCAGCGGGTCATGCCGTCCTTGCGCTACGTCGTGGCTACCGAGGTGCGCGATGGCCAGCGCGCCGGCGGCCGCCAGCACGGCGAGCACGGCTACGGCTGAGATCGCAGCGGCAGTCGCCGCCCGCGTCCGGCGCTTTCCCCGGCGCCCTGGACCGCGTCTCCCTGCCATATTCACGACGAGTACCTGCTACCGGCTCGTCGTGCTACCGATATCCGGAAATAGCTCAAATTACGAAATCTAGTACTACGCTCAGGCACCGAATCGTTACGTCGAGTACAGATATTTGACACATTTGTGTACGTTCTGTGACCAAGAAGCGGGTACGGCGGGGGCTGGGTTGAACCGTCCGTGATCACGATAGGTTGACTCCGATGCCAGCCCGCCCGCGTGCCAATCCCCAGCGGATGCTCTCCGCGCTGCAAGCCCAGCGGGCCGATCTCGGCCAGCCGCCGTGGGCCGGGCCCGCAGCGGCCGCCCGGGCCGGCCGCGCGCTGGTCCTGGCCGTGCTCGACGCGCTGGACAGCACGGCCGGGCAGGCCCGGCCGGATGCGCTCCGGGCCGCGGTGACCTACCTGCTCGACCTGCTGGCCGCCGACGCCCCGGGGCGCGCGGTCGAGGTCCGGGTGCCGCCGTTCGCCGCGGTGCAGTGCGTCGAGGGCCCCCGGCACACCCGGGGCACCCCGCCGAACGTGGTGGAGATGGACCCGGTCACCTGGGTGCTGCTGGCGGCCGGGCGGCTGGCCTGGGCCGACGCGGTGGCGGCCGGGCGGGTCAGCGCCAGCGGGCCGCGGGCCGACCTGTCCGGGCTGTTGCCGCTGCTCCGCGGCACCAGTAGCGGCCTGGCCCCCCTAGACTGACCAGGTGGTCTCCCCCGATGGCCGACTGACGGACGATGTAGATCCCACGGACCGGCCCCCTCGGGACGCATGCGGCGTGTTCGGCGTGTGGTCCCCTGGCGAGGAAGTAGCGAAGCTTGCCTACTTCGGCCTGTACGCACTGCAGCACCGCGGCCAGGAGTCCGCGGGCATCGCGGTCAGTGACGGCGACCGAATCGTGGTCTATAAGGACATGGGCCTGGTGGCCCAGGTGTTCGACGAGGCGGCGCTGTCCACGCTGCGCGGCTACATCGCGGTCGGGCACTGCCGGTACTCGACCAGCGGCGCGTCGGTGTGGGAGAACGCGCAGCCGACGTTCCGGTCCACCCCGGTGGCCAGTCTGGCACTGGGGCACAACGGCAACCTGATCAACACCCTGGAACTGGCCGCCATCGCCAGTGGCGCGGAGGGCGTGCGCCGCGGGCCCGGGCTGCGGGCCACGACCGACACGGACGTGCTGACCGCGCTGTTCGCCGACCCGCGGATGGCCAGCGTGGAGGACAGCGTGCTGGCCACGCTGCCGCTGGTGCGCGGCGCGTACTCGCTGGTGTTCATGGACGAGCACACCCTGTACGCGGCCCGGGACCCACAGGGCTTCCGCCCGCTGGTGCTCGGCCGCCTGGCCCGCGGCTGGGTGGTGGCCAGCGAGACGGCCGCGCTGGACATCGTCGGGGCGTCGTTCGTCCGCGAGGTTGAGCCCGGCGAGCTGATCACCATCGACGAACGTGGGGTCAGGTCGCAGTCGTTCGCCCGGGCGCACCCGGCGGGCTGCCTGTTCGAGTACGTCTACCTGGCCCGTCCGGACACCGCCATCGCCGGGCGCAGCGTGCAGGCCACCCGGGTCCAGGTCGGCCGCATGCTGGCCGCCGAGCACCCGGTCGAGGCGGACCTGGTCATCCCGGTGCCGGAGTCCGGCACCCCGGCGGCCATCGGCTACGCGCAGGCCAGCGGCATCCCCTACGGCCAGGGCCTGGTCAAGAACTCCTACGTCGGGCGGACGTTCATCCAGCCCAGCCAGACGATCCGGCAGCGCGGGATCAAGCTGAAGCTGAACCCGCTGCGCGATGTCATCGCCGGCCAGCGGGTCGTGGTGGTGGACGATTCCATCGTGCGTGGCAACACCCAGCGGGCCATCGTGGCCATGCTCCGCGAGGCGGGCGCGGCCGAGGTGCACGTGCGCATCTCCAGCCCGCCGGTGGCCTGGCCGTGCTTCTACGGCATCGACTTCGCCACCCGGGCCGAGCTGATCGCGGGCAGCCTGTCAGTGGAAGAGATCAGGGACTCGATCGGGGCCGATTCGCTGGGCTTCATCTCGCTGGCCGGGCTGACCGAGGCGACCACGCTGCCGGCCGGCTGGCTGTGCCGGGCCTGCTTCGACGGCAATTACCCGATCCCGGTGGCCGAAGCCGAGCGGGGCAAGCACCTGCTGGAAGTGGCCCCGCCGGTGGCCAGATGACCGAGCAGCCCAGCTACCGGGCCGCCGGGGTGGACATCGCGGCCGGTGAGCGGGCGGTGGACCTGATGCGGGCGTCGATCGCCCGGACCGCTGGGCCGGAGGTGATCGGCGGCCTGGGCGGATTCGCCGGGCTGTTCGACGCGGCCAAGCTGACCGCGATGCGCCACCCGCTGCTGGCTACCTCCACCGACGGGGTGGGCACCAAGGTGGTCATCGCCAGCAGGCTGGGCCGGTACGACACGATCGGCATCGACCTGGTCGGCATGGTGGTGGACGACCTGGTGGTGTGCGGCGCGGAGCCGCTGTTCATGACCGACTACATGGTGTTCGGCGTGCTGCGCCCGGAACGCGCGGCCAGCATCCTGGCCGGCATCGCCGAGGGCTGCGTACAGGCTGGCTGCGCGCTCATCGGCGGCGAGACGGCCGAGCACCCGGGTCACTTCGGGCCGGATGATTTCGACATCGCGGGCGCGGCCACCGGCGTGGTGGAGCAGGACGGCCTGCTCGGGCCGCACCGGGTCGAAGCGGGCGACGTGGTGCTCGCGATGGGCTCATCGGGGCTGCACTCGAACGGCTTCTCGCTGGCCCGGCACGTGCTCGACCAGGCCCGGCTCGACCTGGAGCAGGACATCCCGGAACTCGGCGGGCCACTGGGCGCCGAACTGCTCACCCCGACCCGGATCTACACCAGGGACTGCCTGGCGCTGGCCGGGCACTGCGCGGTGCATGCGTTCGCGCACGTCACCGGGGGCGGGCTGGCCGCCAACCTGGCCCGGGTGCTGCCTGCCGGGGTGGACGCCGTGCTGGACCGGTCCACCTGGTCGCCGGCCCCGGTGTTCGGCCTGCTCGCGGCCCGCGGCGCGGTACCGGCCGAGGAGATGGAGCGGGTGTTCAACATGGGGGTGGGCATGGTGGCCGTGGTCAGCCGGCCGGACGCCGACCGTGCCCTTGACCTGCTGGCCAGCCGCAGAGTCCCGGCGTGGGTGCTGGGCGAGATCGAGCCGGGCAGCGGCGCCGCCCGGCTGACCGGGCGGCACGCAGCCTGAGCCCAGGCCTAAGAGGACTGCCGGATGTGTGACCCGTTGCTGCCGCCGAGGTCGTCCTCGTCGTCCTCGTCGTCGTCCTCGTCGTCCTCATCCTCGTCATCGGCATACTGGGCGTCTGCGTAACGCCCTGCGAGGTCTGCGTAGGGGTCGCCGCCATCCGCTCCCTCGTCGTCCCTACCGACACCCAGCTCAGTCCGCAGCCGGTCAAGGTCCGTGCCGCCACTGTTGTACTTCAGCTGGCGTGCCACCTTTACCTGCTTGGCCTTGGCTCGGCCGCGCCCCATTGGCTCGACCCCCTCGAACATGCGGAGCCCTTGTCCGGCCCCTGCTCCCTACGCTGATGACTTGCGGCTCTACGCATGCCAATCCGCCCGTCGCCGCTCCACCGCTTGAAGTGCGACGTGCTTCGAGCTTGCGTACAGAACCAACCGTACCTGCTTTGCGGCGTACGCGCCTATGCAGGATGCGAGCAGTCCTTGGTTGACCCGCACTAAGTACCCCTCGGAGCGCGGCTGGGCCGGGTACCTCAGCCGCCCAGCCAGATACTCCGCAGCCTGCCTACCTCGGACATCCTGCGCTCCGCGAGCCGGTCGGCGGCGACCGCCGGGGGCACCCCGTCGGCATCGGCGAGGGCGAAGATCTGCCTGGTGGTGGTAAAGATCTGCGCGGCGCGGGCCTCGGCCCGGTCGAAGTTGAACCCGCCGAGCTCGTCCGCCACCTGGATCACCCCGCCCGCGTTCACCACGTAGTCGGGGGCGTACAGGATGCCCCGGTCGGCCAGCACCTTCTCGATGCCGAGGTGGGCCAGCTGGTTGTTGGCGCCGCCGCAGACGATGCTGGCGGTGAGCTCGGCCACGCTGTCGTCGTTCAGCGCCCCGCCCAGGGCGCACGGCGCGAAGACGTCCAGCGGCTGGGTGATCAGCTCGCGGGTGCTGGCGGCCACCGTCACCTCGGGGTGCGCGGCCAGCACCCGGGCCACCGCGTCCGGGTTCACGTCGCAGATGACCGCGCGCGCCCCGGCCTCGGCCAGCAGGCTGACCAGGCGGCGGCCGACCTTGCCGACGCCTTCCACGCCGACCACCCGGCCGTCCAGGCTGGCCGAGCCCCACAGGTGCTCGGCCGCCGCCCGCATGCCCTGGAACACGCCGAACGCGGTCAGCACGGAGGAGTCGCCCGCGCCACCGTTCGGCACCGTCCGGCCGGTCACGTGCCGGGACTCGCGGCCGATGACGTCCATGTCCTCGCTGTAGGTGCCGATGTCACAGGCGGTGATGTACCGCCCGCCCAGTGACTCGACGAACCGCCCGTACGCGCGGAGCAGGGCCTCTGACTTACCGGTGGCCGGGTCGCCGATGATGACCGCCTTGCCGCCGCCGTGGTCCAGGCCGGCCAGTGCGTTCTTGTACGCCATGGCGCGGGACAGGTTCAGCACGTCGGCCAGGGCCGCGTCCTCGTCGGGATAGGGGTAGAACCTGGTTCCGCCCAGGCCCGGGCCGAGCGCGGTGGAGTAGATGGCGATGATGGCCCGCAGGCCGCTCTGCGTGTCCTGGCAGAAGACGACCTGCTCGTGTCCTGACTGGCCGGCTGGGCTGACGGTCGGGCCGATGGCGGCTGCGCCCTCGGCGGGGTTGCTGCTGTCCGCGGATCTCGCGAAAACGCTGGTCACGGTCGGGACTACCTCTCCGGTCCTGGGTTGGCGACCTGGGTAAACGCCACATGGGCCAGCCCGTGGGGTTCCGCGGCCAGCCCTGGCACAGAGACTATCGCCCCACAGTGCCCAGGCTCGTGCCACGATGCCAACGTGCGACCCTACGCGGCATATCTGCGCGTCTACGAGCCATTGGCCGCGTTTAGCGAGGCTGAGGGCCAGCGCTGGGCCGAATACGCAGCGTCACCAAACCGCCCGCGCCGGGCCGAGGCGCTCGACGCTGAGCAGGCCGAGGCGCTGGCCCGGCTGATCGCCACGCCGCCGGTCGCGGCCCCGGCGGAGGAGACCGGGCACGCGTACGTCCGGTGGGCCGACGGGACCACCTATATCTGCCCGTGGCAGACCCGGCTCCGCTGCTGGCTGGCGCTCAGCACGCTGCGCACCACCACCCGGCCGCTGCTGAGCACCGCGTTCCCGGCTGGCCAGGCGGATGCCGCGCTGCGTGACTTCGCCCGGTGGCAGGGGCAGGCCGCGTCGCTGCGGGTGTTCATCCAGGCGGCTACCTGGTCGGTGCCGACCGCGTGGTTCGTGCCGTTCGCCCCGGAGGAGCGCCGGCTGGTGCTGGGCGGGGCCGGGGATCCGGACCCCCGGGGCCCGGCAACCGCGGCTGCCACCCGGACGCTGAGTTACCGCACGGCCATGGCGCAGGCGCGGCGCCGGGTCGCCCGGGCGCTGAACGCGGTGCAGGGCTCGGGCGGCGACGCGTTAACCGGTCAGCGCGGCCGGGCGGCCGGCCGTCGTGGCCCGGGCCGCCGGGACGGCGGGCGGCTCGGCTCATGGCCGGCCGGCGCGGAGATTGCGCAGGTCGGCCGCTGGCTGGAGGAGTTCCATCCGCATTCCGTGCTGGAGCTCGACTACGGCGGCCTGGTGCACCTGCTCGATGACGAAGCGCTGCGCGCGGACCAGTCGGTAGCCGAGGTGTCCGCGGCCATCAGCGCGAGCCGGGAAGGCCAGCCAGATCTGGCCGCCGCGCTCTACCGGCGGCTGCGGGATAGATGGCGGGCGCTGGAGTCGCTCGAAGCCGCCAACTGACTACCAGAGGACGACTTTCCAGATTCCACCCGTTGCGACGATACGTGTCGCTAGAATCACGCAGCGTGACGCATATCAGTGGAGCAACGGGGGCGACCTGTCACAGAATCTTTGCTCCTGGTGGTCGACTTGTCACCGCTGGTGATGGCAATATGGTCTCAGTAGGCCATATGGGACATCCACGGCAGGCTCCACACGGAGTCAGACAAAGCAACAACGCCGGATCGCAAGACTGGTCCAAGAGGAGAGGCCGTAGACATGTCTGCACGTACACCCGAGGCTGAGCCGCTGTTGACGCCGGCGGAGGTCGCGACAATGTTCCGGGTTGACCCCAAAACGGTCACCCGCTGGGCGAAAGCCGGGAAGCTGACCTCCATCCGCACCCTGGGCGGGCATCGCCGGTACCGGGAGACAGAAGTCCGCGCACTGCTGGCGGGCATCCCGCAGCAGCGGTCGGAGTAGGGGACGCAGCAAGCGGCCACTCCTACGGCGTAGTTCCGGCCAGGGAGATGGCCATACAGGTAGAGCAGTACAAGTTCAGCGGTTCAGCAGAACTGAAGGGGGGGTCGGCCCCGGCGGATGGCCGGGCCGAGCCGAGCGGTGATCGCGCAGGCCGCTCGAGGGGGTCCGTTCTAGCACTGCCGGGGTCGATCCTGGGTCAAATCCCCAGGGTGGAGACTGAGTTCTCCCTCAGCCAGTGACTACTGGGAGTTATATCCAGCTAACTTTTCGTAACTGCCCGTGCCCCGAGCAGGTGTCCGCCATACTGGTCGCCATGCCGTCGGCCGACACGGGGGAGGGCGACGCGCTAGGCATTCGCGCAGCACGGACGAAAGCAGGCGCCACTGGCGCATGCCGTCGGAGCGCGGACTGCTGCCGCCGGCCAGCGGCCCAGACGAGGCCCAGCGCGGCTCTGTTTCTTAGGGGAGGATCGCGCAATGCCTGATCCAAGGCTGGTATCTCGCGCGCAACGCGCCGCAACAATGTTGGAGCGGGCATGGGAGCGATGGCGCAGCGCACACGGTCTAGCGGCGGAACCGCTGCCGCCCGTCTCGAGTTACGTCGGTTACTCGATCGAGGAGCCGTGGGGGGCCTCGGGTGGTCTTCGGCGTAGCCGCCGAGGACGCGGAGCGGCTCGCTGCCTTCCTGCAGGACAGCCTGGACCGCACGGACGAGGCCGACGATGGCGGTCCGTGGCCGGCCGCACGGGGCGTGCCGTCCGGCCCAGCCGGAACGGAGCGGGGCAACCTGCTCGAAGACGTCCGCGGCCGGATACCGGTGCAGGGCTGGCCGGAGTTCAGCGAGAGCCGCGAGCAGCTGAACAGCTCCGGCGGCACCGGGTCCGACGCGGCGCACAGCCAGTCAGACCACGGGGACAACGGCCAGGCGGCGGTGGCTGGGCCGGCCGGTGCGGACGGCCCAGCCGCCGGGCCTGACGACCTCGTGGTCGAGGACGACCTGCCCTACGACGACGAGGCGGAGCACGCCGCCTGGCTGTCCGGCATCCGGGCCAGCGGTGACGCCGACGATGATGATGAGTACTGCGATACGGCCGACGACCTGCGGGCCACGCCGCACGGGCCGGGCCCGGCGGACACCGGGGTGATCGGCTGGCCCTCGTCGGCGGGCCTGGCGCACGCGCCGCGCCCGCCGGCCAGCCCGCCGCGCGAGGACCGGCCGCAGCGCAATGGGGCGCCGGCCGACGGTGAGCCCAAGCCCGGGCCCGAGACGGGGCCGGCCCCGGCCGACGCGGCACCGACTGGCCCAGCACCGGCCGGCCCGGCACCGACTGGCCCGGCCCCGGCCGGCCCGGCACAGACTGGCCCGGCCCCGGCCGGCCGGGCCGGCCGGGCGACGGCGCGGTGGACCGGCCGCAGGACGGCCCCACGGCGGCCGCGGCCGAAGGCCCCGCGGATCTGGCCGGCCGGACCGGCCTCACCGAAACGATGGCCGCCGAACTGGCCGGCTGGGCCGCGGGTGAGCTGCCGGGCCAGGCCTCGGCCCGGCTGGCCGCCTGGGCCAGCGTGGGCGGTGCGGTGGCGCGCGGCCGCCAGCAGGCCCGCCGCGCTGGTGGCAGCACCGCGGCCGAGCGGGTGCGCTGAGCTGGGCACTCCCGCTGCCTGTGGTGGCCCTGGGCAGCGGGAGTTTTGCTGGCCGGATAGCCCAGCAGGGATCCTTAAGCGAGCCCTCAGCTAAAGCTAAGGTGCGCTCGCTTCGATTAGTGCCGTGACATCCGCGAGCGGGTACTGGCCGGGCGCGCGCGGCTCCTCCCTTACCGCGCGCGGCGCGGATGGCTTCCCCAAGTCGTACCTGTCCCTGCCGTCGGTGGCCGGCTGACCCAAAGACGTCTGGGCCCGGCCCGGCCTGCCCAGGGACCAGGCCGGGCCCAGGCACCAGTTGTCGGCAGGCCGGCGGACAATCAGATCGTGCGGGTTGCGGTGGCGGCCGGGCCTGGCCGCACGGCCCTGCTAAAGGAGCTAGCGGACGACGGCACTGGCCAGGGTGCTGGCGTTCTGCTGAATGATCTCCCGGATGCGGTGGCCGGCTATGCGCGGGCCGGTCAGGTGCGCTGGGTGTGGGCGGACACCGCCGAAACCTACCCGGCGTTGCTCCGGGCTGGGGTCCGGGTGGACCGGTGCCACGACGTGCGGCTGGTCGGGGCGCTGCTGGCCGGCCGGGACGGCGGGCCGGGGGCGGCGGACGGCGGCGCCGGGGGGCCAGCCGCGGACCGTCCCGCGCCGGGGCCAGGGCGGCTGGCGGCGGGCCAGCAGGCGGCCCTGTTCGGGCCGGCCGAGCCGGGGTTCGCCGAGGCCAGCACCGCGCTGGACCAGCTGGTGGCGGTGCACGCCGACCAGCTGCGACGGATCGCGGCCGACCCGCACCCGGGCCGGTTCGGCCTGCTGGCCGCGGTCGAGTCGGCGGGTGGCCTGGTCGCGGTCGAGATGCAGGCCCGGGGGGTGCCCTGGCGGGCGGACGTGCACGACGCGCTGCTGGCCAGCCTGCTCGGCGCCCGGCCGGCCGCTGGGCTGCCACCGCCCCGGCTGGCCGAGCTGGCCAGCCAGATCTCGGCCGCGTTCGGCGGCCGGCCGGTGAACCCGGACTCCCCGGCCCAGCTGATCAAGGCGTTCGCCGCGGACGGGGTGCGGATCCCGTCCACCCGGCTCGGCGTGCTGCGTGAGGTGGACCACCCGGCGGTGCCGGTGCTGCTCGAGTACAAGGAACTGTCCCGGCTGCACACCGCGAACGGCTGGGCCTGGCTCGATGAATGGGTGTCCGGCGGCCGGTTCCGGCCGGAGTACGTGGTCGGCGGGGTGGTGTCCGGCCGCTGGGCGACCCGGGGCGGCGGGGCGCTGCAGATCCCGCGGGTGCTCCGCCGCGCGGTCGTCGCCGACCCTGGCTGGGTGCTGGTGGTGGCCGACGCGGCCCAGCTGGAGCCCCGGGTGCTGGCCGCGCTGGCCGGTGATCACGCGTTCGCTGAGGCGGCCGGCACCGGCGACCTGTACCAGGCGCTGGCCGGCGCGTTCGGCGGCGACCGGGCCAAAGCCAAGGTGGCCCTGCTGTCGGCCATGTACGGCGGGGCGGGCGGCGAGGCATCGCAGCTGCTGGCCGTGCTGCGCCGCCGGTTCCCGCTGGCTGACCGGTACGTGGAGGCGGCGGCGCGGGCGGGCGAGGAGGGCCGGGTGGTCCGGTCCCGGCTGGGCCGGTCCTGCCCGCCGCCGTCGGCGGAATGGCGCGGGCTGACCGCGGCACCCGACGAGCCGGACGCGGCCGAGCAGCGCGCCCGCCGCTCGCTGCGCGCCCGCGGCCGGTTCACCCGCAACTTCGTGGTGCAGGCCAGCGCGGCCGACTGGGCGCTGGTGCTGCTGGCGGGCCTGCGCCGCCGCCTGACCGCGCTGAACGATGCCGGGCCCGGCGGGCCGCTGGACGGGCCTGGGCTGGTCTTCTTCCAGCACGACGAGGTGATCGTGCACTGCCCGGAGGCGGCGGCCGGGGCCGTGGTGGCGGCGATCGGCGCCGCGGCCGAGGAAGCTGGCCGGTTGCTGTTCGGGGACACCCCGGTGCGGTTCCCGGTGAGCACCGCCGTGGTCAGCAGCTATGCCGACGCCAAGTGAGGGCCGGCTGCAGCCGGACGTCACCGCGGGCTGCTCGGTGCCGCAGTACTTGCACTTCGAGGCGGCGGCCGGCAGGTCGGTGGACAGGCAGGCCGGGCAGGTCTTGACCGGCGCTGGGTCGCCGAACACCGTCTGGCCGCGCCGGGCCTGCACGTGCTTGTAGGGCACCACGATGACGAAGTACACGACGGCTATGAAGATCACGAAGTAGATGATCGCGGAGATGAACGAGCCGATGTCCACGAAGGTCTTCGGGTTGTGGTCGCTGCCCAGCTGGATGCCCAGGCCGATGGACTTGCCGCCCTGCAGCCGGGCCACGATCGGGTTGATGATGTCGCTGGTGAACGCGGCGATCAGCATGCTGAACGCCAGCGCCACGACCAGCCCGACCGCGATGATGATCACATCGCCGCGTAGCAGGAAGTTCTTGAAGCCCCGCATTGCTACTCTCCGATTCGCCGGTGGTTCCCCCTGTGCTTTGCCGTACGATCCACGCCCGCGCGTTGTAACGCAAGTGTTTCGGTTGCCCTGCCGGGAACGTTGCGGCTTGGCTGTGCCCCGTTTTGACCGGAAGTTTTCGATCTATGATTCGGTCAGCGCCAAGCAAGGGGGCGGTCCCATGAGGCGGATACTGCTGGCCATTGTGGGCGCGCTGCTGATCATCGCCGGTGTGGTCTGGACGTTGCAGGGCCTCGGCTACCTCAAGGGCAGCGTGATGACCGGGGTGACCCTGTGGGCGCTGATTGGGCCGGTGGTGGCCATCGGCGGGCTGGCCATGACCGTGACCGGACTGCGCAGCCGCTGACCTGGCCCCGGCAACAGCAGCACTTGTCAGGCAGTGCCTGACGGCATACGGTGAGCCGGTGTAAGGCATTTCCTGACAGCCTGCTCAGCCGGAGGCGCACCATGACTGCCGACACGTCGACCACCGTGATCGCGTGCTGCTCGTTCTGCCTCAAGCCCAGCACCCAGGTGGCCAAGCTGGTCGCCGGGCACGGGGTGTACATCTGCAACGAGTGCGTGGCGCTGTGCAGCGAGATCATCCAGGCGGAGCTGGCCGCCGGCCCGCCGCCTGCCGGCCCGGCGGCCGACCCGGCGGGCGGTCAGCCGCGGGTGGCACCGTGGGAGCACGAGATGTCGCTGGAGGAGATCCTGGCCGCGCTGCCCCGGGTGGCGGCGGCGGGCCAGCAGGCCCAGGAGTACCTGACGCACTGGGTACGCAAGGCCAGGTCGCTGGGCGCGACGTGGGCCCGCATCGGCGCCGCGCTGGACATGACCCGGCAGTCCGCCTGGGAGCGCTTCTCCGGCGAAGAGTGACCGGGTGGGCTACTCGTCGGTGGACCGGCGCAGGCGCTTGATCTCGGAGCGGCGCTGCTTGGCCGCCAGCCGCCGCTCCTTAGATCCGCGGGTGGGCTTGGTCGGCCGCCGGGCCTTGGGCGGCGGGGCGGTGGCCGCGGTCAGCACCTCGGCCATCCGGCGGGTGGCCGCTTCCCGGTTGCGCAACTGAGAGCGGAACTCGGATGCGCTGACCGTGAGCACCCCGTCGACCAGCCGGCCGTGCAGCGCGTGCAGCGCGCGCTGCTTGAGCACCGGGCCGAGGGACGTGGACGAAGCCAGGTCGTAGGACAGTTCGACGCGGCTGTCGCTGGTGTTGACCGACTGCCCGCCGGGCCCGGAGGACCGGGAGAACCGCCAGGACAGCTCGTCGGCCGGGATCACCGCGCCCCGGACCTGGATCGGATCGGCCACATCCACCATGATCTACCGGGACGGGTGGTGGGGAGATACCGGATTACCGGCGGCGACTGGAGGACCGGATGGCCAAGCAGGACACCGGCTGGATTCCCGGCCTGATCCGGCCGCTGCGGGTGCCGCCTGGCTCGGCCGTGGACCTGGCCAGGGACTATGATCCCGGCGCGCGGTTCGGCCTGCACAAGAAGCATGACGGGCTGGCCATGCTGGACCGCGGCGTGCAGTTGCTGGCCGAATACCAGGACCGGCTGGCCGCGCAGGACGTCTACGGCGTCCTGGTCGTGCTGCAGGCCCTGGACGCGGGCGGCAAGGACGGCACGATCAAGCACGTGATGAGCGGGGTGAACCCGCAGGGCGTCACGGTGTCCAGCTTCAAGGCGCCGTCCGCCGAAGAACTGCGGCACGACTACCTGTGGCGGCACGCGAGGCGGCTGCCCGCGCGCGGCGAGATCGGCCTCTTCAACCGGTCGCATTACGAGGAAGTGCTGGTCGTCCGGGTGCACCCGCAACTGGCCGAGGCCGAGCGGGTGCCCGGCGACGGCAAGGACTGGGCGCTGTGGTCGCGCCGCTACCGCGAGATCAACGACTGGGAACGGTACCTGGTGGACAACGGCATCCAGGTGGTAAAGATGTTCCTCAACCTGTCCTGGGCGGAGCAGCGGGCCCGGTTCCTGAAGCGGATCGACCGGCCGGAGAAGAACTGGAAGTTCTCCGCCGCCGACGCGCGGGAGCGGCAGTACTGGGACGACTACCAGCGGGCCTACTCCGACATGCTGAGCCACACCAGCACCGAATGGGCGCCCTGGCACGTGCTGCCCGCCGACCACAAATGGTTCACCCGGGTATGCGCCGCCGCGGTCATCGCCGACACGCTGATCCGGCTCGACCCGCACTACCCGGTCCTCGGCCCGGATCAGCGGCGCGAACTGCTCAAGGCCAAGGCGGAACTGGAGGCCGAGACCAAGTCCTGAGTGCCGGGGCGGCCGCGACCGGGGCCTGCCGGGCCGGCTGCGGCCGCGGATGCAGCGACCGGGGCGACGGCCGGCCATGCGCCACGCCGAAGGACAGCCCGCCCAGCACCACGGCCACGATCGCGCTGATCCCGAACAGGCCGGGCAGGCTGACTCCGGCGTCCCGCAGCGGGCCCACGCCGAACGCCGCGATGCCGTAGCCCAGCTGGTAAAACGCGATCAGCAGCCCGGAGATCACGGCGGCCATGCTGACCAGCTTCTCCTGGCCGAAGCTGATCGTCAGCGGCAGCAGCGCGGAACAGCCGAACCCGGCCAGCCCGAACGCCACGATGCCCAGCCCGCCGGCCCCGCGGGGCAGGACAGAGATCAGCGCGAACGCCCCGGCCAGGATGAACGGCAGCGCGTGGTAGGCCAGCCGGCTGGGGAACCAGCGCTGGATGGCGGCGAACAGCACCCGGCCCAGCGTCACCATGGCCCAGAACACGGTGAGCGTCAGCGAGGCCATGGTCGCGGACACCCGGAGCGAGGTCAGGTCGAGCTGCGACCAGTTCCCGTTCATCGTCTCGCAGAACCCGTACAGCGCGGCGAACGCAGCGAACAGCCAGAACTGGCCCGGGATCGGCGGCCGCCGCCGCGCGCGGCGGCTGGCCCCGGCCGCGGCGTCCGCCGCCACCCGGAGCGGCAGCCGCGCGCTCACCGCGAACAGCGCGACGACCGCGGCCGCGGCCAGCACCGGCAGCGCCACCCAGACGCCCAGGCCGACGAACGCCGCGACGAACACCGGGGCCAGCGCGGTGCCCAGGCCGAGCAGCGAGTTGAGCACCAGCACCGACCGGTCCACCGCGGCCGGGTGGAACGCGGCGGCGAACGTGTTCAGCGACGGCACGGTCAGCCCGAAGCCCGCTCCCAGGCAGGCCGTCGCGGCCAGCAGCAGGCCGTACGCCACCGGCCGCTCGGCCTGCACGAACCGGCTGACGATGAGCAGCAGCATGGCGGCCAGGTTGGCGGCCAGCCCGGTCAGGTAGACCCGTTTGGCGCCGAACCGCTCGGCCAGCCCGCCCTGGGCCAGCGCGCTGCTCACCGCGACGATCGCCTGCGGCAGGAACATCGCGCCGTACTGGGTGCTGGACAGGCCGTACTGGCTGGCCGAGGTGAAGATGGTGCTGGCCGCCGGGAAGGTGACCAGGACGACGCCCTGGACCAGCCCGGCCGCGTACACGGTGCGGCTCTCCGCCTGGCTGCTCATCCGGCTGGCTCCCCGCTCAGCGGCCGCAGGCCGGCTGCGGCGGGGTGATTTCCGGCATCCGCCAGGCGGCCGCCGCCGCGGCTACCAGTTCCGCGGTGCCGTTGTACTTACCCGGCATCCGCACTGTCCCATCGGCCAGGAACCGGCGCACCATCCGTTTGACCTGGGGCGTACCGAGCAGGTCGCCGTGCAGCGCCGGGATCACGAACACATCCCGGGGCAGCGGGCAGACCGGCAGCGTGACCGCGTCCGCCAGCGGCACCAGCAGCACCATGCGCAGCGGCTGATGCCGGGTGGCCGAGGCGGCCGAGGCCGCGTAGCGCGCGCCGACCGCGTTGACCGAGTCGATGAGCCGCTGCGCCCCGGACGAGCCGAACGGCGACAGGCCGCCGACAAACGAGACCACCGCGCGCAGTTCGCCGGCTGGGACCAGCCCGGCCCCGGGCCCGCTGCCCGCCGGGTAGCTGACCTGGCCGGGGGTGACGATCGGGCTCATCATGACTACCGAGCCGAGCGGCAGATCCCGGCGGGTGGCCAGCATGGCGTCCACGCCGAGGGTGCCCTCGCTCTCCGCGATGATGTTCACCGGCCGGCCGGTCTCCCGGTGCACCCGCTGCACCTGGGCGGCGATCCGGTTGCCCAGTTCGGGCAGCGGCAGGTTGCTGGCCCCGTTGCCCTGCGGCAGCGGCTGGCCTGCCGCGTTCAGTCCGCGGTAGGAGAACTGCTGCAGGTACGCGCCGGGCGCGACCGACTGGAGCGACCGGGCCCCACCGCAGCAGGCCGACCCGAAGCCGAGGATGACCAGGACCGGATTGTGCTGCCGCCGGTGCCCGGCCCCGGTGCCGTGCCCGGGCAGCGGGCTGCTGGCCGCGGCGGCCCCGGCTGCCCCGATCTGGCCGGCCTGGATGGCGGCCGCCTCCACGCCCACCTGGCGAGGCCCGCGGCCGATCACGAAGGCCAGCCGGGTCATCCCGATCACCAGCGCGATGGACAGCACCGCGGCCAGCGGGGCGAGTGGCAGCCGGAGCAGCGGCTGGGTCAGCAGACCAGCCGTGGCCGGCCGCCGGGCCGGCTTCCTGGCCGCCGCCCGGACCAGGCCGAACCAGGCCCGTCCGTTGGCCAGCCCGGCCAGGCCGGAGACCGGTATCGCGGCGTACAGCGGCAGGCGGCCGATGGCCGCCGCGGCCATCGTCAGCACGGCGAAGTCGGTCAGCAGCCAGCACACCGCGCGGAATGGGGGCAGCGTGCGCCACCAGGAGATGCGGATCCCGCCGTGGGTCAGCGGGACCGAGATCATCAGCATCACGACCAGCGCGGCCAGGTAGGGCCAGGAAAACGGCAGGATGGCCACCCCGACGGTGAGCGCGACGATGGGGGAGAGCAGCAGGCAGGCCACCATGGTCAGGGTCACCGACGCGGCGAATGCCTCACCGGCCGCGGGCCGGGCCCGGCCGGCGGGCCAGGCCAGCAGGACCAGCGCGGCGTTCAGCGCGGACCGGGCCACGATCAGCCCGGCCAGCAGCAGCGCGAAGGTGGGCCAGGACTGCTGGTAGCCGAACAGCCAGCGCAGGTCGTGGAACACGGCCAGCGGCGGCACGGCGGTGACCTGGGGGGCCAGCGCCCGGGCGGCCGGCGCCACCGCGCAGAGCAGGGCCGCCTCGGCCGCCGCGCACCCGGTGGCGAGCGCGATCAGGCCTCGATGGGCCAGGAATCCCCTGGCTGGCCATGTGCCCACGGTCTGCTTCATGGACCCCGCGCGGCTCCTCTTGTGATCGCCCGGGCGGCTCGGTATCGCTTCCCATTCAACCGACGACTACCGTGATTTCATCCTAGGAAGGCGTACCGACGATCACGTAACGGGAGTGGCTGGATGCGATTCGCGGGCCAGACAGTCGTCATCACCGGGGCGGCCGGCGGGCTCGGCTCAGGGATGGCCGGCGCGTTCGCGGCCGAGGGCGCCGCGGTGGTCATCGTGGACCTGCCGGACAGCCCGGGCGCGAAGCTGGCCGCCGGGATCAACGAGGCAGGCGGCCCGGGCGAGGCGCTGTTCGCCCCCTGTGACCTGGCCGACCTGACCGCGGCCCGGGAACTGATCGAGGACATCGCGGCCCGGCGGGACGGCGTGGACGTGCTGGTCAATAACGCCGCGATTTATCCCAGAAAGGAAGTCAGCGACTACACCACCGCGGACTGGCTCGCGGTGCAGCGGGTCAACGTGGACGCCGCGTTCGTCTGCGCCCAGGCCGCGCTGCCCGGGATGCGGCGGGCCGGGACGGGCCGGATCATCAACGTGTCCAGCATCACGTTCTTCGGCAACACCCCGTTCCTGGCGCCCTACGTCGCGTCCAAGGGCGCGCTGGTCGGGCTGACCCGGGCGCTGGCCAGGGAGTGCGGCGCGGACGGGATCACGGTCAACGCGATCGCGCCCGGCGCGTTCCCCACCGCCGCCGAGGCGATCCATCCCGATCTGCCCGCCTATAACCAGTTCATCCTGGACCAGCAGGCGGTCAAGCGGCGCGGCGAGGCGGCCGACATCGCCAACGCGGTGCTGTTCCTGGCCGCCCCCGAGTCGTCGTTCATCACCGGGCAGCTGCTCTGCGTGGACGGCGGCTGGATCATGCACTAAGCCGCCGGCCGGAGGCCGGCTTGACCGGCCAGCAGCTCACAGCCGGCCGGCGTCGATGATGCGACGCAAGAAGCGTTGAGTGCGCTCGTCTTTAGGGTTGGTAAACAGCTCGGCGGGCGGCGCGTCCTCGATGATCTGGCCATCGGCCAGGAAGCACACCCGGTTCGCGATGTCCCGGGCGAAGCCCATCTCGTGCGTGGCGAGCAGCATCGTCATCCCGCCGCTGGCCAGCTCGCGGATCACGTCCAGCACCTCGGCCACCAGTTCCGGGTCGAGCGCGCTGGTCACCTCGTCCAGCAGCATGAGCTGCGGGTGCATGGCCAGCGCCCGGACGATGGCCACCCGCTGCTGCTGGCCGCCGGACAGCCGGTCCGGGTAGTCGGCCTGCTTGTCCAGCAGGCCGAACCGGTCCAGCAGCGCCCGGGCCTCGTCCTCGGCCTGCCGCCGGGGCTGGCCGAGCGCCTTGACCGGGGCCAGCGTGATGTTGCGCAGCACGGTCATGTGCGGGAACAGGTTGAACGACTGGAACACGATGCCCACGTGGCGGCGCACCGCGTTCTGGTCGATGCCGGGCCGGCTGATGTCCTGGCCCCACAGCACGATCCGGCCGCTGTCGATGGGCTCCAGCAGGTTGATGCAGCGCAGCAGCGTGGATTTGCCCGATCCGGACGCCCCGATCAGGCAGATGACCTCGTGTGAGGCCACGCTGAGGTCGATCCCTTTGAGCACCCGGTTCGGCCCGAACGACTTCTCCAGACCTTCGATACTCAACGCCAGTGCCGGGCCGCTGCCGTCCGCTGGGATCGTCTCGGCCGCGCTCATGCGGGGGCACCGGCCAGCCGGCGGCGCCGGTCCCGGGCGATCAGGTGGTCGGTGAACCGGGCTAGCGGGATGGTCAGCAGCAGGAACAGGATGGCCGCCACCACGTAGCTGGAGTAGTTGAACACCGTGTCGCTGTAGATCTCGGCCGCCTTGTTGGCCTCGATCGCGCCCAGGATGCCGACCAGCGCGGTGTCCTTCTGCAGGCTGATGAAGTCGTTCAGCAGCGGCGGGATGACATTGCGCACCGCCTGCGGCAGGATCACGTAGCGCAGCGAGGTCCACTGGCCCAGCCCGAGCGAGCGGCCCGCGGCCACCTGGCTCTGGTGCACCGAGTTCAGCCCGGCCCGGTACACCTCGGACACGTAGGCCGAGTAGGACAGCACCAGGGCGAGGACGCCGTACACCGCGGCCGACTGGGTGGAGATGAAGCCCAGGTTGAGCGCGGGCACGCCGAATCCGATGGCGAAGATGACCAGGATCAGCGGCACGCCGCGGAACACGTCCACGTAGATCGTGCTGACGATGCGCAGCGGGAACATGACCGGGCTGACCGACTGCCGGACCACGGCGATGACCAGGGCCAGGATGAGGATCAGCACCTCGGCGGCGAGGAACATCCGGATGTTCAGCCACAGCGCCGCGCCGACCGAGTAGTAGCCCGCCCTCGGGTCGCCGATGAACGAATGCCACATGTCCTGCGGGTTGAAGAACGTGTGCCGGACCGCGGCGCTGCCCGGGGCCAGCCAGAACAGCGCGGCCAGCGCGGCCAGCACGACGATCGTGCTGGCCGTGGACACGGCCACCGCGCCGCGGCCGCTGCTGAGCAGCCGCGGGCCGCGCCCCTGCGCGCCGAACGAGGTCTGCGGCGGGCCGGTCATCAGGGCTTGATGTTGGGCACGGTCAGGTAGATCTGCAGGTACTTCTTCTGCAGCGCGGCCAGCGTGCCGTTGCTCGTCAGCGTGGCCAGCGCCTTGTTGACGCAGGTCACCAACGGGTTGCCCTTGGCGAACAGCAGCCCGTAGTGCTCGCCGCTGGACGGGAACTGGGCCACCATGACCGAGTGCGGGATCTCCGACGAGGAGATGTACTGCGCGGTCGGCGTGTCGGTGACGAACGCGGCGATCTGGTGCGTCGTCAGCGCCTGCTTCACATCGTTCAGCGTCTCGTACACCTTGGGTGTCTGGGTCGGCTGGATCGCGCTGTTGATGAAGGCCAGGCTGGTCGTGCCGACCTGGTCGCCGAAGATGTAGGTCTTCAGCTCAGCCGGCGTGTGCTTGGTCACGATCGGCGTGCCCTTGAGCGCGACCAGCGACTGCTGCACGTCGTAGTAGCTGTTCGAGAACGTCACCGCCGTGGCCCGCGCCGGGGACACCGAGATCTCGTTGATGTCGAAGTCGAACTTCTTCGGCCCCGGCGCGTAGGAGTCGTTGAACGGCTCATAGGCCCACTTGACCTGGGAATTCTTGAAGCCGAGCTGTTTCGCCACGGCGTACGCCACGGCACTCTCGTAGCCCTTGCCGTTGGCCGGGTTGTTGTCCTCGAACCATGGCGGATAGGCCGGCTTGTCGGTGCCCACGGTCAGCACGCCCTTGGTGTACAGCTCTTTCTGCACCCCCGCGTACGTGCAGCTGGTCGCCGCGGCGCTCGCGCTGCCGCCGCTCGTGGCGGTGCTGCCTGACCCGGAGCTTCCGCACGCGGCCAGCCCGGTACCCAGCGCCGCCACCGCGGCCGCGATCAGGATCCGGCGCATTGTCATCAACCCCCACCAGGGGTCGTTCGCCCCTTGTCTGGCCGTTCAGCCTATACCGTCGACCCGGCCGCCGACGCTGAGGAGAGATCGTTATGCCCGCGTGGATCTGCCGCACATGCGGCGTCCAGTACCCGGAGTCGGGCGAGCCGCCCGCCGCCTGCCCGATCTGCCTGGATGAGCGGCAGTACGTGGGCTGGGGCGGCCAGCAGTGGACCACCATGGCCGAGCTGGCCGGCGACCGCGCGGTGGTGCTGCGCGAGGAGGAGCCGGACCTGATCGGGGTCGGTGTGGAACCCGCGTTCGCCATCGGGCAGCGGGCCCTGCTGGTCCGCACCCCGGACGGCAACGTGCTGTGGGACTGCGTCTCGCTGCTCGACGACGCGGCTGTTGCGCGGATCACCGAACTGGGCGGCATCGCCGCCATCTGCATGTCGCACCCGCACTTCTACGGGGTGAACGTGGCGTACGCCGACGCCTTCGATGCCCGGATCTTCATCCCGCGCGCCGACCAGCAGTGGGTGCAGCGGCCCTCGCCGCGCATCGAGTTCTTCGACGACGAGGCCAAGCCGGTGCCCGGGGTCACCCTGGCCCGGATCGGCGGCCACTTCGACGGCGCGGCCGTGCTGCACTGGCCGGCCGGGTCGGCGGGCCGCGGCGCGCTGCTCACCGGGGACACCATCACCGTGGTGCCGGACCGGGACTGGGTCAGCTTCATGTGGAGCTATCCCAACCTGATCCCGCTGGACGAGGTGACCGTGCTGGACATCGCCGAGCGGGCCGGCCGGTTCGGCTTCGACCGGGTGTACGGCGGCTGGTGGGGCCGGGTCGTGGTACACGACGGCCCGGCCGCGATCCGCCGCTCCGCCGAGCGCTACGTGGCCCGGCTGCGCGGCGAGCGGCCTTAGCCGAGCTGGCCGAAACCCCGCGGGAACTGGTGCAGTGACTCCCAGCCGTCCTCGGTCACCAGGACGAGTTCCCCGGTCTGCACCCCGGCCCGTTCGTCGGTAGTGATCACGTTCGGCTGGATGACGACGGTCATCCCGGCCTGGAAGGTAAAGTCCGGGGCCTGCCGCCGTTCCAGCGCGGCCCGGGTCAGCACCGGGGGCAGGTACCCGCCGCCGTAGCCGTGCACCAGGTCGTCGTAGACGGTGAAACCGGCCGCGGTGATCAGGCTGGCCGCCTCGATCAGCTCGGCCGCGGTCGCACCCGCCCGTAGCCGGACCGTCATCGCGTCGAACGCCTGCTCGGCCACCTGATGCAGGTCCCGGTAACGCGGGGTGGGCGGGGCGCCGACCGCGAACGTGCGCAGCAACTGCCCCGGGTAGCCGCCGTAACTGGCGCTGATCTCGCAGCTCAGCACGTCCCCGGTGCGCAGCGGGCGGCTGGACGGCCACTGCGCGGGCACGCACAGCTCCGGCTGGCCCATCGGGGTGACGCCGAGATAGCGGATGTGCGTCTGGCCACCGTCCGCGACGTAGCCGCTCTCCACCAAGGCCCCGAGCGCCGCCTCGGTCATCCCGGGCCGGGCCCCGGCGGCCAGCGCGCTGACCCCGGCGTCGGTCAGCCGGGCGCCTTCGCGCAGCCAGTCAATCTCGGCGGCCGACTTGACCAGCCGCAGCTGGATGTAGTCCTGGTCGAGGAACTCGGCCCGGCCGACCGCCGCGATCAGCTCGTCCTGCCAGCGGGCGGGCACCGGCCCGACGACTCCGGCGCCGCCGCCGGCCGCGCTGCTGCTGGCCGCCCGGTCGGCCAGCAGCGGAAGCGCCGCCCGCAAGGCGGACCGGCCGCCCGGCCGGACGTCCGCGTCCGGGGCCAGCCGCCGGGCGTTGGGCACGTGGTTGTCGTAACAGACGTACAGCACGTCCGGCTGGCCGGGCGCGAAGACCAGCGCCGCTTCCCTGGTCACCGGCCAGCCGGTCAGCCACGGCACGGCGCTGCCGGACCGGTCGGCGCCGTAGACCAGGGCGGCCCCGAGGCCACGCCCGGCCAGCACCCCGGCCAGCGCCGCCCGGCGGCGGCCCAGCTCAGCCGAGCTGAACGCCGGGTACCAACTCAGCGCTTGGCCCAGTAGTCCGCGGCCTGCTTGCTCTCGGCCACCGTCTCGGCGGTCTCGAAGCCCGGCGCCATCGACGCCGAGGTGCCCGGCAGCACCTGGTGGTGCTCGATGTTGAGCAGCCGCAGCCAGCTCTGCTGGCCGAACGTCAGCGCGATAAAGCAGCCCAGCTCGACCAGCTCGGGTTCGGAGAAGTGCTGGTGCAGCCGGTCCCACAGCGCGTCGCCGGCGCTGGTGCCAGGCGATGGCCTCGGCGTAGGCCAGCGCCGCCTTCTCCCGGTCGTCGAAGGTGGCCGCGGACTCGAAGTTCAGCAGCTCGTCGTACTTGGCTTCGGTGAAGCCCTGCTGCGCCGCCTGCATGGACCGCTGATTGCCGCAGTACTCGCAGTTCACCGAGCGGGAGATGTACACCCGGCACAGTTCCTTGATCTGGTGGTCGCAGACACCCTCGCGGAACAGCGACTGCCAGGACCGGGCGAACGCCCAGAACGCCGCGGGCACGTGCGCCCGGACCGCCGAGCTCTCCGGCCGCGGGGTGCCCTCCCGCTGGCAGCGCGCCATCTCGGCGCGCATCTCCGGGTCCATCGCGTCCAGCGGGAAGTAGCTGATCCGCTGCTCGTCCGGCAACCTGGCCACCTCGCCTCATCCTGGGCCTTGTGGGCACGAGTGTCGCAGTGTTCGCAATCGTTCGCAATGGCCGTCCGCTATGCCGGTACCGGCCACGGCCGGCCTGCTGACGGGGTATATCAAGCGGATGGATGCTTTCGCCGAGCGCCGTGGGGGGAACGTGGCCGGGCAATGGTGGGATGGCCTGGACGCGGCGACTCCGGGGCCCGTGGACACGATCGCCGATGAGTCCCCGTTCCCGCCGATCGGCGAGTACGGCTTCCTGTCCGACTGCGAGACCACCGCGCTGATCGCGCCGAGCGGCAACGTGGAGTGGATGTGCCTGCCCCGGCTGGACTCGCCGAGCGTGTTCGGCTCGATGCTGGACCGCTCGGCCGGCGGGTTCCGGCTCGGCCCGGAAGGGGTCGCCGTCCCCTCGGCCCGCCGCTACCTGCCCGGCACGATGGTGCTGGAGACCAGCTGGGGAACGCCCACCGGCTGGCTGGTGGTCCGGGACGCGCTGCTGATGGGGCCGTGGCATCACGACATCGAGCTGTCCCACACGCACCGCCGGACGCCGACCGACTACGACGCCGACCACGTGCTGCTGCGCACCGTCCGCTGTGTCACCGGCGAGATGCAGGTCACGTTCGACTGCGAGCCGGTCTTCGACTACGGCCGCCTGCCGGGCAGCTGGGAGTACACCGACCGCGGCTATGCCCAGGCGGTGTGCCGGGCGGCCGGCCCGGAGGCCGGGATCGGGCTGACCCTGACCACCGACATGCGGGTCGGTTTCGAGGGCGGCCGGGCCATGGCCCGGAGCCTGATGCGGGAGGGCGAGCACCACTTCGTCGCGCTGTCCTGGACCATGCACCAGCCGCCGTTCAGCTACGAGGAGGCGCAGCGCCGGCTGGTCTGGACCGCGCACCACTGGCAGCACTGGCTGGCCCGGGGCCGCTTCCCGGACCATCCGTGGAGCCGGTACCTGCAGCGCAGTGCGCTGACGCTGAAGGGCCTGACGTTCGCGCCGAGCGGCGCCGTGGTCGCCGCGGCCACCACCTCGCTGCCCGAGGTGCCGCACGGCGAGCGCAACTGGGACTACCGGTACTGCTGGCTGCGCGACTCCGCGTTCACCTTGTGGAGCCTGTACGCGCTCGGCTTCGACTGGGAGGCCGACGACTTCTTCTGGTTCCTGGCTGACATCGCCCAGCGGGACGACGAGATCCAGGTGGTGTACGGGGTGGACGGCGAGCGGATGCTCAGCGAGCGGATCCTCGACCGGCTCACCGGGTACGACGGGGCCCGGCCGGTGCGGGTCGGCAACGAGGCCTACACCCAGCGCCAGCACGACGTGTGGGGCACCATGCTGCAGGCCATCCACATCCGGCTGGGCAGCTGGCAGCGGCTGGACAGCCGGATCTGGCCGGTGGTGCGCCGCCAGGTGGAGTCGGCGCTGAAGTACTGGCGGGAACCTGACCTGGGCATCTGGGAGGTGCGCGGCGCGCCCCAGCACTTCACCTTCTCCAAGCTGATGTGCTGGTCGGCGGTGCAGCGCGGGGCGCAGGCCGCGCTGGCCCGGGGCGAGGCGACGCTGGCCAAGACCTGGCGCGAGGCGGCCGACGAGATCCGGGCGGACATCCTGGCCCACGGGGTGGACGACCGTGGCGTGTTCACCCAGCACTACGAGACCCGGGCGCTGGACGCCTCGCTGCTGCTGCTGCCGATGACCGGCTTCCTGCCCCGGGAGGACCCGCGGGTCCGGGCCACCATCCTGGCCATTGCCGACGAGCTCACCGAGGACGGGCTGGTGCTCCGGTACCGGCCCGAGGAGACCGACGACGGGCTGCCCGGCGGCGAGGGCACGTTCACCATCTGCTCGTTCCTGCTGGTGTCGGCACTGTGCGAGATCGGTGAGCCGGAGCGCGCCCAGCAGCTCTGCGAGCGGCTGCTGTCGCTGGCCAGCTCGCTGGACCTGTACGCCGAGGAGATCGACCCGCGGACCGGCCGCCAGCTGGGCAACTTCCCGCAGGCCTTCACCCACCTGGCGCTGATCAACGCGGTCATCCACGTGATCAGGGCGCAGCGCCAGCCCGCCGAGCCGGAGCCACCCGCCGCCTAGCTGGACTGGTCAGCCCGGGCCAGGGCTGAAAAGATCCACGTTGGGGAACGAACTGACATACGGCGGTGCAACGGGGCGTGCCGGTCAGACAGGGAGGCAACCGTGGCCGAGGTGATCCGGGCCGGATTGGTTCAGCAGCAGTGGACTGGCGATAAGGACTCCATGATCCGGGCCTCCGTCAACGCGATCGGCCGCGCCGCGTCGGCCGGTGCCCAGGTGGTCTGCCTCCAGGAGCTGTTCTACGGGCCGTATTTCTGCCAGGTGCAGGACGCGGACTACTACTCCTACACGGAGGCGATCCCGGGTGGGTCCACCACCCAGCTCATGTGCGACCTGGCCCGGCAGCATTCGGTGGTGCTGGTGGTGCCGATGTACGAGGAGGAGCAGCCCGGGCTGTACTACAACACCGCGGCGGTGATCGACGCCGACGGCAGCTACCTGGGCAAGTACCGGAAGACGCACCTGCCGCAGGTGAAGGGCTTCTGGGAGAAGTTCTACTTCCGCCCCGGCAACCTCGGCTACCCGGTGTTCGACACCGCGGTCGGCCGGATCGGCGTGTACATCTGCTACGACCGGCACTTCCCGGAGGGCTGGCGGGCGCTGGGCCTGGCCGGCGCCCGGATCGTGTTCAACCCGTCGGCGACCAGCCGCGGCCTGTCCCAGTACCTGTGGCGGCTGGAGCAGCCCGCCTCGGCGGTGGCCAACGAGTACTTCGTCGGCGCGATCAACCGGGTCGGCGTGGAGCCGCTGGGCGACAACGAGTTCTACGGCCAGACCTACTTCGTCGACCCGCGTGGCCAGCTGGTCGGCGAGGCCGGCTCGGACACCCAGGACGAGGTGGTCATCCGCGACCTGAACATGGACGTGCTGGACGAGGTGCGCGACCTGTGGCAGTTCTACCGGGACCGCCGCCCCGACCAGTACGGCGGGCTGGTCGCGCCATGAGCACCACGGTGATCAGCGGCGGCCAGGTGCTGTCGCCGTCTGGCGCCGTGCCTGCCGACGTGCTGGTGGACGGCGAGCTGATCAGCGGCCTGGCGGCCAGCGGCAGCGAGCTGGCCCAGTCCTGGGCGGCCGGGGCGGACCGGGTGTTCGACGCCACCGGGTGCTACGTGCTGCCCGGCGGCATCGACGTGCACACGCACATGGAGATGCCGTTCGGCGGCACGTTCTCGGTGGACACGTTCGAGACCGGCACCCGGGCCGCGGCCTGGGGCGGCACCACCACCATCATCGACTTCGCGGTCCAGGCCAAGGGCACCACGCTGCTGGCCACGCTGGATAAGTGGCATGAGAAGGCCGACGTCAACTGCGTGGTCGACTACGGCTTCCACATGATCGTCTCGGACGTCAACGACACCAGCCTCAAGGAGATGGAGTCGTGCGTCGGCGCGGGCGTGAACAGCTTCAAGATGTTCATGGCCTACCCCGGGGTGTTCTACGCGACCGATGGCGAGATCCTGCGGGCCATGCTGCGCGCCGCCGACATCGGCGCGCTGATCATGATGCACGCGGAGAACGGCATCGCGATTGACCAGCTGGTGGCCCGGGCGCTGGCCGCCGGGAAGACCACGCCAGTGCAGCACGGGCTGACCCGGCCGCCGGAACTCGAAGCCGAGGCCACCCACCGGGCCATCACCCTGGCCAAGGTGACCGGCGCCCCGCTGTACGTGGTCCACCTGTCCGCCGCCCAGGCGCTGCAGGAGATCGCGGCAGCCCGGGACACCGGGCAGAACGTGTTCGCCGAGACCTGCCCGCAGTACCTCTACCTGTCCCTGGACGACCTGGCCCGGCCGGACTTCGAGGGGGCCAAGTACGTGGCCTCGCCGCCGCTGCGGCCGCGCGAGCATCAGGGCTCGCTGTGGCGCGGCCTGCGCACCAACGATCTGTCGGTGGTGTCCACCGACCACTGCCCGTTCTGCTTCAAGGAGCAGAAGGAGCTGGGCCGCGGTGACTTCTCCAAGATCCCGAACGGGATACCTGGCGTGGAGCACCGGATGGACCTGCTGCACCAGGGGGTGGCGGCCGGCGAGCTGTCGCTGGCCCGCTGGGTGGAAGTGGCCTGCACCACGCCAGCCCGGATGTTCGGGCTGTACCCGCGCAAGGGCGTCATCGCGCCCGGGTCGGACGCGGACATCGTCATCTACGACCCGAAGGCCAAGCAGACGCTGTCCGCCCGCACGCACCACATGAACGTGGACTACTCGGCGTACGAGGGCTTCGCCATCACCGGCCAGGTGCAGACCGTGCTGTCCCGGGGGCAGGTCGTCATCGACGGCGGGGAGTACCACGGCCGCACCGGCCACGGCCAGTTCCTGCGCCGCGGCCTGTCCCAGTACCTCAGCTGACCAGGGGGAGAACAGTGGATTTCGGGCTGGTGCTGCAGACGGATCCGCCCGCCAGCGCGGTGGTCGACACCATGCGCCGTGCCGAGCAGCTGGGCTTCAGTTACGGCTACACGTTCGATTCGCATGTGCTCTGGCAGGAGCCGTACGTCATCTACTCGGCCATCCTGGCCGAGACCTCGCAGCTGACGGTCGGGCCGATGGTGACCAACCCGGGTACCCGGGACTGGTCGGTCACCGCGTCGCTGTTCGCCACGCTGAACGACATGTTCGGCAACCGCACGGTGTGCGGCATCGGCCGCGGCGACTCGGCCCGCCGGGTGATCGGCCAGCGGCCGGTCAACCTGGCCACCATGGCCGCGGCGATGCACGTGATCAAGGGCCTGGCCGAGGGCCACGAGGTCATGCTGCACGGGGCGCCACTGCGCATCCCGTGGGTGCGCAACGGCAAGCTGGAGATCTGGATGGCCGCCTACGGGCCGAAGGCGCTGGCCCTGGTCGGGCAGCAGGCCGACGGGTTCATCCTGCAGACCGCCGACCCGGACATCGCCCGGTGGACGGTGGGCTCGGTCCGCGCCGCGGCGCGCGCGGCCGGCCGCGACCCGGACAGTCTCACCATCTGTGTCGCGGCCCCGGCCTACGTCGGCACCGACCTGGCCCACCAGCGCGACCAGTTGCGCTGGTTCGGCGGCATGGTCGGCAACCACGTGGCCGACCTGGTGGCCCGGTACGGCGAGGACGGGCCGGTGCCGCACGAGCTGACCGACTACATCAAAGGCCGGGAGGGTTACGACTACTCGCACCACGGCCGGGCGGACAACCCGTCCACGGATTTCGTCCCGGATGCCATCGTGGACCGCTTCTGCCTGCTCGGCCCGGCTGAGGCGCACCTGGACCGGCTGCGTGAGCTGGCCGAGATCGGCGCCGACCAGTTCGCCGTGTACCTGATGCACGACCAGCCCGGGGAAACCCTGGCCGCCTACGGCGACACCATCATCCCCGCCCTCGGCTGACCCGCCGGCCGCAGTCGGCCGGCGGAGCGTGGTGCGTGTCCAACTAAGCGCACAAAAGGGCAGGTAATAGGGCTAAACGGGTATTTAGTGTGAGGTTTTTCATACGCCCGTTATCCGGGGTTTCGGCGGCCGGATTGGTGATCTTCGGCATTCTGGGTTCCCGCAAGCACCCGCGTTCGCGATGGCGGCCGACTCCCCAGCGGCCCGGCGCCCTGTCCCCGCGCCCCATCCTGACGCCGCTGGCCAGCCCCCTTCCTGACGGCTGGTTTGTGCGTGGATGGTAACCCGATGGCGCGAGCGCGCCTGAGCAAAGGTTCATTTTGTCCTTCAGCCGACGGACTCCTACTCATCGTCATCGCAAGCCCCGCAAGCACACCAAGGCCGCGCTGATCAGCGCGGGCTCGGCGCTGGCCGTGGCGGGCCTGGTGGCCGGCACGACCGCCGCGTGGCCCGGCGCATCGGGCGACCAGGGCAACCTGGCCGACGCGGCGGCGCTCGCGGGATCGCACGCCACCGCCAGTTCGGTCGCCCCGCAGACCGTGCAGGCGGACACGGCGCAGCAGATCCGGGCCATCCAGGCCTCGGCGCTGCAGGCCCAGATGCGGCAGGAAGCGCAGGCCAGGGCCAGGAAGGCGGCCCAGGCCCGGGCCGCGGCCAAGGCGGCCGCGGCGGCCAAGGCGGCGGCCGCGGCCAAGGCCAAGGCGGCTCAGCAGGCCGCGCAGGCCAGCAGCGCCCCGGCGGCCGCCACCCCGCAGGGTGACCCGCAGCAGATCGCGGAGAGCATGCTCGGCTCCTACGGCTGGTCCAGCTCCCAGTTCAGCTGCCTGCAGCCGCTGTGGAACCAGGAGAGCGGGTGGAGCGTCACCGCCAGCAACCCGACGTCCGGCGCCTACGGCATCCCGCAGGCGCTGCCCGGCAGCAAAATGGCCAGCGCCGGCGCCGACTGGCAGACCAGCGCGGCCACCCAGATCCGCTGGGGCCTGGGCTACATCCAGTCCACCTACGGCTCACCGTGCGCGGCCTGGTCGCACGAGCAGGCGTACGGCTGGTACTAGGCTCCCCAAGCCAGCGGCCGTCCCCGCCAACCCCCCCGCGGGGGCGGCCGCTGTGCGGTGTGACCTATTTCATACCGTCCTTTATTACGATTTACGGAACATTAAGGTCAGGTTTCCGGCAGGGTGGTCCGGCAAGCACCCCGCGTGCGTGATGGCCGCCTCTGAGCCGCCCGGCGCCCTGTCCCCGCGTCACGTCCGCACGCCGCCGTCAGCTCCCGCCAGGTTCACCGGCCCGGGCTGGCCTCCGACCGGGGTGAAGCCGAGCGTGGTTGCAGCCGCGCCGACCGAAGGTTCATCTTGTCCTCGACCAGGACGTTCTCCAGAAAAACCGCTACCGTCATCGCTGCGCTCACCTCGGCCGCCTGCGCGGCCGTGCTCGGGGCCGCAGCACTCGCCACCACCGGCCCCGCGGCCGGCTCGCTGACCGGCCTGGGCTCAGCGGGCACCCGCACCGGGCAGGTTCAGGTGGCCTTCGATTCCCCGCTCACCCGCGGCGCCGGCCCGGCCACGGTCAAGCTGGACGCCGCGGCCGAATCCTCGGCCCGGTACGCGCAGCAGGTCGCGCGCGGCATGCTCGGCAAGTACGGCTGGGGCGCCCGGCAGTGGTCCCCGCTCTACAAGCTGTGGATGCGGGAGAGCAGCTGGTACAAGTACGCCTACAACGCGTCCTCCGGCGCCTACGGGATCCCGCAGGCCGTGCCCGGCGGCAAGATGGCCAGCGCGGGCGCGAACTGGCGGACCAACTCCAGAACGCAGGTCCGCTGGGGGCTGGGCTACATCAAGAGTGTGTACGGCTGGCCGCGCCGCGCTTGGTACCACGAGCTGGCCTACGGCTGGTACTGACCTGGGACCTCGGTGAGTCCCGGCCAGCTCAGAACCGGCCGCCCCAGATCCGGCGGCTGCGCTGGGTCTGGCCGGGCTCACCGTAGGGGTAATCCGGCGTCGCCGGCTGGCTCGCCTCGTCCAGCAGCAGGGTCTCCTCGTCGCTCAGCGTGAGGTCCGTGGCGGCCAGGTTGCTGGCCAGCTGGTCCAGGGTGCGCGCGCCCAGGATGACCGAGGACACGGCAGGCCGGGCGGCCAGCCAGGCGATCGCCACCTGGGCCATCGGCACGCCGCGGCCGTCGGCCACGGTGCGCACCGCGTCCACCACCTGCCAGATCCGCTCGTCCTGGCCGCGCTGGTTCCAGATCCGCATCCCCTCGTCCGCGTTCTCCAGCACCCGGGTGCCCGCGGCGGGCGGCTCACCACGCCGGTACTTGCCGGTCAGCCAGCCGCTGGCCAGCGGCGACCAGGCCAGCAGCCCGAGCCCCGCCGCCTGGCAGGCGGGCACGATCTCCCACTCGGCCGCGCGGGCCAGCAGGTTGTACTGCGGCTGCACGGTCACCGGCGCGGACAGCCCGCGGAAGGTGGCGATGTCCACCGCCTTCTGCAGCTGCCAGCCGGTGAAGTTGGACAGCCCGACATAGTTGATTTTGCCGGCCCGCACCGCATCGTCCAGGAAGCGCAGCGTCTCCTCGACCGGGGTCAGCGGGTCCCACGCGTGCACCTGGTACAGGTCGATCCAGTCCAGGTTCAGCCGGCGCAGCGACGCGTCCAGCGCGCGGGCCAGGTGCTGCCGGGACAGCCCGTGCCCGTTCGGCGTGTCGTCGGTGGGGAACCGGCCCTTGGTGGCCAGCACCACGGCCTCCCGCCTCCCGGGCCGCGCGGCCAGCCAGCGCCCGATGATCTCCTCTGCGCGCCCGTCCGCGTACACATCCGCGCTGTCCAGCAGCGTCCCGCCGGCCGCCACGAAACTGTCCAGCTGATCGAACGCCCCTGCCTCGTCGGTCTCGTTGCCAAACGTCAGCGTGCCCAGGGCGAGCGCGGAAACCGCGCAGCCGCTGCTGCCGAGCAGCCGGTACTCCACTAGTCCTCCTGAAAGACAGCCGCGACGCGGTCCCGGGGGAGCCCCGGAACCCGGTGGCCACGGTAGCCGGTCATCTCTTCGCCGGCACACAGCGCGTTGGCCACCGCTTCCTCGGTGCCCTGCACCACCGCGGTGAAGAACGGGTCGATGGCGTCCCACGGCACAAACGACAGCTGGTCGTACGGCCGGCCGTCGCGCTGCCCGTACCGGCTGAAGCCGCCCGGGTTGGCGGTGGAGCAGGCCAGGAACAGGTCGCCGGAGGAGTGCGAGCCGGCCGTGCCGGTGCGGGCCAGCCCGAGGGTGACCCGGCGGGCCAGCGCCGAGCACTGGTGCGGCAGCAGCGGCGCGTCGGTGAGCACGATGGCGATGACCGAGCCCGCGCCGGGCGGCGCGGCCGGGTACTGGCTCAGCGGGTCGTCGCCGGCCAGCAGCTCACCGAGCGGCCGCCCGGCCAGCACCAGCTCACCGCGGGCACCGAAGTTGGCCTGCACGAACACGCCCACGGTGTACCTGGTGCCGGCGTGGCTGACCAGCCGGGACGCGGTGCCGCTGCCGCCCTTGAAGCCGTAGCAGATCATCCCGGTGCCGCCGCCTACCGCGCCTTCGGCCAGCGGGCCGGACCGGGCCGCGTCCAGTGCGGCGACACAGTCCGCCTCGGTGACGTGCTGCCCGTTGATGTCGTTCAGGTAGCCGTCCCAGGTCTCCGCGGCCACCGGCAGCGACCAGTTGTCGCCGAGTTCCGGGTAGTGCCGCACCGCCCAGGCAATGATCCCGGCGTGCGCGATGCCGACCGCGTGCGTGTTGGTCAGCGCGATGGGCAGTGAGGTGGTGCCCGATTCCTGGATCCAGGCCGCGCCGGTCATCTCGCCGTTGCCGTTCTGCGACGCGTAGCCGGCCGCCAGCGGGTCGAGCGCCCCGCCCCGGCCGCGTGGGTGGATCCCGGTCACCCCAGTGCGGGCCGTGTCGCCGCGGATGATGGTCTGATAGCCGGCCTCCACCCCGGGCACGTCGGTGATCGCGTTCCACTGCCCCGGGGTCCCGCCGAACGGCACGCCGAGCGCGCGGGCCCGCGGGGTGCCTGCCGGAGTTGCCCGTTGTGCGGTATTGAGCTGCTTATCCATCACAAGGCAGCAGCCTAGCCTGCGCCGGATCCGGCATTCCTGATGGTTAAGTCGACCTCGGCAGCAGGCCATTCCTGCTGCACAGAATTACCACAGGGGGGCAAATGAAAATAGTGCGCGCTATTCCCATTCTTTCCGGCGCTGCGGCGGCGGCGCTGGCGGTAGTCACCGCCGCTCCGGCACTGGCCGGCCCGGCCAGCCCGGCCAGGCCGGGGTCGGGCCACCACGCCGTCCGGTCCATCCTGCAAACCGGCACGGCCGTGACCGGGGTCCGCGGAACCGGGGGCCGCGGCGTGGCGCTGACCGGGACATACTTTTCCGGCGGCACCTCGGCTGCGTTCCTGTGGCGCGGCCCGCTGTCCCGCGCCGGGGGCGCGGCCGTGTCGGTGCTGCGGCCCGCGTTCCGCGGCGTGACCGGCGCCACGTTCTATGGCCCGGACACCCATCTGTTCAACCCGCGGGCCATCCCGCGCGGCGACGTCCGGGCGGTGGGCAGTTACCTGTCGTCCGACGCCCCGTCCGGCGTGCGCAACCAGGGCATGATCTACCTCGGCCCGGTCAGTGGACGCGGCGGGCGGTGGACGTCTATCGCCGTGCCCGCGCACGGGCGGCACGTGACCGGGCAGGTGTCAGCCTGCCCGCCGCGGCGGCCCAGGTGCATCGTGATGGACACCATCCCGCACAGCACCATGGGGCACCTGGTGGTGGGCAACTACGACCTGAACCCGACTGTGCGCGGCGGCCTGGTGTCCGGGAACGCCTTCATCTACAACATCAGCACCCGGCGGTACACGCTGCTGCGGCTGCACGGCAGCCTCTCCACCAAGAGCTCGTTCTACGGCATCTGGCAGGACCGCGGCCCGGGCAGCCCGCGGTACACGCTGGCCGGCGGCTCGTCGGCGCACGGCGGCCAGCGTGGCTTCCTGATCAATTACAGCGAGCGGACCGGCCGGTTCGGTCAGCCGTTCTTCTACACCTATTTCAACCGCCTGGTGCCAACCCACTTCGAGGGCATCACCGCGGTCCGGGGCGGGTTCAACCTGGTGTCCATGCAGGTGGGCCACGAGCCCGCGCTGGCCCACATCCGGGTGCTGCGCAATGGCGGCTTCGGCCGGGCCCGGTGGCGGTCGGTGCCGGTCAGTTCCAGCGCGCTGTGCCCCTGCAAGGTCATTACCGGGAACACGGTGTGGCGTAACCGGGTGATGGGGCTGCTCGTGAACAGCGCCAGCCCGGCCGCCCGCACCTACCTCGCCGTGGGAAGGTAGAAGCCAGGCGGCATCCACATTGATCACCCCGGGGGGCACACCATGACCGATCTGGCCAGGCCCGGTCACGTCCCGGCCAGCGCGACCGCTGAGGGCGACGGCGTCGTCATCGGGTCCGGCCCGGTCACCGTGGATGCCTACATCGACTTCCTGTGCCCGTTCTGCCGCCACTTCGAGCTACGGTCCGGCGACGCGCTCGCCCGGCTGGTCGCGGACCGGGAGATCAGCCTGGTTTATCACCCGATGAACTTCCTCGACGCGGCGTTGACCACGAACTACTCGACCCGGGCGGCCGCGGCGTCCGGCTGCGCGGCCGATGGCGGACGGTTCGCCGAGTACGCGCATGCGCTGTTTACCAGCCAGCCGCCCGAGGGCGGCGCCGGCCTGACCGACGCCCAGCTAGCCGAGCTGGCCGGGTCCGTCGGCCTGCCCGGAACGTTTACCGAGTGCCTGCACAGCGGCCGCTACCTGGACTGGCCGTCCTACGTGACCGCGCTGGCCACCGCGCGCGGCGTGCAGGCCACGCCCACCGTGCTGGTCAACGGGGCGCCGGTGCCAGCCACCCCGCGGATGATCACCGCCGCGGTGGCGGCGGTGCCGCGCAGCTGACTCAGAACACGTCCGGCGGCAGCTCGGGCGGGAAGTCCAGGAACGCGGCCCGGTTGTCGTCGAGCCAGTCCTCGACCCGGGTGGCCGGGTGCCCGGCCACCTCAGGCACGTCCGCGGTCACCGTGGCCGCCCCGCCTTCACGCACCCAGTCGGACAGCTCCAGCGCGCCGTCCACCTCCCACTGGCCCAGCCCGCGGGCCAGCAGTTCGTCCCTGACCTGCGCGGCTGGCCGGTCGGCGTAGCCCACCTCGCGGCCGAACACGGTGGAGATCCGCCGGGCCAGCTGCTGGCCGGTGAGCGCCTCCGGCCCGGTCAGCACGTAGGTGCGGTCCTCGTGCCCCGGGGTGGTCAGCACCCGCGCGGCCACGTCGGCCACGTCGCGGGCCGCCACGTAGGCGGCCCGGCCGGACCCAGCGGGCGTGTAGAGCATGCCTTGCCCGGCTGACCCGCCCCGCCGCGGCCAGCAGCGTCTCCATGTAGATGCCCGGCGCGAGGTAGCTGACCGGCAGCCCGGACGCTTCCAGGTGCGCGGCGATCTCCCGGTGGCTGCGCACGAAGCGCACCTCGACGCCGGGGTCCTGGAAACCGTCCGCGGCCATCTTCACGATGTGCGGCCGGTGGCCGGCCGCGAGCACCGCGTCGATGAACCGGATCTCCAGCTCGGCCTGCTCCGCTATCGCCGGGCTGAGCAGGAAGATCTGGTCGAACGTCTGCAGTACGTCCGCGGGCGGCGGGTCGTCGAAGCTACCCACGATGTACTTGGCCGCGCCAGGCAGATCGTCTCCCTTGGCGGCCACCCGCACCATCGCGGTGACGTCAGCACTGGCATCGGCCAGCGCCTCCAGCAGCGGGTAGCCAACCCGTCCGGTCGCTCCGGTTACCAGGATCACGGGCACTGCCTCCGGGGGGTCGCGGGCCAATTCCCTCATTCAAGCACCCCGCTGAGCTGGCCTGTGGCCGCCTACCAAGTTTCCGGAATGGCCCCGTAACAACGCCGTAATGAGCGATACACCGATTGTGCTGATGCCGCCCGCCAGTGCCGGGCTAACGTGGCGGCTTACCCGGGGGATCGACCACGGGAGTGGAGCTTTCGATGCCAGCTGACGATGGACTGCACCGGCTGTCCACGGAGGACCTGGCGACGTTCCTGCGCCGCCTGCGTGCCCTCCGGATGCGCGAAGGGCTGAGCCTGGACGGGCCGGCCGCGCAGCCGGAACTCCGGCCGGGCAGCGACGCGGCTGGCCAGCCTGGCTTCACGATCACCCGGCTCGGACCGCGCCTTGTGTCACGGCACGGGCCGCAGCGCAGCCGGTGGCGGCCCAGCCCAGGACTCGTCGGCGTCACGGCGACGGCGATAGTGCTGGCTGGGCTGGCCGCCGGGGGCGCTGTGCTGACGGAGCCAACCGGGCACAGCGAGTCCAGCGCTCCTGGTGCCTCGTTACCAGGCGGCGGCCGGTCGATGGCGGACCACGGGGGCCGGATGCACATGCACACCCGGACCGGGCCGGCCGCACCCACCCCGGCCAGCCCCGCGCCATCCAGCCCGGCAGCCAAGGCGCCCAGCAGACCGCGCGTCCGGATGGTGGTCCCGGTCCTGGTCCGGCCCGCCCGGATGGGCCCCGAAGTGGCTGGCGTCGGCTGCCCCGGCAGCCCGCACGACGGGGTCAGCCTGGCCGATGCCGGCACCGGTCCCGGGTGGACCACGGCGGGCGGCGGCTGGCCGGCAACGGCTGCCACGGCAGCTCGGTCTGGACCATGGACCCGGACGGCAACCAGGCCAGCCCGTCCACGCTGAGCTGGTTCTTCTACCCCAGCATGCAGGCTTCCTCGTGCCGGCTGGCCGTCTTCGTGCCGAGCCAGAACGCGCTCGGCGTGGGCAACTACCAGATCTCGGCCGGGTTGACCAGCCTGGGCAGCGTGTCCATCGACCAGGCGGGCAGCGAGGGTGAGTGGGTCCCGCTGGGCAGCTACCCAGTCACCGGCAGCATGCTGACCGTCCAGTTGCAGCCGGGCACGGCCGCGCTCACCGCGGCCACCGGCGGGACTGGCCAGAGCGGCAATGGCAACGGCAACGGGAACGGCGGCTCCGGGAAGAGCGGCAACGGCCACGGCGGATCCGGCGGCGGGCCGGCGACGCCCACCCCCAGCCCGGCGTCTGGGCACAACGCGGCGGTGGCCGCGTCGGCCGCCCGGGCCCGCTGCAGCTGAGCCAGTTATTAGCGGCGCATTACGGCTAGCGCAGAGCTTCCTCTCAGTGGTGTATCCGGGCGGTCCGGCATCGTACGGTGGTTTGGTGACCAGGGCGTGGCGCCGATGGTTGATCGTGCTGGCGGGCACCGTGGCGCTGTGCTCGATCCCAGCGGTGATCGCCGCGCTCCCGGTGCAGGGCTCCACCATCGGCGCGGCCGTGCTGCGCGCGCGCATCATGGCGTCGGCGGGCCGGCCGTACCAGGGCTACGCCGAGAGCACCGCCGACTTCGGCCTGCCCAGCCTGCCCGACCTGGGCAACGTCAGCATGCTGCTGGACGGCACCACCGACCAGTACGTGTGGTACCGCTCGGCCGGCTACTGGCGGGCCGACGTGGTCTCGGCCGAAGGCGAGAACGACACCTACGGCGACGGCGGTGTGACCTACCTCTGGAACTACGGCAGCAACAGCTACATCCAGATCCTCGGCACGGAGCCGGTCCGGCTGCCCCGGGCCGCCGACCTGCTGCCGCCGCAACTGGCCCGCCGGCTGCTCAGTATCGCCGGGGCCGCTGTGCACCTCAGCCGGCTGCCGTCCCGCCGGGTGGCCGGGGTGGCCGCGGCCGGCCTGCGGGTCACCCCGACCAGCCCGGGGACTACCATCGGCGCGATCGACATCTGGGCCGACCCGCACACCGGGCTGCCGGTCGAGGTGCAGCTCAGCGCGCGCGGGTCGGGCCATCCGGTGCTGCTCAGCAGCTTCCTGGAGCTGACCCAGACCGAGCCGTCGCTGGACGCGGTGACCCCGCATCCGGCGCCGCAACTCGGCCTGGCCACGGCCAAGGAGCCGGATATCAACCGGATCCTGGACGGCGACGGCGACGGCGACAACGACGGCGACCCGTTCCCCCCTGAGCTGGGCGGGCTGCGGCTGGTGCCGATCCCGGGCGGCCCGCCGGGTGTGGCGATCTACGGATCCGGGCTGTCCCGGCTGGTGGTGCTGCCGCTGCCGCACAGCATCGGCCCGCAGGCGCTCAACGCCGCCGTGCAGGCCGGCGCCGACGTCGTTTCGCTTACCGGGCTGACCGGCGCGGTGATCCGCACCCCGCTGCTGTCCGTTCTCATGGTCACCGCGGGGTTCCACCACGCCACCTGGCTGTTCGCCGGCGCGGTGACCCCGGCAGTGCTGGAAAAGGCGGCCAACAGCATGATCTTCGACCTGAACCACTTCTTCCAGTTCCACTTCCGCCGGCCCCCGCCGGGCGGACCGCGCCGGAACAAGGTGGCCCGGTGATCGCCACCCGCGCGCTGACCAAGCGCTACGGCCACCTGCTCGTGGTGGACCAGATCGACCTGGACGTCCGGGAAGGCGACCGGTACGGGTTCCTCGGGCCGAACGGCTCCGGCAAGACCACGGTGGTCCGGATGCTGCTCGGCCTGGTCTACGCGACCAGCGGGGAGATCCAGGTCATGGGCAAGCCGGTGCCCAAGCAGGTCGCCTCGGTACTGCCGTCGATCGGCTCGCTGGTCGAAGGCCCATCCGCGTACGGCCACCTGTCCGGGCGGGCCAACCTGGCGCTGATCGACGCGGCCGGCCCGCGCCAGCCGGCGCACCCGGCGGCAGCGGATCATGGACACCCTGGACCAGGTCGGCCTGGGCGGCATCGACAACCGGCCGGTCAAGCGGTACTCGCTCGGCATGCGGCAGCGGCTCGGCCTGGCCGCCGCGCTGCTGCGCACCCCGAAACTGCTCATCCTGGACGAGCCGACCAACGGCCTGGACCCGCAGGGCATCCGGGAGATCCGCGACCTGCTCATCGAGCTCAACCAGGCCGGCACCACCGTGTTCCTGTCCAGCCACCAGCTCAGCGAGGTCGAGCAGCTGTGCACCCGGGTCGGCATCGTGAACCAGGGGCGGCTGGTCGAGCAGGACGAGCTGGACACGCTGCGCGCGCTGACCGGCCGGGCCATCGTGCACACCCCCGACGTGGACAAGGCGAAGGAACTGCTCGACGGCCGCGTCGAGCTGACCGAGGTGGACCGGCTGCTGGTCCGCGACGCGGACACCGCGCTCCTGAACGCCCAGCTGGTGGCCGGTGGGGTCCGCGTCACGGAGATCTCCGCCGAGCGCCGGTCGCTGGAGGACGTGGTGCTCGCGGTGACCGGCTCAGGATCTGACCGGGTGGACCGCCCGGTCAGCGAGGAGCAACAGTGATCCGGGTCGAGCTGGTCAAGCTGGTGCGCAGGCCGCGCAGCTGGGTGAGCATCGCGGCGCTGTGCGGGCTGCCGGTGGTGGTGGCCGTGTTCGTCGCGGTCACGCACATCGCGCCGCCGCCCGGCCAGGGCCCGGCCCTGCTGTCCGAGGTGCTGTCCAGCGGCACGCTGTACCCGGCGGCCGCGCTGGCCATCGTGCTGCCGATCTTCCTGCCGGTCGCGGTGGCCGTGGTCGCCGGGGACGCCATCGCCGGCGAGGCCAGCGCGGGCACGCTGCGCTACCTGCTGGCCCGGCCGGTGGGCCGGACCCGGCTGCTGGCGGCCAAGCTGGCCACGCTCGTCGTGTACACGCTGTCCGCCGTGCTGCTGGTGGCCGGCACCGCCTACCTGACCGGGATCATCCTGTTCGGCTCGAAGCCCATCGCGGCCACCCCGGGCGGCCTGACCACCTCCAACATCGCCAGCGCGGCCACCTCGCTGTCCGGCACCGCGATGAGCCCCACCGACATCGCGCTGCGCACCATCGGGGCGATCGCGTTCATCGCGGTGTCCATGCTCGGCGTGGGCGCGATCGCGCTGTTCCTGTCCACCATCACCGACTCCGCGCTGGGCGCGGCGCTGGGCGCGCTGGCCGCGCTGATCACCAGCGAGGTGCTGGTCACGCTGAATGCCGCGTCCACCGTCGACCCGTACCTGCCCACCCGGTACTGGCTGGCCTGGGTCAACTTTTTCCGCGACCCGATCGTCTGGCGCGACATCGAGCGCGGCTTCGCGGTCCAGGCGGTCTACGTGGTGGTGTTCCTCGGCGCCGCCTGGGCGCACTTCGCCACCAAGGACGTGACCAGTTAGTCTGCCGCCTCATGGCTGACCCGATATATGTAGGCAACGCGGGTGCGGACGCGCAGCAGGACCGGGGCTGGCTGCTCGGCCACTTCAAGCTGGGCGACGACCCGCGGCACAGCGATGACGTCGAGGTCAAGTGGGCCATCCATCCCGAGGGGGACCGGCGCCCGCAATGGGTGGCCGGGGAGCGGCGGTCCACGCTGCTGCTGCTGATCAGCGGCCGGTTCCGGGTCGAGCTGCCGGAGCGCAGCGTGCTGCTCGCCGAGCACGGCGACTACGTCGTGTTCCACGGGGTCAGTCATAGCTGGCACGCCGAGCAGGCGTCGGTGGTGCTGGCCGTCCGCTGGCCCTCGGTCCCCGGCTACGCGGTGACCGACCCGGAGCAGCAGGCCCGGCCATGACCGACCCGGCCGACCTGGGCGTGCTGCAGGCGGCGGACCTGCTGCGCCGCCGGGAACTGTCCGCCGCCGAGCTGCTGGCCGCCTGCCAGCGGCGGATCGCGGAGCGCAACGGTGGCGAGCCGACCTTCGACGGCGGCCCGGCCGCGGTGAACGCGTGGGCCCGGCTCTACCCGGACCTGGCCGGGGAGCAGGCCCGGGCCGCGGACGAGCGGCGCGCCCGGGATGGGGCGGGGACGCCGCTGCTGTGCGGCATCCCGCTCGGGCTGAAGGACCTGTACGCGGTGGCCGGGCTGCCGCTGACCGCGTCCAGCCGGGTGCTGGCCGGGCAGGTGGCGACCCGCAGCGCCGTCGCCTGGCTGCGGCTGGACCGGGTGGGCATGGTGCTGATCGGGCACACGCACACCCACGAGTTCGCCGCCGGTGGCACCACCGACCAGGTCGGCAACCCGTGGGCGCTGGACCGCGCGCCGGGCGGGTCCAGTGGCGGGTCGGCCGCGGCGCTCGCGGCCGGCATGGTGCCGGCCGCGCTGGGCAGCGACACGTGCGGGTCGCTGCGCATCCCGGCCGCGCTGAGCGGGGTGAGCACGGTCAAGCCGACGCACGGCCTCATCCCGCTGGGCGGCGTCATCCCGCTCGCGCCCACCCTGGACCACGCCGGCCCGATGGCCCGCTCGCTGGCCGACTGCGGCGCGCTGCTCAGCGCGCTGACCGCGGGCCCGGCGGAGATCAGCCCGCTGCTGCCGCCGCCCGGGCCGCCCGGCGCGTTCCCGGTACGGCCCCGCTCGGGCCCGCACCCGCTGGCCGGGGTCACTATCGCGGTCACCGACCGGCCGGAGCGGGCCGGCCTGGAGCCGGACGTGGCCGACGTCCTCGACCAGGCCGTAGCGGCCGTGCAGTCGCTCGGGGCCCGGGTCGTCACGCTGCCCGCGGCGCCGGACCTGACCGGCCCGGAGCTGAACACGGTGCTGCTGACCGAGGTGGGCTCGTACCACCGGCGGCACCGCGACGCGGCCAGCCGGTACCGGGCCAGCATCGGCGAGTTCGTCGCGGCCAGCGACGATTTCACCGCCGCCGCGCCTTACCTGGCCGCACAGCAGCGCCGGGACCAGATCACCGCCGGCTGGGAGGAGTGGTTCGCCCAGCACGGGGTGGACGCGCTGCTCGAGCCGAGCGTCTGCGGCACCGCGCCGCCGCGCGGCGGCGGCTACGACTCGGGTCAGCCCGCCGGGGACGGCGACCTGATGATCCGCCTCACCGCCACCTGGAACGCCACCGGCTTCCCGGTGGCCAGCCTGCCCGGCGGGCTGGGCCGCCGCACCGGCCTGCCGGTCGGGCTGTCGCTGGCCGCGCCGCGCGGCGCCGACACCCGGGTGCTGCAGATCGGCATCGACCTGCAGGAGCACGCGCTGCCGCCGCTGGGCCCGGTCGAGCCGCGGGGCTAACGGCAGTCGGCGCGGGTCGGGTCGACCGAGCCGGTCCCGATGGCCTGCAGCACCATGGCCGTGACGGCCGGGTTGGTCGGCAGCTGAGAGTGGCTGATCTGCTGCGCCGGGCAGAGCGACTGGATCGGCACGTTGACCGCACCGGCCAGCCGGGCCGAGTCCGGTGGGTCCACCGTCTTGTCGTCGATGCTCCACAGCGACAGCCAGCTCGGCCGCTGCGCGGTGATGCCCGCCGCAAGCTGGCTGAGCAGGCTGCTGCCCGGCACCAGCTGACGGCAGGCGGCCGGACAGGCGTTCGGCAAAAAGGCCTCGCCGTCGGCGGCCAGTTCGGCGCCGTGGAACGGGGAGCCGAGCGTGACGATCCGGCGCGCCTTGTGCGCGCCGCCGTCCTCGTGGGCCCAGAGCAGCGTGGTCACCCCGCCCGCGGAGTAGCCGATCACGTCAACCGACGGCGCACCGCCGCGCAGCGCCCGGCTGACCGCGGCGTTCAGCACGCTGGCGTCGCCGAACAGGCTGCCCGTCCCGTTCCCGGGCAGGTGCAGCACGGTGGCCTGGCGGCCGGCGGCCCGGATCCGGCGGGCCAGGATGCTCAGCGAGTTGGTGTTGCCGCCGTACCCGGGCACCAGCAGCACCGGCCCGGGCCGGTCCTGGGCCGGGTACCCGGCGGGCTGGCCGGCCGCGCTGTCCTGCCGGGCCAGCACCACACCGACCACGGCCACCACGACGAGCGCGGCCAGCAGCGCGCCCACACCGGCCGCGAAGACCCGGCGCCTGGGCGAGAGCCGGCCCGGCCAGCCCATCACCCAGACCCCCCTGCCCCAACCCGACATATGTAGGATTGGGTGGTTTTTGGCGGGTGCATAGCTAACACGGTATGCGTCAGCGCTGGACTCCGGTGGTGGACGCGGACACTGAGCGCGGGTCGCGGGGACGCCAGGCGCCGCGCTGCACCGCGGCCAGGAACCGGTCCACGGCACTGTTGAACAGGTCCGGTTCTTCCAGGTTGGCGGTGTGCCCGGTGCGCGGCAGGACGGCCAGGCCGGCCGTCGGCACGGCCCGCTTGAGCATCAGCGCGGTCTCCAGGCAGCCGTCGTCCTCGTCCCCGACCAGGATCAGCAGCGGGACGGCGACGCGGGCGAATTCCTCCCGCAGCGCGTGCAGCGACGGGCGGCCGGCCTGCACGCCGCGCATGGTCAGCGCCGAGCCAAGCGAGTCATGCCCGGCCAGCGCGGCGGCGAACTCGGCCCAGCCGCGCGGGTCCTTGTTCTGGAACTGGACCCGGGCCGGGCCGGCCGCGTACCACTGGGCAACCGCGGCCGCGCCGTCCGCCTCGAACGCGGCCGCGATGGCCTCGGACTCGGCCCGGAACGCGGCCTGCCGGTCCGGCGGCGACCCGTACCCGGCACCCGCCGCCACCGCGGACAGCACCCGGTCCGGGTGCCGGAGCGCCAGGTGCAGCGTGGTGAAACCGCCCATGGACAGGCCGACCAGGTGGGCCGCTGGGATGCCCAGGCCGTCCAGCACGGCCAGCGCGTCGGCCACCGCGCGCTGCTGCGAATAGGCGGCCGGGTCGGTCGGCACCTCGGACGGCGGGTAGCCGCGGGCCGCATACCGGATGCAGCGGAACCCGGCCGAGAAGTGCCGGACCTGCGGCTCCCAGCTCCGGTGGTCGCCCGCGAACTCGTGGATGAACAGCAGCGGCGCGCCGCGGCCGGTGCTCTCCACGTGCAGGCTGACCCCGTCGCCGGTCCGGACGGTGTGCGTGCTCATCGTCAGCCGGCCCGCTTGGTGTCCATGATGTGCTGATAGGTGCTCTCGGCCGCGGCGGCCGGGTCGTCGGCGCGCAGCGCGGCCAGAATGACGTCGTGCTGCCGGGCCGATTCGGCGTGGCTGCGGAGCACCTTGGGGCCACCGTGCAGGGAGGCCCAGAGCAGCCGCATCAAGGACAGCAGCAGCGGGCTGCGCGCGTACTCGTACAGGCTGAAATGGAACTCCCGGTTCAGCTCGGCGTACCGCGGGTCGTCCTCGGCCAGCGCCTTCATCTGGTCGTTCAGCGCCTGCAGCCGGCTGATCCCGGCGGCGTCGATCTTGCGCGCGGCCAGCGACGCGCCGAGCGACTCCAGCGCCGCGCGGATCTGGAAGTTCTCCTCGACCGGGCCTTCCTCCGGCCCGGCCACGGTGAACCCGCGGTGCGTGTCCCCGATGACCAGGCCCTCGGACTCCAGCCGGCGCATCGCCTCGCGCACCGGTGTCTGGCTGACCTGGAACCGGGCCGCGAGGTCGCGCTGGCGCAGCTGCTCACCGGCGGGCAGCTCGCCGGTGATGATCTGCTCCCGGATGAGCGCGGCCACCATGTCGGTCTTGCTCACGTAGCCCGGGCCGGGTACCACCCGGCCCACCGGTGCCTGACTCATCTGCCGCCTCCGCTGCTGGCCAGTTCCTGCACCCGTGCCGCGGTCAGCGGCAACTGCCCGACGCTGCCTGCCAGGCCCAGCGCGTCCCGGACCGCGCTGGCCAGCACCGCGCCGGCCGCGGACACGCCGCCCTCGCCCGCCCCCCGTACCCCCAGCGGGTTCCCCGGAGCCGGCGCGTCCTGAGTCACCAGGACGTCGATCGGCGGCACCTCGGCGGCGGTCGGCATCCGGTAGTCCATGAAGGTAGCCGACTGCGGCTGCCCCGCGTCGTCGTAACAGAACTCCTCCAGCAGCGCGCCGCCGATGCCCTGCGCCGCGCCGCCGCGCAGCTGCCCTTCGACCAGCGCCGGGTTGACCGCCCGGCCTACCTCGTAGGCCACCAGGTAGCGCAGCACCTCGACCCGGCCGGTGCCCGGATCGACGTTGACCACGGCGATGTGCACGCCGTACGGGTAGGTCATGTGCGTCACCTCGAACCGGCGCCGGGCGGACAGCCCGGACGGCTCGCCGGGCCGCAGGAACCGGCTGGCCGGGGCGGTGGCCCGGGCGATCTCGCCCAGCGTGACCTGGGCCGCCGGGTCGCCGCGCACGCTGACCACGCCGTCCTCGCTGACCAGGTCGCCGGGCGAGGCTTCGAGCATCCGCGCGGCTACCTCGGTGGCCCGGTCGCGGACCGCCAGCGCGGCCGCGTGCACCGCGCTGCCCGCCACCACGGTGGACCGGGACGCCCACGAACCGCCGCCGAACGGCTGCCGGTCGGTGTCCCCGTTGACCACGCTGACCGCGGCCGGGTCGATGCCCAGCGCGTCCGCCGCGATCTGGGCCAGCACGGTCTCGATGCCCTGGCCCAGCGAGGTGCCGCCGGAGTACACGTGCACCGCGCCGGTCCCGCTGACCACCACGTCCGCGGTCTCCTGCGGGCCGAGGCCGCTCTTCTCCAGGAACGCGGCCACGCCGAGCCCGCGCCGCCGGCCGGCTTGCCGCCCGTGGCTCACCTCGGCCGGGTAGCCGAGCCGGTCCGCTTCGGCCGCGGCCGCGGCCAGCAGCCCGGGGTAGTCGCCGTCGTCCAGCACCACAGAGGTGCCCAGCGTGGTCATCGCCCGCGAGCAGGGCAGCTCAGCCCGGGTCAGCAGGTTGCGGCGGCGCAGCTCGACCCGGTCGATGCCGAGCTGGCTGGCGGCCACGTCGAGCAGTTGCTCGCGGGCCGTGCTGCCCTCGAACCGGCCGGGCGCCCGGTAGGTGCCGCACGGCGTCTTGTTCGTCAGCACCACCCGGACCCGGCCGCGGTAGGCGGGTACCCGGTACGGCCCGGGCAGCATGGCCAGGGTCAGCTCGGGCACGATGATGCCGTGCGTACGGCAGTACGCCCCGTTGTCGTGCAGCACCTCGGCGCGCAGCCCGAGCAGCCGCCCGCCCGCGTCGAACGCGGCCGCCAGCCGGTGCGCCTGCTGCCGGGAGTGGTTCACCGCGACCAGGTGCTCGGCGCGGTCCTCCACCCACTTGACCGGCCGCTGCAGCGTGCGGGCCAGCCAGGGGACCAGGAAATCCTCGGGATAGAACTCGCCGCGCGCGCCGAACCCGCCGCCCGCGTCCACCGCGTGCACGTGGATGAGCGTCTCGTCCATGCCGAGCAGCCCGGCCAGCAGGTCCCGGTTGAACACCGGCACCTTGGTCATGCCGAAGATGGCCAGCCCGCCGGTGACCGGGTCAGGGTCGGCCAGCAGGGTGCGCGGCTCCAGCGGCACCGCGCCGTGCCGGCCGATCTGGACCTCGGTCTGCACGACGTGGTCGGCCCGGGCGAACGCGGCGGCCACGTCGCCGTAGCCCAGGGTGAAGTCGGCAGCCACGGTGCCGTCCGCCGCGTCCAGCACCACGGGCGCCGGGTCGATGTCCACGTCCACCAGTTCGGCCGCGTCCTCGGCCAGGTACGGGTCGGTGGCCAGCACCACGGCCAGCGGCTCGCCCACGTAGCGCACCGTATCCGGCGGCCAGTACCGGCTGGAGGTAGCTGCTCAGGTCGATGCCCTGCACGTCGAGCCGGACCGGGATCTCCAGCCGGCCGGGCAGGTCGGCCGCGGTGACCACGGCCACCACGCCGGGCGCGGCGGCGGCCTGGGCGGTGTGCACCGCCTGGAGCCGGCCGTGCGCGATGGGGGAGCGGACGATCCGGGCCCACACCTGGCCCGGCCGGGACATGTCGGCGCCGAACCGGCCGCGGCCACGGAGCAGCCGCGGGTCTTCCTTACGGGGTACCCGGGTGCCGATGACGGCCCGCGGGCGGGTGCGGACGCTCATGACGGGCCCGGCCCGGCCGCGCGCTGCCACCGGGACCGCGCGGTGGCCAGTACCGCCTCGACGATGCCCTGGTAGCCGGTGCACCGGCACAGGTTGGCCGCGACCAGTTCGCGGATCTCGGCCTCGGTCGGCTCGGTGCCGCGGTCCTGCGCCAGGTAGCCCTCGGCCAGCATGAGGAAGCCCGGGGTGCAGAACCCGCACTGCAGCCCGTGCCGGTCGCTGAACGACTGCTGCAGGTCGGACAGCTGGTCGCCGTCGGCCAGGCCCTCCACCGTGCTGATCTCCGCGCCGTCCGCCTGCACCCCGAACATCAGGCAGGACCGGGCCGGCTCACCGTCCACCAGCACCGTGCACGCCCCGCAGATGCCGTGCTCACACCCCAGGTGGGTGCCGGTGTAGCCGAGGTCGTCGCGGAGCATGTCGGCCAGCGTGCGCCGGGCCTCCACGGCCAGCTCGTGCTCCCGGCCGTTGACCCGGAGCCGGATCAGGTGGATGTCCTTCATTGGCGGTCACCTCCCGGCCCGGCCAGCGCGGCGTGGATGTCGGACGGCAGTACCGGGATGTGGTCGAAGCTGGTCCCGGTGCCGGCCATCGCGTCGTTGATCGCGTTCAGCACGGCCGCGGGTGCGCCAATCGTGCCGCCCTCACCCATCCCCTTGGCCCCGGTCTCGCTGTGCGCCGACGGCGTCTCCAGGTGGGTGATCTCGACCGGGCACAGCTCGGCCGCGGTCGGCGCCAGGTAGTCCATCAGGGTGGCGCTGCCCGGCTGGCCGTCGGCGTCGTAGCGGACCTGTTCGAGCAGCGCGGCGGCAATGCCCTGGGCCACCCCGCCCCGCACCTGGCCGTCCACGATCATCGGGTTGATCACCACCCCGCAGTCCTCCACCACCAGGTAGCGGCGCAGCCGGATCTCGCAGGTGCCGGCGTCGATGGAGACCAGGGCGGCGTGGCAGCCGTTGGAGAACGTGCCCGGCGGGTCGAACGAGGACCGGGCCTCCAGGCCGTAGCGCAGCGGCTCGGGCACCCGGTGCGTCTGGAAGTGCACGATCCGGGCCAGCTCGCTGATCGGCAGCGCGCTCGCCGGATCACCGCGGACGTGGGCCTGCCCGCTGGCCAGCTGAATGTCGTCGGCGTTGGCTTCCAGCAAATGCGCGGCCACCTTCCGGAGCTGGTCCGCGATCTGCCCGGCGGCCCGGCTGGCCGCGCCGCCGCCGATCACGATGGACCGGCTGCCCCAGGTGCCCCAGCCGTAGGAGGCCAGGTCGGTGTCGCCCTCGCGGAGCCGTACCTGGCCCGGGTCGATGCCCAGCCGGTCGGCGACGATCTGCGCGAACGTGGTCTCGTGTCCCTGGCCGTGGCCGCAGGTGCCGGTGGTCACGATGACCTCGCCGGACGGGTCCATCCGCACCGAGGCGGTGTCGTAGCCGGGCGTCATCCGCATCCGGCGCAGCGACATGGCCGGGGTGCCGTACGCGGTCCGCTCGGAGAAGCAGGAGTAGCCGATGCCGGCCCGCAGCCCCTGGCCGCGCAGCCGGTCCCGCTCGGCCGCCCAGCCGTTCTCGGCCACCTGCTTCTCGGCCCGGTCCAGCGACTCGGCGTAGCTGCCCTCGTCGTAGGTGATCCCGTTCACCCCGGTGTACGGGAACTCGCCCGGGCTGATCATGTTGCGCCGGCGCACGGTGAGTGGGTCCAGCCCGAGCTGCCCGGCCGCCTTCTCCATCAGCCGCTCCATGACCAGCACCAGCTGCGGCCGGGACACCCCGCGGTACGGCGCGGTGGGCGCCTTGTTGCTGGCGATGGCCCGGCCCCGGGCCCGGTACGCGGGCACCTTGTAGATGCCGGGCAGCTCGGTCGCGGCCATCAGCGGCTCGACCCCGCAGGTGAACGGGAACGCGGAGTAGGCGCCGACGTCGCAGTCGATGTCCGCGGCCAGGCCGAGGATCCGGCCGTCGGTGCCGAACGCGGCCCGGACGTCGTAGCACTGCTCATGGCCGTGGAACGACGCGGTCAGGTTCTCCTGCCGGTCCTCGGCCCAGCGGACCGGCTGGCGCAGCCGCTGGGCCAGCCCGGCGACGACCAGCTCCTCCCGGCCGACCACGCATTTCAGCCCAAAGCCGCCACCGACGTCGGGGGCGATGACCCGGATCTGGCGTTCGGGCAGCGCAAACGCCTGCGCCACGGCCGACCGGACCTGGTGCGGGACCTGCGTGGACACGTGCATCACGATCTGGCCGTCCCGCTCGTCCCATTCGGCCAGGCAGGCCCGGCCCTCCAGCGGGAGGGCGGCCAGCCGGCCGCTGCGCAGCCGGCCGCCGACGACGACCGGGGCGGCGGCGAAGATGTCCGGCAGCCGGTCGTCGTCGAACATGGTCAGGTCGACCAGGCAGTTGCCGGCCAGCCCGTCGTGCACCGGCCGGGCGCCGGGCGCGCGGGCGTCGTCCAGGCTGGCCACCGCCTGCTGCGCGGTGTAGTCCACGGCCACCAGTTCGGCCGCGTCCTCGGCGGTGTACGGGTCACCGGCCACCACGACGGCGACCGGCTCGCCGACATGCCGGACCTGGCCGATGGCCAGCAGCGGCAGCTTGGTGGGCACGAACTCCGGGCGTTCCAGCACCGCGAGCAGCGTGGGGTCGCCCAGGTCGGCCGCGGTGCACGCGGCGACCACGCCGGGCACGGCCAGCGCTTCGGTCAGGTCGATCCCGCCCAGCGTGGCGGCGGCGTGCGGGCTGCGGGCGAACGCGGCGTGCAGCACGGCGCCGCGGCTGATGTCGCCGGTGAACCGGCCCCGGCCGAGCAGCATCCGCTGGTCTTCCTTGCGCGGCACCGAGGCGCCTACCCAGGTCACGGTGTGGCCGCCTGGGCCAGCGCGCGCTCGGTCAGGGTGGCGGCCAGCCGCTTCCGGTAGCCGGCCGTGCCGTGCCCGTCGGCGGGCGGGTCGATCTGTTCGGCGGCCAGCTCGCCGGCTTGGCGCCAGGTTGCCTCGGTGGCCGGCTGGCCGGCCAGTTCCGCGGTGTCGACCCGGTACGGGAGCGGGCCGACGCCGCCAAGGACCACGGTGAGCTCGCGGCAGCTGCTGCCGTCAAGGTCGATGCTGACCGCGGCGGCGACCACCGCGAAGTCGCCCTGCCGCTGGGCGAACTCGGTCAGCGCGGCGCGGCGGGCGGGCGCCGGGAAGCGGATCTCGGTGATCATCTCGTCCGGCTCGGCGGTGGTGCTGTAGAAGCCCTCGAAGAACTCGGTGACCGGGACGGTGCGCTGGCCGCGCGGGCTGGCCAGCTGGATCTGCGCGTTCAGCAGTACGGCCAGCAGGCACCATTCGGCCGCGGGGTCGGCGTGCGCGATGCTGCCGCCCAGGGTGCCGCGGGCCCGGATCGGGTAGTGCCCGATCCACCGCGCCGCCCGGGGCAGCACGCCGAAGCCGTCCAGCACGGCCGGGTCGCGGCACAGCTCGATCGTGCGGTGCCGGGTCAGCGCGCCGACCCGTAGCCCGTCCGGCCCGGCCTGGAGGTAGTCGAGGCCCGGGATGCGGGTGATGTCGACCAGGGCGGTCGGCCGGGCCAGCCGGAAGTTCATCATCGGGACCAGGCTCTGCCCGCCGGCCAGGATCTTGGCCCCGTCCCCGAGCTCGGCCAGCAGGGCCACGGTCTCCGCCACCGACCGGGTCCGGTGATAGGTAAACGGGGCTGGCTTCACCGGCCTCCTCCCGGGTGCGGCAGGGCGGGGAACAGGCGCCCCACGCGTTTGGTATACCATATTTCAGGCATCCGGCCAGAGGTACTTTCTGGGGAGTCTGCCCATGCCGCACCCGTCTGTCCGGGTGGAACCGGGTCCGGCGGGCTTCCGCCGGGTCCGGCTGGATCGCCCCGACCGGCGCAACGCCCTGGACCTGGGCATGGTCCGCGCCCTGCACGCGGCGTTCGCGGCCGAGCCGGCCGCGCCCATCCTGCTGGACAGCGCCGATCCCGGGGTGTTCTGCGCGGGCGCGGACCTGACCGTCAGCGACGCCGAGCGGGCCGAGATCTCCGACCTGCTGTACCAGTGCTACGAGGTCATGATCACCCGGCCGGGCCCGGTCATCGCGGTGCTCACCGGTCCCGCCGTCGGCGGCGGCGCGCAGCTCGCCGGCGCGGCTGACCTGCGGGTGGCCGGGCCGGACGCGAGCTTCCGGTGGACCGGGCCGCCGGGCCGTGCGCTGGCGGTGGGCGCGTGGCTGCTGCCCAGCCTGGTCGGCCGGGGCCGGGCCCTCGAACTGACGATGACCGGGCGCTGGGTGGACGCACCCGAGGCGGAGCGGATCGGCCTGGTCAACCGGGTCTACGCCGAGCCCGGTCAGGCCGCCGCGGTGCTGGCCAAGGAACTCGCCGACCAGGGGGCCGGAGTAGCCGGCGCGGCCAAGCGGATCGCGGCGGCCGGTGGCCTGCTCGACCGGCTGCGGGCTGAGCGCGCGGCCAACCAGGCCGCCCTGACCGCGCCCCGGCCAGCGGCGCACCCGTGACCGGCCCGGATTCAGCTAGCAGCCCGGATTTGGCCCGCGGTGCGGGTTGTCGGCGGCGGAGCCGGCCGCACAGTGGTCGGCGGCCCGGATTTGGCCGGCCCGGACTCAGCCGGCCATGAGGGCGGGGCTGGTGGTGCCGGAGTGAGCGGCGGTGCGGGATGGTCAGCGGCAGCGTGGAGCCGGGGCGGCTGGCGGGCGCATCTCGGCATGACTGCGGCGGAGACTGGCCGGCTGGATGCACTCATCGAGGAGCTTGGCGCGGCGACCATCCCTGACCTGGCGGCCGAGTCGGCGCGCCGGTTCCCGGACCGGGTGGCGGTCACCGTGGACGGCGAGCCGGTCACCCACGCCGGGCTGGCGACCGGGGCCAGTCAGATCGCGGACTGGCTGGCCGCCCGCACCGAGCCGGGCGACCGGGTCCTGCTGACGGCCGGGTCCAGCCTGGGCTTCCTGCGCTGCTACCTGGGCGCGCTGCAGGCGGGCACGGTCGTCGTGCTGGCCAACCCGGGGTACACCGCCGCCGAACTCGGTCACCTGGTGGCCGACTCCGGTGCGGTGCTCGCGCTGGCCGACCCGGGCCCGGCGGCCCGGCTGGCCAGCCTGCCCGGTCGCGGTACGGCGCCGTTGCCGATCGCCCCGGTGGCCGGGGTACCGGCGGACGGTGGCTGGGCGGGCACTGGCGTTCGGCAAAAGAGGGTGGTGCGGCCGGGGGACACGGCGCTGCTCGCGTACACGTCCGGTACCACCGGACGGCCCAAAGGCGTTCCGCTCACCCACCGGCAGCTGGCGGTGTCCATCCGGGCCGCGCTGGCGGCTTGGCGGTGGACCGCCAGGGATGTGCTGGTGCACGCGCTGCCGCTGTTCCATCAGCACGGCCTGGGCGGGGTGCACGCCACGCTGGTGGCCGGGTCCACCGCGCACATCCGGTCCCGGTTCCGCGCCGCCGACCTGATCGGCACCGTGCGCGCGGCCGGCGGCACCGTGCTGTTCGGGGTGCCGGCCAGCTATCAGGCACTGCTCGACGAGGCCGGCGGCGAACCGTTGCTGAACGGGCTGCGGCTGGCCGTGTGCGGGTCGGCGCCGCTGAGCCCGGCGCTGGCCGCCCGGCTGCCCGGGCCTGCTCGGCCAGCTTCCGCTGGTGCGCTACGGCAGCACCGAGTCCGGGCTGGACGTGTCCAACCCGCTCGGGGCGGCCCGGGCGGACACCGTCGGCCTGCCGCTGCCCGGGGTGCAGTGCCGGATCTGGGCGCCGTCCGGTGCGGCCGGCCCGGGTGCGGATGGCGAGATCCAGCTGCGCGGGCCGCAGGTGTTCACCGGTTACTGGGAGGACCCGGCGGCCACCGCGGCGGCGTTCACCGCGGACGGGTGGTTCCGTACCGGGGACATCGGGACGGTCGAGGAGGCCACCGGGCACCTGGTCATCCGCGGCCGGGCCAAGGAGCTGATCATCAGCGGCGGGCTGAACGTCTACCCGCGCGAGGTCGAGCTGGCGCTGGAGAGCCACCCGGCGGTGGCCGAGGCGGCGGTGGCCGCGCTCCCGCACCGGCGCTGGGGGGAGCAGGTGACCGCGTGGGTGGTGCTCCGCCCGGGCCGCGAGCTCAGCGAGCCGGACCTGATCGCGCACGCGCGGACCCAGCTGGCCGGGTACAAGTGCCCGAAGCAGGTGTTCCTGGTGACCGAGCTGCCGCGTAACCCGCTCGGCAAGCTGGACCGCCGCGCCCTCACCGCCAGTCATCCGTAGGCCCGCCGGCGGGAGTGGCGAGCGTCACCGCCGGCCGGGGAAGTGAGCGGCCATAAGTGTGTTATGTGGGGGTAGCAGGGAGTCTTCCGTCAAGGTGATATTTGGTATACCATCCAGCAACGCCGTGTCGCGCCGGGTTCTGCGCGGTGTCCGGCTAGCTGGGAAGGGGTTGCGGTGGATCTGCAGCTGAGCGGCAAAGTGGCCCTCGTCACCGGCGCCAGCAAGGGGATCGGCCGCCAGGTGGCCGAGCATCTCGCGGCCGAGGGGGCCAGCGTGGCCATCACGGCCCGCACCGCGGCGCCGCTGGAGGTAACGGCCAAAGAGATCCAGGCGGCCACCGGCCGTCCGGTGCTCCCGCTGGCCGGCGACATGAGCGTCACCGCGGACGTGCAGCGCTGCGTGGCCGCCGCCACCGACCAGCTCGGCCCGATCGACATCCTGGTCACCTGCGCGGGCAGCTCGCCGGGCGGCCTGCTCGAAGACCTGACCGAAGACCAGTGGCTGGCCAGCCTGAACCTCAAGTTCATGGGCTACGTGCGCAGCGTCCGCGCGGTCATCGGGCAGATGCGGGAACGCGGCACCGGGTCGATCGTCCTGGTCGTGGGCAACGACGGGCTCAAGCCGAGCTACTGGGAGATGACCGCCGGGGTGGCCAACGCGGCCGACATCAACTTCGCCTCGTCGGTCGCTGAGCAGTACGGGCGGTACGGGGTGCGGATCAACACGGTCAACCCGGGTCCGGTGAACACCGACCGGTGGGACGGCCTGGAGAAGGCGTTCGCCCGGGACAAGGGGGTTACCCAGCAGCGGGCGCACGAGCTGGCCACCGAATCCATCCCGCTGCGCCGGATCTGCGAGCCCGCCGAGGTGGCCGCACTGGTCACGTTCCTGGCCTCGCCGCGGGCCAGCTTCATCAACGGCGCGCACATTCCGGTGGACGGCGCGCAGCGCAAAGCGGTCATGGACCGGTAGGGACGCTGGCGTGCAGCTGACCAGCGCGATCCGGATCGGCCGGCCTGCCCCGGAGGTAATCGATGCGCTGCTGGATCCCGGCAAGGTGGCCGCCTGCCTGCCCGGCAGCCGGCTCATCGGCGAGGTCGCGGACGGCACCTACGCCGGTGAACTGCGGCTCCGGATCGGCCCGGTGCACGCGGTGTACGCGGGCACGGTGCACCTGGACGCGGCCGACCGGACGGCCGGCACCGCGACGCTGAGCGCGTCCGGCCGGGAGCGTGGCGGCCAGGGCAGCGCGGACGCCAACGTGACCCTGCGCGTCGTGCCGCACGGGGCCACCACCCGGGTGCTGATCAGCGCGGACCTGATGATCCGCGGCACCGTCGCGCAGTACGCCCCGGGCGCCATCGGTGACGTGGGCCAGCGCCTGGTGGAGCAGTTCGCCGGCAACGTCGAGCAGTTGCTCAGCACCCAGGCGGGGTCGCCGGAGCCCGCCACCCAGCCCGCCGCGGCCCGGAAACGGCCGGCCGTGGTGGTGGCGCTGCTGGTGGCGGCCGGCACGCTGGCCGCCGGCCTGGCCGCCTGGGTGATCTGGCGCCGCCGCGGCCCGGCGGCGACCCAGCCAGTAGACCCCGCTATTCCCCGGTATTCCTCGCCTGAAGGGGCTCGCCATGGCTGACAGTCATGCTCAGTCCGCATCCGCCGCGGAACTCCGCCCGACGCAGATCGAGATGAACGGGATCAATGTGATCTCGGATGATCAGCGGAAGGGCCATCCACGTGACCTGTTCTGGCCGTGGTTCGCGGCCAACGTGTCCGTCCTCGGCCTGGGCTACGGGGCGTTCGTGCTCGATTTCGGCGTCTCGTTCTGGCAGGCGGTCGCGCTCGGGGTGATCGGCATCGTCGTCTCGTTCCTGCTCTGCGGGTTCATCGCGGTGGCCGGCAAGCGCGGCTCGGCGCCCACCATGGTGCTCGGCCGGGCGGCGTTCGGCGTCCGCGGCAACAAGCTGCCGTCGCTCATCTCCTGGCTGCTCACCGTCGGCTGGGAAACCGTGCTGATCATCCTGGCCACGCTGGCCACCGCGACCGTGTTCGAGCGGCTCGGCTGGGGCGGCGGAACCGGCGTCAAGGTGATCGCGCTGATCGTGGTCAGCGCGCTGACCGTGGTCGGCGGGGTGATGGGCTTCGACCTGATCATGCGGATGCAGACGGTGATCACCTGGGTCACGGCCGTGCTCACCGTGGTGTTCATCGCGCTGGTCGCCGACAAGATCCACTGGCACACGGTGTCGGCCATCCCGGCGGGCTCGCCGCAGAAGTTCATCGGCGCCCTGGTGTTCGTGATGACCGGGTTCGGGCTGGGCTGGGTGAACGCGGCCGCCGACTACTCCCGCTACCTGCCGCGCCGGTCGTCGGGCCGGGGCGTGATCGGCTGGACCACGTTCGGCTCCTCCATCGCGCCGATCTTCCTGCTCATCTTCGGCCTGCTGCTGGCCGGCTCGTCGGCCAAGCTGAGCAGCGCGATCGGGGCCGACCCGATCGGCGCGCTGACCACGCTGCTGCCCACCTGGTTCCTGATCCCGTTCGTCATCGCCGCGGTGCTCGGCCTGGTCGGCGGCTCAGTGCTGGACATCTATTCGTCCGGGCTGGCCCTGCTCACCCTCGGGCTGCGCATCCCGCGCTACGCGGCCGCGCTCATCGACGGCACGGTGATGGTGCTTGGCACGATCTACGTGGTGTTCGTGGCGAAAAACTTCCTGAACCAGTTCGAGGGGTTCCTGATCACGCTGGGCGTGCCCATCGCGGCCTGGTGCGGCATCATGCTGGCCGACATCATGCTCCGCCGGAAGGACTACTCCGAGCCGGAGCTGTATGACCGGCACGGCCGGTACGGCGACATCCGGCTGGCCCCGCTGGCCATCATCGTGATCGGCACCGTGGTGGGCTGGGGCCTGGTCACCAACACCTACGCGAGTTGGCTCACCTGGCAGGGTTACCTGCTCGGCCCGCTCGGGCTGGGCGGGAAGACGGGGGCGTGGGCGTTCGCCAACCTGGGCGTGCTGGTCGCGCTGGTGTTCGGCTTCCTGGCCGCCTGGGCGCTGGACTTCGCGCCGGTGCGGGCCCAGGAGTCCCGGCCCGCGCTGGCCGAGCCGGCCACCACCTGATGGGCAGCCCGCCCGGGCCGTGCCTGGCCGTCATCGACATGCAGCGGGTGTTCGCCGAGCCGGGCAGCGCCTGGCTGGCGCCACACTTCGGCGGGATCATCGAGCCGGTCGGCAAGCTGATCGGGGCCTTCCAGCCGAACGTGGTGTTCACCCGGTTCATCGCGCCGGCCGAGCCGCATGGGTCCTGGCGGGACTACTACCAGGCCTGGCCGTTCGCGCTGCAGCCGCCGGACGCGGACATCTACCAGCTGGTGGACGAGTTCGCCGCCTGGTCCGGGCAGACGCTGGATGCGGTTACGTTCAGCAAATGGGGTGCGGAGCTGCGCGGCCACGTGGCAGACAGCGGGCGGCTGGTGCTGTGCGGGGTGGCCACCGACTGCTGCCTGCTGTCCACCGCGGTGGCCGCGGCCGACGAAGGGGTCTACATCCAGGTGGTGGAGGAGGCGTGCGCCGGGGCGACCGAGGACAGCCACCGCAACGCCCTGGACATCCTGCGCACGTACGCGCCGCTGATCGAGGTGGTCGGCCTGCCGGACATCCTGGGCGGATGACCGGGGCGCGGGACCAGACCGGGGCGCAGGACCGGGCGGCGGGTGCGCTGTACGGGCTGGCCATCGGGGACGCGCTCGGCATGCCGACCGAATCGCTGCCCCGGTCGCAGGTGGTCGCCAGGTACGGGCCGCTGCTGGACTGGTTCGAGCCGGGCGCCGCGGACCAGCCGCTGGCGCCCGGGCTGGCGGCCGGCACGGTGACCGACGACACCGAGCAGGCGCTGCTGCTGGCCGGGCTGCTGATCGAGGGCGGCGGCCGGATCGACGCGGCCGAGTTCGCCCGGCAATTGCTCGGCTGGGAAGAGTCGATGCGGGTGCGCGGCTCGCTCAGCCTGCTCGGGCCGTCCACCAAGCGGGCCCTGGCCGCGCTGCTGGCCGGCACGGACATCGGCGAGACCGGCCGGTACGGCAGCACCAACGGCGCGGCCATGCGGATCACCCCGGTCGGCGTGGCCACGCCGTTTGATGACCTGGACCGGCTGGTTGATCAGGTGGTCGAGGCCAGCCGGGTGACGCATAACACCGGGGTGGCGCTGGCCGGTGCGGCGGCGGTGGCCGCCGCGGTCAGCGCCGGGGTGGCCGGCGCGCCGGTGCCGGCGGCCATCGAGGTGGCGATCGCCGCGGCCAGCCTGTCCGCGGGCCGGGGGCACTGGGTGGCCGCCGCCGACGTCGCGGCGCGGATCCGCTGGGCGGCCGGGCTGACCGCTGGGCTGGCTCCGGAAGCGGTCCTGGACATCGTGCCCACGCTGGTCGGCACCAGCCTGGCCAGCCAGGAGTCGGTGCCGGCCGCGTTCGCGATCCTGGCCGCCACCCCGGATGATCCGTGGCTGGCCTGCCGGCTGGCGGCGTCGGCCGGCGGCGACACCGACACCATCGCCGCCATGGCCGGGGCGGTGGCCGGGGCCTGCCACGGGGTGGCCGCGTTCCCGGCCGAGGCGCGGCGCACCGTGGCTGAAGTGAACGGCCTGCGGCTGGACGAGGTGGCGGCCGGCCTGCTGGCGCTCCGGGCGGCCGGCGGGCGGGCCGCATGACGTTCGGCCGCCTGCTGCATCTCGGCAACGTGGTCATCGACGTGGTGCTGGACATCCCGGCGCTGCCGGAGCGGGGCGGCGACGTGCTGGCCAGCCGCACCGAGCTGACCCCGGGCGGCGGGTTCAACGTGCTGGCCGCGGTGGCCCGGCTGGGCCTGCGGGCCGGTTACGCGGGCGTGCATGGCACCGGGCCGCTGGGCGACCTGGCCCGGGCCGGGCTGGCGGCCGAGGGTATCGAGGTGCTGCAACCGCCGAAACCAGGCCGGGACACCGGCTTCGTGGTCAGCATGGTGGACGCGGCCGGCGAGCGCACGTTCGTGACCAGCCCGGGCGCCGAGGCGACGCTGACCGCCGCCGACCTGGCCCACGTGGTGGCCGGCCCGGCCGACGCGGTCTACCTGTCCGGCTACGGACTGGTCCACCCGGCCAACCGGGACGCGCTGCTCAGCTGGCTGGCCCGGCTGGGCGACGGCACGGTGCTGTTCCTCGACCCCGGCCCGCTGCTGCGGTCCATCCCGCCGGACGCGCTGGCCGCCGTGGCGCACCGGGCCGACTGGGTCACGCTCAACGCTCGCGAGGCGGCCCTGCTGACCGGCCAGCCAGCCGCGGCGGCCGCGCTGCGCACGCTCACCGAGCGGCCGCCCTGGCCGCCCCGGCCGGGCCAGGGGGTGCTGGTACGCACCGGCGCAAAAGGCTGCATGCTGGCACATTTCAAAACGCCACTAACAGTGGTTCCCGGATTCCCGGCCGCCGCGGTTGACAGCAATGGGGCGGGCGATACTCATACCGGGGCCTTCATTGCTGCACTGGCCGCTGGGGAGGATGCGGCCGGGGCCGCCCGGCGGGCAAATGCCGCCGCCGCGCTGTCGGTCACCAGGCGCGGTCCGGCGACCGCACCCACTGCTGCTGAGCTGGGACGTTTCCTTTCCGGCCAATCGTGGAATAGCTCTTTCCGTAATTGATCAATACGGGGGGAGATCAATGCCGGTGCAAACCATGGCACGCACCGCCGTTGGCCGCAAATCGGCGACCGCAACGCGTACCGCAACGAGCCGCAGCAGTGCGGTCAAGAATGCGGCCAGCAATCAGAAAGCCAAGGCCAGCACGAAGTCGGTCGCAGGTGCGCAGCACGGCGGCACGGACCTCAGCAACTCGCATGATCGCGGCCCCGCGGGCCGGTGCGGCCAAGCGCAGTACGGCCTCGTCTTCGCGGAGCACGGCCTCGTCGCGGAGCACGGCACGGCGGGCTACCGCGGCGCGGACGCCGGCCACCCGGGCGGCCACCGCCCGCGGCGCCAGTGCTCGCGGCGCCAGTGCTCGCGGCGCCAGTGCCGGGACGGCACGGGCCACCTCGGCGGCGCGGACCGTGTCGGCCGCGGCCATGAAGGTCACCACGGCCGCCACCCAGATGGCGGCCGCGGCCACCAAGGCCACGGCGTCGGCCAAGACGATGTCCACCGCCATGCAGGCGATGAACACCGCTACCAAGACCATGTCCACCGCCATGGAGGCGATGAACACCGCGACGAGGGCGATGTCCACCGTCACCAAGGCCATGTCCACCGCGGCCCGGACGCTCACCGGGGCGACCAAGGCTCCGGCGCGGGCCGCGGCGGCCGCGAAGCCCAGGACGCCGGCCACCGCGCGCAAGCCAGCCACGGCGCGGAAGGCCGCGACGGCGCGCAAGCCAGCGACCGCGCGCAAGCCGGCCAGCGCGCGCAAGCCCGCTACGGCGCGGAAGCCGGCTACGGCGCGGAAGCCGGCTACCGCGCCTACCAGCTGCCCTGGCCGGGCCAGTAGCGCAGGTTGCGGTGCGCAGCCGGGGGCATCCGCCGTGTGTTGGCAGCGCGGCGGATGCCCCGGCTAGGGCGCCAGGACACCGCGTCTCTAGGGCCGCGCCACCCGGCGGGCGGGGAATTCCCCACTGTGCACTCTTGCCGCACCGGAAACTCTAGGTGCGGCCGCCGGCCGCAGCCTAGCCTGGATCGCCGCTGGTAAGGGATCCGTAAGCGTCCGCCACAGTGTCAGCCACCCAGGCGGCGGGGCAGTGGCACGCGCAGCGCCAGCCAGACGATGAGCGCGGACAGTGCCCAGCCGGCCAGCACGTCGCTGGCCCAGTGATAGTCGCACCAGACCAGCGCGGCCCCGACCAGGAACCATACCGCGGCCAGGCCAGCGAGCGCGGCCCGGCGGCCCCAGCCGCGCCAGCCGGCGATGAGTAGCAAGACCGCGATCGAGTAGCACACGCACGCGGTGCTGGTGTGCCCGGACGGGAAGTAGCCCCAGCTGCCGGCGGGCAGCACCGTAGTGCCCGGTCCGGGCCGGGCAATGATGATCTTGGCTGGGATCACCGTGACCAGCAGCAGCACGACCCCGGTCGCGGCCACCAGCAGCGGCCGCAGGGTATGCCCGCGGACCGCCAGCACCGCCGCCACTACGGCCAGCACCGGCACGGCCACGGTCTCCCGGCCGAGGTCGGTAATGAGCTGGGCCGGCGCGTGCGGGCTGTCGGCCAGCCAGCGCCAGGCCGCCGCGTGCGCCCAGTCCTGCACGGTGTGCCGGATGTGCTGGTCCAGGGTTATCACCGGGCCGTGCGCCAGCACGTTGACCGTGAGGAAGACCAGTACGGCCAGCAGCCCGGCGGGCAGCAGCCAGCCCGGCCACGGCCGGCCGCGGGCCGGGCTCTCCGCCTGGCCCGGCGCCGGTGCGGTGCCGGTCATCCTGTCCATTGCCAGCGAGCGTACCGGCCGAGGGCGTCTGGAATAGTTGCTGGTGTGAGCAGGGGCAGCGGGCTGATCACGCACCCGGACAAGGTGCTGTTCGCCGAGCGGGGCGAGACCAAGGCCGACCTCGCCGGGTACTACGAGCGGGTGGCCGAGCCGCTGCTGCGGACCATGGGCGGCCGCCCGGTGCTACTGCAGCGCTTCCCGGAGGGCGCGGGCGGCCCGTCGTTCTTCCAGAAGCGGGTGCCCAAGACCGCGCCGGGCTGGCTGCAGACGACCACCGTGGCCACGCCCAACGGCACCACGTCGCAGGCCCTGGTGGCGGCGGACATCGACCACGTGCTGTGGGCGGTCAACCTGGGCTGCCTGGGCTTCCACGTGTGGCCCTACCAGGCCGGCGATCCGGACCACACCGACGAGCTGCGGATCGACCTCGACCCGACCCCGGGAGTGGAGTTCGCCCAGATCCGCGAGGCCGCGCACGAACTGCGCAGGCTGCTCACCGAGGCCGGCCTCACCGGCTATGCCAAGACCACCGGCAACCGGGGCCTGCACGTGTACGTCCGGCTGGCCCCGCGCTGGGACTCCTACCAGGTGCGGGCGGCCGCGGTGGCGGTGGCCCGGGAGCTGGAACGCCGCCGCCCAGACCTGATCACCGCCGCCTGGTGGAAGGAAGAACGTGGCCAGCGGGTGTTCATCGACTACAACCAGAACGCGCCGCACAAGACGGTGTTCGGCGCGTGGTCGGTGCGGGCCCGGCCGGGCGGGCAGGTGTCCACGCCGATCTCCTGGGCCGAGCTGGACGGCATCCACCCGGACCAGTTCACGATCGCGTCCCTGGCCGGCCGGGCCGGTGACCCGTGGCTGGGCATGAACGATGATCCGCAATCGCTCGAGCCGCTGCTGGCGATGAGCGAGCGGGACCTGGCGGCCGGGCTGATGGACGCGCCGTGGCCGCCGGTCTATCCCAAGCAGCCCGGCGAGCCGCCGCGGGTGGCGCCCAGCCGGGCGCGCAAGCAGTGATCAGGACTCGGAGTCGTACCGGAACCCGCCGATGAATCGGCGGAACAGGCCGCCCTCGTGCGGCAGTGGCGCCTCGGTCGGGGGCGCCTGGTCCCGCTCGTGGCCCTCCGGCTGGGCGTAGTCCGCGCGGGCGATCGCGTCCACGACCTGCGCGTCGTCGAAGTCGGCCGAGCCGGGGATCTGCGGGACGAAGCCGACCAGGTCCCCATCCTCCATGACTTCGGCCTCCAGGGCCGTGGTGCCCTCGTTGCCCCAGATCGCCTCGCGCCCGTCGCCGAGGACGACCCGGACACCGTAGATGTCGATCCCAGCGTTTTCCAGGTGCGCGTCGATGCCGCGATCCCGGAGCGCGTCAGCCACCCGGCGGGCCCGGTTCTCATCCATGGGGGACAACCTACCTGGGGCCAGCCGGTGCTAGGCCCGGATGCCAGAGCAGGCGGTCAGCCCGCCACCAGGGGCAGGCCAGCCGTCCCGGCATTGCCGAAGTCGTCGTCCACGCTGATCACCTGGCGGCCGTGCGCGGCGAGCAGGGACGCGGCGGCCAGCGCGCGGTACCCGCTGTGGCAGTGCACCCAGACCTCCCCGGCAGGCACCGCGGCGAGCCGGCCAGGCAGTTCGTGCAGCGGGATGTGCACCGCGCCGGCGATGTGCTCCTCGGCCCATTCCAGCTGGCGGCGCACGTCCAGCACGACCGGCCCGCCGTCCGGGCCGGCCTGGCGGGCGGCGGCCAGGTCGCCGAACTTGGCCAGCCGCACGGTGTCCAGCGGCTGCCCGGCGGCCCAGTCCGCGGGCCGCCCGGTGGCCGCGGCGGCCGGGCGGTCGATGCCGATCCGGGCCAGTTCCCGCTGGGCGGTGGCGACCTGGGCCGGGGTCTCGCCGAGCAGGGTCACCGGGGTGCCCCAGGGCAGCACCCAGCCGAGGTAGGTGGCGAAGCTGCCGTCGAGCGGGAAGGCGACCGAGCCAGGCAGGAAACCCGCCGCGAACGCCACCCGGTCGCGCAGGTCCACCACCCATTCTCCGGCCTCGATGCGGCGGCGGAGTTCGGCCGCGTCGGCGCGGTGCGGCGGGGACAGGTCAGGGGCGGCCGGCCCGGCCGCGTTGGCCGGGGCCATGTGCGCGTAGTAAGCGGGCCACGCGTCCAGGCCGGCCAGCAGGGCCTCCACGTAGCTGCGTTCCTCGCGGGTGAGCGCCGGGTTGACCTGCTTCTCGCGGCCGATGGTGGAAGACAGCGCCTCGGTCTGGGTGGCCGCGCAGAAGCTGCCGAACCCATGCGTGGGGAAAACTGGGGCGCTGTCCGGCAGTTCGGTGGCCAGCCGGTGCGCCGACCGGTACTGGGCCCGCGCCAGCACCGGCGTGTTCTCCGGCCCGAGCAGGTCCGGCCGGCCGGTCGAGCCGTACAGCAGCGACCCGCCGGTGAACACTCCGGCCACCCTCCCCTCCGTTTCCAGCACGTAGGCGACATGGGTGAACGTGTGCCCCGGGGTGGCCATTATCCGCAACGCCAGTGCCTCGCTGATCGGCACCCGGTCGCCATCGTGCACCGGGGTGCGGGTAAACCGGACCGGGTCGGCCCCGTTGACCAGGTAATGCGCGCCGGCCGCCTGGGCCAGGGCCAGGCCACCAGTCACGTAGTCGTTGTGGATGTGCGTCTCGGCCACATGGGTGACCCGGATCCCCAGCCCAGCGGCCAGGTCGCTGACCCGGTCCACGTCCCGCTGTGGGTCGATGACCACGCCAACGTCCCCGTCGTGCGCCAGGTAACTCCGGTCGCCGAGGCTGGGCGTGTCGATCGGAAGCACGTCAACCATGCGGCCTCCCCCTGCGCCCGGGATCGCCGGGCTTTCTCTCTTGGCTCAAATGTACGATCATTCGGACAGGGGCTCAAGGAGGAGGGGCTGTGGTCACCGACACGACCGCCCACGGGACCGGCACCGGGGCCCGGCCGCTGGACCGGCGCAGCCCGCTGCCGCTGTGGGCGCAGCTCCGGGACGACCTGCACCGGCGGCTGGCGGCCGGCGCGTTCCGCGATTCGTTTCCCGGCGAGCTGGCGCTGACCGGGGAGTACGCGGTGAGCCGGCACACCGTCCGGGCCGCGCTGCGGGAACTGCGTGCGGACGGCGTCGTGGTGGCTGAGCGTGGCCGCCGTCCCCGGCTGGCCGGCCCGGGCGGCATCGCCCAGCCGCTAGGTGCGCTCTACTCGCTGTTCGCCTCGGTCGAGTCGGCGGGCCAGCGGCAGACAAGCCTGGTCCGGGCGCGGGAACTGTGCGCCGACGGGGTGGTCGCGGACCGGCTGGGGCTGGCCGAAGAGACGCTGCTGTTCCGGCTGGAACGGCTCCGGCTGGCCGGTGACGAGCCGCTGGCGCTGGACACCGTGTGGCTGCCCGCCGAGGTCGCCGCCCCGCTGATGGACGCGGACTTCACGCACACCGCGCTGTATGACGAGCTGGCCACGCGTACCGGCCTGCGGCTGGAGAGTGGCCGCGAGCACATCAGGTCGGTGCTGCCCAGCCGCGCGCAGCGCCGGCTGCTGCAGATCCCGCCGGCCGCCGGGGCGCTGGCCATCGACCGGCTGGGCTACGCGGCGAGCCGCCCGGTGGAATGGCGGCAGACGCTGATCCGTGGTGACCGGTTCTCCCTGGTGGCCGAGTTCTCGCCGCGGTCCGGTTACCAGCTGACCCGGCCACAATACCCCGCTGGGTATCCTTGCTAATGAAGGCTAGCAGCGTACAGCGGAAGGAGGTAACTGATGAAGATCGACAATGCGGCCGAAAGCCAGGTGCTCAACCGGCTGCGCCGGGCGCAGGGCCAGCTGGCCGGGGTTATCTCCATGGTCGAGTCAGGGCGGGACTGCGAAGAGGTGGTCACCCAGCTGGCCGCGGTGTGCCGGGCGCTGGACCGCGCCGGGTTCAAGATCGTGGCTAGCGGCATGCGGCAGTGTGTGGCCGCCGGACCCAGCGCGCCGATGACCGAGGATGAGATGGAGAAGATGTTCCTGACCTTGGCCTGACGTCCGGCGGCCGGGCTCCGGAGCGGGCCAGCCAGCGGGTACTGGCGTTAGGAATAGATCATCAGTAGCAGGGCCCGGTTCTCTGCCTGCAGTCCCTGGTAGACGTGCGGGAGTGCGGCGTCGTGGTGCACTGAATCGCCTGCGGCCAGGTCGACGGGGTCGTCGGCGGGCCCGCAGCGGACCTGGCCCGCGGTGATCACCAGGCACTCCTGGACGCCGGGCAGGTGCGCGGCCGAATTCTGCCGGGCCTGGTCCACGGCCAGGTCGTAGACCTCCACCCGGCCCGGCGCGTCCAGCCGGTGCAGCAGCCGCGCATGCACGGCGGCCCCGTCGATCCGGGCACCCTGGTCCGCGCGGACCACCGCGACCGGCGTGGGCCGGTCGTCCAGCAGATCGCCGAGCGGAACGCCGAGGGCCGAGGCCAGCGCCCACAGCGTGCTCAGCGTGGGGTTGCCGTCGCCCAGTTCCAGTGCGTGCAGGGTGGTCTTGCCGATGCCCGCCGCGCTGGCCAGGTCGGCCAGGGACAGCCCGGCGGCCTGGCGCCGGTGGCGCAGATTGGCGCCGATGGTGGCCGAGATCGTCACGCGTCCCATTGTAACGATACGAGCGTTCGGTATATTGGTACGATGCCTGTGTCGCGATTGCAGCACGTGCCGGGGATCGGGGTGGACAAGGTCGGCGACGCGGCCGACGCGGCCGGGGACCCGCGGTTCCTCCGGCTGGAGAACCTGGACACCGACATCCCGCCGCCCGCGGTGGCCCGGCAGGTCACCCACGAGGCGGTCGAGCAGGACGCGGCCAACAGCTACCTGCCGTTCCAGGGGCACTGGGCGCTGCGCGAGGCGGCGGCCGGGCACGTCAGCGCGATCACCGGGGTCGGCTACGACCCGGCCAGCCAGTGCGTCAGCGTGGCCGGCGGGCTGAACGGCATCCTGAACGTGCTGCTGGCCACCGTGGAGCCGGGCCAGGAGGTGGTCATCTGCGACCCGATCTACGCCGGGCTGGTGAACCGGATCCGGCTGGCCGGCGGGGTGCCGCGGCACGTGCGCTGCGTGCCGGGCCCGGACGGCTGGGCCACCGACCCGGCCGACCTGGCCGCGGTGATCGGGCCGCAGACCGCCGCGGTGCTGCTGATGAGCCCGGCCATGCCGACCGGGGCAGTGCTCGGCCCGGAACACTACGCGGCGATCGCGGGCCCGGTCAGTCAGCACGGCGCCTGGGTGATCTACGACGCGGCCATGGAGCGGATCCGGTTCGACGGGCAGCCGCCCGCGCACCCGGCCGCGCATGCTGAACTGGCCGCGCGGACCATCACGGTCGGCTCCGCGTCCAAAGAACTGCGGATGATCGGCTGGCGGGTCGGCTGGGTGGTCGGACCGGAGCCGATCATGGGTGACGTCGGGCTGGTCGGCCTGACCAACGTGGTGTGCCAGGTGGGCATCGCGCAGCAGGCGGTGGCGGCCGCGCTGCGCGCTCCGGACGCGGCCGCCGACGTGGACGCGGCCACCCGGACCTGGCAGCGGCGCTGCGAGGTCATCCTCGAGCAGCTGGACGGCTACCCGTGTATCCAGCCGCACGGCGGCTGGTCGCTGCTCATCGACACGGTGCCGCTGGGGGTCACCGCGGCCGAGGCGTCAGAGCGGCTGTTCCGGGTGCAGGTGGCGGCCACGCCGATGACCGGCTGGGGGCCGAGTGGGGAGCGGTACCTGCGGCTGGTGTTCGCCAACGAGCCGGCCGAACGGCTCGGTGACCTGCGGGCCCGGTTCGACGCGGCGTTCGGCTGAGAGCTGGCTGGCTCAGCTGGTCGCCGGGGCCAGCACGGCCAGCAGGGCCTGGGCCCAGTCGCGGTAGCCGGCCTGGCTGGGGTGGAATGCGTCCGAGGCGAACTTGCCCCGCCACGGTGGCTGGAAGTACGCGGACACCTCGGCCACCGGCAGGCCGCGCGCACCGGCCTCGGCGTGAATGGTCCGGTTGATCCGGGGCCACGTATGGGACGCAGACCCGGCCGATGACGCTCCATAGCCCGGCGGGCAGCGGCAGGTCGAGGATGACCGTGTCGTCGGGCAGCGTGGCGACCAGCGCGCGCAGGTCGCGGAGCAGCCGGGCCGGGGAGGAGTAGAAGATATCGTTGACGCCGATCCCGCAGGTCACCAAGTCGGGCGCGGCGGGCAGGTGAGGCAGCTGGTTGCCCAGCACGTCGCGGATCAGCGCACCCGAGGTGGACAGGTTGAGCACCTGCCACGGCTGGCCGGTGCGCAGCCGCAGTTCGGCCAGTACCTGGCCGACGTAACCGCCGTCCGGGGTGAGCGCGCCGAGGCCCTGCGCGGTCGAGTCGCCCAGCACCACCCAGAGCGGGCCGTTGTGGTGGCGGACCCGGTCGTTGTGCGCCTGCCAGTGGCTGGCGAACGTGGTGCAGTCGCCGCGCAGCGCGGCTACTCCGTCGGTCCACCGGCCGAACCAGCCCTGGCGCAGCCCGGATACCTCCGCGGCCTGGGTGCGGACCAGGTAGGAGGCCGCATTGGCCACGATCTCGACCGGGGAGCGGCGCGCGCTGCCGGTGCCGGAAATGGCGTTCAGCCAGGCGGGACGAGATACCGGCGGCAACTGCTCCATCCGAGACCTCCCGGTAACCCGGGCAGGCCGGGCCATTCCGATGAACGAGGGCGGGCAGGCAGGTCAACAGCTGCCGTCGTGCCAGTGTATGTCGGGTTACCGGAGGCGTTGCAGCAGTGGCCGCGTGGGATGCGGCGCTGTCCGGGCCGGATTGGACCGGGGCATATCTGCCGATGCTGTGCCGCACAGGATATGCGGGTTCGGCAGATATGCCCCAATTTCCGGGCGGGGAATTCGGGCCGAGTCAGACCGTGAGATCGGCCTCGATCCGGCGGAGGTTGTGCCGGGCCAGGGCCAGGTTCGACTTCGTCCGGTCGAGCACCAGGTAGAGGAAGAGGCCCTGCTCGTTGCGGGAGTTCTTCAGCAACCGGATCAGGTGATACTGCTTGTTCAGCGTGATCAGGATGTCCTCGATCGTGTCGTCCAGGCGGAGCGACACGGCTTTGGCCGCCTCCTTGGCCGCGCCTTTCGCCACGTCCGTGGCGGCTTGCCCGGCGGCTGCGCCGACCGCGTTCCACGGGAAGGCCACCCGGTACGGTCCGCTGGGCCGGGGCCCGTGCCCGGCATCGGCCGCGGTGTCGGCATATTCGGCAGGAATTGTTACCGGTCTGCCGGGCAGGCAGGTATGCCGTTAGCCGGGCACTGGCGTTAAATATTAAAGTACTTAGTCTTTTGGTTTTGAATTGGCCGGCTTGGTGTCCCGGGCCTGCAGTGGCTCGCCGCACGCCTGGCAGACAAGCCGCGGCACCAGCCGCTCACCGCAGTTGTGCTCCAGGACCAGCGGTGGCCCGTCCGGGCCGGCCAGGTACCGGTCGCCCCAGCGCATCAGCGTCTGGATGACCGGGTACAGGTCGCGGCCGGCCTCGGTCAGGTGGTACTCGAACCGGGCCGGGTGGTCGGAGTACTGCCGCCGCTCCAGGATGCCGGCCGCGGTCAGCGTGCGCAGCCGGGCCGCCAGCGTGTCCCGGGGCGCCCCGGTCCGCCGCACCATCTCGTCGAACCGGCGGTCGCCGAGGAACACCTCCCGCACCGCGAGCAGGGCCCACTTCTCGCCCACGATGTCCAGCGTGCGGGCCACCGAGCACTCCCGCGGCTGGGTGGTCAAAGCCTTCATGACCCCCACGATACCTCGTAAGTCCGATTTCTGGACTCACTAGCTCAAGCCGAGGTATGGTGAGTCCAGATTTCGGACCCACCCATCCGCGCCGCACCCGGCCGCCCGCCAGGAGATCGCCCGTGACGTCCCGTCCCCAGGCCACCCCCGCCCTGCCCGATGCCGCGGCCGCTGCGCCGGATACCGGCCGGACCCCGCGCCAGGTCACCGCGATCGTCGGCGTGCTGGCCCTGGCCGTGTTCATGTCCAGCCTGGACCTGTTCATCGTCAACCTGGCGTTCCCGTACATCGGCAAGCAGTACACCGGGACCAGCCTGAGCGAACTGTCCTGGGTGCTGAACGGGTACACGATCGTGTTCGCCGCCGTGCTGGTCCCGGCCGGCCGGTGGGCGGACCGGGTCGGGCGGCGCCGGCTGTTCGTGGCCGGCCTGATCGGGTTCACCGCCGGGTCGCTGCTCTGCGGCCTGGCCCCCGGGGTCGAGGCGCTGATCGTGGCCCGGGTCATCCAGGCGGCCGGGGCCGGCCTGATGGTGCCAGCGTCGCTGTCCCTGCTGCTGGCCGCCGTCCCGGCCCAAGCCCGGCCGCGGGCCATCGGCACCTGGGCCGCGGTCGGCGCGCTCGGCGCCGCGCTCGGGCCGGTGATCGGCGGCGCGCTGGTCCAGGTCGACTGGCGCTGGGTGTTCTGGATCAACCTGCCGGTCGGGCTGGCGGCTACGCTGCTCGCGCTGCGCATCGTCCCGGAGAGCAAGGACGAGCAGGCCGGCGGCCGCCCGGACGTGATCGGCGCGGTGCTGCTCGCCGCGTCGGTCGGCCTGATCGCGTACGCCCTGGTCGAGGCGCCGACGTGGGGCTGGGGCTCGGCTGGCTTCCTCGGCGTGCTGGCCGCCGCGCTGGCCAGCGGCGCGGCCATGGTGTGGCGCTCGCACCGGCACCATTCCCCGGTCATCGAGCTGCAGTTGCTCCGCCACCGGACGTTCAGCGGCGCGTTCGCCGCGTCGATCCTGTACTACGCGGGCTTCGGCGCGTTCGTGCTCAACTCGGTGGAGTTCCTCACCGGCGTCTGGCACTACTCCGCGGTCGAGGCCGGGCTGGCCATCGCGCCCGGCCCGCTGATGGTGCTGCCGTTCGCCCGCATCGTCTCGCCCCGGCTGGCCGCCTGGCTCGGCGGCCCCGGCCGGGTCGCGGTGCTCGGCTGCGTGGTGAACGCGGGCGGCCAGGCGCTCTGGCTGAGCCAGATCCAGGTCCACCCGGCCTATCTGACCCACCTGCTGCCCGCCCAGCTGCTCGGCGGCGCCGGGGTCGGGCTGAGCATCCCGACGCTGCTCGGCGCGGGCAGCGCGTCGCTCACCCCGGCCCGGTTCGGCACCGGCAGCGGCATCCTCAACATGGCCCGCCAGGTCGGCACCGTGCTCGGCGTGGCCGGCCTGGTCGCGGTGCTGGCGCACGTCTCGCCCACCGACCCGCTGGCCGCGTTCCGGCATGGGCTGTGGCTGATCATCGCGTTCTTTGTGGCCGCCGCGCTGATCGCGGCGGCCACGCTGACCCGCCGGACGGCCACCTCATGACCAATTTTGCCGAACGCCAGTACCCGCCGCCCGCCCCCACGCCGCCCCCGGACGCCACCTGGGGCAAACCCCGGTCCAAGCAGGTGACCTGGTACGACCCGGCCACGGTCGCGGCTGGTGCCGACGGGCTGTCCGGCCTGGAGTTCATCACCGCGCTGGCCGAGGGCCGGATCGCCCCGCCGCCGATCGCCTCGCTGCTGAACATGTGGCCGGTCAGGGTGGAGCGCGGCCTGGTCGTGTTCGAGTGCGTGCCCGACGAGTCGGTGTACAACCCGATCGGCGTGGTGCACGGCGGCCTGCTGTGCACCTTGGCCGATTCGGTAGCGGGCTGCGCCGTGCACACCACGCTGGACGCCGGGACCGGCTACACGTCGATCGACATCACGGTCAACTACACCCGGCCGGTCACGCTGGACAGCGGCACGCTGACCGCGACCGGCCGGGTGACCAAGCCAGGACGGCGGATCGCCCTGGCCACCGCCGAGATCACCGACGCCGCGGGCCGCCTGGTCGCCACGGCCAGCAGCAACTGCCTGGTTATCCAGCCACCGGGCTGAGCCGCCCGATGATGACGAACCGCCACCACGTCGCGGTCACCTGGTTGCTGGCCACCAGGACGAAGCCAGGGTGGCCGGTGCCGGGCACGTCGTCGCCAATGAACGCCTCGAACCGCTGACTGCCGGTTGAGCTCTCGCTGACCGCGGCCGAGCAGGTGGTCCCGGTGCCGCAGACGGCCAGTTCGGCGCCGGTCGTCTCGTCGTAGATGGTGATGTAGTACGGCGTCGGCCCCACGTCGGTGTTCGCGGTGGCCGCCTGAGCCACGCCGGTGCAGCAGCAGATCGTGGCCGCGGCGGCCAGCAGCGGGGCGGCGAACCGGAGAACCTTCATCGGCCTATCCCTTCATCGGGTGAGCGTGACGGGGATAGGAGTCGTCAGCCGGCCCGCCGCCAACAAAAACACCGGAGCATTGTGCTGGCCGCGCCCCGGGGCGACGATGGAGGAGCAGGAAAGGGGGCAGCGATGCGCATTGTGCTACGGGTCTTGCTGGTCGAGTGCGCGTTGTCCTGGGTGATGCTGCTGGCCGGGTATATCGGGGTGGCCAGGCAGATCTGGCCGCACGCCACGGCCCGGTTCCGGGGCCGTAACTGGCGGGTCGGTCTGGGCCTGCTGATCGGGCTGCCGGTAGCCGCGGGCTGGCCGGCCATGTTCCTGGCCCGGGGCGTGGCTCTGTACACCCACGGGGACTGGCTGAACCTGGCCATTCCCTGGTGGCTGATGCTCGGTACGGCCGGCTCGGTGGTGCTGGTGGTGACGAAGGTCAGGAAGGCCGAGATACGCGCGGAACTGGAGTCCGGCTGCCGGTGCGGCACGTGCGTCGCCTACGGCCGCTCACTCTGATTACCCCGGCGAGCGCTGGTGCCGGTCCCGGTACCGGACCCGCCGGTACAGCCAGACCGACGTCATGATCACAATGATCAGGCCGGGGCCGGTGTGCACGGCGAACACCCCGGCCAGGCTCGGGCCGCCCCAGGAGTGCTGGTAGCTCGCCGGGCTGGCGTAGTCCACCGTCCAGAACTCGGCGATGCCCCGGCCGACCAGGAAGGCCGCGACCAGTCCCGCCACGGCCAGGCCGGCGATGCGCACGGTGTCAGCCGTGCCCTGCGGCGCGGCGCCGGGCCCAGGCGCGGATGATCAGGGCGGCCCACGGCCCGACGGCGCCCAGCAGCGCCAGGGCCCGCAGTGGATCGGCCGGCAGCCACAGGACGTTCTGGGCCAGCCCGGTCCGCTGGGCCACCACTTCGCAGGTCACCGAGATGAGGACCGCGGTAACCAGCAGCAGCCGACCCGGGTGCGCCCGCAGCCGCAGCCCGCCCGCCTGGACCACGACGTTGCCGACTGCCGAGGGGGTGAGCCGGGTGTCTTCGAGCAGCGCGGCGAACTCCTCGCCGTACCGCTCCCGCCAGTCTTTCGGGTGCAGGGCCACCAGCACGCGGATCAGGTCCATGCCAGCCGGGTCCTTCCGGTTTCCACGATCCGGGACCAGCGCTGCAGTTGCGTGCCGAGTGCCGCCCGCCCGGCCGCGGTGATCTCGTACGGCCGGCGCCGGTCCTCGCTCGGCAGCGGGACGATGAGGCCGAGCTTCTCCAGCTTGGCCAGCGAGCCGTAGAGCGTCCCGGGACCGAGCTGGATCCCGGTCCGCTCGGCTACGTCGGTGGTGATGGCGTAGCCGTGCTTGGGCCCGTCGCTGAGCGCGAGCAGCACCAGGACGCCGGGTTCGCCGAACCGGGCCAGCCCATCCGCATCACGTTGCTGCTTCGCCATACGTTGCATCGTATGACGTAGTAAGAACGCCGGTCAAACCGGCCTGAGTTACAGGTGGCTGAACCCGCCCGACTCCTCCTTGGTCATGGACACGCTGACGGGGTGCTTGCTGAAGTGGGCCACGGCCTCGGCGAAGTCTTCGAGCAGCAGGGCGGCCAGGTCCCGGCTGACGCCGAGGCGGACCAGGATGCGCTGCACGGGGATGTCTGAGGCGCTCCCAGTGAGGGTGTAGGCGGGCACCTGCCAGCCCTTGTTGCGCAGCCGGTCGGCCAGGTCGAACAGCGTGTAACCGGGGTCTACGCCCTCGCGGATCCGCCAGGTGACGGTGGGAATCCCGGTGTTGGGGTTGCTGTCACACAGCAGCTCGAACGGCCCCAGCTTGACGATCTCGGCCGCCAGGTACTGGCCGATGTCGTAAGACGCCTGGTGAATGGCGCGGTAGCCCTGGTGGCCGAGCCGCAGGAAGTTGTAGTAGCTGGCGACGATCTGCCCGGCCGGCCGGGAGAAGTTGATCTGGAACACCGGCATGTCGCCACCGAGATAGTTCACGTGGAAGATCAGGTCGTCGGGGAGTTCGGCGGCGTCCCGCCAGACCACCCAGCCCGCGCCCAGTGGGGCCAGCCCGAACTTGTGCCCGGATGCGCTGATCGACTTGACCCGGGGCAGGCGGAAGTCGAAGGCCACGTCGGGTGCGCAGAACGGGGCCAGGAAGCCGCCGCTGGCCCCGTCCACGTGAATGTCAACGTCGAGGCCGGTGTCGGCCTGCAGTTTGTCCAGGGCGGCAGCCAGGTCGGCCACCGGCTCGTACGCGCCGGTGTAGGTGACGCCCAGGGTCGGCACCACCATGATCGTGTTCTCGTCAACCCGTTCCAGCATCGTCTCCGGATCCATCATGTAGCGGCCGGGTGCCATCGGGACCTCGCGCATCTCGATGTCCCAGTAGCGGGCGAACTTGTGCCATACCACCTGCACCGGTCCGCACACCATGTTCGGGTTGTCCACTGACTTGCCGGCTGCCCGCCGCTTGGCCCGCCACCGCCACTTGGCCGCCATCCCGGCCAGCATGCACGCTTCCGACGAGCCGATGGCCGAGGTGCCCACGGTGTTGGCCGCCTCGGGCGCGTTCCACAGGTCGGCCACCATGTGCACGCACCGCCGCTCGATCTCCGCGGTCATCGGGTACTCATCCCGGTCGATCATGTTCTTGTTGATCGACATCGCCATTAGCCCCATGACCTCGGGTTCTTCCCACGTCTGGCAGAAGGTGGCCAGGTTCTGCCGCGCGTTGCCGTCGAGCATCAGCTCGTCCGACACGAGTTGGAACGCATCTCTCGGCTGGGTCCCCTGCGGCGGGAACCGGTACTTGTGTATCGGCCGGGTCAGGTCGCGATCGGCGAACACGCAGTCATCAAGCTCACCACGGATGGTCTCCCGCTCGTGCAGTGTCATAGCAGCAACCCCCTTGACTCGAGGGCCTCCGCAGCGGCGCCCCTTCCGATGCTGTCTGGTGGCGCGTGATGCCGTCATCACCCTTGATGGAGGATGAGCATCTCTTGACCCGTTCTGGAAGATTGAGCCGAGCAGATAGGACACGTTCATGCCCGGACGGGACGACGGCGGCCGCGAGCTCAGCATCGGCGCCCCGGTGACGTTTGTCGATCACGTGCGCCCGGACGGCGTGATCGTTCGCTGGGAATCCCGCCGCCACCGCAAGCACCTGAAGCGGCCCGCCGGGTCAACGTGGTGGGCGCCGCGGGCGCGGGGCTGGTGGATCGCCGTCCTGTTCGCCATCGGATCGCTGTTGTTCGCCCTTGGCGCGATACCCGGCTACGCGACCGCGGTGGGAGCCGAGTGGGACAACGTCACGTTCTTCATCGGCTCACTGTTCTTCACCTCGGCCGCCTTCCTGACCTACCGGGAGGCGGTCAACGCCGCCCCGGCCGCCCTCAACCCGGCGCACCAGCGGTTCTTCGTCTACCAGCCGAAGCGGATCGACTGGTGGGCCACTGGCGTGCAACTGCTGGGCACAGTGTTCTTCAACGTCAGCACCGGCGCCGCCACGGTGGCAGACCTGTCCGCGCAGGCCGCCCATCAGCACGTGTGGCGGCCCGACGCGATCGGCTCGGTCTGCTTCCTGGCGTCCAGCCTGCTGGCCTGGTACGAGGTCTGCCACGGCTGGGGCGCCTGGCGCCCCGGGGAGTGGTCGTGGTGGATCACCCTGGTGAACCTGGCCGGGTCGGTTGCCTTCGGCGTGTCCGCGATCGCCGCCTACGTCAATCCGCTCACCGGCCAGGTGCACAACGTCGGCAGAGCCAACACGCAGACTCTGATCGGCGCGGTGTGCTTCCTCATCGGCGCCCTACTGCTGTTGCCCGAACGCACCGAGGAAACCCACGGCCAGGTCGTCGTGCCCGCCAGCGATGGCCGTCCTGACCTGCATGGAGCTGCGGAGACTTGATCGCTGGACTAAGGCAATACAGCCGATCGGCCGTTCTAGCCGCCGATCAGTTTCGACCAGGTGCCGTCGTCAACGACCCCGGACTGGGATAGCCCGAAAGCCTTCTGCTGAGCCTTGACCGCGACCTCAGTGTTGGGGCCGAAGACGCCATCGATCGTGACCGGGTTGCCAAGCGCAGTGCACAGGCCCTGCAGTCGGTGCACCATCCGGTCGTGCGGCGCGTCCTTGTCGCCGGCCTTCAGTTGGGGAAGAGTGATATTCACCGATACCTCCTGCGATAGAAGTGACGCAGCCCCCGCCAGTACGGCTATTTCGGATCGTAACCACAGATAGGCGCCCGCCACCACCTGGGACATCGGCCCCAAGGCGGCAAGAATGATCAAGGAACGGCCCGGAACGCCGTCAGCCATTACCGAAGCGCACTTGTCAAGCCTCAGCCGAAGTGACACAAGTTACTGGTGGGGCTGTGACTGGTGGGGCGCCAGGGGCTCGAACCCTGAACCGACGGATTAAAAGTCCGCTGCTCTGCCATTGAGCTAACGCCCCGGTGGCGGCCGGCCAAGGCCGGCACCGTCGCACGAAGCGTACCGACTCACCCGGCGGGCGCGCTTCCCGGCAGTGGTCAACCATGCCGCATGGTAGCGCGTCGTGTCGACATGACCACTAAGAGGAATCGCCGGGCCTGGGCCATCGGTCTGTCCGTGTTCGCGGCGCTATTAGTCATTGGCGTCATCGCCAACGCGTTCGGCGCGCCGACGGCGGCCACGAAGACTGACCCGGCCGGGGCTATCCCGTCCGCGGTACCGGTGGCCGAGTCATGCCAGCAGCAAGTGGCCGCGTGGCGGGGTTCGGCCGGGTCAAGCGCATCCGCGCAGCACTGCTTTCCGCTCAGCGATGAGGGCACCTGCTACGAGCCCGGCGAGTACTGCCGCGACTCAGACCAGGGCGTGGCTGGCATCGCCGGAGACGGCCAGACGATCGTCTGTGCGGACAACGACGGGCTCCGCTGGGAGCCGACCGGGTAACCGGGCCCAGGCCTGGCCGGCCCGATCGGCCACTTATCACGTGTTTGGTACGCGAAATCCGGACAAAACGACCCGCGAAGCGCACCAGTCGCGTGAAAAGAAGTCCAGGACCATGATCAACGGTCAGGTCGGCGGGTTGTCGGTGGACGGCTGGGCTGGCTGCGCGGCGTCCTGAGGCGAGGGCTCGGTCGCCGGATGGTCTGGTGCACCGTCGCCGGCTGGCCGGTGATCCTGGGCCCCGCTGTCGTCGGGGCGGTGGTCTTTGGCCACGTGGTCCTTGGCGGGGTGGGTCTTGGCGGGGTGCTCTTCGGGCCGGTGGTCTTCGGTGCGGTGGTTGCGGGACGGGCGGACCCGGGCCAGGCGGCCCTTGGCCGGGTGACCCTTGGCCGGGTGGTAGCCGGTCGGCCGGCCCGGCGCCGGCCGGAACGGCGCCATCTGCTCGACCTTGTGCTTACGCGGGCCGGACCACAGGGCCGGGACGGCATTGATGTCCCGGGCCACCGCGTACGCAGCTTGCTCGTAGTTGACCCGCCAGCCGACGAAGTCGGGCCAGGCGTCGGCCGGATCCCGCTCGATCGGGAAGTCAACCTTGCGCATGTGCTTGATGCCCTTGAGGAAGTCATCGTAGGTCAGACTGATGCCCTGCGACGCGTCCGGCTCCAGCGGCACCGGGTAGCCCAGCGCGCGGGCGATGTCGCCGAAGCACTGAAAGCCGCTGCGCAGGCACAGCCGGGCCTTCACCGTGGGCGCGTCTTTCGGCGACAGCGCCAGGTACATGGCGGCGGAGTCGAGCACGGAGAGCAGCGCGGTCACCCACGAGGACAGCGGGCGAGGCGAGCGGAACCGGACCAGCGGCAGGTAGGTGGTGTGGCTCTCCGCGATGTCAGCCGCCCAGCGTTCCCACTGCTCGTAGAGGTCGGGCAGGGTGCCGATGGTGGACTGCCCGGAGCCCAGCGCGTAATGCGTCCGGGCCAGCAGTTCCGGGCCCCAGGACGGCACGCCCGCACGGGCGTTCAGCAGGGCGATGTCAGTTTCCCGCCGGTTGAACGCGGAGTACAGCGTGGGCAGGTAGGCGATCTGCAGGGTGACCGTGACCAGCCCGAAGAACGCCCCCGCGTACTGGACCAGCCGCTCACCCCAGCCATGCACCGACGAGTCGCCGATGAACCACAGCGCCGGGCCGGCGGTATCCAGCGCGTCGCTGAAGCTCGGCACGAAGGGCCACAGCATCAGGGTGAAGCCCACGTACGCGACGCCGAGCCAGGTCACCAGCTGCCAGATGAGCAGGGTGGCCGCTTCCGCGGCCATCACCCGGTCCCGCCGCCGGAAGTCGCCGACCGGCCAGGTGAGCAGTCCGAACCAGGCATGATTGACCCGGTCCACCCAGACCATCAGCCGCCCACCGGCTGGCCGCGGCACGATCAGAGTTCCGACGACGCTGTTCCCGTCGATGATGACCAGGAGCAGGCCCAGGGCGAAGAATATGTAGCGGGCAAATACCGGCACGGTCATGGCCAGACCAACTTACCTGGGCTGGTCGAGCTGGACCCGCGCCGCGACGTCGGAGTGGTGGTCCAGCCAGGACTGGGCGAACGGGCAGGACGGCACCAGGACCAGGCCGTGGTCGGCCGCGTAGTCCACCGCCGCGCTGACCAGCTTCCCGCCGATCCCGTGTCCCTCCAGCTCGATAGGCACTTCGGTGTGCACGAGTATCAGTCGGCCGTTGCGCACCCGGTAGAGCAGCTCGGCTTCCTTGCCGGGGGGACCAGCGACCAACCGGGACCCGCTGGGGTCATTACGCACCTCGGACGAATCGATCATCCGTCCATCGTCGCAGAAAGAGCTCCCGCTGGCCGGCCGGCCGCCGCGGATGCGATGCTGGTGGGCGATGACCGTGACCAGCGCGGGCCGCAGCGCCGCGGCCCAGGCCGATCTGGCCGTGCTCGACGAGATCCAGCAGCGGGTGCTCTGGCTGGCCACCCGCATCGTGGACGCGGCCAACCATGACCGGGACACCGGTGACGGCGTCAAAGTCGGCGGCCATCAGGCGTCCAGCGCCAGCCTGGTCAGCGCCATGACCGCGCTGTACTTCAGCTTCCTGGACGCGCCGGACAAGGTCAGCGTGAAGCCGCACGCCTCGCCGGTCTACCACGCCATCCAGTACCTGCTCGGCAACCTGGACCGCAGCTACCTGACCACACTGCGCGCGTTCGGCGGCCTGCAGGCATACCCGAGCCGGACCAAGGACCCGGACGCGCCCGACTTCTCGACCGGCTCGGTCGGCCTCGGCGCGGCCGCGCCACTGTTCGCCGCGGCGGCCCGGCGGTACGTGGACGCGCACTTCGGCCCGCGGCCGCGGAGCCGGTTCATCGCGCTGATCGGCGACGCGGAACTGGACGAGGGCAACATCTGGGAGGCGGTCGCGGACCCGGCCACCGACGGGCTCGGTTCGGTCATGTGGATCGTCAACCTGAACCGGCAGTCGCTGGACCGGGTGGTGCCCGGGGTACGGATCGCCCAGTGGGAGCAGCAGTTCACCGCGGCCGGCTGGCACGTGGTCGAGGCGAAATATGGGCAGCGGCTGCAAGCCGCGTTCGCCCGGCCCGGCGGCGACCAGCTCCGCGACTGGATCGATGCCATGCCGAACGAGCATTACCAGTCGCTGTTCGGCCTGGCCCCGGCGGAGTTGCGGGCCCGGTTCCTGGACGGCGCGCCGGTGGCGGTGGGCGGCTTCTGCGCGGACTATCCGGATGACGAGCTGGCCACGCTGGTCACCGACCTGGCTGGGCACGACCTGGGCTCGCTGCTGGACAGCTTCGCCCAGTGTGACGCGGAGAAGGACCGGCCCAGTGTGGTGTTTGTGTACACGGTCAAGGGCTGGGGGCTGCCGATCGCCGGCAACCCGCGGAACCATTCCGCGCTGCTGACCAGCGAGCAGATCGACGAGATGCGGACCCGGCTCGGCCTCACCCCGCAGACCGAGTGGGACCGGTTCGACCCGATGACCCCGGCCGGCCAGTGGACCGCGGCCCGGCGGGAGCAGCTGACCAGGCCGCCGCGGGCGCCGGCGCCCGCGTTGACCATCCCCGACGCCACCGGGATCCGGGCCAGCCGGGCGCTGGCCACCCAGGAAGCGTTCGGCAGAATTCTGGTTGACCTGTCCCGGCGCGAAAGCGTGGCCCCCTACCTGGTCACGGCGGCGCCCGACGTGGCCACCTCGACCAACCTGGCCGGGTTCATCAACCGGGTGCGGGTGTTCAGCCCGGCCGCGCGGCGGGCGTGGACCGATGATCCGGTGCTGAAGTGGTCGGAGGGGCCGGAGGGGCAGCACATCGAGCTAGGCATTAGCGAGATGAACCTGTTCCTGTTGCTCGGCCAGCTCGGGCTGGCCTGGGACCTGTCCGACCAGCCGCTGCTGCCGGTGGGCACGGTGTACGACCCGTTCGTGCTGCGCGGGCTGGACGCGTTCATCTACTCGGTGTACTCGGGCGCGCGGTTCATCGTCGGCAGGCACGCCGTCCGGGGTCACCCTGGCGCCGGAGGGCGGTGCGCACCAGTCCACGATCACCGCGTCGGTCGGGCTGGAGCTGCCGGGAGTCACGTTCATCGAGCCCGGCTACGCGGTCGCGCTGGACTGGCTGATGTGCGGCGCGCTGCAGGCCATCGCGGCGGCCGGGGCCGCGCCGGGTGGCGCCCCGCCCACCGCACCGTCCGGCGGCGGCCCGCCCGGGGCGGTGCCACCGGGGGCGGTGGAAAGCGGCGCGTTCTACTTCCGGCTGAGCACCCGGGCCATCGACCAGCAGCCGTTCGCGGACGCGCGGGAGCGGCTGGGTGATGCCGTGCTGCGCAGGCAGGTGCTGGCCGGCGCGTACCGGCTGGTCGAGGCGGGGGACCTGGCCGAGACCGCGCCCCGGGTGCACCTCGCGGGCTGCGGTGCGGTGCTGCCCGAGGTGCTGGCGGCGGCGGCCGAGCTGAGGGAGGAAGGCATCGCGGCCAGCGTGGTCAACGTGACCTCGGCGGACCGGCTGTACCGGGCCTGGCAGCGGACGCTGCGGCAGGGCGTGCGCACCGCGACCGCGCCGTCCATCCCCGGTGCGCTGCGCACCGCGTTCCCGGACCGGGCGCCGATCGTCACCGTGCACGACGCCGCCTCGCACACGCTGAGCTGGCTCGGCTCCGCGCTCGGGGTGCCCGCGGTCAGCCTGGGCGTGGACAGCTTTGGCCAGTCCGGCGCGGTCGCCGACCTGTACCGGGCGCACGACCTGGACCCCGGCTCGATCGTCAACGCCGCCCTGGCCGCGCTGTCGTTGCGCTGACGCCGGGTTGAGGCTGGTTGGAGAGCAGGGTGGAGACGGATTCTCCACCTTGAGTCAAGCCGGAGGCCGACGCGCCGGGAGGGGCAGGCTACCTAGCGTTGCTGGTGTAACGAACACACCAGCTCAGCTGGGAGCCCCGAGATGACCGCCAGCGTCCTGATCCCCAACCTCATCATCCTCGCCGTGGTGCTGATCTCCGACCTGGGCCACCGCACGGTGACCCGGTTCCGGCTGATCCGCCCGTTCATCGCCGCCGCCGCGATTGTCCCGTTCTTCTTCAAGGGCGTGGCCACCTCCGGGACCGGACTGGTGCTGGAAGCCGCCGCGGCCGCGGCCGGGCTGGCGCTGGGCGTGCTGGCCGCCGCGCTGATGCGGGTGTCCTACGACGCGCCGTCGGGCCGGGTGCGCACCTGGGCCGGCCTGCCGTACGCGCTGGTCTGGATCGTGGTGGTCGGCGGCCGGATCTTCTTCGCCTACGGCTCGACGCACCTGTTCGGCGCGCAGCTGGGCCACTGGATGATCACCAACCAGGTCACCGTGAACGCGCTGACCGACGGCCTGATCTTCCTGTCGGTAGCCATGCTGCTGGCCCGCACCGGCGCGCTGGCCGCCCGGGCCCGCCGGGTCACCGCCCGCACCGGCCGCCCGGCCAGTCGGCCGGCCGTCCCGGCGGCCGCGCACCGGTGACGCCGCGCTCCTAACGCCGTCCAGCGCAAACCGCCCCACCAGCCGCACCCGGCTGGTGGGGCTGGCGTTCATATAGGCAGGCCCGGCCGGCGCGGGCGGTCAGCGGTAGGCGGGGATGCCGGTGATGGCCTGGCCAAGGGCCAGCGTGTGGATCTCCTCGGTGCCCTCGTAGGTCAGCACCGACTCCAGGTTGGCCGCGTGCCGGATCACCGGGTACTCCAGGGTGATCCCGTTCGCGCCGAGGATGGTCCGGGCCTGCCGGGCGATGTCCAGCGCGGCCCGCACGTTGCACATCTTGCCCAGGCTGACCTGCTCCGGGGTGATCTTCCCGGCTTCCTTCCGCCGGCCGAGGTGCAGCGCGAGGAACTGGGCGCGCTGCAGGTCGGCCAGCATCCAGGCCAGCTTGCCCTGGGTGAGCTGGAAACTGCCGATCGGCTTGCCGAACTGCTCCCGGGTGCGGGCGTAGTCCGTGGCCGCCTCCAGGCAGGACCGGGCCGCCCCGGTGGCGCCCCAGGCGATGCCGTACCGCGCCTCGGACAGGCAGGACAGCGGACCCTTGAGCCCGGACACCCCGGGCAGCATCGCCTCGGCGGGCAGCTTGACCGAGTCGAGGTGCAGCTCGGAGCTGATCGAGGCGCGCAGCGACAGCTTCTTGTGGATGTTCCGGGCGGTGAAACCCCGGGCGCTCTTGGGCACCAGGAAGCCCCGGATGCCGTCCGGGGTGCGCGCCCACACCACGGC
>CAWFDX010000012.1:0-11153 GCA_963814645.1 uncultured Actinomycetes bacterium | reverse complement strand
GTCATCGGGTACTCATCCCGGTCGATCATGTTCTTGTTGATCGACAATCTGCCATCAGCCCCATGACCTCGGGTTCTTCCCACGTCTGGCAGAAGGTGGCCAGGTTCTGCCGCGCGTTGCCGTCGAGCATCAGCTCGTCCGACACGAGTTGGAACGCATCTCTCGGCTTGTCCCTGCGGCGGGAACCGGTACTTGTGTATCGGCCGGGTCAGGTCGCGATCGGCGAACACGCAGTCATCAAGCTCACCACGGATGGTCTCCCGCTCGTGCAGTGTCATAGCAGCAACCCCCTTGACTCGAGGGCCTCCGCAGCGGCGCCCCTTCCGATGCTGTCTGGTGGCGCGTGATGCCGTCATCACCCTCGATGGAGGATGAGCATCTCTTGCCCCGTTCTGGAAGATTGAGCCGAGCAGATAGGACACCTTCATGCCCGGACGGGACGCGGCGGCCGCGAGCTCAGCATCGGCGCCCCGGTGACGTTTGTCGATCACGTGCGCCCGGACGGCGTGATCGTTCGCTGGGAATCCCGCCGCCACCGCAAGCACCTGAAGCAGCCCGCCGGGTTGACGTGGTGGGCGCCGCGGGCGCGGGGCTGGTGGATCGCCGTCCTGTTCGCCATCGGATCGCTGTTGTTCGCCCTTGGCGCGATACCCGGCTACGCGACCGCGGTGGGAGCCGAGTGGGACAACGTCACGTTCTTCATCGGCTCACTGTTCTTCACCTCGGCCGCCTTCCTGACCTACCGGGAGGCGGTTGACGCCGCCCCGGCCGCCCTCAACCCGGCGCACCGGCGGTTCTTCGTCTACCAGCCGAAGCGGATCGACTGGTGGGCCACTGGCGTGCAACTGCTGGGCACGGTGTTCTTCAACGTCAGCACCGGCGCCGCCACGGTGGCAGACCTGTCCGCGCAGGCCGCCCATCAGCACGTGTGGCGGCCCGACGCGATCGGCTCGGTCTGCTTCCTGGTGTCCAGCCTGCTGGCCTGGTACGAGGTCTGCCACGGCTGGGGCGCCTGGCGCCCCGGGGAGTGGTCGTGGTGGATCACCCTGGTGAACCTGGCCGGGTCGGTTGCCTTCGGCGTGTCCGCGATCGCCGCCTACGTCAATCCGCTCACCGGCCAGGTGCACAACGTCGGCAGAGCCAACACGCAGACTCTGATCGGCGCGGTGTGCTTCCTCATCGGCGCCCTGCTGCTGTTGCCGGAACGCACCGAGGAAACCCACGGCCAGGTCGTCGTGCCCGCCAGCGATGGCCGTCCTGACCTGCATGGAGCTGCGGAGACTTGATCGCTGGACTAAGGCAAGAGTCAGCCGTCAAGATACAGCCGATCGGCCGTTCTAGCCCCCGATCAGTTTCGACCAGGTGCCGTCGTTGACGACCCCGGACTGGGATAGCCCGAAAGCCTTCTGCTGAGCCTTGACCGCGACCTCAGTGTTGGGGCCGAAGACGCCATCGATCGTGACCGGGTTGCCAAGCGCAGTGCACAGGCCCTGCAGTCGGTGCACCATCCGGTCGTGCGGCGCGTCCTTGTCGCCGGACTTCAGTTGGGGAAGAGTGATATTCACCGATACCTCCTGCGATAGAAGTGACGCAGCCCCCGCCAGTACGGCTATTTCGGATCGTAACCACAGATAGGCGCCCGCCACCACCTGGGACATCGGCCCCAAGGCGGCAAGAATGATCAAGGAACGGCCCGGAACGCCGTCAGCCATTACCGAAGCGCACTTGTCAAGCCTCAGCCGAAGTGACACAAGTTACTGGTGGGGCTGTGACTGGTGGGGCGCCAGGGGCTCGAACCCTGAACCGACGGATTAAAAGTCCGCTGCTCTGCCATTGAGCTAACGCCCCGGTGGCGGCCGGCGAAGGCCCGCACCGTCGCACGAAGCGTACCGACTCACCCGGCGGGCGCGCTTCCCGGCAGTGGTCAACCATGCCGCATGGTAGCGCGTCGTGTCGACATGACCACTAAGAGGAATCGCCGGGCCTGGGCCATCGGTCTGTCCGTGTTCGCGGCGCTATTAGTCATTGGCGTCATCGCCAACGCGTTCGGCGCGCCGACGGCGGCCACGAAGACTGACCCGGCCGGGTCTATCCCGTCCGCGGTACCGGTGGCCGAGTCATGCCAGCAGCAAGTGGCCGCGTGGCGGGGTTCGGCCGGGTCAAGCGCATCCGCGCAGCACTGCTTTCCGCTCAGCGATGAGGGCACCTGCTACGAGCCCGGCGAGTACTGCCGCGACTCAGACCAGGGCGTGGCTGGCATCGCCGGAGACGGCCAGACGATCGTCTGTGAGGACAACGACGGGCTCCGCTGGGAGCCGACCGGGTAACCGGGCCCAGGCCTGGCCGGCCTGATCGGCCACTTATCACGTGTTTGGTACGCGAAATCCGGACAAAACGACCCGCGAAGCGCACCAGTCGCGTGAAAAGAAGCCCAGGACCATGATCAACGGTCAGGTCGGCGGGTTGTCGGTGGACGGCTGGGCTGGCTGCGCGGCGTCCTGGGGCGAGGGCTCGGTCGCCGGATGGTCTGGTGCACCGTCGCCGGCTGGCCGGTGATCCTGGGCCCCGCTGTCGTCGGGGCGGTGGTCTTTGGCCACGTGGTCCTTGGCGGGGTGGGTCTTGGCGGGGTGCTCTTCGGGCCGGTGGTCTTCGGTGCGGTGGTTGCGGGACGGGCGGACCCGGGCCAGGCGGCCCTTGGCCGGGTGACCCTTGGCCGGGTGGTAGCCGGTCGGCCGGCCCGGCGCCGGCCGGAACGGCGCCATCTGCTCGACCTTGTGCTTACGCGGGCCGGACCACAGGGCCGGGACGGCATTGATGTCCCGGGCCACCGCGTACGCAGCTTGCTCGTAGTTGACCCGCCAGCCGACGAAGTCGGGCCAGGCGTCGGCCGGATCCCGCTCGATCGGGAAGTTGACCTTGCGCATGTGCTTGATGCCCTTGAGGAAGTCATCGTAGGTCAGGCTGATGCCCTGCGACGCGTCCGGCTCCAGCGGCACCGGGTAGCCCAGCGCGCGGGCGATGTCGCCGAAGCACTGAAAGCCGCTGCGCAGGCACAGCCGGGCCTTCACCGTGGGCGCGTCTTTCGGCGACAGCGCCAGGTACATGGCGGCGGAGTCGAGCACGGAGAGCAGCGCGGTCACCCACGAGGACAGCGGGCGAGGCGAGCGGAACCGGACCAGCGGCAGGTAGGTGGTGTGGCTCTCCGCGATGTCAGCCGCCCAGCGTTCCCACTGCTCGTAGAGGTCGGGCAGGGTGCCGATGGTGGACTGCCCGGAGCCCAGCGCGTAATGCGTCCGGGCCAGCAGTTCCGGGCCCCAGGACGGCACGCCCGCACGGGCGTTCAGCAGGGCGATGTCAGTTTCCCGCCGGTTGAACGCGGAGTACAGCGTGGGCAGGTAGGCGATCTGCAGGGTGACCGTGACCAGCCCGAAGAACGCCCCCGCGTACTGGACCAGCCGCTCACCCCAGCCATGCACCGACGAGTCGCCGATGAACCACAGCGCGGGGCCGGCGGTATCCAGCGCGTCGCTGAAGCTCGGCACGAAGGGCCACAGCATCAGGGTGAAGCCCACGTACGCGACGCCGAGCCAGGTCACCAGCTGCCAGATGAGCAGGGTGGCCGCTTCCGCGGCCATCACCCGGTCCCGCCGCCGGAAGTCGCCGACCGGCCAGGTGAGCAGTCCGAACCAGGCATGATTGACCCGGTCCACCCAGACCATCAGCCGCCCACCGGCTGGCCGCGGCACGATCAGAGTTCCGACGACGCTGTTCCCGTCGATGATGACCAGGAGCAGGCCCAGGGCGAAGAATATGTAGCGGGCAAATACCGGCACGGTCATGGCCAGACCAACTTACCTGGGCTGGTCGAGCTGGACCCGCGCCGCGACGTCGGAGTGGTGGTCCAGCCAGGACTGGGCGAACGGGCAGGACGGCACCAGGACCAGGCCGTGGTCGGCCGCGTAGTCCACCGCCGCGCTGACCAGCTTCCCGCCGATCCCGTGTCCCTCCAGCTCGATAGGCACTTCGGTGTGCACGAGTATCAGTCGGCCGTTGCGCACCCGGTAGAGCAGCTCGGCTTCCTTGCCGGGGGGACCAGCGACCAACCGGGACCCGCTGGGGTCATTACGCACCTCGGACGAATCGATCATCCGTCCATCGTCGCAGAAAGAGCTCCCGCTGGCCGGCCGGCCGCCGCGGATGCGATGCTGGTGGGCGATGACCGTGACCAGCGCGGGCCGCAGCGCCGCGGCCCAGGCCGATCTGGCCGTGCTCGACGAGATCCAGCAGCGGGTGCTCTGGCTGGCCACCCGCATCGTGGACGCGGCCAACCATGACCGGGACACCGGTGACGGCGTCAAAGTCGGCGGCCATCAGGCGTCCAGCGCCAGCCTGGTCAGCGCCATGACCGCGCTGTACTTCAGCTTCCTGGACGCGCCGGACAAGGTCAGCGTGAAGCCGCACGCCTCGCCGGTCTACCACGCCATCCAGTACCTGCTCGGCAACCTGGACCGCAGCTACCTGACCACACTGCGCGCGTTCGGCGGCCTGCAGGCATACCCGAGCCGGACCAAGGACCCGGACGCGCCCGACTTCTCGACCGGCTCGGTCGGCCTCGGCGCGGCCGCGCCACTGTTCGCCGCGGCGGCCCGGCGGTACGTGGACGCGCACTTCGGCCCGCGGCCGCGGAGCCGGTTCATCGCGCTGATCGGCGACGCGGAACTGGACGAGGGCAACATCTGGGAGGCGGTCGCGGACCCGGCCACCGACGGGCTCGGTTCGGTCATGTGGATCGTCGACCTGAACCGGCAGTCGCTGGACCGGGTGGTGCCCGGGGTACGGATCGCCCAGTGGGAGCAGCAGTTCACCGCGGCCGGCTGGCACGTGGTCGAGGCGAAATATGGGCAGCGGCTGCAAGCCGCGTTCGCCCGGCCCGGCGGCGACCAGCTCCGCGACTGGATCGATGCCATGCCGAACGAGCATTACCAGTCGCTGTTCGGCCTGGCCCCGGCGGAGTTGCGGGCCCGGTTCCTGGACGGCGCGCCGGTGGCGGTGGGCGGCTTCTGCGCGGACTATCCGGATGACGAGCTGGCCACGCTGGTCACCGACCTGGCTGGGCACGACCTGGGCTCGCTGCTGGACAGCTTCGCCCAGTGTGACGCGGAGAAGGACCGGCCCAGTGTGGTGTTTGTGTACACGGTCAAGGGCTGGGGGCTGCCGATCGCCGGCAACCCGCGGAACCATTCCGCGCTGCTGACCAGCGAGCAGATCGACGAGATGCGGACCCGGCTCGGCCTCACCCCGCAGACCGAGTGGGACCGGTTCGACCCGATGACCCCGGCCGGCCAGTGGACCGCGGCCCGGCGGGAGCAGCTGACCAGGCCGCCGCGGGCGCCGGCGCCCGCGTTGACCATCCCCGACGCCACCGGGATCCGGGCCAGCCGGGCGCTGGCCACCCAGGAAGCGTTCGGCAGAATTCTGGTTGACCTGTCCCGGCGCGAAAGCGTGGCCCCCTACCTGGTCACGGCGGCGCCCGACGTGGCCACCTCGACCAACCTGGCCGGGTTCATCAACCGGGTGCGGGTGTTCAGCCCGGCCGCGCGGCGGGCGTGGACCGATGATCCGGTGCTGAAGTGGTCGGAGGGGCCGGAGGGGCAGCACATCGAGCTAGGCATTAGCGAGATGAACCTGTTCCTGTTGCTCGGCCAGCTCGGGCTGGCCTGGGACCTGTCCGACCAGCCGCTGCTGCCGGTGGGCACGGTGTACGACCCGTTCGTGCTGCGCGGGCTGGACGCGTTCATCTACTCGGTGTACTCGGGCGCGCGGTTCATCGTGGCCGGCACGCTGTCCGGGGTCACCCTGGCGCCGGAGGGCGGTGCGCACCAGTCCACGATCACCGCGTCGGTCGGGCTGGAGCTGCCGGGAGTCACGTTCATCGAGCCCGGCTACGCGGTCGCGCTGGACTGGCTGATGTGCGGCGCGCTGCAGGCCATCGCGGCGGCCGGGGCCGCGCCGGGTGGCGCCCCGCCCACCGCACCGTCCGGCGGCGGCCCGCCCGGGGCGGTGCCACCGGGGGCGGTGGAAAGCGGCGCGTTCTACTTCCGGCTGAGCACCCGGGCCATCGACCAGCAGCCGTTCGCGGACGCGCGGGAGCGGCTGGGTGATGCCGTGCTGCGCAGGCAGGTGCTGGCCGGCGCGTACCGGCTGGTCGAGGCGGGGGACCTGGCCGAGACCGCGCCCCGGGTGCACCTCGCGGGCTGCGGTGCGGTGCTGCCCGAGGTGCTGGCGGCGGCGGCCGAGCTGAGGGAGGAAGGCATCGCGGCCAGCGTGGTTGACGTGACCTCGGCGGACCGGCTGTACCGGGCCTGGCAGCGGACGCTGCGGCAGGGCGTGCGCACCGCGACCGCGCCGTCCATCCCCGGTGCGCTGCGCACCGCGTTCCCGGACCGGGCGCCGATCGTCACCGTGCACGACGCCGCCTCGCACACGCTGAGCTGGCTCGGCTCCGCGCTCGGGGTGCCCGCGGTCAGCCTGGGCGTGGACAGCTTTGGCCAGTCCGGCGCGGTCGCCGACCTGTACCGGGCGCACGACCTGGACCCCGGCTCGATCGTCAACGCCGCCCTGGCCGCGCTGTCGTTGCGCTGACGCCGGGTTGAGGCTGGTTGGAGAGCAGGGTGGAGACGGATTCTCCACCTTGAGTCAAGCCGGAGGCCGACGCGCCGGGAGGGGCCGGCTACCTAGCGTTGCTGGTGTAACGAACACACCAGCTCAGCTAGGAGCCCCGAGATGACCGCCAGCGTCCTGATCCCCAACCTCATCATCCTCGCCGTGGTGCTGATCTCCGACCTGGGCCACCGCACGGTGACCCGGTTCCGGCTGATCCGCCCGTTCATCGCCGCCGCCGCGATTGTCCCGTTCTTCTTCAAGGGCGTGGCCACCTCCGGGACCGGACTGGTGCTGGAAGCCGCCGCGGCCGCGGCCGGGCTGGCGCTGGGCGTGCTGGCCGCCGCGCTGATGCGGGTGTCCTACGACGCGCCGTCGGGCCGGGTGCGCACCTGGGCCGGCCTGCCGTACGCGCTGGTCTGGATCGTGGTGGTCGGCGGCCGGATCTTCTTCGCCTACGGCTCGACGCACCTGTTCGGCGCGCAGCTGGGCCACTGGATGATCACCAACCAGGTCACCGTGAACGCGCTGACCGACGGCCTGATCTTCCTGTCGGTAGCCATGCTGCTGGCCCGCACCGGCGCGCTGGCCGCCCGGGCCCGCCGGGTCACCGCCCGCACCGGCCGCCCGGCCAGTCGGCCGGCCGTCCCGGCGGCCGCGCACCGGTGACGCCGCGCTCCTAACGCCGTCCAGCGCAAACCGTCCCACCAGCCGGACCCGGCTGGTGGGACTGGCGTTCGATATGGGCAGGCTTGGCCGGCGCGGACGGTCAGCGGTAGGCGGAGATGCCGGTGATGGCCTGGCCGAGGGCCAGCGTGTGGATCTCCTCGGTGCCCTCGTAGGTCAGCACCGACTCCAGGTTGGCCGCGTGCCGCATCACCGGGTACTCCAGCGTGATCCCGCTGGCGCCGAGGATGGTCCGGGCCTGCCGGGCGATGTCCAGCGCGGCCCGCACGTTGCACATCTTGCCCAGGCTGACCTGTTCCGGGGTGATCTCCCCGGCTTCCTTGAGCCGGCCCAGATGCAGCGCGAGGAGCTGGGCGCGCTGCAGGTCGGCCAGCATCCAGGCCAGCTTGCCCTGGGTGAGCTGGAAGCTGCCGATCGGCTTGCCGAACTGCTCCCGGGTCCGGGCGTAGTCCACGGCCGCCTCCAGGCAGGACCGGGCCGCCCCGGTGGCGCCCCAGGCGATGCCGTACCGCGCCTCGGACAGGCAGGACAGCGGACCCTTGAGCCCGGACACCCCGGGCAGCATCGCCTCGGCGGGCAGCTTGACCGAGTCGAGGTGCAGCTCGGAGCTGATCGAGGCGCGCAGCGACAGCTTCTTGTGGATGTTCCGGGCGGTGAAACCCCGGGCGCTCTTGGGCACCAGGAAGCCCCGGATGCCGTCCGGGGTGCGCGCCCACACCACGGCGATGTCGGCCACCGACCCGTTGGTGATCCACATCTTGGTGCCGTTCAGCACCCAGCCGGTCCCGTTGGGCTTGGCCGTGGTGGTCATGCCGCCCGGGTCGCTGCCGTGATCCGGCTCGGTCAGCCCGAAACAGCCCACGGCCTCGCCGGCCGCCATCCGCGGCAGCCACTCCTCTTTCTGCTCGTCCGAGCCGTACTTCCAGATCGGGAACATGGCCAGCGAGCCCTGCACGGAGACCAGGCTGCGCAGGCCCGAATCGGCCGCTTCCAGCTCGCGGCAGGCCACGCCGTAGGCGATCGCGCCCATCCCGGCGCAGCCATAACCGGTCAGGTGCATCCCGAGCAGGCCCAGCTTGCCCAGCTCAGGGGCTAGTTCACGGGGCAGCGTACCGGCCTCGAACCAGTCCGCGACATGCGGCATGACCCGTTCCGCAGCGAACGCCCGCACCGTGTCGCGGACCAGGGTCTCGTCCTGGCTCAGCTGCTTGTCGATCCGCAGCAGATCGAGGTCGGCGCCTGGCTGGCCTGCGGCGTTCGGCATGGGCGGGTCCTTCCGGTCAACCGTTACCTACCCCGCCAGCGTATGCGTGCGGCGTTTGGCTGTCTGGACCCAGTATGACCGGGAATGATCGGGGCATGACTGAGCCCAATCCGCCTAAGCGGCTAGTCCGGACGCGGGACGGCCGGCTGGTGGCCGGCGTCTGCTCCGGGATCGCTGAATACTTCGGTATCGACGCCACCCTGGTCCGGCTCATCTTCCTGGCTGTCTCGGTGATCACATTTGGCGTGGGCGCGCTGATCTACCTGGCCGGATGGATCGTCATCCCGGAAGAGGGGGAGGGCGCGTCGATCGCCGAGAACCTGATCAAGAAGACCGGCAGCAGCTAGCCGGGCCTCGCCGGGCAGGTCGCGCGCGTCGCGCGGCGCCCGGTGCGCGTGCCTGCCGCTGAGCAGCTGGCCAGTGATCCGGGGGTGCGGGTCGGCTAGTTGGTGCTGCCCGCTGGTGAGCTCGTGTTCTGGACTGGTGAGCTGAGCGCCGTCCAGCCGGGCCAGCAGCTCCGCGTGCCGGCGGATCCAGTCGGTGGCCAGCACGGCGGCGGCCACCAGGCCGATCAGGCCGGCCAGCGCCACCGCGGCCGGTGGCCCGAGGCGCTTCGCCACCGCGCCGGCCGTCAGCAGGCCGGCCACCTGGGCGGCGAGTAGCCCGGACTGCGCGACCGCGAACGCACGCGCCTTCTCCGTCTGCGGCAGGGCCCGGACGAAGGCCGCCGCGGCGGCCAGCTGGTACGCGCCGCCCGCCCCGGCCAGCGCCCAGAGCAGCGCGACCATCGGGGCCGGCGGGTGCACCTGGCAGAAGATCAGCGGAGCGCAGGACAGCATGGCCAGCCAGCCCATCGGCCGCAGCCGGTCGGCCGGCCGGATCAGCCGGCCGAGCACGAACGCCCCGATCAGCAGGCCAGCCGGTGCAGCGGCCAGGAGCATGGGCGCGCCGCCGCCCAGCGAGTGCGCGTATGGCGCGGCCAGTCCCTCGGGTACCACGGTGAAGCCGGCCAGCCAGCCGAACAGCACCAGGACGCGCAGCGCCGGGGTGCCGAAGACCGTGCTCAGGCCCGCCCGGGTGATCTCCTGGCTGGGCCGGGCGCCTGGGCTGTCCGGCGGCGCGGGCCGGGCCCGTACCCAGCAGGCCAGGATGCCCGCCGACAGGCTGAAGGACAGCGAGTCCAGGGCCAGCACCCGGTACGGGCCGATTGCAGCCACGAGCCCGCCGCCCGCCAGCAGCCCGGCGATCTGGCCCAGCTGGGCGGTCTGGTTCCCCATCGCCAGCCCGGCCGGCCGCATGGCGCGGGGCAGCACCTCGGTGAGCAGCCCGGCCCGGGCCGTGGCGAACGGGGGGCCGAGCAGCGCGGTGCCGAAGAACAGCGCGGCTAACCCCGGTATCGGCATGCCAGGCAGCGCCATCAGCGCAACCAGCCCCGCCCTGGCCAGATCCAGAGTGATCATGATCTGCTGGCGGGGGAAGGCGCCGGCCAGCCCGGCCAGTGCCGGGCCGCCCAGCAGGGACGGCAGATAAGTCAGCGCGTAGGCCAGCGCGGCCAGGAACGGCGACCCGGTCTTGACGTACACGACGAACCCGATGGTGACCTGGGCCAGCTGATCCCCAGCCGAAGACAGCAGCTGAGCGGACCACAGCGCGCGGAACTCGGTGCTGGCGAACACCTCACGGCTGGACACGGGCGGGGCCTCAGGCAGCCGGTGGCGGCCGGACCGGGCCGCATGCGCTGGCTGCCCGCGGGCGGCCTGCGGATGAGTGGGCCGTCCATGGGCGGGTGGCCGGTGGGCCGGCGGCCTGGCGGCCCGGACTTCGGGGGAGCGGGGGGTGCTCTCCGTTATGCACGGTGTTGCTCTTCTCTGCTCTGTCTCGGCTTGGCTATGCCTTCTCGGCCTTGCGGTGCCGTAGTGCGCAGTGCAACTGATATCTCACTCTCTGCAACTGATCCCGGGATGACCAAAGGTGGCCGGTAACAGGCGGTAGTGACCCTACGTCGTTGGTCGAGTGCCTACCGTGTCGAAAAATCAGTAATTGCGCAAGGGGTTCCGCCATGATCGTTTTCGCGCCCGGCGGCCGTACCGGCGGGCGGTGCTGGCTGCAGCGCTCGATCCAGCAGGCTGTCGCAGGGGTGTGACCGGGGTGCCCGGTTCCGCTTTGCCGGGCACGCCAGTTGTCCCCTATGCTGGGGCAGTCCCCGACGGCGGGCGCCAAGGGTCAAGGCGGCGAAGGCCGTCCGGCCCCCATCGTCTAGTGGCCTAGGACACCGCCCTTTCAAGGCGGCGGCACGGGTTCGAATCCCGTTGGGGGCACCGCTGACCACCCCGGTCAGCACGCATGGTCCTGTAGAGCAGTCGGTTAGCTCGCCACCCTGTCAAGGTGGAGGTCGCGGGTTCAAGTCCCGTCAGGACCGCTCGGCTGGGTCTGCTTGGTCTCCGTTCGGCGGCAAGCGGCTCAGGCACGGTCAGGTAGCTCAGTTGGTATGAGCGTCCGCCTGAAAAGCGGAAGGTCGGCGGTTCGACCCCGCCCCTGACCA
>CAWFDX010000011.1:0-650797 GCA_963814645.1 uncultured Actinomycetes bacterium | reverse complement strand
GCCATGACCGCGCTGTACTTCAGCTTCCTGGACGCGCCGGACAAGGTCAGCGTGAAGCCGCACGCCTCGCCGGTCTACCACGCCATCCAGTACCTGCTCGGCAACCTGGACCGCAGCTACCTGACCACGCTGCGCGCGTTCGGCGGGCTGCAGGCCTACCCGAGCCGGACCAAGGACCCGGACGCGCCCGGCTTTTCCACCGGCTCGGTCGGCCTCGGCGCCGCCGCGCCGCTGTTCGCCGCGGCGGCCCGGCGGTACGTGGACGCGCACTTCGGGCCGCGGCCGCGGAGCCGGTTCATCGCGCTGATCGGCGACGCCGAACTGGACGAGGGCAACATCTGGGAGGCGGTCGCCGACCCGGCCACCGACGGGCTCGGTTCGGTCATCTGGATCGTCGACCTGAACCGGCAGTCGCTGGACCGGGTGGTGCCCGGGGTACGGATCACCCAGTTGGGAGCAGCAGTTCCCCGCGGCCGGCTGGCATGTGGTCGAGGCCAAATATGGCCAGCGGCTGCAGGCGGCGTTCGCCCGGCCCGGCGGCGGCCAGCTCCGCGACTGGATCAATGCCATGCCTAACGAGCATTACCAGTCGCTGTTCGGCCTGGCCCCGGCGGAGTTGCGGGCCCGGTTCCTGGACGGCGCGCCCGTGGAGGTCAGCGGCTTCTCGCGGACTATCCGGATGACAGCTGGCCACGCTGGTCACCGACCTGGCCGGGCACGACCTGGGCTCGCTGCTGGACTGCTTCGCCGAGTGTGACGCGGAGAAGGACCGGCCCAGCGTGGTACTCTGTACACGGTCAAGGGCTGGGGCTGCCGATCGCGGGCAACCCGCGGAACCATTCCGCGCTGCTGACCAGCGAGCAGATCGACGAGATGCGGACCCGGCTTGGCCTCACCCCGCAGACCGAGTGGGACCGGTTCGACCCGATGACCCCGGCCGGCCAGTGGACCGCGGCCCGGCGGGAGCAGCTGACCAGGCCGCCGCGCGCGCCGGCGCCCGCGTTGACCATCCCCGACGCCACCGGGATCCGGGCCAGCCGGGCGCTGGCCACCCAGGGAGCGTTCGGCAGAATTCTGGTTGACCTGTCCCGGCGCGAAAGCGTGGCCCCCTACCTGGTCACGGCGGCGCCCGACGTGGCCGCCTCGACCAACCTGGCCGGGTTCATCAACCGGGTGCGGGTGTTCAGCCCGGCCGCGCGGCGGGCGTGGACCGATGATCCGGTGCTGAAATCGTAGGAGGGGCCGGAGGGGCAGCCATCGAGCTAGGCATTAGCGAGATGAACCTGTTCCTGTTGCTCGGCCAGCTCGGGCTGGCCTGGGACCTGTCCGACCAGCCGCTGCTGCCGGTGGGCACGGTGTACGACCCGTTCGTGCTGCGCGGGCTGGACGCGTTCATCTACTCGGTGTACTCGGGCGCGCGGTTCATCGTGGCCGGCACGCCGTCCGGGGTCACCCTGGCGCCGGAGGGCGGTGCGCACCAGTCCACGATCACCGCGTCGGTCGGGCTGGAGCTGCCGGGAGTCACGTTCATCGAGCCCGGCTACGCGGTCGCGCTGGACTGGCTGATGTGCGGCGCGCTGCAGGCCATCGCGGCGGCCGGGGCCGCGCCGGGTGGCGCCCCGCCCACCGCACCGTCCGGCGGCGGCCCGCCCGGGGCGGTGCCACCGGGGGCGGTGGAAAGCGGCGCGTTCTACTTCCGGCTGAGCACCCGGGCCATCGACCAGCAGCCGTTCGCGGACGCGCGGGAGCGGCTGGGTGATGCCGTGCTGCGCAGGCAGGTGCTGGCCGGCGCGTACCGGCTGGTCGAGGCGGGGGACCTGGCCGAGACCGCGCCCCGGGTGCACCTCGCGGGCTGCGGTGCGGTGCTGCCCGAGGTGCTGGCGGCGGCGGCCGAGCTGAGGGAGGAAGGCATCGCGGCCAGCGTGGTCAACGTGACCTCGGCGGACCGGCTGTACCGGGCCTGGCAGCGGACGCTGCGGCAGGGCGTGCGCACCGCGACCGCGCCGTCCATCCCCGGTGCGCTGCGCACCGCGTTCCCGGACCGGGCGCCGATCGTCACCGTGCACGACGCCGCCTCGCACACGCTGAGCTGGCTCGGCTCCGCGCTCGGGGTGCCCGCGGTCAGCCTGGGCGTGGACAGCTTTGGCCAGTCCGGCGCGGTCGCCGACCTGTACCGGGCGCACGACCTGGACCCCGGCTCGATCGTCAACGCCGCCCTGGCCGCGCTGTCGTTGCGCTGACGCCGGGTTGAGGCTGGTTGGAGAGCAGGGTGGAGACGGATTCTCCACCTTGAGTCAAGCCGGAGGCCGACGCGCCGGGAGGGGCCGGCTACCTAGCGTTGCTGGTGTAACGAACACACCAGCTCAGCTAGGAGCCCCGAGATGACCGCCAGCGTCCTGATCCCCAACCTCATCATCCTCGCCGTGGTGCTGATCTCCGACCTGGGCCACCGCACGGTGACCCGGTTCCGGCTGATCCGCCCGTTCATCGCCGCCGCCGCGATTGTCCCGTTCTTCTTCAAGGGCGTGGCCACCTCCGGGACCGGACTGGTGCTGGAAGCCGCCGCGGCCGCGGCCGGGCTGGCGCTGGGCGTGCTGGCCGCCGCGCTGATGCGGGTGTCCTACGACGCGCCGTCGGGCCGGGTGCGCACCTGGGCCGGCCTGCCGTACGCGCTGGTCTGGATCGTGGTGGTCGGCGGCCGGATCTTCTTCGCCTACGGCTCGACGCACCTGTTCGGCGCGCAGCTGGGCCACTGGATGATCACCAACCAGGTCACCGTGAACGCGCTGACCGACGGCCTGATCTTCCTGTCGGTAGCCATGCTGCTGGCCCGCACCGGCGCGCTGGCCGCCCGGGCCCGCCGGGTCACCGCCCGCACCGGCCGCCCGGCCAGTCGGCCGGCCGTCCCGGCGGCCGCGCACCGGTGACGCCGCGCTCCTAACGCCGTCCAGCGCAAACCGTCCCACCAGCCGGACCCGGCTGGTGGGACTGGCGTTCGATATGGGCAGGCTTGGCCGGCGCGGACGGTCAGCGGTAGGCGGAGATGCCGGTGATGGCCTGGCCGAGGGCCAGCGTGTGGATCTCCTCGGTGCCCTCGTAGGTCAGCACCGACTCCAGGTTGGCCGCGTGCCGCATCACCGGGTACTCCAGCGTGATCCCGCTGGCGCCGAGGATGGTCCGGGCCTGCCGGGCGATGTCCAGCGCGGCCCGCACGTTGCACATCTTGCCCAGGCTGACCTGTTCCGGGGTGATCTCCCCGGCTTCCTTCAGCCGGCCCAGATGCAGCGCGAGGAGCTGGGCGCGCTGCAGGTCGGCCAGCATCCAGGCCAGCTTGCCCTGGGTGAGCTGGAAGCTGCCGATCGGCTTGCCGAACTGCTCCCGGGTCCGGGCGTAGTCCACGGCCGCCTCCAGGCAGGACCGGGCCGCCCCGGTGGCGCCCCAGGCGATGCCGTACCGCGCCTCGGACAGGCAGGACAGCGGACCCTTGAGCCCGGACACCCCGGGCAGCATCGCCTCGGCGGGCAGCTTGACCGAGTCGAGGTGCAGCTCGGAGCTGATCGAGGCGCGCAGCGACAGCTTCTTGTGGATGTTCCGGGCGGTGAAACCCCGGGCGCTCTTGGGCACCAGGAAGCCCCGGATGCCGTCCGGGGTGCGCGCCCACACCACGGCGATGTCGGCCACCGACCCGTTGGTGATCCACATCTTGGTGCCGTTCAGCACCCAGCCGGTCCCGTTGGGCTTGGCCGTGGTGGTCATGCCGCCCGGGTCGCTGCCGTGATCCGGCTCGGTCAGCCCGAAACAGCCCACGGCCTCGCCGGCCGCCATCCGCGGCAGCCACTCCTCTTTCTGCTCGTCCGAGCCGTACTTCCAGATCGGGAACATGGCCAGCGAGCCCTGCACGGAGACCAGGCTGCGCAGGCCCGAATCGGCCGCTTCCAGCTCGCGGCAGGCCACGCCGTAGGCGATCGCGCCCATCCCGGCGCAGCCATAACCGGTCAGGTGCATCCCGAGCAGGCCCAGCTTGCCCAGCTCAGGGGCTAGTTCACGGGGCAGCGTACCGGCCTCGAACCAGTCCGCGACATGCGGCATGACCCGTTCCGCAGCGAACGCCCGCACCGTGTCGCGGACCAGGGTCTCGTCCTGGCTCAGCTGCTTGTCGATCCGCAGCAGATCGAGGTCGGCGCCTGGCTGGCCTGCGGCGTTCGGCATGGGCGGGTCCTTCCGGTCAACCGTTACCTACCCCGCCAGCGTATGCGTGCGGCGTTTGGCTGTCTGGACCCAGTATGACCGGGAATGATCGGGGCATGACTGAGCCCAATCCGCCTAAGCGGCTAGTCCGGACGCGGGACGGCCGGCTGGTGGCCGGCGTCTGCTCCGGGATCGCTCAATACTTCGGTATCGACGCCACCCTGGTCCGGCTCATCTTCCTGGCTGTCTCGGTGATCACATTTGGCGTGGGCGCGCTGATCTACCTGGCCGGATGGATCGTCATCCCGGAAGAGGGGGAGGGCGCGTCGATCGCCGAGAACCTGATCAAGAAGACCGGCAGCAGCTAGCCGGGCCTCGCCGGGCAGGTCGCGCGCGTCGCGCGGCGCCCGGTGCGCGTGCCTGCCGCTGAGCAGCTGGCCAGTGATCCGGGGGTGCGGGTCGGCTAGTTGGTGCTGCCCGCTGGTGAGCTCGTGTTCTGGACTGGTGAGCTGAGCGCCGTCCAGCCGGGCCAGCAGCTCCGCGTGCCGGCGGATCCAGTCGGTGGCCAGCACGGCGGCGGCCACCAGGCCGATCAGGCCGGCCAGCGCCACCGCGGCCGGTGGCCCGAGGCGCTTCGCCACCGCGCCGGCCGTCGGCAGGCCGGCCACCTGGGCGGCGAGTAGCCCGGACTGCGCGACCGCGAACGCACGCGCCTTCTCCGTCTGCGGCAGGGCCCGGACGAAGGCCGCCGCGGCGGCCAGCTGGTACGCGCCGCCCGCCCCGGCCAGCGCCCAGAGCAGCGCGACCATCGGGGCCGGCGGGTGCACCTGGCAGAAGATCAGCGGAGCGCAGGACAGCATGGCCAGCCAGCCCATCGGCCGCAGCCGGTCGGCCGGCCGGATCGCCGGCCGAGCACGAACGCCCCGATCAGCAGGCCAGCCGGTGCAGCGGCCAGGAGCATGGGCGCGCCGCCGCCCAGCGAGTGCGCGTATGGCGCGGCCAGTCCCTCGGGTACCACGGTGAAGCCGGCCAGCCAGCCGAACAGCACCAGGACGCGCAGCGCCGGGGTGCCGAAGACCGTGCTCAGGCCCGCCCGGGTGATCTCCTGGCTGGGCCGGGCGCCTGGGCTGTCCGGCGGCGCGGGCCGGGCCCGTACCCAGCAGGCCAGGATGCCCGCCGACAGGCTGAAGGACAGCGAGTCCAGGGCCAGCACCCGGTACGGGCCGATTGCAGCCACGAGCCCGCCGCCCGCCAGCAGCCCGGCGATCTGGCCCAGCTGGGCGGTCTGGTTCCCCATCGCCAGCCCGGCCGGCCGCATGGCGCGGGGCAGCACCTCGGTGAGCAGCCCGGCCCGGGCCGTGGCGAACGGGGGGCCGAGCAGCGCGGTGCCGAAGAACAGCGCGGCTAACCCCGGTATCGGCATGCCAGGCAGCGCCATCAGCGCAACCAGCCCCGCCCTGGCCAGATCCAGAGTGATCATGATCTGCTGGCGGGGGAAGGCGCCGGCCAGCCCGGCCAGTGCCGGGCCGCCCAGCAGGGACGGCAGATAAGTCAGCGCGTAGGCCAGCGCGGCCAGGAACGGCGACCCGGTCTTGACGTACACGACGAACCCGATGGTGACCTGGGCCAGCTGATCCCCAGCCGAAGACCAGCTGAGCGGACCACAGCGCGCGGAACTCGGTGCTGGCGAACACCTCACGGCTGGACACGGGCGGGGCCTCAGGCAGCCGGTGGCGGCCGGACCGGGCCGCATGCGCTGGCTGCCCGCGGGCGGCCTGCGGATGAGTGGGCCGTCCATGGGCGGGTGGCCGGTGGGCCGGCGGCGGGCGGCCCGGACTTCGGGGGGAGCGGGGGGTGCTCTCCGTTATGCACGGTGTTGCTCTTCTCTGCTCTGTCTCGGCTTGGCTATGCCTTCTCGGCCTTGCGGTGCCGTAGTGCGCAGTGCAACTGATATCTCACTCTCTGCAACTGATCCCGGGATGACCAAAGGTGGCCGGTAACAGGCGGTAGTGACCCTACGTCGTTGGTCGAGTGCCTACCGTGTCGAAAAATCAGTAATTGCGCAAGGGGTTCCGCCATGATCGTTTTCGCGCCCGGCGGCCGTACCGGCGGGCGGTGCTGGCTGCAGCGCTCGATCCAGCAGGCTGTCGCAGGGGTGTGACCGGGGTGCCCGGTTCCGCTTTGCCGGGCACGCCAGTTGTCCCCTATGCTGGGGCAGTCCCCGACGGCGGGCGCCAAGGGTCAAGGCGGCGAAGGCCGTCCGGCCCCCATCGTCTAGTGGCCTAGGACACCGCCCTTTCAAGGCGGCGGCACGGGTTCGAATCCCGTTGGGGGCACCGCTGACCACCCCGGTCAGCACGCATGGTCCTGTAGAGCAGTCGGTTAGCTCGCCACCCTGTCAAGGTGGAGGTCGCGGGTTCAAGTCCCGTCAGGACCGCTCGGCTGGGTCTGCTTGGTCTCCGTTCGGCGGCAAGCGGCTCAGGCACGGTCAGGTAGCTCAGTTGGTATGAGCGTCCGCCTGAAAAGCGGAAGGTCGGCGGTTCGACCCCGCCCCTGACCACCACCTCTGACCAGCGCAAAACGCTGACTTGATCAAGTCTGCTGGCCGGGCTTGCTAACGGATTTGCTAACGCAGCCTCCACGGCCTGGGCGAAGACATCGCCGACGCCGAGGGCATGTTCGCGCAGCACGTGGGAGTAGACGCGCAAAGTAACGGCCGGGTCTGCATGGCCAAGCCGGGCCGCCACGACATGGACCGGGACTCCAGCGAGTAGCAGCGTGGTCGCGTGCAGGTGGCGCAGATCGTGCAGCCGGGCATGAGGTAGCGCCTGAGCAGGGGCAGGACCGACTTGTTGTGCTGGCTGATCAGCTTGCTCATCAGCGCGGTCACGGTGTCGGGATAGAGCGGTTCGCCCCACCGGCTGGTGAAGACCAGGCCGCCGGTGTCTGTCCAGGCGGCTCCGGCTGCTAGCCGTTCTTCTGCTTGACGGCGCCGGTGTTCGCGCAGGACGGCCATGGTCTCACCGTCGATGCTGACTACCCGGGACCGGCCGCCCTTTGTGGTGCCTTCGATCCGCTGGCCGCGCACCACGGCGGTGGAGCCGCCGAAAGTGACCTCAGCAGTTTCCAGGTTCACCGCTTGCCAGCGGAGGTAGAGCAGTTCGCCGCGGCGGGCGCCGGTGTAGGCAGCCAGCCAGTAGAAGGCGAACAACCGGTGAGACCGTGCAGCGGTGAGGAAGGTGTTCATCTGCTGAGCAGTCCAGACCCGGGTTGGCTCGACGTCCCGATGCCGGGGGCGCTTCGTTTGCTCGGCTGGATTGACGGCAAGGAGCTGGTCAACATGCACGGCGTCAGCCAGGGCCTTGCGCAAGGTGCGATGGATGTGGGAAACGGTCCACGCCGACAACGGCCCGCCATCACGGCCGCCGTGCTCGGCCAGCTCCCGGTAGAGCTTGGAGATCACGGCTGGTCGCAGTGCTTGCAGTCGCATCCGGCCGATGCGGGGCACGATGTAGTGATCAATATCGTGGCGGTAGCCTGCTAGCGTCTTGGGCTTGACCGTCGAGGCATGCGTATCCAGCCATTCCGCCAGGTAGTCCGCGACTGTCGAGGTAGACCGGTTCACGAACTCGCCACGCCGGGCACGGACGCGAGCCTCATCCCGTGCTGCCTTGGCGTCCTCCTCGGACTCAAAGCCGCCGACCCATTTCGGCTTGGTCACGCCGGTGGCTGGATCCTGCACCCTGATCACGTAGGACCAGGACCCTCCGCGTTTGATCACGCCATCACGAAGCCGTGGCATCAGCGGGCGCCTCCTCACTGAGCAAGCCAGCGACGTAGGCTTCGAGCGCCTCAACCGGAACCCGGCGGGAACCGTCGATGCGAACCGATCGGACGACGCCAGCCGCAAGCAGTTCGTACAGCTTGCTACGAGATATTGCCAACGCGGCAGCCGCCTCCGGAACGGTCAGAAGTATCTTGCTCACCGGTAAGTCCTTTCTTCTCTTGATCAGGCGACGCGCGATTCTTCGCGGGCGATCTGCCGGTGCTCGCGGGCTCGTGCGGCGGCGGACAGGGCGAGGAGCGCGTCGCCGTTGGTGCGCCAGCCTCGTCCGGCCCATTCGAGGTCGGTGAGCGGTGATGACGGCGTCTGGTCGCCGTGAGCGTTCAGGGGCGGGGTGCTGGCGGCGTTGCCAGTCGCGGCGGGCGGCGCGCAGGGCGCGCATGGTGGTGGAGTAGCGGCGGCTCTTGGTGGCGAAGTGGCCGCGGTAGCCGAGCATGTGCGCCCAGCGGCGCAGGGCTTGGAAGTCCTCGTGCGGGTGGCTGCCGAGCTTGAGGCAGGCGGCGATCAGCCGTCCCTGGTGGGTGCGCGGGTCGGCGTAGGCGGCTGGCGTTCTCAGCGGTGATCCGGCCGGGCGGTACGCCGACCGGCTCGGTGGACTTGGTGGCGTACTTGGCCAGGTAGGAGGCGACCGCGATGTCGGTGATCTCGCCGTCGTCGGTGAGCCGGACGACGCGGGGGTCGACCTGGGCGCCCCAGGTGATGTCCCAGCCTTTCGGCTTGGCCGGGTGGGAGACGGTGGCGAACCAGGTCGCGCTGGCGGCCTGGCCGGATGACATCGGCCAGCAGCGTCGGCGGTGAGGGCGGGTGGCGGCGGGACGGTCCGTTCGGGGTGGGCGGGGTCGATGCCGTCGAGGCGGAAGATGGCGTGGAAGTGGATCAGGCCGCGGCGCTGGAACTCGGCCACCTTGGCGTAGGACAGCCGGACCCGGGCGCCGTGGGCTTTGGCGAGCTTGTCGAGGCGGCGGCGGATGGCGATGACGGTGCGGCGCCACAGCTCGGCGGCGTGGGCGTTCCAGACCACGGCGGCGTGGTAGTCGTAGCAGTCCGGGCACAGCGGCCTGCCCAGGCAGGCGTCGTCTTCCTTGTGCCGCTGACCGCAGGAGATCCGTCGCCCGTGCGGGCAGTAGCTGGCCTTGCGGCGGGGCCGGCAGCGGGCAACCCTGCCGCCGCTGGTGACCACGCGGGTGTGGACGGGGCCGAAGGAGGGGGCGGTGAAGGTGGCGAACACGCACGGGTGGATGGCGACCGATTCGGGGACGCCTTTGCCGCCGGCCAGCCCGGCGCGGATGAGCTGGTAGGTGTCGGCCCGGTAGGTCTCGGCGCAGGGCGGGCAGACCGAGGCGCGGCGGTCCCCGCACGGCAGGTAGATCACCTTGTCGGGCAGGCCGGTGGTGTCCAGGTCGCGGAGGATCTCGCCGGTCGTGGTGTCGATGTCGCGGATGGTGCCGCGCAGCCGGATCGGGCCGGACGCAGCCACCGGCCGCCAGAGCGGTACCGACGCCATTGGCCGTAGTCGTCGCGGGTGGCGCGGTCGAGCAGCTCGGCGTCGAGGGTCCGGGTGCTCGCTCCCGGTCCCCGTGCGGTCATCGATCAGCACGGGGGCCAGAGCCAGCGCCGGGGCGCTCATGCTGCCGGGCTCCGCTTACGGTCTGTCAGGTCGCCGCGCAGTCACTGTGGGATAGGTCAGGACGGGCCACATGACCTCGCAGGCCAGGCACTGGTAGCCGTACTCCTCGCTGGCGCCGACCAGGACGGCGTAGGGGATGACCTGGTCGCTGCCGCAGGCCGGGCAGCAGTCCCCGGTGTATGGCGGGTAGTCATGCGGCATCACCGTCCCGCTGCAGCCGGACCACGTTGCCCGTCAGCAGCGGCGTGGTCCGTGGCGTGGTGGGTGGCGCGGGCCTGGGCGGCCCAGGCGGCCAGGTCGATGATCTGCTGCGTCGGTGAGGTAGGCGGCCTTGACCCGGCGGGGGATGCCGTCTTCGGCGCGCAGCCAGGACACGCCGCGGGCCTGGGGGTCGATCTCGGTGGCCGAGTAGCCCTGTTGGCCCAGCCGTGGCCCGAGGATGGTGTCGGAGCTGGCTTCGGTGGAGCAGCGGAACGCCCACCGGTAGCCGAACAGGTCCCGCAGGCTGGTGGGGATGATGTCGGCGGAGGGCCGCTGGGTGGCCTCGACCGGGATGATGCCGGGAGCGCGGCCGCGGGCGACGATGTCGCGGTTGCAGGCGTTGAACTCTTTCTGCTGGGCCGGTGTGCCGACGGTGGCGGAGAAGTAGGCGACCTCGTCGATCGGCATGAGGTAGACCGGCCAGCCCAGGTCGGGGGTGATCTTGCGCATCTTGTGGTCCAGCAGCCAGTCGGTGCGCTCGTCGATCTGGCCCTGCAGCCAGTGCAGGGTGTCGATCGCGTCATCGATCGAGGGGCCGATGAACCGCTCGGCGCAGTCGCGCCACAGCCCGAGCTCGACGCGTTTGCCGTCGACCAGGATCAGGCGGCAGTCGGGGGACAGGGCGCCGTGGGCGACGATCAGCTGGAGGGCGACGGATTTGCCGCCGCCGGGTTCGCCGCCGATGAGCATGTTCCGCTCGGCCAGGGTGACCTCGACCCGGCGGCCGAGTTCGTCGGTGCCCAGGTGGACCGGTTCCCAGATCGACAGCGGTGCGACCGGGATCGTGTCAGCCGTCATCGCCGGTCACCTCCTCGGCGGGCTTGGCCAGCACCAGCGCGGGATCGGGCGGGGCGGGGAGGAGGGTCAGGAGCGGCTTTGCCGCAGTCGGCGCAGACCGGGCCGCCGCACATCGGGCAGGGCTGGTCTGGCGACCGGGGCTAGCCGGGCGAGGCGTGTCCAGGTCGGCCAGGCATTGGTCGCACAGCCCGTGCTCAGGCGGGGCGCCGATGAATGCGGCGCCGCAGCGGGGCAGGACCACGAGGTGCTGGTCAGTGTTCATGACGTCGGTTCCTTCCAGGTTCAGTGGCTGGGCGGGGTGCCCCGGGTTCGCGTGTCCCAGGGGCACCCCGCGTCGTGTCATGCCGCTGCGGTGACTTCGCGGATCAGCGACAGGGCCCGGTGCTTGAGCGGCTCGGGCCGGATCAGGGTCCGGTTGAGCCGGGTCTCCCAGGACCGGGCGGTGCGGACGTGGTCGAGGTACTCGCCGGCGGCCTGGACCAGCCCGTAGGCGGTGCCGGAGACCTGCTCGGTGGTCTTCGACTCGAAGATCAGCCGCAGCGCGTCGCGGGCTTCCTCGACGTTGCGGGCCACCCGGTCGGTGACCAGACCTTGCGGGTGGCATGGGGATGAACTCGGTGACGAACAGTTCCCGCTGCTTGGGCGTGACGGGGATGCCCAGCAGCTGGTGGGCGAGTTCGGTGTAGCGGCGCATCTCGGTGCGGGCGCCGGTGACGGCCTGGCGGGCTTCCTCGATCCGGTTCCGCCAGGAGGACTTGTGGATGAAGGAGAAGGTGGCGCCGGTCCGCTCGCCTTCCAGTTCGGCGGCGCGGAAGGTGTTGGCGCACACGATGCGGACCGCGGTAGCGCGCAGCGCGCAGGCGGCGGTGCCGTCATGCCGGTTGGTGATGGCCAGGTACGGCAGCGTCGGGCTGTCATCACCGGGCAGCTCGACGGGCTCGTCGAGCAGGGCCAGGCACCACACCGCCCGGCCGCCGTCGAGCACCCCGGCGGTTTCCCACCTGACGTTGGGCTGGGCGAGGACGGCTTCGACGATCTCGCCCATCTCGCCGTGGCCGATGACGGTGTAGGTGTCTTTGTTGACCGACAGCACGGCGCCGGTGTCGGACCGGGTGATGGCCTTCCAGCCCTCGATCGGCTCGTAGTGCGCGGCTGCCGTCGGCGTTGATGCCGGTCGACGGCGTAGACCTCGGTGGTGATGGGGTCCCAGTCCAGCCCGGCCAGGTTGCGGGCCTCGGCCCAGTCGCCGGGGTAGTCGTCGAGGACGGTGCCTTCCCGGTGCCAGGGCATCTGCCGGACCGAGAACATGGATTCGATGTTTGCTGGCATGCCAGCAACTCCTTTCAAGGGTGGGTTGATCAGGATTGGGTGTGACGGGCTGCCAGGCGATGTCCCGCGCCGAGCACAAAGGGCCGGCAGTGGCGGGTGGCCTGGGTCAGGCAGCCGGGTAATGCTCGCGGGCAGACCGCCCACTGACGAGCAGAGAGACGATGACCGCCGCCAGATGCCGGGAGCGTGCGCCGCCGGTCAGCTGGGCGGCTTGCTCGATGTCGGCCTGGGTGTAGGCGGTACGGGCACCGGAGATGGACATGCCCGCGGCCTCGGCCAGGTCGGCCAGCCGGTAGGGGCGCGGCTGCACATGCTCGCGGGCGTAAGCGAGCAGCAGCCGGATATCGTGATCGGCCCGCGCTTTGCGCTCCCGGGCAGCGGCCAGCGCGGCGAGCAGCGGATCCTCGGTGGTCATGACGCCTGCCTCCCTTGGGAGACAGCCGGGCGATGCCAGAAGGAGATGACGTGGTGCGCGGCGAGGGTGTCGCGGCGCACGATGTCCAGCTGGACCAGCTGCGCCCACCGTCTGCTGCCTTCCACCCGGGCCTGGCGGGCATAGCAGGCCGCCGCGAACTCTTTCGCGCGCTCCTCGAAGTCGCCGGCGCAGATCCCAGCGCGGCACCAGATCAACGCACGGTCCCCGACCTGGGTGGGGTAGATGCGCAGGACCAGGGGCAGCCGCCCGGACCGGGTGTGCATCCGAGTCTCGCAGCAGACCTTCTGGATGCGGTGCCGGGACAGCACACACCACGCCCGCGCGGATGACAAACCGCCTGGTCCAGGGCAAGACCGTCACGGCACTGGCCGTGCTGGCCATGATCACCAGTGCCCAGGTGAGCGTGACCGCTCTCGCCAGCTCCCACACCCCAGCGCTCGTGGTGGCGAGCAGGGTGGTTTCGGTGCGGAACCGCCAGATCACCCCGGCGGCGGTGCGCTTGCCCCGCACCAGCGCCTCGTCCCAGAAATATGGGCTGGTGCGATGGTTGCGCGGTAGGTGACTTCGCCATGGTGATCACCCGGCCCGCTGTGCCGGTGCACATACCGGGCACTGGCGAGGCTGCCAGCGCGCTAGCGCCGATGGCCCGCAGCACCGTGCCGGTACCGCCGCAGGCCAGGCAGCCACTTTGGGCCGCAGACGCTGTTTGCTGCCGTTTCGGCATGGCGAACACCCGAGCCTGGCTGGCCGCGATCTGCGGTGCGGCGCTGGAGCTGCCAGCGGGTGACCTTGATGACCGCCCAGATAACGGCCGTCACCGCAATGGCGGTGCCGATCATCAGCGCGGTGAGCTGGAGCACCTCCAGGGCGATGTGGATGATCTTCGGCCACGACGGGGCCGATCTTGGCCGCGATCAGCGCGGCCAGCATGATGAGCGCAACCGCGGCGATGCCAGCGCCCTGGCCGCCGTTCTTGTTGCAGCACGGCGGCCTACACATGACCGGCCGCCTGGATGTTGGTAGCGTGAAGCACGCCACTCACCTCTTTCGTAATGGCTTCGGATGGGTTCTGTTGTGGCTGGCCGGGCTGGAGGGTGGGCGCCCTCCAGGCCCGGCACCCGTGGTTTAGAACGGGGTGTTGCCGCCACCATCGAGCAGGCCCATGACGGCCTTGTCGATGTAGGTGGTGGCCACCGTGGCGCACTGGTAGGCGTCGCTCAGCGCGCGGCTGATCTCATCGGCGTCCAGCGGCTCACCGCTGTTGTCGTGGTCGAGGAAACGCTCCCGGGCCTGGTCATGAACCTGGCGGACCATGCGCTCGGCCTCCGACAGCGCCGATTCCACCAAGGAGGTGAGGTGGTAGACCTCGATTTCGCGCAGCCGGGCGATCCCCTGCTCGGGCTTGGCCGGGGCGCCCTCGGTGCTGGTCTCGGTGGTGGTGGTTGTGGTTGGTGGTCTGTCGCCGCTGCTGGCGGCGGTGATGGGGGTGATGCTGCTGGTCATGGCAGCGGGTGATCCTTTCCGTGCGAGATGCTGTTCGGACGAACTGCAGGGCAGGTGGCCTGCTCACCAGTGGCGACGGCCACGCGTGCGTCGGTCAGAACCGGGGTTCAGGCGGCGCGGTTCTGGGCAGCGGGATGGATCGCGGCGGCGCGGTAGGCCACCCCGTTGCGGCCGTTGTTGTTCCACGGGATCGCTTCCAGCTCCTCGAACCGGACAGGCTGACCCTGGGACACCTTGGGCTGATCACCAGTCACCGTGACCCGGATCACCTCCCCGCGCTCGGAATCCATCGCGAGGACCTCCACGACCCACTCGGGCAGCTTGCTCGCCCGGTTCACCTTCTGCTGCTCGCTGCCGAACTCGGTCTTCGGCTCCGCGGCCTTCGTCACCGTGAAGGTCGAACTTCGAGTCGTTCAGCACCAGACGCATGATCACCACTTCCTTCCGTGGCAGCCCCTCTCTCGGGGCGATTGGCCGGTGTGACCGGGATTGGCCACGGTTCAAATCCAACCCGAGCCGTTAACAAGATCAAAAGGCGTGCGAAGCGGGGATGTGTGTGCAAAGGGGGTGTGCAACGGCGATGCATCCTCGCCTTGAGCCGGGATGGCGTGCCACACTGCAAGCAGCAAGACGTGGACAGGAAGGAGGTGACGCAAAATGCCACGACCGACGAGAGAGCCCAACCAACAGCTCCGAATGTTGATCGAAGAAGCAGGGTTCTCCCACAAGGGCCTAGCTCACCGCGTCAACGATCTAGGCCGGGCGAAAGGTATATCGGGCCTGGCATACGATCACAGCTCAGTTATCCGCTGGCTGAGAGGTGAGCACCCGCGCCAGCCCATCCCGGCACTCATCGCGGACGTGTTCTCGATGAACCTGGGGCGTGAAATAACTACTGGTGAAGTTGGCCTTCCTGGTAGTGGGGAGCTACCTGAGATTGGCCTACGTTTCGCTACTTCATGGCGCGATACGATAGAGGTCATCACGGCGCTATGGAGAAGCGATTTGGAACGTCGCCAGTTTATTGTTGACTCAGTTTTCGCCGCTGGCGCTTATGCCACATCAGCCATAAGGTGGCTCACCACTCCGCCTGCCAGGATCAGCCTGCCGTCCCGGCCAGTACGGCAAGTTGGCCGAGTTGATGTCAATGCAATCCAGGAAGTCACACAGACCTTCCACCGGCTCGACAACCTGTTCGGTGGCGGACGAGCCCGCGCAACCATCGTGCGCTACCTGCATGACGAAGTAGGACCGCTACTGCGTGACGGCCGATACTCAGAAACCATTGGGCGGGAACTCTTCACCGCCGCTGCTGAGCTAACCCGCCTCGCCGGGTGGATGGCCTACGATCTCGAACAGCACGGCTTGGCCCAGCGGTACCTCATCCAAGCCCTCCGTCTGGCCCGCGAGGCAGACAACTACGCACTCGGCGGTGAGATCCTCGCTGGGATGAGCCACCAGGCCGTCTACCTCCACCGGCCCGATGATGCCCTTGACCTGGCTCGGGCCGCGTACGAGAGCGCAACCAAGGCCGGGTTGCCCGCCCTGGCGTCAGAATCGCTGATCATGCAGGCCCACGCGCTTGCTATTGATAACGAACCGTCAGCGTGCGGCAAAGCCCTCAACGCCGCGGAGCGGGCATTCGAACACTCAAACACAAGCGACACTCCACAATGGCTGAGTTACTTTGACGAGGCGTATATTGCCGCAAAATTCGGCCACTGCTTCCGCGAGCTAGGCCAAGGCGACAGAGCAGAATACTTTGCCCACCGGTCGCTCAACATGGTGGACGGTTATGTTCGCGGGCGAACGTTCAATGTCGTACTACTTGCCAATGCACATCTCCAACAACAGGATCTAGACCAAGCGTGCGCTATCGGCAACCAAGCGCTCGATCTTGCTTCTGGACTCCAGTCGGCGCGCACCGTTAGGTACATCCGGGACCTGCGGCGCCGGATGAGCAAGTTCAGTAAAGAACCAGTCGTGTCAGACTTCCAAGCGCGTGCGCACGAACTGCTTCCCGCAAGCGACCGGCACACCCCTACTCGGAGCCATGCCGCATAGCAAGGGCATAGAAAATCCCGATCACAGACCCGGCGCCAGCGATCTCACCCGACTTAATCATGCCAACTGCCTTGTCCAAAGGAACCCACGCCACACGCTCGGTTTCATTGGTATCGGGAAAGCCGACCTCAACAGCCCCTTTAGCGAAGTAGAGATCTTGGGGCGAGTCAGCGTTGCCGATCATCGGCTGGAAGGTCACAACGAACTCGGGCTTCTGAATGGGCCGCCATCCAGTCTCTTCCTCAACCTCCCGCGCGGCGGCAGCCGCCGGATCCTCGGCCTGATCGACGTAGCCACCGGGCAGCTCCCACACCCACCGGTCAACTATGAACCGATGCCGCCACATGAGGAGGACCCGGTCCTGGTCATCTACCACCACTGTCGTCGCCGTCCGGCGCATGCGCATTACGTACTGCTCGAACTTCGTCCCATCCGGCAGCCCGACCGATGCGATGCTCAAGCGGATGAACGGGTTCTCATCAACTAGGCGCTCGCCAAAGATCTTCCACTGCGTACTCTCGGGTTCGTCACTAGCCACGATCCTGACGCTACCTCGTCAGCCTGGCGCCGACGCGCTTGCGCGGTGGACGCCCGAACGACACCATGATCAGCCCGAGCCCGAAGCACGGTCTCTCCGGAGCCAGTACGGCGACCGATCTGCGAGTCTAATACACTCTGACACGTCTGACTACTCTCAGTAACCGACAGGCGCCGCGTTGCCGGTGAGAACTTTCTCTACGTCTTCAAGGGCGCGCGGAGCGCGCCGGGCCTAGGCCTGGCCGCTGACGTTAGACCAGCGCCGCGCGAGAATGCGCTGACTCCAGGACGCGGCGCAACTCCCGCCGGCGGCAGGTCGGCGCTACACCCGGGAACCGTCGCACGCCGGGCGCCTCGTGCCGCTCTTAGGCCCTCCGGGCCACGGCGGCGTCGGCGCGCTCCAAGTCCCCGGCAACCGACCGCGCCAGCTGAGCGCCGCAACGAGTCAGCGCGAGCGCGCGCTCTGCAAAGGCTGCCATCCTCCCGGCGCATCCAGTCTTGAACCGCGCAAGATCACCGTCAAGAGCGCGCCTCCGGCGCGTCCTCCGGATGGCGCAAGCGCCACTCCTGACTATGATCTTGCGCGGCTCGATTCGGCGCCTATCGGGAGGATGGCCAGGGCTGGACGATCAGCGCCGCAACCCTGCGTATGGGGCTACTACGCGCTCGCCCCGTCCCGTCATGGACGCACCAGCGGCCGTGCTCAGTCCTGCGCGGCCGGGCCTTGGCCTCGTCTGGTGCGCCGCTCAGCGAGTAGGGGCGCAAGCATCCAGCCTGCTATTACGCCAAAGAAAGCGGAACTAACGGCAAGTGTTATCTGTGCGTATATCTGTGACGTATTGGTATGGGACTCAAGGTAGTTCGCTTCGGCGTCTTCTGCTTCCGATAGCTTGAAATAGCCATTGCCCATCCGTTCAGAATAATTGATAGACACATGGTCAATCGGGCGGTGTGCGTTAGTTATTATTGCATTTAGGTACAGCTCGCCTGCCTGAATGCTCGCGCTCTGAGCATCCTCGTGAAGCTCTATGGCCCGGTCTTCCGCCGACGAAGTATTGACGATAAGGAGGGCTGACGTAATGATGCCGGAAAGACTGAGCGCCAACAGTAGTAACCCAGATCTCCACGCACGCCGGGGCGGCGCGGCTTCCACTCGCGATTTAAGGTCGCCGCGCAATTCCTCCTGTGATGAACGGAGAGCATCCAGTCTTCTCGTTACATCGTCTTGCCAGGCGCGATCGTGCGCGTAGCGCCTACGGTCACGATCCAGATAAGACCGCATCATTCGATCAGCAATGCGAAGCACTCTCCAGGAAACCATGGTTCAGTTTGGCATGAGATGTCCAGGCATCGTCCCAGGCCCGCCAAGTGCGTCGGGTGGGAGCCTGTCCGGCCGTCGAGGACGCGCCTCGTGTCCCATCGAACGTTTCGGCCCTACAGAGGAGTGTGCACGGATCGAGTAGCTGGCTCCAGCGGTGGTGGCCGCGGCTGACGTACGAGGGCCTCTGACAACTGAACATCGCGCTGATTGACACCTGTGGCCGACACCAACGAACTCGATCCGCGGCGGCCAGCTGTGAACGCCGCGGGCGTATCCGGCGAGGTCAGGGACAGTCCTGGACAGCTTGGCTAGATATGGCATGCAAGAGGTCCCGATTTACCAAGGAGCTTGGCGAGTCCGTGTAGCCGAGCACTGCCGAGTCGAGCCGTAGTTTTGGTAATAAGGCGAGCCAAACAGGGTGACCATCACTTGCAGCTACTCATCGATCGCGAAAACGCTTCATGTCAGCTAACGTGTAGTTCATGGCAGCGCCAACCTTCGCTCATAGCCTCCTGGGATGGAAGCAAGCCGGTAATAACGCGCTCGGCTGGGAACGAGTTCCCAATAACGCTGACATCCATAGTCGTGAGAGCTTGCAGCTCAGCGCGGCCATGCTGGAGTCACTGTCTGCCCATACCGGTCAGGAGCTTCCGCCGCCGCCACCCAACCCCGGTCTGCTGCTTGAGGAAGCCGTGCGAGTTGACCTCGCACAAGAGTTGGAGACTCGAGACAACTCACGCCTTTGGACGGCCCGGCGTGGGGCCTTCATCACTGACTACAGTCAGTACGTTCACCTGCTCCACCTTAACCAACTAGTGGTTGATAACCCAACCCTGTCAGTTACCGTTGGCCAGGACTACCTCATCAAGCCGGACGTCCTGATCGGCCTTGAAGATGTACCCACGATCAACGCCCTGCCGATGCTACATGCAGCTGTCTCATGCAAGTGGACTATCCGTTCCGACCGAGTTCAGAACATCCGGCACGAGAATAATCAAATGGTGCGTCACCGCCGTGGTCGCCAACCGCACCTAGTCGCTGTTACGGCAGAACCACTGCCAAGCCGTCTTGCCGCAATCGCCCGCGGTACAGGTGAGGTCGATGCTGTATATCACGTCGCTTACGACGAGCTCGACACAGCCGTCCAGGCCTCGAATAACGCCGGGCAGCAGTCGGCTTGGGCGGAGATCACTGGGCAAGCTCGGCTGCTCGACTACAACCTACTTGGCGAACACCTCGTCTCCTGGTAGAAGCTATGTGATGCCGTGGAGTTACCATGACTGAACGACCGCAGCTGCCAGAGCCAGACAGCGAACAGATCGCTGCTCTTGTCGGATCAACGACCCAGAGGTTGCTCTACGGCTTCTTGTATCGGCGTCGCGACAATCCTCCGACGATGGCTGAGCTGCGCTTCTTTGTTTCAGACGCTCTTGGTGAAGACGAATCCAGCACTGATCGTCGCCTACGCGAGTTGCGCCGGTACTTCGAGATCGAAGCTGCAAAGATCGGCAACCAGAATCGCTACCGGCTCCAAGGTTGGTCGGCCACGCGCCCCCCTGATACGGGTATCGCGATCAGCGCGCGACGCCGAGCCGAAGTGCTAGCGCCGCAACGGTGCGCACAGTGTGGTCGGACGCCGCTTCAAGATCATGTCAAGCTTGTCGTGGACTACAAAGTGCCCGTGTCGTGGGGCGGAGACAACGAACCTGAAAATCTACAGCCGCTCTGCGAGGAATGTTACGCTGGTAAACGTGACTACTTCCGCTCATTCGAAGCTCACGCCGAGCAGATTAGAGCAGCAATTGGCTACGACGAACCGCAGAAGCGCATCGGTGAGCTGCTCAAGGCGTTCGGCAGCAACTGGGTTCGTTCGGATCTACTCGGCATCGTTGCAAGCGCCAAAAACTTCCAGGAAGACTGGCAACGCCGAATGCGTGATCTGCGGTTTCTAGGCTGGGATTACCAACATAAGAAGCGATATGACGAAGGCTCGCGAGTATGGACCTATTACCGTCTGACTAAGTCAGCTCCCTGGCCGGAGAACATCTCACAAGCCATCCGCACCGAAGAGGTGAAACGAAGAGGGCAAAGGAAACGGCAGTCAGCTGGCCCGGACTAGGCGAAGCGGTTTGGACCGCGCACCATCAAGCGCTGCTTTGATCTGGATTCCAATAGCGTGTGCGACGGGGGGCGGGAATGCGTTTCCGATCTGGCGATACTTGGAAGTCTTGCGCCCAGCAAATTTCCAGTCTGTCCCGAAGCCTTGAATGATCGCCACCATCTCACAGGTCAGGCGTGGAAGGTAGTTATGCGGGGCATCAGCGGGAGGCGCATCCTCGGCGATGCTGCGGCCCTCCACACCGAGCCGCAGCCAGTCCGCTCGGGCTCGAGTCGGCCCGAGGTCAGGGCCTCCGTGCTTGTGTGAACCGCCTACGATCGTCGGAGCGATGCTGTTGGCGCGCTTGGCCCAGGCCTCGGCGCCAGGCCAGCCATTGGCGGCCATCAGCGGCTGCAGGACCTCACCTACCGTTCGCGGGGTGCTCCTGGGGGTTGGCCAGGTGAAGTGCGTAGCATACCGGCGTTTGATCGCGACTAGAACAAACCGCGGGCGTAGCTGAGGCACTCCATACTCGCAAGCATTCAGAACTTGCCAATGAGTCTCGTACCCAAGGCCTTTAAGTTCGTCGATCACCGCTTGGCGGTAGTCCGAGAATTTACGCTCAGCGAGCCCCTTGACGTTTTCCAGCATGACGGCCGCCGGACCGGCTTCCCGGACGAGCCGGAGTGCTTCGGGGAACAGATCCCGCTCATCTGCAGCACCGAGCTGACCGCCCGCCACGGAGAACGGCGGGCACGGCACTCCGCCCGCCAGGAGGTCAACGCCGTGGAACTGTGCGCCATCTAGGTTGCGGACATCGTCCTCAAGGACGTGCCAGTCAGGCCGGTTCAGGCGTAGCGTCTCGGCTGCATCGGAGTCGATCTCTAGCGCGACGGCATGGGAGAAACCAGCAAGCTCCAAGCCACGCGACTGGCCACCAGCGCCAGCGCAAATCTCAAGACACGTCAGCTCTGACACGTCCTCGCTCCTTGTGGCCAGTGCGGAGGCAGTCTGTCATAGTCGAACAAGTGTGCGACAGCTAATCCTGGCACAGATCCGCCCCCGGTGCTAGTGGTATCCATGGCCACGGGCCGCAGCCTAGCGGCTTAGAGAGACGGTGCTGGGGAGCCGCGCCGAATCCTAGATGATCAAAATCGTATGGCCCGACCTGTAGCCTCGAAGCACTGGCCAGTTCACAGCGAGCTGGCTGAAGGCGGGGAAGGATGAGCGTTCCACGAAGCCTCGCCGGGCAGCCGGAGGCGGAGTGGGTAGGTGACAGCAGCGCCAGTATTCCACGTCTGTCCGACGGCCATGCTGTGATGAACGCAGCCACGACTCCACCCTGAGGGAGCAACGTGTTCCCAACTTCATCGCTGTCAGGCAGTTCCACAATCCCGACCGCTGCTACCTTCTGGATGCCGAAGCCAGAGGACATCAACGAAGACGGAATTGGTGCTTATTTCCGCGATACCTGGCTGATCAAAGACGTACCTCTCCGCGAAGCTCGGAAGCTGAGGAAAAAGGAACGCCGCGTCGCTGAGGTGGTGGGTCACCTAGCTACTACAGCCAAAGACTTTGATCGTCTAGCTTATGCCATGGAAGGCGATTACGATCCTGACGAAGGAGATGAGGAATTTTACCTGACAGCCACCGAACAGGCAGAACTCGATGAATTCCTAACGGACAATGAAGTTCCCGGATTGGAATCCCTCGAACTCGGAGTCGCGGGACTAGCTTACGCCCTTGCCACCGTTCGCATCATTCCGGCTGCAAGCTGTCGGGGGCATCCAGGTGATCGGGCCTGGTCCCACGTTCCAGTCGTACTGTTCGCGACGACAGAGTACCGCGCCAAGGCACTACAACCGCTCGTCGAAGCCACCAACTGCCGGTTTAGCATTGACACAGCGCGGCCCGAGCTGCTTGCCGTGGAAGGGCGGTCGATACTCGACACCATGGCCCTGGCCGATGCAGTACTCGAATCCCGGAATACGTTCGTGCAATCGCGGCCATCCCGTCGTGCCCGGCCCAGTAAAGATCAGCTGTTCTAGGGCGTTCGTCAACGAAGGAATTGCAATTTGCGTCGCAGTTCACCGCCATCCAGCCCAGTTTAGCGGGATACGCATACACGGCTTACCTCAGGCGCGAACATCTGTGAACGCGTATGAACCCAGACCATTCAAGCTTTGGACCAGATGATCAGTGACGGTGGCCAGACGACACCCACAACCGACACCACCGGGCTTGGATAGGGGCGGGACCAGGATGGACGCTTGCGGAGCATCGTCCCAGACCAGCTACAGTGTTGGACACCTTGGCCGGGCTTTGCAAGCAGGAGCTCAGCCAAGGGAGAAGCTACACTGCCACCGAATCCGCCCGTAAGTGTAATCAAGGCAGCGCCGCACGGCGGTGCCACCGGGGCCCTCAGCACCCTGGCTCATCCTTACGAGGCGCACCAGGGCGCACGCCGGGACGGAAGGGCCCGTCAACGAGGCCACGTTCGTTAGTTAAAACTTGTATCGATGGGAAGTGATTCGCGATAAAGGCGCGCCGACAGAGAATCATAAGTCTCGTATGAATTCGGAATCAAGGCTATACCGACGTTATCGGCTCGCTGCCGCCAGCCCTCCCACTTGCGATCCCATTCCACCTTTACCATCTCAATGTTCGCCTTGTCATCTACGATCAATATCAGACTCGCGCCGTCAGGATTGAGAGGGTCGCCAGATACCGCTAGGCGGACCTCTTTAACGCAGGCCATGACGTCACTGAACCGAACCGCGCTTAGCTGTTCGAGCCAGCGGCGAAGTGGCTTAATCAGTGCTTCATGAAGGCGTTTGTCGAGATCGACTCTTCTGAACCTATTTGCGAAAAAATCGGCTATCTCAGTCAGACTTTCGGAATCTGAGTAGATCCGAATGGGAACTTTGCCTACCAGCCAGCTCTTCTCTACTGGAATTAGGATTCTCGCATCCACTATCCATGTACCTTCACCCAAGGCCGAATTCGTGATACTCCGCAGGTAAGAATATCGTCCGTCCTTGATGAGATCAAGCGTGTGATCTTCTACAGCCTCAGTCGCAGCGTATACCGGTGCAAGTGAGAACCAAGGGTGTTTCCTAAAGCGCCTGTCTTCCTCCGTCAGATCGCAAGTCTCTGTCGCTATCATGCCATAGAGCGAACCAGACTCTACATCAAGTTCAATTGTGTCATACTCGATCTCATCATCGCCCTCCGAGGGGCGACTGAGTTCCCAGACGGCATGTGAGGGAGAAGCAATGTAGATAAACGGCGGGTCACGAATCAAATCACCTTGTTGAAACGCCATGACTGCATCCGTGACCGAAACAGGCCATTCCTCAGGAAGACCCTCATCAATCATGCCTTTTTAGCCTGCCTCTCCTTGGTCGGCGAGACGACCGCACCAGAGACCCCTTGACGGGCGGAACGATTGGCGGCAAGTCTTCACCGCCTACCGTAGGCCTTACTGCGAAGTTCCTGCTTCGCTGGCCAAATAGCGTCGAACGCAGGAGATCCTCTACAGACGCTATATCGCCAGCGATCAGATACTCCCAAGGGCGATCCGGGCCACTCTGTAGCCAGCTTTGGGCACCCTTTACACCGAATCGCTTAACCAGCAAAGAGGCTAGCGCATGTATACGAGCTATATTGCGAGCATTAGCCACTCTGGGAGCACCCTCAGTATGCTGCCAATGGAAAAGGGTACTCCGACCGATCCCGGTAATCTGGGACAACTCATCATAAGTGATGTCGAGCCAGGAAATTATCTCGCGGACCTGGCCGCTTGCATCGATGTCGCTTTCGATGGGGATGGGAGGAGGTGTTTGCGATAGTTCATACGGTATATGTGTTGTAGGTGCACCAGTAGCAATAGGAGAGCCACAGTAAAGAAGGTCAGCCAATTCATCAGCCCGACTCAGATGTTCAAACTTGTAAACTGTAATTGGCCGCACAGCCTCAAATAGCCCAGGCAAAAGGTTGGATATCAGGTTCTCGCCGATATTTTCAGTGCGAAGAGGCGTGTAAAATTGCTGGACTGCCCAGCGGTTAGCTGAGATTGATGGCTCAGAATACCCAACCGTGTTGCTAGGTGCTTGTTGTAGCAACTGCCCTCTAACATACATGGCTCTACCGCAGCTTTGAGAGATAGCTGGGAGTCAGCGACTTCTGGAAGACGGCTAGTGCAGCCTTATGAAAGTAATCAAGGACTTCTGTAATCACCTTTATGTCAAAACGCTGAGTGCCTTGACGAAAGACATCGTAGTCTAGTGCGTACGCATCAAGTTGTCCGCTCTGGTTATACACGAAACCATGACGCATCAAGCATCGAGCCCCATCATCGAGCTCCAGTTCCAGCTGACTCTGGAAACTGCGGACACCCAAGGACCAGAAGTCATCTGTTAGAGGTGGGATAATTTCCGGTGCAATGACGTCGATCCAGTCCTTTGGCTCGCGCCGATCCTCAGCGGGTATTCTATTTACGTATCGAAGACCGATTCGATTCTCGGTGCTTGGCTTAACATGTCGAGCCAACGCTGCTAGAAGAGCTTGGAACCTAGCCTCGAAATCACTGCTCCATTCCCTGTAGGCGGTTGTCTCCAAGGATGCGCTATCTGGAAGAACCGTGACGGTCCAGGCGCCATCCTCTGACTTCAGACGCCAACCGCTCATCTGGGCACCAGTGCTCATCCCTTGGCCGTAGCCGTAGGGAGAGATCTCGATCTGGGCCGCCATGGTCTGAAGAGGCTCGATCCACTGGTAATCACCGTCTCGGCCACCGAGTTGTTCATGGATCTTGATGCCCGTGTCGCCGTCGCTGACGACGAGCTTCTGTTCGAAGCGTACCTGGCATATCACGACGATCAGGGGCGAAATAGCGAGCCGTGTCTCGTCAAGCTCGGGCAGATTTAGAGGCATGTCCGTCCTAACTTAGACTGTACTTGGACTGTAGCATGGGCCCCCGGCGTCTCTACTGACGGTTGCCAACTGCGGGCCTGGCGGGTATCACTGCGGTCGTGCAGCACCCAAGTGCAGCAGCTACAACGCACCCTGCCGACCCTGGCCGACCGCTACAGCCTTCACCGGCTGCGCAGAAACTTTCAGCGACCGCGCTGCCACTAGCTACCGATCAGAAGGCCCCAATCGAGCATTGGTCAGGGTTGGACGGCTTTATACTCCCCGCGCGCCGGTCCGGTTCGCCTGCCTCGTGGTGGGAGCATGGCACCCGAGATGACGGTTCACTACACGATTTTGGGCACAGTGCTGTGCTGCCCGCCTGTGGTCCACGCGATGCGGCCCGCGCTGGGCATCGCCTTGTCCGACTGGGTGCGCCGGTCTGGCGTGGCCGTCGCCATCATCGGCGCGGCCGTAGCAGCGCCGGAGGGCACAGCGCTGATCTGGCGCTGGGTCAAGGGAGCCTTGGGTAAGGCTCGCAGTTGGCTGGCAAGCACGTGGCTGGTGAACATCTTGCCGTTCCTCCGAAAAAGCGCAACTGTCCATGGGGTGACCGCCCACCTCAAGGTGGAGGCCGGGGGCGGCGTAGTTGCCACTGGTGCGCCCGGGTGGGATAAGACGGCTTCGCTCGAAGACAAGGTCCATCGTCTGCACGACCAGATGCAGTGGGTGTTCGCCGAGATTGGGAAGGCCAGGCAGGAGACCCGGGACAGCGTCGCCGCGCTACAACGGGTGGTGGAGCAGCAGGCGGATGAACTGCGGACCGCCCAGCAAGCTCACCAGGCAGCGCACACGGCGGCACAGCGCCAGGCCACGCAGGTGGATGCTCACGGCGTGGTCCTCATCGGCCTGGGCGTCATCATGACCGGTATCCCTGATGAGCTGGCTTACTTCTGGCCAATCGGATGGCTCTTCATTGCCGGAGGCATGGCACTCTCCTTCTGGTGGGCTTATCGGGCGTGGAGCCAGCGCCGCACGCAGGCACAGGCTCCCGCGTAGGGGAGTACGGCAAACGGTGGTTCGTGGTCGCACTGCGTACGCTGTCTCAGCGCCGTCGGTGCTGGACTTCCGCCTGACCAGGGTGACCGGCCAGGCGGAGTTGCTCCTGGGCAGTCAGATGCTTTACGGGCTCCTTCGGCCACGCAGTTGACCAAACAAACTCAACTGAGACATATTTCGCATGTAGCACGTAAACCTTCATGTCCGCAGCAACGTCCCATAGATGGTTGTGTGACCACAAGCAACTCGCCAGCACCACGACGTTAGTCTCTCGCGCGACGATCGCGGGCATGATCGAAGGAACGGCCATGAGTTCTACCGTGCCGCCAGGCAGGCCCCTTCAATTCAACCCGCCGCCTAACTGGCCCGCACCTCCGCCTGGATGGACTCCACCGCCAGGGTGGACGCCTGACCCCGCGTGGGGATCGCCACCCGTCGGCTGGCAGTTGTGGACAGCAGACCCGACCACCGCTGGTGCTCGGCCTGCCGAGTGGTCTAGTACTGCCCGTGGCGCCAGGCCAACTGTGGCGACACGTACTCCCTGGTTCTGGAGAGTGCCCAGGTGGACGATCACGGCCGCCGCAATCGTCGTCGGAATCATCATCGCCGACGTGGTGCCGGGTGTCTTCGGGCACGTGCTGGCACTGCTCGTCTGGGCGGGAGCGACCTGGTCGTGCCTACGGCCAGCTCGGTCGCGCGTCAAGTTGACCGCCAGGATCTGGGCACGCATAGGCGTCGTCGTGTTCGCCTGCGCGGCACTCTACGCGGGCGCCCTGGCGGTCGTTTCTGCCTCTTCCGGGAGTGGTGCTAACGGCGGCACGATGACTTGCGAAGGCGGCACGGATGGTGTCGTCATCACGGGTCTGAATTCGTGCGCATCAGTCATGGTCAATGCCAGTACGGGTAATTTCGAGACGTGGTATGAAGTCACCGACCCAGCTTCCTTGAATCTCGGCAGCCTGACTCCGGTTTGCACCTTCCATCACGGAGCCATCGCGGTCTACGATCCCAACAGTACGGGCGACGGATCGGCGACCTGTACCGGGATGCAAGCTAATGGAGCAGGCGCGCCAGACCCCGCGCCATGACAAGTGACGAACATTCGATGGCGCGCATATCGAACACCACTGCTATACCGCACAACGGGATAGAGAGAACATCCAACGAGGATGACCGTTGTCCCAAGGGTTGCAGTTTGGGTTGCAGTTCACCGTAGTTCGGCACGGTTCACCGGGGCACACGCGCCAGACCTGACCTGCGGCGCGAACACCTATGAACCACGGTGAACCCCTCCGCTCAAGCTTTTAATCCGCGGGTTGGGGCGAGACCGTGAACGGGCGGATCCCAGACGCCCGTTGACACACAGCATCGCCTTGCCAGTCGTAAGCGACGCACCAGAGACCGGTCGGTAGCGTGCCTCCCTCGCACGCTCGGCTCACGCAGGCGTCGGCGAGCGGCGCAGTGCCGTCGGGGGGCTTCGCAGCTCCGTCACGCTCGGGTCGAGCAGAATGGGGCCATGCCAGCAGGTTCCACGGATTCCAGGTCCGCTGAGACCGGGCAGCGGCTATTGGGCTTCCTTGGCGTACATGGGTTCGTTCGAACACCCGAGGTTGCCGTCACGATGTCTCTCGCGTGGCTCGCCGGGCGCCGCCCCGTTTGGGATGCATTCGCTGTGTTGGCCGATGCGCAAGGGCTCGTGATACCACCTACAGCGCGTTGGATAGCCGAGGTGCTAGCCGAGGACCGCACCCGGACGGATCTGGAATGCATCGAGGCAGATCGCAGGGCGCCGCTTGTCGTCGTAGAAGCAAAGATCGACGCCGTGCTGACGTCTGCTCAACTACACCACTACGCCACAGATCAGCTTCGCCGCCTTCAGCAGGCTGGAGAGCGGTGTGGATTGCTGGTGGCTCTCGTTCCGGCGCATCGCCGGAGCGAGGCACACGAGCGGCTCGCCGAGGCGTCTGACCAGCTGACTGCAACAACAGCGGAGTTCGCTGCTACGGAGCTGCGGACCGCCGTCTGGACCTACGACGAGCTCTTCCATCGGCTGGGATCCGTGGATGATGATGTCGCGCAGCTGAAGTCACTAGTTGCGACGCTAGAAGGGCTTGACGTCCGCCCCTTCACTGCCGCGGACCTCCGACGACCACAGCCGCGACACCATGATTTCGAGCAGATCAGTGATCGCGTGTCCGCAGCGGTAACGCCAGTCGGCTTGCGACTGTTTCCGAGCGGCCGGAACGACCCCGATTTCGAGTGGCGACGGTACGTTGAGGCGGCGCCGGGACGCTCGTTCGTTGCGATCGGTATCCGACGAGCCGTGGACGCCCGGACATCCGTTGAACAGGTGAGCCCTTTGTGGCTCCGCGTGCACCGCGATACGCCTGAGGCAGGCCATGCGGCCGAGCGTCTCCTCGGCGCGTACCCTTCCGCTGAGCTAGACGAGAACGGGCACGCCTGGGTGCCGTTCAAGATCCCTATCGGCGTAGCAGGGGCCGAAGCTGTACGCGATTTGACCGAGCAAGCGACAAAGATGATCGGAACGGTTCTCGGACTCTAACCGTGACACATGGCAGGAACCGGACTACTTAGGCGACTTCGCGCGATGCGGTCCCCGTGCCTGAGCGACGACGCGAACGGGTGATCCGCGGTGTTGGCCGGGCGCCCCAGTGGGCACTCCGGGCACTCCGTGACCACCTACTGGCCTGTTCGCCCAGCGCCTCCACACCCGAGTGGACCCGACGGAACCCCTGCCTCCTGCTGACCTTGCTAACGCACTGCTAACAACAGCCATGGAAGCGTGGGGATCATCCTGGATCCAAAGAAGGACCAGCCTGCCATCTTTGCCTGTCAGGTGGCCTGCGATGGACCGGTGTGGACCCGCAAAGCCTCCTGAAAAGCGGAAGGTCGGCAGTTCGACCCCGCCCCTGACCACCACCCCTGATCAGGCGATACCCCTGGCCGAAGATCCTGCGCTTCCCGAGCTGATAATGCAGGCTCGATCCCGTCACTCGCTCGAGGGTGACATATCCCTAGTGTCTAACCTGAGTTGGGCCACAATTTGACCGTGCCGGGTATCAGGGGACGCTGACCTGCCGGTTTGCGGTTCGCGTGAGCTGAACTTGCGCACTAGACGACCTATTCCAAGGGATCCGGGCGGAGACGAGGCGAGGGCGTCCAAGATCGGTTTGTGACGACAGACCTGGACACCCTCGCGACCGCACTGTACGTGAGAACTGATGACCTGCTGAAGGAATCACCGCATCGGGCGCCCTGCCGCCCGGCTGTTGGCATCGGCCCGCAGATCAGTGACGCGGAGCTGGTCACGCTGGCGGTCATGCAGGCACTGCTGGGATTCACCTCCGAAGCCCGCTGGCTGCGGCATGCCCGTACGCACCTGCGGGACATGTTCCCGCGCCTGCCCCAGCAGCCCGGCTATAACAAGCGGATGCGCGCGCTGGCGGCCACCATGGCGTGGCTGATCGCTGTGCTGGCCCGCGACACCAGCCTGTGGTCCGACGACGTATGGGTCGCCGGTTCCACACCCGTGGAATGTGGCCGCTCCCGGGAGACCGCCCGCCGCAGCGACCTGGCCGGATGGGCGGAATACGGGTACTGCGCCAGCCACTCGCGCTACTTCTGGGGACTGCGGCTGCACCTGCTGACCACCCTGCATGGCCTGCCCGCGGGGTTCGCGCTGACCGGCGCCAAGGCGGACGAGCGGCAGGTCCTGCTGGACATGCTGGCGGACCCGGCCCTGACCGCCGGCCGCGCCGGCCAGGTCATCATCGCGGACAAGAACTACTACGGCCGCGATTTCGAGGCCACCGTGGCCGCGGGCGGCATCTGCCTGCTGCGCCCAGCGCGCCAAGGCGAGGCTGACCGGCCCGGGACCCGGTTCTTCAAGCCGCTGCGCCAGATCATCGAATCCGTCAACGCCACCTTCAAAGGCCAGCTCGACCTCGAACGACACGGCGGCCACACCCCAGCAGGAGTCATCGCCAGGGTCCTGCAGCGCATCCTCGCCCTGACCGCCGCGATCTGGCACAACGACCACACCGGCCAGCCCGTCATGCGCTCGCTGGTGGCATACGATCACTAACCCTTGGAATAGGTCATCTAGGCGCGGCCCGTAAAGTGGCCTGGTGCCGTACATGCGGACCGTGAAGACCACGTCGGGCGCGACGGCGGTGCAGGTCGTGTGGTCCTCGCGGCGCGGGTCGCGCCAGATCGAGCACCTGGGCTCGGCGCACGACGAGGCCGAGCTGGAGGCGCTGAAGGCGGCGGCGCAGCAGCGGATCGCGGCCGGGCAGCTGGAGCTCGGCCTGGGACTGGATGGCCCCGGGCCGGCCGGGCCGCTGCCGATCACGTCCTCGCGGATGAGCCACCTGGTGGATTCCCTCGAGCGGGCATACCGGGTGCTGGGCTTGGAGGATGCGGCCGGCGGGGACGATGTGTTCCGGCACCTGGTGCTGGCCCGGATCATCGAGCCGTCCAGCAAGCTGGACAGCCTGCGGGTGCTGGAGGAGGCCGGGGTGGCACCGGCGTCCTACCGCACCTTGAAGCGGCGCCTGCCCGTCTATGCGCAGGAGGCCTGGCGGCAGGGGCTGTCGGAGGCCTGCGCCGCGCATGCCCGGCTCGGCCCGGCCAGCCTCGTCCTTTACGACGTGTCCACCCTCTACTTCGAGACCGACCAGGGCGACGGGTTCCGCGAGCCCGGGTTCTCCAAGGAGCGCCGGCTGGAGCCGCAGATCACGATCGGGCTGCTCACCGGGCAGGACGGGTTCCCGCTCATGGTCTCCGCCTTCGAGGGCAACCGGGCCGAGACCAAGACCATGCTCCCGGTCATCGAGAAGTTCATGGCCGCCCACCGCCTGCCAGACGTGACCGTCGTCGCGGACGCGGGGATGATCTCCGAGGCGAACCAGAAGGCGATCGAGGCCGCGGGCCTGTCGTTCATCCTCGGCATGAAGATCCCCGACGTCCCCTACCAGGTCGCGCAGTGGCGCCGAGAGCACCCGGGCGAGGACATCCCCGACGGGCACGTGTTCACCCAGCCCTGGCCCGCCGGGCCGTCGTCGAAGCGCCGTGACCAGATGATCTACTACCAGTTCCGCGCCGACCGGGCACGGCGGACGCTGCGCGGGATCGACGAGCAGGTCGCCAAGGCAGCCAAGGCCGTCGCCGGGCCTGGCGCCGGTCAAGCGGAACCGGTTCATCGCAGCTCGACGGCGCGGCCAAGAGCGTCAACCGCGAGCTCGAGGCCAAGGCCAGGGACCCTGGCCGGGCTCAAGGGCTACGTCACCAACCTCGCCGCCTGCCCCGACGGCACCCCGGTCACCGCCGACTTCGTGATCGGCAGCTACCACGAGCTCTGGAACATCGAGAAGAGCTTCCGCATGTCCAAGTCCGACCTGCAGGCCCGCCCGATCTACCACCGCAAGCGCGACTCCATCGAGGCCCACCTGACGATCGTGTTCGCCGCCCTGGCCGTCAGCAGGTGGATCGAAGCGCAAACCGGCTGGTCGATCAGGAAATTCGTCAAGACCGCCCGCCGCTACCGCACCATCGAGATCCAGGCCGGACGGCAGACCATCACCGCCGCCGACCCCCTCCCCGACGACCTCCGCCAGGCCCTCGACGCCATCAACCGCAACAAGTGACTTGCGCACCAGGATGGCCCAACTCAGGCCGTCACTCGCTCGAGGGTGACATATCCCTAGTGTCTAACGCCCGGCCGTCAGGTCAGGCGCGGGCAGGGACGGCGGCCGGGGCCGGGCCCGGGCACCGAGCACGATCAGCGTTATCGCTATCAGGATGAGCACAATGCCGCCGATGAGCAGGCCGATACCGATCGCGAACAGATGCGGGATGGTCAGGCTCAGCCCGCCGGCGAAGGCCACCGGGGCGGCAGCGTTGGTGTTCATCACGACCACCCGGTAGGAGCCGGAGGTGACAGTCCACGTCAGGGTGGGATGGTTTCCACTCGCCTTGGCCACCCAGAACGATTGAGATCCCGGCGGGGGTGGTGTGGTGGTGCCGCCGTGGCGGGCCAGCGTCAGGTGAAACGGCGTGACAGACACGTCGGTGGCCACGTCGTGGCTGACCCCCTTTAGATAGCGGTCTACCGCGCTCGCCGGGCCGATGCCCAGGAAAAGATGCTGCCCGGCGCCGGTCGGTGTGGCCGTGATCCGCAGCCGGACGTTCCCGAAGGTGGTCTGCGCGCCGGATGCGCCCTGAATCGAGTCAGCCGGTGACACCAGGGCGCGGGTCGGCGTCGAGACGTGCTGCACGCCCGAACTCAAGGTGTTATTCGACCCGAACAACGCCATCAGCGCGCCGCCAGCGATCGCGGCCAGCGCGCCGATGACCAGCAGCACGCCGCCGAGCACGAACAGCACAACTCGTTTGGTCATGGCACCTCCCCCGGGTGCAGCTCAAACGACAACAACACAATAGCGAAGCGGACCAAAGGCCGCGGTCACCCGCGGTGCGCCTGGCCCCGGGGGGGCGCTCTGGCTCTGGGCGATCGCTACCACACCGGCCGCCACAGATCAATGACTGAGGCTCGAGCCTGATCATCCCGTGCTACGCCCGCAAGGCGGACAGCCATGCAACCATGGCGGAACAACAAGCCATCAGCCAGACCGCATGGAGTACATTCACCCAGGTCAGAGGCGTGCGGATAGGGAGCACGCCGTCTCTTCTGTAAAACCGCTCCTGACACGCGACGGCTCCGCCGGACCGCTGCGGCACCACCGGTCTTCCCATCTGGTCTTGTGGGCGGGCGTGGGTATCGATTCTGCGCGGCGTCGTGTTCCCAGGCACTAACGGCACCGACTCGGGTGGAGGAGCGCGATCGCCGAGCTATCCGGATCCGGGCTGCTGGTCTTTGTCTTCGGCGTCGGATGGTGGACCGCGCACCTCACAGGCGTGACAACGCCGTTGTCCGCGGACCGGCCGACCGGCGCTGGTGGCACGTCGACCTCGGTGACGACACGGCGAGCTGGACGATGGACGTGCGGGTCGATGAGATCACCGGCGTCCGATTCGTGCGCGAGCCCTACCCGTTCCCCTCGTTCCCCGGGCGGGAGGTCTTGACCGTGCAATTCCTCGGCCCAGGCGGCGAGACGGGGCTCTCCTGCTACGTACACGACCTGTATGACGGCCAGCAGATGCGCCCAGAGGGCCTGGAGGCCTGGCGAGCCCTGCGCGAGCGCTACGGCAACCGTGACGAGTCCAGGGTCGATCGAGGCGCCCTCCTGGTCCCGGCGGCCTGAACCATCGAGACCACATGGCCACGCTGCCTGACAGCAACGGTGACAGCAACACCAGCAGCCAACGGCTGGCATCGGCAGGCGGCAGCGCACCACGCCCGCACATCATCTGCGAACTCGGGTCACGCCAGGCCTGAAAAGCGGAAGGTCGGCGGTTTGGTGCGCCCCGGTGATCTTGGAGACTGGTCCGCTTGGCTGCCTGTCGCTCAGGCGGCCGATGCTTGTGCCTGGTAGAACGCTTCCTCGTATTCGAGCGGCGAAACGTTCTTACAATAAGAGTGTATCCTTTTAGCGTTGTACCATTCAACCCATTCCATAGTGGCCTTCGTCACATCGGCGATTCCTTTCCACGGGCCGCGCAGGTCGATGAGCTCCCGCTTGTACAAGCTGTTGAGCGACTCCGCAGCGGCATTATCGTACGAATCGCCCTTGGACCCGACAGAGCGAACGGCACCGACCTCGTCCAGCCGATCGGTATAGCAGATCGACGTATATTGCACACCACGATCGGAATGGTGGATGAGCCGGTCTCCGACGCGGTCTTTCCGCCTCCAGATTCCCATTTCAAGAGCATCGAGGGCGAGTTCGGCGCGCAGGTGATCTGCGACAGCCCACCCGACGATCCCGCGCGAATAAAGGTCCATGACGAACGCGGTGTAGCACCATCCGGACGCGGTCGGCACATAGGTGATGTCCGCGACCCAGCGGGCGTTCGGTGCCGCCGCGCCGAAATCACGCTCCAGCAGGTCAGATGGGCGATCGGCGGGATCAGAGGCCACCGTGGTCCGCGGCTTCTTCGCCGGCGTGCCCACCCCGGCGATGCCCAGTTCGCGCATCAGGCGCTCCACCGTGCAGCGGGCCACCGCGACACCGGCCGCGTTCAGCTCCAGCCAGATCTTCCGCGCCCCATAGATGCGGTTGCCCGGCCCCGGCTGATCCCAGACAGCCATAATCCGTTCTTTCAGCTTCTCATCACGCAACCGGCGATCCGGCGGCCTGGCCTCGCGGCGTTTCGCGGCATAATACGTGCTGGATGGAAAACTCAGGGCAGCGCAGATCGGCTCCACACCAAACCGATCCCGATACGTATCGACGAACCCGACGAGCGCTACAGTTTGAAGTCGAGTTCCCGGGCGAAATAACTACTGGCCGCCCGCAGAATCTCATTCACCCGCTCCAGCTCGGCCACCCGGCGCTTCAGCACCCGGATCTCCGCCGCCTCCTCCCGCGACGTCCCAGGACGCGTCCCGGCATCGACCTCAGCCTGGCGCACCCACTTCCGCAGCGTCTCCGCCGAACCGATACCCAACTGCTTGGCCACCGACGTAATCGCGGCGAATTCCGTGTCGTACTCGCTACGCACGTCGGCGACCATCACCACCGCCCGCCGGCGCAGCTCCGCAGAGTAAGGGGACTTTCGAGCCATGACTTGATCTTCCCTCCTGATCAAGTCTCCAACGAACCCGGGATGACCCAGTTCGACCCCGCCCCTGACCACTGTTTCAACGAGCACCCTTCGTCCACTGCAACGCGCGCCTCTATGGTGGACCGATGGCGTCAGTCAAGCAGTTCCAGGTTGCCTTCGATTGCGCGGAGCCTGAGCGTCTCGCTCGTTTCTGGTGTGAGGTGCTGGGGTACGTCGTGCCGCCGCCACCGGAGGGGTTTGCCACGTGGGGTGATTTCGATCGCTCGCAGCCGGCTGAGGAGCAGGGTTCCTGGTTCGCCTGCGTTGATCCCTCGGGTGTGGGCCCGCGGCTGTTCTTCCAGCGGGTTCCCGAGGGCAAGGTCGTAAAGAACCGGGTGCATCTGGACGTGCGGGTGGGCACCGGGCTGGTGGGTGAGGAGCGCCTGGCCACGCTTGAGGCCGAATGCGCACGACTTGTCCCGCTCGGCGCGGTACGCGTGCGACTGCTGTACGACGGCCACGATTCATGCATCGTGATGCAGGACATCGAGGGCAACGAGTTCGATCTCGACTGAGTGCCCGTCGCAGAGGAAACGCCAGTGCCTGAAAAGCCGAAGGCCGGCAGTTCTCGGGTGAGCGCGCCGATAGAGATCCCGGCGGACATCGTCGAACGGATCCGCACGGTATGCCTGGCACTGCCCGAGGTGACGGTGCGGGTCGACGAGTCCCTAACCGCAGCGAGATCGACGGCGCATTCGTTCGACATCCGCCGGCGGTCGTTCTGTTTGCTCGTGGCCTGGGCGGACCCGGCTGGCCAGCCTGTTCCGCTGCTCGTGCCGCGCGCCGACGCAGACGAACGCGAGATGCTGCTGTCCATTGGGCACCCGTTCTACCCCTCGCGAGCTGGCCGTGATCGCATCGTGGTGGTGCTCACCGACGACACCGACTGGGCGGAGATCCGTGAGCTCGTGATCGAGAGCTACCGGATCCTCGCGCCGAAGAAGCTCATCGCACGCCTCGACTAGCAACGAGCCGGCGCAGCCGGTCCGGATCGGCGATCGCGTCGATTTCGGTGATCTTGCCGGCCGACACGGTGAACCCCATGACCGCGACCGGCTGCCCGGCCAGGGTCACCAGCACACCCGCGGCCCCGTTCACCAGGACCGGCTGCTTCGGCGCGGCTGGGCTCGCGATGGCCAGCGTCCGGCGCGCCACCTCGGCCGCGCCGCGGAGCGTCATGGACATGTCCGGGTGCGCCGTCCCGCCGTCGGAGTGCAGCACGACGTCGGGGTCGAGCACCGCGATCAGCCCGTCGAAGTCACCGCGGTGCGCCGCGGCGAAGAACGCGTTGACCACTTCGCGCTGCCGGGCCATGTCCCGGTCCGTCGCAGGCACGTCGGCGCCGCGTACCCGGCGCCGGGCCCGGCTGGCCAGCTGCCGCGCGGTGGCCGGGGAACGCCCGACCATCGGGGCGATGTCGTCGAACGGCAGGTCGAACATGTCGTGCAGCACGAACGCCAGCCGCTCGGCGGGGGTCAGCGTCTCCAGCACCACCAGCAGCGCCAGCCCGACCGAGTCGGCCAGCAGCGCCTCATCCTCGGGGTTCGTGCCGTCCGCCCGGCTGATGACCGGGTCGGGCACGTGCACGCCGATCGGGTCCTCGCGCCGCGTGTTGCGAGCCCGCAGCACGTTCAGGCAGACCCGGGCCACCACCGTGGTCAGCCAGGCGCTGAGGTTATCGACGCCGCCGGCGTCGGCCCGGCTGAGCCGCAGCCAGGCTTCCTGGACCGCGTCGTCGGCCTCGGCGAACGAGCCGAGCATCCGGTAGGCCACCGCGCGCAGCCGGGTCCGGTTCTGCTCGAAGCTCTCCGCCAGCCGGTCCGGCTCGGACATCGGTCACACCCCCTGCTCGCGGCGGGTCATATAGGTGACACCTCAAACCCGTTCGATGTGACAAGGAAACGATCATGCAGGCACCGTCAGGACACACGACCACGCCACCGGTGCACGCCCTGCTGGCCGACGGGGCCCTGGCTGGCGAATGGGCCCTCGATCCGGGCAAGTCCCGCGTCCAGCTCAAGAGCCGCGTGCTGGGCGGCCTGATCCGGGTGAACGGCGTCTTCCGCGACGTCAGCGGGAACGGCACCGTCTCGCCAGACGGCCAGGTCAGCGGCACCTTCACGGTGGCCGCGGCGTCCATCGACACGAAGCAAGCTAAGCGCGACACGCACCTGCGCTCGGCTGACTTCTTCGACACCGGCAACCATCCAGACATCACCTACACCGTGCACGGTATCCGGCCGTCTGGTCCGGGTGCCGAGGTGACCGGCACGCTGACCGTGCGCGACCGGACCCGGCCACTGTCCTTCGCGGCGGCGGCCACCGTGCAGAGTGATGGCGAGCTCTCGCTCGACGCCGAGGTGCACATCAACCGGGCCGACTTCGGCCTCACCTGGAACTTCCTGGGCATGGTCTCGATGGGCAACACGCTGACCATCCACGCCGTGTTCACCCGCCGGTGAGCCCAGCCCAGGGAGGACCCATGAGCGACCTGCAGGCCATCGCCGATCGCGTCGAGATCGAGGCGCTGCGCGGCGAGTTCACCGACGCGGTGATGATGCGCGACTACGACCGGGTAGCTGCACTGTTCACCAAAGACGGCACGCTGCGGATGCCCAACGTGCCGATGGCGGCGACCGGCCAGGAGGAGATCCGCGCCTTTGGCCGCCGGGCGCTGGCGATGTGGGACTTCTTCGTGCAGACCACCCACCCGGGCACGATCGAGCTGGACGGCGACACCGCCGCGGGCCGGGCCTACCTGTGCGAGCTGATCCGCCTGAACAACGGCCACTCGGAGCTGAACTACGCCATCTACCACGACCGCTACCAGCGCACCCCGGACGGCTGGAAGTTCACCGAGCGTGTCTACGAGATCAGGTACCTGGATGAATCCCCGCTGGCGGGCTCGGCGCCGCCCCCAGTCGGGGACGCCCACTAACCCGGCCGCGGTCACGGATCGCGGTTGCGGGCAGTTGTGCGCATCACTCATCAGCATCCGGATCGTCGCCTCGACCGGATTGGACTTGCTCTTGCCCCGCTCACCCTTGGCGGCTTCCTTGAACTTCCGCTGGGCGGCCCGGTCGAAATGGCCCGGGATCCACAGAGTGCACTGGTGGACCAGCCCGGCCAGCGCCCAGTCCAGCACGTCGGCGGTGCTCCCGGCGGCGACGTACCGGTCCAGCCGGGCGCTGACCTCGGCCTGCCGTGCCCGGTCGAGCAGTTCCACCTCGGTGTACGTGCGCCGCCCGGTTCCCTGCCGCCGAGTGCACCCGTACCGCGCCCTGGCGGGCCAGCTCGGCCAGCCCTGCGTCGACTGGGCTGTAGCCGGGGTGCCTGGCCATCCAGTCCGTCGGCATGAGCCGCTTGGGCGACGCGGCCAGCTCGGCCAGCGAGGCGTCCAGCAATGGCTCTCCGGTCGGCGTGGCGTCCACGATCGTGACCCACTTGACCCACCGGCCGGTCAGGTCAGCCGCTCCGCCACCGCCAGCTCGATCAGGTCCGCGGCCCGCACCGCGTACCCGACGTACTCGAGTTCCCGGACCATCTGCAGATCGCGGTCAATGTTCAGTAAGAGGATGTCTAAGCCCAGGGTCACCCGAGCACGGTATCCCGTTACCAGACGGACCCGGGCCGCCAGTCGCAGACCAGCTCGCCGGACAGGTCAACCGGGGTGACCGGCAGCACGTAGATCGCGCCCGCCTTGCCCGGCGTGCGGCGGATGCCGTCCGGGGTGAGCGCCGCGATCGGCCCGCGCCACTGCTGCCACCCGCGGGCGACGTACAGCTGGGCTCCATCGTCGCTGGCGCCCAGCGCGCCGAGCTGGTAGCCGGCCCGCACGATGCGCTCCAGCGCGGACATCAGCGTGCCGCCGTGGCCGCGGCGGCGCCGGTCCGCGCGCACCGCGACGCCCTCGATGTACCCGGTGCGCAGCGCCTGCCCGCCGTGCAGCATCCGTCGCTGCACCACGCTGGCGTGGCCGATCAGCACCCCGTCCTCAACCAGCAGCGCGTGCACGCCGCCGAGCACGTTCTGGTAGGTATCCTCCGACACTTTGCCGAACGCCCCGTCCAGCAACTCCCGGATCGCGGCCGCGCTGCCGTCGCTGAGATCGGCGGTGTGTGCCGTGCGCAGTTCGAGCACCTGCGACTTGGCCCTAGCCGGTCTGGTTCAGGAACGCCAGCACCCGGGAGAACAGCAGCTCGGCCGACTGCTCGTCAAATTCAGCTGGCAGGGTTCGGTCGGTGAACAGGTGCCCGTTGCCCGGGTAATCGAACCGCTCATAGCCCGCGCCGGAGGCGCGCACCGCGGCTTCGAACGAGTCCAGTTCCGCCTTGTCCCGGTACGGGTCGCCGGTGGCGAAGTGCACCTGGACCGGGACGCTCGCGGGCCAGGCCTGCACGCCCAGCGCGTCCGGCGGGATCGCGGCGTGCAGCAGGATCAGGCCCCGCGCGCCGGCCCTGGTCGCGGCCAGCAGTTCGGCTGGCACGCCGCCGAGCGAGAACCCGCCGTACACCAGGTCCGCCGGCAGCTTGTCGGTGGCCGCTGAGCAGCGGGCGATCACATCCGGGATACCGCCGATCTCTTCCAGGAACTCGAACGCGGGCGGGTACTCGTCGTAGGTCCGGCCGTCGTAGTAGTCCGGGGTGTGCACGGTGTGGCCAGCCGCGCGGAGCCGGTCCGCGGCGTCCAGCACCCCGGCCCGTAGCCCGAGCACGGAATGAAACAGCACGATGTCGCTCATCCACCATGCCTAACACAGGCTGGGCCGGACTGGCCCGGCGAGCCGAACCACCCACCGGGAGTGATGCGGCGCCGGCCGCCGTGCGCGACGCTGCTGCCATCTAGCCGCCGGGTCGGCGCGGCCGGACTCGGCGAGCAGAAGGGGGCCCGCGGTGAGCGAGCCGTTCAAAGGCACGATCAACGTGGACATCAGGGACTCGGAGCCGGACTGGGCGCCGTTCGAGCCGCCGAAGGCCCCGGACGGGGCACCCAACGTGGTCTACATCGTCCTGGACGATGTGGGGTTCTCGGCGATGAGCTGCTACGGCGGGCCGATCGAGACGCCGAACATCGACCGGATCGCCGGGGGCGGGGTGCGGTTCACCCAGTGGCACACCACCGCGCTGTGCTCGCCGACCCGGTCCTGCCTGCTGACCGGGCGCAACCACACCCGGAACAGCATGGCCTGCATCACCGAGGCGGCCGCCGGGTTCCCCAACGGCAGCGGCACCATCCCGCCGCAGAATGGCATGGTCTCCGAGATCCTGGGTGAGCTGGGCTGGAACACCTACATCGTGGGCAAGTGGCACCTGTGCCCGACCGACGAGATGAACCTCGCGTCGACCCGGCGGAACTGGCCCACCGGCCGGGGCTTCGAGCGGTTCTACGGGTTCCTCGGCGCGGAGACCAACCAGTGGTATCCCGACCTGGTCTACGACAACCACCCGGTCGACCAGCCCAGCACGCCGGAGGAGGGCTACCACCTGTCGGTGGACCTCACCGACAAGGCGCTGGAGTTCGTCAAGGACGCCAAGGTGATCGCGCCGGACAAGCCGTTCTTCCTGTACTACGCGCTGGGTGCGGCGCACGCGCCGCACCACGTCCCGCGAGACTGGATCGAGCGGTACGCCGGGAAGTTCGACATGGGCTACCAGGCGATGCGGGAGCAGACGCTGGCCCGGCAGAAGGAAATGGGCATCGTCCCACAGGACACCGAGCTTCCGCCGGTCAACCCGATCGGGACGCCCGCCGACCGGACCGGGCCGGGCGGCAAACCGTTCCCCGCGGTGGACTTCACCAAGCCGTGGGACTCGCTGTCCGCGGATGAGAAGCGGCTGTACTGCCGGATGGCCGAGGTGTACGCCGGCTTCCTGTCCCACGCCGACCACCAGATCGGGCGGGTGCTTGACTACCTGGAGGAGTCCGGGCAGCGGGACAACACGCTGATCATCGTGGTCTCGGACAATGGCGCCAGCGGCGAGGGCGGCCCGGACGGGTCGGTGAACGAGAACAAGCTGTTCAACGGGATCCCGGACGACCTGCAGGCCAACCTGGCCATGATCGACGAACTGGGTGGCCCGAAGACGTACAACCATTACCCGACCGGCTGGGCCATGGCGTTCAACACGCCGTTCAAGATGTGGAAGCGCTACGAGTTCAACGGCGGCACCAGCGACCCGTGCATCATTGCCTGGCCCTCGGCGGTCGGCCATGGCGGCGAGATCCGGCACCAGTACCACCACGCCGTGGACATCGTGCCAACCATCCTCGACCTGCTCGGCGTCACGCCGCCGGGTGAGATCAAGGGGTACCAGCAGAGCCGGTTCGACGGGGTGAGCATGCGGTACAGCTTCGGCGACCCGTCCGCCTCATCGGCCCGGCAGACACAGTTCTATTCGATGCTTGGCTCGCGGGCCATCTGGCACGACGGCTGGAAGGCCGTCACCACCCACCCGACGATCAGCGGCTGGAGCAATTTCAACGACGACACCTGGGAGCTGTACCACACCGACGTGGACCGCTCCGAACAGCACAACCTGGCCAGCGAGCACCCGGACAAGCTCCGCGAGCTGATCAACCTATGGTTCGCCGAGGCCGGCGCCAACGGCGCGTTCCCGCTCGATGACCGGACCCCGCTGGAGGTGCTCAACACACCACGGCCGCAGCTGTCCAGCCCGCGCAACCGGTACGTCTACTACCCCGATACCGCGGACGTGCCCGAGCAGCAGTCGGTGAACGTCCACAACCGCTCGTACACCATCGGCGCCCAGGTCGACATCCCGGCACCCGGGGCATCGGGAGTGATCTTCGCGCACGGCGCCCGGTTCGGCGGGCACGCGCTGTATGTCAAGGACAACCGGCTGCACTACGTAAACAACTTCGTCGGCATGATCGAGCAGAAGGTGGACGCCACCGAGGACGTGCCCACCGGGGAGAACCTGATCCTGTCCGCGTCGTTCGACAAGGACGGCGAGGACCCGCCGGGCGTCGCCACCGGCACGCTGTCCCTGTACTACGGCGACCGCAAGGTCGGTGAGGGCCGGATCAAGATCCAGCCCGGCTACTTCGAGCTGGCCGGTGAGGGGCTGTGCGTGGGCCGGGACGGCGGCGCCGCCGTCACCGACGACTATCCGGGCGAGCGCCCCTACCGGTTCACCGGCGGCACCATCAAGCGGGTCGCGATCGACGTCAGCGGCGAGCCCTACCTGGACCTGGAGCGCCAGGCCGAGGCCATGCTGGCCCGCGAATGACCGCGGCTCACCGGGGCGGCAGTTGGTGGCAGTGCTTCCACTTGCGGCCCGAGCCGCACGGGCAGGGGTCGTTGCGGCCGCGCTGCGCGTCCTGGGCCGCGTAGCGTGCCACCAGTTCGGACGGCGCCCGGTCGGCCTGCAGCAGCGCGCACATGGCGGTCATGGCCGGCCCGATGTGGCCGAAGAACGCCTTATAACTCGGGCACAGATAGTGCAGCCCTGGCTCGCCGTCTGGGGTGGTGGCGAACCGGTCCTTGGGGCAGCCGCCATGGCAGGCGAACCGGACCTCGCAGTCCAGGCAGTACCGGGGCAGTGTGTCCCGCTTGGCCTGGCCGAACTCGCGCTGCCGGGGTGACGCCACCAGGTCGAGCAGGTGGGTCTGCCTGATGTTGCCCAGCCGGTAACCGGGCTCGACGTAGTGGTCGCAGGAGTACACGTCGCCGGTGTGCTCCAGGGCCAGCGCGAGCCCGCACGTCTCGGCGTGCACGCACAGCCCGGGGGGCTGCCGGTACCAGTTGGCCAGCGCGACGTCGAACATCTGCACGTACACCTCGCCGATGTCCCGGCGGGCCCAATCCTCGAAGACGTCGATGAGGAACCGGCCATAACCATCCGGCGAGATGGACCGTTCGGTAACGACATCCCCATTCCGCTCCACGATGGGGATGAACTGGATGAAACGCGCGGCACACTCGTCGCGGAGGAACGCGTACACCTCGCGGCCCCGGCCGGCGCTGGCCGCGTGCACCGTGACCAGCGCGTTCCACTCGACGCCGTGCCGCCGCAGCAGGTCCAGGCCGGTCATCACCCGGCGGAAACTGCCCTTGCCGCCCTTGTCCACCCGGTAGGCGTCGTGGATCTCCTGCGGTCCGTCGATGGACAGGCCGACCAGGAAGCCGTGCTCGCGGAAGAACTCCGCCCACTCATCGGTGAGCAGCGTGCCGTTGGTCTGGATGGTGAACGAGATCCGCTGACCTGGCTGCCGGTACTGGCTGGCCAGCTGCACGGAGCGGCGGAAGAAATCCAGCCCCATCATGGTCGGCTCGCCGCCCTGCCAGGCCACCACGACCTCCGGGGCACCCGCGTGTGCCTCGATCAGCTGCCGCAGATACGTCTCCAGCAGGTCGTCCGCCATCCGGAACCGGCTGCCCGGGTACAGCATCTCCTTGGACAGGTAGAAGCAGTAACTGCAGTCCAGGTTGCAGACCGCGCCGGTCGGCTTGGCCAGCAGGTGGAACTGCCGCGGCGCCGACACGGGCAGCAGGGTGGCGTTCACCGCACCAAGCATGGGCCGGACAGGCCGGCCGCGGCTCACCCGGGCCGGATGATTACCCAGCCCGGCCGGTTACCTAGGCTGAACCTCGTGGGGGATTCGGCCGGGCCGGCCGTGCTGGTGGTCGGTGCCGGGCCATCGGGGCTCTTTTCGGCCGTGGAGCTGGCGCGCCACGGCGTGCCCAGCCGTGTCGTCGAGCGGCTGCCGCGACCGCACCGGCAGGCCCGGGCCACCGTGCTGCAGCCGGCCACGCTGGAGATCCTGAACCAGGCGGGCCTGCTGGACCAGGTGCTGGCCAGCTCGGTGCACCTCGGTTTCGCCCGGCTCTACGACGCCACGCTGCGCTGCGTCGGCGAGACGCCGTTCGCCGGCACGGAGTGCCGCTGGTCGTTCGAGTGCAGTCTGCCGCAGTGGCGGACCGAGCAGCTGCTGGCCGGCCGGCTGGCTGAGCTCGGCGGGACCGTGCAGCGCGGCGTGTCCGTGGTGTCCCTCACCGAGACCGATGACCACGTGGACGTAGACCTGGAAGACGCAGCCGGGCAGGTGGAGCACGCCCAGGTCCAGTGGGTGATCGGAGCGGGCGGTGCGCACAGCCCAACCCGGCATTCGATGGACGAGGACCTGCCCGGCTCGACCTACCCGGGCACCGCGCTGGTGGCCGAGACAGCCGTACGGTGTGGGCTGCCCCGGGACGGCGGATCGCTGATCGCCACCCCGCAGGGCTATGTGCTGCTGTCGCCGCTGCCTGGCGAGCGCTGGCTCACCGTCGTCGGCGATCTGGATAAGGCCGAGATCGGCGCGCTGACCGGTGCGCCAGGCCCGAATGCGGTCACCGCGGCGATCGGCCACCGCATCCCGGGCGACGTCGTCCAGGTCGCCGACGTGGGCTGGTCGTCCATCTTCCGGATGCACCGCCGGATGGCCCCGCACCTGGCCGACCAGCGGCGTTTCCTGCTCGGCGACGCCGGCCACCTGTCCAGCCCGTTCGGCGGTGAAGGGCTGAACTCCGGCCTGCACGACGCGGCCGACCTGGCCTGGAAACTGGCCCTGGAGCAGCGTGGCCGGGCCCGGCCGGTGCTGCTGGACAGCTTCGCCATCGAACGCCGGGCGGCCGACCGCCACGTCCTCCAGGTGTCCGATCGGATTCACGAGATGGCGCACGGCGCGGTCGCCGCGGCCCGGGCCGGCTCGTTCCCCGCACCGCCGGACCCGGACGCGCTGGCCGCGGCGGTCCGGGCCCGCTGCATGCTCGACGTCTCGTACGCCGGCAGCCCGCTGACCGGCGAGCACGTCCAGCCGGGTGGCCCGCCGCTGCCCGCGCCGGGGCCGGGGGACCGCTACCCGGACCGGGCCGCGCTGACCGGGACGGAGCACGTGCTGCTCACGTTCGGGGCGGTGCCGGCGCCGGACCTCGACCGGCTGCGCCGCCGCTGGGCCGGGGTGCTCACGGTGACCGAGGGCACCGGCGATCCGGGCCGGGCCGGGCTGGCGATGAAGGGGGCAGGGCAGGTGGGTGGTGCGGCCGTGCTGATCCGGCCGGACGGCTACGTCGGCTTCCGCGCCGTCCCGGCCGACCACGCCGGGCTCAGCGCGCTGGACGCCCACCTGGACTCGTATCTCATCCCGGCGCCTGGCTAGCCTGCTATCCCCGGTGCCGCGCCACCACGTCGGCGTACCGCTGCAGCGATTCGCCCGGGCTGGCGCTGGCCACCGCCTGCCAGACCTGCTGGCCGAACTCGCCGTGCCGGTGCAGCTGGCGGTAGGTCAGCGTCACCTCGGTCCGGTCCGGGCCGTCCGCGGTGAACTCCGCCTCGATCTGACTGGCTCGCTCGTCGTCGGACAGCGGCCGCCAGCCCGGGCCGATCCGCCAGGTAACCACGAGGCGGCCCGGCGGCGACCAGGCCAGCACCGTGCCCCGGGTCGCCTCGGTGCCGTCCGCCGCGCGCTCGTAGAACCGCCCGCCCGGCCACGGCTCCATCGTGACGCACTGCGGGTCAGCCAGGAACGTGTGCCCGCTGGGCAGCCATTCGATGGCCCGCTCGGTGAAGATGCGGAACGCCTGCTCCGGCGTGAGCGGCACGGACAGCGACTTGCGCAGGTCGGGCAGGTCCGGCAACTCCGGCATGAAGCCCCCTCGGCGGCACGGCCCATATGTCAAGGCCGACATGTTAATATCAACAGGTGGAGATACGCATCACCCTGACACGTGCCTGGGGACATGTCAATAGCAACATGTTTGCGCGAGCTCGCCGCCGGCCCGCCACGGAGGCGCGATCATGTCGCTGAGGCACGCGCTCATTGGCCTGCTGGCCGGGCAGCCCGCCAGCGGGTGGGACCTGACCCAGCGGTTCCAGGACATCCTCGGCTCGGTGTGGCCCGCCGGACACCCGCAGATCTACGGTGAGCTGCGCAAGCTGGACGAGGAAGGGCTGATCGAGGTGGCCGCGGAGGGGCCCCGCGGCCGCAAGGAGTACCGGGCCACCGAGGCCGGGGTGGCCGAGGTCCGGCACTGGCTGACCAGCACCGAGCCGGACCACACCATCCGGCTGGAGCCGCTGCTCCGCTCCGCGTTCTGCTGGCTGATGACCCCGGCCGAACTGGCTGACTACCTGGACCGGGAGGCGGCCTATTACCAGGCGCTGGCGGCGAGGTACCGGGACCTGGCCGCGGCCAAGGACCGTGGCGAGTTCGGCACCAGCCCGCAGACCAGGTCGCTGCGGATGACGGTTGAGGCAAGCCTGCGGGTCACCGAGGCCCTCGGCGGCTGGGCGGACTGGGCCAGCCAGCAGCCCCCGCCTAGCCTTGCCGAAGGGCCTGAGCTCCGTGGTCAGGGCTGGTAGGAGCCGGGCAGCCAGCAGCGGGCGGTGACCCCGATCGCGTTCCACGCGTTGATCGTGACGATCAGGCTGAGCAGCGCGGCCACCTCGCCCGGGCTGAACTCGGCGGCCACCGCGGCGTAGGCCGCGGCCGGGACGTGGTCGGCGGCGAGCAGGGTGACCGCCTCGGTGAAGGCCAGCGCGGCCCGCTCCTGGCGGGTGAAGTACGGCGTCTCGGCCCAGACGGGCAGCGCGTACAGCCGCTGCTCGGTCTCGCCGACCGCCCGGGCGTCCTTGGTGTGCATGTCAACGCAGTACGCGCAGCCGTTCAGCTGCGAGGCGCGGACCCGGATCAGCTCGCGGAGCTTCGGGTCGATGCCGGCCCGGTCGAGTTCCTTGGTCGCCGCCTGATCGAGGTGCCCGAGCGCCCGGGCAAACCCCGCCGCATGCTGGTCGAAGTCGAGCCGGGCCGCGGCCGCGGCGGTGTCTGTGGTGTCTGTTGCCGTCGTCATGAGACCCACGCTACGCGGCAATAAGCCCATTGATATGGTCCACTTTGATGGCTAAAGCATGGGCCACTTCCAGTCTGGACCTGCACCTCGACCTGGGCTCTGCCCTCGGTGGACAGCCCGGCCACCGGGTCCGGGCCCGGCTGGAGACGGCGCTGCGCGACGCGGCCCGCACCGGGCGGCTCGTCCCGGGCACCCGGCTGCCGTCGTCACGGGCGCTGGCCGCCGACCTCGGCCTGGCCCGCAACACGGTGGCCGAAGCGTACGCCCAGCTGGTCGCCGAAGGCTGGCTGACCGCCCGGCGTGGCTCGGGCACCACGGTGGCCGACCGGGCCGTGTCCGCGAACCAAGTCAGCGAGCCGGACCTGCCCGGGCCGGCCGAGCGGGCCCGGGCGCGCTATGACCTGCGGCCCGGCTCGCCTGACCTGTCGCTGTTCCCCCGGCCGGGCTGGCTGGCCGCGGCCCGCCGGGCGGTCAACGCCGCGCCGTCCGACGCGCTGGGCTACGCCGACCCGCGCGGCCGCCCGGAGCTGCGCGCCGCGCTGGCCGGTTACCTGGCCCGGGCCCGCGGCGTCCAGGCCGACCCCGACCGCATCGTGATCTGCGCCGGCTTCACCCAGGGCCTGGCGCTGCTCAGTCAGGTGCTGCGGGCCCGCGGGGTGACCGCCCTGGCCATCGAGGCGTGCGGCCAGCCCAGCTACCGGGACCAGGTGCGGGCCAGCGGGCTGGCCCTGGCCCTGCTCCCGGTGGACGAGGCTGGCGCGGCCACCGCCCAGCTGCCCGGCACCGCTGCAGGCGCGGTGCTGCTCACCCCGGCGCACCAGTTCCCGCTGGGCGCGGTGCTGGCCCCGCGGCGCCGGACCCAGGCCATCGGCTGGGCCCGGGACACCGGGGGAGTGATCATCGAAGACGACTACGACGGCGAGTTCCGCTACGACCGCCAGCCGGTCGGCGCCATGCAGGCGCTCGCGCCCGGTCACGTCGTCTACGCCGGCTCGGCCAGCAAGAGCCTGGCGCCCGGGCTGCGGCTCGGCTGGCTGGTGCTGCCCGCCGGGCTGGTCGCCGAGGTGGCCGCGGCCCGCGGCCTGGCCGACCGGCAGGGCAGTACGTTCGACCAGCTCACCCTGGCCGAGTTCATCGGCTCCGGGCAGTATGACCGGCAGGTCCGCCGGGCCCGGCTGGCCTACCGGCGGCGCCGCGACCGGCTGGCTGCCACGCTGCGCCAGGCGTCGCGGCTGCCGGTCACCGGCATCGCGGCCGGCCTGCATGCGCTGCTCGAACTGCCGCCGGGCCGCGCCGAGGACGACCTGGTGGCCCGCGCGGCCCGGCGTGGCCTGGCCGTCGAGGGGCTCGGCCCGTACTGCGCGCCCGGGCACCCCCGCGGCCCCGCCCTGGTCCTCGGCTACGGCACCCCGCCGGAGCACGCGTTCACCGGCGCGCTCGCCCGGCTCTGCGCCGTATTGGCCGAATAATCCTCCTGTTTATCGCTGGCCCAGCTGGAACATATTTCTTTTTGAACGCCAGTACGGCGCTCTGAGCTGCGCAAATGACGGTTATGGGGGGACAGGGAAATAATGGCCACTGCGGGCAGCAAGGGGAATTTCCGGCATCAGGGATTGGCCCGGAGCGCCGGCTGGGCGCGGGCCGCGCTGGCTGGGTGCGCGGCCGTGGCCGCCGCGGCCGGTACGGCCGCACCCGCGGCCGCGGCCACGCCGGCCACCGTCGCGCACCCACGGGCCGTCCGCACGCTGGCCGTCCGCACGCTAGTCGTCCGAAACCTGGGCGACGCCGGGCCAGGCTCGCTGCGCGCCGCCATCATCACCGCCAACGCCAGCGCGGCCAGCCGCATCGTGTTCTCGGTCCGCGGCACGATCCGGCTGGCCCGCGCGCTGCCCGCGATCCACCGCCGGGTGACGATCGACGCCACCTCGGCGCCCGGCTACCACGGCGGGCCGCCGGTCGTCGCCATCAACTGCCACCGCCACCTGGGCCTGGTGTTCGGCCCGGGCGCGGCCGGCTCGGCGCTGCTCGGCGTGGCCGTGGACCGGGCCGGCGATGCTGGGGTCACCCTGGTCGCCAGGAACATCACGCTGAACCACGACTACATCGGGCTGAACCTGCGGGGTCACCCAGCGGGCAACCACGGCAACGGGGTGCTGGTGGCCTCGGACGGCAACCGGATCGGGCTGAACCCGGCCAAGGCGGTCAACGTGGTCGCCAACGTGATCTCGGCCAACGCGGGCGCCGGCATCGTGCTGGCCGGGTCCGCGCACAACACGGTGGTGTCCAACCGGATCGGCACCAACCGGGCCGGCACCCGGGCGCTCGGCAACCGGGGCGACGGCATTGACCTGATCGGCGGGGCCGCGGACAACGAGATCGGCGGCACCGCCTACGTGAACCCGGCCACCGGCCAGGCCAACGACCCGACCGGCGACAAGGGCACCGAGCAGCCGGTGTTCGTGGTGCCACCGCTGGGCAACACGATCTCCGGCAACAAGGGCAACGGCGTGCTGATCAACGCGGGCGCCCGGGACAACCGGCTGAACGGGAACTTCATCGGGACCACCGGCCACGGCGACCGGGCGCTGGGCAACGCCGGGGACGGGGTGCGGATCGACCGGCTGGTCCCGGCAACTCGCTGACCGGCTGCAAGTTCGTCAACAACCCGTTCGTCTACTACAACGTGATCAGTGGTAACCACCGCAACGGCCTGTACGTGACAAGCACCAGCAACGTCACCGTGCAGGGCAACTTCTTCGGCATCGCGGCGAACAACGCCACCTCGCTGGGCAACCGGGGCGACGGCATCCTGATCGGCGGCTCCTCGGCCAACACGCAGGTGGGCGGCGTCATACCGCTGGGCAACGTGTCCGCGGGCAACGGCCGGAACGGCATCGAGGTGACCGGCACCGCGCACGGGTTCGTCACGTTCAACACGTTCGGCGGGCTGGCCATCACCGGGCACGCGTACCGCAACCTGGTCACGCGCAGCTTCATCGGCACCGAGATCCTGGGCACCTCGGCGCTCGGCAACCAGCGCGGCGGGGTGCTGCTGGCCGGCACCGCGTACGGCAACGCGATCGGCGACCCGCGGCTGCACCCGGCCAACCTGATCAGCGGCAACACCGGCGTCGGCGTCACGCTGCTGGCGCACACCCGGCGAACTGGGTGATCAGCAACTACATCGGCCTGGGCCGGTTCGGCCACCCACTGCCGAACACCGGGGGCCCGGTGCGGAACCTGGGCCGTGATAACCACATCCTGCGTAACCGGGTGTGAGTCTTCTCACCCGGTTACCGGACACCGCGGGGAAACCGCACCCAGCCGGTTAGGTCACGCAAAGTGGGTAGGTAATTCCCCAAAGTGAGATAAGAGCCGCGCGATGGCCGGGCAATTTGAGCGCTAAAAGGATGGCTAGGCGAGTAACGAGCGGATCACCGCCAGCGTCGGCGCAGCGTACACGAGGCGCTGCGGCCCAGGGTGGCAACGCCGGAGTTCACCGGCCGCCGGATAGCCGCTGAGCAGCGAACCCCCCGGCTGGCTGGTGCTGTGGCCGACGCCTGGCTAGGATGCTCGCGCTGACGGGTTGGCGACCACTCAGCTAACTGGCCATAGGCTGCCCTTATCAACGACAGGTATCGGATTAAGGGTCGGCGGGTAAACTGCCGGCCACGGGACGGTATGCCGGACTAAGCCCGGCAAGAACCATCCCGGTCCACCGGCACTGGCGAGGGCGTCTGTGCAATCGCGGAAGGTGATGGGAGTCGGTATGCGCGTCCTGGTTCTTGGCGGCGATGGGTTCTGCGGCTGGCCGACCTCGCTGTATCTGTCGGATCGTGGCCATGAGGTGACCATTATCGATAATCTGTCGCGGCGGAAGATCGATATTGATCTTGAGGTGGAGTCGCTGACGCCGATCCGGCCGATCAGTGAGCGGATCCGGGTGTGGGAGCAGGTGTCGGGGCGGCGGATCGGGTTCATCAGCCTGGATCTGGCTACCGAGTATGACCGGCTCGCCGCGGTGCTGGGGGAGTTGCGGCCGGAGGCGATCGTGCACTTCGCGGAGCAGCGCGCGGCGCCGTATTCGATGCGCACGGCCACGACCAAGCGGTACACGGTGGATAACAACGTGCGGGCCACGCACAACCTGCTGACCGCGCTGGTGGACACGGGGATCGACGCGGCGCTGGCCCACCTGGGCACGATGGGTGTGTATGGGTATGGGTGGTCGGGGTCGGCGCCGATCCCGGAGGGGTACCTGATGGTGAAGGTGCCGACGCCGGATGGGGAGCTGGAGCGGGAGATCTTGCACCCGGCCAACCCGGGCAGCGTGTATCACATGACCAAGACGCTGGATCAGCTGATGTTCGCGTTCTACGCCAAGAACGACGGGCTGCGGATCACCGACCTGCATCAGGGCATCGTGTGGGGCACCCAGACCGCGCAGACCTGCCGGGATGAGCGGCTGATCAACCGGTTCGACTACGACGGGGACTACGGCACGGTTTTGAACCGGTTCCTGATGCAGGCCGCCATCGGCCACCCGCTGACGGTGCATGGCACCGGCGGGCAGACCCGGGCGTTCATCCACATCCGGGACACGGTGCGGTGTATCGAGCTGGCCATCACCAACCCGCCCGCGGCCGGGGACCGGCCCCGGGTGCTGAACCAGATCACCGAAACCCACCGGGTGCTGGACCTGGCCAAGATGGTCGGCGACGTGATGGGCACCGAGATCGCGTATTTGCCCAACCCGCGCCGGGAGGCCGAGGAGAACGACCTGGTGGTCCGCAACGACCAGTTCCTCGAACTCGGATTGCAGCCCACCACCCTCTCCGAAGGGCTGCTCGAGGAAGGCACCGAAGTGGCCGGGAAGTACGCCCACCGCGCCGACGTCACCAAAATCATCGCCCGCTCCGTCTGGAAAGCCGGCATGGAAACCTCCGCCGACCTCATGACCGGACTGCCCGGCCAGGAGTAACCCACGGGCGGCACCGGCCACCCACTGGCGTTCAGAATGCGTGCTCTCACGTAACGTTACGTGCCATGACGGCAGGTCAGGCGCGGGAACAGCGACGCCAGCCGGTCTTGCCGGCCCGGTCCATCGCGGCCGGGGTGCTGCGGACCGGGCGGCGGCACGCCGGGCGGATCCTGCTCGTCTCGATCGCGGTGAGCCTGGTCGCCACGGCGGTAGAGATCGCCGTCGATCACCTGCTCAGTCACGCCGGGCTGGTGCCGGCCCTGTTCGGCGCGCTCGGCTCGACCGGAATCAGCCTGCTCGGCGCGGTGTTCCTGTCCGGGTTCCTCAGCCGCCTGGTCAGCGCCGAACGCGACGGCGGCCAGGCCCGGATCCGCGACGTGCTGCGCGCGCTGCCCTGGGCCTCGCTGATCGCGGCCGACCTGCTGGTGGCGCTGATCGTGGTAATCGGCTTCGTGCTGCTGATCATCCCGGGGCTGATCGCGCTCAACCTGCTCGTCGTGGTCGGCCCGGTGATCGAGATCGAGGACCGCCGGGCGTGGGCCGGGCTGCGCCGCAGCGCGCAACTGGTCCGCCCGTACTTCTGGCCGGTAGCCCTGCTCGGCACGCTGCCGGTGCTGGTGGCCAGCGGGCTGGAGTCGGCACTGCCCGACCCGGAGGGCCGGGCCGGCATCGTGATCGCGCTGATCGCGCGGAGCATCGTCGAGGGCTTGCTGGAGGCGCTGGTCGGCCTGCTGCTGGTCGAGCTGGCCTACCGGCTCATCCGTCTTGCGCCTCCGGGGGCGCCTTGAGGCACCTCCTTCCCTCGTCGCTCGGGGCGCTCGTTCCTCGCTTCCTCGCTTCCTCGCTCCTCATCAGTCGGCGCCGCGCCCCCTTTGGCGCGGGCTAGCCGACCGCTGCCGCCGGCGCCGGCCTGATGATGCCGGCCGGTGCTGACCATCTCCGGGCGGGGCCGCGGGTGCAGGACGCCCAGCGTGGCGGCGAACCGGCTGCCCGGCGCCTGGCTGGCCACCTGGACCGCATCCTCGACCGTGTCCACGTCGGTGAGCTCAGGGACCTGCCGGATCCGCAGGCCGGCCGCGCGCAGCCGGTCCAGCTGGACCCGGCCGGTGTGGTCGGCCGACATGGGCACGCCGCGGATCAGTTCCGCGTCCGGCTGGCGCAGCCCGAGCAGCCAGAACCCGCCGTCGGCCGCCGGGCCGAACACCGCGTCCGCCTCGCCCGAGGTGAGCGGCTGGGCCACCGTCTCCAGCAGCCCCGGGGTCACCTGCGGGGTGTCCATCCCGATCAGCACGACCGGCGCGTTCAACTTCGCGTAGACGTCGTCGAACGCGGCCGCGATCCGCTCGTCCAGACCGTCGCCGCGCTGCGGCACGACCTCGTAGCGGCCGGGCAGTTCGGCGCGCAGCGCCCCCGGGGTGGCCCACTGGTCGGCCAGGGCCAGGACGTGCCGGGTGAACGAGGCGCTGGCCCCGGCCTCCAGCGTGTCGGCCAGCGCGGCCTCGGCCAGCATGGCCGCCTCGTACGGGGTGAACGGCGGGGTCAGCCTGGTCTTCACCCGGCCCGGCACCGGCGCCTTGGCCAGCACGATGAGCTGGGCGTTGAGCGCGTTCATGAGGCGAGCACCCGGCGCATGTCACGGACCGTCCGCACGGTGCCAGATACCGTGCCAGTCACCTTCGACCGCCCGGAACGGGGCAGATACGGGATGTCCACCTCGTGGATCCTCCAATCGGCTGTGGCCGCGGCCATCACCATCTCCAGCGGGTAGCCGAAGCGCCGGTCGCTGAGCCCCAGCTGGAGCAGGTCGGTGCGCCGGGCGCAGCGCATCGGGCCGAGGTCGCGCAGCCGGACTCCGGTGCGGCGGCGCAACTCGGCGGCGAGGACCTTGTTCGCCACCCGGGCATGCACCGGCCAGTCGCCCAGGCGGCGGGTCATCCGCCGGCCCAGCACCAGCTCGGCCTGGCCGGCCAGCACCGGGTCGGCCACCTGCGGCAGGTCATCCGGGTTGAGCGAGGCGTCCGCGTCCATGAAGCAGACGATCTCGCTGGTCGCGGCCTGCAGCCCGGCGTGGCAGGCGGCGCCGAACCCGCGCTGCGGCACCGGGATGACGGTTGCCCCGTGAGCCGCCGCGATGCTGGCCGACCGGTCGGTGGAGCCGTTGTCAGCCACGATCGGGTGGAAGCCGGCCGGGCACCCGGGACAGCACCCAGGGCAGCGCTTCTTCCTCGTTCAGGCAGGGCAGAATGACATCGATCCTCACGGTCCCGACCGTAATGCCGGGCCCCCCGGATCGACCCTTACAGAGCTGTGACGTATGGTCGCGCACCGTAGGACCCCAGGTGGGCTGCATGATTCGCTGCTGTCATGCGCATTCTGGTGACGGGGGCTGCGGGATTCATCGGCTCCCACGCAGTCGATGTCCTGCGAGCGGCCGGCCATGAAGTGCAGGGCCTGGACTCGCTCACCCCGGCCGTGCACAACGGGCGGCCGGACTACCTGCCGTCCGATTTCGACCTGTCCGTGGGGGACGTGCGTGACCCGGACGCGGTGCGCCGGGCCGTGGCCGGCGCCGACGTGGTGTGCCATCAGGCCGCGCTGGTCGGCCTCGGGGTGGATCTCAGCGACCTGTCCGCCTACTCGGACGTGAACGTCACCGGGACCGCGGTGCTGCTGGAGGCGATGGGCCGGGCCGGGGTGCCCCGGCTGGTGCTGGCCTCCTCCATGGTGGTCTACGGCGAGGGCGCCTACGACTGCGCCACGCACGGCCGGGTGCGGCCCGCCGCGCGCAGCGAAGATGACCTGCGGGCCGGGCGGTTCGAGCCGCGCTGCCCGCGCTGCCCCCAGTCGCTGGTGACCGCGACGATCAGCGAGGACGCGCCGCTCGACCCGCGCAACGCGTACGCAGCCAGCAAGCTGGCCCAGGAGCACCTGGCCGCCACCTGGGCCCGGATGACCGGCGGCTCCGCCGTCGCGCTCCGCTACCACAACGTGTACGGGCCACGGATGCCGCGGGACACGCCGTACTCCGGGGTGGCGGCCATCTTCCGCTCATCGCTGGAGGCGGGCCGCCCGCCACAGGTCTACGAGGACGGCCAGCAGCGCCGCGACTTCGTCCATGTGCATGACGTGGCCCGGGCCAACATGGCCGCGCTGCGCGCCGGGGTGCCGGGCACGCTGCGGGCGTTCAACGTGGCGTCCGGCGCGCCGCACACGGTCGGCGAGATGGCCGCCGCGCTGGCCGCCGCGTTCGGCGGCCCGGCGCCCGAGGTGACCGGCAAGTACCGGCTCGGCGACGTCCGGCACGTGGTCGCCTCGCCGGCCGCCGCCGCGGCCGCCGACGGGCTCGGCTTCCGGGCCGGGACCCCATTCAGCGCCGGGATGGCCGAGTTCGCCAAGGCGCTGCTGCGCCGCCCGGTCACCGGCGTGGTGGCCGCCTGACTTAGTTGACGCCCTGGCCGTTGGTCAGCAGGCGGCCGCCGTTGGCCGGGCCAGCCACCGGCGCCATCTCGGCGGGCGCGTCGGACCGGGCCAGCGGCAGCCGGATCACGAACTGGCAGCCGCGGGCCATGTTCTGCACCGCGATCTGGCCCGCGTGCGCCTCGACGATGCCGCGGGCGATGCTCAGCCCCAGGCCGGCGTTGTTGTCCGGGCCCGGGGTGCGCGCCGTCTCGGCCCGGAACGCCACGTCGAACACCCGGGGCAGGGCCTCCTCGGGGATGCCGCCGCAGGCGTCCACCACGCTGACACAGGCCATCCCGCGGTGCACGTCGCCCTGCACCTCGACCAGGCCCTCGGACGGGGTGTGCCGGATCGCGTTGCTCACCAGGTTGCGCAGTGCGCGGCCGAACTCGTCCGCGTCCACCAGCACCGGCAGGCCGCGCACCGACGAGCCGCGCAGCCTCACTCCCTTGGCCCGGGCCAGCGGCTCGGTGGTGGCCAGCGCCTCGGCCACCAGGTCGTCCAGGCCGACCAGGCGGCGGGACAGCCGGAGCGCCCCGGCGTGGATCCGGGCCAGCTCGAACAGGTCGTCGATCATCGCGGACAGCCGGTCCGCCTCGCGGCGGATCTGGGTGTGGTACGTGGTGACCGTCTCGAAGTCCACCACCACCCCGTCTTCCAGCGCCTCGGCCATCGCGCGCAGCCCGGCCAGCGGGGTGCGCAGGTCATGGCTGACCCAGGCGACGAGTTCCCGGCGGCTGGCCTCCAGCGCCCGTTCCCGGGTCCGCGACTCGGCGATCTTCTCGTGCGCCGAGGCCAGTTCGTCGGACAGCGTCTCGAACTCGGCCGCCAGCCGTGCCTTGGGCGGCTCGAAGTAGCCGATGCTGCCCACGTCGCGGACGGCGTTCAGCAGCACCCGGCTGGCCGAGGTGACCTGATGCCCGACGACCAGCGCGACCGCGAAGCCGGCCAGCGCGGCCATCACGACGACGACCAGCACCACATTGCGGTCGGCCACGGAGACCAGCATCTGGCGGGCGACGATCTCCACGCCCACCGCCGAACTGGCGATGACCACCGCGGCCACCACGAACAGCAGCGTGGCCATGGACCGCCGGGCCAGCAGGCGGACACAGAGCAGGCCGGCCGCGGCCGAGGCGAGGCCGACCCCGGCGACATCTTCAGCGGCCTGCTGGATGGTGGGCCAGTCGACGCCCGTCATGCCGGTCATGGTTCTCCTGGTTCATAGCGGTAGCCCACGCCCCAGACGGTGACGATCCGTCGGGGCGAGGTGGGGTCGGGCTCGATCTTTTCCCGCAGCCGCCGGATGTGCACGGTGACCGTGGAGGTGTCACCGAACGTCCAGCCCCATACGTGCGCCAGCAGCTGATCCCGGCTGAACGCCTGGCGCGGCCGGCGCATCAGGAACACCAGCAGGTCATACTCCCGGGAGGTCAGCGCGAGCGTGCTCTCGCCGAGCATCACCGAGTGCGCGCCCAGGTCCACCACCAGGTTGCCGTCCTTGATCACGCCCAGCGCGGGCGGGTCGGGCAGCCCGCCGCCGCGCGCCCGGCGCAGCACAGAACGCACCCGCAGCGCCAGTTCGCGCGGGCTGAACGGCTTGGTGACGTAATCGTCCGCACCGGTCTCGAAGCCGACCACCCGGTCGGTCTCCTCGCCCAGCGCGGTCAGCATCACCACCGGGATCGGCCACTGCGCGCGCAGTCTGCGGCACACCTCCAGGCCGTCGATGCCCGGCAGCATCAGGTCGAGGACAACGAGGTCCGGCGGCTCGGCGGCGACCCGGCGCAGTGCCTCGTAGCCGTCGCCGACACATTCCACGTGGTGCCCATCGCGCGTCAGATAACGCCCGACGACATCGGCCAGGGTGGCGTCATCGTCCACGACGATGATCCGGCCCGGCCGGTCGGGGTTGGTGTTCACTCCTCCACGGTAAAGGGCTGACTGCTTTTATGCCGCTGACCGGCACAGATCCGTCATAGGTCCGTAAGGGTCGTTTCGGGCCGACCGCCGTTAAGCTCGTCGCCGCATCTGGAATGTCGCCGCATCTGGAATGAAGCGAGAGGAGGGGACCGCGTGCTCGGTGAGCTGTACGAAGACGCTCTTACCGGCCTCGCGCGGCCGGAGATCGAGCACGCCGACGGCCGGCGCACCCCCCTGCGGATCGATGACTGGCTGCACGTCATCCCCGGCGACCTGTCCATCCTGGACCGCTGCCAGGGGCACACCCTGGACGTCGGCTCCGGGCCCGGCCGGCTGACCGTCGCACTGGCCGAGCGGGGCGTCCCCGCGCTCGGTATCGACATCACCATGTCGGCCGTTCAGCTGGCCAGGTCGTGTGGCGCGCTGGCGCTGCACCGGGACGTGTTCGCCACCGTGCCGGGCACCGGCCGGTGGGCCCGGGTGCTGCTGGCCGACGGCAACATCGGCATCGGCGGCGACCCGGACGCGCTGCTCGGCCGGGTCGCCGAGCTGCTCAAGCCGGCCGGCCAGGCGCTGGTCGAGGTGGAGCCGCCCGGTGCGCAGCTGGCCCGGGAGATGGTCCGGCTGAGCCACCAGGGCCGGTTCAGCCCGTGGTTCCCCTGGGCGTCCATCGGCGCCGACCAGATCACCGAGCTGGGCCTGAACGCGGGCCTCGCGGTGACCGAGGTGTGGACCGACGCTGGGCGCTGGTTCGCCGCGCTGTCCCGCGGCCTGTCCTAGCGCTTAGGCCTGTCCTAGCGCGGATGGCCTTAACGATTGATTACGACCAGCCCGTAACTGGGCCGTTGCGCTCGGCTGACTGGCAGCGTGAAAGGCATGACGGGTATGGCGGCGAAGATCCGCTTTGGCGCGGCGGCGGCCGTGGCGGCACTGCTCACCGTGCTGGTGTTCCTCAGCGTGCACCCGGACCGGCTCACCTCGTCGGCCGGCGTGGTCCCGCTGGCCGCGGTGCTGTGGGCCACGTTCGCCGCTGGCGTGCTGCTGATCCGCCGCATCCCAATCCGCTGGGCCGCGCCGGTGATCCTGCTCGGCGGGATCGCGGTGCAGCTGGCCGCGCTGTCCGCGCCGCCGCAGGGCAGCGACGACCTGTACCGCTACATCTGGGACGGCCGGGTCCAGGCGGCCGGCATCGACCCGTACGCCTACTCGCCGGCCGCGCCGCAGCTGGCCTTCCTCCGCGACCGGTTCCTGTGGCCGCACCACGTCACCGCCTGGTGCGTGTCCCGGGGCACCCAGCTGTACGGCGCGCCGCACGGCCTGGCCGACCCGGGCTGCACCCTGATCAACCGGCCGATCGTGCACACCATCTACCCGCCGGTGGCGGAGGCCTACTTCTACCTGGTCCACCTGGTCTCCCCGGCCGGCGCGGGCACCACCCCGATCCAGGCCGCCGCCGCCGTCTGCGCGATCGGGCTGACCGCGGCGCTGCTGCTCGGCCTGGGCCGGCTGGGCCTGGACCGGCGGCTGGCCGTGCTCTGGGCATGGTGCCCGACCGTGGCCCTGGAGGCGGGCAACAACGCGCACGTGGACGTGCTGGCCGCCTTCCTTACCGCGGCGGCGCTGCTGGTGCTGGCCCGGCGGGGCCGGCTGCGCCGGTCACTGGCCGGCGGCACGCTGCTGGCCCTGGCCATCTGGACGAAGGTCACCCCGGTGCTGGTCGTGCCCGCGGTGGCCAAGCGCCGCTGGTACGCGCTGGCCGCGGCCGGCCTGTTCGCCACCGTGGTCGTGTACCTGCCGCACGTGCTGGCCGTGGGCAGCCGGGTGATCGGCTTCGTGCCCGGCTACCTGCAGCAGGAGGGCTACAGCAACGGCACCCGGTTCCTGCTGCTCGGCACGCTGGTGCAGGGGAAGCTGGGCCTGCTGGCCGCGTTCGCGGTGCTCGCGGTGACCGGGCTGCTGGTGCTCTGGCGCACCGACCCGGATCAGCCGTGGCGCGGCGCGGTGGTGATGACCGCGGCCGCCCTGGCCGTGACCACCCCGCCGTTCCCGTGGTACACGATGCTGCTGGTCATGCTCGTCGCGTTCGACGGCCGGGCCGAGTTTCTGGCCTTCGCCATGGTCAAGTACTTCGCGGTCGGCGAGCCGCTGCCCGGGGTGCAGGTGCCGATCGCGGCCATCGAACGGGATGGTTATGCCGCCGCGCTGGCCGTGGTCGGGCTGGTCAGCTTGCTCCGCTGGCTGCGTAGCCGCAGCCAGGACCGCGGCCCGGCCAGGCCGGTCCCGGTGACCGAGCCGGTGCCTGCCGCGCAGCCGGTGCCTGCCGCGCAGCCGGTGCCCGCGGTCCAGCCGGTGCCCGCCGCGACGCCCTGACCCTGGTGACGGACTAGCCGCTTGTGGGGTATGCCCGCACGGCTACGGAGCGCACTCTGGTAGTAGCAGAGAAGCTCCGGACAGGGTGCAGGACAATGATCGGATCAGACCCAAACCTGGTAGCCATCGTCGTCCCCATCGTGGCGCTGGTCACCTTGGCCTTCTGGCTGGGCCTGTGTTTCTGGGCGGGCAGCCATCCGTTCTGGCGGCACCACCAGCAGGCGGCCCAGCAGCAACTGACCAGCCCCGACCAGGCCGGCCAGCTGCCGCCGCCCGCCACGTCCCGGCTATCGGCCCCGGCGGACGGCGCGGCGGGTACGCAGCGCGTAGGTCACGGCTGAAAAAGCGAACATGGCCCCGGTGACACCGAGCCAGCGCCACACGTACGGCCCGGTGCCGAGCCCGCTTGCCCGGTGCAGTTCCGGTGCGGACAGACCCAGGATCATCGGGAAGAACGTCAGCAGCAGCAACAGCGAGAAGATCACCGGGATCCGCACGTAGTTGAGCAGCGGCGGCCAGGCTGGCGCCCCGCGGCCGGGCTGAACCGCGGCGCTGGGCGGGGCCGCGGTAGCTGGTCGGCTGGGCGCGGGCTTGGTGTCCAAGGGATGGGTGCCCACCGACTGAAATGCCTCGAACGGCCCGCGGGTGGCCGGCTGCACCTCGGGCAGGCGGCCGTGCGAGCCACCGGGCAGCAGGTGGCGCAGCGACAGGTCGGCCAGCGAGTACAGCGGGAACAGCAGCAGATCGTGGCCGATGATGGCGACCGCGAACCACTCGGCGAAGCCGGTCCACTCCCCGGCCGCCATGACCGCGTGCACCGCGTAGCCGGCCAGCGCGAACGCCGCCAGCAGGGCGAGCAGGTGCAGCGGGTTCGCCCCGTACCACCGGCGCACCCAGCTGGACCCCCGGCGGACCCAGCCGGCCACGCTCCTGGCCCGCACGTCCAGCCGGACCGACGGCGAAGCCATCCCCGTCACACCTGCCTCAGGAAGGTGATCTTGTTGACCCACTTGGTGTTGTGCACCCCGGGGGCGTTGGGGATGATCGTCCGGGCCGGGTAGCCGTGATCCCACGGCAGGATGTGGCCGTTCAGCGTGACCGCGAGCAGCGACTGCGGATCCAGCACCTGGCCGGCGGACAGCGTCACCGCGCGCCATGAGCCGACCTGCTGGATCGACTCCACCAGCGCCCCGGCCGGCTCCGGCATCCCGGCCAGCCGGGCCAGCTCGCTCAGCCGCACCCCGGTCCACCGGGCCGAGTATGACCAGCCCTCCACGCAGGCGATCGGCAGTTCGACCGCCTGCTGCGGCAGCGCCCGCAACTGCTCGTAGGTCAGCGCCAGGTGATGCGCCCCGGCCAGCGTCAGCCGGTAGGCCGGCCCGACCTCCTGGGCGGTCAGCCCGATGGACGCGGCGGTCCGGTTCACCGGCAGGTAGTGCGGCGCGGTCGCGGACAGCCCGCGCGGGCCGAACAGCGAGGTGCGCCGGGCCAGCCCGCCGATGGACTGCCCGACGACCAGGCCGGCCAGCGTCAGCGAGGCGCCACCCACCGCGGCCAGCAGGCCGCGCCGGGAGATGGTGGGCACGCCCGGGCGGGCGGCCCGCAGCCCGGCCTCGTCCGGCTCCTCGGGCTGGGTCCCGGCCAGCGGGGTGCGCAGTTCCCGGCGCAGGCTGCGCGACCGCAGCCCGCGCACCATCCGGGGGAACTTCAGTGTGACGTGGATGACCAGCCCGGCAATGAAGACCCACGCGCCGTACAGGTGCGCCGTGTAAAAGGAGAACGGGAAGACGTAGAAGTCCTGGATGTTCAGGATGCCCGTGGCGAACTCGAACAGCACCCCGCCGACCACCATGATCAGGCCGAGCCGTTCCAGGATCTGGGCCAGCGAGCGGACCGGCGGCCAGGCGAACAGCCGGGGCAGCACCGACCACAGCTTCATCAGCACGATGGGCAGCAGCGCGAGGCCCAGCGTGACGTGCACGCCCTGGTCCACCCGGTACCACCAGGACGGGTGGGTCGGCCAGGTGAACAGGTAGAACTTCAGCAGGTTGGCCCCGGGCGTGGTGTCGTTGCTGCCCAGCAGCGGGTCGTAGGCGGCATACGACAGCAGCCCGGTCACCGCGACGATGGTCAGCCCGACCAGCAGCACCACGGCCAGCACCGAGGTGAGCCACAGGCCGCGCAGCGGGCTGCGCCAGGTGCCGGGCCGGAACGGGCCGGGCGGCGGGTGGTCGGCCGGGTGCCGGGCCGCGTCCCGTGCGGTGTCCGCGGCCCGCCGGACCAGCCGGGCCGCGCGCTCCCGTTCCGCCGCGGCGGAGGCCGAGAACGCGCGCCGCCTGCGGGCCATCCGCTGGCGGCGCGCCGCCCGGCGGAGGTGCGCAGCGCGGCGCAAGCTGTCAGCGCGCTGCCGTGGTCCCCTGATCCCGGCCATGGCTCGACCGTAACCGTGATTATGCAGGTCAGAGCGATCTGACCACGGACGGTAAGAGACTCGTAAGAGCAGTTGCCCGTACCGGGCTGGCTCAGCAGGCGCCTGGCGGCCGGCTGCCCATCGCCTCGCCCAGCCGGCGCAGCGCGGCGGAGAATGCCTCCTCCTCGGCCGGGGTGAACCCCTCGAACAAGTCGGCCAGGGCCGCCAGCCGGGGCCCCATCACCTGCTCGGCCTCGTGCAGCCCGCTCGGGGTGAGCGCGACCAGGGTGGCCCGCCGGTCGGTGGGGTGCGGCTGGCGGACCACCAGGCCCGCGTCCTCCAGCCCGTCTACCATTGCGGTCATGTTCCGCGGGCTGACCCCGAGCTGGTCACCGAGGTTGCGCATGATCGCCGGCCCGTCGCAGTGCAGCGTCTGCAGCAGCCGCAGCCGGGTGTACGGCAGGCCATCCCCGGCCCGCGCCTCGGTCCAGCGCAGGAACGTGGCGGCGAACCGGGCGGTCTCGGCGACCAGGGCCAGCCGGCGTTCCGCCTCGGGCAGATCGGCCAGCACCGGCTGGGCCGCGGCCAGCGGATCGGCGGCCAGGCAGCGGTCAGCCGCGTTCAGCTCCGCTGCCTGGTCCAGCTCCATCCTGCCAGGGTACCCGGGTTGGTTCTTTGACACGATTATTACGTTAGGTACTATATCGCAAGTGACTTTTGCCGGGCACAATCTGTAGCCCGGCCCAGCCCAGGAGCGCAGCACAGGAGGAGCCATGACCACAGCCGACGGGGAGCAGCAAGTCCAGCCGGACCCGACCGCGCTGACCGGGCCCAGCCGGTGGACGCTGGACGCGGCCCGGTCGTCGGTGACGCTGCGGCACAAGGCCATGTGGGGCCTGGTCACCGTGCGCGGCACGTTCGGCGACCTGGCCGGCCAGGCCGAGATCGGCGCCGACGGCACGGCCCGCGCCCAGCTGGAGATCGGCGCGGCGTCGCTGGACACCGGGAACGCCAAGCGGGACAAGCACCTGCGCTCGGCCGACTTCTTCAGCGCCGCGGAGCACCCGCACATCGTCGCGGTGCTGCAGCGCGCCGATCTGGCCGGCCGTCCCGGCGGCCAGGTGACCGTGACCGGGCAGCTCACCGCGGCCGGCGTCACCCGCCCGCTCACCTTCACCGCGACCCTGGCCGAGGTCACTGAGGCGGCCGTCACGGTGCGTGCCGAGGCCGAGATCGACCGGGCCCAGTTCGGCATGACCTGGAACCAGCTGGGCACGGTGCGCGGCCCGGCCACCATCTCGGTGCTGGCCCGGTTCACCCGCGCCTGACCCAGCCGCCCTACGGTAGGACCATGCGTGCGTGGGTTGTCCATCAGCCCGGGCCGATGGCCACGGGCCCGCTCCAGCTCACCGAGCGGCCGGTGCCCGAGCCCGGCCCCGGCCAGCTGCTGCTCAAGATCCGCTGCTGCGGGGTGTGCCGCACCGACCTGCACCTGGCCGAAGGGGACCTGCCCCCCAAGCACCCGGACATGACGCCGGGCCACGAGGTGGTGGCCGAGGTCGTCGCGGCCGGCCCGGGCCGCACCCGGTTCCAGGTCGGCGACCGGATCGGCGCGGCCTGGCTCGGCGGCACCGACGGGTCATGCAAGTTCTGCCGCCGCGGCCAGGAGAACCTGTGCCCGGCCTCGGTCTACACCGGCTGGGACTTCCCGGGCGGCTACGCCGAGTACATGCTGGTCGCGGACGCTTTCGCGCACCACCTGCCGGATGGGTTCAGCGACGCCGAACTGGCCCCGCTGCTGTGCGCCGGGATCATCGGCTACCGCGCGCTGCGCCGGGCCGCGCTGCCGCCCGGCGGCACCCTTGGCATCTGGGGCTTCGGCGGCTCGGCGCACCTGGCCGCCCAGGTCGCGATGGCCGAGGGCGCCGCCGTGCACGTGTTCACCCGCGGTGAGTCGGCCCGGGAACTGGCCCGCGACCTGGGCGCCGCCTCGGTGCAGGACTCGTTCGACCCGCCCCCGGTCAAGCTGGACTCGGCCATCCTGTTCGCCCCGGTCGGCACGCTGGTGCCGCCCGCGCTGGCCGCGCTGGACCGGGGCGGCACGCTGTCCATCGCGGGCATCTACCTGACCGACATCCCGCCGCTGAACTACGACCAGCACCTGTTCCAGGAGCGGCAGCTGCGCAGCGTGACCTCGAACACCAGGAATGACGCCACCGAGTTCCTCACCATCGCCGAACGGATCAAGATCAAGGTGACCACCACGCCATACTCCTTCGACCAGGCCCAGCAGGCCCTCACCGACCTGTCCGAAGAACGGGTGCACGGCGCGGCCGTGCTGTCCATGCCATGACCGGGCCGCAGGCAGACCAGGACCAGCAGCGGGCCCGCAAGCTGCTCGGCCGCGTCCCGCTCATCGACGGGCACAACGACCTGCCCTACGCGCTGCGCGAGGCCGGGGCGATGGACCTGGCCAGCGTGGACCTGGCCGGGCCGGTCAGCTTCACCCAGACCGACCTGCCCCGGCTGACCGCGGGCGGGCTCGGCGCCCAGTTCTGGTCGGTGTATGTGCCCGCCAGCCTGGCCGGGGAGGCCGCGGTGGTCACCACGCTGGAGCAGATCGACCTGGTGCACCGGATGGTGCGGCGCTATCCGGACCGGCTCGAGCTGGCGCTGACCGCGGCCGACGTCGAGCGGATCTTCGCGGCGGGGCGGGTGGCCTCGCTGATCGGCGCGGAGGGCGGCCACTCCATCGCGTCCTCCATGGGCGCGCTGCGCATGCTGTACGCACTCGGCGTCCGCTACCTCACGCTGACTCACAACAGCAACGTGCCGTGGGCCGACTCGGCCACCGACGAGCCGCGGGCGGGCGGGCTGACCGGGTTCGGCCGGGCCGTGGTCGGCGAGATGCAGCGGCTCGGCATGCTGGTTGACCTGTCCCACGTGTCGCCGGGCACGATGCGCGACGCACTGGACGTGGCCGCGGCGCCGGTCATCTTCTCCCACTCCAGCGCCCGCGCGCTGTGCGACCACCCGCGCAACGTGCCCGATGACGTGCTGGCCCGGCTGCCCGGCAACGGCGGGCTGTGCATGGTCACCTTCGTCCCGGACTTCGTCTCGCCGGAGTGCGCCGAATGGGCCGCCGCGCTGACCGCGGACATGCGCGAGCGCGGGCTGGACCCGTGGGACTTCGACGTCCGCGAGCAGGCGGCCCAGGAGCGCGCGGCGGCCGATCCCCGGCCCACGGCGACGCTGGCCCAGGTGGCCGACCATGTCGAGCACGTTCGCGAGGTGGCCGGGATCGGGCACGTCGGGCTGGGCGGGGATATGGACGGCACGATCCAGCTGCCGGACGGCCTGACCGACGTGTCCTGCTACCCGGCGCTGTTCGCCGAACTGCTGCGCCGGGGCTGGACCGAGGACGACTGCGCCCGGCTGGCCGGCGGCAACCTGCTCCGGGTGCTGCGCGGCGCCGAGGACGCCGCCCGGGTGCTCGCCGGGCAGCGGCCGCCGAGCACCGCGCGGATCGAGGACCTGGACGGCTGAGGCCAGGCTCTAATCAGGCCAGCGCGCCAAACAGCTCCAGCACCGCGGCGGCGCCGCTTCCGTCGGCGTCCTTCTGCGGGTTGTAGCAGGCCACCGAGACCCCGGCCAGCGCCGCGCTGGCCAGCAGCGGCGGCAGCAGCTCGCCGAGCTCGGCCAGCGTCAGCCCGCCGGGCATCAGGTAGTCGGTGGCCGGGAAGGCCAGCTCGTCCAGCACGTCCACATCCAGGTGCACCCAGTACCGCCCGGCGGCCGCGCTCAGCTGGTCCCGGGCTTGTGTTCCGGCCGCGGCCAGCCCGCGGTCCCGCAGGGTGGCCGGGGTGAGCTCCGTATCCAGCCCGGCATCTTCCGGCAGAACGCTCCCGTAGGCGACTGCCTCACCTCGGTCCCGGGGCCCAAGGAGGACGAGCCCGGGCCGGGTTACCAGCGGCGCGCCGATGGCAGCGGACCAGGCCGCCGGGCCATGGCCGGTGATCACCGAGATCGGCATGTCGGCCGGCTCGCCGGTCTCGGAGGTCTGGCCGTCGTACAGGTCCAGGTGCCCGTCCAGGTAGCCGAGCCCGATCCGGCCGAGCGCGTCCCGGGCCCCGCTGAGCGCGCCGGGCAGCAGCGTGCAGCAGCCGCCGAGCAGGAACGGCAGCTGCCCGGCCGCCACCTGGTCCCGGACCAGGGTGCGGATGGCCTCGGTGGTGGCCAGCACGGACGGCCAGCCGAGCACCCCGGTGGCCGGGTCGCGGTCCCGGCCGACCAGCCGGACGTCCAGGTCGCCGCCGTCGGCCGCGCCGACCGCGGCCGGCAGCCCGGCGGCGCGCAGCTCGGCCGGCGACAGCTCGGTGCCGAACGGCGCGCTGTCCGCGGACACCGCGTTGACGCAGTCGATCGGCACCCCGGTGGTCACGATGGGCCGTGGCATGGCTGGCGGTCTCCGGTCAGCTGAAGTGGGTCCGTGGCCGGGGCTGCTGCTCGCCGTCCAGGTAGACGTCCACCTTCTCGTCGTAGAAGCAGGCCAGCCCGGCGACCTTCTGGCTCTCCGGCAGCGGGGTGCGGTAGATCCAGACGATGTCCTGATGCACGGCGTCCCCGCTGTCCACCGACCAGTACGCGGCGGTGCCCTTGTACGGGCAGTGCGTCTGGGTGGCCGACGGGCGGAGCAGGTCCATCCGGACGTCGGTCAGCGGCAGGTAGTAGCGCGGCGGCAGCCCGGTCTCGAACAGGATGCGCGGCTGGTGCGAGTCGGCCACCGTCACCCCGTCCACCTCCACCCGGACGTGCCGCGAGCTGGCCAGGATGTCCACCCGGGAGTACGGGTCGCGCGGGTGCGTGTAGACCGGCTCGTCTTCCTCGAACCACTCGGTCATGCTGTCCCAGTCCAGCCGGACCAGCGTGCGCAGCTCCTCCAGCGGCGAGTCCGGGTAGCGCTTGGCCGCCTTGGCCGCGGTGGCCCCGGGCAGCACCACGTCGCAGATCTCCGCCTCGCCCCGGCTCGGCGAGTGCTCGGTCTCGCCGGTGGGCGCCAGCTTGGCCCGGACGTCGGCGGCCGGGAAGTAGTACGCCGGGAAGTACGGCCACTCCCAGACCAGCGCCGGCTGCCTGGTGTCCGCGACCAGCTCGCCGCCCAGGTACGCGCGGACCCGCTTTCGTCCCGTTTCGACCCGGATCCGGCCCGCCGTCTTCGCCATCGCGCCTCCCGTTGCCCGCCGGGGATGGTGCTTACAGTCGCACCGGCCCAGTAGCGTCAATGTATGCGACTCGGCGTCCTGGACGTGGGCTCCAATACGGTGCATTTCCTGGTGGTGGACGCGTACCGCGGTGCGCGGCCGACCCCGGTCTACTCGCACAAGGCCGAGCTGCGACTCGGTGATCTTCTGGAAGACGGCAGCCGGCTGTCCGAGGAGGGAGCGCAGCAGCTGCATGCCTTCGTCAGCGAGGCGCTGCTGATCGCCGAGGACAAGGGCGTGGAAGACCTGCTGGCGTTCGCCACCTCCGCGGTCCGGGACGCGGCCAACGCCGACGAGGTGCTGAGCGAGATCCGCGACGACACCGGCACGCACATCCAGGTGCTGTCCGGCCGGGATGAGGCGCGGCTGACCTTCCTCGCCGTCCGCCGCTGGTTCGGCTGGTCCTCGGGCAAGGTGCTCATGCTGGACATCGGCGGCGGCTCGCTGGAGATCGCCGGCGGCGTGGACGAGGAACCCGACGTGGCGATCTCCCTCCCGCTCGGCGCGAGCCGGCTCACCCGGGACTGGTTCACCACCGACCCGCCGTCCTCCGACGAGGTGCGGAAGCTGCGCAAGTACGTGCGGGCCGAGATCGGCCGGCACGCCGGGCAGGTGATGCGGGACGGCCAGCCGGACCGCGCGGTGGCCACGTCCAAGACGTTCCGGCAGCTGGCCCGGATCTCCGGCGCCGCGCCGTCCAGCGAGGGCTTCTATGTCCGGCGCCGGCTCAGCCACGCCGACGTGACCAAGCTGGCCGAGAAGCTGGCCACGATGAGCGCGGACGAACGCGCCGAGCTGTCCGGGGTATCCCGCGGCCGCGCGCCGCAATTGGCGGCCGGTGCGATGGTCGCCGACGGGGCGATGGACCTGTTCGGGCTTGAGGAGCTGTTCATCTGCCCATGGGCGCTGCGCGAGGGGGTAATCCTGCGCCGCCTCGACGCGCTAACCGGCGGCTAGCCCGAAGTTCCACTGGGTGATTCGCGTGCATGGCCGTTTACCTGGGGTTTCTGGGTGGTGCGGGGCGGGTTCTGACTACGGGGTCCCGAGGCGGTGGCTGACGCCGAGCAGGTCGAGGGCCTGGCGCTGCAGCGGGGTGGGGGTGGTGATGAGGCTGAAGGCAGGCAGGGCGGGGTCGGCGGGCTGGATCTGGTTGAGGCAGATGGTGGCCAGGTCGGCCAGCAGGCTGGTGAAGCTGTGCACGGGCAGGCCGCCGCCGGTGTGCTTGGCAGCGGCCTTGGCCAGGGCCCGCGGGGAGCGGGCAGCGGGAGCGACCGGGCTGGTCCGGGCAGCCTGGGCTGCTGGCTTGTCGTCGTCGGTGAACAGCAGCGGCGCGAGCCGGGCGTGCATGTGCCAGGTGATGTAGTACGAGATCATCCGCAAGAACACGTGCGCGCGGACCCGGGTCTCGGTGCGGTGGCGGATGGGCCGGATGTCCAGGTCGGTATTGAACGCGCGGAACGCCCGCTCCACCTGGGCGAGGGCCTTATAGGAGGCGACCACCTCGCCGCTGTCCAGGCTGCCTGGTTCGACGGTGGTGCGCAGCACGTAGATGCCGTCCAGGGCCGCTTCGGTGGTGATGGAGTCGTCGTTGCGGGCGTAGCTGAAGCTGGCATCGGTGATCTGGATGGTGAAGTGCTTGGCGACCTTGCGGCGGCGCAGCACCCGGTCGGCGCGCAGCGCGATCGTGTCCTGGCCGCGCAGCGGCCGGCGTTCCCGCGCGACAGCGGCGGCGATTTTCTCCAGGTCAGCCTCGGTGGCCTGCAGGAGGCTTTCGCGCTTGCGGGCCCGTTCGGCTTCCAGGAACGGGTTCTTGCAGGCGACCAGCCGCTCGCCGGGGTAGTCCGGGGAAGTGATCTCGGCCAGGTCCATCTGGTCGAAGATGGACAGCTGCAGCGCGCCGTCGCGGACCAGGGCCTTGACCTGCGGGGCGCGCAGCGCGGTGATCCAGTCCAGGCCCGCGGGGCCGGCGTCCTCGCGCAGCCGCGCTGCGGTCAGCATCCCCCGGTCGCCAACCAGCACCACCCGGCTGATCCCGAACCGGTCCCTGACCTTGCCCACCTGGCTGGCCACGGTCTTGGGGTCGCCGGTGTTGCCGGCGAAGACCTCGATGGCAACCGGGACGCCGTCCTTGCTGGTCAGCAGCCCGTAGACGATCTGGAGCCCGGCCGCGGACCCCGTCCTTGGGGTGGCCGATGGCGCCGAGCGGGCAGGTCCGGCCCTCGAACGCGGCGGAGGAGACGTCGTAGAGAACCAGGGTCCCCTCGGCCAGGTGCCGGGCCGCCAGGGCATCCTCGATCTTCTCCTGCCGGGCGGCCAGCCAGTCCATTGCGCCGTACAGGTCATCCTCATCACAGCCGCCCAGGTGCAGGGCCTGGCCCAGCGAGCTGGCGGCGGTCTCAGCCTGCAGCCCGCGGGCGATGGCCAGCTTGGAGTCCGGCGCGATCACCTGCGCGACCGCCATAGCGGTCACCAGATCCCGCTGCCGCGACGGTACCGGGTCGAGTAGCTCCTCCAGGCCCAGCTGGCGTGCGGTGCCCAGCACCGCGGCGACATGCCCGTGCGGCAGGCTCCGGGCGATCTCGAACGTCCCTTCCACGGCCGCGGCCGGCGCCAGCTGGCCCTTCAGCACCTGTGACAGCGCGTTAACCTTGGCCTCGGGCCAGGACGACAGGTTGGCCAGGGTCCGGTTCTTCACCTTGCCCGCCTCGCGGTAGCTTTCCCGCAGCAGCACCGCAGGCGGTGACCCCCGGTTCGGCACCTTAGCCACGTACATGACGACAACGATACCGGACTCCCCAGCATGTATGCAGTGCAACACGCTGATACCGTCACCAGTAACGTGATCTACATGACTACGCCTCCACTCGCCGCGGAGTGCAGTTCACTTGGTCACAGCACCATTGCCGGGTTGATCAGAGACTCATCAGGGGGAACTTCGGGCTAGCCCGGCCGCCAAATAGCTCAGCGCGGTGCATTGTGCCCCACCCGCGAGGCATTTTGCACCGCACTGATTTGATCGCCCAATTCGATCGGGTACCGCTGCGGAATTCGCGCCCGCCGCAATCAATGCCAAGTTGATCTTGGTGGAGTGGGCGGGTACAGAGTGGGCGGGTACAGCGGGTATGCGACGACCCTGGCTGAGCGAGTGGGCTCAGGCCAGGGCCGCGTTGGGTTGGGCGGGGCCGGCTTGTCGTTATTCGGCTGTGCGGTCTGGGTCGGTGCTCGGCCGGGCCGTGCTGGTGGGCGTCCGGACCGGCTTGGGCGCGGGCCGGGCTGACTCGTCGGCCCGGCTGCTGGCGGCCGCCGCCGAGGGCTGCTCGCCGGGGACCGGGCTGCCGCGATGGCTGGTGCTGCGGGCCGGTCCAGCGGCGCCGCCGTTGGCCGGAGCCGGGCGGCCGGCCGGGGCCGGGGATGGCGCGTGCCGGCCTTCGGCCAGCGGCGCCTGCCGCGGCGCCGCGGCCGCGGCTGTGGCCGGCGCCGGGGTGCCGTTGCCAGTGCCACCGCCGGACACGGCGCTGGCCACGGACCGGGCGACCTCTTCCTCCAGCGAGCCGCGGGCGGCTTCGCCGGCCACCAGGTTGGTGACCACGTCGCGGACCTCGGTGAGGCGGCGGACCGTCTCGGTGTGCCGGGCCACCAGCAGGTTCAGGCGGCGCTCGGCACCATCGTGGATGGCGGTGGCCCGCGCGGTCGCCTCGTCCAGCATCTGCTTGGCCTGCGCCTGCGCGGCCGCGACCGCGTTCTCCGACTTCTTCTGCGCCTCGCTGACCGTGCGCTCCGCCTCGGTCCGGGCCGAGTTGCGCGCCTTCTCGGCCTCGGCCCGCGCGGTGGCAATGGTGTTCTCCGCCTGCTCCTGCGCGGCGGCGAGCATCCGCTCGGTCTGTTCCCGCGCCTCGGCCTTCTGCCGGTCGATCTCCTGCTTGGCCTCGCCACGCTGCTTGGTGATGTCCTCCAGGGCGCGGGACTTCTGCGCCTTGGCCTCGTCATCGGCGAGCCTGAGGATCTGCCCCATCCGCTCACTGAGTTCCTGGTGCTGGGGCTTGTCTTCCAGTTCCCGCTGCCGGGAGGCTGCCACCTCGGCGCGGAGCCGCTCCACCTCATCGAGGGACCGGGACAGCCGTTCCTCGTAGTCACGTTTCTCACTGCGGGCACGGGCCACGAATTCGTTGACCTGGCGCCGGCTGTAGCCGCGCATCTGGACTTCGAAGACGTCTTCGGAGTCGAGGTCAGGGATAAGGTCGCTGTGCTCAGTCATAAGAAGTCACCCGTCAGGTGGGTCAAGCCAGGCTACAACCCGGCCGGGCGCGGCGACACAGCCGGGCTCGCCTGAGGGGCAGCAGGGCAGGCGTGCGGAGGAGGTCTGGGACAACCGGTGTGGACAGGCAAGACTCTTGTCCGTAAGTCCCGCGCGCGCAACCGAAACGAACGAGTATCCCGTTTTGCCCGATTACGTGGCCGCACCACAACAGAATGAGGAGATGCTGATGGGCCGTCTCGGCGCGCTGGACGGCCGGGTCCCGGACATCCACCCGGAGGCGTGGATCGCGCCGGGCGCCGTAGTTGTCGGCCGGGTGACGCTGGGCCGGTCGGCCAGTGTCTGGTACGGGTCGGTGCTGCGCGCCGATGACGACGAGATCGTGGTCGGCGCGGAGTGCAACATCCAGGATCAGTGCTGTCTGCACGTGGACGCCGGCCAGCCGGTGCTGCTGGGCGAACGGGTCAGCCTCGGGCACCGGGCCACGGTGCATGGCGCTCAGGTTGACGACGGCGCGCTGATCGGCATCGGGGCGATCGTGCTCGGCCGGGCCCGGGTCGGCGCGGGCGCGCTGGTCGCGGCGGGCACCGTGATCCGCCCGGGCCAGCAGGTCCCGGCCGGTGTCCTGGTGGCCGGGGTGCCCGGCCGGGTGGTCCGGGAACTCACCGACGCGGACCGGGCCTCGTTCGCCAGCACCGCGGCGCGCTATGTGGCGCGCGCGGCGGTGCACCGCGCGGCGCACTGGTCGGACTTTCCCGGCAACCCCGGTTGAATCACTAGCCCTTTACCGTATCGAGAGACTCAGTGCCCTCAGCTTCTTGGAATTGTTACTGGGGTTATGGGTAAAATCCCACTTGAGGGTGGTCCAGAAATGACCCTGATGGGTCATGCGGGGGCATAGGGCCGCGTCGTAGCCTTGTGGTCAGGCTTCCGCGAATCGGCTTGGCGATGGAGGTGGGCGCGGTGCACGATCTCGATCTTCGCGTCCCCGACCGCGTTGCGCTCGACGAGATCGAGCTGTATTCCGAAGTGCTGAGCGCCGTGGCCGTCTGCGACCGGCCGCTGACCGCGCAGGAACTCGATCAGGTCCTGGGGGTCGGCTCCACGGTGGGCAGCAGCGCCGACTGACCAGACTGACCGCGGCCCTAGCCCGATCCCGGATGCCGGTACATGACGTCCGTGTGCCAGTGCGTGAAGCCCAGCGACTCGTACAGCCGGATGGCCGGCCGGTTGGCCTCGTCCACGTACAGCATGACCTCGGGCAGCCCACGCGACCTCAGGTAGCGCAACCCGGCCAGGGTCAGCGCCCGGCCCAGCCCGGAACCCTGCTCGCCGGGATCGACCCCGACCACGTACACCTCGCCGATCGCCCCCGGCCCGTCCGCCGGCTCATCCGGCCCGGCCTGGTGGATCTTCGTCCAGTGGAACCCGGCCAGCCGTCCCGCGCGCTCGGCCAGGAAGAAGCCGGCCGGGTCGAACCAGGGCTCCCGCTCCCGCAGCGCCAGGTCGGCCATGGTCCACCCGCCCTGCTCCGGGTGGCTGGCGAACGCCTTGCGGTTGACGTCCAGCCAGACCTGCTCGTCGGCGCCGACGGTGAACGTGCGCAGCGTGACATCCGCGGGGAAACGCGGCTCGTCCAGCGGGGTGTCCAGGGCGCGGCGCATCGTCCACAGCGCCCGGCTCCGCTCGAAGCCGGCCCGGCGGGCCAGTGCGGCAGCCGCGGGCAGATCGCCGTGCGCCCACAGGCGCAGCGGCTGCGGGGCGGCCTCGGCCAGCGCCGCCCGGGTCAGGGCCAGGCCCAGGCCGCGCCGCCGGTGCGCCGGGTGGATGACCAGTTCGCCACTCGGCCCTTCGGCCGTGTCGGCCAGGTCCAGGTGGGCGTATCCGGCCAGGTCCCCACTCTGTTGGCGTTGATTCGTGTGTAGCAGCAGGTCACGCGCCTGCGGATCGCCGCCGTAGCGCAGGTGCAGCCGGACATGCTCGGACAGCGGGCCGACCGCGTCGGCCGCCGCGGCCGCGGCGGCCAGATCCAGCACCGCAGCGGCGGCCGGCCCGGTCAGCGGCGCGGCGACCTCGATCCCGGGTGTCACCGGCGCCGCTCCGCGGGCACCGCCCTCTTGGGCCTGGCCACCTGCGGCCCGGCCGGATCCGGAGCGTCCGCCTCGCTGGCCGCGGCGCTGCCCGGACCACGGGCGGGCCGGCCTGGCCTGGCCTCGTCACCGCCCTTGGCCGGGACGAAGCGGTACCCGACGTTGCGCACTGTGCCGATCAGCGCTTCGTGCTCCGCGCCCAGCTTGGCGCGCAGCCGCCGGACGTGCACGTCCACCGTGCGGGTGCCGCCGAAGTAGTCGTAGCCCCAGACCTCCTGGAGCAGGTGCGCCCGGGTGAACACCCGGCCGGGGTGCTGGGCCAGGAACTTGAGCAGCTCGAATTCCTTGAAGGTCAGGTCGAGGGCCCGGGCGCGCAGCCGTGCCGTGTAGGTGGCCTCGTCGATGGCCAGGTCCCCGGACCGGATCTCGTCCGGGGTGGCCGGGGCCACGCTGGCCTTGCGGCCGATGGCCAGCCGCAGCCTGGCCTCCACCTCGGCCGGCCCGGCGGTGTGCAGGATGACGTCGTCCGCGCCCCACTCGGCGGTGACCGCGGCCAGGCCACCCTCGGTCAGCACGGCCAGCACCGGTGCGTCCAGCCCGGCCGTGCGCAGCAGCACGCACAGGCTCCTGGCCGCGGCCAGGTCGCGGCGGGCATCGACCAGCACCGCATCGGCGGGCGGCGCGTCGGACAGGGTGGGCACCTCGGCCGGGGCGACACGTACCGTGTGCAAAAGCAGGCCGAGCGAGGGCAGAATCTCGGGGGCTGGTTCCAGCGTCGGGGTGAGCAGCAGCAAATCACTCACGAGCTGCCACCTCCGCCCTGTGCTCTGCTGTGGGAGAAACTACCCATCGGTGGACACAAGGACCCGCCGGCGGCACTGCCTGGATCCGATGTGAGCGAGGATAGCGGACATGGCCACAGTGACGATGCGCTACTGGGCCGCGGCGAAGCAGGCGGCGGGGGTCGCCGAGGAGACCATCAGCGCGGAAACCCTGGGTGACGCACTGGCCGCGGCACTGGCCGGGCGGGACGGCGCAGCCGCCCTGCGCTCGGTGCTGGCCCGGTCGTCGTTCCTGGTTGACGGGTCTCCGGTCGGCAGAAGGGCGCCAGACTCCGTGCTGCTCACCGAGTCCGCCGTGGTGGAGGTGCTGCCGCCGTTCGCCGGTGGCTGACCGATGCCGCCGCCTCCCGGAGATGTCCCGGCTTTCCGCCCAGAACCTGGCCCGGCCGGTGAACCGGGGGACCGGGTAAGCCGTTACCCAGGTGTGGCGCAGCACCGAGGCATCCGAGGGCGTGAGCCCAAGGGAGGGGCATGTGACGAAGACCTTGTCCGCGCGCTCTACGCGGAGCACGCAGCTCCGCTGCTGCGCTATGCGCTCCGGCTGACCAGCGGCGACCGGCAACGAGCGGAAGATATTGTGCAAGAGACGCTGCTCCGGGCCTGGCTGCATCCTGAGGCTATTGCCGAGCGGCCAGCCCGCCCCTGGCTGTTCGCGGTAGCGAGGAATCTCGCGGTAGATTCGCACCGGGCGCGGAACGCCCGGCCGCGGGAGGTTGGCGAGGCAGCGCTCGAACTGGTACCCGTTGCCGACGAGGCGGATCGCGTGCTCGAATCGTGGGCGGTGGCCGACGCCCTGAGTGACCTTCGGCCAGAGCACCGGCAGGTGCTCGTGCAGACGTACTATCTCGGCCGCTCGGTGGCCGAAGCCGCTGCCGAACTGGGTATCCCCGGCGGCACCGTGAAGTCACGGACTTTCTACGCACTCAAGGCCCTAAAACTCGCCCTCGAGGAACGGGGGCTCGCGCCATGACCGCTTCAGCAGACTGCCGCGACGTCCGGCACGCGCTCGGCGTCTACGTGCTGGGGGCCATCGATCCGGCCGAGCGCGCCACGGTGGACAGCCACCTGAGCAGCTGCCCGGAGTGCCGCGAGGAACTGGCCGGCCTGGCCGGGCTGCCCGCGCTGCTGCGCCGGATCCCGGTCGGTGAGGCGCAGCAGCTGGCCGACCAGCCCGATGACGAGCTGGCGGGCAGCGAGATGCCCTCGGACCAGGTGCTGGACTCGCTGCTGGCCCGCGCGTCGCGGGCCCGGCAGGCGCGCCGGTGGCGCGGGCTGGCCGCCGCGGCCGCGGTGGTCCTGGTCGCGGGTGCAGCCGGCGCCGCCACCTGGAGCGCGCTGAACCCGTCCGCCGCGCCGGTGGCCAGCGCGCACTGGGACACCTCGGCGGCGGCAAACGCTGCGACGCACGTCTCGGCCACGGTCCGGTATACGGCCAAGAACTGGGGCACCGCCGTGGACACTCAGGTGCACGGCCTGCCGGACAACGTCCGGTGCAGCCTGGTAGTCACCGACACGGCGGGCCACACCGTGGTCGCGGGCAGCTGGAAGACCAGCTACGACGAGGGCAAGACCTGGTACACGGGCGGGTCCTCGGTGATGCTGGACAGCCTGCGCAGCTTCTCGATCGTCTCCGGGGGCCGGGTCCTGGTCACCATCCCGGCGCATTAGCGGGAATGGGACCGGCCGCCGGCGCGCTGTACCCGGCGTGCTAGCCGGAATCCTGGTCTGCGTGCTGGTGCTCGCGGCCGCGTCGGCCTTCGGGCTGTCCCGCCGTCGCCGGGATGGAAAGCTCACTGAGCCGCGCCCGGCCCAGCTGACTGCGGGCCAGCTGGGCCAGCCGCTCGGTGCGCGGGCCACCCTGCTGCAGTTCTCCAGCGAATTCTGCGCGCCCTGCCGCGCCACCCGGCAGATCCTCGGTGAGGTGGCCAGCGGCGTGGCCGGCGTGAGCCACGTGGAGGTGGACGCCGCGGAGCGGCTTGACCTGGTCCGGCTGCTTGACGTGCGCCGCACGCCCACTGTGTTCGTGCTCGGCCCGGACGGCCGGGTCGCCCGGCGGGGCAGCGGCCTGATGCGCAAGGACGAGGTGCTGGCGGCGCTCGGGGATGCTGGGTGAAACGCAATACCCTACCAGATTGGTGGGAAGTGACACAGGGGCCGCCTAGGCATACCATCGGGGGCGTGCTTTCCCAGGCCGTCCCGGATGAGCGGGCGGGTGGCGGCCGGCTCCGGCCGTTGCTGACCCGGCGGCGGGTCGTCGACTACTGTCACGTCGCCGCCGCGTTGTGTCCGGGCACGCCGTGCCCGTAGCCGCTGGCTGAGCCCAGCATGAGCGGTGCTGCCTGCCGTCACCCGGGCACGGGCTAGTACCCGTCGGTTCCCATCCAGGGGAGAGGTGCTGCTGGTGAACGTTGACCCCCGAGGTCAGCGCTTCAACGCCACGCTGTCCGCGATCGTGCTCGTGATCGTGCTGATCACCAGCAGTGTCTGGCTGCTCGCCGCCCAGGCCGTCGTGTTCGGCATCGGGGCGGTGTTCGGGCTGCGCTACTCGCCCTATGGCTACCTCTTCCGGTGGCTGGTCCGGCCGCGGCTGGGGCCACCGGCCGAACTGGAGGCCGCGGCGCCGCCGCGGTTCGCGCAGGGGGTGGGCCTGGTCATCAGCATCATCGGGGTGATCGGGTACGCGGTCGGGCTGGCCCCGCTCGGCATGGCCGCCGCCGCGGCGGCACTCGCCGCCGCGTTCCTCAACGCAGCCTTCGGCTTCTGCCTGGGCTGCGAGATGTACGTGCTGATCAAACGAGTCTGGCCGGGCCGGCAGCAGATGGCCGAGCCGGACTCCGACAAGGAGGTTGCTGCATGAGCCGCTCTGACGTCCTGGTGGACGCCGACTGGGTGGAGGCCCACAAGAGCGATCCGGGCGTGGTCCTCATCGAGGTGGACGAGGACACCAGCGCCTACGACACCGGGCACATCCCCGGTGCGATCAGGATTGACTGGAAGAAGGACCTGCAGGACCCGGTCCGCCGCGACTTCGTGGACAAGGCCGGCTTCGAGGCGCTGCTGTCCCAGCGCGGGATCTCCAACGACGACCTGGTCATCCTGTACGGCGGGAACAACAACTGGTTCGCCGCGTACGCGTACTGGTACTTCCGGCTGTACGGGCACCAGAACGTGAAGCTGCTCGACGGTGGCCGGAAGAAGTGGGAGCTCGACTCCCGCGAGCTGGTCAAGGACGTTCCTGAACGGTCCGCGACGCACTACGTGGCCACCGAGCAGGATGCCACCCTCCGGGCCATGCGCGACGAGGTGGTGGCCGCCATCGGCAAGCGCAACCTGGTTGACGTCCGGTCGCCCGACGAGTTCGCCGGCCGCCTGCTCGCTCCCGCCCACCTGCCGCAGGAGTCGGCCCAGCGCGCCGGGCACATCCCGACCGCGAAGAACGTGCCGTGGTCCAAGGCCGCCAACGACGACGGCACGTTCAAGACCGACGACGACCTCCGCACGCTGTACCGCGATGAGGCCGGGCTGGACTTCAGCAAGGACACCATCGCCTACTGCCGGATCGGCGAGCGGTCCGCGCACACCTGGTTCGTCCTGCACGAACTGCTCGGGCAGCCGAACGTGAAGAACTACGACGGCTCCTGGACCGAGTACGGCTCGCTGGTCGGCGTGCCGATCGAGCTGGGTGATGGCCAGTGACCGGCGCGCGGGGCAGCGACGGCTGCGGCGCCCCGGTGGGCGGGGCGGCGCTGCCCGCCGACGCGCGCAACCAGGCGATCGTGCAGGGCCACGTGACCAAGGGCGGCGCTGCCGTGCAAACCGGGTACGCCCGGCTGCTCAACGACGGCGGTGATTTCGTCGCCGAGGTGCCGCTGGGCGCGGACGGCGGGTTCCGCTTCTTCGCCGCGCCGGGCACCTGGACGGTACGGGTGCTGGCTCCGGGCGGGGTCAACACCGACCAGACGGTGACCGCCGACTATGGCCACATCACGGCGGTCGAAGTTAGCGTCTGAGACACAGCGGGCCAACGGGGCGGGTGGGGCAATCCCACCCGCCCCGCCGCATTGTGACCATGTTCATCTGCTCGTCAGGTTCCTCTTCCCTTTCCGTTCACCTGCGTGTCACCTTCGCGCCCTATCAATGAGGGGCCAGGGCAAACGGGGGCACCCTGGCGATCGCAATCACGGCGACTAGGGCGGGACTCATCGTGTCAACTGAGGCTGGTCAAGGCGGGTCTGTGCCAGACCCGGCTGGTTCCGAACCGCAGACAGTGACCGCCACCCAGCCAGGCACGGTCACCGCGCAGACGACGCCGAGCGCACAGGCGACGCCGAGCACGCAGGCCGCCACCGGCGAGGCGGTGGTCAACTGTGTTGACCTGACGCTGAGCTTCGGCCAGCGGGCGGTGCTGTCCGACCTGCAGATACCGTTCGGCGGCGGGCAGGTGACCGCCATCCTCGGGCCGACCGGCTCGGGGAAGAGCACCTTGCTGCGCACCATCAACCGGCTGAACGACAAGGTCACTGGTTATGGGCACAAGGGGGACGTGCTCCTCGACGGCAGTAGCATCTGGGCCCAGCACGTCGAACTGATGGCGCTGCGCCGCAAGGTCGGCATGTTGTTCCAGCGGCCCAACCCCTTCCCGATGTCGATCATGGACAACGTGGTGGCCGGGGTGAAGGCGCACAAGATGGCCAAGGGGAACCAGCTCAAGGAGATCGCCGAGCGGCGGCTGCGCGAGGTGGGCCTGTGGGACGCGGTCTCGGCCCGGCTCAAGGACTCCCCGTTCCGGCTGTCCGGTGGCCAGCAGCAGCTGCTCTGCCTGGCCCGGACGCTGGCCGTGGACCCGGACGTGCTGCTGCTCGACGAGCCCACCTCGTCGCTGGACCCGATGGCCACCGAGTCGATCGAGGCGCTGGTCCGCACCCTGGTGCCGGAGCTGACCGTGATCATCGTCACGCACAACCTGGCCCAGGCCCGCCGGGTGTCGGACAGCACCGTCTTCCTCAACAAGGGACGCCTTGTGGAGCACGGCGGGACCACGCAGATCTTCGAGAACCCGGTCCAGGAGGAGACGGCTCGCTACGTCACAGGTCGCTTCGGCTGAGCACAGGCTTCCTCCCGGGGGAGAGAGCAGTGACTCGCCGAGGAGGGACCGCGCGCGGCAGCGCGCGGAGCACGATGCACGCGCAAGCGTGCTAGCAGGGACCATGCACGCCCGCCGTGCCTGGTGACAGAACGCACGTGAACGCGTGCATATTGTAATTGGGCGCATGCCTGGCATGCGGTGAGTAAAGGAGCAACCCTCGGTGGGCAAACCTATTCGCCTGGCGTTTGCTGCGGCCGCCCTGGCCCCAGTCGCCTTGCTGGCTGCCTGTAGCAGTTCCCCTTCAACGCCGTCTAGTTCTTCGACGGCTTCCTCGTCGCCGGCCAAGTCATCCAGCGGGAGTACCACGGTCAGCGAGACTGGCAGCACGCTGCTACTCCCGCTGGTCAGCTCGTGGCAGGTGGCATACGGGGCGCTCAACCCCAAGATTCTCATCACCACCTCGGGTACCGGGTCAGGCACCGGCATCGCTGACGCGGCCGCCGGCACGGTGAACATCGGCGGGTCCGACGCCTATCTCTCGCCGGCCGACGTCAGCCAGTACCCGGGGGTGGAAAACATCCCGCTCGCAGTTTCCGCGGCGATGGTCAACTACAACCTTCCGGGGATCAAGAAGCCGCTCGATCTCAACGCCAAGGTCGTGGCGGAGATCTACTCTGGCAAGATCACGAAATGGAACAACTCGGCGATTGCGGCGCTCAACAAGGGCGTGACGCTGCCCAGCACCACAATCGTCCCGCTGCACCGCGCGGACAGTTCGGGCACCACGTTCATATTCACCTCCTACCTGAACGCCCAGGACCCGAGCGGGTGGACCGCGTCGAACGTCGGGACGACCGTGAGCTGGCCGTCGGTGCCCGGCGCCACGGCGGAGACCGGCAACGGCGGCATGGTCAAGGGCTGCGCCGCCATCAAGGGCTGCATCGCCTACATCGGCGTCAGCTACTTGACCCAGACAACGGCCGACGGGCTCGGGGCGGCGTCGCTGGCCAACAAGGCCGGGCAGTTCGAGCAGCCCACCAACTCGAGCATCGTCGCCGCGCTGGCGACCTTCTCGGGCAAGACCCCGGTTTCGGGGACCCAGTCTCTCATCAACGGCACGGCCGGCTACCCGATCATCAACTACGAGTACGCGATCGTGAAGACGACGCAGTCAAGCTCGGCGGAGGCAACCGCGGTGAAGAATTTCCTCACCTGGGGAATCACCACAGGTAGCAGCGCCAAGTACCTGACCCCGGTCAACTTTGTCGCACTGCCGTCGAATGTGCTGGCCATAGCCAAGAACCTGATCGCCAAGATCAGCTAGCCATGGCAGCCCTACCTGCGGCACCGGAAGGGGGGGCGGCCCAGCCGCCCCCCCGCCCCGGGGGCTCCGCTTTCCAGCGCTGGTGGCGCAGCGGCAGCTTCATCCGCTGGCTCGGCTTCGGGGGGGCCTGGATCCCCACGCTGATGCTGGCCTTCATCCTGGTGATCTTGTTTGTCAAGGCATGGCCCGCGATCCAGATCAACGGCTTGGACTTCTTCACCAAGAGCGTCTGGAATACCGGCAACCAGTACGGCTCATCGGTCACCTCGCACGGCATCACGTATATCTCGGGCCAGCATTACGGGGCGGTGCCGCAGATCGTCGGCACGCTGGAGACCACGCTCATCGCGCTGATCATCGCCGTGCCGGTATCGATTGGCGCGGCGCTGGTCGTGGTCGAGCGGCTGCCCCGGCGGCTGGCCAGCCTGATCGGGGGCTTCCTGGAACTGCTGGCCGGCATCCCGAGCGTCGTGATCGGCCTGTGGGGAGTGCTGACCTTCGGGCCGTTCATCGCCAAATACATTGCTCCGGTCCTGGCGAAGATCCCGATTCCCTTCTTCCAGGGGAACGTCGGGCACGGCCAGGGCCTGCTCGTGTCCGGCCTGGTACTCGCCGTCATGGTGATCCCGATCACCGCCTCAACCTCCCGTGACCTGATCCGGGGGGTGCCCATCCTGCCCCGCGAAGGCGCCACCGCGCTCGGCATGTCCGACGCCGAGACGGCCCGCAAGGTCACGCTGCCCTGGGTCGGGGCCGGCCTGATCGGCGCCGTGGTGCTCGGCATGGCCCGGGCGCTGGGCGAGACGATCGCCGTGGCCATGGTCTGCGGCGTCGCCCTCGGCACCGTGGCTACCAACCTCTACGCAGCCATGATCACGATCGCGGCCAACATCGTGCAGAATCTCGACACCGTGATCACCGACCAGCTTGGCGTGCGGACCTACGCCGAGCTGGCCCTGGTGCTGCTGATCATCACGCTCGCGACCAACGTGGTCGCCCGGTTGCTGGTCCGCCGCGTGTCCGGGACCGCGCTGCCGGTCGGAAGGGGGCTGTAAGGCTATGAGCAGCCTGGGCAGCCTGGGCGATACCTCGCCAGCGGCGCCGCCGACCGGCCCGACCGTCGGCGGCTACCGCCACACGGCAAATCTGCCGCCCGTGCGGATGAGCAGGAAAATCTGGAATGCGGTGTTCTGGGCACTGTGCTTCGTGGGCCTGGCCGCGATCGTCGTGCCGCTGGTGTGGCTGGCGGGCGGCATCATCGTGCGGGCGCTCCCGCACTGGCAGTGGAGCGTGCTCACCACGAACACCACGGGCACCGGCGGTGGCCTGAAGCAGGCCATCCTGGGCACGCTGTACATCACGCTCGGAGTGGTGATCATCGGTGGCGGCGTCAGCATCCTCACCGGCCTGTACCTCGCCGAGTTCGCCACCGGCAGGCACCGCGGGCTGCTGCGCGGCGGCTACGAGGTGCTGGCCGGGATCCCGTCGATCGTGATGGGTTATGTCGGTTTCATCGCGCTGGTGATCGGCTTGCACATGGGCTTCGGTCTGCTGCCCGCGGTGCTCGTGCTCTCGGTGATCGTCATCCCGTACCTCACCAAGGCCACGGAAACGGCACTGTCCCAGGTGCCGAGTTCCTACCGGGAAGGAGCCGAGGCCCTCGGCCTGCCGGTCACCTGGGCACTGCGCAAGATCGTGCTGAAGTCGGCGGTGCCGGGGATCATCACCGGCCTGCTCGTCGCGATCGCGATCTCGATCAGCGAGACCGCGCCGCTGCTGCTCACCGCGGGCTGGTCCTTCTTCGATCCGACCACGCACGTCACCAACTCGCCGGTCGCCTTCCTCACCTATCCGGTCTGGACGTACTACGCGTCGCCCTACCAAGCGCAGCAGTACCTGGCCTACGACGCGGCCCTGCTGCTGTTCGTCCTGGTCCTGATCGTCATCGTGCTGGGCCGAGTAGTGGTCGCGATGTCGCGGCGAAATGCGGAATGACGGAACTCCGCGGAGAGAGGGACGGCCGGGCACTCGCCCCGGACCGGCCACTCTCCGCGAGCGTGCTCGCCGACCGGATGGCCGCGGCGCTGCTGCATCATGAGCCGGGCTGGCGGCTGCCCAGGCTGACCGCGCTGGCCCGCCGGTACAACGTCACCACCGCGGAGGTCGAGACTGCGATCGACCTGCTGGCCGGCCGGCATCTGCTGACCAAGCTGCCGGATGGGCAGGTGTTCCGGGCCAGCCCGGCCGAGTACCGGGTCGCACTGGAGGGGGTGCCCGGCTTCACCGCCGAGGTGGACCCGATGGGCGGCGACCTGGTCTGCCGGAGCCGCACCATCGCCAAGCGGCGGGCCGCGGAAGACGTGGCCCGTGCGCTCGGCGCACCGCCCGGGGTGGAATTGCTCGGGATCCGGTGCCTGTGGACGGTAGGCGGCGAGCCGGGCGCGTTTTCCGTCAGTTACCTGCCTGCCCAGATGGAGGCGCTGGTCAGCGAATTCGCCGCGGCCACTGGACCGACCGGGCCGGCGCCGCACTACGGCCGGCCAGGCGCGTTCCAGGTGGACTTCGCGCCACCCGCGCCGTCGGTGGCGCGCACCCTGCGGCTGGCACCTGGTGACCCGGCGGCCACGGTCACGGTCCGGTTCGAGGATGCGGCCCGGCGCAAGGTGATCGCGCTGACCGTGGCGGTACTCCGGCCGGACCTGTTCCGGATCGTGGTCGAGTCGCCGGGCATCCCGGCGCCCACGGTCGGGCCAGAGGGTCCGCCAGGTTCCTGGACACGAGCGGTGGAGGACTGGGAACCTTGACCCGAGATGCCTCCCTCTGTGACGACTTCCGAACTCTACGTAGTAGACCGCGGACCACCGCGGGCTAGCCCACGCCGCGGCGAGATCCTCGCTGCGCTGGCCCTGGGCTGGATCGCCGCGCACTTATTGCTGGCCCAGCTCACCCTGCTGCTGACCGTCCTGCTCGGCTTGGCCGGCCGGGCCACCCGGTGGCGCCCGGCGTGGCTGGCGGTGCCCGCCGTGACCGGCCTGATCTGGGTGCTGGTCATCGGCCCCCGGGCCGCGCTGGCCGGCTTCACCGCTGGCCCGCGCCAGGTGCTGGGGTACCTGGCCACCGCGGTCGGTCACCCGGCCCGGCTGCTGCACCCAGTGCACGCCTACGCCGGGCTGGCCGGCTGGCTGCCCCGGCAGGCGCCGCTGGCCTTGCTGGCCGCGGCGGCTGAGGCCGCACTGGCGGGGTGGCTGCGCCGCGGCGACGGCGCGTCCGCGCCACCGCGCCCCGGACTCGCCGCACTGGCGCGGCGGCAGTTCACCGTATGGAGCGTTCAGAAAGGTGGGGTTGTGGGGCGAGCCGGTGCGGTACTGGGCGTGGAGTGGCCGACCGGGCACGCTGCCGAGGTGCCCTGGCGCGCGGCGGAGGGCGGCGTGCTGGTGGCCGGCGGCGCGGCCGGGGAGGTGACCCTGGCCGGCTTCCGGTTCGTGCACGCCGCGGTCCGGCGGCGCAAGCCGGTACTCGTGGTCGACCTGGCCGGGGCCCCCGGCCTGCCCGCCGCGCTGGCCGCTGTCTGCGCGGCGGCCGGCGCGCCGCTGCACGTGTTCGGGGCGGCCGGCCGGGGCTGCTACGAGCCGCTGCGCGGCCGCGGGCCGGCCCGGAACGCGGACCTGGTGCTGGGCATGCTCGACTGGGCCGCGGTGCCCGATCCGGCCCGGCGCACCGGGGCCGGCTACCTACACGACCTGTTCGCGGTGCTGGCCGCCGCGCCCGGCGATCCGCGGATCCCGGTGCTGGATGACCTCGTGCACCTGCTCAGCCCGGATGCGCTGTGGGCGCGGCTGCGCCAGGTGCCGCTGGACCACCCGCGCCGCGCCCGGCTGGCCGAGCGGGTCAGGACCACGGCCGGCCTGCTGACCGCGGACCCGGCTACCGGCGCGTTCCTGGCCAGTGAGCTCGCCGGGCTGCGCGCCGCGCCGCTGGGCCGCTGGCTGCGCCCGGCGGCGGCCGGCGAGGACCAGATCAGCCTGGCCGCGGCGGTGCGTGACCGGGCCGTGGTGCTGTTCCCGCTGCACCAGCCGGGGCCCGGGCGGGCCGCGCAGATGATCGCGAACCTGGCCGCGCTGGATATCGCGGCCGAGTTCGCCGAGTTGGCCCGGTGCGGGATCGGCGCGGACGGGCTGGCCTGGTTCGGCCGCTGCGAACGGCTGGCCGGCCCGGCCCTGGCCGGCCTGCTCGCCCCGGACGGCCCGGCCGGGCTGGCCACCGTGCTGGGCACCACCTCGGTGGCGCTGGCCGGGCGGCTGGCGGCACTGGCCAACGTGCTGGTCATTCAGGAACCGGGGCTGGCCGGCCAGCTTGATCTGCCCGGCCCGGCGCAGCCCGGCCAGTTCGTGCTGGCCGTCAAGGGGCCGCCCGGCCAGGTGCGCCCGGCCTGCCGGTTCGTCCCCGGGGACGTCCGGTGACCGGCCCGCCGCCCCGCGCCGACCGGATCTACCTGGGCTGGGAGTACGCCGAGCCGCACCCGGACCCGGGGCCGCCGCCGGAGCGCCCCGCGCTGCCCGGGCCGGAGCAGGTCAACCCGGGCTGGCTGGCCGCGCAGCAGCGCGAGGAGCGGCGGCTCAGCCGGCCGCTGCGGCTGGGCGGCGGGTCCGGCCTCGGGCTGGCCGGGCTGACCGCCGCGCTGGGCCTGCTCGGCGTGCTGAACGCCGCGCTGACCGTGGCGGGCCTGGCCTGCTTCCTGCTGCTGGCCGGCTGGTGCGCCCGCGGCGCGTGGCACGGCCGCCAGGAGTTGCGTGCCCTGGTGGCCCGGGAAGAGCGGCGGGTGGCCCGGGCCAGGGCAGTGCGGGACCAGCACTGGCACGGCTGGTGGCAGGAGCACGACCGCCGGTTACGGGACTGGCAGGCCCGCGGCCACCTGTTCCAGGACCAGCCGCGGTGGTACGGGGTGGCGCTGGCCGCGGACCTCGACCGGGTGGATGTGGCGGGCGGCACGCTGGCTGGCTGGTCGGCGCTGCTGACCTTGCTGGCTGGGTGCCGGCTGGCGGCGGGCGGCGAGGTCACCGTGCTCGACCTGGGCGCGGGCCCGGCCGCCCAGGACCTGCTCCGGGCCGCCGCCAGCGCCGGAGCCGCGCCGCTGGTCTGGGTGCTGCCCGCCGACCTGCCCCGGTTCGACCTGGGCCGCGGGCTGCCGACGGCGGCGCTGGCCGATGTGCTGGCCGTGGCCGCGGCGGCGGGCGGCGACCCAGCCGGCCCGCCCGACCCGTCCGGGGTGGCGCAGGACACGGCCATCCTGGAGCGCATCGCCGAGGTGCTGGGTGACCAGCCCAGCGTGGCTGAGCTGGTGGCCGGCCTGCGGGCGCTGGCCCAGGTCGGCCACCCGCACCAGGACATCCGGGCCGGGCTGCTCAGCGAGGCACAGGCCGAGTCGATCGCCGGGTCATACGGCCGGGCGGTGGCGGGCCGGGTCACCGAGCGCGCGCTGGCCCTGGAGGCCCAGCTGCGCAAGCTGGCCAGCCTGGGCACCGCCCCGGTCCGGCTGCCGCCGAGCCGGCTGCGCGTGGTGGCGGTGGACACGGCGGCCGGCCTGGCCGAAGCGCAGACGCTCGGCGGCTACCTGGCCGCCGCGCTGACCTACCTGCTCCGGGGCCAGCCGGGGCCCGGCCCGGCCTGGCAGCACACCGTGCTGGTCAGCGGGGCCGAGACGCTGCGCGGCGACGTGCTCGACCGGCTGGCCAGCGCGTGCGAGACCAGCGGCACCGGGCTGGTGCTGGCCTACCGGTCGCTGCCGCCGCATGTCCGGGGGCGGCTCGGCCGGGGGAACGCCGCGGTCGCGTTCATGCGGCTGGGCAACGCGGATGACGCCCGGGCGGCCAGCGAGCAGATCGGCACCGAGCACCGGTTCGTGGTGGCCCAGCTCACCGACACGGTGGGCAGTTCGGTCAGTGACACCGCGGGCCAGGCGTACACCAGCACGGTCGGCACCGCGTCCTCGGCCGCGCTGTCCAGGTCGGCCAGCCAGAGCAGCGGGCAGAGCGGCGGCCAGGGCCGGAGCTGGGCCGGGGCGTCCCCGTTCGCGCCGCGGACCGCGTCGGCGCACGGGGAGACCAGCTACTCGGCCGGGAGCAGCGACTCGGTCTCGCTGACCGAGGGGATCAACCGGGGCACCTCGTGGGGCCAGCAGACCGCGCTGGCCGTGGGTACGAACCGCGCGCTGGCCCAGGCCAGCCAGCGGTCCCGTGAGTTCCTGGTGGAACAGCACGAACTGCAGCAACTGCCGCCCAGCGCGGTGATCGTCAGCTACGCGTCCCCGGCTGGCCGCCGCGTGGTGCTGGCCGACGCCAACCCCGGCATCCTGGGCCTGCGCACCGCCACCCTGGACACCCTGGACGAGGTGACCCGCGCCGGAGCAGGCCGGGCGGGATGGGAACCGCCCTGGTCCAAGAGCTGCCGGATGTCGCGGATGCGCTTGTTGATTGTCTCGGCCCGGACGCTGAACAGGGCGGCGACGGCGACCTGTGGCAGGCGAGGCGCTGGTGGAGGATGGTCGCCAGGAGCCGGTCCGCCAGGGTGAGGACGGGCCGGCGGCCGGTGCCGGGGGCGGCGAGCCGGGGGCGGTGGCCGCGGCGCTTGTCCAGGCTCGTCTCCCGCTGCTGGTCGTGGAGCGTCATTAGTGCGGTGATCAGGACATCCCACTCCTGGGCTGGCAGGCCGGTCAGCGCGGGATGGCATAGCCAGGCCAGGTCGGGACTGGGCTTGTCGAAGGGGTCGGGGGCACTGTTGATCTGGTCGTAGGCCTGGGGGCGGAGGGTGTAGTTCCAGTCGCCGTGCCAGTCGTGGCGGGTCAGGGGTAAGGCGCCCATCTGCCGGTCACTGACCTGGACCCCGGTGCCGTAGGTGCCGGTGTCCAGTTCGGCGTGCACGCGCAGCCCGGTGGCCGTGGTGGTGGCGGCGATGGTGCTGCACGATGACCTCGTGGCTGGTCAGCGGCCGGCCCCGCCAGTTCATCGTCATGTGGGAGAACAGCCGGTGCTCGATCTTGTTCCACTTGGAGGTGCCTGGCGGGAAGTGGCAGCACGGTGATTTCCAGCCCGGTCTCCACGGCCAGGGCGGCCAGTTCGGCTTTCCACGCCCGGGTGCGGTAGCCGTTGGAGCCGCCCGCGTCCGCGGTGATCAGCAGCCGCCGGGCGCAGCGGATAGTCACTGCTGCCAACTGCCTTCCACCAGCGGCGGACCGACTCCACCGCGAAAGCGGCGGTGTCGTGGTCGGTGCCCACGGACACCCAGCCGGTGTTGCCGGTGATGTCATACACCCCGTAGGGGACTGCTTTCCCCAGGCTGTCCCCGGGAAGTCGTGGGTGGCGTGGCCTTCCCGGGCTGGCCTTTGGGCCGCCACTCCCGGCCAGCGTTCCTGAACTCGCCGACCAGCTCCTTCTTCTTGGTGTCCACGCTGATCACCGGATCCCCGGTGCCCTGGTGGTCCTTGACCTGCTCGTTGATGTACCGGAACTGCGCGTCCCGGTCCGGGTGCCGCTGGCCCTCGATGGTCTTGGCGTTGCCCTGCAGGCTGAACCCCTCCTCCGCGCAGCCGGTCACGCGCCCGTGGCCGGCCGGACCTTATGGCCCTGCGGGTCCGCTCGGCCGCCAGCTTGCTGGTCGACTTCCCCGTCCACCGCAGCGGCGACATCGGGTCGCCGCGCTCATCCGGTTCACAGCGGCCGCGCCGGGCGCAGCCCCGGATCCAGGCCTGGCCGCCCGCTTCGGCCCCCGCCCGGCCGGCGCGCCCGGCCCGCGGCTCGCCCCGGAGTCCAGCTCATCGACGCCCACCGACACCGTAGCCTCGCGGACCCCGGCAGCCCGGGCCACCGCCCGGATCCCGCCATGCCGCAGCGCACCTGGCCCCACCCCCCGACCCGCAGCCGCCGCTGCCGCTCATCCAGATGCGGGAAGATCGCCTCGAACTTCGCCGCCAGCACATCTCCGGTTACCTCCACGGCCCCACTATCACACCACCGGGCGGAATCCCGGGAGCCTACGGGTTATTTTTCTGCAACCCCTTAAGTCAGCGGCATTGGGTCTGGTGCGCATGACTGAATCATGGGTGTGGCTCTTTTGGAGGGAGTTGTCTGGGTGGTGAATCAGGAGGGCTCCGTAGATCGGTGGTTGTCGGCCAGATCGTTCCCGGAGCCCTCGATCGCTTGATCAGACTTCCTGTACTGCGCCTCATGGCCTGCTCATCGCGGTGTGCCTGCCGCCCCGGCGGGTTCGGCTGCCGCTGTGCCGGGGTTATTCGCCCCGGCGGGTGAGCTGTTCGGGTCGGTGGTGGCCTGGCTGGGCGGCCCGGTGGCCGGGGCGCTTGATCATGCTGGGCTGGAGGAGCGGCTGGTGGTGATGCCCGTGAGCTTGGCCAGTGATGCTGCAGGCCCGTCTGGACCTGCGGGCCGCCCGTCAGGAACGCCGCGCCGCGGTCTCCGCCCTGACGGAATCACCCGGATCCGGGCCGAGTCTGGGCATCAGCGGTGCCTGGCTACCCTGGCCGGCCAGGTGAGGGTGACCCGGATCGCCTACCGTGCGCCGGGCGCGCCGAACGTGCACCTGGCCGACGCGGCGCTGAGCCTGCCTGCGGCAGGCATTCACACGGGCTGCAGCGGCTGGCGGCCATCGAGGCCACGCGGGGCTCGTTCGCGGCCGCCGCGGCGGCGATCGGCCGGGCCGCTGGGGTCCCGGCCGGGAAGCGCCAGGTCGAAGAGCTCGCCCGGGCAGCCGCGGCTGACGTGGACTGCTTCTATGCCCGCGGGCGGCCAGCGCCGGAGCGGGCCCCGGCCTCCGGCGTGCTGGTGCTGTCGGCCGACGGCAAAGGCATCATCATGCGCCCGGACGCGCTGCGCCCCCGCGCCCGCGCCGCCGCCGCGAAAAGCCACGCCAAGCTGGCCACCCGGCTGACCCGCGGCGAGGTCCGCCACCGCAAGCGGATGGCCGAGGTGGCCACCGTCTATGACATCACCCCCGCCCCCCGCACCCCAGCGGCCATCATCACCATGCCGGGCGAAGACCCGCCGCGGCCCGCGGCACCAGGCCCGGCCGCTCGCGGCAAATGGCTCACCGCCAGCGTCACCGCGGAAATCCGCCAGGTCATCGCCGCGATGTTCACCGAAGCCGCCCGCCGCGACCCCGGCCACGCCCGGCCCTGGGTCGCCCTAGTGGACGGCAACCCACACCAGATCCGCCGCATCAGCACCGAAGCCCGCCACCGCGCCACCCCTCCAACCACGTGAACGATTCGTTCACGTCGGGTCTCTGGGACCGGTCTGGTGCTTCCACCCCGAAGCCGATCCGGCCGCCGAGATCTGGGTCGCCACCCACGCCCGCGCCATCCTCGCCGGGCAGGCCAGCCACGTAGCCGCCACCATCCGCCGCGCCGCCCAGGCAGCTCAGCTCACCGGCAAGCGGGCCACCACCGCCGGAAAATGCGCCCGCTACCTCGACACCAAGCAGCCCTACCTCAACTACGAGGCCGCGCTGACCGCCGCTGGCCCATCACCACCGGCGTCATCGAAGGCGCCTGCCGCCACCTGGTCAAAGACCGCATGGACATCACCGGAGCCCGCTGGAGCCTGCCCGGCGCCGAAGCCATCCTCAAACTCCGCACCGTCATCAGCAACGGCGACTTCGACACCTACTGGACCTACCACCTCACCCGCGAACACCAGCGAAACCACCCCCAGCCCCGCACCAGCTACCAACTCGCCGCATGACTCCCGTCACTCCAAAAGAGCCACATGACTGAATCATTCATGCGATGCCCGAAGCCTGCCGGCGGCCGTGGATGAAACATCCGGGCGGTATCGGGACCCGGGCCTGGCTTCGTAGACTCGGGCGTGACGGGGACGACGACGGGGCGGCGCATGGGCGGACGGGGCTGGGCGTCGGCGCAGCAGGGGCTGCAGTGCCGCCAGCGGTACGAGAGCACTGGGCAGCCCGCCGAGCTGGCCCGGGGGATCGGCCTGCTGCAGGCCGGGCTGGCCGCGACCAGCGACCCGGGCGAGCGGGCGCTGATCTTAGGCAACCTGGGCACCGCGCTGTGGCGGCACTTCGAGCTGACCGGCGAGGACGCGGTCCTCGACGAGTCGATCGCGGCGCGGACCAGGGCGCTGTCCAGCGGGCGGCTCGGTCCCGAGGACTTCGTGAAGTGGACGCACGATCTGCGGGACGGGCTGCGCGCGCGGTATGACCGGAGTAACCGGCCGGCCGACCTGGACGCGGCGATCCTGGTCGGCCAGCGGGTGCGCGAGCTGCCGCCCTGGTTCTACCCGCCCGCCGGGCTGTGGGCGGGCTGGCTGTCCGAGTACGCCACCGACCTGGAGGACCGGGCCCAGCTCCGGGTGGTTGCGGACGGTGCCGGCGCGGACGGCGCCGGCCCGGACCCGGCGGCGCTGGACGACATCGAGACCGCGGTGCGGCTGCGCCGCGAGGCGATCAGCATCGCGCCCACGGACTATCCCGATCAGTCCGGGCTGCGCTCCAATCTGGGCAGCGCGCTCACCCTGCGGGCGGTGCTCGGCGGCCCGGCGCAGCCAGCCGGGCGGGACCTGGCCGAAGCAGTGGACCTGCACCGGGAGGCAGTCCGGCTGGCCCCCGCCACGCATCCCTACGCCGTCCGGCTGCACGGCAACTTCTGCCGGGCCCTGCTCGAGCAGGCGGCGCGCACGGGGGACCGGGCGCCGCTGGACGAGGCGGTGACCGCGGCCCGGCAGGCCGGCCAGCGGGCCCGGCCCGGCGAGGAGGCCAGCGCGGCCCGGGTGCTGCTGGTCATGTGCCTGGCCTAGCGGGCCAGGGAGGCCACGGACCCGGCCAGCCTGCGCGAGCTGATCGACGCGCTGGAAGATCCAGCCAGCCCGCCCGCCGACGCGGACGAGGCGGCTGAGCGGCGGCTGGCCGCGGCCGACGCCTGGGCCGAGCACTTCTGGGTCAGCGGCGACCCGGCCAGCCTGACCCGGGCCATCGAGCACGGCCGGGCCGTGCTGTCCGGCCCGGGCGACACCGTGTATCAGGACACCGTGTATCAGGACACCGTGTATCAGGACACCGTGTATCAGGACACCGTGTATCAGGACACCGTGTATCAGGACACCGTGTACCAGGACACCGCGCGCTTCATGCTGTCCACCGTGCTGCGCTACCGCTTCGAGTACGTGGGCGACCCGGCCGACCTGGCCGAGGCGACCGAACTGGCCCGGGCCGCGCTGGCCGCGGCGGCGGCCGACGACGCTGGGCACCGGGCCAGCTGCCTGGGCCACCTCGGGGTCTGCCTGATGCTGGCGGCCGGCCCCGACGCGGGCCGGCTGGCCGAGGGCATCGGCCTGATCCGGCAGGTCAGCGGGTGGCCGGCCGGCGACGCGGCTGCGCTGTCCTTGCGGACCGACCTGGCCATCGCGCTGCGCAACCGCTACGAGGAAACCCACGACGTGGCCGACCTGGACGAGGCGATCGAGCTCGGCCACTCCGTCGCCGCCGCACCGGTGCGCCAGGCCGACCGGGCCCGGCACGGGAACGACCTGGCCCGGCTGGGCATCGCCGAGCAGGTCCGGTTCCAGCATACCGGGCAGGCCGCCGACCTGGACGACGCCATCGAGCACGGCCGGGCGGGCATCCGGCTCATGCCGGCCGGGGACCCGCTGCGGGCCAGCTACCTGTCCAGCCTCGGGCTGGCCCTGCAGCTGCGCTACGGCGAGCGCGGGCAGGTTGCCGACCTGGACGAGGCGGTGCAGGCCGGCGACGCCGCGGTGGCTGCGATCCCGGACCGCGACCCGCACCGGTGGATGGCGCTGTCCAACGCCGGCCTGGCGCACCGGCTGCGCTCGGAGCTGACCGGCGGCGCGGACGACCTGCAGGCCGCGATCGAGCTGGGCCGGGCCTCGGTCACCGCGGCCGGCGCCGACCAGGCCAGGCTGCCGGGCGCGCTGAACAACCTGTCCCGCGCGCTGTTCGTGCGCTGGCAGCGGCGCCGGGACGCGGCCGACCTGGACGATGCGGTGGCCGGGTTCCGCACCGTGGCCCGACTGGCCGGAGCGCCCCGGCAGGGCCGGCTCGCCGCGGCCGTCTCGTGGGCCGCCTGCGCCACCGCCGCGGCCGACTGGCCCGCCGCCGCCGATGCCTACGAGACCGCCGTGGACCTGCTGGAACTCGTCGTCTGGCATGGCCTGCCCCGGGCCGCACGGGAGGCGCAGCTGGCCCGGCTGCCCGGGCTCGCGTCGCAGGCCGCGGCCAGCGCGCTGGCCGCGGGCGACCCGGCGCGCGCGCTGGCCGTGCTGGACCGGGGCCGGTCCGTGCTGTGGACCCAGCAGCTCCGGCTGCGGAGCAGCTTCGACGAAGTCCGGGACGCCGCGCCGGAGCTGCACCGGAAGCTGGTCCAGCTGGCGGAGGAACTCGGCCGCGACCCGGCGGCCGGCGGCGACCCGGCCGGGCTGGCCGCCGGGCCCGCCCGCCGGGACACCGGGGAACACCGCCAGCGGCTGGCCGCGGCCTGGGACGAGACGCTGGACCAGGCCCGCGCACGACCGGGTGATCAGCTCGTACACGCCCACGCTGCGTGCGCTGCTGGCTGCCAGCCGCCAGCCGGAGCAGGCCAGCGACGGCCCCATCCTGGTCGTCGCCGTGCCGCGGCCGGCCACCGAGCCTGGCCAGCCCGGCCTGGCCGAGCTGCCCGGGGTGCGCACCGAGGCCCGGCAGGTGTGCGCCCGGTTCGGCGGCCGGCACACACTGCGCAGCGACCACGACGCCACCCGCGAGCAGATCCTGGCCGACCTGCCCGGGCATCCGCTGGCCCACTTCGCCTGCCACGGCCAGCCCGACCTGCGCCAGCCGTCCGAGGCCGCGCTGCGGCTGTGGGACGGGCCGCTGTCCGTGGCCGACGTGGCCGGCCTGCGGCTGACCGGGGAGCTGGCCTTCCTGTCCGCCTGCGACACCGCGGCCGGCAGCGTCACCCTGCCGGACGAGGCGATCCACCTGGCCGCCGCGGTGCAGGCGGCCGGGTACCGGCACGTGGTGGCCACGCTGTGGCTGGTCGGCGACGACGTCGCGGCCAGCCTGACCGAGACCCTGGCCCCGGCCGGGCGGCTGGACGGCGGCCAGGCGGCCAGCGCGCTGCACGCCGCGGTCGGCGAACTGCGGGAAAGGTTCCCGGACCGGCCGTCCCGGTGGGCGTGTTACGCACACTTCGGCCCGTGACGCCGCGCGCGGCTACCATCCCGGTGTGCACACTATGCAGGCACAGGTCATTCTGGGCTCGCCCGGCATCCTGGCCGGGCCGGACGAGCGGCTACTGCTGGACGTGCTGGCCGGGTGCGGCGCCAGCACCCAGGTGGAGACCATCCCGGTGCACCGCGGCGAGGGCGCCGCGCTCACCTGGATCGTGCTGGCCGTGCTGCCGCTGCAGGCGTTCCTGGCCGCGCTGGGCAGCAAGATGGCCGACGACGCCTATGCCCAGGTGCGCACGCTGGTCAGGCGGCTGGCCGCCGGGCGGCGCCCGCCAGCCGGCGCCGGCCCGGCCAGGCAGCCCGCGCCGCTGGTCCTGCTGGACCGCGGCACCGGCCTGCGGATCGTGCTCGAAGCGGACCTGCCCGCCGAGGCCTACCGCCAGCTCACCGCCCTGGACCTGAGCCAGTTCGGCACCGGCCCGGTGCACTACGACCTGGCCCGCGGCCGCTGGCGGTCCGAGCTGGACGAGGCGGCCCCGCCCACCAGACCATAGGACCGTTGTCTGCCCGGCACTTTGGCCGGATAGCATCGTCGGCCATGGGCAAGCTTCCGATCCGGGCCCGCGTGGCCACCACGCTGGGCGGTGCCGCAGGCCGGATGTCGCGGCTCGCGGGCCGTGGTGACGGGTCCGTCATCGGCGGGGTCATCGGGCTGCGGGTGGAACCGGGCCTGCTCGCCCTGCTCGCCGCGGATCGCCAGATCGTCCTGGTCACCGGGACCAACGGCAAGACGACCACGACCCGGCTGATCACCGCGGCGCTGAGCGCGCTCGGCCAGGAGATCGCCTCGAACGCGTTCGGCGCCAACATGGAGGCGGGCCTGGCCGCCGCGCTGGGCCAGGCGCCCGAGGCCCCGTACGCGGTGCTCGAAGTGGACGAGAAGTACCTGGCCGGCGTGATCCAGGCGACCAGGGCCCGGGTGGTGGTGCTGCTCAACCTCAGCCGGGACCAGATGGACCGGGCGGCGGAGATCTGGCTGGTGGCCCGGCGCTGGCGGGACGCGTTCCGGCAGGCGCCCTGGTGCCGGGTGGTGGCCAACGTGGACGACCCGCTGATCGCCTGGGCGGCCATGGGCGCGGCCCAGGTGACCTGGGTAGCGGCCGGCCAGCGCTGGCACGAGGATTCCTGGTGCTGCCCGCAGTGCGGCTCGCACCTGCGCCGGGACGACATGGGCTGGCGCTGCGGCGAGTGTGGCTTCAGCCGCCCGGCGGCCCGCTGGGTGCTGGACGGATCCCGGGTCATCGACTCGACCGGCGGGATGACCGAACTCGGCCTGGCCCTGCCCGGCCGGGCCAACCGGTCCAACGCCGTGGTCGCCCTCGCGGTCGCCGAGATATTCGGCATCGGCCCGGCCGCCGCGCTGCAGAAGATGCGCTCGGTGACCTCGGTGGCCGGCCGGTACACCCAGGTGCAGCGGCAGGGCCGCCAGGTGCGGCTGCTGCTGGCCAAGAACCCGGCTGGCTGGCTGGAGGCGTTCGACGTGCTGGAGCCGCCGCCGGTGCCGGTGCTGCTGGCGGTCAACGCGCAGGTCCCGGACGGCCGGGACACGTCCTGGCTGTGGGACGTGGACTACCGGGTGGTGGCCGGCCGCCCGGTGTTCATCGCCGGCGAGCGCGCCCTGGACCTGGCCGTCCGGCTGGAGGCGGACCGGGTGCCGTTCCAGCTGGTGGACGACATCGACGACGCGGTCAGCCGGGTCCGGCCCGGCGGCGCCCTGGACGTGATCGCGAACTACACGGCGTTCCAGCAGGTCCGGGCGGCCGTCGGCCGCGCCGCGTGAAAGGCGGGACAGCGATGGGGCCACCCTGGGATCCGGGCAGCAACCGGCGCGGCACGCACTCCCGGGGCGCCAGCGCGCTCCGGCTGGTCTGGGTCTACCCGGACCTGCTCAGCACGTACGGCGACCGGGGCAACCTGCTGGTCCTGGAACGCCGGGCCCAGCTGCGCGGCATCGGGGTGGAATCCATCCTGGTCAACTCGGATCAGCAGGTGCCCAGCCAGGGTGACATCTACCTGCTCGGCGGCGGCGAGGACCTGCCCCAGGTGCTGGCGGCCCGGCGGCTGCGGCAGGACGGCGGGCTGGCCGCGGCGGCCCGCCGCGGCTCGGTGATCTTCGCCGTGTGCGCCGGCTATCAGCTGATCGGCCACGAGTTCGGTGGCGTGGAAGGCGAGCCGGTGGCCGGTCTGGAGATCCTGGACATCCGCAGCGGCCGGGGCGAGCGGCGCGGCGTGGGTGAGATCCTGGCCGACGTCGATCCCGCGCTGGGCCTGCCCAAGCTGACCGGCTTCGAGAACCACCAGGGCGTGACCCAGGTCGGGCCGCACGCCAAGCCGCTGGCCCGGGTATCGGTAGGCACCGGCAACGGGGACGGCACCGAAGGCGCCTACGCGGGCCGGGTGCTTGGCACCTACCTGCACGGCCCAGCGCTGGTGCGCAACCCGGCCGTGGCCGACCTGCTGCTCAGCTGGTCCATCGGGCCGCTGCCCCGGCTGGACCCGGCCGCGGAGGAGTGGACCACCCGGTTCCGCGACCAGCGCCTGGCGGCCGTGCCCAGCTGAGCTCCGGGCTCAATACCTGGCCGCTCAGTAGACGAGCGCCTGCGCGCCGTCGGCGCACACCTCGGCCACGAACGTGGCCGCGCCCGCGATGCGCACGCCCTCGAGGGTGTCCGGCGGGGTGATGTTCCGCCGCGCCGCGCACTGGGTGCACAGCGTCACCGACCCGTTAGCCAGCACGCTGGCCAGCAGGTCGCCGAGCGGCGGCGCGTGCGGCAGGCTGAAGTCCTCGGCCCGGCCCGGCAGCGCGAACCAGGACGCCTCCCCGGTGAGCCACAGCGAGGTGGTGACTCCGCTGGCCACCGCGGCCGCGGCCACGTTGAAGCCCTGATTGCAGCGTTCTGGGTCTTCCTTGCCCGCGGTGATCTTGATGACGAGGCTGCGCGCGGTCATGGTCGCACCTTAACGTGACACGCCAGGGCCGGCATGGCGGACGCCGTCGCCCGGCCCCGCGCTCCGTACACTGCTGATGGCAGCGGGAGGGAGACGATCATGCACGGAATCGTCAGCGCGCTTCTCCTGGTGGGTGCATTCGCGGCGGTGGCGGTGCTGGCCGCGCTGCTGGCCATGCGCTTGCTGCGGACCACCCGAGGGGTCAGCCCCTCCGGGGAGCGGCCCGATGCCTAACCCGCTGCCGGACGTGCCGGAGCCCCACCCGGACCTGGCGCCGGTAAGTTTCCTGCTGGGCACCTGGGAGGGCGCCGGGGTCGGCGGGTACCCGACCATCGAGAGCTTCCGGTTCGGCCAGGAGATCACCTTCAGCCATAACGGCAAGCCGTTCCTGATCTACGCCAGCCGGACCTGGCTGCTGGACGAGGACGGCAACCTGATCCGCCCGGCGGCCACCGAGACCGGGTACTGGCGGCCCCAGCCGGATGGCCAGATCGAGGTGGTGCTGGCCCACCCGACCGGGATCGCCGAGATCTACCTGGGCGAGATCACCGGCACCAAGGTCGAGCTGAGCACGGACGTGGTGGCCCGGACGCCCACCGCCAAGGAGGTCACCGCCGGGCACCGGCTGTACGGGCTGATCGGTGCCGACCTGGGCTGGGCCTACGACATGGCGGCCGAGGGCCAGCCGCTGCAGCCGCACCTGTCCGCGCAGCTCAAGCGCACCAGCTAACCGTCAGCGCCGGCGGAGCCAGTAGGTATTGAACGCCAGTCCCTGGTAGAGCGCGGTGGGCTGCTGGCTGACCCGGTGGCTGGTCTGGCCGACGCCGACGATCCGGTAGGTGCGCCACCATAGGCTGCGCAACCCGCCACGGCGCCGGGCGGTGCCCACGGCCACCGCGGTGAAGCCGGCCGCCCGGTAGTCGGCCAGCGGCAGGATCTTCCCGGTCGCGCTGGTCGGCGCCTCGCTGATCACCTCGGCCGACGACCGGGTGCAGGCGCTGGCCGCGCAGCGCACCCGCCGGCTGAAATGCCGCCCGCTGGTGATGTCCCGCAGCCGGAGCAGGAATTTCCGGCGGTACGGCTGATAACGCACACTGGCCTGAATGGCGTTTCCGGAATGCACCTGGAAAACCACCTGGATGCTTTTGGGTACATTTCGTACCAGGCGTAATAGCGCGCTTTCGTCCCGGCGCAGCTGACCGCCACGCCGATCTGCTCGACGCTCGAACTGCCCAGGCCGTCCAGGCCCACCCAGTGCGAGGAGGACGCGCCCGGAGTGTCCCGGCAGTCGGCGTACGGCACGAAGAACGCGGCCTGTACGGAGCGGAATGCCAGGCCCGCACGGGCCGCGGCGTAGCCAGCCCAGTTGTAGGAGTCGACGGTGCGTGTCCCGGCGGGCGGGCCGCCGGTGCGTGCGGCCGCGGCCATCGGCCCGCCGGGTGTGGCCGGGCCACGGGCCGCGGCCGCCCGCGGCGCGCTGAAAGCGCTGGCGGTCAGCACCACCGAAATGGCGGCCCCGGTGGCCGCGACGGCGCGCGCGAGCTTCCGCATCAATTGTCCTTTTCTGCCCGGGAAATGGGACACGTAAGATCGACCCTACGCGGTGCCAGATGAAATACGAAGGAAATTGATGCCGGGCAAATTAAAACCCCCGGGCGTCTCCCGGCTGCCCACCGTGGGCAACGCGGGGACTGGCTGGACAGACCAGTCAGCCCGGGGGTCCGGTGTCTGCCGATATTCGCCGGCCGCCGCGCGCGATGCGCGAGCCGATGATGGCGCCGGTGGTGATAGCACACCGGTACCTCGGCGGGACGGCGGCTAGCGGACAGCCACCTCGCGAGTCCGACTGCTACACATGCGTTGGACCACCTCCTTTCCCGCGTTGCCGAAAGGCTATGCGAGGCTCCGGGCGGCAGGCAACTGTGTTACCCGCCGCCCGACAGGCCTTAGCCGGGCAGCGTGGGCGGCAAGCCGAAGCGCGGCAGCAGCGCGTTGTCGGTGAACCTGGTCAGCGCGCAGATCCGGTCGCCGGACAGGGTGAGCACGAGCAGCCCGTGGGCGTGCGCCACCGGGACCCGCGGCCCGGCCAGGTAGCAGCCGAACGCGGGCTGCCGGTTGGCGCGGGTGGGCAGCAGCCGGTACCGGCGGCCGCCGGAGAACGCGGCGCTGGTCAGCAGCTGGCGGGTGGCGGCCAGGCCCTGGTACACCGCCGGCCGCGGTGGCATGGCCAGCCGCACGTCGCCGGTGAGCAGGGCCAGGATGGCGTCGATGTCGGCGCGCTCGACCGCCCGGCGGAACTCCCCGGCGATCCGCTGCTCGGCGGCTGAGTGCGGCGGCGGCGCAGGCTCGCGGCCCGGCGGCAGCCCTGCCTCCAGCGCGGCCCGGGCCTGCCGCAGCGCGTCGCATACCGCTGGCCCGGTCGTGCCCAGGATGCCGGCCACCTCGGTGACCGGAAAGCCGAGCACGTCGCGGAGGATGAGCACGGCGCGCTGCTGCGGCGGCAGGCACTGCAGCGCGGCCACGAAGGCCAGCGACACCGACTCGCCGGCCGGGTAGCGCGGTACCTCGGCGGTCATACCGATGTAGACCGTGCGGAGGGGCAAAACTGGTCGGCGGGCGGGACCGGCCGCCGGAAGGGTTAATCTCGGCCCATGGCGCAGGCGTGGGACAAGGAGTTGCGGGCACGCGGGTACCGCGTCACCCCGCAGCGTCAGCTGGTGCTGGAAGCGGTCACCAAGCTGGAACACGGCACGCCCGAGGAGATCTGCGCCACCGTGCAGCAGACCGCCCGCGGGGTCAACATCTCCACCATCTACCGGGCCCTGGAACTGCTGGAACAGCTCGGCCTGGTGACACACACCCACCTCGGGCACGGCGCGCCCCGGTACCACCTGGCGGCCGAGGCGGAGCACGTGCACCTGGTCTGCTCGGAGTGCGGCCGGATCACCCAGATCGGGCCGGAGGAAGTGGAGCCGCTGGTGACCAGGCTGGCCGCGAAGTACGGCTTCGAGACGGATGTCGGGCACCTCACCGTGTTCGGCCGCTGCGCAGACTGCCGCCCGGCCGAATAGCCTGGCTGTTATGGACAGTCCGCTGCTGAATGTCGCTGGGGCCGTGCCCGCCGAGGGCCGCGACGCGGGGGTCGCCGCGCACTACGGGGACCCGTACGCCGAGCAGCGCGCCCTCGATCTGGCCGCCGGCCTGGTGGACCGGTCCAACCGGGGCGTGCTGCGGATCACCGGCCCGGACCGGCTCGGCTGGCTGCACAGCCTGACCACCCAGCACCTGGAGCGGCTCGGCCCGGGCGGCGCGGCCGAGGCGCTGATCCTCAGCCCGCAAGGGCACATCGAGCACCACCTGACGCTGACCGACGACGGCACCGCGACCTGGCTGCACGTCGAGCCGGGCACCGCCGCGGACCTCCTGGCGTTCCTGGAGTCGATGCGGTTCATGCTCCGGGTGGAGGCCGCCGATGTCAGCGCCGAGTACGCCGTGCTCACGCTGCTTGGCCCGGACGCAGACGTGCCGCTGCCGGACGTGGCGGCAGCAGCCATCCGGGGAGCGTTCGGTATCGATGTTCTCGTGGCGCGCGGCCGGCTCGAAGCCGCCGCGGCCGGCCTCCGGGAGCAGGGGCTGGCGCTGGCCGGCCTGCAGGCCTACGAGGCGCTGCGGATCGCGGCGCACCGGCCCCGGTTCGGCCTGGACACCGACCACCGGACCATCCCGCACGAGGTGGGCTGGATCGAGTCCGCGGTGCACCTGGACAAAGGCTGCTACCGCGGCCAGGAGACGGTGGCCCGGGTGCACAACCTGGGCCATCCGCCGCGGCGGCTGGTGTTCCTGCACCTGGACGGCAGCGAGGACCGGCTGCCCGGGCATAATGACCCGGTCGAGCTGGACGGCGCGACGGTCGGCTTCGTCGGCTCCACCGCACGGCACTATGTGCTCGGGCCGATCGGGCTGGCCCTGGTCAAGCGGACCACCCCGGTGGATGCCACGCTGCTGGCCGGCGGGGTGCCGGCCGCGCAGGAGGTCGTGGTGCCACCGGACGCCGGAGGGAACGTCAAGGTAACCCTCAAGCGCCGGCCTGGGCTGCTGCGCTGAGAACGGGAGGAGCGGATCGTGCTGCGGCGGATGCTGCTAGCCGCGTCGGGCAGTGACCGGACCCGGCAGCTGATCACTTCGGCGCCGGTCACCCGCGGCCTGGTGACCAGGTACGTGGCCGGCGAGACCGCCGCGGAGGCGGTCGAGGTGACCCAGGGTTTGCTGGCCAGCGGGCTGCTGGTCAGCCTGGACCACCTGGGCGAGGACACCAGGGACCCGGACCAGGCGGCCGCGGTGACGGCCGAGTACACCGGGCTGCTCGGCCAGCTGGCCGCGGCCGGGCTGGCCCAGGGCGGCCGGGCTGAGGTATCGGTCAAGCCCACCGCCGTCGGCCTGGGCCTGGCCGAGCACGGCGAGAAGACCGCCACCGAGAACATCGCCCGGATCTGCGCGGCGGCCCGCCAGGCCGGCACCACGGTCACGGTGGACATGGAGGAGCACACCCGGGTGGACGCCACGCTGCGCATCGTGGCCCAGCTCCGCCCGGACCACCCCGACCTGGGCTGCGTGCTGCAGGCCCAGCTGCGCCGGTCGGTCGCGGACTGCGCCACGCTGGCCACCGCGGGCTCCCGGGTCCGGCTGTGCAAGGGCGCCTACGACCCGCCGGACACCGTCGCGTTCCCCACCCGGCACGAGGTGGACCGCAGCTACGCCCGCGCGCTGCGGGTGCTGATGAACGGCCCGGGCTACCCGATGCTGGCCACCCATGACCGGCGGCTGATCCAGATCGCCGCGGCGCAGGCGGCGCTGACCGCGCGGCCGCCGGAGACCTTCGAGTTCCAGATGCTGTACGGGGTCCGGCCGGCCGAGCAGCGCCGGCTGGCCAGCACCGGCGCGCAGGTGCGGGTGTACCTGCCCTACGGCAGCGACTGGTACCGCTACCTGGTCCGGCGGCTGGCCGAGCGGCCCGCCAACGTGTCCTTCTTCCTCCGCTCGCTGGCCTCCGCCCGGTGACCGCGTAGGCTCCTGCTGTGATCGGGATCTTCGGTGCGGGACAGATGGGCGAGGCGCTCATTTCCGGGCTGCTGCGAGCCGGGCAGCCGCCCTCCGGGGTGGTCGCGGTGGTGCGCCGGCCGGAGCGGGCCGAGCAGCTGCGCACCCGGTACGGGGTGGCTATCCTCAGCGCGGCCGACGCGGCCAAGAGCGCCGACACGCTGATCATCACGGTCAAGCCGCAGGACATGCCGGCGATGCTGGACGAGATCGCGCCGCACGTGCCCGCGGACAAGCTGATCGTCTCGGTCGCGGCCGGCATCACCACCGGCTTCATCGAGCGGCGGCTCGGTGTGGACGTGCCGGTGATCCGGGTCATGTCCAACACGCCGGTGCTGGTGGACCAGGCGATGAGCGTCATCTCGGCGGGCGCGTTCGCCGGGCCGGAGCACCTGGCCCGGGCCGAGGAACTGCTCCGCCCGGTGGGCAAGGTGCTGCGCATCCCTGAGTCGCAGCAGGACGCGGCCACCGCGCTGTCCGGCAGCGGCCCGGCCTACCTCTATTTCCTGGTCGAGGCCATGGTGGATGCCGGCATCCTGCTCGGCATGCCGCGCGGCACCGCGCTGGAAATGGTTACCCAGGCGATGTACGGCGCGGCCACCATGCTGCGCGACCAGCAGGCGCACCCGGTCATCCTGCGCGAGGCGGTCACCTCACCCGGCGGGACCACGATCTCGGCCATCCGGGAGCTGGAACGGCACGGGGTGCGGGCCGCGGTGCTGGCCGCGATCGAGGCGGCCCGGGACCGCGGGCAGGAACTGGGCCGCGAATGACCTGCACCCTGCACGTGGCCTGGGACGACCGGCTGATCGGGTACGACTTCGGGCCAGGCCATCCGCTGGCGCCCATCCGGGTCGACCTGACCATGGCGCTGGCCCGTTCGCTGGGTGTGCTGGACGGCGCCTCGGTGCGGCTGGCGGCGCCCGCGCCGGCCAGCCAGGAGCAGCTGGAACTGGTGCACGACCCGCGGTACATCGATGCGGTGCGCGCCGCCGTGCCCGACCCGGCGTTCGGCCTGGGCACCATGGACAACCCAGTCTTCCCGGGCATGCACGACGCGTCCGCGCTGGTGGCCGGGGCCACGCTGGCCGCGGCGGCCGCGGTGCACCAGGGCCAGGCCGAGCACGGGGTGAACGTGGCCGGCGGCCTGCACCATGCGATGCACCGGATGGCCAGCGGCTTCTGCGTGTACAACGACCCGGCCATCGCGATCCGCTGGCTGCTCACCGCGGGCGTCGGCCGGATCGCCTACGTGGACATCGACGTGCACCACGGCGACGGAGTGGAAGCCGCGTTCTACGGCGACCCGCGGGTGCTGACGATCAGCCTGCACGAGCACCCGATGACGCTGTTCCCCGGGACCGGCCTGCCCAGCGATACCGGCGGCCCGGCGGCCGACGGGACGGCGGTCAACGTGGCGCTGCCCGCGGGCACCGGCGACGCGGGCTGGCTGCGTGCGTTCGACGCGGTGGTGCCGCCGCTGGTGCGCCAATTCCGCCCGGACATCCTGGTCAGCCAGCACGGCTGCGACACGCACCGGCTCGACCCGCTGGCCCACCTGGAGCTGACCATCGACGCGCAGCGGGTGGCCCACCAGCGGCTGCACCAGCTGGCCCACGAGTGCGCGGGCGGCCGCTGGCTGCTCACCGGGGGCGGCGGCTACGAGCTGGTCCAAGTGGTGCCGCGGACCTGGACGCACCTGCTGGCCGAGGCGGCCGGCCAGCCGGTCGACCCGGCCACGCCGACCCCGGCGCAGTGGCGGGAGTACGTCCTGGCCCGGGCCGGGGTGATCGCGCCGGAGCGGATGACCGAGGGGGCGGCGGCGTCGTTCGTGCCGTTCGAGGGCGGCTACGACCCGGGTGACCAGGTGGATCGGGCGATCATGGCCACGCGCAGCGCGGTGTTTCCCAGTCATGGCCTTTTCCCTGGCCCGTGAGCGGGCTATTTCGAGCGGTGTGACCTGGGATGGGCCCAGCGGCGGGGTTGCCCTTTTCCGTACAGGACTTACGCTGGGGACGGAGGTGACTGATGCGCTGAATCCGGCCAGGCGCACTCGGCTCCGCGCGGAAGAGGGAAAAGAAGATGGCTGCAGGCGAAACACCGCTGAGCGACGTCAAGTTCCTGACCGTGGCTGAAGTGGCCTCGATCATGCGCGTCTCCAAGATGACCGTCTACCGGCTCGTGCACTCGGGTGAGCTGGAAGCCATCCGGGTCGGCCGCTCTTTCCGCGTCCCCGAGCAGGCGGTCAACCGGTACCTGAAGGGCTCGTTCGTAGCCGCGAGCTGATGTCGCTGGGGCACTGCACCGGGATGGCGGCAGGGCGGGTAGCCTGTGTGGTTGGCGTCTGCCCAGCCAACCGGCATCGGGCGAATACGTCGTACGCCTGTTTGCCTCAATCCCGAGTGAGGGTGGTTTCGTGGGCTCCGTCATCAAGAAGCGCCGGAAGCGGATGGCTAAGAAGAAGCACCGCAAGCTGCTGCGAAAGACTCGCGTGCAGCGGCGCAACAAGAAGTAACCGCAGGCCGGGGGGGCACGGTTGGCACAGCTTGGAGGTTCCGGGAGGCCGTCGCCTGCCCGGGCCAGCGGCTCGTCGCGCCGGGGTGAAGCCCGGTCCGGGATCGATTTCGAGCCCGACATCACGCTCGGCCGGGGCAGCGGTCAGGGGGCAGGCCCGGCGTCGCGACGCTGGTCGGAAGGTGCCGGGCTAGTGGCCCCGGACGACCGGGCGGCCCACAACGGCACCGGCGCCTGGCGGGACCGGCTGGCCGGCGCGGTGGACTTCGCCCGGCGCCAGGTGACTGGCGAGGGTGAGGTCGACGAGTTCGGCTTCGATCCCGAATTCAACTCCCGGCTGCTCATCCCGGTGGCCCGGCTGCTCTACCAGCAGTGGTTCCGGGTGCGGATGCAGGGCCTGGACAACGTGCCATCGGAAGGCGCGGCGCTGATCGTGGCCAACCATTCCGGCACCCTGCCGCTGGACGCGGTCATGCTGCAGACCGGGCTGCACGACGAGCACCCGGCGCACCGCAACCTGCGGCTGCTCGGCGCCGACCTGGTCTACGAGGTGCCGGTGCTGTCCTATCTGGCCCGCCGTTCCGGGCACACCCGGGCCTGCCCGGCCAACGCGCACCGGCTGCTGCTCGACGGCGAGCTGGTGGGCGTGTTCCCGGAAGGGTTCAAGGGCATCGGCAAGCCGTTCCGGGACCGGTATCAGCTGCGCCGCTTCGGCCGCGGCGGGTTCGCGGTGTCCGCGCTGCGCGCCCGGGTGCCGATCATCCCGTGCGCCATCGTCGGGGCCGAGGAGATCTACCCGATGCTGGCCAACGCCAAGCCGCTGGCCCGCGCGCTGCACTTGCCTTACTTCCCGGTCACCCCGCTGTTTCCGTGGCTCGGGCCGGTTGGCGCGGTGCCACTGCCGTCGCAGTGGATCATCGAGTTCTGCCCGCCGGTGCCGACCACCGGCTACCCGGCCGGGGCGTGGCGGGATCAGGCGGCCGTGGCCGAGCTGGCCGCCGAGGTCCGGGACACCGTGCAGCGGAAGCTGGATGAGCTGCAGGCCGAGCGCGGCCCGGCGTTCGGCTAGCGCCTGGCCCTGGCTCTGGCCCTGGTCACCTGGCTCTGGTCAGCCGGTCATGTTGCGCTGGTGCCGCCGGCGCAGCGCGAACGCTGCGGCGATCCCGCCGGCCACCGCGCCGGTGGCGGCGGCGGTGGGCAGCGCGATCAGGGTCGCCTTCCGGCCGGACCGGAAGTCGTATACCGGCCAGTCGTTACGCCGCGCCTCGGCGCGCAGCCCAGCGTCCGGGTTGACCGCGTTCGGCTGCCCGACCACGCGGAGCATCGGCAGGTCGTTGGCCGAGTCGCTGTACGCGGAGCAGCGCGCCAGGTCCAGCCCCTCGCGCTGGGCCAGCGATGCCACCGCGGCCGCCTTGGCCTGGCCGTGCAGCAGCCCGCCGACCAGCCGGCCGGTGTACACCCCGTCCACCGACTCGGCCACCGTGCCCAGCGCCCCGGTCAGCCCGAGCCGCTGCGAGATGACCGTGGCCAGCTCCACCGGGGTCGCGGTGACCAGCCACACCCGCTGCCCGGCGCGCAGGTGGCCGAGGGCCAGCTCGCGGGTGCCCGCCCAGACCCGGTCGGCCATGGTCTCGTCGAAGATTTCCTCGCTCAGGCTGACGATGTCGGCCACCTTGTGCCCGGCGACGAACGTGAGCGCCGCCTCCCGGGCGGCGTCGATGTGCTCCGCGCTCTCCGCGCCGCGGAGCCGGAAGTAGATCTGGCCCCAGGCCATCCGGGCCAGGTCGCGGGGGCCGAACATGTCCCGCGCGGCCAGGCCGCGGGCGAAGTAGTAAATGGACGCGCCGCGGATCAGCGTGTTGTCCACGTCGAAGAACGCGCCTGCGGTCGGATCCGGCTGCGGCGGCGTCTGGTCCACGGTGGCCACCGCGGCCGAGGCGGCCCCGGCCAGTTCCGCGCGCTGCCGGCTGGACCTGGGCAGCCGCAGGGATCGCGCCCCGCTGGGCAGCTGATCCAGCCGCTGCCGGACGGAAGCATCCAGCCGCTGCCTCATGTAGGCCGAGTCTACAAAGGACCGGCGGGCTCGGCTGGGCTGGTCAGTCATCTGGTCCGCATGACCGGCCCCGGTCGTGCACCATGGTCTCAATGTCTATTTCGTTCCTCGTCGCGGCGGTCGGGACGCTGGCTGCGCTGGTGGCCATCGCCCTGCTGATCCGGCGCTGCGCCCAGTCCGCCCGGGTTGACCTGGTGGCCTGGATACTGGCGCTGGCCGGGATGGCCATCGGGCTGGCCGCCCAGGCCGCCGGGTACCACCGTGGCTTCGAGCCGACCACGTTCCGCGCCGCACAGCTCGGCCTGGGCCTGGTCGCACCGCTCGCGCTGGCCTGGGGGATGGCCGAGATATCCGCGCGCGGCCCGGTCATGCGGTTCGCGGCCCGGCTGTGCCTGCCCGGTCTGTTCGTGGTGGCGGCCGTGATCCTGGCCACCGACGTGCTGAGCGACCAGCCGTTCGGCCACGACTGGCCGCTGGCCCGGGCGCACTACCAGCTCCTCCCGCTCGGCCTGCTGGCCGTGGTCGCGGCGGTGATTCTGGTCACCATCCTGGTCACGCTGACGGTGACCGCGCTGCGGTCCCGGCACGAGCCCGGCTGGCGGCCGGTGCTGCTGGTGCTCGGTGCCGCCGCGGTGGCCGCGCTGGCCACCCAGGGCCTGCTGGTCAACCTGCCGGTGAACTCGGCCTACGCCGGGCTGTCCGTGGTCGCGGTGGTCACCGGCTGGCTGGCCGGCGACCGGGCGGCCCGGGTCCGGCTGGCCGCGCTGCGCGGTGCCAGCCAGCGCGGTGCCAGCCAGCGCGGTGCCGGTCAGGATGCGGTTCCGGCGGCCCGCGGCACGGCTGGACCGTACTACGCCAGGACTGGCACGGGCCCGGGCTACAACGGGGACGACTCGCTGGACCTGTACCGCGACGGCTACGGATACGGCGACTCCGGCGCGTACCAGGCCTACCAGGGCGACCGGTACGGTTACGACTCGGGCGCGTTCGCCGCGCCGGGCTTCAACTCGCAGGAGTTCCCGGCGCAGGGCGACTCCCGCGGCTTTGCCGCGCAGGACGATTCGCGCGGCTTTACCGCGCAGGGCATCGACCCGGATGCCGAGCCGGTCACCGGGTCGTTCGACGCGCTGTACCGGGACGGCGCGGCCCCGCCCCGGCCGCGGGACGCGGCCGGCCCGGCCGCGGCCGGCGAGAGCCTGCCTGGCGAACCGGAGACCGGCATGCAGCTAGCCGCGCTCAGCGAAGCCACGCTGGGCGCCGCCGCGCTGGCCGACCCGGCGGCCGACACCGAACGGCTGTACGGCCAGATCGCCATCTACACGCTGCTCGAATCGGGCGCGGCCGAATTCGACCGGCTGGCCAGCACGGTGCTCGAGCAGGTACGGACCGCCGAGCCGGACACCCTGGTATTCGTGGTGCACGGGGTGCCGTCCGCGCCGCTGCAGCGGATCCTGTACCAGGTGTACCGGGACCGCGGCGCCTATGACGAGCACCAGCGGAAGTCGTACGTCACCGACTTCGACAGCAGGCTCCGCCCGCTGGTGCTGGCCACCAACGTGATCGAACTGGGCGTCCGGGAGGCGAAGGTGTCCTCGCTGGGGCCGGCGCCGCGTGCCGGGCGGCTGCCGTGACCGGGCCCGGCGGTCCGGCCAGGCCCGGTGGTTCGGCTAAGCACAGTGTTACCTTGCTGTCCAAGCCTGGCTGCCACCTTTGTGACACCGCCCGCGAGGTGATCACCAAGGTCACCGCCGAGCTGGGCGTGCCCTGGGAGGAACGGGACATCACCCAGTCCGCCGCCGATCTCGACGCGTACTGGGACAAGATCCCGGTTACCCTGATCGACGGGGTGCAGCACGACTTCTGGCGGGTCAGCGAGGACCGGCTGCGCAGTGCGCTGAGCCGCTGACCGCGGTGCCCTCAGCCGCTGCCCAGCAGAGGCGGCAGTACGCGGCGCGGCTGGTCGCGGTCACCGAGGGGCCTGGCCTGCCGCGCATCCCGGGCGTGGGCGGAGACCGCCTCCTCCAGCTGGGCCAGCCAGGCCAGATGATCCTGCACCGCTTGGCGGCCTTCGGCGGTGAGGCGGAACCAGGTGCGCGGCCGGCGGCCGACCGCCCCCTTGCGGACTTCCACGTACCCGGCGTCTTCGAGCACGCGGGATTGTTTCGACAGCACCGAGTCGCTGATCCCGGCCGCGTCCCGCAGCGCGGCGAACTCGACCCAGTCCGCGCCGGCCGCCAGCAGCCCGCAGATCGACAATCGGGTGATCGGGTGAATGAGCGGGTCCGGCTTGGCGGTCACGCCGCCCCCCCGCCGGCTCGCAGGTCCTGGCGGATCCCCCGCAGATGGGCCCGCTGGAGGGCCACCTGCGCCGCGACCGCGAGGGCCGCGACTACGATCGCGGCCACCAGCGGGCCGCGCCGGATCAGCAAGAACTCGGTCACGATGACGGCGGCGGCCACCACGATTATCGCGATCTCCGCGGGACGGCCCGAGGGATAGCGGAGCGACCCGATAGCCACCGCTAGGCCGGTGGCCCGGGCCAGGCCCCACTGCAGCAGGCCGGCCACCGCCAATACGGCGAGCAGGATGGGCCAGGTTTTAGCCCCCTGGGGAAAGTACCGTGAGCTGAACGGGGCCGCGAAGACCAGTGACCACAGGACGGCGATACCGGCCAGGTACCACCACGGCGGCCGCATCCGGTCGGCCAGCCGGCCCCGCTGCGCCCGCAGCTGCTCCAGCGCTGCCGGGTCTCCTGCCACCTCGCGCATTGAGGCTCCTCTGTCATGTACTTTCCATCAAGAAAGTACATGACAACCCCGTGCGCGGCAAGCCCGCCCGGCCGGCGGCGGCGCGGGGAACAGCCGTGCCGAGGCGGACTAGCCGGCCCGACTTTGTGCAAACGTTCACAAGGGCGTACGGTTGAAGACGCAGTTCCGCGCGGGCATCTGGGCCGCCCGCCATGCCCGCAGGTCAATCCCTCAGGAGCGTCGGCGCATGTCACGCCGTGCAGTGTCTGCGAACGGAAGCCAGGGCATCCCGGAGGCGACCATCGCCCGCCTCCCCGTGTACCTGAGGGTCCTGTACGCCTTCGCCGAGCAGGACATACCCACCGTGTCCAGCGAGGAACTCGCCGCCGCGGCCGGGGTGAACTCGGCCAAGCTGCGCAAGGACCTGTCCCACCTCGGCTCGTACGGCACCCGGGGAGTCGGCTATGACGTGGAGTACCTGGTCTACCAGGTATCCCGGGAGCTGGGCCTGACCCAGGACTGGCCGGTCGTCATCATCGGCGCCGGCAACCTGGGCCGGGCGCTGGCCAACTACGGTGGCTTCGCCTCCCGCGGCTTCCGCATCGCGGCCGTGCTGGACAGTGACCCGGAGGTCATCGGCAGCGAGATCGCCGGGCACGGCGTGCTGGACGTGGGCCAGATGGAGGACCTGGTCGCCCGGTACCGGGTGTCGATCGGGGTCATCGCCACGCCGGCCGGCGCCGCCCAGGCGGTGTGCGACCGGCTGGTCGCCGCTGGGGTAACGAGCATCCTTAATTTCGCCCCTGTTGTCCTCAATGTGCCCAACGGGGTGGACGTGCGTAAGGTCGACTTGAGTATCGAGTTGCAGATTCTCGCCTTCCACGCGCAGCGGAGGTCGGTGGTGCGCGTTCCCCAGGATGCAGAGGCGGCGGTCAGCCCATGAGTGTGCTGGTGGTCGGCCTCAGCCACAAGAGCGCCTCGCTCCGCACCCTGGAGCGGGCGGTGGTCAGCGGGGACGCCCTCGGCAAACTGCTGCGCGACCTGTCGCAGGCGCCGAACGTGGCCGGCGCGTTCGTGGTGTCCACCTGCAACCGGGCCGAGGTGTACGCCGAGGTGGACAAGTTCCACGGCGGTGTGTCGTCCATTACCGATCTGCTGGCCCGGCACTCCGGCATCCCGCTCGGCGAGCTGACCCCGCACCTGTACGTGCACTACGAGGACCGCGCGGTGCAGCACCTGCTCGGGGTGGCCTGCGGGCTCGACTCCATGGTGGTGGGGGAGAGCCAGATCCTCGGCCAGGTCAGGCAGGCCCTCGGCACCGCACGGGAGCAGCACACGCTGAGCCGTGGCCTGGGTGAGCTCGGCGCCCTCGCGCTGCGCACCGGCAAGCGGGCGCATACCGAGACCCGGATCGACCAGGCCGGGGCGAACCTGGTCAGCGTCGGCATCGCGGCCGCCCTGGAGCGGCTCGGCCAGCCGCCGGACAGCCTGGCCGGGCGGACCGTGCTGGTGATCGGGGCCGGCTCGATGAGCTCGCTGGCCGCCACCACCGCGGCCCGGCTGGGCGCGGTGCACATCGTGGTGGCCAACCGGACCATGGACCGGGCCGGCCGCTGGCCGCGGCGGTGGCCGGCAGCACCGCCGAGCTGGCCAGCCTGGCTGGCCCGCTGGCCCAGGCTGACCTGGTCATCTCGTGCACCGGGGCCAGCGGGGTGGTGATCACCGCCGAGCTGGTGGCCAGTGCGCTGCGGCAGCGGGCCGCGGCCGGCCCGGAGGCCGGCGCTGGCCTGCCGCTGGTGCTGCTTGACCTGGCCATGCCCCGGGACGTGGACCCGGACGCGGCCGCGCTGCCCGGGGTGCACGTGGTCGGGCTGGACTCGCTGGGCGACGGCGAGTACCGGGCGGCACGGGAAAGTGACATCGCCGCGGTCCGGGCCATTGTCGCGGAGGAATTCGCCAGCCGGGTCTCCGACATGCACGCGGCCCGGGTCGCGCCGACCGTGGTCGCGCTGCGGGCCAAGGCGGCCACCGTGGTGGATGCGGAGCTGGCCCGGCTGGAAGGGCGGCTGCGCACCGCCGATCATGTCATGCTGAATGAGGTCGAACGGGCCATGCGCCGCGTGGTGGACAAACTGCTGCACGCGCCGACGGTCCGGGTCAAGGAACTGGCCGGGTCCCCCGGCGGCGATTCCTACGAGAACGCGCTCCGGGTCCTGTTCGACCTGGACCCCGCCGTGGTCAACGCGGTGACCGTGGCCGACCCCCCAGCTGACGAGGACGAGACATGAGCCAGCCGCCACTGCGTCTGGGCACCCGGAAGAGCCCCATGGCCATGACCCAGTCCGGCCACGTCGCCCGGCTCATCACCGAGCGGACCGGGGCGCCGGTGGAACTGGTCGGGCTGACCACCTTCGGTGACGTGACCCGGGGCGAACTGGCCCAGATCGGCGGCACCGGCGTGTTCGTCAGCGCGCTGCGGGAGAGCCTGCTGGCCGGGGAGATCGACCTGGCCGTGCATTCGCTCAAGGACCTGCCGGTCGGGCCGGTGCCCGGGCTGATGCTGGCCGCGGTGCCCACCCGCGACGATCCCCGGGACGCCCTGATCGGCCGGGACGGGGCCAAGTTCGCCGACCTGCCGCCCGGCGCCCGGATCGGCACCGGGTCACCGCGCCGGGCCGCCCAGCTCCGGCTGCTCCGCCCGGACGTGCGGCCGGTGCCGGTGCGCGGCAACGCGGGCACCCGGCTGGGCAAGGTCACCTCGGGCGAGCTGGACGCGGTGCTGCTGGCCTGCGCCGGGCTGGCCCGCATCGGCCGGATGGACGCGGTGACCCAGGTGTTCGAGCCGGAAGAGATGCTGCCCGCCCCGGGGCAGGGCGCGCTCGCGGTGGAGTGCCGCGACGGCGACACGCCGCTGGCCGAGTTGCTGCCCAGTGTGGACGATCCGGTCAGCCGGGCCGCGGTTACCGCGGAGCGCGCCGTGCTGGCCGCGTTGCACGCGGGGTGCAGCGCGCCGGTGGGCGCGTATGCTGCCGGGACGGAGTTTCTGCACGTGACGGCGGTAATTGCGGCCGTCGAGGGGGAATCAGCGGTGCGGGCCAGGGCCAGCGCCCCGGCGGCCGAGGCGGCCAGCCTCGGTGCTGCCGTGGCGGCCGAGCTGCTCCGGCAGGGCGCAGCGCGGTACCTGCCACTGTCTTCGGAACACCTCAGCAATGGGGACGATGCATGAGTCAAAGAGCAAAACAGGACACAGCACAGGCAGGACACGCGGGCCAGCCCGGGCTGGTTGCCTTCGTCGGCACCGGCCCCGGCAGCACCGAGCTGCTCACCGTCCGGGCCGCCGAACTGCTCGGCCGCGCCGACCTGGTAGCCGGCCGCCCCGAGGTCATCGAGCAGGTGCGCGGCCTGCTGCCGGCCGGCGCCGACATCCGCGACGTGGCCGACCTGGACAGCGAGCCGGACCTGCTGACCAGCGCGGCCCGGTCTGGGCGGCTCGCGGTGGCCGCCTACCGCGGCGACCCGCTGCTGTTCGGCGCGGCCGCCGGGCACATCTCGGCGTGCGCCAAGACCAAGGTCCGGTTCGAGATCGTGCCGGGCATGCCCGCAGCCACCGCGGTGCCGGCCTACGCCGGGATCCCGCTGACCTCGGACGCGGGCGGGGACATCCGGATCATCGAAGCGGCTGAGGTGAGCAGGCTGTCCGCCGACGCCGCGCCGCCGCGCAGCCTGGTCATCCTGGGCGCCGAGGCCGGCCCGGCCGACCTGGCCAAGATGCTGCTCGCGGCGGGCTGGCCGGAGCGGACCCCATTCGCCATCACCTGGTGCGGGACCACCACCGATCAGCTGACCGTGCGCTGCCGGCTGGGCTCGGTGACCGCCGACCTCAAGGCGGCCGGGGTGAACCTGCTCACCGAGACCGGGCCCGCCGTGGGTGTCGTTGGTGAGCTGGCCGGGACGAACCACGACCTGTCCTGGTTCGAATCCAAGCCGCTGTTCGGCTGGCGGGTGCTGGTGCCGCGGACCAAGGATCAGGCCGGCTCGGTGTCGCAGCGGCTGCGCGCCTACGGCGCGGTGCCCGAGGAGGTGCCGACCATCGCGGTCGAGCCGCCGCGCACCCCACAGCAGATGGAACGCGCGGTCAAGGGCCTGGTCACCGGGCGGTACCAGTGGGTGGCGTTCACCTCGGCCAACGCGGTCCGGGCGGTGCGCGAGAAGCTGGAGGAGTACGGCCTCGACGCGCGGGCCTTCGCCGGCGTGAAGGTGGCCGCGGTCGGCGAGCAGACCGGGAAGGCGCTGCTGGCGTTCGGCATCAAGCCGGACCTGATCCCCGAGGGCGACCAGTCCGGGGAAGGGCTGGCCGCGGCCTGGCAGCCCTACGACAGCGCGCTCGACCCGATCAACCGGGTGCTGCTGCCCCGCGCCGACATCGCTACCGAGACGCTGGTCGCCCGGCTGACCGAACTCGGCTGGGAGGCGGAGGACGTGACCGCCTACCGAACGGTGCGGGCCGCGCCGCCGCCCGCCCCGATCCGCGAGGCGATCAAGGGTGGCGGATTCGACGCGGTGCTATTCACCTCCTCGTCCACGGTGCGGAACCTGATCGGCATCGCGGGCAAGCCGCACGCGGTCACGGTGATCGCGGCGATCGGGCCGCAGACCGCGCAGACCGCGGCGGAATTCGGCCTGCGGGTGGACGTCAAGGCGCCCCGGCCGTCGGCCACCGCCCTGGTGGACGCGCTGGCCGAGCACGCCGCCGCGGTCCGCGAGGCGGCCGTCACGGCCGGCGAGCCGGTCCGCAAGCCGAGCGAGCGGCGCCGCGGCGCCCGGCGGCGGCTGCGGTGACCAGCCCGGGATTCCCGGCCGTCCGGCCGCGCCGGCTGCGCCGCACCGCGGCGCTGCGCCGGCTGGTCGCGCAGACCAGCGTGCAGCCGTCTGACCTGCTGCTGCCGATGTTCGTCAAGGAAGGCATCGGCGAGGCACAGCCGGTTGCCTCGATGCCCGGCGTGGTCCAGCACACCCGGGACAGCCTGCGCAAGGCGGCCGTGGAGGCGGTCGAGGCCGGGGTCGGCGGGCTGGTCCTGTTCGGCGTCCCGGCGGTCAAGGACGGCCGCGGTTCGGCGGCCGACGACCCGGCCGGGATCCTCAACCTGGCCCTCGGTGACCTGGCCGCCGAGGTGGGCGACGCCACCGTGCTGATGGCCGACCTGTGCCTGGACGAGTACACCGACCACGGCCACTGCGGCCTGCTCACCCCGGCGGGCGAGGTGGACAACGACGCCACGCTGGACCGGTACGCGTCGATCGCGATCGCACAGGCCGCGGCCGGGGCGCACGTGGTCGCGCCCAGCGGGATGATGGACGGCCAGGTCGCCGCCATCCGGGCGGCGCTGGACCAGGGCGGCTATCCCGAGGTGGCCATCTGCGCCTACTCGGCCAAGTACGCCTCCGCGTTCTACGGGCCGTTCCGCGACGCGGCCGAGTGCGCGCCGCAGTTCGGCGACCGGGCCGCCTACCAGCAGGATCCGCGGGCCGGCGACGCGCTGCGCGAGATCCTGCTGGACGTGGCCGAAGGCGCGGACATCGTGATGGTCAAACCCGCGCTGCCGTATCTCGACGTCATCGCCGAGGCGGCCGCGAACGTGCCGGTGCCGGTGGCCGCGTATCAGGTCAGTGGCGAGTTCGCGATGGTGGAGGCGGCCGCGGCGAACGGCTGGGTGGACCGGGACCGGGTCATCCTGGAGACGGTGACCGGCATCCGCCGGGCCGGCGCCAGCATCATCCTCACCTACTGGGCGGCCGAACTGGCCCGCCGTCTCAGCTGACCGCCCCGGGGCTGCTGGGATCAGGGTGACAGCAGAGGGCGCCGTTCGTCTCCGTTCGGCAACATGTCGGCAACTCGCGGGGAGTCGGCCTGCGCGGAGCGTGGCCAGTCAGCCATCATCAGTAAGGGAGAGCGCTAACACTGCCGTCGCGGGAAGTGGAGCCTGATGGTCGCACCGGTACTGCGCCGGGGCCGGCGCCGGGACGCCGGGCGGGTGGCTGCGGCCGCCGCCGGCTACGCGCGGCTCGGCTGGCCGGTCTGCCTGGGTGCCTACCCACCCGGCCAGAGCGCGGGCCGGGCCTGCTCGTGCGACCGGGTCGGCTGCCCGGCGCCCGCCGCGCACCCGATGTCCCCGGCCTGGCAATTGCTGGCCAGCGCCGAGGCGGGCAAGGTGCAGCAGCGCTGGGCCGACCATCCGGAGGCCAACATCGTGCTGCCCACCGGGCGGGTGTTCGACGTGCTCGACGTGCCCGCCGCCGCGGGCAGCGCGGCGCTGGACGCGATGCGCCAGGCCGGCGTGCAGCCCGGGCCGGTGGCGGCCGGGGCCGGCCGGGCGCTGTTCTTCGTGGCCACCCGGGGCGCCCCCGAGGACGAGGACGAGTGGTGGTCCTGCCACCTGGACTGCGCCCCGGAGGACGTCGGCGACGTGGCCGCGCTGCGCTGGCACTGCCGGAACAGCTTCGTGCTCGCCCCGCCGTCCCGTGACCCGTTCGGCGCCCCGGCCCGCTGGCTGATCCCGCCGCCCCCCGAGGGTCCTGACCTGCTGCCCGATGCCCTGCGTCTGCTGGAGTTCCTGGCCGACGCGTGCGAAGAGGAGGCTCCTTGAGACGTCCGGACCGATCCGGCGAGCTGTTCGGCCGGGCCAGTGCGGTCATCCCTGGCGGAGTGAATTCCCCGGTCCGGGCGTTCGGCTCGGTGGGCGGCGTGCCGGTGTTCATGGCCTCCGGGCGCGGGCCCTACCTGACCGACGTGGACGGGCATAGCTACGTGGACCTGGTCTGCTCCTGGGGGCCGATGATCCTCGGCCACGCCTACCCGGCGGTCACCGAGGCGGTACAGGCCGCCGCGGCCCGCGGCACCTCGTTCGGCACCGCCACGGCCGGCGAGGTGGAACTGGCCGAGGAGATCGTGGCGCGCACCCCGGTGGAGAAGGTCCGGCTGGTCAACTCGGGCACCGAGGCGACGATGAGCGCGGTGCGGCTGGCCCGCGCGTTCACCGGCCGCCGGCTGGTGGTCAAGTTCGCCGGGTGCTACCACGGGCACGTGGACGCGCTGCTGGCCGCGGCCGGCTCCGGGGTGGCCACGTTCGGGCTGCCCGACTCGCCCGGGGTGACCGGCGCGGCGGCCGGCGACACCCTGGTGCTGCCGTACAACGACGCGCTCGCGGTGCGCCAGGCCTTCGTCGAGCACGGGACCCGGATCGCCTGCGTGATCACCGAGGCGTGCCCGGCCAACATGGGTGTGGTGCCCCCCGCGGGCGGCTTCAACGACCTGCTGGCCGAGCTGTGCCGGGAGCACGGCGCGCTGCTGATCATGGATGAGGTGCTGACCGGGTTCCGGGTCACCGCGTCCGGCTGGTACGGCCGGGAAGGCGTGGCCGGCGACCTGACCACGTTCGGCAAGGTGATGGGCGGCGGGCTGCCCGCGGCCGCGTTCGGCGGCCGGGCCGAGATCATGGACCGGCTGGCCCCGACCGGCCCGGTGTACCAGGCGGGCACGCTGTCCGGCAACCCGCTGGCCACCGCGGCCGGGCTGGCCACGCTCCGCAACTGCACCCCCGAGGTGTACGCCCGGCTGGACGAGGTCGCGGCGACCATCGCCAAGCTGGCCAGCGACACGCTGAGCGCGGCCGGGGTGCCGTTCCGGCTGCAGGAGGCGGGCAACCTGTTCTCCGTGTTCCTCGGCACCGACCAGGCGGTCCGCGACTTCGGTGAGGCGCACGGCCAGTCTGCCGCGGCCTACGCGGCGTACTTCCACGTCATGCTGGAGCAGGGCGTCTACCTGCCGCCATCGCCGTACGAGGCGTGGTTCGTGTCGGCCGCGCACGACGGCGAGGCAGTGGAGCGGATCGCCGCCGCGCTGCCCGCCGCGGCGAACGCCGCGGCCGCTGCCCTCGGCTAGCCGACGGCAATGCAGATAATGCCGGCCGCGATGGCGGTGGCGGCGGCCAGGCGGCGGGCCAGCTGCCCCTCGCCGAGCATCCGGCGGCCGAGCAGCACGCCGGCCAGCACGCTGACCTCGCGAGCCGGGGCGACCGCGCTGACCGCGGTGAAGCTGAGCGCGACCAGCACCAGGATGTAGGCCAGCGGGGAGAGCACCGCCGCCCCGGCCACCTGGCGCCGGTAGGTCCGCCAGACCAGCGCGGTGCGCGCCCGCTGCCGCAGCGCGAACGGGGCCAGCACCAGGGCCATCACCGGCAGCGAGGCGTAGCCCTGCACCAGCGGCGGCACCTTGAGCGTGCTCACCGCGTACTTGTCCCACAGCGTGTACGACGCGATGAACACGCCCGTGACCAGCGCGAAGGCCAGCGCCCGCGGCGCTGGGCGAGCGCCTTTCCCGCCGTTACCAGCGGGCGCACCAAGCAGCAGAACGCCAGCTACGACCAGTCCTATGCCTGCCAGCCCGGCCGCCCCGGGGTGCTCGCCAAGCAGCACGATGCCAGCCAGCGCGGCCAGCAGGGCGCCGCTGCCGCGGCCCACCGGGTAGACCACGGACAGGTCGCCCAGCCGGTAGCCGGACTGCAGGAACAGGAAGTAGCCCGCTTGCAGCAGCCCGGTGCCGATCATGAACACCCAGCACAGGCCGGTGAGCCGAGGCGGGTCGATCAGCACGGCGATGAGCACGACCGGCGCGTACAGCACGGTGGCGGTCAGCGACATCAGCCAGACGAACGAGGACGCGCCGGTCACCGAGGCCTGCTTGCTGAACAGGTTCCAGGTGGCGTGTGCGACGGCGGCGACGAGGATCAGGGCTAGCGCGGTGGCGCTCATGAGGGGCGGCTCCCAAGTCCGGCCCGGGACCGGCCCGGGCATGGCGAACGAGAGCCCTCGAGGTTTCTATCCCGTCAGGTGTGGGTGCCCTGCGTGGGGGCACCTGGCGCCGCTCGGTCCAGCCTGCCCCGCTCTTATTGTGCGGCCGGGGCCGCCCGGCAGACCGGGCGCGGGCGGGGCACGGAACCCTAGGCGCAACCACAAGCTGCCCGGAGTCTACCCGCCTGGCCGGCCTGCCCGGAGCAGGCTGAGCTGGGCGTCCCGGTAGGCTGTGCCCGCCATGACTGAAAACCCAGCTCCGGACACCGTGCTGCACCTGCTGCGGCATGGTGAGGTCTACAACCCGGGTGGCGTGCTGTACGGCCGCCTGCCCGACTTCCACCTCTCCGAAGAGGGCCGCCTGATGGCCAAGGCCACGGCGGGCTTCCTGGCCGGCCGGGACGTGGTGCTGCTGCGCTCCTCGCCGCTGGACCGGACGCTGGAGACTTCCGCGCCGCTGGCCGCCCAGTTCGAGCTGCCGGTGCATACGGATGACCGGCTGATCGAGCCGACGAACGTGTTCGAGGGCACCACGGTCGGCGTCGGCTCCGGCGCGCTGCGGAACCCGGTCAACTGGCGTTACCTGTACAACCCGTTCCGGCCGTCCTGGGGTGAGCCGTACCGGGACATCGCCACCCGGATGCTGGCCGCCATGGCGGACGCCGCGCGGGCCGCGCGCGGGCACGAGGCGGTCCTGGTCAGCCACCAGCTGCCGATCTGGATCGCCCGCCGCGCGGCCGAGGGTACGCACCTGTGGCACAACCCGGCGCACCGGCAGTGCGCGCTGGCCAGCGTGACCAGCTTCAGCTACACCGGGGACGAGATCACCGGGGTGAGTTACGCCGAGCCGGCCGGCCACGGCCGCCAGCCCGCACCGGGTGCTTGAGCGCGGGCCGGCCCGCTGTCAGCCGCGCCAGCCGTATCGGGCACAATGGGGCGCGGTACTACTCGCTGTAGGAGCTATCTCCGTGTCCCGTCCGCCCCACGCGACTTCCCGCGTCACCCGGCCGGGCCGGGCTGCGCGGCTCGGCCTGCTGGCCGCCGTCTCGGCGCTGGCCGTATCCGGCTGCGCGGGCGGCGCGATCGCGGCCAACACCCCGGCCAGCAACGGCCAGAGCTTCGTGTCCGGCAGCCCGGGGACCACGCTGTTCCAGGCCGGCCACGGCCCAGCCGCCCCGGCGGTGAGCGGCCCGCTGGTCGGCGGCGGCCGGCTCAGCCTGACCGCGTACCGCGGCCACGTGGTGGTGCTGAACTTCTGGGGATCGTGGTGCACGCCGTGCCGGGAAGAGGCGCCCAGCCTGGCCCAGCTGGCCCGCCAGTACGGCCGGTCTGGGGTCCGGTTCCTGGGCATCGACATCCGGGACAGCCCGGCCAGCGCCGAGGCGTTCATGAGCGACTTCCGGATCAGCTACCCGAGCCTGAACGACCCGAGCGACAACCTGGCCCTCGATTTCCGGGACACCGTGCCGCCCGCCGGGATCCCGACCACACTGGTGATATCGCGCACCGGCCGGATCGCCGCGCGGGTGATCGGCGGTGTGACCTATGACGGGCTGAAGAGCCTGATCCAGCGAGCGGTGGCAGAACCCGGATGACCGAGACCTCCCGGATGACCGAGACCGGCGCGGCTGAGGCCGGGCAGCAGGCGACTGCGCCGCCGGAGCCCACCCCACCTGCGTCCACACCACCGGCGCCCAGCTCGGCCTACGGGGTGCTGGGCTGGCTGCGCTGGGGCTGGCGCCAGCTGACCTCGATGCGCACCGCGCTGATCCTGCTGTTCCTGCTGGCCGTGGCCAGCGTGCCCGGGTCGCTGCTGCCGCAGCAGGGCATCGACCCGACGGCCGTGCAGCAGTACTACACCTCGCATCCCGGGCTGGCCCCGTGGCTGGCCCGGCTGTCCCTGTTCAACGTGTTCGCGGCGCCCTGGTTCGCGGCCATCTACCTGCTGCTGTTCCTGTCGCTGGCCGGCTGTGTGGTGCCCCGGGCCTACCGGCTGGCCCGCTCGGCCCGGGCGCTGCCGCCGCCCGCGCCGCGCAACGTGGCCCGGATGCCGCAGTCGGTACGGCACCAGACCGGGCAGGACGCCGTGGCCGCGCTGGCCGCGGCGACCGCGGTGCTGCGGCGGCGCAAGTTCCGGCTGCGCACCGGCGACGGCTGGGTGTCGGCGGAAAAGGGCTACCGGCGGGAACTCGGCAACCTGCTGTTCCACCTGGCCCTGCTCGGGCTGCTCGGCGCGGTCGCGCTGGGTGGGGTGTTCGGCTACAAGGCGAACCGGCTGCTGGTGTCCGGCTCGTCGTTCGCCAACACGGTGACCGCGCTGGACGTGTTCCACCCGGGCCGGCTGGTGTCCTCGGCCGACCTGCAGCCGTTCACCATCACGCTGAACCGGTTCGAGGCCAGCTACGTGCGGTCCGGCCAGCTGCGCGGCCAGCCGACCTCGTTCAACGCCTACCTGAACTACACGGCGCAGCCCGGGGCGGCCAGCCAGCGCTACGACCTGCGGGTGAACCACCCGCTGAACGTGGACGGCGTGAAGGTGTACCTGATCGGGCACGGGTACGCGCCGGTGTTCAAGGTCACCGACGGGGCCGGGAAGGTGGTCTTCGACCAGCCGGTGCCGTTCATCGCGGTGAACACGGCCGGGCTCACCTCGGAGGGCGTGGTCAAGGTCCCGGACGCCCAGCCGGACCAGCTCGGCTTCGCCGGGGTGTTCCTGCCGACCGCAGTGGACGACGGCGGCACCCTGGAGTCGGTCTTCCCGGCGCCGCTCAACCCCCGGGTCAGCCTGATCTCCTACCAGGGCAACCTGGGCATGAACAGCGGCCCGTCGCAGTCGGTGTACTCGCTCAACACGGCCGGCCTGACCGAACTGCCGGTCGCGCCCCGGCCGCTGGCCCCCGGCCAGTCGATCAAGCTGCCCGGCGGCGCCGGGACGCTGACCTTCACCGGATACCGGCAGTGGGCCAGCCTGGCCATTACCTACGACCCGGGGCAGGTGCCCGCGCTGATCGCCGGGCTGGCCGCGCTGGCCGGGCTGCTGCTGTCCTTCTTCATCCGGCGCCGCCGGATGTTCGTCCGGGCCTACCCCGGCCCCGACGGCCGCACCGTGGTGGACGTCGGCGGCCTGGCCCGGTCCGACCCGGCCGGCGGGTTCGACGAGGAGTTCGCCCGGCTGGCCGAGGAGTTCCGGGTCGCGTACGCAGGCGAGACAACCGAGGGGAAAACAGACTGATGGCCATCAACCAGGGGCTGTCCCACCTCAGTGACCACTTCCTGATGGTCACCCTCGTGCTCTACTTCCTGGCTGTGCTGGCGTTCGCCGCCGACTTCGCGTTCGGCAAGCGCACCTCGGCCGAACCGGCCGAAGCCGCGGTGCCGGAACTGGTCACCGCGGGTGCGGCCGGTGCCGGGGCCGGGGCGGCGGGGGGCGCGGCGGCCAGCGGGGCGCCGGCCAGCGCGGCGGATCTGGCCAGCGCGACGGTGGCCAGCGCGACGGTGGACAGCGCGAAGGCCAGCGGCGGGACTGGCCGCCCGGCCGGGGCCAGCCGGCCCAGCCTGCGCGACGCCAGCCTCTGGGTCCGCGTCGGGCTCGGGCTGACCGTGCTGGGCGTCATCGCGCACGTCGCCGGCGTGGTCAGCCGCGGCCTGGCCGTGCACCGGGTGCCGTGGGGCGACATGTACGAGTTCGTCATCGCGGTGACCTGCGTGGCGGTGCTGTTCTTCCTCGGGCTGATGATCCGGTACCGGCCGTTCCGCCTCGGCTTGTTCTTCATGGCCCCCATCGTGATCATCATCGGGCTGGCCCAGACGGTGATCTACACACCAGCCGGCCCGCTAGTGCCCGCGCTGAACTCGTACTGGCTGGCCATCCACGTGACCGCGATCACCCTGGCCACCGGGACCTACGTGGTGGCCGCCGTGCTCGCGGTGGTCTACCTGTTCGCCGACCGGCACGCCAGGCGGGTCGCGGCCGGCCTGCCGGTGCGCAACGGCGAGGTGTTCCGGCTGCTGCCCACCCCGGAGCGGCTGGACCAGTTCGCCTACCGGACGGTGGTGTTCGCGTTCCCGCTGTGGACGTTCGGCATCATGGCCGGCGCGATCTGGGCGGACGAGGCATGGGGCCGGTACTGGGGCTGGGACCCCACCGAGACCTGGGCCTTCATCACCTGGGTGGTGTACGCCTGCTTCCTGCACGCGCGGGTCACCGCCGGGTGGCGCGGCCGCCGGGCCGCCTACATTCAGCTGGTCGGGTTTGGCTGCCTGCTGTTCAACCTGCTCGGCGTCAGCCTGTTCATCACCGGCCTGCACTCCTACGCCGGGCTGAGCTGAACAGCTAGCGCTCATCCTCCGGGTAGCCGTCGCCGCGGATGACCCGGTCCAGTTCGGCCAGGAAGTCCGGGTCGTCGTCCGGGCCGCGGGGCGGCACCCAGTCGGCCGGTGCGGTCTGGATGCCGGGCGGCACGTGGTCCTCGGCGGAGACACAGCGCGCACGGCCAGCGGGATGCCGCCGGTAGGCGGCGTCCGCGGCTGAGCCCTCAGGGTGGGCCAGCCGCCGGGGGCGCCACGACCAGCACACCCAGAAGCCCAGCGCGAGCAGCAGAACAAGCGCGCCGACCAGCCACATGCGCGGCAGCTTAGTACTGCTGCGGCCCAATAGTCGGGTAATGCGGCGAGTCAGCAGGTACTGCTGTGGTTCCGTAACGGGTAACAGCGAGTGACAACAGATGACGTTAGCCGTGATTCGTCATACCCTGGCAGCCTGGCACGCGATCGCTGGGAGTGCGGAATATGCGGCTGCGGCTAATCGATCGCGTCCGCCGGTACATCCGGCCGGGTCCGCGGGGGACGTCCCGTGGCCCGGCGCGGTCCGGAACGTCGGGAACGGGCAGCGCGCCCAGCCCGCCCGGGGCCGGACGTCATCGCCGTGAGTACGGGCACCGGCCGGCCGTGCCCGCAGACGGCGCGCCCAGCTCATTTGGCCAGCCAGCAGCCGAGCCGCCCAGCACAGGCGCGCCGTCGGCCGGGCAGCAGCCCGACGAGCTGCCCCGCCGGGTACCCCGCCGCTCCGGGCAGGCCAGCCCGGCCAGCAGCGGGCAAGCTAGCACTGGGCAAGCTAGCGCCGGGCAAGCTAGCGCCGGGCCGGCCGCGGCTGGCCAGGCCCAGGCCAAGTGGGCGGGCGCCGGGCAGGCCCGGGCGGCCATCCGGCCCACCCCTGGCCAGGCGGCCCCGGCGGACAATGGCCGTGGGCAGGCGACGCAGGCCCGGACGCGGCGCCCGGCTACGCCGGTCGAGGGCGGGCTGGCCTGGTACGAGATCGCGCACGCGCGCCGGGCGGCCGAGGGCATGGCCGACTGCGGGCCGCTGGAACACGTGCTGCGCCGGGAGTGGCCGGTCAGCGTGGTGCCGTCCGCCCCGGTGGTCCGCGCGGTCAACCGGCTGGCCGCGCTGCCTCGGGTGATCAAGGAGATCCTGGCCGCCGGGCTGGACGCCATCCACGTCGGCGAGGGCGGCGTCCCGGAACTGGACGACATGGGCCGGCTGCGCGGCATCCCGCTGCCGTCCGGCCGCGCCACCTGGGACGCCTGCGCGGGCGCGTACGGCCAGCGCAAAATCATCGTCGGCTCACGGCCGTCGTCCGCGCCCGACGTGATGTGCCACGAGGTCGGCCACGCACTGGACGACGTCGACCGGGTGGACGGACGGTGGCAGTCCGACTCGCCGCGCTTCCAGCAGCTCTACGAACGCTGCCACACCGCGCTGGTCAGTGACTTCCACCGGCAGCCCGGGGATCTGGGCCGCCGCGAGTTCTTCGCCGACGCGTTCGCGGCCATCGCCTCGCAGCAGCGTCCCGCGCTCGTCAACATGCTGGGCGGCAACACCAGGGTCGCTCTTGATGTCATGCTGTACTTCAACATCCGCTACGGCCTCTAGCTAGAGTGATCAGTAATGTTCGTCATCCAGCTGCCCAACGGGAACCTTCTGGTCCCCGAGTCGGCCCTGGCTGAGGGGGGACAGCTGATGGGCGACGCGTATGTGGAAATCGGGCCGGGGGACGCGGACTACGCGCGCCTGGCCGCGCACGCCATCACCGAGCAGCAGCTCGAAGAACGGCGGCGCCAGTGGCAGGACGGGGACGAGGCGCTGCAACGCCAGTTCGCCGAGTTCCTGGCCAGCCAGGACGGGGACGCGGAGCGCGGTGGCCGGTCCTGACCGCTAGTCGGCGTGGTCCTCTTTTGCCGCGCCGGACTCGCCGCGGAGCAGCGCGCGCACTTCGGATTCGCGGAACCGGCGGTGCCCCCCAGGCGTGCGGATACTGCTGATCCGGCCGGACGCGGCCCACCGGGTCACGGTCTTCGGATCTACCCGGAAGAGCGCGGCCACCTCCCCTGGAGTCAGGAGGCGCTCGTTGTTGCCGTCCACGCTGTTCCCCTCCTGAGCAGCCAAACCGGGCCCATCCCTACAGGCCTGCCCCAAGTGTGGCGACAAACGCTGGTTTTCTCCTTGGATTCGGTAAAAAGCTCCCGGTTAGTGATCTAGGGAGTGCTGGGGCGGCAGTGAAGGGGGATGGGGAGGTGGGCGGGCTGGTCCGGGCGGGACGACGGTCCGGTGCCTGCGCCGGGCCGGCCGGGCCGTAGGGTGTGCAGGTGCAATCGCTCGTATCGATCCAGGAGATCCGGGCCGCCGCGGCGGCTCTGGCGGGCGTGGCGGTGCGCACCCCGCTGATGCCGTTTCCCGGTGCGGACCCGGCTCTGCTCATTAAGCCGGAGTCGCTGCAGCCGACCGGCGCGTTCAAGCTGCGCGGCGCTTACGCGGCCATGAACACGCTGCCCGCGGCCGCGCGGGAACGCGGCGTGATCACGCACTCCAGCGGCAACCACGGCCTGGCCGTGGCGTACGCGGCCGCGCTGCTCGGCATGCCCGCGATCGTGGTGGTGCCGGAAGACGCCGCCCCGGTCAAGGTGGCCGCCATCCGCGCGCTGGGCGCGGAGATCGTCATCTCGGCGCCCAACCTGGCCGCCCGGCTGGCCGCCACCCGCGACCTGGCCGCACAGCGTGGTGCGGTGTCCATCCCGCCGTTCGACGACCGGCGGGTGATCGCCGGCCAGGGCACCGTCGGCCTGGAGATCGCCGCCGACAGCCCCGGCGTGGACCTGGTCGTGGTCCCGGTGGGCGGCGGCGGGCTGATCTCCGGCGTGGCCGCCGCGGTTCGCGCGCTGCGCCCGGAAGCGGCCATCATCGGCGTCGAGCCCGCGCTGGCCGCGGACGCCCGGGACTCGCTGCACGAGGGCCACCCGGTGGCCTGGCCGTCCAGCGCGACGCACCGGACCATCGCCGATGCGCTGCGTGTCGACCAGGTCGGCGCGCTGCCCATGCGGCACATGCTGGAACTGGTGGACGACATCATCACGGTCACCGAGGACGAGATCCGGGCCGCGATCGGCCGGCTGGCGCTGGAGGCGCGGCTCATCGCCGAACCCGGCGGCGCGGTCGCGGTGGCCGGGTGCCTGTTCCACCGGGCCGAACTGCCCGCCGCGGACACCACGGTCGCCGTGCTGTCCGGTGGCAACATCGACCCGGCCATGCTGCTGTCGATCCTGGGTGCCGCCGCGGTGACGGTTCCTGGGTAGGCTGGCCCTGCTATGCGATCCGTGCTTGCCTACACGACGGCCCGGCTGCTGCTGTTCGTCGCGGCCACCGGGCTGCTGTTCCTGGCCGGGGCCCGCGGCCTGCTGCTGCTCGGGCTGGCCCTGCTGGTCAGCGGCATCGCCAGCTACGTGCTGCTGTCCCGGCAGCGGGACCGGATGTCCGGGGCGCTGTCCTCGCGGCTGTCCGGCACGCGCGGCCGGGTCACCGAATTCCGCCGTCGGCTGGACGCCGGGGCCCGGGCCGAGGACGTGGACGACGACGAGCCGGGCCCGGCCAGCGAGCCCAGCCCAGCCAGCGTGCCCGACCGGGAAAGCCCGGCCTAGGCACAGGCCCTAGCTCTCGCCTGCGGGGAGCCAGCCGCCCGTGGTCAGCAGGTGCATGACCGAGGCCAGGGCCTCCTGGCGGCTGAGCACCGAGGTGTCGATGATCAGGTCCGCGTCGTCGGGTTCCTCATACGGGTCAGACACCCCGGTGAAGTGGTCGATGAGCCCGGCCCGCGCCTTGGCGTACAGGCCCTTGCGGTCCCGGGCCTCGCACACCTCGGCCGGCGTGGCCACGTAGATCAGCAGGAAGTCGCCGACCTCCTGGACCGCACGCCGCACGTCGCGCCGGGCCTGGGCGTACGGCGCGATCGGCGCGCAGATGGCGATGCCGCCGTGCCGGGCGATCTCGGTAGCCACGAAGCCGATCCGGGCGATGTTCAGGTCCCGGTCGGCGCGGGAAAACGTCAGCCCGGCCGACAGCAGCGCCCGGACCAGGTCGCCGTCGAGCAGTGACACGGTCCGGTCGCCGCGCTCGCTCAGCGCGTCCCGCAGCGCCCGGGCCAGCGTGGACTTGCCCGAGCCGGACAGCCCGGTGAAGAAGATGACCAGCCCGCGCTGGCGGCGCGGCGGCCGGGCCCGGCGCAGCTCCGCGGCCACCGCCGGGGGCGTGAACCAGGCCGGTATCTCCTCGCCGCGGTCGAGCAGGTCGTCGAGCTCGCCGGTGGCCAGGTCGGTCCGTTCGGTGCCCGGCTCGATCAGGGCCAGCGGCCGCCACACCTCGGCCGTCGGGTCGTACGCCCAGTCGCCCGAGTCGAGCACCGGGATGACCGGCGCGGGCCGCACCCCGTCGCTGGCCGCCGCGGCCGGCCGGTCGGCCAGCAGCTGGGTCGCGCCGTAGGCCGCCGCGACGCGGGCCTGCAGCGCCAGGTCATCGACCGGGCTGGCCTGGCCGCGGCGCAGCGGGACCGGGATGACCAGGGTGCCCGGGGGCAGGCTGCGGGCGGCCGCGCGTACCGCGCGGACCAGCGCGTCCGGCCGGTGCACGATCTCGGGCGGCCCGGCCACCCGGGGCAGCAGCAGCAGCCGGGCCTTCAGCTGGCTGGCCGCGTGCCGGAGCTGGCCGATCTGCCGGGAATGCAGCGGCGCGCTGGTCACATAGCCAAGCACCGGGGTGCCCACCAGTTCCGCGCGGACGTCGGCGGGCCGCCGCCTCAGTTCTCGGAACGGCCCGTGCTCCGGCGGGCGGAGCGCGGTCACCGGGCCGCTCAGCCGGACCAGCCGCGCGTCCTCGGGGTCAGTAACCCTCTGGTCAGTATCCCCGTGGTCAGTGTCCCCGTGGTCAGTGTCCCCGTGGTCAGTGTCCCCGTGGTCAGTGTCCCCGTGGTCAGTGTCAGAGCCGAGCGGCAGCCAGTCAGTGATGTCTTGCAAAGCAAGAGGGGTGCCTTCCGGGTCCTGCAGCACCAGCCGGTCGGCGTCCGGCTTGATGCTGCCGGCGGGCACGTCCAGGGTGACCGGCACCGGCCACGGGGTGCCATCGGGCAGCGTGCCATGCGCGCTGACCGACGTGACCTCAGCCGGGGTCAAGTAGCCGCGCAGCGGCGCGAACGCGCCGGAGAGCAGCAGCTCCAGATCGCCTAGCTGCCCTTCGTCCAGGGTCAGCGCGGGAAGCCCAGCCAGCTGCGCGGGAATCCCCGCTGACGCCTCTGTCTGCACGATTCCCCCATCCAGTCCACCGCCCGTTACCACCGGCCGTATCCGCCGGGCAAGCAGAGGCTACATCAGAGGATGCGGGCGAACCGGTTCTCCGGCTTGCGCAGCACGTAGAGGAAGTCCTCATGGTCGGCGGTCAGCCGGTGCCCGGACAGCCGGGCCACTGCCTGCTGCGCGGCCCGGTAGCCGCGTGGGGCCGGGCCCAGCCCGCCGGCCACCCCGCCGAGTGGCTGGCGCTCGGCGATGACCAGGCCGCGGAGCAGCACGTAGGACTGGACGCCGCGGACCGAGCCGAGCCGCTCGTACACCGCCGGATGCGGCCCGGGCCGTCCCGGCCGGAGCCTGCGCCAGATCGCGCCGCGCAGCACGCCGGGCAGCACCCGGTCCAGGAAGCCCGCGGCGGCGTCCCGGTCCCGGATCTGCAGCAGCAGCAGGCCGCCCGGTTTGACCGCGCCAGTCAGCCGGTCAAGCACCAGCTCGGCGTGGTGGATCCGGTCCAGCAGCAGGACGGCGGCCACGATGTCATAGGACCGCTGGGGGAGCGAGATGGTGCGAAGGTCGCCGAGCGTGCAGCGGCTGAGCTCCGGATGCGTGGCCAGCGCGGCCCGGTTCACCGGCTGGTCGTCGTCGACCTCGCTGATGATGATGTCCGCGCCGCCGTCCCGCAGGCCGGCCAGGCCGAGGTCCCCGGCCGCGGTGACCGCGCCAGCCAGCAGCACGGTGATCTGCTGGCCGAAACGTTCTGCCACATAGCCCTGCGCCCACCTGGTGAACAGGCTGGTCTCCGCCGTAGTGTCCGGCGGCACTGGCTGGCGCTCTGCTTGCCGCGCCGGCGCTGATCGCGCTTCCGGGGCCCGTGCTGATTGCGCTTCGGGGGCCCGTGCTGATTGTCCGGGGGAAGGTGCCGATCGCGTGGTGTTTTCCCCCGGAACACCGCTGACCGATGTCACAACCCCCTAAAATAGCCCGCTGCCTGCGGATAGTCACGGGTAACTGACGCGGTTCGGCAACGCAGTGTGCCGGGCGGCCGGCCCGGCACACTAAACTAGAGGTATCCCGCCTGGCACCAGGTAGCCCCGCTGCCCGCTAGTGCGGGCCTTTCGTGCTGCCTGATCAAGGACACCATGAGCCTCGCCGGATTGCTCAGCGTCATAGCCGAGGACCCCGGGCTGCGGCATGCGCTGAGCCTGGGGGACACCGTCATCGACACGGGCGCGGACCTCGTCGCACCGCCCGCGCTGCGGCCGTTCCTGGCCGCCACGCTCGCAACATTTCACGCAGCTGACGCGCGGGCCACCACACCGCCGGGGGCGGACCAGCCCGGCCCCGGGCCACACCGGTTCGTGCTGGCCGTGACGGCGACGGCGCGTGAGGCGGAGGACCTGACCAGCGCGCTGGAGTCGCTGCTGCCGCCGGGCACGGTGGCCTGCTTCCCGGCCTGGGAGACCCTCCCGCACGAGCGGATCTCGCCGCGCTCGGACACCTCCGGGCGGCGGCTGGCCGTGCTGCGCCGGCTGGCTCACCCGGACCCGGGCAGCGCGCAGGCCGGCCCGGTCAGCGTGCTGGTCACCCCGGTGCGCAGCCTGCTCCAGCCGATGGTCAGCGGGCTGGGCGACCTGGAGCCGGTGACGCTGCGCCCCGGCCAGGACGCCGACTTCGAGTCGGCCATCACCCGGCTGGTGGACATCGGCTACGTGCGCACCGACCTGGTCGAGCACCGCGGCGAGATCGCGGTGCGCGGCGGCATCCTGGACGTGTTCCCGCCCACCGAGGAACACCCGCTGCGGGTCGAGTTCTGGGGCGACAGCGTCGAGGAGATCCGCTACTTCCGGGTCGCCGACCAGCGCAGCCTGCACACCGCCGACAGCCTGTGGGCCCCGCCGTGCCGTGAGCTGCTGCTCACCCCGGCCGTCCGGGAGCGGGCCCGGCAGCTGGCCAAGGACCATCCGGGCCTGGCCGAGATCCTGGGCAAGCTGGCCGACGGTATCGGCGTGGAAGGCATGGAGGCGTTCGCCCCGGTGCTGGCCGACCGGATGGAACTGCTGCTGGACCACGTGCCGCCGGGCGGCCTGGTCGTGGCCTGCGACCCGGAGCGGATCCGGGCCCGCGCCGCCGACCTGGTCCGGACCAGCCAGGAGTTCCTCGACGCGTCCTGGGTCAACGCGGCGGCGGGCGGCCAGGCCCCGGTCGACCTGGGCGCCGCCGCGTTCCAGCCGCTGGCCGCCGTCCGCTCGGCCGCCCGTGACCTGGGTGTCGGCTGGTGGACCATCACCCCGTTCGACAGCCCGGACGCCCTGCCCGGTGAGTTCCCGGATGTCGCCGAAGCCGGTGCGGAGCGACTGGCGTTCAATATGGAAGCCGCCCCGGTGCCGGGCTATCGCGGCGATACCGCGCGCGCCGTCGCGGACGTGCGCCAATGGCTGGCCGACGGGTGGCGGGTGGCGCTGGTCACCGAGGGCCACGGGCCGGCCCAGCGGCTGGCCGAGATGCTCCGCGGCGAGGGGCTCGGCGCCCGGCTCGGCGACCTGGACCAGCCGCCCGAGCCGGCCGTGCCGTACGTGAGCACCGGGCTGCTGCAGCACGGTTTCATCTGCGCGCCGGTGCGGCTGGCCGTGCTGACCGAGGCCGACCTGGCCGGGCAGCGCACGGCCAGCAAGGAACTGCGGATGCCGGCCCGGCGGCGCGGCGGCATCGACCCGCTGCAGCTCACCCCGGGCGACTACGTCGTGCATGAGCAGCACGGCGTGGGCCGGTACCTGGAGATGACCAGCCGGAGCGTGCAGGGCGCGGTCCGCGAGTACCTGGTCATCGAGTACGCGGCCAGCAAGCGCGGCCAGCCGCCGGACCGGCTGTACGTGCCGACCGACCAGCTCGACCAGGTCACCCGGTACGTCGGCGGGGAAGCGCCCAGCCTGCACCGGCTGGGCGGCGCGGACTGGGCCAAGACCAAGGGCCGGGCGCGCAAGGCGGTCCGGCAGATCGCCTCCGAGCTGATCCGGCTGTACTCGGCGCGGATGGCCTCGCCCGGGCACGCGTTCGGCGCGGACACCCCGTGGCAGCGGGAGCTGGAAGACGCGTTCCCGTACGTGGAGACGCCGGATCAGCTGGGCGCCATCAACGAGGTCAAGCAGGACATGGAACGGCCGGTGCCGATGGACCGGCTGATCTGCGGCGACGTCGGCTACGGCAAGACCGAGATCGCGGTGCGGGCGGCGTTCAAGGCGGTCCAGGACGGCAGCCAGGTGGCGGTGCTGGTGCCGACCACGCTGCTGGCCCAGCAGCACTTCAACACGTTCAGCGAGCGGTTCGCGCCGTTCCCGGTGACGGTGCGGATGCTGTCCCGGTTTTCCAGCGACGCCGAGGCGGCCCAGGTCCGGGACGAGATGACCGAGGGCAAGGTGGACGTGGTGGTCGGCACCCACCGGCTGCTCTCCCCGGACACCCGGTTCGCCCGGCTCGGCCTGGTCATCCTGGACGAGGAGCAGCGCTTCGGCGTCGAGCACAAGGAATACCTGAAGCGGCTGCGCACCGAGGTGGACGTGCTGGCCATGTCGGCCACCCCGATCCCGCGCACGCTGGAGATGGGCATCGCCGGGATCCGCGAGATGTCCACCATCCTCACCCCGCCGGAAGAACGCCACCCGGTGCTGACGCTGGTCGGCCCGTACGACGAGAAGCAGATCGCCGCGGCCATCCGGCGTGAGCTGCTCCGCGACGGCCAGGTGTTCTTCGTGCACAACCGGGTCAGCTCGATCAACCGGGTGGCGGCCCGGCTGGGTGAGCTGGTCCCGGAGGCCCGGATCGCGGTCGGCCACGGCCAGATGAACGAGCACGTGCTGGAAAACGTGATGGGCGACTTCCTGGACCGCAAGTCCGACGTGCTGGTGTCCACCACGATCATCGAGTCCGGGCTGGACATCCCGAACGCGAACACGCTGATCGTGGACCGGGCGGATACCTACGGGCTGCCCCAGCTGCACCAGTTGCGCGGCCGGGTCGGCCGGAGCAGCGAGCGCGGCTACGCCTACTTCCTGTTCCCGCCGGAGACCCCGCTGTCCGAGACCGCGCACGAGCGGCTGGCCACCATCGCGCAGCACACCGAGGCGGGCGCGGGCATGTACGTGGCACTGAAGGACCTGGAAATCCGCGGCGCGGGCAACCTGCTCGGCGGCGAGCAGTCCGGGCACATCGCGGGGGTCGGCTTCGACCTGTACGTGCGGATGATCGGCGAGGCGGTCACCGAGCTGAAGGGCGACGGCCCGGCCGAGCGGGCAGAGGTCCGGGTGGAGCTGCCGGTCAACGCGCACATCCCGCACGACTACATACCGGGCGAGCGGCTCCGGCTGGAGGCCTACACCCGGGTCGCGGCTATCGATTCGGCCGAGGACGTGGCCGAGGTGCGGGACGAGCTGGCCGACCGGTACGGGCCGCCGCCCGAGCCGGTGGAGAACCTGCTCGCGGTGGCGCGGCTGCGGTTCCAGGCCCGCCGGGCCGGGCTGACCGACATCGTCCAGCAGGGCACGTTCATCCGGTTTTCCCCGGTCGAGCTGCCCGACTCCCGGCAGGTGCGGGCGCAGCGGCTGTACCCGAAGACGGTGCTCAAGCCCGCGGTGCGTAGCATGCTCGTACCGGTGCCCAGGGCGGCACCCGCTGGGCGGCCCGCACCGCCCGGCGCTCCGCTGCTCCGCGACGATGCGCTGCTGGCCTGGTGCGCTCAGCTCGTCGCGGCTGTGCTGGAACCGGATGCTCCGGTGCCTCCACCAGAGGCAACCGGCTAGAGGAGAAGAAAGGGACGCCGCCGTGCTCCGCACCTCTATTACCCTGACCGCCGCGGCGCTGGCCGGGGTGCTCATGCTGTCCGCCTGCGGGTCCGTCAAGCTGGGCGCGGCGGCGGTCAGCGACAACCAGCGGATCTCGGCCGCCACGGTGACTTCCGAGGTGAACAACCTTAACCAGGCCTACCAGGCGGACAAGGCCAAGATCCAGCTCCAGTTCGCCAAGTCTGAGATGCCGCAGGAGGTACTCAGCTGGCTGCTCCGGTTCCAGGTGCGGGAGCAGATGGCCAACCGGTACGGCATCACGGTGACCCAGACCCAGGTGCAGGACGCGCTCAACTCCATTTCCGCGCAGGCCAAGCAGAGCGGCGTCACCGCGCGGGACCTGGCCGTCGCCAACGGCGTGCCACCGGACCAGCTCAACGAGCTGGGCCGGTACGTGGCCATCCAGGATGCGGTGCTGAACCGGCTGGACGGCGGGACGCTGCCCACGGCCAACGCTGCGCTGACGACGCTGAGCAATAAGTTCGACGCCTCGCAGTGCGTGGCGGCCAAGAGCCTCGCCATCCAGGTCAACCCGCAGTACGGCGCGCTGGACTACCGGAGCATCGGAGTGGTGGCCGCGCCGAACAAGCTGTCCGCGCTGCCCGGCAAGCCGTCACCGTCGCCGACCGGGACAGCCGCCCCGCAGCTCACCCCGCACTGCTGATGGCCCGGCTCGTCCTGCTGGTGACCGCGCCGACGGTCCGGGCCGGGCTGCTCAGCTGGCCCGCCTGGCAGCTGCTGCAGGGCGCGGACCGGGTGCTGGCCGGGGCGGCGGATGATCCGCTGCTGCCCGCGCTGGACGAGGCCGGGATCGGCTGGACGCTGCTGCCCGGGGCCGGCGGCCGGGCCTCGGCCGGGGCTGGTCCGGCGGAGCTGGCCCGGCTGCTCACCGCGGTTTTGTCTGGCCCGGGTGACGCCGGTTCGAGTGACGCTGGTTCGGGCGACACGGTCTTTCTGTGCCCGCACGACCCGCCCGGGCGGCCGGCCGACGTGCCGCCGGTGGCGGTTGCGCTGGCCGACGAGCTGGGCGGGCCGTCCGGCCCGGCCGGGGTGGCCGTGGAGCTGCTGTACGGCTCCACCGGGCTGCCCGGCAGCGAACTGCTCACCCTGGTCGCGGTCATGGACACGCTGCGCCGGAACTGCCCGTGGGACGCCAAGCAGACGCACGAGTCGCTCGCCCCGTACCTGATCGAGGAGTCCTACGAGGCGCTGGACGCGCTGGAAAGCGGGGACCGTCAGGCCCTCCGCGAGGAACTCGGCGACGTGCTGCTCCAGGTGATGTTTCACGCCCGGGTGGCGGAGGAGCGTTCCGACGAGACCGGGTTCGACGTGGACGACGTGGCCGACGGCATCGTGACCAAGCTGGTTCGCCGGCACCCGCACGTGTTCGCCGACGTGGCCGTGTCTGGCGCCGAGGATGTCAAGCGCAACTGGGACGCGATCAAGGCGGCGGAACGCGCCGCGGCGACCGGTGCGGCTGGCTCGGCGCTGGACGGCGTGCCGTTCGGCCAGCCTGCCCTGGCGCTGGCCGCCCAGCTGCAGCGGCGGGCCGAGCGGGCCGGTGTGCCGGCCGAGCTGGCGGCGGCCGACGGGGCGGGTGCCGACGGGGCCGCTGGCGACGGGGCCGGTGACGCGCTCGGCGCCGAGCTGTTCGAGCTGGTGGCCAAGGCGCGGGCGGCGGGCCTGGATCCCGAGCTGGAACTGCGTGGCGCGGCCCGGCGGTACCAGGACCGGGTCCGCGCCTGGGAGCAGGCGCAGGCCGCTGACTGAGCCCCGGCGTGGCCGGTGCGCGGGCCGCCGGAGACTCCACTAGGCTCCAATACGGACATGTCAGCCGAGCCTTCAGGAGTCGTCGTGGCCTCGATCGAGGCGGTGCACGCCAGGCAGATTCTGGATTCCCGCGGAAACCCCACCCTTGAGGTCGAGGTCGCCCTCGACGACGGTTCGCTGGGCCGCGCGGCCGCGCCGAGCGGCGCCTCCACCGGTGCCTTCGAAGCGGTGGAACTGCGCGATGGCGGGGACGAATACGGCGGCAAGGCGGTCACCAAGGCCGTCCAGGGCATCATCGACGAGATCCAGCCCGAGCTGCTCGGGTTCGACGCTGACGACCAGCGGCTGGTGGACCAGGCGATGATCGACCTGGACCGCACCCCGGACAAGTCGCGGCTCGGCGCGAACGCCATCACCGGGGTCAGCATGGCGGTCGCCAAGGCGGCGGCTGAGTCGGCGGGCCTGCCGCTGTTCCGCTACCTGGGCGGGCCGAACGCGCACCTGCTGCCGGTGCCGATGATGAACATCCTGAACGGCGGCGCGCACGCGGACAATAGCGTGGACATCCAGGAATTCATGATCGCCCCGATCGGCGCGGCGTCGTTCACCGAGGCGGTGCAGTGGGGTTCGGAGACCTACCACGCGCTGAAGTCGGTGCTCAAGCAGCACGGGCTGAACACCGGGGTAGGCGACGAGGGTGGTTTCGCACCCGACCTGGCGCACAACCGGGCCGCGCTGGACCTGATCGTCGAGGCGATCGGGAAGGCCGGGTTCACCCCGGGTCTCGATGTGGCACTGGCCATCGACTCGGCGGCCAACGAGTTCTACGCCGACGGGGCCTACCAGTTCGAGGGCGACCCGAAGGACTCGGCCGAGATGACCCTGATCTACACCGAATGGCTGGACGCGTACCCGATCGTGTCGCTGGAGGACCCGCTGTTCGAGGAGGACTGGGGCGGCTGGCAGGCGCTCACGGCGGCGCTCGGGGACCGGGTGCAGATCGTCGGGGACGACATCTTCGTGACCAACCCGGAGCGGATCCGCCGTGGCATCGCCGAACGGTCGGCCAACGCGCTGCTGGTCAAGGTGAACCAGATCGGCTCGATCACCGAGACGCTGGACGCGGTGTCACTGGCCCAGCGCAGCGGTTACGCGTGCATGATCAGCCACCGGTCCGGCGAGACGGACGACACGACGATCTCCGACCTCTCGGTCGCGGTGAACGCCGGGCAGATCAAGTCGGGTGCGCCGGCCCGCGGTGAGCGGGTGGCCAAGTACAACCAGCTGATGCGCATCGAGGAACTGCTCGATGACGCGGCCGTCTACGCAGGTGCCAGCGCCTTCCCGCGGTGGACCCCGGCTGACTGATGCCCGGCCCGCAGCCAGCGCCCAAGTCCGCGCAGCCGTCAGCGTCCCAGCCGGCCGCGGCGCCGGAGGGCGCTGCGCAGCCTGGGGCGGCACAGCCGGGTGTGCAGTCTGGTGCGCAGGCGGCCGAGCGTGCCCGGTTCACCAGCCGGGCGGCGGTGCTGGCCGTGGTGCTCTGCGCGATCGCGCTGAGCCTGGCCTACCCGGTGCGGGAGTACATCGCGCAGATGCGGCAGATCGACCAGTTGCAGGCGCAGAGCGCGCAGACCGCGGCTCAGCTGGCCCGGCTGCAGGCCGAGGCGGCCCGGCTGAACGACCCGGCCTACATCGAGCAGCAGGCCCGCGACCGGCTGCACTACTGCATGCCGCGGCAGACCTGCTACGTGATCATCGGCGGGCAGCCGGCCAGCAACGCTGGCAAGGCGGCCGCCGCGGTGGCCGGCACGCCGTGGTACGCGCGGCTGTGGTCGTCGGTGCAGCAGGCGGACAAGCAGCCTGCCTCGCGGTAGTGACGTGGTGACTGGTGAGTGACGTGGTGACTGACGTCAGGGCCGTAGTGGCAGCGCAGCTGGGCCGGCCGCCGCGCGGGCTGCGCGGGGCGGCACACCGCTGCCCGTGCGGGCTGCCCGACGTGGTCGAGACGGCGCCGCGGCTCGAAGACGGCTCGCCGTTCCCGACGTTGTACTACCTGACCTGCCCGCGCGCGACCGCGGCGCTGAGCAGGCTGGAATCGGCCGGGATGATGCGCGAGATGGAGCAGCGGCTGGCCGCCGAGCCAGCGCTGCGCGCGGCCCAGCAGGCCGCGCACCGGGACTACCTGGCCCGCCGGGACGCGGCGGCGGCCGCGGACGGCCTGGCGCCGCTGCCGCCCGGCACGCAGAGCGCGGGCGGCCTGCCGGACCGGGTGAAGTGCCTGCACGCGCTGGCCGCGCACGAACTGGCCGTGCCAGGCGCCAACCCGCTCGGCCGGGAGGCGCTGGACGCGGCCGGTGCGTGGTGGTCGCGCGGCCGGTGCGTGCCGTGAGCGCCGTGGCCCGGGTCGCGGCCATCGACTGTGGCACCAACTCGCTGCGCCTGCTGGTGGCCGACGTGGACCCGGCGGCCGGGCGGCTCACCGACGTGGACCGCCAGATGGAGATCGTCCGGCTGGGCCAGGGGGTGGACGCCACCGGCGGGCTGGCCCCGGAAGCGCTGGACCGCACGCTGCACGCGCTGGCCGGCTACGCCAAGATCATCAAGGCCACGTCGGCCGACGCGGTGCGGATGGTCGCCACCAGCGCCACCCGGGACGCGGCCAACGCCGCCGACTTCGTCCGCGGCGTCGAAGGCGTGCTCGGCGTGCCGCCGGAGGTGCTCAGCGGCCAGGACGAGGCGTACCTGTCGTTCACCGGCGCCACCGCCGAACTGGCCGCGCCCGGCGGGCAGGCGACTGCGCCCGGCAGGCAGGCCGCCGTGACGGGTGGGCAGGCGGCCGCGACGGGAGGCCCGTACCTGGTCGTGGACATCGGCGGCGGGTCGACCGAGTTCGTGCTGGGGGACGGCCAGCCAGCCGGCCACCCGGCCGCGCGCACCGGCCTCAGCGCGCTGTCCGTGGACATCGGCTGTGTCCGGCTGACCGAGCGCCATCTGCACGGCGACCCGCCCAGCCGGGCCGAGATCGCGGCGGCCGCGGCGGACATCGAGACCGCCCTGGACGCAGTGGCCGCGGTCATGCCGGCCGCGACCGCCCGGACCCTGGTCGGCCTGGCCGGGTCGGTGACCACGGTGGCAGGCCTGGCGCTCGGGCTGGCCGAATACGACCCCAGCCGGATCCACCACGCGCGCATCCCGGCCGCCCAGGTCGCCGCGCAGACCCAACGGCTGCTCGGCCAGACCCGTGCGCAGCGGGCCGCGCTGGGCGTCATGCACCCGGGGCGGGTGGACGTGATTGGTGGTGGCGCCCTGGTGCTCGATCACGTGATGCACCGGTTCGGGTTCGCCGAGGTGCTGGTCAGCGAGCACGACATCCTGGACGGGATCGCCTGGTCGCTGGCGGCGGGCCGGTGAGCCCACTGGACGGCGCAGTGCCGGATAGTCCCACGCCGGCCAGCCCGGTGCCGCCCGGGTCTGGCTGGCCAGACGACCCGGCCACCCCGGCCACCCCGGTGGCCGCCGACGCCGCCCAGGTCCGCACGCTCGCGGCCGGTGCGGGCAGCCTGGCCGAACTGAGCGCCCGCGAGTCGGTATGCCGGGCCTGCCCCCGGCTGGTCGCCTGGCGGGAAGAGGTGGCCCGGGTCAAGCGCCGCGCGCATGCCACCGAGCCGTACTGGGGCCGGCCCATCGCGGGCTGGGGCAGCGATCGGGCGCGCATCCTGATCCTGGGCCTGGCGCCCGCGGCCCACGGCGGCAACCGGACCGGCCGGATCTTCACCGGGGACCGCAGCGGTGACGTGCTGTTCGCCTCATTGCACCGGTGCGGGCTGGCCGCCGAGCCATACAGCACGGCGGCCGGCGACGGGCAACGGCTGCTGCACACCCGGATGGTCGCCGCGGTGCGCTGCGCGCCGCCCGCCAACAAGCCGACGGTGACCGAGCGGGACACCTGTCAGCCGTGGCTGGCCGAGGAACTCCGGCTGCTGGCCGCGGACCTGCGCGCCATCGTGTGCCTGGGCGGCTTCGCCTGGCAGGCGCTGTGGCCGGTACTCAGCACCGTAGATATCCCGGTGCCCAGGCCGCGGCCGGCCTTCGGGCACGGGGCCGAGGCCAGCGTGGCCGGACCGGGCGGCCCGATCGCCGTTATCGGCTGTTATCACCCGAGTCAGCAGAACACGTTCACTGGACGGGTTACTCCTGGCATGCTGGATACGGTCTTCCGGCAGGCTCGGTCTGCGGCCGGGCTCGCTGGTTGACGGGGGCGGGGCTGTCATCTGGTTACTTTCAGTGAGCAACCAGCGTCGAACGTAATCGAAATGGTTACTCTTTGCATTCGGTCCACTAGTGAAAATAGATAACTGCCCCCGGCCGAAACAATCTGTATCAATTCGGCTGCCCGAGAGTCCGACCGACTCTCCGGGGTATTATTACCCAGCCCCCGTAGCCCAAGGGAAGAGGCCGGCCCCCTAAAAGGGTCCCCAGTGTCGGTTCGACTCCGACCGGGGGCACCGTTCTTAAGTAGCTTCTGACCTGCACTGATGCCCTGCAACGCTGCGTTGCGGGGCGGTGTGGGTAAGGATCACGTGGCGTTCGCCTATCGCACAGCGGGCAGCTATCAGGGTTACCCCGCAGTTAAGCAGGCCATTCCCGACAGTTACTGATCATGTTCGCCCGCTAAATCGCTGGTCAATCACAATCTGGCGAAACGGGCCATGAGCAGGACGGTTGTTCCACGGGAACGGCAGTCGCACAGCAGGCAACTCGCACCGCGCCAACTTTGGCCGCTTGGCTCCGCCAGCCAGGCCCGCTGCCCGCTGCCGCTCTCATCACCCCGGCGCTCTTATCACTTCGGGGCACCGGAACATAACGGACAAAGCGGAGAAATCTCCGTAATCCGGGTGATAGTGGGCGCGGGGCCGCCTGGGTGTTGCGGGGCCGCCTGGGTGTTGGGGTGCGCGGGGTCAGCCGGAGATGTCCGGGCCGGCCCGGGTGACGGTGATGCGCACGACGCAGCGCCGCTCGCGGATCATGGCCGCCCGGTAGTCCGCCCAGTCCGGGTGCTCGCCGGAGATCCGCCGGTAGTAGTCGATCAGGAGGTCCATCGCGTCCGGCAGCGAGATGATCTCCGCGGTGCCGTCCACCTGGACCCACGGCCCGAAGAACCCCTCGGTGAACACGCACAGCGAAGCGGCTGGGTTGCGGCGCAGGTTCCTGGTCTTGACCGCGGTCTCGCGGGTGCTGATGATGACGAGCCCGGCGTCGTCCACGCCACAGGTGACCGGAGATAGCTGTGGACGGCCGTCGGCGCGCGCAGTGGCGAGCACGGCCCGGTGATTCGCGCGCAAGAACTCCCGGGCCTGCTCCAGATCCATGGGTCAGGCGGTGTTCAACCGCATCCGGCGGCGGACCTCGTACTCATGCACGATCGCCGACGCGTAGCCGTGTGACAGGCCATGTTCGTCGGACAGCCAGTGCGCGCGTTCCTCGCAGCGCGAAAACGGCGGCCCAGACTCTAGGCTCATGAACCACTCTCGGAGGTCACGCCCGGTGACGGTCGGGATGCGGGCGAGGATGTTCTTGTGCATCTCCGGAGAGTGATTCAGGGACATGGCCACCTCCAGCGGCGAACTACTCTTGGAGTTGAGAGTGCCCTACCGGCAGGCCGCTGACAACCCCCCAGCGTTATCCTTCCGCAATGTTCCGGATGGTCCCTGGTAACTGGGTTGTCGCCCGTCAGAGTTAACGGGGTGGACTCAGCTGAGCCGCTCCACGACCATCGCCATGCCCTGCCCGCCACCCACGCACATCGTCTCCAGGCCGAACGTCTTGTCGTGGAAGGCCAGGCTGTTCAGCAGCGTGGAGGTGATCCGGGCGCCGGTCATGCCGAACGGGTGGCCGACCGCGATCGCCCCGCCGTTCACGTTGAGCTTGTCGAGGTCGATGCCCAGGTCCCGGTAGGACGGGATGACCTGGGCGGCGAACGCCTCGTTGATCTCCACCAGGTCGATGTCGTCGATGGTCATCCCGGCCCGGCCGAGCGCCTGGCGGGAGGCCTGCACCGGGCCAAGGCCCATGATCTCCGGGGACAGCCCGGTCACGCCGGTGGACACGATCCGGGCCAGCGGGGTGATGCCGAGCTGGGCCGCCTTGACGTCGCTCATCACCACGACCGCGGCCGCGCCGTCGTTCAGCGGGCAGCAGTTGCCCGCGGTGACCGTGCCGTCCGGCCGGAACACCGGCTGCAGCGTGGCCACTTTCTCCAGGGTGGTGCCCGGCCGCGGGCCGTCGTCGGCGCTCACCACGGTGCCGTCGGGCAGCGTGACCGGGGTGATGTCGCGCTGCCAGAACCCGTTGGCCAGCGCCTTCTCGGCCAGGTTCTGTGACCGGACGCCGAACTCGTCCTGCTCGGCCCGGGTGATCCCGCGCAGCTGGGCCAGGTTCTCCGCGGTCTGGCCCATCGCGATGTAGATGTCCGGGATGGCGCCGTCCTCGCGTGGGTCGTGCCAGACCGGGGCGCCCACGTCGGCGCGCTGCGCCGAGCGCTCCTCCGCGCCGGCGAACACCGCGTTGCGCGTGTCCGGCCAGCTGTCGCTGCTGCCGTGGCCGAACCGGCTGACGCACTCCACGCCGGCCGAGATGAACACGTCCCCCTCGCCTGCCTTGATGGCATGGAAGGCCATCCGGGTGGTCTGCAGCGATGAGGAGCAGTACCGGGTGATCGTGGTGCCGGGGAGGTTGTCGTAGCCGAGCATGACGGCGACCACCCGGGCCATGTTGAAGCCCTGCTCGCCGCCGGGCAGCCCGCAGCCCAGCATCAGGTCGTTGATGTCATCCGGGCTGAGCTGCGGGACCTTGGCCAGGGCCGCGGAGATCAGCTGGCAGGTCAGGTCGTCGGGGCGGATGGAGACCAGCGACCCCTTGAACGCGCGGCCGATGGGGGACCGGGCGGTAGCGACGATGACGGCCTCGGGCATGGCGGGCTCCCTTGCTGACGCTGATTACTGACCAGTAGCTTACGCTACGTTGCTGCCCCCATAATCCCTGGGTACTGCCCGGTGGGGTAGCGTCGGCGGCCGAGGTGGTTGGCGATGCAGGTGCATGAAACCCTGATCGAACTGGTCGGGAATACCCCGCTGGTCCGGCTGGGCAGGGTGACCAGGGACGTGGGCGGCGGCCACCGGCCCGCCGTGCTGGCCAAGGTCGAGTACTTCAACCCGGGCGGCTCGGTCAAGGACCGGATCGCGCTGCGCATGGTGGAGGCGGCGGAGGCGTCCGGCGCGCTCCAGCCGGGCGGCACCATCATCGAGCCGACCTCCGGCAATACCGGGGTGGGGCTGGCCATCGTGGCCGCGCAGAAGGGCTACCGGTGCCTGTTCGTCTGCCCGGACAAGGTCGGCGCGGACAAGATCAGCGTGCTCCGTGCCTACGGCGCCGAGGTGGTGGTCTGCCCCGGCTCGGTGCCGCCGGAGCACCCGGACTCCTATTACTCGGTGTCCACCCGGCTGGCCAGCCAGACCCCGGGTGGCTGGAAGCCGGACCAGTACGCCAACCCGGAGAACCCGGCCTCGCACTACCACTCCACCGGCCCGGAGATCTGGGCCCAGACCGACGGGCAGATCACTCACTTCGTGGCGGGCATCGGTACCGGGGGCACGATCACCGGCACGGGCCGGTACCTGAAGGAAGTGTCCGGCGGCCGGGTCCGGGTCATCGGGGCCGACCCGGAAGGCTCGGTGTACTCCGGCGGGACCGGCCGCCCGTACCTGGTCGAGGGGGTCGGCGAGGACCTGTGGCCGCCGAACTACGATCCGGCGGTGACCGATGAGGTGATCGCGGTCAGCGACGCCGAGTCGTTCCTGATGACCCGGCGGCTGGCCCGGGAGGAGGCGCTGCTCACCGGCGGTTCGTGCGGGCTGGCCGTGGTGGCCGCGCTGCGCGTCGCGGCGGCGGCCGCCCCGGACGACGTGATCGTGGTGCTGCTGCCGGACACCGGCCGCGGTTACCTGTCCAAGATCTTCAATGACGAGTGGATGGCCGACTACGGCTTCCTCACCGCCGAGACGGCCGAGCCGAAGGTGGCCGATGTGCTGGCCCGGAAGCAGCCCGGGCTGCCTGAGTTCGTGCACGCGCACCCCGAGGAGACCGTGGCCGCCGCCATCGACCTGCTCCGCGAGTACAACGTGTCGCAGCTTCCGGTGATGAAGGAGGAGCCGCCGGTCATGGTGGCCGAGGTGGTCGGCTCGATCGTGGAACGCGACCTGCTGGACGCGCTGGTGTCCGGCCGGGCCCGGCCGCAGGACGCGCTGGAGAGCCACATGTCGGCGCCGCTGCCCATGGTCGGCTCGGGGGAGCCGCTGAGCCAGGCGCTCGGCTCACTGGAGCAGGCCGGTGCGGCCCTGGTGCTGGTGGACGGCAAGCCGGCCGGCATGATCACGCCGCAGGACGTGCTCGGCTTCCTGGCCAGCAGCCCGTCATCCGGGACCGGCCCGGCCGGCTTATCTGCCCGCTAAAAGGCCCAGTTTCTGATCTGTGATACGTGTTACCTGTGCTGTCAATGGTGCGAATAAGCTGAGAAAGCTGTGAGAACCATTAATTCCGGTCGCTGGCCGAAACGCTGTTCTTAATCCGTCTAGGACATCCGCTGCCGGCCGTCCCGCATGGTGATCATCCGTTCCGTAACGGGGATCGTCCCTGGTCAGCGCTCTGCCGGAATGGATCGGGGCGGCGCAAACGCGCCGTCCCGAAGTTTCTGAGCCCGAATGACAAAATTGTCATCTGAGCAGCGCCGATCACAATGCGCGCCACCTTTGAGGCTAACTGCGGTCTCTTACCCGCCGCCCTACCCGGGGAGGTGCACCCTGATCCCGCGCAGCCGGGATCGTGCCGGGTGCCGGGCACAAGGTACGGCGGGCGGGCTCGCAGGCGACTGCGCCTGCACTCTCACGTCCGGAGACGGCGCCGCACCGACCGCGGCGCCGGAGACGGCGCCGCCACCGACCCGCGGCGCCGTAGCAAGGAGGAAAGGACATGGACGCAGCGGAACTCAAGCACGTTCTCTCAGCCGGCGGTCTGCCCTCAAGGGCGGCGGGGCCGCCGCCGCGCTGGTCTCCTCGGCGGTGCTGTTCGAGCGGATCGGCTGGGCCCCCAAGCGGACGGCCGCTTCGGTCACGCCCGCATTCCCCGACATCCAGTTCGACCTGGGCGCCTTCATCAACCCGGCCCAGGTGTTCAACGACGGCGCGGGCAACGTCACCGTGCAGCTCCCGCCCGTCTACACCCTGTTCCTGCCGGTCGTGCTGACCCGCACGCCGACGGCCGACGACCAGGCCACGCTGGAACGCGCACTGGACACCATCGAGGCCAGCTTCCCGGCCAGCCCGGCCGGGGTGCTGATCTTCTCGGTGTCCTATGGGCTGCCGTACTTCAACCGGCTGCCCCAGGCGCTGGTGGCCAAGCACATGCCGGTGCTGCTGTCCGACCCAACCCGGCCGGTGCTGGAAGAGGCGGTGCCGTCCCCGACCGACGTGGTGGACGGCCTGGTCGGTGGCCCGGACGCGATCGTCCCCGGGATCGTCAAGGACCGGTTCAACGTCAACGTGGTCATCGAGTCCAACGACATGCTGTTCCACCTGCGCAGCGACTCGCTGACCCAGCTGACCTCGGTGTCGCTGTGGCTGCAGGGCAGCAACAATCTGAACGGCCGGCATGTGCCGTCGCCGGACTTCGGCGGGCTGCTCAGCTTCCAGACGCCGCGCGTCCAGTTCGTCCAGCAGGGCCTGCCGCGCAAGCTGGCCGACGAGCATGGCTTCGAGTTCGCCTCCCGGATCAACCCGGACTCGACGATGACGATGGGCTTCGTGGACCAGCAGACCAACGCATCCGGCCCGGCCGCGATCACCACGTTCGTGGGCAACTCGTCGGCCAAGCTGACCAGCGCGCAGCCCGGCGACTACTTCGATAACGGCGCGATCGCGCACTTCTCGCACGTGATCGAGGACCTGTTCCAGTTCTACGCGCTACCGCACCAGGACCCCAGGCACCCGGATGGGGAGCCGTTCACCGAACGGTGCCAGTACATGTTCCGCTCCAACCAGCTCGGCACGCCCACCGGGATCCCGTCGGAGGGCCACGCCCAGCAGTTCCGCAACGGCGGCGGCCCGGCATTCATCAACAACGTGTTCCAGGGCACCGAGGCCGCGCTGCTCCAGGCCGAGGACGCGCACGGTAAGTTCACCCCGGGCAACGCCCGCCTCGGGGCCACGTTCACCGGTGAGTCCCGGGTCGGCCACGAGGAGGCGCTGCAGCAGGTGTCCCGGGCGGCCGACAGCACACCGCTGCACATCCGGGCCGACGGCCCCGGGTTCGACAGCATGGACGTGCCCGCGTTCCGCACCTTCCCCGGGTCATCCGGGGTCGAGGTACCGGTCGGCAGCAACCAGTTCAAGCTGCAGTTCCTCATCTACGTGCCGACCGCCGACCTGTTCGCCCGGATGCGCAGCGCGCAGGCCGCGCAGCAGTTCCAGAAGCAGTTCCTGGACGGCGAGACCGACGACAACGGCCTGGAGCGACACATCACCGCGACGCGGCGGCAGAACTTCCTGGTCCCGCCCCGGCGGCACCGGGTCTTCCCGCTGCTGGAGCTGGCCGACGGGCACTCCGGCCAGCACGCCCAGCACGCCGGCCGGTCCGGGTCAGCCACGGCCAGCACTGGCGGCGCCAACGGGTCCAGTGGTTCCGGCGCGTCCAACGGATCCGGTTCCACCGGGTCCAGTGGGTCCGGTGGAACCGGCGGGTCCGGCGGTAACGGCCATGGCGGCTCCGGCAACGGCCACGGCGGCCATAGCGGCTCCGGCGGCGGCCATGGCGGCTCGGGTGGCGGCCACGGCGGCCGGTAGGGTCTGCAGCCCGGCCGGCCGCTCCGGCGGCCGGCCGGGCACCGGATGATCAGCTGTGACAGAGTGTCATGGGTGACGATCAAGCCTGCCGGCGGGTTCGAGACGCTGGCCATCCATGCTGGGCAGGAAGCCGACCCGCAGACCGGCGCCGTGGTCCCGCCCATCTACCAGGTGTCCACCTACAAGCAGGACGGGGTGGGCGGGCTGCGCGAGGGCTACGAGTACTCGCGCACCGCCAACCCGACCCGGGCCGCGCTGGAGGAGTGCCTGGCCGCGCTGGAGGGCGGCGCCCGCGCGTTCGCGTTCGCGTCCGGGATGGCGGCCGAGGACTGCCTGATCCGCGCGGCCTGCGCGCCCGGGGATCATGTGGTGATCCCGGACGACGCCTACGGCGGCACATACCGGCTGTTCGCAAAGGTGCTGGCCGGCTGGGGGATCAGCTACACCCCGGTGCACCTGTCCGACACCCGGGCGGTGCGCGACGCGCTGGCCGAGCGCCCGGCCCGGCTGCTCTGGGCCGAGACGCCGACCAACCCGCTGCTGTCCATCGCGGACATCGGCGCGCTGGCCCAGCTGGCGCACGACGCCGGGGCACTGCTGGTGGTGGACAACACGTTCGCCTCGCCGTACCTGCAGCAGCCGCTGGCACTGGGCGCGGACGCGGTGGTGCACTCCACCACGAAGTACCTCGGCGGCCACTCCGACGTGGTCGGCGGCGCGCTCGTGCTCGGGGCGGGCGCGGAAGGTGCCCGCGGCCCGCTTGACGAGCAAATACCTTTCCTGCAGAACGCCACCGGCGGCATCGCGGGACCATTCGATGCGTGGCTGACGCTGCGTGGCATCAAGACCCTTGCGGTCCGGATGGACCGGCACGGGCAGAACGCGGCCCGGGTGGCCGACATGCTGGCCGCGCACCCGGCGGTGGCCGAGGTGTTCTACCCCGGCCTGCCCGCGCACCCGGGCCACGAAGTGGCGGCCAAGCAGATGCGCGGCTTCGGCGGCATGGTGTCGTTCCGGGTCCGCGGCGGCGAGGCGGCCGCGGTCGAGGTGTGCGGCCGGACCCAGCTGTTCACCCTGGGCGAGTCGCTGGGCGGGGTGGAGTCACTGATCGAGCACCCGGCCCGGATGACGCACGCGTCGGCGGCCGGGTCGCCGCTGGAGGTGCCGGCCGACCTGGTCCGGCTGTCGGTCGGCATCGAGACCGCCGAGGACCTGCTGGAGGATCTGCGGCAGGCGCTCGACATAGCAAGCACGGAGCTCGGTGATTAGGTGTTCCAGATCATCAGCACCAGGATGACCAGCCAGATCAGGCTGACCACGCCGGCCATCGAGGCGATCCGGCCGCGCTCCATGCTGGCTACGTGGGCGGCCGGCACCTGGGTGGCGGTGGCTGTGGCGGCGGCCTCGGCGGCCGGCTCGGCCGGGGCGGGTTCCACGTCGGCCGCGGTGGCGTCAGCGGCCCCGGGCCCGGCCTGCGGGGGCTGAGTGGGGGCCTGGGCCGCTTCCAGCGCGCCGATGGCCCGGGTCTGATCCCGCATGATGAGCACCAGCAGCACCAGCGCGACCACGAACAGGGTGAGCGACGCGGTGATCCAGGCTTGCGCCATCTTGTGCAGGGACTGGCCTGCGATGATGCCAAAAAGCAGAACGCCGAGCGAGGCCGCGCCGAATATCCGGGTCATCCGGGATAGGTAGCGCAGCACGCCGATGTTGCCGGCCCGGATGTAACGCGGGGTCGACATGGTTGCGATAGTGACCGGGCCAATGGTGAAAACGACGAACGCGACGTGCAGCCAGACCCACAGCCGGTCGGTGAAAGACATGCCCTGATCCTAGGGGTAAACGCAGGTCCCAGAGCGGCCCCAGCCTGGCTGGGGGCCGCTCTGGGATGAGGCGGCGCGGTGGCCGGCTAGCTGCTGGCCTTCTTGCTGCTCCGGCTGACGAACCAGGCGCCCGCGCCACACGCGACGGCGATCACGAGCGAGATGGCCATCCGCAGGTCGTGCTTGCCGGTGCCGCCGTTCTTGATGTAGCCGATGAAGCCGGGCAGGTCCTTGGCCGGCGCGACCAGGTAGACGATCGCGAGGAGCAGGAACAGAGCCGCGAGGATCCAGAGAATCAGCACCGCGGGCTTCCGGCCCGACGTTCTTGGTCCCGATTCGGTCACAGCGCTCACGTAGGCCTCCTAGAGAGATGCGGGCCAAATCCGGCTGCCGCTGATTGGCCCACCGATGCGGTAACTGCCGCACGCTACTACGGTCGCTGGGGCGCTGCGGGGGGGTCACAAAAGCCGTAAAGCAAAATCTATCCCGCGTATCCCGCAGGGTGATCTATCGGACGCTGCGGGATGAATCATTGACCCCGACGTTACCTACCGGCGGGATTGGCGGGTGCGCAGGAAGTCACGGACCACGAACTCGCCGAGCCGTTCCGGCACCGCGCGGAGCACCCGGCCGCCATTCCGCCGGGCCACCTCGTTGACGAAATCGGTCAGCCGCTCGTCCTCGGCCAGCATGAACACGTTCAGCGAGGCGCGGCGCCGGGTCATCTTGTCCACCTCGGCCAGGGTGAGCTGGATCGTCTCCGGCGCCGGCGGCCAGTCGAACCAGGACTGCCCGTCCCGGCGCAGGTGCGCGGTCGGCTCGCCGTCGGTGACGATCAGCACCACCGGGTCGTGTTCCGGCCGCCGGTCCAGGTAGCGGCCGGCCAGCACCAGGGCGTGATGCAGGTTGGTGCCCTGGACCATGTCCCAGCCCAGCCCGGCCAGGTCGGTCTCGCGCAGTTCCCTGGCGTAGTTGGAGAACCCGATGACCTGAATGGAGTCCTGCGGGAACCGGCTGCGCACCAGGGCATGCAGGGCCAGCGCGGTCTGCTTGGCCGCCCCCCAGGTGCCGCGCAGCGCCATCGAGTAGGACAGGTCGACCAGCAGGCAGACCGCGGCCGAGGTGCGCCGCTGCGTCTCGCCGACCTCGAAGTCCTCCCCGGTCAGGCGAACCCGGGGTGGCGACCCCTCCCAATGATCGGGGTCCTCGCCGGGCTCCGGCCGGAACGAGGCCGCGTCGCGGAGCAGCGCGTTGCGTACCGTGGCGGGCGCGTCGATGGCCTGCTCGTCGCCGAACTGCCAGCGCCGGGTCGCGCCGGTGTACTCGCCGGCCTGCCCGGCGTCGCGCTGTTCATGGTCCCCGTAGCCGCCGTCCGGCAGATCGGCGAACACCCGGCGCAACGCCGTCTCGCCCAGCCGCCGCACCGCCTTGGGGGTGAGTTCCAGCTGGCCAGCGTTGCGCTGCAGATAGCCCTGCCGCTCCAGTTCCAGCTCGGTCTGCCGGAGCGCTTCCATGTCGTCCACGGCCTGGCGGCCGAGTGCGCGCCGGATCGCCGCCTCGTCGATGTCGTCCAGCCGGGCGCCCGGGTAGTCCTGGCGCAGCTCCGCCTCCAGGTCGGCCAGGTCGGCCAGGTCGGCCAGTGCGGTGGTGGCGTCGCTCAGGCCGAGCGGCTGGTCCCCGGTCATTGGGTCGCCCGGGAACTGGCCCATCATGTCCAGTTCCGGGCGGCGGGCGCGCAGCGCGCCGGACAGCCGGGCCATCTCCGCGGCCAGCCCGGCGTCCTGCAGCGCCTGCTCCATCAGCCCGGCCAGCTCGTCGCGCTGCTCCTCGGTCAGCGAGCTGAGCAGCCGCTGCGCCGCGGTGGCCCGGCGGACCAGGGCGTCCACCAGTTCTTCGAGATCGTGCGGCTGCTCCGGGAACATGTCCCCGTAGCGGTCCATGAACGCCTCGAAGTCGGCCTGGGTGTGCTCGCCGCGGGCGTCCCGCTCCAGCATCTGGTTCAGCTCGGCCAGCATGTCCTTGACCCGCTGCATGGCCTCGGGGTCCGGCCGCTGCAGCACGTCCTTCATGCCGCGGAACTGGCTGTCCAGCACCTCGGACCGGAGCAGGTCCTTGAGCTGCTCGAACGTCTGCCGGGCGGCCGGGCTGCGCCAGTCGTAGTCGGCCAGTTGCCGGATGGCCTGGGCGGTGTCGGACGGCAGCGCGTCCAGTTCGTCCTCGCGCAGCCGGGCCTCGTCGCCCGGGTCGGGGAACAGCTCGGCCCGCTCCTGCCCGATGGCGGTGTCCAGCAGCGCGCGGGCCTGCTCCAGGATGCCGTCCAGGCGGCCCCGGCTGCGGATCTCCTGCTGCCGCTCACGGACCCGGCGGAGCAGGTCGTCCAGGCCGCGGCGGCCGTTCACGCCGCGGCGCAGCAGGTCGCGCAAGGCGCTGGACGGGTCCGCGCCGTCCAGCACCGCGTCGCCCAGCTCGTCCAGGGCGCCGCGGGCGTCGAACGGTGGGGCCAGCGGGTCCGGCCCGTCGTGGTACTCGCCGTACCGGTAACCACTCACGGGTGCGCGTCACCTCTCAGGTGCGATATACGGCACTGCCGTCGAGGACGTCCTTGGACAGCCGCCGCATCAGGTACAGCCCCTCCAGCGCGAACTCGAGCGCCGCGGCGGCCTCGCCGAACGACTCGCCGCCCTCCATGCCGAGCCGCTCCATGATCCGGGCCAGCCCGGGCACCTCGCCGATCCGGTTCAGCAGCACGTCCGCCGGGATCATGTCGCCGGTCTCCACCGAGCCGCCGCCCTCGAACGTGGCCAGCACGCCGCTCAGGTCGGCGCTGCCCAGCCGGGACCGGAACGTCTCCGCGATCGCCCGGCGGAGCAGGTGCTCCAGCACCTCGGTCTCCCGGCCTTCCTCGCTGACCTCGAACTCGACCTTGCCGCGCAGGCTGCCCACGATCGGCGGCAGGTCGCAGATCCGGGCCACCGGCTGCGCCTCGCCGGTGAGCGCGGCCCGGCGCACCGCGGACGCGGCCACCGACTCGGCGGCCGCGATCGCGAACCGGGCCGACACGCCGGACCGGGAGTCCACCGCGGGCGAGGCCCGGACCAGCCGGGTGAACCGGGCGATGACCTCGACCAGGTGCTCGGGCAGGGTGGCGCCCGGGTCAGCGCCGTCCCAGGCCAGCAGCGACTCCTGCACGGTCAGCGCCAGCTCGTCGTCCAGGGTGAGCGGGTAGTGGGTGCGGATCTCCGCGCCGAACCGGTCCTTCAGCGGGGTGATGATCCGGCCCCGGTTGGTGTAGTCCTCGGGGTTGGCGCTGGCCACCAGGACCAGGTCCAGCGGCAGCCGCAGCGCGTACCCGCGCACCCCGATGTCCCGTTCCTCGAGCACGTTGAGCAGCGCGACCTGGATCCGCTCGGCCAGGTCGGGCAGCTCGTTCAGGCAGAAAATGCCCCGGTTGGTCCGGGGCACCAGGCCGAAGTGGATGGTCTCCGGATCACCCAGGGTGCGGCCCTCGGCCACCTTGACCGGGTCGATGTCGCCGATCAGGTCGCCCACGCTGGTGTCCGGCGTGGCCAGCTTCTCGCCGTACCGCTCGGTGCGGTGCCGCCAGATGACCGGCAGGCCGTCGCCCAGTTCCGCGGCCAGCCGCTGGCAGCGCGCGCAGACCGGCTGGTACGGGTGGTCGTTGATCTCGCAGCCTTCGACCGCCGGGCTCCACTCGTCGAGCAGCACGGGCAGGGTGCGGATCAGCCGCGTCTTACCCTGGCCCCGCTCGCCGAGCAGGATCGTGTCGTGCCCGGCCAGCATGGCCCGCTCGACGTGCGGCAGCACGGTCTGGCCGAAGCCGACGATGCCGGGGAAGCGGTCTTCGCCCGCGCGCATCCTGGCCAGCAGGTTGCGGCGCAGTTCGTCTTTGACGGTCTCGTACCGGTGCCCGGTGGCGCGCAGTTCGCCCAGGGTTGCCGCGCTCGGCCGGGGCGGGACGGACTCAGCTTGGGGATTCTGGTTGTGTGACTGCACTCTTCGACACTATGTGCATGTCCGCGCTGCTCGCATCTCAGGACGGGTCATGTTGACCGCAGGTGCGACACTTCATCCATGGCGATGATCTCCTCCCCGGTGGGCGCCGCCGACGTCGCCGCCGCCCACGACGTCCTCCGGGACGTGCTGCCGCCTACCCCGCTGCTGCACTCCCGGGTGCTGACCGAACGGCTCGGCGGCCCGGTGTTCCTCAAGTGCGAGAACCTGCAGCGGACCGGGTCGTTCAAGGCCCGCGGCGGGTACTACCGGATCTCCCGGCTGAGCGAGGCGGAGCGGGCCAACGGGGTGGTCGCGGCCAGCGCCGGCAACCACGCCCAGGGCGTGGCGTTCGCGGCCGAGATCCTCGGCGTAAAGGCCACCGTGGTCATGCCGCACGGCGCGCCGCTGCCCAAGATCGAGGCGACCCGGGGCTACGGGGCGGACATCATCTTCCACGGCGAGACGGTGGACGACGCGGTGGAGTGCGCCCGGGAGTACGCCAAGGAGCGGTCGGCGGTGCTCATCCACCCGTTCGACCACCCGGACATCGTGGCCGGCCAGGGCACCCTGGGCCTGGAGATCCTGCAGCAGTGCCCGCAGGTGCGGACGATCGCCATCCCGGTCGGCGGCGGCGGCGTGGCCGCCGGGATCACCGTCGCGGTCAAGAGCGCCGACCCGGCCATCCAGGTGATCGGGGTGCAGGCCGAGGCGGTGGCCAGCTACCCGGCCTCGCTGGCCGCCGGGCACCCGGTCCGGGTGGCGGCCGCACCGACCATGGCCGACGGCATCGCCGTCTGCCTGCCTGGGGACATCCCGTTCAGCATCCTGTCCGGCTACGAGGACCGGGTGGTGACGGTGTCCGAGGAGAGCCTGTCCCGCGCCCTGGTGCTCTGCCTGGAGCGGGCCAAGCAGGTGGTCGAGCCGGCCGGCGCGGCCGGGGTGGCTGGCCTGCTGGAGCACGCCGGCATGTTCGAGCCGCCGGTGGTCGTGGTGCTGTCCGGCGGCAACATCGACCCGCTGCTGCTGTCCAAGGTGCTCCGGCACGGGCTGGCCGCGGCCGGCCGGTACCTGACGTTCCGCTGCCGGATCCCGGACCGTCCCGGTGGGCTGGCCGCGCTGCTGGCCGCGGTGGCCGGGCTCGGCGCCAACGTGCTGGACGTGATGCACGAGCGGATCACGCCGCGGCTCCAGGTGGGTGAGGTGGACGTGCTGCTCCAGGTGGAGACGCGCGGCCCGGCGCACTGCGACGAGGTGATCAGCGAGTTGCGCAAGGCCGGCTATCACCTGATGTTCCGCTGAGACCCGTACATCAGTTCCTGATCAGCTGATTGCTGTTGCCCCAGCAGCACCAATCCGTTGATCACGGCCGCCCGGGCCGGGGTATTCGGCTAGTTTGCCCGCCATGTGTTTTATGTCCGACTGGCCAGGCACCGCCCGATGAGCCGCGGCGGCGTCAAGGCGGGCGACCACCGGCACTGCGGCCCGTGCGGCCGGATCCGGCCCGTGGTCACCTGCCCGTTCTGCATTACCGGCAGTGCCTGTATGACCTGCCTGGACTGCCCCGACTGCCCGGCCCCGGCGGATCTAATGGAGCTTCTCCGGGACATGACCGTGGTCAGCCCACTGCACTATGGCGCCGCCAACTTATCGCGATCGTGGCCCCGGTGCCGCGGCCAGCTTCAGAGGTTGCCGCGCCGGGCCTGCTCACGCTCGATGGCCTCGAACAGCGCCTTGAAGTTGCCCTTGCCGAAGCCTTCCGAGCCGTGCCGCTCGATCAGCTCGAAGAACACCGTCGGCCGGTCCTGCACCGGCTTGGTGAAGATCTGCAGCAGGTAGCCGTCCTCGTCCCGGTCCACCAGGATGCCCAGCTCGCGCAGGACGTGCACACCGACGTGGGTCTCGCCCGCCCACTCGCCGAGGGTGTCGTAGTAGCTGTCCGGGGTGGTCAGGAAGCTGACCCCGGCGGCCCGCATGCCGCGCACCGTTGACACGATGTCGTCGCAGGCCAGCGCGATGTGCTGGACCCCGGGCCCGCCGTAGAACTCCAGGTACTCGTCGATCTGCGACTTCTTCTTGCCCACGGCCGGCTCGTTGATCGGGAACTTGACCGTGCGCGAGCCGTCCGCCACCACCTTGCTCATCAGCGCGGAGTACTCGGTGGCGATGTCGTCGCCGACGAACTCCTTCATGTTGGTGAAGCCCATCACCCGCTGGTAGAAGCCGACCCACTCGTCCATCCGGCCCAGCTCGACGTTGCCCACACAGTGATCGATCTCGGTGAAGAACGGCCGCGCCGGCGGCGTCACGATCGGCTCGGCGGCGACGTAGCCAGGCAGGTACGGCCCGCTGTAGCCGGCCCGCTCGACCAGGGTGTGCCGGGTGTCCCCGTACGTCGCGATGGCGGCCAGCACCACCTTGCCCTGCTCGTCCTCGGCCAGGTGCGGCTCGGCCAGGCCGCGCGCGCCGCGTGACGTCGCGTACTGGTAGGCGGCCTCGGCCGAGTGCACGCCGAGGGCCAGGTCGATGACCCCATCGCCGTGCTCGGCCACGTGCCGGGCCAGGTCGGTGCCCGGCCGCACCGGCCCGCGCAGCACGAACCGCGCCCGGCCGGACTCCAGCACATAGCTCACCTCGTCGCGGCAGCCGGTCTCCGGCCCGCGGTAGCCGACGCAGCGCATGCCAAACGCCGTCGAGTAGTAGTGCGCCGCCTGCCGCGCGTTGCCCACCGCGAACACAACCGCGTCCATGCCAGTAACCGGGAAGTCGTCCATGACGAGAATGCTCGGCCGGTCTAGCAAGATGTGCAATAGTTACTTTAATTGCTGGTCAATTTGTAGAATACTGAACGCTAGTATGCGTGGTTGCTGTACATCCTGACCTGATGCCGACGGGGCTGCCTGTAATGATCGACGAACTCGACGCGCGGCTGATCAGCCTGATCGCCGCCGAACCCCGGGTGGGCGTGCTGCAGGCGTCCCAGCGGCTCGGCGTGGCCCGCGGCACGGTGCAGGCCCGGCTGGACCGGCTGCACCGCAGCGGGGTGGTCACCGGCTACGGGCCGGACGTGGACCCGGTCGCGCTGGACCACGGCGTGACCGCGTTCGTCACGCTGGAGATCCGGCAGGCGGGCGGGCACGACCCGGTGGCCGGGCGGCTGGCCGCCATCCCGGAGGTGCTGGAAGCGCACACCATCACCGGGGCCGGGGACATGCTGTGCCGGGTGGTCGCCCGGACCAACGCGGACCTGCAGCGGGTGATCGACGCGATCCTGGATGTGGCCGGGGTGGTCCGCGCGTCCACGGTGATCGCGCTGGCCACGCCGCTGCCCTACCGGGTGCTGCCGCTGGTCCGCGCGGTCGCCGGCGCGCAATCCACAACCCCATAAACCTCAGCAGTCCCACGAACCACCTGAGTCCCGGGGCCCCGATGTTCTCTAGCGCATGGCTGAATCATTCATGCGCTGGGGACCACCTGAATGATTCAGCGATGTGGTTAGGTCACGGGGGACGGCGCCGGGACGCCGGCCAGTTCGCAGGCCAGGTCGAGGATGACCTGGTCCAGCTCGGCCGGGTCGGACACCTCGCTGTGGTACAGCATGCAGCCCAGGCCGACCGAGGCGATGGCCATCGTGGCGCGGACCCGGTCGCGCAGCGGCGCGTCCGGCGGCGTGAGCAGGTTGCGCAGCGCGAGGAACTGCTCGCGGAACAGCTTCTTGCGGTCCTGGCCGCCGTGCTCGGCCAGCAGGTGATCGATCGCCGCCTGGTTGTGCTCCAGGAAGCGCATGACCTCGATGCGATGGCTGACGATGTCGCTGTACCTGGCCAGCAGTAGGGCCCGGCCTTCGGCGTCGAGCGGCTGGTCCGAGGCCCACGCGATGAGCGCGTCGAGCTCGTGCACGTAGTCCTCGGTGAAGCTGCGGACGATGTCCTCTTTGGACTTGAAGTGGTAGTACAGCGCGGCCTTGGTCACGCCGAGGCGCTCGGCGATCTCGCGCAGCGAGGTCTTCTCGTAGCCCTGCTGGGCGAACAGTTCCAGGGCCACGGACTGGATCCGCTCCCGGGTGTCCCCGCGCGGCCGCACCGCGGCGGGCCGGCCCAGCCGGCCGCCGTCGGCCGGGTACCCAGCCGTATCCGTGGGCGTGAGCTCAGCCGCGTCGTCGTCCATTGTGGTCCCGCATTCTCACCGGTCTGCTTCCCGCTAAACTTACTTGACGCCCGGTTAGTAAGCGTTTTAGTCTGGCGGCTGTCATACTAGCCGGTCGGCAAGTAAGTTAGCTACGGGGAGTTTTCATGCCAGACGCTCCGGTCAAGCCTGCGCCGTCCGGCGAGGCCAGCATCGGCATGCGCCGCGAGATCCTGGTGGTGCTGCCCGGCCTGCTGCTGGCCATCATGCTCGCCATGCTGGACCAGCTCATCGTGGGCACGGCGCTGCCCCGCATCGTCGGCGACCTGGGCGGCGTGGCCCACCTGTCCTGGGTGGTCACCGCGTACGTGCTGGCGTCCACCATCACCACCCCGCTGTACGGGAAGCTCGGCGACATGTACGGCCGCAAGAAGCTGTTCATGACCGCCATCGTGATCTTCCTGGCCGGCTCCGCGCTGGCCGGGCTGTCCCAGTCCATGGCCATGCTGATCACCTTCCGGGCCATCCAGGGGCTGGGTGCGGGCGGCCTGATGGTCAGCGCCATCGCGATCATCGGCGACCTGGTCTCGCCGCGCGAGCGGGGCCAGTACATGGGCTACATCATGGCCGTGATGATGATCGCCACCATCGGCGGGCCGCTGCTCGGCGGGTGGATCACCGAGAGCTTCTCCTGGCGCTGGATCTTCTACATCAACCTGCCGATCGGCGGCGTCGCGCTGGCCTACCTGGCCGTCACGCTGAAGCTGCCCAGGAAGCACATCAAGCACCGGGTGGACTACCCGGGCGCAGCCGTGCTCGCGGTGGCGGCCACCACGATCGTGCTGGCGGCCACCTGGGGCGGCACCCAGTACGCCTGGCTCTCGCCCCAGATCGCCGGGCTGGGTGTGGTGGCCGTGCTCTCGGTAGTGGCGTTCATCTGGATCGAGAGCCGGGCCGCGGAGCCCATCCTGCCGCTGCACATCTTCCGCAGCCGGAACTTCAGCCTGGTGTCCGCGCTGAGCTTCCTGTCTGGACTGGCCCTGTTCGGCGCGATCACATTCCTGCCGCTGTACCAGCAGACCGTGCAGGGCGCGTCGCCGACGGTCAGCGGGCTGCTGCTCACCCCGATGATGGTCGGCGTGATGATCACCTCGCTGATCTCCGGGCAGGTGACCACCCGGACCGGCCGGTACCGGGCGCTGCCCATCCTCGGCGCGGCGGGCATGACCGCCGGCATGTCGCTGCTGTCCCTGCTCGGGGTGAACACCAGCCGGGTTACCTCGGCGCTGTTCATGGTCGTGCTCGGCCTGGGCATGGGCTTCCTGATGCAGCTCACCACGCTGCTGGCGCAGAACAGCGTCGAGCCGCGGGACATCGGCGTGGCCAGCAGCTCGCGGCTGTTCTTCCAGCAGATCGGCGGCTCTCTTGGGGTGGCCGCGTTCGGTGCCATCTTCGCCCGGCGGCTGCAGGACGCGCTGACCGCGGTGTCGCCCAACGTGCACATCTCGACCAGCGGCGGGCAGCTCAACCCGGCCACGGTCAAGGCGCTGCCGCCGGCCATCCGCCGTGACGTGTTCTACGCCATCGCGCACGCGATCCAGGGCGTCTTCCTGTGGGCCATCCCAGCCTGTGCGCTGGCCTTCGCGCTGAGCTGGTTCCTCAAGGAGGTGCCGCTGCGCGGCCGGGCGCAGGCCGACGAGCCGGCTGCCCCGGAGCTGGTCGGTTAGTTACCCTGCCGGTGGGGGGTGACATGATCACCGACGCACGAGGACTGCGCCTCACCGGTTCCGGCGCCGCGGCGGCCGGCTACGACCAGGCCCTTGACGACCTGATCAGGTTCCGGCCCGAGGTGGTGGACGCGTCCGCCGCCGCGGTGGCGGCCGACCCGGGCTCCGCCATGGCCGCCGTGTTCGCCGCCTACCTGGCGCTGATGTCCACCGAAGAAGGCGCGGTCGCCGCGGCCCGGGCCGCGCTTGACGGGCTGCGGGCCGACCCGGCCAGCCTGCTGCCCCGGGAGCGGGCCCACCTGGCCACCGCTCGCCGCTGGGTGGGCGGGGACATGCTGGGGGCTGGCGATGCGCTCGCCGAGATCACCGTCAGCTACCCGGCCGACCTGCTGGCCCTGTTCACCGGGCACCAGATCGACTTCTTCACCGGCAATGCGGTCAGCCTGCGGGACCGGATCGGCCGGGCCCTGGGCGGCTGGCCCGCTGATCACCCGCAGCTCGGCTTCGTGCACGGCATGTACGCGTTCGGCCTGGAGGAGTGCAACCTCTACCAGCAGTCGGAAGAGGCCGGCCAGCGCGCCGTCGAGCGGAACCCGGACGACGTCTGGGGCATCCACGCGGTGGTGCACACCTACGAGATGGCGGGCCGGATCCCGGACGGCGTCCGGTATCTGCGGCACCGCGAGGCCGACTGGACGGCGGGGAACTTCCTCAACGTGCACAACTCCTGGCACTACGCGCTGTACCTGCTGCAGGGCGGGGACACCGACGGCGCGCTGGCCGTCTATGACCGGATGCTGCATCACCAGGGCTCCGAAGATGTGGCGCTGGAACTGCTCGATGCCACCGCGCTGCTGTGGCGGATGTACCTGGAGGGCACCGCGGTGGGGGACCGCTGGCCGCCGCTCGCCGCGGCCTGGGGCCGGCTGCTGGCCCCGGGCTACTACCCGTTCAACGACATGCACGCGGTCATGGCGTTCATTGGGAACGGGGAGCTGGACCGGGCCGGCCAGGTCGTGGCGGCGCAGGCCGAACTGGCCTCCCGCGGCGACCCGGGCAGCACCGGCTGGACCATGACGGCCCAGGTGGGGCTGCCGGTCTGCCGCGCGCTGCTGCTCTTCGGCCAGGGCGAGTACGGCCGCGTGCTCGATGAGCTGCTGCCGGTCCGGGCCCAGGTGCACACGTTCGGCGGCAGCCACGCGCAGCGCGACGCGGTGGAACGCACGCTGCTCGAAGCGGCCCTCCGGGCCGGGCGGCTGGAGCTGGCCGCCGCCCTGGTCAGCGAGCGGCTGTCGGTCCGCGACTGCAACACCTACGCCTGGTCGAAGCGGGCCTGGCTGCGCCGGGCCGCGGGCGACGAGCCGGGCGCGTCGGCCGCGCAGGCCCGGGCCAGCGCGCTGGCCGGCGAGATCCGGCAGGCAGTGGCCGACCCCCAGCCATAACCAGCTCAGCCATAAGCCAGCGCGGCGCGCGACCCTCCCGGGTCTACGCGCCGCGCTGGACGGTTCCGGCTGCGGTCAGCCGCCGACGTACGGCACCGCCTCCAGGATCTCGACCTTGGCCCCGCGGCCGTTCGGCAGCGTGTAGGACGCGGTGTCGCCGATCTTCTTCCCATTGATCGCCGACCCCAGTGGAGAGCGCGGCGAATACACGTCGATTGGCGCACCGCTCTCCTCCCGGGACGCCAGCAGGAACGTGACCTCTTCGTCATCGCCCTCGAACCGGACGGTCACCGTCATCCCAGGGCCGACTACCCCATCGGTCCGCGGGGGCTCCCCAACGCGAGCGTGCTGCAGGATGTGCTGGAGCTGGATGATCCGGCCCTCGATCTTGCCCTGCTCTTCCTTGGCGGCGTGGTAGCCGCCGTTCTCGCGCAGGTCACCCTCATCCCGGGCGGCCTCAATCTTCTTCGCGATGTTGACACGCCCCGGGCCCGAGAGGTGATCCAGCTCCGACTTCAGCCGGTCATATGCCTCCTGGGTGAGCCAGGTGAGGCTGTCGTTCTGCGTCTCGGTCACCGGTACTCCTTGCCTGCGGTGCGGATACGTGGATCCGCCTGAGCCATCCGCGGCTCCTCGGGGGTAATCCTTCTAAGCTAACAAGCCCTGACAAGTACGTCGCCCCAGATGAGCCTCAAGTCGGCCAGGATACGGGAATGTCATCCCGGTGCCAGCGTGTTGTCCTGCACAATGTTCTGTCGGCGAGGCACTCCCGCGGCCCGCCGGCCTGAGCTGACACTTCCTGATGGTGCCGAAGGGAATTTCGCGTGCCTGCCGTCCAGAATGATCCCGCCCCGAGTCCGGGGGAACCCGCGCCACTGCGGCTGATGGCCGTGCACGCGCACCCGGACGACGAGTCGAGCAAGGGTGCCGCCACCATGGCCCGCTACGTGCGGGAAGGCGTGGACGTCCTGGTGGCCACGCTGACCGGCGGCGAGCGCGGGGACATTCTGAACAAGGCCATGGACCGGCCCGAGGTGCGGGCCAGCCTGCCGCAGATCCGGCGCGAGGAGATGGCCCGGGCCCGGGAGATTCTCGGCATCCGGCAGCAGTTCCTCGGCTTCACCGACTCCGGGCTGCCCGAAGGCGACCCGCTGCCGCCGCTGCCCGACGGCTGCTTCGCGCTGCAGCCGCTCGCGGTGGCCGCGGAACCGCTGGTCCGCGCCGTCCGCGAGTTCCGGCCGCACGTCATCCTGACCTACGACGAGCAGGGCGGCTACCCGCACCCGGACCACATCAAGACGCATGAGGTGGCCGTGGAGGCGTTCGAGGCCGCGGCCGACCCGGACCGCTACCCGGGCACCGGGGACCCGTGGCAGCCGCTCAAGCTGTATTACTTCGCCACGTTCCACAAGGACCGGTTCACCGCGCTGCACGAGGAGATGCTGCGCCGCGGGCTGGAATCGCCATACGCCGACTGGTTCAAGCGGTGGGACGAGCGGGCTGAGGACCGCCGCGAGTACGAGATCACCACCCGGGTGCCGTGTGGCGACTACTTCCCGGTCCGGGATCAGGCCCTGCTGGCGCACGCCACCCAGATCGACCCGCAGGGTTCCTGGTTCGCCTGCCCGCAGGAGGTGCAGCGTGCGGCCTGGCCGACCGAGGACTACCATCTAGCCAGGTCGGTGGTTGACACGGAACTCCCCGAGGACGACCTGTTCGCCGGGGTGCGGGAGAGGGTGTGCTTGTGACGCTGCTGGCGGCGTCGACGCAGAGTGTGGCCAGCCAGGTCACCCCGGGGCTGCTCGGGTTCCTGGTCGTCGCGGGCATGGGCGTGGCCGTGTTCTTCCTGTTCCGGTCCATGAACAAGCAGCTGAAGAAGATCTCTCCTGACCCGCGCGTCCGGGCCTCCGTGGCCAAGCGGCCGCGCTCGGTTGACTCTGCTGCGGCTCAGTCTTCTTCGCCGGTGGCTTCCTCGTCTCCGGGCGGCAACGCCAAGCCGTAACGCTCAGCCTTCTCTAGTCCCGGTGCCAGCCGCAGGCCGTAAGCCAGCAGGGTGAAGCCTGGCGCCGGGGACCAGTCCCGGTCCGGCAGCCGCCCAAAGCCCACCGACGTGTACAGGTACCGCGCCGCGTCCATCCCGGACTGCGTGCTGAGCACGAGCTGCCGTATCCCCAGCCCGGTGGCGCGCTCGATGACCGCGCGCAGCAGCGCCCGGCCGACCCCGCGGCCCTGCGCCTCCGGCGCCACCGCCAGCGCCCGGACCTCGGCCTCGTCCGGGCCGCGGACCACCTGCCCAGCGTGCGGCGGCAGTTGCAGGGTGACCGTGCCGAGCAACTGGCCGTCCGCCGCCGCGGCCAGGATCTGCCCCGTCCCGTCGATGGCCAGGGTGCGCAGCGTCGGCCCATAGTCAGACGTGTCGGCGAGGAAGTTGCCCGCCGCGTACGCGCCCACCCGGAGCTCGCCGATCGCGGCGAACTCGGCCGGCTGGGCATCCCGCACGATCACCGGTTCCGCCATGCTGCTCCTTCCGCGCCGTCCCCAGTCAGCAACCCGCCCAGGGCCTGCTTGATGGTAGGCCGGGAACCGAACACGAGCAGGAACAGGGCCTCCCGGGCCAGCCGCTGAGCGTCCTGGCTGGCCAGGATCGCAGTCGCGCCTTGCGTGACGACCAGGGCCGCAGCCGCCCGCATGGCCAGCTCACAGGCGTCCGCCCGGGCCGCGGGCAGCCGGTCCGGATCGGCGCTGTCCAGCCCGGCGCGGCACGCGGTGAGCTGATCGTCCAGCGGCCCCGGCCCGATGAGCTGGGCGCAGCGGGCGGCCAGGCCGAGCGCCAGCGAGCCGTTCATCCGCAGCCCGGCCCGGTCCTGGTGCTGCCACTCGGCCAGCGGGATGGTGCCCGCGACCCGGTCCGCGGGCACGAAGTGCCCGCTGATGCGCGGCTCTACGGTGCGGCTGGCCATCACGGCGACCAGTCGCAGCGGCTCGGCAGCCAGTGTTCCGGCGAACAGGGTGCCCGGCGCGGGCACGTCCAGCACGACCCAGACGATCGTGTCCTGCTCGTCCCGGGCGGCCACCAGAAGCGTGTCGGTCAGCCCCCAGCCGGTCACCCACGGCGAGCTGCCGTCCAGCAGGTAGCCGCCGGGCACGGCCCGTGCGCGCAGCCGGGGCGGCCCGGGCAGCGTGCCGCCCAGCGCCAGGCCGGCCCGGCGCTCGCCGCGGCACAGCGGCCCGAGCAGGGCGGCCCGCAACCCGGCGTTGGCCGACCTGGCCACGGTGCGCACCGCGCTGTGCTGCTGCGTCCAGACGAACGTGGTGGACAGGCAGGCGCCGGCCAGCGTCTCGATGACCTGGCCAGCAGCCGAGAGCGGCAGGTCCAGGCCACCGGCCTCGCGCGGGCCGGCCAGCCCGTAGAAGCCCTCGGCCGCGAGCAGGTCCAGGTGCGCTGGCGGCACCTGCTGACTGGCCTCCACCTGCATCGCGGCGGGCGCGAGCACCTCGGTGGCCAGCTCCCTGGCCCGGGCCAGCACGCGCGCCGTGTCGTCGACCATGATCGGCATTGTCGCAGCGCCCGCCCGCGGCACCGCATCGACCTGACCCGGGAGGCCGCCCCGGCCCCGCGGCTGCCACCAGCACGGCGCCACACCCAACCACGTGGCTGAAGCATTGGTGCAGTCGGGTGCCAACACCGCTGACTTAACGGTCCGGACGTTCTCAACCGGGCCTTCGCCTGTCAACTCCGGTCCCATCAGCCACACTGATTACGGGCTGAGGTGACTCTTCACGGATCTGGTGCGTTCATCGCCCGATTTGTCCCGGTTCTAGCGGCCCAAACACGTGAAGAGTCGCCAGCCGCGCCTGTGGCCGGTGTCCCACGATGGCCTTAAGTCAGCGGTATCGAGTCGGGTGCGCATCAATGTTTCAGCCGCGCAGTGCGTAGCGGGGAGGCCGTGCTGGCGGTGTCCCAGCTGCTCTGCAGCTCGCGTTTGTGGCCGGAACTGTCGCGGGGTGTTGCTAGGTTGACCGGGACGGGGCAGGCGGCCCGGCGCCTGGCCGCTGCGGCCGCGAGGAGCGCTGGACATGCTGGTCATCCACGGGATCTGGGCGCGCGGCGCGCTCTGCCTGTGGGCCGAGGACGGGCGGCTGCCCGCGCGCACTCCGGAGTCCGGGCCGGCCCGACGCTCCCGGGCCCCCCGGCCGCACCCGTTCGCCGCCGACCCGGAGACAATTGCCGCCGCGCTGGCCAGCCTGGGTGAGCCCGCGGGCGACGCCGCCGGGCAGGCGGTCGCCGACGAACTGACCGTGTGGCTGCCGTCCGCCCCGGACGGGCCGCAGGCCGCGCCGGAGCTGATCAGGCCGGCCGATGACGCGGACCCCGGCGGCCGGCGGCGCTGGGCCGCGCTCGGCTGCTGGCGGGTGCCCGCGCTGGCCGTCGAGCCTGCGGCCGCGCTGGACGTGCTGGCCGCGCTGGACCGGCTGGCCGCCCCGGGTGAGCCGCTGGCAACCGGCACCCTCGATCTGGCCGGTCCCGGCCGCGACGTGCCCGATGACGTGATGGAGCTGGCCGCCGGGGGATCGGTGGCCTACTGGGCGGCGGTGGCCTGGTTCGCGGACGACCTGGCCGGCCGGGGCCGGGTGCTGCCGGCCCTGGTGCCGCCCGCGGATGGTCTGGGCACCCCCGCCGATGGCCCGGGCGGCGCGGCTAGTGCCCCCGGCGGCGCGGCCGACGGGCCAGCGAGGCCAGCGGGCGGCCCGGCCACCTGGGCGGCCCGCTGGTATCCGGTGCTGACCGGGCATGACGCGCGGCGGGTGGCGGAGTTCGCCGAGGCCATGCCGCCGCTGTGCCGGGCCGCCGAACCGGGCGGAGAGCCGCCCGCCCCGATCCTGGCCGCCGCGCTGGCCGCGCTGGCCGACGCGGCGGCCCGGGCCCGGCTGGCCGCCGGGGCGCCGGGCTGGGCGCTGCTGCCGCCGCGCCGCGGCCGCCGGCCGGCCGCCGTCCCGGTGGAAGAGCGCTGGGCGGCCGCGCTGGCCAGCCCGGACCCGGATGTAGTGGTGGACGCCGCGGAGGAGGAGACGGCGGCCGCGCTGGCCGCCGCCCTGGACGGCTGGCGGGCCGCGGCCCAGGCGCCGGCCGGGCCGGTGCGCACCTGCTTCCGGCTGGTCGAGCCGCTAGCCGAACCTGACCAGGCGGCTGAGCCGGCGAATGGCCAAGCCCCGGCAAATGGCCAGGCCGCGGTGGATGGGCAGGACCCGGCGGTCCCACCGTGGCGGGTCGAGTTCGCCCTGCAGTCCACCGAGGATCCCAGCCTGATGCTCCCGGCCGACGACGTGTGGGCGGGCACCGGCGGCTGGTCGCCCGGCGGCATCACCCACCCGGACGAGGAACTGCTGGCCGGGCTGGGCGCGGCCACCCGGCTGTTCGGTGAGCTGGACAGCGCGCTGCGCGCGCCCGCACCGGCCGACGTCGAGCTGGACACGGCCGGGGCGTTCCGGTTCCTGACCGAGACCGGCCCGATGCTGGCCGGGGCGGGCTTCGGGGTGCTGCTGCCGGACTGGGCCCGCAAGGCCCGGCTCGGCCTCAAGCTCACCTCACGGACCCGGAGCAGCGCCAGCACCGGGGCGGACAGCGCGGGCAGCGGGGCCGGGTTCGGCCTGCACGACCTGGTCCAGTTCCGCTACGACCTGGCGGTGGGCGACACCACCCTGGACCCCGGTGAGCTGGCCGAGCTGGCCCGGCTGAAGATCCCGCTGGTCCGGATCCGCGGCCAGTGGGTGGAGCTGGACGAGCGCAACGTGAAGGCGGCGCTGAAGTTCCTGGAGAGCGACCGCTCCGGTGAGCTGCCCGCGGGTGACGTCCTGCTGGCCGGCCTGCGCGGTCCCGACGAGGATCTGCCGGTCACCGCCGTGGACGCCGACGGCTGGCTCGGCGATCTGCTCTCTGGCCAGGCCGAGCGCAGCCTGACCCCGTTGGCCACCCCCGTCTCGTTCCAGGGCAAGCTCCGCCCGTACCAGGAGCGCGGTCTGGCCTGGCTGTCGTTCCTGAGCAGCCTCGGCCTGGGCGGGATCCTCGCGGACGACATGGGCACTGGTAAATCCCCAACCACCCTGTCGCTGCTCGCCCACGAGAAGGACGAGGGCCGGAAGACCGGCCCCACGTTGCTGGTGTCCCCGATGTCGGTGGTCGGCAACTGGCAGAAAGAGGCGGAGCGGTTTACGCCGGACCTAGCGGTGCATGTGCACCATGGTTCTGACCGGCTGTCCGGGGCCGGGCTGCGGGATGCGCTGAGCGCGGCTGACCTGGTCATCACCACGTACGCCATCGCGGCCCGGGATCGCGACGAACTGGCCGCGGTGGGCTGGCAGCGGGTGGTCTGCGACGAGGCGCAGAACATCAAGAACGCGGGCACCCGGCAGGCGCGCGCGGTGCGCAGCCTGCCCGCTGCGTCCCGGCTCGCGCTGACCGGCACGCCGGTGGAGAACCGGCTCGGCGAGCTGTGGTCGATCATGGAGTTCACGAGCCCGGGGCTGCTCGGGCCGGCCGAGAAGTTCCGCACCAGCTTCGCGGTCCCGGTGGAACGGCACGGCGACGAGGACGCGGCGGATCGGCTGAAGCGGCTGACCGGCCCGTTCATCCTGCGCCGGGTGAAGACCGACCGGTCGATCATCTCCGACCTGCCGGACAAGATCGAGATGAAGGTGTGGTGCAACCTCACCCCCGAGCAGGCGTCGCTGTACCAGGCCACCGTGGCCGACATGCTGGCCCGGATCGAGTCGGCCGAGCAGGACATCGAGCGCCGCGGCCTGGTGCTGGCCACCATGGCCAAGCTCAAGCAGGTCTGCAACCATCCCGCGCACCTGCTCGGCGACGGGTCGCGGCTGCCCGGCCGGTCCGGCAAGCTGGCCCGGCTGGAAGAGATCTGCGACGAGCTCGTCGCGGCCGGCGACAAGGCGCTGTGCTTCACCCAGTACGCGGAGTTCGGCCGGGTGCTGCAGCCGTACCTGACCGCCCGGCTCGGCTGCCCGGTGCTGTACCTGCACGGCGGCACGGCCAAGAAGGCCCGGGACGAGATGGTGGCCAGCTTCCAGTCGCTCACCGAGCCCGCCGTGTTCCTGCTCTCGCTCAAGGCGGGCGGGACCGGGCTGAATCTGACCGGGGCGAATCACGTGATCCACTTCGACCGGTGGTGGAACCCGGCGGTCGAGGATCAGGCCACCGACCGCGCGTTCCGGATCGGGCAGCGGCGCGATGTGCAGGTACGCAAGTTCGTCTGCGTGGGCACCCTGGAGGAGCGCATCGACTCGATGATCGAGGAGAAGAAGGCGCTGGCCGAGCGGATCGTCGGCACCGGGGAGAGCTGGCTGACCGAGCTGTCCACCGCCGACCTGCGGGACGTACTGGCCCTGTCGCCCGAGGCGGTGTCCGAGTGACTGAGCGGGATACCGGCTGGTGGGCTGAGGCAGGGCCGCCGATCCAGGTCGAGGGCGGCATCAAGGCGCGCAGCAAGCGGGGCATCATCGGCGAGCAATGGTGGTCGCGCCGGTTCGTCGAGGTGCTGGAGTCGTTCGGGATGAGCGGCCGGCTGGCCCGCGGCCGAAACTACGCCCGGCGCGGCCAGGTGCTGGAGTTCGAGCTCGGGCAGGGCGTAGTCCGGGCCCGGGTGCAGGGCTCCCGGCCGGTGCCCTACCAGGTGCGGATCGGGGTGCTGCCGCTGACCACCGCGCAGTGGCGGCGGGTCATCGAGGCGCTCCGCGGGCAGGCGCTGTTCCGGGCCAAGCTGCTGGCCGGGGAGATGCCGCACGAGATCGAGCGGGTGTTCGCGGACTGCGGCACCCCGCTGTTCCCCCGGTCGGCACGGGACCTCGACCTGTTCTGCTCCTGCCCGGACTGGGGCGTGCCGTGCAAGCACCTGGCCGCGGTCTGCTACGTGCTGGCCGAGCGGTTCGACGACGACCCGTTCGGCATGCTGGCCTGGCGGGGCCGGGACCGGGCCGATCTGCTGGCCGCGCTCCGTGGGCCGGCCGTGGGCCGGCCCACGGACGGCGGGCCGCCGCCGGGGCCGGGGGGCGCCGCGGTGCAGGCTGCGGCGGCCGCGCCGCTGGCCCAGTGCCTGGACCGGTTCTGGTCGCCGGGGGTGAGCCGGGCCCGGCTGCGCGCCGCCCAGACCACCCCGCCGGTACCGCCTGACCTGCTGCTCCGCTCCGCCGAACCGCCGGGCGTGCAGATCCGCGGCGCGGGGCTGGCCGAGCTGCTCGGCCCGGCCTACCAGCGGCTGGCCAGCCGGGATACGCAGATGGGGCATGATTGACGTACATAAGCGTGTCCGGCGGGCCACAATGAGTTGATTGGCAGCAGGAGAGCGGGGAGGGTGCCAGTAATGAACCGGTGTGCGGCATGACCGCGGGCGCGGCGGACCAGAAGACGCCGGGCCAGGTGCCCGCGGCGCAGGTGCCAGCGGACGCCCGGCTGGTCGATGTCCGGGAACCTGAGGAGTGGGCGGCCGGCCACGCGCCGGAGGCCACACACATCCCGCTGGGCCAGCTCGGCGCCCGGTACATGGAGATCCCGCAGGACGGCCCGGTCTACCTGATCTGCCGGAGCGGCGCCCGGTCCAACCGGGCCGCGCAAGCGCTGGCCGGAGCGGGCTGGGACGCGGTGAACGTGAGCGACGGCATGCAGGGCTGGGCCGCGGCCGGCCGCCCGATGACCAACGACTCCGGAGCTCCGCCGTACGTGGCCTGATTAGTGCCGGGCCAATCCGACATATGTAGGCTACATATGTCGGATATCAGAAGGAGTGCAGGTCAGGATGGCCGCCACGCCACAACAGCAGCACCACCCGGCCGACGATGCTGCTGCCCTTGATCGGGCCCCAGAAGCGGCTGTCGCAGGAGATCTGCCGGTTGTCGCCCAGCACGTAGAAGTCACCGGCCGGGACGCGGAACGGGTGCAGCCGGCTGGCGTCCGGTATCGGCGGGCCGAGCGGGTCGATCCGGGGCAGGTACGGCTCGGCCAGCGGCCGCCCGTTCACGTACACCGTGTTGCCGGCCGAGTAGATGGTCTGCCCGGGCAGCGCGACGATCCGCTTGACCAGGTCACCGGCAGGCCCGCAGCGGTCGCGCGGCGGCCGGGCGAACACCACGATGTTGCCCGAGTGCAGGTCGTGCCAGTTGAAGAACGCCTTCTGCACCAGGATCCGGTCACCCTTCTGGAGTGTCGGCACCATGGACGTGCTGGGGATCCAGAAGGTCTGGTATCCGAACGTCCGGACGCCCAGGGCTAGCAGCACGACCACGACGATGAGCACGGCCGTCTCGGCCAGCGCCCGGCCGCGCCTGCCCCTGCGCCGGGTGGTGCGCGGCCTGGCCTGGTCAGCAGTGCTGGCCATGATCATCCCGTGAGTGTGAACGTGCCGGTGAATGCGGGTGTGAGTGCCGGTGTGGGTGTGGGGTGCAGGTCGGCTGCGCGCTCGCGGTAGCGGTGTGCGCCCGGGCCGCACTGGCCGCGCTGGCCGGCGCGGACGCGGACAGCAGGCCCAGTGGGACGCCGAGCGAGCCCGCCACGATCAGCACGGCGGCCGCCGCCGCGGCCAGCCGGTGGCCGGGCTGCGGGGTCAGCCGCTCGCGGGCCGCGGCGCACAGATAGCTGCAGGCGACCGAGCGGGCCGGCACGCCGTCCGCGATCAGCAGCGCGGCCAGTTCGGCGGCTTCGGTGCCGTGCCGCCGCCGCCACCGCCGCGGGTAGCAGCGCAGCGCGAGGCCGACTACCCGGCCCGGCGGTAGCCCGGGCATCAGATGCCGCCCAGCCGCAGCCGGAGCCGGCCCACCGCGCTGACCCGTTCCAGCGAGTCGAGGTGCGCGCGCAGCGCCGCCGCGCCGTCCGGCGTGATCTGGTAAGGATGCCGCCGCTCGTCGGTGGGCAGCGCCTCGACCAGGCCGAGCCGTTCCAGCCGGTCCAGCGCGCCGTACAGCGTGCCCGGGCCGAGTTGCAGCCCGGCGAACTCCTTGATGTCCTGGATCAGCGCGTACCCATGCTTGGGCCCATCGGCCAGGCTGGTCAGGATCAGCACCGACGCGTCCCCGGCCCGGCGCAGCACGTCCTGGTTATCAGCTGGCATCCGGCCTCCCTCTAGTACGGCGGCCAATATATCAGTCAGCGTACTAGAGGGAGGCGCCGGGCGGGGCCATCAACGGAGCTGGGTGCTCAGCGGTCCGGGGCCAGGACCGGGTGGACCGGGACCCCGCCGGCCACCGTGCCCAGGTTGGCCAGCGTCACCGTGCCCAGCCCGCCGGGTGTGCTGCCGTCCGCCAGCACGGCGATGGCCAGCGTATTCTCCCCGTCCGGCTGGAGCAGCCCGGCCGGCAGCACGAACGTCGTCTGCGGGCCGACGTTGTTGATGTACTGCCCGACGTTCCAGCCGTTGAGGAAGATCTGCGCCCGGTAGGACTTGGACGGCGTGTCCGTGATGGTCAGGCCGAGCGAGGCATCCACCCCGGACGGCACGTTCAGCCGGAACTGAGCGCGGTACCAGGAGACGCCCGGCCGGGTACTGGCGTTCGGCAAAGTAACGCTGGTCCAGGAGCGGTCGTCGAAATCGGGCAGGTACCACCCGGTGCGCTCGCCGTACAGGCCGCCGTTGTTCATCGGGCCGCGGGCCTGGTCGCCGCCGGCCGCGCCCTGGATGCGCCAGGTGAGCTGCGGCGCGGCGCCGGTGAAGGTGACCGCGGTGAGGCCGAGGGCCTGCTTGAACGCCTGGTTGGCGCCGCCATCCTCCTGATGCGACATGGACCGGACCAGCACGGCCAGCACGTGCGCGCCGTCGTCCTGCCCGGCCGCCGGGATGGCCAGCGGCACGGTGGCCGTCCAGCCCTGCGTGGTGGACTGGCTGGACGTCGGCACCGGGATCTCCCCGGCGCCCAGGAACTGCCCGTCCAGCCAGGCCAGGAACATGCCGACCTGGCCGGTCTGGTAGCTCAGGCTGACCGAGGTGGCGCCGGCCGTGCCGGACCACGAGCCGCGGTACCACACGTCGCCGTAGTGGAAGCCGTAGTCGTCCACGAACAGCACCGGCTGCCCGGCCGGCACCGGGGTGGCGCTGGCCGAGGTGGTCTTGTCAGCCAGCACCCAGCCGCTGTCGTCGAAGCCCGGGTCGGCTTCCGGATTCTCCGGCGCGCACTTCCAGCCGGTCAGCGCGGGCAGCTCCACCGCGGGCGGCCCGCTGAGCGGGGTGCGGCTGGCCAGGCTGCCGGAGGCGGTCCGGGTCACCGGGACCGGGCGGCCGTTCCAGAACACCACGCCGGCCGGCCGGGGCGCCCACACCTCGAGCGGGGTGGCCGCCGCGGTGTCCCCGGTGAGGTTCAGCACGGCGCCCCGCATGACCGCGGTGCGGACCAGGGCGGGCCCGCTGACCAGCACCGGGCCGGCCGCGGTGTCCAGCCGCCAGAACGTGCCGGCCGTGGTGTCGTCCACGGCCAGCAGCAGCAGCGGGCGGCCGCCGGCCGGGGCGGCCTGGATCCGGGTCACGCCCTGGTGCGGGTAGTCGAGCAGCAGGTCCCCGGTGCTGGCATCCCAGGAACTGGTCACGCCGGTTCCGCCGAGCACGTTGACGGCTGGGCCGGCCGCGGCGGGCGGGTAGCGCAGCACGGTCTCGCCGTCGTCGCCCGGCCGGCTGGCCAGCAGCGCGACGTCCTGGCCACCGATCGGGGCGTGCGTCATCAGGTGCGACGTGGAATACACCAGGTGCGCCGAGTCCAGCTGGTACCCGGCCACGATGACCTTCATATCCTTGCCATTGAGCTGCAGCGTGCCGGCCTGCGGCACGGTGTAGGAGCCGTCCGCGGTGCTGACCGGGACGGTGAAGGTCAGGTCGGGGGTGTGGTCGTTGCGCACGAAGAAGAAGTTCGTGCCGGTGTCCGGGTTGGCCAGGTGGTACGTCGTGACCAGCGAGCTGGATGCGCTGACCGGGCTGGCGGTGGCCAGCTTGGTGATGTCCGGCACGGCCTGCAGGAAGTAACCCAGCTCCTTCATGGCCGGGATCTTGTCGGTGAGCTGGCGCGGCTCGCTGATGGCCGCGCCGTAGTCGTACGAGGTGTAGACGACCGACGCGGGCAGCCAGCCCCAGGACGTGCCGCCGAACGTCATGTACACGTTCTGCAGCTTGATCCCGTTGGCCACGTTGGTCAGGTAGAACTGGCGCTCGTAGGCCGGGCCGTCGAACGCGCGCTCGTAGCTGTAGCCCTGGCCCTGCCAGGGCGCGCCGCCCCACGGGTCGAAGTAGCCGCCGCCGAACTCGGCCTCGAAGCCGGGCGTGGCCGGGCTGGCGCTGGCGCCGCCCTTGGCCCCGCCGGTGCCGTAGTAGCCCCAGTCCGGCGGGGCGCCGCTGGCCGACGGGTAGCCGTCGAACGCGTACAGGTAGTTGCTGTCCGGCATCGGGAAGCTGCCCGGCACCCAGTACCCGTTGCGGCCCTTGTCGTTGTGGTAGATCGGCACCGTGATGCCGTCCGCGCGGACCTTGGCGTACAGGTGCGCCATGTAGTTGATGCCGGTCGGGCTGCCGATGTAGGACGCGTACTCGTTCTCGATCTGGTACAGCAGCAGCGTGCCGCCGCCGTCGGTGAGCTGGTGCCGGGCCAGGACGCCGTCGATCGCGGTCAGCCACTCGTCCACGTAGCCCAGGTACACCGGGTCATCGGTGCGGGCCACGGCCGCGGTGCTGGTCAGCCAGCCGGGGAAGCCGCCCGCGTTCAGCTCGCCGTTGATGTACGGGCCGGGCCGGGCCAGCACGTAGATCCCGGTGTCCGCGGCCATCCGCATGACCAGGTCCATGTCCCGGACCCCGGTGAAGTCATAGCTGCCCGGCGCGGCGGAGTGGTAGCTCCAGTTGAAGTACATGCACACCGCGTTGTAGCCGCTGGACTTCATCTTCTGCAGGATGTCCAGCCACAGTGACGGGCTGGGCAGCCGGAACGGGTGGAACTCGCCGGACCAGACGAACAGCCGGCCGCCGTCCACCATGAGCGAGTACGGATCGAACGTGATCGTGTGCCCGGCCGGTCCGGCGCCCAGGCCAGCGCCGGCCCGGCCAGGCAGTTCGGTGGCGGCCCGGGCTAAGCCCGGCCGGGCGGCCAGGCCGGCCGCGGCCAGGGCGGTCCCGGACAATACCGCGCGCCGGGAGATCCCGGGCCGTGCCTGCTGCGAATGGTGCTGTGGATTCGTCATCTGCGCATCGCCTGCCTCGCCCACCAGCCAAAGATCTGACGGCTTCACAGGTAACACTTATGTTCGCTTTTGTCCAGAGCTGTGCAATTCTGTTCGGGTGGTGGAACGAGTTAGCCGGCGGCCAGCTCGCCGCGGCCGGGGACCAGCTCGGCCAGGAAGGCGCGGGCCGCGGCGGACAGCCGGCGCGCGGTCGGGGTGGCGACCGACAGCCGCCAGGTCAGCCGCGGGCTGGCCAGCTCGACGAGGTGCACACCGGGGAACCCCTGGGCGGCCGAGGCCGGCATGAACGCCACGCCGAGGCCGTACCGGACCAGGGCCGCGGCCGAGGCGTAGTCGGCCACCTCGAACGGCACCTGGCGGTCCAGGCCAGCCGCGGCGAACGCGCGGTCCGACACGGTGCGGTTGCCCCAGCCGGGTAGGAAGTCCACGAACGTCTCATTGGCCAGTTCGTCCAGAGGCACGCTCGGCCGGTCCGCCAGTGGGTGCCGGGCGCCGCACAGCAGCACCAGCACCTCCTCGCTCAGCGGCTGCAGCCGCAGCCCGGGCGGGGGCTGGCCGGGCAGGCCGACCAGGGCCAGGTCGAGCTCGCCCGCGATCACCTGGCGGCCCAGCCCGGCCGAGCCCGCGGCGGACTGGCGCAGGTGCACGGCGACCCGCGGATGCGTGTCATGGAACCGGCCGAGCAGTTCGGGCAGGTCGACGGCGCCGGTGGAGGTCAGCGTGCCCACGGTGAGTGTGCCGCGCAGCCCGGCCCGGGCCTGGGCCACCGCATCCTGCGCGGCCTGTGCCGCGGCCAGCGTGGCCCGGGCCTCGGGGAGCAGCGCCTGGCCGGCATCGGTCAGCGCCACCCGGTGCCGGTCCCGGTCGAACAGCACCGCGCCCAGTTCGCGCTCCAGGCCCTGGATCGCGCTGGACACACCGGACTGCACCACATGCAGCCGCCGCGCGGCCCTGGTGAAGGACAGTTCCTCGGCCACCACCACGAATTTCCGCAGGCTCTCCAGCGACGGCAGCTGACCTGCGTCGATCTGGGAACCGGCTTTCCGGCCGTCCGTCGAGACCATCATCACCTGCCGCGCCGCTGAACTGGGCCGACAGTATGGCGACCCGAGTTGAGGCTAACCGGCCACTCGGCGGATGATCAATGCAGAGTGCTGTCGCTGTCTAGCCGGGGGATTCTCACCTTGTGTCCCTTACATCCCATGGCCCAATCCAATCTTTTCTGCATTGACTTTTCGCCATGCCGGAAGTAATGCACGCACAATGCGACCTGCCGGGAATGGTACGAATCGATCGGTATTGAGCTGTCCCCGGCGGTCCAGAGTGGTCATCACTTATAGAGATGCTGGTAAGCAATAGTTGTCGTTTGCATTGATCACCGGTCGTGCCGAAGCTGGATGTGGTGACACACGAAGGAGCTTCTGGCATGACACTCACACGGCCGCTGGCCGGCCGGGCCGGCGGACACCAGCCCACCGGCCCCATTCGGCCTGCCCTATCCGCCGGGCACCGGGCCGGATTCTGGCTGGCCGGTTTCGTTTTCCTGATGACGATGGCGTTCTCCGCGGTGCCCGCGCCGCTCTACGTGCTGTACGCGGCGCGGGACGGGTTCGGCCCGCTGATGGTCACGGTGATCTTCGCCGCGTACGCGGCCGGCGTGATGGCCAGCCTGTTCCTGGCCGGGCACCTGTCCGACTGGCTGGGCTGGCGCCCGATGGCGGCCACCGCGGTGGCGGTGAACCTGGTCGCCGGGGTGCTGTTCCTGACCTGGCCCACGGTGCCTGGCCTGCTCATCGCCCGGGTCATCTCGGGCATCAGCATCGGCATGCTGACCGCCACCGCCACCGCGTACCTGAGTGAGCTGGATGCGGCCGGCCACGGCGGGCTGGCCCGGCGCCGGGCCGAGATCACCGCGACCGCGGCCAACCTGGGCGGGCTCGGCTTCGGGCCGCTGGTGGCCGGCTTCCTGGCCCAGTACGTGGCGGACCCGCTCCAGGTGCCCTACCTGGTCTTCGAGGCACTCATGCTGATCGGGCTGGCCGTGCTGGCGCTGGTCCCGGAAACGGTGCTGCGGCCGGCGGCCCGGCCCGCCTACCGGCCGCAGCGGGTGTCGGTCCCGGCCGACCAGCGGCCGCTGTTCTTCGCCGCGGGCGCCGCGGCGGCCGCTGGGTTCGCGCTGCTCGGCCTGTTCACGTCGCTGGCCCCGGGCTTCATCGCGGGCACCTTGCACGACCCATCGCACGCGCTGGCCGGGACGGCCACGTTCGCGGTGTTCGGCGCGGCGGCGGTGGCCCAGGTGGTGCTCGGCCGGGCCGGGCTGCGCCGCCAGCTCGCCATCGGGATGGGCGTGCTGCTGCTCGGCCTGGCCCTGATCACGGCCGCGGTCTGGGCGGCCAGCCTGGCCCTGCTGCTGGCCGGTGGGGTGCTCGCGGGCAGCGGCGTGGGCGCGCTGTTCAAGGGGGCCGTGTCCACCGTGCTCGGGATCGCCCCGCCCGGCGCGCGCGGCGAAACCCTGGCCGGCCTGTTCCTGGCCGCCTACCTCGGGCTGGCGGTGCCGGTGGTGGCGCTGGGCGTGGCCACCGAGCTGCTCTCCGCGCGCACCGCGGTGTCTGGTTTCGCGGCCGTGCTGGCCGTCGCGGTTGCGCTGGTCAGCCGGCCGCTGCTGGGCCGCTCCGCCCATCGGTAGGGTCGAATTATCCGACTGCGTGAGGGGTCTCATGGAATACGTCAATCTCGGCGCGACCGGGCTGCGCGTCTCGCGGATCTGCCTCGGCATGATGAGCTACGGCGACAACAGCGAGCGGCCCTGGGTGCTGGACGAGGACGCGGCCGAGCCGATCGTCCGGGCGGCCGCGGACGGCGGAGTCAACTTCTACGACACCGCGGATGTCTACTCCGCGGGAGCGAGCGAGACCGCCACCGGGCGGCTGCTCGGCAAGATGTTCAGCCGCGAGGAAGTCGTGGTGGCGACCAAGGTGCACGGCCCCACCATGCCCGGCGAGAACGGCCGCGGCCTGTCCCGCAAGCACATCATGGCGTCGATCGACGCCTCGCTGGCCCGGCTGGACATGGACTACGTGGACCTGTACCAGATCCACCGCTGGGACCCGGGCACGCCCATCGAGGAGACGATGGCCGCGCTGCACGACGTGGTCAAGGCGGGCAAGGCCCGGTACATCGGCGCCAGCAGCATGTTCGCCTGGCAGTTCGCCAAGGCGCAGTACACCGCGGACGCGCACGGCTGGACCCGGTTCGTGTCCATGCAGGACTACTACAACCTGGTCTACCGCGAGGAAGAGCGGGAGATGATCCCGCAGTGCATCGACCAGGGCGTCGGGGTCATCCCGTGGAGCCCGCTGGCCCGCGGCCTGCTGGCTGGCAACCGGACCCGGGACGGCGGCAGGCACACCACCCGGGCGAACAGCGACGCGTTCGGCGACTCGCTGTACTCGATGACCGAGGACTACGACGTCGCGGACCGCGCCGCCCAGGTCGCGGCGGACCGGGGGGTGCCGCCCGCCCAGGTCGCGCTGGCCTGGGTGCTGCACCGGCCCGGGGTGACCGCGCCGATCGTGGGAGCCACCAAGGTGGCGCACATGCAGGACGCGCTGGCCGCCGAGCAGCTGGAGCTGAGCGCGGACGAGATGTACCAGCTCGAGGAGCTGTACGTGCCGCACCCCATCGCCGGGCACGGCTGACCGGCCGGCCGCCCCAGTCGCCAACTGCGGGCCACCCGGCGTGACTGGGGCGGTCAGGCCGGGGGTGGGTAGGGGAGGTTGAGGTCGCGGGCCATCTCGGCCAGGGTGATCTCGAAGATCGGCTCGGCGTCGTCCAGCGCGAAGTGCAGGTGGCCGAACACCTCCATGCTCACGATCCCGTACAGCCGGACCCAGCAGCGCAGGAACGCGAGCAGCGCGCCGAGCGGCAGGCCGGTGCCGAGCCCCTCCTGGTAGCGGGCCAGCTGCGCACGCAGGCCCGGTTCGATCTTCTCCGGCGGCGTCACCGGGAACGGCCGCCGCTGCCACAGCTCCAGGAACAGGGCGAAGAACGTGCCCGCGAACCGCCGGGCGCACTCCTCGGCGATGTCGTCCTTCTCCACGTCCAGGCCGGGCACTGGGGTGCCGAACAGCAGCGCGAACTCGGGCCGGTGGTTCAGCGCCCAGTGCCGGAACGCGCGGCACGCGGCGGCCACCTTGGCGGTGATGTCGCCGCCCGCGTCACCGGCCGCGTGGATGGCGGCCTCGATCTCGTCGGCCAGCTCGCCGAAGATGTCCCCGCATACGTTCAGCAGCAGGTCCTCGTGGCTGCCGAAGTAGCGGTACAGCGCGGGCGCGGTCATCCCCATGTCCCGGGCGATGGCGCGCAGCGTGACCGCCTCGTGGCCCTGCTCGATCAGGATCTTCCGCGCGGTCTGCTTGATCTCCACCGTCGTCTCGGCGCGGACGCGGTCGCGTCGGCTCAGCGTCTCCGGCACTCGTGCGCCTCCTAACCGGGGCCTGGCTGAGAGCCCGCTGTGATCCGGGTTGCCATCAGGTAAACAGCCTTGACATTAGTAAACGGCAGATGCGAAGTTAACACCACTAGCAGTTTACGGTGTTCACGGTTGTGACTCCTGATAGCAGTCTAGGCGCTGGAGGGCGCGATGTTCGAGTCATGGGGGCGACTGGTATACGCGCGGCGACGGCTGGTGCTGGCCCTGGCTGGCCTGGTGGTGGTGGCCGCGGCGGTCTGGGGGACCGGCGTGTTCGGCGCGCTGCAGTCCGGCGGCGGCTTCACCCCGCCGGACAGCCAGAGCCAGCAGGAGAGCAACCTGGCCGCGCGGACGTTCGGCCGGAACACGGCCGACGTGGTGGTGCTCTACACCAGCCGGACGCTGACCGTGCACGACGCCGCGTTCCGGGCCGCGGTGGCCCGGTCGCTGGCCGCGCTGCCCAGGAGCGAGGTGCCGTCCGCGGCCACCTACTGGACCACCGGCTCGGCGCAGTTCGTCGGCGACGGCGGGCACGCCACCTATGCGGCGCTGCAACTGGCCGGCGGGTCCGACTCGGCCCGGCTGGACACCTACGCCGAGATCCAGGGCAAGATCACCGCTCCCGGGCTGACCACCCAGGCCGGCGGGCAGGTGCCGACTTATGCGGCGATCAACAAGGAGGTCAAGTCGGACATCGGCCGGGCCGAGGCCATCTCGCTGCCGGTGCTGCTCGTCCTGCTGCTGGTGATCTTCGGCAGCCTGGCCGCGGCCAGCCTGCCGCTGGCCATCGGCGGCATCGGCATCCTTGGCTCGTTCGCTGCGCTCCGGTTGCTCACCCTGGTCACCGGGGTTTCCATCTACTCGATCAACATCACCACGATCCTCGGCCTGGGCCTGGCCATCGACTACGGCCTGTTCATGGTCAGCCGGTTCCGGGAGGAACTGCACCGGCAGCCGACGACGGAGGACGCGGTGGCCGCGGCGGTGGCCACGGCGGGCCGCACGATCGCGGTGTCGGGGGTCACCGTGGCGGTGGCGCTGGCCGGGCTGATGCTGTTCCCGGAGACGTTCCTCCGCTCGATGGGCTACGGCGGGGTGGCCATCGTGGTGGTGGACATGCTGGCCGCGCTCACCGTGCTGCCCGCGCTGCTGGCCGTGCTCGGCCCGCGGGTGAACGCGCTGCGGATCCGCCGCGCCGCGGCCCGGGCGCCCCGCGAGGAGCAGAGCGGCGCCTGGTACCGGCTGGCCCGCCGCGTGATGCGGCGGCCGGCCGGGTACGCCGTGGTGATCGTGGTCGCGCTGCTCGCGCTGGCCGCCCCGTTCCGGCACATCACCTGGGGCGGCACCGACGCCCGGTCGCTGCCCGCGGGCGCCCCGGCCCGGGTGGTGGCCGAGGCGCTGAACCAGGACTTCCCCGGCAACCCGGCCAGCCCGATCGAGGTGCTGGCCAAGCTGGACGGCCTGGTCACGGCACCGGCCCAGCGGACCGCGCTCGCCGCGTACCAGCAGCGCCTCGAGCACGTCCCAGGTGTCTCGGCAGCCCAGATCACCGGGCTCCGTGGCGACACCGCGCGGCTGGACTTGCGTTATGCAGCAGATCCTTCCTCGGTAACGGCGCGGCAGCTGGTTACGGCGGTACGCGCGGTGCCGGCCCCGGCGGGCAGTCACGTCTACGTGGGCGGCGTGACTGCGCAGCTGGTGGACGAGCTGGCCAGCCTGGGTCACACCCTGCCGTGGATGGCGCTGGTCATCTGCCTGGCCACGTTCGTGCTGCTCTTCCTGGCCTTCGGCTCGGTGGTGCTGCCGGTCAAGGCCATCCTGATGAACGCGCTGTCGCTGTCGGCCACGTTCGGGGTGATCGTCTGGATCTTCCAGGAGGGGCACCTGTCCGGGCTGCTCCAGTTCACCCCGACCGGCAGCATCGACCCGGCCATGCCGATCCTGCTGCTGGCCATCGTGTTCGGCCTGTCCATGGACTACGAGGTGTTCCTGCTGTCCCGGATCCGCGAGCGGTACGACGTCACCGGCGACAACGCGGGGGCCATCGCGAGCGGGCTGCAGCGCACCGGCGGCCTGATCACCAGCCTGGCGCTGATGCTGGTCATCGTGGTCGGCGCGTTCTCCGCGTCCGGCATCACGTTCATCAAGCTGCTCGGCGTGGGCATGATCGTCGCGCTGATCGTGGACGCGACCATCGTCCGGGTGCTGCTGGTGCCGGCCACCATGCGGCTGCTCGGCCGGGCCAACTGGTGGGCGCCCGGGCCGCTGGGCCGGGTGTACCGGCGGTACGGCATCCGGGAACAGGGCGCGCCGCAGCCAGCGGCCGAGGCCGAAGCTGAGCCGGTACGGAGCTGAGCCAGCCGCCGGGTGGGCCGGCCATCCCGGACGGGACGGCCGGCCCGCGGCGTCAGCAGTCCGGGTTGCGCATCACCGGCCCGACGAACGCGCCGAGCGTGCCCGGCCCGACCTTGCCGTACTGGGCGTCCTGGCCGAACGTGTTGCCGTTGCGCATGTTGCCGTACTCCCATACGCAGCTGCCGCCGACCATCGCCTGGGTGAAGTACGGATAGAAGTGCCCCGGGCCCTTGGGTGGCAGCACGCAGCCGGATCCGGTGTTCAGGTTGCAGTTCGTGTTGAACTGCGTGGCGCTGGAGTCGGTCATGAACTGGATGGCCGGATAGTGATTACCGCCGACCGTGGTCGGCTGTTGTTGCAGGAACGTCGATGGGTACCGGCCTGGCTGGACCGAGTCCGGCCAGTCCGCCCGGTACGGGGTGCCGTCGTAGTCCAGGTCGCCGATCGCGTTCAGGAACACGCCGCATCCGGTCACCTGGTTGGGCGCCGCGAGGCCTCCGTGCGTATCGCCGAACCGGTAGCACGGGGCATCGTTCGGTTCCAGCCCCTTCGTGTCCTTGCCCGCCTCGTATGGCCCCGCGCAGTGCTTGTAGTACGTGTCGGTGCGGTGCGCGCCCACCGCGATGGTGCCCGCGCCGCTGACCGACGTGCACGGCTCGAAGTGGCCGATCTCGTACTCGTCGTTGATCATGTAGGGCCCGATGCCCCACGGGATGATGTTCTGCGCCCGGGCGGTGTTGTACTCCGGCTGGAAGTTGAACCGGTGGCCCGCGCAGCTGAACGGGTTGGTGTTCATGAAGCCGTTCGCGCCCGACGCGATCATGAAACCGCTCTGGCCGGTAGACCAGTCGGTCTCTTTCACTTCTAGCGCATGACCCCCCGGGATCTTGGCGTTGAACATCTGCACCGTTATCCGGTCGCCCGGGTTCATCATCAGCGTGTGCCGGTTCGGGCGGAACGTGGCGAAGTTACTGAACTGTGGGCTGGGCGGCCCGGTTGGCACGCCGTTGGTCTGCAAAAACGCGAAGTTGACCGGCTCGGTGCACTGGTTGTTGCACGGGCCGGACCCGTTGCCCTGGCACTCCAGGCTGTCGATGTTCAGCGCCGAGCACCAGTGCGAGTTGTCGCAGCTGATCGCGTCGCTGAACGGCGCGAACCCGGGTGGATAGAACTGCAGTTCCACGAACGCCGCCCCCGCCCCCGGGTAGCTGCCGGCCGGCGCATTGGCATCCGATTCCGGCTTGCACGGCAGCAGCGGCGCGGAATTCGGGTCGCACACCGTGGTGGAGAACCACGGCGCGATGGTCAGCTCGAACGTGTGCGTGACGTCCTTGCCGGGATGCCGGACGGTCGGCAGCTTGGCGGGCTCGACGGGGAGCCGCTCGTTGAACGTGACGTTGTTGCCGGAGCCGGGCTGGCCGGAGAGGAACCGGACGGACGGCTCGTCGTGCCCGATGTAGTGGTCGTTGTCCTCGAACCGGCTGACCCCCGGCCCGCGCGGGTCGAGGCAGGACAGCCCTTGTTTCACCGCCCGCTGGGTGGTGCTGAGCCCGTTGCAGTCGAGTTCGCCGATGGCATGCGGTGCCACGGCCGTTCACCGGACGGCGCTGGATACCGCCGACACGGCCGGCATGGCACCCCCCAGCGCCAGCGCCGTGACCGCCCCCGCGACCACCGCCATGAGTGCGTACAGCCGATATCGCCATAGATGTCGTCGCCGCATGGTGGTATGCCCCCTTGTTGATCCCCCACCTGGCGGCCGGTGCCGCTACCGGCGTCGCACACACCCCGGCGACCGGCCGTGTCGTGCTCTCCCTAATCTGCGCCCGTCCGGCCGTCCCGGCAAGAGGGGTTAGCCAGTAGCGACGGCGAGCGCGAGCGGCAGCACGGCAGGCGCGCCCGCCTCGCGCAGCAGCCTGGCCGCGACGGTCATCGTCCAGCCGGTCTCGATCCGGTCGTCGATGAGCAGCACCGGGCCGTCCAGGCCGGCCACCGCCGCGCGCGCCGGATCGGGCAGCACCAGCTCACGCCACACCGCCTGGAGCCGCTGCGGGCTGTTGAACTGGCGCGGCCCGGGCCCGTGGCCCGCGTAACCGAGCGAGCCGAGCAGCGGCAGCCGCCCGATCCCGGCGATCCGCTCGGCCAGGCTGCCGACCAGCCGCGGCCGGCTCCGGCTGGGCAGGCTGACCACGCCGGCCGGCCGCCGCGGCCACTCCCACGCGGCCAGCACCTGTACCAGGGCAGCAACCAGGTCATCCGGCACCGCCTGATCAACCCCTTCTTCCCGAACGCCAGCTGGTGGCTCATCACCCAGCACGGCGCGCAGCCGTACACCCCAGCCAAGCCCGGTCAGGCGGCCAAGCGCCCGGCCGGTGTCGGCGGCCTGCTCCGGGGCGATCTTGCCGGACACCTCGACGCCCAGGGCCGGCATACCGGGCGGCCACATCCGGCGCGGGGTGACGTCGAGCCCGGGCCGGAGCAGCCGGGCCTGCGCGGCCGCGGCGCCCGCTTCGGGCACGGTGGCCGGCCACGGGTGCCCGGTGCAGTTGTCGCACCGGCCGCACGGCCCGGCCGCCGGGTCGTCCAGCTGCTGCCGGAGGAACTCCATCCGGCACTGGCTGGTGTCCAGGTAGCTGAGCATGGCCTGCTGCTCACGCTGCCGCTCGGCGGCCACCCGGGCGTAGCGGTCGGCGTCGTAGGCCCACGGCTGGCCGGTCGCGGTCCAGCCGCCGCTGACCCGGCGCACCGCGCCGTCCACGTCCAGCACCTTGAGCATCATCTCCAGCCGGGCCCGGCTGAGGTCCACCTGGGTTTCCAGCGCGCTGGCCGATAGCGGCCGGTCAGCCGCGCCGAGCGCGGCCAGCGTGGACCGGACCACCGGCTCGGGTGGGAAGGCCAGTGTGGCGAAGTAAGCCCAGATGTCCCGGTCCTCGGGCCCCGGCAGCAGGATCACCTCGGCCCGGGGCACCGCCCGGCCGGCCCGGCCGATCTGCTGGTAGTACGCGACCGGTGACTGCGGTGCGCCCAGGTGCACCACGAACCCGAGGTCTGGTTTGTCGAAGCCCATGCCGAGCGCGCTGGTCGCGACCAGCGCCTTGAGCTCCCCGGCCAGTAGCGCCTGCTCGGCGCCGAGCCGGTCGGCCTGCTCGTCCCGGCCGGTGTACGCGGCGACCTGGTGGCCCCGGTCGCGGAGGAACGCCGCGGTCTCCTGGGCCGCGGCCACGGTCAGCGCGTAGATGATGCCGGAGCCGGGCAGGCCGTCCAGTTGCCCGTCCAGCCAGCCGAGCCGCTGCTGCGCGGTGGACAGCCGGACCACGGCCAGCCGCAGGCTGTCCCGGTCCAGCGGGCCGCGCAGCACCAGCACCTTCTCCCCGTCGCCGGTGGCCAGCTGCTCGGCCACGTCGTGGGTGACCCGGGCATTGGCGGTGGCCGTAGTGGCCAGCACCGGCACGCCGGCCGGCAGCCCGGCCAGCAGGGTGCGCAGCCGGCGGTAGTCGGGCCGGAAGTCGTGGCCCCAGTCGGAGATGCAGTGCGCCTCGTCCACCACCAGCAGCCCGGCGGTGCCGGCCAGCCGGGGCAGGATCTGGTCGCGGAACCCCGGGTTGTTCAGCCGCTCCGGGCTGACCAGCAGCACGTCGACCGCCCCGGCGCCGATCTCCGCGTAGATCTCGTCCCACTCGGCCACGTTGGCCGAGTTGACCGTGCGGGCGTGCAGGCCGGCCCGGGCGGCCGCGTCGATCTGGTTGCGCATCAGCGCGAGCAGCGGGGAGACGATCACCGCGGGCCCGGCGCCGCGGGCCCGGAGCAGCGCGGTGGCCACGAAGTAGACCGCGGACTTGCCCCAGCCGGTGCGCTGCACGACCAGCGCCCGGCGGCGGCCACCGGCCAGCGCCTCGATTGCGGTCCACTGGTCCGCGCGTAGCCGGGCCTGCTCCCCGGCCAGCGCGCGCAGGCAGCGCTCGGCCTCGTCGCGCAGGACGTCGGTGGTGGCAGCCATATGTCCCTTGTTATCAGCACCGGCCGACATCCGCCGGGGTGTCACCGTGGCATCTGGCCAGCGCCGAACTATCCTGCCAGCAGGTGGAAGGGGAGTTGCGGTGGATTACGTCAAGGCGCTGTTCAGCGTCAAAGGCCTGGTCATCGTGGTCTATGTGCTGATCGGCTTGTTCGTGAACACCGCGTCGCCACACATCCCGCACGCGGCGTTCAACCTGGCCGCGCTGCACAGCTGGGTGCAGTACTTCATCTCGATCTTCTTCTGGCCGCTCAGCTTCTGGCACCCCACGTTCACCGTGGGCCAGTGGCCGGCCGGGTCAGTCGGCGGATAAGCCGCCGAGCCGCCCGACCACGTAGAGCAGCACGATCAGGCCGGCGATGAACAGCAGGCCCACCCAGGTGTGCCGCCACGCCGTCTTCCGCACCGTGCCAACCCCGCGCTTGGCTGTGTTGAGCGTGCGCATCGAGGCGCGAGCGGCCCCGAAGCGGTAGGCGGCAAACCCGGCCAGAATGCCGCAGAGCAGGAAGAGCAAGACCACTGGTATAGCTTGCCACCATTCTGACCTGGGCTGCACCCGTGGGATAGTCTCGGGAAACATCGGATGTGCGCGGATGTCGGTAGCCAGGGCCTGGGGCAGCAGCGCAGTAGGCGGTTCGGGTACGGAGGGCAGCCGTGGCGCTGACAGATGAGGCGATCGAGAAAATCAAGGCCATGATCGTCTCCGGCACACTGCGCGCCGGGGACCGGCTGCCGCGGGAAGCCGATCTGGCCGCTGAGCTGGGCCTGTCCCGCAGTTCGCTGCGCGAGGCGGTCAAGGCGCTGTCCCTGGTCAACATCCTGGACGTGCGCCGCGGTGACGGCACCTACGTGACCAGCCTGCAGCCGCCGCTGCTGCTCGAAGCGCTCAGCTTCATCGTGGACTTTCACCGTGACACCACCGTGCTGGAGTTCCTCCAGGTACGCCGGATCCTGGAGCCGGAGGCCACGGCCATGGCGGCGGAGCGGATCACCGCGGCGGAACTGGATGGGCTGCGCGGCCTGCTGGACAGCCTGGGCGACGATCCCGGAGTGGAGGATCTGGTCGCCAACGATCTGGAATTCCATCGCCGGATCTCGGCCTGCTCCGGGAACAGCGTGCTGTGCTCGCTGCTGGACTCGCTATCCGGGCCGACGTCCCGGGCCCGGGTGTGGCGCGGGCTCACCCAGGCCGGCGCGACGCAGCGGACACTGGCCGAGCACCGGGCCATCCTGGACGCGCTGGCCTCGCACGATCCGGAGGTGGCCCGGTCCTGGTCCACCGTGCACATCGCCAGCGTCCAGCAGTGGCTGGCCTCAGTCTTGTAGCCGCAAGCCATAAATACGGGCGGCGTTCCCGGCCAGCAGGCCGTCCAGTTCGCCCTGGCTGAGCCGGCTGGCCAGCGCGGTGACGGCCAGCCGCAGCACGTCGCCGTAGCCCGCGGCCAGCGTGCACACCGGCCAGTCCGAGCCGAACATCAGCCGGGCCGGGCCGAAGCAGTCCAGCAGCCGGTTCGCGTACGGGGTGATCTGGCCCGGCTCCCAGCCCGGGCCCGCCTCGGTGACCAGCCCGGACAGCTTGCAGCTGACGTTGGGCGCGGCGGCCAGCTCGCCGATCAGGGTGGACCAGGGCTCGGCCTGGCCGTGCGCGATGTCCGGCTTGGCCCCGTGGTCCAGCACAAAGCGGACATCGCCGAGGTCGCGGGCCACCGAGATGGCCGCGGGCAGCTGCCCGGGCCGGACCAGCAGGTCGTACACCAGCCCGGCGTCACCCACCGCGCGCAGCCCACGGCGCACGTCCGGCCGGCCCAGCCAGTCCGGGTCCGGCTCGTCCTGGACCAGATGCCGGACGCCGGCCAGGTGGTCACCGCCGGGCAGCTGGCGGAGCCGGGCCAGCTCGTCGCCGATGCCCGGGGCGGTCAGGTCGGCCCAGCCAACCACGCCGGCCAGCAGCGGCGTGCGGCCGGCCAGGGCCAGGAACTCCTCGGTCTCCGCGGCCGACGCCAGCACCTGCACCAGCACGCTGGCGGTCACCGACTGCGCGGCGGCGAGCTGGCTGAATTCCCGGATGCCGAACGGTCTGCGCAGCTGCGGCAGCGCGTCCAGCCAGGCGTGCCGCCGGGTCCCCGGATCCCACAGGTGGTGATGCGCGTCAACGATCACGAGCGCCCGCCGTGCCGCGCCAGGCGGGCCCGTCCGGGTAGCTGAACTCCTTGACCGACTCCGGCTTCAGCTCGGCCGACGCACCGGGGGAGCGCGGCGTGAGGTACCGCCCGTGCTCCACCCGGGCCGGCGCGGTGAAGTGCTCGTGCAAGTGGTCGATCCATTCGATCTGCCGGTCCTCGGTCGTGCCGGACAACGCGACGTAGTCGAACATTGACAGATGCTGGACCATCTCGCACAGTCCCACGCCGCCGGCGTGCGGGCAGACCGGCACCCCGAACTTGGCCGCCAGCAGCAGGTTGGCCAGGTTCTCGTTGACCCCGGCCACCCGGCACGCGTCGATCTGCATGACGTCGATGGCCTGCGCCTGGAGTAGCTGCTTGAAGATCACCCGGTTCGCGACGTGCTCGCCGGTGGCCACCCCGATCGGGTGCACCCCGCGGCGCACCTGCGCGGTGCCCAGGATGTCGTCCGGGCTGGTCGGCTCCTCGATCCAGGCGGGCCGGAACGGGGCCAGCGCCCGGACCCAGGCGATGGCCTCGGGCACGTCCCAGACCTGGTTCGCGTCCAGCGCGATGCGCACCTCGTCGCCGACCGCGGCCCGGGCGATCGCGCAGCGCCGCAGGTCATCGTCGAGCCGCGCGCCGACCTTGAGCTTGACCTGGCTGAAGCCGTCCTGTACCGCCTCGGTGCACAGCTCGGCCAGCCGCTCGTCGGAATAGCCCAGCCAGCCCGGGGTGGTGGTGTAGGCCGGGTAGCCGTCGGCCAGCAGCGCCTTCATCCGGCCCTCCCGGCCCGGCGCGGCCCGTTCCAGCAGCGCGGTGGCCTCGTCCGGGGTCAGCACGTCGGACAGGTAGCGGAAGTCGACCAGCGCGACGATCTCGGCCACCGGCAGCCCGGCCAGCAGCTGCCAGAGCGGCTGGCCCGCGCGCCGCGCGGCCAGGTCCCAGCACGCGTTCAGCACCGCGCCGACGGCCATGTGCACCACGCCCCGCTCCGGGCCGAGCCAGCGCAGCGGGCTGTCCCCGGTCAGCCGCCGGCTCAGCCCGCCCAGGTCGGCCAGGGTCTCGTCGAGATCCCGGCCGGCCAGGAACGGCTCGAACGCGCGGATGGCGGCCAGCTGGATCTCGTTGCCGCGGCCGATGGTGAACACGTGCGCGTGGCCGGCCAGCCCATCCGGCGCGTCGGTGCGCACGATCAGTGCCGCGGCCGAGTAGTCCGGGCTCGGGTTCATGGCGTCCGAGCCGTCCAGCATGCGTGAGGTCGGGAACCGGACGTCGTGCGTCTCGAAGCCCAGGATCGTCGTCATGACGGAGTCTTCCTGCCGCTCATTCGGCCGTGGCCTCGCCGCCGATCAGCCGGGCCAGCACCAGGGCGACCAGGATGACGGCGCCGTCGATGGCCTCGATCCAGTAGTTCGGCGCGTTGGCCAGGTCAAGGATGTTCTGCACCAGGCCGAGCAAGATCACACCTGACGCCGCGCCGACCATGTTCCCGCGCCCGCCCTGCAGGCTGACCCCGCCGATCACGGCCGCCGCGAAGACCGCGAAGATGATCCCTTCCTGGTAGCCCTGCTGGCCGGTGACCGCGGACACCCGGCCGGCTTCCATCAGGCCGCCGACCGCGGCCAGCACGCTGCCGGCCACGTAGACACCGAGCCGGACCCGGTCCACCTTGATCCCGGCCGCGCGGGCCGCTTCCCGGTTGCCGCCGACCGCGTAGATGGCCCGGCCCACCCGGTGGTAGCGCAGGAACAGGCCGGTGGCCACGAAGATGATCGCGGTGACGATGAGCGAGACCGGCACCTTGCCGATGTAGGCCGCGCCCAGGTAGGTGAACGCGGACGGCAGGTTGAACAGCGTGTTGCCCTTGACGATGCCTTCCTGCAGGCCGGCCAGGACGATCGTCATGCCGAGCGTGACGATGAACCCGTTCAGCCGGCCACGGACGATGAGCAGGCCGTTCACCAGGCCGACCGCCGCGCCGACGGCCAGCACGATGAGGATGCCGAGGAACGGGTTCAGCTTGGTGCCGGAGCCGAACGCGGACACCGAGACGATCAGCCAGGCGGCCACCATCGGGGCCAGCCCGTAGGTGCCTTCCAGGGACAGGTCCATGCCACCGATGAGCAGGATGAGGCTCTCCCCGACAACGACCACGCCGAGCGCGGAGATCTGCTGCCCGATCCCGGAGATGTTCGACACGGTGAGGAACGCGCTGTTCAGGAACGCGCCGATGATGATGAGCACGACCAGCACCGGCAGCAGCGCTGCCTCGCGGATCAGCGAGATGGCCGCCGCGCTGCGGCTGCGTCCCTGCAGCACCGCTTCCACCGCGGCCCGGCCGCGGTCGGCGACCGTGGTCCCGGTGGCATCCGGTCTGTCGCTCATGAGGTCTCTCCCTTTGCCGGGCGGAGGATCCCCTCGCTGGCTGCGATCAGGGCTTCCCGGTCGAACGGCGGCTCAGCGAACTCGGTGAACCGCTCGCCGCGCAGCAGCACGATCACCCGGTCGCAGATGACCAGGTCATCGAGTTCGTCGGTGGCCAGCAGCAGGCCGGCCCCGGTGCGCTCGGTCACTGCGGCCAGCTCGGCCAGCAGCAGCGCCTTGGAGGCCACGTCCACGCCGCGGGTCGGCGTGATGGCCACGATGAGCCGGGGCTCGCGGGCCAGCGCCCGGCCCACGGTGACCTTCTGCTGGTTCCCGCCGGACAGCTCGGCCACGGGCTGGCCGAGCCCGGCCGAGACGATGGACAGCCCGCGGGCGAACGGCGCCGCCGCGGCGGCCCGGGCCCGTGGCCGGATGAAGCCGAGCATGGTGGCCAGCCAGTCGGTGATGGTCATGGTGACGTTCTCGGCCACGCCCAGCGGCGCCACGAACCCGTCCCGCTGGCGGTCCTCCGGGATGTACCCGACGCCGAGCCGCACGGCCAGATCGCGGCGCCCCGGGACCAGCCGCTGGCCGCCCACCCGCACCTGGCCCGCGGTGTACGGCTCAGCGCCCGCCACGATCCGGGCCAGCGAGCTGACCCCGCCGCTGAGCAGCCCGGTCAGCCCGACCCGTTCGCCGGGCCGCACGTCCAGCGACACTGAGCTGACCCGCCCACCGGGCAGCTCGGCGGACACGTTGTCCACCACCAGACACGGCTCGGCCCGGGAACCCGGCGCTTTCCCGTTCCCGGTCCCGCCGCCGGTCCCGGTAGTGTTCCGCGTCCCGGCATAAGTCCGGGTCCCGGGATCGGCGCCGGTCTCGGGACCGGAAAGCGCGCCGGGACCGGTGCCGGTCAGATCGGCCCTGGTCGCACCGACATCTGGGCCGATCATGGCGGTGACCAGGTCGTCCTTGGTCAGCTGGGGGACCGGGCTGGTCAGCACCAGCTCGCCGTCCCGGAGCACGGCGACGTCCTGGCAGATCTCGAAGACCTCCTCGAGATGGTGCGAGATGTACAGGATCGCGACCCCGCTCGTGGCGAGCTGCCGGACCCGGGCGAACAGCCGCTCGATCCCGCCACGCTCCAGCGCGGCGGTCGGCTCGTCGAGCAGCAGGCACCGGGTGCCGGCCGCCAGCGCGCGGGCGATCTCCACGATCTGCCGCTGCTCCACGGTCAGGTCGGCGCAGGGCAGCCGGACGTCGATGGCGAAGCCCCATTCCGCCATGACCTGTGCGGCCTGCGCGCGCATCCCGCGCCAGTCCACCCGGCCGGCCCGCACTGGCTGCCGGCCGAGGAACACGTTCTCCGCCACGGTCAGCCCCGGCACCACCATCGAGTGCTGGAACACGGTGGCGATCCGGTGGCGCCAGGCCCCGGTGTCACCGTTCGCCGGGGCGGGCTGCCCGTCGAAGCGCACCACGCCGCTGTCCGCCGGGTAAATGCCGCTCAGGATGGACACCAGGGTGGACTTGCCCGCACCGTTCCGGCCGACCAGGCCGAGACAGCGGCCCGGCCACAGGGTCAGGTCCACGCCGCGCAGCGCCTGGGTGCTGCCGAACTGCTTATAGATGCCTGCTGCCTCGGCGGCTGGCGCGGCCGCCGGGGCAGCAGGCGTGGCCGTCTCGGTCATCCAGCCGACGCGGCGGCGCTGCAGACCCCGCCATGCGCGGCGCCGTACACGTTGCCCCACAACTGCTGGTCGGTGACCGGGGTGGTGTTCACCGTCCCGGACAGCCCGTCCACCGGCCTGACCGACAGGCTGGACGCGGTCTTGGTCACGAACGGGGCGACGATCGGGTCACCGAGGTTCGTGTCGCCCTGGTAGGTCAGGTTCTGCAGGGTCGGCGCGCCGCCGCCCGGCTGGCCCGGCTTGAGCGCGACGCCGTGCGCGGCGTCCACCGCGTACTTGAGCGCCCAGTAGGCATACAGGTTGGCCGGCTGGGACTGCGACGCGTTCGTGATCCCCTTGGTGATGTCGCACATCTCAAACGGGACGCCGTCGTCGCTGACCACCAGGACCTTGCCGGTCAGCCCCTTGTTCTTGAGCAGCGGGACGATACCGGTGTCCGGGCTGCTCCACTGCGAGTAAATGGCCTTCAGCTTGCTGCCGTAGGCGTTCACCGCGTTCTGCGCGTCGGTGACCGCGGTCGCGTCGGTCCACACCGTGGGGTCCTTGAGGATCTTGACTCCGGGGTCGTTGGCGGCCATGCAGGCGTTGAACGCGTTGGTCCGGTCCGCGCCGTTGGAGGAGGTCAGGTCGCCCTCCAGGTCGAGCACGTAACCGGACTTCGCCTTGGCGCTGATGTAGGCGCAGGCGTCCAGCCCGTAGAGCAAGTTGGACGCCCGGACGACCATGTACACCTTGCCCACGCCGACAATGGTGTCCACCGAGATCAGCTTGACGTGGTGGCTGGCCGCGTAGGAGATGGCCGGGCCGAGGCTGGTGGCCGTCTCCGGGTTGACGATGATGGCCTGCGCGCCCTCGTTGACCAGCTCCTGGATCTGCTGGTTCTGCAGGCTGGCGCTGGCCGCCGAGAGCAGCGGGCCGAGCAGCTTGATGTGCAGCTGCTTGGCGTACTGGGTCTCGTAGTTGATGTACGCGGCCCAGAACGCGGTGTTGTTGTAGGTGAGGTCTACGCCGACCTTGACCGGGCCGGAGCTGGCTGGGCTGCTGGCCGAGCTTGAGCTGTTCCCGCCGCCGCTGGAGCCGCAGCCGGCGATCAGCACTGCGACCGCGATCGCGGCCGAGGCGGACACGCTGAAGCGTCTGCGAAGTACCATCGGTCCTCCTGTGTCCACTCCCTCGGGCCTGCGGCGCGCGCCGTCGCGCGCCGTCCGTTTGCTGGGCACCGCCGGTTGTGTGCCTGGAAAATAGATCCGATGTATCCGGCATGTCAACGCCCACCGGGACCGGGCGGGCACACCGTCACCGAACCGAGATATCCCGCGAAAACCCCAGCTTCTGCGCAGCCGGGCCGGTCGCCGCGGCTAGGCCGTCGTCAGGTAGTGATCGGATCTCTGGCCAGAAGTTGGCTGACCGGGGCCGCTGCCCCCGGCGGCCGCTGCCAGGATGGCATCGCGCCGCTGGTCACAGTTGTGCCAAGGTAGGCACAGGAGGGGGTTCGTGTCCGGATACGCCATCCTGGCCAGGACACTAGAGGTATAGCTCACGACATGTCTGGCGTATAGCCTTTGACCTGCCCGGTCAGTCGCTATGCTGCCACGTGACCGGACCTGACGGCAGCCCCCCGCCCTGCAGTCGCGCTGTTTGCCGCCGCGCGCACCACCTCAATGGTGCGCATGGCCCGAGGAGGTCGCTGATGATCGGCACCGGTTTAATGCGTGCGCCGCGAGGGCGCTGGCCATTGTGGCCTGTAGCGATTGCCGGGCTGGTGGTTGGCCAGGTTCTGCTGTCCGCTCCCGCGATGGCGGGTGCGGCCCGTACCCCGGATGCCACCCTCGGCACCCGGTCTCTTGTTAATTGCGGTGGCGGGATCCAGGCCGTCAATGTGACGCTGCCCGCCGGATTCAGCCCGCTGACCGCCACCCAGTCCGAACTGATCGCCAACGGGCTGCCGGCCCGGCCGTCCGGCCGGATTGAACTGGCCGCCTGGAAGCGGTTCGTCACCGGCCAGGTGCACGCGGCGCCGTCTCGCTGCGCGGTGACCAAGGTCGCGCCGAGCACCGCGGCGATCTCGATTATCGGCGACGTCAGCATCATTGGCGATGCCAGCATCATTGGCGACGCCAGCCTGATCTCGGCGGACAGCATTATTGGCGATTCGACCAATATTGGCGTAGACAGCATCAATAACGACAGCATCATTGGGGACACCAGCATTATCGGCGACAGCACGCCGGACTCCATTATTGGTGACTCGACTAATGTTGCCGCTCCGTCCCCGCTCGCTGTCACGGCGGCCGCAGCTAGCACGGCGGCCAAGAACCGCTTCCTGGACACGTTCGGCACCTGGCGGGTGTGCCGGGCCTACCGGCACACCGCGGCCGGCTCGACCGGGCTGGCCACGACCGGGCTGGCCCTGGGCACCGGTTCCTCGGCCGCGGCACCCAAGGTCGAGGCGGGCTCGTCGGGCCTCGGCCCGGCGGTGGCCGGCCACTACCGCTACTACCTGTGGTGGCGGGTGTACCCGCAACAGGGTCACCGGCAGGCCATCAGCCTCGCGGTGGCGCCCGGTGACACCGTGTACGCACACGTCCGGCTGGGTCACGGCGAAGCGCTGATCACGGTGCGCGACGAGTCCACCGGCGCCGGCGGCACCTTCCTGGTCAGCCTGGCCAAGCTCGGCTAACTGAGCGGCAAGCAGATCTGGGCCGGGTGCGCACCCGGCCCAGACGGCTGCGAGCATGGCCACATGGATGCTGCGCGCACGCCGGTACGGACGCTCAAAGCCTGTCTCAACGGCAAGCGGACCCGGGCCGAGCATCCGGCCGTGCCGGTCACCCCAGCCGAACTGGCCAAGGACGCCGCCGCGTCGGTGGCCGCCGGGGCGGAAGCGGTGCACCTGCACGCCCGTGACCCGGCTGGCGCCGAGTCGGTCCAGGCCGCCGACGTCGGCGCCGCGATAGCCGCCGTCCGCCAGGCCTGCCCGGACACCCCGGTCGGGGTCTCCACCGGACTGTGGATCACCGGCGGCGACCCGACCGCCCGGCAATCCGCCGTAGCGAGCTGGGCCGCCCTGTCCGCCGCCGAACGCCCCGACTTCGCCTCGCTCAACATCAGCGAGGCAGGCTGGGCCGAAGTAGCCCACACCCTGGCTGCCACCGGCATCGGCATCGAGGCCGGCGTCTGGTCAGTAGCTGACGTGCGGTGGCTGATCACCACGCCCGACCTGCCCCAACTGCTCCGCGTCATGGTGGAGGTCCCAGCCTCGCCCCCGGTCAACGCGGTCGCGGCGGGCCGGGAGATCCTCCGCGCGGTGCGCGAGTCCGCGCTTCGCGAGGGCTGGCTGCTGCTGCACGGTACCGAAGACGGCTGCTGGCCGCTGATCGAACTGGCCGGCGAGCTCGGCCTGGCCACCCGCGTCGGCCTGGAAGACACCCTCACCGGCCCAGCCGGCGAGCCCGTCACCGGCAACGCCGACCTGGTCCGCCTGGCCCTAACCACCCTGCAGAAAGAAACTTAGCCCCCCGGCCAGACATAACCCTGCCGGCGTATACCAGCCCCGCACACGTGGGGTCGCCGAACACAGCTGGGGTCAGCTGCGGGCGGCGGCGGTGCAGGCGGGGCAGAGGCCGAACAACTCCACTGTGTGGTCTACGGCGGTGAAGCCGGCTGCGGCGGCTACTTGTTCGGCCCAGCGTTCTACGGCCCGGCCCTCGACCTCGACGCTGGTGCCGCAGTTGCGGCAGATGAGGTGGTGGTGATGGGCGTCGGTTTCGCAGCGGCGGTACAGGGTTTCGCCGCTGGTGTCGCGGATCGTGTCCACCCGGCCGTCCTCGCTGAGGACCTGGAGGTGCCGGTACACGGTGGTCAGCCCGATGTGCTCGCCGCGCTGCCGCAGTTCGGCGTGGATCTGCTGTGCGCTGCAGAACCCGGGCAACCCGTTGAGCACTGCGGACAGCGCCTCGGCCTGGCGGGTTCCGCGGACCCGGGTACCGCCCGGTGGGCGCTTAGCGGGCTCGGTCATCACACCCGCACATTAGCAGCCAGTGCGCCGCTGCCTGGGCCTCCGGCGGTGGGGTCCGCGGCCCGGACTGACCTGCGGTTGCGGAGGGCGGCCCAGATGCGGCCGATGGCGTAGCAGACCGCGCCGAGGGTGCCGACGAAGAAGCCGACCGGCCAGTTGGTCTGGTACGCGGCGGCGATCGACAGCCAGACCACGATCAGGGCGGCGAGTACCGACAGCAGCATGGCGGGGAGGGGGCGGCTGGTCACTGCGCGGGCCGCGGCGGGCGGGCCGATCATCAGGCTGAAGATGAGCAGCGCGCCGGTCACCGGCAGCGTCATGCTGGTGGCCAGGGCCAGCACGATCAGGAAGACCAGTTCCATCCGGCTGGACCGGACGCCGCGCGCCTCGGCCAGCTCGGGCATGAGGGAGGAGAGCAGCAGCGGGCGGAACAGGATGAGGGTGGCCACGACGCACAGGCCACCGAGGATGCCCACCGGTGCTATCTCGGTGGCGCTGACGCCGAGTACTTCGCCAAATAGCAGTGAGTAGATCTCGGGGGCGTACTCGCTGCTGAAGCTGAGGAAGAGTGCACCTAGCCCGAGCATGACCACCAGGACCAGGGCGGTGGCGACGTCGCGGCGGCCGCGGCGGCCCAGCCAGCTGATGCCGAGCGCGCCGGCCAGCGAGGCCACGGCCAGCCCGATCAGCGTGTTGATGCCGAGCAGGCTGGCCGCGGCCGCCCCCGTGAACGCGCCCTGCGGGACCGCGTCGGCGACGAACGCGGCGCCGCGCAGCACGACGAAGAAGCCGATCACGCCGGCCACCACGGCGACGATGCTGGCCACTTCCCAGGTGCTGGTCATGAACGTGGAGAACATTAGTTCGGCACCCGCCTTACCGGCCGGGGGCTGAGCAGATAGAAGACCAGGATCAGGGTGACCACGAAGAAGCTGACCGGCCAGCCATGCCGGCCCGGTGGCCAGTAGTAGCTGTCGTAGGCCAGCAGCACGCCGAGCCAGGTGGCGGCCACACCGATGAGCGCGGCCCAGACCATGGCCAGCCCCGGCCGGCTGGTCAGCCGCAGCCCGGTCGCGGCCGGCCCGATGAGCAGCGCGGTGCTCAGGATCGCGCCGATGGTCAGGGCGGACAGCGAGACGGTGAGCGCGATCGCTATCAGGCACGCCGCGCCGACCAGCCGGACGCTGATGCCGCGGGCGGCGGCCAGTTCGGCCGCGGCCGAACTGAGCAGCAGCGGCCGGTACAGCACCAGCACGATGCCCAGTGCGAGCGCGCTGAACAGCGCGATCACCGGGATGAGGGAGCTGGAGATGGTGAACAGCGAGCCGAACAGGATGGTGATCGTGGCCCCGGTGGTGCTGGTGTGCGTGGTGTCCCAGTACAGGAACAGCGCGCCCAGGCCGAGCCCGGCGCCGCGGACGATCCCGGTGGCCAGGTCGCGGCCGCGCGGCCGCTGCACGCCGATCATGTCCATTACCCCGGCGGCCAGCACGCCCACGCCGGCAAAACCCCACAGTGGGCTGACCCCGGCCAGGAACGACGCCGAGCCGCCGGCCACGCTGATGTCGGCCAGCGCGTGGCCGGCGTAGGACTGGCCGCGGAGCACCGCGAACGACCCGACGATGCCGGACACCACCGCGACGAGGCCGCCCGCGACCAGCGCGGACCGCACCGGCGCGTTGCCGAAGAAGCCGGGCTCGATGATCAGGTGGAGCAGGTGGGTCACGGTGAGGCGCTCTCCGCCAGGTGCGGGTCCGGCTGCGGCTCGTCCTCGCACGGGCCGGCGGGCGCGTCCGCGGACGGCGCCGGCACCCGGGTGCCGCCGCTCTGGCCGGCCACCACCAGGATCCGGTCGTGCACCCGGATCACGTCCACGTGCTGGCCGTACAGGTCGCTGAGCACGTCGGTGCGCACCACCTCGTCCGTGGTCCCGGTGGCGGCCCGGCCACCGGCCAGGTAGACGATCCGGTCCATGACCGGCAGCAGCGGGTTCATGTCGTGCGCCGAGATCAGCACCGCGACGCCCTGCTCCCTGGTCACCTGGCCGAGCAGGCTGACCACGTCCTGCTCGCTGGCGATGTCCAGGTTGGCCAGCGGCTCGTCCAGCAGCAGCAGCCGGGGACGGCTGATCAGCGCGTGCGCGATCATCACCCGCTGCTGTTCGCCGCCGGACAGGTTGCCGACCCGGGAGTCGGCGAACCGCTCCGCGCCGACCGCGGCCAGCATCTCGTCCACCAGCTTGCGCCGCCGGGCCGAGGGCAGCGGCAGGCCGAGCCGCTGCCCGTCCAGGCCCAGCCCGACCAGGTCACGGGCGCGCAGCGGCATGTCCGGGTCGAGCCCTATCTTCTGCGGCACGTAGCCGACCAGCCCGGCCCGCCGGGTCCTGCTCTGGCCGGCCACCCGGACGGTGCCACTGGTCAGCGGCTGCAGCCCGAGGATCACCTTGAGCAAGGTGGTCTTGCCCGCCCCGTTGGCGCCGATCAGCCCGGTGAATTCGCCCTCGCGCATGGTGAAGCTGACGTCCTGCAGGATCGGCCGGCCGCCCAGCCGGACGTTCAGGCCCTCGACGCTGAGCACCTCGGCCGGGCCGGCCGCGGGTGGCTGGCCGGTCATGACCCGAGCTTCTGGGTGGACACGTGGTCGGCCACCGCTCGCTGCAGCGCGTGCACCTCGGCCAGCATCCAGGACTGGTAGCTGTAGCCGGTCGGCATGGTCTCGTACACGCCGACCACCGGGATCCCGTACTTGTGCGCGGTGGCCAGGAACGAGGCGGTCAGGGTGTCGGTCACCTGCTGGTTGTACAGGAACACCTTGACCTTGTGCTGAGCGAACAGGTTGTTTTCCAGCGCAACGTACTGCGGGGACAGGTCCACCCCGTTCATCACGTCGGCCTGGAAGCCGAACGGGGTCAGGATCCGGGTGCCGGCGGCCTGCAGCATGTAGTCGCCGACCGGTTCAGTCACCGCCACCGGCGTGCCCGGGTACGCCGCCTTGAACTTGGCAATCGCCTGGTACCAGGGCTGCAGCGACGCGTCGAACGCGGCCGCCCGGCCCCGGAAGTAGCTGGCGTGTGACGGCTGGATGCTGGCCAGGTCGCTGGCCACTGCCTTGGCCACCGCCGGCATGGTGGTCGGCTTGTACCACAGGTGCGGGTTGGGCGTGCTGTCCGGCAGGCCGAGCAGGTTCTGCACGTCGATCACCTTGCGGTGCGGGTTCGGTGCGGCGGACTCGATCTTGTTCATGTACGAGTCGTAGCCGATGCCGTTCTGCACCACCAGGCTGGCCTGGCTGACCACCGTGGCCACGCTCGCGCTGGCCTCGAACGAGTGCGGGTCGGTGTTCGGGTTGCTCTCGATCGCGGTCACGTGCACGTATTTGCCGCCGATCTGGCTGATCACGTTGGCGTATTCGTTCTCCGCCCCGATGGCCACGATCGTGCTGCTCGAATCGGCCGCCGCGGTGGACCCCTCCGGGCTGGATGAGCAGCCGGCCGCCAACACCGCGGCGGCCAGGCCGGCGCCGGCCAGCGCCGCGGTGGCCAGGCGGCGGGGGGTGCGTACGGCAGGCATGCGTACAGACATGGGTGGCTTCGTCTCCAGGGTCGTGTCGCGCAGCGGGAGGGCGCATCACAAGCTTGTTGAAAACGATAACCGTTATGACTTCCGTTCGCAACACGGCCCGGCGGCTTGACGGCCCCACGGTGCGGCCGCCCCGTTACCGGCGAGCCCACCGCAGGGCCGAAGATGGGCACATGGCCGATCGACTGAAGAACGCCACCAGCCCGTACCTGCTGCAGCACGCGGACAACCCGGTGGACTGGTGGCCGTGGAGCGACGAGGCGTTCGCCGCGGCCCGGGAGCGCGACGTCCCGGTGCTGCTCTCGGTGGGGTACTCGGCCTGCCACTGGTGCCACGTGATGGCGCACGAGTCGTTCGAGGACCCGGACACTGCCGCGCTGATGAACGACAACCTGGTGGCGATCAAGGTGGACCGGGAGGAACGCCCGGACGTGGACGCGGTCTACATGACCGCCACCCAGACCATGACCGGCCAGGGCGGCTGGCCGATGACGGTGTTCCTGACCCCGGACCGGGAGCCGTTCTTCTGCGGCACCTACTTCCCGCGCGACTACTTCCAGCGCCTGGTGGCGGGCGTGGCCAAGGCCTGGCAGGAGGACAAGGGGGACGTCACTCGCCAGGCAAGTGAGATCGCCGCGGCACTGGCCGAGCGGGCCAACCCGCTGCGCGGCGCGGGTGACGCGCCGGGCCAGGCCGCGCTGGCCGAGCTGACCGACCAGGCGGTGCGCACGCTGGCCCGGGACTACGACGCGGCCCAGGGCGGCTTCGGCGACGCGCCCAAGTTCCCGCCGTCGATGGTGCTGGAGTTCCTGCTCCGGGACTACGAACGGGGCGCCCCGGGCGGCGCGCAGGCGCTGGCCATGACCGAGGGCACCGCCGAGGCGATGGCCCGCGGCGGCATGTACGACCAGCTGGCCGGGGGTTTCGCCCGCTACTCGACGGACGCTGCCTGGGTGGTGCCGCACTTCGAGAAGATGCTCTACGACAACGCGCTGCTGGCCCGGGTGTACGCCCACCTGTGGCGGCGCACCGGGTCGGCGCTGGCCCGCCGGGTGGCCGCCGAGACCTGCCAGTGGATGCTTAATGAACTGCGCACCGCGGACGGCGGGCTGGCCGCCGCGCTGGATGCGGACAGCGACGGCGCGGAAGGCCTCTTCTATACCTGGACCCCGGCCGAGCTGACCGGCGCACTGGGCGCCGAGGACGGCGAGTGGGCGGCACTGGCGTTCAATGTGACGGGTTCTGGCACGTTCGAGCACGGGCGCTCGGTGCTGCAGCGACGCGCCGACCCCAGCGATGCGCAGCGGTTCGCCCGGGTGCGCGACGCGCTGCTGGGCCGCCGCGCGGAACGGGTCCGGCCGGGGCGGGACGACAAGGTGGTCGCGGCGTGGAACGGGCTGGCCATCGCCGCGCTGGCCGAGGCCGGGCTGCTGCTCGGCGAGCCGGAGTTCGTGGCCGCCGCGCAGGGCGTGGCCGCGCTGCTGGACCGGGTGCACCTGGCCGACGGGCGGCTGGCCCGGACCTCGCGCGACGGGGTGGCCGGGCCGGGCGCCGGGGTGCTGGATGACTACGCGTGCGTGGCCGACGGGTTCCTCACGCTGGCCGGGGTGACCGGCGAGGCCCGCTGGGTAACGCTGGCCGGGCAGCTGCTGGACACGGCGCTGGACCGGTTCGGCGACGGGTCCGGTGGCTTCTACGACACCGCCGACGACGGCGAGACGCTGGTCTTCCGGCCGGCTGACCCGGCCGACGGGCCCACCCCGTCCGGGGCCTTCGCCGCCGCGGGTGCGCTGCTCAGCTACGCCGCGCTGACCGGCTCGCAGCGGCACCGCGAGGCCGCGGTGGCCGCGCTGGGCGTGCTCGGGCCGATCGTGGAGCGGTACCCGCGCGCGGCCGGCTGGGGCTGGCCGTGGCGGAAGCACTGCTGTCCGGCCCGGCCGAGATCGCCGTGGTCGGGCCGCCCGGCGCGGCCGGCACCGCGGAGCTGCACCGGACCGCGCTGCACGCGGCGCCGCCGGGCGCGGTTCTCGCGCTCGGCGACGGGTCGGGGATGGGCGGCATCGAGCTGCTGGCCGGGCGCGGGCTGGTCGGCGGCGGGCCGGCCGCCTATGTCTGCCGTGACTTCACCTGCCTGGCCCCGGTCACCGAGCCGGCCGCGCTGCGCGCCGCGCTGGATCGCGGCGGCGGGTAAATTTTCCGCCTTATTTTCACCCTTTGTCCCGGGCGGGTCCGCGCTGACCAGCGCGGCCCGGCGGGCGGTGGGCCGCGGGCCGGGGCCGGCCAGGGGGGCCTGGTATGCGCCGCGCGCGTGGGGTATTGATGGTTCCGTGACCTCTCTGCCGGTGCTCGCGCGTGCCCGCGCCCGGCGCGCCGTGACCCGGCCTGCCGGTCCCGCGGCGCTGGCGGCGCTGGCCCTGCTCGGCACCGGCCTGGCGGCCGGGCTGCCCGCCGCGCAGGCGGCCAGCCAGCAGCCGGCCGGTGCGCACGTGATCCCGGGCGGCGCCGTGGCGGCCACGCCGAGTGCGCCCGCGGGAAGTTTGCTGCGCCCGGACGGCGCTGCGGCCAGCCTGGTCACCACGGCGGCCACGGTCAGCGGGCCGGCGGTGGCGCCGGTCGGCAAGCTGATGACCGCGGACGTGATGATCGTGTCGCATAAGGCGCTGCCGGCCGACGCCGCGGCCAAGGTGGCCCGGCTGCCCGGGGTACAGGCGGCCCGCGCGGTGGACGCGGCCCGGATCCAGGTCAACGGCAAGTTCGTGGCCATGCTCGGGGTGGACCCGTCCACGTTCCGCGACTTCGCGGCGGGGCCCACGGCGCGGTCCAGCCAGCTCTGGCGGAACGTGGCCGCGGGCGGCATGGCGGTCTCGTACACCATGGGCCAGCAGGACAAGCTGCCGCTCGGCGGGACAGTTCAGGTGGCCGGGCGGAAGCTGGAGTCGCTGCGCGTCGGCGGGTTCGGCACGGTCGGCATCGGCGGGGTGGACGCGGTCGTCTCGGCCCAGGTGGCGCGCTCGCTCGGGTTCCCGATCGGTAACGCGATCATGGTCAGCGCGCCGCACGCGCAGATCGCCTCGCTGGTACGCAAGATCAAGGCCAAGATGCCGAAGGGCGCGCTGGTCGAGCCGCTGGTCGCCGCGGCCAAGACCGGGCGCCCGGCGGCCGCTGGGACGGTCGGCGCGGCCAGCCCGGTGGGCACCGGCCCGGCCGGCAGCGCGCTGACCACCACCGAGCTCATCGCGATGCTGAAGGCCGCGGTGAGCCGGGTCGGGCTGCCGTACGTGTGGGGCGCGGCCGGGCCGAACTCGTTCGACTGCTCCGGGCTGGTGCAGTGGTCGTTCGCCCAGGCCGGCATCGTCATGCCGCGGGTGGCCGCGGCCCAGGCCCTCACCGGGCCGGCCGTGTCAGTGAGTCAGTTGCAGCCGGGCGACCTGCTTTTCTACCACACCGACCCGACCGCGCCCGGTTACGTCTCGCACGTGGCCATCTACCTGGGCAAAGGCCTGGAGGAGCAGGCGCCGGAGCCAGGCGAGAACGTGCAGATCGTGCCGCTCTGGCTGGGCAGCGAGTTCGCCGGCGCGGTCCAGGTGGACCCGGCCATCGCCGCCCAGGTCGCCGGCAACCCGGTCGGCTGACCCCGGCACCCGCGTTCCGCAACCGCGTGGCTGATTCATTCACGCGGTCTGGTGCGCATGGATGAAGCATGGGTGTGGCTCTTTTGGAGTGACGGGAGTCATGCGGCGAGTTGGTAGCTGGTGCGGGGCTGGGGGTGGTTTCGCTGGTGTTCGCGGATGAGGTGGTAGGTCCAGTAGGTGTCGAAGTCGCCGTTGCTGATGACGGTGCGGAGTTTGAGGATGGCTTCGGCGCCGGGCAGGCTCCAGCGGGCTCCGGTGATGTCCATGCGGTCTTTGACCAGGTGGCGGCAGGCGCCTTCGATGACGCCGGTGGTGATGGGCCAGCCGGCGGTCAGCGCGGCCTCGTAGTTGAGGTAGGGCTGCTTGGTGTCGAGGTAGCGGGCGCATTTTCCGGCGGTGGTGGCCCGCTTGCCGGTGAGCTGAGCTGCCTGGGCGGCGCGGCGGATGGTGGCGGCTACGTGGCTGGCCTGCCCGGCGAGGATGGCGCGGGCGTGGGTGGCGACCCAGATCTCGGCGGCCGGATCGGCTTCGGGGTGGAAGCACCAGGCTGTGTCCCAGAGGTACTCCAGTACGTGGATGAAGTCGATCACGATGGTGACCGGGGTGGCGCGGTGGCGGGCTTCGGTGCTGATGCGGCGGATCTGGTGTGGGTTGCCGTCCACTAGGGCGACCCAGGGCCGGGCGTGGCCGGGGTCGCGGCGGGCGGCTTCGGTGAACATCGCGGCGATGACCTGGCGGATTTCCGCGGTGACGCTGGCGGTGAGCCATTTGCCGCGAGCGGCCGGGCCTGGTGCCGCGGGCCGCGGCGGGTCTTCGCCCGGCATGGTGATGATGGCCGCTGGGGTGCGGGGGGCGGGGGTGATGTCATAGACGGTGGCCACCTCGGCCATCCGCTTGCGGTGGCGGACCTCGCCGCGGGTCAGCCGGGTGGCCAGCTTGGCGTGGCTTTTCGCGGCGGCGGCGCGGGCGCGGGGGCGCAGCGCGTCCGGGCGCATGATGATGCCTTTGCCGTCGGCCGACAGCACCAGCACGCCGGAGGCCGGGGCCCGCTCCGGCGCTGGCCGCCCGCGGGCATAGAAGCAGTCCACGTCAGCCGCGGCTGCCCGGGCGAGCTCTTCGACCTGGCGCTTCCCGGCCGGGACCCCAGCGGCCCGGCCGATCGCCGCCGCGGCGGCCGCGAACGAGCCCCGCGTGGCCTCGATGGCCGCCAGCCGCTGCAGCCCGTGTGAATGCCTGCCCGCAGGCAGGCTCAGCGCCGCGTCGGCCAGGTGCACGTTCGGCGCGCCCGGCGCACGGTAGGCGATCCGGGTCACCCTCACCTGGCCGGCCAGGGTAGCCAGGCACCGCTGATGCCCAGACTCGGCCCGGATCCGGGTGATTCCGTCAGGGCCGGTCACCGCGGCGCGGCGTTCCTCACGGGCGGCCCGCAGGTCCAGATGGGCCTGCAGCAGCAGCCGGCCAAGCTCACGGGCATCAGCCACCAGCCGCTCCTCCAGCCCAGCATGATCAAGCGCCCCGGCCACCGGGCCGCCCAGCCAGGCCACCACCGACCCGAACAGCTCACCCGCCGGGGCGAATAACCCCGGCACAGCGGCAGCCGAACCCGCCGGGGCGGCAGGCACACCGCGATGAGCAGGACATGACACACACGTACAGGCAGGCGACAATGCCATCGAGGGCTCCCGGTGATCGATCTGGCCGACAACCACCGATCTACCGGAGCCCTCCCTGATTCACCACCCAGACAACTCCCTCCAAAAGAGCCACACCCATGAAGCATTCAGGCGGTGCCTGGTGGGGCAGGCGGGGTGCGGGAGCGTGCTTGCGCTACATGATCTTGCGTGATTACATAATTACGTGGAAACGGAGAAATCCGGTACTGAGGCGACCGGATCGGGTGATGACCTGCATCGATGGTTCACCGGCCGGCTGCCCGCGGCCTGGTCCAGCGGGACGCCCGAGGTGGTGGCGGACCGGGAAGAGATCACCGTCGTCTGCCCGGTGGATGACCTGGACATCCCAGCAGACGCCGCGCCCGCCGTCCGCGCCGCCGCTATCGAGGGGCGGGCCCGCCGGTTCCGCGAGGAGACCCGGGAGCACCGGATCGAGATCGCCCGCGAGGCGGAACACAAGTTCGGCCGGAAGGTCTCCTGGGGGGTCCGGGCCGGTGATCTTAGGGTGATGTTCACCACGCTGTCGGTGCCGGTGATGACCCGGCTGCGCCAGTCCGAGCGCCGGGTGCTGGACACCCTGGTGGACGCCGGCGTGGCGCGCAGCCGCAGCGACGCGCTGGCCTGGTGTGTCCGCCTGGTGGGCGAGCATGAGGAGTCCTGGCTCGGCCAGTTGCGCGAGGCGCTGCGCCGGGTCGAGGAAGTCCGCGCCGAGGGACCGCAGACATAAAAGCAGGCAAAAGCACAGGTAAATCAAAGGAAAAAGCAGGCCGCCCGGCACCGCTCGTCCGGCCTGCCCACCGCGCCGCCGAACACACCGAACCCAGGGGACATGTCCCGAGCCCTCCCTCATTGGTGACATCCTTGATATGAGCAGGCCACACCCTTGATCGGCGACGAGCGGCGGAAGTGGGTTCGGATGGGACTGCGCGATCTCGTCTACCGCGTATACGAGCGCAGGCTGGAAACATCCCTGACCCGGCATTCCGTGCCGCGGCATGTCGGCGTGATCCTGGACGGCAACCGGCGGTGGGCCCGGCTGGCCGGCTTCACCGATGTCACCGACGGCCATCAGAAGGGCGCCGAGCACATCGCCGAACTGCTCGGCTGGTGCAGCCAGGCCGGCGTGGAGGTGGTCACGCTGTGGCTGCTGTCCACCGACAACCTGGCCCGGCCGGCCAGTGAGCTGGACCCACTGCTGAAGATCATCGAGACCACGGTGCACAACCTGGCCCACGCGGGCTGGCACGTGAAACCGGTGGGCGCGCTCGATCTGCTGCCCGCGGAGACGGCCCAGGTGCTCAAGGACGCCGGCGAGGCCACCTCGCGCCACCCCGGGCTGCTGGTCAACGTGGCCATCGGCTACGGCGGCCGCCGGGAGATCGCGGACGCGGTCCGGTCGCTGCTGCAGGACCACGCGACCAAGGGCACCACGATCGAGGAACTAGCCGAGGTCCTCGATGTGGAGCACATCGCCGAGCACTTGTATACCGCCGGCCAGCCCGATCCCGACCTGGTCATCCGGACCTCCGGCGAGCAGCGTCTGGGCGGCTTCCTGCTCTGGCAGAGCGCGCATTCGGAGTTCTACTTCTGCGACGCGTACTGGCCCGACTTCCGCCGCGTCGACTTCCTCCGCGCGCTCCGCTCGTATTCCGCGCGCCAGCGCCGCTTCGGCTCCTGAAACCTCCTTTTTTGCCGAACGCCATCAACCGCCACCGCCGCCGGTAAACCTCGGTATCACGTGGTACGCGACACCCCGGCTGGGTCTTCCGGGGGCCGCCAGGTGCGGGTACCTTCGATGTCAGGCGGGCGGTGCCTAGCCGCCCACCCCGGGAAGGCCCTCGACATACTCGAGCTTCGTGTCCTGGCACGCAGGCGAGACGAGCGAAGGGCCGGGACCCGGCCCTTTGAGGGCAGGTCCCGGTCCCGAAGACACTTCTGTGTCCGAGCTCGGCGCCGGTCACGGCGCCCAGGGGAGAACGAGTGGCCAGTTCTTCTGCCCGTCGCACTTCGCGGCTCAGCACTGACCGATCCGACGGCGCGGCCTTGGTAAACGCCGAGGCCAGGCGGTTCAGCTACGTGCTGGACACCAGCGTCCTGCTCGCCGACCCGGCCGCGATCAGCCGGTTCGCCGAGCACCGGGTGATCCTGCCCATCGTGGTCATCACCGAGCTTGAGGCCAAGCGGCATCACCCAGAGCTGGGCTATTTCGCCCGGCAGGCCCTCCGGCACCTGGATGACCTGCGGATTGAGCACGGCCGGCTGGATGCCGACCTGCCCATCGGTGACCAGGGCGGCACGGTCCGCGTCGAGCTGAACCACTCCGACCCCACGGTGCTGCCGCCGGGGTTCCGGCTCGGCGACAACGACACCCGGATCCTGTCGGTGGCGCGGAGCCTGGCCGCGGAAGGCGATGACGTGGTGCTGGTCAGCAAGGACCTGCCGCTGCGGGTGAAGGCGGCCTCGATCGGGCTGACCGCGCAGGAGTACCGGGCCGAGCTGCCGCCGGATTCCGGCTGGACCGGGATGCGCGAGCTGGAGGTCAGCGCCGAGGACATCCAGGAGCTGTACGACACCGGCAAGCTGGACTGCGAGCCCGCCCGCGAGCTGCCCTGCCACACCGGCCTGGTGCTGGTGGCCGCGGGCGGCCAGGGCAGCTGCAGCGCGCTGGGCCGGGTGCTGCCGGACAAGTCGGTCCGGCTGGTCCGCGGCGACCGGGAGGCGTTCGGCCTGCACGGCCGCAGCGCGGAACAGCGGGTCGCGCTGGACCTGCTGCTCGACCCGGAGGTCGGCATCGTCTCGCTGGGCGGCCGGGCCGGCACCGGCAAGTCGGCGCTGGCGCTGTGCGCCGGCCTGGAGGCGGTCATGGAGCGCCGCCAGCACCGCAAGCTCGTGGTGTTCCGCCCGCTGTACGCGGTGGGCGGCCAGGAACTCGGTTACCTGCCCGGGTCCGAGGCGGACAAGATGAACCCGTGGGCCCAGGCGGTCTACGACACGCTGTCCGCGGTCACCTCGCAGGACGTGATCGACGAGGTGCTGGCCCGGGACATGTTCGAGGTGCTGCCGCTGACACACATCCGCGGCCGGTCGCTGCACGACTCGTTCGTGGTCGTGGACGAGGCCCAGTCGCTGGAGCAGAGCGTGCTGCTCACCGTGCTGTCCCGGATCGGCTCGGGCTCCCGGGTGGTGCTCACCCACGACATCGCGCAGCGGGACAACCTGCGGGTCGGCCGGCACGACGGGGTGGTCGCGGTCATCGAGAAGCTGAAGGGCCACCCGCTGTTCGCGCACACCACCCTGGTCCGCTCGGAGCGGTCCCCGATCGCCGCGCTGGTCACCGAGATGCTGGAGGACTCTGCCCTATAGGCCAGGCCTGCCCTGATATCGCCGGACTACGCCCCGGCTAGCCAGCAGCCGGGGCGAGTCGGCACACTTGTCCCCATGGCTTTTGACTTGGCGGACCTTCTCGCGGCCCGGCACGGGGAGGGCTACGCCCTCGCCGACCGGTACCTGAACCCCCAGCTGTCGCGGACGCTGCACGCCATCGGCTTCGACCGTAGGTACGAGCGTGCCGAGGGCGCCTACCTGTATGACTCCGACGGCCACCGGTACGCCGACTTCCTGGCCGGGTTCGGCGTGTTCGGGGTCGGCCGGAACCACCCGGTGGTGCGGCAGGCGCTCCATCAGATGCTCGACGCGGAACTCGCCGACCTGGTCCAGTTCGACGCCGCGCTGCTGCCCGGCCTGCTGGCCGAGCGGCTGCTGGCCAAGGCGCCCGGGCTGGACCGGGTGTACTTCGGCAACAGCGGCACCGAGGCGGTCGAGGCGGCGCTGAAGTTCGCCAGGTACGCCACCGGGCGGGGCCGGATCATCTACTGCGACCACGCGTTCCACGGGCTGACCACCGGGTCGCTGTCGGTCAACGGCGCGGAAGAATTCCGCAGCGGCTTCGCCCCGCTGCTGCCGGACACCATGATCCCGTTCGGCGACCTGGACGCGCTGGCCGCCGAACTGCGCAAGGGCGACGTGGCCGCGCTGCTCGTCGAGCCGATCCAGGGCAAGGGCGTGCACGTGGTGCCGCCCGGTTTCCTGGCCGCGGCGGCCACCGTGGCGCACGAGCACGGCGCGCTGCTGATCTGCGACGAGGTGCAGACCGGGCTGGGCCGGACCGGCAAGTTCTTCGCCTACCAGCACGACGACGTGCCGCCAGACATTTTCACCCCGGACATCGTCACCGTGGCCAAGGCGCTGTCCGGCGGGTTCATCCCGGTCGGCGCCACGCTGGCCAAGGGCTGGATCTTCGACAAGGTCTACTCGTCGATGGACCGGGTGCTGGTGCACGACTCCACGTTCGGCTCCAACGCGGCGGCCATGACGGCCGGCCTGGCCACGCTGTCCGTCATCGACGACGAGGACCTGGTCGGCAACGCCGAGCGCACCGGGGCCGCGCTCCGTGACGCGCTCCAGCCGCTGGTGGACAAGTACGACATGCTGACCGAGGTGCGCGGCCGCGGGCTGATGATCGGCCTGGAGTTCGGCCGGCCGAAGGGCATCCGGCCGCGGGCGGCCTGGAAGGCGCTGCAGGCGGCCCGGGTCGGGCTGTTCGCGCAGATGGTGGTCGTCGCGCTGTTCGAGCGGCACCGGATCCTGACCCAGGTGCCCGGCGACCACATCGAGGCGATCAAGCTCATCCCGCCGCTGGTCATCGGGGACGCCGAGGTGAAGCTGTTCAGCGACAGTTTCCAGGACGTGCTGGACGACGCCAGCCGGGGCAGCGGGCTGATCTGGGACTTCGGCCAGACGCTGATCAAGCAGGCGGTCAGCAACCGCCGGGCGTGACCGCTTCCTCGCTGGTGATCAGCACTTCGGCCACACTCAGGTCGTGCGGGTAGGTGATCTTGATGTTGCGCTCGCTGCCCGGCACCACGGCGACCGGCACGTCCGGCAGGTAGCGCAGCACCACCCCGCAGTCGTCGGTGGCGGTCAGATCGGCGTAACCCGGGTCGGCCAGGGCCAGCTCATGGGCCTGGCGGATCACCGACAGCCGGAAGCCCTGTGGCGTCTGGCACCGGCGCAGCGTCTCGCGATGCGGCATGCTGGTCATGATGCCGTCCTGGACCACCACGATCGTGTCGGAGGCGGGCACCGTGACGCCCACCGCCCGGTGGTCGCGCAGCGCGCGCAGGCACCCGGCGATCGTCGGCTGGTCGAGCAGCGGCCGGGCGGCGTCGTGGAACAGCACGTCGGCCTCGTCCGGGCCGAGGGCGGCGATGGCCCGCCGGGTCGATTCCGGGCGGGTCGCGCCGCCTTCGATGATCCCGGTGACCTTGCCGTACCCGCGGCTGGCCAGCAGGCCACGGACCTGCTCGGTGTGCCCGGGCGCCATGACGATCAGGATCTCGTCCACCCCGGGCGCCTGCTCGAACGCGGCCACGGAGTGCTCCAGCAGGGCCCGGCCGGCCAGCGGCAGCAGCTGCTTGGGGATGGGCGTGCCGAAGCGCAGTCCTCAGCCGGCGCCCAGCACGACCGCCACTGTCCGCATGAGCGGACTGTACCCGGATCGCGGGCCGGTCCGGCAACCTGGCCTGCGCGATGGTACTGGCTGCGCCAGCCGGGTACTCATCTGTCCGGGGGGACGACCCCCCGCTGTGCTTCCCCGGGGGACGACCCCCGCACCCCCGGGCCCCCGATCGCCGCTTCGCGCCGAGCACGGGCTGGCCGCGACACAGGAGAGGGCATGACGGTAACCACGGCCGTGGTGGTGCTGCCACGCCGGATGGCGATCTGGGCGGCCCGTCGTGCCCTGGCCCGTAACTCACTGACCGGCATCGAGCTGGGCTGCAGCCTGTGCGCCGCGGTCTGGTTCAGCGCCGGAAAGCCAGCCGCGGCGCTGGCCGGCGGCGCGGCGCTCGGCGGCGGCTACCTGGCCCGCCGGGTCGGCCGGCAGCTCACCGTGGGCACCTACGCCGGCTGGCTGGCCGTCATCTGCGGCTGGGCCGGAGAACTGGCCGTGTATGCCGGGCTGGCTGTCGGCGCGGCGGGCAGCCCCGCCATCGCCTGGAAGCTGGCCACCGGGATCGCCATGCTGTTCGCGTTGCGCAAGGTGACCCGGCTATGCCGACTGGCTCACGCCGATGTGCAGCCGCGGCCCGTCCAGCCTGCTCAGGACCGGGCTCCGGCCGATGACCCCCCTCGGCTGCGCCTCGGTGTGCTGATCGGGCAGGTACTCGCGGTGCCGGCCTGGGCGCGCGCCTTGGTGATCACCGGAACCGCGTCCTACTACGGCAACCGGACCGCGCTGCTGGTCATGCTCTACTGCGCTGCGGTCGCGCTGGCCTGGTCGCTGGTGGCCGGGCCGCACCGGCCGCGGGCCGTCGACCGGGTCACTGACCTCGCCGCGCAGCCCGGGGGAGTGGCGGCCTGCCGGGACGACGGGCCGATCGCCCGGTTCACCGGGGCGCTGGTGCACGGCCAGCTGGTCCCGCTGCCGCCCGCGGTGGCCGGGCTGATCGCCACCGTGCTGCTGGCCGCCCTGGGCCTGGGCTACCTGGACGGATGGGTGCTGCTCACCCCGGTGGCGGCCATGCTGCTGGCCGCGCCCGGCTCGGCGCACCCGCACGACGGGCCGGCGGACTGGCTGGCCCCGGTCATCATCCAGGCCGGCCAGTACATCTACCTGGCCGCGCTCGGCTTCGCCGTCGGGGTGCCCGGCCCGGTCACGTTCGCGCTGATCGGCCTGGTCGGGCTGCGCCAGCTGGACGTGGCCTACCAGGCCCGGCATCCGCTGACGCCGCGTGGCGCACGGGGCAGCCTGGGCTGGGAGGGCCGGATGCTGGTCGCCGGGTTCAGCGCGATGATTGGCCTGGGCACGGTGGGGTACCTGGTCCTGGTGGCCTATCTGGGGTGGCTGCTCTGCGGTAACGGCCTGGCCGGCTGGTTCCTGGCCAGCCGCCGGATCAAGACCGGAGGTGCCCTCCGGGCGTCCGCGCGGTGAACGGCTAGGATCGCCCCTGGAGGGTGTCAAAAATGCTCCAGCTCAGGCAAGCGCCGCTGCGCCGCTTCGAGCCGGGACGGGGATGGCAGTCGCCGGTTACCATCCCGCGCCACTGGCTGGCGGCGTTGTTTGTGGGCTGCACGCTGTTCGCTATCGGGATGGGCGTGTTCAGCAGCGATGCCCTGCACCGGCTCTGGGGACTGTTCGCCGCCGGGGCCTATGTGCTGGCCGCCGCGGTCGTGGTGTCCTGGAGATCGGCCCGCAGCGTGGACTTGGCGCTGGCGCTGAGCGCCGGCGGGGCGCTGATCGCGCCGCTGGCCGTGCTGGCGCAGCAGGGCAGGTGGCAGCCCGAGGTCGGCGTGATCGCCCGCGGCGCCCGGCTGATGGTGCACCACGGCTCGCCCTACCTGAGCGACGCCGTGGTCCGGGCCACCCACGACCCAAACATCTACAACCCGTATCTCCCGGTGATGGCGCTGTTCGGCATCCCGCGGGCGCTGTTCGGCCCGGGGCTGCTGACCGACCCGCGAGTGTGGTTCTGCCTGGGCTTCGTCGTGCTGTTCGCGGCCGCGCTGGCCGTCGCGGGCGCGCGTGACGTGGTGCGCTGGACGGTGCTGGTCACGGCCACCCCGGTGATCGCGTTCTCGCTGACGGTGGGTGGCACCGACGTGCCGGTGCTGGCCCTGATCTGCCTCGGCCTGGCCCTGCTCTGGCAGCACCCGCGGCCGCTGCTGGCCGGGGCGGTGCTCGGCATCGCGTGCGCCACCAAGGCGACCGCGTGGCCCGCGCTGGTGGTGGCCGCGACCATGGTGCTGGTCCGGGACGGCCGGCGCACCGCGGCCCGGTTCTCGGCCACCGCCGTGGTGGTGGCGTGCGCCATCATCGTGCCGGTCGCCCTGCTCGGCATGCACGCGCTGGTGGACAACACGATCCTGTTCCCGCTCGGCCTGGCCAGCGTCAAGTCGGCCGCGGTCAGCCCGCTGCCCGGGCACGTCCTCGCGGATACCGGGCATACCGGGCACCTGATCGCCGTGTGCCTGCTCGGCCTGGCCGGGCTGGGTGTGCTGGTCTCGCTGGTGGTCCAGCCACCGCGGACCGTGCCCGCCGCCACCTGGCGGCTCATCATCGGCCTGGTGCTGATGTTCACCCTGGCCCCGGCGACCCGGTTCGGCTACTTCATGTACCCGCTCGGGCTGTGGGCCTGGCTGGCCGTGTCCCAGCTCGGGTTGCGGCACAGCCGGGCACCCGCCCCGGAGTGGCCTGACCACGCAACCGCGGAAACGTAGGCCACCCGCGGGCCAGGCACCCTGGCCGGACCCGCACCGCCCGCGCGCCCGGGGCAGGCCCGAACCGGGGCACTGGCGTTCAATATGAGGGTTGCTCAGCCGCCGGGGAGCGGAGTGTCCGGGCCGGCGAACGCGGCGGAGTCGGAGCAGATGTTCGCGTTCGCGGAGATGCCGCCGTAGCTCTTGGCCAGGTTGTTCAGCTTCTGCGAGGCCGACTTGGCGGAGCCGGAACCGGACGCCGTGCTCAGCCCCTTGAAGCTGGAGCCCAGGATGAGCGTGAGCGAGTTCGTGCTCAGCGCCGCGTCCTGCTTGACCGCCACCGAGCTGAACAGGGTCTTGAGCGTGTTCACCTCGGGTAGCTGCGCGGCCGAGGCGTACTCGATCACGTTGCTGGTGAAGGCGTAGTTGGGCGCCGGGCCGGTGCCGGTCACCTTGAACCCCTTGCTGGTCAGCGCGGTGGCCGTGCTGCCCGCGATGCCGGTCACGCCGGACCCGTTCAGCACGTCCACGTTGACCTTGGCCGGGCTGACCGTGGGCACGGTGGCCTTTTTGGCCTGCTTGCCCTTGGCTGCGGTGGGCAGCTCGCGGTCGGCTTCCACGGCCCGGAACAGCCGGCGCCTGCGGCTGCGCCCAGGACAGCTCGGCCGCCGGGTCACCCACGTAGGGCACCACCGGGACGGTGATGAACTGCACCGCGCTGGAGCTCAGGCTCTTCATGCTGTCCGCGATGCGCAGCATCGTGCTCAGGTCCAGGCCGCTGTCCGTGGTCAGTGACTTGGCCACGTCGCGCACCACGGCGAAGACCCGGCTGGGCTGGCTGAGCAGGCCGGTGGCCTTGAGCTTCTGCATGACCGCGGCCAGGAAGTACTGCTGGCGCTGGATGCGCTGGGTGTCCGAGCCCTCGCCGATGTCCTCCCTGAGCCGGACGAACGCCAGCGCCTGGGCCCCGTTGACCACGTGCTTCCCGGCCGCCAGGTGCAGCCTGGACTGGGCGTTGTTGATCGCGAACGGCAGGCACACCGGGACGCCGTGCACGTCGTTCACGATGGACTCGAAGCCGGTGAAGTTTACTTCCACGAAGTGCTGGATGCGGATGCCGGTGGTCTGCTCCAGGGTCTTCCACAGGCAGGGCGCGCCACCGGCCGAGAACGTGGCGTTCAGCCGCTCGAGCTGACCCGGCTGGGCGGTCTGCCCGGTGTGCCCCAGCCCGTCGTTGGAACAGGCCAGGATGGGCACCATCGAGTCGCGCGGGAAGCTGATGACGTCGGCCCGGGTATGCCCCGGCGCGATGTGCAGCAGCATCGAGGTGTCCGAGCGGGAGCCGAGCACGTTCGCGCCGAACTTGCTGCCCAGCCCGGCCCGCGAGTCGGAGCCGATGACCAGGATGTTCAGCCCGGCCGTGTACGGCGGGCGGTGGCCCAGCATGGCCGCGGTGACGTTCTCCCGGTGAATGCTGCCGAGCACGCTGCGGTATTTGGCGTAGGCGACCAGCGAGGTGCCGACCACGCCGACCATGGCCACGATGGCGATGCCGCCGAGCCACTTGCCGCGGCGGCCGTACCGGAAGCCCGATTTCCGGTTCGGCGGCGGTCCCGAGGGCGGGCCCGGCTTCCCGGGCTTTTTGCCGGGCTTGTCTGGCTTGCTCGCCTGGCTGGCTTGGCTGACTTTCCGTGCCGCCCGGCTGGCCCGCCACCCGCCGGTGTCCGCGTCCGCGTCGCCGATGCCCAGCCCGGCGCGGCCCTGGTCGTCCGGGCCGTGCAGGTAACTGGACAGCTGCCAGTCGGTGTCGCTGGCCTGCTGCGCTACTTGTCCCCCGGGCTCGTCCACATCTGCGTAGCGGGTCATCGCTCCTCGCGCGTAGATCATCGATTGTGCGGGGGTGTGCCGCCCATTGTTCCGTGCGAGGCTACGGCATGTGGCGCAATGGGATGAATCGGTCAGTGCCGGTTCCGTTGTGGCTGAGGCGCATCCGCTTAGAGTGGTGCCGTGGTCCGGGATGCCCGTCCAGCCGGCGACGTAGCCGAGAGCAGGGGACAGAAGCTTGCGCCCGCAGCTAGGCCGTCGCGCCGGGTCTCCATCGCCGGGCGCAGCTTCGCTCAGGTCACCGTGCTGCCGGTGCTGCTCGTGCTGGCCTGGCTGGTGCCCGGGGTGGCGCTGTTGCTGGCCGGCCAGTTCCAGCCCGCGCCGCTGCTGCTGATCGCCGTCCCGCTGGCCGTCATCATGATCACCGCGGTGACCCACCGGGTGCCCGGCTGGCGGCTGGTGCCGGTGCTGGCGGGCGGCCAGGGCAAGCCGGTGCGGGCCTGGGCCGGCTGGTGGGGCCTGGGCGGCACGCTGGCCGTCGCGATCGGCTACGGCGCCTGGCAGATCGCGCTGAACTCACCGCAGATCATCGTGCTGCGTGAGCCCGGTGCGGTGTTCCAGCTCGGCTACTGGATCGCCGGGCACGGCTCGCTGCCTATTACCCAGTCGCTGTCCGCGTTCGGCGGGGCGCATCCTGGCTTGACGTTCGGCAGTGCGGGGTTTGGTTTGGCCGGCTCTGGGTCGTCTGCCGCGGGCTCGGCTGCTGCGGCTGGCTCGGCTGGTGCGGCTGGCGGCGGGATCGCGCCGGAGTTCATGCCGGGGCTGGCTATCTTGCTGGCCAGCGGCTGGTGGATCCACGGCGTGGCCGCCGCGGCGCTGATCCCCCCGATACTCGGTGCGCTGGCCCTGGTCACGTTCGGCGGCCTGGCCGGCCGGCTGATCGGCCCGCAGTGGGCGCCGGCCGCCGCGGCCATCCTCGGCCTCTGCCTGCCCGAGCAGTACACGAGCCGGGCCGCGTTCCTCCAGCCGCTGGAGCAGATCCTGGCGCTGGGCGGGCTGTGCCTGGTGGTCGACTCGCTGACCAGCCCCCGCGGCCGGGCCATGCTGGCGGGCTACGCCGACTGGCTGCGCTGGCCGGACTGGCTGCCGCCACGCACCGCCGCCGCCGCGCTCGGCGGGCTGGCGCTCGGCATGACCACGGCGGTGTCGCTGGGCGCGCTGCCGTTCCTGATCCCCATCATCCCGTTCCTCGGGGTGGCCGTGCTGGCCCGCCGGCCCGTGGTGGTCCCGTTCGGCGTCGGCGTGCTGGCCGGTCTTTTCTGCGGCCTGGCCGCTGGGCAGCTGGCCGCGCCCGGCTACCGGGCTGCGCCGGGCTTCGCCGTGCGGCCAATGAGCCTGATCGCCGGGGTGACCGCGCTGGTGACGCTGGCCTGCGTGCTGCTCGCGTTGTGGCCCGGCGTGCGGGGCCGGGCCCGTTCCGTGCTGCGCGGGGCGGCGCGATGGTGGCTGCCCGAGGCCGCCGGGGTGCTGGTGGCTGGTCTGGTGGTGGCGTTCCTGATCCGGCCCGCGGTGCAGACCGCGCACTGGCAACCCGGGCCGGCCACGACGGGGTACATGGCCGCGCTGCAGCGGCTGCTCGGCTTGCCGGTGCAGCCGACCCGGTCCTACGCCGAAGACAGCATGTACTGGGTCATCTGGTACATCGGGATCCCGGCCTTGCTGCTCGGTACGTTCGGCGCCGCGCTGCTCACCCGGCGGTGCGTCGGCGGGCTGCTGCGCTGGCAGGACGATTCGGACCGGACGGTACGGGCCTGGGCGCTGCCGCTGGCGTTGTTCGGCTGGGGCACCGTGACCGTGCTCTGGGCCCCGAACACCGTGCCGGACCACCCGTGGGCCAGCCGGGTGCTGGTCCCGCTGGTGCTGCCCGGGTTCGTGCTGTGCGGGCTCTGGGTCGCGGCCTGGCTGGACCACCGGGCTCGGGAACGCGGTGCCGGGATGGCGGCGGTCGCGCTGGCCACCGCGTGCTTCGTGGTGGCGCTGGGCGTGCCCACCGCGGTGACCACGCTGGGGTTCAGTTTCGGTAGGTCTGGTGCGGCTAAGAGTGGCTCGTCGGGTGGTTCGGCGGGCGGTTCGGCGGGCTCGTCGGGTGGCTCGACGCTGATCACGCTGAGCGGGCTGGGCGTGCACCAGACCGGGGCCGGGCAGTCGCTGGCCGTGTCGCGGCTGTGCGGCACGATGAGCTCGCAGATGTCGGTGGTGATCGTGGACCGGCCGGCCGCTGACGAGTTCGCCCAGGTGATCCGCGGCATGTGCAAAGTGCCGACCGCGGTCATGGCCAACGCTCCGGTCGCCGAGGTGCAAGCGGTGGAGCAGGCGATCATGGCCAAGGGACGGGAACCCGTGCTGCTGGCCACCCGCCCGGTTGAGCTGGCCCGGTTCCGGGCCACGCCGCGGCAGGTGCTCGGGCTGAACACGACGCAGGACCCGCATACGCTGACCCAGCCGCCGGGATCGCCGTGGCAGATCACGTACTCGCTGTGGATGCTTGCGCCGGGGATCTCGACGTCCGGGGCCTGAGGGGCTGGTTGAGGGGTTGACCTGCGGCGGCGGGGCTGATTTGCCAGCGGTCGCGAGAGCTCATATGGTTAAGAGACACCGACGCGGGGTGGAGCAGTTCGGTAGCTCGCTGGGCTCATAACCCAGAGGTCGCGGGTTCAAATCCCGCCCCCGCTACCAAGGCCAGAGGCCCCTTCCGATCATGGAAGGGGCTTTTTGCTTGCCCGTTGTAAACGGATTTGTAAACGCGGCTGGGCTCATGCGGCCTCGTCGGGCTGGCGGGTGACGGTGCTGGCGGCCAGGCCCAGGGCGGCGTGGGGGGTCAGCAGGGCCGTGGTGAGCGCGCCGCCGAGGATCAGCTCGGCCAGGGTGTTTGCCACCTGGCGGTCGGCCTCCAGGTCGGTCTGCACGTACTGCTTCATGGTGAACGCCACGTCCGCATGGCCGATCCGCTGGCTGAGCGCCTTCCAGTCGATCTTTGCGTCCCGGCCAGCGGTGGCGTAGCTGTGCCGGACGCCGTGCAGGTCGATCTCGGGCAGACCGGCCGCCGCCGCCAGGCGCTTGAACCGGCGCGTGATCGTGTCCGGGTGGGGTGGCCTGCCGTTCTCCCAGCAGAACAGCAGCCCGTGATCCTGGTAGTCCGGTCCGAACTCGCGCCGTTCCTGGTCAAGCATGGCGACGTGCACTCGCAGCACGGCGACGGTGAACGGGTCGAGCGCCAGGACGTGCTGCGCGTTCTCAGTCTTGCCGTCCGACTCGATGACCTTGCCGTCCACGACGACGCGGGTCGTCCCGATTGGCAGGGTTCCGGTGTCCAGGTCGAGCAGGTCACGCGGAGCGCCCGCCAGCTCACACCGCCGCATGCCCGAGGTGACTTCGAGCACCCACAGCGCGAAGAACCGGTCGCGCCGCGCCCATTGCAGGAACGTCTGGAGTTGGGCGACCGTCCAGACCTTGCGCCCCTTCCGCGGGACGCGCGGAGGATGCGCATCGTTGACGACATTCCGTTTCGCCCAGCCCCAGGTGGTGAAGTCCTCCCACGCCCGGTGCATCATCCGGTGCGTGTTGACGACAGTCTTGGGTTCCAGGCCCGGAGGGAGCTTGTTCTGCGCGGCTTCGGTGGCCTTTGCCACCGCATGGCCGCTGGGCTTCTTCCGCTGGATCGGCTGGCCTAGGAGCGGATCATTTTCCTCGTGTTTCCGGTAGCAGCGCCCCGTGTCGTCGCGGTGCGGTAGGCAGGGGAGTAGCTTGCCCTCTGGCGTAAGTCGCCGGATATGAACGGCCTGTGTCATGGCCTTCCTGGCTGGCTTCGCCTTGATTCGTCCCTGGGCCAGCAGTTTCGCGTACAGCGCGTCGCAGACGGCCCCGTCAATGTCCTGCACGTCGCGTTCGCCGATGTAGGGGATCACGTAGTACGTGGCGTAATTCCGCCAGTTCTGCTGCATGGACGGCTTGACCGCGTGCTCTATCCGGGTCAGCCAGTCCGCCAGGGCGTCCGCTACCTTGCGCTTGGACACGCTGGCAGGGCGGCCCTTCTCGTAATCGGCTATGGCCGCTCGGCACGCTTTCCATGCTTCGCGTTCGGTTTTGAACCCGCTGCCGTTCGCCTGGCGGCGCTTGCCAGTCAGCGGATCAGGATCGATGTCGAACAGATAGGACCAGGTCTTGCCGCGCCTGTATACGTGGCCTTTCATGCCGCCTCACTCTCGGTTTCGATGAACTCGCGCAGCCGGGCCGAGATGACATAGATGCGACGGCCGAGCCGCTTTGACGGAAGGTCGCCCGAACCCGCGAAGCGATAGGCAGCGGCCCGGCTGATGCCGAGCAGTTCGGCCGCTCTCGGGACGGGAATTAGGAGGGGAAGGCCGGCGAACGGGTCGTCAGTGCGGGACTCTCGCTGGGGCGCGCTCATGCCGCTTCCCCGGTTGCCGAAACTTCTGGAGTGCGCTGGCCGCTGGCTCTCGCCCGTGCCAGGGTGAGCGCGGCGTGCCATCGCTGGCGGTCGGCGACGACGTACAGCAGTCGCTGGGTAGTGGGCATGTGGTCGGGGTCGCCGGGGCTGACGGGTTCCCAGGTGTAGCGGGTCGGGTCGGCCGTGGGCAGGCCGAGGGTTTCGATGAGCCAGGTGCGCCGGTCGGCGCGGTGGTCGGCCAGGGTCTTGCCCGACCACTTGCGGGAGACCAGGACCCGGCGCCCGGCGTAGCCGAGGTGTTCCCGGCGGTGTGCTTTTCCACGACAGTGCCTAGGGCGCAGGCCGGGCCGAGGGTTGCGAGGCTGGACGCCGTAGCGCAGCCAGTTGGCGCACGTTGGGGAGCACGGCTCGTAGCGCAGCGCGTCGGCCAGCCGTTCGGTGTGCTGGTGCTGGGCTGGTGTGGTGGTCTGGTGGCAGTCGGCGACGTGCTTAGTCAGGTACTTCGTCAGGTAGCCGATACACCGGTTGGCATCGCGGGACCCGGTGATGACGCCCTGGGCATCGAACCGCTGGCCGAACCGGGCTACGTGCAGCGGTTCGTCCTCGTCGCCGATGGCATCCAGGGCCTGGTCCCAGGTAGGCAGGACTTCGCCTGTCGCGGGGTCAAGGTAGTTGCCGCTGGCCTCATGCCAGACCGGCAGCACGTCATCGTGGTAGCGGACGGCCGAGGTGTCGGGCCACCAGACCTGGTGGTAGGTGGCGGCGAGCACCTGCCGCAGCTCGGTGCGGGACAGGGTGCCGCGCATGGCGATATGGATATGCGGGGCCAGCCGCCGCTGCGGCTCCACCGCCGCGAAGTACTGCACGTCGTAGCCCAGGAACCGGCGCAGGTTCTGGACGAACCGGTCGAACAGCGCCGCGAAGTGCAGCGCATCACGCGCCGCCCGCTGATAGTCGTACGAGTCTGGGTCGGCTGGAGTGCCGTCCTCGCGGATCCGGCCATAGCTCGGGCAGGTCAGGGTCAGGAACATGGACGGCCGGAACGTCTTGCCGTCTGCCGCCGCGTATGTCTTGCCGATCGTCCGCGTGCTCACCTTGCGCCGGGGCAGGTCTGGGGCATCCTGTCGCCGCCGGGTCGACCGGTGCCGCCGGACTGGCTTGGCGGGGAGCACGTTGCCGCGCATCCCGGAGCGGGTGATCTGCTCGTCCAGCTCGCCGATCAGCTCGTCCTCAGCAGCCGTGTCCTGCCCGGCCGTGTCGGCCTGGTCGTGCTCTCGCTGGGCCTGGGCGCGTAGCTCGATCCATAGCCGCTGTTCGTCGTCGGGCTCGTCGGCCTGGACGATGGGCTCGGTTTCGAGGTGCCAGCCCTCCCGGCACTGCACCGCCCGCAGGGTCTTGTTCCGCTCGGCGCACGAGGGGCAGACCGCGGCCAGGGTGTGCCCGCAGGGGACGAGCACGGGTTCGGTCTGGCCGGTATGCAGGTCGGTGCGGCGTAGCTGGACTGGCCGCACGCACCCGCCGTGGCTGACGGCCAGGTCGCGGACGACGTTGCGGGCCAGCGGCATGGCCAGCCGTTGTGCTCTGGTGGTCCGTTGGGTCATTCGGCCTCCATCCCTCCGGGGTCGTCGGGGTCTGTGGTGTGCCAGCGGGTGCGGTAGCCGCAGCCGGGGCACTCCAGGAGCAGGAACTCCTCGCTGGTGCTGGTGTCGAGCAGGGGGCCGCCGCAGTCCGGGCAGTCCTCGGGAGACAGCCAGCCCGTAGTCATCGCGCCTCGCCGGTGGCCATCGCGGTCATGGCGTGGATGTCGTCGTCGGAGACGAACGCGGCCCGCACACGTACGGGGTCCGGGTCGGTTTCCAGCCGCACGTAGCCCACTCCAGCCCCGGTGGCTGGGTCGGCGGAGATGTCCTCGCACAGTGCCCCGCGGTCGTGGGCGCCGTCGCCGAGCACCAGGTCCACCTGTGTGGGCTCATCGAGCCGGAGCGCGATCTTGTCGGGGAATAGGTTGCGGATGTTCAGGACCTCTTTGCGCGGGTCCTGGAGCGCGGCGACGACGCAGTAGCCAACCGCCCGGCCCTGCGTGGTCAGCGTGGCCAGGGCGGCGAGGATGCGTTCTTTGAGCTTGCGGTCGGCCTGGTAGGCGGTCAGGAACGCGACCTCATCGACCAGGACCACCACGAACGGGTCGGCGCTTGTTGGTGTGTGGTCGCGCTGGTGTCCGGCGAACCGGCCTGCTCTGGCCTGCATGTCGGCCACGTCGGCCTCTAACAGCTCGGCGATGTCGGCCGGGTCGGCGGCGTAGTTGCCGAAGCGCTCGAACATGGCCCGGCCGAACGCCAGCTCCATGAGCTTGGGATCGCAGGCGTGCACCCGGACCAGCCCGGCCGACATCGCGGGCAGCATCGCCCGGACCAGCCCCCACAGGTAGGAGCCCTTCCCCGCGCCGGTCGCACCCGCGATCAGCAGATGGGTGCCGTGCAGCCGGATCGTGAACGGCTCGCCGTCTTCCCGCCGTCCCACCGGCAGCGCCCGCAGATCCGTCATAGCCGGGATGGGCAGGGCGGGGATGACCGCAGAGAGCGCGTCCCGGCGGACCAGTTCAAGCACCACCAGGCCCGGCCGGGCGGTGCGGACACGGCAGGAGCAGACGCCGAACCCGTGGGCCAGTTCGGCCGTCCGGTCGGCGAACGCCTTCGGCGACTGCCCGGACACAAGCCGGACACTCACCCGGTCCGCGCACGCCCCGGCCTGGACCTTGCCGAGCACTGGCAGAGCAATGCTGCCCCGGTAGGTCGGCGCCAGGCCGCTGATGGTCATGACGGCTCGCCAGCGGCGCCGGTAGATCAGCCATCGCCATCGGCACCGGATCGGCACCGTGACCAGCCGGGCGTACCAGTCGGGCCGCCATAGCCGCAGCGTCACCAGCGACGCCGCGGTGATGTTGGCCAGGACCAGGACGCCGGGCCAGCCCGTCTTGGCCCACGTGAGAACCACGGTGCCCGCCGCCGCGTCCAGCAGGGGGTGGCGGATCAGGAACCAGATCACCCGGACCAGCAGCCGGATGAGCTGAACCAGCCAGATGACCCATTCGGGGGTCCGGTGCACCGGGGAGCGCCACACCGGGGAGGCGAACGGGTCGGCGTTGTCGACCTGGGCGTACTGCTCGCCCGTGAAGTCACGCACTAGGATCAGAGCCTCTCTCTACGGTTTGCTGACCTGGGGAGATACCGGGGGCGGCAGGAATGGCCGTTCCTGCCGCCCCACCCGCCATCAGGCCGCCGTGTCCCCCGCGGGTGCGCGGCTCTGGCGGCCCACCGGGCGCACCCCGGCTGCCTTGAGCGAGAAGGCCAGCCGCCCGGCCTGGTTGACATACGGGGTCACCATCAGCCCGGCGAACTCGACCGGGATGAACGGCATCCCCGCAGGGGGTGCGGGCAGCACCGGCTGGTCCGCGGCGGCGACCTTGACCCGCAGCGACTTCTGCCGCGCCGCCGGGTCACCGTCGATGACCTCGGCCACCCACAGCGGCAGCCCGGTCGTCTTGTCTTTGGACTGGACGAACCGGTCGCCCTTGGATGCCTCGAAGTCCCGGACCGGCTCGAACGGCCCTGCCGCGAACACCCCGCGGGGGAAGACCTGGGCGAAGTCGACCGGGATCGGGCCTTGCAGTGCCATGAAGCCTCCAGCAGAGTTACTTGGCTGCTTGGTTATCCAAGCTGACTCCCAAGGTACGGCCCGTCAACTTGGTTAGTCAAGCAATCAGCAGCCGAGGGAAGGCACCTCTACCCAATGGGGTAGGCGTCCTCCAGCTCGTGCAGGTCCCCGGCCATCGTCACGGCTAGGGCCAGGACGGGACGGCCGGACGCCTCGCGTGCGCTTACGTACAGCCCGAGCACCGGGGCTGACCGGGAGATGCCCAGGAGCTTCGCTTCGTCCAGCTCGGCCCGCCGTGCGGTGACTTGCTCGACCACGTGATCAATGCGCAGGCCCGCGCTCCGGTCCAGCAGGGAACGGACACTGCCACGTATCGGCTCGGGCCGTCCCAGCCCGGTCCGCTCGGCCAGTTCGGGGGACACCCACCACGTCAGGATCTCGGACGGCTCACCGCCATCCTGTCGGACGAGCCTCCTGCGGCTCACCAGCTCAGTTCCTGACCCGATGCCTAGTAGCTCCGCGATCCGTGTGGGCGCCGCGGACGTGCCGACCGAGACCAGCTCGCCAGGCTCACGGGACTCATCCCGGTCCAGCTCGGCCTTGCCGCGCCGTTCGGTGCTCACTCCCGCCAGTGCGGGACGGCCCCGGACGAAACTGCCCTTGCCCTGCTGGGTCTCGATCCAGCCCTCCTGGCGCAGGACCCGCAGCGCCCGGACCACCGTGGGCCGGGCCGTCCCGAACTCCGCCGAAAGCTGGTGCTCGCTCGGGATGAGCGAGCCAGGCGGGTACTCCCCGGCCTCGATCCGGCGCTGTAGCTCCGCGATCACCTGCGCGTACTTGGGCGGCGTGTATTCATAGGGCATGATGGGTGCCTCACATAGGCGTCCGGGCAGCCAGCTACTTGGCTACCCAAGTAGCCTAATGCTTAGCTACCCAGCCTGTCACTACCTCACAGGTATCGCCCGCTTGTCAGCAGCCGATGGGGCTAGTCACTGATGGAGTTCCTTTGCCACCGTGAGCAGCAGATCCTGTGAGGCGACCTGGTCCAGCGAACAGCTGAGCATGGCGGCGTGCGCGTCATGGTAGGGCTGCACCTCGTGCGGACTGTCCAGGTACAGCTCACCGGACAGGCCGCTCAGGCAGACCGTGGCCGGGTCGGTTTCTTCCCCCTGGCCATTGAGCGGGAAGCGGAACAGCGTGAACGGCCCGGTGATCACTCCACGGTGCATCCCCGCGCTGAGCGGGATCACGTGCACACGCACGTTGGGCAGCGCGCCCAGCCCGGCCAGGTGCCGCAACTGCTCAGCCATCACCTCCGCCCCGCCGATCGGACAGCGCACCACGGCTTCGTGAAGGATGACCGTTGCGGCCAGTGGTGCGCTGGCCCGGGTCACTAGTGCCTGACGGGCCACGCATTCGGACACCAGCCGCTCCACCTCGTCGGTACCGGTGCCCGGCCGGGCGGTTGTCAGCGTGCGGGCGTAGGCGTTTGTTCGCAGCAGCGCCGGTATCTGGCAGCAGGCGTAGCCGAGCAGTTCGGCCGCCTCGTTCTCCAATTCGTCGTACACGCTGAAATTCCCGGGCACAGCGTCGCCGCAAGGATGCCACCGCCCGTCGCCCCGCGCCTGCCTAGCCAGCCCGGCCAGGGCAGCGGTCACATCAGCCGGTGCGCCGTAGACCCTGCACATCGCCTCCACGTCGAGGCTCCGCAGGACCGTCTGCCCGGTCTCCATCCGCCACAATTTCGGCTCGGACCACTCCAGAAGCCCACCGGCTACCTTGGTTGTCAGCCTGGCTTGGTTGCGTAGGCCCCGCAGGTAGCGCCCCAGCACCCGGCGCAGCACAGCCGAATCAGCCATCGTCTGCCCAGTCATCAGCACTCCTCACCATCGTCAGCGGGCTGCTCCTGGGCGCACCCGCGGTGCTCGCGCATCTCTTGAGTCAGCCGGGCCAACTGCGTCATGGTGACCTCAGCCGCTTGCAGGTAAGCGGCGATCAGCGCCACGTCACACGCGTGCTCATCACACCGGCCTCCCACCTCAGCAGGCCCGCAGTGGGCACATGGCACCGCGAGTCGGGCCAGCCGGTAGTTGACGGCATCCTCCAGCGCCTGCAACTGGCGGAACCGGTGCCACCTGCCCACCGCGAACCGCACCGGTGGGGTGCCCACGGCCGCGCTCACCGGCCCTCCACCTCGAACCAGACAACCCGGCCCAGCTCATCGCCGGTATGGCCCCATCGGTCAGCCAGCGCATCCACAATCCGCAGCCCCCGGCCGCCAGTGAGCGCATCGGGCTCCCCGTCCCCGCCGCGTATCTGAGGCTCGGACGAGCCGCCCGCATCTCCGATGGCGATCCGAACGGCAGGCCCAGCCGCCGAAATCGTCAGATCGAAACAGCCACCGCTGCCTCCCGATGCCGTGTGCCGCACGGCGTTGGAGGCAACCTCGCTGACCATCAGCAGCAGATCGTCCAACCCCGGCCAAGCGTTGCCGAGAACGCTGCGGACGAACTCACGCGCCAGGCCGACCGCTGCCGCCTGGCCGGGAAACCAGTCCGTGGCCAGAACGGTCAGCCGGTCAGGCTGCATGACCGGTGCCATCACACTCTGGGCAGTCACGGCGGACTGCCGCCACCAGCCCGCGGAGCAAGGTGCCGATGGCCACTGACCGGCGGGAGCGGACCAGCTTCCAGCCACGGCCACGACAGGATGGGCACGGTTTCGGCTGAGGGTCAGGCTGCGTCATGGCAGCAACTTTCGGCCGCCACGGCGCGACATCCCATCTCACCCAGGAGTTATCGCCCCGGTATATCTAGTAACCTGAGGTTCCCTGGGCGTCACTGGGTGCAACGCCCCGGCAGGCAAGGGAAGCGACATGCGCGATAGCGCGTTCGGCCCGGCGGACATACCGCCGGAGTTCTGGACCCGCCCCGATGTCACCCGCGCCTTAGCGCGACAAGACATCGGTGAGCTGTTCCGGCTGCTCAAGAAGTGGACCGGGATGAGCCAGACCCGGATTGGTGCTGCCACCGGTCTCTACCAGGGTCGCGTGAGCTACATCATCAACGGCAAATACCAGGTCACCAGCCTTAAGAGCCTGGCTGGGATCGCTGACGGGCTCCACATGCCAGGGTCGGCCCGCGCCACTCTCGGCTTGGCCCCCGGCCCTGCTGACCAGACCGGTCCGCCGCACGCCGACAAGGACGGATTAGCGTCTCGTCCAATACCCGGCGCGCAGTACCCAGCGACTGCCGAGCAGGCTGTGTCCGCTACGGCAGCGCTATGGCGAGCTGACTCGGCTCGGTGGCAGGAGGCCATTTCAGCCGAGCTGGAGCCTGCCGCCTGGAACAGCGCCGCGCTGGCCTGGCTGCTCAGTCAGCCCGACAGCACTCTGCCCGCTGCCGGAACCGGATTGGCGGTCGGCACGGCCGATGTCGCACGCGTGCGCGCCTCAACCGAGCTGTTTGCCGAACTGGATAACCGGTTCGGCGGAGCCCACGCGCGCCGCTCACTGATCCACTTCCTGGACCGGGACGCCGCCGCGCTCCTGACCGGCCGCTACACCGACGAGACCGGGCGCGAGCTGTTCGACGCCGTCGCCGAAGCATCCCTGCTCGCCGCCTGGACCTCTTACGACTGCGGCCTGCATGGCCTGGCCCAGCGCTACTTCGTCCAGGCCCTGCGCCTAGCGCAGTCGGCCGCGGACCGGCGCCTGGCATGCAGCGTCATGTCCGCCATGAGCCACCAGGCCACCTACCTCGGCCACCTTCCCGAAGCCGTCAACCTCGCCCGAGCCGCCCGCGAAGGCCTGCGCGACCAGGCCACGCCCGCGCTAACGGCCCAGTTCCTGACCATGGAAGCACGCGCCCTGGCCAGCTCCGGAGACACGCACGGATGCCACAGCGCGCTAGCCGCTGTCGAGTGTGCGTTCCAGGTTCCCGAGCCCGGCGTGGACCCCGGGTTCATCAGCTACTTCAACGAGGCCGAGTTGGCCGCCGAGACGGCGCACTGCTTCCGCGATCTCGGAGATGCCCGCGAAGCCGCCCGCCGCGCAGCTCTCGCCGCCCCGTCCAATGGGGAATACGCCCGCAGCGATTTCTTCGCCTCCATGGTCCTGGCCGACGCACTCGCAGACCAAGGCGACCCCGAACAGGCATGCGAGACCGCGCAGAGCGCGCTGCGCATCGGTGAGGCCGTGACCTCCGCGCGATGCGTGGCCTACGTGCGCGACTTCCGCCACCGCCTCGACCGCTTCGACGGCAATCCCGCCGTCCGTGACTTCACTGAGCAGGCCGCCGAGCACGCCCTGTGGATCAAAGCCGCCTGACCGCAGCTCAGAACGGCGCCCAACGCCGGGGGCCGTCACCACTGCGCAGATCCGCTATCCGCTTGGCGACTTCCGCGGCTATCTCGGCGCTTTCCCTGGAGTTCTGTGCCAGCCAGGCCACCATGATCAGCTCCCGGATATCACGCAGCACCGGGTAACCCGGCCAGCTCACTACGTCGAACCCGTAGGCCGCCACGAAGTCCCGGTACTCCTGCGCGCTGTGCCAGCCGAACCGATCGAAGTACATCGCCGTCAGCACCAAGTCCCACTCACGCGGGCCCGTCGAAACGCCGTCCCAGTCGATCAGCACGGTCGCGCCATCGGCCTGCCGCCGGATGATGTTCCCGATATTCGCATCCCCATGGATCAGGCCCCGAGGCAGCGCGAACTCCAGCCGCGCATAAGCCTCACGCAGCTCCGCCAGCCGGTCCCGCAGGAAGGACCGATCCCGCTCGGCCAGGTCCGCGCCGTCGATCCTCGTATCAACCCGGGCGAAGGGGCGCAGCTCGGGTAGCACCAGCGATGGGGGAGTCTCAAGGCTGTGCAGCCGCCGCAGCAGCACCCCCAACTCAGCCACCGTCCCGTACTCGGTACTTTCCGCCACCAGCTCCCAGAACGTCACCGGCCGCCTGTCCGCGATGACCGGCTGCTCAGCAGGCCCAGCCAGCCGGACCGCGGGAAACCCAACCGATTCCAGCCAGCGTGTGACCGCAACCTCTGCCTCAACCGCTGGCAGATAGTCCACGGTCCGGGCAATCCTGGCCACCAGGGGAACGGAGCGCAACCGGTAGATCGCGTTCTCCCCAAGCCGCAGCAGCTCAGCACCCACACCGTCCAGCCCCACCGCAGCGCACGCGACCTCCAGCGTCCGACGGGTGCCAACGGCCGAGAAATCACCGGACGCGCCTGGCTCACCCGCTGACCCTCCGCGAACAGTCGCCACCACCAGACGGTAACAGCCACCGCTACCTGACTGCCCGAGCGATCAAGCAGTCAAATATCCCTTTTTCGGGCCCAGCGACCTCAACGGCGCATGAAGCCGAGGCAGCCGCGGCTCAGCGGATCGTCGCAAGGTAACTCAGCAGGCCCACGACCGTGGCAGCGTCCCAAATCTGCCGGGACGCGATGAGGCCAACCACCGAGCCCAGCGGCAGCCACTCCAGCTCGATATCGTCTGACCTGGCCGGCTCACCAACCTGGTGAGCATCACGGCCCAGAAACACCACCCGTTCAGCATCCACCACCTCCGGTACCGGTTGAAACGTCATTAGGAGCTCGAGCTTGTCAGCCCGATAGCCCGTCTGTTCCTCCAGTTCGCGCGCCGCTGCCTCACGGGGATCTTCGCCCTCGTCCACCAGGCCACCCGGTAGTTCATAGCCCCACCGCTGCTGGATGACTCGGTAGCGCCTGGTAAACAGCACCCGCCTCTGCGGGTCCAGCAGCACCACTGCTACCGCCTGGTGCAGCCGCACGACGTGCTGCCAGATCCGCTCACGCGACGGTAGTCCAACGTCAACCTGCCCTAACCGAACCTCCGGGCTGTCATAGATGATCCGCTCTCCGAAGGTGCGCCACTTGCTTGATCCCTCACCGGCTGACTCAGTCACGCCTACGACGCTAGTGCAGACGTCAATGGTCAAGTTGCAGTCCGGCGGGATGGTGGAGGAGTGTGGCGATAGCCTGGGAACGCTCGACGTCGCGCCCCCGATCCAGATGAGGTTAGGTAACTCTTGAGCCAGGAATCTGCTCCGGATGATGTTTCATTGGCCGCCCTTAACGAGGATGACTCCTTGGAGGAGGAAAGTCAGGAGGCTATCCCCGAGCTTGAGCCGCTGTCTTATTTTGGCACTGACTTTGACGTGCACGGTCTCGTGCGAAGGCTTGGCACCGAGGATATTATTGTGCCGAGGTTTGACCCGATTATAGAGGACATTTCCGGAGTCGCCGGATTTCAGCGAAAATTTGTCTGGAAGAAAACCCAGATGGACCGATTCATCGAATCCCTGCTGCTTGGATTCCCCATACCAGGTATATTTCTAGTGCAGCAAGCGGATAGGTCCTTGCTTGTTCTAGATGGGCAGCAGCGTTTGACCACCCTAGAGCCAATGCCACTTAGCGTAAGTTGATCAAGCTGCGAGTCCATGCGGGCTGAGGTTGACCAGTTTGATCGTCGCTGGCCTGATGTGCCGGATGCCGTGGTCTGCGGCTCTTTTCACCCGGTAGGAGTTGTGGCGGGCTCGTTTGACGACCCGGGGGTAGGTCCGGTGCCGGCGCCTGGGGTTGAGGTGCTTGTTGCGGGTGATGTCGGCCATGATCCTGGCCAGGATGCGTTGCTGCTGGTCAGGGGGGAAGGCCGCCGGGTCGGCGGCCTTGCGGCGGACGATGCGGACGGTCCTTTTGAACTTGACCCGGTCTGGGTCGATGCCGGCCTCGGTGGCGGCCCGGCAGATCAGCGCCGAGATAGCGTAGTGAGTCAGTAAATAGCCGTAGATCTCCTGGCGGACCATGTCCGGGCTCTTGGACCGCAGCACCCGTCCGGGGCCGCGCATGTAGGTCTTGAGCTGGGCGTTCCCGGTCTCATGTTCCCACCTTTGATGGTAGGCCTGCGCCAGCAGCGGGGCCGGGGCCGCGATCATCTCGGTGATCGTAGTGACCAGGGCGATCACCTCACCCTTCCCGTCACCGTCACGGTCTGGGACCTCATATTCGACCACCCGGACATGGCGAGCCTTGCTCTCATCCAGGTCTTCCCCGGCGCGGGCCGCCTCGATGAGCGCAGCCCGGGCCTTGCCGCCGGTCTTCGGATTCACCAGCACCGGCCGGTAAGACCCATCAGGCAGCAGCTCCAGCACCGGCAGCGTCAGATCGGCCTTGACCCGCCACAGCAGCGCCGCGCCGGAGTCCGCGGCCGTGCACCAGTCCGCCCAGTTAAAGAAGTTCCGGTCCGCGATCAGCAGCCAGTCCTCCTCCAGCCGCGCATACAGCTGGCGGGCCAGCGACTGCTCGCCGGCACCCTTGCCCGCCACCCCGCCCATCGCCGCGTCCACCACCGCATGGGAGGCGCACTCGCTGACCGTTACCACCCGCACTTTCGGGTAGGCCGGCTGGTCATCCTTGCCACTGCCGGGGAACCCGAACGCGGCCGCGTTCTGCGGCGTATCCGGCACATCCCACTCGAACCCGTCGATGGCCATCAGCCGCCAGTTCCCCAGGAACGCCCCGGCGGTCAGCTCCTCCGCCACCGGGGCCGCCACCTCGCCGAACAGCTTCTCCAGCGGCTCGTATCCCAGCCGCTGGCGGGCCTGGGTGATCCCGCCGGACGTCGGCACGCTCCACGAATCATCCCAGCAGCCCCACGCTGCCAGCGTCTCGGTCAGCCGGGCCGCGACCTCTTCATAGTCATCGTCAGCGAACAGGGCCAGCGCCATGACGAAATAGACCATCACATGCGGCGGGAGCTTCCCGTCCGACCTCCTGGCCTGCTTCCCCGCCGCCGCGACCGCGTCATCGACCACATCCCGGGGCACGAACGCGGCCAGCACCCCCAGCGACACCCAGTCCGTCAGCCGCCCGCCCGCCACCACGCCATTGTCTGCCATAAGCCGCGATCATGCCGGCCACCAGCCAGAACACCCGGGAGCGACACACCTCCCGAACAAAGATCAACTTAGGCTAAGCGGCATTGACCCTAGAGCGCTTCTACGCAGGGGAAATCGAAGAGGACAAGCCCTTCGTCCTGGAGAATGTCGCAGACGAATTTAAGGGCCTGACCTATGAGACACTAGAAGACGAGCAGCGACGCACAGTAGACAACACATTTATACATGCCGTCGTAGTAAAGTACAACCCAGATCTAGGCGGTGCGGAAAGCGTCTATTCTCTATTTGAGCGACTGAATACGGGCGGTACTAATCTCTACCCACAAGAGATCCGAGTAGCTCTCTATAGCGGACGCTTGGTGGAGATGCTCCGCGAGCTCAACAGCTATCCGGCCTGGCGAGACATCTATGGACCTCCTAGCGAGCGGTTGAAGGATCAAGAGCTAATCCTGAGATTTCTTGCGTTCTATATGGAAGAAGACGAGTACCAGAGGCCTCTCAAGGTGTTTTTGAATCAATTCTTGTCTGACCATCGTGACCTGCAAGGCTTGGATGCAGATCAGCTTAAGCGGGTCTTCGAGGAGACTTGTGACGTCGCTGATGACGTTCTAGGGCGTGCTACTTTGCGTCCCGATGTGCAGATCAATGCAGCGTTCGCCGATGCAATCCTAGTAGGACTTGCCCGACGCCTAGAATTGGGACCTATCAACGAACCGGCAGCCATCATTATGGCCCGTGACAGCTTGCTGGATAACCCCGATTTCATCAGCGCAATAGCGCGCGCGACAGCAGACGAAGAGCGTGTCTCACGAAGGTTGTCCCTAGCCAAGGCGGCGTTCCAGGCCATAAAGTGAGTAAGAAGAAGGCGCGCCACTCTACTGAGGCCAGATTTCAAGTCAAGAGACTCAGGTCTGAGCTGGAAGAGCTCTATGTTAGGGCGGACCCACGAGTCGTTGCAGATCCAGAGATCGCTGGTGACCTAGCAAGATATCTATGTGTTAGAGTGTCCGGTTATCTCGAGCAGGCTACGGCGCTTATACTCCGCAGCCACTGCGCGAAGAACGCATACGGCAACGTTCAGCAGTTTGCGATGTCATGGTTGGACCGAACACCGAATCTGAGCAGTGATGCTCTTGAGAAATTGGTTCGCAGATTTAGCGGCCAAACAGCAGATGACCTGGTTGAATTTCTGGCTGTTGAGGAACGGGGGTCAGGCCTTAACTCTCTTATCGGCATTAGGAACGATATCGCTCACGGTAGGCAACAGGGAATGTCACGTGAGCAAGCGTGGAACTACTTAGCTTGTTCTTTAACCTGCCCGGCTGTGGCCTGGGTGTTTCGCGCGCCTTCTGCCGGGTGGCACCGGCGTGTCGGGTGCGTGAGTACGGCCTCCGCATGATCATGTGTTCTCGCCAAAGAAGCATGATCATGAACGAAGGCCGTGATGGATAGCTTGCCAGAGGACGCCGGTACCGGGCCAGTCGCGCTCGGTGTGCTGGCGCGGTTCCGCCGGGATTTCCATGCCTGCCTGACCGCCCGCGCCGATGAGCTGTCCGAGCTGGCGGATGCGGTGCTGTGCGCGGGCGGCCCGGTTAGGTGCCTGGCCGGCTTGTCGCTGACGCCGGAGCACCGCCGTGGCCACGGCGCCCTGTATGACGCGGTGAACTGCGGGCGGATCGATATTGCCCGGCTGCGCCGGTGCCTGGCCGGGCTGCCGTTACCGCGGGCGGCGGATGGGCGGCTCATGCTGGCCGTGGACGTGAGCAACTGGCTGCGGCCCGGTGCGGCCACCAGCCCGGGCCGGTTGTTCTGCCACGTGTATGGGCGGGGGAAGGGGCAGGCGCAGATGATCCCGGGCTGGCCCTACTCGGTGGTCGCAGCGCTGGAGCCCGGCCGCACCTCCTGGACCGCAGTGCTGGACGCGGTGCGGCTGGGCCCCGGTGACGACGTGGCCGAGGTCACCGCCGCGCAGGTCCGGGAGGTCATCACCCGGCTGATCGAGGCGGGCCACTGGCGCGACGGTGACCCGCCGGTCCTGGTGATCTTCGATGCGGGGTATGACCCGATGCGGCTGGCCTACCAGCTCACCGGCCTGCCGGTGGAGATCCTGGGGCGGCTGCGCAGCGACCGGGTGCTGCACTTCCCCATCCCACCGCGTCAGCCCGGCACCAACGGCCGGCCGCCGCGGCACGGCCGCGAGTTCGCCCTGGCCGGCCCGGCCACCTGGCCAGACCCAGCGGTGACCACGACGACGCAGACCACCCGGTATGGCACCGCGGCCGCGCAGGCCTGGGACCGGCTGCACCCCCGGCTGACTCACCGCTCCGCGTGGCTGGGCCACGATGGCTCGCTGCCGGTGATCGAGGGAACCCTGATCCGCCTGCAGGTGGATCACCTGCCCGGTGACCGCGACCCCAAGCCCGTGTGGCTGTGGTGCTCAGTCACCGGCGCTACCCCGGCTGAGGTGGACCGGTGCTGGCAAGCGTTCCTTCGCCGTTTCGATCTTGAGCACACCTTCAGAATGTTCAAACAGGTCCTGGGCTGGACCACCCCGAAACTCCGTGACCCGGCCGCCGCGGACCAGTGGACCTGGATCATCCTCGCCTGCCATGCCCAGCTCCGTCTCGCCCGCCCCCTCGCCGGCGATCTGCGCCTGCCCTGGGAACGGCCCGCCCCGCCGGGCCGGCTGACCCCCGCCCGGGTCCGCCGTGGGTTTAGGAACATCCGCGCGACCCTGCCCTGCCCGGCCGGTGCGCCGAAACCCGGCAAGCCCGGGCCCGGCCGCCCGCCAGGCTCAAAGAACCGCCGGCCCGCACCCCGCCATGACGTGGGCAAAACGACAAAGAGGGACCTCACGCTCAAGGCACGACGCCAACGCGCAGGTTAAACGACAAGCTTAGATCTGGTAGAGCAAGTCGTTGACTGGCTCCTGGAAAGGTTCGATCCAATCACGTAGGCTTGCGGCGTCGGTGGGTTACAGATTCGTCGCCTAAGTCCGTTGCCACCTGTCGTTGTGATCCGACGACTGATATGCGACGCATGTCCGCGAGCTGATGTGCGGCAGGGGCTCGGCGTGACCGTCAGTGGGCGAAGCGGCCATCCCGGCAGCCGTGAGGATCCCCAGCGCGTCCAGCCGAGGCAGCCGAGAATGTCTGTCATGGAGATCCATTGGGGCAACCTCGGGTCGGCGGCGGCAGGGCTCGCGGTGCTGATCTCGGTGGTAGTGGGCACCACCTGGGCACTGGTCACTAGACAAGGGCCGAAGTGGCTGCATGAAGCCAGGGAGCGAGCGGCTGCCCAGACTGAGCAGGCACGGCAGGAAGCAGCGCTGGCAGCAGAACAGCGCAACGACAGCGAGCTGGACCGTGAGCGCGTGCTGTACGGCTGGGCAGGTGTCGGCAGTGCGGGGGAGGTATATACGGTTGCACTGGTCACTGACCCTGTGGAGCTGGCGACAGCCGCGGAGGAGCTGTCGAAGCTACAGACGGCGAGTCAGTATGTGATCCTGCGGGTCAATGAGCACCCAGACGCGTTCGGCAATGCTGGCCGGGCACTTACGCTTCGTCGGCTGATCGAGACCTCGCACCTCCTGTCGCGAGCGCCGGAAAAAGGCGAATACGAGGTACTGCGCAGGGCAGCGAGGGAGCTGGTGGAGCAGCGCCATGGTGGCGAGGTCAGCCAGGAGCAGTAGCGCCAAGCGCCTGAGCCTCCGGGGGCCGCGGGCTCAGGGTGAGCGGCGGTCAGCTCGACCAGCTTAGTCTTGATCGCCTCGTCGTTGCTGCCGCTCCATGCCCAGCGCGCCCTCATTTGTGCTCGGCGCCGACTGCGAAACCGGGCGGCGGAGCTTGGAGCCGTTCGCCGACTATCTGCACTGCGTCCGTAGCGAATACCGCGTCGGGCGGCCAGCTGACCTCAGTGGACGGAGGGGTGATCTGAACTAGGGCGGACTGGAACTGCCCGGCTGGCGCTAGCCATGCTTCGCTCTCAGGCGAAAGAGCCGAGTTGTGTGTCTCACAGCAAAAGACCTGAAAAAGCACATGCCCCAGCGAGAACGTTCCAACATGGGCAACCGGATTCGCCGCCTTGTCTAGCAAGCACCCAGCTTGCACGGATGCAGACAGGCGCCGGTACGTGGCGGCATCCCTCGGCCTGATGCCGCCAAGCCAGACTCGCGCGCCTGGCGGCGGTCGGTCAGAGCGGCCATGCAGGTAAAGCCACGTCAGGTTGTCGGCCGGAATCCAGCCACCAGCCTGGATCTTGAACTTCCGGTAGGTGAGCAGGAGCGATGTCTTGACCGCCCAGGTCGCCAGGGTCGCCTGCCGTGCAGGATCGAGGGTAACCGGCAGCGCTGGCCCAAGCAGCATAGGCCCTAGCACCGTCGCCGTTCGTTGCTCTAGATCCTTCATCCAGCCGGTATTGCAGTTAAGGCACACCTGCGGGAGTACCACGTTGAGCGCGTCCCATCTGCGTGCAGTGCCACTTCGCTCTTCCACCACGGCCCCGATCCCGAGCTTCTTGTTTACCCACCGCGGGATGACGTGTTCCCTGCTTGGTCTGGCAGTATTGCCGCAGAACAGGCATGGTCTGACCGCTTTTCTCCTCCTGGACACAGCGCAGTTTAACGCCCGCGCAACGACGCAATGAGCCGTGCCGCAGATCAGTCGGCGGACGACTGTCGCTCATCAATCGACGGAGGGCATGTGCTACCCGTCGGGCGTTGCCGAATTAGGCCGTATTAGATCAAGGCGGCGCCGCACGCGCCGCCGCTGGCCCGGCGTCAGCGCCCGGGCTCTGCCTTGGGAGGCCCGCCCGGGACGCACGCCGGGCCGCTCACCGGAGGCACGCTGATCAAGGAAGCTCACATCCAACTGGCCAGTGCACTCCGCCCCCTCCTTCCTCGCTCCCGATTGTCCAGCTCGCGGCCACCGCGTCTAGGGCGGCCCTAAAGGGCCGTCGCATGCGATCGGCTACGCCGACCCTAGACGCGATGACCACTCACCAGGAAATTTGGCGCCTGCGAGGAAGAAGGGGTATACGTAGTCATCCCTGAAGGAGCGGAGCCGTGTCAAGCGTGGTTTGCAGGGGTTCTGGCGGGTTAATTGGGCGTGCGTGACTGGCGTCTCCTGTTTCCTGGCAGCTGCCAATGTCCCGTGGCGAGCGGCCGGGCCAGGTCAAGGACCGGGCGGAGCCCGGCCGCGCAGCGGCGCCAGAGGCGTCCTTGGGGTGACCGGCCGCTCGCCCGATGATCTGGCGGCGGGAAACGGGAGCCGGGGGTCGTGCGGGGTATCCGGTTGTGTGAGGTCGTCCCATATGTTCCGGAGGTCATCCGGTGCGGGCAGTGCCGCTGGCTGCATTCATCCCTTCGCGTGTCCCTGGCCGGGGCCGGGGGGCATGGGGCGGATCCGCGTCAGAGGTGGTCAGGCGGGGTCAATCAGATTGGCGCCCTGCCGCCGGGGGCGGGGGCAGACTAGTTTGCGACCTCGCGCCTGGCCAGGGGGCAGAATGCTTGGCGACCTCGCGCCGGTGTCCATGAGGGGTGTTCACGCGGCTTGCGCCGTCTGGGTGGCGGGTGGGCGGGACAGGCAGCGGATCTGCCCGTCGCGCATCCCGTAGAAGACCAGGGTGAGCAGCCGCCGGGCGGCGGCGACCTTGGCGATGTTGCGGGCTTCCTTCCCGCGGCGGGCGATGATGGCGTCCTTGACGGTGCCGATCACGCTGTCGCGGGGGATGCGCTGGATGGCCTCGATGAGCGCCCAGCGCAGCAGCCGCGAGCCCTGCTTGGTGACATGACCGCGGGCGACCTTGGCGTCGGACTCACGGTGACGCGGGGTGAGCCCGGCCCAGGAGCACAGCTGTGCCGCGTTCTTGAACCGGGTGACGTCGCCGATCTCGGCGGTGATCACCGCGGCCAGCACCGGGCCGATGCCGGGCAGCTGCTGGATCACCTGGTAGCCGCGGTCCCCGGCGAGCAGGCTGGCGATCACCTCCGACAGCATGGTGATCTCGGTGGACAGCTCGCCGGCCAGGTGCCGCAGCGAGGTCACCTTTCCCGCATACGGCTGCGGCAGCCGCAGCCCGTCCAGCCACGCCGACCCGGCCTTGCCGAAGATATCGGAGCAGGTCACCGGGACGCCGAGCTTGGCCAGCACGCCGTGGACCTGATCCTTGCAGCTGGTCCGCAGGCGCACCAGCTTGATCCTGTACCGCGTCAGCTCCCTCAGCTCCCGGACCTCGTGCGGGGCGATCCACGCCTCCGGCAGCCGGCCCATCCGCAGCAGGTCAGCAAGGTCCGCTGAGTCCCGCTCGTCGTTCTTGACCCGGCGGTAGCTGAACGCCTTCACCCCCAGCGGATGCGCCAGGTGAACCTCCGCGCCCGCCTCCGCCAGAGTGTCCGCCGCCCAGTAGTCGGGTAGCGGCGGCGCGTTGCCGCGCCGCCGCCCCCTAAGAACCCGGCGTGCGCCGTTTCGACGCACCAGGGCTCAGGCAAGCCCTGCAGACGTTCTGGTCAGGGCCGCAGAAGCGCTGGTCCCGCTGCTCGCCCTGCCTGGGTGGCGGCGCGTGCAGTGGGTGTGGGTGAGACGGTAGACGGCGTGTCCTCCTGGTTTCCCGGGTGCCGCATCGAGGGTGATCGCCTGGTGGCGGGTCGCGATGCGGACGGCTTTGATCCACTGTTCCCATTCGTCGGGGTGGCGTGGCTCCTGGTCGGCGTGGAGCAGCAAGTCGCCGCAGAGCGGGCAGCGCCCACGCTGTTTCTGGAGTAGCCGCAGCCGGGCCGGGTCCAGCGGGGGTGTCCCGCGTCGCCGCCGGGCTGCCCAGTAGCTGGCCAGGGCGGGGTCATCGGGTGAGGCCCAGCCCTTGACCAGCGTATGCCGGGTGATCTTCGTCCAGGCGAACTTGAGCAGATAGGCGCCGCTGTCACGGTCGCCAAACACCCACCGGTCACGCCTGGCCGGGTTGAACGGGCCGAAGTAGCGGGAGACGATCCACTGTTTCCCCTTGTGCGGGTGAGTCCAGTTCGCCCACTTGTAGGCGAGCTTCCACACATGCCAGTCCAGCTCGTTGAATACCCGGGCGGACACGCAGTGCCGGTAGTAGGCCGACCAGCCCCGGATAAAGGGGTTGAGCCGGATGAGGACCATCTGCGCGTTGTGGCCGCGCAGGCCCTTCATCTCGGCGCTCAGCCGTTCCCGGGCGCGTTTCACCGCCGCCTTGCTGGGCTTGATCAGCAGCTTGCCGCGGTAGCGGCGGACGTTGAACCCCAGGAAGTCCACCCCGTCATCGAGGTGGACGATGCGGGTCTTGTCCTCATTGAAGGACAGCCCCCTGGGCGCCAGCCACGCGGCCAGCCGGGCCTTGACCTGCGCGGCCTGCTCACGCGAGTGACACAGGGCCAGCAGATCGTCGGCGTATCTGACCAGCACCGGCGAGCCCGGCCTCGCCGTCCCGGCATTACTGCCGGAGGGAATGTACCGGACCCCGGCGGCCTCTTCCATCCCGTGCAGGGCCACGTTCATCAGCACGGGGCTGATCACCCCGCCTTATGAGCAGTGCGGGATTATGCGCAGCGTCGTCCTGATGTCCCTGGTGAGGGCGATGACGGGGATCGACTGCTGCGCATAATCCTTCGCGGCGCTGAGGATCACAGGCTGGCGAGCCAGCTGAGAAGCCCGTGGTCGTGGCTCCATTCGGGCAGGTCGTCGGTGACGATTTCGGTGTAAGCGGCTTCGAGGGCTTTGCGCTTGGCCTCGGTGGACGCCCGGGCGTAAATATCGGTGGTGGCCAGCTCGACATGACCGAGGATGTCGCGGATATAGGGCAGTGGCACGCCGCTGTCGTAGAGATGCATTGCCCGGCTATGTCGTATGACGTGCGGGCTCACGTCGGCCCTGGCGAGTGCGGGGTCACCGGCCCGGGCCTGGTATTTGCCGATGATCCAGGCGATGCCGCCGCGGCTGAGCCTGCTGCCGTGCTGGCTGGTGAACAGCGGCTGGTCGTCGTGTCCGGGCTGATCGAGGCCGTGCTCGGCCAGGTAGGCGCTCAGCAGCGCGGCGGTGTTACCGCCGAGCGGGACGTGGCGGATCTTGGCGCCTTTGCCTGTCAGCGCGGCCAGCGGCGGGGGTTGCAGGCGGATGTCGCGCACGGTCAGGCCGGCGAGCTCGGACACCCGGGCGGCGGTGTCGTAGAGGGTGGCCAGCAGGGTCGCATCACGCCGGCCGCGCCGGGTGGTCCGGTCGGGCGCGGCGAGCAGAGCGCGGGTCTGCCCGGCTGTCAGGTGATTCACGGCCTGCCGGGTCTTTCTCTTGGCGGGGATCGCGAGAATGTCCTGGCAGGCGGCCATCCTGGCCGGGTCCTGGGCTTGCAGCCACCGGAAGAACGAGCTGATGGCGGCCAGCCGCTGGTTGCGGGTGGAGGTGCTGTTGTGACGTTCAGTCTCCAGCCAGGTCAGGAAGGCGGTGATCGCCTCAGCGTCGATGCTGTCGAGGGTGAGTTTCTCGGGAGGGATGGACCTGACCTCGCTGAAGAAGGCGATCAGCAGTTTGAAGGTGTCCCGGTAGGACGCGATCGTGTTCGGTGAGCTGCCCCGCAGCCCGGCCAGGTGCGAGGTGAGGTAACGCTGCAGGAACACCGCGAAGTCAGTCGCCATCGCCCGCCCCGGCCGTGAGGGGCGGCGGGACGATGTCTCCGAGGGCTTGCTGGACCCGGGCGATGATGTGCGGGTAGGACTCGGCGGTCAGCCGCAGGTAGTAGTCGGTGTCGGCGATCGAGGAGTGACCCATGTAGGCCTGCAGGACCGGCAGTAGCGCGCCGGCGTCCTCCCCGGCCGCGAACCATCTGGCCAGGTTATGGACCGCATGCGAGTGACGCAGGTCGTGGACCCGCGGGCCGCGGCCGCGGCCGCCGTGGGGAATGCGGGCCTGCCACAGGAACCGGCGGAAGTTCTTGTCGATGTTGGCGAGCGTCAGCGGCTGCCCGGCCGTGCCGGGGAAGAACCAGTCGGCGCCGGTGCGCCCGGCCACCTGGGCGTGGTAGTCGGCGAGCCGTTGCCGCAGCGGCGCGCTGACGGGGACCTGCCGGTCCTTGCCGCCCTTGCCGTCACGGATCGTCAGCACCCCTGCTTCGACGTCCACGTCGCCGAAGTGCAGGAGTCGCGCTTCGGAAACACGCAGGCCGCAGGCGTAGATCGTGCGGAACAGCACTGGCATGACCAGGTGCCGGAACGGCACCTGGCAGTCGTAATGGCACCGGTCGGTCTGAGCGAACAGGGCCGCCAGTTCGGTGCCGGTGTAAATGTGCGGAACGTAGCGGGCGGGCCCGGGCAGCGTCCCGCCGGGCAGCACGTAAGCCTGGATGCCGCGGCGGCCCAGCCAGCGGGCCAGCTCCCGCACCGGCGCGGCCAGGCTCTGCAGCGTCGCCGGCGTGACACCCCGCTGCCGGGCCGCGGTGATCCACGCATCGACCGACTCCTGGCCGGGTGCCTGCAGTACCGGATACTCAGCTGCGCAGAACGCGGCGAACCGGGCCAGCACCCGCTCCTCGGTGTCGTACTTATAGCCCGTGGCGCGTTTCTCAGTGACCAGCGCGGTGATCGCGCCCGCGATCGTGATCGCCCCGGTCACCGTGACCCCTCCGGTGTTGCCGGCGCGTCCGGATCCAGCGCGCACCTGGCCAGCAGGCCGAGGGAGGATTTCAGGTAAACGCCGGTCGAACTGGACCGACAGGTGGCCGAGGATGTCAGCGATCTGCTCCACCGGCGTGCCGCCCTCCATCAGCCGGGTGGCCAGCGAATGCCTGAGCGAGTGCATGCCATGACGGCGCTTGTCGCTCACCGGCACGTGCGCGGCCCGGGCGTGCTTGACCAGGATCTGATGCAGATGGTCCTGGTCGGAGAACGGCCCGACCGGCGCGTGGTGCCGCAAGAACACCTGCGGGCAGTCACTGGCCGGCCGGCCATGGCGGATGTAGTCGATCACCGCCCAGCCGACATCCTTCAGCAGCGGCAGCTGCACCGGGTCGCCGGTCTTGGCCTGCGTCACCAGCAGCTGGTTGCCAGGCCAGTCGAAATCAGCGAACTCGAGCCGGCGTATGTCGGCACCGCGCAGGCCCAGCCTGGCGACCAGCAAGATGATCGCGTAATCCCGTTTCCCGCACGGGTTGGCCCGGTCGATCGCCTCCACGATCCGGGCGACCTCACCCGGACCCCACACCGACGGGATCCTGGCCTGCCGGGACGAGCGCACCGCCGGCACCGCGTCCAGGCAGCCGGCATCCACCAGGCCGGCGCCCGAAGCGAACCGCAGGAACGACCGGACTGCGCACAGCTTCTGCTCGACCGTCTTGAACTGGTAGCCGGCCAGCGTGGCGACGAACGCGCTGATCGTCGCGGCGTCACAGCACGCCAGCCCGCCGCGCGTCGCGGTAAACGCGACGAACTCCCCGGCCAGCGTCCCGTAGGTCCGCACCGTCGAGACCGACCGCCCCGAAGAGCGCAAGTGCGCCTGGAACGCCGCGATCACCTCGGTGCCCGCGGCGTCCAGCTTGCTCACCGAACGGCTATAACGCCGCAGCACCGCCCCGTGTGCCTGGTACTCGCCGAGCATCGCGGCGACCCTGAACAGATAGATGTCGTTCGGCTTCAGGGTCCGGCCTGCTCCTTGGCGAAGAAGCCGCACGCCTGGTCAACCCACGCCATCGCAGCGTCCAGGGAGAACTCCTCGATGCCGAGGGCATCGAAATGGTTCTGCATCCGGCGCCAGCAGCGCCGGTACCAGATCATCGTCGCGTCCTTGTAACCAAGACGCTGCAACTCCGCGTCCAGGTCCCGCACCAGCGCCGACAAGGCAGACATGACAGCTGACCTCCGATCACGAAGCCCCGGCACCATGCCGGTCCGCATGATCAAGATCATCAGCGTGTTATGCGCAGCGGTCGATCCCCGTCATCGCCCTCACCAGGGACATCAGGACGACGCTGCGCATAATCCCGCACTGCTCATAAGGCGGTTTATGTTCAGCTGAACATAAGCCCCCTTGCGGGGAGCCCCGCTCGGCCGGGGCGAAGTGGCCACGATCGATCACGCCCGCCTTCAGCCACGCCGCGACCAGTCCCCGGGCGGGGAACAAGCCGAGCTGGCCAAGAAGATGGTCATGATCGATGCGGTCGAACGCGGCAGCCAGATCGGCGTCAAGCGCCCACACGCGCTTGCAGGTCTTTCCTCGTGCGGTCACGAAGATGGCCTGCATCGCGTCCTGGCAGGAGCGGCCCGGCCGGAACCCGTACGACCTGGACTCAAACCGGGCCTCCCATTCAGGCTCCAGTGCGCTGGCCGCCAGGGCCTGAAGCCCACGGTCGGCGATCACCGGAATCCCGAGCCCGCGCCGTTTCCCCCCTGCTTTCGGGATGAACACCCGCCTGACAGGCCGGGGCCTCCACGCGGCCGCACCGTGCTGCAGCCAGGCAGCCATACCGGCTTTCTCCCAGCCCGCCAGCACGACCCGCCCATCGACCCCTGCCGTCTTGCGGCCAGCGTTGACCTCCGTCACCCGCCGCACGCTCACCAGCGCGTTAGAGCGGGACCGGAGCATCAGCTTCTGCAAGCTGCGGACCTTCCTCAGGTCCCCTGCCTTACTTGCCGTGAAGATCCGCTGCCGCAGCCGCCGTACGTTGTCCTCGGCCTGGCGCCAGTCCACAGCGTCCCAGTCCAAGGCATCGCCCTCAGGTCCGTTCACCGCAAGGGTGCCTAACTTACCCATCGGTTCTGGCGTCTCCGATCACCTGATCGTCACAGGCTCACCTGACCCACGTCAGCTCCCTTTCGGGCCGGGCACCAGCCCGTATCCGGCCAGTTATCCGGGAACCATCTGGCGGAGGTGCCAGCACTGCAGTTCCCGGTTTCCTGCCGCCGTTTCGGCTGCCGGCATTCGCTTCTTGGGTCATCCTGCGCCCGCTGGGGAATGGAGCCTTCCTCACGGTTGGCCTGCCGGCGGCCATCTGGCCGCCGGACCCCAACGGGGTTGTCGTGTTGCACATGAGCAAGACGCGACCGGGCAGGGCGCCCCCTTTACCCCGGGGACGGTGGTGCGCTCCCGGCCGGCGATTATCCTCCGGCCGGCACCCGCCGCTTTCCAGCGGCCAGTCCCTATACCCCGCTGGAACATCCCACCTGCGGGGTCAACCTTCACGAGACGTCATCAGGGGTTCACTCACGTTCGCCCATCACTCCCAGGCGGCCGGATGCCGCCTCAGAGCCGGGAAGCTGCTGCTCCCCGCCGGTCTTCTCCTCGCCTGCCGCCCCCGGGTGGAACGGGAACCGCTTCGGCTTCTTCCCCGGGCTTCGCACCCCGCAGTTACCCGCGGCGCACGCCAGGGCGGAGACGGGCCAACGCGCACTGGCCCGGGTACTGCGCCTCCGGCCTCAGCCGGACCTCCAGCAGCGCCTCCCACTTGAACTCATGCACCCTCACTTCGCACCCACCCGTACGTGGCCTCCAGGACGACTTTCGGGTGCTTGCCGGCCCGGGCGATCTCCTTCCGGAGTTCCTGCGGGCTGTTGGTGATCCTGGCCATCCCGAGCCGCCGGCCGTCCCCGGTCATCCGCACCAGCACGCTGCGGCGCCGGTGCAGGTCCATGCCCACGACCTGCCGGCCGTCATACGCTTGCTCCATTGGGGGCCTCCCTATGCCTGGTGGAGACGGATGCTTTGCAACTTCCAGCATCCGCCAGGGAGCGGGAGGCTCCGCTCCTTCATCGCATCAGGTCATCTCACCCGGTGGCGGTCGCGTCCCAACCCCGGTGTAAATGACGACGGGCGTAGGTTCCTTCAAGAGCTACCAACTCAGCGAAGGAAGGACTACGCCCGTGCCGAATCGAGTATCTCCCACTGACCGGATCCGTGCCGAGATCGACGCCTTGTTCGACGGGTCGCGTGATCTGGGTGAGGTGATCGAGGATGTGGCCCGGCTGGGTGCCCGGCTGATCATCCAGACCGCGGTGGAAGCCGAGGTGGAGGTGTTCCTGGGCCGGGCCCGCTACCAGCGCTCGGCTGCCGCGCAGGATGCCCGGCCGGGGATGCGCAACGGTTACTGCCCGGCGACGGTCAAGACCACCGCCGGGCCGGTGACCGTGGCCCGGCCGAAGCTGCGCGGCACTACCGAGCGGTTCGCGTCAGCGCTGTTCGGCAGGTCGGTCACCAGGTCGAATGCCCTGGAGTCGCTGGTGATCGCGGGGTTCGTGCGGGGGCTGTCGGTCCGTGACGTGGAGAACACCCTCGCCGATGCCCTGGGCGCCGAGGCGGCGCTGAGCAAGTTGACGGTCTCGCGTATCTGCCAGGCGATCGGCGATGAGTTCACCGCCTGGTCGGGCAGGCGCCTGGACGGCCTGGAGCTGGATTACCTGTTCCTGGATGCCTCGATGTTCAAGATGCATCCCGGTGCCCGGGCCGAGCCGGTGCTGGCGGCGTGGGGCATCACCCCCGACGGCAAGCCGGTGTTCGTCGCGCTGGCCGCTGGCGGCAGTGAGTCCACCGACGCCTGGGCTGGCTTCCTGGAGGAACTGCGCGGCCGGGGGCTGCGCCCGCCGCTGCTGGTCATCTCCGACGGCGCCGCCGGGCTGATCAACGCCGCCGAGAGCGTGCTGGCCCGGTCGCTGCGCCAGAAATGCCTGATCCACCGGGCCCGCAACGTCCTCGCGAAGGTCCCCGCCGCCGCCCAGGACCAGGTCCGGGACGCTTACTGGGCGATCTTCGACACCGATGCCCTCACCGCCGCTGGCATCGCGCCCGGGCACAAGCTCGTCACCGCAGTGCAGGCCCGTATCGACGCCTTCGCCGAGCGATACGGCAAGCTCTACCCATCGGCCGTCAAGTGCCTGCTCACCGACCGCGGGCAACTCACCAGCTACCTGCGGTTCCCGGTCGAGCACCACAAGCGGATCCGGCACTCCAACTTCATCGAGCGCACCTTCGGCGAGACCCGCCGCCGGGTCAAGGTCATCGGCCGGCTCCCCGGCGAGGCCAGCTGCCTCAACCTGGTCTGGGCCGTCCTGGACCGCGCCAGCCGCGGCTGGCGCGGCGTCAATACCACCAACGCCGGCCTGCGCCTGCTACACGACCTGCGCCGCCAGCTCCTCGACCCGCCCACCCCGATCCGCCGGACCAGCCACCCTGCCGCAGCACCCGAAGAAACTGTCGGGGCCGTCGCCTAACATCCCAGCGAAGGAGCCGAGCCCACGTCATTTACACCGCTCCTGGGACGCCACCCCGGTGGCCGACCTCAGCGGGATGTCAGAACCGGGTGAGGCCAGGCCAGGACTGGTCTCCCCAGACATATACTGAAGTACCTACAGTCTCCCTTGAGTGATGGCGACTAATGTCTGGATCAGACTATTGGCTGGCTCAGTGGCTCGATGAAAATGAGATTGCGAGCGACTGGGAAATAGACCATGTCCTTCATACCCTGCCAGGTCAGCGCGCTCTCCTCACGAAGATAGAAGAGGCCGAAGAAAGGCTACACGGAGTTGGACTGGTACGCCCGGATGAAGACCTTCTCACGGACTCCATTGTCGCCGGGCGTCGACTAGACCTTTCTGGCTCGCTTTCATGCCCGGCGTACGAGTGCCTGCGCAAAGAGATCGATACAACTTTCAAGAATGTATGGCACTACTTTGACAACATCGTGGTAGAAGGCCTATCCCCAAGGACAGTGGCAGAAAGCCTACAGAGTAAGAATGATGAGTCAAGATCTCTGGAGGTTTTTACAATAAAAGAGCAAGCCAAGCTCCTGCTATACCTACGAGAAATTGGGGCCGAGAAGTTCATCGTCTTCGCTAACAAGACGTTCCACTTCTGCCAAGAACACTGGCTAGAACATGCGAAGAAACTCGGCATCTCAGATGCCTTGAATGAATCCAAGCACCAGTCCCTAATTGACAGAATTGTAAAGTCATCACGCTTCCAGATTCTAGATCACGTTGGGGATACCTGGCACGTTGAGATAACTGGCGGCATATTTGATGAACCGCGGAGCCTTGTCTGTGTCGGGGAGGGCGAGCCAACGCATGAAGAACTGGCTTGTTTCATTCTGAGCAACCTTGCCACAGCTACAATTTCCGATGTTGAGCTAGCCCGGCGGCTTGCACTTCCGCTGCTAGAGCCTACGACCATGACTTGGCTATCTTCCCGGTCGGGACGAACAGCATCACGGAAAAATGCAAAGAAAAATTCGATACCCACCCTTGAGGATGTGGCGATTGCACTAAAGCTTCCCGTATTCGACCATCTGGAGACACGCGATCTTATTAAGATACGAGAAGATGAAAGGCCGGATTTCGAAGCTTTTAGAAGCGCGTTGCGCACTGCCATCCGGGACCGCCTAAGCTCGGCCACCGACAGTGATTCAGCAGTAAGTATCGCTAGAAGCATAGATGAAGAGTATCTCCGCCCGGGCTTGGCGGAAATTGAGCGAAAGGCTCGTAACAACAGACAGGTCCTCCTAAAGAAGACAGTGGTCGATCTTACAATAGGGTCTACTGCTGCTGGGGTTGCGGCTATCACCTCGGTGCCTCTTATGATTGCAGGTGGTGCGGTAGCTCTGGGTAGCGCCGTCCCGCTTGCACCTGTAATTCATAAGTACATTGAGGACAAGCGATCGATCAAAATGTCTGATCTTTATTTCCTTTGGCATATTGGAAATCGCAAAAAGCATTAGCACTAGATTATGTCGCTAGTCTTATTTCACAGCCCTAATCCGTGCTTGGTTGACGCTAATTGGGAAGCGCTCGCTAGATCAAGGCGACTGAACCGCTCTTCTAGCCGGGCAACGCGAGCAGCAAGCCACTCGACGGCCCTGGACGTCGACCCACGCGCTCAGCAAGGTGAACCTGCTGCCGTCGAAAGCCAGGATCAACTTGGACCGCCTCACCCGCCGCGCGCCGCTCGTGGTCCTCGGGCTCGAAGGCTCCGCGGGTCCTGGCGTAGTTGCGGACTGCTGACAGCAACAGTGACAGCAACACCGACGTACGGTAGGCCGACTAGCCGCCCCCTTACGATCCCCAGTCGCAACTACTACCCGACCTGAGCCACGACTAGCCAGTGCTGATAAGGATGGGATCGATGGTTCAAGTCCATCTAGGCCCAACCCCCGTCACAGCCACTCCCAAGGGACTGGCGGGGTAAAGGGGAAGAGGGACGGGTAAAGCCACTTAGCGACGAGCAGCAACCTTGTGCCCGGCAGACGGCCGTGCCACGCTGCCTACATGACCGGTTACGTGATCGTACGCTCCGTTTACGTGCGGAGACTGTACAAGGATCCGTCCGGGAAGGACATCTTCCGGATTGAAGTCGTGCAGGAATGGAGAGACACATACGACGGGGAGGCTGTTCAGCGGGCCGTAGGCAGAATCAGTGCATCCATAGCATCGTCCGCGCCGAAGCCGGACAGCACACGCCAACGGCTGCGGGAAGCAACTTGTGATTACTTCGCGGATCAGGCGATCCAGAAGACGCTCGGGCCTTGGCGAGCAACGCAGAGGTGGGCCACTGCGCCTGGACCTTATTTGCCCGCTGATATGGCGGACGCTATTACTGTGTTCAACGACAAGCTCGACGGCTTCCTGGCCGACGAGTTGAACCGACTAGTAGGAAACCCAGAGGGCATCGCAGGGGATGCTACACGCATCGCGTCAGGCATCACGGCCAACCTCGTCTTTCAGCCGATTAGCAAGCCGCTGCTGGAGGGTGTCAAGACACTTGAGCTGATAGGCCTGACGATAGGGCTCTTGACAGCTCAAGCGCCGCTAATTGCAGTATGCGCTAAGAACCTGGTCCGCCAAGAGCTGACCAAGCTTATCGGGCAGAGCATCAGCGAAACGCTAGAGAGACAGAAGGTGAAAGACCTAATTCTGGCGCTGGATGCGGTACTCCATCCTGAACCCCATGGAGACGACTCAGCGGTATCAGGAAGCCCCCAGGCCACAGATCCGCCCACGCGCGGTCCAAGTCCGCATGGCTGACGAAAATCAGTCCGATCCACCTGCCGCAACGACGCCTGCCCTAGCACACCCCGCTGACCGATGAAGGATGCAGTCACTGGGGGCCAACATGGGAGCCATCCGTATGGGTGGAGATCACCGTGCCATTGGCGTGCCATTAACCCCGGCCAGCAGCGGTACGCCGCGGTCACCTGCGGGCGATCACCTGCCCTGCCCAAGGGGCACCACTCGGACGAGCCCGACGTTTTGCAAGCAGGCGGTCAGAATATGTAGAGCGCGGTTCTGCCCACATCGGACGGCCTCACGGTCTCATCCGTGCAAGCGAAAACGCATTGCCTATTTGTGCTTAAGCGGCGGCGGCGGGTGGTCTTCGTACGGTCGTCGGACAAACCGGCAATACTGTTGCCACATTTCCCGTTCTTGATCTATCGCCTTGGGCAGCTGAAAGCCAAGAGCTGCAGCAAGCGGTTTACGTCCGACATCCACCAGGGCCCGGACAGCGAGCGCCCAGTCGTCAGTCGTGATAACGGCCAGTCGATACCACAACCCGCTCGCAACGATCAGCACGCCAGCCGTTATCAGGAGTGTCCCAGCGCGTGCATCGCTGGCGCTCACGGCCGCAAGGGCTATTCCCGCCACAAGAAGGTTGCCGAAGAGGAGGCACACAAAGAAGTCAACCCCTGCGCGCGCCACGTCCACCTGCTGGCCAAGTTGCTTCGGTGCTGTCGCAGTCAACTCGTACCACAACGCTTGCGAATCCAGTCGGTAATGCTGGTACCCATACTCTTCCAGTTGACGGATCGCATTGCCCAACCGCGTCGGCGCCACCTGAGCATCGTCTACTGGGTACCGGCGCAGACGTTCTCGTAGCATGCCCCGTTGCACCGTCGTTCGCGCCAGATCGCGTGGAGCAAACCGCTGTACTTTAAGATTGGCCACGAGTTCCGCCAGTCGCGCCTTGTCCGCAGGCCTCTCAAGCCGACCCTGCTCTTCGAGCGTGCGTAGGCGAATCAAATCCAGCCGGTTCGCCATGAGATGCTTGGCGGCAAGTTGACGCCGCCGCGCCGCCCTAGCCAACTGCGGTGGCCATAGATAGCCCTCAAGAATCCTATACAGAGGTGACTGTAGTGCACTCAGCGTCAAGCCAATAACCACAGCAGCGCCTAGAGCAGCCAATGAACGGGCCGACGCACTCGCCCGCATCAGGTCATTGACAGCGGACAGCCCTTGCAAGCTTGGCAGGACAAAGAATCCAGCAATGAAAACATTGATCGCCGTAGGCAAGATCCAGCCAGCTACAAGCGCCCATCCACCGCCCAAAATACCCTTGGCTATGTCGCTCATGTCACTTTGCCATCATGGAACAACTCAATCAATCCGCTTTCACTCGTCGTCATCATCGCCGAAATCGGTTCCCGGCGGTGGCCCAGATTCGAGTCGCCGTCTCGGGCGGCGGCCACGCCGAAGATACTTCCTTTTGGCTTGATAGGACGGCGCGATGGCCAGTGGTGGCAGAGGCGGATCCCCTGCCCGCCTCCTCCAATAGTTAAGGCCGAAGCGGATCTCGAGCGCGTTCTTGTGGCCAAGGACCCGCTCAGCGATAGCCAGTAGCTCCGCGTACTGGTCGCGGGCCCCGGTCACATTCCCCGCCCGCCCCGTCCAGTTAGCGAGGCTGGCGCGGGTGGCCAGGGTGTCTGGATGCTCGGGGCCAAGGATCCGCGTACGGATGGCCAGCAGCTCCGCGAATTGGTCCCGGGCCCCGGCTGGATCCCCCTCCTGCCCCATCCTTTGGGCGATGCTGGCGCGGGTGGCCAGGCTGTCTGGGTGCTCGGGGCCAAGGATCCGCTCACGGATGGCCAGCAGCGCCGCGTACTGGTCGCGGGCCCCGGTCACATCCCCCGCCTTCCCCGTCCAGTTAGCGAGGCTGGCGCGGGTGGCCAGGGTGTCCGGGTGCTCGGGGCCAAGGATCCGCGTACGGATGGCCAGCAGCTCCGCGAATTGGTCCCGGGCCCCGGCTGGATCCCCCGCCTTCCCCATCATTTGGGCGATGCTGTCCCGGGTGGCCAGGTCGCCGTGGTGCTCAGCCCGAGGCGTCGCGGCGATCTCCTCAACTAGGGCACGCAGGTCAGCCTCAACGCCAGGGTCCTCATCCAGCAGATCGGCGAACCGGTCCTCCCACCGGCGGGCCAGGGGTGCCCGAACCGACTCCAGATCCGCGTCTGCGGCGGCTGTCAACTGCTCCCGTGTCTCAGCCAGCCACCGCTCCACAGCCTCGGTCTTCCTCGCATTGCCATGGCCAAGCAGCCTGGCGAATCTGGGCCTGGCCGCGTCCCACCCATCAGTGATCGCCGCAGCTACCACTGTTTGCCCGGCGTACTGCGCCAGCGCCGTTAGGCTCTGCTCCAGCACTCACGGCTCCTCTCCCCGCCAGCCCCAAACCGTGCCATGCGACACCACTCAGTGTCATGAGAACAGCCACCTAAACCGGGAACGGCTGCCGAAACTATTGCCCTCAGCCCGCACACTTGGGCCGGGCGAGGCACTGCCAGGCGCGAACGCCTGCGACAACCCTGACGGCTCGCGAGAGTAGCTGCGCGCATCGGTCGGAGCCCAACCGAGCTGCATCGGGGGCGGTAAACGACCGGTAAACGACCGATCTCTCACGGTTTTCTCACAGACTGAGCGGGGAGCACCGGACTCAGCCGCACAGCCTGAACATCTGGCCGATCCTGACCTGCGGATACGGATTCTGGCGCACTGGCCAGACACGCTCCACCGGTCTACGGATCAAGAGGCTAGGCGGTGCGATGCTAGTTGTCCTAGCTTGGCAGCATGGTTTCCGACGAACTCGCCAGGTTTGTTGACCCTGTCCGGGTCTACTCCTGCGAGGATGTGCTCGCGCGTCCCTCGCCAGTTCCCGCCCAGGGCGGTGTCTACGGGTGGTGGTTCCGGCGGCTGCCGCCGCTGGTAGTGGCCGAGGGCTGCTGCCTGCATCATGGCTTGAGGCTGCTGTATGCGGGGATCAGCCCCAACCGGCCTCCGCGAAACGGTCGGCCTCCAAGTAAGCAGGATCTCTGGGAACGGATCAAGTATCACTACACGGGCAACGCCGAGGGCTCGACGCTGCGGAAGACGCTGGGCTGCCTCCTTGCCGACGAGCTGGGGATTCAGCTACGGCGGGTGGGATCGGGCAACCGACTGACCTTCGTTGAAGGCGAGCAGGCGCTATCGGCCTGGATGGCGGAGAATGCGTATGTGAGCTGGGTCGTCCGTGACAGGCCATGGGAGCTTGAGGATGTGTTGATCGCGGAGCTGGACTTGCCGCTCAATCTCCAAGGGAACTCGCACAACCGGTTCCACTCCGTACTAACAGGGGCGCGCGCCAGGTGTGTCGCGCAGGCCAGGGCACTGCCAGTAGTGGCCAATACGGGTATCGGTGGCGGGCGCCGCGCCGGGATGCTGACGCGCTGACGGCAACCGTGACAGCAAAGCCTTCACACTCCGAGCCGACACCAACCACGACGGCGTGGGTGGGGGTCTCGGGAAGCTGGCGATATGCGCCGTCCGGCCTGGAAGATACCGTTCACCGGGAAGTTGCGGCCGCACTCGCGGCAGGCAAGAGCATCGTGACGGGTGGTGCACTCGGCGTCGATTATTGGGCGACTGAGACGGCTCTGAACATCGACCCGGCACGCCTGAAAGTCATACTCCCCACCTCTCTCATCACCTACGCGGCTCACTACCGACGACGGGCCGCTGAAGGAGTCATCTCGGCTCAGCAAGCCGAAGCGCTGATCAGTCAACTGGAGACTGTGGCGGAAGCAGGCGGCCTGGTTGAGCACCCTGAACGTCGGCAGGTCGTGGACGTCACCACCTACTACCTGCGGAACCAAGATGTAGTCGACGTGGCAGATGAACTGCTTGCATTCCAGGTCAATGCCAGTGGCGGCACTCAGGACACCGTGGATAAGGCCCGGGTGAAGGGGATACCCATCGTAGTGTTCACGTACGAAAGCTGATCTTGCTGGCACCTTCGCTCGCGACGGCGTGGTACGGAGCAGGCGGCCTGGCCGTGGCCGTGCGCCCGATCGGACGGCACCTCCAGCAGCCAATCGATCTTGCTAACGCGGATGCTACCAACGGACCTGGACGAGTGCGGAGGCAGCTGGAATCGGTTGGCCCACTTGTCTTGTGAGCAGGGCTGATCTATGGGCTTGGACTTTCCAGGGACAGATGTGATCTTGCTACGGCTCAGATGTCCCTACACGCTGGTCGGGTTCGACCGGACTTAGGCCCTGCCATAGCACGGTCACGTACGGGTAGTCATGGTCACTCGACGGTTGCAAGCACGAAAGCGCCCAACCGGAATCTGCGCTGGTCAGAACACTAGAAGCTGGTTCAAGCTGGTGGTCAGGGGCGGGGTCGAACCGCCGACTTTCCGCTTTCCAGGGTGAGCGACGTCCCATTCACTTTTGCCTCTAGCTGGAGAGTGTGGCGGAGATGCGTGCCATGTGGGGTCAGGCCCGGCTCGGTGGCAAAGACTGGGCGGGCGGCTGCTTAGCTTCACAACGAAGCGCGGATCATGTCCCAGTGCCCTTGGTGATGTTCATGACGAGACCCCCGGAGTCGCTGACGGCATCTTGAGCGCCCTCTTAGCGCGCGACATGCTGTTGTTGCCGGTGGTCATGTGCCCATCTGACTGGCTGATGCCGCCTAGGTTGGGTGAGCTGCCGAGTATCCGCGCAGCGGCGAGGTAGGCGGTCGCCGCTTCCGCCCAGGCATCGGCGGCGCGAGTGAGTTCGGTGCCGCCAGCGCATGAGGGCGCCGGGCTGCTCTGCAGGGCGAGAGCGTCCCGTTGGAGCAGGTACAGACCGGCCCGCCAAGTGGCGATGTCCCCGGCTGTGTTGCCTCCATTAAGGAGATCGTGGACCACCGCGCCGTCATCCCTGTTGTAGGCGTCCAGGTCGGCATGGATGGCGTGCAACATGTTCTTGCCACCGCTGCTCAGCCATGCGGTGAGTTGGTGCTTGCACGCACTCGGCAATGCCAGTGGTGTGGAAGGCCCGCTGGATGCCGGGGGCGTGAAGCTCTCCGAGTAGGGGGTGAATGTCGCCGCGGGATGACTAACTGCGGCCAGTGGTTTCGCCAGGTGATGAGCTGGATGACCGGCGCCGGCGCACCCGGCCGCGCCCAGTACCAGCGCCGCCATCCCAGCCGCCGCAGCCGCCATTGCAGGCCCGGTCACTCTGCTGGTTGGTGATCCTCGCCGCATCAAGATCCCCCTCGTAGTAGCGCCTACCGGCTGCCTCACAAGCCAGCCGCACTGAATTCATCTCGCGCACCTAGAAATTAAAGCCAAACCGCACCGGAAATTTGTAGACATCGCCGATATTTACTTCAAGGTTGCGCTTCGGTCCGGAACCCGTTTTCATTGTGAGGATGACACTTCCAGCTGTATAGCCGTTATCTATGTGGGCTCGATAGTCGCGCCGACTGTGAAACGCAAAGACGGCAGACCCGCAGTAATTGATAAGTCCACGCTGCAGAAAAAAGGCGGACAGGTCAGCCTGAAGTGTCCTGACGGCCAACCTCCGACTAACTGTGACGTAGATGTTGGGTTCAGGGCATGATGGCAGTCCTTCGTTGCTGGCGGCGACTTGACGGACCTGGCCAGCGTCGCCGGTCGCGGCGAAGGCCCGGAACTCAGCCAATGTTTTAGGAGGAAAACGTACCTTAAGGGCGGTCTGTGGACGTGACGATGCGGCCGACCGTGGAGCAGTCATAGCAGTTGAGGTCGCTGCCGAGGAGGCCGAAGGCTTACCGCTCCCGGAAGTGTTATTACCTTCGGTCCCGCCACTACCGTGGGCGCTGACCGCACTGGCAATGGAGCCGACGGCGAAGATCGCGGCTATTGCGCCGACTGCGGTAAGGATCTTATGCCGCCGCGGCCACGACTTAGGCAACTGACGATGATCCGAAGTACCGGGCTCCGGAGGAGGTGTCATCTGTTGTCTCCAGCTAGTTTGCACCGACGGTGAGAGAACGCTAGCGGAACGTAAGCAAGGCTGTGGTGACTTTGGTTCCACGTCAGGGTCGGGCTCTGATGAGCGAGTGGTGCCCGCTGCGTGCCCGATGGGCCGGTTGGACACGAACCTTCACGGTCACTAGCGAAGCGATAGAGGTGGTCGATGTTCCGGGCCGAGTCCGTCGAGTCAAGGCCAAGCCCGCTACAGCGGGTCGCTTCGCGACCCTGTACACGGCGGCCAGCGGCCAAGGGCGGGCAGCTACGAGGGGACGGGGAAGGAACAGGAACCCGCAGGCCAGGACCGGTTGCTGTAAACGGATCTGTAAACGGATCTGTAAACGAGACGCGGCGGGACAGATGGAGACGGGGGAGACGTAAGACGCTCGACACGAATGCGCTCGGCCACTCTGTCGAGGTCAGCGCCGTGACGAGAGACCACGCGTAACCGCAGAGACGGGCGTCGTACGGCTCATAACCCAGAGGTCGCGGGTTCAAATCCCGCCCCCGCTACCAAGTAAGTGCAGGTCAAAGGCCTGATCGCCGGAAGGCGGTCAGGCCTTTTGATCCCTGTGGCAGCGCGGTGGTAGCAGGATTGGGCCGCACCGGTCGGCAGTAGTTGGCACGGATCGGCTCGCGATAGCCCGTCCAGCGCAGCATGCGTGCGGGTGCGTTGAACATGCTGGCGACCACGGCAACCACCGCTGACGCCGAGCGAATGTCTGTGGCTACGCTGGGACGGTGGCCGAGGCTGCGTCGTCGCGGATCGCACTGGTACGCCGAGCCCGCCGGATAAACAGTGAACTGGCCCGGCTGTACCCAGACGCGCGTATCGAGCTGAACTTCACCTCTCCGCTCGAACTGCTGGTTGCGGCGATCCTGTCGGCCCGGAGCACAGACCGGTTGGTCAACCAGGTGACTCCAGCGCTGTTCGCCCGATATGCCACGGCCGGCGACTACGCCGCCGCAGACCAGGCCGAGCTCGAGCGGCTGATCGGGCCGACCGGGTTCTTCCGCGCTAAGGCCAGGACTCTTATCAGCCTCGGCCAGGCGGTGTGCGATCGGTTCGGCGGCGAGGTTCCGGACACGCTGGAAGAGCTCGTGACCCTGCCTGGTGTCGGGCGCAAGACGGCCAACCTGGTGCTAAGCGACGCCTTCGGCAAGCCAGGCATCATTGTGGATACCCATGTTGTCCGGCTGGCGCGGCGGTTTGGCTGGACCGCGCACACCGACCCGGACAAGATCGAGCACGACATCGCCGCGCTGCTGCCCCGCCAGGAGTGGACTGCGGCGTCCCATCGGCTGATCTGGCACGGTCGCCGGGTCTGTCACGCGCGCAGGCCTGCGTGCGGTGCGTGCGAGGTCGCCCGGTGGTGCCCGTCGTTCGGCGCCGGTCCGACAGATGAGGCGACTGCGCGCAAGCTTGTCAAGACGGGGCCGTTTGCATGACCGGAACCGGGTCGGCCGGACCGGGGCAAGCTGCGGAAAAGAGATCCAGGTGAACCCTACCCAGATGAGCGATGTACCCCGGCACTGCCCAGCGCAGCCTGGGCATTGTGGCGAAGTGCACGCCTGACTGGGGAGTGAGCTGATGAAAACCGATGCTCAGATCAGAGATGACGTCATCGAGGAGCTGCGCTGGGACCCGCAAATCATCGAGCCCGATGCCATCGGTGTGGCCGTCATGGACGGGGCAGTGACCTTGACCGGCCACGTTCCGAGCTTCGCCGAGAAACTGGCCGCTGCCCGGGCAGCGGAGCGGGTGTATGGGGTCAAGGCCGTAGCCAACGACCTGAAAGTCAAGCTGGCTGGTTCGCCACGGGACGACTCGGACATCGCCAGGGCGATCGCGCACGTCTTGGAGTGGAATGTGCAGATCCCCGAGGGCCAGGTACGCGCCCGGGTGGAAAACGGCTTGGTCACGCTCGACGGTGAGGTCGAGCACGACTACCAGCGCCGCGAAGTTGAGCGGATGGTCCGCCAAGTCCGCGGGGTGACCAACGTGCTGGACAACATTAAAGTTACGCCGCCGGTGAGCCCGGAGAGCGTTCAGGCGGAGATCGAGGAAGCCTTCAAGAGGGAGGCGGAGGTCGATGCGCGCCACATCCAGGTCGATGTGACCGACCACACCGCGAGGCCGTGGGGACACGTGCACTCCATTAAGGAGGCGGCGGCCGCGCGGGCCGCGGCCGCGGCCGCGCCGGGTATCGTCACCGTGGAGAGCCATCTGTCGATCTCCCCATAACTCCGCGCTCGATGAACCCTGAGGCACTGTCCCCTCGGGGTGAGCGCGGTAATGATGCGCGCTGGCCTCGTGGGTCTTGGCCCGTAACTACCGGGCATGGGCGTCGACCTCGGAGAGCGGCGCGGCGACCTCCTCCAGGGACTTGCCTTCCGCGTCGATGCCGAACGCGATCTCGACCAGCCCGCCGATGATCATGATGCCGGCGCCGACCAGATAGCCGATGGTGAGGCCGGTCCGGTCCTGGCCGTTGCCGATCAGCCAGCCGTAGAATGCCGGCCCGATCGCGCCGAAGATCTGGGCGATGGCGAAGAACACCGCCAGGGCCTCGGCCCGGATCTCGATTGGGAAGATCTCACTCACGGTCAGGTAGCCGGCGCTGGCCCCCGCGGAGGCGAAGAAGAACACGACGATCCAGATGAACGTCTGGCCTGCCGCGTGCAGCACGCCAGCGTCGAACAGCCAGGCGCTGACGGCCAGCATCGCCCCGGAGACGAGATACGTGCCGGAGATCATCTTCTTCCGGCCCAGCGTGTCGAACAGGTGGCCGAGCAGCAACGGGCCCGCCAGGTTGCCGACCGCGAACGCGAGACCGTACAACGGAACGGCGTTGTTGCTCACGTGGTAAAACTTCGTCAGAACCAGCGCGTAGGTGAAGAAGATGGCGTTGTACAGAAAAGACTGTGTGATCATGAGGGTCGCGCCGAGGATCGCGCGCTGCGGATACTCGCGGAAGGCCACCCGGAGCAGGGTCAGGTAGCCGTAGCGCTTCTCTGGCTTGATCACGATGGCAGCACTGTCCGGGACCGGGGTGAGCGACTGCCCGTCCTGGGCCGCGACCTCCTCAATGCGCCGCATCTCCGCTTCGGCTTCCCGCACCCGGCCGTGCGTGATCAGCCACCGCGGGCTCTCCGGGAGGTTGCGCCGGACGTACAGGACGACGATGGCCAGGGCCGGGCCAACCAGGAACGCGATCCGCCAGCCGATGCTGGTCCGCAGCGAGTTCAGCAGCAGGAATGTGACGAACGTGCCGATGATCGCGCCCAGCCAGTACGTGCCGTTGATCCAGACGTCGGTGCGGCCCCGGTAGCGGGCAGGCATCATCTCGTCGATGGCCGAGTTGATCGCCGAATACTCACCGCCGATGCCCAGGCCGGCGATGATCCGGGTCGCGTACAGGTAGACGATCCACCCTGTCCCCTTCGGGGTGAGCGCGGTCAGGCCGGTCCCGGCCAGGTACACGGCCAGCGTCCACATGAACAGCTTCCGCCGCCCGAGCTTGTCGGACATCTGGCCGAACACCAGAGCACCGATCACCTCACCGACCAGGTACAGGGTGCCGATCGACGCGGCCTGCGTGGTGGACAGGCCCAGGGTGGTGGGCTGGGTCAGCTTACTGGCGACCGAACTGGCGATCGTGATGGACAGGCCGTCCAGGACCCAGGCGGTGCCGAGACCGAGTACCAGGCGGGTGTGGAACGGCGACCAGCGCAGCCGGTCCAGGCGGGCTGGGATCGTGCTGCGGATGGGCTGCTGCCGTTGTGCTGTCGTGAGGGTGGTCATGATGGATGCCCTCCGTCTTCCTTGGGCACGACCATGACGGGGCATTCAGCCTTGGTGAGAACGTGATGGCTGACCGTCCCGGGCACCACCGATCTGGCCGGGGTGGCGGCCAGTACGACGAGCTGGGCATGCGTCTCACGGGCGGTTCCGACGATGATGCGGCCAGCCAGTCCCGAGGAAACCCGCATGTCAACCTGCCCAGCCTGGTCACCAAGCTCATCCTTGAGCGTGTCCCGCAAGCTTGACTCGGTCGCCGCCCGGTTTTCCGTGTCCGTGTGCATGGCGGCCACCGGATACCCACCGGAGGGCGTGGGCAGTGGTGGTTCGTAGGCCGCCACCGCGACCAGCGGCACGTTCCGCCACCCGGCTTCCTGCGCGGCCTGCCGCAGCGCCGCCCTGGAGGCCGCCGAGCCATCAACCCCAACCACAACAGTCACCGCTCTTCGCCTCCCGCGACCTTTGGCCTTGCCCCAGGCTTGCTCTCGGACCCACCGCGATGGATCCTCAATGCCGCTAAAGGTGAGCAATGATGCCCGCGCCAGAGATCAGGCTTCCCGCGCGGCAATACGGGACGAATCCCGGGTATGGCTGGTCCACGTAGTCAGTCCGGCGCCCGTGCCTTGTCCGCCGCCAGGCTGGCCAGCTGGGCCCGGGAGACCACGTCGAGCTTGCAGAAGATGCGGCGCAGGTGGAACGCGACCGTGTGGCTGCTGACGAATATGCGGCTGGCGATCTGCCGGTTGGTCAGCCCACCGGCGACCAGGTGCGCGATGCGCTGCTCGGTCTCGGTCAGGCTGTCCCAGCCGAACGCGGGTCGGCCGCGGCGGCCAGGATGCAAGCGGACGCCGGTCGCCCGCAACCGAGCCCGGACCCGGGCCATGCTGTCCGTGGCGCCCAGTTGCCGGTAGCGGTCATGAGCGTCGTGCAGCCGGGCTACCGCCGCGGCTTGTTCGCCGCGCTGGGCTAGGGCCATCCCAGCGTCTTCGGCCGCCCAGGCCCGGGCCAGCGGGGTGGAGTACTGGGCACCCGCCGATTCCAGGGCCGCCGGGTCCTGCTCGACCAGCCCCCGGACGTGTGCGACGGCGGCCGCCGTGTCGCGGTCGTCCGGCCAGTGCGCGGTCATCCGGGCCGTGGCCGCAGCCAGTTCCGCCGCCCTGGCCTGGTCATCCGCGGCCAGCGCGCCCCGGACGAGCAGCACCGCAGCCTCCGGGTCGGCCACGCCGCGGCCGAACACGGTCAGCCGCAGATGCTCTTCCAGGTGATGCACGTACGAGTTGAGCTCCAGCTCGGTGCGGGTCATGACAATCCTCTTTTCGGCAGGCTTGCGGCCAGCTTCGAGGAGTGCCGCCCGCGGCACACCGTCCCGTCTGGACGAACTCGCTGTCCCGGCGGGACAGGAGGTCGCGCGGCGCGTCAGGAGTCGCGCAGCGCCTGCGCGGTCCGCCAGGCCCGGGTGGCCAGCTGGAGGTTGAACTGGGTATCCGGGCTGCCCAGATCGTGCCCGGAAACCTCGCGGATCCGGCGGAGCCGGTACTTCAGCGTGTTGCGGTGCACCAGCAGCACCTTGGCCGTGGCGTCGTAGTTACCGCCACACTCCAGGTACTCACTCAGGGTCAGCACCAGCTGAGCGGCGTGGTTGGCGTCGTAGTCCATCAAGGAGCCCAGCCAGTCATGCACGAAGCGGTTCACCGCGGCCGAGTTCTGCGCGGTGGCCAGCACCTGGTACACGCCGAGATCGTCGAACAACGTCACCTGGTCAGCTCCGCCCGCGGCCAACTGCATCTTCAGTGCTAGCTGCGCTTCCTGGTAGCACAGCGGGAACTCGTCCAGCTTGCTGCGGCGGCCGCTCACGCCGATCCGGCAGCCGTCGCCGTGCCACTCGGCGAGCACGGCGGCCCGGAATTTCGGCCACGGCACCTCGGTGTCGGCCAGAATGACTACCTCGCCGGGCCGGGGAGCGAGCAGCGACCCGAGCCGGGTGTCCCGGGCGGCCCGGCGCACGGCGCGGAAGAAGTCGTCCTCCTCGTCATCGTCCCGGCCACTCTCGACTACCACCACCCGGTGCGGACGGCCCAGGTCATAACCGAGGGCCTGGGCCCGGTTGAGCGCCCTGTGCCGCTCCGCGCCCTCGACCATCTCGACGACCAGGTCGCTGCGCAGCCGGGTCTGCGCGTCGGCCTGGGCGCGCAGCCGGGCCAGTTCCATGGCCAGCACGGTGGTGGCGTGCTCGATGGCCACCCACTCCACCTTCTCGGCCGTGCCGACCGGATAATGCACGACCAGCACGCCCACGGCTGTCCCATCCAGCCGGGCTATCGAGAACAGCCGCTCGCCGTCCCGGATCGGGCCGGCCGCGGCCATCGCGCGGCGCAGCAGCCGGTCCCGGCGATCAGGGGTGTCCTTGGGGTAAGTTTCCGGGCGGCCCGGGCCGGCCCAGGCTCGCAGGTTTCCGAACCGGTCCTCGATGGCCACCGGGTAGCCGGTCAGGTCGTGCACGGCCTTGGCGATCCCATCCTGACCCCGGCCTTCCAGGGCCACCTGGGTCAGCGTGTCGTGGACCTCCATGGTGCGCCGCAGCGCCAGGTTGGCGACCCGCAGCTGCTGCGCCTGCTCCCGCTGGCGGGTATGCAGCCGCGCGTTGGCCAGCGCCACCCCGGCCTGCTGGGCCAGCACCCGGAGCAGGAACCGCTGCGGCTCAGCCGGCTCCTGCTCGGCCCCGATCATCAGGTAACCGGACGGGCCGCGCGGGATCGACATCGGGTAGGCCCACGACCAGGGCACGCCATCCAGCTGTACCGGCCCGTCGTGCTGCACCCACGTGCCGTTGCGGAAGCCCGGGCTGAGCGGCTCGTGTGCCGGTATCCGGACCTCGGCCCAGTTCCCGTCCAGGAAGATGCGCTCGGTCCACCACGGCCCGAGGGACTCGACCGCGCTGGCCACCAGGCGCAGGATCTCCGCCTCGCTGTCCTGCCGGGTCAGCAGCATGGACAGCACGAGCAGGCTGCGCAGGTCGGACAGCTGGTCGCGGAGCGTACCAGCACCGTCAGCGGAGCCGTCCGGCGCCACGAGCGCTACCCTTGGCGGGCGAGGAACTTGCCCGGCTCGATGTAGTACGGATTCTCGTGCACCATCCCGTCCACCACCACCCTGGGATGAGTGCGCAGCGTGTCCATCAGCACCTCGGCGCCGAACCGGTCCAGGTCATACAGGCACAAGATGACCTGCGCGTAGTTCGGGATGACCTCGTTGAGCTTGGCCTCGTAGCGGAAGAACTCGGCAGGCCCGCGGGCTGGTTCAGCACCGAGGGCATCTCCCCGGTCACCCGGGTCAGGCCGAAGCCTTCCTCGGCCTGGGCCGCTTCCGCTTGCTGCCAGTAGGAGAGCATGCCCTCGGCCGAGAACGTGCCCGATCGCAGGTACGCGCTGGCCGGGGTAGCCAGCTCGAGCTGGCCCGTGTCAACCGACGACCCGACGTCAACATGCTGGCCCAGCCGGGCTAGCACGTCGGGCGGATCGGCCGACTCGAGGATGCAAATGCACTTGTCCTGGGCCCGGATGCCTTCGGCCAGGAACGGCACGACGATCTCGTCCCGGCCCTGGGCGCCACGGTAAAACGCGCAGATGTGCGTGCCACGCGGGACAGTCAGGCCAAGGAGGCCCAGCGGGACCTTTTCCGTCATGAGATCCACCTCGGAGGAGCGTGTTCGGACACGAAGTGGTGGTAGCCCTGCGCCTAGAGCCGGTGGAGTTCGGTGCGCCGTTGCGGTGGGTGCGGCACGCCGGGATCACGTATACGCAATCAGCCCAACTTAGGCCATACCCGGTCAGCGGCACCGTACGCGTCGCCGTGGCCGCCGGCCGCCCGGAGTCAGGCCGGCCCGCAGCGTCCGGGCCGCCGGCGTCGCTGCTTGTACGCCTGCCCAGTGGTCATGCCCGGTCCAGCCGGGCGAAGCGCCGGACCAGGACCAAGGCCACGGCCAGCGCCAGGACGCCCCCGGCGTTGACAGCCAGTTCGGTCATGCTCCGGCCCAGCGGCGGCCCGCTGCCGCCGGTCAGGGACAGCTCCGCGCCGACGGTGAGAATGTCCCGGGTGGCCGAGATGATGCCGATGACCAGGAACGGCGTAACGGTGACCTGGAAAGCCTCATGAGCCGGAGCCAGCACGACCCGGAGCAGCACGCCGGACACTCGCCCGTGCACCGGCGGCGGAAGGGGCAGCCCCTCGTCGTCCAGCCGGCGGCTGACTGCCGCACTCATCCGCTGCCAGCCTCGGGGGGCGAACTCCGGTCCAGCAGCTCACCAATGAGGGCGCCCACTATGACCAGCACGACTGCGCAGAGGACCGATCCCATTGGCCTGATCTTGCGCGCCCCCGGCCGGCGGCTGCATCACCCGTTCGGGTAGTGAGTCCGGAACCTCAGCCGGCCAGCGGATAAACCGGGCGCCACTTATGCCGGGGGATACCGCTGCTGGCCGGCTGCCGCCGGTCAGTACTTCCGCGCCGAACTGAACACGAGCTGGTACTCCTCGACCGAGCGGATCACGCAGTTGGTCGCCCGGACCGTGTCCACCCGGATCGCGGCCGCGGCGCTCCGGCTGGCGGCCAGCGTTTCCGGGTCGCGCCATACCGTCTCGACCATCGAGCGCCCGGATGACCGGTCGATGAACAGCAATGTGCTGCAGAAGCCCTCGGTGTCGGCCAGCCAGGGTACCGTCACGTCGCCGAATGCGGTCACGGTGTCCTCGACCGCGCCCGGCTGCACGTCCAGCCGGGTCACCCGGACACCCTCGCCGCTGTGCAGCGGCGCCTCACGTTCGAACACGGGCACGCTGTACCGCTCGACGGTGACCGTGCCGGCGGCCCGCCGGACCGCGGCCGCCCGGTTGGGCGCGGCCATTTGCTCGCTGACCCGCAGTGCGTCACCGGACACCCAGAACGACTCCAGGATGGCCAGGCCGAGGTCCGGATTCAGATTCAGCGCCATGCCCAGGTTGCCTGGCTGGCTCTCGACCACCGGCCGGACCACATTTTCCACGAACTTGACCGAATCACCGAGGCGGCTCGGGTCCGCGGTGATCAGGTTGAGCCGGACATGCAACATGATTCAACACTGGCCGCCGCGCCCCGCGATTAAATCGCCCGATTGGGTAGCACGGCGGCCGGTGGCCGGTGGGCCGCCAGTCGTAGCCAGCGCGTCCGCCACCTGGGCGTACAGGTCGAGCTCGGCCGGAATCATCGCCAGCGTGCCGGCGACCGGCCCGGCAACGACTACGATCCGGAGCGGGGTACCCGCCTCCTGGCAGCGCCGGTGGTAGGAGGTGAGCAGGGCCACCCCGACCGAGCCGAGGTGCTGCACGCCGGACAGGTCAACGACGAGCGGCGCGGGCGCGGTGCCGGCCGCGACAGCCGCCGCCAGGTGCTGGTCCAGCCCTGGCCCGGTGGACATGTCGATCTCGCCGCGCAGCCGGAGCAGCACCGCGTCATCCAGGATTTCCTCGTCCACCGTGAGCAGGCCAGCAGCGCCCGGCCCGGTGGCCGGGGCAGATGGCGCGGGCTCGGCTGGCAGGCTGTAGACGATCTCATCGAGGCGCTGCCGGATGGCGGCCGTGGCGCTGGCATCGCCGCCGACCGCGGCCACCAGCCGTTCGGCCAGCTCGCGCAGCTTGATATTGGCGTGCTGTGACTGCCAGCTGAGCAATGCGAACGCCGCTTCCGCGTCCAGGCCGTAGACCAGCATCAGGGCGCCTTGGCCTGCTCGATCACCGCACGCACGGCGATCGCCTTCCGCAGCGTGCTGGCCACTTCCCGGGATCGGGCCTGGCTCTGCGGCTCGGTCACGTCGATCAGGTAGCCGCGCAGCCCGGTGACCTGTCCCTGGTAGCCGAAGACGCCTTCGCCGGCGATCAGCGCCCAGCGGACCCGGCCAGAGGCGTCGATGAGCCGGTACAGGAAGCTGAACAGTTCGCCGTTGCGCAGGCAGGATTCGAGCAACTGGGTGGCATGCCGCCGGTCGGCCGAGTGGGCGTGGGCCAGCAGCAGGGCTGTGCTGGGGACGATCTCGCCGCGACGGAAGCCGTGGATGGCGTAGACGCCGTCGGACCACCGCCAGCTGCCATCGGCCGCTGCGTAGCGGTAGCTCCCCATGCCCTGGTCTTGGCTCGCTGCCCGGCCGCTCACGTCCTGCTCAATCGTAAAGTCACGTAAAAATCCATCAAAACACCACAGCAGGCTTGGAACAAGGCCTCAGACGCGTTTTGGGGTAAAGACCAGGTTAATATACTCACGCTAAACGGTTTAGCTAAGGAGGTTGGTGATTTCCAGCGGAATTTCCCGGGAAAGCGGCGCGGTTACCGGCATGCCGGCGAGCCATTCTCGGCGGAGCATGTCACGTTCCGCCTCGACCAGGCCACCCCAGATGCCGTGCTGGCCCACGACGGCCCAATGGCGCAGCGACAGCTCCAGGCACTCAGGGCGGACTGGGCAGACGGTGCAGACAGCCAGGGCCTGGGCGGCCTCGGCACGAGCCGGTACGATGCCCGTGGCAATGGGGAACCACTCGTCCGGGTCGAGCGCGGAATGGGCGCAACTGGCCAGCGGGCTGAATACCAGGCCATGCAGCTGCGCATTGGACAATTCGGCAGGCTGGGCCCGCGCGGTGCGGGCAGGCGAGATAGTCATGACTACCCCTCCTCCGCTCATCCCCGGCATTACTGACAGCCTGGCGGTAACGCCGGCGGCGGGCTTCGTCAAGATGTGTAGTCCTGGCGATCATCTGGAATTGGCCGGGCACCGTGGCTAGCACGACTAACCAGACTGGGGATGCAACGCGTCCGCACGGCGGCCAGCATCTAGCCGTAGGCACGACGCTGGCTCAGCCAACCGCCCGAGCCCTGAGGAGGTCCCGCGATGGCACAGCTTCCGGCCCGCCGGAACCGGCGCAGTACGGCCCTGATCGACCCGTCCCGCGAGTTCGAAGACCTATACGACCGGATGGGGCAGCTGTTCAACATGGCGTTCAGCGACATGCCCTTCGGGCAGATGCAGATGGTGAACGCCCCCTGGGTGCCACTGGCTGACGTATCGGAGACCGATGACGCCTATACCGTCGAGGTCGAGTTGCCAGGGGTGCGCAAGGACCAGATCAATGTCGAGCTCAATGACCGGGAGCTGGTCATCAGCGGCGAGATCCCGGAACCGTCCGAGGAGGACGGCCAGCGCAGGCGGCGGTCGCGCCGTACCGGGCGCTTCGAGTTCCGTACCGTGCTGTCCGGCGAGGTGAACCCGGACGGGGTCAGCGCGAACCTGTCGGACGGCGTCCTCTCGGTGAAGATCCCGAAGGCGGAAGAAGCCAAGCCCCACCGCATCGAGGTGGCCGGCTGACCGGCAGCCCTTCCGGGCGGCCCCGGTGAGCTTGGGGGCATCGCCGGGGCCGCGCCGCCGCCCGCTGCCACGGTCAGATCAGCTGCCGGAAGAGCTGGAAGGCGCGGTCCCACTCCACGGTGTGCACCGCCTTGATGTCCGCGTCGATGAGCCTGAACGTCCGGGCCAGCGCGACGCTGACGGCGCCGAACAGTTGCGGCAGCCGGGCCTCGGTGTCCACGTCCAGGGCCATGTCGAGGGGCGGGCGTGCGGCCAGCGACTCGAGTATTGGACGCAGTTCGATTTCCTCGTCGAGCCGCTCGAACGCGTGGATGCTCTCCTGCAGGCCCTTGGTGACCGGCAGGTCCCATGGCTGGATGACGTCCCGTAGATTGGCCTTGGCCGTGGCCTGGCCGATGATCAGCAGGTCGTAGAGCGCGTCGTTGACGAAATCCAGGTAGCGCTTGAGGTCGTCCCGGTCCACGCTGACCTCCCCGGCCGCGCGGAAGAAGCGCTCGAACTTGGTGAAGCCCAGCACTGGCATCGCTCTACCTCCTGGTCAGCTTCGGCTACGCGGACCGCAGCCGTTCGTAGGCCAGCCGGATGGCCATTGCGCCATCCCCGACCGCCGTGGCGACCCGCTTGGCCGAGCCACTACGCACGTCGCCCACCGCGAAGACGCTGGGCTGGCTGGTCTCCAGCAATGAGGGGTGCCAGTCGGCGGCCGCGGCTGCTGCGGCCCCGTTCGCCGCGGTCACGTCCGGTCCGGTCCGGACGAAGCCATCCTCGTCCAGGTCGACCAGCCCGGTCAGCCAGCCAGTGCTTGGCGTCATGCCAATGAACACGAACAGCGCCCGGGCCTCCAGGACACGCCGCTCGCCGGTCCGGTTGTGCTCGACCGCGACCGCCTCCAGCGCCCGGTCGCCGAGCAGTTCCCGCACCTCGGTGCTGAGCAGGACGTGCACGTTCGGGATCCGGCCGATCTGATCGATCAGGTACCGCGACATGTACTGGCGCAGATCGGGCTCGCGGACGATCAGCGTGACCTGCGCGGCGTGCCGGGACAGGAAGACCGCCGCCTGCCCCGCCGAGTTGCCGCCGCCGATGATGGCCACCGGATCGCCGCGGCACATCAGCGCCTCCGCCTCGGAGGCCGCGTAGTAGATGCTCATCTGCTCGAAGTAGTCCGTCCGGGGCACGGCCAGCCGCCGGTACCTCGCCCCGGTCGCGATGACCACTGAGGTGGCCGTGATCGCGCTCCCATCGGCCAGCCGCACGTGGTACCGGGTGCCGTCCCGGTCGATGGCCGTGGCCTCCGCGGGCACCGCGAAGCGCGCGCCGAACTTCCGGGCCTGGATCAGCGCCCGCTCGGCCAGTTCGGCGCCGGAGATCCCGGACGGGAAGCCGAGGTAGTTCTCGATCCGGGACGATGTGCCGGCCTGGCCCCCGGTCGCTGTCCCGTCCAGCACCACCGTGCCCAGGCCTTCCGACGCCCCGTACACGGCGGCGGACAGGCCGGCCGCCGGAGCCGACCACCAGCAGGTCACAGCCGCCGTCGGTGGCGACCGGCACGGGCAGCCCGATGGCCGCGGCCAGCTCGGCGTTGGCCGGGTTGCGCAGCAGCCGGTTGCCGACGATCACGATCGGGGTCTCCTCGGGCGGCACACCGAACTGGCGGAGCAGCGCCTCGGCCGACGGATCGGTCTCCAGGTCCAGCCACCGGTAGGGCAGCCGGTTGCGGGCCGCGAAGTCGCGCAGCCGCCTGCTGTCCGGCGAGTACCTGGAACCGATGATGCGGAGGCCAGCACCCAGACCGATCAGGATCGAGCGGCGGATGAGGTAGGCGCGCAGCACCAGCTCACCGAACCCGGGATCACGGACGACCAGTTCCCGGAACTGGTCCACGGGCACCACCAGGACCTCGCCCGGCCCGGCCGGCACCGCCGAGTAATAGGACGCTTCCCCGGTGAGCAGGCTGAGCTCGCCAAGGAAGCGGCCCCGGCCGTGTACCCCGATCACCCGTTCCTCCGGGGTGCCGCGCCCGTCGACGACCGCTACCAGCCCGGCCAGCACGACGTAGAAGTCGCAGTTCCGGTCGCCCTCGGTGAACAGCACCTGGCCCGGTTCGGTGCGGCGGCGCTGGCCCAGGGCGGTCAGCGCGTCGATCTGGGCGTCGGACAGCCGGGGATAGGCCCCCTGCAGATCCGGGGTCTCGGTGACCTCAGACATATGTTTCGTTGACATAGCACCAGCGCCAGTTCTCGCCCGGCTCGAAGGACGCCACAATCGGATGCCCGGCCGCGAACGCATGGCTGCGCGCGTGCCGCAGCGGGGAGGAGTCGCAGCAGCCGACGTGCCCGCAGGTCAGGCACAGCCGCAGGTGCACCCAGGCCGAACCCAGCTGCAGGCACTCCTCGCAGCCGTCCGGGGTCCGTGGCGCCACCGGGCGGACCAGGGCCAGGTGCGGATCCGCTAGCACGGTCATCGGCGTCTCCCGTCTCTGCCGACTATGCCTCCAGGCTGACGCGGGCTAGCGGCCGGGTACATCCGCAGGACAGCTAGTCCGGTACTGGCGTTAAGCAAAGAATGCGGCAGGCTAGCTGAACGGGGGGTGTCGCGCGGCCGGCCGGCCCGGCATGGTAGCCGTGGAGGGGCAGTGATGAAGCGGACCATGCTCTTCCGTCGGCGCCCCGGCACCCAGCTGAGTGCCACGGCGCGCGCCGTCGCCGAGCGCACGCCCCAGACGCTGACCGTGGTGCGGCACCGGGCGCAGCCCACCGCGGTGACCATTGTCCGGCTGACCTGCACCGCGGTTTTCGCGTACCTGCTGGCGCTGGTGCTGACCAGCACCCCGCGCCCGGTGCTGGCCCCGCTGACCGCACTGCTCGTCGTCCAGGTCAGCCTGTACCAGACGCTGCGCAGCGCGGTGACCAAGGTGGCCAGCGTGGTGGCCGGGGTGCTGCTGGCCGTCGGCCTGTCGGCCTGGGTCGGGTTCACCTGGTGGAGCCTGGGCATCACGGTCGCGATGGCGCTGGTCATCGGCTACGCGCTGCGGCTCGGCGAGAACATCCTCGAGGTGCCGATCAGCGCGATGCTCATCCTGTCCGTGGGCGCCGGCGCGGCGGCGGACAGCCGGATCGTGGAGACCTTCGTCGGCACCGGTGCGGGCCTGGCCGCCGGGTTCCTGCTCACCTCGCCGAGAGTACAGCCGGCCGAAGAGGCTATTGCCGACCTGTGTGCCAAGGTGGCCGGTCTGCTGGGCGGGATGGCGGCCGGGCTGGGCGCCGGGTTGGTGCCGGACGCGGCAGCCGACTGGCTGCGCCAGGCCCGGTCGCTGGGCGCCGAGATCCGCCAGGTGGACGAGGCGCTGCGCCAGGCCGAGGACAGTGTCCGGCTCAACCCACGCCGGATGCGGCTTCCGCTGACCGCGGTGAGCCTGCGCGACAGCCTGGAGACCCTGGAGCACGAGACGACCACGATCCGGGGGCTGGGCCGGTCGCTGACCGACCTCACCCGGCTAGGGAGCGACGACGACCCGCTGCAAGACCCGGAGGTGCACGCCCGGCTGGCCGGGGTGCTCTGGGAGCTGTCCGCCGCGGTCGGCAGCTACGGCAGCCTGGCCACCGAGCATGACCTGTCCCGGCACCAGGTGCTGGAGTCTGAGCTTGAGCGACATCTGGCCGCGGCGCGCGAGCAGCAGGACCGGCTCAGCGAACTGCTCGGCACCGACCCGGCGGCCCAGCCGGTCGGCTGGCCGCTGCGCGGCGAGCTGATCAGCCATCTGGACCGGCTGCGGAACGAGCTCCAGGCGGACAAGCCGCGGAGCACGCCGCGGCGCCGGGTGCGTTCCTGGCGGCGGCCACGGACGGCCGGCCAGCGGCAGCGGCGATCACCCAGCCGGGCCTGGCTACGGCGCTGACCGGGACAGCCTGGCCCCCGGTCACCTGGACTGCATGTCCGGGCTGCGCACCGGGCGCACCGGCCACGGACGCACCGCGCTGCGGGCTACCCCGGTGAGCAGCGAGATGACCGCGACGCCGGCCACCAGATTGATCACCGCGGTGAATACCTTGCTGGCCAGCGGGGCAGGCTGGCCGAAGGGAGCGGCCGCCACGATGACATCGGCCAGCGCGGTGATCCAGACGAAGAACGTGACTGGCTGCGGCGTCTCCAGCATGAGTACGTGCAGCAGCGCGGTGGCCAGCAGCGCCCCGGCCGCCGCCACCGCGGCGTACACCGCGGTAGTGGAGCTGCCCAGGCTGCCCGCTGCCCGCGGGGCCAGCACCGGGATGCCCAGGATGCCCCGGGCGATGTACACCCCGGTCACCACGACCAGGGCGGCCACGATGGCGGTAGCCACGCCGCCGGCCCACAGCCGCCCGGCGTTCAGCCGGGCTGGGCCGGGCGGCTCAGTGAGCGTCGGGTCCAGTGGCTCGGTCATACTGGTACCTCTCTTCCTGGTTCTGGTCCGGCGCGCCGGTACACCAGCAGTCCGCGCGGGTGTTTGCCCTGGGTGAAGCCGGATTCGGCGGTGGCCACCTCGCCGTCTACCGAAAGCCAGATCGGGCCGCCGTCCACCGCATGGATCTCGGCCGAGTCGGCCTGCCACGAGTGATAGACCCGGGACCGGCCGAGCGTGCCGGTCAGCACCGCGGCTACCAGGCGGGATCTGGCCAGCAGCCCGGCCTCGACCACCCGGATGTCGAGGTAGCCGTCGCACAGGTCAGGGCGATAGGCCGGGGCCATCCCCGGCGGCTCGTACCGGCAGTTGCCGGCGAAGTACAGCCAGAGCCGGCGGCGCTGCCCGTTCAGCGCCAGCTCATGCGGTGTGCTCCGGCCCAGCACCTGGATCAGCCCGACGACCGCGGCCAGCCGCCGCCCCAGCCTGGCCTCCAGCCGCTGGCGCGCCCGGACCAGATCCACGTACACGCCGGTGCTCGAGCTGTTGACGAAGGACCGCGGTCCGGCGATCGCCACGTCCACCAGGACGGCGTCCCCGGCCCGGAGCGCGGCCACCGCGTCATGCGCGGACCAGATGCCCAGATCGGCGGTGAAGTGGTTGAACGTACCTGCCGGGATCACCAGCAGCGGCAGCCCCAGGTGCACCGCGACCGCAGCCGCCGTGCTCACCGAGCCGTCACCGCCGGCCACGCCGAGGATCCGGGCCTGCGCCGCGGCCCGCCGCAGCGCGGCGGCCAGATCCTGGCCCGCGGTCAGCTCGGTTATGGTCGCCGCAGGGAGCTCCGCGGCCAGCCAGCGGGCCAGTCCGGCGGAGGCGGTTCCGGCTGACATGTTGATCAGCAGGGCCAGGCCTTCCCCGGCCGGGGCGGCCGACACCCGCCACGGCGGCCGGGCCGCCGCGGCCGGCCGCCGCGGCCGCCGTGGCCACCAGCGCAGGGTGAACAGCCCGGCCGCCGCCCCGAGCGCGGCCCCGGCCAGCACGTCCGGCGGGTGATCTGCCTGGGCCATGGCCCGCGAGATGGCCGGGCCGGCACCGATGGCGAGTGCCGGTACGCCCATGTAAGGCAGCTCCAGCGCGATGCCGGTGGCGAACGCCGCGGCCGACGCGGCCGCGACGGCCGGCCGGGCCGGGCGGCGGTCAGCCAGGCTGGCCACCGTGCTAGCCGCCGCCATGCTGCCCAGTCCGCGCCAGGCCGCCCTGCGGGCCCACCGGTTGCCGGAGGCCCACAGGGCAGCGGCGAGGATGGCGCACGCCGCGGCGCGGCCGGTCAGGCCGTCGCCCCGGCCTGGCCGGCCGGCTGCTCCCATGTCGGTGCGCTCGGGTCGTCGCCGTGCAGCGCCTTCATCAGCTGCTGCTCCGCGTCGTGCGCCAGCGAGGTCTGCAGCACGGTCCCGCCGTAGGGGCGCAGCGCCTCGATGAACTTGTCCGGGGTGACCTTGCGGACGATGATCAGCAGTGCCGACGTCCCGGGCTGTACTAGCTCCTGGACGCGCTGCTTGAAGTCGTCCTTAATACCGAGGTCGGCGGCCGCGCCAAACGCGGCGCCCAGGATGCCACCTGCTACGCCGACCGCGGGGGCGAGCGGGAACAGGAAAATCAGGCCGATCAGCACCCCCCAGAACAGCCCGCTGAGGCTGCCCCAAGCGACCGCGTGGTGGGCTGGCGTGGTGACGTGCAGCTTGCCCTTCTCGTCGCGCTGGATAATGGCGGCATCCTCCAGGTCAACCACCAAATCCTGCTCGAGCTTCATGAGCTCGGCCCAGACCTGATGGGCTCGGTCTTCGTCGGGGTAGCCGATAACGATCAGGTCACTCATAACGGGCCCTTCCTTGCTAATGGCGAACCGTTGCCTGCGATCTGGCCTTATCGCCAGCGTGGGCCGGGCCACCACCGGCATACATCGCCAGCCCGGGTAGTCCAGACCTGGCCTGGCCGAGCCGCGGTCACGGTTCGACGGTCAGGTGGCTTTCCACGGTGGCCACCCCGGGAGCGGCGGCGGCCGCGGCCCGGGCGGCACCGGCTTCGTACAGCGAGTGGACGTGCCCGTACAGCTTGGCGGTGTGGTCGGTGACTTCGACCCGGATGTGCCGGGCATCCACCTCGGCCGCGCGCTTGAAAGCCTCCTCGATCGTGGCCTGGACGGCGTCCGGGCTGACCGGCGAGGTGACGGTGATGTTGTTCAGGACGCCGGTCACACCGCGGACGTGCTGGACCATCCGCTCCACCTCGCGGCGTTGGTATTCATGCTCTACCTCGCCGTCCAGGGTGACCCAGCCGTTCTCTACCCGGGCGTGCACCTTGCCCTCCGGGATCTGCACGTTCCATTCCAGGATGTGCGCGATGGCCCGGGCGATGTCGGAGTCGTCCCGGGGCGTCCCGGCCAGGGTTACCGTCAGCTCGTTGGCTACCGCCCGGACCCCGTAGACCCGTTCCGCGGCCCGGGCCGCGGCCAGTTTCTCGGCGTAGCTTGACACCTTCCCGGTCAGCGTGACCGCTCCGTCGGCCACCGCCACGCCAATCGCGTCCGGGTCGGTGAGCTGCGGGTCCCAGCGCAGCTCCTCGGTGACGTCATCGCGGATCTCGGCGTCGTTCTTCATCAGTTCACCCCGTCCTGAAACTGCGCTTCGCGTCGTTTCCCAGGCTGCTGGCACCGGGGCACGGTTACATCACCCGTTCGGCTAGCCCGGCGGGGCGGACCCTGGACTAACTGTCTTGACGATGTATCCGGTCCCGTGCGGCGGCCAGGCTGGGCACAGATCCTCATCCGGGAGGTAAACCATGGCCGTTGCAGTCGGCATCGATCTCGGCACGACAAACTCCGTGATCGCGGCGACCGAGGCGGGCAAGCCAACGGTGATACCCAATGCCGAGGGATCGCGGACGACTCCCTCCGTCGTGGCGTTCACGCCGCAGGGTGACCGGCTGGTCGGCCAGCTCGCCCGGCGGCAGGCGATCCTGAACCCGAAGGGCACGATCTACTCGGCCAAGCGGTTCATCGGGCGGCGCTACGACGAGGTCACCAGCGAGCTGAACGCGGTCTCGTTCGACGTGGTGCCCGGCCCGGACGGCGCGGTGCGGTTCAAGATCCAGGGCAGGCTGTACGCGCCCGAGGAGATCTCCGCGCTGGTGCTCCGCAAGCTGGCCGAGGACGCGTCGAAATTCCTCGGCGAGCGGGTCACCGAGGCGGTCATCACGGTGCCCGCGTACTTCAACGACGCGCAGCGGCAGGCGACCAGGGACGCCGGCCGCATCGCCGGCCTGGAAGTGCTCCGCATCATCAACGAGCCGACCGCCGCGGCGCTGGCTTACGGCCTGGACAAGAAGAACAGCGAGACCGTGCTGGTCTTCGACCTGGGCGGCGGCACGTTCGACGTCAGCGTGCTAGACATCGGCGACGGCGTGGTCGAGGTCCGGGCCACCGCGGGTGACACCCACCTGGGCGGGGACGACTTCGACCGGCGCATCGTGGACCACCTGGCCGACGAGTTCCAGCGGGACAACGGCATCGACCTGCGCGCCGACCCGCAGGCGCTGCAACGCCTGTTCGAGGCGGCCGAGAAGGCGAAGGTCGAGCTGTCCTCGGTCAGCCAGACCACGATCAGCCTGCCGTTCATCACGGCCGACGCGTCCGGCCCCAAGCACCTCAACACGACGCTGATGCGCTCCACGTTCGACCAGATCACGCACGATCTGGTGGAGCGCACGACTGGGCCGGTCAAGCAGGCCCTGGCCGACGCCAAGCTGACCGACAGCGACATCGACGAGGTGATCCTGGTCGGCGGGGCGACCCGCATCCCGGCGGTACAGAACCTCGTCCGCCGGCTGACCGGGGGCAAGGACCCGAACATGACGGTCAACCCGGACGAGGTCGTCGCCCTGGGCGCGGCGGTGCAGGCGGCGGTGATCAAGGGCGAAGTCCAGGACGTGCTGCTGCTCGACGTCACGCCGCTATCCCTGGGCATCGAGACCCTGGGCGGGGTGATGACCAAGGTGATCGAGCGCAACACCACGATCCCGGCCCGCCGCACGGAGGTGTTCAGCACCGCCGAGGACAACCAGTCCGCAGTCGACGTGGTGATCCTGCAGGGGGAGCGGGAACGCGCCGCGGATAACCGGGTGCTGGGCCGGTTCCGGCTGGAGAACATCCGGCCCGCGCCGCGCGGCGTGCCGCAGGTCGAGGTCACCTTCGACATCGACGCGAACGGGATCCTGAACGTCTCGGCCCGGGACAAGGACACTGGCGTCGAGCAGCGCATCACGATCAGTGAGAGTTCCAACCTGGATCAGTCCGAGGTGGAGCGGATGGTCAAGGACGCCGAGCAGCATCGCGACGAGGACCGGCGGCTGCGCGAGCTGACCGAGGCCCGCAACCAGCTCGACACCATGGCCTACCAGGTCGAGCGGGTACTGAACGAGCGCGCAGACTCGCTCCCGGTGCACGAGAAGGCGCGGGCGGAAAACGCCGTGACCGAGGCCCGCCAGGCGCTGAACGACCAGGCGCCACTGGACCGGCTGCGTACCCTCACCGACGAGTTGCAGCAGATCTACCAGATCCTGGCCGCCCCACCGCAGGGACCGGCCCCGGAACCCGAGACGGAGCTGCCGCGCGATGACGACGACGTGATCGACGCCGAGTTCACCACCCGGGAGTGAGCTGGCCGATGACCGAGAGGGATGGAAACGGGGAAGCCCGGGTCGAGCCGGACGCCGCTCCGGCAACCGCGGCGGAGGACGGCCCGGCCGACGACACCGCGATCCCGGACCTGCTGGACCGCATCGCTGAGCTGGAGGACCTCCGGCTGCGCGCGCTGGCTGACCTGGATAACCTGCGCAAGCGCTGCGCCAGCCAGGTCAGCCAGGCCAGGCAGGAGACCAGGGCTGCGGTGGCCCGGGAATGGCTGCCGGTCATCGACAACCTGGACCGCGCGCTGGCCCACGCCCGGGCGGATCCGGACGCCGTCATCGAGGGTGTGCGGCAGGTCCGGGAGCAGGCCATCGGCGTGCTGGCCCGGCTCGGCTACCCGCGCCGTGACGACCTCGGCGCGATGTTCGATCCGGCCCGGCACGAGGCGGTGGCCACCCGGTCCGACTCCAGCGCCCCGGACGGCTCGGTGGTGGAGGTCATCCAGCCCGGGTACGGCGAACGGGACCACCAGCTGCGGCCTGCGCAGGTGGTGGTGGCCAGGTCGGGCTGATGGCTGACGGCCACGACTTCTACCAGATCCTGGGCGTGCCGAGGAACGCCAGCCAGGACGAGATCCAGCGTGCCTACCGCAAGCTGGCCCGCCAGTACCACCCGGACGTCAACCATGACCCGGGCGCCGAGGACCGGTTCAAGGACGTCTCGGAGGCCTACAACGTGCTGTCCGATCCGCAGACCCGGCGCCGCTACGACGCATTCGGCGCGGACTTCCGCCAGGTTCCCCAGGACGTGGACCCGGAGACCTGGCGGCGCAGCCGGGCCCGGGCCAGCGCGGGGGCCGGTGCCCGCGGGGCGGCTGGGGCCGGCTCGGCCCGGGCGGGCCGGGGGACCGGTGGGTTCAGTTTCGGTGGCGGCGACATCGACATCGAGGATCTGCTCGGCGGGTTCTTCGGCGGCCGGGCAGACCGCGGCTGGGGCCCGATCCGCGGTGCCGACCAGGAGACCGAACTCGAGGTCACGGTCGAGGAGGCGTACCACGGCACCCGCCGGTCGATCACCCTGTCCGGAGACGGGGCCCGCGCGACCCTGGACGTGAACGTGCCGCCCGGCGTGACCGACGGGCAGCGGATCCGGCTGGCCGGCCAGGGCGGCCGCGGCACCGACGGGGCGGCCAACGGCGACCTGTACCTCATCGTGCGCATCGCGCCGCATCCCAGGTACCGGCTCGACGGGCGTGACCTCTACGTCGACCTGCTGCTCGCACCGTGGGAAGCGGCCCTGGGCACGTCGGTAGCCGTGGACACCCCGGGCGGCGAAGCCAAGGTCAAAGTCCCGTCCGGTACCTCGACCGGGCGGCGGCTCCGGCTCCGCGGCCGCGGCCTGCCCAATCCCCGGGGCAAGCCCGGTGACCTGTTCGGCGAGGTCAAGATCATGGTGCCCGCTCGCCCTTCCCGGACTGAGCGGCGGCTGTTCGAGCAGCTCGCGGCCGAGTCTGACTTCGACCCGAGGCGGCAGCCATGAGCCACGCCATGGTGCGGGTCCCGGCGTCCCGGCTCAGCCTGGACGAGTTCGCCGCCCTGGCTGGCCTGCACCCGGATCTGATCCGCCAGCTGGTCGCCCTCGGCATCGTCGAGGCCAGCTACGGCCCCGCGGGCGAGCTGCGGTTCTCCCGTAGCCAGCTGGCCGTGGTGGCCCGGATGCAGCGACTCCGCGCGGGCTTTGGGCTCAACTACGCCGCCGTCGCGCTGGTAACCGATCTGCTCGACCGGATCGCGGTACTCGAAGCAGCCCTGCGGGGCTCCCGATGGCCAGGACGGTAACCAATGGACCCGAATCACCTGACCCAGAAGTCGCAGGAAGCCCTACACGACGCGCAGACCAAGGCCCTCCGCTTCGGCCATACCGAGGTGGACGGCGAGCACCTGCTCCTCGCGCTGCTCGACCAGGCCGAGGGCATCGCTCCCCGGCTGCTCAGCCAGGCCGGCGCGGACCCGGACCGGCTGCGCCAGGCGCTGGAAGCGGAGCTGGCCCGGCGGCCCCGGGTCAGCGGCCCGGGAGCCAGCCCGGGGCAGATCATGGTCACTCAGCGGCTGTCCCGGCTGCTCGATGCGGCCGAACAGGAGGCCGGCCGGCTCAAGGACGAATACGTCTCGGTCGAGCACCTGCTGCTGGCCCTGCTGGCCGAGGGCCCGGCCACCCCGGCCGGCCGCCTGCTCCAGCAGGAGGGCGTGACCAGGGACGGGTTCCTGGAGGCACTGACCAAGATCCGCGGCAACCAGCGGGTCACCTCGGCCATGCCCGAAGTCGCCTACGAGGCCCTGGCCAAGTACGGCACCGACCTGGTGGCCGCTGCGGCCAGTGGCCGGCTCGACCCGGTCATCGGCCGGGACGCCGAGATCAGGCGGGTCATCCAGATCCTGTCCCGGAAGACCAAGAACAACCCGGTGCTGATCGGCGACCCCGGTGTCGGCAAGACCGCCATCGTGGAAGGCCTGGCCCAGCGCATCACCCGGGGCGACGTCCCGGAGGGGCTACGCGACCGGACGATCTTCGCCCTGGACATGAGCGCCCTGGTGGCCGGCGCGAAATACCGTGGCGAGTTCGAGGAGCGGCTGCAGGCTGTACTGAGCGAGGTGCGCGCCGCGGAGGGCCGCATCCTGCTGTTCGTGGACGAACTGCACAATGTGGTCGGTGCCGGGGCGGCCGAGGGTGCCATGGACGCGGGCAACATGCTCAAGCCGATGCTGGCCCGCGGCGAGCTGCACATGATCGGTGCCACCACGCTGGACGAGTACCGCAAGCGGATCGAGAAAGACGCCGCCCTGGAGCGCCGGTTCCAGCCGGTCATGGTGGACGAGCCATCCGAGGAGGACGCCATCTCCATCCTGCGCGGCCTGCGCGAGCGGCTCGAGGTGTTCCACGGCGTGAAGATCGCGGACAGCGCGCTGGTCGCCGCGGTCACCCTCAGCCACCGGTACATCTCGGACCGGTTCCTGCCGGACAAGGCCATCGACCTGGTCGATGAGGCCTGCGCGATGATCCGGACCGAGATCGACTCCATGCCCGCCGAGCTGGACGAGCTGACCCGGCGGGTGATGCGGCTGGAGATCGAGGAGGCCGCGCTGGCCAAGGAGAGCGACCCGGCCAGCCAGGCACGGCTGGATGACCTGCGCCGGGAACTGGCCGACCTGCGTGCGCAGGCCGACGCGCTGCGAGCGCAGTGGGAGGCCGAGCGCCAGACGCTGCGCCGGATCCAGGCGCTACGAGAGGACATCGAACAGGTCCGCCAGCAGGCCGAGCTGGCCGAGCGCAACTATGACCTGAGCGCCGCCGCCGAGCTGCGTATGGGCAAGCTGCCCGACCTGGAGCGGCGGCTGCACGCCGAGGAGGAGCAGCTGGCCTCCCGGCAGGGCGGTACCCGGCTACTGCGCGAGGTGGTCACCGAGGACGAGATAGCGGCCATCGTGTCCCGGTGGACCGGCATCCCCGTCAGCCGCCTGCAGGAGGGCGAGCGGGAGAAGCTGCTCCGGCTGGACCAGATCCTGCACGAGCGGGTGGTGGGCCAGGACGAGGCCGTGCAGCTGGTCGCCGACGCGATCATCCGGGCCCGGTCCGGCATCAAGGATCCGCGCCGGCCGATCGGGTCGTTCATCTTCCTCGGCCCCACCGGCGTGGGCAAGACCGAGCTGGCCAAGTCGCTGGCCGCGGCCTTGTTCGACACCGAGGAGAACATGGTCCGCATCGACATGAGCGAGTACCAGGAACGGCACACCGTCAGCCGCCTGGTCGGCGCGCCGCCGGGCTACGTCGGCTACGAGGAGGGCGGCCAGCTGACCGAGGCGGTGCGCCGCAAGCCGTACTCGGTGGTGCTGTTCGACGAGGTGGAGAAGGCCCACTCCGATGTGTTCAACACGCTGCTCCAGGTGCTGGACGACGGGCGGCTGACCGATGCGCAGGGCCGCACGGTCGACTTCCGTAACACGGTCATCATCATGACCTCCAACATCGGCTCGCAGTACCTGGTCCAGGACGCGGTGGCGGGCGGCGAGATCAAGCCCGACGTGCGGGAACTGGTGCTGGGCGAGATGCGCGGCCACTTCCGGCCCGAGTTCCTCAACCGGCTGGACGACATCGTCCTGTTCAAGCCGCTCACCGAGACCGAGATCGAGCGCATCGTGGACCTCATGCTCGATGACGTGCGGGCCAGGCTGGCCGACCGGCAGATGATGCTCGAAGTCAGCGAGGACGCGCGGCGGTTCATCGCCGAGCAGGGCTTCGATCCCGTGTACGGGGCGCGGCCGCTGCGCCGGTTCATCGCCCGTGAGGTGGAGACCCGGATCGGCCGTGCGCTACTGGCGGGCGACGTCCGGGACGGCGCGGTGATCCGGGTCGATTACGACGGCGGTGCGCTGACCGTCGGTTATGAGAACCCATCGTGACCGAGAAAACTCATCCGGTCACCGCGACTCAGCTGGTCACCTGCCCGCATTGCGGGCGGCGGAACCGGGTCCCGGCCGCAGCCGGGGGTATACCGCGCTGCGGCAACTGCCACCGTCCGCTGCCCTGGATCGTGGACGCCGATGACGACTCGTTCGCGGAGATCGCGGAGGCCGCATCGGTGCCTGTCGTCGTCGACATGTGGGCGCCATGGTGCGGCCCGTGCCGGATGGTGAGCCCCGCCCTCGCCCAGGTCGCCACCGAACTGGCTGGACGGGTGAAGCTGGTCAAGGTCAACGTGGACGGGTCACCCCGGCTGCAGCAGCGCTTCTCTGTACAGGCCATCCCGACCCTGCTGGTGCTGAAGCACGGCCAGGTGATGGCTCAGCAGGCCGGTGCCCTGCCGCTGGCCAGCCTGCGGGCGTGGGTGGAGCAGGAGATCCGGGAATGACCGGCACGAAAGTGCTCCTGTCCCGGTGGCAGTTCGGCATCACGATCACCTACCATTTCCTGTTCGTCCCGCTGACCATCGGGCTGGCGTTTCTCGTCGCGGTGATGCAGGTTCTGGCCTACCGGACCCGGGACGAGGAATGGGAACGGCTGACCCGGTTCTTCGGCACGCTGTTCCTCATCAATTTCGCGATGGGCATCGTCACTGGCATCGTGCAGGAATTCCAGTTCGGCATGAACTGGTCGAACTACTCGGTGTTCGTGGGCAACATCTTCGGCGCGCCGCTGGCCATGGAAGGGCTGCTCGCGTTCTTCGTCGAGTCAACGTTCATCGGGCTGTGGATCTTCGGCCGGAACCGGCTGCCCCCGCTGATCCACACGCTGTCCATCTGCATCGTCTGCCTGGGCAGCATCGTGTCCGCGTTCTTCATCCTGACCGCCAACGCCTGGATGCAGCACCCGGTCGGGTATCACATCGTCGGGCACGGCGCGGGGCGGAAGGCAGAGCTGACCAACTTCTGGGCCGTGCTGCGGAACTCCACGCTGTGGGCCGAGTTCTTGCACACCGTGCTGGCCGCATTCGTGACTGGCGCGATGCTCGTACTCGGCGTATCCGGCTGGCAGTTGCTGCGGCGCAACACGAACGTGGCGGCGTTCACCCGGTCAGCCCGGCTGAGCGCCGCGGTGGCGCTGGTCTGTGTGGTGCTTGTCATCGTCACCGGCGACATCCAGGCCCGGCTGATGGACACCCAGCAGCCGATGAAGATGGCCGCCGCCGAGGCGGTGTACCAGACACGCAGCGGCGCCAGCTTCTCGCTGATCACCATCGGGAACCTGTCCGGCCAGCCCATCTTCCAGATCCGCGTCCCGCACCTGCTCAGCCTGATCGCCACGCTGTCCTGGAACGGCCGGGTCACTGGGATCACCGGGGCGCAGCACACGGAGGCGCTGAAGTACGGGCCAGGCAGCTACGTGCCGGTGCTCTGGGTCACCTACTGGGGCTTCCGGATCATGGTCGGGCTTGGTTTCCTGATCCTGTTCGCGTCGGCGTGGGCGTTGTGGCGATCCCGACGCGGCGCGAACAGGCCGTTCGAGCTGGGCCGGTGGACGCTGTGGGTGCTGGTCGGCTGCATCGCCGCGCCATTCCTGGCCAACACGGCCGGCTGGATCTTCACCGAGATGGGCCGCCAGCCGTGGATCGTGTACGGCCTGATGAAAACCGGGCTGGCCGCGTCGCCCAGCGTGTCCACCGGTTACGTGATCGGCACCCTGGCCGGCTTCACCCTGCTCTACACCGTGCTCGGGGTCATCGACCTGGGGCTGATGGCCACATATGCCCGGCGGGATCTCGGCGGCGGGGGACCCGAGCCAGCCGCCCGGGAACGCGAAGACGTGCTCATCTACTGAGGAGGCGGGTGGTGAGCGGACCGGTAGCCAGCCTGAACACAGTCTGGTTCGCGGTGCTCGGATTCCTGTGGACTGGCTACTTCGTGCTCGAGGGCTTCGACTTCGGCGTCGGCGTGCTCAGCCTGGTCCTCGGCCGGGACGACATCGACCGGCGGATGGCCCGGACCGCCATTGGCCCGTGGTGGGACGGCAACGAGGTGTGGCTGATCGTGGCGGCCGGCGCCACCTTTGCCGCGTTCCCGGTCTGGTACGCCAGCATGTTCAGCGGCTTCTACCTGGCGCTGTTCGTCGTGCTGGTCGCGCTGATCGTGCGCGGGGTGAGTTTCGAGTTCCGCGGCAAACGGGATGGCGCCCGGTGGCGGGCAGGCTGGGACTGGGCGCTGGCCGTGGGCAGCCTCATCCCGGCTTTCGCCTGGGGCGTGGCGTTCACCGACCTGGTGCACGGCCTGCCGCTATCCCGGTCCGGACTGTACCTGGGCACCTTCTGGGGCCTGCTGGCCCCGGTCGCGGTGGTCGGCGGGCTGGCCAGCCTGGCCATGTTCCTCACCCACGGCGCCGTGTTTCTGACCCTGAAGACGACCGGGCCGCTAGCCGCCCGGGCCCGCCGGGCTGCGCTGTGGCTCTGCTGGCCGGCCGCCGCGCTGGTGGCCGGCACCGCCGCCTGGCTGGCCGCGCGCGGCTCGCCCGGCCCGGACGGCCTGCCCGGCGCGGTGCCGCTCGTCCTGGCCGGCGGGTGCGCGCTGGCCTTCACTGGGTCCGGGCTGCTGGTCTGGGCCGGCCGGGCGGCCGCCGCGTTCGGGCTCAGCGCGCTGGGCATCGTCGCGGCCAGTGCCGCAGTGTTCACCGCGCTGTTCCCCCGGGTCATGGTGTCCACCGGCCCAGGCCCGTCGCTGACCATCTGGAGCGCCGCCTCAGCCAACCGGACCCTGATCGTGATGACCATCGTCGCAGCCATCTTCGTCCCGCTGGTGCTGGCCTACCAGGGCTGGAGCTACTGGGTGTTCCGGCAGCGGCTGACCCGGCCCGCCGGGTCCGCCAGCCCGGCCTGCTCATCGCGGGAGAACGTGACCCGCAGGTGACTGAACTGAACCGGCGGTCGATGCGTCAGCTGCCCGGCAACGCCCGCCTGAACATCATCAGACGCATCGCACTGTTCGAAGAGCCCGGGGCGCTGGAGCAGGTCGCCCGGCTGGCCAGGGAATGGCTTAGCCAGCACCTGCGGCCGGTGCCCCCGGCCAACCGCCACTAAGGGGGCAACGAGGATGGTTGACACCGGATTCTCGTCTTTCAGTACCACCGTGGACAAGACCAACCGGGTCCTGAAGAGCATCGAGCAGCGGCATGGCTGGACGAAAGAGCGCCGGAACCAGTCCTACGGAGCACTGCGCGCGGTTTTGCACGCCCTGCGCGACCGGCTCACCGTCGAGGAGACCGCGCACCTCGCTGCCCAGCTGCCCATGCTGATCCGCGGTGTGTACTACACCGGCTGGGATCCCAGCCGGGTGCCGGTCAAGATGCACCGGGACGAGTTCCTGGCGCGGGTGCGGCGAGAGATTCCCTATGAGGTGCAGGGCGGCATAGAACCGCTGGTCGATACCGTCCTCGAGAGCCTGCGACTCCATATCACCGACGGCGAATGGCGGGAGGTTAAGTCCATGCTGCCCAAGGACCTGGCCACAGTCCTGCCTTAATACTGCGCTCGCTCACGAGGGCAGCGGCCGGCCCGAGACATAGCGCGGCCAGGACGATGGCACAGCCGGGCTCCACCAGGAACTCGCCGATATGCGCCGCCTGCAGCGCAAGGTCGGCGACCAGGCCCCAGCCGCACACGTGCCGCGCACTCCGGCCCAGGATCTGCCGTTCGAGGACGGCACGTTCCATGCCGTGGTCTCCACGCTGGTGCTGTGCAGGGTGGACGACCAGCCGCAGGCGCTGCGCGAACTGCGCCGGGTGCTCCGGCCGGGCCCCGGTTCCTGTTTCTCGAGCACCTGCGCTCCGACGACCCGCGGCCGGCCCGGCTGCAGGACCGGGTCAACTGGCCAACCGGCTCGTCGTCTGCTGCGACTGCAACCGCCCCACCCTGGACTCCATCCAGGAAGCCAGTTTCACCATCACCCACCTGGAGCACATGACGCTGTCCAAGGCCCCGAAGTTCGTCGGCCCGGCCATCATGGGCAGCGCGACCACTCCCGCGTGCCGTCCCCGGCGGCGCTAGGCCGCGCGGCGGGCCCGGGCGGCGTCACGGCGGTGGAACGCCAGAGTACGGACGTCTTGTCTCCAGCTGGGGACGATGGCGGCCAGTGTCAGGTAGCCGCCAATGGCGACGGCCACCCAGGTGGCGAGTGCGGCAAGCAAGGCCGCGCCGAGCGGGATCCGGGCCGTACTGGCCGCCGCGACCCCCGCGAAGCCGATGAGCGCGACGGCACCGGGCACCGCGCCCTCCACTTCGGTCACGGCCGGCCCACGGCCCTCATGCCGCTCGATGATGGTCAGCGTGGCCGGCAGCACGGCCGGCGCGGCCAGCATCACCCCACCGGCGGCCTTCCCGGCCAGCACCCCGATCAGCCCGGCCACCACGGAGATGGTGGCGCCGAAGGCGAAACGAACGACGAGAGCAGGCAGCGGGATCTCGCGTAGTGCCCTGACATCGACGGCGAACAGCCGGCCGGGCGCGACGCCGGTGCTGCGGCTGGTATCCGCCTGCCGCCTGGCCCGGCTGCCCGGCTGTCGCCCGGCCTGGCCGCCCACTGGCAGGCCGGACGGGGATCGGGCACTTGCCGCGCCTGCCACCGGAAGCGCGATGGCGCCGCCGACCGTGAGCCAGACGGTCCAGAGCACGGCCGAACCCCAGACAGTGCCCCAGCGGCGTACGGCCGGTATCGCGGCCGTGCACGCCACCGCTAGGGCGACCGCGCCGGCGATCATCCCGGTGGCGGAGACCCGGGCCGAGGCTTCCCCCTCAGCCAAGGCGATCACGAGCAGATTACCCAGCGCAACCGCGGGAGAGGCGCCGAAGATGCCTGCGAACCGCTTGGGCTGCAGCAGCTCGCCGAGCACTGCGAACAGGGCGACGAAGAGACCCCCGTTGATCGCCTTGACGCAGATGAGCAGTGCAGTGGACATGAGATGACTCCCCTTGCTGGGGTACGCCATTAACCACCAGCCAGGCGGTTAAACCTCGGGCGGCGCTCAGCGGCGCGTTGCTGGCAAGACCGCGGATTCCAGTCACGGCACGGCTGCCTTTCAGGTGCCACCTGGGCAAATTCTTCTTCTCCGGGCACCGTGACTCTTGCCGCCTAGGTCGTCACCCGGCTCCTGCGAGCGGTCAGCCGGGCTGTGACCGTTGCCGTGTTTGCGGGTGGTCACTGCGCTGCAGGCTCCCGGCATCCCAAGATCCGCTCCCGGGACCGCGCCGGTCATACACAGGTGGGGTTCGCGGATCGCGCCCGTGGGCTCGGGTCGTTGCGCCGGATAGCGCCGGCGGGCCTGTGTGTTGCGCCGCTCAGGCGCCGGGCTGCGCCATGGCGCAGCGTGGCGCAGCCACCCAGCGCGCGCTGCGGCGCCCGCCGGAGGCCGGCGTGCCAGCCGGAACGACCACGGGCCGCCTGGTAGACATTCGCTGGCACCCAGCTCTGCTGGCCAAGATTAGAACGTCGGCCGCACCATTGACGGCTACGGTCCGGGGCAGGAACTGAACAGCACCGAGCAGCAGCACGGCCACTCTGATGGCTGGACCTTCCAGTTGACCGTGTGGGTCAACATGACCTGAGCGCGCTCCCACATGAAGGCTCAGCAGGTTGACACTTGCGCGTCAACGGCAGGGATCGGACAGCGTTCCCGGGACCATGCCGGCGCCAGCCCGCCCACGGCCGCCCAGCCAGCCCAGCTATGAGCCAGCCCAGCTATGAGCCAGCATTTCTCAGCGGGCGGATGCATGGTTGGCTGGGTCAGCCATGGTGTTGAGCTGCGTATCCGGCTGATAGGTGTAAGCGGCCTCGCGTACCGCCTCATGGGACTCCAGCGCGGCACCGAGCCCGCCGCCCAGCGTCGCTATTGAGGTGGCTAGCCAGGCGAGCCTGATCTGGTCAGCTACGCCCGCCGGGTGGCTGAGCTGCATGCTGAGCAGATCTCCTGGTATCAGCAGCAGCGCGGCGACGAGCATCGCGGCGAAGAGGGCGAGGTAGAGCACGGCCACGCCGATGCCGACCGTGGCCGTGGTGACTATGTTGAACAAGATGACCTGCTCGCGCGCGCCCGGGTGCGGGCTGCGCTCCCACAGTCCGGTTGCGATCACGATGGTCACGCAGGTGGCGGCCACCGAGCCAACCGTGATAACGGTGAGCCGCACCGGCCCGAGGTAATAAGCGAGCCGCCAGATGTCGCTGGTCACCAGGGCGAACACGCCGGCTGCGACGGCCGCGGCCAGCGCGCGGATCAGCCGCAGCGCGAGCCGCCACGGGCGGTTGGCCCGGAGCATGCCCAGCAACAGCCAGACATTGCCGGTGAAGACGCGCGCGGCAAAGCCCACGTCATTCTCTCCGTGCTCGATCCGCCTGCCCAGTTCGGCCATCCGCCGGGTCACGGCAGCGGCGAGCGGGCGGCGGCGCCGCCCGGCGGCGTCTGAGGCCGGCGCGATGTCGCCGAGCATGTGCCCGATCAGGCGGACGATCGCCTCGGCGGCGCGCTTGCGTACCGCGACCGGGCCGAGCGCGGGCATGGACAGCACGGCAACCCCGTGGGTCGGGCTGACATGGGCGATCACGGGCCGCCTGGCGGTCTGCAGCGGGAGGTCGGTAACGCACACCACGAGCTGCCAGCCGCGGGCCAGAAGCATGCGGCGCCCCGCCGAGATCAGCGCGCTGAGGTCGGTAGGCGGTTCAACCAGCCGGTCCGAGACGAATTCAACTTTCCACCGGGCCCCCGGCAGCTGCGCGGCTAGCCGGTCAGCGATGTCCGGCAGCAGGCTCTCCGTCAATTCCGAAGCAGGTCCTGGCGATGCCAGCAAACCGACCACCAGGTCCGGCTGCTGGGAAGTGGCGGGAAAGCTCGCCGCAGACGTCTCTACCTTGCCCTCCGCTCACGTACACCTGGCGATCCGGGATCGCCAGGAGATAACGAACGATTGTGGGCTACTGCTTGCGCCCGCTGAACTGCCTGTTCAACGTCGGCTACGCATCCAGGGTAGCCAGCCACCCCGGCGGCCGCGGGCCGCGTCCCCCGGTTGGCGAGAAGCTCTCCGAAGTCGGTATCGGCTGATACGAGGATCCGGTTTTCGCGGTCTGCCAGTGCCATGATCTGTTCGTCGGGCTGGCCGCCGAGGCCGAGGTCGTAGACATGTGCGCAGTCATGGCCGGCGGCGCGCAACAGCCCTGCCATCTGTGGCGGCAGGCACTCATCAATCAGGAATCTCACGCGGTGAGCCGGACCGGAAGCTCACGTTCATCGACGGCGCGCGCCGCATAACCTAGGCATGCCCGCTGAGGCGCCCTGGGACAGCTCGGTTTAGAGCTCTGAGTGCCACAGCGTGCCGGACCTGCGCGCGACAGGCTGCCCTGGGTTGAACAGTGCCGGCTTGGCTCATAACCCAGAGGTCGCGGGTTCAAATCCCGCCCCCCGCTACCAAGTAAGTGCAGGTCAAAGGCCTGACCGCCGGAACGGCGGTCAGGCCTTTTTCATCTTTTGTCCGCGGTCCGCCCGCGAGATTAGGCCGTACCGGCCGGGCGCGACTGGCTGCGATTGGCAGCAAACGACATCAAGACGAGTCTGCGAGCCATGCCAGGGCCGAAGCCAACCGACCGAGTTTGCGTGTGGCCTTCTGATCATCCGCTCGCACCCCGGTCACTCTAGAAGTGATGGCCCCCGGGAGACGGAGGGGAGGCTGGCTTCTCCGACACCCGTGGGCGGGCCTGCTGATCCAGGCGATCCTTGACCATCAGGAGGATGAGCTCGTAATGACGCGACGATCATGTTGCTGGAGTGCCCCCCGTCGCGGTGCAAGGCGCTGTCCAGCAGGCGGTAGCGCGATGCGGCGGCGTGATGGGCGTGTCCGCCGATGATGGGCGGGAGCCCGGGCCGGGCGGTGCACCGCGTGGCACGCCGGAGCGCCGACCGGGTCTGGCGCGATCTCCGGTTCAACGAGCTTTACCGGAGCGGCAAGGAGTTCGATCTGATGCGCTGGGCCCTGGGCTTCGCTGCCCTGGCCATCTCACTGTGATACCGCTGCTTATCCTCGTCGCTGCCGCCAACCCTGCCCCGCACCGCGGGCTGGCCGGGTGGGTGGTCTACGGCATGGACCTGACCGGGTCCTCCGCCGGCGCGGTGACGCGGCTCTTCTCCGCGCCGGCCCGGGTACTGGGCACGACGAGCGTGTTCAGTGCTCTGGTGCTGAGCGTCTCCGGGGTGGCGCTGGCAGGCAGCGTGCAGGCCGGGTTCGAGAGGATCTGGGGCCTTCCCGCCGGGCCGTGGCACAAGATCTGGCGTCAGGCGGTGTGGCTGGCCGCCCTCGTTGCCTATATCTACGCGGCGGCCACGGTCGGGTCGGTGACGAACGGCGGGGTGGCCGAGACGGCAGGCCGGGTGGCGGTGGCAGTGGTGCTGGGCATCGCCTTCTTCTGGTGGGGGCTGCGCTTCCTGACCGGCGGCCGGGTCAGCTACCTGGCGGCCATGCCGGGCGCGGTGGCGACGGTGGTGGGCCTGGCTGGCCTGCGGACCTTCTCCGGCCTGGTCTTCGAACCGCTCATCGTCAGGAACGCGGTCAGCTACGGCGCGCTGGGCACCGTCCTGATCGTGCAGTCGTGGCTGATCGGCGTCGGCTGGGTCGTCTACGCCGGCCAGTTGTTCGGGCGCTGGTTCTCCGACGCCTGGCTGCAGGCCTGGGCGCACCGTCGCCGGGGCCACAAGGAGCCGGGCGGCGGGGAGGAGGACGAGCAGTGCCCCGGGAGTCAAAGCACGCCGCCTGACTAGTCGGTAGCAGTCGCCGCCGCGAGCGGCGGCGAAGCGAACGGTACGGCCGGTCTTCCCGGCCAGGCAGCAAACTCGTACCGAATGCCCATTCCGCGCCCAGCCGATGACCTCCCGGACCAGGCGCTGGCCTCACGTCTGGTGTCGCAAAGCCCGCTGATGTGGCCTCGTGGCGGCTACTGGGTGATCGCGAAGCCTGTGCTGCAGCAGGGTCGGGCGGCCCCGGGTACCAGGCCAGGGTGCGCACAGGCGCGACCGGCGCTCTGAGGCGCGAGGGTGAGACCAGAACCAGCCTCCCGGGCGATGACCTCGGCGACTGTCGCGATCAACTCCGCCACACGCTCCCCATCAGGCGCGTGGTCGGGCCGGCCGACGTCGCCGCGCTCGCCGTGCACCTGATGACCAAACCGCTGTCACCGGCGCGACCTACGACATGAACGGGGGCCAGCAGCTCCACTCCGGCTAACCCCGACGGCTCCCAGTCCTGGACTCGGTCTCGGTCGCCGTCAACATCACCAACGTCACTTTCAGCTAAGGAGCACACCGTGCGCGCCGACATCATCCCCGGCGGGACCTTCCCCGATTACGAGCTGACCGACCACATCAAGGTCCGGCGCAGGCTGAGCGAACTGCAGGGGATCGAACCGATGATCCTGGTCCTCTCGCGCGGCGGGTTCTGTCCGAAGGACCACCAGCAGCACCTCGAGCTGGCCGCCAACTACCCGAAGATCCGCGTCGCCTACACCCAGATCGTGACCATCTCCACTGACAACATCCTCAAGACCAATGAGTTCCGCGACTCGGGCGGCGCGCAGTGGACCTTCCTGTCCGACGCCGGCCGAAAGATCCAGAAGGACCTCGGAATCCAGGAGTACACCGACTCCCACTACGACCCGATGATCCGTACACGCTCGTACTCAAGCCGGGGCTGGTCATCTTCAGCGTCTACAAACGGCTACTGGTTCTGGGGCAGGCCGTCATTCGAGGACCTTCGCCGCGACCTGCGCGAGGTGACCCGCGAGATCCGCCCGGACTGGGATCTGGCCGTCCCCGGGATCCGCGGGAACTGGGAGGCCGGCGACCACTTGATGCACCACCCGTACCAGCAGGCCGACCACACGCGGGCCGTAACACCCCCGTCTGTTCAGAAAAGCTGAATTCTTTCTCACCGAACGGACAGTGGTTCCACTTTCACAGCACCAGGAGGAGCCGGCCATGGAGTACCTCGTCAGCGTGACCACCGGCGTCCCGGACAGGACGCCGGAACAGGCCGTGAACGAACCCGGAGATCGGCGCCCAGCTGTTCATCGGCGGCCGCACCGTGGAGTGGCACCTGCGCAAGATGTGCGCCAAGCTGGACATCAGCTCCTGACGGGAGCTCGACCAGACGCTGAGAAGAAGGAGCGTTCGGTCATGACGGAACAGATGCCCGGCGAGTTGCTCTACGAGTACACCATCCAGTTCGACCGGGGCGACCTCGTACGGTGTCCCCGCGCTGGACGCTCTGCTGTCCGGTGTCGCAGACATCCCTCCGCAAGGGGCCCGGTACGACCTCGCTTTCCAGGGACCGATCGCCGGCCACAGGCTACGAGGAACGGTTGAGCTAACCGACTACATCCACATCCGCCCCGATGGTCGCGTTCAACTCCACATCCATGCCGAGATCACGACCGAGGATGGCAAGAAGATCGCGCTTTATGCCGACGGCGTCGCCCACTTCATGGAAGGACCACCCGTTGGCGACCTGCGCGAAAACGTGACCATGACTACTTCCGAGCCCGACTATGCGTGGCTAAACCCACTTCAGATCTGGGCCCGGGGCACGGTCAACCTCGCCAAAGGCGAGGCACATGTCACGGGCTACGTCGTCTAGCGCCTGCCGGACAGCCACCGCGTGCTCGGCGGATGTGGCTGATTGAGCAATCAAGCGGCCGACCGGAGGCCAGGGAAGCCCCGGCACGGCGAGAGTTCCCCGGATACCTCTAGCGCCAGCACCTGGTGGCGGCCACCCGGGCCCTGCCTCACGCGCCCTGGTTGTCGGCGCGATAACAGCAAGCACGCTATTGCTCTCGGGTATTCGCTAACGCTAGAAAAAGCCGCTCTTTCCTCACGGAACTCAAAGTAGTGGACAAGTCGCCCGGAGGCGCGACACGGCCCGGGGCAGCGCGGCCCAAGCCGAGCATCGTCTCACGTTGGTGGCTGTATGCGCGCATGGAAGGCGCATAGATCATTCGGTTTAGTGCATGAAAAGTGTTAGGGCCGGAAGCGTTCCTGACTGCGCAGTGTTTCAGCAAAAGTGGCTGCCCGTAGAGAGTAGCCCTTCAGAAAAGAGCAAGGAAATGTCTGGAATCGTGGTAAGCCTTGATGGCTCAGATGACTCGCAGCATGCACTCGAATGGGCAGTGACGCACGCGACGGTCGAGCACACTCCACTCACGGTGCTGGCTGTCCACCAGGTCGCGGCGAGCCCATGGACTGGCAATCCGATCGTCTATCCAGCGGACCGGCCCGAAGCGGAGAGGACGGTGGACGCCGTCAAGGAGGCAGTAAACATGACGATGAGCAAGCTCGGCGATGACCGCCCCAGCTCGGTCACGGTCCGCGGGTTCATCGGCCAGCCAGCCGACGCGCTCATCGAGGCCTCGCATGATGCGGACATGGTCGTCGTCGGAGAGCGCGGCGGCTTCGCCCGGTTGCTAACCCGTTCGGTGAGCGGTCAAGTCACGCATCACGCGGCATGCCCGGTGGTCGTCATTTCCGGCCAGCGGTAGCCGCCCGGCCGAGCGACGGAAGTCTCCTAATCACGGTCGATGGTTCTGACCTTGGGTCGGCACGGGCGCCGTTCCGCTTCTGACCCAAGATCAACTACGGCATCCCTGTGAGTACCTCCTGATCTGGATGACAGTACGGGGGCATCAGGCACATGAAGCATGCGGGGCTTGGTCCGGCACTCGCATGACCCGCGGCGTCGGGCGCACTCGCAGCCTGCCAGACTATGGTGGACAGGCACATCAGGTCCGAGCCGGGGGGTCGGGTCTTTTGATCATCGGCTGGCGGCTCAGCCGCGAGGCTACGTCGCAGTTCCCGGGCTGAGCCCGAACACTGCGCGGTCGCCAGCGCGCAGTTCGCGAACGTCGCCCGGAACCCCGGCCCTGACCGGCCGGCTCATGCTCTCGGGATGGACAGCCAGCGTCAGGTGTTCGCCGGTGACGGTGACAAGTATCGGCGTCTTCCGGAACTGGATCGGGAACGACAAGCCATCCAGTTGGCGCGGGAGGCGGGGATCGAAGTACAGCACGTCGCCGCGAACATGGGCGCCGGCGTAATAGCGCTGCATGACCTCGAGTGTCCCGGCCATGACACCGACGTGGATGCCTTCCTTCGTGGTGCCGCCCTGGATGTCGTCAGCATCGCTGCGGAGCGCGACCAGGAATCGTTCCCATGAGCTCTCGGGATCGAGCGTGGCGAGTACCCCCGCGTGAGTGATATAGCTCAATGTCGAGCCGTGCGAGGTGCGCCGGTCGTAATAAGCGATGTTCCGCATGGCGGTGTCGTCACGATAGTCGTATTCGAGCCGCCCGAAGATCTCGCGGAGCTCGTCGTCCGAGAACAGGAAGAACAGCATTACCGTGTCGGCCTGCTTGGTGATCTTGTAACGGTTCGGGTCGTTGCCCTCGGCACGCAGGATCCGGTCGAGCCGCTGGATATTGCCGTATTTCGCGCGGTATGCATCCCAGTCGAGTTCCTCCAGCTCGGCGTAGCCCTCGAACTGGCTGATGATTCCGTCGTCGTGGAACGGCACGAACATCCGGCGGCTCATGTCCTGCCACCGGGCCAGTTCGTCGGCGTCGATGCCCAGCCGTGCCACTAGCGCCTCGACCCGGCTGTCAGGCAGCAGCGTCAGCAACTGGCCGGCAATGTCGCACAGCCACGCCACCATGATGTTGGTGTAGGCGTTGTTACGCAGCCCGCCCTGCGGCGAATCAGGGTATTTCTCATGGAACTCGTCGGGGCCCATCACGCCGTGGATCTCATAGCGTTCCCGCTCGGGATTGAAGTGTGCGATCGATGCCCAGAAGCGCGTGATCTCGAGCATCATCTCCGCGCCGTAGCCGTCAAGGAACTCCAGGTCATTGCTGGCCTGGAAGTAATTCCAGATGTTGTAGAAGATGGCCGCGTTGACATGCCGCTGGTTACGGCTGAGGTCAGGTTCCCAGCGGCCTGACAGCGGGTTCAGGTGGACGCGCTGGGTTTCCTCGGTGCCCTCGCTGCCGCTCTGCCAGGGGAACATCGCACCCCGGAATCCTGCCTCCCGGGCTGCCGCCCGCGCCTCGCCCATCCGGCGGTAGCGGTACATCAGCAGCCCGCGCGTGACCTCTGGCAGGCGGAAGCTGAAGAACGGGAATGCGTAAATCTCGTCCCAGAACACGTGCCCGCGGTAGGCCTCGCCGTTGAGCCCGCGGGCAGGCAGACCGGCGTCGAGGTCGGCGGTGTGCTGGGAGCACACCTGGAGCAGGTGCGCGATGTGCAGCCGGAGCAGCTGCTGCACCTCATCGTCTCCGGACGCGCGCATGTCGCACCCCCGCCACAGTTCCTCCCACGCGGCAACGTGGCGCTCAAGCGAGGTGGCGAATCCGTCGTGCCGGGCCGCGGACGTGGCCGCTCTGACCAGCGTGTCGCTCACCGCCGGATCGCGGGAGGTGTAGAACGACACCATCTTCTCGACCCGGATGGCCACGCCTTGCTGGACGTCGAAGGCCAGCACCTGCTGGATGTAGTCCTCCATCTGGTACAGCGTCCGGCCCACCGCCAACTGCTGGCCGGCCTGGAACACCCGGGTCCGGGTCGCCTGGCTGATGTACAGATTCGACTGCCGGGTCTCGGCCTTCAGCGCGATGACCTCGGGCCCGAGCGTCCGCGGGGACACCGGGTTCAGATGGCGGCCTTCGAGCTGCTCGTAGCGGGCCACGTTGTCGTTGCTCACCCGGCTGTCCAGTGCCGAGATCACTTCGGCCCGGCCTGACCAGTTCTCCGGGACGAGAGTCCACTCGATCGCGGCCTGGTGCACGTCGGCCATGCTGACGAACCGGCGGCTGTTCAGCGTTGTCTCCCGGCCCCGGCTGTCCCGGAAGCGCAGCTGGCGGACGAGGGTGACATTGCGGATGTCGAGCTCATGGCGGTAGCTGACCAGTTCGACATTGGCGAGAATGATCACATCCTCGCCCTCGATGCGCAGCTTGAGGGCGAGCCAGTTCGGCAGGTTGACCAGGTCCTCGTTCAGCACGGGCAGGCCGCCCAGGATGGTCGTCTCGCGGTTGTAGCCGCCATGCGCATACGTGCCCGGATAGTGCACGCCGTCCGCGTCTTCCCACTCCGCCGCGCCACGTGTGCACAGGTAGCCGTTGCCGGTGGAGGTCAGGGCCTCGCGGAGCCCCTCCATCCCGGGATCGAAGCCGTCATAGGCGAGCAAGAAAGTGTTCACGGCACCTCCTGCCGATTTCCAGTTACGGCCGAGGGCCGTATGCCGCGCGGATCTGCCGCTCGGTTTCTTCTCGTGACAGGTAGACGTCCAGGTCCGTCCCGGTACAGCGCTGAGCACCCATTGCATTCCCGTACTGGCAGGCCACGACGTAATCCCGGTACGCGAGGTAGCCGTAAGCCAGTCCGCCGGCGAACGAGTCGCCGGCACCGGTCGTGTCCACCACGTGCTCCACTTCGATGCGATCGACGAACTCCTCGGCGATCCCGCCGGAGCTGTCCCGGAAGAAGGCCGCGCAGCCCCGCTCGTCGAGGGTCACGCAGACCGCTCCGACACCGCGGTCCAGGCAATACCGCGCCAGGTCGCGCAGCTGTTTATCGCTCAGCGTCGGCAGATCAGCCGTCAGCTCCGCTGACTGACCGAGCCACGTCGAGTTCGCTTCGTCGAGATTCATCTTCAGGATGTCCACATACGGAAGCCATACATCCTGGTCGGCCCACACCCTTGGGTGGCGCTCGCCGCTTCGGGTGAGCGTGATGGCAGGACCGTGGGCGTCCAGCAGCACAGTTGCACGGCTGTGCTCTTTGATATGCCGCAGCGTTGGCTGCCCCACCTCATAGTCCGTGATTGGGACACAAACGAATATGTCGGCATCGAGCACGTCGTCGACATCGGCAGGCAAGATCGGGTTCATGAAGCTTGTCTGCCGCTCGACGCGCTGATTCTGGTCGAGATAGCGCAACTCAACCACGTCCCCCTGATCGGCCAGCGACGTAATACCGGAAGTGTCGATATTCGGGAAGGATCCCAGGATCTGCTTGATCGGACCCTCGTCCTCTTCGCGGACATGTGAAATCGGGACGACCATGTCGCCAGGATCCAACAGAGATGAGAGAGCAGCCGACGTATAGATTACGCACCCGTACTTGTGGAACCGCTCGCCGGTATGGGTCACGATCTGGTCGCGCGGGATCGCGCCGAGCACCGCGACCTTGCGACTTTTCCTGTCATTCATCACGAATACCCCCGGCGCCTATCGGCGTCGCACCGCGCGCTGTAAGGCCAGTTGCGCGATGGCCCTGCCGCCTGTGCTGCACGGGCTGGTGGTCACCAGCGACCGCTCTCTGAGCCCCCTGCGGGATCACCACACTACGTCTCCAGCCAACCTTCGACGGGCTCGTGGCCGTATCGTGCCGCTTGCCAGCTCGCCCAGGCATCCTCCGTGACGGATGAAAAGGGCGCTGACGCTGCTGCTGTCGCCTAGGCCGATGCGGCGGCGTGGTCGCGCAGGTAGCGCAGGTAACTTTGACCGCAAAGTCGCCGCGGGGAAGACAACCATGGCAACCATGAGGTGCCTCAAGCGCAGGCTGCCGGCTCTGTCGGCGGCACGTGAGTACTGACCCCGGCGTGGCAATGGACAATCCAGCAGCTACGAGCGGGTCTGCGCGTCAATCGGTGGCGTCCTCGGACGTGGAGGTGCTGGCAGGCTGAGGTCGGCGCGGTCTTGGCGTTGCTGTTGCTGACGCCCGTTCGCGGGCATCGGCCGGGAGTCTGGCTCCGGGCTCGTCGAGGCGGATTCCGTGAGCCCAGGCTGCGCCGTAGATGAGGAGGTCGAGGGCCATGCGAGCGAGTTCTTCCACGTCACCGTCGAGTTCGCCGGCCAGCCAGGCTTCCAAGACGGCGACGTGTGCCCCGACAAAGGCTCGTGCCATCACCGGGACGGGGACGCGCGGCTGCTTGCCACGGGCCGTGAGCCGGTCACGGAAGTTCTGCTCGGCGTACCGGCTCAGGGTGGACAGGTGGGCCTGGCGGGTCCGGGCGTCGCTCAGGCAGGCGCGGTAGAGGTCGGGCATCTCGGCCGCCTGTTTGTATGCGGCCTGGATGGTGTCCTGGTGGACCACGTTCTGCGGCTGGTCGGCGAGGCGCTGCACCAGGTCCTCGGTAAGCCGGTTGAAGACCGAGAACTGCACGGCCTCTTTGTTGGGGTAGTGGGCGTAAAAAGTGGCCCGGGCCAGGTCGGCCCGGTCGGTGATGTCTTCCACGGTGACTTGGTCATGCCCGCGCTCGACCACCAGCTGCACGAATGCGTCCTCGATCGCCGCCTTGGTGCGGGCGACGCGCCGCTGTACGCGAGAGCCTGGTCGTGAGGGTGGCATCGGTGTCTCCTGCGCCCGGAAGTTACTGGCCTCGTGAGTCCAGTAAATCTCCTCCGTCACAGTGAATCGAAACACTGACTGCCAGTGTCCAGTCAGGCTGTATTCAGACAGGTTGACAGATACTAGACACTCTGTATGGTTTCCTCCAAGTTTAGGAGGGAGCGGCGGCACGATGAAATCAGGGTCCAGAGCCAGCCCCATCATCAAGATCGCTTGCGCCGCCAGTGGCGCTCTGCCGAAAGAGCGGTGCGTAAGCAACCGGTATGTGCCCGGGCGTCCGAGAACGTTCGCCAGGGAGTTCCAGCCAGGGTGGGCCGCCGCCGCGAGCGCCCGGTGACCGCCGAACCGGCCCGCGTGATCAGCGTCATGAATCCCTGGGCCTGGCGTATCGTCGCGGGGCTCCAGACCGTCGAGAAACGAGCCTGGAAACCCTCCTGGCGCGGGGTGCTGTGGATCCACGCCAGCGAGGACAGCGACATGTCCGCACCCGCCGAGTTCTGGCCACCAGCCGGGCAGCTGGTCAACTCCGCGATCATCGGCCACGTCACCCTCACCGACGTCGAGGGGCGGCCCGGCGCGTGGCGATGGATATTGACTAACCCACTACAGCTGACCAAGCCGGTGACCGGGGTGTGCGGGCACCCTGGCCTGTGGCTCATCGACTTGCCGCCAAGGCTATCTTCCGGCGGGAACGCCCCTAGATTGACCTGGCCAGAATTGTAGACATGTCTGACAATATTGCACGCCGTTCATGCGGAGCCTGGCGTGATACCGCACTGGCCTTGGGTTCGGCGTCCGGCCTCGGCACGGGCGGGGTGGGGGCATAGCGGCGCATGCGATGGCGACAGAGTTTCATCGCCGAAGTCTCACAGGCACTTCAGCAGCTCGGCCTGAGGGCTTGTCCCATCTGTGGCTCGGCGGACGCGCTCGGCATAGGGCCCTTTCCTGCGTTCTTGGTCGATGGCGGGCCTCCCCCCAACAGTGACGATCTCCCCCTCGGCGACGATCACGATTATGATCTGACTTTTGCCGTCCGGATCGAATGCGCCGCGTGCGGCCACCTCATGTTCTTCAACGCCCTCAAGTACCGCACCGGAGATGAACCTATCCTGGTGCGGGAACGAGCTGAGGACGAAAGTCAGCTTCGAGAGCGACTGCCTCCTGAGCTCTGAGGCGGGACGGCCTGAATCAATCCTGAGCGGTGTTCTGCTGCGCTTACCTGCTCGTCCCCACGCGAGAGGTCACCCTCCCCGGACCCCAGCCAAGCGGCGGGGAAGGGACCGGCCTCACCCTTTCAGCAGTCCCAGTTCAGGGCTCGGGCGATCGCCCCCGGGCGTAGGCCGAGATGGGTGACTAACTGAGCCAGAAGGCTTACGGCCAAGCGGGCCCTGCTAACCGATTTGCTAACGAGACTGCCTGGAACGACGGAGATGTGGCGAGGGACCAGGGACACTTCGCCGTGTTGACGTCCAGGTCTGGGGACGCACGGGCACGCCAGAGACGTGGAAGACGTATGTCGTACTGTTCATAACCCAGAGGTCGCGGGTTCATGTAAGGGACTCCGGCGCTTGATCAGCGCGGGGGTTTCAGGGTTGCATGAGCATCCCCGGCTGGTCTGGTCGGTGGCGACGACGAAGGTTCTGAGGCCGGTGTGATGCCGGGCCTCGTGGATTTGATTGCCACTGCTGGCCTGGCCACGGATGACGCGCATGAGGGAAGTGGCCTGGCCCGGTGAGGGCTGGGCCGGTTGCAGCACATGAATGGGAGCCGTTGCCGGGCTCCTGCCGCCCCGGGACCGTGGCCGATGGGTTGCTGCCCGCCGTGCCGCCGGAGCTCATGTCGCGTGATGCGGAGGGGGTAAGCGTGGAGGAGGAACAGCCGCCGTCCACACGCCTGGTTGGGATTGATCTGGGGATCGCTTCGCGGCATTCGGTGCGGGTGCTGGAGGCAGACGGGCAGCTGGTGTGCCGGTCGCGGTGTTCTTCGCCCGCCGCGGCCACGACGTCTACCGGGTGTCTTCGGCGAAAGCCGCGGACCTGCGGCGGTTCTTGCGCCGGCACGCCAAGTCGAACGGGATGGACGCGGAGACGCTGGCCCGGATGCCGCTGGCCGACCCGGCCGGGCTGCACGCTCTGGAGCCGCCCGGTGCGGACGCGGCGGCGCTGGACCGGCGGGTCCGGGCGTGTGACCGGCTGACCCGCTCAGCCAGCGAGCACAAGGTCCGGGTCAAGGACCTGGTCCGCCAGCTGATGCCGATGACGCCGCTCACCGGCGATATCGGCAAGGCCGACCTGGCCGTCCTGGAGCGTTACGCCGACCCCCGCGCTCTCCTGGCGGCCGGCCCGGCCGAGCTCATCCGCCTGATCACCAGCGCTTGGGGCGCCAGCAGGGTCAAGAACGTGCCCTGCAGTGGCAGGCCGCGGCGAGGGCCGCCCTCGACCTGTATGGCGATCACCCCGCCGTGCCGTTTGCGGAACTGGCTGCTGAGGTCGCGACGGAAGTGCGGCTGCTGCGCGATCCAGGCCGAACTGGCCACCCACGCTGCGGCGCGTGAGCAGCACCACCGCCAGGTCGGTCCCGGGCAGCTGGCCCGGTCCGTGCCCGGGATCGCGGAGGTCAGCGCCCCGGTTCAAGTCCTACGCGGGCCTGGCGCCACGCGCGAGTGAGACCGGGGAGACCGACCGCAAGGGCACACCGATGAGCAAAGCCGGGCCCTCCCTGCTGCGTTCCACCCTGTTCCAGGCCGCGGACACCGCCCACCGGCAGGACCCGCAGCTGGCCCGGATCTACTACCAGCAGATGACCGAGCGCGGCGCCACCCACCTCAAGGCCTGCTGCGTCGTCGCCGGGCACCTGGCCGAACGCGCCTGGATCGTGCTCAACCGCGGCGCGCCGTATGTGGTCTGCGACAACAACGGCAACCCGGTCACCCCGGCCGAGGCCAAGCGGATCATCGCCGAACGGTGGACCGTGTCGGAGGAAGTCCGCAAGGGGCGGCGCAGCCGCAAGCTAGCGGGGAAGGCCCCTCAGGCGGCCACGACCGGCCGGACAGGCGAGGCGACCCTCCCCGCCCCCGATCCTCACGACCCCGCCCCAAGACTGTCAACCCCACCACCTGACTGACCAGCCCAGCCAGCCCGCCGGCCACCCGCCAGCGGGCCCGCTGGCATGCCCAGGAACAGCACATAAGACGATCACGAGAACCCGGCCCGGACAGCTTGACACGCGAGGAAGCCGGAAGGTCACCTCAGCCCAGAGGCAACCAGCGGTAAGCAAGAGCAGGCCGTCGATGTATCGGTTCGTGTCCGGGTGATCAGGGCGTTTGTTGGCCCCACTTGGGTGGCCTCAGTTGGCCCCATCTGGTGTCGTTCGGTGCTGCTGTGACGGCTTGAGGTGGCCCAACCCCGGTACAAAGATCGAGTCGTAGCCGAATCGGCCGCACCGTGGGAGGTGCGTGCCAGCGTCGTCCGGCCTAGGCGGCGGACTGCGATGACATCTGCGTGGCGCGGACGGGAACGCTCTCGAAGCCGCGCAGCACGAGCAGCGGGCGCCGGGTCGGCGGGGCGGCCAGCTCGAGCGCCGGGTACCGCCGGGTCAGCTCCTCGATGGCAATGCGGCCCTCCAGCCGGGCCAGCGAGGAGCCGAGGCAGTGATGCATGCCGAGTGAGAAGGACAGGTGCCGACCGGGATCCGACCGGTCAATCCGGAACTCGTCCGGCTGCTCGAAGACCCCCGGGTCGCGGTTGGCGCCGCCGATGAACACGATGACGGGCCGGCCCGCCGTGATCACGCTGCCGCCCACCTCGACATCCTCGGTGGCTATCCGGGCGGTCAGCTGGACCGGGCTGTCGTAGCGGAGCATCTCCTCAATCGCCGCAGGTACCAGGGCCGGATCCTGGCGGAGCTGGTCCCAGCTGTCCGGGTCGCCCAGCAGGGCGACCGTGCCGTTCCCGATCAGGTTCACGGTGGTCTCGAACCCGGCGATCAGCAGTAGCAAAGCCGTGCTCACCACCTCGCCGGAACTCAGCCGGTCGCCCTCTTCTTCGGCCGCGATGAGCGCGGACAGGATGCTGTCGTCGGGGTTGGCCCGGCGCTCGCGCACCAGGTCCTGGAGGTAGCCGGTCAGCGCCAGCTCCGCGGCGCGGGTCTGTGCCTGCGCGGCCGCCGCTGTCTGAGGGTCCAGGGTGGCGGCCACGTCATGACCCCAGGCCCGGAACTGGGTCTGATCCTCAGCTGGCACGCCGAGCAGATGGCAGATGACCGCGATCGGGAGCGGGAAGGCCAGCGCGTCGATCAGGTCGAAGCCGGCTGCGACGTCCGCGGCCGTCAGCAGCCGGACCGTGACTTCGCGGATCCACGGCTCGAGTCCGGCGATGGCCCTCGGGGTGAACGCGCCGGCCACGAGTCGGCGCAGCCGGGTGTGGTCGGGCGGGTCCATCGTGAGCAGGTCCGCGGCGGGCAGCCCAGCCCGCGGGTCGCCCGGCGGATAGGACGGCGGCCGGTAGCCGGGTTGGTGTACCGGCGAGCTGCTGAACCGCCGGTCCCGCAGGATGCTCGCCACCGTCGCGTGGTCGGCTGCGGCGAACAGGCCGAGCGGGCTGCGCACCAGGCCGCGCTGCCGCAGCTGCGCGTACAGCGGGTACGGGTCAGCTTTCGTCGCTGGGAGCATCATCCGGGCGACCGGATCCCCTCGCCACTGCAACAGCCGCAGCGCGGTCGGTTCGATGACGCGGCTCTTGACTCGCTCTCCGAGGCCCATCCTGCACTCCTTCGCCGCGCAGCCGGGCCAGTCGCTTCTGGCCAGGCCATCATCAGTTCATATACCATTGGTATCTGGATTCTGACGGTATCTGTATGCCACTGGTATGTCAATATGACAGACTGAGGGCGTGGCCAGGGTGACCAGGGCGGAGTCCAAGGAGCGCACGCGGCAGCGACTGCTGGCGGAGGCGCAGCGGCTGTTCCGTGAGCGCGGCTACGCTGCGACGTCGCTAGAGCAGATCGCGGAGGCGGCGGAGGTAACCAAGGGCGCCATCTACGGGCACTTCGCCAGCAAGGAGGACCTCATGCTCAGCGCGCTCGAAGCAGCCCCGGCCCCGGACTACTCGACCACGCTGAACGACCAGTCGCGGCCGCTGCCCGAGCGCCTGGCGAGGTTCAGCCGCGCCGTCGCCGCGGAAGAACCCGGGGACACCGAGGAGCTGGCGGTGTACCTGGAGTTCTTCGCCGCGCTGTTGCGCTCCCCGGACGCGCTGCGGCGCTACAGCAGCGGACGCGAGCGCCGGCTCCAGGAGCTAGGCGACGCCGATGACGCTGATAGTGATGAGCTCGCCGCGGGGGTCACGCCCGTCCAGGCCTGGACCATCGGGCAGGCGATGTTGGTCGGCCTGCAGATCTACAAGCGCCTTGCCCCGGGCCTTGTCACGCCGGAGGTGTTCGAGCGCGCGTTCGGCCTGCTGGCCTACCTCTATCAGGAGCAGTGAGGAGGGCGCCCAGCTGCCGGGTCGCGGGCTGCGGCTGCGGTATCCCGGCCGTCAGCGTCGTGACGAGCCATGCGTCGCCGTTCTTGACCCAGCCGCGGCCGCTGCTGGTGCTCAGGCGCCGGTCGTTACTGCCGGTGAGGATCCAGTCGCCTGGCTGATCCGCGGTGGCCCAGTTCGCAACCCTTCCCTGTACCCCAGCCATTCCTGTACCGGCTCTACTGGCGAGGGACGGACATCAGCTCGTGGCATGCCAGCGAAAAAGCCGCGGCTGCTGAGCGAGCGGCGGCCACTCACGCCATTAGCGGGCCCTTCATTCGCAGGTCAGCGGCTGTCTTGCTAACGGATTTGCTAACGAGACCGGATGGGACAGGGGACACGAGCTGCGACAGGGCGCGTCCGGGGGATGCTAGTCCCGGCCCGTCAGTCGAAGACCTTGTCCATGTCACGCACCCGTTCTGGATGCCGCCGCAGCAGGTACGCCAGGTAGACAATTCCGATCAGGAACCAGATGCCGACGACGAGCCCGGCGTAGCTGATCGGGTAAGGCAGCGGCGATACGAACTTGAGCACTGACGAGCCGACGCCAACCGCCGCGGCCAGCACCGGGATGAGAATCACGCTGCCGATGGCCGGGAGGACGAGGTGCAGCACCGGGTTGAACTCGTCCCTGGCTTTACGCAGGTAGTAGCCGATGGTGGAGATGTTGATCACGATGTAGATGCAGAGCATCACGGCGGTGAGGATCGTCGCCAGCAACTCGAAGGCGATCACAGGCCCGTAGCCAAGGGCGAGCGGGAACGCGATCACCACTGTTGCCAGGGTCTGCACCACGATACCCAGCACGGGAGACTCGTACCTGGGGCTGGTCCGCTCGAAAGCGGCAGGCAGCAGCCTGATCCGCCCCATCGCGTACCAGGTCCGGGTCGCAGCTATCTGAGCCGAGTTGCCGTTGGCGAAGAATGAGTTGACCACCGCGAGGAAGACGACCACCCAGCCGACACCCCAGAGCTGTCTCGCGAACAGGATCCAGGGACTGCCGCCGCCGAGTGAGCCGAGGGTGCTCATATGCGCCGGCCCAACGTAGACGTCCGCCGCGTACGTCGTGAACAGAAAGAAGATGCCGACCAGCACGCATGATCCGATCACGGCTCTCGGCACGGTCCGGCGCGGCTCCCGTGCCTCCTCGGCGAGCGGCGCGGCCGCCTCGAACCCGACGAAAGCCAGCATGACGAAGACTGAACCAGCGATCAGCCCGGATACCCCGGTGAAGCCCTTGACCGTCGCGAACTTCAGCGTGAACACGCTAAGTGTCTGCGCGCTGGAGCCGGCCTTCGCGATCATCCAGATCGACAGCGCGACGAACACGACGATCTCGAAGGCGCCGAGCACCACGCCGAACCAGGTGCCAAGCTTGACGCCGCGGTAGCCCAGCAGCGCCGTCAGGGCCGCCGACACCAACATGAACGTGATCCACATGGCTTTGAAGTTCCACCCGAACTCGGTGTTCAAGATGGTGCCGACGAAGTATCCGATCAGCAGGTTCACGATGGGCCCGACGAGGCCGGTGATCATCGCATAGCCCCAGCCGACCAGATAGCCCACGACCGGGTGCAGGCCCTGCGCCGGGTAAGTGTAGATGCTGCCCGCCGACGGCAGGTGTTTGGCAAGCTGCCCGATCGAGCTGGCCACGATGACCGCGGCAATCAAGGTCAGGACGATGGAGAGCGGCAACGCCCCGCCGGCAAATCCTGCCGCCACGGCCAGCGAGGTGGCGACCGCAGCACCGGGAGCCATGAACGTGACCGACTGGAAAAGCACCCCGGGCAGGCCAACCGTGTGCCGCGCGAGGCCGCTTCGGCCGGGGGGCCGGGCATCCGGGACGGTTGGGGTGGGGACATCAGGAGCAGCCATGCGGACCCACTCTCTGGTACGGCGCAGCCGGCGAGCTAGGCAGGGCGAGACCCAACAATGAGTTTCCTGGGGGATCTGGGATAATGTCAATCTAATGAGTCGGATTACTAGCTTTTGCCGCGGCACCTCGAGCATTTCCTGAACCAGCCGCGGTGCGCAGTTATGCAAATTCACCCGGATCTCGCGGATGGCGGAAAATCTTGATCGGCACCTACGCGACCACCCAAACGGTGGACGGCGTCGGAGGTGAGCAGTTCGCCGCATGGCTGGCCGAGGACGGGCACGGCTGGGAGAGCTCCCGGAACGATCAGTGATCCACTCGCGAAACTGTCAGTGCAGAGGGAGCGGTCTGGCCGCCTGGAGCGCGTGTAGATCCGGCCGCCGCGGGAGCTACGGCCGGGCCGCCGCGGGAGCTACGGCCGGGCGAGAAAGAGCACTTGCCCGGCTTGGATGGCGTGCGACTGGTCAAGCAGGGCCGACAATGCGCTGGTGACTGCAGCGGTGAAGTTGCGATCTTGCGGGAAGGTCTTCGTCGATACGAGGATCAGCCCAGCGTGAGCCTGGCTGGCGGCCCGGTAGCGGGCGTCCAGGGGCATGAAGTCCTTGATATTCGCTGTCACCAGGACCCGGCCAGCTGCGCTGGCATGGGCCAGGATCTGGTCGTCCGCTAAACCGGCCAGTGCCGGATCCGCCACAACGGCAACGACGTCGTGGCCCTTAGCGCGCGATTGCCCGGCGATGGCGCCGGAGAACATCTCGTCTAGCAGTAGTCGGCTCACACGCTCACCCGGCGAGCAGGCGGCGTTCACGCCGCCAGGCTTGTTCGGCCGCCTCATCGGCCGCATCGGCGGCGGCGATCTCGGCATCTATTTCGTCAGGGTAGGACGCCCAGTACCGGATGGCGATGCGCAACGATCGTGCAGTCATGCCGGTGTTCACGGCTATCAGGTCGAGCAGTTCATCTTCTGGCAGGTCGGCTTCTGGCGCACGGGCGGACTTGACTGCCCGGACGGCCTCCCACACATCGGGGCCGCCGATCAGCCCGGCCCGGCGTCCCGTAGGTCCAGGGCGGAACACGATGCCAGGATGCTCGCCCATGCGCAGCGCTTCGTCTACGAGACGGTTGGCCGCTGATGACAAGGACATGCCAGGGTTGGCGGCAGCGAACGACGACAGCCGGTCGGCTACCTCCGGATCGAACCGGACTGGCGTGGCGGCACGCTTACTCATGACTACATTGTAGTCGTTGGTTAGTGCTCTGTCGAAGGCGGCCAGTGCGGGCCGGGCTGGGTTGAACAGTGCCGGCTTGGCTCGTGCCCGGGCGGCGTACAGTCCCCTCGCGGGTGCCTCGACGATTAGCTGCCTGATGAACTCGGCCGGCTGGCCGCTGGATCGGCGGGTTGGGCGGTCTGGTCCTGCTGCCGAGCGGCCTGGGGGGATCGGTGGGCGAGGACGATGATCCCTACGGTCATCACGAGCAGCGACGCTATCTGGCCCGCGATCGCTGCCGGGCCGCTGGCGAGTTCCTCGTGCAGGAAGAGCCAGCCCAGGCCGATGTCGCCGATCGTGTCGGTGATGGTGATGATGGCGAGGACCGGCGCGAGCGTGGTGCCCGCCTGGAAGGCATTCTGGTTGAGCACGAAGCCGATCGGGCCGATGATGGCGACGGCGTAGATCGGCCAGTGGGTGAACAGATTGGCCAGGCCGCCGCTGAGTTCGGCGGTCGCGAGCTTGATCGAGAAGTCCGTGACTGCGTAGGCGGCGCCGCAGGCCAGGGCGAGCGCGAGCGGCCGGGCTGTCCGGTTCCACCGGGCCACGGCCAGGCAGCCGGCCAGCACCGCCGCGAACCCGGCCAGCAGCGCTAGCGCTTCGGCGAGGCCGATAGCCTGCCGCCCGGCCGACGGCCGGGCGATGATGAGGAACCCGGCGACCCCGGCCGCGCAGGCGACAACTCCCGCGCCGGTAACCAGGTCGGCGCGCTTTCTCAGGGCCGCACTGATCAGGCCGGCGAATATCAGGTCGCACACCAGGATCGGCTCCACCAGGGCGAGCGGCCCGAATCGCAGCGCGACGACCTGCAGGGCAAAGCTGGCCACATTCGCGCAGACTCCGGCCAGCCACAGCGGCTGCTTGATCAGATCCAGCAGCAGTTCAGGGGACAGCGCCCGGCGGCCCTTGACGCGGTGGGTGCCGAGCTGCTCGGTGACGGCCGTTATCGCGTACGCCAGCGAGGAGCCAAGGGCGGCCACCACAGCGATCAGTGGGAACAATGACTCGTCCGTCCGATCGGCATCCTGAACACACCCTGTACCCAGGCCCGGCAGACGGCCCGATGGAACGCCGGGTCGGCCCCCCGTGGGTCGCTGGTCCGTCCAGAGGAGCCAGCCCGCTGGCAGCCGTCAGCCGGTGACGTGGAGGTCGTCGCGGACATCCGAGACACCGATACCCATCCACGCGGCGTCGATCACCGCGTGAGGACCAGGCTAAGACAGTGCTCTTTCAAGGCGGCAGCGCGGGTCCGCCAGGGCGCTGATGTGAGAGTAGTGGTGGCGCAAGCCTGTCTGGGGCGGCGTCGAGCTGGCTCCAATTTGACCCTCGTGTCTGACGCGCAGATGCGAGACCCCGATGGGAACACATCATGACGGAGCACTGGCCAGCGGTTTCCTACGACCGGTGGGGTGCGACATGTGACACGCTGCATGCCACACTCAGGTGCTAGGCAAGCTGGCCGTGGAACTCGCGCCGCCCGAGCCGGAGCTGCTGCACGCCGCGCTGCGGTTGACCGCGCGCGGCTGGGAGACCGGGTCGCTGCCCGCGCCGGATGGCTCCGGGTCGCTGGTGGTGACGCTGGACCTGCACGCGCACCAGGCGGTGGTGAAGCACAGCCGCGGATCGGTGCAGCGAGTGCCGCTTGTCCCGGACCGGCCGGTGGCCGAGGTGACCCGGGATGTGCTGGCCGCGGTGGCCCGGGCGGGCGGCGCGGTGCGCATCAACCCGGCGCCGCAGGAGGTCCCGTGGAGCGTGCCGCTGGACGAGGACTACGAGCACGCCCGCTACGACCCTGGCCAGGTTGAGGAGTACTTCGCCGCAGCCACCCAGGCGGCGCTGGCGCTCGCGGCGTTCCGCGCGCCGTACCGGGGCCGGTCCACGCCGGTCAACGCGTGGTGGGGCTCGTTCGACCTGTGCGTGGTGATGTTCTCCGGCGCGCCGGCCGAGCCGTCCTCTGACGGCTTCATCACGCGCAACGCGTCCGACGCCCAGCAGGTCGTGGCCGGCTGGTGGCCTGGGGACGCCCGCCACCGGGCGGCCTTCTACGCCTACGCCTATCCAGCGCCGCCCGGCTTCGCCGGCGCTGCCTTGTCTCCGGCGTCCGCCCGCTGGGACGAAGCCCTGCGGGAGTACATCCTGGACTGGGATGACGTCCGCACCGCCGCCGACCCGCATGCCGCAGCCGTGGACTTCCTCCGCTCGGCCTTTCACCATGCCTACCGGAAGTCCGGGTGGAGCGCCGAGCTCGGTGCCACCGCGGAAGGCAGGCCGCCCCCATACGGTGACCCGGCCACCCGTCGTGGGACGCGGGCCGACCCGCCTAGTGGCCTTGGTATACGGGGGGGCGGCCGTCGGCCTCGGCCTTGCGGCCCTCGATGAAGTCCGCCGTGTGGAAAGGCCCGCCAAATTGCTCGTCGAGCTTGGCGAACGCCGCCGCCTGGGACTCGTCGATCGACAGGTGCGCGGACTCCAGCGTGGTCTTGATGCCGAGCGGCCCGCACGCGGCGATTTTATGGGCCACCCCGATCCCTGCTTCCAGCGCCTGGGCCGGGTTGGGGGCGATCTGCTGGATGACGCCCATCCGGTAGGCCTCCTCCGCGCCCCAGTGGTCGCCGGTGAGCATGTAACGCATGGCGTTTCCCCATCCCGCTTCCTGCGGGAAGCGGATGGTCGAGCCGCCGCCGGGGAACCGTCCGTGCGTGTTCTCGTCCTGGCCAAACCGCACGTCGGCGCTGGCCACCCGGATGTCGGCCACCAGATGCAGTTCGTGGGCCATGTTCCAGGTATCGCCGTGGACCACCGCGATCAGGGGCTTGCTGAGGTGCTGGGCCCTGGCGAAGGGATCGAGCATGCCATCCTGCACCGCGAACGGCTGGCCGGCTTGGCCAGGGGAGCGAAGGCGTCCACGTCGATGCCGCGGGAGAAGTTCTCGCCGTGGCCGAAGAACACCGCCGCCCGCAGGCTCGGGTCGTTGTCGAAGTCGTAGTACGCCTTGGCCAGGCCGAAGAAGGCGTCCGGGTCGAACCGGTTGTAGACCTGGGGCCGGTTGACCCCGATCAGGACGATCTCGCCGCGCCGCTCGACGGTGATCCTGGCCTCGGGGGACAGCGGAACGTCGGCCATGCGGCCTTTATCGTTGAGCTTGGGAATGGCCATCTCACACCTCGCCCGCGATGGGGTTGACGGACGTGCTGGGTCCTTCCTTCCTGCCTTGACGCATCGACTCTTATGCCCTGCGGGGGCCGGCGCACATCCCCCAACCGCACAATCTGAGCCAGGTGCCCAGCATGCGCGTTCAATAGAGAAGCCAAGTGACTGCCGGATGGCAGTTCCGAGAGGCAGGCTGGTTACGTGACGTGCAGGGCAGCCCCGACGCGGACGGCAACAGGCGTCCGCGCCCGACGGGTGCGGGTGGAGATCAAACCGCTTCTGTGGTGTGCCACGGTGGCAGTGCTCGCAGTCGCGGCGGACATCGCGACCAAGGCATGGGCGCTTTCCCGGCTCTCTGGCGGACGCGATATCACCGTAGCCGGGGGCCTGATACGGCTGCAGGTTGTTATCAACCACGGCGCCTCTTTCGGGCTGGGCGCAGGCTACGAACCGCTCCTGGCCGTGGTGGCGTTGGCCGGCATTGTCTTGCTTGGGACCTGGGCAGTGCGGGCGGCCGGCCGCGCCGAAAGGTTCGGTGCCGCGCTTGCCGCAGCAGGCGCGGCAGGCAACCTCATTGACCGCTTGATCCGGCCGCCAGCCGTGCTGCACGGCGGTGTCGTGGACTGGTTGCATGTCTCGTTCTATGGCCCGACCTTCAACCTGGCCGACATCTGGCTACGGGCGGGCGTGCTCATAGCCTTGGCCGGGTGGCTATGGCGGCACCGGGCACGCGCGCACGATGTCTAGCCCAGCCACGGTGCCCGGCCCGCCCGCGGCCGACCGCGCGTGGACCCTGCTGATCGGCGGGCACCCGGCGGCAGCCCGGTCGGGGCGGTATTACACCGACGAGAGCCCGGTGACCGAACAGGCCATCGCGGCGGTCCCGGATGGCGGCCCGGACGACGTCGACGCGGCGGTCCGCGCGGCGGTGCCCGCCGCGGCGCAATGGCGCCGGGTACCGGCCCGCGAGCGCGGTGCGGCCGTAGCCGAACTGGCCCAGATTCTTGAACGCAACGCCGCCGAACTGGCCATGCTGGATGCGATCGATGGTGGTCATCCGGTCACCGGAATGCACCAGGACCTGGCCATTGCCGCTGACACGCTGCGGCTGTTCGGCGGGCTGGCCATCGAGCTGAAGGGCTCGACCATCCCGGCCAGCGGTCAGCATCTGCACCTGACCGTGCGGGAGCCCTTCGGCGTGGTCGGCCGGATCATCCCGTTCAACCATCCGCTGATGTTCGCCGCCGGGAAGATCGCCGCCCCACTGGTCGCGGGCAACGCGGTGATCCTCAAGCCGCCGGACATCGCGCCGCTGTCCGCACTGCGGATCGGCGAGCTGTTCGGCAGTGCGCTGCCGCCCGGTGTGCTGTCGGTGGTGACCGGCCAGGGACCCGCCGCGGGGCGGGCCGTGGCGGCCCATCCGGAGATCCGCCGGATCGGCTTTATCGGCAGCGAGGTCACCGGCCGGGAGATCCAGCGGGAGGCGGCCGGGGCCGGGGTGAAGGAGATCACCCTGGAACTGGGCGGGAAGAACGCGCTGATCGCGTTCCCCGACGCCGATCCGGCCGCGGTCGCGGCCGGCGCGGTGGCCGGGATGAACTTCGCCCGGTCCGCTGGCCAGTCCTGCGGCTCCACCTCCCGCCTGCTGGTCCACGAGTCGATCGCTGATGAAGTGGTGGACCGGGTGGCGGCCCTGATGGCAGCTATCCGGATCGGCTCGCCGCTGGACCCGGCGACCGAGATGGGCACCCTGGCCTCGGCTGCGCAGTATGACAAGACGCTGCGCTACATCCGGCTGGCCCAGGAGGAGGGCGCCGACCTGGTCGCCGGCGGTGGCCGTCCGCCTGGCCTGGCCGACCAGCCCGGCCGGTACCTGGCGCCGACCCTGTTCCGTGGCGTGCGGCCGGACATGCGGATCGCCCAGGAGGAGGTGTTCGGCCCGGTACTGGCCGCGCTGACCTGGAAGCACGAGGACGAGGCGATCCGGATCGCGAACAGCGTCGGCTACGGGCTGACCGGCAGCATCTGGACCAACGACATCCGCCGCGCGCACCGGGTGGCAGCCGCCCTGGAAGCCGGCTACCTGTGGATCAACGGCGCCGCCACGCACTTCACCGGGGTCCCGTTCGGCGGCGTCAAGCTGTCCGGAATCGGCCGCGAGGAGAGCCTGGACGAGCTGCTCAGCTACACCCAGCTGAAGACCATCAACGTCATCCTGGGTTGACCTACGGTCAGCCCCCGAGCACCGGCTGCATTGCGGCGCGGATCGTCGCTGGCTCCCGTACCGTCACGCCGCTCAACGCGCTTCGGTGGTGAAGGGGAGGGTGGCGTAGCGCCGGGTGTAATGCCCGCGGGCGAAGGTGCCGGCCGCTGGGTCAACGCCGAAGCGTGGGAAACGGGCGAGCAGTTCCTGCAGGACGACGCGGGCCTGCAGCCGGGTGGCGGCGGCGCCGAGGCAGTGGTGCGCACCGACGGCGAAGGCCAGGTGACGGGCCCCGCCCGGCGAACCGCCCGCCGCGCCGTCCGGCAAGCCGCCTGCCGAGCCGCGCAGGATGTCGAACTCATCGGCGTGGCGGCCGAACACCCGGGGATCGCGGTTGGCCGAGCCGTACAGCAGCAGGACCTTGCGGCCGGCCGGGATCGTGCGCCCGTGCACGGTGGTGTCGCTGGCCAGGGTGCGGGCCAGGCACTGCACCGGCGAGGTCAGCCGGAGCAGTTCCTCGATGGCCGTAGGCAGCAGATCTGGCCGGTCCAGCAGCAGGCGCCGCTGCTCCGGGTGGCTGGTGAGCAGTTCGGCGGCCCCGCCGAGCAGGCCGGTGACGGTGTCGTTCCCGCCAGCGATCATGGTGAAGGCGAAACCCAGGATGCGCAGCATGCCGGCTGTGTCACCGTCCAGCAGGCGCACCAGGTCGGAGACCGTGTCATCGGCGGGCTCGGTGCGGCGGCGGTCGATCAGTGACGCGAAGTAGCCGAACAGCCCGGCGGCCGCATCGGCCGCCTGCGATGGGCCGGACGCGGCGTTGGCTTCGACGATGCCGCGGGTCCAGTTCCCGAACTGCGACCTATCCGCCTCAGGCACGCCCAGGTAACCAGCGACGACGAAACTGGGCACCGGCCGGAACAGCTCGGTGACGATGTCGCACTCACCCAGTTCCGCGATCGCATCCAGCCGGCTGCGGACGAACTGGCGCACCTGCGGCTCGATCTCGGCGACCCGGCGCGGGGTGTAGCCGCGGCCGATCAGCGAGCGGAACTCGGTGTGTTCCGGCGGGTCCATCATGACCAGCGGAGTGACCGTGGCCAAGCCGGCCGCGGCCCGCTCGTCATAGCTGACGGTTAACCCGCTGGCCGAGGAGTAACGGGCGGTGTCCAGCACCGCCGCCTGCACGTCGGAGTAGCGGGAAAGCACCCAGTAGTCGCCCGGCTCGACGTGGTGCGCGGGGTCAGCATCCCGCAGGGCGGCATACATCGGCCACGGCGCCCGCCATGTCTCACCCGAGCACAGCTCGAAGCAAGCATTTGTTTGGGGGGCCATGCCGGCAGCATCCCCGAGCGCGGTTCGCGGCGTCAAGGCCCGGAGCGTCAAGGCCCAGTGCGTCAAGGCCCAGAGCGTCAAGGCCCAGCGGCGTCACGGCTTGACGGCCAGGGCGCCCAGCGCCCAGCCGCCACGCTTGGGGGTGCCGCCCACGCCGGACACCCACCGGCGCGCCTCGCAGATCCCCGGGCGGCAGCACGTCGAGGCCGTCCAGCCACCGGCTGACATCCGCGGTGCTGTGCACCCAGAACGGCGCGGCCGTGTAGGTCTCCCGGCTGCCGGCCTCCATGTCATCGTCGCGGCCGCTGAACACGCTGATGGCCACATGCGACCCGGCGCAGATGGCGCCGGCGTAGGCGGCGACGAGCTGTCCGGCCGTGTCGGCGTCGCGGAAGTGCAGGATGGCGGCTAAGGTCACCGCGACCGGCTCGGTCCAGTCGATCGCCGTGGCCACCTGCGGGTGGGCGATAACCTCATCGGGCCGGGTGATGTCCGCCTCGACCGCGTGGATCCCCTTCGTGGTGGCCAGCAAGGCCCGCGCATGCATGGCCACCACCCGGTCATTGTCGACGTACACGACCCGGGCATCGGGGCACACGGCCCGGGCGGCTTCATGCACCGCCGGATGGGTCGGCAGCCCGGCGCCAAGATCGACAAACTGGCTGATCCCGGCGCTCGCCGCCTTGCCGACGGCGGCGACGACGAACGCCCGGTTGGCCCGGGCCATCGCGGGGATACCGGGATTCACCTCGGTCATGGCGGCGGCCAGTTCCCGGTCCGCGACGAAATTGTCCTTCCCGCCGAGCCAGTAGTCGTAGACGCGGGCGATGTTCGGCCGCGTCGTGTCGAACGCATCCACGGTGCCGCACTCCCGTTTACCAGACGGTCCTTCTGCGGGGCATCTTACGGCGATCGGGTCAGGGCCGCCGCCGCGGCGATGAGGTCCGCTTCGGCCTGGGCGTTGCGGGCCTCTCGGACCGCGTTCCACCGCCGCGCCGCTTCGGCGCGGCGGTGCACCCGCCGGGAGTGCTGCCGGACCCGGGCCGGGCTGGCACTCCCCGGCGCCTGCCGGGCCGCCACCACCGCGGCCGGCTCGGTCACCGCGGCGATCAGGCCCGCGGTGACCGGGATCTCCTGCCCGGTGATCTCCCTGGCCGCGGAGATCACGGCCGGTGCGGTCAGCTCGCCGCCGCCCGCCGCCAGGGTCGCGGCCACGGCCCGGCCGACCACCCGGTACGCGGTCCGGTAGTCGAGCCGGAACTGCTGCGCCAGTTCCTCGGCCAGGTCGGCCGCCGCGGTGAAGTGGCTGACCGCCTCGGCGGCCAGCACGTCGGCGTGCACGCTCAGCCCGGTCACCACGGCCGATCCGAGCCGCACCAGCCGGCCGGCCAGGTCGACAGCCCCGGCCACCTCGCCGTAGGCATACAGCCAGTTGTCGGTCCGGGCGGACGGGGTCAGGCCGGTGGCGAGCAGCCCGGTCAGGCGCCCGACCAGGGTGCCCGCGCCGCCGCGCAGCACCGGGAGGGCGTAGGGGTTGCGCTTTTGCGGCATGAGCACGCTGGCCCGGCACAGCGACGCGTCCAGCGTCACGTAGCCGAACGCCGGGCTGGCGAAGATCTCCAGGTCCGAGGCGAGCTGGCTGAGCGTCGCGGCGGCCTGCGCGGCGGCCAGCACCGCATCGGCCAGCACGTCGGCCGACCACATCGCGTCGCGGGTGTGCGCGCCGGCCGCGCCGAACCCCAGGGAACGGGCCAGCCGGGCCCGGTCCAGCGGGATCCGGGTACCGCCTGCCCCGCCCGCCCCGGCCGGGCAGACATCAACCCCGGTATAGGCCGCCTCGATCCGGTCCAGGTGCCGGACCGCCTGCTCGGCGAAGCCCCCCAGGTAGTGGCCGAACGTGGACGGCTGGGCGGGCTGCAGGTAGGTGGTGTCGGCCCACAGCGTGCCGGCCTGCCGGGCGGCCTGGTCCGCGACCGCGCTCGCGAACCCGGCGACGTCGCCATGCAGGCTCAGCAGCCGGTCCCGCAGCGCCAGCCGGAACGCGATGCGGCCTGCCTCGCGGCGGGTCCGGCCCAGGTGCAGCCAGCCGGCCGCCGGGCCGAGCTGCCGGTCGAGTTCCCGCTCCCGGCTGTTGTACGCGTCGCCGTAGACCGGGTCGTAGGGGAAGCCGTCGGCCGGCGTGTCCAGCAGCTTGAGCAGCACCGCGGCCACCGGCGCCGCCTCGTCCCGGCTGAGCGCGCCGCACTCGACCAGTTCGGTGAGGTGGGCCAGGTCGGCCACGGTCAGGCCGCGGTGCAGCAACGGCGCGTCGCCGATCTCCAGTTCGTAGCCCGCCTCGACCAGTTCGGGCGCGGGCCCGCTGGTGATCCGCGCCGAGGTGCCGAGGTATCCCTCCGGTGGCGGCACGCCGGTCATACCTGGCCGCTCCCGTCCAGCGCGAGGCCGCCGTCCAGCGCCGCCCCGGCGAACAGCGTGGGCGCGCCCCCGCTGACCAGGAACACCTGCGGGCCGTGCAGGCGACCCGCGTGCGCTTCGGCGATCAGCGCGGCCATCGCCTTGGCGCCGAACACCGGATCCAGGAACACGCCCTCGGTCACCGCGACCAGCCGGGCGGCGGCCTGCCCGGCGGCTGACGGGAGGCCGTACCCCGGGCCGATCCAGCCGTCCCGGACGTCCGGGACCGGGATGACCGGGTCCTGGCCGGCCAGCGCGGCGGCCGCGGCGGCCAGGTCGCCGACCCGGCGGCGGCATTCGTCCGCCGGGCGGCTGACCGTCACGCCGGTCACCTGGAACGAAGCCCCGGTCAGCGCCACCCCGGCCAGCAGCCCAGCCTGGGTCCCGCCGGACCCGGTAGCCAGCCACAGCCTGGCCGGCGGCGGATCCAGCCCGGCCAGCTGGGCGGCCAGTTCCTGGCTGGCCCGCAGGTAACCGAACGCGCCCAGCGGCGTGGCCCCGCCCCGCGGGACCGGGTAGGGCCGGCGGCCGGCGCCCCGCAGTTCCGCGGTGACCGCCTCGATGCCCGCGTCCACCGACGACCGCTCGGCGGCGCCGGTGAACCGGACGTCCACGCCCAGCCAGCGGTGCAGCCGCAGGTTGCCCTCGGCCCGGCCGGGGGCCGTGCCGTAGCACACGACGTGCGGCTCGATCCCGGAGCGCAGGCAGGCCAGCGCGGCCAGCATGGTCCAGTTCGACTGCGGGCCGGCCCCGGTGACCAGGCAGTCGCAGCCGCGCGCGAGCGCGTCGGCGATTAGGAATTCCAGCCCGCGGAGCTTGTTCCCGCCCAGGCCGGCGCCGGTCAGGTCATCCCTCTTCAAATACATTTGAACGCCCAGCTCGTGGGACAGCCGTGGGGCGCTGTGCAGCGGAGTCGGGGTGATGGCCAGGTTGACCCGGGCTGGCCCGGAGTCGCGCTGCTGGCCCGGCCGCTGCGGGCCGGTCAGGGGCACGGGCCCGTCCCCGCACACGCCTGCCGGACCCGGTCCACGAACGCGGCGCAGCTGCCGAGCGCCGACTGCACCCGCAGCGCCTCGTCGAGTTCGGCGTCCGGAACCGGGTCCAGCCGCGGGTCGGCGCGCAGCGCGGTGCGGAAATCCTGGCCGGCGTCCAGGCCGTGCATGGCCGCGGCGTAGACGCTGTCGTGCGCCGAGTGCTTGCCGACCCGGCCCGCCAGCGCCCGCATCACCGGTTCGGACAGCAGGTAGCCCTGGTGGTTCCCGATGTTGGCGAGCATCCGCTCGGGGTCGGCCTGCAGTCCGTCCAGCATCCGGGCCGCCGCCCGCACGCAGGCCGCGAAGGCCATCGAGATCTCCGGCACCACCAGCCATTCCGCCTTCCAGGCCCGGCCGTCCCGCTCGTGCTCGCAGATCATCCCGTCCAGCCCGGTGCTGACCTGGGCCCGGATCACCCGGGCCAGCGTGACCAGGTGCTCGGAGATCTCCGGGTTGCGCTTGTGCGGCATGGTGATCGAGCCGACCGTGCCCGGGGTGAAGGATTCGCGCAGCTCGCCGATCTCCGGCCGCTGCAGCTGGTAGACCTCGTTGCCGATCTTCCCGGCCGTCGCGGACATGGCGGCCAGCAGCCAGAGGAACTCCGCCACCCCGTCCCGGGCGGTGATCCAGGGAATGACCGGCACACCCAGCCCCAGCTGCCCGGCAAACCCGGCCAGCAAGCCGAGGGCCGCGTCGCCCCAGAACTCCATCGTGCCCAGCGCGCCGCCGAGCTGGACCACTTCCCACCGGGGCCGGGCCTGGCGCAGCCGCTGCAGGTGCCGGTCCAGTTCCGCGGCCCAGACCGCGGCCTTGAACCCGAACGTGACCGGCAGCCCGGGCTGCCCGTGGGTCCGTCCGCACATCGGGGTGTCCCGGTATTGCCCGGCCAGCGCGAGCGCGCGGTCCCGCATCCGGGTCACGTCCCGCTCGGCGATGTCCCCGACGGCCCTTGCCACCAGGGCAAACCAGGTGTCCGACAGGTCCTGCACGGTCGCCCCGTAATACACCCATTCCCGGGCCTGCTCGGGCAGCGCCGCCCGCAGCGCCGTGATCAGGCCCATGGTCGAGTGCCCGGTCTGCCGGGTCTGCTCGGCCACCAGGTCCAGATCCAGCAGCGACACGTCGGCGTGGGCCCGGATCGCGGCTGCGGCAGCGGCGGGGATCAGCCCGGCGTCCGCCTGGGCCTGCGCCAGCGCGGCCAGGATCTGCAGCCAGGCCTGGGTCCGGCCCTCGTCGGTGAACAGCGCCGAGGCCTCCGGCGTGGTCCACAGGTGGCCGAAGACCGCCGAATCGGCGGGGTGCGCGTTAGCCATGACCGGCCCGCCGCGGCGCGGCGGGCACCCCGGTGGTCTGTGGCTGGCTCACCAGTGGCTGGCTCACCGGCGGGAGGCCGCACAGCGCGCGTAGCGCGGCCCGGACCTCGTCGAGGTTGGCCCCCCAGGGCACTACGGCGGTGGCCCCGTTGACGTCGATACCACGCTCCAGCAGGCAGCACTTGGTGAGCAGCAGGCCGTCATCCGGCCGGCCGGCCCGGGACCGGGGGCACAGATCGGCCTGGCGCGGCTCCGTCCGGTAAAAGTGCTCATGGAACTGGCGGGACCGCTCGCAGCCGATCAGCAGCCAGTCCGGCTGGTAGGGCGGGTGGGTGTCCAGGAAGCTGACCGCCCGGCCGGCCGGCGGGATCCCGCTGCCGCGGCAGGGCAGCAGGTAATGCGCGGCCCGGTGGCTCGCCATCAGGTCCTGCACGTCCACCGCGTCCAGCACCAGCTGCACCGGGGGCAGATCTTCGTCGTAGCTGACCACCTGCTCGGCCATGGCCAGCAGCTTGGGCGGATGCGGCGGCACCACCTCGGTGACCCGCACCTGGACCGGGGCGGGCCGCCAGATGAAGTTGACGTGCTCGAACTTGCCCTGGATCACGTAGCTGAGCACCCCGTCCCGCTGGTGCTTGGCGGCTGCCTGGGCCAGTGCGGTGGCGTTGCCCACGTCGGCCGAGGGGTCGGTGATCCAGGCCGTGGTGTCCGGGCCGGACAGCACGCGCAGCTCGGCCACCGGGGAGAACAGCGGCCGGGGGTCGGCCGGCCGGACCGCGACCAGCGCCGTCTCGCCGTCGCGGCGGAGTACCAGGTAGGCGGTGCGCCGGTAAATGTCGCGGCTGCGCAGCAGGGCCTCGATCGCGGGCGGGGTGAGCGGGATGTCCACCTCCTGCACGGACAGCCCGCGGTAGGGCCGGGTGATGGTATTCGGCGCCGGGTCTGCGATCATGGCCGCCGCCTCAGACCGCGGCGGTATCGGCGCGCAGCCCGAGCCGCAGGGTTTCCAGGGACAGCACGCTGCCCGGCGCCACGTTGCCGATGTTCACGTCCGGCCCGAGATGCTCGATGAACCAGGCCTGCTGGCTCTTGCCCGGCGCCTCGAAGATGATCTTGTCTCGGGGGATCCGGTCCAGGATGACCGACACCAGGTCCTGGCGGATGCCCTGGTCGGCGTGGTACAGCCCGACCGTGCCGCTCTCCCGGCCCTCGGCGATCACCAAGGACGCGCCCGCGTCCAGGTCGCGGGCCATCTCGGCGGCCCACTGCGCCGGCGTCGGCGGGTAGTTGCCGGTCTTGGCGCCGGTCTCCGCGAGCACCACGAAGTCCGCGGCCAGCTCCCGGATCAGGGCCTGCTTCTGATCGGGCGGCATGGCGCGCAGCCCGTCGGACACCTCGATATGCGTCATGCCGACCTTGAGCGCCCAGTCCCGCAGCTCGCCGACCCGGTCCTGCTGGGCCGACACCTCCAGCAGCGTCCCGCCCAGCGATACCGGGCAGTCGTGGTCCGCGCAGATCCGGACCCGCTCTTCCAGCGTGGGGTCGACGTAGCCGATGCCCCAGCCCACCTTGACGATGTCCACCAGGTGTCCGGCCTGGCCCAGGAAGTCGCGAGTGCCCTCCGGGGTGAGCCCGCTGTCCAGCACATGGGTGAGGCCACAGGACCGGGGCTTGGCCGGCCGGGCCGGCAGGCGGAGGAAGGTGGGACACTCGGCCACGGTGCGCCTCCCGGTTAACGGTGTGACCGCACCATAGGCACGCCGACGGCAGAGTTTCGCTGTCCTGGCAGGGTGAGGTTCCGGCGGTTCGTTGACCCCTGGGGCCGCGCGGGCCCCAGGGGTCAACCCGGGTCAGCTGGGCGGCAGCGGCCGGTCAGCGCTGCAGCTCGGCCCGGACGATGGCCGCGCCGTCGTGCAGGGCGCGCAGTTTGCCCGCGGCGATCATCCTGGGCAGGTTGATCAGCCCGCAGTCGGTGGACAGGCCCAGCCGGTCGGCGGGCACGTACTCCAGCACCTGCCGGACCCGGTCGGCGACCTCGTCCGCGCTCTCGGTCACGGTGGACTTCACGTCGATGACCCCGGCCACGAACGGCTTGGTCCAGTTGTTCTCGGACAGCGGCTTCAGGTCATCCGGCCCGGTCCGGCCGACCTCGTAGTTCAGCGCGGTGATGTTGGCGTTCAGCACGTGCGGGAAGATCGCGTACGCCCGCTCCGGGGCCGGTGCGTCCGAGGCCCGCTTGTCCAGCACGAACGCGCCGAACTCGGTCTCGGTCTCGTCCGGGAAGTAGGCCGGCGTGCCGGAGTAGTTGCCCCAGCAGGTGTGCACCCAGAAGTCACAGTCCACGCCCTCGACGGAAGCGTTGAGCGCGTCGATCTCCCAGTCGCCCATCCCGTACGGCCAGACGAACTCGTCCAGCTGGATGATGTCACAGCCGTTGTCGGCGAGTTCCTTGAAGTCCTCGTTGAACGCCTTGGCCAGCGCCATCGCGACTTCCCGGGTGTCCTTGTAGTGCAGGTTGGTGGTGGCCGCGGCGATCACGCCCAGGCCGGTGTAGGAGACCTTGACCGGCTTCTTGGTCGCCTTCCGGACCGCGCGCAGGTTGATCAGATGGAACGGGACCTCGCGGCGGATCTCGCCCACACAGGTGGGGGAGAAGAGGGTGGAGTAGATGGGCAGGCCGATCGGTGGCCCGGAAAGCCGGTAACCCGACATGCGCTCCAGGTAGTAGTACAGGATCGTGCCGTACGGCGAGTCCCCGCCGTAGACCTTCCCGTCGCTGATCACGTCGAGGCCGGCCGCCTCCTGGTCGTGCACGATCGAGCCGACGGCGTCCTCGAACGCTTCCTTGCTGATCGAGTCGTGAATGAACTCACCCTTGGGCAGGGTGGCGAAGCCGTGCCCGTCATACCAGCGGGGGTTGGGGTAGTTGCCAACCATCGTGACGGGCAACAGCATGTCCTGACCGTGGATGCGCATCGTCGCTCCTTCCAGCGGTGACCAGAGGTGGCAGGAGCGTAGGCCCGCTGATCAGTGCGTTTCTTCCCTCCCCGGGGACCGATCTGCGCCCGCTGGTCCCCATGGCGGGGCAGAAATCCGGATCCGCCAGTCCACCGCGACGCACCCCGTCCCATCCGCCAGCACCGGATTCAAGTCCAGCTCCGCAATCTCCGGATGCTCCGCGACCAGCTCACCCACCGTCATGACCACATCCGCTACCGGGCCCAGGTCCACCGCAGGCTGGCCGCGCACCCCGCCAAACACCGCAGCCCCGCGCAGCGACCGCAGCATGCCCAGCGCCTCCGACTTATCGACCGGCGCGACCGCCAGCTGCACGTCCCGCAGCGTTTCCACCAGCACCCCGCCCAACCCAGCCAGCACCATCGGCCCGAACTCCGGATCGCGGACCCCGCCCACGACCACTTCGACGCCCTCATGCTGGTGCTGCACCAGCACCGCCGCCCCATGCGCCAGCCCGAACATCTCCCGCGCTGCCGCGACCACATCCGCCCACGACATGAGGTTCAGCACAACACCGCCGGCGTCGCTCTTGTGAATCAGCTCGGGATGATCGACCTTGACCACGGCCGGGTACCCGAGCCGCTCAGCCGCCACCGCCGCCGTATCCGCACTACAGCACCGCACCGTCCGGATAACCGGAATCCCCGCATCCGCCAGCAACGACCGCGCAACTTCCGAGTCCAGCAGCCCGTTCCCGCCCGGGTCCACCCCGTGCAGCGCGGCCGCGAGCCGGGGCATCCGGCTGGCCCGGACAAGGCGTCCAGCCGCGTCCGGGTCCCCGGACGCCGCGGCCCTGTCCCTGGCCGACACCCCGGATGACATCCGCTGCCCGCACCGCACCGCCACGCCAACCGCCTCAGCCGTACGACCAGGCCAGGCAAAGACCGGGATGTCAGCATCCCGGAGCACGTCCGCGTCCCCTTCCGCAGCACGCGGCGCCACCCAGCACACGTACACCGGCACCGGCACCGAGTCCCCGCGCAGCCGCAGCACCGCGTCCCGGACCGCCGCCGCCACCTCGGCCGACGCCGACCGCTGCAGCAGCACCGGCACCACCACGTCCACCTCGCCGGACCGGGCCAGCATGTCGATGGCGCCGGGGTACACCGTGCTGAACAGGTGCCAGGCGGGCGTCATGTCCACCGGGTTCCGCGCGCTGGCGTAGCCGGGCATGATGGCGCGCAGCCGGTCCTGCAGCGGCTGGCTGAGCTCGGGAAGCTCCAGGCCCTGGTCGGCCAGCAGGTCGGTCAGCTCCACCCCGGTGCCGCCGGAGTTGGTGACCACCGCGACCCGCCGGCCGCGCGGCACCGGCTGGCTGGACAGCGCCCGGGCCGCGTCCAGCGCCTGCAGCCCGGTGCGCACCCGGACCACGCCGGCCTGGCGCAGCGCCGCGTCGCGGGCCGCGTCGTCGGTGGCCAGTGCGGCGGTGTGCGACACCGCGGCCCGCTGCCCGGCGCTGGTCCGGCCGCCCAGCACCGCGATGACCGGCTTTCGCGGGGTGGTCAGGCAGGCCTCCGTGAAGAACTCGCGGGCCTGGGTGATCGACTCCAGCAGCAGGCAGATAACCGTGGTGTCCGGGTCGTCGCGCAGGTAGGACAGCAGTTCCGCGTCGCTGATGTCCGCCTTGTTGCCCGCCGCGAGCACCTTGGCCACCCGGAGGCCCTCGTCCTGGCCGAGCGCGTGCACCGCCATGCCGTACGACCCGGACTGGGTGACCACGGCCACGCCACCCCCGCCGCGGGGCAGCCCGGCCGCGATCGAGGCGTTCAGCGGCAGCCGGGAGTTCTGCACCCCGAAGCAGTTCGGCCCGACCAGCCGCACGCCGCCGGCCCGCGCCGCGGCCACCGCCTCGGCCTGCAGTCTCGCGCCCTCATCGCCGGCTTCCGCGAAGCCCGCGCTGAGCACCACCGCCGCGGCCACCGCCTTGCCCGCGGCGGCCCGGACGATGCCCGGGACGGTGGCGGCCGGGGTGGCGACCACGGCCAGGTCCACCGGGCCGGGGACGTCACCCAGGCTGGGGTAGGCGGCCTGGCCGCCGACCCGGCTGGACTGGCTGACCGGTACCACCTCGCCGGGGAACGTGGCCAGGTTGTCCCAGAGCAGCCGCCCGACCGAGCCGGGCCGGTCGGACGCCCCGACCAGGGCGACCCGGCGCGGCTCGAACACGGCGGCGAGGCCGCGATGGTCAGTCAGCACGCGCAGCCCGGGCCATGCTGGGGCGTGAACGCCCGGGCCAGTTCCGCGGCGGCGAACTCGGACTTGCGGACGCCCAGCGGGTCGGCTGAGCGGACCGCGGCCAGTTCGGCGCTGGACGGTGGTGCGACCGGCCGCAGGTCGCCCGCCACCTGCAGGCCGAAGCCGGTGGCCGAGCGGACCTCGGCCACGGTCACGTCGGGGAAGATCTGCACCAGCCGGGCCTGGCCGTCCGGGTAGTCGAACACGCCCAGCTCGGTGACCAGCCACTGCGGGCCGCCGCCGGTGAAGCCGAGCTCGGCCCGGGTGCCGAGCCGGGTGCGGTGGCCCATATCGGTGATGAAGTCACACTCGGCCACCAGGGTGCGCCCGGAGCGGTGCCGGGTGGTCCACACGGTCAGCCGGCCGATGGTGGCGGACAAGTTGCAGCCGCCGCCCCCGCCGCCCAGCTTCACCTTCGGGTGCCCAGCCGGCCCGATCGCGGTCACGTTGGTGTTGCCGTACCCGTCGATCTGCCCGCCGGACAGGAACATCCGGTCCACGTCGCCCCGGATGGCGGCGTCGAAGAACTCCTCGAACCGCATGCTGTACGCCGCGCCCCGCTTCAGGCTGGCGTCGTTGCTGGTCGGCGGGATAAACGGAGGATCGGGATTGATCGCGTACATTGCCCCCTCGACCAGCGTCATGTCCGGTGCGTGGGTGCGCCGGGCGACGTGCATGGCTACCTGGGCGCACGGGCTGCCGAACCCGTGGAACACGGTCTCGGCCGGGCGGATGGTGCGGGCCAGCGCCACCACGAACCACTCGTCGATGCTCCAGCTCAGCTCCGGCCGGCTCATGAGAACAGCTCCTGCCAGGCGGCGGTGGACGTGGACCAGGTGGCCAGCGCGGCGAGCCGGCCGGCGCCGACCGCCGCCCGGTAGTCCTGCTCGCTGCCACCCAGATACACGCCCAGGTATTTGTCCAGGTCGTCCGGCCCGGACTGGGCCGCGGTCACGTACTCACGGAGATGAGCCCGGTCGTAGCCGTAGCGCGGGTAGCAGGAAGACGGGTGCGCGCCGTAGGGCACCTCGGTCAGCGCGGCCACCAGGTGGGCCGGGATGGTGACCCCGGCCGCGGCCACCTCGTCGGTGGACACCAGCTCATCCACCGTGGCCACGACCGAGCGGGACGCCGACGCGAACCGCTCGTCCAGCACATACGGCTGCTCCAGGTGCAGGTTGCCGTACCGGTCCCCAATCGGCGCATGCAGCAGCGCCACGTCCGGCCGCAACGCCGGCACGGCGACCAGGGTCTCCCCAGTGAACGGGCAGGTGATCTCGGCGTACTCGGGGTGCAGCGCCGCGATGTCCGAGCCGCGGACGCCGCGGACGGGCAGGAACGGCAGGCCCATCTCGGCCGCCCGGAGCTGGGCCAGGATGGTCGCGCAGCAGCTCTCGGCCACCTCGACCGTGCCCGCCTCGGTCGCCCGGCGGTAGGCCGGGGCCAGCCCGAGATCCTGCTCGAAGCCCACGTAGCTCTCTTCGAGACGGCGCACTGCCCCCGCCGCCACCAGCAGGTCCACGTCGATGCTGTGCGCCGACCCGACCAGGTGCAGCCCGCCGCGGCCCTGCCGGACCAGCTCGCGGACCAGGGCCATCGGCAGCCGGGCGGACAGGCCGCCGCCCAGCGCGACGGTGGCCCCGTCGCCGACCAGGGACACCGCGTCGGTCAGGCTGGCCCGCTTATCGCGGGGCGGCTGCAGGCTCATGGCTTCCTCCAGCAGTACTCGGGACGGCCCCGGCCGCTTTGATCGCGGCCGCCAGCACCGGGTCGTAGACCGGCGCGAACGGCGGCGCGTAGCTGAGGTCGAGCCCGGCGATATCGGCCACGCTCATCCCGGCGTGCAGCGCGGTAGCCAGCACGTCGACCCGCTTGGCCGCGCCCTCCCGGCCGGCCAGCTGGCCGCCGAGAAGCCGGCCGTCGGGGGCGTGCACCAGCCGGACATGCAGCGGCTGCCCGCCCGGGTAGTACTTGGCCCGGGACCGGGACACCACATCGACGGCCCGGGCGGCCAGCCCGGCCGCCTCCGCCTCGGCCAGGGTCAGCCCGGTGCGGGCCACTTCGAGGCCGAACACCTTGACCACCGCCGTGCCCACGATCCCGCCGAACGACGCGGCGCCGCCGGCCGCGACCGTGCCCGCCACCCGGCCGGTCTTGTTGGCGGCCGGCCCAAGCGGTATCCAGGCCGGCCGGCCAAGCACCAGGTGGTGCAGCGCGGCACAGTCACCGGCCGCGAACACGTCCGGCACCGAGGTGCGCTGCTGCGCGTCGACCAGCAGCGACCGGTCCGGCAGGTGCTCGGCGCCCGCCTGGATCAGCAGGTCACTCACCGGGCGCACGCCGGCCGCGACCACCACCAGGTCGGTGCCGGTCGCCGCGCCGCCAACCACTGCGGTCAGCTCACCCCCGCCGCCGTCCCGTACCTCATCCAGCCGGGTGCCCAGCCGGACCCGGGTGTGCCGTTCCAGCTCGGCCTGGACCACGGCGGCGATCGGTTCGTCCACGTTGCCGAGCACCCGCGGCAGTGCCTCGACGATCTCAACCTCGGCGCCCGCGTCGGCCAGGCCCTCGGCTGCCTCCAGGCCGACGTAGCCGGCGCCGACCACGATGGCCCGCCGGACGGTGCCCGAGTCCAGCAGCCGGCGCAGCCCGATGGCCTCATCCAGCGACCGGATGGTGAACACGCGCGGCCCGTCCAGCCCGGGCACCGGCGGCCGGACCGGCGCGGCCCCGCTGGCCAGCACCAGCGCGTCGTAGCCGAGCGGGCCATCCGGGCCGTCACCGCGGCGGCCCGAGGCCCATACCTGGTGCGCGACCGGGTCAATGGCGCTGACCCAGGTGTGCAGCCGCAGGTCGATGCCGCGCTTGTCGCGGAACTCACTGGGCGGGTAGGCGAGCAGGTCTTCCGCCTCCGGCACCACGCCGCCGAGGTAATACGGGATGCCGCACATGCCGTAGGCGGCGAAGCCGCCCGCTTCGCACACCACCACGTCCAGATCCGGTGCGACCCGCCGGGCGGCCGAGGCAGCCGACATGCCCGCGGCGCCGCCGCCGATCACCACCAGCCGTGCCACCCACGCTCCCATCGCCGTATGCCCTGCCCGTCACGACAGGAATTACCCGCCATGAGCTACCCCCGCACGAACGAGCATGCGGGCAATGTCCGGGCACCGGTCAGGTCTTGCCGGGACAAAGAAGCGGCCCAGGCTCGACCCGCCAGACCAGTGGAATCACCCGCCGGAGGGGTCACGCTGAACGGCATGAGTGACGCTGTGCAGCAAACGGCCAGGCAGCAGCCGGACGCCGCGGTTCACGACGAGGTCGCGGCCGTGGTCGGCCGGGCCCGCGCGGCGGCCCGGGCCATCGAGGACTACTCGCAGGAGCAGGTGGACGAGCTGGTCACCGCCGTGGCCTGGGCGGTGGTGCGCCCGGACCACGCCGAGAAGCTGGCCCGGCTGGCCGTGGACGAGGGCGGGTTCGGCAACTACGCGGACAAGGTCGCCAAGATCAGCAAACGGGTGACCGGCGTGCTGGCCGACATGACCGGGCTGCGCACCGTCGGGGTGGTCGAGGAAGACCCGGCCCGGGGGCTGGTCAAGATAGCCAAGCCGGTGGGGGTGGTCGCGGCGCTGATCCCGACCACCGGCCCGGACGCGACCCCGCCGGTCAAGGCGCTGTTCGCGCTGAAGGGCCGGAACGCCATCATCTGCGCGCCGCACCCGCGAACCACCGGGGCCACCGAGGCCGTGGCCGGCTTCATGCGGGACGCCTGCCGGCAGGTCGGCGCACCCGAGGACCTGGTCCAGTCGCTGCCCGCGCCGTCGCTGGCCAAGACCCAGGAGCTGATGCGCCAGGCCGACCTGGTGGTGGCGACCGGCGGCGCGGGCATGGTCAAGGCCGCGTACAGCTCGGGCACCCCGGCCTACGGGGTGGGCGTCGGCAACGCCGTGCACGTGGTCGACGAGACCGCCGACGTGGCCGACGCGGCGTCCGCCATCCTGGCCGCCAAGACGTTCGACTACGCGACCAGCTGCCTGGCCGACAACGCCCTGATCGTGCACGCGGACGTGTACGACGACCTGATGCGGCGGCTGACGGATGCCGGGGCACACCTGTGCGACCAGCCGCAGCAGGCGGCGCTGCGCACCGTAATGTGGCCGGACGGCGGCCCGGTGCCGTCGGTCAAGGTGGTGGCCAAGTCGGCGGAACACATCGCCGGGCTGGCCGGGTTCACCGTGGCCGCGGACTGCCCGATGCTGCTGGTCGAGGAGGACGGCACCGGGCCGGACCACCCGTTCAGCGGCGAGAAGCTGTCCGTGGTCCTGGCGATCTACAAGTACGAAGGCGGCATCGACGCCGCCGCGGACCTGGTCAACGCGATCACCGCCTACCAGGGCCTGGGCCACACCTGCGGCATCCATACCAGCTCAGACGCGAACGTGGACCAGCTGGCCGGCACCACCCACACGGCCCGGGTGCTGGTCAACCAGAACCTCAACGAGGGCGCGGGCAGCCCGCGCAACGGGCTGCCGTTCACGCTGAGCCTGAGCTGCGGCACCTGGGGCGGCAACATCACCACCGAGAACGTGAACGCCCGCCACTTCATCAACCTGACCTGGGTGTCCCGCCCCATCCAGCCCAAGGCCATCAGCGAGGAGGCCTTGTTCGCCGGCCACTGGCACGCGTACGGGAGATAGCCCTCAGCCGGCCCGGCTGGCCAGGAACTCGTCCGGCTCCAGGTAGTACGGGTTGTCGATGACCATGCCGCCGAGCAGCGCCTTGGGGTGCGTCTTCAGCACGTCCATGATCAGGTCCCCGGTGCACCGGGTCAGGTCGTACAGGCACAGGTTGACCTGGGGGACGTTGGCCATGATGCGGTTCAGCTCGGACTCGTAGCCGATCAGCTCGGTGACTGCGCCCTGACTGCGGTGCGCCCAGCTCATGTCGCCGATGTTGCGGGCCACCCCGGTGCCGGCGAACGGGCTCTGCCGCGCCTTGCCCTCCCAGAACTCCAGCATGCGCGCGGGCAGGAAGCCGCCGTCGGCCAGGTAGGTGGCGTAGGAGTCGAGCACTTCGAGCTGGCAGACCGATACGTACGGATCCACCTCGATGTGCGTGGACATGCTGGCCAGCACGTCGTCCGGGGTGCAGCTGTCCACCACACAGGTGCACTTGTCCCCGGCCCGCAGCCCATCCACCAGGAACGGGACGAGGATGTCGTCCCGCTCGGCGGGCTTGCGGTAGAAGCCGCAGATGTGATCGCCCACGCTCAGCTGCAGGCCGAGCGGCGCCCGCTGCTCCTCCGCCGTCATATCCAGCCTCCTAAAAGCAGGCCCCAGGACACCCGGGGGCCAGGCGCCCCGGGACCGACGGTCAGATGTCAGAGCTTCGCCCGACAGTGCCGTTAAAGCGTGCTCCGCACGTTGGCCGCGGCCTGCCCCATGTTGTGCAGTTTGGCGTAGGCCTGGGTGCGGCTGAAGTAGCCCAGCCCGCAGTCCGGCGCGACCAGCAGCCGGTCGGCCGGGACCACCTCCAGCCCACGGCGGATCCGCTCCTCGATCTGCTCTACGGACTCCACCTGCAGGTTCTTCACGTCCACCACGCCCACGCCGAGCACCTTGTCGGTCGGGAAGTCGCGGAACGCGTCCAGCTCGGTGAAACCCTTGCTGGTCATCTCCAGGTGGACCACGTCCACCGGGGACTCCTTGAACAGCGGCATCATCGCGGACGCGTGGTCATCGAAGATGTCCCGCTGGCCGTCCACGCTGCCGTAGCAGACGTGCCAGAACTTGATCGCGTCAACGCCGTCGAACAGGATGTTCTGCATCTCGATCTGCCACATGTCGGTGGTGTACGGCGGCAGCACATCGATCAGCTGCACCGCCTCCAGGCCCATGCTGACCAGGTACTTGAGCTCCTGGTTGAGCGCGATGGCCAGGTCACGGGCCACCGCCTGCTGGTCGCCGTAGTACTCGTCCTTGACGATGATGCTCTGCTGGGCCGGGCCCAGGAACGCCACCTTGAACGGCCGGTCGGTGACGTTCTGCATGGTCATCACCACCGGCTCGAAGATGGACCGCTCCCAGGTGATCTTCCCCTTGACCAGGGCCTGGTAGAACGGCCGGTACTTGGCGCCCTCGCCGGGCGGCCCGTACGGCACGAAGCCGCCCAGGTTCTCCGGGATGAAGTGGAAGATCGGCTCGAGCTGGAACCCGGGTGCCTCCCACTCGTAGTACTGCGCGCCATCGCACAGGATGTCCAGGCCCGCGTTCTCCTGCTCCCGGGCGCAGATCTTGCAGGCGTCCTCGTAGGCCACCCGGGCGTTCATGCTCCGGTAGGACGGCTCGCTCAGCGAGCCCAGCACCCGGCCCTGCAGCCAGTGCGGCCGGGGGAACGCCGATACCGCCGAGACCGGCAGCAGGACTTCTGCACCGCGAATCTCCATTGATCTCAGCCTTTCTGCTAACTGCCAGCACTGCGTTGACTAGTGCTGAGCGGCCGGCTGGCGCCCAGCACGTGTTGGACTGCCGCGATGACCCGCGGCACGGACACGTCCACCTCGGCCTCCAGCGAGGCGGCCACCGGCAGCGGCACGTTGCCGCCGCTGACCCGGGTCACCGGGGCGGCCAGTGCGCCGAACGCCTCCTGGGCGGCGATCGCCGCCACCGAGGCGCCCCAGCCCAGCTGGCCCGGGTTCTCCTCCACCACGACCAGCCGCCCGGTGCGGGCCACCGAGCCGAGCACGGCGGCGGCGTCCAGTGGCACCAGCGTGCGCAGGTCGATGACCTCGGCCTCGACGCCCTCTTCGGCCAGCGCGGCGGCGGCAGCCAGGCAGGTGCCGACCGTGATGGACAGCGCGGCCAGCGTGACGTCCCGCCCCGGCCGGACCACCCGGGCCTGGCCGAGCGCGATCACCTGCTCGCCGTCGCCGACCTCTTCCTTGCGCCCGTACAGCGCCTTGTGCTCGAACACCAGCACCGGATCGTCGTCCCGGATGGCCGCGGCCAGCAGGCCGAACGCCTCGGCCGGCCCGGCCGGTGCGGCGATCTTCAGGCCGGGCACGGTCATCGCCCAGTTCTCCACCGACTGGCCGTGCTGGCTGCCGAAGCCCAGGCCGCCCGAGCCGTTCGCGCCGCGCAGCACCAGCGGCACGGTGACCTGGCCGCCGGTCATGTACCGGACCTTGGCGATCTCGTTGACGACCTGGTCCCAGCAGGTGGCGTAGAAATCGGCAAACATGATCTCGGCGACCGGCCGCAGCCCGGCCATGGCCGCGCCCATGGCCGCACCGGCGATGGCCTGCTCGGAGATCGGCGTGTCCCGTACCCGGTCCGCGCCGAACCGCTCGGCCAGCCCGGTGGTGGTCTTGAACACGCCGCCGGAGGCCACGTCCTCGCCGAGCAGCACGACCCGGTCGTCCCGGGCCATCTCCTGGGCCAGCGCGGCGGCGACGGCCTGCCGGTAGGTCAGTTCCGCCATTGCCAGCTCCCGTCGCTCCACACGTCGGCCCACGCCCCGGCCGGGTCTGGGACCGGCCGGGCCAGCACCTGCCGGGCCAGCTCGGCCAGGTCAGCGGTGATTCGTGCGTCGATCTCGTCCAGCTTCTCGGCCGCGGTGCCCGCCGCGGCGAGCGCCGTGCGGGCCAGCAGCAGCGGGTCCCGCTCGCGCCACTGCGCCACCTCGTCGGCCGGGCGGTACTTGGCGCCGTCCGCGGCCGAGTGGCCTTTGAGCCGGTAGGTCTGCGCCTCGATCAGGCTGGGGCCCTGCCCGGCCCGGGCGGCGGCGACCGCGTCGCCGACCACCTGCCGCACGGCGGCCACGTCGTTGCCGTCCACCACGATCCGGTCCAGCCCGTAGGCGGCGGCGCGGTCCGCGGCGGGCAGCGCGACCGGGATTACCGAGCCGATCGGCGTGTACTCCATGTACCAGTTGTTCTCGCAGACGAACACGACCGGCAGCCGCCACACCGCGGCCAGGTTCACCGCCTCGTGGAACGCGCCGATGTTGGTCGTCCCGTCGCCGAAGAAGCACACCGTGACCTGGCCGCTGCCCCGGAGCTGGGCGGACCAGGCCAGCCCGCAGGCGATCGGCAGGTGCGCGCCGACGATCGCGTAGGAGCCGTAGTAGCCGTGCGGCACGCTGGTGATGTGCATCGACCCGCCCTTGCCGGCGCAGATCCCGCCCTGCCGGCCGAGCAGTTCGGCCAGCACCGCGTCGGGTGGCGCGCCGCGGGCCAGCGCGTGCGCGTGCCCCCGGTAGGTGCCCAGCGAGTAGTCGCCCGGGCTGAGCGCCGCGGCGGCGCCGACGGCGACGGCTTCCTGGCCCAGCCCCAGATGAACCGGCCCGTGCACCAGGCCCTGGCGGTACAGCGAGTCGACGCGTTCCTCGAAGCGGCGCAGGAAACACATCCTGCGCAGCAGCTCCAGGTCATCGGGGACGCCCATGGCGAGGACGCTACGGTCGCGCGCCCGCCGCAGCCTCGTCCTGGCAGGCCCAACTCAGCGCCGTTCCTCCGCATCGGGGCCAGGCGTCAGGCTCCGTCGCCATCCAGGGCCAGCAGCGTCAGGTGCGCCCGGGTAGCCAGCTGCAGGTTGAAGTGGATCTCCGGGTCGCTCAGGTCGAGCCCGGTCAGCTCGCGGATCCGCTGCAGCCGGTATTTCAGCGTGCTGCGGTGCACGGACAGCGCCCGCGAGGTGGCTTCGTACCCGCCGCCGTGCTGCAGGTACTGGGTCAGCGTCTTGACCAGCTCGGTGTGCTTGCGCTCGTCGTAGGCGGCCAGCGGGCCCAGCCACTTGTGCACGAAGGAGGCCACGTCGGACAGGTCGTCCACGGCGGCCAGCATCCGGAGCACGTCCAGCTCGGCATACACCGAAGTGCGCGCGGCGGAGGCGGACGCCTTCTGCAGGCGCAGCGCCAGCCGGGCTTCGCGCAGCGAATGCGGCAGCGCCGACGGCTGCGGGCACGGATCGCCGACGCCCATCCGGCAGCGGCTGCCGTCCAGCTCGGCCACGATCGCCGCACGGAGTGCTTCCCAGTCCCGCTGGCCGTCCGCGGCCACGATCACCACCGTGCCGGTCAGCGTGCCGAGCAGGCAGGGCAGCTGCTGCTGGCGCACCGCCCGGCGGGTAGCGTGCAGCGCATCGTCCGGGGCGGGCCCGCCGTCCGGCACCTCCAGCACGGCCACCTGGTGCGGCAGGCCCAGGTCATACCCGAGTGCCTCGGCCCGCCGGTACGCGCTCTCGTCGTCGGTGCCGGTCAGCAGGTCATGCACCAGTTCGCGGCGGACCCGCAGCTCGGTGTCGGCCATGCCGCGCACCCGGGCCAGCTCCACGGCCAGCACGGTGGCGCCGTGCTCCAGCGCCATCACGTCGGTGGTGCCCGCGCGGTGTCCCGGGTCGATCAGCGAGAGCAGCCCGAGCACGCCGGGCCGCGGCGAGGCCAGCGCGACGACCCGGTCGCCGTCCCGTACCGACCGGCCGGCGGCCATCAGCCGGCGCAGCAGCTGCTCCCGCTCGTAGGCCGGCGGCTTCGGGTGCCGGGCCGGCTGGCCCGGGCCAGCCCACGCGGACAGGTTGCCGTACCGGTCCTCGGCCGCCACGGCCAGCCCGGTCAGGTCGTGCAGCGCCTCGGCGATGCCGGCCGCACCCTCGCCGGCCGCGGCCACCCCGGTCAGCCGCTCGTGAATGGCCATGCCCCGGCGCAGCGTGGCCACGGTCTCCTCGAGCGCCTCGTTGGTCGCGGCCAGCTGCGCGGCGGTGTCCCGCTCCCGGCCGTGCAGCTGGGCGTTGGACACGGCCACGCCGGTCTGCTGGGCCAGCACCTGGGCCAGGAACTGCTCTTCTACCGCGGGCTCGTGCGCCGCGTGCACGACCAGGAAGCCGAGCCGGCCGGCGATGCTGCGCAGCGGGTAGGCCCAGGACCAGGCGGCGTCCAGGGTGACCGGGCCGCCGGTCTCCGGCAGCGCCCGCAGCTGGGCGGCCAGCCCCGGCTCCAGAGCGGCCCGCCGGCGGCCGTCGGCCCACCACGCGTTCCCGATCACGAAACCGGCGATCTGCCAGCCGCCCAGCGACGCGGCGGCCGAGGTGGCCAGGCGCAGGATCTGCTCGTCGTCCGAGCTCTCCGTCATCAGGATGGACAGCACCAGCAGCGCGCGCAGGTTGGTCAGCTGACCGCGGAGCAGGCCCAGTTCGTCGCGGTGACAGATGCTTGCCGCCGGCTGGGTAGCGCCCACGCTTCCACCGCCCCGTGGCTCAGGTCACCCGGAGCGTAGATCATTCCTGCGGCAGAACTAACCCAGCGTGAGGACGAACTCGGCCGCTGATCCTGTCCTCGGAGGACAAACTATTGCGACGTCATGCCGCCGTCGGCGGTGAGCACCGAGCCGGTCAGGAACGAGGAATCGTCGCTGGCCAGGAACAGCGCCACCGCGGCGATCTCCTCCGGGGTGCCGAGCCGGCCGATCGGGTACTTGGCCACGGTCAGCGCCAGCCCGGCCGCCATGTCCCCGCCGCCCCGCGCGGTCAGCATCGGCTCCATCAGCGGCGTGTACACGGTGCCCGGGCAGATCACGTTGACCCGCACCCCGCGCGGCGCCAGGTCCACGGACATCGACCTGGTCAGCGCGACCACGGCGCCCTTGGCCGCGCAGTAGGAGGCGAAGTTGGCGATGCCGACCAGCGCCGCGACCGAGCCCTGGTTGATGATCGACCCGCCGCCCGCGGCCACCATGGCCGGCGCGGCGGCCTGGGCGCACAGGAACGTGCCCTTGGCGTTGACCGCGAAGCTCCGGTCCCAGTCGTCCTCGGTGGCGTCCAGCACCGAGCCGCTGCTGTTCACCCCGGCGTTGTTGTACAGCACATCGATCCGGCCGTACTCGGTGAGGATCTGGGCGAAACAGCCGCTCACCTGGGCCCGGTCGGCCACGTCGGCCGCGACGGCCAGCGCGCTGCCGCCCGCCGCGCTGAGCTGCGCCGCGGTGTTCTTGGCCGCGTCCGCGTTCAGGTCGACCACCGCCACCGCGGCGCCCTCCGCCGCGAAGCGCACCGCCGCCGCGCGCCCGATGCCTGAGCCCGCACCCGTCACCACGGCGACCTTGCCGTCCAGCTTGCCTGCCATCAACGACCTTCCTTTCGAACGCCACCTGGGCCTAACCGCCGCCGCTCACCACGCGGACATCCCGCCGTCAACCACCAGCGGGTGGCCGGTCATGTAGCCGAGCCGCCCGGACGCGAGCAGCGCCACCGCGTCCGCGATCTCGTCCGGGGTGGCCACCCGGCCGGCCGGGATCCGGGCCTCCACCTCGGCCCGCAGGTCCGGCTGGTCCAGCCGCCAGCTGGTCATCGGGGTGTACACCATGCCCGGGCAGACCGCGTTGGCCTGGATCCCGGCCGCCGCGTAGTCCACCGCGATCGACCGGGTCAGCATCAGCGCCGCGCCCTTGGACGCGGTGTACGCGCACCGGCCCGGGAACGCGACCAGGCCGGCCACGGACGCGATCGTGATGATGTGCCCGGCGCCCCGGGCGACCATGGACGGCAGCACCGCGCGGCTGCACAGGAACGGCCCGCGCACGTTGACCGCGAATACCCGGTCCCACTCCGCCACCGGCGTCTCGTCGCACCTCGTGGCCGACTGCGACCCGGTGATCCCGGCGTTGTTGACCAGCACATCAACGTCACCGAGCTGGGCGGTCACGGTCGCGAAAGCTGGCGTTATAGAGGATTCGTCGGTCACGTCGCAGTGCACGGTCAGCGTGGCCGCGCCCGCCGCGCCGTCGGGGCGCAGGTCCAGTGCGGCCACCTGGAAGCCTTCCTTGGCCAGCTGGGCGCAGGTGGCGAGCCCGATGCCGGAGCCGCCGCCGGTGACCACGGCCACCTTGGCGGCGGGCTGGTTGGCCAGCGGAGTCATAGGTTCACCGGGCTGGCCTGGCCCGCGCGCAGCCGGCAGAGCTGGATGAAGTGCTCCGGGTTCAGGAACAGCTCGTTCAGCTCGGCCATCTGGTCCATGGTGAAGCCCTCGGGCCGGCGGATCAGGTAGTCGATGTACTGGAACGCGTCCTTGGCCCCGTAGCCGACGTGGTGCGCGCCCAGCACCTTGCGGCTGTCCGCGTCGATGACCAGCTTGAGCCAGCCGGACAGAATGGGCCGGGTGAACGCATACAGCATCGACCCCTCGGCGGCGGGCAGCGCGAACGTCTCCGGGTCGGCGTCATCCGGCGGCATCTGGATCTTGATGACGTTCCGGTACCGCTGCCACGCCTCGGCCTCGGACAGCCCGCACCAGGTCACCTCGTACGTGGTGTGCAGGAAGTCCGGGTACTCGGTGAAGTCGAACTCGTAGTCCTCGCCCATGATGTTGCGGGCCGCGCCGACCCCGCACTTGCGCGCCTTGAACATCTCCATCGGCGGCCCGACCAGGTCGCCGGCCGCGTATACACCCGGCACTGAGGTGCGCATGTGGCTGTCCGCGATGACGAACCCGCGCTCGTCGGTGGCCAGCCCGAGCGGCGCGTACATGTCGAGGTTGGGCCGTTCCCCGGTGCCGACGAACACGAAGTCGGTGTCGATCTGGAGGATCTCGCCGCCGGGCGCCCGGTAGCGGACCCCGGTGACCTTGCCGTTGCCGAGCACCTCGAGCAGTTCCGCGCCCTCCACCATCTCGATGCCGCGGTCGGCCATCATGGCAACCACGTAGGCCCGCAGCCCGGCGTCCACGTGGTGCAGGCTGGCCGTCTGCATCAGCGGGCTGCGGCTCAGGATCGTGGTCTGGCACCCGGTGGCCTGGAAGAACGACCCGTACTCCAGGGCCACTTTGGAGCCGCCGATGATCACGCACCGGTTGGGCTCGTAGTCCAGGTCCTCGATCAGGCTGGCGAAGTCGTAGATCCCCTTGATGCCCATGCCCGGCACGTCCGGGTAGACGGTCCGCGAGCCGGTGCTCAGCACCAGGTTCCTGGCCTGGAACCGCCGGCCTTCCACCTCGACCGTGTGCTCATCGATGATCCGGGCTGGCGTGTTGAGGATGAACTCCATGTTCAGCTGTTCCTTGGACTGCCAGTTCATGATGGCGTGCGGGTACATCCGGCCCGCCTTGAACAGCTGGACGATCTCCAGGATGCTGGCCCGCTTCTCGTCGAACGGCGGGTACCACAGCCGGCCCTGCATGTGCCGGGCCAGGTCCAGCTGGTGGGCGGCCTCGGAGAACAGGTGATGTGGCACGCACGCCTGGTGCGGGCAGGACCCGCCCAGGAACGGCCAGGCGTCGATGGTGAGCTGGCGGCCGCCGCGGGCCCGCAGGAACGCCGAGCCGAACCGGCCCGCCGCGCCGCCGCCCACGAAGATCGCGTCGTACTCGCGGTCGTCCTCGTCCGGGCCGGACACGTTCCACAGGCCCTCGGTGTTGTCCTGCGGGTGGTCCACGATGTCGTCGATCAGCAGCGCCCATTCGCCGACGGTCAGCGGGGTGCCCGGCGCGCCGCGGTCCCCGTCCGGGAGTGACCCGAGCGCCGCGATCCGGCTGCGCAGTGCGGCGAATCCGTCACCCGGGTTCCGTACATCGATCATCGCTGACCCCTCTGTGCCTGCCTGTCCTGCCTGCTTGTTCAGCATGGCTAGCGGGCGGTGGGCGGGGGAGGTCACCGGGGGACGAAGAACCGCCCGGCCGTTACCCTCGCCGGATATGCGGGGCCCATGGGGGTCGCCCCCCGGATTAATGCTGCTCGCTGCGCAGGGCCTGCAGGGTGCCCCAGGCGCGGGTGGCCAGCTGCAGGTTGAAATGCACGTCGGGGTCGTTCAGCTCCAGGCCGGTAAGTTCGCGGATCCGCTGCAGCCGGTACTTCAGCGTGCTCTTGTGCACCGACAGTTCGGCGGCGGTGGCGTCGTAGTTGCCGCCGTGCTCCAGGTACTGGGTCAGCGTGTGCACCAGTTCGGCGCTGCGCCGTGCGTCGTAGTCCAGCAGGCTGCCCAGCCAGTCCCGGACGAAGGACTCCACGTCGGTCAGGTCGGGGATCGCGGCCAGCATCCGGAAGATGCCGAGCTTGGGATACTCGCACGCGCTGCTGCCGGGCAGCAGCGTCTGCTGCAGGCGCAGCGCCAGCCCCGCCTCGCGCAGCGACCGGGGCAGCTCGGAGGGCCGGGCGGCGGGGCCGCCCACGCCCACGCAGACCTGGCTGCCGAGGTCGGACATGATCGAGCGGCGCAGCTGCTCCCAGTCGGCCTGGCCCGCGGTGATCACCGCGACGTCGCCCGACCACAGCTCGAACAGGCCGTCCTGCCGGGCCTGCCGCATGGCCCGGCGGACCGCGTTGAGCAGCGCGTCGTGCACCCGGGCCCGGCCCTTGCCCTGGACGATCACCACCCGGTGCGGCCGCCGCAGGTCGTAGTCGAGTGCCTCGCCCCGGGTCAGCGCGCTCTCGTCGTCCGTCCCAGCCAGCAGGTCGTGCACCAGGTCGCGGCGCAGCCGCAGTTCCGCGTCGGCGATGCCGCGCAGCCGGGCCAGTTCCATCGACAGCACGGTGGCCCCGTGTTCGAGCGCCACCAGGTCGGCGTGATCGGCGCGCCGGTCCGGGTCGATCAGGGCCAGCACGCCCAGCACATCGGTCCGCGGCGAGGCCAGCAGCATCAGCCGCTCGCCGTCCCGGGTCGGCGAGCTGGCCCGCATCAGCCGGCGGAGCAGGTGCTCGCGCTTGGCGAACGACTCCTTGGGGTACGGGTCCGGCTGGCCCGGGCCGCCCCAGGCGGTCAGGTTGCCGTACCGGTCCTCGATCGCCACCGGCATCCCGGTCAGCTCGTGCAGCGCCCTGGCGATGCCCGGCTGGCCTTCCCCGGACACCGCCACGCTGGTCAGCCGCTGGTGGATGGCCATGCTGCGCTGCAGCTCGGTGACGGTCGCGGCCAGCGCCTCGTTGGTGGCGGCCAGTTCGGCCGCGGTGGCGCGTTCCCGGGCGTGCAGCCGGGCGTTGGATACCGCCACCCCGGTCTGCTGGGCCAGCACCTGGATCAGGAACCGCTGCTCGGTGGCCGGTTCCGTGGCGCATGAGGCGACCAGGTGGCCGATCTGCCCGGCGACACCGCGCAGCGGGTAGGCCCAGGCCCAGCCCCGGCCGGCCACGCTGACCGCGCCGCCCTTGCCGCCCAGCGTGGCCAGCTGCCCGGCCAGGCCGGCTGGCGCGGTCGCGCCGTGGCCCAGGCCGGAGTGCCACTGGCCGTCGGTGAAGTGGTAGCCCTCGATCCGCCACGCGCCCAGGCCGGCCGCGCTGGAGGTGGCCAGTTCCAGGATCTGGTCCTCGCTGGCCGATTCGGTCATCAGCAGCGAGATGACCAGCAGGGCACGGAACTCGCCCAGCCGTTCACGGAGGTCCCCGTCGGTGGCGCGGCCGGGGCGCGGGGTCAGCGGCAGCACGGCCGCGCCGTCCTGGGCCATCGCCCGGCGGGTGGTGTGCTCGGCGGTCATCGCTAGGTCTACAGGCCGCTGGCCGAGCGGAGGAACTCGTCCGGCCCGACGTAGTAGGGGTTTTCCACCAGGATGCCCTGGACCAGTACCTGGGGATGGGTCTTGACGATGTTGACCACGACCTCACCGCTGAACCGGTCCAGGTCATACAGGCACAGCACGATGACCGGGTGGCTGGCCGTGACCCGGTTCAGCTCGGACTCGTAGCCGACCAGGTGCTCCACGCCCGGCGCGTCGCGCAGCGCCCAGGTCATCTCGCCGGCCAGCCGGTAGAACGCGTAGCCCTCGACCGCCGCCTTGATCATGTTCTCGGTCCAGAACGTGAGCATGTCGCTGGTGGTGAACTCGCCGCCGGCCAGGTAGGTCGTCTCCGGCAGGTGGATGTCCAGCTGGCCACCGGGTCCGGGCGCGGTGCGGGACTGCGGCAGCTCCCGGAGCCGGGCGGCGGTGATCGCCGAGTCGACGACGCAGATGCACTTGTCCCCGGCGGTCAGGCCCGCGCCCAGGTACCCGTTGAGCAGCCGGTCGCGGTCGCTGTCGCCGCGGTAGAACGCGCAGACGTGACTGCCCGGCCGCAGGCCGATGTCATCGATGCCGCTCGGTACGGGTCCGGCCATCCCCCACCACCCTGTGTGCTCCGCTGCCCTGTCTGTCCGGCCGCGTTAGCCGGATAGTACGTCGCTGACCGAAGTTCTGGCTCGTCCTGGCGGGGTGAAGATCTGCGATTCCATGCCTCCCGGGGATTAGCCTGGGCGGATGGCGTTGGCCGTCCCGTCGCGCACCGCGCTGGTCAGGCGGGCCCGCCGGATCAACCGTGAACTGGCCCGGCTGTACCCGGACGCGCGTATCGAGCTGAACTTCACCTCGGCGCTGGAACTGCTGGTCGCAGCGATTCTGTCGGCGCAGAACACGGAGCGGAACACCAACGAGGTGAGCCGGGTGCTGTTCGCCCAGTACCCCACGGCCGCCGACTACGCCAGCGCGCAACCGGCTGAACTCGAGAAGCTGATCCAGACCACCGGTTACTACCGGGCCAAGGCCAGGACCCTGATCGCGCTGGGCGGGGCGCTGTGCGCGAGGTTCGGCGGCGAGGTCCCCAGCACCCTGGACGAGCTGGTGACCTTGCCGGGCGTCGGCCGCAAGACCGCCAACATGGTGCTCGGCGGCGCATTCGGTGTCCCCGGCATCGTGGTGGACACCCATGTGGCCCGGCTGGCGCGGCGGTTCGGCTGGACCGCGCAGACCGGCCCGGACAAGATCGAGCGGGACGTGGCCGGGTTGCTGCCCCGGGCGGAGTGGACCGCCGCGTCCAACCGGATGACCTGGCACGGCCGCCGGGTCTGTCACGCCCGCAAGCCCGCCTGCGGCGCGTGCGGGATCGCGCACTGGTGCCCGTCGTTCGGCCTCGGCCCGACCGATCCGGCGACCGCCCGCAAGCTGGTCAAGACCGGGCCGTTTTCCTAACCGGACCTAACCGGACCTGGCCGGGCCGCCGACGGCCCGGCGCAGCACCGCCGTCGCGTCCGGGGGCGGGTCGTTCCCGGTCCAGGCCACGTGCTGGTCGGGCCGGACCAGGATGAAGCGCTGCTGGTAGGCGGCGCGCGGCCGGTCCGGCGTGTCCGCGATGACGCGCAGCGGTATGCCCAGGTGCGCGGCCGCGGCCTGGAACGCGGCGGCCGGCTCCGGGCCGCCGCCCAGCGTGATGAGGGTGAACCCGCCGCCCAGCCGCTCGAAGACGTTGCCGCCCGACGACAGCGCCACGGGCGCCAGGTGGTGCCCGGCCCGGGCCCGGAAACTGTGCTCACCGCGGACTCCGCACACCGCGCCCGCGGGTCCCGATACGATCGGCGAGCCGGCGTAGTGCGGCTCGTACGACGCCGGGGCCACCTCGCCCGAGGTCCGGCCGCGCCACTCCCGTTCGAACTCGGCGCGGTCCCGCTGCGGGCTGTACCGATCCAGGAACGCGCGGTCCGCCGCGATGCCCTCGGTGATCACTTCCCCGGTCCCGGCGAAGACCGGGCGGCGCTCGGCCGGGTAGCTGTCGAGCAGGTCCGGGCCGCCCCAGCCGTGTAGCACGGCGGCCAGCTTCCAGCCCAGGTTGACCGCGTCCTCCAGCCCGGTGTTGAGCCCGTGGGCGCCGTACGGCGGATGACTGTGCGCCGCGTCGCCGGCGATGAACACCCGGCCCCGCCGGTAGCGCTCGGCGATGTCGATGCGCAGATCCCAGAACCCCACGTGCTGGAAGTCACACGCCACGCTGGACCCAGCCGCCCGCCCGATCAGCGCCTGCGTGTCGAAGCTGGCCGCCGTCGCGTCCTTGGCCACCGGCGCGTGGAAGAACCACGTCCCGGCCGGGTCCACCCGCCCGAAGAACCACCAGTAGCCGTCGAGCTCGGGATGCAGCACCCGGTAGGTGGTCCGCAGCGGGAAACGCGCCAGGCGCTCGTCCAGTTCGGCGGAGCGGAACACGGCCAGCACCATGCGCTGGTCGAAGTCGGCCCCGCCGCTGGCGATGCCGGCCTGCTCGCGGACCAGCGAATGGGCACCGTCGCAGCCGGCCAGGTAGTCAGCTTCAATCTCGCAGCGCGCCGCGCCGGAGTCCTGCCCCGCGGTCACCCGCACGCCGCCGTCGTCCTGCCGCACGCTGGCCGCCGACCAGCCGAACAGCAGGGTGACCGAGGAGAGCTGGCTCGCCCGGTGGCGCAGCACCGCTTCGGTCAGGTACTGCGGCAGCCGTTCGTTGCGCTGGTAAAAGAACTCGGCGACCGTCTCGCGGCCGGCCGGGGCGTACCAGTACTCGCTGGCCAGGCTCTGGTACGCGGTGATGCCGCCGATCGGGAAGCCGGCCGGCATCAGCCGGGCCGCGCGCAGCTCACCGGCGCAGCCCCAGTAGTAGAAGTGCTCCAGGCTGCGCGCCGACAGGTTCTGCCCGCGCGGGATCGGCGACGGCTCACGCTGGCGCTCCACCAGTACGCAGGAGACCCCGGCCTGGCCGAGCGTCACCGCCAGCGCGAGCCCGACCGGCCCGCCGCCTACGATCACGACCGAAGCACTGATCCGGCGCGGCTCAGGCACGGCCGCCTCCATCGCGCGCGGCTAAGGCGGAGTTGAGCGGGATCCACTGGCCATGGTCGCCGAGCCTCAGCTGTCCGCTCAGGCCGGCGTCGTCGAAGGCGCGGGCGAGATCGTCGCGTCCTTCGCTGAAGTGGGCCCAGCCGTCGTAGTGCGCCGGGATCACCACCGGGGCGCCGAGGATCGCGGCGGCGGCCGCGGCGCGGACGCTGTCCAGGCTGAGCGCGCGGTCGCGGAACTTGTCCGCGACCCGGGCGGCGCCGGCGTGCAGCACGGCCGCGCCGATGCCCGGGCTGCGCCGGGCGATCTCGGCCACGCCGCCGATGGAGGCGTTGTCGCCGCTGAGGTAGACGGTGGGCAGCCCGGTACCGGACAGCACAAAGCCGATGACTTCGCAGTTGATGAAGCCGTCGGCGTCACGTTCGCCGTCTTCCGGGCCGTGCACGGCGGGCACCGCGGTCACCGTCAGCTGGCCGCCGTCCGGGCGCGGCACGGTATGGCTGGTCCACGGGGCCAGGCCGGTGGCCGGGCCGCCCAGCCGCCCGGCTCCGCTGCTGGTGGTCAGCACCAGGCGGGTGCCGAGGGCCATCGCGCGGCCGCGGTCATCGAGGTTGTCGGGGTGGTTGTCGTGGCTGATCAGCACCAGGTCCACCGGGCCGAGCCGGTCTTCGCTGACCGCCGGGCCTGCGGTCTTGGTCAGGTAGCCGTGCGGGCCGGGGGGGTCGAACGTGGGGTCGCTGACGATGCGCAGGCCGCCCAGGTCGAGCAGCACGGTCGGGCCGCCCACTACCATGGCCGCGCAGTCCTGGCGCGGCAGTTCCGGTTCCGTGCTCACTGGCTCATCGCCTCCTGGTGCCCAAGGCTAGTGACCGCGGCCTGACATCCGGGTGGGCTGTCCCGTCGGAAGGGTGCGCAGATACAAGAGAGGAACTGACGATGAAAGCCATCCGCACCCACGAACCAGCCGGCATCAGCGGGCTGGTCTTCGAAGAGGTGCCCGAGGCCACGCCCATGTTCGGCGACGTGCTGGTCAAGGTGGCCGCGTGCGGCATCACGCACAACGAGCTGGACTGGCCCATCTGGACCTGCCGGGCCGGTCATCGGCGGACCTCGGTCATCCCGGGCCACGAGGTGTCCGGGGTGGTCGCCGCGGTCGGCTTCGGGACCGCCTGGTTCGACATCGGTGATGAGGTGTTCGGGCTGACCGACCAGCTCCGGGACGGGGCGGCCGCCGAGTACGTCGCCGTCGAGGCCCGCAACGTGGCCCTTAAGCCGCGGACCGTGGACCACGTGCACGCCGCGGCGGTGCCGCGGGCCGGCCTGACCGCGTGGCAGGGACTGTTCGACCACGGACAGCTGGCCAAGGGGCAGACGGTGGTCATTCACGGTGCGGGCGGCGCGGTCGGCTCGATGGCCGTCCAGCTGGCCCGCTGGGCCGGCGCCGAGGTGATCGGGACCGGGCGCGGCCACTCCCGGCCGCTGGTCATGGAGCTGGGTGCCGACCGCTTCGTCGCGCTGGACGCCGAGGACCTGGGCGCTGAGGGCCTGGCAGACAAGGCTGGCCAGGCCGACCTGGTGTTCGACACGATCGGCGGCGATGTGCTGGCCGGTTCGGCCGATCTGCTGCGGCCGGGGGGAACGCTGGTCACGATCAAAGCCGACGCGGCGCCGCCCGGCCGGGACGATATCAAGACGGTCGTCTTCATCCAGGAGTCCAGCCGTGCCCAGCTCACCGAGCTCGCCCGGCTGGTCGACGACGGGCAGCTGCGCCCCCAGGTCGGCGCGGTGTACCCGCTCGCGCGGGCGGTCGAGGCGTACCGCGCGAAGGCGGCCGGCGGCCTGCCCGGCCGGACCGTCCTCCAGCCCTGACCGCGTCCGCGACGCTGCCCAGTGCCCCCGCGCCCACCCGCAGCCCATGGCCCCTGCGCAGCAATGTTTCAGTCATGCGCACCGGTACCAATGCCGCTGACTTAAGGCCATCGTGGGATACCGGCCACAGGCGCGGCTGGCGGCTCTTCACGTGTTTGGGCCGCTAGAACCGGGACAAATCGGGCGATGAACGCACCAGATCCGTGAAGAGTCACCTCAGCCCGTGATCAGTGTGGCTGATGGGACTGGAGTTGACAGGCGAAGGCCCGGTTGAGAACGTCCGGACCGTTAAGTCAGCGGTGTTGGCACCGGTGCGCATGACCGAAACACTCATGCGGTCCCTCACTCGCCGTCAGCGGCGGCCCAGTGGCGGCGCAGCGCCGCGGTGAGCTCGGTGGCCCGCTCGTCGGGGAAGAACAGCCGCGCGCCGTCCAGCTCGATCACCTGGGTGGCGCCGGGGATGGTGTCGCGCAGCCAGTAGGCCCACTTGGGCTTGAAGAACATGTCCCCGGTGCCCCACACGATGAGCGTCGGCACCTGCAGCCGGGCCAGCGCGGGCTCGACGGCGAGCAGATCGCGAGCGTGCACGGAGAGCGCCCAGCGCTGGAACTGGCGGGCGGACTGCGCGGTGCCGAGCACCGGCTCGACCCAGGCCCGTACCACGTCGTCGGGCAGCTGGCTGACGTCCTGGTACCCGCCGCTGTAGAAGCGCTTGCGTGCCATCGGTATGTTCCGCGGCAGCCTGCGCATCAGCGGCGCGAGCAGCCCGAGGCGGGCCAGCACCAGGCCGGGCAGCAGCGGCAGCGGGTGCACGTTGGTGTGCGTCTCGCAGTTGGTCAGCGTCAGGGTGGCCAGCCGGCCCGGGTTCCGGGCCGCGAACACCTGGGCGATGGCGCCGCCGGTGTCGTTCGCGACCAGGTCGATATCGCTGAGCTCCAGCGCGTCGCAGCAGCCCGCGACCCAGTCAGCCAGGGCCGGCAGCGAGAAGTCCTGGTCCGGCGGTGCCGGGGTCTGGCCGTGCAGCGGCAGGTCGATGGCGACGCACCGGCGCTCGCCGCCGAGCTGGTCGATGACGTTGCGCCACAGCAGGCTGCTGGTGCCGATGCCGTGCACGAACAGGGCCAGGCCCGGTCCGCCGGTGTCCAGGTAGCTGACCGGGCCGGACCTGGTGTGCACCTGGTGGCGATGGCTGTCAACGCGTTCGAGCACGGTGGGCATGGCGTGGCTCCCCTCAGTGGTGACGTTGCGGGATACGCTGCCGGTTGGAATACCGACCGACGGTCTAACTCTTATAGACCGACAGTCGGTCTGTCAACTCGCCAGCACACCGGAGCCGGATGAACAAGAACGTCGAGCGCGGCCAGGCCACCCGTGTGCACCTCATCGAGGTCGCGACGCGGCTGTTCGCCACGCAGGGCTACGACGGCACGTCGATCGAGGCGGTGCTGGCCGAGTCCGGCGTGAGCCGCGGCTCGCTGTACCACCATTTCCCGGGCAAGGAGGCGCTGTTCCTCGCGGTCTTCGAAGCCCTGGGCGACCGGCTCGGCGCGGATATGACGGCCGCGATCCAGGATGCCGCCAACCCGATCGAGATGCTGCGGGCCGCCTCCGTCGCCTGGATCAGGCAGGCCGGCAACCCGGTCGTGCAGCAGATCATGCTCATCGACGCGCAGGCCGTGCTCGGCTGGCAGCGCTGGCGCGAGCTCGATGAGCCGGCCCTTGCCATGATCAGGCACGCGCTCGGCTATGCGGCCGAGGCGGGCGCCGTTGACCCGCGGCACGTCAACGTGTTCGCGCACATCGTCATGGCCACCCTCAACGAGGTAGCCATGATGATCGCGCTGGCCGACGACTCTGCCGCCGAGCTCAAGGCAGGGGAGAGCGCGGTCGGTGACTTCCTGGACCGCCTGCTGGGTGGCCCGGGCTCAGCCGGCCACTGAGGACCAGTCGGCGAACCCGGTCGGGTCGTGCCGGCCCATGCTGGCGTGCTCGAACAGGCCCCAGCCCGGCTCACCGTCCAGCCCCGCCCGGGCCAGATGATCGGTCACGCCGAACGGTATCCGGGCCGCCACCACGGGGTCGGTCAGGTCGTACACGGCCGACCGGGCCCAGTTCGGTCCCATCCACCGGCCGTGCGACCAGTCCGGGTCACCGCTGTATCCGGCGCCCACGTGCAGCGGCAGCGACGTGACGGTGTCCAGGTCCACGGTCAGTGCCGCGCCAGCCGGATCGGTGAGGTGCAGCCGGGCCGATTCCGGATGCCGGGTGCCGGGCCGGTAGCTGATCTCGGCCCGCGGCCAGCCAAGCTGCTCGACCCGGCCGTCCCGGCCGATCCGCTTGGCGTCGTTCAGCGTGCGGTAGCCGTCCGGGTCCTCCTGCAGGATCACGATGACCGCGCAGGACTCGAAGCGCAGCGGGGCGTACAGCCACCAGAACCCCTGCAGCGGCTCGCTGGCCGCCCGGCCGGCTGGTTCCGGCTCGCCCACCGGGCGGATCCCCCAGGACCGGTCCCGGGCGCCCGCCCACCGGTCGGCGCTGACCGTGAACTCGCGGTCGCCGACCCGCAGCCGCCCGTCCCAGCTGCCCAGCTGGGAGAACCGGGACGCATCCAGGATCGGCCGGCCCCCGGCCAGCAGCAGGTGCGGCTCCTCCTGCACCGCCGGGAACGCCGCGGTCCAGCGCAGGTCGAACTCGATGCCGCCGTCCGGCGCCAAGCAGCTCAGCCGCAACTGGTGCAGCGGCTCCAGCACGTCGATCCGGTAGCCGCCGACCTGCTGGTCAAGGCTGCGCCCGGCCAGCGCATCGGAGAACTGCACCGTCCACTGCTGGTCCCCGCAGCGCGCGGTGGCGTACGCGTCGATGACGCCCACGTTCGGGTACACGCCAAGGCCAGTGACCAGAAAAACCTCACCGGCCCCGTCATGGACGTTGAAATAGCAGCGGTCGTAGAAGTTGCGGTCGCTGCTGGCCACCCGGTCGATCGGCAGCGGCGCCTGGTGGATGGGGTATTCGTCGAGCGGTCCGGGCACGGGCTTCAGTCCCATCGGTAGGTGCCGGCGAGCAGCTCTTCCAGGGCCGCCCGGTGCATGACGTAATCGTCGGGATCGGCTGGCAGCTGATCCTCGCCGAAATGGATCATCCGCCGCTTTATCCGGGCCATCACGATCGCGTGCCGCAGTGCGGCGTAGGTGAGGTAGAAGTCCATGTTCCGCAGCTGATAGCCGGTCAGCTCCTGGTAGCAGCGCTGCACGTCGGAGCGGCGCAGGAAGCCGGGCAGCCCGGACTGCCCGAAGAACGTCGCGATGTCCTGGAAGAAGCGGTGCAGGAAGATGAACCAGCTGACGTCGAGTTCGCGCGGGCCGAGCGCGGCCATCTCCCAGTCCAGCACGGCGGCCGGCTCGAAGTCCTGGTAGATGATGTTGCCGATCCGGGAGTCCCCCCAGCTCAGCACGTCCGGGCCGGGGTCGCGTGGCCAGTGCTCCGCCAGCCAGTCCAGGCTGCGCTCGATGATCGGCACCCGGATGCCGTCGCCGGATAGTGCCCAGCGGTAGTACTCGCGCTGCTGGCTGACGTGCCAGCGCAGCGGGTCCGCGCCGCCGGGCGGGCGCAGCGCGCGGAACACCGTCGCGGGCTCGGCGATCGCGTGCAGGCTGGCCAGTACCTGGACGCTGGCCCGCTGCAGCTGGCTGAGCTGGGCCGCGGTCGCCTCCAGCAGCCAGCCGGTGAACACGTAGGGCGGATTGTCGAGCGGCACCCGCCCATCGACCTGATCCATCACGAAGAACGGGCCGCCGAGCACCCGCTCGTCGGGCTCGTACCAGCGGACGGCCGGCACCGGGACGTCGCTCCGCGCGGCCACCTGGCTGATCACCTCGAACTGGGTGGCCAGGTCGTACCGCGGGAACACCGGCACCGCGCTGGCCTCGGGCGCCAGCCGGGCCACGTACCGGCCGCGGCGCTCGGCGCCACCGCTCACCCAGCTGGCCTCGAACAGCACCGAGGTGCTGGACAGCCCCCCGCTGCCGGAGAACCGGGCGTTCCGCACGGTCAGCCCGGTGATCGCGTCCGGGCGGCCGCCCGCCGCCTGCTCGGCTTCGCCGACCCGGGCGGCCAGCCAGCCGGTTAACCCTTCGGCCAGTTCGCCCGCGCTGCGCTCGCTGACCGTCATCTTGATCCGCTCGTCCGGGGCCCGGCCCTCCGCTGACGCTGTCACGGCCGCCTCCTCGCTGCGGATCAGGCAGCAAACTGGAACACGTTCTACCGCAAGGTAACGAGCGGGTGACCGGTGGGTCAACGGCGCTCGGCTGACCGCCTCACCCGGCGGCGGTGGGGGTGAGAATCTCCATCAGATGGCCATTGGGGTCCCGGAAATACGTGCCCCGGCGGCCCTGGCTCCGGTAGATCTGCCCGGCTTGCGAGCAGGCCGGGTCGGCAAAGAACGTGATGCCCGCGTCCTGGATACGCGCGAACGAGACGTCGAATTCTTCGTCGGTTACCAGGAATGCATAGTGATGCGATTCGAACGTATCGCTCTGCAGGTAGTCGAGAGTGGCCCGATTGGCCAGTGTGATGGGCGTGAACCGGGCCACCGGCGGGTCGATCGGCAGGCCGAGGATGCCCGCCAGGAACTGCGCCGATGCCTGCGGGTCGTGGGCCGGGACGATGGTGTGATTCAGTTCGATGCTCATCGGGATCCTCCTCCTCAGGTCAGACTGCCCACGTATCAGACCAGCACGGCGCCGCCGGTGACGTCCACGATCAGGCCGGTGATCCAGGCGGCGGCGTCGGAGGCCAGGAACACCGCCGCGCCGGCCACGTCGTCGGGTGTGCCGAGCCGCTTGAGCGGGTGGAACTCGGCCAGCCGGGCCTGGGTCGCGGCCGGGATCCGCTCCTGGTTGCCTGCGGTCAGGATGGTCTCCGGGGCGATACAGTTCACCCGGATCCCAGCCGGGCCGGCCTGCGCCGCTACGTCCTGGGTCAGCATGATCACCCCCGCCTTGGCCGCGCCGTAAGCGATCGGCGCGTGCGCATTGGCGACGCGGCCCGCCGACGAGGCCATGGTGATGATGGCTCCGCGGCCGCGGGCCTTCATGCCGGGCAGGAAGCTCTTCAGCGTCAGGAAGGTGGCCAGCAGGTTGGCGTCCACCGTGGCCCGCCAGCCATCCTCGGGGATGTCCTCCAGCAGTGCGGGCGGCGTCAGGCTGGCCCCCGCGTTGGCCACCAGGATGTCCACCGGCCCGAGGGTGTCCTCGACCTGGCGCCGGATGGCCTCGACGTCCGCGAAGCTGGTCACGTCGCCGGTCACCCCGGCCGCGGTGCCGCCGCCGTCCTGGATGGCCGCCACCTCGCTGGCCACCGCGTCCCCGTCCCGGCCGTGTACCGCGACGGCCGCGCCCGCCTGCGCGAACTGGCTGGCGATGGCCGCCCCGATACCCCGCGAACTGCCGGTGACCAGGGCTACCCGGCCTTTCAGTGCCGTCATCACGATCCCCGTTCGCTGCGCTCAGCGGCTGTTACGGCTACACTTACTCAAGTCGAGTAGAAAGTCAAGAGAGCTTGAATAATTTTGGACCGTATGCCGCCCGGCTGGCCCCACTGCTGCCCCAGCTCGTGCTGGCCTATCAGCGCCGCGCCGGGGACATCCCGGCCGCGCTGCGCGAGGCCGGCCAGCTCGGCCAGCGCCACGTCGGCATGCTGATCATGCTGGCCATCGGCGGGCCGCTCAGCGTGTCCGAGCTGGCCCAGCGGTCCGGGATGACGGTCGCACACGCCAGCCTGGTGGTGGGCGAGCTGGCCAAAGCCGGCCTGGTCACCCGGGAGCACGACGAGCGGGACCGGCGCCGCATCCTCGTCTCGCTGTCCGACACGGCCAAGCCGGCCGTGGCCGAGATGCGCCACCGCAACGCCGAGCCGGTGATCGAATTCCTGCGCGAGCTCGACGAGGCCCGGGCCGAGGAATTCATCGGCACGCTCAGCCTGCTGCTCACCCATCTTCGTGATTAACGCCAGTGCCTCCCCGGGCCGGCCACCGGCGCGCAGGCCCGCCTGGCCTACTGCCGCCGCCGGTCGATGGCGCTGGCCGCGTTGGCCACAATGGCCGCGAACGGCGGGATCACCAGGGCGACCGCCGACATGACGATGGCCGCCACCGTGGAATACCGGTCCACCACCGCCCAGGCCAGCACGAACAGCCCGATGCAGACCGTCATCAGGATGAAGTACCACCGCCGGTCCCCGCGCGACGGCGGCTGCCCCGTCGGTGGCGGCTGCCCCATAGATCAGAGCTTATGGTCGAGGGTGAAGCCGTCCGGCACGATGACGTCGTCCCTGGTCAGGTCGTGCACGGACGCCTTGCCCAGGCCGTACAGGGTCTCGCTGATGCCCTGCCGCAGGATCTCCAGCACGTTGCTCACCCCGCGCTCGCCGCCGGCCGCCATGCCCCACAGGTAGGCCCGGCCGATCATCACCGCCCGCGCGCCCAGGGCCAGCGCCTTGACCACGTCGCTGCCCCGGCGGACGCCGCCATCCAGCAGCACCTCGATCTGGTCGCCGACCGCGTCGGCGATGGCCGGCAGGCAGCGGATCGTGGCCGGGGTGGAGTCGAGGTTGTTGCCGCCGTGGTTGGACACCGAGATCGCGGTCGCGCCGATGTCCACCGCCCGGCGCGCGTCGTCCGGCCGGGTGATGCCCTTGATCATGAACGGCCCACCCCACTGCGCACGCAGCCAGGCCAGGTCCTCCCAGGCCGGCGGCGCCGAGCCCATCCACTGGCCGTAGGCACCGAAGAAGGTCGGCACCGGCGCGCCCCGGCTGCCCAGGTTGGGCACGCGGAGTTCGGGCAGTGACCCGCTGCGCAGCCACCGGGCCAGGTAGGTGGGCCGCACCACTACCTGCGGGATGTGCCGCACCATGGCTTCCAGGTTCAGGTGCTCCGGGATCCACGGGCTGCCCCAGTCGCGGCGGGAGTCGAACACCCAGTCCAGAGTGATGATCAGCCCCTTGGCGCCTGCTGCCCGGGCCCGCTCGGCCCGGGCCAGGATCTCGTCCCGGGTGCCCACCCAGTAGCTCTGGAACAGCAGCTTGTCGGTGACCTGGCCGACCTCCTCGACCGGCTTGGACGCGAACGAGGACAGCCCAACGGCCGTGCCGGCCGCCGTCGCGGCCCGGGCCACCGCGACCTCGCCGTCGGGGTGCACGGCCTGCACGCCGGTGGGGGAGAGCAGCACCGGGAAGCTGACCTGCTGGCCCATCACGGTGGTGGCCAGCTCACGGGCGGGCGGCAGGTCGGCTACGTGCGGCCGGAAGCGCAGCTCGCCGAACGCGGCGACGTTGTCGTCCATCGTCACCCCGGCCTCGGCCCCCGCGACCAGCGCCATGTACACCGACCTGGGCAGCCGCCGCTTGGCCCGGCGCTGCGCCTCGGCCACCGTCTCGAACCACTGTCTCGTGCTTGCCATTACTCAGCTCCTTCGCTGAACGACGCGGCCAGGCCGCGCATGGCGTCATCCAGCAATGTGGTCAAATCACCGTCGGCGTGCAGCCACTGCTCGTAGGCCGCGATGGCCACGCCCAGGCTGGCGTACGCGATCGTCTGCGGGGTCAGCGCGCAGGCGGGTTCCCCGGTGCGCTCGGCCACGAAGTCCGCGATCACCTGCCGCCACTCGGCGAAGCGCAGCATGGAGTGCGCCAGCAGCACCGGGACGTCGAGGATGAGCCGCATCCGGCGGCGATGCCACACCTCGTCGTCCGGCGGCACCGTGTTGAAGTCCACGATGGCCAGCCGGATCGCGTCCATCAGCGGGGTCTGCGCCGGGCAGGCCGCCAGCCACGCGCGCATCCGGTCCAGTTCCGCCTCGAAGTTGCCCCACGGCACGTCATTCTTGGACGCGAAGTAGCGGAAGAACGTCCGCCGCCCGATGCCCGCCGCGCTGGCGATGTCATCCACCGTCGTGCCCTCGAAACCCTGCCGCTCGAACAGCTCGAACGCCACGTGCTCGAGCTCGGCACGCGTGGTGATCCGCCTGCGCCCAAGCTGGGCCGGCGCCTCCGACGCCCCGCCCACCGCCATCGATGCCACCGCCTCTCTGCTGCTCCACACTGAGCATGCCATGAAATGGCACTCAGTGCGAAAACTCTCTGACCTCGGCTTGCTCATTGGCACTCGATGCCGTTAATGTCGGCACTGGGTGCCGTATGTGGTGTACGACACAGCGGCTGCGGGCCGCACTTGGGCAACCCAACCATGCCTGCGGCCGCTTGAGCACGCGGACACAGGAAGGACAGCGCGCAGTGGCAGGAAAGCTCGAAGGCAAGGTCGCCTTCATCACCGGCGCCGCCCGCGGCCAGGGCCGCAGCCACGCCATCCGGCTGGCCCAGGAGGGCGCCAACATCATCGCGGTGGACATCTGCCGCCAGATCGAATCGGTGGCCTACCCGATGGCCACCCCGGACGACCTGGCCGAGACGGTCAAGGAAGTCGAGGCGCTGGACCGGCGGATCGTGGCCCGGGAAGCGGACGTGCGCGACGAGGCCGGGCTCAGGGCCGCGTTCGACGCGGGAGTGGCCGAACTCGGCCCGGTGGACATCGTGCTGGCCAACGCCGGGATCGCGCCGATGGCGCTGGGCGAGGAACGGCACGAGGCATGGCAGGACGTCATCGACGTCAACCTGACCGGCGTGTTCAACACGGTGGAGACCGCGAAGCCGTCGATGATCGAACGCGGCCAGGGCGGCGCCATCGTGCTGACCAGTTCCACCGCCGGGATCAACGGCATCGGCGGCGACACCCGGGGCGGCCTGGGCTACACCGCGTCCAAGCACGGCGTGGTCGGCCTGATGCGCTCGTACGCCAACATCCTGGCCCCGCACCACATCCGGGTGAACAGCGTGCACCCGACCGGCGTCCGCACCCCGATGGTGGTCAACGAGGTGATGCAGGCGTTCCTCGAGGCCGACCCCCAGATGGGGCAGGCGATGGCCAACGCGCTGCCGGTGGACATGGTCGAGCCGGTGGACATCTCGAACGCGATCGTGTTCCTGGTCTCCGACGACGGCCGCTTCGTCACCGGCGTGACGCTGCCGGTGGACGCCGGTTTCACGAACAAGAAGTGAGGCGGAGGATATGCCAGGACGAGTAGCAGGCAAGGTCGCGTTCATCACCGGCGCGGCCCGCGGCCAGGGCCGGAGCCACGCGATCCGGCTGGCCCAGGAGGGCGCCGACATCATCGCGATCGACGTGTGCCAGGACATCCCGGGCGTGCCGTATCCCGGTGCCACCGGGGCCGACCTGGCCGACACGGTCAAGGCTGTCGAGGCGCTGGACCGGCGGATCGTCACCGCCCAGGCTGACGTGCGCGACTACGCCGGGCTCAAGGCGGCGCTGGACGACGGGGTGGCTCAGCTCGGCCACCTGGACATCGTGGCCGCCAACGCGGGCATCGGCACCTCGCCGCACGTCGCGGCCGAGATGGCCGAGGACACCTGGCGGGACATGATCGACATCAACCTGACCGGGGTCTGGCACACGGCCAAGGCGGCCATCCCGCACCTGCGCGCGGCGGGCGGCGGGGCGCTGATCCTGACCAGCTCCGCGGCCGGCCTGATGGCCTACCCGAACATCGCGCACTACGTGTCGGCCAAGCACGGCGTGGTCGGCCTGATGCGCACGCTGGCCCTGGAACTGGCGCCGGACATGATCCGGGTGAACAGCATCCACCCCACCCAGGTGGACACGCCGATGATCCAGAACGAGGCGACCTACCGGTTGTTCCGCCCGGACCTCGAGCACCCCACCCGGACCGACTTCGAGCCCGCCTCGCAGGAGATGAACGCGCTGCCGATCCCGTGGGTGGACCCGGTGGACATCAGCAACGCGGTGCTGTTCCTCGCCTCCGACGAGGCCCGGTACATCACCGGCGTGCCGCTGCCGGTGGACGCCGGCTGCCTGATCAAGTAACCCGAAGGGAGAACCCCATATGACGGGACGAGTACAGGGCAAGGTCGCCTTCATCACCGGAGCCGGGCGCGGCCAGGGCCGCAGCCACGCCGTCCGGCTGGCCGAGGAGGGCGCGGACATCATCGCGGTGGACATCTGCCAGAACTACCCGACCGTGGGCTACGGCATGGCTACCGAGGCCGACCTGGCCCAGACGGTCAAGGACGTGGAGGCGCTGGACCGGCGGATCATCGCGGCCCCGGCCGACGTGCGCGACGCCGCCGCGCTCCGGCAGGTGGTGGACGACAGCGTGGCCCAGCTGGGCCACCTGGACATCGTCTGCGCCAACGCCGGCATCTGCACCGTGCAGGCCTGGGACGAGGTCACCCCGGAGGTGTGGCGGGACACCCTGGACACCAACCTGACCGGGGTGTGGAACACGATGGTGGTGGCCACGCCGCACCTGATCGCGGCGGGCGGCGGGTCGGTCATCTGCACCAGCTCCACCGCGGGCATCAAGGGCCTGCCGTTCCTGGCCCCGTACGTGGCGGCCAAGCACGGCGTGGTGGGCATCGCCCGGACCATGGCCAACGAGCTGGCCCAGCACAAGATCCGGGTCAACACGGTGCACCCCACCGGCGTGAACACGCCGATGGTCGAGGGCCTCGGCGGCCTGAACCCGCTGATCAACCGGGACCCGAACCTGGGCCCGATCTTCATGAACACGCTCCCGGTGGAGAGCGTCGAGGCCCGCGACATCAGCAACGCGGTGCTGTTCCTGGCCTCCGATGAAGCTCAGTACGTCACCGGGCTTGAGTTCACCGTGGACGCGGGCAACACGATCCGCTGAGGGAGGCGGCAGCAGATGGCAGGACGGGTAGCAGGCAAAGTCGCCTTCATCACCGGCGCGGCGCGCGGCCAGGGCCGCAGCCACGCGATCCGGCTGGCCCAGGAGGGCGCGGACATCATCGCCGTCGACCTGTGCGGGCAGATCGGCAGCGTGCCGTACGCCATGGCCACCCCGGGCGACCTGGCCGAAACGGTCAAGGAGGTGGAGGCGCTGGACCGGCGCATCGTGGCCACCCAGGCGGATGTGCGCGATTACCCGGCGCTCAAGGCCGCGCTGGACGACGGCGTGGCCCAGCTCGGCCACCTGGACATCGTCTCGGCCAACGCCGGCATCTTCAGCTTCGGCACGCTGGAGGAACTGGACGAGACGCACTGGCAGGACATGATCGACGTCAACCTCACCGGCGTCTGGCACGCGGCCAAGGCGGCCATCCCGCACCTGCGCGCGGCCGGCGGCGGCGCGATCATCCTGACCAGCTCGGCCGCCGGGCTGGAGGGGATGGCCAACATCGGGCACTACGTGTCGGCCAAGCACGGCGTGGTCGGGCTGATGCGCACGCTGGCCCTGGAACTGGCCCCGGACCTGATCCGGGTGAACAGCATCCACCCGACCGGGGTGAACACCGACATGATCCAGAACGCGGCAGCCTACGAGCTGTTCGCCGGGGACCTCCCGGAGAACGAGCGCACCAGGGACGTCATGGCCGAGCGGTTCGGCACGCTCAACGCGCTGCCCATCCCGTGGGTCGAGCCGGTGGATATTTCCAACGCGGTGCTCTGGCTGGCCTCCGACGAAGCTCGTTACGTTACTGGTGTGACGCTGCCGATCGACGCTGGAGAGCTCACCAAGTGACCGACGTGGTGAGCGGCAGCGACCTGGCCGGAACCTACGACCGGGTCGCCGCGCACCTGGTGGGCCGCGAGCGGGAGCTCACCCTCACGCTCGCGGCCATCGCCGCGGGCCGGGACATCATCCTGGAAGGCCCGCCCGGCACCAGCAAGAGCACCCTGCTCCGGGCGATCACCGGCGAGTGGGGCATCCCGCTGGTCTTCGTCGAGGGCAACGCCGACCTGACCCCGGCCAAGCTGATCGGGCATCACAACCCGGCCCGGGTGCTCCGCGAGGACTACAGCCCGGACAACTTCGTGGACGGCCCGCTGCTGGCCGCCATGCGCGAGGGCGGCTTCCTGTACATCGAGGAGTTCAACCGGGCGCCCGAGGACACCCTGAACACGCTGCTCACCGCGATGGCCGAGCGGCAGGTCGCGGTGCCCCGGGCGGGCACCGTGACGGCCAAGCCCAGCTTCCGGGTGATCGCCTCGATGAACCCGTACGACAACGTCGGCACCACCCGGCTGTCCACCTCGGTACACGACCGGCTGTGCCGGCTATCCATCGGCTACCAGGACGCCGCGGCCGAGCGCGGCATCGTGCGGCTCCGTGCCCCGCTCCCCGAACTACCTTCTTTGCTGAACGCCAGAATCGTGGCCGATGCCGTCGCCGTCACCCGGGCCACCCGGGAGCACCCCGACGTGCGGCAGGGCAGCAGCGTGCGCGGGGCCATCGACCTGAGCCTGATCGCCGGGCAGCTGCTCACGCTGCGCGCCATCACCAGCCCGGGCGACGAGGCCTACCCGGAGACCATGTTCGACGCCATGGTCGTCGCACTGTCCGGCCGGATCTTCCTGGACGAGACGGTGGAGGCCACTCCGGAACAGATCCTCCGGCAGATCTGGGCGGACCAGTTCATCCTCAACCCGGCCGCGGCCGCGCCTGGTTGAAGAGCGGTCGAGGCTGACTCGCCGGTGCAGCGCCGCAGCAGCCGCAACGCGGGGGAGTTGCGCCCGCTGAGCCGCACGCCGAAGCAGCTCGGTCCGAATGAGCAACCCCAGCTGTTTGAGCCAGTACCCGGACCGTCGTACGGCGAGGGGGGCCACACCGGAGGCGTGTTCCCGCCGAGCCGGCGTTCGGCGCGAAGCGGCGATCGGGGGGATTCCGGGGGGTCGTCCCCCCGGGCCAGCACTGACGAGCAGGGCACGCTGGCAGACACCCTGGATGGCGAGCCCACGGCCGACCCGGAGACGCTGCGCCGGGCCCGGCAGATCGCGGCCCGGCTGGCCGTGCCCCGGCCGCGCCGCGATGTCACCGCCCGGCGCGGCGTGGGTGAGCTGGCCAGCGTCCGGTACCGGGGTGGCAGCGACGACATCGACCTGGACCGCACCGTCGAGCAGCTGGTCGAGCATCCGGTGCCGGATGAGGACGACATCATCGTCCGGGAGCGGGTCCGCACCCGGCGCGGCGTGGTGCTGCTGGCCGACGTGTCCGGCTCGATGCGCGGCGAGCGGGTGCGCACCGTGGCCGCCACGGTCGGCGCGCTGGCCGCCGAGCTGACCCGGGACGACCTGGCCGTCGTGGCGTTCTGGTCGGACGCGGCCGTGCTGGCGCACCTCGGGCACCAGGCCGCGGCCGGGCGGCTGCTGGACCAGATGCTGCGCCTGCCTGCCCGCGGCCTGACCAACATCGCGTTCCCGCTCCAGGTCGCCGCGGCTGAGCTGGCCCGCGTGCCGGCCCGGGACGCCCGCGTGCTGCTGCTGTCCGACTGCGTGCACAACGCCGGCCCGGACCCACGGCCGCTGGCCGCCCGGCTGCCCCGGCTGGATGTGCTGCTGGACACCTCTGGCGAGCAGGATGCCGAACTGGCCCGGGACCTGGCCCGGCTGGGCCGTGGGCGGCTGCGCCGGATCCGCGGCTACACCGACGTGGCCCCGGCGCTGAGCGAGATATTCACCAGCTGATCCGGAGGGAAGGAACATCCATGACCGCTGTTGTCGTCGTCGCCACCATCCGCCCGCGGCCCGAGTACCGGGCCGACGTCATCGCCGCCATGGCGAAGACGATCGCCTCGGTGCACGCCAGCGACGAGGGCTGCCTGCTCTATGCGCTGCACGAGGGTGACGACCGGCTGGTCATGGTGGAGAAGTGGGCCAGCGCGGCGGCCCTGGCCGGGCACGGCCGCGGCCCGGCGCTGGCCGAGCTCAACCAGGCCCTGGCCGGGCGCACCGAGGGCGACATCGACGTGCAGGTCCTGCGGCCGCATCCGGCCGGCACCCCGGAGCAGGGCTCGCTGTAGCAATCAGGCGGCCGGTCAGCCCAGCTGGCTGATGTGCCGGATGATGTCTTCGACTGGGCGGTCCTGGGTGAGCTGGAGGTCGTCGACGACCGCGCCGTCGCGGAGCCGGATCAGCCGTTCGGCTCTGGCCGCGATCTGCGGGTCGTGCGAGGCGAGGATGATCGTCATCTCGTGTTCGGCGCGGAGCCGGGTCAGCAGGTCGAGGATGCCTGCGGCGGTGGCCGAGTCGAGGTTGCCGGTGGGCTCGTCGGCCAGCAGCAGCGGCGGGGTGTTGATCAGCGCGCGGGCGATGGCGATGCGCTGCTGTTCGCCGCCGGACATCCGGGCGGGCAGCGACCGTTCGCGCCCGGCCAGGCCGACGGCTTCGAGCAGGCCCCGGGCCCGGTCGCGCTTGTCCCAGCCGGTGCGGTACGGCAGGACCGGCGCGATGACATTGTCCAGCGCGGTCAGCCCGGGCAGCAGGTTGTAGCGCTGGAAGACGAAGCCTACGGTGCGCCGGTAATCGGCCAGCGCGGCGCCGCGCAGCGCGGTGACCTCAGTGCCGTTGACGGTGATCACGCCGGAGTCGGGCCGTTCGATCGCGCCGATCAGGTGCAGCATCGTCGACTTGCCCGAGCCCGAGGCGCCGGTCAGCGCGACGAACGCGCCCGCCTCGATCGTGAACGTGACATGGTCGGCCGCGGTGACCTGCCCGCCGGTGCCCGTGCTGGTACCGGTGCCGTAGCGTTTGCACACGTCGCGCAGCTCGAGCGTGCCATCGCCGGGGGCACTCGCAGCCATGTTGTTACTCCTCTGCTAGCAGGTGGGCGGTGGGCAGGCGGCGCAGCAGCGCGGCGGGCAGCAGTGCGGCCGCGGCGGTGATGATGATGCCGGCCGCCACCGCGGCGGCCGCGATGGCCAGCAGCCGGGCGGGCAACTGCCCGGCGAACCAGGCCGCGCCGCCGAGCCCGAGCCCAGCGCCGGCCAGCGAGCCGAGCACCCCGATGATCGTGCCCTCGGTGATCACCAGCCGGGCCAGCGTGCGGTCGTGCCAGCCGAAGCTGCGCATGGTGGCCAGCTCAGCCGCCCGCTCCCGGATGTTCAGGAACACCACGTCGGCGACGGCCAGCACGCCGAGCGCGACCGTCGCCCCGGCCGCTACGTAGTTGACGCTCCTGATCTGAACGGCGACGGCGTCGCCGAGCAGCGATCCGACGACCACGCCGCGGAAGGCGACGGTGACCGCGGTCAGCATCGTCAGCGCGGCGATGCCCACGGCCAGGCTGGCCACCCCGGTCAGGGTGCGGCCGGGGGTGCGGGCCACGTTGAGCAGCGCCAGCGACGTGATGCCGCGGGGCTGGTGCGCACGGCCGGCCGCGACTACCGGCGGCCGGACCGAGCTGACCGGGTCGGCCCGGGCGGCCAGCCAGGCCGGCACCAGGCCGGCCACCACGGCCACCGCCACCGCCACGGGCACCGCCAGCAGCGCCCGTCCGGGCGAGGCGTGCAGGCCCAGCCCGGCCGCTACCGGCACCGCGATGGCTGCCGCCAGCAGCCCGGCGACCAGCCCGATCCCGGCCAGCTCGCCCAGCGCGGTGGCGAACAGCCGCGACCGGCGCCAGCCGACTGCGGCCAGCACCCCCAGCTCGCGCCGCCGGCCGCGCACCGCGGCGGTGGCGGCGTTGCCGACGAACAGCACACACACCACCAGGATCAGCGTGAACAGCGCCAGGCTCGCCTTGTCCACCGCGTTCAGGATGGCCACCGCCACGCCCTTTTTCACCCAGTTCTCGGACAGGGTCAGCGACGGTGGCCCGAACCTGCCCGCGGGCAGGTCGATGGTCTCCGGGGATGGCGAAGAGCCGGCCACCACGTCCACGTCCAGGCCGGTACGCTGGGCGATTTGCTGCGCGACCGCGTTGACCCGCTCCCGGGACAGCGCATTCGCCCCGGTAACGCCCGCGACCCGGACCCGGATCACGCTGATCGGATCAGCGGCCGGCACGCCTTTGTAGAGCAGGCTGTTCTCCAGCTTGGGCAGCGCCGACAAGGTGGTGATCAGGTTCACCGGCTGGCTGACCAGCCCACCCAGGTTCTGGCTGGGCAGCAGGTTGCCCCCGTGCAGCGCCCGGCGGCTGGCCGGGGTCGCCGGCGCCGCGGTCACCGGCTGGTAGGCGCCCAGCGGCACCCGCGACAACGGGGCGAACGACCTGATCCTGGCCTGGTCAAAGACACCGGTGATCTTGATCAGGCCGGCTGGCAAGTAGCTATTCGACGTGACGTGGGAGGTCACCGTCCGGTACTGGCTGTTCTCGTCGTCCATGGCGACCGAAGCCAGGCTGCCGGTGTCCCAGACCGACGGGCGGTTGACCATCTGACGCGGTGCCAGCGCTCCGGCCGGGGTGCGCTGGTAGTCCACCGGGCCGACCGACCAGTAGCCGGCGACGGCGGTGCCCGTGTAGTTCTCCTCGGAAGCCGTCCCGGGTCCCTTGAGCACGGCGTTGTAGGCCTGCTGGGCCGTGGTGTGCACGGTGGCCACCGTGCGGCCGGGAGCCGACGCGTGCCCGCTCTCCCAGGCCGCGTTCATGTCCGGCTTCGCGGCCGGTGCCGCCAGCTGCTGCACGGTGGTCTGCGCGTACTCGCTCATGCCGCTGGCGGAGGAGGCCAGTACCGGCAATAGCGGGCCGCCGCCGCTCTCGTGCTCGGTCAGGTACCGGCCGGAGACAACCGCCTTGTTCAGCCCGTCCAGTTTCGCCTCGGCGGCCGGGTTGACGGCCGCGATCAGCACCGGGACGGTCCACTCGACGAAATAACCAGCCGCGGTGTTGTTGACCCCGCCCGGGGACGGCGGCATGCCGTTGCCGTTCACCCGGGACCAGCACAGTGCGTAGGACTGCGCGGCCGTGCCGAACGGGTTCGTCCCCGCCGGCGGGAAGCTGGCCGCCCCGCATGACGAACGCGCACCCGCGGTGCTGGGACCGGTCGTGAGTCGTCGCGGCGTCACGTACAGGTATCCCGGCGGCTGCGTGACGCGGCTGGCTCCGTTGTCGCTGACCCAGGTGGTGGAGATCCGGTACAGCCGGGAGCCGGACCGGCCTAGCGCGGCCGCGGGCACCGGCTCGAATGTCAGGGCATTGAGCTGCGTGTAGCCGACCATCGCTATCGGCGCGGCCACCTGGACCCCCGGGATCCGCTGGATCCGGTGGTACTGGGCCATCGTGATCCCGCCGTAGATGCCGGACAGGAAGTCGGGCTGCACGGTGCCGGTCCGCTTCTCCTGCGCGGTCCTGGCTCCCTTCGGCCGGACCAGGATGTCGTAGGCGGGCTGGAAGTTCGCCGACACGGTGCCGGTCGTGCGCAGCTGCGCGGTTCGCGACGCCGCGGTGAGCACGGTGAACGCGGCCGCCGCGACCAGCACCCCGGCGATCAGCGCCAGCGTGCGGGCAGGGCGGAACCGCGCTTGCCACCAGGCGAGCCTGCCCATCAGCGCACCCCTCGCTTGCCCGTGCCCGCCCCCCGGGGGCTGGCACCGGCCGGGGGCTGCGACTATGCTCACTCCTTACCTAGCGACTAGGCAAGAGCCGACGTCACATCTTTACCTAGCGGCAAGGCAAGGCGGAAGGCGCATGCCCCTGCATCACGCGGTACTGGCCCTGCTGTCGGCCAAGCCCGCTCACGGCTACGAGCTGAAAACCAGCTTTGATCAGGCCGTCGGCGACCAGTGGGGTGGGCTGAACATCGGCCACATCTACCAGATCCTCGACCGGCTGGCCCGGGACGGCCTGATCGACTCCCAGCGTCAGCCGCAGCAGGTCAAGCCCGACCGCGTCGTGCACCGGCTGACCCCGGCCGGCCGCGACGAACTCGACCGCTGGCTGGCCGAGCCAGCCATCCCCACCCGCGGTTACCGCGACGACTTCTTCCTGAAGGTGATGGCCGCCGTCCGCTCCGCCGACCCGGCGGTGCTGCCCGCCGTGCTCAGCCGGCAGCGCGCGCACCTGCTGCGGCAACTGCACGCCCTGGCCGGCGCCCGCACCGCCACCAGCACGGCCGTCGAGTCGCTGCTGATCACCGCGGCTGAACTGCACATCCGCGCCGATCTCGGCGTCGTCAACGCGGCCGAGAAGACCCTCAGCACCGGCCCGGCCGCCACCGGCCCCGCTACTGCCGTTACCGGGCCGTCAGCGCCAGGCCAGACCCACCCGCAGACCGCAGCTGGTTACCAGCCGGCCGGGGCAGGACTGGGCTGCTACCAGGACTGCAGGATGATGTCGCGGAGGGCGGCGCCGGGGAGCGGCACCGGGTTGCCTTGCATGCTGCTGGACCGGGCGGCGGCCGCCGCGATGTCGCCGGCCTGGCTGGGTTCGATGCCGAAGCTGCCCAGGCCGGGCACGGCGAGCAGTTGGAGCGTGTCGCGGATCCAGGCCAGGCCGTCCCCGATCGACGCATCGGGGTCGCCAGTGAGCAGCCGGGCCGCTTCGGCGTAGCGGTCCAGCGCCGGGCCGCCGTCCGGCGCGGCACGCAGCGCCCGCACGTTGGCCTCGGTCACCGCGGGCAGCACCGCGGCGCAGGCGAAGCCGTGCGGCACGTCCGCCGTCCCGCCGATGACACCGGCCAGGCCGTGCACGGCGCCCAGCTTGGCGTTGGCCAGGGCCAGCCCGCCGAGCAGGCTGCACATCGCCATGTCGGCCCGGGCGGCCAGGTCGGTGCCGTCGGCGTAGGCGGCGCGCAGCCCGGCCCCGGCCCGGCGCAGCCCTTCCCGGGCCAGGCCGTCGGTCAGCGGGCTGGCCCGGACCGAGACGAACGGCTCCAGGCACTGCGTGAGCGCGTCCAGCCCGCTGGCCGCGGTGACCGGCGGCGGGCAGGACACGGTGAGCTCCGGATCGACCAGCGCGACCCGGGGGATCATCAGCGGGCTGCGCAGGCTGGCCTTGATCCGGTGCGCCGGGGCGGCCAGCACCGCGTTGGCGGTCACCTCCGCGCCGGTGCCCGCGGTGGTCGGCACCGCGACGCACGGCACGGACGGCTGGGTGATCGGCTGGCCCGCCCCGATGACCTCCAGGTAGTCCAGCGGGTCCCCGCCGTTGCCGAGCAGCATGGCCACCGCTTTCGCGGTGTCGATGACGCTGCCACCGCCGATCGCGGCGATCACGTCGGCGCCGTGCCGCCGCGCGGCCTCGGTAGCGGCCCGGGCCAGGTCGACGGTGGGTTCACCGGCCACCGCGAACGGCGCGCTCGGCAGGCCCAGCTGGCCGGTAATGGCGTTCATCCGGAATGGGTTCGAGCCGGTGCAGACCAGCACGCGGGTGCCGAGGCCAGCCAGTACGGCGGGCAGGTCCGCAACCCGGCCCGGGCCGGCCAGGATGCGGCCCGCGGTGGCGAACTCGAACCTCACCGTGCCATCCTCCTCCACCGCGGGTGATGGTCAGTTGACCGGTGTCGTGACAGGCTAATGGGGCCAGAGGGCTCGGTTATCCGGTAGGTGAATCCGTTGCAGGGGCGGTCACAGGCTCAGGATCCGGTGCGGTCCGCGGCTGCCCCGGCCCAGCCGCCGGTGCTGTCCGGCTGGCGGGCCATCTTCTTCGCCCCGGCCGGGGACGGCCAGCGCCGCCGCCGCGGCAGCGACGGGGTACGGCTCGTGCTGGCCATTCTCGGCCTGGTCTGCTGCCTGCTGATCATCCGGTACGACTCGCGCATCGACCGGGCCATCACCGAAGTCATCCATCCGCCGCCGCGCAGCATCACCTGGCTGGTCACGGTGGTCTATCAGGTCGGGTCGTACGGCGTCGCGGCGGCGCTGGTGCTGCTGGCCCTGATCGCCCGGCGCTGGGTGCTGGCCCGGGACATCGCGCTGAGCGTAGTTGTCGCGATCGTGACGAGCTTGATCCTCATCGCGGTGCTCGGCAGTCACGGCGGGCGGCCCAGCGGAATCGTGATCGACGGCTATGACCTGAGTTTCCCGGTCATGCAGATCGCAGTCTTCATGGCGGTGGCCACGGCTGCGCTGCCCTACCTGGCCCGCAGCCTGCAGCGGGTCATCGAAGTCTTCATCGGGCTGGTCACGCTTGGCCGGCGCGGTCGGCGGGGAAGGGCTCCCGCTCAACGTGCTGGGCAGCATGGCCATCGGCTGGGCGGCGGCGCTGCTCATCCGGCTCATCTTCGGCTCGCCGCTGGGGCTGCCCTCGGTCGCGGACATCCAGCGGCTGCTCGCGGATCTCGGCATCAGGGCGGACGATGTGCAGCCGCTGCCCCGGCAGGCCTGGGGGGTGGCGAAGTACCAGGCCACCGAGACGGACGCGGGGACGGCGACGAGCCAGCCGCTCAACATCTCGGTCTATGGCCGGGACGCGGCCGACGCCAAGCTGCTGACCAAGGTGGGCCGGTTCCTGTTCTACCGGGACTCCGGGGCCAGCCTCACGCTGACCCGGCTACAGCAGGTCGAGCACGAGGCGTTCCTCACCCTGCGGGCGGGCCAGGCAGGTGTGGCCGTGCCCGGGATCGCCGAAGCGGGCACGGCCGGGCCCAGCCAGCGACGCGCTGCTGGTGTGCCGCCAGCCACCCGGCACCCCGCTGTCCGCGACGGATGCCGACGACCTCAGCGACGCCGCGCTCGACGATATCTACCGCCAGTTGCTGGGGCTGCGTCAGGCCCGGATCGCGCACGGCGCGATCAGCGGGGATGTGATCCTGGTCAACCGGGCCACGCAGACCGCCGTGCTGACCGACTTCCGCAACGCCACCTCGAACGCCACTCAGTACCAGCTCGATCGGGACATGGCCGGGGCCATCGCGGCCACCGCGGCCGTGGCGGGCGCCGAGCGAGCCGGCGACAGCGCGGCGCGCTGCCTGGACCCGGAGGTGCTGGGCGCGGCTCTGCAGCACCTGCACAAGGCCGCGCTGGACCCCGCGCTCGGCCGGAGCCTGCGCGGCCAGAAAGGGCTGCTGGACCAGGTCCGGCAGCGGGCGGCGCAGGCCGCGTCGATCGACGTGCCCAAGCTGGTGGAGCCCCGCCGGGTGAGCTGGCCGACGCTGATCATGGTGATCGGCACGCTGATCGGCGGCTGGGCCCTGATCGGCGTGCTGATCGACGTGGCCAGTTCGTTCGACACCGTGATCGGGGCCAACTGGCTCTGGGTCGCGCTGGCGTTCGTGCTGGCCCAGCTGGCGTTCGTGGCGTCGGCCGTCGAAGGCATCGGCAGCGTGTCCGGGGTGCTGCCGTTCGGCCGGGTGGTGGCGGTCGAGTTCGCCAACTCGTTCAGCGCGCTGGCCGGTGGGACGGCGGCCGTGTTCGCCACCCGGGTGCGCTTCTTCCAGCGCCAGGGCTACGACGCGTCGGTGGCGCTGAGCTCGGGCGCCATCATGACCTCGTCCAGCTGGATCGCCAAGAGCGTGCTGTTCCTCGTCGCGCTGCCGTTCGCCTGGGGGTCCCTCGACCTCGAGGTCACGCCCCAGTCCGGGGACGATTCGGCGCTGGTGTGGATCATCCTGGCCGTGGTGGTGCTGGCCGGCCTGGTGGCTGGCCTGGCTCTCGCGGTGCCCAGGCTGCGCCGCCGGGCCGCGGACGCGCTGCGCCCCAAGGTCCGGGACATCTGGGGCAACCTCAAGCTGGTGGCCAGCCAGCCGCGGAAGCTGGTGCTGCTGGTGGGCGGGTCGTTCGCGCAGGAACTGCTGGTGGCGATGGCGCTGTCGGTGTCGCTGCGCGCTTTCGATGACCACCTCCGGCTGCCGATCCTGATCGTGGTCATCTCGCTGGCCGCCACGATCGGCGGCGTCTCGCCGACGCCCGGCGGCATGGGGGTGGTGGAAGCGGGCCTGATCCTCGGCCTCACCGCGGCTGGCATCCCGGAGGCCGACGCCACCGCGGCCGTGTTCATCCAGCGGCTGTTCACCGCGTACCTCCCGCCCATCTGGGGCTGGGCCACCCTGGTCTGGATGCGCAAACGGGAGTACTTGTAACCGCGGCGGTCAGCCGGGCTCGGACTGCTGGGTCTGCTCCAGCACGATCCGGACCAGTTCGACCCGGGAGGCGATGTTCAGCTTGCGGAACACCTGGCGCAGGTGGAACGCGATGGTGTGGGCGCTCACATACATCCGGTCCGCGACCTGACGGTTGTTCAGTCCCTGGGCGACGAGCTCCGACGCGGTGCGCTCGGTCTCGGTGAGGCTTTCCCAGCCGGCCGTGGGCCGCTGCGCCGCCGAGGCCCAGTGCCGCCGCCGCACCCCGAGCCGGCGCAGCCCGCGCCTTATCCGGGCCATGTCGGCCGCCGCCTCGGTCTGCCCGTAGCCGTCCAGCGCCTCGTTCATGTAGTGCACGGCGCGGGCCGCGTTCCCCTGCCGGGCCAGCAGCACGCCGAGGTCTTCGGCCGCGGAGGCGCGGGCCCACGGGTCGTCGTGCTGCGCGGCCGCGTGAGCCAGCCGGGCGGCGTCCTTTTCCAGCAGGCCCAGGCAGTGCGCGGCCGCCACGGCGGCGGGCCGGCAGCCGGGGTTCTCGCTGGCCAGTGCGCCGGTCAGCTCGGCGGCCCGGGTGGCCAGGCCGCGCTCGCCCGCGTCCAGGGCGGTGCGCACCAGCCAGGCTGGCGCGGTCGGGTTGCCGAGCAGCATGCTGCGCCGGGCCGGCAGCACGGCGCAGATCTCCCGGACCTGGCTGAGCGCCGCGGCCGGGCCGTCGCGTGCCTCGGCGATCTGGGCCGCGCCCACCGTGCACTCGGTGCGGGCATAGCCGGCCGCGTAATGCGGCATCCGGACCTGGCGGCGGGCCACATGCTCGGCCGCCGCGGCCAGGTCGCCGCGGCGCAGCGCGATCGCGCCGAGGATGGATTCGGCCGCCGAGGCGTAGCCATCGGCGCCCAGCGCGGCCGCCGTGGCCAGCGCCGCCTCGGCCGCCGCGGCCGCGTCGCCCACCCGGCCCCGGGCCAGGTGGATGCGGGCCCGGAGCAGGGCCGGGATCGCCTCGGCCGGGATGCCGCGCAGGGTGATGTTGTCCGCGGCCCGGATGACCGTCTCCGCCTCGTCGAACCGGCGCAGCTCGACCAGGCAGGTGGCCAGCGCGAGCAGCGGCTGGAAGTGCCGGGCGTCGGGGGAGATCCCGCTGCCGTGCCGGGCGGCGTCGCGGAGCCGGTCCAGAGCCTCGGCCAGGTGACCCTGGTCCCAGCTGAGCATGGCCTGGGCTATCTGGGCGGCCACCAGCACCGCGTCGTCGTACTCGTCGGGGCTGGCCAGGATCCGCGCCGCGATCGGGCCCGCGGCGTCCCGGTCACGCAGCCCGTTCAGCGCCAGCAGGTGCGCGATCAGCGCCTGGTCGCGCAGCCCGGCGGGCAGCCCGGCCGGGGCCAGCGCGGCCCGCGCCTCGGCCGCGGCCTGCTGTGCCCGGCCGGTGGCGGACTGGATCGTGGACAGCGCGCAGCGCAGCCGCGACTCCGGGATGGCCGGCAGCGGCTGGGCCAGCGTCTGCTGCACGAGGCCGGTGGCCTGGTCGAGCTGGCCCGCCGCGGTCAGCGCCTCGGCGGCGGCCACCGAGCGGGGCAGCGCGGCCGGGTCGGCGGGCGAGGTCAGTTCCAGGGCCCGCAGCGCCAGCCGGGCCGCGGTCTGCGGCGACGAGGGCAGCGTGCTGGCGGCGGCCCGGTCCAGCCCGGCCAGCGTGGCCGGATCGCTGGTGTGCGCGGCTTCCAGCAGGTGAGCGGCGGCGGACAGCGCCGAGCCGCCGCGGTTCAGCAGGATCTCGCCGAACTGGCGGTGCAGCGCCTTGCGGGCCGGCTCGGGGATCAGATTGGCGATCGCCCGCCACATCAGGTCGTGCCGGAACGACAGCAGGTCATCGGCGGCGACCAGCAGGCCGGCGTCCATCGCCTCCTCGACCGTGGGCAGCACCGTGGCCGGGGTCACGCCCAGCATCTCGGTCGCGTCTTCGAGCAGGAACGACCGGCCCAGCACAGCTGCCGTTTCCAGCAGCTGCTGCGCCGGCCCGCTGAGGCTGTCCAGCCGCTGCCGGGCCAGGAACTGGATCCGCTCCGGCAGCCGGTTGCGGACCAGTCGCGCCGCGCCCCCTGTCACCTGGACCGCGTCCTCCTCAGTCAGGCCGCGGATCAGCTCGCTGAGCAGTGCCGGGTGGCCAGCTGCCCGGGTGGCCAGGGCAAGCAGGCTGCGGTCCGGCGGCACGCGGAACGCGTCGGTGAGCATGCCCAGCACCGCGTCGTCGCCGAGCGGGGTGAGTGTGATCCGGCTGGCCCCGTCGTCCTCCAGCACCCGGAACAGCAGGTCGGCGCCCTTGTCCTGACGGGTCTTCGAGCCAGCCAGCAGCCAGGCCACCGGGCAGGAGGCGAGCTCATGGGGCAGCACCCGGAGCGCCAGCAGCGTGGCCGGGCTGGCCCACTGCAGGTCATCCAGGCTGACCAGGACCGGCCCGGCCGCGGCTCGCTGCTCCAGGTGGGCCTGCAGCTGACCGATCCGCCCGGCGGTGAGGTCCGGCGGCCCCATGCGGTCCCCGGTACCGCCGCTGCCCAGCGGCTGGTGCAGGGCTGTGAGCAGGGTGAAGAACGGCACGTGCCGGCCGAGCTGGTCGCCGCGGCCGGCGGCCAGCGAGAATCCCTGGCCGGCCGCCTCCCGGCCGGACTCGCGGAGCAGCAGCGACTTCCCCATCCCCGGGTCACCGTCGACCAGCAGCACCCCGCCCAGACCGCGCTGCGCGCGCCGGAGTAGGTCGCGGACCAGCTGCCATTCACCCTGGCGGCCGCGCATGGCTATATGGCCGGCCGGCTTGGCCGGCCGTGTGCTCACCGCGGAGCGCCCGGCCATTGCTGCCCCCGCTAGTGTGGACGGTTTAGCACGATTCATTCCGAAGCGTCACATGGGGGGTGCCGCAGCGCATCCCCCATCCGCATAGGCCGGTAGCCGCAATCACCCGGAAACGCCGGTGTCGTCCCAGCTTGGGCGCGGTGCGCCGATAACTGCGCTGAACGCATAAGTGATTGGTTATTACCGCGCCATGGTGGTCAGATGGGCCTCTGGTGGCGGCTGTGCCCGGCTGCTGGGCTCATCTCCGGGCCGCTACGTAGCGTAGTTGAGCGCCGCGAGGCACCAGCCATCGTTACGGACTAGCCGGTTTGGGGATGTGAAAGCACGCCTGGTACCTCATCATGCCCGCCGTCGCGGCCCCGCTGTTCGGCCGCCACCCGGGCCAGTTCCACCCGCGAGCTGATGCCGAGCTTGCGGAACACGTTCCGCAGATGGTACGCGACGGTGTGCGCGCTCAGGTACATCTGCTCCGCGACCTGCTGATTGCTCAGGCCCTGCGCGACCAGGTTCGAGGTGGCCTGCTCGGCCGGGGTGAGCCCGGTCCAGCCGGACACCGGCCGGCCCGCGCCGGCCCGGGACCGCCGCCGGACGCCCAGCCGCCGCAGCCGGTGCCGGACCCGGGCCACGTCCCGGTCGGCCCCGGTCTGGCCGTAACCGGCCAGCGCGCTGTCCAGCTGGACGACGGCGCCGGCCCGGTCCGCGGTGCTGGCCAGCAGGTGGCCCAGATCCTCGGCGGCGGAGGCCCGGGCCCACGGATCAGGATGGCTGCCGGCCGCGTGCGCCAGCCGTGCCGGGTCGCGGCTGACCAGCCCGGCGCAGTGCGCCGCCGCCACGGTGGTCACCGGGAACGCGGGATTCTCCCGGGCGATCTCGCCGGCGATCCGGGCCACTTCGGCGGCCAGGTCCGGCCGGCCGGCGGCCAGCGCGGTGCGGGCCAGCCAGGCGGCCGCGGCCGGGTCGCCGGTCAGCACCTGCCGGTGCCGGGCCAGCCCGGCGTAGAGGTCGCCGAGCAGGTCGGCCGCCTTCTTCGGCCCGGCCGTCGCCTCCACGTACAGGGCGCGGGCCAGCAGCGTCTCGGTGCCGGCATAGCCGTCGGCGAAGTGCGCGACGTCGGGGCGGCTCTGCAGGTGCTGGCCGGCCGCGCGCAGATCCCCAGCCCGCAACGCGATCACGCTGAGCACTGACCGGGCCAGCGCACTCTGCGTGCCGGCCTGGAGTGCACTAGCCAGGCTCAGCGCGGTGTCGGCGGCCACCCGGGCCGCCTCGGTCCGGCCCTGCGCCAGGTCGGCCCGGGCCCGCAGCACCGCGGGGATGGGCTCGGCCGGGTGCCGGCCCGGCGTCCGCATGGCGTCCACCGTGCCGCGGATGATGGCGGCCGCCTCATCGAGCTGGCGGAGATCGATGAGCCGGGCGGCCAGGACGAGCAGCGGCTGGAAGTGCCGGGCGTCTGGCGAGATACCGCCCGCCCGCCGGGCCGCCTCGCGGCACAGCTGCAGCCCCTGGCCGAGCTGGCCGTCGGCCCAGCAGATGGCACCCAGCACGGTGAGTGCCCCGGTCAGGGCCGGCTCGCCATGCTCGGCCGGCCGGGCCAGCACGTCCTGGGCCAGGGCGCGGGCGCGCTGGTTCTCGCCGAGTGCGCTGAGCGCCTGGAGCTCCGCGACGATGGCCTCGTCGCGGACCTGGCCTGGCACGTCCGCCCAGGCCAGCACCGTCCGGGCGGCCGCTTTCGCCTCGGCTGGACGGCCCTGCAGGCCGCGGATGGCGGACTCGGCCGCGCGGAGCTGGGCCCGGTAGGCGGTCGGCAGCGGCTGGGCCTGCGCGTCCCCGACCAGGCCGGCCGCTTCGTCCAGCCGGGCTGCCGCGGTCAGCGCGCCGGCCGCGCGGACCAGCCGCGGATACCGGTCCGCATCGTCCGGCAGGGTTAGTTCGAGGGCCCGGACGGCCAGGTCGGCGGCGGTTCCTGGCGCGGACCGCAGCACCTCGTCCGCGGCCTGGTCCAGGCCGGCCATGGCGGCCGGGTCACCCCGGCGCGCGCCCTCGACCAGGTGGCTGGCGGCGGTCAGCGCGGAATCACCGCGGCCGAGCAGGATCTCGCCGAACTGCCGGTGCAGAGCGTGCCGGGCCGGCACCGGCACCGCGTCGGCCACCGCCCGCCACAGCAGCGGCTGCCGGAAGCTGAACGCCTGCCCGCCCGCGCTCAGGATCCCGGCCGCCAGCGCCTCGTTGACCAGCGGGAGCAGCCCGGCGGGCGGCTCGCCCAGCATGTCAGCCGCGTCGTCCAGCCGGAAGGAGTCGCCGAGCACGGCCATGATCTCCAGCAGCGAGCGGGTGCGCCCGGTCAGCTCGCCGAGCCGGCGCCGGGCGGCGGCTCGCAGCCGGTCCGGCAGCTCGGTGGCGGTCAGCGCGGCGGTCTGCCCGGTGACCTGGACCGCGCCCGTCTCGGATAGGCCGCGCAGCAGCTCGGTGAGCAGGAACGGCTGGCCTGCCGCGCCCGCGGCCAGCGCGGTCAGCTCGCAGCTGGGCCGGGCCCCCAGCACATCGGTGATCAGGGCGGCTACCGCGTCGCTGGTCAGCGGGCCCAGCGTGACGCGGGCCGCGCCTTCCTTCTCCAGCAGGTCGAACAGCACGCCCGCGCCGCCGCCCTCCGCGGCGGTGCGGCGGGCCAGTACCCAGGCCAGCTGGTGGGCGGCCAGCCGCCGCGGCAGCACGCGCAGCGCGGTGAGCGTGGCCGGGTCGGCCCAGTGCAGATCGTCCAGGCTGATCAGCACCGGGCTGACCGCGGTGCGCCGCTCGATCAGGGCCTGGATCACGCCGAACCCAGCCGCCGGGAAGTCGCGGGCCGGGCCGGCCGCCGCGGCGGTCCCGGCGCCCGGGATCCTGGTGGCCGCGGGGCTCCTGGCCGCGGGGTTCCTGGGTGGCGGGCCGGCCAGGTCGCCGGGTGATTCCGGCAGCGCCGCGGTAAGCGGGGCGAACGGCATCAGCTGGCCCAGCTCATCGGCGGCCGCCGTGGCCAGCGCGAAGCCGCGGCGGCCGGCCAGCGCGGTCGCCTCGGCCAGCAGCGCGGACTTGCCGATCCCCGGCTCGCCCTCGATGAGCAGCACCTGGCCGTGCCCCTGGGCCGCTTCGCGCAGGCAGTTCCCAGCTAGCTGCAGCTCATGCTCGCGTCCCCGCATGGCAGGCCCCCTCGGCCCTTAAGCAGGTTCCAGCCTGGCCGTGCAACGGCACGGACAGCCCGGTCCCAGTCGGCTGCGGCGTGGCGGCATCACCCTGAATAGTCGCTGATGACGGCAATGTGATAGTGAGGGCACGGTAACACGGCCGGGTAACGGCGTGATCGCCCGGGAAGCCGCGAAACGGACGGCAGGTAGCCAGGTGGACGAGATTTCGGTACCTGAGGTGACGGACGAGGATCACGTGCTCGGCCCGGCCAGCGCAGCGGTCACGATCATCGAATACGGCGACTACGAGTGCCCGTTCTGCCGCGGCGCGGCCCGGGACGTGCACCGGTTGCTGGACGAGTATCCGGGCAAGATCCGGCTCGTGTTCCGGAATTTCCCGATCCCGCAGTTGCACCCGCACGCCGAGCAGGCGGCCGAAGCGGCCGAGGCGGCCGCCGCCCAGGGCCGGTTCTGGGAGATGTATGAGCTGCTGCTGCGCGACGGGGCCCGGCTCGACCTGGACTCGCTGCTTGGCTACGCGGAGCGGCTCGGCCTGGACGTCAGCCGGCTGCAGAACGAGGTGCTCGGCAACGTGTATGCCACCAGAATCGAGCGTGACGTGCGGGACGGCATCCAGAGCGGGGTGAACGCGACCCCCAAGTTCTATGTGAACGGCACGCGCATCGACGGCAAGGTCCCGCTGGAAGGGCTGTTCGACGCGGTAGAGCAGGCGGTCGGCGCCGTTCCGGCTAAGGAGGCGCCATGAGTTACGCACGGCAGATGCTGAGCACCTATCCGCGCACGTACCGGGCTGACGAGGATCTGCTGGCCGCAGTCATCGACGCGCTGACTGACTGTGCCCAGGCCTGCACCGCCGACGTCAGCGCGGATCTGAGCGAGCCTCAGCTGGCCGAGATGGTCACCTGCATCCGGCTGTGCCTGGACTGCGCCGATATCTGCGCCGCCAGCGCCGGGGTGGTCAGCCGCCAGGCGGCGTTCGACCCTGGCGTGGTGCGGCCGCTGCTGGAGGCGTGCGCGGCCAGCTGCCGGAGCTGCGGCGACGAGTGCGAGCACCACGCTCCGCATATGCCGCACTGCCGGGTCTGCCTCGAGGCGTGCCGGCGCTGCGAGCGGGCCTGCTGGGACCTGCTGGGCGTACTGCCCTAAGCGGGCGCGCCCTAATCGGCAGCGCACTGGGCGGTCCGGGTCTCCAGCAGCCGGCTGACGCTGACCCCGCTGAGCCATTCCTTGCGGATGGCCGCGCGCTCCGCCTCCAGCAGGCCGCCCCAGACGCCATACCGGCCAGCCCCGTCCCACTGCCGCATGGACAGCTCCAGGCAATCCTGTCTAACCGGGCATTTCGCACACAATGCCAGGGCCCGCGCGGCCTCGACCCTGGCCCGGCTCCACCGCGTTGCCACCGGGTACCAGTCATCGGCGTCGGTGCCGCCGTCGGCGCACCGTGCCAGCGGGCTCGTCACCCGGACCATCAACTGCCGGTCGGTCAGGTCAGCTGGCCTGTCCGCCCGGATCTGCCCGGGGCTTCCGGGCGCCACCAACCCCGTCTCGTACATATCCCGAGCCTCTCCGGTCAGCCCGGAACGCACATCCTCAATGCGGATAATTCTCCGCCCCCGGCGTCAGGCCTGATGGCGGCGCAGGAACGCCAGGGTGCGCTGGTTGAACTCCTCGACGTTCTGGTAGATCGGGGCGTGCGCGCAGTCTTCGAACACGGTCAGCTCGGCCTGTGGAATGGCCGTGGTGAGCGGGTCGGCGAACCGGGTCGACGTCACCATGTCGTACCGGCCGAAGGTGATCTGGGTCGGTGCCTGGATGGCGCTCAGCACGTCCCGCGCGTCATGGGTCAGCACCGCCTGCGACTGGCGCAGGAGCGCGTCCACCGGCGGCATCGGGCGGCCGCGGACGAACTCGGCCAGTGACTCGATGTAGTCCGGCCGCGCCGAATAGAACTCCGGGGTGAAGCACCACGGGAAGATGCCCGCGATCACCATGTCGGTGACGCTGCCCAGGCCCTCCGCCATGATCCGCCAGGTCTCGACCACCGCGGTCAGGAACGGGTCGGTGGCCGTCCACGCGCTGTGCAGCGACAGCGACGTCACCCGGGCCGGGTGCTTGGCGGCCAGCCACATCCCGGCGGCCGCGCCCAGCGACAGGCCCCAGATGTGCGCCCGGTCCAGCCCGGTCGCGTGCATGAACGCGGCCACGTCGTCGGCCAGCAGTTCGGTGCTGTATTTGCCGTCCGGCTTGCTGGACCGGCCCGCGCCCCGCAGGTCGACCGTGTAGCAGCTGAAATGCTTGGCGTAGTCCGCCACCTGGAATGCGTAACAGGCCTGGTCGGCGGCCAGGTAGGGGATCATGACGAGCGGCTCGCCCTCGCCCTGCACCTCGTAGTAGATGTCTATGCCGTTCGCCTGCGTCACTGGCATTGCGGCCCCCTCGTCGGTCCGGCGGCCGTCCTCGCCCGCCGCTCAGCCTGATCTTCCCCGGTTCGCCGGCCGGGCGCCAGAACCGGGTTTTCAGACCTTGAGCAAGTCGGCCAGCTGCCGGGCGTTGGTCTGCGCGTAATCGCGGTAGCAGTTGTTGAACAGGACATGCGTGGTCGCGGCGTCCTCGGCCAGCGCGCGCACCTTGGGCGCCCACTCGCCCAGCTCACGCTCGGAGTAGCGGTAGCCGAACCGCTCGTGGATGTCCTTGCTGGTCCACTTGTCCGAGTGGCCGTGCATGCGGACCACGGCCAGCTCCGGATCGGTGGCGGCGACCACCGGCGGGATGGAGTCCCGGTGCCCCTGGGGCATGTCCACGCAGACGTACGGCAGCCGGTTCGACCTCAGGAAGCCCAGCGTCTCGTCCTGGTTCTCCGGGGTCATCCAGGTCCGGTTGCGGAACTCGATGCAGACCCGGCGCGGCGCGACCCGCTGCGCGCAGGCCACGATGTACTCCTTGTTCGCCCGGGAGATCGGGAACCAGGGCGGGAACTGGAGCAGGATCGCGCCCAGCTTGCCCGCCTGGCTGAGCGGCTCCAGCGCGGCCAGGAAGCGCTGCCAGGCCTGGTCGGCGACCGCGCTGTCGATGTCCTTCAGGTAGATCCGGTCCTTGCCGGTCTGCTCCGCGGCCGGGCGCAGGTCGGTGGGCAGCGCCCCGACCCGGGTGGGGTGCTGGGTGAACAGGCTGAACGCCTTGACGTTGAACGTGAACCCGGCCGGGGTGCGGGCCGCCCAGGTCGCGGCGGTCTGCTCGGCGGGCAGCGCGTAGTAGGTGGCGTCCACCTCGACCAGTGGAAACTGCCGGGCGTAGTAACGTAGCCGACGCTCCGGAGTGTCCGCCTCCGGCGGGTACCAGCCCGAGTCGATCAGGGTGCGATCCGTCCACGACGCGGTGCCAACCCGGACCTGTCCCATACCCGCAGCATAAGAACCGGGACAATGGGACCGGGGAAAGGGGAGGAACCCGGGCCGTGAGCTACGATCCCGAGGTTGCCGAGCGGGTCCGCCAGGTGCTGGCTGACCAGGCTGGGGTGGCCGAGAAGAAAATGGTCGGCGGCGGGCTGTCTTTTCTGGTCAACGGCAAGATGTGCTGCGGCGTCCGGGGCCGGGCGTTGATGGTGCGGGTCGGCGCGGACGGCTGCGCGCAGGCCCTGGGCGAGCCGCACGTCCGGCCGATGCTGCTCGGCGGCCGGCCATTGTCCGGGTTCATCATCGTCGAGCCCGCCGGGTTCGCGGCCGACGACGCGCTGGCCGGCTGGGTGCAGCGCGGACTCGACATCGCCGCCGGGCTGCCCGCCAAGCCGGACCGCTGACGGCGGGTGAGTGCGGGCGCCCCGGTCAGTACGGCGGGCCGGCCGGGCCCGGGTGGTGCGGCGCCTCGGCGCGGAGCACGGTCATCCGCTGGTGGAACTCGTCCTCATCGATCTCGCCGCGGGCGAACCGCTCGGCCAGGTTCTGCTCGGGCGGCGTCGGCTGCCCGGGGCCGGGACCTGGGCCCGGGCCGTAAGGCCCCGGCGGGCTGGGATAGCCCGGGCGCGGCCCGAAGGGCCGCCGGCCGGACCGGGTGAACGACCGGGCCAGGGCGAAGATGATCACCGCCAGCAGCACCCAGAAGACCAGGAAGCTGAGGCCGGGCAGCCAGCCCCAGCCACCCAGCTGAGGTCCGTAAAACAACATGGCCATGCCTTCTTCCTGCGGGCGCGGCCGGGTTGGCTGGGGTGCCCGCAGCTCCAGTGCACCGTGCCGAGCTGAGCGCTGCCTGCACATCTGCCCTGAGCGCGCTTCATGCCCGGCCGTCCCGAATGAGCCCGCCACTGCGGGGCAGTTAGCAGCGATGAAGCTCATGACCAAGATCAAGAACAAGTCCCAGATCGCCCGCGGCCGCGCGAAGATGAAGCTGGGCCGGGCCACCGGCAACCGGCGCCTGCAGTGGCATGGCATGACGGACCGGATCGGCGGAAACGTCCGGCAGGCGGGTGAGCAGCTCAAGGACACCGGCCGGTCGCTCCGGAAGTAATCGCCGCCCGGCCCGCCGTAAGGCTGGCCGGTCAGCCGTTGCCGCGGGTCAGGCCGATCACCCGCCGGTCCTGGCCGGTCAGGTACTGGCCGCTGGACAGGTCGAGCACGACCAGGACGTTGCCGAACGGGTCGGCCACCCGGGCCAGCCGGCCCACCGGGATGTCGAACGGCCCGGCGATCACCTGGCCGCCAGCCGACTGGACGCTCCGCGCGGCCTCATCCGCGGACGCGACCAGCCAGTCCGGCTCGTAACCGAGCCCGGTGGCCAGCACCAGCTCGGTTGCGCTCTCCGGCAGTTCCAGGCCGGCCTGGCCGATCTGGTCGTGCCGCCAGCGCAGCTGATGGCCCAGCGCGTCCCGGTAGAAACGCAGGCCACTGTCCAGGTCAGGCACCGGGACGGTGACCGCGTCCACGGCGCGCAGCAGCGGGGGAGTTCGCATACCGCCCAGCCTGCCCCGGCCTACCGACAGAAAGCGCCGCGCCTCACCTCGGTGGCTGTGTTGCTGACGTGACAGTTGATGGGTGTGCGGTTAACCGCCCGGCAGAACCGATCGTGATCAAACGATAGGTGTCGCTGGAGCAGCAGTAATCGTTTGATCACGATCGCGGGACACCAGCGAAGGCCGGGCTATCACCCCAGCCGAGGCGAGTTAGTTAATGACATGAACTTTCGTGCTCGTGGGGCGCGGCATTTGGCCTGGTCACGGGATCCGCCCGGAAGTGAATGGGGTCACACTGCCGCAATCAGGGGAATACCGGGCCAGTGGCGGGGGTCCTAACTGTTGTGAGTGACAACAGCAACCCGGCCGGAGAAACCCGGCCGGCCCACCTGATCCTGATCGAGCAGTCCGGTGCCAAGCGGGAGATCCCGCAGCCTTCGCCGCTCGACGGCATGGCCGGGGCCGAGCAGGCCATGCACGAGCATGGCCACCAGTTGCGCGAGGTCAAGCTGGTCAGCGAGAAGAAGGCGATCGCCCGCTGGAAGGCCGGCGAGCTGGGCTGGCGCCGGGTCGCCTGAGCCGAGTTGCCTGACTGGCCCAGGCCCAGGCCGGCCGCAAGCCGGCCCAGGCGCACCCCCGGCTGCGGCACAATGCGGCCATGACCGCCGCCCCGCCGGAACGCTGGACCCACAACGGGCATTACCACCGCGTCATTCTGGACGCCATTCCGGCTGGCTGCGCGACCGCGCTGGACGTCGGCTGCGGCACCGGCGCGCTGACCCGTGGGCTGCGCGCCGCCGGGCTCCGGGTGACCGGGCTGGACCGGGACGAGCCGTGCATCCGGGTGGCCCGCACCCATCCCGGGGCGGCCGGCATCGGCTACCTGGCCGGCGACATCGGCCGCGCCCCGCTCCAGCCGGGGTCCTTCGACCTGGTCACCTCCATCGCCATGCTGCACCACATGGACGCCGAACTGGCGTTAAAAAGGATGTCCGGGCTGCTCCGCCCGGGCGGGACGCTGGTCATCGTCGGGCTGGCCCGGGACAGCACGCCGGCCGATCTCGGCCGGGCCGTGCTCGCGAGCGCAGGCACCCAGCTGCACCGGCTGGCCGACGCGAGCAGGCGCACCATCCGGCACCTGCCCCCGCCGCATCAGCCGCCGCTGGTCTGGCCGCCACCGCTCAGCTTCCGGCAGATGCGGGGGCTGGCCGAGCGGCTGCTGCCCGGCGCCCGCTACCGGCGCCACCTGTACTGGCGCTACTCGCTGACCTGGACCAAGCCCGCCGTTACCCCTGGCCGCGGGCGACCACGTTGAACACGCTGACCTGGAAGGTGCCCGCCGCATCCCGCGGCAGCTGGGTAAACCACACCAATACATAACGCCCGTGCGCTGGACTCGCCAGCGGCAGCCGGATCACACCGCCGGGCCCGGCGGAACGGGCGACAACCGGCAGCCCGGCCAGGTCACGAGCCGAGCCGACCCGGATCTGGAAGTGCGCGCCGGGCATCGGGCCCAGCCGGACCCGGACCCTGTCCACGGTGACCTGGTGACCCATGTCCAGCAGCAGGCCGGTGCCGGGATACAGGTTGCCGAACCGGGGTGTGGAGTACCAGTCGGTCTGCCACCCGGTGCGCGGCCTGCCGTCGATGGCCAGGTGCGCGTCCTGCGGGTTGTCCCCGGGGCGGCCGAACGCGCCGAACGCGGTCGCGTTCACCGGATGCAGGTTCTGCACCGACGACGTGGGCGACGAGGACGGGGCCGGGGACGCCGCGGCGGCCGGGATGGCCACGGTGACCGGGCGGCCGGGGCCGAGGCTCAGCGTGACCGGGCCCGCGGCGGGGTGGGCCGCCAGCGGGTTCTTCCCGTCCACGGTCAGCCGGACGCCGGCCGGGTTGGACAGCTTGATGTGCACCGCCCGGTGCAGCCGGTAGGTGACGGCCGTGCCTGCCGCGGCGTAGGACCGGGACAGGTACTGGCCGGACGGGGTGGTGAAGACCACCGAGGTGCCGTGCGGGCTGGTCAGCCGGACCACCACGGCCTGGCTGGCCTGGGCCGCGGCCGGGCTGGCGCTCCCGCTGCCGTGGCCGGCCAGGCTGTTGGGGGCGGCCGCCGGTGCCGGGCCGCGCCCGCGCCCGAGACCGGTCGCGAGCAGGTAGCCGCCTACCCCGAGCACGACCACGACGGCCGCCGCGATGAGGACGGCCGGGTTCAGCCGGGGCCGCTGCGGCGGCCGGGACCGCGCGACCAGTTCCTCGATGCCGGTCGCCGAGATCGGGCCGGTATCCGAGAAGTCCTGGTCGTACTCCTCGATCAGCGGCTCAGGGTCGGTCCCGACCGCGTGCGCGATGCTCCGGATGTGGCCCCGGGCGTAGAAGTCGCCGCCGCACACCCCGTAGTCGTCGGCCTCGATGCCCTGGATGATGCCCTGCCTGATCCGGGTCTGCTCGCTGACCTGAGCGATGCTGAGCCCGGCCTGGTCGCGCGCTCCCGCCAGGACCTCGCCGATGCTCACCGCCGTGCCTCCACCGCCGTCCGGACGGCGGGCCGCTTGGGGGTGCGGCCGCGCCGCCGATTACGCCTGTTCCATTACCTCTATCGTGCCCCGGGGATTGTTCGTGCATCCCAGGACGAAGCCAATAGATGTGTCCATCATCCCTGGTAAGCATGGCCGAAACTGGTAACTGGCCCGCTCCGGCGCGTCGCGCTGGTCAGCGGTCCAGGTAGGCGAGCACGGCCAGCATGCGGCGATTGTCGTCCTCGGACGGCGGCAGCTCAAGCTTGCCAAAGATGCTGGTGCAGTGCTTGCTCACCGCCTTCTCCGAGATGACCAGCCGCTGCGCGATCGCGCTGTTCGACCGGCCCTCGGCCAGCAGCGCGAGGACGTCACGTTCCCGGGGAGTGAGCCGGGCCACCGGTGGCTGGTTGGACCGCCGGGCCAGCAGCTTCGACACGACCTCAGGGTCCATGACCGTGCCGCCCCTGGCCACCGTGCGCATCGCGTCGGTGAACTGCTCGTCGGTGAACACCCGGTCCTTGAGCAGGTAGCCGACGCCGCCCGCCTGGTCGGCCAGCAGTTCGCGGGCGTAGAGCTGCTCGACGTGGGTGGACAGGATGAGCACCGGCAGCCCGGGCACCTGGCGCCGGGCGTCCAGCGCGGCCCGCAGGCCCTCGTCGGTGTAGGCCGGCGGCAGCCGGACGTCCACGATGGCCACGTCCGGCCGGTGCTCGAGCAGCGCGCGGAGCAGGGACGGCCCGTCGCCGACCGCCTCGGCGATCTCGAAGCCGTGTTCCTTGAGCAGGCTGGCCAGTCCTTCCCTCAGCAGGAAGAGGTCTTCAGCGATGACAACGCGCACGGCACCTCGATGACGACGATGGTCGGGCCGCCTGGCGGGCTGCTGACCGCCAGCACGCCGTCGAATGTACCCAGCCGCGTCTCGATGCCGCGCAACCCGGTGCCGCGAGCCGGGTCTGCGCCGCCCGCGCCGTCGTCGGTCACCTCGATGCGCAGCGCGCCCCCCGAGTGCGCCGCCCGGATGTGCACGTGGCGTGCGCTGGCGTGCTTGGCCGCGTTGGCCAGCGCCTCGGCCACCGCGAAGTAGGCAGCCGCCTGGACCGGGGCGGGCAGCCCCCGGGGCAGGTCGATGTCGGTCGCGGCGGGCAGCTGGGAATCCAGCGCCAGGGCACGCAGCGCGTCGCCCAGGCCGCGTTCCGCCAGCACCGGCGGATGGATGCCGCTGACCAGCGCGCGCAGCTCGGCCAGCGCCCGGGCCGAGTTGTCCCGTGCCTCGGCCACCAGGGCCACCGCAGCGTCCGGATCGGTCCGGATCAGCCGTTCGGTGGCGCGCAGCGAGATGCCCAGCGCGATCAGCCGGGCCTGCGCGCCGTCGTGCAGATCCCGTTCCACCCGGCGCAGTTCCGCGGCCGCGGTGTCCACCGCCGCCACCCGGGCCACGCTGAGCCGCCGGACCCGGCCGATCAGCTCGTGGTTGCGCCGGGCCAGCGCGGCGCGCCCGCCGATGGTGCGTGGCACCAGCCACACCCCGCAGGCCAGCATGATCAGTCCGGCCGTCAGGTTGACGGCGTGGGGAAAGCCAGGCCCGAAGACCACCGAGTGCAGCGGGTACTGGCGCAACGTGCCCGAGCCGGGCGGGTTTGTGCTGTCCCGGAGGTACAGCGCGAACGCGCAGGAGGCGAAGCCGATCAGCGCGATCGCCGCCAGGCCGGCCGCGACTGACGGCGCGAGCAGCGCGACGGTCGCCGCGACCACGATCAGGAGCACAGTCCACAGGCGGACGCCCCAGTACACGGTGCTCACGAGCATGACGAGCGGCAGCAGCGGCCCCCAGCCGAGGACGCGCACCCGCTGGTTGAGGGCGTTCAGCACGATGTCCATGGCACCCATGCTGGCCCGAAGACAGAGGCGGCGCCATGGGCCGGGCTCCCCAGATCGGGGGGTGGCAAATGCCTACCTGGTGCTGGCTCGTGGCATGGGCATGATGAGTAGATGCCGCAGAGTGATCAGGTGACCGGCTGGATCCGCGAGATCGTGCTGGACACCCGGGACCCGCACCGGCTGGCCGGGTTCTGGGCCGCGCTGCTTGGCGGGGCGCCGGTGCAGTGGTATCCCGGCTGGGTCACCCTGGAGCCGCCGCCGCACGGGCAGCGGCTGTCCTTCCAGGGCACTGAATCCCGGGATCCGGCCGGGGCCAGGGCCGGGGGCACCGGGGTAGGGGGTGGAGTGCACTTCGACGTGCTGGTCAGCGACCTTGACGATGCCCAGCAGCGGGTCGTCGCGCTGGGCGGGACGTACGTCGAGCGGCACGTCTCGCCGCGGCCCGGACCGGGTGGCGAGCAGATCTCCTGGCGGGTCTGCCGTGACCCGGACGGCCACCTGTTCTGCCTGGTCACCCGCTGACGATGACAGGGGACTTCGGTGGCGAGACCGCGTCGTTCTACGCTCGTTTCCGGCGCGGCTACCCGGCGGCCTTCACCCGGCTGCTGACCGGGGCGCTCCGGCTCGGGCCGGACGATGTGCTGGCCGATGTCGGCTGCGGCACCGGCCAGCTGACCCTGCCGCTGGCCCGGCAGGTCCGGGTGGTGGCCGGGGTCGACCCGGAACCGGACATGCTCGCGCTGGCCCGGCAGGCCGCTGCCGAGCAGGGCGTGACGAACGTGACCTGGGTGGCCGGCACGGACCGTGACCTGCCCGGGCTGGCCGCGCTGCTCGGCGCGCCCGCGCTGGCCGCGGTGACCATCGCCAACGCGATCCACCTGACCTCCGCCCCGGACCTGTTCGCGGCGGCCCGCGGGGCGCTCCGGCCAGGCGGCGGGCTGGCCATCATCGCCAACGGCACCCCGTTGTGGCAGCAGCCGGTGCCGTGGTCCCGGGCCGTGCGCCGTGGCCTGGAGCAATGGCTCGATGTCCGGCTGGAGTCCTACTGCGGTACCGACGCCGCCGCGCGGCAGGCCTACCAGGCCGGGCTGATCGCCGCCGGGTACGCCGGCGTGCACCAGCGGTCCGTGGACTACACCGGCGAACTCGACTTCACCGCGCTGATCGGCGGGCTGTACTCGGCCATGCCCCCGCATCTGCTACCGCCGCCGGAACGCCGCGCGGCGTTCACCGCGCACATCCGGGACGCGGTCGGCGGGGCCACCCGGTTCACCGAGCAGGTTCACGTCGCCGCGCTGATTGGTTACCAGCCGGCTGATTTATCCCTCTTACCAGGAACATCACCGTCACCATGTGGCGCCATGCGGATCTTGGCTGGTTTCGGCCGGTTCTCACTGGCAGTTGCGGCTGGGGCCGCACTGGTGGCCACGGCCGCGGCAAGCACCAGATCCTGTACCTGGACACCTGCGACGCGAAGCAGAAGATCACCACCTCGGACTGCTACGACCAGCAGTGGCCGCAGCTCATCGTGCAGAACATCACCCTGGAGAACGGCAACTCCCAGGTCCGGCAGAGCAACATCAATTAGGGCGGCGGGGGCGGCGGGGCCATCTTCGACCTGGGCGGCCAGCTCAAGGTGGTCAACTCGCGGTTCCTCAACAACCGCTGCTACGTGCACGGCCCGGACCTGGGCGGCGCCGCGGTCCGCGCGCTGGCCCAGTGGCGGAACCGGCCGGTGTACATCACCCAGGACACGTTCACCGGCGGGCAGTGCTCCAACGGCGGCGCGCTGAGCAGCATCGGGGTGTCCTGGGTGGTCACCAACAGCGTGCTGACCAACAACCGGGCCATCGGGTACGGGCAGAACCCGGCCCAGCCGGGGACCGCGGGTGGCGGCAGCGGCGGCGCCATCTTCTTCGACAGCAAGGGGCACCCGCGGATCGTCAACTCCAAGCTGAGCTGACCCTGCTGCGTGGCAGGATCAGCGGCGAGGGGGTAAGGCATGGCCTCGTGCACCGAAGTTTCCGGCGTCAGCCTGGCCTACGACGTGGCGGGCGGTGGCGACCCGCCGATCGTCTTCGTGCACGGCTGGGGCTGTGACCGGTCGTACTTCGCGCCGCAGATCGAGTTCTTCGCCCCGGACCACACGGTGCTGGCCCTGGACCTGCGCGGGCACGGCGAGAGCGGCCGGCCTGACCCGGTGGCCGGCCGGTACGACGTCGATGTGCTGGCCGATGACGTGCTCGCCGTCGCGGACGCGGCCGGGCTGCGCCGCCTGGTGCTGGCCGGGCACAGCCTGGGCGCGCTGATCGGGCTGTCCTGCGCGGCCCGGCCCGGCGCGCTCAGCGCGCTGATCATGGTGGACCCGGCGCCGATCAGCAACGAGCGGGCGAAGGCGTACTTCCGTGAGTCGGTGGACACGGTCCGCGCCGACGCCGACCGGTCCTGGCGGACCTCCTTCGCCCAGGGGTTCTTCCTGCCCACCGACAAGGCCCGCCGGGATGAGATCATCGCCGGGTTCCCGGCGGGCGACCCGGGGATCGCGGCCGCCGTGCTGCTGGCCATGGGCGAGTACGACGGGGTGAGCGCGCTGAGCCAGGCCACCGTCCCGGTGCTGTCGATTGGCTCGGCCCATCCGGCCAATTCCGCGGCCGACCTGCGCGCCGCCTGCGCCGAGATCGCGATCGGCCAGACGGTCGGGTCTGGCCACTTCAACCAGCTCGAAGTGCCGGACCAGGTCAACGCCATGATCGGGAAATTCCTGGCCCTCCATAACCTGCACGGGATTACCGGGGCGTCTGGAACCAGTCCTGGTAGCGCGTGACTGCCAGGTGTGCGTCCGGGCCTGCGATGAGCATGTCGCCGGTGACGCCCCCGAAGGTGCCGGCCTTGTCGTCGGTGATGACGGTCCGATTGTCCTGCCGTGCGGCCAGGGTTACCCTGCCGAGTTCGTCGAGGGGGAAGACGTCCGGGCCGGCCACGTTCCAGATGGTTCGCAGCGGCGGGCCGGTGGAGACGCCGGCGACCGCGTCGGCGACCTCGGCCGAGGCGATCGGCTGGAGGCGGGTAGCGGGCAGGCGAACGGTGGTGTCGTCAGCGGTCTCGAACACGAGCGTGTTCATGAATTCGAAGAACTGGGTGGCGCGCACGATGGAGTACGGCGTGGGCCCCTGGCGGAGCAGGTCCTCCTGCAGGGTCTTGGCCCGGTAGTAAACCAGCTGGGGCACCTGGTCCACACCGACGATCGAGAGGATTACCTGGTGCCGGACACCGGCACCTTCCCCCGCAGCCAGCAGGTTGGTCATGGAGGTGCGGAAGAAATCCAGGGACGCCTCGTCGAATGTCGGCGAGTTCGCCACGTTGACCACCACCTCGGCGCCTTCCAGCGCCTGGTCCAGGCCCTTGCCCGTGATCAGATCCAGGCCGGTGGACAGGGCCGCGGGGTCGGCCTGGTGCCCGGCTGCGATGAGCTTCTGGACCACCTGCGAGCCGATCCGCCCGGTACCGCCGATGACTGTGAGCTGCATGTCTCTTTCCCTTCTCGCGAGTGCCGCGCCCGGGCCTGATGAGGCGGCAGCCGGACCGGCCGGGCTGGGCCGGTCCCGCAAGAAGGCGAGCAGGTCAGCGTGGACCCTGCTCTGGAGCGTGGCGGTAGCGTTCGGCCTAGGCGGGCTCGTACCGCTCGCCGAGGGCCCTGGCTACATCAGCCATGAACGGTGGTGAACAGGAGCCCATCTCTTTGACTTCGGAGAAGTTGTCGAAGAGCCACAGCGGGCCGGCCTGCGTCGTCTCACCGGGATACAGCGGCTGGCCGAAGACAGCTATGGCTCCGGCTTCGCTGATCCAGGCCGTCTGACCGCTGTCGTCGGCAACCTGCCAGCCCTCAAGCATCAGCCGGCCCCCCGTGCCGTAGATGCGGATCTCCCGGGCAGTTCCGCCTTCACCGCTGACCACGACGCGCTCGTACTGGTGGACCTTGTTGTCATCGCCCATCTGGGCGCCTTCTTCCCTTGCCGCGTCATCTTGGGGATGGATACCCCGGATATGCGGCTAATCACCACGGATCAGGACAACTAGACCGTGCGGCGGAGCACCGCGACGACCTTGCCCATGATCTCCGCGCTGTCGCCCGGGATCGGCGGGTAGGCCGGGTTGTGCGCCATCAGCCAGCACTGGCCGTCCTCGGCCTGCTGGAACGTCTTGACCGTGGCCTCATGCTCGATGCCCTCGATCAGCGCGGCCACCGGCCAGTTCGGCCCCGTATCGTGCGCACACCCAGCCCAGGCTGTGCCGGGTTAGCTGGGCCTGCCAGTCATGCGGCCGGGCCGGCTCGCTGAACGCGGCCGCGTGCAGCGCGCTGAGCTCCGCGTTGCGGAACGGGCCGCGCCACTGGTAGCTGACCACCGGGCTACCGTACCCGTCATGGACATGACGCTGCGGTTTGAGATCTTCCCGGCGGACCTCGATGCCACGGTTGACTTCTACCAGCGTGTGCTCGGCTTTCAGCTCACCGACGACCGCCGTGACGAGGACGACTACGTCGCGTTGCGGCGCGGCGCGGTGCGGGTCGGCGCGGTCCGCGAGGTGGTGCCGGACGAACCGGCCGCCCGGCGGCCGCCGACCGGGGTGGAACTGGTGCTGGAAGTGGACGATGTCGCCGCCGAACGGGACCGGGTGGTGGCGGCCGGGCTGGCCGCTGGACGACGATCTGCGCGACCAGTCCTGGGGGCTGCGCGACTTCCGCATCCTCGATCCCGACGGGTACTACCTGCGGATCACCAACCGCGCGGGCTGAACCGGGCAGTGGGGGGCAGTGGCGTTCGGCAAAAAAGGTCAGAGGTCGGGGGGGATGAGGTGAGCTTCCGCGCCGACCGGGGTGAAGCCGGCCGCCAGGAAGGCCCGCACGCTGGCCGCGTTGGCCGGTGAGATCTGCGCCCAGAGCGGGGTGCCGGGCGGCGCCAGGTGCCGGGCCGCGGTGGCCAGCGCGCGGCCCAGCCCGTGCCCCCGGCGGTCCGTGTCCACTTCGACCGATGCTTCCCAGCGGCCCGCGACACCCCGGCCGAGCAGCACCACGCCGCCGTCCGCCCGCCAGGCCTGGACGTCGTCGCGGTAGCGCATCGCGCGGGCGATGCGCGGATGGGACCGGTCCGGCTCGGCGGCCAGCGCGAGCGGCGGCGGGCCGGGGCGGGTGGTCGCGGCGCACAGCATGTCGATGGTGTGCATCTCCCGCCCGGTGTGCTGGCACAGCGCCTGCAGGAACGCCGGGCTGAGCGGTGCGGCCAGATCACCGGCGGGCAGCTGGGCGGTCACCCAGGCCAGGTCGGCGTCGGCGAACACGACCGCGTGCGCGGTGAACCCGAGCACGCCCGAGTCACGCGGCGACGGTGCGGGCAGCACGGTGACCCCGCCGTCCGCGGCCGGGAAGTCGCCCGCGGCCACGCTGGCCAGCACGGCGGCGAGCCGGCCACGGTCCCGCTGATCATCCATGCGGCCAATCTTGCCCGGCCGTGCTGACGGTGCCCGCTCAGCCGGGTGGCAGGCACGCGCTCAGCGCGGCCGCCTCGTCCTGCAGGCCGGCGGCCAGCTGGTCCACGTCATCCAGCAGGGTCGGGTCGGCGACCAGCCCGAAGTTCAGCGTGTCGGCCAGCGACACCACCGCGATGCGCAGCGCGTGGTGGGTGCCGATCTCGGCCAGCGAGTACATCGCCACGACCGGCCGCCCGAGCAGCCGCACCGGCTGGCGGGGCCCGGGCACGTTGGACACGTTCAGCGCGAACGACCGGGCATGGGACAGCACCCGCTCGGCGAAATGGCCCAGCGGCGGGACCCGGGCCAGCTCGCGCATGCACGCGTCCAGATGCTGGGCGTCGTGGCCCCGTTTGCGGACCTTGGTGGCGCGGCGGATCGCGGCCAGCCGGTCCAGCGGATCGGCCGCGCCGAGCGGCAGGTCCAGGCAGAAGAACGAATCGCGATTGCCCGCGCCGTCATGCCCGGTGGCGTTGTGCAGGCTGACCGGGACCTTCACCCGGACCGCGCCGAGGTGGCCGTGCTGCGCCTCCAGCCAGCGGTGCAGACCGCCGGCCACCACGGTCAGCACGGCATCGTTCACCGTCGCCCCGCCGGTGGCGTGGCTCACCCGGCGCAGCGCGGCCAGCCCGGCGGTGCTGAACGCCACCGACCGGCGGGCGTCGATGTGCCCGTCGAACGGGGACCGCCGCCACGGCTGCGGCGCCTCCCGGACCGCGGTCCGCAGGTCGCCAACCAGATGCGGCGCATCCCGGCCGCCCGGGCCGCCCGGGCTGGCTGGCCGTGGGCTGCGGCCAGCCCGGTGGCCGGCCGGGCGGCCCGGCGCGCCGTCCCAGAGCACCGCGCCGGCCATCGCCATCGCCGTCATCCCGTCGGCCAGCGCGTGGTGGATGCGCCAGATCACCGCGCTGCGGTCGCCGGCCAGCCCGGGTATCACGTCGATCCGCCACAACGGCCGCGACCGGTCCAGGTGCTGGGCGAAGATGCCGGCCACCGCCGCTCGCAGCCCGGCGTCGTCGCCTGCTCCGGCCGCCGCGGACTCGACCACGTGCCCGGTCAGGTCCAGGTCTGGGTCCGGCACCCACCAGGGCTGGCCGTCCCGCTCGGCCAGCCGCAGGGACAGCCGCGGCGCGCGGTCCAGCCGGCCGGCGATCGAGGCCCGCAGTTCGCCGGCGTTGAGCTGGCCCTGGACCAGGATGACCTTGCAGGTGTGCCCGGCCACGGTGGCGTTCTCCAGGGCGAGGATGCTCAGATCCTCCCGGGACAGTGGCTGCGCAACCGGCACGGACGACGCACCCCCCGACGCCGAAGTCCGTTAACCGCGTGATGCCACGACCCCCGGGCACCATGCGTGGCAGCAACTATACGTTGCGTCTATCAGGGCTCGGTGAGGTCCCCGGGGCGCAGCCGGAACACCTGCAGGCGCAGGTTGTGGTACTTCTCGGTCTCGCCGACCCACTCCATGCCCATGTGCCGGACCATCGCCTCGGCCCGCTTGTTGGTCGGCCGGACCACCGCGATGACCTGCTCGATGCCCTGGTCGAACGCCCATCGGGCGAGGGCAAGACCGGTTTCCGTGGCGTAGCCGTGGCCCCACGCGGCTGGGCTGAGCTGCCAGCCGACCTCGAACTCGTCGTCCGGCGCCAGCGGCAGCAGGGTCGCCCCGCCGATCACCTGGCCATCCTCGACCCGCTCGATCGCCCACCGCCCGGCCGGGGTCAGCAGCCGGGAATCTTCGGCCACCCACTGCTGCAGGACCAGCCGCATCGCGGACGGGTCCGGGACGGTGTCCATTTCCGGGGCCAGCCACTTGGCGACCTCGCCATCGCCGTAGGCCGCCAGCGCCGCCTCGGCGTCGTCGGGCGTCCACGCTCGCAGGACGAGGCGTTCGGTGACCAATCGCTGCGCCATGGGGACACGATAACCGCCCTGTGGCAGCAGGGCTTACGGTGGGCAGGTGACCGCTACGGATGCCATTGTTGAGCGCCTTCTGACCAGCTACAACAGGATCACCGTGGTGGGGGCGAGCTCGGTGCCGGCCAAGGCCGCGCACTACGTGCCCGCGCACATGCAGCGGCACGGCTGGCGGATCGTCCCGGTCAACCCGCACGCCGACGTCATCCTGGGCGAGCCGGTGTACCGGACACTCGCGCAGGTGCCCGGGGCGGTCGGCCTGGTCGACGTGTTCCGCCCGTCCGGGCAGACACCGGACATCGCCCGCCAGGCGGTGGCGGCCGGTGCCACCGCGCTGTGGCTGCAGCTCGGCATCGCCTCGGCCGAGGCCCGGGCCATCGCTGAGGGGGCCGGGCTGCTCTACGTGGAAGACCGCTGCCTGATCATCGAGCAGCGCCGGCTGGGTCTGGAGGCGCCGAATCTCAGTGGCCACTGACCCAGGGTTCACGGCAGGCTGGTACCTGTGACCGACGCAGCCATGACTCCGCCGCGCGAACGCCCGCCGCTGGTGGCCGACGAGCGGACCCAGCTCATGGGGTGGTACGACCTGCAGCGCGCGATCATCCACGTGAAGTGCGCGGAGCTGTCCGAGGCGGACGCGCACCGCTCCCTGCTGCCCACCTCACCGCTGATGACGGTGGCCGGGGTGGTGTCCCACCTGCGCTGGGCCGAGCAGCTCTGGTTCGAGGTGGTGTTCCTGGACCGTCCCGGGACCGGGCCCGGGTTCGATGGTGTCGAGGACTCGGAAATGATGGTGGACGATGTCCCGCTGGCCGGGCTGCTGGACGCGTACGCGGCCCAGTGCGCCGTGTCCAACGAGATCATCGCCGCGCACTCGCTCGATGAGACCGGGCGCTACACCGATGACCCCGAGGGCGGCGCGACGCTGCGCTGGATGGTCATCCACATGCTGGAGGAGACCGCCCGGCACGCCGGCCACCTGGACCTGATCCGCGAGCTGCTGGACGGGCAGAAGAGCTACTTCTGACGCTCGCCATCCGGCGGAACGGCCGGTGCGTCGCGGAACACGATCCAGCGCATCGCGGCGTACATGTACACCGTCTCGCACAGGCTGGCCGCCGTGCGGGCCAGCTGGTAGTTCAGGCCCAGCGCGGCCAGCCCGGTGGTCACCCCGAGGATGCAGCCGAAGTAGTTGATCACCAGCACCACGGTGTACCGGGCCAGCTGCGGGCCGACCGCGGCGTGCGACCGGAAGTTCAGTGACCGGTTGAGCAGGTAGCCCAGCCCGGACGCGAGCAGGTAGGCCACGGTGATGCTGGCCGGCAGGGGCCAGTGCAGGCCACTGCGCGCGGCGGTGAGCAGGGCCAGATCGACCGGGAACGTCACCGAGCTGATCGCCGCGAAGCCGAGCAGCCGCGGCGGGACGACCCGGCTCAGACCGAACGGGAGGTGGCGGACGGCGGCCGCCATCGCGGCACCAAAACGCTCGCCGCGGGCTGCTCTCTTGTCCGCCCGCAACTGCCGCGTGGCAAACATCAGACGGCAGCCTGCCAGCCGCGGATGACCGGCAGCCGGCCAGCGGCTGGCCACCCGGCGGCGGCCAGGTGCACGCCCGGTCGTTAGTCGACTGGGCCGGACAGGTCGCCGTCGGCCAAGGTGGTCAGGACGGCCAGGAACGCGTCGCGCTGGCGGGGCGGCAGCGCGTCGAGTAGCTCCTGGTGCACCCGGTCCACGATCTCCAGGCCGGCCTTGGTTGCTGCCCAGCCCTGCTCGGTGACCCGGACAAGCCGGGCCCGCCGGGGCGGCGGCGGCGGTACCCGCTCGGCGTAGCCCGCGTCTTCCAGTTCTTCGAGGATGACCCCCATCGCGGTCTTGTCCAGGCCGGTTACCCGGGTCAGCTCGAGCTGGGTCAGCTCACTGGGCAGTGCATGCTGCAGCACGCCGAACATCCGCGGGGTCAGTCCGATCTCCTGCAGTTCTTCGGCCATCCGGGTGGCCAGCACGTGGCTGGCGTGGGCCAGCAGGAAGCTGATGTCCGGGACGGTCCGCTGGTCCCCGTTCGCCGCCATGGCCTGAGCATAGGCAAAAGGTCTGCCGGGCAGGCAGCCGATCTGTGCGGCCAGCAAACCCGGGCCATCCAGGACGGCCGGAGTTACGTCTTTATCGGTGGAAGTTGTTGGCGCGGCACCGACCCGGGACTCAAAGGTGTGTCCTCGCCCGCGCCCGCGAAAGGGAGCATGACATGAACGACGCCGCCACCCGGCTCGCCCTGGCCGCATTCGCCACCGCGGCCGCCGCCGCGCTGATCACCGGCTGCTCGGCCAGCCCAGCGCAGCCGGCCGCCAGCGCCAGCAGCGCATCCAGCAGTCCGCCAGCCGCGCCGTCCAGCGTGCCCGCCAGCACCCCGGCCGCCACCGCAGCCGCCGTGGCCACGACGTCTGCCCCGGCCACGCCGCAGCCGTCCGCCACGGCGACCACCCCGGCACCGACGCTCGGCCAGCTGGCCGGGGTGTTCGCCCATGGCCAGGGGTTCGGCCAGGTCGAGCCGGCCACCATCTTCAACGGCGGCGACCCGACCGGCCTGGTCAAGCACATCAGCTGGCAGTCCTGGGGCGCGGCCAAGGCGATCGGGTACGGCAAAGCCGAATACGTCGGGCCGAACCAGTCCGTCGCCACCGGCACGCAGAAGCCCGCCACCGTGGTCGCGTTCCACCTGGGCATGTGCGACGGGAAGCTGATGTACCAGGCGGTCGAGTGGTACTTCCCGGGCGAAGGCCAGTCGTTCAACGCCAAGCAGTACGAGAACGTCTGCACCGGCAGCTACGTGCCGAATCCCTGACCGGGTTTCTGGCCGGGGCTAGCTCAGGCAGGCCTGGGCCGCCGCGCCGAACAGCAGCCTCTTGTGCGCGGCCAGCGTCCGGCGGTCCTTGGCGGCCAGGCCCCTGGCCAGCTCGACGGCCCGCGGCAGCACCTCGTCTTCGGGCACCGCGTGCTGCACGATACCGGCCGCGGCGGCGTCCGTGCCGCCGAACCGGCGGCCGGTGAGGATGGCCTCCTGCGCGGCGCGCCGGGGCAGCTTGGCTTCCAGCACCGCGTACATCGGGCCGGTCACCGGCAGGCCCAGGTCGGCCTCGGGCATGCACCAGTAGCCCCGGTCCGCGCGCATGACCAGGAAGTCGTGCGCGATCGCGAGCACCGCGCCCGCCCCGAACGCGTGCCCGTTGACCGCGGCCACGGTGGCCAGCGGCAGGGTGAGCAGCCGCGCGTTGAGCCGGTTCACCCCGGTCAGGAACGCGGCCGCGTCCGGGTAGCCGGCCAGCCAGTCCAGGTCCAGGCCGTTGGTGTAGAACTTGCCCTCGCCGGTGCTGACCAGCGCGGCCGGGCCGTCGGCCGCCTCGACCTCGTCCAGCGCGGTGTTGACCGCGTCCAGCCACTCCAGGTTGAACCGGTTCTCGCCGGCCGCCATGCGCAGGATCCAGACGTCGCCGTCCCGGTCCAGACTGATCACCGAGGTCTCCTGTCTCCCCAGATAGTCGGGTAGCTGCGTAGCCGGCGTACCTGGTACCCGGGGCCGCGCGGCAGGCTCAGGTTACGGCGTGACCGGGAACCGCGGCGCGGCTGGGCTCAGCACGGTGACCGGCGCGCTGACCGACCACACCGCGCCGACTTCCGCCGCGACCGCCGCCATCAGCTCAGGCACGTCGGTGGCCGCCGAGTCGTGCAGCGCCTCGGCCACGATCAGCACGTCCGCCGTCCCGGGCTGCACGGCGGACAGGCCGCTCTGCCGGTTCGTCCAGCGGCGGGCATGCGCCTGGCCCGCCTCGTCGGCGAAGATCACCTCGTCGGCGCCCGGGTGCTCTACCTCGCCGGAGAACGTCAGGTACTTCTCGTCCCCATCCGCGTAGCGCACCGTGAGGTCGCCGCTGATCTTGGCCAGGTCGAGCACGGCCACCGGGATGGCGTACGCCACCGAGGCGGCGTTGCACAGGTTGACCAGCGGGTGCAGGTGCGGCAGCGTGCCTTCCTTGCGCAACCGCCGGAGCAGCGACTCAGACGCGCACCGGTACTGGGTCGGCTTGAGCCCCATCTGGGCGAACGCCCGCCGCCAGGCCTGGATCTCCGGCAGTTCGCTTTCTGTCGCCCCGGACAGCCGGGACGTCGCGATGGCGGTGAACTCGGCCGCCCGCGCCGGGACCGGGACATCGGCGGTGATGCCGCGGGCCGCCATCACCCCGGGCACCAGGGCCGGGAAGTCCCGCCAGATGTCGGCCGAGTGCTGGAAGTACATCAGGTCACCTCTTCTTTGGGGGTGGAGTATGAGCGCACCCGGAGCCCGAGGGCCAGCCCGGCCAGCACCACCGCCACGCCCGCCCAGACCAGCGGCCGCGGCGCGGGCCCGCCGAGCAGCACCCCGGTGGCCGCGGCGGCGATGGGCGCCACGCCACCCAGCAGGCCGGCCCGCCCGGCGCCCAGGCGGCCGACCGCCGAGTACCACAGCACGAACGCGACGGCCGTGATGACAGCAAGGTAGCCGACCGCGAGCCAGACGTCCGGGCGGAGCCGGGTCACCGCGGCCGGCCCCTCGTGCAGCAGGCCGATCACGCCGTACACGACCGCCGCGATCCAGGTGGCGTGCACCGACACCCCCCACGGGCCGTGCCGCCCGAGCACCGGCATGGCCAGCAGGGTGAACGCGGCATCGCAGCCCCAAACCACCGCCGCCCAGCCCACCCCGATCGCGTCGGTCCGGCCCAGGCCGGTGACGAGAGCGGCCCCGCACGTGACGACCAGCGCGGCGGCCAGCCCGGCCCGGCTGGGCCGGCTGCCGTCGGCCAGCGGGCCGAGCACGGCGAGCAGTGGCGGGACACAGGCCACCGACACGCCGAGCACGGCCGGTTCCGCGTGCCCGGACCCCTGCACCAGGGCGATGTTGAACAGCACAGAACCGGTCAGCGCGACGCCGCCCAGCCAGAGCCACTCGGTGCCCCGCGGCATCACCAGCCGCTGGCCCGCCACCCGGGCGAACAGCACCAGCAGCAGGCAGGCCACCGCGTACCGGACCGCCTCGGCGGTGTACATCGGCGCGCTGGCCAGCATCCCCGAGATGGCCACGCTGCCACCGACCATGGCGATGGCGGCCACGCCCATGGCCACCGGGACCACGGCGGCCGGGGCGGCCCGCCGCAGGCGGATGCCATCCGCCGGCTGGGTCACCGGCCGGGCAACGCGGGCCGGGGTACGGAGTTCGGTCACGACGGCCACGCTAGAACGCTAATGGTCCGGCTAACAGGACCATTAGCCCGGCTCTATAGTGGACCAATGCCTGCCACTGAGCCTGCAACTGACCACCGGGGCCCGTCAGTCGGCGCGGACTTCCTCCAGCTGGACCCGGCCGCCGCGCCGGCCCGCGGGCTGACCGGCTGGCTGGTCGGCAAACTGCGGGCCGGCATCCGGGACGGGCGGCTGCCGGCCAGCACGGTGCTGCCTGCCACCCGGCTGCTGGCCGGTGACCTCGGCGTATCCCGCGGCGTGATCGTCGAGGCCTACCAGCGGCTGGCCGACGAGGGCCTGGTCAGCGCCCGGCAAGGGGCCGGCACCACGGTGCTGCCGCGCACCCCGCCACCCAGCCCGGCAGTGAACGGCCGGGTCGGCGGACGCGGCGGCGGCACCGCCCAGGCCGGACGCGACTCCGCCCGGTCCGGGACGGGGAAGGCAGGAGCCCCGGCTGGGCACAGCAGCGGGCCGGCCGACAGCGAGGACCTGCGTACGCCGACCGGTGCGCCTGCGCTGCTCGACCTGCCCCGGCGGTGGGGGGCGCACGCCGAGCTCGACCTGTCCCCGGGCGTGCCCGACCTGTCCGCGTTCCCGCGCGCCGCCTGGCTGCGCGCCGAGCGGGCCGTGCTGGCCAGCGCCAGCGCGGCCGACCTCGGATACGGCGACCCACGGGGCAGCGAACGGCTGCGCACCGAGCTGACCGGCTGGCTGGCCCGCACCCGTGGCATCCGCGCGCAGCCGGACGCGATCCTCATCGTGGCAGGCGTTGCCCAGGCCATGGCGCTGCTTGCCCAGCAGTTGCGGGCCGGGGGCATCAGCCGCATCGCGGTCGAGGACCCGGGATCAAGGGGCGCGCGGGACGAACTGGCGCACTGGGGCCTGCGGCCGGTGCCGGTCCCGGTGGACGAGCACGGCCTGGACGTGGCCGCGCTGGCCCGCAGCGGCGCACCGGCCGTGCTGCTCACCCCGGCGCACCAGTTCCCCACCGGGGTGGTGCTGGCGCCGCCGCGCCGCCGCGCGCTGCTGGACTGGGCCGCGGCCGGCGGCCTGGTCATCGAGGACGACTACGACGCGGAGTACCGGTACGACCGGGCGCCGGTGCCCGCGCTGCAGGCGTCCGGCCCGGACCGGATCGCCTACACCGGCAGCACGTCCAAGAGCATGGCCCCGGGCATGCGGCTGGGCTGGCTGATCCCGCCGCCCCGGCTGTACACCGGCCTGGTCACCGCGAAGCACGCCAGCGACCTGGGCAGCCCGGCGCTGCCCCAGCTGGTGCTGGCCCAGCTCATCGCCAGCGGCGAGCTGGACCGGCACGTCCGGCAGGTGCGCACGAGGCAGCGCGGCCGGCGCGATGCGCTGCTGGCCGCGCTCCGTGAGCAGCTGCCCGGCGGCCGGGTGCAGGGCGTGCCGGCCGGGCTGCACCTGCTGATCACGTTCCCCGACCTGGACGGCCGGGGGGCCGACGACACCGACCTGGCCCGCCGGCTGCAGCGCGATGGCGTGCTGGTCCACCCGCTGTCCTGGCACCGGGTCAACCAGGACAGCGGCCCGCCCGGCCTGGTCCTCGGTTACGCCGCGCACGCACCCGATCAGCTAAGGGAGGCGGCCCGGCGCATCGTCCGGGCGGTCCGCACCTGGGCGCGCTGACCCCGGAAAACTCAAGCGCGCCGCAGCAGGCCACTGGACCATACTCGGGACCATGGCCGTGCACATGGTGCGCTACAGCGAACAACCAGGCTTGTGGGCGCAGATCAAGGGGCTGACCGACGAGGTCTGGCCGGAGTACAACACCCATGGCGACGAGCTGAACCGGTACTGGGTACAGCTCTACGACAACTTCCCGGAGTGGCAGTTCGTGCTGCAGGACACCGACTCCGGCGAGGTGCTGGCCGAAGGCCACACGATCCCGGTGGCCTGGGACGGCACCGACGACGACCTCGGCCCGGGCATCGACGCGGCCGTCGCGGGCGGCTTCGCGCTCCGGTCGGCCGGTGGCCAGCCCACCGCGCTGTGCGCGCTGGCCGCCGAGATCCCGCCGCGCAACCAGGGCCGCCGGCTGTCCGTCCCGCTGCTCCGCGGCATGGCCGGCCTGGCCCGCGAAAAGGGCCTGGGCTCGCTCATCGCCCCGGTCCGGCCGAACGCCAAGGAGCGCTACCCGACCATCCCGATCGAGCGGTACGCCTGCTGGGTGCGTGAAGACGGCACCCCGTTCGACCCGTGGGTGCGGGTGCACACCCGGATGGGCGCGCGCACCGGCCCGGCCCTGCCCCGCTCGCTGCACATCACCGGCTCGGTCGGGGACTGGGAGTCGTGGACCGGGATGCGGTTCCCGGAAACCGGCGACTACGTCTTCCCGCACGGGCTGGCTACCGTGCACATCGACCGGGCGGCCGGCACCGGCGACTACTGGGAGCCCAACCTGTGGCTCATCCACGAGGTCAAGCCGGACCAGTGAGCGGCCCCACGGACGCCAGATTCCAGACGGAGGCGGGTGAGCGGCTGGCCGCCCTGCCCGGCGTACAGGCGGTGACCCTGGGCGGCTCGCGGGCAGCGGGCACGGCCGGGCCGGACAGCGACTGGGACTTCGCCATCTACTACCGGGGCGACGGCTTCCAGCCGGACAGCCTGCGCGAACTCGGCTGGCCCGGGGAGATCTTCCCGACCGGCGGCTGGGGCGGCGGGGTGTTCAACGGCGGCGCCTGGCTCACCGTTGGCCAGCGCAAGGTTGACGTGCACTACCGCGACCTGGCCGACGTCGGGTACCGGCTGGCCGAGGCGCAGGCCGGCCGGTTCGGCATCGAGCGGCTGCTGTTCCACCTGGCCGGCATCCCGACGTACATCGTGCTGGCCGAACTCGCGATCAACCAGGTGCTGTACGGCGACCTGCCGCGGCCGGACTATCCGGCCGCGCTGCGCCGCGCCGCGGCGCCCCGCTGGTACGGCGAAGCGGCGGCCACCCTCGGCTACGCGCGCACCGGGCACGCGCCGCGCGGCCATCTGGCCGACACGGCCGGGGCCATCGCCACCGCCGCCTGCCAGACCGCGCACGCCGTGCTGGCCGGCCGCGGCGAATGGGTCACCAACGAGAAGACCCTGGTTGACCGGGCCGGCCTGCGCGGCGTGGACAGCGTCCTGGCTGGGCTCACCGCCGAGCCCGGCGCCCTCATCCACGCCGTCGAGCAGGCCGAAGCCCTCCTCGCCGAGCGCTAGCCTGGGGCCGCCCAGGGCCCGTGCGGAGGAGGCAGCCGTGCCAGCGGACTACGCGACGATCCGGGACGAGAACATCGCCCGGTACGGCTGGGACACGGCCGTGCTCGACCTGCTCGGGCACCTGTACAGCGAGCGCACCCACTTCCTCTACGAGCTGATCCAGAACGCCGAGGACGCCGGCGCGACCGAGCTCAGCTTCGAGCTGTCCGGCGGCCGGCTGGAGGTCAGCCACGACGGCCGCCCGTTCACCGAGGACGACGTGCGCGGCATCTGCGGCGTGGCGCGGAGCACCAAGTCGGCCGCGCTGACCACGATCGGCCAGTTCGGCATCGGCTTCAAGGCGGTCTACGCGTACACCCGGACCCCGCGGGTGTACAGCGGCGGCGAGGCGTTCCAGATCGACAACTATGTCCGCCCGGCCGCCGTCGAGCCGCCGGACCAGCCCGGCCTGGGCACCCGGTTCGTGTTCCCGTTCGACCTGGACAGCGTCCCGGCGGAGGTGGCCGCCGCGGAGATCGGCGCCGCGCTGACCGCTCTGGACCCCGGCGTCCTGCTGTTCCTGCGCAACATCACCCGGATCCGCGTCACCGGCGCCGGCAGCATCGAGCGGCACACCGAGCCCGGCCCAGGCGCGCGCCGCCGGGTCCGGCTGGCCAAGGGCGGCCAGCGCGCGGACTGGCTGATCTGGTCCCGCCCGCTGGACCAGCTACGCCACGCCGGCCGCCAGGTCGAGGTCGCGTTCCAGCTGGCCGGCCAGATCGTGGCCCAGGCTAGTGCCCCGCTCGTCGTCTACTTCCCGACCGAGAAAGAGACCTCCCTCGGCTTCCTGGTGCAAGGCCCATTCCGCACAACGCCAGCACGCGACAATGTGCCTGGGCACGACCCGGCCAACCAGGCGCTGGTCGGAGAAGCGGCGGCGCTGCTCGCTAATGTGCTCGCCGACCTGCGGGCCAGCGGGCTGCTCACGGTGGCCGCGCTGCAGGCGCTGCCGCTGGACGCGGCCCGGTTCCCGGCCGGCTCGATGTTCCGCCCGCTGTTCGACGCGGTGCGCGGCGCGCTGGCCGGGGCGGAGCTGATCCCGGCGGCGGGCGGCGGTCATCGCGCCGCGCGGAACCTGCGGCTGTGCGACGAGCCCGCGCTGCGCAACCTGCTCGAGCCGGATCAGCTCGGCCAGCTGGCCGGTGCGGGCCAGCCGGTGTGGTTCGCGGACGACGGCATCACCGAGACCGGGACCCCGCTGCTCTGGCACTACCTGCGCGAGGAGATCGGCGTCCCGGTGCTCACCCCGGCCGACTTCGCCGCAGGGCTGACCGGCGAGTTCCTCGCCGCGCAATCCGACGAGTGGATCACAAGGCTGTACGCGTTCCTGGATGGGTATCCGTCGCTGTGCCGGGACGGCGGCCCTGCCCGGGACCAGCCGATCATCCGGCTGGCCGACGGCAGCCAGGTGGCCGCGTTCGGCCCGGACGGCCGGCCCGCCGTGCGGCTGCCCGGCCCGGCCGGGACCACTGGGCCGCGCACCGTGCGCCGGGCGATCGCCGAGGTGCCCGCGGCCCGGCACTTCCTGGCCGGGCTCGGCCTGACCGAGCCGGACCTGATGTCCGAGGTGCTGGACGGCATCCTGCCCCGGTACGACGGCCTGGACGTGGCCCAGCTCGACGCGGTCCAGCACGCCGCCGACCTGGAGTGCATCATGAGGGCGCTGGACCAGGCGCCGGGTGGCAGCCGGCCACGGCTGCTCGACCAGCTCCAGCAGACCGCGTTCCTGGTCGGCGAGAACGCGGGCACTGGCGTTCAGGAAATGAAACCGCCGGGGGTGCTGTACCAGCGGAGCCGGGAGCTGGAGGCGTACTTCGACGGGAACCCGGACGCCTGGTTCGCCGGGGACGGGTACGGGCCGTGGCTGATGCAGCTGCGCGAGATGGGCGTGCGGGCCGAGGTGCGGCTGCGGGCCCGGGCGGCGGATGCGCTGGGCTTCGTGGTGACCGCGGACGAGTTCGCCCGGCATGAGCGCGGGATGGACGGGTTCGATCCGGGGGCGGAGCTGGACGGGCTGGAGTTCGCGCTGCGCCACCCCGGGCACAGCCGGTCCGAATACGTGTGGAACCTGCTGCTGGCGCCGCACCACGACCTGGTCGCCGGGGTGGTGGAGACGTCGGTGCACGACGGGTTCCGGGACGCCAGCCGGGAGACCGTGCTGTCTGCGCTGGGCGCGGTGGCCGCGCGGGAGGCGTGGCTGCCCGGGCCGGACGGGCGGTTCCGCCGGCCGGCTGAACTGTCGCTGGATGACCTGCCGCCGGCCTACCGGCGGGACGAGACGCTGGCCCGGGCGCTGGGCATGAGCCAGCCCGCGGTGGCCGAAGCGGCGCGCCAGCTGGGCATCCCGCCGGACGTGCTGTGGGAGCTGAGCGCGCACCCTGACCTGGTCGCGCTGGTCCAGCGCGAGCTGAAGGACCGGTCCGGTCCAGGCGCGGCCGGTCCGGGTGCACTCTAGCCCGGGGCGCCTGGACTGAACCGCAGCGAACTCTCACTCACTGGGCGCGGCGCAGCGTGAATGCTTCGTTCATGCGCACCGGACGCAACACCGCTGACTTAGCGGTCCGGACGTTCTCAACCGGGCCTTCGCCTGTCAACTCCGGTCCCATCAGCCACACTGATCACGGGCTAAGGTGACTCTTCACGGATCTGGTGCGTTCATCGCCCGATTTGTCCCGGTTCTAGCGGCCCAAACACGTGAAGAGTCGCCAGCCGCGCCTGTGGCCGGTGTCCCACGATGGCCTTAAGTCAGCGGTATTGGCACCGGACGACGTGACTGATTCAGCCATGCGCTTCCGCGTCACGCGGCCGCCGCCGCGGCCGACGGCCCCGCGCTGGCCAGCATCCTGGCCAGCGACCGCGGCGCGGCCCGCCGGGAAAGCGGTCCCTACCAAGCCGAACCGCTGTACTACCTGGCCTACGCGCGGCATGATCCGGCGATCGCCGAGGACGCCGTGCTGGACGTGGCGCGGATGCTGCTGGCCGCCGGCGCCGACCCCAACGCCGGTTACCTGTGGCAGGGCCTGGCCTGCCCGTTCACCGTGCTGACCGGGGTGTTCGGCGAGGGCGAGCTGGGCCCGGTGCGGCAGCCCCGGCATCCCTGCGCGCAGCCGCTGGCCCGGCTGCTGCTCACCGCGGGCGCCGATGCCAACGACGCCCAGGCGCTGTACAACCGGATGTTCGAGCCGGGAAACGACCATCTGGAGCTGCTCTTCGAGTTGGGCTGGGCCAGGACACCGGCGGTCCCTGGCTGGCCCGGCTGGGTGACGCCCTGGGTAGCCCGGCCGGCATGCTGCGCGGCCAGCTGGCCTGGGCCATCACGCACGGCATGACCGACCGGATGCGGCTGCTGGCCGAGCACGGCGTCAACGTCGCCGCGCCGTTCGAGGACGGCGATACGCCCACGGCGGTGGCCCGCACCACCGGCCGCGCCGACCTGGTGAGCCTCCTGGTCAGCTACGGCGCGGCCGAGCCCAGCCTGCCGCCGCTGGACGACTTCATCGCCGCGGCCCTCGGCGCCGACCAGGTCAGGATCGGCCAGCTGCGGGACAGCCGTCCGGACCTGGTGGCCACGGCCAGGGCGGCCCGGCCCGCCCTAGTGGTGTGGGCGGCCGTGCTGGGCCGGGTGGACGTCATCCGGCTGCTGACCGGCCTGGGCTTCGACGTCAACGCCAAGGGACGGACCGACGGGGTCGGCGCCAGCGAGTGGGAGACCGTACTGCACCACGCGGCCGGGAAAGGCGAGCTCGACTTGGTCCGGGAGCTGATCGCACTGGGCGCTGACCCGGACATCCGGGATACCCGGTTCGGCGGCACGCCGCTGGGCTGGGCCCGCCACTTCGGGCAGGAGCAGGCCGCGCAGTTCCTGGCGCCGCTCACCACCGACGGCCCGGTGGACTAATTAACGAAACGCCAGCCGCAGGAACCGCACGCCCGTCATCGTCACGGTGCGTGACTGTCGCTGGTGGGCCGTGCTTCTGCCGGGGGCTGCCAGCTGTAGATCGGGGTGAGGCTGCGGAGGGCGGCTGCTGGCGCGAGTTTGCCGGTGAGCCAGATCAGCGTGTTGCGTGTGGTGATGGCCGGAGGGGAGGTCCAGGTTGTCATGGTGGCGGCACGGTGGGACCAGCGGACGACGTCGGCGGTGCGCGGCAGCCTGGCGGCGGTGTAAGAGTTCACTAGCCCGGCTACCTCGTCCGGTTGTGTTCCGGTGGCGAGCCGGGAGATGACGGCGGCGTCTTCGAGCGCCTGGCACGCGCCCTGGCCGAGGTTCGGTGTCATGGGGTGGGCGGCGTCGCCGAGCAGCACGGCCCGGCCGCGGTGCAGGGAGGGCAGCGGTGCGGCAAGCTCGGCGACGTCATGGCGGAGGACGTCCTGGGGCCTGGCGTTCGCGAGCAGTGCCGGGATCGGCTCGTGCCAGGTGCCGAAGAGCCTGGTCAGCTCGGCCCGCTCGTCCCCGGCGCGGGTGCCGGGGGCTGTGGACGCGGCGGCGTAGCAGTAGACCCGCCCGTCAGACAGCGGCATGACGCCGAAGACGGTGCCGCGTCCCCAGCTTTCGGCCATGGGAACCTGCCCGGTCACCGGTCCGGTGAGCAGCCGCCAGGTGGTCAGCCCCGTGTGCCGGAGTCCGGGGTGACCGGGGAACAGCGCGGGGCGGGTCGCGGAGCCGATCCCGTCGGCGGCCACCACGAGGTCGGCCTCCAGCTGGCCGGCCGTGGTGGAGATGCGGGCCGCCGCGTTCCCGCCGGGCTCCACTGACGTCACCTCGGTTCCCAGGGACAGCACCCCGTCCGGGACACGGGCAGTCAGCGCGTCGATCACCGCCGCCCGGGGCACCAGGATGACCGGGTCCCCGAACCGGTCGGCGATCATGTGCCCGGTGGTGCTGCGCATGAGCCACCGGCCGTCGGACCGGCGGATGCCCAGTTCTTGCCGAACCGCCAGTGTCCGCAGCGGGTTCCCGGCACCGATCACGTCCAGAGCGCGCAGCCCGTTGGGAGCCAGCGCCAGACCGGCCCCGACCGGCTCAAGCGATGTCGCCCGCTCGCAAGCGGTGACATCCCAGCCGGCCGAGCACAGGCCCGCAGCCGCCGCCAGGCCGCCGATCCCCGCGCCGATCACCACCGCACGTGCTCGCGCCACTGTCACGTCCCGTCTGGCTCGCCGCACCTACTACAGCCAATAGTACTTAGCTCGCCAGCGGGACGCCCGGCCGGGATACCCCGGCCGGGCGCCGTCACTGTTCTCAGCAGGCATTCCGGTGGCATTCGCGTGCCGGATTTGATGCCATTCCTAAGAATGGATCTTTGCTGCCGTTCTCGGAAAATCACTTGCCCGGGCCGGCCTGAGCCTGCTCTACTCGTGCTGACCAGTCAACCGACCAGGAGGGTGACGTGCGCGCAGCGTTCGTGTCCAACCCGCAGGCCATCGCCGCCGTTGCAAAGGACATGACGCTTTGTGAGCGCACCGAACACCCTCAACCTGGGCATCCTGGCCCACGTTGACGCCGGTAAGACCAGCCTGACCGAGCGGCTGCTGTTCGCCGCCGGGGTCATCGGCGAGATCGGCAGCGTCGACAAGGGCAGTATCCAGACCGACACGCTGGCGCTGGAACGGCAGCGTGGCATCACGATCAAATCCGCCGTGGTGTCGTTCGGCATTGGCGACGTCACGGTCAACCTGATCGACACGCCCGGCCACCCGGATTTCATTGCCGAAGTGGAGCGGGTGCTGACCGTGCTGGACGGCGCAGTGCTGGTCATCTCCGCGGTCGAGGGGGTGCAGGCGCAGACCCGGGTGCTGATGCGCACGCTGCGGCGGCTGGGCATCCCGGTGCTCATCTTCGTGAACAAGATCGACCGCAGTGGCGCGGACGGCCAGCGGGTACTGCGGGGCATCCGGGCCCGGCTGACCCGCGACATCGTTCCGATGGGTGCGCCGTGTGACCTGGGCCGCCGCGAAGCGAGCTTCGTCCGGTACGGCGCGGCGGATGCCGGTTTCGCCGCCGGGCTGGCCGAGGCGCTGGCCGAGCACGACGACGCGCTGCTGGCCGCGTGGATCGAGGACGAGGCGGCCGTGCCCTACCGGCGGCTGCGCGCCGCGCTGGTGGCCCAGGCCCGGCAGGGCCTGGTGTACCCGGTGTTCTTCGGGTCGGCCAGCACCGGCGCGGGCGTGACCGAACTGACCGATGGCATCCAGGACCTGCTGCCCCGTGCCGCGGGTGCGGCCGATGGGCCGGTCGCGGGCACCGTGTTCAAGATCGAGCGCGGGCCGGCTGGCGAGAAGATCGCCTATGTCCGGATGTTCTCCGGCACGGTGCAGGTCAGGGACCGGCTGCGGTTCGGCCCGGCCGGCACTGGTGTGACGGGCACTGGCGCGGCGGGTACCGGTGTGGCGGGTACCGGTGTGGCAGGCACTGGTGCGGCGGGTACCGGCAAGGTCACCGGGATCAGCGTCTTCGACCGCGGTCCGGCCACCGGGCGGGACCGGGTCGTGGCCGGCCAGATCGGCAAGCTGTGCGGGCTGGGCGGCATTCAGATTGGCGACGTGCTGGGCGCAGGGAATGGTGCGGCTGCGGCGCCGGGGGAGCGCACGTACTTCGCGCCGCCGACGCTGGAAACGGTGGTCGTGCCCGCCCGGCCAGCCGACAAGGGCGCGCTGCGCGCCGCGCTCGGCCTGCTCGCCGAGCAGGACCCGCTGATCAACGTGCGGCAGGACGACATCCGCCAGGAGATCCTCGTCTCGCTGTACGGCGAGGTGCAGAAGGAAGTCATCCAGGCCACGCTGGCCGACGAGTTCGGCCTCGACGTCGGGTTCCGCGAGTCAACCACGCTGTGCATCGAGCGGCCGTCCGGCTGCGGCGCGGCCGCCGAGTTCATGAGCGACGAGGCCAACCCGTTCCGGGCCACGGCCGGGCTGCGGATCGAGCCGGCCGCGGCCGGCTCCGGGGTCCGGTTCCAGCTCGGTATCGAGCCGGGCGCGCTGCCGGTCGCGTTCCAGAAGGCGGTCGAGGAGACAGTGCGGGACACGCTGCGCGAAGGGCTGTCCGGCTGGCCGGTCACCGACGCCGTCGTCACCCTGACCCACTCCGGGTACACGCCGCCGCCCCCGTTTGGCTGGAGCAAGTGGTCCACCTCGGCCGCGGACTTCCGGCACCTGACCCCGCTGGTCCTGATGACCGCGCTGCGCCGGGCCGGTACCCAGGTGTACGAGCCCATCCACCGGTTCAGCCTGGACATCCCGGCCGACACGTTCGGGCTGGTGCGGCCGCTGCTGGCCCGGCTGGCCGCGGTGCCCGGGGCGCCACAGCCGCGCGGTTCGTCGTACCTGGTCGAGGGAGACATCCCGGCCGCCCGGGTGCACGAACTGGAGCAGCAGCTACCCGGGCTGACCCGCGGCGAGGGGGTGCTGGACTGCGCGTTCGACCGCTACCAGGCGGTGCCGGGCCGCGGGCCGGTCCGGCCGCGTTCCGGCCCCAGCCCGCTGAACCGGAAGGAGTACCTGCTGCACGTCCAGCGCCGCGTCGCCGGGCCGCGCGGGTGATATAACCCGGACATGCTGGAGGTTAAGCGGCTGCACCTGGCCAGCCTGCGCGGCGTGGACGGCCGGGAGTGGCCGGTGCACGGGTTCGTCATCACCCACCCGGGCGGCGCGGTACTGGTGGACACCGGCGTGGGCGGCCCGCAGGAATGGCTGGACGACTGGCGGGTGGTCAACCGCACGGTCGCCGACGCGCTGGCCGAACTGGACATGACGCCCGGCGACATTGGCCTGGTCATCAATACCCACCTGCACTTCGATCACTGCGGGCAGAACGCGGTCTTCCGGCACGCGCCGTGCTACGTGCAGCGGGCCGAGCTGGCCCGGGCCGAACGCGAGTCGCGGGACCTGTACGACTGGTTCGGCTTCGCCAACGCCCGGTTCGAGCTGGTGGACGGGGACGCCGAGATCCTGCCCGGCCTGTCCGTGCTGGCCACGCCCGGGCACACCGCCGGGCACCAGTGCGTGCTGGTCCGCACCGGCGACGGCGCCGGAGACCTGCTCATCGGGGACGCGGCCTACACCCCGCACCAGTATGCCGGCCCGCCGGACAGCGACCTGGTGCCCGGCCAGGCCAGCGACCCGGTGACCTGGCGGTCATCGCTGGGCCGGATCCACCAGATGGCCCCCGAGCGGGTGCACTTCTGCCACCACACCAAGATCATCCATTCCTGACCTCGCGCCGCCCGGCCGCGATCAGCCGGCCGCGATCAGCCGGACGGGACCAGCAGGTGGTGAAGCTGGACGGCCTGGTTCCGGCTGAGCAGGGTGATCTGGACCGCCCGGAGTGCGTTCACCCGCTGTCGTGGTTGCGGGGCTTGCCAGAGCTTGCCGGCGACGCTGATGCTGGTGGCTTCGCCAGCGTCCTGGGCCTGACTGACGACCGCGGTCAACGCCGTCACGTCGGCGGTGGGAAAGGCGATCACGAATCCGTATGTGGCGGGCCCCGGTTGGTTCCGGTAGGTGGTGACCGAGGAGACCCCGGCGGAAGTGACCGTTACCGGCGTACCGACCGGACGGAAGCACGCTACGCCCACCGGCGGCCTGGCCGGCCTGGGCAGCTTGGCCGTCGGGGAAGGGCTCCCCTGGACGGGCCGGGGGAGCAGGGCGTGCACTACCGCGGCCCGCGGCACGTTGGGCTGCAGCCCGAAGAGGTCAACTGTGCCGGCCGGGCACCGGCCCGCTGCCGTGGGCGGCTGGCTGCGCAGGACTTGCACGGTGATCGGTGACCCCAGATGGCGTGTTGGCGGCAGGGTAACTGGTGCCGGGTCCGGCCCTAGCGGAGTCACGTGGCTGCAGCCGGCCATGGCAACCACGATGCTGCCCGCGGTCAGCGCGCCGGCCAGGACGGACAGCGGGCGGGACGGGCGCTGGAACGGCATGTCTGGATCCTCCTAGGCAGCCGTGGCGTGCGGATGTGGTGGCCGTGCGGGCGTTCCTGTCTGGGCCCGGGCGGCGTCGGGGGCGACCAGCGCGACGGCAGCCAGCAGGATGAGCAGTTCGGCCAGGCTCACGTTCACCAGGTGCGGGTCGTACCGGTAGCCGGTGAGCGTGGCGATCCGGTACACCCCGGCCAGGGTGGCCAGCAGGGTCAGGGTCAGCGACCCTACGCCTGAGCCTGCTGCCTGGCCGGACCAGGCCCGGGGTACGTGCGCCAGGCAGGCGAGGGCGACCAGGAGGCAGCACTGCCCGGCCAAGTCCGGCATCCAGGCGGAGTTGCCGGTCGCCTGGAGCGCCAGCAGCGGCACGATCACCAGGAGGTAGCCGGCCGGCAGGGCCAGCAGCCAGGGCCAGCGCGCGGCCGGCCGGGCGGCGTCGTGGAACGCGGTCATGGCTAGGACCAGGACCAGGTTGAACAGGATCCACCAGGCCCACGGCCCGAACGGCACCGGCATGATGCGGGTGAACTGGGCCTGCAGCAAAGCCACCAGGTCGGGGACGATGGCCAGCGCCGTGAGGACCCGGGCCGTGCGGTAGTGCCCGAGGACCAGCGCCACGAAAATCACGATCCAGGCGAAGTTGACCACGTAGAACACCGTGTCCCAGACACCGCCGGGGGTGGCGGTGGCCAGGATCGCGGGCGGCGCGGGGAGCCCGAACAGACGGCGGCTCCAGGTGATCCGCACGAGCACGTTAAGGCCCAGCACCGCGTGCACCAGCAGCACGGCGAGCACCGCGCGCCGGATGGCCTGGCCCCAGGCGTACCGGCGCGGAGTACCCGGGCCGCCCAGGTGCAGCCGGATGGCCAGGACGGCCACGTCGGTGACCTCTGGCCAGGTGGGCTTGCAGAACTTGAGGGCAAACTCGTCATCGTCCGGGTCGCCGGTGTGCCAGCTGTCCAGGAACGCCGCGACCATGTCCGCTTCCCACCGCTCCCGGTACCAGCCGGGCAGCAGCCGCAGCACCCGGCGGTACCGCTGCTCCAGGTCCAGGCCGTCGTTCATCCGGCTGCTCCGGCCGCCGCTGGGCCGGTCTGGCCCAGTCTGGCCCGCACCGCCTGGGCGGCAGCGGCGTGCAGTTCGGCTTCCTCAGCCAGCGCGCGCTGCCCGTCCCGGGTCAGCCGGTAGTAGCGGCGCAGCCGGCCGTCGTGTGCTTCCTCCCGGTCGGGCTCGATCAGGCCCTCGGCGGCCAGCCGGTCCAGCACCCCGTACAGGCTGCCGATCTTCAGCAGGATCCGGCCCTGGGACAGCTCGGCCACGTCACCCACGATGCCGTAGCCATGCCGCGGGCCCCCAGCCAGCGCGGTGAGCACGAAGAACGCCTGTCCGGTCATCGGCTTACCAGCCATGCCACCAATATAGTGGGAACCAGGATATTAGTCAATCCCAGCGCCTAGCGCCGTTGACCGCCGAAGCGCAGCGGCTCGCTGCGTCGGCGGCCATCGTGATCATGAGATTGGTGTCGCTGGGACGACACCAATCTCATGATCACGATGCGCTGGGGCGAGGGAGCGCGGCCCGGCTGGGCGGGAACGCGGCCGCGCTGGGGCGAGGCGGTGTGCTGGGTGTGGGCGGCGCGGCTGGGCGGGGGTGGCGCGGCTAAGCGGGGGTGGCGGGGGTAACCCGGGGGTGGCGGGGGTAACCGGGGGTGGCGGGGCTGGGCTATGAGCGCGCTGGTGATCAGGGGCGGGTGGCGAAGACGTCCGGGGGCGGGACGGGGGAGGGCTGGGCGTTGGCGTCGGTGACGGGTTTCGCGCCGGCCGCGAACCGGCCCAGGTCGGCGCCGTGCACCAGGCGGCCGGGGAATGGGTCGCCGGCCGCGCGCCGGGCCAGCCTGGCCAGCGGCAGCTCGTCCTGGGCGGCGGCGAGCACCAGGTTGCCGAACCGGCGCCCGCGCAGCACGCCTGGGTCGGCGATCAGGCACACCTGGGCGAAGACCGAGCCGGCCGTGGCCACCTGGGCGCGGGCGTAGCCCAGCGGCGGCCCGTCGGCCACGTTCACCGCGTAGCAGCCGGCCGGGGTGAGCACCCGGGCGGCGGCGGCCGCGAACTCCACCGAGGTCAGGTGGGCCGGGGTCCGTGCGCCCGCGAACAGGTCCGCCACCACCAGGTCGAACGAGGCGGCCGGCATCTGCTCCAGCACCGCGCGGGCGTCCCCGACCCGGATCCGGACCCGGCCCGCGCCGGTGCGGCCGCCGTCCCGGCGGGCGGGCTGGTCCAGTGGCAGCCACCGGCGCACCAGCGCGACCAGGGCGGCGTCGGATTCCACTGCCAGCTGGCTGGATCCCGGCCGGGTCGCGGCCACGTACCGGGCCAGGGTCAGCCCGCCCCCGCCCAGGTGCAGCACGCGCAGCGGCTGGCCGGGGGGCGCGGCCAGATCGGCCAGGTGCCCCAGCCGCCGCATGTAGTCGAAGTCCAGGTACTCCGGATCATCGAGGTCGACATGCGACTGCGGGACATCGTCCACCAGCAGCATCCACGCCCCGGGCCGGTCGGCGTCGAGCAGCAGCTCAGCCAGCCCGGAGTCAACCGGCCGCCGGAAGGGCGGCCGGTCGCTCCCATCGCGGCGGTGCGGCATACCGCCCAGTATCGCCCGGTCCCGTTACCCACCCGGCCGAAATGGCCTACGTACAACGGGAACGTCGCGAACTTCGACCCGTTTGGCGAGTTCGTCTGGACGGGCGCCGCCATCACCACCTCGGCCTGGTTCAACAACAGCGACCTGACCGAGGACGAGGCCGCGATGACGGTGGGCACGTCCAGCACGACCGGGCGCACCCTCGGGAATTCGGTGGGCTGGGACGGCTTCGCCTGGAACTACCCGGTCAACCAGCAGTTCGTGGCGTTCGGGTACCCGGCCGCGTCGCCGTACAACGGCCTCAACATGGTCGAGGACATCGGCGCGACGGCGGGCCAGGACGGCAACATCAGCGGCGCCAATGGCACCCGGCCGATCGTGATCGGTAACCCGATGACCGGCGGTTCGAGCGGTGGCGCTTGGAACATCGGCTGGACGAGCGCTGGCCCCGGCTACATCAACGGGCACAACGATTACAAGTACAGCAACCAGCCGCTGGCGATGTACGCGCCGTACCAGGACACCCTGTCCAACACGGTCCGCTGCTTCAACAAGACGAGTTGCTGACCTGACGGACTAGCACCCGGCGCCGGCGCGGGCGAAACCGTGGCGGCGCCGGGTGCGTCTTATCCAGGCAGCAGGCGTCGGCCGCGCGGACGGGGAGGTCACATGGTGCGGAGCAGGCCCGGCCGTCCGCTCATACTGACGGTGGCGATCCTGGCCAGCGCGGCCGTCCTGGTGGCCGGCTGCGGTCAATCACGCTCCCCGGCGCGCGGCGGCGGGCAACTGCTGACCGGCCAGGTGGAGAAGCTGCCGGCCGCCACGCTGCCGCCGGGCCGGCTCACCGCGGCCGAGGACGCCTTCGGCCTGGCCCTGCTGCGCGGGGTCTGCGCCCCGGCCGCAGCGGCCAACCTGCTGCTGTCACCGGAATCAGCCGCTGAAGCGCTCGGCATGCTGTACGCCGGGGCCAACGGCCCGACGGCGGCCGCCGTGGGGCGGCTGCTGCATCTGCCGGCCTGGCAGCCCGGGCTGGTCGCCGCGCTGGACCGGCATACTGCCACGCTGGCCGGGCTGCACCAGCTCACCATCACCAACCACCTGTTCGAGCAGTCCGGGACCCGGCCCACCCAGCGGGTGCTCGATGATCTGCGCACCGCGTACCGGGCCGGCTTGTGGTCGGTGAACTTCGGCGACGAGCCAGCCACCACGAACCAGATCAACGGGGTCGTCGACCAGGAGACGCACGGCCTGGTGCCCGCCCTCTTCCCGGCGCCGCTGCCCGCGTCCACCCGGACCGTGCTGTCCAACACCGTCTACCTCAAGGCGCGGTGGCAGCAGCCCTTCCCGGCGGCCAGCCCGGCGCCGTTCCATACCGCCAGCGGGGACGTCGTCCAGGTGCCGATGATGAGCAGCACCGACCCGGTGGCCAGCTACCGGCAGGCGGCCGGCTGGCAGTCGGCCACCTTGCCGTACGCCGGGCACGGGCTGGCCGCGGTTGCGTTGCTGCCACCGGCGCACGCGGCCGGCTGCGCCGTCCCCACGGCGGCGCAGTGGACCACGCTGACCACCGGGTCCAGCGCCGGCCCGACCGGCGTCCGGCTGCCCCGGCTCCAGCTCCGCCAGACCTGGGACAGCCTGCAGACCACGCTGGCCGCCATGGGCTTGCCGCTGACCGGCGACTACTCCGGGCTGGGCCCCCAGGACAGCCAGATCTCCGAGATAGTCCAGCAGGACACGATGGACGTCACCCCGGCCGGGACGACCGCCGCCGCGGCGACCGGCGTGGCGGTCGGCACCGCCCTGCGGGTCGGGCCGCCGGTGAGGCTGACCTTCGACCGGCCATTCCTCTTGCTGCTCGAAGACACCGCCACGCATACGCCGCTGTTCCTGGCCCGGATCACCAACCCCAGCGAGCCCTGAGCGGGACCTTAGGCAGGCGGTGGCGTTCGGCAAATTGGGGTGTTGGACGGGTGCCAGCCGGCCCGGTGCAGCTGGTACTCGACGTCGCCCTGCTCGTTGCCGGGTAGCGGATCCGGCCAGTCCAGGTGCACGGTGCGCAGGTAGCGCAGGCCGGCCTTGGCCAGCACCCGCCGGGACCCGGTGTTGACGGCCATGGTGGTGGCGACCAGCCGAGCGAAGCCACCGTGACCGGGCCGGGCGGGGCGTCGGGCCAGTGCGCCATGGCAGCGGCGGTGGGCCGCACCGGCCGCAGCCCGAACCAGCCGACGAAGCCGCCATCGTGGCGAGCCTCGGTGGCCCAGCAGCCGAACCCGGGGTGCCGCGCGTAGCCGCCCAGCAGGCGGGGCAGCACCTCGGCCTGGATCTGCGCCCGCGACTTGGCCGTGCGGTCCAGGAAGCGGAGCACCCGCGGATCGCCGTCCAGGGCCAGCAGCCCGTCGACGTCACCGGCGGTGAACCGGCGCAGCGCCAGCCGCTCGGTGAGCAGCACCGTTCCCACCGGCGTGCTTACAGCGTCCGGATGGCCCGGACACCTTTGATCGCGCCCCCGCAGCACAGGACCGCACAGACCAGGGCGCAGGCGGTAAGCACCGGCCCGGCGCTGGACTTGCCCAGCACCGCGGCCAGCACGCCGCCGAGCACCAGCACGGCACCGCCCGCCGCGGTCAGCGGCGCGGCCACCTTGTTGGCTACCTTGAACGCCTGGTCGCTGCGCATTGTGGACGGCGTCCGGACCCCGGCCACGATATTGCGTGGCAGCCGTCCCTGCCGGCTGGCCACGGCCAGCACGATCAGCACCAGGCCGACCAGGATGAGTATGACCGCTGGGACGATCATCCTTTGTTCCCCTCGTAGCAGCGGCATGTCCAGAACGCCGCTGCGGCCATGTTATGCCGGCACCTCACGTTTGGCTGACCCGCCGCGTCTACCGGGCATGAGCACACAACCTGCCGAGCAGATCATGACCCGGCCCCCGGCCGGCGGACGGTTCCGCTTCGAGCCGATCCCGGCGGCCACGCTGGACGGGATCAGGGCGGCCGGGATGGACGAGGCCGGCCATCAGCTGACCGTGCAGACCGACACCGGTGGCGGCAGCCCGCTGCGCTGCTGCCTGCGCGAAACCGTGCCCGGCGAGCGGGTGCTGCTGATCGCCTACACGCCGCCCGGTGGCCGGGGCGCCTACGCCGAACGCGGCCCGGTGTTCATCCACGCCGGGCCGTGCGACGGCTACCGCACCCCGGACCAGTACCCACCTGGGCTGAGCCACCGCCAGCAGGTGGTGCGGGCGTACGACCGGGAGGGCAGGATCGCCGGCGGCGTGCTCGCCGAGGACGGCGAGCACGCCATGCCGGTTATCCGGGAGTTCCTGGCCCGGCCGGAGATCACCCTGGTCCAGCTGCGCAACGTGGGCTACGGCTGCTACAACTGCTCTGTTAGCCTTGCGCCTCCGGGGGCGCTTTAAAGGCGCCGCGCCCCTTTGGCGCGGATCAGGCCAGGGTGGCGAAGAACTCCCTGACATCGCCGACGACGAGATCCGGGTCGGTGGTGTACGCGAAGTGGCCGCCACGGTCGAATTCGGTGTACCGGACGACGTTGTTGGCCCGCTGCGCGCAGGCCCGGATCGTCCGGAAGTCCTGCGGGAACACCGCGACCGCGGTCGGGGTCGGGTTCGGCTCGTCCCGGTACCCGGCCCCGCTGTGCGCGTCCTCGAAGTAGTGCCGGGCGCTGGAGCCGGCCGTCCGGGTGAACCAGTAGATGCTCACGTGGGTCAGGAACGTGTTCACGTCGAGGTAGTCCGCGTAGTCGCCCCAGCCGGTCCACAGCTCGGCGTTCCAGGCCAGCTGGCCGGCCGGCGAATCGGTCAGCCCGTAGCCCAGCGTCTGCGGCCGGGTCTGCTGGATCTTCTGGTACCCGGACTTGCTCTGGAAGTCGGCGGTCGTCCCGGCCAGGCTCTGCCGGTCGGCGTCGGTCAGCGCGGCCAGCTCGGCCGGGTCACCGGACGGGAAGGCGAAGATCTGCATCAGGTGCACGCCGATCAGGCCTGGCGCCAGGATGCCAAGCTCGCGCCCCACCAGGGCGCCGGCATCCCCACCGACGGCGCCCCACCGCTGGTACCCCAGCCGGTCCATGAGCGTGCTGAACGCCAGTGCCATCCGGCGGCTGTCCCAGCCCGGCGCGGCCGTCGGGCCGGAAAACCCGTACCCGGGCAGCGACGGCACCACGACATGGAACGCCTGGGACGGGTCGCCGCCGTGCGCCTTCGGGTCGGTCAGCGGGCCGATCATCCCGGCGAACTCGAGCACCGAACCCGGCCAGCCGTGCAGCAGCAGCAGCGGCAGCGCGTCCGGCTCGGCCGACTGGATGTGCAGGAAGTGGATGGTCTGCCCGTCGATGGTGGTGCGGTACTGCGGGAACTCGTTGAGCTGGGCCTCGCGCGCGCGCCAGTCGTAGCTGGTGCGCCAGTGCTCGGCCAGCCGCCGCGTGGTGCCGAGCGGCATGCCGTACTCGGTGCCGGCCCCGGCCACCTCGTCCGGCCAGCGGGTGGCGGCCAGCCGCGCGGCCAGGTCGTCCACGTCACGGCGCGGGATGTCGATACGGAACGGCTCGATCTGCGCTGATGTCGTCATGCCAGCTACGCTACGGACCGTTGCGGACAACTTCTGTCCTAAAGATGAGGCAGACTTCTGCTCATGTGGGAAACGTCGGCCCGGCTGCTGAAACTGCTCTCGCTGCTGCAAGCCCGCCGCGACTGGTCCGGGGCCGACCTGGCCGCCCGGCTGGATGTCACCGAGCGCACCGTGCGGCGGGACGTCGGCCGGCTGCGCGACCTCGGCTACCCGGTGCACGCCACCCGGGGCACCGACGGCGGGTACCGGCTGGGCGCCGGGGCGGCCATGCCACCGCTGCTGCTGGACGACGATGAGGCGGTGGCCGTCGCGGTCGGGCTGCGCACCGCCGCGCGCAGCCCGGTCACCGGCATCGAGGAGACCTCGCTCCGTGCCCTGGCCAAGCTGGAGAACGTGCTGCCGTCCCGGCTGCGCCGCCGGGTCAGCGCGGTCGCGGACTACACCGTGCCGGTCCCGCCCGACTCGCCGCCGCCCGCGGTGGACGCAGCGGTGCTGACCACGCTGGCCAGTGCCTGCCGCGATCATGAGCGGCTTCGTCTCGACTACCGGACACACGACGGCACCAGCGCTGTCCGCTCGGTGGAGCCGCACCGGCTGGTCTCCTGGGGCATGAAGTGGTATCTGCTCGGCTGGGACACCGACCGTGGCGACTGGCGCACGTTCCGGGTGGACCGGATCCAGCCGCGCACCCCGGCCGGGCCGCGGTTCACGCCGCGCGAGCTGCCGGAGGGCGGCGACGTCGCGGCCTACGTGGCGCGTGGCGTGTCCAGGGCGGGCTTCCGGTTCCGGGCCCGGGTCACCGTACAGCTGCCCGCGGCCGTGCTGGCCGACCGCCTCCCTCCGGCGGTGGGCGGCGTCATCGAGGCGATCGATGAGCAGTCCTGCGTGCTGGCCTGCGGGGCGGACAGCGTGCACAGTCTCGTGGTCTACCTGGGCCTGCTGGACACCGACTTCACCGTGACCGAGCCGCCAGAACTGGTCGCGCGGCTGCGCGTGCTGGCCGCCCGCTATCAGCGCGCAGTCCAGCGCTGATAGCGGGCCGCGCCGAAGGGGGCGGATCCAGCGCCCCCGGAGGCGCAAAGCTAGCAGAGCCGGAGGATGGTCTCTTCGATCTCGGTGTTCCGCGCGGGCGCGAACGAGACCTCGGTCCCGATGTCGGTGAAGCCGGACTTGTGCAGCACCCGCAGCGAGCCGGCGTTGTCGCTGGCCGCGCGGGCGTACAGCGGCCGGTCCGGCACCAGGTCGAGGAGCAGCGCGACCGCCCGGGTGGCGATGCCCCGGCCCCAGGCGGCGCGGTCGATCCAGTAGGTGATCTCGGTCTGGCCCTCGATGGGGAAGCTGGCGATGCTGCCCACCAGCTCACCGTCGCAGGTCACCGCGCGATGCGTGACGTCCGGCAACGCGAGCACCCGGGCCATATGTGCGTCGAACGCACTCCGGTCGTCCGGGTCCGGGGCGGTGAACGCGGCCATCCGGACCGCCTCCGGATCCCGCTGCTGCTCGAACAGCGCGTCCAGATCGCCATCTTCCACCGGCCGCAGCGCAACATCTGGCATGTGTTCCCCTGGTAGCTAAGCGGTGTCCGCGAACCGGCAGCGGCTTATTCGGGCCGGCCGACAGTGCGGATTAGTCCCGGCCGCGCAGCAGGGAGAGCCGGAACGGCCGCAGTTCCCCACGGGCGAAGCCGCCCTGGATGGCCGGGTCCTCCGCCATCACCTGCCGGGCGGCGGCTTCGTCCGGCGCCTCGAACACGCATACCCCGGTGTTGATGCGGCCGAGCGTCGGCCCAGCCAGGATCAGCTGCCCATCCGCCAGCAGCCGCTGCAGCCGGGCGAAGTGCCCGGCCCAGGCCGCCTGCTCGGCGTCCGTCATCGTCGCGGCGAAGTCATCCCGTGGCGGGTGGATGAAATAGATCCATTCCGCCATGACGTCAGGGCTTGCGGCCGACGCCCGCGTAGCACGGGATCATGTGCGCGGGATTGGCCAGCGCCCGCCATTCCGGCAGGAAGACCAGCCCGGGCTCGACCATGTCCAGGCCGGTGAAATAGGCGGCGATCTGCTCCCGGCTCCGGCGGTGCAGCTGGGCAGGCCCGAGCCGGGCGTTGAGCCGCGCCGTGGCGGTCGCGACCCGCTCGCTGTCGATGTCCCCGGTGGTGTCCGAGTGGACAGGTAGCTGCCCGGCGGCATCGCGTCCATCAGCTGGGCCACGATCTGCTGCGGCTGCTCGTCGTCCGGGATGTACTGCAGGATCATCAGGAACATGACCGCGATGGGCTGGCTGAAGTCCAGCACCTTGGCCGCCTCGGCCACGATCGTGTCAGTGTCCCGCGCGTCCGCGTCGACATAGGCGGTGGCGCCCTCGGGGGTGCTGGTCAGCAGGGCCCGGGCGTGCGCCAGCACGATCGGGTCGTTGTCCACGTACACGATCCGGCTGTCCGGCGCGATGGCCTGGGCCACTTCGTGAGTGTTCTCCGCGGTGGGCAGCCCGGTGCCGATGTCCAGGAACTGCCGGATCCCCGCCTCGCCGGCCAGGTACTCCACCGCGCGGCGCAGGAACGCCCGGTTGGCCCGCACACCGGGCAGGATGTTCGGGTTGGCCGCGACGGCGTGCTCGGCCGCCTCCCGGTCGGCCGCGTAATTGTCCTTTCCGCCCAGCCAGTAGTTATAGACCCGCGCCGGGTGCGCGACGCCGGTATCAAAGGACGCCAGGTCAGGCCCGGCCGGGTCGTCGCTGTCGCCCAGATTGGCGGATCCGCCGTTGCTGCTCACTGACCGTTCCTTTCGCGCCGGGACGGGCTGCTCGTATCGTATGCGCCCGCGGTGAACGACGCCGTACCGATACCCCCATGCATGGCCTGGGCCGTCGCGGGAAGCTGCAATGTCCGGCATAACGCACATTCCCGGACGATAAGGAACCCACCATGCTGGCCGCACTGCTGTTGGCGGGGATCGTGGCGGCGCCGCTGGGCTCGGCCGGGCTGTTCGCCGGCGCCCGGCAGCGCGCCCATGTCGCGGGGGCCTGGCCGGCCACCCGCAGGCTGGTGCTCGCGCTGATCGGCACGGCGGTGCTGGCCGCGGCGGCGGCCGTGGTGCTCCGGCTGCTGCACGCGACCGAGCACAACCTGATCGCCGGCGCAGCCGGCGTGGTGGTGGCCAGCCTGATCTGGCTGCCGGTGACCAGGCGGTGGCGCGCCCGCGCGCATCTGTGCTGGTCCTCCAGCGTGTTCCTGTTCGCCGTTTACCTGGTCTTCGCACTGCGCTGGACGTTCGAGAGCCATCTCGGCCTGGCCAGCACGGCCGGCGGGGTGCTGCTCTGGCTGTTCGAGGTGTTCGCCGCGCTGCTGTCCTGCGCTTACCTGTGGGAAATCTGCGACGCGCTGGGTACCGAGCAGTGGCGCCGCCGGATCACCCGGTCCATCCCGCTGACCGCCGCCGAGGACGACCTGCCGTTCGTCAGCCTGCATGTCCCGGCGCACAACGAGCCGCCGGACATGGTCATCGACACGCTCCGCTGCCTGCTCCGGCTGGACTACCCGCGCTACGAGGTCATCCTGACCGACGACAACACCAGCGACGAGGCGCTGTGGCGGCCGGTCGAGGCCTGGTGCGCCGGGCACGGGGTGAAGTTTGCCCACCTGGCCGACTGGCCGGGGTACAAGTCCGGGGCGCTGAACTACGCGCTGCGCGAGCTCACCGACGAGGCCGCCGAGGTCATCGGCGTGGTCGACTCCGACTACCAGATCGAGCCCGGGTTCCTGCGCGGCTGCGCGGCCGCGTTCACCGAGCCGTGGGTCGGCTTCATCCAGTGCCCGCAGGACTACCGGGACTGGCAGAGCGCGCCCTACTACCGGCGGCTCTACTACTCCTATAAGTACTTCTTCGCCATCTCCCAGCCGGCCCGCAACGAGCACGACGGCGCCATCTTCGCCGGCACCATGGGCCTGATCCGCCGCGTCGCGCTGGAACAGCTCGGCGGCTGGGACGAGTGGTGCATTACCGAGGACGCCGAGCTGTCGCTGCGGCTGCTCCGGGCCGGCTGGCATGGGCTGCACATGGACCAGACCTGGGGCCGCGGCATCATGCCGCTGACGTTCGAGGGGCTCAAGGGCCAGCGGTACCGGTGGTGCTTCGGCGGTATCCAGATCCTGCGGATGCACTGGCGCTCGCTGCTGCCCGGCCGGCAGGGCCGGGACAACCACCTGACCAACTCGCAGCGCTGGGCCTACCTGGCCGGCGGCGTGCAGTGGTATGGCGACCTGCTCGGCCTCATCTTCCTGGTTTTCCTGCTGGCCGGGGCGCTCAACCTGGCCAGCGGCGGCGGTGAGCTGTTCCGCAAGCTCACCCCGTTCCTGGTGGCCACCGTGCCGGTGCTGGTCGGGCTGGGCCTGGTCCGCGCGATAGCGCTGCTCCGCCGGGGCACTGGTGCGTCCTGGCGGGACGCGCTCGGCGCGTTCTTCATCTGGCAGTCCACCTCGCTGGTGGTCAGCCGGGCCTCGATCATGGGGCTGTTCAGCCGCAAGGCCGCGTTCCTGCGGACCCCCAAGACCAGCGAGCAGGCCAAGTGGTGGGAAGCGCTGCGGGCCAACTGGGCCGAGACCAGCCTCGCTGTGCTCGGCTTCGCCGGGATCATCGCCGCACTGACCAAAGTGACGCAGCTCAGCGGCCCGCTGCTGGCGGTGCTGTTGCTCTTCCCGACGCTCGGCATGGCCGCCGCGCCGGTCAACAGCTGGGCCGCGCAGCGGGCCGCGCTGCCCGCCTGGCTGCGTGACCGCCGCCGCACCGAGTACCGCCGGGACCGCAGCGCGATCGCGGCTGGCGCGGCCACCGGCGGCCTGGTCGTGGTGCTCGGCGTGGTCGCCGCGGTGATGTTCCTGCTACTGGCGCCCACGCATCACCTAGTTCAGCCACCTAGCCTGCTCGGCCCGGCGCAAGGCAGCCATACCAGCTCGCCGGCGCCATCCCAGAGCAGATCGCCCGCCCGGAGCAGCGCCCCGGCCACGCCCACGCCGAGCACCTCGCCGGCCAGCACCACGCCATCCGCGGTGCCCAGCCCGACCGTGTCCGTCACCCCGTCGGCGACCGCGTCGGCCTCGGCCACCACGCCCACCGGGACGGCCACGCCGACCCCGTGATCGCCGCGTGGCCGGTTACGGTGCGGCCGTCCAGCGCAGGGTGAACTGCTTGAGCGTGTAGCCGAGAGCGTTCAGCGTCGGCTGGATGAAGTTGTTCCGGATGGTCTGGGTGGCTTCGGTCTCCGCGCTCTGGATGAGCGGGCGGGTCACCGCCGGCGCGCGGGTGGCCTTGTAGAACGCGATCTGCTGGGCCTGGGCGTACAGCACCGACTGGGCGAACTGCGGGCGGAGCAGCACACCGCAGCCGAAGCCGGGATAGGTCCAGCTGTGCTGGGTGGCCACCGGCTTGGACGGCAGGTTGTCGATCGTGACGTCGTGCGCCGACTGGGGGAGTTGCGGGGCGGGCAGCATCATCGTGACCGTCACCTGCCCCGGCTGCCCGCCCCGCGGCCTGCTCAGCACCTGGAGCCGGTAGTGCCCCTGGGCCGGGCGCCACCAGGCCGGGCCGGGGTTGAGGTTGACGGTGGCCGACGCGTGACCCACGGCGTAGAACGTGCTGGCGTACCAGCACGGGAAGATGCCGATGCTCTTAGACACCTTGTGCGTGAACACGAAGGTGAAGTTGGCCTGGCCCAGCGCGGGCCGGGAGATGCCCTCGATCTTCTGCAGCACCCACGGGCCCAGGTCGGTGTTCGTCGTGGTGCCCGCCGTGATGGTCTGCCATGGCCAGGCGAACCGCACCGTGGGCAGGTGCACGCTGAGGCCGAGGAAGTGCAGCGTGGCGGCGAGCGCGGTGAGCACCACGGACGCGATCGCGCGGCGGAAGATGAACACCGCCGCGGCCACCACCAACGCCCATTTTGCCGAACGCCTGATGCGGAACCGGGGGGACCGCGGCCCGCCCGGGTCTGGCCGGTAACCGGTGTGCGCCGGCGGCGGTGGCCCGCTCGCCGGGTCACCGGCCCGGTATCTGGCCTCGTCCGGGCTGGCCGGGCGGCGCCGGGGCGGCGCGGCGGCCGCGAACAGCAGCGAGCGGAGCATCGGATTCACCTTTTCCTGGGGCATGGGCTACACGACCGCCGGGTACCCGAGCCCGAGCACGATCGGCACCGCGCCGAACGGCCGCCGGAACCGGGCGCCGGGCTTGTCCGGGGCGTCCGGCTCAGCGATCTTCGGCCAGCGCATGTGCAGGTGCTGGACGGTCAGGCCGGCGACTGAATACGGGAATTCCAGCGCCGAGGTCCGGTGCGCGACGAGCAGCCGCCCCCAGCGGAATGCGGCGAACACGCTGGCCAGGTCGCCGACGGACAGTGGCCGCCGCTCGGTCAGGTCGATCTGGTACACCGACCAGGCCAGGTCGCGCAGGTCGTCGGCGCACTGTTCCAGTGCAGATGAGCGGGTCGTGTAGCTGGTCCCGTCCAGGTTGATGGCGCCCAGCTTCTCGCCGTGCACCGGCGAGTACCCGGAGCGTGCCTCGCACTGCATCCAGTCCGCCGCGGCCAGCACCTTCCACGGGATGTCCGCGTGGATGGCCACTTCCCGGTACAGCGGTTCCTCGCGGCGCAGCGGCACCTTGGCCGACGTCAGGAACGCCGTGTTGACGGCCGGTGGGATCTCCGGCCGGTACCGGCGCAGGGTGGTCCACGCCCGGCGGTTGCTGCTGGCCGGCTGGGTGGCTGGGCCAGCCCGCAGCGGCGTCTGCTGCGCAGTCAGCACCGCGGACTGGGCCACCGGATGGGCGGCGGCCCGGCGCGGTGCCGCGCGGCGGTCGGCACGGGTGGTGGCGGTGGCCGACGGCTGGGGTGCCGCGGCGGCCGTCCCGGGGATGGCTCCGTGCCCGGCCGGGGCGGCCGCGTCCGGCACCCCGGGAATGGACGCCTGACCTTGTGCGCCGGCCCGGCTGGCCGCCTGGCGGTGCGCGTGCCCGGTGGCCGGGGTGGCCGCGGGCGTCTGACTGGGTGCGCCGGACGGACTGGCCGTGGCCGTGGGCGTGGCGGCCGGGGTGCGCGCCGGGGTGGGGGCGGTGGTTGGTGTGTGCGCCGGCGTGGGGGTGGCGGCCGGGGTTCGGGTTGGGCTTGGCGTGGTGGTCGGCGTGTGGCTGGGGGTCGCGGTGGGTGTGGGCGTGGTGCCGGACGGGGAGGTCGTGGGCGTGGCGGACCGGGCCGGAGCCGGCGTGGGCCGGTGCCTGGCGGTGGGGCGGGGCTTGGGCTTGGCCGCCGTCCCGGCCGCCGGGGTGCCCGCGTCGTACTGGTACAGGTTGTACTGCCGCATCAGGCTGATCAGCTTGGCGCCGTACCCCGGGTCGGTGGCATACACCCCGGTCAGCGCGGACGCGAACGCGTTGGGCGCCCGCCGAACCGCCATCGCCTGCCCGTAGTAGCCGCTGTCGGCGAGCAGTCGGCCATGGTCGTCGATGCTCTCGGCGAAGTTGTGGTAGACCCGGAACGGCACCGTCGTGGTGATCCACTGGCCGTTCTCGTACTCCTGGGTCGGCAGCGCCTCGCTGCCCGCCGGTCCGGTGCCCTTCATGCCGAACAGGTTGTAATCCTTGCTGGCCAGCAAGCTCTGGCCCCAGTCCGATTCATCGATGGCCTGGGCGATCGTGACCGCCGCGGGCACGCCGTAGGCGCGCTGCGAGGCCATCGCTCCGGGGGCTACCGCGCTGATGAACGCCTGTTGCGCGGCCGTCTCGCCCGCCGCCGGGCGGCCGGCCGCCTGCGGCCGGTGGCCGGCTCCGGACGACCCAGCCGAGGCGCCGGACTGGTCCGGCTGGCCGGGCGGGGCCATGCCGGGGATGGCCGCGCCGCCCGAAGTGGCGGCCACGTCGGTGGCGGGGGAGCCGCCGTGACCGGAACCGTGCCGGTGCCGGTGCCCGCCAGAGGCCGTCCCGGCCATGCCCGGGATGGCGGGCTGCCCACTGGCCGCGTCTACCTGGGTGGCCGGCTGCGTCTGGTGCTGCCGGTGGTGCCGTGTCTTGGCCGGGGCGGACCCGGGTATGTCCGCCAGCCCGGCGGCCGCGCCGGCTGCTGGGCCGGCTGCTGCCTGGCGGGTGGCCGGTGCGGCCGGACTGGCGGGGGCCGCGCCGGGAATCGCGGCCTGTCCAGCGGCCGTCGCGGTGACCGGGGTACCCGCACCGTGCGATCGGCCCTGGCCACCATGCGATGAGCCGGAAGTGCTGGCCGCCGTGTCGGCCGGGCCGTCCGGGCTCAGCGATCCATTGTTGACGAACCCGACCACGCCATCGCCCGCCAGCGGGGCCGGGTACTGGTGCGCGTTGACCGAGAAGTTCGGCAGCGAGTCCCCGCCGATCGTGTGCAGCAGCCCGTGCGCGTGCTCGGTGACCACCTCGACATGCCCGTTGAACAGCACCCAGTCGCCGGGCTGCGGCTGGTAGCCATCGCCCAGCGGATGCCACCGACCATGGGTCTGCGCGTCCTGCTGGATCGAGATGATGCCGGGCGAGGCCGGGTTTTCCTCCACCCGGACATCGGCCCAGCTGTGCAGCGGCCAGGGATAGGTACTGCCGCCGGACACCCAGCTCTGCTGGCCGACGATCTTGGCCGCCAGTTCCAGGGTCAGGCTGGCGAACGCGGCGCAGGACTCCCCGTGATCGGCGTGATCGAGGCTGTCCTGCTGCCAGATCATCGCCTCCATCTCGGCTGGTGTCTTGTCCTGCGCCAGTTGCAGGTAGTGCTGGGCGACGTTGACGATGGCGGTGCGCAGCGTGGCATCGCTCGCCGGGGCCTGCCGGACGGAGTGCTGCAGCGCCAGCAGGTTGACTGGCAGGCTGGTCGGCGACGAGAAATCGGCGGCGGCCTTGGGCACGAACGAGAAACCCGTGATGGCCCCGCCGGCGCTGAGGCTGACCAGCGCCGTCGCCTGCTGCCACCACGGCGTGCTGGCGCGCTGCACCGAATTCACCTCCTCTCAGATGCGTGTGACCCGGCGCTGAACGCGCCGATGTTGTTAGCAGAACGGAACGGAGCGCGGAACCGGGCGGGGCCGCGGCTCAGGACAACAGCGAGGCGGCCGGCAGGTGCTTCAGGATGTACTGGACCTGCGGATTGCCGGGATTCTTCGCGTTCTCGAACAGCACCGCCGCGTCCTTGGCGGCGGCCGATGGAGCGCCGACCACCCACTCGCGGTACACGTCCCGGACCAGTGCGGCCTGCCCGTGCGCGGTGATCGGCCGGGCGCACACGTCGGGGTAACCCTGCCGCGCGTTCATCGCCGCCGACCCGGTGTAGCGCAGGCAGTTCGCTGAGCTGCTTTCCAGCCCGGGCTGGACCTCCGCGTTCCCGTTCGTGCCGGTCACCGTCGCGCCGCCGATGATGTCGTTGATGGCGCGCGCCGCGACCTGGATGCTGTCCACCGGGTTGGACGGGTCGTACGGATGGTGCAGGTTGAGCGCCGCTGCCACCTGCCCGCCCTGCCCCGGGGTGATCGGTTCCAGGCCCTGCCGGCCGCTCTTGGTGTCCGCGAAGCTCGGGTTGCTGTCGCTGGTGATCAGCGCGAACACCCAGAGGATCTGCCTGGTCCCTTTGGCACAGGCGAAGTTGACCTGGCCGGGCTCTGACATCACGTTGGGGTTCTGGCAGGCCCGCTCCATCCAGCCCTGCACCCGGGCCACGCTGGCCGGCCAGGAGGCGCCGGGCCCCGAGGTCAGCAGCAAAATCAGCAGAACGAGCAGCGTCACTCCGGCGATGGCCGCGATGACCAGTTTCCGGCTGACGGCGAGCTTGGGCCGGTGCGCGCTGGGCCTGCCCTTGTTGATCAGGATCGTGGTCCGGTCCACGTCCGGGTCGGCGCTGACGGCGTCCGGGTCGGCGCCAGCCAGGTCGGCGGCATACCGGCCGGCGTCGAAGCGCTCCGTCTCGGCGGCCTCAGCCTGGCCGGGGGCGAAGCCGAAGTCGAGCCGGGGCGCCGCGTACGCGGGCCGCCGCGGGCTGGGCACCCGGGCCTGCTGCGGCTGGCAGTCCTCGCACTGGCACGCCTCGGCGGGGAAACCAGCCTCGGCGGCCTGCCCGGCGCGGGATTGCGAGAATTCGCGCTGCAACCCATTGCGGGCGTCGGAGATTTCCCGTTCCAGGTCGGCGGTGGTCTTCTTCAGGTCAGCGAGGTGCTCGCTCTTCAGCTTGATTATGTCCTCGAAGTAGGTGCTCACTGTCTCACCCCAAGCGTGCGCTGTGTGTCAGGCGGAGTCAGATCCTGATGACCGGCATGAAGCCTGCCTGCGCGACGTCTGGTGAGCAGCTGATGGTGTTGTGGGCACCCTGGGGAAGCAGCGGGACGGGCCGGTGGTGGCTCATGCCAGGTCATCGGGAAGCCTGTCGGCCCCGTGTGGGGGAAGCCGGCCAGACCCAGGGCCACCACCGCCTCAGCGGTGGTGGCGGGGGACCGGAGTCCGGCAGCGCGAGCGACCTCAGGCATGCAGGTATTAGAACATAAGTACGAGGGAACTGGGAAGTCGGTTTGGCTAGAACACACGTTCGAATCTTAGCTCGCCAGTGGTATCTCCTCGCTGAGCTGGGACGATGCGTCGGCCACCCCGGCCCGATGGCCTGACCAGGATGTTACGGGCGCCCGCCGACAAAACCGGCCTTCCGCAGGTCAGCTGGGAGGTGGCCGCGGGAGCCCGGCTGGCGGCGGCATCGTGCTCGGCTGCCGCGTGCGGCGGGTGCTGGCCGGGCTGGATCGTCGGTGCCGGCCGATAGGTTGGCGGGATGAGCCGGACTGCGGATGAGCTGACCGGTCCGGCCCATCCCGGCGAGCATGGCGGGCCCGGTCCGGGCGAGTCCGGGCCTGCTCGGCACCCTCGCGGCCTGGCCGGCCTGCAGCCGTTCCGGCACCGGGCCTTTACCGTGCTGTGGACGGCGGGCCTGATCTCCACCATCGGCTCCTGGATGCAGACCGTCGCGGTCGGTGCACTGGTCATCTCGGACACCGGGAAAGCCACCTGGGCCGTGCTGGTGGCGGCGGGCGGGTTCCTGCCGATCGGCCTGCTGTCGCCGGTCGGCGGCGCGCTGGCCGACCGGCTGCCCCGGCGGCCGGTCCTGGTCCTGGGCAATCTGGCCGCCGCGGGCAGTGCGCTGCTGCTGGCCGTGCTGGTGGCCGCGGGCCGGTCCAGCCCGGCCGCGCTGGTGGCGCTGGTCACCGTGCAGGGCTCGGCCAGCGCGCTGATCGGCCCGTTCCAGCAGGCCATCCTGCCCGACCTGGTGCCACCTACCGAGTTCCTGGCCGCCGTCTCGCTCAACTCGACCGAGTTCAACCTCGGCCGGATCGCCGGCCCGGCGCTGGCCGGTGCGACGGTGGCGGCGTTCGGCTATCCGGTCGCCTTCGTGGCCAACGCGGCCTCGTTCCTGGCCGTGGTGCTGGCCCTCGGCTTCATCCGGCTGGCCCGGCCCACGGGCCAGCCCGCCGGCCTGCTGTCCTCGCTCCGGTCCGGGTACGCCGCGGCCCGGGCCGAGCCGGCCTGCCGCACGGCCATCGGCACAATCGCGCTGGTGGCCTTCCTCGCGTCGCCGTTCATCGCGCTGGTCCCGGTGATGGCCCATCGCCTGGCGCCAGGCGGCGCGCGGGAGGTGGCCCAGTGCACGGCGCTGCTCACCACGGCGCAGGGGGCCGGCGCGGTGCTCGGCGCGCTGTGCCTGGCTCCGCTGGCCGCCCGGCTGGGCCGCGGCCGGGTGCTGGCGGCCAGCCTGGTGCTGCTCCCAGTGGTGCTGGTCGGCTACAGCGCGGCCCGCACGCCGTGGCAGGGCGCCGCCACCCTGTTCCTGGTCGGCCTGATCTACATCGGCGTTCTGTCCGGGCTGTCCACCCTGGTCCAGTTGCGCGCGCCGCAGGCCTACCGGGGCCGGGTGCTGAGCTTCTTCCTGGTCGCGCTGGGCGTCGCGTACCCGGTCGGCTCGCTGGTGCAGGGGCCGCTCATCGACCGGATCGGGCTCGGCTGGACCACCGCGGGCGCGGCCGTCCTGCTCGCCCTGATCATGGCCGCCGTCGCGCTCCGGCGGCCCGGGCTGGCCCGGGTGCTGAGCGGCGACTTAGCCCCGGCAGGGCGGGTCGGCCAGTTAGCCCCGGCTGGGCCAGTCAGCTGGCCCGTGGCCGGCGGCCGGGCTCGCCCGGCGGGGCCGCGGCCGCCGGCCCGTCCAAGGCAGCCGCCTGCCCATTGGCCGGGGCGGCTGGCTCGCTCGCCGGGCCGGCCTGCCCATTCGGTGGGCCCGCACCTCGCCCGTGTGGCTCGCTGACCGGCTGGCCGTTCGCCGCCCCGGCGCCAGCCAGCGCGGGCCGCCAGCCGGTGCGCCACGGCTGCACCCGGGCCAGCCAGTACACGGCCGCGCCAAGCAGCACGATGCACAGGATCCAGCCGAGCGCGGTCGTGCCGACCCCGACGTACTTCAGCCCGGACGCGAAGATGACGAACGTGATGATCGGCCGGATGTACCGGTCCGGGGCCCGGGACGAGAGGAACGAGCCGATCAGCACCGCGGGCACGCTGCCGATGACGATCGACGCCGTCACCCCGAACTGGACGGTGCCGAACACCAGCGCGCCGAGCGCCGCCGCCGCGGTGAGCGGGACGGCCTGGGTCAGGTCGGTGCCAACCAGCTGCCCGGCGCTGAGCAGCGGGTACAGGAACAGCAGCAGCACGATCATCAGCGATCCCGAGCCGACCGACGTCATGCCCACGATGACGCCGCCGATGAGGCCGATCAGCACGGTCGGGATGGGCCGCACGGTGATCTTGTGCACGGTGCCGGTCCGCTGGTTGCCGGACCGGCGGTCCAGGATGTAGCGGAGCACCATGGCGCCCGCCCCGACCAGCAGGGCCGCGCCCAGCGCGACTTCCACGTGCTTCTGCTGCGCCGAGCTGCCGCCGAGCAGGTGCAGGAAGTAGGCGCCGAGGAACGCGGCCGGCACCGAGCCGAGCACCATCCAGCCGACCAGGCGCAAGTTGACGGTGCCCTTGCGGAGGTGCACCGCCGCCCCGACCGGCCGCATCAGCACGGCGGCGACCAGGTCGCTGGAGATCGCGGCCGATGGTTTCACGCCAAACAGCAGGATCAGCATCGGCGTCATCAGCGCGCCGCCGCCCGCTCCGGTCAGCCCGACGAGCAGGCCCACCACCGCGCTGCCCAGCACGATGTAAGGGTTGAGGCTCATAACGGCTCCCGCCTGGTTGCTGGCACCGGACACGAATTCCCTAGAAAGTTACTCCCAAACGTAGGCATCGATGTCCAGATGTCTATAGGACCAGGCAGAAAAGTGGGCAATGTAACTGCCACTCAGCGCCTCTTTTCTCGACTAAATCTATTGAGAAAAGAGGAAATTCGCGAGACCGGATTTATGAGCGTGGCGAGAAGCGTTTGCAGCCGCTTTTAGCCGCCGCTAGGCGGCGATAGCGCGCCCGGTCAGGCCACAGCGCGGGTGAGGACGGCGAACGGGAGGATGGCGCCGTTCAGCACGACAGTGCCCTTGTCTGGCGCCCCGGCCTCGAGTTGCAGGCTGAGTATCGTCCCACCGCTCATCGCGGCCTCGATGTCCCGCTGCAGCAGAGCCATCTCGTAGTTGGCGGACAGCAGGTACCCATGATTGCTGAGGGTCGGCCCGGTGACCGACGGGACGTACAGCAGCGGCGCGGTGCCTATCCCGCCCCCGCTGGGGTTCCAGCCGCGCGGGCTGATCGGCAGGCTCAGCATTACCGTGCCAGCCGCGCGCGGGTTGAGGATGAGGGTGCCCTGCATCGGCGCCGTCACCTGGATCGTGATCGGCGCGGGGTGCTCCAGCGCCGTAGCCACCTCGTCGTAGCGGGCCGGGTCGAAGGTCCAGACCGACGGGTCAATCCCAATCTGCAGTTCCGCGCTCACGCCGTACCTCCTCGGTTCGTGCCTGCTCGTGTTCCGGGCGGACGTTCGGGGAGGGCTGGGTCAGACCCAGCCGGGCGCCGACGGTTGCTGCCTCGGTGCGGTTGCGCACGCCAAGTTTGTCAAGGATCCGCGAGACGTGCACGGCGACGGTCCGCTCGCTGATGAACAGGTTCCTGGCTATCTGCCGGTTGCTGTCGCCGTGCGCGAGCAGCCCCAGCACCTCTGTCTCGCGCGCCGTGAGGTCGAACCGGGCCGGACCGCCGCCAGGCTGGGCCGGCCGCGGCGCGCGGGTCACCCGCCTCCCAGCGGTACCGGCCGAGACGCTCCATCAGCCGGACCCGGCGGGCGGGTGTGGCCGCCTCCGGCTGGGCCAGCGCCAGCGCGGCCCAGCCCGCCGCGCGCTCCGGGTCCCCGGCCCAGCTGGCCGCCTGTGCCGCCTCTTCGTACAGGTCCGGTCCTAGGCCGGGCAGCCAGTCACCCAGCTCGATGGCCAGTGCGTAGTCGTGCGTGGCCTCGGGGTAGGCGTGCGCCGACACCGCCTGGCGGGCGGCCGCGACGGCGGCTGGGGCGGCCCGGTCCGGGCAGCCCGCCCGGTGCCAGTGCTGAGCCAGGCTGCCTGCGCTCACCCCGGGCCGGGTGGCCAGCGCGGTGGCCAGTGAGCGGTGCAGCAACTGGCGCTCGCCCGGCAGCAGATGGTCGTACAGCGTCTGCCTGATCAGCTCGTGGCTGAACGCGTACCCGTTGCCGGTGGGCACGAGCAGCCCGGACCCCACCGCCTGCCGCACCGCGGTGAGCAGCTGTGTCTCGCCGAACGGGACGGTCGCGGCCAGCAGCTCGTGCGGCATCCCGCCATCCGCCACGCAGACCTGGTTGACCACGGCCCGGGCGGCCTCGGGCAGGCCAGCCGCCCGGGCCAGCACCGCGTCGGTGATCGAGGGTGGCGGGCCGTCTGGGCCCGCCGTGGCCAGCTCCTGCGCGTACAGCGGATTACCAGCCGCGGCGGATACCACCTCGGCCAGCCGGTCGGCCCGGGCGCCGGCCGGCAGCAGGCCCGCCACCAGCTCGGCGATCTCCGCGTCGGCCAGCCCGGCCAGCCGCAGCCGCCGCACGCTGGGGCGGCGCTCCAGCTCGGCCAGCCAGCGCCGGGTGCTGCTCTCCAGGTCCTCGTCGCGCAACGTCGCGGCCAGCAGCACCGGTGCCTGGCCCAGCCGGACGGTGAGGAAAGCCAGCAGCTCCCCCGAGGACTCATCGGCCCAGTGCAGATCCTCCAGCACCACGACCAGCGGCGACCCGGCGGCCTGCGCACGGAGCAGATCGAGCACGCGGATGAACAGCCGGTGCCGGGCGGCCAGCATGTCGCCCCGGCCGTCATCGTCGAGCAGCCACCCCGCCTGGTCGCCGAGGGCGGCGGCGAACGGCCCGTAGGCCAGCGCCACACCGGCCAGCGGCGCGGACTCGCCGCAGCGGACTTCGGCGCCTGCCTATCCGGCCTGGTGGATCAGTTCTTCGGTGAGCCTGGTCTTGCCGATCCCGGCCGGGCCCGTGATCAGCACTACCTGGGCGTGGCCCGCGGCAGCATGGGACAGGGCAGCGGACAGTGCGTCCTGTTCGGCAACCCGCCCCACGATCGGCAAAGATCTTGCCACATGGAAAGTGTCCCGGGGTTACCGGCCTGTGTTGACAGGCTGCGTAGTCAATTCCCGCAGCCCCGGATACGTATCGCTGCCGATGTGCGGCGGTATCCCCCTCCCGCACTCTGGGCTGCGTGACAACCGATGGCCTGCCCGCCGCAGCCGCGGCGCCCACGCCGGCCACGTTGACCACCAGCAGCGTCATCGCCCACGGCGTGTTCACCGGGGCGGCCGTTGACCACCAGCAGGCGCACAACATGGACACGTTCGTGTTCAGCAACGGGACGGTCCGGGTGCATCACACCAACGGCAAGGGCCGGCAGTCCTTCAACCCGAAGACCTGCCTGATGACCATCAGCCAGCGCGGCGACTACCGGATCACCGGCGGGACCGGCAAGTACGCCGGGATCACCGGCGGCGGCCGCTACCAGCTGAGCATCCTGGCCGTGGGCGCGCGCTCCGGCGGCAAGTGCTCGCAGAACAAGGCACCGGTCGCGTTCCACCAGGTCATCAACGCGAGCGGCACCGCGGCCCTCAAGTAGCCAGCAGCACCGAACCAGCCTGCGCCCGGCCACCGCGTGGCCGGGCGCAGCTGGCGTAGTCAGTCCTTTTCGGAAAGTTTAGGCATTGCTGAGGATGTGTACCTAGGCAATTTTCGGCATAGTGGACGTGCCATTCGCTGGCCTGCCCGCCGCACCCGTGGCGACCAGCCGGCCGTATGCATCTAGGGGGGAACCTAGCCATGCGTAAGACCATCACGGCCACGATCATCGCGGCCGCGGCCACCGTCGCCATGGGGAGCGCCGGGATCGCCGCCGCCAGCACCCATTCCGGGGGCGCCAGCGGGATCGAGCACTTCCAGCTGATGACCACGTCGGCCACGTTGACCACCAGCAGCGTCATCGCTTATGGCGTGTTCACCGGCGCCGCAGTCGATCACCAGGTGTCGAACAACGTGGACAGGTTCGTGTTCTCGAACGGCACGATCCGGGTGCACCACAGCAACGGCACTGGCCCGCAGTCCTTCAACCCGAAGACCTGCCTGCTCACGGTCAACGAGCACGGCACCTTCCTGATCACGCACGGGACCGGCAAGTACGCGGGGATCAGCGGCCACGGGACGTACCACCTGAGCATCCTGGCCATCGGGGCGCGGTCGCACGGTAAGTGCTCGCAGAGCAAGCCACCGGTCGCCTACCACCAGGTCATCAATGCCAGTGGCCCGGTCAGCCTGAAGTAGGAAAGCGCGGGAACGAGCCTGCGCCCGGCCACCGCACGGTGGCCGGGCGCAGAACTGTCAGTGCCCGGCACGACAATCTGGTCATGGTCACCACGGACGACGTGCGGGCCGTGGCGCTGTCACTGCCGCGCACCGAGGAGCACCTCATTCACGACCGGGTCAAGTTCCGGGTGGGCCGGATTGTGTACGCGGCGCTGTCCAGGGACGAGACCTCCCTGGGCTTCGGCTTCCCCCGGGACGAGCGCCCCGCGCTGATCGCCGCCGAGCCGGATCGGTTCTTCCTGGAGCGGGCCAGCGACGCGCGGTACCAGTGGATCGACGTCTGGATGTCCGCGCTCAGCGTGATCGAGATGCGCGAGTTCGTCACCGACGCGTGGCGCATGGTGGTGCCCAAGCGGGTGGCGGCCGCGCATCTCGGCGGCTAGCGGTGCCTGGCCGGATGCCGGTCAGCCAGGGTAGCGCTCGATGAGCTGGTCAGCGATGGCGTCCAGGTCCTTGCCGATGTAGGCCGGCTGCGGTCCCACGGCGAGCGGGGCGTTGCCCTCGCGGAGGATGAGGCCGGCCTGCCAGCCGGCCGACAGCGCGCCGATCGTGTCCCAGACGTGGCAGGCGACCAGGCAGGCGCCGTCGGGGGCGACGCCGAGCGCGGTGCCCACGGACTGGTAGGCCGCAGGCGACGGCTTGTGCCGTTTGACTGTCTCGTCGACGCTGAACCGGCGCTCGAACACGTCGATGATGCCGCCGTGCTCCAGCTGCCGCCCGGAGATGGCCAGCGTGTTGTCGGTCAGCGTGAACAGCCGGAAGCCGTGCTCGCGGAGCCGGCGCAGGGCGGCCGGAACCTCGGGATGCGGCGGCATGGTAGCGAACCGGTTGGTCAGCTCGTCGGCGTCGGCATCGGTGATGCTGATGTCGCGCGTCGCGGCCTGCATCCGGAGCACGGCCGCGCCGATGTCGGTGAACGGGACATAGACGCCGGCCAGGGTGAGCGCCTCGGAGTAGGTGATCAGGTTGGCGAACCACATCCGCATGGCGGCGGGGTCGCCGAAGATCCGCTCAAACGTCGGGCGGAGCGAATCGAGGTCAAGCAGCGTCTCGTTGACGTCGAACACGATGATCGGTCGCGCGGGCATGGCGGACCCTTCGTTGCTGGACAGTTAGGTGGCTGGCGCCATCGTTGCCTGGCAGCCGCTGCCGCACACCGTCAGGCTTGACGGAGTGCCGTGGCGGTCGTGGGGCGCCGGATAGCGTTCTGGTATGACGATCGAGACACGCCCGCTCGGGCGGACCGGCACCGACGTGACCATCCTCGGCTACGGCGCGATGGAACTGCGCGGCCAGCCGCATAGGCCGGCCACCGCGGACGAGGACGCGGGCCGGCTGCTCAACGAGGTCCTCGACTCCGGCATCAACCTGATCGACACATCACCCGACTATGGCCACAGCGAGGAACTCATCGGCCGGTTTCTCGGCCATCGCCGCGACGAGTACTTCCTGGCCTCCAAGTGCGGCTGCCTGCTCGGCCCGCCACCGCCCGGGGCCAGGCCGCCGTTCCCGCACGACTGGAGCGCGGTCAACGTGCGGGCCGACGTGGAGCAGAGCCTGCGCCGTCTCGGCACCGCCCGGCTCGACCTGGTCCAGGTGCACATGTCGCCGAGCCGGGCCCAGTTGGACGCCGACGACACGGTGCCAACCCTGATGGCGCTACGGGACGAGGGCAAGGTCCGGTTCATCGGCATGTCCGGGATCCTGCCGAACCTGCCCGACCACATCGCCATGGGCGTGTTCGAGGTGTTCCAGATCCCGTATTCGGCGCTGCAGCGCGACCACGAGGACCTGATCACCGCGGCGGCCGAGACGGGTGCCGGGACACTGATCCGCGGCGGCGCCGCCCGCGGCACCGCCGCCGAGGACAAGAACTGGACGGTGCAGCCGCTCAGCTCCTCCGGCCCGCCGGCCCAGGACCGCTGGCAGGCCGCCGAACTCGACGAGCTGCTCGACGAAGGGATGAGCCGGCACGAGTTCGTCCTGCGCTTCACGCTCAGTCACCCGGCGCTGTCCAGCACCATCGTCGGCACGTCCAGCCTCGATCACCTGCGCGGCAACTTGGCTATCGCGGCGAAGGGCCCGCTGCCGGCCGATCTCTACCAGCGGGCCAGGGACGCGCTCCAGCCGGCCGCCTGAGCCGCGGCTGGCCGCAGACGCGAGTGGGCCGGCCCGGTAGTACCGGGCCGGCCCACTGTGCGTGGCGGCTGTCCGCAGCCGTCCGGTTAGGTGTCGGTGCGGGTGGCGTCCTGCGGGTCCAGGGCCTCCTGGGTGATGACCGGGTCCTCGCCCGCCTCGTCCAGGATCGCCTCGGCCACCGTCGCGCCGGGCACCGCCAGGTCCCCTTCGGGAACGCCCGCGGCCGCCTCCGGCCACTGCTTGAGCTCCACCTGCGGGATCAGCCAGGAGACCAGGAAGGCCAGCCCGGCGATCGGCACCGCGACCAGGAACACGGTCTGGATCGACTCGGCGTAACCGGCCACGAAGCCCTGGTGCACCACCGCGGGCAGGTGCTTGAGCAGCGCCGGGGTGGCGTCGGACGCGCTGAACCCGGCCGGCAGGGTGACCCCGTGCAGGTGCTTGGCCAGGTTGCCGACCAGCACGTTGGCGAAGATCGCGCCGAAGATCGCGGTGCCGAACGAGCCGCCGATCGAGCGGAAGAACGTCGCGCCGGACGTGGCCACGCCCAGTTCGCTGTGCGGCACGCCGTTCTGCACGATGATCACCAGCACCTGCATGACGCCGCCGATGCCCAGGCCCAGCACCAGCATGTACAGCGCGTCCTGCAGCGTGGACGAGCCCACGCCCATCAGCGAGAGCAGGAACAAGCCCACGGTCATCACCGCCGTCCCGGCGATCGGGAAGAACCGGTACCGGCCGGTCCGCGAGATGATCTGGCCGGAGCCGATCGAGGTGACCAGCAGCCCGGCCATCAGCGGCAGCAGGTACACGCCGGAGATGGTCGGCGAGATGCCGCGCACCACCTGGAAGAAGGCCGGCAGGTAGGTGATCGCGCCGAACATCGCGAAGCCGACGATGAAGCCGACCACGCTGGTCACCCAGAACGTGCGCAGCCGGAACAGGTGCAGCGGCAGCACCGGCTCGGCCGCCCTGCGCTCGACCAGCACGAACAGCCCGATGAGCAGCACACCGGCCACGCCCAGGATGTAGATCGGGGCGGACTTCCACGGGTAGGTGGTGCCGCCCAGGCTGGTCAGCAGGATGAGCGAGGTGGCCGCGAGGGACAGCACCACGAAGCCCAGGTAGTCGATCACGTGGTGCACCCGGGCCAGGTGGCCCGGTACCTGGCTGGCCACTACGGCTAGCGCGACCAGGCCGATCGGCACGTTGATGTAGAAGATCCAGCGCCAGGACAGGTCGTCCACGAACACCCCGCCGAGCAGCGGGCCGATCACGCTGGCCAGGCCGAAGACCGCGCCGAACAGGCCGACGTAGCGGCCACGTTCCCGGGGCGAGACCACGTCGCCGACGATGGCCTGCGCGCCGACCATCAGGCCGCCTGCGCCCAGGCCCTGCAGTGCGCGGAACGCGATCAGCATGATCATGGACGAGCTGATGCCGGACAGGATCGAGCCGGCCACGAAGATGACGATGGCCGCCTGGAAGAAGATCTTCCGGCCGTACTGGTCACCCAGCTTGCCCCAGAGCGGGGTGGACACCGTGAGGGCCAGCAGGTAGGCGGTGATCACCCAGGCGATGTGCGCGCCGCCGTGCAGGTCGCCGACGATGGTCGGCAGCGCGGTGGACACGATCGTCTGGTCCAGCGCGGCGAGCAGCATGCCGAGCATGAGCGCGCCGATGATGAGCAGGATGCGGCGCCGGCCCAGCCCGGGCTGGGCGCCGTTGCCGTCCGCGGCGAGCGGCAGCGCGCCGCCGGCTGGCGCGGGAGTGGCGGAAGCCATTAGTGGTTGTCCTTTCTGTCCGCCACGGAGGCGGTGACGTCGCGCAGTGCGCAGTTTTCTGGCAGCCCTTCGGCGAGCGCACGGAACGCCAGGTCCACAAACCGGGTCAGCGGCACCGCGCCGCCGGACCCGGCCCACATCGAGATGCTGGCCCGGAACACACTCACGCCCACCGCGGCCAGCAGGGCCGGGTAGGGGTCCTGATCCGGGTCGACGCCGAGCCGGGCAGCCAGCCCCTCGGTGGCGGCCCGCTCGGCCAGCGCCATCTGGGCCGCCCGCGCCGCTCGCAGGTGCGGATCGGACCGGGCGTCCTTCATCCGGCGTAGCCAGTCCAGCGGGTCGTCGCCCAGTTCGCGGAGTTCGTCGGCCGCCGCCTGGGCCTCGTCGGCGATCACGATGCGCAGCGCCTCCAGGGCGGGCGCGCCGGGCGCCGTCTGCACCAGCCGCTCGCGCAGCGTCGCAGCCCGGTCTGGGTCGGCGCCGAACAGCGCCGCTTCCTTGGACGGGAAGTAGTTGAAGAACGTGCGCGGCGACACGTCGGCCGCCTCGGCGATGTCCTCCACGGTGACGTGCGCGAAGCCACGCTTGGCCACCAGGTCCAGCGCGTGCCGGCGCAGCGACCGGCGGGTGGCCGCCTTCTTCCGTTCGCGCAGCGAGGCGCGCGGTTCTTCGGCCGCGGTGGTGGTACTCAGTGTCATTGTGCGCTCACTACATCTTTGCGTGCTCTACAAACTTGCACGTCTAAGAATATTACAGTGAGTGCAACGTGCTGCTCCCGGCCGCTATTCCCGGTCGGCCGGGTCGGTGCCGGGCGGCACCGGCCACCGGCTGGCGTTCTGGAAAAAGAGGGTTTGACCTGGGGTTACTTGTCGGCCGCGAAGTCGAGCAGTGCCGGGTTGACCACCTCAGGGAAGGTCCAGCCCACGTTGTGCGGCCCGCCCTCGACCGTGACGAACTTCAGGTCCTTGATCAGCCCGGGCAGCCGGGCCGCGGTGTTCGGGTAGGGCAGGATGCGGTCCTGGTCGCCGTGGATGAGCAGCACCGGGACGTCGATCTTGGGCAGGTCGGCCCGGAAGTCGGTCAGCCAGGTGTCCACGCACGCCCACGCCGCGTACCAGGACGCCTGGACCGCCACGATGAACGAGTTCTGCCAGGCCTCGTCGCTGATCCGGCCCTGCGCGCGGAGCACGTCGACGTTGTAGAAGTTGTTCAGGAAGTCCTTGAAGTAGGCCGGCCGGTCCTTGATCACGGCCGCCTTGATCCCGTCGAACACCGACCCGTCCACGCCGTCCGGGTTGTCCGGGGTCTTGAGCAGGAACGGCGGTATGGCGCCGATCAGGACCGCCTTGCGCACCCGGCCCGAGCCGTACTTGCCCAGGTAGCGGGTGACCTCGCCGGTGCCCATGGAAAACCCGCCGAGCACGATGTCGCGCAGGTCCAGGTGCTCGAGCAGCATGTTGAGGTCGTCGGTGAACGTGTCGTAGTCGTAGCCGATGGTGGGCTGGCTGGACTGGCCGAAGCCGCGCCGGTCGTAGGTGATCACCCGGTACCCGGCGTCGAGCAGGACCCGTGACTGCCGCTCCCACGAGGCCCCGTTGAGCGGATACCCGTGGATGAGTACCACCGGCTGCCCGCTGCCGTGATCCTCGTAGTAGATCTCGATGTCGGTGCCGTTCTCCTGGCCGACCGCGACCTTAGCCATGGGGTTGCCTCCCGTTGCGCGCGCTTTGCCTTGCCCCCACCACCCTGCCCGGTTTGCCCCTGTTATCAACCCGTGACCAGGGTGATTATCCGGTGAACAACGCGGGCCAGGCCCCGGCCCGCCTGGAGGGGGAGAACGAGCCGGGGCCTGGCCTGACCGGGGTTCCGTGCGGGGCGCTGGCCGGGGCGCTGGGCAGGGCGGTTGTGGCGGCGCGCCCTGCCCAGCGGGCTAGTGCCCCACCCCGGTCAGCTGGTGCCGCCCCGGCCGCGCCGGGTCAGCGCGTCCACGGTTACCGCGGCCAGCAGCACCAGCGCGGTCCACATCAGCTGGGCGGTGGCGGTCAGGCCGAGCAGCTGCAGGCCGTTCGCGATCACGCCGACGACCAGGCCGCCGAGCAGCGCGTCCATCATCTTGCCCCGCCCGCCGAACAGGCTGGTGCCGCCGATGACGGCGGCGGCCACCGCGTTCAGCACGTTCTGCCCGCCCTGCACGCTGCTCGAGATCGAGCCCAGGTAAGAGGCGTAGATGATGCCGGTGATGCCCGCGGTCATGCCGCACAGCGCGAACGCGATGATCCTGATCCTGGCAGTGTTCACGCCGGCCCGGCGGGCCGCCTCGGCGTTGCCGCCGATCGCGTACACGTACCGGCCGAACCGGGTCCGGCCGAGCAGCACCGTGTAGACGACCAGGATGCCCAGCACGACCAGTACCACCCAGGGCAGCCCGCGCACCGGGATGAACGTGTGGCTGCGGTTGGTGTTGCCGATCAGCACGACCACCACGCCGGCCACCGCGATCACCCCGATCTTGAGCAGGGTGATGCTGACCGGCGGGGCGACCAGGCCGTTGACCCGGCGCCGCCGGTCGCGCAGGAACAGCATCGCGGCGGCGATGGCGACCAGCACGATCATCACGATCCAGCTGGCCGCCGGGCTGAGCGCGCCCGCCTCGATGTCGTTGATCACGCTGCTGTTCAGGTTGATCACGCCGCCCAGGCCGAAGTGGCCGCTTGCGTTGATCAGGAACAGCAGCAGCCCGGACAGGCCGAGGAAGCCGGCCAGTGTGACCACGAACGAGGGCAATCGCAGCCGGGTGATGATGAAGCCCTGCAGGCCGCCGTAGAACGCGGTGGCGGCGAGCGCGGTCAGGATGGCCACCCACCACGGCACGTTCAGGTCCACCAGCCACAGTGCGACGACCGCGCCGCAGGCCGCGGTGTAGCCGGCCGCCAGGTCGATCTCGCCGAGCAGCAGGACGAACACCTCGGCCATGCCCAGCGTGACGATGAAGGCGGCCTGGGTCATCAGGTTGACCAGGTTGCCCGCGGACAGGAACAGCGAGTTCTTCAGCTGGAAGAACAGCACGATGGCGACCAGGCCGACGATGACCGGCAGTGCGCCGCTCTCGCCGCTGCGTATCTGCTTGAACCAGATCCGCAGGTACTCGGGGACCGAGTTGGCCATCAGCTCCGCTGACGCGCCGGACGCCACCACGATGTCGGCGGTGCTGGGCTGCGCGCCGTCGGCGCTGATCTCGTCGCTCTGCGCCGAAGTCTGTTCGGGGGAAGGGGGATTCGTGGATGTCAATGGTCAGCCCTCCGCGCCACTCTTTGGGCCGCTCTGCGTGAGGCGGGCGCCGTTGTCCGCACCGACGGTCCGGTGGGTCGCGCCCGTGGTCATCAGGTTGACGGTGGAGGCGGTGTCGTAGTCGGCGGCCGGGCCGGTAGACACCAGCCGGCCCAGGTACAGCACGGCCAGCCGGTCGGCCACCTGGAACACGTCGGTCAGGTTGTGCGACACCACGATGACCCCGATGCCACGCCGGGCCAGCCGGGTGATCAGGTCCAGGACCAGCGCGGTCTGCGACACGCCGAGCGCGGCCGTCGGCTCGTCCATGATCACGAGCTTGGCGTCCAGCATGACCGCCTTGGCCACCGCCACCGCCTGCCGCTGCCCGCCGGACAGCGACCCGACCGGCTGCCGGATGTTGCGGACGGTGGTGACCCGCAGGTCGCTGAGCGTGCGCTGGGCGGTGGTCTCCATCGTCACCTCGTCCAGCAGCAGGTGCCGCCGGATCTCGTGGCCCAGCAGCATGTTCTGCACGATGTCGAGGTTGTCGCACAGTGCCAGGTCCTGGTAGACGGTGGCGATCCCGGCCTGGGTGGCGTCCTTCGGGGTGCGGAAGTTCACCTTCGCGCCCTGCCAGAGGATCTGGCCGTGCGACGGCTCCCAGATGCCGGAGATGGTCTTGATCAGGGTCAACTTGCCTGCCCCGTTGTCCCCGACCAGGGCAGTGACCTGCCCGGCCGGGATATCGAGATCGATCCCGTTGAGCGCCTTCACCGGGCCGAAGTTCTTCCCGATGCCGCGCAACTGAAGTAGCGGCCCGTCCATGGTGGCAGTTCCTTTGCTGCTGCTGGTGCGCGTCGGAGCCGTCTTCCGAGCTACCTGTCACTGCGTAGGGTGTCGCCGGTCAGCCGTCGCCGGTCAGCCGGAGATCCCTGCCGCGGTGCAGTCCTTCGCATACTTGCCAGCGCACAGCTGGGAGGCCGGCACGAACTTGTCCGCGATCACGGTCGAGTTCATGTTGGCCGTGTTGACCCACTCCGGGGTGAGCAGCACCGACTGGACCGACTTCTTGGTCTGCGGGTCGGTGGTGGTCCCGTTGAGCAGGCTGGCCGGCGGAGTGAGGCCGGCCCGGACGTACATGGCCAGCGCGGCGGCGGCCTGTGCCTCCAGGTAGATCGGCTTGTAGACGGTGCCGCACTGGTAGCCGGTCAGGATGTTCTGCAGCCCCGTCAGCGTGGCGTCCTGGCCCGTGGTCGGGAACGTCTTCGGCTTGATGCCCTGGTTCTGCAGGTAGTGGATGATCGGCGCGCCGTTCTCGTCGTTCGGGATCAGTGCGGCGTTGATGTTCTTGTGCGCGGTGTACTGCTGCTGGAACTCACTGAGCGCGGTCGGCGGGTCCCAGGTGCCGGCCGGGTTGCTCACGTCCTTCCAGCCGCTGCTGAATTTGGGCGCCAGCACCGCGTCATAGCCCTGGGCGAAGAGCGTCGCGTTGTTGTCGGTCGGCGCGCCCTTCATGACGATGACCTGCGGCTTCTTCACGCCCCAGGCCGACACGCAGCTGACCAGGCCCTGCCCGATCAGCTTGCCGACCTGGACGTTGTTGAAGCTGACGTAGTACTTGCGGGTACCGCCCAGGGTCATCCGGTCGTAGTCGATGACGGTCACGCCGTGCGCTTTGGCGTAGGACTCGATGTGCGCGCCGACGCCGGAGTCGAGCGGGTCCACGACCAGCACGCTGGCGCCCTTGGTGATGGCCGTCTGCGCGTCGCTGAACTGGGTCGCGTCGCTGCCGAGCGCGTTCTGCACGGTGAACTGGGAGTCCTTGAGGCCGGCCTTGGTGAACGACTCCTTCAGGTATGGCGCGTCGAACTCGACGTACCGGGTGGACGACACGGTGTCCGGCAGGATCACCGCGACGTTGCCCTTGCCGCGGGCGGCCAGCGGCTTGAGCGTGGCCATGGCGGACAGGCTGTTGTTCAGCTGGCTGAGCGAGAGCTGGGGTACCGGCGCCGAACTGCTGCCGGACGAGCCGGATGACGAGCCGCCGCTGCTGCCGCAGGCGGCGATGAGCAGGGCTGCGCTGCCCGCACACGCGGTCAGCGCAACTTTACGGGTAACTGAATGCAAGGGAACCCACCTCACTGTGGCGGAAACATGTCCGGGGTCCTGCGGGGGCAGGGTCAATCTGCCGGGCGTCGCGAGCCCCCCATCTATCTGGGAAAACAGTAGGACGACGGCAATAAACAGAGCCGTAAACATTTCTGTAACCCCGTGAAAAAACCATTAACAAAATGCGGCCGGGTGCGTATACGTGCTGGGTCGTCGCCGGCCGCAGAAATGTGAGCGCTCTCAGGTGCCGCTATGTAGTGGGAAAATGTGCGGGCCTGTTTAGTCGGCCGCGATGCGGTAGCCGGCCCGTGGCTGGGTCAGGATCACCGGGGCGGCGCCCTGCGGCTCAAGCTTGGCGCGCAGCCGGCGGATATACACCCGGACGTACTCGGTCTCGGTCTCGTAGCCGCGGCCCCACACCCGGCGCAGCAGGTGCGCGTGGGTGAGCAGCTTGCCCCGGTTGATGGCCAGCTCACGAAGCAGGGCGAACTCGGTCGGGGTGAGGTGCACCGCCGCGCCGTCCCGGCGTACCTGCTGGCTGGCCAGGTCGATTTCCAGCTGCCCGATGGTGATCAGGGTGGGCGTGGCCCGCGGCGCGGCCTCGCCCGGCCGGGTGCGGCGCAGCGTCGCGGTGATCCGGGCCAGCAGTTCCTCGATGCTGAACGGCTTGGTCAGGTAGTCATCGGCGCCCATGTTCAGCGCGGTCACCTTGTCCCGCTCCCCGCCCCGGGCCGAGATCACGATGATGGCCACCGGCGACTGCTCGCGGATCAGCTGGCACAGCTCGAAGCCGTCCACCTCGGGCAGCATCAGGTCGAGCAGCACGATGTCCGGGTCCTCGGTCTCCAGCAGATTGAGCGCGCGCAGGCCATCCAGCGACACCACCGTGTCGAAGCCGCGTACGGCCAGGTTGGACCGGATCAGGTCGACGATGTTCGGGTCGTCTTCGACTACCAGCGCGCGGGTGTTCCCGGTCTGCTCAAGCATCGGCTACCACCGCGTCGTCCGGGGTGGCCGGGTTCTCCACCGGCAGGTGGATCCGGACGCAGGTGCCCCGGGCCGGCTGGTCCAGCTCCATCCGGCCGCCGTGCGCGGCCACGATGCCGCGGGCGATGGACAGCCCGAGCCCGGACCCGGAACTGGCCGCCCGGCGCCGCCGCCGCATCGGCTCGAATGGCGCCTGCGCCACGTCGGGCGGCAGCCCCGGCCCGTCGTCAGCCACGGTGACCAGCACGGCGCCCTGACCATCCGGCGCCGCGCGGACCCGGATCCGGGTGCCGGCCGGGTTGTGGCTGGTCGCGTTGCTGAGCAGGTTGACGAAGACCTGCTCGAGCCGGTCGTGGTCGGCCCAGATCGGCGGCAGCCGGTCGGCGCAGTCCACCTCGACCAGCGGCGCGCCGGCCGGCCCGGCCGGGCCGGCCGGGCCGGCCGGGACGGCCCGGGGCAGGCAGGCGATGGCGGCATCGAGCACCAGCGGGATGCTGCACCAGTCGCGCTGCAACTGCAAGACGCCGGACTCGATAGCGGAGAACCGGAGCAGGTCATCGACCAGCCGGCTGAGCCGGGACGACTCCGCCGCGATCCGGGTCAGGAAGCGCTGCTGGGACTCCGCGTCCCAGCTCACGTCCGGCTGGAGCAGGCTGGACGCGTAGCCCTTGATCGCGGTCAGCGGGGTGCGCAGCTCGTGGCTCAGCCGGGACAGGAAGCCGCGCTGCAGCTCCCGGGACCGGCGCAGCGCCGCCGTCTCCTGCCGGGCGGCCACGGCCGCTTCGCGTTCCAGTGCCAGCCGCAGCGAGTGCGCGGCGTCCTCCAGCAGCGCGGTGGCGTCCGGCGGCGGCCCGCCGCGCCACCGGGCGACCAGCGCGGACCGGCCGCCCGGCGCCGGGAAGGCGACCGCCAGCAGGTGCCCGGCCCCGCCGGGTGCCCCGTCCGCCGCGGTGCGCACCGCCGCGGCGGAGTGCACCGCCGCGCCGTCGTGACCGGCTGCGGCCAGCGCGGCCTCGGCCGCGTGCCGTACCGCCAGCGAGCAGTCGGCGCTCTCCCCGCCCGCCGCACCGCCTGCCGCGCCGCCCGCCTCCCTGGCTGCCGCATTGCCCGCGTCGCCGGCTGCCGCACCGCCCGCCTCGTCGGCTGCCGCGCCGCCTGCCGCATTGCCCGCCGCGCCGCCTGCCGGGCAGGCCGCCGCGCGGCACACGGCCGGCCCGCCCGGCGGCTGGGCCAGCAGCGCGGCCTCGTCGGCTTCCAGCCCGCGGCGCAGCGCCTGCAGCGCCGCACCCAGTCCCTCGGCCACCGGCACCGGCCCGCCCAGGATCTGCAGCATCTCCCGGATCGTCTCTAGCACCCGGTTCCGCGCGGTGGCCTCTTCGAGCAGCCGGTCCCGGTCCACCGCGCTGGCCACGAAGCCCGCGTACAGCGTGGCCAGGTCGAGGTCGTCCCGGCGCGGCGGGCCGGCCATGGCGCGGAACACGGTGATCACGCCGAGCAGCCCGCCCGGCCCGAGCACCGGCACCGACCAGGAACTGGCCACCTTGGCCGACCGGGCCAGCTCGGTGAACGGCCCCCAGGTGGTGCCGCCCTGCACGTTCTCCTCGATGACCGGGGCCTGCCCGGCCGCGGCCAGCCCGACCGGGCCGCCGGCCGGGCCGCAGGGCAGCCGGGACCAGGCGTGCAGCAGCCGCGGCGCCAGACCGAGCGACGCGGCGCAGACCAGCGAACCGTCCGCCAGCAGGTGGATGCACAGCCGCTCGCTGCCCAGCGCCGCGCCCAGCGCGGACAGGATCAGCGTCAGGCTGCTGGACGGGTCGGCCGACACCAGCCGGCCGGTCAGCCCGTGCAGCCGGATCAGCTGCCGCCGGGCCGAGGAGTCCACTTCCTGGCCGGACACCAGCGCCACCACGTCGTCCGGGTGCACCTCGCTCGGCGATACCTCGGCGATGACCCGGCCCTGCCGGAGCACCACGATGCGGTCGGCCAGCCGGAACATCTGCGCCGTGTCATGACAGGCCAGCAGCACCGTGGTGCCCTGCTCGCGGACCCGCATGATGAGCTCTTCGACCAGCCCGGACTCCTGCACGCCGAGCGAGGCGGTGGGCTCGTCGAGCAGCAGCAGCCGCGGCTGGTGCACCATGGCCCGGGCCACCGCCACCATCTGGCGCTGCCCGCCGGACAGCGACCGGACCGAGCGCTCCGGGTCATGCAGCGGCACGCCCAGCCGCGCGAAGATGCGCGCCGCGTCGGTGCGCAGCCGGATGTCGGACAGCAACTGGCCGCGGCGCTCCCGGCCGAGCAGCACGTTCGAGGCCACGTCGAGGTTCTCGCACAGCGACAGGTCCTGCCAGACCACCGAGATGCCGCGGCGCTTGGCGCCGATCGGGTCGGCGGGCACCGCGCGCCCGTCCAGCACGATCGTGCCCGAGGTGGGCGCGAGGTCCCCGGCGATGCAGCGGACCAGCGTGCTCTTGCCCGCGCCATTCTCCCCGGCCAGCGCGACCACCTCGCCCGCGCGGACCGTGAGGTTGACCGAATCCAGCGCGGTCAGCGGGCCGAACCGGACGCCGAGCCCGGACACCGCGAGCTGCGCGGCGGCGACCGCGCTGGCCGGGCTGGCGGGGGCTTTCATGGGCACATTGTGGTCTGAACCATTGCTGAGCACCACATGCTCTGGCTTGACTGCGTACCCCGGTACGGCTGTTAGCGTTCCCAGCATGGCTGGCTTGACGATCGGCAAGTTCGCCGCCGCCGAGGGCGTCGGCGTCGAGACGGTGCGGTTCTACCAGCGGCGCGGGCTGCTGGCCACGCCCCGCACTCGGGGCCGCTCCGGGTTCCGCGAGTACTCCGCGGCTGACCAGTGGCGGCTGGCCTTCATCCGCCGCGCCCGCACGCTTGGCTTCAGCCTGGCCGAGATCCGTGACCTGCTCGGCCCGGCCCAGGCCCGGTCCACCGCGGAGATCGTCCAGGCGGCCGAGCTGAAGCTGGCCGCCAACGCGGCCCGGATGCGTGAGCTGGCCCAGCTGCAGTGCCGGCTGCGCCGCCTGGTCCAGGTGTGCGAGCACGGCGACAGCGACGACTGCGTCGCGCTGCACATCACCGAACCACCAGAGGAACTGACGTCATGACCGAAAACACCACTACCGCCACCACTGCGGTGACTGACGAGACGTTCGCCGACGCGGTGCTGCGCAACCCCCGCCCGGTGCTGGTCGAGTTCTGGGCTGAGTGGTGCCCGCCATGCCGGCAGCTGGCCCCGATCCTGGACGCCATCGCCGCCGACCTGGCCGGCCAGGTCAACGTGGTGAAGGTCAACATCGACGAGAATCCGCAGACCGTGCAGCGCTACGGCATCATGCTCGCGCCGACCCTGAACCTGTACCGCGGCGGCGAGGTCGTCCAGCAGCTGGTCGGGGCCCGGTCCAAGTCCGCGCTGCTCCGCGACTTCGGACTGGCCCAGTAAGCGGCTTGCCCAGCGGGCCCGCCGCTGGGCAGGCTGGGGGCATGATCGAGGCTGTCATCTTCGACCTGGACGGCGTGCTGATCGACTCCGAGCCGGTGTGGGAGGAGGTCCGCCGCCAGGTAGTGGCCGGGCACGGCGGGCAGTGGGCCGCGGACACCCAGCAGCGGCTGATGGGTATGAGCACCGGCGAGTGGGCCCGCTACCTGAGCGGCGAGCTCGGTGTCCAGCTCCCGCCGGACCAGGTGGCGCAGGTGGTCATCGACCAGATGGCGGCCCGGTACCGCGAGCATCTCCCGCTGCTGCCCGGGGCGGTGACCGCGGTACACGAACTCGCCGCACACTGGCCGCTTGGCTTGGCCAGCTCCGCACCGTTGTCGCTGATCGACACCGTGCTGAACGCCAGTGCCCTGCACCCATACTTCGCCGCCACCATGTCAACCGAGCAGGTCAAGGCCGGCAAGCCGGCCCCGGACATCTATCTCGCGGTCGCGGCCAAGCTGGGGGTGCCGCCCGCGCGGAGCGCCGCGGTGGAGGACTCGGCCAACGGGCTGCGCTCGGCCGCCGCCGCGGGCTGCCAGGTGATCGCCGTCCCGCACCCGAAGTACCCGCCCGGCCCCGACGCCCTCGGCCTGGCCCGCGTCGTCCTCCCCAGCCTCACCGACCTGACCCCAGACGTGGTCCGCAGTCTCGCCGCCTAACCCCAGCCCAGCCCGCCCAACCCCAGCCCTGCCCGCTGCCCCCACCCCGCCCCTCATCCCCCTAACGCGCCCCGCGCCCGCTAACCCCGGGCCCTCACCCACATCCTTGGCCCGGATCCCGCCTCACCCCGGACCCACCATGATGATCAAACGATTGGTGTCGCTCCAGCAGCACCAATCGTTTGATCATCTGCTGACGGCGGAGCCAGGCCCATGCGAGTATCACGGCATGCGGATCTCTACCACTGTCGGCTATTGGAGTGCTGGGCCGCCCGCGGACGCAGCCGAGCTGTTCGAGACGGCCGACCGGCTGGGCATCGACCAGATCTGGTCGGCGGAGGCATACGGCAGCGACGCCTGGACCCCGCTGGCCTGGTGGGGCTCCCGCACGTCCCGGATCACGCTGGGCACCGCGGTGTCCCAGCTGTCCGCCCGGCCGCCGGTCACCCTGGCCATGACTGCCATGACCATGGACCACCTCAGCGGGGGCCGGCTCATCGTCGGCGTCGGCACCAGCAACCCGCAGGTGGTCGAAGGCTGGTACGGCCAGCCCTACCCGCGGCCGCTGGAGCGGACCCGGGAGTACATCGAGATCATGCGCGCGGTCATCGCGCGCCGCGAGCCGGTCACCTACGACGGCAAGCACTACCAGCTGCCGCTGCCCGGGGGGACCGGGCTGGGCAAGCCGCTGCGCTCCATCCTGCACCCGTACCGCACCGAGATCCCGATCTACCTGGGCGCCGAGGGCCCGAAGAACGTCGCCCTGGCCGCGGAGATCGCCGACGGCTGGAACCTGATCTTCTTCTCGCCGGCCATGAACGATTTCTACGTCGGCGCGCTGGCGGAGGGCTTCGCCCGGCCCGGCGCCCGGCACGACGCCAGCACGTTCGACGTGGTCGGCGGCCCGATGCGGATCATCGTGGACGACGACATCGAGCGCGCCGCCGACCAGATCCGGCCCGCGCTCGCGTTGTACATCGGCGGCATGGGTGCGCGCGGGGTCAACTTCCATCACGAAGTGTTCGTCCGGATGGGCTACCCGGACGAGGCCAAGATCATCCAGGACCGCTACCTGGCCGGCGACCGGAACGGCGCGATCGCGGCCGTGCCCACCCGGATGGTCGAGGACGTCGCGCTGATCGGCCCCTGGCCCAAGATCAGCGACGAACTGCCCCGGTGGCTCGACACGGTGCTGACCACATTCCAGGTCAGCACCGACCTGCAGCACCTGCCCCGCGTCGTCGAACTCCTCCGCTCCTGACCCGTGCCGCAGCCGCCGCCTTTAGCACGCGGATGGCACACCTGAACCGGGACAAAACGGTCAGCCAACCGTGCGGCGTGCATGCCAAGTCGGCGGTAGCCCTGCCAGGCAGGTGTGCGTTCCGCTTTCCGGGGAAGCAGTAACGGGTCGGAAGCCTGGCCGACCCCAGACGGCCAGACATCGAGCTTGCCCGGAACCGGGCTCAGGAGGTTGTGGCCATGACCATCGGCGGCAGCATCGCGCTCATCGTGATCGGCGCGATTCTTCGTTTCGCCATCAGCTGGTCGCCCACCTACATCAACGTCCAGCTCATCGGCCTGATCTTGATGATCGCCGGGATCGTCGCGCTGATCATCTCGCTGGTCTTCCTCACCGCCCGGCGGCGCCGGGTAGTGACGACGGCTCGCAGCCCCGCGGACACCCAGGTGTACGAGGAGCGCCGGTACACCGAGCCGCCGCTGTAGGCCGCGCGCCAGCCCAGTCACCGCCGCCCGGCACTGGCGTTCAGGCTGCTGACCTTGTCTTTTACCGGACTCGGCGTGCAGTTCCGAGCGGGCCGTTGCATAGAATCAAGATCAACGACGCGGCCCGGCGGGGGGACTGGAGAAGAGCATGGCGCGGTCGATCTGGTCTGGGTTCCTCAGCTTTGGGCTGGTCAGCGTCCCGGTGGGGCTGTACCCGGCCACCGCCGACCAGACGGTGCACTTCAACCAGCTGCACAAGGGCACGTCGCACCGGATCCGGTACAAGAAGGTGGACGAGGTCACCGGGGAAGAGGTCCCGACCGCGGACATCGTGAGCGGCTATGACCTGGGCGGCGGCGAGTACGTCGTGGTCACCCGGGACGAGCTGAAGGAGGCCGCGCCGGGCAAGTCGGAGACCATCGAGATCAGCGACTTCGTCGACCTGGACGAGATCGACCCGGTGTTCTTCCGCACCACGTACTACCTGGCGCCGCGGGGCAAGGGCGCGGACCGGGCGTACGCGCTGCTCCGGCAGGCGATGGACGAAACCGGCAAGGTGGGTATCGCCACCATGGTGCTGCGGGACAAGGAGCACCTGGTCGCGGTGCGGCCTGGGTCTGACGTGCTGATCCTGGAGACGATGTATTTCTCCGACGAGATCCGGACACCTAGTGAGGAACTGGACACCCTGCCCGAGGACGCCACGTTCCAGGGCCGGGAACTCGATGTGGCCAAGAAGCTGGTCGAGTCGCTGACCGTGGCGTGGCAGCCGGCCGACTTCCACAACACGTACCGGGCCCGGGTAATGGACCTGATTGAGCGGAAGCGGGAGGGCGAGGCGGTCGTGTTCGAGGCCGAGCGGCCCAAGTCCAACGTGGTCGACCTGATGGCCGCGCTGGAGGGGTCGCTGGCCAAGATGGGGGAGAGCGGCGGCGCGGCGGCCGGGTCGTCATCCGGCTCGGGCCGGGGCCGGGCGGCGCGCAAGGATGCGGCGGCTGAGCTGGACAGCCTGTCCAAGGCCGACCTGCTGGCCCGGGCGGCCGAGCTGGATATCCCGGGACGGTCCAAGATGTCCAAGCCGGAGCTGATCGAGGCGATCACCGCAGCGTCCGCGGCCCAGCCGGCCAAGCGGCGGCCGCGGAAGATTTCCTAGCAATCTGGCCGCGGCCGGCCTGTCGCGCTGCCTGCTGTCGGCCCCGGGTGATAGGCCAGACTCGGAGGTAGCCGAGATGCCCGAGCCTGCCATGATCAGCGGAACCTGCCCGGAGTGCCGTCAGGACCTGGAGCACTGCCATGGGACCGCGATCGAGCACTGTGACGGGTCCGCCGACTGCTCGGATGACCCGGACTGCCAGCTGCCTGGCGAGGTCCACCTGTACCTGATCGCATGCGCCGAGGCGGGCTGCGACTGTGGCCTGTCCACCGTCAGCCCGGCTGAGGCCGGACTGGACGGGATGCGCCGCGCATCATGACCGGGTGAGCCCGGAGCTCCGCATGGCCTTGCGGTAAGCCACCGCCACCGCGTCGAACTTCAGGTGCAGCTCGGCGGCCAGGTCGAACGGGACCCGGTCCGGCCGCTGTGACTCCACTACCACCTGGTCCTGGCCGAAGATGGTGTCCTCGAACTCCTGCAGCACCCGGTCCGGCTGGTCCAGGTTGTAGTTCCGGCCGATCACCACATAGCCCGCGCACTGCTCGGTCCCCACCGGCTGGGACGCGAAGAAGTAGACCATGCCGCGCTCGCCGCCCCAGCCCAGCCGGAGCGCGATGGTGTACGGCAGGTGCAGCTCGTAGCGGCTGATCCGCTCGGGCGGGTCGGCCGTCTCGTTGCCGAACACCGGGAAGTCGTCGCTGTTCGGCGCCTCCGGCCGGGTGATCGTGTAGTGCAGCACGTGCTCCGCGGTGCGTACCTCGTGCCGCGGCACCACCGGCCGGTCCGGGTCGCCGAGCAGCCCCGGGTGCACCCACGGGAAGTGGCCGAGATCGGTGAAGTTCTCCACCTGGCGGGCCGCGTCGCAGGCCCACCGGTACGGGCCCGCGGTGAGCACCGCCCAGTCGCCGTTCTCCAGCTCGGGCACCTCGGGCAGCGGCCAGCGCGGCTCGTCCAGGGCCACCCAGATCAGCCCGTACCGTTCCTGGCAGCGGAACGCCGGGATCTTCGCCTTGGCCGGCACCCGGGCCGGGTCCTCGAGCTGGGGGATGGCCACGCACCGGCCGTCGGCCCCGTAGCGCCAGCCGTGATACGGGCAGACCAGCTGGTCGCCGTTGATCCAGCCCAGCGACAGCGCGGTGCCGCGGTGCACGCACAGGTCCTGGCTGGCCCGGGGCTGGCCGCCCGCGCCGCGCCACAGTACCAGCGGCTCGCCGAGCAGGTCGGCGTGGGCCGGCTTGTCGGTGAGCTCGGCGCCGAACGCCACCGGGTGCCAGCAGTTACGCAGCGCGCTGGGGTCCGCGAAGGCGGCCGGGCCGGTCATGCTGATCAGGGTACGGCGGAGGCCTGTGCGGTCGGCTGCTGGGTCTGGTGCCCCTGGAACAGGATGGACGAGACCTGGGTCAGCGTGTTGATGCCGTAGTTGAACCCGACGTCATCGGCGTCCCCGTAGCCCTCCAGGTTGTACATGATGGCCAGGGTGTACTCCTGGTTGGGCCCGGCGAAGCCGACCGTGTTGGTGATCCACGGCGGGTCGAGCTCCCAGCCGTCCTTGTTGCCCGGATGGTTCTCCGGCCCGGCGCCCCACACACCCCACTGCTGGTCGATCGAGCTGACGTGCTGCAGCCGGAAGACCAGGTAGTTGCGGACGTTGGCCGGGGCCTTGGTGAGCACGTAGTTCATCAGGTTGTCCAGGTCCTCGGCCGAGCAGTACATGAAGCCCCAGTTGGGCACGGACGAGGTGAACGTGGCGGTGTTCATCCCGAACGCCTGGATGCGCTGCAGGAAGCTGCCGTCCTCGAACTGGTTCCACAGGTCGTTGGCGTCGTCGTCGTTGCTGGTGTACAGCGCCTGGAACATTTCCTGTTTGTCGGCCGGGGTAAGCGTGATCGTCCCCGCGTCGGCGCGCTCCAGGATGTCGGTCATCATGGCCAGCTTCATGGTGGACGCCGCCGGGTAGGCCACGGTCGCGTTGACGTTCCGGTACACCGCCCCGGTGACCCGGTCGTCGAGCACGATGGCGAGCGAGCCCGGCGCGCCCGACTTCCGCAGATATCGCTGAACGGCGTGGATCCGGTTCCGCATCTCGCAGGAGAAGCCAGGCGCGATCTTGGCGCAGTGCTTCGGCTTCGGGCTGGGTGTCGGGCTCGGCGTGGCCGAGGCTGACTTCGACGCCTGGCCCTTGCCCAGCGCCTCGTGCTGGCTGGCCGGGGTGAACATGCTGCAGCCAGCCAGCGTCAGCGCAGCCAGCAGGCAGCAGCACAGCACGGCCGGGAGGCGCGCTTCACGCTGTAGACGGGGGATGGGAGAAGGCACGCCCGCCAGGATACGAGCCATCCCGTGATGCGGTGGGTACTGCCGTCGATCCCCGCCGATCCCGTTGCTAATTCTTGATCTCAGGCCCGGTGGGGTCAGGCCCGTGGTGTCAGGCAGAGTGCTCCTGGCCGTCGCCGGCCCATTCGGTGTGGAATGTGCCCGGCTTGTCCACCCGGTGATAGGTGTGCGCGCCGAAGTTGTCCCGCAGGCCCTGGATCAGCGACGCGGGCAGCCGCGCGGCGCGCAGCCCGTCGTAGTAGGCCAGCGACGAGGAGAACGCGGGGGACGGGATGCCGGCCGTGGCGGCATATGCCACGATCCGGCGCCAGCTGTCCACTCCGTCCTGCACGGCGGCGGCGAAGTACGGCGCGACCAGCAGGCTGGACAGCCCCGGGTTGTCGTCGTAGGCGGCCCGGATCCGGTCCAGGAACCTGGCCCGGATGATGCAGCCGCCGCGCCAGATGGTGGCCATCATGCCCCGGTCGATGTTCCAGCCGTACTCCGCGCTGCCCGCTTCGATCTGGTCGAAGCCCTGGGCGTACGCGACCACCTTGGACGCGTACAGCGCGCGCCGGACGTCCTCGGTGAACGCGTCCGCGTCGGGGATGTCCAGCGGCGCGGTGGCGGTGCCGAACGTGTCCCGGGCCGCGGCGCGCTGGTCCGCGTGCCCAGACAGCGAGCGGGCGAACGTGGCCTCGGCGATGCCGGTAATCGGGATGCCGAGGTCCAGCGCGCTCTGCACGGTCCACCGGCCGGTGCCCTTCTGCTCGGCCTGGTCGAGCACGATGTCCACGAACGGCTTGCCGGTCTCCGCATCGGTGTGCGCCAGCACCTCGGCGGTGATCTGGATCAGGAACGAGTCCAGGTCACCCTCGTTCCAGGTGCGGAAGATCCCGGCAATCCGCGGGGCCGGGGCGCCCAGGCCGGCCCGGAGCAGGTCGTAGGCCTCGGCGATGAGCTGCATATCGGCGTACTCGATGCCGTTGTGCACCATCTTGACGAAGTGCCCGGCCCCGTCCGGCCCGACGTGCGTGCAGCACGGCGTGCCATCCACCTGGGCCGCGATCGACTCGAAGATCGGGCCCAGCTTGGCGTAGGACTCCTTCGACCCGCCGGGCATGATGCTCGGGCCGAGCAGCGCGCCTTCCTCGCCGCCGGACACCCCGCAGCCGACGAAGTGCAGGCCGTGCTCGCGCAGCGCGGCCTCGCGGCGCCGGGTGTCCATGTAGTGCGCGTTGCCGCAGTCGATGACGATGTCGCCCTCGTCCAGCAGTGGGACCAGTTCGTCGATGACCGCGTCGGTCGGCTGGCCGGCCTTGACCATGATGATGATCGCTCGCGGCTGGCTCAGGCTGGCCACGAACTCCTTCATCGACTCGGACGGCACGAACGTGCCCTCGTCGCCGTGCTCGGCTACCAGGCTGCGGGTGCGTTCCGGCGATCGGTTGTGCAGCGCGACCACATGCCCGTGCCGGGCCAGGTTGCGCGCCAGGTTGCGGCCCATTACGGCCAGGCCGGTTACGCCGATATCCGCACTGTTGGCCTGCGTCATGCTGGCTCCTCGTCAGTCTTGTCTCTCTCTGGCGAGACTAGCCCGTGCCGTTCCGGCCGGGGCTGGCCGGCGCTGTCGGCAGGCCCGTAACTGGTGGTTCGGCACGCACCTTGACCACGGGCGTTTGCAAGACTGCACTCATGTCCCAGCCCGCCTTCACCGCCGACCCCACGCAGGGCCGGGTGTTCCGCACCTCCCGGGTGGTGCGCAGCGTGGACGTCACCCCGGCCGGGCGGCTCCGGTTCGACGCGCTGGCCCGCTACCTGCAGCAGGCAGCCGAGGATGACCTGGCCGACGCGGCCTGGGCCGAGCCATACACCTGGCTGGTCCGCCGGACCTCGGTCGCGGTGCGCGGCTACCCGGCCCATCGCGACCGGGTGCAGTTGCGCACGTTCTGCTCGGCGACCGGGCCACGCTGGGCCGAGCGCACCACGACCGTCGCCGGACAGGGCGGGAACCTGGTGCAGGCGGTGGCCGTGTGGGTGGCCATCGACGCCGCGGACGGCCGCCCGGTGCCGCTCGGCGATGTCTTTGACCGGATCTATGGCCCGTCCACCGGGGGGCGCCGGGTGTCCGCGCGGCTGACTCAGCCCGACCCACCGGCCTCGGCCGACGCGCGCGGGTGGCGGCTGCGGGCCAGCGACTTCGACACCGCGGGGCACGTCAACAACAGCATTCACTGGGCCGCGGTCGAGGATGTGCTGGCCGGCCTGGACTGGCTGCCGTCCCGGGCCGAACTGGAGTACCACCGGCCGGTGCTGCCCGGCCACGATCCCCGGCTGCTGACCGAGCGGGCCGATGGCCAGCTCTCGGTATGGCTCTGCCACGACGGCGAACGGCTGGCCTCCGCGGTGCTGCGTTAGCTAAACCACCCGCTGCGGAGGATCGGCAGCTGAATGGGCCGGATCTAGACTTGGTAAAGCACGCCCTGGGCAGAGGTGCGGCGGCCGCGGGCTGTGCGGTCTGGAGGCAGCCGATGTCCGTCTCACTCAGTATGCTCACCGCCCAGGTCGCGGCCGCTTCGCCATCGCCCTCGCCCGCAGCATCGACATCGTCGGGCTTCACCTGGGGCGACGCGATCACGATCTTCATTCTGGTCATCGTCGCGCTGCTGATCCTGTTCGCGTTCATCGGCCGGCGTTCCAGGCGGCTGACCTACCGGCCCCGCGTGCAGACCGAGCATGACCGCGAGGTCCTGGAGGCGGCCGAAGAAGATGTCGAGGCGATCGAGGACAACTCGTGGGTCACCCGCCGCGACATCCCCGGATCACGCGAAGACGACTTGTAGCCCGCGTCCCCTGATACCCGGCCGGGACGATCAGGCTGGCGGCTCGCTGCTGCCCGGCCGGCGGCGGCGGTAGACGAGCCAGCCCGCCCCGCCGGCCAGGATCAGCACCCCGGCCGCGATGCCGCCGATCGCGGCGGGCGGGATGCCGCCGCCGGTGCCGCCTGACCCGCCGGACGCGCCCGCACTGCTCGCGGTCGGCTGGCTGGCCGGGCTAGCCGCAGTGCTGCTGCTCGGGGTGGCCGCCGCGCTGCCCGTGCCCGCGCGGAACGCGACGACCCGGTTGGCCGCGGGGGCCAGCAGCAGGCCGTCCCCGACACCCGGCGTCGGGAAGTGGTTGGCCGGCACCCCGATGTACGCCCGCTGCCGCAGCTTCCCGGTAGCCGGGTCGATGCCCGACAGTGTCCCGCTCTGGCTGATCGACCAGACCAGGCCGCCGGCCACGACGGGCGGGCCGCCACCGATCCGGGACGTCCACAGCACCCGCAGCCCGGGCGCCGACCCGGCCGCGCTGACCGCGACGACCCCGCTCAGGCAGGGCAGGTAGACGGTGCTGCCGATGGTGGCCATGCCACCGTCGATGTCGTCGTCGCAGACCGGGCCGAGCTTGGCCTGCTGGCCGCCGATGCCGCCGAGGTGCGCGGCGTTCAGCAGGAACACGATCCTGGACTTGCCGGCCAGCACGACCCGGCCATCGGGCAGCAGCGCGGGCGCGGTGGACATGTCCCGGTCGCTGGCGTTGTCGGCGGCCCACGTGTCCGGCGCGAAGAACTGCTCCAGCTGCATCTGCGGGCTGAGTTCGAGCGCCGAGTCGCTGTGGTCGTAGGCCCGGTCCGGATCGTGTACCGAGCCGTTCCCCACGCTGACCCAGACGTTGCCGTGGCTGTCCACGGTCGGCGCCGCGCCGCCCATCCAGACCGCGCCCTGGGACTGGCCAGGCGCCGAGTCCACGGTGAACATGGCCGCCTTGCCGCCGTCTTCCGGGACCGACACCACCCGCCCCCGGTAGGTCGAGCAGTCCCCGTCATTGCCGCCGTAGCCGAACACCACCCGCCCGTCGGTCAGGGCCAGCCCGGTGCGCTGCAGCAGCGCCGGCGTGTACGTCCCCGGTGGGTCCACGTTCTGGGTCAGCCGCACCGTGCCGGTAGCGGTGCTGAGCCCGGCCAGCACGTGGGCAGGCTTCCCGTTCACCTGTTCATCGGCCACCACGAAGATCTCGCGGCGGGCCGGGTCGATGACTGGCGTCCCGGTGATGCCGACGGTCGGGCCGATGTCGCCGCAGGGCAGCGACGACGACGGGACCGGGGTGGCCAGGTGCCTGGACCAGACGACCGCGCCGGTGCTGGCGGACAGCGCGTACACCGTGTCGTTCTCGGTCGCGACGAAGACCCGCCCGCCGGACACCAGCGGTTCGCCGTACAGGTGGCCGTCGAGCCGGGGTGAGGTCCAGGCCGGCGAGCTGGTGTCCACCGCGCCGGGCAGCGTGCCGGCGCCCGAGCCAGCCGGGTCGCCGTGGTACACGGTCCAGGAAACGGTCGCCGGACTGGCCGCCGGGGCGGCCGCGGCCGCGGGGCCCGCGAAAGTGCCCCCGGCCACCGAGAGCGCCGCGGCCGCCGTGAGCAGGGCAGCCCGGCCAGGTCGGCGCATCGCCCCAGCCTACCGGTGGGCCGCGCGCTGACCTGGCCTGTCCGTGATCACCGAATCATTACGACTGGCCCACCTGGTCCTCCTGGTCGGCCTGGCACGCGCCGTCCGGCGGCACATCCAGGGCGGGATTGCGGTCGAAGAACCCGGACGGCTTGAGCCAGAACGAGACCGTGTCCACCGGCATGATCGGCCAGTCCTCCGGCCGGGTCAGATGATGGATGCCGAACACGTACCACAGCACCACGTCGGTGTTCTCGATCGGCCGGTCCTGCGCGGTCCACGCGCCCAGCCCGGAGTCGGTGACCGCGAACGTGGGGAACTCGCCGCACGGCCACCGCTCGTCCGGGTGGTACGGGGTGACCCACAGGGTGTGCCCGATGGCCCGGGCCCGCTCCAGCACCGGGGAGTCGGCGTCGAGCATGGCCGGGAAGCACCCGCCGGGCACCAGTTTGTAGCCGACCGGGGTGCCCAGCCGGTTGCGGGTGGTGTCGTTGACCACCTTCCAGCTGCGCTGGGTGTGCCAGTCGTAGTCCTGCTGCCCCTCCTGCTCGGTGCGCAGCGGAGTCTGCCGCAGCACCAGGCCGAGCTGGTACGGGTCGTCCTCGCTGGCCCGGAGCGGTTCCGAGTCCACTGCGTACACCGTGTTGTCCGGGCCGTCCACGTCCAGGTCCAGCCGGGCCACGATGAAGTGCTGGTGGAACGGCGCGTAGGTGCGCTCGTCCACCAGCGTGCCGTACGGCGGCTGCTGCCCGGCCGGGAAGTTCGAGGTGACCATGATGCCGGTGGCCCGGACCTCACACTCGATGTTGCCGTCCTGGTAGAACCGCCAGTACACCAGGTACTCGTAATTCGCCACCGTGACATGGAACGACACGACCAGCCGCCGGGCCCGCCGGACCTCCGGGCCGAACTGGTGATCCACGTGCTTCCACAGCACCCCGTTGTCTTCCTCGTGGATGCAGATGGCGTGCGGGATGAGCTGCGGCTCACCGGCCGAGTCGTGCACGACCGCGTCCAGGTAGGTGATCTCGCCCAGGCAGTCGCAGCCGCGCTCCAGCGAGGTGGTCATGAAGCCGAGCCCCCACTCACCGATGTCGAACGCGGTGCGCCGGTAGTGATCGACGGTGGCGTCCCGGTACGGCACCACCATCTCGGCGAACGACAGCCGGTGCGCGACCGGCCGCAGCCGCCCCGCGTCCTCGAAGCCGACCGTGTGCAGGACCAGCCCCTCCCGGTAGTTGAACCCCAGCCGCATCTGCCAGTTCTGCCAGCTGAGCTCATGACCTTTCAGATTGAACGAAACGCCCGCGGGCTGGCTGATTTCCAGCGGTGCGACGTGCCGCAGCGGCTGCGGGATCAGCTTGGGCAGGTACTCACCCATGACGTCAGGCAGCCCGGGCGAGGTCGCCGGGTCGAAGCCGTCCTCGATCTCCAGCAGCGCCATCCGGTTCAGGTCCACGATCGGGTGCAGTCCGCTCACCTGGTGCGCGTACGGGTTGCCCTGCTCACTGCCCCGGTACCAGACGTCGGACCAGCCCAGCCGCAGCCCGCGGTACTTGGGCGGGATCGTCGCCGCCGGGTAGGCCCACAGGTCGGTGAGCACCCGGGACAGGTCGGTGATCCCGCGCCGGGCCAGCGCCATGGCCAGCGCCGGGTCGGCGTGCAGCATCTCGTCGGACTCGTGCCATTCGTCCACGGTGATGTTCGGCTGCTGGCCCGGCAGCGGCGTCCAGCTGAGCACGCTGTCGCTGGTCAGCGACACCACCGCGCGGTGGGCGTGGCCGGTGTCCCGGTCCCAGCAGACCACCACCGCTTCCCGGGCCAGCGGCGCGCCCGGCTGCAGCCCGCGCAGCTCGTCCTTGCTGGGCTCGTGCAGCTCGATCGAGGCGAACCGCCACCGCGCGCTGACGCCACGGTCGCGCCGCAGGATCGCGGCGGCCTGCCGGAACTCGTCGGCGGTCAGCGGGTCGAGCGGATGATCAGCCGGCCTGGTCTGCTCCGAGGTGCTCACCGAATATGCCTCCAGTCGTGGCCGCGGGCCCTGCCCCCAACTGTGCCGTCCGCACCGGCCTTCCGTCATCTATCGCGACCAGCCGGAATGGGCCTTCCCAGAGATCAGCCTGGAGGTCACAACAAGCGCGTGCAGGATGACCAGGGGGCGCGGCATGCCGCGCGATGCGGTAGCCCAGCTGCCGTGCACTCGATCCAGGAACTCGCCGACCTGGCCAGGATGCGGCTGGGCCAGCAAGGGAACACCGCGGCCGGCGCGGCCGCGCGGTTCCTCAGCCGGAAGATCGGCCGGAAAGTGCAGGACCGCCTGGAACAGGCGATGTTGACGGTGGCCGCCAAGCAGCAGGACACGCTGCAGCAGCTGCGGTAAAGCCCCGGGCGCAGGCATGACATGAGGACCCGTCTCCGCTTCTCGCGGATCTCGATTGCGCGGTGCCGGCTCCGGTCCGTACTCCGCGTCCTTCCGGGCCCTCTGTCATGATCAGTTCACTCCTCGGTGGCGGCGGGTGCTATCGCCAAACGTCCCTGCTTGCGGGACCTTCGGTCCCTGCGCGCAGCTGGCGTGTCCGCCCCGGCGGTCCCCCGCCGTTTGCGGCTGGGCCGGGGACCTAGGGCCCTGGGGGTGGTGGCCGCGCCAGGCGAGGCTGTGCTCAGCTACCGCGCGGCGACACCCCCGAGAGGCGGTGCTCGAGATGACCGTTGCAGCCCTGGCCACCAGCCCACCCGGAATACCGGCCAGGGCGGCGTTGCCGGCCCGGTCCCGGACGCCGGTGAACTTCGGCCAGCGGCCGATGCTGGTGTTCTGGGAGACCACCCGGGCCTGCCTGCTGGCCTGCCGGCACTGCCGGGCCAGCGCGACCACGGTGCCGCCGCCCGGGGAACTCAGCCGGGCCGAGGGCCGGGACCTCATCGACCAGGTGGCCGGGTTCGGCCGGCCGTACCCGATCCTGGTCCTCACCGGCGGCGACTGCCTGCTCCGCCCGGACCTGTTCGACCTGGTCAGGTACGCGACGTCGGCGGGTGTGCCGGTCTGCCTGTCGCCTTCGGTCACGCCACGGCTCACCCCGGCCATGATCAAGCGGATCGCCCGTTCCGGGGCCCGGGCCGTGTCGGTCAGCCTGGACGGCGCGTGCGCCGCCACCCACGACGGGGTGCGCGGTATCGCCGGGCATTTCGGCCAGACCATGCAGGCCATCCGGTCGCTGGTCGGCGCCGGGGTGACGGTACAGGTGCACCACGGTGATGAGCGGCAACGTGACCGAACTGGCCGACATCGCCGGGCTGATCGCGGAGACCGGCACGCACATGTGGGAGGTGTTCTTCCTGGTGCACGTCGGGCGGGGAGTGAGCACCGGCGCCATCTCCCCGGCGGAGCATGGCGATGTCTGCCACTTCCTGTATGACGCGTCCCGGCACGGGTTCGTGGTGCGCACCGTCGAGGCCCCGTTCTTCCGCCGTGTAGTGGCGGAGCGGCGGGCCGGCGGGACGGTCCCGGCCTCCCCGCTGTACCGCGACCTGGCCGGGCGGCTCGGCGAGCTGCTCGGCCCGGGCCGCAAGCCGCCGAGCGCGCACACCGCGCCGACCCGGGACGGCAAGGGCATCGTGTTCATCGCGCACGACGGCACGGTGTACCCGGCCGGGTTCCTGCCCATGGGCCTGGGAAACGTCCGGGATCAGCCACTACGCGACATCTACACCGGCGATCCGCTGCTGCGCGCCATCCGCGAATCCCGGTTCACCGGTCGCTGCGGCCAGTGCGATTTCGCTGACATGTGCGGCGGCTCCCGCTCCCGCGCCTACGCCGCCACCGGCGACCCGCTCGGCGAGGACCCAGCCTGCCCGTTCGAGCCGTAGGTCGGCCGATAGCCTGGCCCGCGTGCTGGAACAGGTGAGCGTGATCCGCTACGTGACGCCGCTGCGCGAGGGTGGGTCGCTGCCTGCGCTGGTCGAGGCGGACAACCTGGGTACCTACGTGCTCAAGTTCCGCGGCGCGGGGCAGGGGGCCAAGGCGCTGGTGGCCGAGATCATCGGCGGCGAGCTGGCCCGCCGGCTCGGGCTGCGCACCCCCGAGCTGGCGCTGGCCTGCCTGGACCCGCGGATCGCCAGCAGCGAGCCTGACCCGGAGATCCAGGATCTGCTCCGGGCCAGCACCGGGCTGAACCTGGCGGTGGACTTCCTGCCCGGGTCGGCGGGCTTCGACCCGGGCGGCTGGGCAGCCGACCCGGACTTCGCCAGCCAGCTGCTCTGGTTCGACGCGCTGATCCAGAATGTGGACCGGACCTGGCGGAACCCGAACCTGCTGGTCTGGCACGGCGGCATCTGGCTGATCGACCACGGCTCGGCGCTGTACTTCCAGCACAACTGGCCGACCGCCAACCCGCTGGCCCCGTTCGACGCGAAGGATCACGTGCTGCGCCCGGCCGCGACCCGGCTGGCCGAGGCTCATCAGCTGCTCGCGCCGCGGATCACGGCCGGGCTACTGGAAGAAGTCGCCGGGCTGGTGCCGGCCGACTGGCTCGGCGACGGGCAGCCCGGGGACTATGTCAGCCATCTGCTACACCGCGCGCCGCAGGTGCTGGAGGTGATCCGGTGACGAGCACGGGCGCGGCCAGCGCCGAGCCGTTCGAGTACGCGCTGATCCGGGTGGTGCCCCGGGTCGAGCGGGGCGAGGCGATCAACGCCGGGGTCATCCTGTACTCGCAGCAGCACCGGTTCCTGGGCTGCCAGATCGAGCTGAACACCGACCGGCTGCGGGTGCTGGACCCGGGTGCTGACGTGGCCGCCGTGCTGGCCGCGCTGACCGCGGTGGAGGAAGGCTGCCACGCCGGGCGTCCGGCCGAGGAGCCGCCGGGCGTGCGGTTCCGCTGGCTGACCGCGCCGCGCAGCACGATCGTGCAGCCCGGCCCGGTGCACAGCGGTCTGACCACCGACCCGGCCGCCGAATTGACCCGGCTGTTCGACGATTTGGTCCGCTAAGCCGGGCAACCAAATCAGGCGTCGGGCACATTTAGCGGGTATGAGGTTCCCGCGCCGAGGTGGCGGGCGGTGAGCGGCCGCCGGGACGACGAGTTCACCGAGTACGTGACCGAGCGCATGTGGTGGCTGCGCCGGCTGGCCTACCTGCTCTGCCAGGACTGGCTGCGCGCCGACGACCTGGTGCAGGCCACGATCACCCGGCTGTACACGCACTGGGGGCGGGCGGCCGCGGTCGAGCACACCGACGGCTACGTGCGGACGATCCTGGTCCGGGAGTATCTCAGCGAGCGCCGCTCCGGCTGGGCCCGCCGGGTCAGCCTGACCGCCGAACCACCGGACTCAGCCAGCGCGGCGGGGGACCGCGAGGGTTCGCTGGACCTGCGCGCCGCGCTGGCCGGCCTGCCGCCCCGGCAGCGGGCCACGCTGGTGCTCCGCTTCTACTGCGACCTCAACGTGGCCCAGGCCGCCCACCTGCTCGGCTGCTCCCCGGGCACGGTCAAGAGCCAGACCGCGAAGGGGATCTCCGCGCTGCGCCGCGAGCTGCAGTCACCGCGCGCACCGGATCCACCGGGGCAGTGGCCGGGAGCCGGTCCGGACGGCATGGAGGTGCAGCCGCATGGATGAGGCCGGAGTGCGCGCCCTGCTGGCGCGCGTCTCGGATGACCCGGCACCGCCGTCCCGGGTGGACATCGCGGCGGCCAGGCAGCGGGGGCGCCGCCGGATTCGCCGGCACCGGGCGGCCTTGGCCGCCGCACCGCTGGCCGCCGCGGCGGCGGTGGCCGTGGTGCTCAGCGGCGTGATCCCGGCCAGCCTGGGCCACGGGCGGGGCAGCCGCCAGACTGGGCCGCCGGCCCCGAGCAGCCGGTTCAACCCGGTGGTGCCCTACGCCGCGTTCGGCTGGCTGCCGGCCGGGTTCACCACCGCGGCCGGGACTGGGATGGGCGGCACCGACCAGACCAGCACGCTGAGTGCGACGCTGACAGTGGGCGACCGGGCGACCGGGCGGCTGCTCACGCTGACCGCGAACGCCGCGGGCGCCTGCCGGCTCACCGGCCCGCAGCGAGACCAGATGCTGGTGAAGCACCGGCGACGGGCCAGTTTCGTGACGGTGACCTACCCACACGGGCTGAGCTGCCGGGATGGCATGGGCAACACAGACAAGATCCCGTTGCCCGTGCCGGCCGCCAAGGTCCGCGGCGGCACCGCGTTCTACCTGCTGGGCGGCGGGCTGGCCTGGGAGTACGCGCGGGACAGCTGGGCCCTGCTCGCGCCCGGGACGTCGCTCGTCGGGATGAGCGCGCTGCGCGCTTACCAAGCCGCCGAGGGCTGGGAGGCCGGCCCCGCCAGGCAGGCCTTCCCCACGACGACCGAATCCGGGGCCACCGTGCAGCTGATCGCAAAGGTGGCCGGATCGGTCAGGTACGGCTCCCGCGCTCCCATCGTGTTCCCGTTCCAGCTGGCCGCGCTGCCTGCCGGGTGGACGGTGTCCAGCGTGACCTATGGGGTGGCCTACGGCTTCCGGGTCGGCACAGTTAACCTCGCGGCCGGGCCCACCAGTTCCCCGGCGGCGCTGAATGTCCAGGTGCAGGAGGCGACCGAGCAGAGACATTGCTCCGGGCAAGGCTCCGGGGCGCAAGTGGTCAGCGTGCACGGGGCCGCGGCCTACCTCTACCCGAACCTGCCGCGTCACCCGTTGCAGGAGATCTTCGCCTGTCGCATCGCCGGGCTGGCCTTCGATATCAGGCTGGTCCCCACGCTCCCCGGCAGCGACCGGCCGGTGCCCGGCGTGGCCAGCCTGGGCGGGGTGCTGGGCGTGGCCCGCGACATGCGCCTGCTCGGCCCGGACCGGGACGCATGGACGGCTCACCCGGTGCGCTGACCTCGCGGTTAGGCAGACTTGCGGGCCAGCAGGCAGGCGTGCGGCCGCCTGGCCCGGCCCGCGGCCGGCGGCGGCGATTCCAGCTGCGCGGTCACGCTGAACCCAGCCCCGGCCAGCAGCGCCGACAGCCGGGCGGACGGCACCAGGTAGGACCGGTAGAACACCCGGTGATTGCCGAACGCCCGTGCCGGGTGCAGCTGCTCATCATCGCCGGTGTACGTGCCGAGCAGCAGGTGCCCGCCGGGCGCCAGCGTGCGGTGGAACTCGGCGAACAGCACGGGCAGCTGCTCCGGCGGGGTGTGATAGGTGGAGTACCAGGCCAGGATGCCGCCGAGCGCCCCGTCGCCGAGGCCCAGGGCGGTCATCGAGCCGACGGTGTAGCGCAGCTCCGGGTAGGCCTACCGGGCCATCATGATCATCTTCGGGGACAGGTCGAGGCCGAACGCGGGCAGTCCCAGGCCGGCCAGGTGGGCGGTCACCCGGCCTGGGCCACAGCCCAGGTCGGCGACGGGTCCTGAGCCGGCCGCCCCGACCAGTTCGGCGAATGCGGCCAGCATGGACCGGCTGACCGGGTCCATCGCGTCCGGCGCGGCGACCAGCCGGGCGTAGTCAGCGGCCACGGCGTCGTAGGACTCCTGCACCGCAGCCAGGTACCCGGTCTCGGCCATGCCGATGACCCTAGCGGGCGGCACCGACAGCGGCCGGGATTATCTGGCCGCGTTGCGCTGTTGTGCCGCACGACGTTAGTTTGGGTTAAGCAACTATCTGAACGCGGCAGCCGGGTGAGCTGCCAGGAAAGGGTGTGCATGCGGGGCCCGTCTGAGCTAGCCAGGTTCACTGCTCGCACTGCTGAGCCGACCGCGCAGCGGCGGGCGCACCGGCCGCCGGGCCGCCACTACAAGTGGGTGGCGCTGTCCAACACCACGCTCGGCGTGCTGATGGCCACCATCAACGCCTCGATCATGCTGATCGCGCTGCCGGACATCTTCCGCGGCATCGGGGTCAACCCGCTGCAACCGGGCAACACCAGCCTGCTGCTCTGGATGATCATGGGGTACCTGGTGGTCACCGCGGTGCTGGTGGTCAGCTTCGGCCGGCTCGGCGACATGTTCGGCCGGGTCCGCATCTACAACCTCGGGTTCGCCGTGTTCAGCCTGTTCTCCGTGCTGCTCGCGGTGACCTGGTTCCAGGGCACCGCGGCCGCCTGGTGGCTGATCCTGGGCCGGATCATGCAGGGCGTCGGCGGGGCCATGCTGATGGCCAACTCCAGCGCGCTGCTCACCGACGCGTTCCCGGCCAACCAGCGCGGGCTGGCGCTCGGGCTGAACCAGGTCGCGGGCATCGGGGGCTCATTCATCGGGCTCATCCTGGGCGGCCTGCTCGGCCCGCTGGACTGGCGGCTGGTGTTCCTCGTTTCGGTGCCGTTCGGCGTGTTCGGCACGTTCTGGGCCTACCTGAAGCTGCGTGAGCTGGGCATCCGGCGCCCGGCCAAGCTGGACTGGTGGGGCAACGCCACGTTCGCCATCGGCCTGATCGCGGTGCTGGTCGGCATTACCTACGGCATCCAGCCCTATGGCGGGCACACTATGGGCTGGACCAGCCCGTTCGTGCTGAGCGCCATTTTCGGCGGGCTGGCCGTGCTGGCCGTGTTCTGCTTCGTGGAGACCAGGGTGGCTGAGCCGATGTTCCGGCTGCCGCTGTTCAAGATCCGCGCGTTCACCGCCGGCAACCTGGCCAGCCTGCTGTCCAGCCTGGGCCGGGGCGGCCTGCTGTTCGTGCTGATCATCTGGCTGCAGGGCATCTACCTGCCCCGGCACGGTTATGCGTTCAGCCAGACCCCGCTCTGGGCGGGCATCTTCATGGTGCCGCTGACCGCTGGCTTCCTGATCGCCGGGCCGGTGTCCGGCTGGCTGTCCGACCGGTTCGGCGCGCGCCCGTTCGCCACCGGCGGCATGGTCGTCGCGGCGCTGTCGTTCCTGCTGCTGGAACTGCTGCCGATCAACTTCACGTACTGGCAGTTCGCGATGATCCTGCTGCTCAACGGGCTCGGCATGGGACTGTTTGCCTCGCCCAACCGGGCCGGCATCATGAACAGCCTGCCCCGGGAGAGCCGTGGCGTCGGCGCCGGGATGAGCGCCACGTTCCAGAACTCGGCCATGGTGCTGTCCATCGGCATCTTCTTCACGCTGATCATCCTGGGTCTGGCGTCGTCGTTGCCCACCGCGCTCACGCACGGGCTGATGGCTCAGGGCGTGCCGCGCGCCGACGCGGCCCGGGTCGCGGCGCTGCCGCCGGTGTCGGTGATGTTCGCCGCGCTGCTCGGCTACAACCCGGTGCAGACTCTGCTCGGCCATTCCCTCAGCAGCCTGCCCGCCAGCCACGTTGCCTACCTGACCGGGCGCAGCTTCTTCCCGTCGCTGATCGCCCCGGCCTTCTCACAGGGCCTGGACATCGCATTCAACTTCGCCATCGCGTGTTGCCTGATCGCGGCCGTCGCTTCGCTGCTGCGCGGCAAGCGATACGTGCACGAGGAGCACGCGGCCACAGCGCCCGCCGCACCGGACGCCGAGGGCGCCGCAGAGGCGGCGTAGCGTAACCCCGGGCGGGCCAGACGGGCCCGGCCCGCGGAAGGGACGGCCATGGCGGCGGACCACGTCAGCAGCACCGAACTGGGCGGCGTCCGGGCGCTGGTCACCGGCGGCACCAGTGGCCTCGGCCTGGCCATGGCCGAGGCGCTGGCCGCCGCGGGCGCCACGGTGGTCATCACCAGCCGGTCGGCGGACCGGGCCGCAGCCATCGCGGCCCGGTGGCCCAGCGTGGCCGGGATAGTGGCCGACGCCGCCGACCAGGCGTCGGTGGCCCGCGCCGTCCGGGAGGTGTGGTCCCTCTTCGGCGGCATCGACCTGCTGGTCAACAACGCCGGCCTGGGCATGCGCACGGTCAATCCGCGGTTCATGGTCGAGCCCCGCGGATTCTGGGAGGTGCCGCCGGACAAGTTCCGCGCCGTGATCGACGCTAACCTGACCGGCTATTTCCTGATGGCCAGGGAAGTCACCCCGCGGATGCTGGCCGCCGGGGCCGGGCGGATCGTGAACATCTCGGTGAACGACGCCACCATGATCCGCCGCGGGTTTGTGCCCTATGGACCGTCCCGGGCAGGCAGCGAGGCGCTGTCCCGGGTGATGGCCGCCGACCTGGACGGCACGCCGGTCACCGTGAACCTCCTGCTGCCCGGGGGCGCGACCGAGACCGGCATGCTGCCCCCGGCCGCGGACCGCCCGGCCCAGTTCAACCCGATCGATGCGGCCGTGATGGGGCCACCGATCGTGTGGCTGGCGTCGGCCGCGGCCGATGGTGTGCACAACGAGCGCATCGTGGCCACCGAGTTTCCCGGCTGGCTGCGCGCCCGGACTGAGGCCTAGCGGGTAACCAGCGCGAGTTCCCCCGAGGTGATCTGGGCGCTGATCGTCCGGCTGGCGGTGGGCGACTGCGCCACACCCGCGGCCAGGTATCCGCCGCTGACCTGCTGGCTAAGCCGGTAGACCGCGCCACGCGGCAGCACCACCGTGGCCTGGGCGGACAGCAGCGTCACGCCGAGCTGGCGGGGCGGGCTGAGGAAGGCCGCGCTCAGGTGCCCCGAGGTGATCACCGCGGTCAGCGCCGGTGAGCGCAGCGCCGAAGCGCTGATGTCGACGCTGCGCGCGTTGATCCGCAGCCGCCCGGCCAGCCGGTACATGACCACGTGGCCGGAGGGCTGGTCCAGGACCAGGGCGGTGCGTTCCGGCAGCGTCAGCCGGAGATGGCCGGTGCACGGGCTGCCCGCCGCGCACCGGTAGCCGAGCCGCAGCACGTGCCCCGACTGCCGCGGCCCGATGGCGACCGCGGCCCGGTGCCCGGGCACCCAGTGCACCTGGCCGGTCAGCGTGACCTGCCCGCCGCGGGCGGCGCCGGTAATGGATAGCTGGCCGGGCGGGCCGTCAAACACGACGGTGGATACCGGGGCCGCGCTGACCGATACCGAGACCGAACCCGGCGCGGGACGGCTCCGAGCCACCAGCACGGCCACCAGCACCGTGCCGAGCACGACGGCGGCGGTGAACCAGGCCCACCAGGGCACTGGGCTGGTCCGGCCTGCGCTGGCCCGGCCGGGGACACCAGGTACGGGATGTGCGGCCACGCCCGGATTAGTGCCCGCCAATCGAACGATAATGCGTCATTCCATGAATGAACCCGATCGGCCCGGGTACCTGCGAGGCCGCATTGCGACGCACATTTCAGCCGCACCAGCTAACAGGAGGATGACCCATGCTGGGTTTCATCGCAGCCGTTCTCTTTGCCATTGCGTTCATCATCAATGCGGCCGGCGTGGCCGTCAGCAACGCCATCTTCAGCGTGACCAGCCTGATGCTGCTGGGCCTGGTCTGCCTGTCCCTGCACCTGATCGGGGTCGGGTCAGGCTGGAAGTGGCGCAGGTAGACACTCAGCCGGGGCGGCTTCCAGCGCAGTGACCCGGGCACGGCAGGATGACATGCGTGGAGCCAGCCGACATTGCCCGGGCACTGCGCTCGGTGGTCAGGGGCGGGGTAGATGACTCCGCCCGCCGCCGGGCCGAGTACTCCAGCGACGCCTCCAATTACCGGGTGGTGCCGGCGGTGGTCGTTTTCCCGCGGGACACCGAGGACATACTGGCCGTCGCGGAGGTGTCCCGGCGCACCGGGACGCCGCTGACCACCCGCGGCGCCGGGACGTCGATCGCCGGCAACGCGGTCGGCCCCGGGATCGTGCTGGACACCTCGCGGCACCTGAACCGGGTGCTGGACATCGACCCGCAGGCCAGGACGGCCCGGGTCGAGCCGGGCGTCATCCTGGCCAGCCTGCAGGACGCGGCCCGGCCGCATCGGCTGCGCTTCGGCCCCGAGCCGTCCACCTGGTCCCGGGCCACGCTGGGCGGGATGATCGGCAACAACGCCTGCGGCGCGCACGCGCTGGCCTACGGCCGGACTGCGGACAACGTGCTGGAACTGGACGTCATCGACGGCACCGGGCGGCGATTCACCGCCGGGCGCGGCCTGGACCCGGTGCCCGGCCTGGACGCGCTGGTCAGCGCGAACCTCAAGCTCATCCGCACCGAGTTCGGCCGGCTGCGCCGCCAGGTGTCCGGCTACTCGCTGGAGCACCTGCTGCCGGAGCACGGGGCCGACCTGGCCAAGACGCTGGCCGGCACCGAGGGCACCGTGGTCACCATGCTGGGCGCGACGGTCCGGCTGGTCCCGGTGCCGGCGGCCTACGCGCTGGCCGTGCTCGGCTACCCGGACGTGTTCACCGCGGCCGACGCGGTGCCCGCCGTGTTGCAGCACGCGCCGCTCGCCCTGGAGGGCCTGGATGCCCGGCTGATCGACGTGGTGCGCCGCCGCAAGGGCCCGGCCCGGGTGCCCGACCTGCCCGGCGGCGACGCCTGGCTGATGGTGCAGGTCGGCGGCGACTCGCCCGCCGGGGCGGTCGCGCTGGCCGAGGCCATGGTCAGGGACGCCGAGGCCATCGACGCCGCGGTCATGCCGGGCGGCCCCGACGCGGCCGCGCTGTGGCGGGTCCGCGAGGACGGCGCCGGCCTGGGCGGCCGGACCCCGGATAACCAGCAGGCCTGGCCCGGCTGGGAGGACGCCGCCGTGCCGCCCGAACGGCTCGGCGGCTACCTGCGCGAGTTCCGCGCCCTGCTTGACTCGTACTCGCTGGACGGCCTGCTCTACGGGCACTTCGGCGACGGCTGCGTGCACGTCCGGATCGACTTCCCGCTGGACCACCCGGACGGCGCCGGCCTGCTGCGCCGCTTCCTGACCGACGCCGCCCACCTGGTCACCGCGCACGGCGGATCACTGTCCGGGGAACACGGCGATGGCCGCGCCCGCAGCGAGCTGCTGCCACTGATGTACTCCGAGCCGGCGGTACTGGCGTTCAGTAATTTCAAGCAGTTGCTGGATCCAGCGGATCTGCTGAATCCAGGGGTGCTGGTGCGGCCGCGGCCGGTGGACGCGGACCTGCGCCGGCCCGGTGCCGCGGCGCTGCCCCGGCAGGGTGGCTTCGCGTTCGCCGACGACAGCGGTGACTTCACCACGGCGGTGCACCGCTGTGTCGGGGTGGGCAAGTGCCGGGCCGACTCGGCCGGCTTCATGTGCCCGTCCTACCTGGCCACCCGGGACGAGAAGGATTCCACCCGGGGCCGGGCGCGGGTGCTGCAGGAGATGGCGGCGGGCCGGCTGGTGACCGGCGGCTGGCGCGCGCCCGAGGTGCGCGAGGTGCTCGACCTGTGCCTGTCCTGCAAGGCCTGCTGGACCGACTGCCCGGCCGGGGTGGACATGGCGCAGTACAAGGCCGAGGTCAGCTACCGGGCCTACCGGCGCCGGCTGCGGCCCCGCTCGCACTACGCGCTGGGCTGGCTGCCGCGCTGGTCGCGGTGGGCCGGGATCGCGCCGGGTCTGGTCAACGCCGTGCTGAGCGCCCGGCCGGCGGCGGCGGCGGTGCTCACCGCGGGCGGCATGGACCGGCGGCGCGCGATTCCCCGGTTCGCCGCGGTGCCGTTCCGCCGGTCGGCCGCGGCGCGGGGCGCGGCCGGTCGCGGGGCCGGTGGCGGCGCGGGGCGCCCGGTCGTGCTGTGGGCGGACTCGTTCAGCGACGGTTTCGACCCGGGGGTGGCGGCGGCGGCGCTGGCCGTGCTGCGCGGCGCCGGGTACCAGGTAATCGTCCCGGACGGTCCAGCCTGCTGCGGGCTGACCTGGATCAGCACCGGCCAGCTGGACGGCGCGCGGCGGCGGCTGCGCCGGCTGCTGGCCACCCTCGGGCCGTACGCCGAAGCGGGCACGCCGATCGTCGGCCTGGAGCCGTCCTGCACCGCGGTGCTCCGCTCCGACCTGGCCGACCTGTTCCCCGGGGAGCCGCGGGCGGCCGCGGTGGCCGGCGCCACCCGGACGCTGGCCGAGCTGCTCACCGCGCCGCCACCGCTCGGCCCGGGGCCCGGCTGGGCGCCGCCCGATCTGGCCGGCCTGGAGGTCATCGCCCAGCCGCACTGCCACCACTACTCGGTCATGGGCTACGACGCCGACCGGGCGCTGCTGGCCCAGGCCGGCGCGAGCGTGCGCACCCTGGCCGGGTGCTGCGGGCTGGCCGGCAACTTCGGCATGGAACGCGGCCACTACGAGGTGTCGGTCGCGGTGGCGGAGAACGCGCTGCTCCCGGCGCTGCGCGCGGCGCCGCCCGGCGCGGTGTACCTGGCCGACGGCTTCTCCTGCCGGACCCAGGCCAGCCAGCTGGCCGGCGTTCGCGGGACGCACCTGGCCGAGCTGCTGGCCAGCCGGCCGCCCGCCGCTGCTGCCGGGGCCGCTAGCGGGCGGGGGCCTGCTGCCAGCGCCAGTTGAGGTCGCCGTGCGGAGGCGGGCCGGGGAGCGTTTCGTGGGCCGGGCCGGCGGCCAGGCCGTCGAGCTGCAGCCGCAGGTAGCGCTGGCGCAGCTCACGGGTCCGGGCCGGATCGGGGACCCGGACCGAGGCGCACCCCTCCAGCACCAGCCCCACGTCGTCCGGCACCACATCGGCGCGCAGCCGGCCCGCCGCCTGCGCCCGCTGGACCAGCGCCCCAGCCAGGTCGTTGGCCCGCCGCGCGTCGGCGTTCATCTCTGGGGTGGGGGTGAAGGTCCCGGCCAGACGCACGGTCAGCGAGTGCACGTCCGCGTCCACCACGCGCTGCAGAAATTTGCTGAACGCCAGCCACGGGTCGGTGTCGTCGGCCGCGGACTCGGCCTCGGCGATGAACCGGCGCAGCCCGTCCTGGCATAGCCGCCGGAGCAGGTCTTCCTTGCTGGGGTAGCGGCGGTACAGCGCGCTGATCCCTACGCCTGCCTGCTCGGCCACCGCCGCGACCGGGGCCTTCGGGTCACTGAGGAACACGGTCCGGGCCGCGTCCAGGATCACCGTGTCGTTGCGCAGTGCCTGGCCGCGGCGGCCGGGCAGCGCCGGGGCAGCGGGATCCGCGGTGCGGTGATCAGCGTCGGCCGGCATGCACCGAGATTACCACTGGAACGGATCGTTCCGCTCTGTTAGAGTGAAGGGGAACGAATCATTCCGTTCCGATCAGGAGCTGAGACGTCATGACTGACACCGCGATCCGCCCGTTCCGCGTCGAGATCCCGCAGGCCGCGCTGGATGAACTGGCCGGCGCTGCGCCGCGCGCTGTGGCCGGACGAGCTGCCCGGCAACGACGGCCGCTGCGGCATGACCAGCGCGCGGGTCCAGGATCTGGCCAAGTACTGGCTGGACGGCTTCGACTGGCGCACGGTCGAGGCCCGGCTGAACTCCTATCCCCAGTTCATCACCGACATCGACGGCCAGCGGATCCACTTCCTGCACGTCCGCTCGCCGCGGGCAGACGCCACCCCGCTGCTGCTCAGCCACGGCTGGCCCGGCTCGGTGGTCGAGTACCTGGACGTGATCGCCCCGCTGACCGAGCCGGCCGACCCGGACGCGCCCGCGTTCCATCTGGTCATCCCGTCGCTGCCGGGGTTCGGCTTCTCCGGCCCGACCCGCGGCCCGGGCTGGGGCACGCAGCGCACCGCGCGGGCCTGGGCCGAGCTGATGGGCCGGCTCGGCTACCAGCGGTACGGCCTGGTCGGCAACGACGCGGGCTCGATGATCTCCCCGGAGGTGGGCCGGATCGACCCGGAGCACGTCATCGGCGTGCACGTGACCCAGCTGTTCTCGTTCCCGTCCGGCGACCCGGCCGAGTTCCAGGGGCTGTCTGCGGAAGACCAGGCCGCGCTGGCCCACCTGCAGTGGTTCATGGACAACAAGTTCGCGTTCAACGTGCTGCACAGCCAGCAGCCGCAGACGCTGGCCTTCGCGCTGGCCGATTCACCAGCCGGCCTGCTGGCCTGGAACGCGCAACTGCTCGGGGAGAGCCTGGACCGCGACTTCGTGCTGGCCAACGTGGCCATCTACTGGCTGACCGGCACGTCCGGGTCGGCCATCCGGTTCTACTACGAGGACGCACACGCCGCGACGAAGCCGTCCGGGCCGACCACCGCGCCGACCACCGCGCCGACCGGCCTGGCCATGTTCGGCGGCGACTTCCAGTCGATCCGCCGGTTCGCCGAGCGGGACCACAGCAACATCGTCAGCTGGCACGCCTACGGGTCGGCCGCACCGGGTGGCAGCCCGGCCGACGCCCCCGGGCACTACGCCGCGCACGAGGCCACCGACGTGCTGGTGGCCGACATTCGCGAGTTCTTTGCCGGGCTAGTCGGCTGACCGGAACCGGCGCGCCTGGGTGCGCAGCACGATCAGCGTGCCCAGGCAGACGGCGGCCAGCAGCGCGAACGGCACCAGGTCCGAGGTGGCCTGGGCCAGCACGCCGCTGGCCGCCGCGCCCACCGTCTGGCCGGTGGCCCAGGCCAGGTTGGCCAGCCCGAACGCCAGCCCCTGGTTCAGGCCCAGGCCAAGCGCGGCGTCGCTGAGCAGTGCCGACGACGGGGTGAACAGGGTCCCGTAGGCCGGCATGCCGACGATCAGCACGGCCACCAGCACCCCGACCGGGGCCAGTACCGGCGCGAGCACGCTGACCAGCACCGCGGCGACCAGCGACAGGGACAGCGGCAGCAGCGCGCCGCGCCGGTCGGACAGCCGCGGCCAGCGGCGACAGCGCCGATTCGACGGCCGCGGAGAGCAGGAAAGTGGCCCCGATCAGCAGCGTGCCCGCGCCCAGCGCCGCGAGCCGGAGCGGGGCCAGCACATCCACCACGCCGAACGCCAGCCCGGCCAGCAGGGTGAGCCACAGGCCGCCGGCCGCCCGGGGGTTACCCAGGGCGGGCAGTGCCGCGCGCAGGCCCTGCGGCTCGGGCGGGGCGGGACTGGGCACGAAGAACGCGGTCCCGATCAGGATGACGCCGGCCACCGCGGCCGCGGCGAACGCCGGCCCGGTGCCGACCTGGCCGGCCACCACCCCGACCACCGGGCCGAACAGCGCCCCGACCACGGCCGCGCCGAGCGCGATGCCGAGCAGTTCGCCGCGCCGCTCGGATGGGGCGGAAGTGGCCATCCAGGCCATCGCGGCCGCCCAGGTGCACGCGCCCGCCAGGCCCTGGACGAACCGCGCCGCGTCCAGCGCGACGGCGGACGAGGCGAAGCCGAAGACCAGCGTGGACACGCTCATCATGGCCAGCCCGAGCACCGCCACCACCCGGTCGCCGAACCGCGCGGTGAGCAGGCCGCCGGGCAGCGCGCCGATCAGCGTGCCCAGCGGGTACATCGCGACGAGGATGCCGGCCCCGGCCTTGGACAGCCCGGCCAGGTGCTTGTAGTACGGCAGCAGCGGGGTGAGCGCGGTGAAGAACATCGTGTCCACCAGCACCAGCGCACACAGGAACGCGACGAGCAGGCGGAGCCGGGGGGACAGCTTGGGCCGGGGCACGGCGGGCGGGGCGCTGGTCATGCCGGATTCATGCCGTGCTCACACCACCTGCCTGTGCTGCCGCGCCACTGCGGCTCAGCCGCGGCCTCCGGTTCTGGACTGTACCGTCAGTCAGTCGCGGCTGGCCAGTCCATTTTCGCCCGGCCGGCGCCCGGCAACCGGCCGGCTACCTGCGGTTTCAGTTGCCGAGCTCGCCGAAGGCGGTGAGCAGAACCAGCGTCAGGGTAGCCACGGCGAACACGCCATGCCCAATCACGACGGAAACTGGGAAGTGCCGCTCCGGCGGGACGGTGCTCGCCGCGGTCCCGCCGGCCGGTGCCCGGCGGCCCGCCGGGGCCGCGTTCGCCCGGTACACCTTGATCCACCGGATGGCCATGGTAAAGCCGAGCACCGCCACCAGCACCAGGATCACAACCGTCGCCCAGGCCAGCCGCGACCGGTCGGTGAGCAGATACACCCCCCATACGGCCAGGCCGGTCACGGCGAGCAGCGCGTGTGCGCTGATCACCGGCACCGGCAGCCGGGTAGCGGCCGCCGTCTGAAACTCGTGGTCGTACTCGATCAGCCAGATCGTCAGCAGAAACAAGCCAGCGGTCGCGGTGACCAGGTAGGTGAGCAAGGCAGCAACCGACATCCGTGGGCCCCCGTGGGTTTGACGTCTCGCAGAGCGTGATTCACCGCTATTACGGACGAGGCAATGGGAGTGGTTCAGATATGGATGCGGCCGGGTTTCCGTTGTGTACCAGTGTTCCCGGCATGTCTGGGCAGCGCGGTGGCCGGCCACATACGGTGAGCGCATGCAGGACCGCGATATCGTCGCGGCCATCGTGGCCGGCCAGCCCGGTGGTCTGGCCGCGGCGTACGACCGCTACGCGCAGGCACTGCACGCATACTGCTGCACCATGCTCGGCGAGCCGTCTGACGCCGCCGACGCGGTTCAGGACACGTTCGTCATCGCCGCCGCCAAGCTGGGCGGGCTGCGTGATCCCGACCGGCTGCGGCCCTGGCTGTACGCGGTCGCCCGGAACGAGTGCCACCGCCGGCTGCGCGGCCGCGCCATGGCCGCGCCGCTGAACGACGTGGACGAGTGGGTCGACGACGCGCCGGCGGTCGGCGTTGCGGCAGAACAGGCCGAGCTGCGCCAGCTCGTCCGGTCGGCACTGGGCGGGCTGAATCCTGGCGAGCGGGAGATCATCGAACTGAACCTGCGGCACGAGCTGGACGGGGCCGAGCTGGCCGCCGTGCTGGGCGTGCCGCGCAACCAGGCGCACGCGCTGGCGTCCCGGGCCCGGACCCAGTTCGAGACCGCGCTGGGCGCGCTGCTGGTGGCCCGGACCGGGCAGGACGCCTGCCCCTACCTGGCCACCATCCTGGACGGCTGGAACGGCGAGCTCACCCCGCTGCTGCGCAAGCGGATCAACCGGCACCTCGAGAACTGTGAGATCTGCGACGAGCGGAAGCGCCGCGAGCTCAGCCCGGCCGCGCTGCTCAGCCTGCTGCCGGTGGCGCTGCTGCCGATCGGGCTGCGGCGCGAGCTGTTCCGCTTGGTCGCCGACCGCAGCCCGGTCGCGGCCGAACACCGGGACCTGGTCGTGCGGCGAGCCGGGCCGTGGCGTCCGGACGGCTTCCCGGCACCGGCCGGCGGCCTGCCGCCGGTGCGCCGGACGTTCTCCCGGACCGCGCTGCTCACCGGGGCGGCTGCGGCCGCCGTGCTGCTGCTGGCCGGCGGCGCGGTATTCGCAGCCGACCTGCTGAGCCACGGCGGGCCGGCGCCCGCCGCGCTGGCCGCCACCCCGTCCGGTGGCGGCGGCTCGTCCGGCAGCCCGCTGGGCACCAGCTCGGCCACCCCGGGCAGCGCCCGGAAGCACGACAAGTCCGCCGCGCACTCGACGGCCAGCCCGACTCCAGCCCTGGGCGGCACTCAGCCGGCCGCCACCACCCCGGCCGCCGGGCGCAGCGCGACGCCCAGCCCGTCCCCGTCACGCAGCCGGTCGTCCTCGCCGTCGCCGTCCCCGTCGCCCACCCCGAAGCCGTCGCCGGGCACCTTAACGGCCTCCGCCACCACGGTGCGGCTCACCCAGGCGACCGAGGGCGGGCCATACACCGGGTCGTTCACGCTGACCGCCACCGGCGGCCCGGTCAAGTTCAGCATCACGGACGGGCTGACCGCCGGGGAGCTGTCCATCTCGCCGGCCTCAGGCTCGCTGACCGCGGGCCAGACCGTGACCGTGTCGCTGTCCGCCCCGGCCACCGGGGGACCGCCGGCCTTCGAGACGCCGATCACCGTGGACCCGGGCTCGATAAGCATCACGGTGGAGTACCCGCCGTCGGGGTGACCGGCCCGGCTCAGGCGTTGCGCTGGATCTGGGTCAGGAATTCGGCGTTTGAAGCGGTGCCGCGGGTCTTGTCCAGCAGCAGCTCGATGGCCGCCTGCGGGTCCAGTTCGGTGAGCACCCGGCGGAGCCGGGCGGTGATCTCGCGTTCCTCGGCCGTCATCAGCAGGTCATCACGGCGGGTGCTGGACGGGGCCACGTTGACGGCCGGGAAGATGCGCTTCTCGGCCAGGTCGCGGCGCAGCCGCAGTTCCATGTTGCCGGTGCCCTTGAACTCCTCGAAGAACACGTCGTCCATCCGCGACCCGGTGTCCACCAGCGCGGTGCACAGCAGGGTCAGCGAGCCGCCGTGCTCGACGTTGCGCGCGGCGCCGAGGAACCGGCGCGGCGGGTAGAGCGCGCTGACCGCGACGCCGCCGGCCAGGATGCGGCTGCTGGGCGGGGCGACCAGGTTGTAGGCCCGGCCGAGCCGGGTGATCGAGTCGAGCAGCACGACCACGTCACGGCCCTGCTCGACGAGCCGCTTGGCCCGCTCGATGGCCAGTTCGGCCACGGCGATGTGCTCCTCGGCGGGCTGGTCGAAGGTGGAGTAGATGACCTCGCCGCGCACCGTGCGGCGCAGGTCGGTGACTTCTTCTGGCCGCTCGCCGACCAGCACGACCATCAGGTGCACCTCAGGGTGGTTGGCCGCGACGGCGGCCGCGATGGCCTGCAGCACCATCGTCTTGCCGGCCTTGGGCGGGGACACGATCAGCCCGCGCTGGCCCTTGCCGATCGGGGTGACCAGGTCGATGATCCGGGCGGTGGGGGAGCCGCCGGGGGATTCCAGCCGGAGCCGCTCATCCGGGTGCAGCGGGGTCAGCGCGGCGAAGTCGGGCCGCGCCGTGGCCTGCTGCAGGTCGCCGCCGTCCACGGCGGTGACCTGAGTCAGCCCCGGGTACTTGTCCCGTGTCTTGCCCTGCCGCGGCGGCCGGGCGGTCCCGTCCAGATGATCGCCCTTGCGCAGGCCGTGCTGCTTGATCAGGGCGGCCGGCACGTACACGTCGCGGGGACCGCGCTGGTACCCGTCCTGGCGCACGAAAGCGGTGCCGTCGGTGATGTCGAGCAGGCCGGACACCGAGATGGGCGGGCTGCTGGGCGGCCCGGCCGGCTGCGGCCGGGTCTGGGGTTCTCTGGTAAGTGTGGTTGCTGTCATGAGGGCAATTCCCTTCGATGGGCGGCCGTTTTCGGGCACGCCAGGAAAAGCGCCGTAACGGCGCTGCGGAAATGGGCGCGTGGTGGGCAGCCAGGAAATTCCGGGAGCCAGCGCCGGGCGCTGGATCCCTGGTAGCGGCTCTACGTCAGTCCGGGGATATGCCCAGGGCGACGGAGCTAGGAAAGAGGCCGCGCGGTACGCACACCATAAGGCGGAATATGCATCGCCTACCGCGACTATACCGCACAACACCGGGGCGGGCTAGTTCATTCCGCGCCGCCTGGACGGCTCAGGCCGGCGGCCCCGGCTCGTGGAAGATCAGCACGACGGCCAGGATGAGCAGCGCCGTGCCGAACGTGATCAGCGCGTACCGGATCTGGTGCAGCTTGAACGTGCTGCCGATACCGACCAGGAACAGCACCGCGGCCAGGAACACAGTGATCCGGACGTAGTCGTCGCTGATCTGCGCGGCGTTGTTGCCCTCGTTGAACTTGGCGGTCGCCGCGTTGTCCAGTGCGTTGGCCTTGGCCTGCTGGGGCAGCTTGTATTGCGGCATGTAGGTTGGCCCCGGCGGAGCGTGCGGGTTGTGCAGCGGGTTGGTGGCTATCCAGGCGTTGAACGCGACCCGGAACGCGGGCCGGAACCGGCGTATCGCGATCACTTCTTTCTGCGGGCTGTTCAGCGTGACCGCGATGAACCACGCGTTGAACGTGGAGGAGTCGAAGTTGCGCAGGGTTAGCGCCTCGAGGTCCTCGCGGGTGGCCAGGTTGCGCAGCGTTGACGACTGGGCGATCTCTACCCGCGAGGCGGTGCCCCACTTGGCCGCCGCGTAGCCGGCCCAGGCAGCGGCGATGGTGACCAGCGCGAGCAGGATCGCCTCGCCGCTCTGCAGGATACGGGAGTGGCGTTCGTCCCTCTTGTCCTTCTCGTCCTCCGCCGCCCGCCGGCTTGCTTCCTGCTCTTCGGCATGGGCGTGCTCATGCAGCTTCCGGCCGGCCTCAATCGGATCGAGCCCCTCTGGCATCAGTGGCCTCCGTGCCGGTAGATATGACCATGTCCGTCCATGGTGCGGACCGCGCCGGGGGTGACGCCTCGCCCGAACCGGGTGACCTCGGCGGTCTGGGCAAGGATGGTAAGGGTAGATTCCTATAATTTTGATGGGAATAGTTGACTTATCGGGACCTGGTTGCCAGGCTCGAAGCATGACCCATACGACAACCACCCGGCGGCCGGGGCTTCCGGTGTACAAGCGCAAGCGGCGCCGGATCTATCTGATCGTCGTCCTCGTCGTGCTGCTCGTCGCAGCCGTGATCGCCTGGGCAGTCAGCTCGGGTGGCGGCAATTCCAGCTCTGGCGCGCTGCCCAGCTTCACCATCTCGGTCAGCCAGGGCTCCGTGGCTAGCCCGGACAGCATCATCGAGAGCCAGCCGTCACTGGCCAAGATCATCCCGGCGCACCTGCACTACGTGCCGTTCGACGCCGGCGTCACCGCGATCGCGGAGATGAAGAGCGGCTCGGTCCAGGCCATCAGCGGCGTCGGCAACCCGCCGGTCACCGCTGCCATCGGCAACGGCACCGCGGTAACCGTGGTCATGGCCTGGGGTTTCGACGACGACCAGTTGCTGGTGCCGAAGTCCATCACCTCGCCGGCCCAGCTGGCCGGCAAGTCGCTCGGCGTCCTGGTCGGCTCGTCGGAAGACTATGAACTGCTCGGTTACCTGGGCCTGGAGCACCTGACCGGGAACGTGAAGGTAGTCAGCTTCCCGGATGAGAACTCGGCAGGCGCCGCGGCCGAATCCGGCGCGGTCAGCGCGGCCTATGTCTACGGCGTCCCGGCGGCCAACCTGATCGCCAAGGGCTATCACCCGCTGGTCAATGCCGAGCAGATCGCGAAGCTGGGCATTCCGGGCCTGAACGTGATCGCGGTGGCCAGCAACCTGGTCAAGAACGATCCCGCGGTCGTGCAGGACTACGTGTGCGCCGAGGTGCGGGGCAGCCGGGACATGACCGGCCCGCAGGCGGCCAAGTACCTGACCGCCACGGCCAAGGTGCAAGGCGTCCCCGGCAACGAGGTGGTCGGGGCGACCAAGAGCTACCCGTTCATCCCGGTCAGCAGCAGCTGTACTGGCTGGGCTCGACGCCACACGACCCGGACAGCCGGATCGTTAAGGCCTACGAGCAGACGGCCAAGTTCCTGGTCACGCAGGGCAGGCTGAGCTCGGTGCCCACCGCGGCGCAGATCGCGGCGCACATCGACACCCAGCTTCATCAAGAAGGCGGTGGCCGGTGGCTGCCCGAGCTGACGCGACGGCCGCCAGCCCGGCCGCCAGCCCGGCCGCCAGCCCGGCCGCCAGCGCGGCACCCAGCCCGGTATCCGCTGGCCCGCACCCGGACGGTGCCAGCGGTGCCGAGGTGGTCATCGACTCGGTGGGCAAGACGTTCCGGCGGAGCGGACGGCGCACCGTAGCGCTGGCCGGGGCCAGCCTGGAGGTGCGGGCCGGCGAGCTGATGTGCCTGCTCGGGCCGTCTGGCTGCGGGAAGTCCACGCTGCTGCGGATCGTGGCCGGCGCGCTCGAGCCGGACCAGGGCACGGTCACCGTCGGCGGCCAGCGGGTAGCCGGGCCGTCGCCGGACCGCGGCATGCTGTTCCAGACCCCGTTGCTGTTCTCCTGGCTGACGACCAGGAAGAACATCCTGTTCGGGCCGAAGGCGCAACGCTCGGCCGGGCTGAACGAGCGCGACGACCCGGAACTGGGCGAGGAAGCCGACGCCATCCTGGGCACCGTGGGCCTGGCCGGGTTTGGCGACGCGTACCCGCACGAGCTGTCCGGCGGGATGCGGCACCGGGCCGCGTTCGCCCGGGCCATCATCACCCGGCCCTCGCTGCTGCTGATGGACGAGCCGTTCGGCGCGCTGGACGCGATCACCCGGCTGCGCATGCACGACTTCCTGCTGGCGATGTGGGCGCAGTACCGGACCACGATCATCTTCGTCACCCACGACATCGAGGAGGCGGTACTGCTGGGCGACCGGGTCGCGGTGATGGGCGGCCGGCCGCCCGGCATCCAGGAAGTGATCGACATCCCGCTCGGCCGGCCCGGCACGCGGCCGACACGGACACCGAGTCCTTCCTCGCGGCCAAGCGGACCATCCGGAGTGCCCTGACATGGTGACCACGATCGATCGCGAACCTGTCCTGGCCGAGGTCGGTGAGCTGGCCGACCGGGACGACTTGGCCGCGTACCGGAAAGCCAGGCGGCGCGCGCACACCCGCCGTCTGGCCACCGGCGCGGCCGGGCTGCTCGTGCTGGTGCTGATCTGGCAGCTGGTGGCTACGCTGCTCGCCGACCCGGTGACGCTGCCGTCGGCCACGCAGACGGTCCAGTCGTTCTTCCACTACCTGGACCACCCGTATCCGTCCCAGGGCTCGCCGCTCTGGTCCGACGCGCTGGTCCGACGCGCTGACCAGCCTGCGCCGGATCCTGATCGGTTTCGCCATCGGGGTGGTGACCGGGGTGCTGCTGGGCGCGGGCATGTCGGCCAGCCGGGTGATCCGGCACCTGATCGACCCGGTCATCGAGGTGCTCCGCCCGCTGCCGCCGCTGGCCTTCATCCCGCTGTTCATCATCTGGTTCGGCATTGGCGAACTGCCCAAGGAAGTCCTGATCGTCATCGGGGTCATCCCGATCATGGCGGTGACGACCGTGGCGGCGCTGGACGAGGTGCCGGAGGACCTGCGGCTGTGCGCGCGCACGCTGGGCGCGTCCCGGCTCTACACGCTGGCCCGGGTGCAGATCAGGGCGGCACTGCCGGGCATCCTGACCGGAATGCGCATCTCCATGGCCGCGTCCTGGACCAGCATCGTGGCCGCTGAGCTGATCGCGGCGACCAGCGGCCTGGGTTACCTGATCATGCAGGCCGGCGACTACCTGAACACCGCGCTGGTGTTCTCCGGGATCCTCAGCATCGCCATCCTCGGGCTAGTCCTGGACGCGTGCCTGCGCGGGCTGCTGCTGCTAGCTGACCCCAGCCGCCGGGGATGACGCTATCCAGTCGTCGATGCGCTGCCACCAGTCGTACAGCCAGCGGACCTGACCGTCCCGGTCCAGCGCGCGGGGCACCTCGGCCGCGGGCACCCGCCACCACTTCGCGTGCACGGTGTGCTCGATGGGCAGGCTGCGCCACACGTCGGCCACGCTGACCAGGGTGTCCAGCCCGGCGTGCGCCACGAAGATCACATCGGCGGTGGGGCAGGCCGCGATGGCGGACAGCGCCCCACCGGCCCGCGGCGGCAGTAGGTGCGGCATGCCGCGGGCCCGCTCGGCCAGGTCGGCGTGGCCCTGCCGCTCCAGCCGGCGGATGCCGCGCCGCCACCGGCCCGGCGTCCAGTTGCCGCCCTCCGGGAACAGGGCCAGCGCGCCGGTCTGGTCCAGGCCGCTGGCCAGCCGGCTGATCTGCGCCACAAAGATGTGCTCGCCGGTCTGGCGGCCCTGGATGAACACGTTGGGCACCCGGTTGGCCACCACATCCACGGTCGGGTCGAGCTGCAGTGAGGCCTTCATCACCACCCGCGGGCGCCGGTGGTAGACGGCCAGCAGGTGGTGCACGAGCAGCAGCGAGTCACCCGGCCCGGCGTGGCGGCTGAACACGATGACCGGGTGGGCCAGCCGGGCCGCCCGCTCGTCCGGGGTCAGCGGCGGCTCGTCCACCTCGACCCGCAGGCCGAGCGTGCCCGCCGCGGCCTGGTACAGCCGGTCCAGGTACCACTGCATGATCGCGTAGTGCCGGCTCTGGTACGGCTCGGTGTCCAGCCGGCCGCCGAATCCGCTGGCCAGCCACAGGCCCAGGAGCATGAACAGGGTAGCCGTCTCGGTGACCAGCCAGATCAGCGCGAAGCTGAGCAGCCGCAGGGCGCGCATCCGGTGCGGCTTCGACCGGCCCAGCGCGCCGAGCAGCAGGGCGAGCAGGGCCAGCGGCGGGAACAGCACGACCATCGCCGCCGCGATCACGACGGCCAGCGGCGCCAGCACCAGCCGTCGGACCAGCCTGGGGGGCACCATGACCAGTTCCTCCTCTGCCCGGCGCAGCACCCCGTCCGCGCCCGGCTCAGTGGCCGGCCAGCTGGGCCAGGTAGCTCGCGGACGCCTGGTAGGCGCGCTCCATCCGCAGCCCGACCTTAGCCCGGTCCCGGTACCGCAGCTGGGATAGATCGGGCGGCCGCGGGTCCGCGCCGGACGGCAGCACGTGCACCTGAACGTCCGCGGGCAGCGCGGACATCTCGTCGTGGAACCGGTGCCGCCGGGCGATCTCGAACGCGACCAGGCCGACCTCCCACGGGCGGCGCGGCACCGTCAGCGGGCGCTCGATCCGGCCCACGTGCAGCACGTACACCCTCTCGGCGCCGAGCGCCACGGCCCGGCCCACCGGGATCGAATCGACCAGGCCGCCGTCGAAGTAGTGGCTGCCGTCCACCTCGACCGGGGGCAGCAGCCCGGGCACCGCGCAGGACGCCAGCACGGCGGGCACCAGCGGCCCGCTGCTGAACCAGCGGGCACACGCCCCCTCGATGCTGGCCGCCACGCAGTGGAACGGCACCTGGAGATCGGCGAACTGAGTGCCGGGGAACGAGTCGTCCAGCATGTGCCGGAGCGGCTCGATGGAATGCAGGTGGGTGCCGGAGCGCAGCAGCCGGACGGCCCGGCCCCACAGCGTTTCCCGGAACGCCTGGCGCAGCGCCTCGCCCTGCCACAGCTGGGCCAGCCGCTCCGCCGCCCCGGCCGGGTCGGCGGCCACGAACGCCCCGTTGATCGCGCCGACCGAGGTGCCCACAACCACGTCGGGCCGCACCCCAGCCTGATCCAGCGCACGGAGCATGCCGACCTCATGCGCGCCGAGCACACCCCCGCCGCCGAGCACGAACGCGGTTTTCACTGGCTGATCCTCCCTCGACGTCAAGCTAAGCAGACTGCCCGGGAGTGGCTCCCGTACGCCGTCCGGGTTTGCGCGGCCGCTGGTTGAGCAGGGAAAGGGGCAGAAGCGATCTTTGAGGAGGAAGCATGACACCCGGCGCAACCGGCGAGGTCACCGCGCCGGGCGGCCGCGCTGGCGCGCACCAGCGGGCGTTCCCGGCCCGGCCCGAGCAGGTCGCCGAGGCGCGCCAGTTCGTGCGCGGCCTGCTGGGTGACCGCCCAGTTCTGGACGACGCGGTGCTCTGCGTGTCGGAACTGGCCGGCAACTGCGTCACGCATTCCGCCAGCGGCCAGCTGGGCGCGGTGTTCACCGTGCGGGCCGAGGTGCACGACGGGGACTACGTCTGGCTGGAGGTGGCCGACGGGGGCGGCCTGTGGGGTGAGGCGGAACGGGATGGCCGCCCGCACGGGCTGGACATCATCGGCAAGCTGGCCAGCGAGTCCGGCGTGGCGGGCAGCGCGCAGACCGGCTGGGTGGTGTGGGCCAGGATCGACTGGCCGCGGGGCGGCTGAGCAGAATTTCAGAGATTGCCTTGGCTGCTGGTGAACCAGCGGATACCGGGACGCGTGTTGTGAATGGGAGCGGGGCTAGCGGGCGGATGCGGAGCATCCGCCCGCAGGCCTGTAGCCACCGGGAGGCCGCTGCCCACGGGAGGTCCACCGGCGCTGTACCGCGCGGGCCGGCGGGCCGACGCGCTGGCCCAGTTCGACACGGCCCGCCAGCTACGCGGCGGGCTCAGCGGGCTGAGCCAGGAGGCTGCGGCAGCGGATCGCTGGCGGCGTACCGCTGCTCGGCCGCACGCACCTCAGGCAGCCCGATGAAGTCGCAGAACTCGCCGAACGACGGCAGCTCGGGCAGGGCGGCCGCGGGGGTGCCCGCCCGGGCGATCTCGCGCAGGATGCGGCGCATCGCGGCCGTGGCCGCGAGCAGCGTGCTGATCGGGAAGATGACGATCCGGTAGCCCAGCTGGCCCAGCCGGTCCAGGCTGAGCGGCGGTGTCTTGCCGCCTTCCGCCCAGTTGAACAGCAGCGGCACGCCGGGGAAGGCCCGGGCCGCCTCGGCCACCTCCTGGTCCGACACCAGCGCCTCGATGAACAGGGCGTCCGCGCCCGCCGCCCGGTACAGCCGGGCCCGGTCCAGGGCCGCCGCCAAGCCCTCCACGGCCCGTGCGTCCGTCCTCGCGATGATCATGAACTCCGGCTGGGCCCTGGCGTCGGCCGCGGCCCGGATCTTCTGCGCCATCTCCTCGGCCGGGATGACCTGCTTACCCTCCATGTGCCCGCACTTCTTCGGGGCCACCTGGTCTTCGATGTGCACCGCGGCCACGCCCGCCGCCTCGTAGGCCTGGATCGTCCGGATCACGTTCAGCGGATTGCCATAGCCGGTGTCCGCGTCGGCGATCACCGGGATGTCCACGCAGTCCGCGATCCGCCCGGCGTTGCCGGCCATCTCGGTCATCGTGAGCAGGCCGACGTCCGGCCGGCCGAGCAGCGCCGCCGACGTGCCAAACCCGGTCATGTAGACGGCCGGGAAGCCGGCTTCCTCGACCAGCCGGGCGGCCAGCGGGTCGAACGCGCCCGGGGCCAAGATGGTCCCGCCCGCGTCCATCAGCTCACGCAGCCGGGCGGCGCCGCCAGCTTTCCTGGTCAGCCTGCCGGTCACTGGCCCGGCCCGGCGGGCCGGGGCTCAGCCACCGCTTTTGCGCCGGAACGCGCGCTTGCTCTGCGCGGGCCCGTGCGCACCCTGCACCTTGCCGCCGCCCTTCCCGTTCTGCGTCCGGTTGTGCTCGTCGTGCTGGCCGCGCTTGCGGTCCAGCGCCTCACGGAACTTCCGCTTCATCTCGTCCTCGGCGCGCTCCTCGTCCGCGGGGCGCTCCGGCCCCGCTTCGTCTTTGGCGCTCTCCGGTTCCGGTGCGGCGTCGGCCATGCCGACCTCCTCTGCTCGGACGGCTCCCCCGCTCAGCCTAGGCCTTTACCGAACGCCAGTGCCTGGCCGCTCCGCCGCGATGAGACGATGACCCGGGTGCACCGGGCCAACTGGGATGCGGCCGGCATGCATCAGCCGGCCCTGACCGAGGAGGCCTGATGGCAACGACCGGGGTAGCCGTGGTGACTGGGGCCGGATCCGGGCTGGGCCGGTCCATCACCCGCGCCCTGCTCGTGGCCGGCTGGCAGGTCGCCGCGGCGGGCCGCCGCTGGGCCGAATTGCAGGAGACGGTGGCCACCGCCCCGGCCGCCGGGGCGGCGCTGCCGGTGCTGGCCGACGTCACCGTGCCCGACTCGGTAGCCGCGCTGTTCGCCGCGGCTGGTAACCGGTGGGGCCAGGTCGACCTGCTGGTCAATAACGCGGGCATCTTCGGCCCGGCCGGCGCGGTGGACGAGATCTCGGTGGCGGACTGGCGGCAGGCGGTGGACACCAACCTGACCGGCGCGTTCCTGTGCGCCCAGCAGGCGGTCCGGATGATGAAGGCCCAGGACCCGCCCGGCGGGCGGATCATCAACAACGGCTCGATCTCGGCCCACGTGCCCCGGCCGGGCAGCGTCGCCTATACCGCGACCAAGCACGCGCTGACCGGCCTGACCAAGTCGATCTCGCTGGACGGCCGCCGGTTCGGCATCGCCTGCGGCCAGATCGACATCGGCAACGCCGCCACCGAGATGACCCGGGCCATGAGCCAGGGTGTCCGGCAGGCCGACGGCTCGCTGGCCGCCGAGCCCACGTTCGATCCGTGGCACGTGGCCGAGGCGGTGGTCTACATGGCCGGCCTGCCGCTGGACGCCAACGTGCAGTTCCTCACCCTCACCGCCACGGCCATGCCGTTCATCGGCCGCGGCTGACCCGGTTTGCCTGCAGCCGGGACCGCACCAGCTGAGGCATGGCCGCCCGGCCGGTCACCGGCTGGAACTGTTCCGCGGCCGCGCGCAGCGCGCCGTGCTCCTCGTCGGTCAGCTCGATGTCGGCCGCGGCCACGTTGCTCTCCAGTTGCTCGACGCTGGACGCGCCGGGGATGGCGGTCACCGCCGGGCTGCGGATCACCCAGGCCAGCGCGATCTGGGCCGGGCTGGCCGAGTGCGCGTCCGCCACCTCGCGCAGCGTGCTGATCAGCCCGGACGCGCGGTCCAGATTCTCCGGCAGGAATAGCGGGTTCGCGCCGCGGACCCGGTTGGCCGGGCGGCGGTTAGCGTCGTACCGGCCGGACAGCAGCCCCTGAGCCAGCGGGCTGTAGGCGATGATCACCCGGTCCTGCATCTCGGCGTAGGGCAGCAGCTCACGTTCCGGGTCGCGGTCCACCAGGCTGTACGGGACCTGATTGCTCAGCACCCGGCCGCCCAGCGCGGCCTCGGTGGCTCGCCACCGGTCCAGTGAGTAGTTGCTGACCCCCACCTCGCCGACCAGCCCGACGTGCTGCAGCGCACGCATGCCCCGCATGGCCGGGGTGTCCCGGACTACCGGGTTGGGCTGGTGCATCTGGTAGAGGTCCAGGTGGCGCGCGCCGAGCCGGTTCGCGCTGGCCACGGCACGCTGCTCGACGACCGGGGCCAGCGGCAGCACCGGCAGGATCTTGGTCGCGACGAACACCGAGGGCAGGTCATTGCCCAGAGCCTGGCCGAGGATCCGCTCGCTGCGGCCGTAGCCGTAGATCTCGGCGGTGTCGAACAGAGTGACACCCAGTTCGAGCGCGCGGCGGACGATGGCGTGGGCCTCCTGCGCCGCGTACGGCTCGCCGTAGCCCCACTCCTTGGCGCCGAACTGCCAGGTGCCCAGCCCAATCTTGGAAATCCGCTTGGTGGTATCGGTGGTCAGATAGCGCATGTGTCTGTCATACCGCGCCGAAGGTGAGTCGAGTCCCCCGGGGAGGGGCAAAGGCTGCTGTCGGTGGGGGTGTCTAGGCTGAGGTGCGTGGCTGAGAGGTTGAAGCCCGGAAGCCCGGAAGCTGAGCAGGCTGTGCGGCGGTTCGAGGATGTGGTGGACGGGCTGGTGGGCAGCCGGGGGGTGACTCCGCCGCGAGGCGGCAGCGGCTTTGGCCGGTCCGCGTTGCGCTGGGAGAACAAGATCTTCGCCATGCTGGTCCGTGGCCGGCTGGTGCTGAAGCTTCCGGCGAGCCGGGTGGACGCCCTGGTCGGCGGCGGGGACGGGGTCCACTTCGACGCGAACAAGGGCACGCCCATGAAGGAGTGGTTCAGCCTGGACCCGGAGTCGGGGCTGGCCTGGCTGCCACTGGCCCAGGAAGCGCTGGACTTTGCCCGGGCCAGCCGCTGACCCCCCGGCCGGAGCGGACGCCGCGCCGTCCCCGGTTTGCCCGTTCACCGTGGACCGGCCGGTCATGCGGCAGCGCTGGGAGCGGCTCACGTTCCTGCACTGGGCCTACCCGCCCGGCGACGTGCAGCGGCTGCTGCCGGAAGGGCTGCAGGCGGATCTGTTCGACGGCCTGGCCTGGGTCGGGCTGGTGCCGTTCTTCATGCGGGTCCAGACCGGCGGCGGGCATGGCGCGCCCTGGGTGTCAAACTTCTGCGAGACCAACGTGCGGACCTACGCGCGGGACCACGAAGGCCGGGCTGGCATCTGGTTCCTGTCCCTGGACGCGGCCCGGCTGGGCGCGGTCGCGGTGGCCCGGGCCAGCTACCGGCTGCCCTACTTCTGGTCCGCGATGTCCCTGGACCGGGCCGGGCGGGACGTGTCCTACCACTGCCGCCGGCGGCTGCCCGGGCCGCGCGGCGCGCGCAGCGACGTGCGCGTCCGGATCGGGGCCGCCTACCAGCCCGCCGAGCTGACCAGCCGGGATCACTTCCTGACCGCCCGCTGGGTGCTGTTCAGCGTGACCGGCCGCCGCCGGTCATTCGCCCGGGCCGCGCACCAGCCGTGGCCGCTGTACCGGGCGGAGACCCCATCGATCGAGGACAGCCTGCTCACCGCGGCCGGCCTGGCGCCGCCCGAGGGGGAACCTCTGGCGCACTACTCGCCAGGAGTTGACGTCCGTATCGGCCCGCCCGAGAGCTACCGCTGAGCCGCGGCAGGAGCTAGCGCGGCTCGCCGTCCACGGTCAGCTCTACCCGGTCCGGGTAGAAGCACAGCAGGCCGGCGATCTCCGCCGCCTGCGGGATCGGGTCCGGGTAGCTCCACACCAGGTCCTCGTGCACCTCGCCGCCGACCGCAGCCGACCAGTACGACGCCTCGCCCTTGAACGGGCAGGTGGTGTGCGTGTCGGTGGGCTGGAGCAGATCGGTGCGCACGTCCGCGACCGGCAGGTAGTACCGGGTCGGCAGGCCGGTCTCGTCCAGCAGCACCGGGCGGTCCGACTCGGCCAGCTTGGTGCCGCCGAGCGTGACCACGACGTGTGCGTTGCCCTGGGTGGTGGTGATCGTGTGCCCTGTAGCCATGTCTGGGTGAACTAACCGGCGCGGGCGAAGATTCCGGGTCTGCCCAAAGCTCAGCTCAGCGCGGGCCCGCGGCCTGCTGGCGCGCCGTCTCGGTGAACGCGGTCAGCGCCTCGGCGTCGCTGGCGGCGGCCCGGACGTTGCCGGCCAGGAAGCCGATGTCCGGCAGGTCAGGGGCGGCCGCCTCCAGCGCGGCCGCGGCCGCCTCCGAGTCATACAACGTCCGGCGCAGCACCACGTCCGGCCCGAGCAGCGCCCAGCTCGCGCCCGGGTGGCCGTATCCCAGCCCGACCGAGCCGGGGTTGATGACCCGCCGCCCGTCGGCCAGCCGGTCGAACGGCATGTGCGTGTGCCCGACGACCACCGTCTGCTCAGCCACCTCAGCGAAGGCGGCCTGGTAGTGCGAGACCGGGCTGTCCACCAGGATGAACTCGTTGTCGTCCCGCGCCGTCCCGTGGCAGAACGCCACCGCCCCCAGCCCGTCGATGTCCAGCGACACGGTCAGCGGCAGCTCGGCCAGGAGGTCGCGGTGCGCCTGGCTGATCCGGGCCGCGCACCATGCGTAGTACTCGGCGGGCGCGTTGGTGGCCAGGCCGCTGGGCTGGAACGTGCCGTCGAACGCGGCGGCCAGATCCCGGTCGCTGTTGCCGCGCACCCAGATCACCCGGTCGCCCAGCTCGGCCAGCCGGTCCAGGGTAGGCCCGGGCATCGGGCCGTCGGCGATGTCGCCGTCCAGCACCACGGCGTCCACCCCGGCCGCATCGACGTCACGCAGCACCGCGTCCAGCGCGGGCAGGTTGCCGTGGATGTCAGCCAGTACCGCGACCCGCATTGGCCGCTCCTTCCCGGGCGCGCTGGCCCAGCCGCCGGAACACCCCCCAGGCCGCCGAGCCCGGCTCCGCCGAGTAGATCACCAGCCGCTGGTCGGTGTCCGGGATGTGCAGCACATGACAGTCGAACTCCAGCGGGCCGGCCTCCGGGTGCACGACCTGCTTGCGCACCGGACGGCGCACCACGACCTCCTGCTCGGCCCACATCGCGGCGAACTGGGCTGAGGTGCCGAGCAGCTCGGTGACCAGCTCCCCGATCCTCCGGTCACCCGGGTAGCGGCCGTACGCCGCACGGAGGTCCGCCACCGAGCTGCGGGCGAAGGCCAGCGTGTCCTCGTCGCTCCACCGTGGGTCGTCGGCGGGCTGCCGGAACATCCAGCGCAGCACGTTCCGGTCCGCCTCCGGAACCGCGGACATGTCGCCGATGAACGGGATAGCCAGCTGGTTCCAGGCCAGCACGTCGTACCGGGCGTCCAGCACGTAGGCGGGCGTGTCGGCCAGGCTGTCCAGCAGGCGCCGGGTGGCCGGGTCCAGCGTGCGGGCCGCACTGGCGGCCGGCGGCGGGCTCACCCCGGCCATCCGGAACAGGTAGTCCCGCTCGTCCCGGGTCAGTATCAGCGCCCGGGCCAGCGCGGCCAGGATCTGCTCCGACGGGTGCGGCCCGCGGGCCTGCTCCAGCCGGATGTAGTAGTCCACCGACATCCCGGCCAGCTCGGCCACTTCCTGGCGGCGCAGCCCCGGGGTGCGCCGCCGCCCGCCGCCGGGCAGCCCCACCTCAGCCGGCCGCAGCCGGGATCGCCGCCCGCGCAGGAACGCGGCCAGCTCCGCCCGCCGGATGCCGCCCGGCCGCACTGCCTCGTCCATGGCACCAGCCTGCCTTATCCCCGGGCCGGCGGCAGGCCCGCGAGGGTGGTACTGCCGATCCCAGCCTGCGCCGGTCTCTCCCGCCCGGCGGCTGCCCGCCGCAAGCTGGCCAGCATGACGACTACCGCCTTGATCACCGGTGCCAACAAGGGCATCGGCTTCGCCACCGCCCAGCTGCTCAGCCAGCGCGGCATCACCGCCCTGCTCGGCGCCCGGGACGCGGCGCGCGGCCAGCAGGCCGAGCGTGCGCTGCATGAGACGGGCGCGGCCACGGCCCGCTATCTGCCGCTGGACGTGACCGACGAGAAGTCCGCCGCGCAGGCCGCCGCCTGGATCGACGCCGAGTACGGCCAGCTCGACATCCTGGTCAACAACGCCGGGATCACCCGCCGGGAAGGGGCCGGCCAGCCGAGCGAGACCACCCTGGCCGCGCTGCGCGAGGTGTTCGAGACCAACGTGTTCGGCGTGGTCACCGTGACCAACGCGATGCTCCCGCTGCTCCGCCGGGCCCCGGCCGCGCGGATCGTCAACGTGTCCAGCGAGGTCGGCTCGATCGGTTCGATGCTGAATCCGGACAGCCCGCTGTGGCCGGTGGCGTCGGTGCCCTACCCCGCGTCCAAGGCCGCGCTGAACATGGTGACCGCCATGTACGCCAAGGAACTGGCCGGCACCCCGGTCAAGGTCAACGCGGCCAACCCGGGCTACTGCGCGACCGACCTGAACGGGCATACCGGGTTCCGCGCCGCGGAGCAGGGCGCCGCGGTCTGCGTGCACCTGGCCACGCTGCCCGCGGACGGCCCGACCGGGCAGCTGTGGGGCCACCTGTGGGCGCTCGGCGACGCCGAGCAGGACGGCGTCCTGCCCTGGTAGCTGCGCCCACTGCCCGGTACCGGCGACAATGTACGGGTGCGCATTAGCATCCTCGGCCCGCTGGAGGTGCGCGGCGACGCGGGGCAGCCCATCGAGCTGGGCGGCCCGCGGCTGCGCGCGTTGCTGATCCGGCTCGCCCTGGATGCCGGGCAGACCATTTCTATTGAACGCCTGTGCGGTGATCTGTGGCCCGGCGACGGCCCGGCCGACAGTGGCAACGCGCTCCAGGCCCTGGTATCCAGGCTGCGGCATGCGGCCGGGCCGGGCATCGTGCGGCACACGGCCGGTGGCTACCGGCTGGCGGTGCCGCCGCAGCAGGTGGACGCGGCCGAGTTCGAGCGGCTGGTCGGCGTGGCCCGCGCCGTGCTGGCCGGTGGTGACGCGGAGCCCGGTGGTGACCTGCAGCAGGGTGCGGCGGTGCTGCGCGAGGCGCTGCGGCTGTGGCGCGGTCCCGCGCTGGCCGACGTGGCCGACGCGCCGTTCGCGGCCGGCCCGGTGGCCCGGCTGGAAGAACTCCGGCTGGCCGCCACCGAGGACCGGATCGAGGCCGACCTGGCTCTCGGCCGCGGGCCCGAGCTGGCCCCGGAGCTGGAGGAACTGGCCGCCGCATACCCGCTGCGCGAGCGGCTGCGCGGCCAGCTGATGCGGGCGCTGTACCTGGCCGGGCGGCAGGGCGACGCGCTCAACGTGTACCAGGAGACCCGGGAACTGCTGGCCGACCAGCTCGGCGTGGACCCGTCCCCGGCCCTGTCCGACGTGCACCTGGCCATCCTCCGCGCCGACCCCAGCCTCGGCTCGCGCCCCTCCGCCCCCCCGAAATCTGCTGCTGACACTCCGCGCACAGGCAACCTGCCCGCCCAGCTGACCAGCTTCGTCGGCCGGGACGAGGAACTGAACCGGGTGGCCAAGCTGCTCGACGAGGCCCGGCTGGTCACGCTGACCGGGCCGGGCGGGACCGGCAAGACCCGGCTGGCCATCGAGGCCGCGGCCCGGCTGGCCGACCAGTCGCCGGATGGCATGTGGTTCGTCCCGCTGGCCCCGGTGCGGGACGCCATGGACGTACCGCAGGCCGTGCTGTCCGCGCTCGGTGTAGCCGAGGCGCCCCGGCCCACCGACACGGTCTGGCCCACCGTGCTGCCGCCGCTGGACCGGCTCACCGACGCGCTGGCCAGCCAGCAGCTGGTGCTGGTGCTGGACAACTGCGAGCACCTGATCGCCGCGGTGGCCGACCTGGCCGGCCGGCTGCTGGCCGCCGCGCCCGGGCTCCGCATCCTGACCACGAGCCGCGAGCCGCTCGGGGTGATCGGCGAGACGCTCTGCCCGGTGCCTGCGCTGCCGCTGCCGCCGCCCGACGTGACGGCCAGCGAGGCTATGGAGTACGGAGCGGTCCGGCTGCTGGCCGAGCGGGCCGGAGCGGTCCGGCCGGGGTTCACCGTCGACTCCGGCAGCGTCGCCCCGGCGGTCCGGATCTGCCGCGCGCTGGACGGCAACCCGCTGGCCATCGAGCTGGCCGCGGCCCGGCTGCGCTCGCTCACCGCCGCGCAGGTGGCGGGGCGGCTGGACGACCGGTTCGCACTGCTGTCCGCGGGCAGCCGGACCGCGCTGCCGCAGCACCAGACGCTGCGCGCGATCGTGGACTGGAGCTGGGACCTGCTCGGCGACGACGAGCGCACCGTGCTGCGCCGGCTCGCGGTGTTCAACGGCGGCGCCAGTCCCGGCGCAGCCGAGCAGATCTGCGCACTGGACGCTGAGGCTGACCAGATCATCGACCTGGTCGCCTCGCTGGTGGACAAGTCGCTGGTCACCGCGACCGGTGAGGCCGACGTCCGCTATCACCTGCTGGAGACGGTGCGGGCCTACGCCACGGAACGGCTGGCCGAGGCGGGGGAGCAGGACCAGGTGCAGGCTGCGCACGCGCGCTACTTCCTGGCCCTGGCCGAACAGGCCGCACCGGAACTGCGCGGCCCAGACCAGCTGGACTGGCTAATCCGGTTGTCCGCCGAGCATGACAACTTCGTCGCCGCGCTGCGGCATGCCATCAGTGTCCGTGACGTGCCGACGGCGCTCCGCTTCATCGCTGCGCTGTGCTGGTTCTGGCTGATGCGGGACTACGAGGCCGAGGCCGGTGAGTGGGCGGCCGAGGTGGCTGACATCGCCGGCGATGCGGCGCCGCCTGGCCTGGCCGACGCGTACGCGATCTCTCACGTGCTGGGCGCCATGGCCCTGGCCACCACCGCTACCGAGGTACCGCCCGGCCTGCTGATGGACACGCTGCGCACCGCGCTCGAGGTGGCCGGCCCGGACACCCGGCACCCGCTGCTCAAGCTGGCCATGCCGATGCTCGCGTTCTTCGGCGGGGACACCGAGCGCGGGCTCAGCGAGCTGCGCGCGTTGGGCGACGGCCCGGATCAGTGGGTGGGGGCGGCCGCCTATGCCGCGGCCGGGCATCTGGCCATGAACGGCGGGCAGCTCGACCAGGCCGCCGCCGACCTGGCCCGGAGCCACACGGACTTCACCGCCATCGGCGACCGGTGGGGGCTGGTGGTCAGCCTGTCCGGCCTGGCCGAGGTCGCCTTGGCCCGCGACGACCCCGACGAGGCCGTCCGTCTGCTGGAGGACGGCCGCGAGATCGCCCTCGACGGCCTGCACCGCAACTTCGCCGACATGATGCTGATCAAGCTCGGCCAGGCCCGGGCCCGGCAGGGGAAGACCGATGCGGCCCGCGCCGACCTGGAGCGTGGTGTGCACATCGCGGAGCGGATCGGCGAAAAGGACGACGCCGCCTCCGGCCAGCTCGAGCTGGCCGAGCTGGCCCGGCAGCTCGGTGACCTGGACCGGGCCAGGGAGCTGGTCCGGCAGGCGGTGGAGTCCGCCGAAGCGAACCTCGGGCGGCCCGGCATGGCGGGCATCGCCACCACCGCGTACAGCAGGCTGGGCTGCCTGGATGAATTGCAGGGCGACCTGACCTCGGCCGCCGGCTGGCACGCGAAGGCGGTCGGCCTGGTCGGCGAGCGGGACGACGTGTTCCTGCCCAACCACCCGGTGGCGGCCACGGTGGCCGAAGGCTGCGCCGCGCTGGCCACGGCCCGGGGCCAACATCACCGGGCGGCGGAACTGCTCGGGCTGGCGCACACCCTGCACGGCTTCCGCGACGCGGCCAGCCCCGAGGTACGCCGGGTCACCGCGCTGTCGTCGGCCGCCCTCGGCCCGGCCGACTTCGCCGCCGCCTACGCCAGCGGCCAGGCTCTCACCCGGGCCGACCTGGCCGCGCTCAACCGCGAAACCTGACGAGCCGGGCTAATCCGACATATGTCGGATTAGCCCGGCGGACCAGATCAGAGCCGGGGTCAGAGCTTGCGGCGGTACATCCGCATGGCTACCGGGAAGGCCACGATCACGATGCCGGCCGCCCAGGCCAGCGCGTACAGCACGTGCGTGGCCACCGGTCCGCCCACGGTCAGCCCGCGCACCGCGTCGGCCAGCGAGGTGACCGGGTTGACCTTCACCCAGGCTTGCAGCCAGCCCGGCAGCGTGGTCGTCTCCGGGATCAGGATGCTGCTGCCGAACACCAGCGGCATCAGGAAGATGAACGAGATGCCCTGCACCGTTTGCGGCCCGGGCGCGACCAGGCCGATCAGCACCGAGATCCAGCAGATGGCCAGGTAGAAGACGTAGGCCAAGGCGAACGCGGCAATTACCGGCAGCACGCCGGTGTGGAACCGGAAGCCGAGCACCACGCCGAACCCGGTCAGCACGAACATCGCCACGCAGAACCGGACCGTATCCCCGAGTACCGCGCCGACCAGCGGGGACGACCGGGCGATGGGCAGGCTGCGGAACCGGTCGAACACACCCTTGTGGATGTCCTCGGACAGGGCGGCGCCCAGGCCAGTGGAGGCGAACAAGGCTATCTGCGCGACCAGCCCGGGCAGCAGCAGTTCCAGGTAGGCCTGGGTGCTGCCGGCCACCGCGCCGCCGAACAGGTACAGGAACAGCACCAGGAAGACGATCGGCATCAAGATGACGTCCAGCAGCTTCTCCGGGGAGTGCTTGAGCTGGGTCACGTTGCGCCAGGCCAGGGTCAGCGCGTTGGCGATGCCCTGCCGGGCCCCGATCCGGCGGCGCAGTGCGGGCCGCTCGCCGGCCGCGGTGGCCGTGGCGGGTACGTCCAGGGTGGTCATGCCGCCCTCCCTTCGTCGTCGGTGGTCTCTTCGGCCGGGTGCCCGGTCAGGCTGAAGAACACCTCGTCCAGGCTGGGCAGCCGGAACGCCAGCTCGGCGGCCAGCACCCCGGCCTCGTCCAGCCGCCGGACCACGGCCGTCAGCAGCGCCGGGTCGCTGGCCGGCGCGGTGACCAGGCCGACGTCCCCGACTACCTCGGGGGTCGCGCCGGTCACCTGGGCCACGATCGCGGCCAGCTCCCGGGTTTGCGCCGGGTCGGCCGCCCGCACCATCAGCGTCTGCCCGCCGGTCCGCGCCTTCAGCTCGGCCGGGGTGCCCTCGGCGACCACCAGGCCGTGGTCGATGACCGCGATCTGGTCGGCCAGCTCGTCGGCCTCCTCCAGGTACTGCGTGGTGAGCAGCACGGTGGCGCCGCCCGCGATGATGTCGCGGATGATGTCCCACACCTGGCTGCGCGCCCGCGGGTCCAGCCCGGTGGTCGGCTCGTCGAGGAACAGCACCTGCGGCTCGCCGATCAGGCCGGCCGCCAGGTCAAGGCGGCGCCGCATGCCGCCGGAGTACGTCTTGGCCGCCCGCCCGGCCGCGCCGGCCAGCTCGAACCGCTCCAGCAGTTCGCCCGCCCGGCGCCGGGCCTCGCTCCGGCTCAGGCCGAGCAGCCGGCCGATCATCACCATGTTCTCGGTGCCGGTCAGCTCATCGTCCACCGACGCGAACTGCCCGGTCAGCGCGATCAACTGGCGCACCTGGACGGACTCGGTCAGCACGTCGTAGCCGCCGATCCGGGCCTGCCCGGCGTCCGGCTTGAGCAACGTGGCCAGCACCCGGACCGCGGTGGTCTTGCCCGCTCCGTTCGGGCCGAGCAGGGCGAGCACGGTGCCGCGCCCGGCCCGCAGATCGACCCCGCGCAGCGCCTCGGTGCGGCCAAAGCGCTTGACCAGCCCCTCGGCCTCGATCATGTCGGTCATCAGTCGTGTCCTGTCATTTCGCTGCTGTCTTTACGCTCTCCACTGTCGCGGACCGCGCTGACAGCTCCCGGCCAGCGCGCTGACGGCCGCATATCAGCCGGCTGTCAGCACCCGGATCGGCTCGCCCCGCTGCCACGCTGCGATGTCGTCGACCGCGTCGGCGTACCAGGTCTGCATCGTCCGGGCGGTCACATAGCCCAGATGCGGGGTGAGTATCGCGGTACTGGCGTTCAGCAAAGGATGGTTTGGGGGCAGCGGTTCGGTGTCGTAGACGTCGAGGCCGGCGCCGGCGATCCAGCCTTCGTGCAGCGCGCGGAGCAGTGCGGCCTGCTCGATGATCGGTCCGCGGGATGTGTTGACCAGATAAGCGGTCGGCTTCATGCTGCGCAGTTCGCGCTCGGCGACCAGGCCCCTGGTGCGGTCGGACAGCACCAGGTGGATGCTGACCACGTCAGCCGTGCCGAACAGGTCGGCCTTGCTGACCGCGCGGACGCCTTTCGCCGCGGCCGCCGCCGGGTCGAGGTGCTGGCTCCACGCGATCACGTCCATCTCGAACGCCTGCCCGATCCGGGCCATCTGGCTGCCGATCCGGCCCAGCCCGGCCAGGCCGAGGGTGGCGCCCATCAGGTCCATGCCGACCGTGTGCTGCCATCCGCCGCGGCGCACCGCGGCCGTTTCCGCGGGCAGGTGCCGGGCCAGCGACAGGATCAGCGCCCAGGTCAGCTCGGCCGTGTTCGCGCTCGGCGGGCCGCCGGTCGCAGACACCGTCACGCCGTGCTCGGCCGCCGCGTTCAGATCGATGGCGGCGTTGGCCCGCCCGGTGGTGACCAGCAGCTTGAGGTCCGGCAGCCGGGCGAACAGTTCGCGGTCGAACCGGGTCCGCTCGCGCATCGCCACCACCGCCTCCGCGCCGTTTAGCGCCGTCACCAGGTCATCGCCGGTCAGGTGCTCGCGGATCGCGGTCCACTGCGCGCCGGCCGGCTGGCCGTCCAGCCGGTACTCCGCCACCAGTCCCTGATAGTCATCCAGTGCCACCACGCGCAGGGCCATGCTGCCTCCAGACTCGGCTGCCGCCAATTTCGCTCGCCTGGACAGACGAAACTCTCATAGCCTCGGCCAGGTCCGCCCAGGAGACCTTATGCTCAGTGATGTACCAGGTCGCCTCGTCCGGCTGGGAACGGCTGAGGTCGGTCTGCCCTTCCGGTGACGTGTCCCTCCCCGCGACGCCGGTCCGGCTGCCCTTTAGCGCTAACAAAGTGTTTCGGCAGGCTGAAACACTGCCGGGGATCGGTGAGCTGGTCCCTATACTCGCCGCGGGAGCGAAGACAATGGCGGAAAATCCGGTAGCGGGCACCTCCGCAGCAGCAACCGCCGCGCGGACTGGGCGCGAGCGGGTAGCCCTGGCCGCGTACGAACTGTTCAGCCAGGCGGGTGTCCGGTCGGTCGGCGTCAACGCGGTCATCGAGCGGGCCGGGACGGCCAAGATGACGCTGTACCGCAACTTCCCGTCCAAGGACGACCTGATCCTCGACTTCCTGCGGCGCCGCGAGGAAGCCTGGATGCGCGGTTGGCTGGTGACGGAGATCCAGCGCCGCGGCGAGACCCCGCGAGAGCAGTTGCTGGCCGTCTTCGATGTGCTCGCCGAGTGGTTCACCCAGCCGGACTTCGCCGGCTGCGCGTTTCTCACCACCATGATCGAAATAAGCGATCGCTCGCATCCGGTACACCAGGCGGCTATCACGCATCTGGCCAATCTCCGTTATTACCTGGCCGGACTCGCGGCCGAGGCCGGTATCGGCGACGCCGACGGGTTCGCCCGGAAATGGCACATCTTGATCAAAGGCGCCATCCTGGCCGCCCAGGAAGGCGACACCGCCGCCGCCGCCCAGGCCCGCGAAATCGCCGAACTCCTCCTAGAGTCCGCTACCCGCTAAGCCCGCACTCGCCAGACCCCTGCCCTCGCTCGGTCCCCGGCACCCCCCTCGGTCCCAGGCACTCGCTAGCCCCGCGCACCCGTTCGGTCCCGCGGGCCCGTTCGGTCCCGTGTGCCCGCTAGACCCGCGCACCGACTCGGTCCGGCTCCAACCCACGTTGGCCCGGGCACCCACCCTTCTCGCTGCACCCCGGTGCGCTGGAGCCCAGGGCAAGCTGTAAGCGCGCGGAGCGCCGCAAAGTTTCACCCATGGCCGCGCCCGCCCATCCGGCACCGCATGAATGCTTCAGCCATGCGCACCTGACCACGTGATTGATTCAGCCACGTGGTCGAGACCCGGGTAGGCGGCGGGGCCTGCTGACTCCGGTCAGTCGAATTCGGCGCGGACGCCGAGCAGGCGGACCGGGCGGCGCCGGGTGAACCGGTCCAGCGCCTCCAGCGCGGCCCGCTCGATGGCGGCCGGTGCCGCCTTCCTCATGATCAACTCGACTTTTCACCCGAACGGTGCGGACAGACCGGACAAATACCCCAGCTAGCCGCACATCTCGGGTGAGGAGTCGCGTCTCTCATCAACGTCCCTGTCCCACGGGTGGCGACGGGGACGGTGTGCCGTGGAGCGGCCGCGACTGGTCCGCCATCGTGGCCGGGCGCGAGCCCCAAAGAACTCCATCCATTTACTGAATGCCTATTTGGCCGTTCCTGTTGACCGCCGGAAGCGCCGGGGATAACGTAACAGGTTAACTAATAGGAAAGTTTCCTATTAGTTAACCTCAGGAGGAGCTGTGCACGCATCCCCGCTCCATCTGCCCCGCCGTCTGTCATGGGCGCGCCTCCGCAGCCGACCCGCTGCCGCTGCCTTAGCCGCGGCTGCGGCCGTGGTGTTGGCCGGTGGTGCCGCCGTCGGCACGCTAGCCGCCACGGCCCAGGCCGCGTCGGACGCCGCTCTGTCGGCCAACTGGTACGAATCCGCGCCCTACTACAGCACGCTGGACTCAAGCGCCCCAGACTTGGGCACGGTTATGGCCGCGACCGGGCAGAAGGCGTTTGACATGGCATTCATCCTGGCCGACGGCAGTTCGTGCTGCGCCGGCCTGGGACGGGACGGACCCGGTCTCCTCCGACACCCAGGTAGCCAGCGTGATCAACGAGGTCCGCTCCGACGGCGGTGACGTGATCGTCTCGGCCGGCGGTTACAACGGCACCAAGCTGGGCCAGGTCTGCAGCTCGGCCGCGACCACCGCTGCCGCCTACCAGCAGGTGATCACGACGTATGGCTTGCATGCCTTCGACTTCGACCTGGAAGAGCCGGAGATCGAAAACTCGACCGCGATCGCCAACGAGCTGGGTGCTGCGCAGATCCTGCAGCAGGAAGACCCGGGCTTGTTCGTCTCGATCACCATGCCGTCCACCACGACTGGCGCAAACTACTTCGGCCAGCAGCTTCTCGACGAAGCCAAGAGCCTGGGCTTCACCCCGAATGACTACACAATCATGCCGTTCGACGGTGGCTTCAGTGGCGGATCGTCGCAGGTCACCGCGCTGCGAGACTTCAACTCGCAGCTGATGAGCACGTTCGGCTGGAGCAGCTCCCAGGCGTATGCACACGAGGGCTTCTCAGGCATGAACGGCCGGACGGACACCGGGGAGTACTTTACCAGAGCGATTTCCAGACCGTACTGAGCTTCGCGGAGAGTTCCGGGATGAGCAGGTTCACGTTCTGGTCGGTCAACCGCGACCGGCAATGCACCCCGCCCGACAACAACGACGTGACGTCCAGCGAGTGCAGCAGCGTGCCGCAGAACTCGTGGGACTTCACCGCCTACACCGTGGCCTTCGCCGAGAACACATCAGTGGCCTCGCCGAGCCCGACCCCCTCCTCGCCCAGTCCCACCACGTCGTCCTCGCCCACTCCCACATCAGGCGGCTGCTCAGCATCCGCGTGGGTGTCGAACGTGGCGTACGTCTCGGGCGATGTGGTGTCGTATGGCGGTGACCAGTGGACCGCCAACCAGTGGAACTATGACGAAGTCCCTGGTGGGGCGTCAGGCGCCTGGAACAACGACGGCGCCTGCTGAGACGTGGCGCCGGGCGACCCTGTGCGCGCCGCCCGGCGCCACCACGTCACCCATCTGCTGCCGTGTGGAGCGTTCCCACTTTTTTGGACACCGAATTAGGCTGCCAATTGACTGAGTTGCCTATATCCTAGTTCGTATTCCTCAGGTGTCAAGTACCCGAGCGTCGAATGCCTCCGCAGCGGATTGTAGTAGTTGCTGATCCAGTCAGACGTCTCCTTCTTCAAGCTCGCCAGCGAGGGCCACGGGCGGGTATGGATCAGCTCTTTCTTGTATGTCGCGAAGAACGATTCCGATACGGCATTGTCGTAACAGATTCCCGTCCTTCCCAGGGACCTCCTGATGTTATTCCTGGTGCAGTAATCGTCGAACACCGAAGATGTATATTGGCAGCAATGCCGCTTAGTTAAGGATGGAAGGCGGGTAGTATTCACATTTCCACAGGGCGACACGCCCGGGTTCTGTGGATTATCTGCTTAATTGCCGGATGTTCTTCCCTTCTCGTCTTTGACGTATTACCTTCTGCGTCGTGGATGATGCGGTTACAGGAGGCGGACGGCTTACCGACCGGATAGGGATCGGGGTGCTGACCCGTCTGGTGCCGAGGGACCTGGTGGATGAGGTTCTGGCGGAGACGGGCCGCAGGCAGAAACGGTCACGCCTGCTTCCGGCTCATGTCGTCGTGTATTTCGTGATGGCCATGGCGGTATTCCGCGATGGCTATGAAGAGGTGATGCGGCGGCTGACCGGCGGGCTGCAGTTCATGCGCGCTTGGCAGAAGGAATGGGCAGTGCCGACCACGGGGGCCATCTCCCAGGCGCGGGACCGGCTGGGTGAGGCGCCGCTGAAGATGCTATTCGAGCGGGTGGCGGAGCCGCTGGCCGTGGCGGGAACGCCGGGCGCCTGGCTGGGGGCGCGCCGGCTCATGGCGATTGACGGGGTGAAACTGGACGTGCCCGACACCCCGGCCAATATCGAGGGGTTCGGCCGCCCCGGCGGCCTGACCAGGCGCCCGTTCCCGCAGATCCAGGTTGTCGGCCTTGGTGAATGCGGAACGCATGCCGTGGTGGCCGCTGAAATCGGCACGGTCAGCGTGGGTGAGCGGGAGATCGCCGAAAAGCTGGCACCGTCGCTGGAGCCGGGAATGCTGGTGATCGCTGACCGGGGTTTCTACAGTTTCCAGCTGTGGTCCGAATTCCTCGCCTCCGGCGCTGACCTGCTGTTCCGGCTTGCCTCTGGCATTAAGCTGCCGGTTAGCGAAGTCCTGCCAGATGGGTCATACATATCCGTCATCAGTTCCAGGGGCACCCGCAGCAGCGGGTTCCAGATTCCCCTGTCCGTCGCCGGGGATCCCAGGCGCGCCACCCACATTCCGGTACGGGTGATTGAGTACACCGTTACCGCGGCCGCAGGCAGCAGGCAGGCGGAAGTCTTCCGGCTGATCACCACGATCCTTGATCCCGATGACCTGACCGCCGCCGAGCTGGCTGCGGCTTACCAGCAGCGCTGGGAATATGAGATAGCCCTGAAAGAGATCGAGACCCAGATGCTCGAGCCAGGCGGCGGGCTCCGCTCCAAGTCCCCGGAACTCGTCCGCCAGGAGTTCTGGGGCCTGCTGCTGGCCCACTACGCCATACGCGCGCTGATGGCCGAGGCCGCAGAATCGGCCGGGCTTGATCCCGACAGGCTGTCCTTCATCCGAAGTATCAACGTTGTCCGCCGCCAGGTCACCGACCAGGCGGCATTTTCCCCCCGGACGACTAAGCACCTCAAGGACCATGGCGATCCGGGAGATCCTCGAAAGAGTGAGTAAAGGCCGCCGCAAGCGGACTTACCCCCGCGTCATCAAGAAATACAAAGGACGCACTTTCCCCGTAAAGCAGGCTGGCCAGACAGGTCATGCGCACGACCCGGTACTAGAAATCCGGCACCCGCTTATCGCTTAGCCTTAACTAAGGGGCATTGATATTGGCAGCCGCGGTCGGAATGAAAGACGACTCCCGGGGGCGGTTTCCGGGCAGAGATGGCCATATCGAGGGCCGCCGTGACCAGGCTGGTCCGCATATGATCGGCGATGGCCCAGCCGATGAGTTTGCGTGAGTGCAGGTCGATGACGGTCGCGAGGTAAGCCCACCCATCCCACGTTTTCACGTACGTGATGTCGCCGCACCATTTCTCATCGGGGCGGCCGGCGGTGAAGTCCCGGCCGATCAGGTCGGGGGCGGGCACCGGCTTGTCCCCGCCGATGGTAGTCCGCTTCCAGGCTCTCGGGTGGCGCCCGCGCAGGCCAGCGGCCTGCATCAGCCGGTGCACGCGCTTGTGCGACACCAGGTGCCCCAGCGCCGCCAGGCCCGCGCGCATCCGGCGCACCCCGGGATTGCCCCGCGCGTCCTCATAGATTTTCCTCATAACCGCGACCAGCGCCGAGTCGTCTTTGGACCGCTGGGACGGCTCCGCGCCCCGCCACGCATAATAGCCGGAACGGGAGACCCCGAGCCAGGCGCACATGAATGACACCGGGTAATCGCCAGAATCAGCCCAGTCCGCGATGGCAGCGAATCTTACTGACTGCCTTTCGCGAACCAGGTCGCAACTTTTTTTGCGAACTCCACCTGCATCCGAAGCTCAGCGATTGTGGACTTGTCATCCCGGGACTCAGCGCGCAGCCGCACCAGCTCGGCCCGCTCGGACTCACCCAGCGGCACATCCGGGGACTTCCCGGACTCCGCGGCATCTCGTGCCACCTTCACCCACTTGCCAAGAGTCATCTCGTGGACGCCGATATTGCGGGCGACCTCGGCAACCGGGCGGCCACCGTCAAGGACGAAAGCTACCGATTGCGCCTTGTACTCCGGCGTATATGAGCGGCGTGTCGAACCCATTTCTTACGCTCCCGACGAATCGGGCAGCTAAGCCGGATGTCCACCGAAGCGGGCACGGTCCAGTGGTATACGGCGGGTCAGTAGCGGCGTGCTGTTGACGCGTTCGTGGTTCGGCTCGCGCCTCGTCGGTTGGCGGAGAGGCATCAAATATCGGGGCGGAACTCGGGTGCTGCAGGATCACGACTATGACGATCGTGAAGGAGATTGTCGTGGCCTCGTTCATCTGACTTCTGTCTTGATCCGTCATCGACCGTTCAAGGCTTGGTCACGACAGCCCAGGTAACTTTCCCGCTTGCGTGCACGGGCCGAAAGACTCCCCAGCCCTCGCTGAACGCCTCGACCAGCCGTAGTCCCCGGCCGTGCTCGCTCTCCGGGTCCATGTCCGTGGGCCGGGGCATCCGGTCGCTGCCGTCCCAGACTTCCACGAGCAGAGTGCGGGAATCAGACCTGAGTTTGGTCTTTTCGTTAGTGCCTTGAATCTCCGGTGATGAGCGTGTCCAGAAGTTCCTGTTTATCGGGATCGATGGCGGGCGGGAACGTCTGTGTCGCGCCGTTGATCGCGATGGTCGCTGAGCGCAGGGGCCGGAGTTGCCGGACCACGTTGCGCACGGCCAGGCCCGAGCGGTGCTGCACGGTGCGTGCCACGGCGAGGGCGGTGAACACGATGGTCAGGTGCGCTTCGATCGCGTCTTTGGTGCGCACGAACATGGGCCGGGCGGCGAGGTCGGTCTTAGTCATCCGGAAGGACTGCTCCACGTGCCACAGGTCGTGGTAGGAGCCGATCACCTGGTCTGGGGTCATCACGGTGGCGGGGATGTTGGTGACGTAGCCCTTGAGGCCGACAAGTCTGCGAGCCCGCGCGAGCGAGGCTTCGTCCAGGGTCCGGGCGTCGCCCTTGATCGTCACGAATCTGGGTGTGCGTGCTGTCTTGTCCCCGTCCACGACGGCGCGGGCGCGGTTCTCCTGAGCGTTGAGGGTCTTGTTGTCACGGGCGGCGCGCTTGGCGGAGTACGCCCACACCGCCCGCCACGACGACGAATGGCTGTTACGGTTCCAGACGGGCTCGGCCCTCAGCGCGACGTTGTTCTCGGTGTTCTTGCCGGCGCGCGGGGTGAGGGTGTCGATGACCTGCCCGTCGGTGAAAGCGTCGCCATGCCACCGGAAGTGGGACTCCAGGTCGACCGGCGCCTTCGTCGTGCGGGAGCCGACGATGAACCCGAGCCCGGCCTCGTCCAGCTCGCGCAGGTTAGCCGCCGACAGCATGCCCGCGTCGGCGACCACGACCATGCCCTCCATGCCGTGCCGGGCCTGGAACTGGCGGATGACCGGCAGCAGCGTCAGCGTCTCGGCCCTGGACCCTTCGAAGCAGCCGATCTCCAGCGGGAAGCCGTGCCGGTCGACCAGCAGCCCGACCACGACCTGCGGGTCGACCCGCCGCTCCTTGGAGTACCCGACCTTGCGCAGGTCGTCCTCCTTCTCCGCCTCGAAATACAACGTCGTCACGTCGTAGAGGCACAAGGAGACATCGCCGCCGGCCCGCGCGCGGGCGAAGCACAGCGCGGCGAGCTGGTCACGGTAGCCGTCCTTGCCGCAGCGGTCCAGAGTGCGGCGCATCGTCTTCTCGCTCACCGGCCTGCGGCCCAGATCGGTCAGCACCCGCCCTGTGTCCAGAATCGAGGTCGGCTCCACGATCCTGGCAATAACCAGGTCCCGGAACACGTCGTCTCCCAGCGCGTCGAACCCGAGGGAGGTGAACACCCCGGCCAGAACGTCATACAGCACCCGCGACGAGGTCGAGATCACCCGCGGGGCGGCGGCCGTCACGCGCTTGCGTGTCATGGTGACCGGGTCACCGAAGAGCGTGTCACCACCAGCCGGGGCAAGCAGCGGCGTCTTCGCCGCCACCGGCTCGATCCCCAGCTCGAACTCGCCCTGTCCCGGATCCCGCAGCAGCGCCCGGGCCCGCTCGACCAGCAACCCGAGCTCAGCCTCGGTATGCGCCGAGCCGACATGCGCGATAATCCGCCGGCGGCCACCAGCCGACTCAGCGATCTGCACCGCCGTCGCCCCTGAGGACGTCCGCACCCGCCGAATCCACGCCACGGGCCAACCGTAGGGCACCAGCTAGCCTCGGGCTTTCGCGTGACAGCGGCCCAGGCTTGATCATTTGGACGCGAAAAGTGCCTTTGACCTGGAAGAATAGGGCTTGTCGAGAGACCTGTCCGCACCAGTTCGAAAGGCACTTTCCGCATGCAGCTTACCGCCCGCAGCTCCAAGATCATGGTGTCCGCTGACGGCTCCGGAATCGTCTCCCAGGCCGGTGGCCTGCTCCTGATCCAGGCACTGCGGGCAACAGGCCTGGACCGCGGCCTGGACGTGGCGCTGGAACGGTGGCGGCCGGCCCGGGCCGTGCACAGCCCAGGGAAGATCATCACCGACCTGGCGGTGGCCCTGGCGCTCGGCGGGGACTGCCTGGCTGACGTGGCGATGCTCCGGGCGCAGCCGGAGCTCTTCGGGCCAGTGGCCTCCGACCCGGTGGTCTCCCGGCTCATCACACGCCTAGCCGCCGACGTGCCCCGCGCGCTGAAGGCTATCCGCGCAGCCCGGGCCACCGCCCGGGCCCGGGCCTGGGAACTGGCCCGCGACGCTGCGCCCGGCGCGGATGGCGGCCTGGTCACCGTCGACATCGACGCGACGATCGTGACCTCGTGCTCGGAGAAAGAGCAGGCCATGCCCACGTGGAAGAAGACCTACGGCCATCACCCGCTGACCGCCTTCGCCGATCACGGCCCCAGCGGGTCAGGTGAGCCGCTGGCCCTGATGCTGCGGGCCGGGAACGCCGGCTCGAACACCGCGGCCGACCATATCCAGGCCACCCGGCTCTCGCTGGCCCAGCTGCCCCGCCACCTGCGGCGCCGGGTCCTGATCCGCGCCGACTCCGGCGGCGGCACCCACGACTTCCTGGCCTGGCTCACCAAGCCCGGAAGGCGGCTGGCCTACTCGGTCGGGTTCACCATCACCGAGGACGTGCAAGAGGCCATCCTCAACCTCCCCGGCCGGATCTGGGAACCTGCCTATGACGGCGATGGCCAGGTCCGGCCCGGCGCCTGGGTGGCCGAGATCACCGGCCTGCTGGACCTGGCGAACTGGCCCAAAGGGATGCGGGTCATCGTCCGCAAGGAACGCCCCCACCCCGGCGCGCAGCTGCGGTTCACCGACATCGACGGCCACCGGTTCACCGCCTTCGCCACCGATACCAAGAGCGGCCAGCTCGCTGACCTGGAACTCCGCCACAGGCGCCGGGCAAGGTGCGAGGACAGAATCCGCAGCGCCAAGGACACCGGGCTGCGCAACCTGCCCCTGCACGGATACGGCCAGAACCAGATCTGGTGCGAGATCGTCGCCCTCGCCTGCGAGCTGCTCGCCTGGACCCAGATGCTCGCACTTCCCGGCAAAGCCCGCCGCTGGGAACCCAAACGGCTGCGGCTGCGGATCTTTACCTGCGCCGGGCGCATCGTCCGCGGCAGCCGGCGGCTGAGGCTCCGCCTCGCCGGCAGCTGGCCCTGGGCCCGTGAGATCACCACCGCGATTACCCGCCTGCAGGCCCTGGCACCCGGCTGACCAGCCGAAACCATCCCTACGACCAGGAAGGACACCCGCGGGCCCGTGGAACCCCGCCCACCCGGCGCGACAGCCGGGCCGCAAAGCTGACCAGCAAGCCGGAAACGGCTCAAAGCCGCAACCTCAGGCCGCCAATCCAAGATCACGAAAGATGCAGGCTAGTGCCTCAGAAACGCCTCTGCCGCACCCATCACCCCAGGTCAGCGCGCCGTTGATAATCGCTCCGCAGGCCGGTGACCAAAGTCAGGGGCATCAAATATCGGGGCGGAACTCGGGTGCTGCAGGATCACGACTATGACGATCGTGAAGGAGATTGTCGTGGCCTCGTTCATCTGACTTCTGTCTTGATCCGTCATCGACCGTTCAAGGCTTGGTCACGACAGCCCAGGTAACTTTCCCGCTTGCGTGCACGGGCCGAAAGACTCCCCAGCCCTCGCTGAACGCCTCGACCAGCCGTAGTCCCCGGCCGTGCTCGCTCTCCGGGTCCATGTCCGTGGGCCGGGGCATCCGGTCGCTGCCGTCCCAGACTTCCACGAGCAGAGTGCGGGAATCAGATAGCAGCCACAACCGGACCGGAGGCGTTCCGGGCGACCAGCGTCCGTTAAACCAACTGCCAACCAACTCGCACGAAGCCTTGATCGCATTCGTCACTAGTTCAGTGACGACCTGTTCAGCAACATCGGCTAGGTCCTCAGAACCCCACTCGCGCAGTACTAATCGCATATGCCCTCGGGCGCACGGAACAGCCGACACCACCGCGCCGAACTCCATGTACGACTGCCTCAGCCACGTGCGCGTCGTCTGAGTCTCAGGCGCATCGAGCCTCGCAGGGGCTTGAACCGTGTCTGCGACTCCTAGATCCAATGCCACTTAGCGTAAGTTGATCAAGCTGCGAGTCCATGCGGGCTGAGGTTGACCAGTTTGATCGTCGCTGGCCTGATGTGCCGGATGCCGTGGTCTGCGGCTCTTTTCACCCGGTAGGAGTTGTGGCGGGCTCGTTTGACGACCCGGGGGTAGGTCCGGTGCCGGCGCCTGGGGTTGAGGTGCTTGTTGCGGGTGATGTCGGCCATGATCCTGGCCAGGATGCGTTGCTGCTGGTCAGGGGGGGAAGGCCGCCGGGTCGGCGGCCTTGCGGCGGACGATGCGGACGGTCCTTTTGAACTTGACCCGGTCTGGGTCGATGCCGGCCTCGGTGGCGGCCCGGCAGATCAGCGCCGAGATAGCGTAGTGAGTCAGTAAATAGCCGTAGATCTCCTGGCGGACCATGTCCGGGCTCTTGGACCGCAGCACCCGTCCGGGGCCGCGCATGTAGGTCTTGAGCTGGGCGTTCCCGGTCTCATGTTCCCACCTTTGATGGTAGGCCTGCGCCAGCAGCGGGGCCGGGGCCGCGATCATCTCGGTGATCGTAGTGACCAGGGCGATCACCTCACCCTTCCCGTCACCGTCACGGTCTGGGACCTCATATTCGACCACCCGGACATGGCGAGCCTTGCTCTCATCCAGGTCTTCCCCGGCGCGGGCCGCCTCGATGAGCGCAGCCCGGGCCTTGCCGCCGGTCTTCGGATTCACCAGCACCGGCCGGTAAGACCCATCAGGCAGCAGCTCCAGCACCGGCAGCGTCAGATCGGCCTTGACCCGCCACAGCAGCGCCGCGCCGGAGTCCGCGGCCGTGCACCAGTCCGCCCAGTTAAAGAAGTTCCGGTCCGCGATCAGCAGCCAGTCCTCCTCCAGCCGCGCATACAGCTGGCGGGCCAGCGACTGCTCGCCGGCACCCTTGCCCGCCACCCCGCCCATCGCCGCGTCCACCACCGCATGGGAGGCGCACTCGCTGACCGTTACCACCCGCACTTTCGGGTAGGCCGGCTGGTCATCCTTGCCACTGCCGGGGAACCCGAACGCGGCCGCGTTCTGCGGCGTATCCGGCACATCCCACTCGAACCCGTCGATGGCCATCAGCCGCCAGTTCCCCAGGAACGCCCCGGCGGTCAGCTCCTCCGCCACCGGGGCCGCCACCTCGCCGAACAGCTTCTCCAGCGGCTCGTATCCCAGCCGCTGGCGGGCCTGGGTGATCCCGCCGGACGTCGGCACGCTCCACGAATCATCCCAGCAGCCCCACGCTGCCAGCGTCTCGGTCAGCCGGGCCGCGACCTCTTCATAGTCATCGTCAGCGAACAGGGCCAGCGCCATGACGAAATAGACCATCACATGCGGCGGGAGCTTCCCGTCCGACCTCCTGGCCTGCTTCCCCGCCGCCGCGACCGCGTCATCGACCACATCCCGGGGCACGAACGCGGCCAGCACCCCCAGCGACACCCAGTCCGTCAGCCGCCCGCCCGCCACCACGCCATTGTCTGCCATAAGCCGCGATCATGCCGGCCACCAGCCAGAACACCCGGGAGCGACACACCTCCCGAACAAAGATCAACTTAGGCTAAGCGGCATTGCTCCTAGATCCATCGTTGAGCTCTCGTCAGTCCGGCCGTACGGCCACGCATCTGGTCGGCTGTAGTCCACGGACCGACTATACAGGTTATACAGGTTATACGTATAAGACTGATAGCTCATACCGTAATGACTGGCTGACCTGCTGGTTCCCTACAGTTAACCTTGTGAAAGTTGATCAACGCGACCCGACGCCACTGCATGAGCAGCTTGCGACGATCTTGCGCGCGGAGATCCAAGAGGGGAAGTACGCCGAGGCTGGCAAGCTACCCAGCGAGAGCTTCCTACAGCAGGAACACGGAGTGTCACGGGGGACTGTCCGCCGGGCAATCGAGACGCTTACGACGGAGGGACTCGTGTACACGATCACCGCAAGAGGAACCTTCATCGGCAAGAGGCCGAAGTAAATGGGTAGCTGTCTCTGGTAAGAGCCGACTGTTGCATGTGCGGTGCTCGACCACCACACTGGTCCGCGACCGCCGCTAGTCGCGTCGGAGGTCTTCAGCTCGCTTTGATTCGGCAACGGCCTCAGACAGAACTGCGTATTCGGTGTCGGTGATCTTTCCTAGATCGTACGCTGCAACGACGTCATCAAATGTTCCCGGGATATATGGCTCTGGGTCTTGCTGCGCTGCAGCTGCCATTTCTATATAGCTTCTAGGTTCCTGTCTAGGCGTTCGTGGCCATGAACGTTCGCGAAATCGCTGGGCCACTTCATCTAGACTCATTTCTCCTGACTGTAGTGCATCGATCATTCTAGTGATTTCATTGTTCATCTAATCCTCCAGAGGAGATAAGCGTTCTGTACTACATCGAGTTCGACTCGATGCGTATCGGAGAGCGGCCGTCCAAAGAGTTGTCGTAGACGGACCAGGTGTCCAAGCCTCTCTTTACTCGCTCGAAGGTCCGCCTATTCTGGCTTCCCCACTCTGGGTCTTCTTGGTTTCGGGATACCTCCTCAGGGACAAACCGGCCACCTAGGCCAAACCCTGCACGATACCTGTCATGACCTTCGCGGTGTCTTGCATCTATCCGTCTGACGCTGGTCTCGATCGAGATGTCAACGAAGAGACCCTCGATGTGATCGTATCCCGATGACCGCAGGTTGATTATGCGTTCCTTTGTGGAATCCTCAGATGACATTGTGATATCCCAGATTAGGTTCCTTCCATCCGCCGTTGCTCTCATGGCAAGTCGTTTGGCGATGTAGGAGGATTCCTCATGCGCAAGGTCTGAGGCTTCCATAGGTGACAGTCCGCTTACCTCAGGGATCATTCCACGCCGGGCCATCTGCTCTTTGATATCATCTGGATTTACTACGAGATAGTTTGAGAGATCAATGTTTGCGTATTCTGTCAGAATCGTGGTTTTTCCTGCACCTCCTAGTCCCCCTACGATGATTGCTTGTTGATCGCACGGCACATCCTTTGCGCGCTCGTACATTTCGCTTACGATCTCACCCTGAAGGCGGTTGCGTTCTGCGCTCCACTCCCGCTTGTCGGAGTCAATGGTATAAAGGCGATGAGTTTGAAGTCCGTGGCGGCGAGCCCAGTCGAGGCCATCGCGCACCTCTGTGAGGTGCTCAGCCCATTCCCGATCCGTAAGGGGCCGGGTGCTCTCATCGATCTCTGAGGCGTCTTGATCCGAGCCGTCTGCGGCTGGAAGTCCTCCGGCCGAGCTCTCCTCGTTGGGCTCGGGTGGAGGCGTTAACTCTGGCTCGAGGGTCTCACGTCCATCAGTTTCTGGGCTGGGCTGGGCATCCGATGGAAGGCCTTCCACTCCGTCAATGGCAGGTGGTTCGCGTGGGTCGTCAGGCTCATGTCCCAGATCGTCGTCCGTCTCGCTGCCTGTATCCAGCCCCGAATTGGTCTCGGCGTCCTGACGTGGCGATTCACGCTCGTCGATCGGCTCGGTGTCCTCGTGGTCGCGCTCGGCTGCTTCTACGACCGGGGTGCCGGGACCGTCTTGCTCATTACTAGATGCAGGGGGGTCGCTGCTGTGTGCCGGCTCTTCGAATCCATGCTGTTCGTCGGGCTCTTCCGCGAGATGCGACCTTTCGGCGTGGTCGTGTCCAGGCGACACCGCCGTTCGGAAGTCGTCCACTGGGTGACTGAGCTTTTTGGTATCGAGTCCGGGCGGTGCTTCTTCTATTGGTGAGCTACCGGGTGGGGCGAGGTGGTCGGCGTACTCGTCGCGGGTTCGGGGTTCCGCTTGCTTGTCCGGGACGTCCTCTGGGGACTCGCGAGACGACTTGCCTGGCGTCTGATCTGCGGCACGTCCGACATCACCAGACGAGGGGACTTCTCCCGAAGGGGCAGCATCCCGAGCGTGGTCGGCGTCACCCGAACGGTCTGCGTCTTTGGACGGGGTCGCGTCGGCTGGCGGGGTGGGGTCGTCGCCATCGTCTAATCGCTCTATGCCCAAAGTTTCACCTCCCAGTGCCCGAGGGGGTACTGCCCTGCAGGTAGTCGAGCGGCCAGCGGCAATCATGGAATTGAGCGAGAGCCTCGGACAGGCGCTGCTCCCAGTCCTCGTCCGAAGCCCGCGCGCCAACGGCACGCTCCACCGCAGCCGGGTTGACGGTGCCGAACGCAACGTCCCGCACCCGGCCCGAGTCGCGCTGGTCGGCGTCGTACCAGCGCTGGACGAAGCCGATCTGCCGGGCGCAGGTCTCGCCAGGGATCGGCCGCCCGCACATCTGCTCCCAGGCCGCGGATCGGGGGTGGCGGCCGGCGCCTGGTTCGCGGCGGTCCAGGGTCTTCAGCGAATCGAGGATCAGCGCCCAGCGGAACGCAGGCGCCAGCCATTGCGGCTCAGGGAAGGAGCACTCCCGGCCCCGGTCGCTGATCCACCGGCGCAGCGCAGCCGCTACATGGGCGGCCAGCGCACCCGGGCTGACCCGCGCGGAACTCACGCTTACCCGGCAGGCGACGGCCGCGTCTACCGCATGCGAAACCGCGCAATCGAGCAGCCGGGCTGAGCCAGCCGATCCCACCGCACCGGCCAGCCGCAATGCCAGGTCGGCCTCGGCCTCGGGCAGTGGCATCAGCCAGCCGGTCAGGTGGGCCAGCACGGCCAGTTCCGCCCAGAGCGCCAGCCCGGGCGTGTCGTCCAGGAACCGCTGCGCGGTCCGCATGTCCCGCAGCGTGCACGGCGCGGCCTGGCAGTCGGGCCCGCAGGTGCCCGATCGCGGCGACACCACCACCGTAGGCGACGCCGTCACAACAGAACCAGCGGCTTCCCGGGCCGTCCCATCCGGCATCGCAGCCAGCACCGGGAAGTCCATCCCGTCGGCGAACACGGCGGCCTGCCCGGGCGGCAGGGTGACCAGGTACCGCGATTGCGCGTCGGTCAGGTTCATGGTCGCGCCGACCGTCTCCCGGTCGTCCGCGGCGGGCAGCCGGTGCACGATCTTGACGGCGGTGTTCTTGATCACGTCAGGGATCAGCTTGGCCGGGATCTGCTCGGCGATGACCAGTCCCTCGCCGTAGGCCCGGATCTCGGCCAGCAGCCCGGCGAACATCTCCACCGCGTGCGCTGCGGCCCCGCTCCCGCCGGCCCCCGGGTCGGGCCGCCGCAGCAGCCGGTGCGCCTCCTCGAACACCGACAGATGCCGCAGGCCCGGAGCAGCACCAGCCGGATCCCCGGAACGGGCCCGCAGCCGCAGGTGCTCGGCCAGCTGGATCAGCACCGTGCCCATCAGGAACGCCTTGTCCCGGTCGTCGCCGACGTCCTCGATCTCGAACACCACGTTCCGGTCCAGCAGCCGCCCAACGTCGATCGGGTGGCCGCCCTCGAAGAACCGCCCGGTGGTGCCGAGCCGCAGGCTGGCCAGCCGCACCCGGATGAACCCGCGCACGTTGTCGGTGATCTCCCGGCCATAGCCGATCTCCGACACCACCCGCTCGGCCGCCGCGGCCAGATCACCGAGCGTCGGATAGCCCGGCTGGCCGCCGGGCGCGGCCGGCTCGCCGAGCGCCAGGTCCCAGCCCGCCTGCTCGTACGCGCGGGTCACCGCCGCCGACAGCACCTGCGGGAACGGCTCATCGGCCGCGAACGACGCCAGGAACAGCGCCCGCACCAGGTCCGCGTGCGTTTGCAGCGGGAACCGCTGACCGTCCGGGCCGGCCGCCGGCCGCAGCGGGTTGAGCCCCGCGGCAACCTGATCCGCCTCGCCAGGCCGGATCCGCACCACCTCAGCCCCATTTAGCCGAACGCTCATTAACCGGTACTCGCTCTTGGCCGGCTCGACGACCAGCCAGGGCAGCTGTGCCGCTGACGCGGCTTCCAGCAGGGCCCGCACGGTCTGCGACTTCCCGGCGCCGGTCGCTCCGCAGACGAACATGTGCCGGTTCAGCGACGCGGTTGGCAGTGACAGGCGCCCGGCCGGGCGGCCGTTGCGGTCCAGCACGGTGCCCAGGCCAACCGCGGCCGGTGCGGCACCAGCCGGGTCCGCGCCAGGTTCCACGGTGACGTCGAAGTCCGGCCGCAGCACCAGCCGGACGCCGGGCACTTCGGTCTCCGGCACCTGGGCCAGCGTGGCGAGCAGCGCCGTGCTGCCGATCACCGGGAACGCCGCCTCGGGACCAGTCCCGGGCTCGCCGGGCTGGGCGTCGAGCAGTTCGGGCAGGGTGGCCGGCCTGCAGGCCGCGGGAGCCAGCGCGTAGGGCAGGCCGCTCATGCTGAGCGAGGCGCAGACCAGCCCGGCGACCCGGGCGGCCGCCTCCGGGTCAGCCCCGCCGGCCAGCAGGTGCAGGCGCCACAGTCCGGCCGACAGCCCCTGCCGCAGTTCGGTGTGCCGGAGCGCGAGCCGCCTGGCGTCCACCGCCTTATCCGGGTCGCGTTCGGCCAGGCCAGCGGTGAGCCGCTGGCGGCCGGCGATGTCCGCGGCCAGCTTCCCGGCCTCGGCCGGGGTCAGCGGCTCGGCGAGCACCAGCCAGCCGAACGCGCCGTCCCACGCGGCCAGCAATCCGTCGTCCAGCGACACCGGGGGTGGCTGGACTGGGGTGGGCGTTTCAGCCAGCAGGCCATCCGCGATCACAGCCACCGCTGTCCAGCAGGGCAGCCCGGCCATCGCAGCGGCCAGCCCGCCAGCCGGCACGGCGGTGCCCCGGGCCCCGGCCGGTAACGCGAGCGGCACCTCGCCGGGGCCTGACGTCGTACTACCGCGCGGTGCTAACTCGCCGGTGCTGCCGCGCGGTGCTAGCTCGGCGCTGCCGCGCAGGGCCGCGCCCGCGACCAGGACATGCACCGGGCTGCCCGGCGCGGTGCGCACCCAGCCGAGGGCGACCGGGACGGGAGCACTCACGGTGCTGACCGCGGCGTGGTAGGCGGCGGCCAGCACCGCACCACGCTGGGCGCGCCGGGTGTCCCGGGCGGCCGGGTCCAGGCCAGGACCGTCGTCCGGGTAGCGCGGGATCTGGGTAACCCGGTACGCGTCCAGGCCGGACAATCGCTGCCACGCCGTGCCTGTCATTCTGTGTCCCCAGGCCGTTTCAGCCGGATGCGTTAATTGCCCGAACTCAGCGTAACCGGGCCGGTGCTTTTGTGCCCGCCGACCGCACGGACCGGGTTGGCCCGGCGGCCGTGTGCGGCACTGGCGTTAAATCAAGAGGCCTGGTTCGCGGACGGGACCTCGTGCACGTGATCCTCGGGCGGGGGAGTGGCGGAGGGGTGCACCGGTACCTGGTCCAGGGCGCGCAGGTAGGTATCGGCCCAGTGCGCCACGTCGTTCTCCAGCACCCGGCGTCGCATGGAGCGCATCCGGCGCCGGGCCTCGGCCGGCGAGACCGTGGCCGCCCGCACGATGGCTTCCTTGAGCCCGTCGATGTCGTGCGGGTTCACGATGAACGCGCCGGTCAGTTCGTCCGCCGCGCCGGTGAACTCGCTGAGCACCAGCGTGCCGGTGTCGTCATAGCGGCAGGCGACGTACTCCTTGGCCACCAGGTTCATCCCGTCGCGCAGCGGAGTCACCAGCATCACGTCAGCCGCCAGGTAGAGCGCGGCCATTTCCTCCCGCGGATACGACTGGTGCAGGTAGTGCACGGGCGGGCTGCCGACCTCGGCGAAATCCCCGTTGATCCGGCCGACGGTGCCCTCGACCTCATCACGCAGCCGCTTGTAATGCTCGACCCGTTCCCGGCTGGGGCTGGCCACTTGGACCAGCACCGCCCCTGGCGGCTCGAGGTGGCCCTCGTTCAGCACCTCGCCGTAGGCCTTCAGCCGGTGCAGGATGCCCTTGGTGTAGTCCAGCCGGTCCACGCCGAGCAGCACCGTCTCCGGCTTGCCCAGCACCTCGCGGATCTCCTGGGCCCGGGCCTGCACCTCGGGCCGCAAGGCGATCTCGCCGAAGCCCCGGGTGTCGATCGAGATCGGGAACGCGGCGGCGCGGACGCTGCGGCCCCCGGTGTTCCGCCGGGCGGTGCGGCGCTGCCGCCGGCCGACGTCGTCGGCCGGCGGGGTGTCCGGGACCCAGATATAGGACCCGTGCGTGGTCAGCCCGGCGCTGCGGCGGCTGGCCCGGAGGAAGTTGGTGGCGTCGCCCTGCCGCTGGAATCCGAGCAGGTCCGCGCCGAGCAGGCCCTGCACGATCTGCTTGCGCCAGGGCAACTGGGCGAAGATCTCGTAGCCCGGGAACGGGATGTGGGTGAAATGGCCGATCCGCACGTCGCTGCGCAGCGCGCGGACCATCCCCGGGACGAGCTGGAGCTGGTAGTCGTGCACCCAGACGGTGGCGCCCTCGGCGGCCTGTGCGGCCACCGCCTCTGCGTACCGGTGATTCACCCGGACGTACGCGTCCCACCACTCGCGGTGGAACTCCGGCGGCACGATGACGTCGTGGTACAGCGGCCACAGCGTGGCGTTGCAGAAGCCCTCGTAGTAGTCCCGTACCTCGGCCGTGGACAGGCCGACGCTGACCAGGTGCATGCCGTTGCTGTCGAACGGCTCGGGTGGGTCGCCGGGCGAGCCGGGCCAGCCGATCCAGGCGCCGCCGGTGGCGCGCATGATCGGTTCCAGCGCGGTGACCAGGCCGCCGGGACTGGCCCGCCACTCGGGCTCCCCGTCCGGGCCTTCGGTGCGGTCCACCGGCAGCCGGCTGGCGGCGACGACGAAGCTGTGCTGGCCGACCTGGCGCGGCGCGGCCCCATTGTGCGCCGGTACGGCGTCGGAATCATTATGCGCCGGTACGGCGTCGGAATCACTGTGCGCCGGAGCGGCGCCCGCATCCTGATCAGTCGGCGGGCCCGAGTTGTCCACGCAGCCTGCAACCCCTCTGATCGGCAGCATTGCCCCCAGGTTACCCGGGCTGCGAGCGGCCGCCCCGCCGGGCTCAGCTGGTGATCACTGCGGCGCGGCGTCGGCCGCTGCGCGGATCAGCCCGGCGGTGGCGTCGAGTTCGTCCCGGTTTGGCTGGCCGCGCCGTTTGGCCCGCAGGCCGAACCCGTCCCGCTGAGTCCGCGGGATGACGTGCAGGTGCACGTGGAAGACCTCCTGGCCGGCCAGCACGCCGTCGGCCAGGAACAGGTTGGTTCCGGCGCAGAACCCGGACCGGCGCAGCCGCACGGCCAGCCGCTGGGCCACGGTGAACACCCGGGCGCCGAGTTCCGGGTCGAGGGCCGCCAGGCAGTCGGCGTGCTGGCGGGGGATGACCAGCAGATGGCCCCGGGTGAGCGGCCGGATGTCCAGGAACGCGACCACGTCGTCGCCGGTGTACACGAAGCTGGCCGGAAGCCGGCCGGCCACAATCTCGCAGAAGACGCAGCGTTCCTGCGCAGCGGCGGTTGCCATGGCGGCATTCTGCCGCGCGGCGGCATCGGCGCGGTGCATCGTGCCCCGCGGGTGGGGCACAATGCACCGCGATCATGACTGCGGGAAGGCGAGGCGGGCGGATGGATGGGCGGGCAGTGCTGGTGACCGGGGCCAGCCGGGGCATCGGCCAGGCGGTGGCGCTGGCCTTCGCGGAACGCGGCGACCGGGTGGCGGTGCACTATGGCCAGTCGGCCGGCCTGGCCGCGGACGTGCTGGCCAGCCTGCCCGGTGCCGGGCACGTCGCGGTGCAGGCCGATCTGGCCGACCCGGCGGCGGTGCGCCGGATGGTGGACGAGGCGGCCGCCGCGCTGGGCGGCCTGGACGTGCTGGTGAACAACGCCGGTGTCTATACCCCGCACCGGATCGCCGAGGTGTCCTACGAGCAATGGCAGGCGGCCTGGCAGCAGACGCTGGCCGTCAACCTGACCGGCGCGGCCAACGTGACCTGGTGCGCGGTGCGGCACATGATCCCGCGCGGCGGCGGGCGCATCGTGAACGTGTCGTCCCGCGGCGCGTTCCGCGGCGAGCCCGGGCAGCCCGCCTACGGGGCCAGCAAGGCCGGGCTGAACGCGTTCGGCCAGTCGCTGGCCCGGGACCTGGCGCCGCATGGCATCGCGGTGACCACGGTTGCGCCCGGCTTCGTGGAGACAGACATGGCGGCGGACAGCCTGGCCGGGCCCGCTGGCGACGCCATCCGCGGGCAGAGCCCGTTCGGCCGGGTGGCCACGGCCGGTGAGATCGCCGCCGCCGTGCTGTACCTAGCGTCCGGGCCGGCCGAATGGGCCAGCGGCAGCATCCTCGACCTGAACGGCGCCTCGTACCTGCGCACCTGACCGCGCCCGGGCAGGCCGCCGCATGGGTCAGCCGGGCGGGCTGAGCGCGCCGGCCGCCTCGGCCAGCCGGGCGCGCAAGTCGTCCGGGCTGCCGCGGTGATACAGCGGCCCGCTGCCATCGCCGAGCAGCACGCTGACCTGGGCCACGCCGCGTACCGGGACCGGCCCAGGGACCTGCAGCCGGTCGATCAGCTCGGCCAGCTCCGCGGCGGCCGCGCGGACCCGGTCCCGGCACACCGGGACAGCCAGCCCGCGGCCGAGCTTGGGCTGGGCCGCGGCCGGCCGGACCGCGTCGGCCAGGATCTGCCGGGCGCACCGGGCCAGACCGCGGCGGAAGGAATCCCGGGCCAGCGTCTGGGCGCGCAGCGCGAGCGGGCCGGTCGCGTCCGGGGACGCGCCCCGGGCGAGTTCCCCATCGAGGTGCTGGGCACACAGCCCGGCCTTGACCAGCTCCCACGGCCGGGCCGAGCGGACGGTCAGGGCATCGGTGCGTTCATCCAGGAGCAGAAGCATGACGTCACCTCACGGTCTCCTCGTACCACGATAGACCGGGCTGAGGCGGCCATGCGTGGTCAGGGCTTACGGGCCACGCCGCACCAGGCGGTCACCTCGGCCGGGCCACCCGGCTCGGCCGTCTCCGGGCGCCACTGCTGAGGCTGAACCACGCCCGGCTCGACCAGGTCCAGCCCGGTGAAGAACTGGCTGATGGCGGCCTGGTCGCGCATCGTGGCCTTGGTCCCGCCCAGCCGCTGGTTCATCCGCCGGGTCATCTCCGCGACCGCGCCAGTGCGGACGTCGCTGGCCGGATGGGCCAGGACCAGGTAGCTGCCGGCCGGCATCGCCGCCAGCAGCGAGCTCACCACCAGATGCGGCTCGTCGGCGTCCGGGATCAGGTGCAGGACCAGCAGCAGCAGCACGGCCACGGGGCGGCTCACGTCCAGAGTGCCGCCCGCCGCCCGCAGGATCGTCGCCTGGTCGCGCAGGTCGGCGTAGACGTAATCGCAATGGCCCGCGGGCCCGCTGGTGAGCAGTGCGCGGGCGTGGGTCAGCACGACCGGGTCGTTGTCCACGTAGACGACCCGGGCGGCGGGGTCGGCGGCCTGGGCCACCTCATGGGTGTTGCTGGCGGCGGGCAGCCCGGTGCCGATGTCGAGGAACTGGCTGATGCCGCACTGGCTGGTCAGATAGCGCACCGACCTGGTCAGGAAGGCCCGGTTGGCCCGCACGTCGGCCACGATCCCGGGATTGGCTGTGATGGCTTCCTCGGCGGCGTCCCGGTCGGCGGCGAAGTTGTCCTTTCCGCCTAACCAGTAGTCGTACATCCGGGCCGAATGCGGCAGCCTGGTGTCGACCCGGGCGGCCTGATCAAGGCCGGAAACGCGCCGCTGCGGCCATTGACCTGCCACGCCCTACCCCAGACTTTGCGTAGTCGCCAGCTCACCCAAAGCTCACCCAAACGGGAGCATAGCGGGGTGGCCGGGAGCAGCGGTATAGCATCGTCACGGTCAGCTTCGACCAGATTCTGGGTGGCCGGATGACGATGGCTCGGTGGCGGTCCAGACTGCCGCATCCACTGATCACCGACCCTGGCCTGGCCTCGCTCAAGAACGCGGCCCGTGCGGCCATCGTGATGCCCGCCATGTTCGCGCTGGCCAGCAGAGTGATCGGTAATCCACAGACCGCGCTGTTCGCCGCGTTCGGCTCGTTCGCGATGCTGGTGCTGGCCAGCTTCTCCGGCCCGGCCCTGAGCCGTCTCACTGCGTACCTGACGCTGGGCACGGCCGGCCTCGTGCTGGTCACCCTGGGCACGCTCTGTTCGGGCAACGCGTGGCTGGCCGCGGTGGTCATGGCCGTGGTGGGCTTCGGGATCCTGCTCTCCGGCATGATCAACGGCTACTTCGCGGCCGGCACCACCGCGGCCATCCTCGTGTTCGTCCTGTCGGTGGCGGTCCCCGCCCCGGCGTCGGCCATCCCGGACCGGCTGGCCGGCTGGGCGCTGGCCGCGGGCGCCGGGACCTTGGCCGTGATGCTGCTGTGGCCGCCCCGGGCCAGCAGCACGCTGTCCGCCGACGCGGCCCGGGCCTGCCAGCGGCTGGCCGACCTGGCCGACGCGCTGTGCCACGACCCAGCCGCGGTCCCGGCCCGGGTGGAGGCGGCCACGAAGACCGTGGATGCGCTGCGGGTCCGGCTGACCGGCACGCCGCGCCGGCCGACCGGGCCGACCGGCCCGGCGGTCGCCCTCGGCGTGCTCATCGACGAGGTGGGCTGGCTCTGCGTATCGCTGGCCGCGCTGGCCCGCGCGTCAGCGGGGGAGCTGTGCGCCGCGGAGAACACCATCACACTGCAGAAGGTGGCCGCGGTGCTGCGGGTCAGCGCGGCGCAGCTGACCGGGGAGCAGCCGCCCAGCGGACCGGCCGGCCAGGCGGCCGACGACGATCTCATCGGGCAGCTGGAGCACGCCCAGGCCACCGCCGCCCAAATCCTGGCCGAGCGGATCTCCGCCGCCCCGGAGCTGGCCGACGAAGCGGCGCTGGACGCCATGGTGGGCCGCTCGTTCAAGATCTACTCCATCGCGTACACCACCCGGCAGATAGCCGGGTACGCCGCGGCGGCCAGCGCGCCCCCGATCTGGCACCCGCGCCGGGTCCGGGCCGCGGTCAGCCAGGCCAGCCTGGCCGGGTCGCTGAGCTGGCTGCGGTCCGGCGTGAGCGCGGCCACCGACTTCGGCATGGCCCGTTCCGGGGTGCGCTCGGTCTGGTTCCGCAACAGCATCCGCGGCGCGGTCGGGCTGGCCGTGGCGGTGTTCATCGCCCAGGAGACCGGCCTGCAGCACTCGTTCTGGGTCGTGCTGGGCACGCTGTCCGTGCTGCGCTCCAACGCCCTCGGCACCGGCCGGTCGGTGCTGTCCGCCCTGATCGGGACCGCGATCGGCATCCTGGTCGGGGCCGCGATCCTGATCCCGGTGCACGGCAACACCACGGTGCTGTGGGCGCTGCTTCCGGTGGCCGTGCTGATCGCCGCTTACGCGCCACGGGTCATCTCGTTCGCGGCCGGCCAGGCCGCGTTCACTGTGGTCGTCCTCATCCTGTTCAACATCATCCAGCCCGCTGGCTGGAAGGTGGGCATCGTGCGGATCGAGGACGTGGGTATCGGCTTCGCCATCAGCCTCGGCGTGGGCCTGGTGTTCTGGCCGCGCGGGGCGGCGGCCCTGGTCCGGGAGAACCTGGCCGAGGCCTACTCGCGCACCGCGGACTTCATGGCCGCCATGGTCGAGCAGGTGACCGGGCTGGACGGCGGGCCCGACCCGCGGCCGGCCGAGCAGGCCGCCGAGGCGGCGGTGGTGCGACTGGACGACTCGTACAGCCAGTTCCTGGCCGAGCGCTCGGCCAGCTCGGTTGACCCGGACCGGGCCGCGCGGCTGGTCGCCGGGGCCGCGCGGCTGCTGCGCACCGGTCACTCTCTGGCTGGGCTGCTGGACCTGGCCGCCCGGCCGATCCCCGGCTTGCCGGCCAGCCCGGCCGGGGCGGCCAGCCCAGCCGGGGCTGCCAGCCCAGCCGGGGCCAGCAGCCGGGCAGTGCTGGGCAGCACCGTGCGGCCGGGGAGCCCAGCCAGCCCGGACGGCAGGCCCGCGCTGGCTGTCGTCCCCCGCGGCCTCAAGCCGTGCGCGGGCCGGCTGGACGAGGAAGCGCAGTTGCTCCGCGCGTGGTACGTCACCCTGGGCGACTCGATCGCGCACGGGACCTCGGTCCCGCCACCGCAGCCCCGGGACCCGGCCACGCGCAGCCGCCTGCTGGCGTGCACGCGCCACGAGATCACCAGCGGCCAGCCGGTGCAGGCCCGGGATGCCCTCATGATGCTCTGGGTGGATGAGCACCTGGAGATGCTGTGGCGGATGGAGCGGCACCTGGGCCGGATGGACGACGAGCAGCCCGAACGGCAGCAGCCGGCCAGCGCCGCCGTCGCCTAGCCGTAAGCCCGGTCAGCTCGGCCGGGTGGTCCGCAGCCGGATGGTGACGTCCAGGTCACGCAGCTGGGCCAGCATGTCGTCCGGGTACTCGGTGCCGATGTCGGTGAGCACGTAGCCGAGCTCGTCCCGGGTGCCGAGCAGCTGGCCCTCGATGTTGGCCCCGTGCTCGGCGAGCAGCTGGTTGATGCCGGCCAGCACGCCGGGCACGTTGCGGTGCAGGTGCACCAGCCGGTGCGTGCCCGGGGTGTGCGGCAGCGCGACCGGCGGCAGGTTCACGCTCAGCGAAGTCGCCCCGGAGCAGACGTAGTCGTGCAGCTTGCCGGCCACGAACTCGCCGATGTCCTGCTGCGCCTCCTCGGTCGAGCCACCGACATGCGGGGTCAGGATGACGTTGGGCAGCCCGCGCAGCTCGGAGCGGAACTCCTCGCCACGGCCCCGGGGCTCCTGCGGGAACACGTCGACCGCCGCCCCGGCCAGGTGCCCGGACTCGATGTGCCGCCGCAGTGCGCCATGGTCGACCACGAAACCCCGGGACAGGTTCAGGAACAGGCTGCCCGGCCGCATCGCGGCGAACTCGGCCTCGCCGAACAGCCCGCTGTTGCCCGGCCGGCCGTCCACGTGCAGCGTGACGATGTCGGAGATCTCCAGCAGCTCTTCCAGCGTGCCGCAGCGCCGTGCGTTGCCCAGCGCCAGCTTGTCCGCGGTGTCGTAGAAGAACACGGTCATGCCGAGGTTCTCGGCCAGCACCGACAGCTGGCCGCCGATGTTGCCGTAGCCGACGATGCCCAGCCGCCGCCCGCGCACCTCGTGGCTGCCCGCCGCCGACTTGTCCCAGGTGCCGGCGTGCATCTGCGCGTTCTTGTCGGTCAGCCGCCGGGTCATCGCGATGATCTCGGCCACGGCCAGCTCGACCACGCTGCGCGTGTTGGAGAACGGCGCGTTGAACACGGCGATGCCGCGCCGCGACGCGGCCGCCAGGTCGATCTGGTTCACCCCGATGCAGAACGCCCCCACCGCGAGCAGGTCCGGCGCGGCGGCCAGCACCCGCTCGGTGACCTGCGTCCCGGACCGGATGCCGAGCACGTGCACCCCGCTGATCGAGGCGATCAGCTCATCCTCGGTGAACGCCTTCGGCGCCGTCTCCACCTGGTAACCGTCCTTGACCAGGCGGGCGGTGGCGTCGGGGTGGATGTTCTCCAGCAGCAGGACACGAGTTATCGGCACGGTGACCCAGCCTATTCGGCCCAGGTCAGTGGCCCGGCCGGGCCGCCCCCCGGCCGGACCGCCCCCGGCCGGGCACCCCCCGGCCGGGCACCCCGCCGCCGTCAGGCGGCCTCGACGACGTCGGCCGCCACGCAGGCGATGTTGTCCGGGCCGCCGCCCGAGTTGGCCAGCCCGATCAGCTCCGCGACCGCCTCCTCCGGGCCGGCCGCCGTGCGCAGCACCTGGTGGATCCGGGCCGCCGGGACGACGGTGGTCAGCCCGTCCGAGCAGAGCAGGTACCGGTCGCCGGCCCGGGCCTCGTGCAGCGACAGGTCGGCCGTCGCGCCGGCCCCGTGCAAGGCCCGCAGCAGCAGCGAGCGTTCCGGATGCGAAACGGCCTCCTCGGGGGTGAGCCGCCCCTCATCGATCAGCGACTGCACCACGGTGTGGTCGTGCGTGATCAGGAACAGCTCACCGCCGCGCAGCAGGTAGGCCCGGCTGTCACCGATGTGCACCAGGCCGAGCTGGGAGCCGGACCAGAGCAGCGCGGTCAGCGTGGTCCCGCTGTTCGCCTGGGCCGGGCCGGCCGCGGTGATGTCCTGCACCGCCGTGTCCGCGGTCGCGACCGCATCGGCCAGCGCGTTGAGCAGATCGCCGGCCGGCAGGCCGGTCTCCAGCGGCTTCAGCGCGTCGATGGCGGCCGCGCTGGCCTGTTCCCCGCCGCCGCCCATGCCGTCGGCCACGGCCAGCAACCGGGCGCTGGCGTAGGCCGCGTCCTGGTTGGCTGGCCGGTGCCGGCCGATGTCCGAGGCCGCCGCGTAGCGAATGGCCAGGCCGGTGCCTGATTCTGGCATTGCCGTGTCCTTCCCGGTCAGATAGCTGGTCAGGAAGGCAGCCAGGTCGCGCCGGCTGGCCAGGTCGGCTTCGGCCTGGGCCCAGAACGCGGCCACCTCGGCGGCTGCGGCCCGGGGCGGCAGGTCGCATACCACCCGGATCCGGGCCAGCGGCATGCCGAGCCGGCGCAGCCAGGCCACCAGCCGGGCCCGCTCCAGCTGATCCGGCCGGTAGAACCGGTAGCCGGAGTATGGGTCCACCCGGGCCGGCCGCAGCAGGCCGAGCTCGTCGTACAGCCGCAGCGCCTTCGGCGACAGCCGGCTGGCCCGGGCGAACTCGCCGATGGTCAGCATCCCCACCGCCTTCCTGATCCCGGGCTGGACGCCCGGCAGGCCTCAGGTTGTGGCTTGCCCCAAGGGCAAGGTCAAGCCGCGGCCGCCTGGGTGATCCGGTCGGCCACGGTGGCCGCGTACACCGGGTCCAGCACCAGCGTGTAGTGGTTGCACCCGGGCACCTCCTCGGCCAGCAGCAACGGCGCGTGCGGCAGCCATTGTGCGCACAGCTCCGGCGGCTGCATGCCGGGCGGCTCCCCGAACAGGCCACGCGGCGCAGTGAGCAGCCGGGCCGGCCCGGGCAGCGCGCCCAGCGCGGCACCGAACGTCTCCGTGCCGCCCAGCAGCTCGCGACCGTCCGTCCGGGCGGCCTCTTCAACAACCCTGCTCTTGAACGCCCCGTCAGGGCCGGTCAGGTCGTAGCGCAGATAGTCCTCGATATCGGCGTTCCAGGCGTCCTTGAGGGCCGGGTGGGACCGCCAGAAGTCAAAGTACGCCGTGGTGCTGGGGAACGTCTCGCGCAGCCGGGCCAGTGCCGGTCCCAGGCTGGCGTCCAGCACCGCGTCCAGGTCGGCGCCGTCCGGCACCGGCAGCGGCAGGCCGCCGTCCACCAGCAGCAGCCCGCCGAACTGGTCCGGGTGACGGGCCGCGGCCAGCAGCACGACGTACGCGCCGAGCGAGTGCCCGGCCAGCACCGGGCGGTCCAGGCCGAGCTGCCCGGCCGCCGCGACCAGGTCGGCCACGTGCTGGCTGAAGCCGTATGGGCCGGGCAGCCCCGCGCTGTGCCCGCGGCCGCGCAGGTCCACGGCGAACAGCGACCACTCGTCGGGCAGCGCCCGGGCCACCGGCTGCCAGGCGGCGGCCGAGGCGGTGATGCCGTGCACGGCCAGCGCGGCCCGGCCGCCATGGCCCCAGCGCAGCACGCGCAGCGTGCCGTCCGGCAGCGCGACGTCCAGTTCCTCGTGCTCCAGCGTCACCACGTCCTCCTCTGTCTGCGCACCCTTAAGGTACGTGCCGGAAGGTACGTGCCAGAGTGTGGGGCGTGACAGCGCCGTTTGCCACCGCCCTGCTCGGCTGGAAGCCCGCCGCCAAGGCGAACAAGCTCGGCTGGCCCCTGGTGCCGAACTTCGCCGATGTGGACAGCCCGGCGTCGGTGCGCATCGCCGCCGGGGTGCTCGACCACCTGGCCGTGCCCCGGGACACGGTCTCCGACGTGCCCAAGGACCCGGGCGGCCCGCTGGAGCAGCAGGTCTGCGAGCACCTCGGCTGGTTCCTGCAGCGGCATGACCCGGAACGCGGCTGGCGGATCGAGCGGGGTGCGGTCATCACCCAGTTCGACCAGTACGCCCACCTGTCCGAGCTGGACCGGCTGGTCCGCGGCAACCCGGAGCTGCGGGTCACGGTGGGCACCGACTACCTGATCAAGCCGGACGTGACCGTGTCGCTGGCCCGGGTGCGCACCGCCTCCGGGCTGCCGCCGCTGCACGCCGCGGTGTCCTGCAAGTGGACAATCCGGTCGGACCGGGTGCAGAACATCCGGCACGAGTGCCTGCAGATGATCCGGCACCGCCGGGGCCGGCAGCCGCATCTGGTCACGGTGACCGCGGAGCCGCTGCCCAGCCGGCTGGCCTCGATCGCCCGGGGGACCGGCGAGGTGGACGCGGTGTATCACATCGCCTACGACGCGATGGCGGCCAGCGTGGCCGGCAACGCGAACAGCGAGCAGGCCGACGCCTGGTACGAGGTGACCGGCCAGCGCCGGGTGCTCAGTTATGAGCTGCTTGTGGAGACGCTCGCCTCATGGTGACGGCGTGGGACAGGCGAACTGTCGCCGGCTCCGGGCACAATCGGGCGGAAGAGACGGCGCGGGAGGGAGAGGCCATGGGTGAACTGACCTCCGTGGAGATCTGCGCCGGGGCCGGCGGCCAGGCGCTCGGCCTGGAGCAGGCCGGGTTCGCCCATGAGGCGGTGGTGGAGCTGGACGCCGACGCCTGCGAGACGCTGCGCCGTAACCGGGGTGCGGACTGGAAGGTCAACCAGGACGACGTGGCCAACGTGGACGGTCGCGCCTATACGGGCATCGACCTGCTGGCTGGCGGCGTGCCCTGCCCGCCGTTCTCCATCGCGGGCAAGCAACTCGGGCACGACGACGAGCGGGACCTGTTCCCGCAGGCGCTGCGCCTGATCGAGGAGGCTCAGCCGCGGGCCGTGCTGCTAGAAAACGTCCGTGGCCTGGCCGCCAGCCGGTTTGACGAATACCGCAGCCAGGTGCTGGGCCGGCTGCACGACCTGGGCTTCCAGACCTGGTGGGACCTGGTGCACGCGAGTGAGCACGGGGTGCCGCAGCTCCGGCCGCGGTTCGTGCTGGTCGCGATCCAGTCGCCGTGGGCGGCCTCGTTCCGCTGGCCAGCACCGTCCGCCGAGCCACCGCCCACGGTGGGCGGGCTGCTGGCCGACCTGATGGCGGCCGGCGGCTGGCCGGGCGCGGCCGCCTGGGCCGCCCGGGCCAGCGGCATCGGGCCGACGATCGTCGGCGGCAGCAAGAAGCACGGCGGGCCGGATCTGGGCCCGACCCGGGCCCGCGCGGCCTGGCGGCTGCTCGGCGTGGACGGCCTTGGCGTCGCGGACGGACCGCCCGGCCCGGATGTCCCGGCCAGCCAGCCGCCCAAGCTGACCGTGCGCATGGTGGCCCGGCTGCAGGGCTTCCCGGACGCTTGGGAGTTCGCAGGCCGCAAGACCGCCGCCTACCGGCAGGTGGGCAACGCCTTCCCGCCTCCGGTGGCCCGGGCGCTCGGGGCCGCGATCAGGCACGCGCTCACCCACGCCGAGACCGGGCCGGCCGAGGCGGGCCATCACGCCAGCCTGGCTGGTTAGGTGCGCCGGCCGTCCTAGAGTCTGGGGCATGAGAGTTCCTGGGCACCGAGTTCTGTGCCGCCGTGGCTGGTGCCGGTGAGCGGACTGCGCGCCCGGATGCGGCGATTCCTGCAGAAACCAGGCTCCGCCAGCCTGGCCGGCTACCAGGCGCTACTGCCGGACATCGCCGCCCGGGAGGCAGACCTGGAAGAGCTGGACGACGCGGAACTGGCCGCGCTGGCCAAGGACACCACGGACGATGTGGGGATCTGCGCGGTCGGCCGGGAGGCGGCCCGGCGCGGGCTCGGCGAGCGGCCGTTCGACGTGCAGCTGCTCGGCACCCTGGCCCTGCTGGCCGGCCAGGTGGCCGAGATGGCCACCGGCGAGGGCAAGACCCTGTCTGGCGCGCTGGCCGTGGCCGGTTACGTCCGCCGCGGGCACCAGGTGCACGTCATGTCGGTCAACGACTACCTGGCCCGCCGGGACGCGGAATGGATGCGCCCGGTCTACGACCTGCTCGGCGTGACCGTGAGCTGGATCGGCCAGGCCAGCACGCCGGATGAGCGGCGGCAGGCCTACGCCGCGGACGTCTGCTACGCGTCGGCCAACGAGATCGGCTTCGACGTGCTCCGCGACCGGCTGGCCGTGGCGGCCGACGACCTGGTGACGGTGCCCCCGGACGTGGTGCTGATCGATGAGGCCGACTCGGTGCTGGTCGACGAGGCGCTGATCCCGCTGGTGCTGGCCGGCTCGGTGGGCGAGGCCGACCCGGTGCAGGACATGGCCCAGATCGCCCGCCGTCTGCTGCCCCGGCTGCACTACGAGGTGGACGATGAGCGGCGCAACGTCTCCCTGACCGACGCGGGGGCCCGGATCGCGGAGCAGTCGCTGGGCGGCATCGACCTGTACGCGGAAGACAACCTGGACGTGCTGACCCGGCTCAATGTCGCGCTGCACGCCCAGGCGCTGCTGCAGCGGGACGTGGACTACATCGTCCAGCACGGCCGGATCCAGCTGGTCAGCGCGTCCCGCGGCCGGGTGGCCCGGCTGCAGCGCTGGCCCGACGGCCTGCAGGCGGCGGTGGAGGCCAAAGAGGGCCTGCGCGCCACCGAGAGCGGCGAGATCCTGGACAGCATCACCATCCAGGCCCTGGTCCGGCGCTACCCGGTGGCCTGCGGGATGACGGGCACGGCGGTCGCGGTCGGCGAGCAGCTGCGCGAGTTCTACGGGCTGGAGGTGGCGGTCATCCCGCCGAACCGGCCGTGTATCCGGGAGGACGAACCGGACCGGCTGTACCAGCACGTCGAGGACAAGGAGGGGGCGGTCATCAGCGCGGTGGCTGCGGCGCACCAGGAGGGCCGCCCGGTGCTGCTCGGCACGCTCGATGTCGCGGAGTCGGAGCGGCTGGCGGCCCGGCTGGTCCTGGACGGCCTGCCCTGCGTGGTGCTGAACGCGAAGAATGACGCCGAGGAAGCCGCGATCGTGGCCGAGGCCGGGGCCGCGGGCGTGATCACCGTATCCACCCAGATGGCCGGGCGGGGCACCGACATCCGGCTGGGCGGCACGGACGGTGATCACGGCCAGGTGGCCGAGGCGGGCGGGCTGCTGGTCATCGGGGTGGGCCGGCACGCCAGCAGCCGGCTCGATGATCAGCTGCGCGGCCGGGCCGGCCGCCAGGGCGACCCGGGCGGCTCGGTGTTCTTCCTCAGCATGGACGACGAGCTGATCATCACGTGCGCGCCCGACGCGGTCAGGGCGGCCGAGATGGACGACGACGGCCTGGTGTCCGACGCCAAGGCGCACTGGACGGCGGGCCACGCGCAGCGGGTGGCCGAGGGCACCGCGCTGCAGATCCACCGGGACACCTGGCGGTACAACGTGCTGATCGAGGATCAGCGGCGCGCCGTGCTGGAGTACCGCGACCAGGTGCTGAACTCCGATGCCGCGCTACGTGACCTGCAGAAGTCCAGCCCGGACCGGGTCGCCGAGCTGCGCCTCGCCCGGGTGCCGGACGAGGTGCTGATCCCGGCCGCCCGGCTGATCACCCTGGCCTGCCTGGACCAGGCCTGGGCGGAGCACCTGGCCAAGGCGGCCGACGTGCGCGAGGGCATCCACCTGCGCGCGCTCGGGCACAGCAGCAACCCGTTCGGCGGGTCGCTCATCCCGGTGCAGGAGTTCAACCGGGAGCTGACCGAGCTGTTCAGCCAATTCACCGCCGAGGTAAGCGAGCGGACCGCGGCCGCGTTCCAGGCCGCCGAGATCACCGCCGACGGGGCCGATCTGGCCGGGGCCGGGCTGAAACGGCCCAGCGCCACCTGGACCTACGTGGTCCAGGAGAACCCGTTCGGCACCGACTTCGGCCGTGCCGTGCAGGCGATCAGCCGGTTCCTGGGGCGCCGCTGACCTGGCCGGTCTCCCCGGCCGGCCGGCTGCGCCTACCGTGGTTCGAGCCGGGACAGCACTTCGGGCAACGGGCCGGAATGCAGCACGCCCAGCCGCTGGGTCGCCCTGGTCAGCGCCACATACAGCTCGCTCAGGCCATGCGGGGAATCAGCCAGGATCTGCGCCGGGTCCACGATCAGCACCGAATCGAACTCCAGCCCTTTGGCCTGGCTGACGGTTAGCACCACGACCATGTCGTCCAGGTCCGGCCCGTCTGCGCCACTGCCGTCCAGCGGCCCGCTGCCGACCGCGTCGTTCAGCTCGTTCGACTAGGGCCGCCGGGGCCAGCACGGCGACGTTCCCGCCCGCCACCGCGGCGGTCTCGGCCGAGACCGCCGCGGCCACCGCCGCGGCCAGCTCACCGGGCGCCACCTGGCGGTGCCAGGGCACCGTGCCGGTCTCCCGCACCGACGTGGGGGTCTCCAGCTTGTCGTCGAGGTCGGCGAGCACGTCCGCGGCCACCGCCATGATCTCGGCGGGCGTCCGGTAGTTGATGGTCAGCCGGTCCAGCCGCCACCGGGTGCCCAGGGCCGGGGCCAGCACCCGCTCCCAGGACGACGTGCTGGACAGGCTGGTGGCCTGGGCGATGTCCCCGGCGATGGTCATCGACCGGCTCGGGCAACGGCGCATCAGCATCCGCCAGGCCATCTCGGACAGTTCCTGCGCCTCGTCCACCACGATGTGCCCGAACGCCCAGGTCCGGTCCGCAGCCGCCCGTTCCGCGGTGGTCAGGTAGCTCAGCTCCTCGTGCCGGCCGGCCAGCCGGTCCGCGTTGATCAGGTCATACGCCATCAGGATTTCCGGGTCGTCCTCCAGGTCGCGGGACACGATGTCGAGCACGCCCTGGGCGTAGGCGATTTCCCGCTGGCGTTCCCGCTTGGCCCGGCGCCGCGCGGCGCGGTCATCCTCGCCGAGCAGTTCGGCCGCCTCGTCCAGCAGTGGCACGTCGGCCGGGGTCCAGCCGCCGTCCGGGTCGCGGCTGAGCACCGCCCGTTCCTCCCGGGTCAGCCGGGGCGCGGCGGCGGCCAGCCGGCGTGGCGAGTCGAACAGGTCGTCAAGCAGTTGCTGCGGGGTCAGTACCGGCCAGAGCCTGGCGATGGCCGCCCGGACCCGGGGGTCCTGGCGCAGTTCGCCCCGGATGTCCTCGGTGTCGGCCGGGCCGAGCACGCTGCTGTCCGCGGCCGGTTCCGGCTCGCCGAGGATCTCGGCCACCAGCTTGTCCGTCTCCCGCAGGCCCGCGGTGAACTTCTTGGTCACCTGCTGGACCAGCGCGTCCAGGATCTCCCGGACGAAGATCGGCCGCGCCTGGTTGTGCGGGCGGCGGGACCGCCTGGCCCGCTCCCGTGCCCGCTGCACGATCTTCCGGTCCAGCCGCAGCACCTCGCGCTCGAACGGGATCTCCACCGGCTCGTCAGGCAATTCCTGCCGGTTCCGCACCGCCGTGGCCAGCACGGTCGCCATCACCGCGCGGCCCTTGATCTCGGCCACCTCGGCTGGTTCGGCCCGGCGGGCGGTGATCCCCGGGTACAAGTCGGCGATGGTGGACATCACCACCCCGGTCTCGCCCAGCGAGGGCAGCACGTGCCCGATGTACTGCAGGAAGGTGGGGTTCGGCCCGACGATCAGCACGCCGCGCCGGGACAACTGCTCGCGGTAGGTGTACAGCAGATAGGCGGCCCGGTGCAGGGCCACCGCCGTCTTTCCGGTACCAGGTGCGCCCTGCACTACGGTCACCCCGTTGTGCGGCGAGCGGATGATCAGGTCCTGCTCGGCCTGGATGGTCTCCACGATGTCGGTCATCCGGCCGGTCCGGGCCGCGGACAGCGCCGCGATCAGGGCCGCTTCGCCGGTCAGCCCGGCGTGCCCGGCGGGGACGCCGGCCGCTGAGGCGTCGCCGTCAAAGTCGAGCACCTCGTCATCCACCCCGGTCACCATGCGCTGCCGGGTACGGATATGACGGCGGCGCAGCACACCCTCGGGCGAGAACGCGGTGGCGATGTAGAACGGGCGCGCCGCGGGCGCCCGCCAGTCCACCAGCAGCGCCTGATAATCGTCGGTGTCGTCGAGAATGCCGATCCGGCCTATATAACGGCGATCGCCCTCGGACAGATCCAGCCGGCCAAAGCACAGCCCGTTTTCCGCCGCGTCGAGCTGGGTGATCCGCCGTGAGTACATCTCCACGAAAGAGTCGCGCTCTGACCTGGCCGCAGGCGTCCCCCCGGTTTCCAGCAGCACCTGGGACAGCCGGCCCGACGCCCGGTCCCGGAGGTCGTCAAGCCTGCCATAGAGCATTGAGATGTAACTCTGCTCAAGGTCGGCTTTTCCGTTTGACAACCGGCCTCCCTTTCTTTATAATGCGCCTTATCCGGGCCGCTTAGGCCCCTTTGTTTTGACCGTCTAGAACGAAACTCTAGGCGGTTTTCTTTTCTTCCCGGGACGGTACGGCCGCCGCCGGTCCCCGTTAACACCAAGATCCAGGCAGGGAAAGCGCAAGTCAACGCCCGCTAGGCATGATCGGGCCCGGCGGTGGGCAGGCGTCAAGCGTGACCAGCACACCGGCCGGCCCGGAGCCAGCCGCCAGGCCCTGGGTGCTGCACGTCGATCTGGACCAGTTCATCGCGGCCGTCGAGGTGCTGCGCCACCCTGAGTTGCGCGGCCGCCCGGTGGTGGTCGGCGGCGACGGGGACCCGGCCAAACGGGGGGTGGTCAGCACCGCGTCCTACGAGGCGCGGCAGCACGGGGTGCACTCCGGCCTGGCCCTGCGGACCGCGGCGCGGCGCTGCCCGGACTGCGTGTTCCTGCCGGTGGACAAGGCGGAGTACGAGGCGGCGTCGGCCGAGGTGATGGCCATCCTCCGGGACACCGGCTGGACCACCGAGGTGCTGGGCTGGGACGAGGCGTTCCTGGCCGTGGCGGCCAACGATCCGGAGCAGGTGGCCCGGGACATCGCCGCCCGGATCCTGGCCGGGACCGGGCTGCACGCCTCGGTGGGCATCGGCCACAACAAGCTGCAAGCCAAGCTGGCCACCGGGTTCGGCAAGCCGGACGGCGTGTTCCGGCTGACCCAGCAGAACTGGTACGACGTGCTCGGCGACCGGCCCACCGACGCGCTGTGGGGGATCGGCGCCAAGACCGCGCGGCGGCTGGCCATGCTGGGCATCGGCACGGTCCGCGAACTGGCCGGCGCCGACCCGGACGTGCTGGCCGCCGAGTTCGGCCCGGCGTCCGGGCCGTGGCTGATCCTGGTCGCCCGGGGCATCTCGCACTCGCCGGTATCCGGCGAGCCGTACCTGGCCCGCTCACGCGGCCGGGAGGTGACCTACCAGCAGGACATCGCCGACTGGGCCGAGGTGCGGGCCGAGGTGATCCGGCTGGCCCACCAGGTGGCCGATGACGTGGCGGCCGAGCAGCGGCCGGCCGTCCGGGTCGTGGTCAAGGTGCGGTACGCCCCGTTCCAGACCGGTACCCACTCGCGCACGCTGGGCGGGCCGACCGCGGACCCGGCCGCCATCGAACGGGTCGCGCTGGAGGCCCTGGGCCGGTTCACCCGGCGCCGTCCGGTCCGCCTGCTCGGCGTCCGCGCCGAATTCGACTAGCCGCCGCCACCAGGCCCCGGTTCCCGACCACGTGGATGTTTCATTCGGGTGGTCGGGTGCGCATGGCCGAAGCATTCATGCGGTGCCGGACGGGGCGGTTACAGCTTGCCCGGGGTGCGGGCGGCCAGGATGATCTGGGTCACCTCGTACCGGGTCAGGCCGAGCTTGCTGGCGATCTCGTCGGGGCGCAGGCCCTGCTGGTTGTACAGCACGGCCAGCCTGCGCTGGGACGGCGTACCGGGCTGGCGCGGCCCCGCGGGGGCGGGCCGGCTGGACCCGAGTTGGCTCAATTTAGCTGTCTCATCTGGGATGGTCGCGCGGCGTGAAAATCTGGGTTGTTGCCGGTCGCGGCGGGCTGGGGCTGCTGCCGTCTAGGCCGGGGTGGTGCCGCTGTGCGCGCGGGTGGACAGTGGGGCGGGCTGCCCGTGACGTCGGCGCACTATGGAATACGAACCCGTAATTTAGCCTGGCGCTGGGGTCTTGACCTGAGGGTCGCGCAGTGTTGCCTCGAGCACGCCGGTCAGTATTCCGGGCCTGGTGCCCGCCTACCGGGACCCCCGGGCAGCTCGCCGTGTCCCGATAGGCCAAGCCCAGGAGGTGGCCGCGGTGAGCAGACCGCAGGTAATCGACGATCAGGAACACGAGCGGGTCTTTGACCGGGTGGCCGCGGTCGATGTGGCCAAAGACACCGGGATGGTGTGCGCCCGCACCCCGCACCCGTCCCGGGCCGGCGCCCGGCGGGCCACCGTGTGGACGGTTAAGGCCCGGATGAACGCCATCCGCGCGGTGGGACGCCAGCTGCGCAAGGACGGCATCGAGATCGTCACGCTGGAGTTGACCAGCGACTACTGGCGGATCTGGTTCTTCGTCCTGGAGGCGTGCGGGCTGGCGGTGCAGCTGGTCAGCGCGGCCCAGGCCAAGAACCTGCCCGGCCGGCCCAAGACGGACAAGCTGGACGCGATGTGGCTGGCCCGGCTGACCGAGATGGGGCTGCTGCGCGCCTCGTTCGTGCCGCCGAAGCCGGTCCGGGACCTGCGCGATTACACGCGGGCCCGGGCCCGGCTCATTCACGAGCGCACCCGCTGCTGGCAGCGGCTGGAAAAGCTGCTGGAGGGCGCGCTGATCAAGCTGTCGAGCGTGGCGTCCAAGCTGACCACGCTGTCGGCGCAGGACATGATCAAGGCGATGATCGCTGGCCAGCGCGACCCTGAGGTCCTGGCCGGCCTGGCCCGCCGCACCATGAAGGCCAAGCACGATGCCCTCGTCGAGGCCCTGGACGGCATGTTCGATGACCACCACGGTGAGCTCGCCGCCTTGCTGCTGGACCAGATCGCCGCCCTGGACGCCAAGATCGCCCAGCTGGGCACCCGGGCCGCCGAGCTGACTGCAGCCATGCCCGGAGCCTGGGGCATTGACCCGGACGGCACCACCGGGCCCGGCGCCGGAACCGGCCCGGGCGCCCCGGTACTGAACGCGGTGGCCCGGCTGGCCGAGATCCCCGGCCTCAGCCCCGACCTGGCCCGGGCCATCATCGCCGAAACCGGCCTGGACATGTCCCGGTTCCCCACCGCCGCCCACCTGGTGTCGTGGGCCGGGCTGTGCCCCTCAGCCCGCCAGTCCGGCCCCCGGTCCCGGGGCGGGAAGAAAGGCCAGGGCGATACCTGGCTGCGCGGGGCCCTCGGCCAGGCCGCGAACAATGCCGCCCGCACCGCCACCTTCCTCGGCGAGCGCTACGGCCGGATCGCCCGCCGCCGCGGCAAGGCCAAGGCGCAGGTCGCGGTCGCCCGCTCCATCCTGGTCATCATCTGGCATCTGCTCGCTGACCCGGCCGCCCGGTTCACCGACCTCGGCGCCGGCTACTACCAGGCCCGCACCGATACCGACCGCAAGCTCCGCAACCACATCCGGCAGATCCAGGCGCTCGGCTTCACCGTCGCCCTCACCAAGGCTGGATAACCCATACCGCTGTTGACCAGGCCCGATCACCCCACCAGGCCCGGGCCCGCTGCCGCGCGCCCATTTCCGCTGGGTGATTTTCCGGTCAGTGTTCAGTCTGGCTGGCGTGGCTGATCGCTTCGAGGGCCTGGCGGAGGTCGTTGGGGAGGGGGTCGGCGGCGTTGATGGTGTGCGGCCCGGCCTGGATCTGGATGGTGCGGTAGCGGCGGGCGGTCTTGACGAATTTGCGGATGGACCAGCCGGTGTGGTGCTCGATCCAGCGGCTGACCGCGAGCGCGGCGAACACGATGGTCAGGTGCGCCTCGATCGAGTCCCTGGTCCGGTGGTAGATGGGCCTGGCCTGCAGGTCGCTTTTCGCCATTCGGAAGGATTTCTCGATCTGGAAGAGCTGATGGTAGGCGCCGATCACGAACTCCGCGGTGACCGGGGTGCCGTCCGGGCAGGTCCGCAGGTTGGTGATGTAGCCCTTCAGGCCCGCGAGCGCCCGTGCCTTCTCCTCGAGCTCACGGTTCACCGACCGGGTGCCGCCGGCCAGCTGGATGAACCGGTTGCGCTTGACCGGGACCTTGCCCGCGACGGCCTGCTCGGCTTTGCGCACCTGCTCATCGATCCCGCGCAGCGTGCGGCGGGCCCGGTCATGGCGGTACTGGTAGTAGATGACCTGGTCGCGGCGGCCGCCGTTCGGCCCGGCGGGCCAGGGCTGGGTGAAGACGTGCCTGTCTGGGATGTCCTGGCCGGGGTGCTCGTGGCGCCACTGCCTTACCACGTAGGGGACTTGCGGGATGCGCATGCCGAGGATGAACGACAGCCCGGCTGCCTCGATCGCCTTCTGGTTCGCTTCGCTCACCATCCCGGCGTCCGCGACGACCGTGACGTCGGGGAGCTGGTGGGCGGTCATGAACGCCTCGATGACTGGCAGCATGGTCCTGGTCTCGGCCTTGTTCCCCTCGAATGCCGACACCATCAGCGGGAACCCGGACTGGTCAGTCAGCAGGCCGATCGTGATCTGCGGCTCTAGCCGCCGCTCCTTCGAAAAGCCGCTCTCGCGGAATCCGTCGCCCTCATCGGTCTCGAAATACAGCGTGGACACGTCGTAGAGCACCAGGCTGGCCGGGCCCAGCCCGGCATGCGCGGCGCAGGCAGCAGAGATCTCCTGCCGCCACTCCTGCTTCGCATAAGCGGGAAGGCGGCGCTTGAGCGTCGCATACGACGGGCCGGCCACCCCGGCCTCCTCCAGCACCCGCAAGCTGTCGGCCTTGCTGGCCGGCTCGATGATCCGCGCGGCCACCAGCTGCCCGAACACCGCATCACCGCCGCTGGCCCGGTCAAAGCCCAGCACCCGGTAAGCCTGCGACAGCGCATCGAGCAGGCAGCTCATCCGCGACGCGGTGATCGGCAGCGGCCCGCCCGCCGCGGCCATATCCAGGCCCAGGTCAAGCTCGCCCTGACCCGCGGCCAGCCGCTGCCGGGCGGCGGCCCTCAGCAGCTCGAGCTCCGCCTCATCGTGAGCGGAGCCGATGTGCTCGATCTCCCGCGACCCCCGATGCCAGGAATACACGATCTGCACCGCCGTGGCGCCCGACGCCGTCTTCACCGTCCGCACATACGGCACCCGGCAACTCTACGGCCCCGGTTTAGTGTGCAAATCCAGCCCCGCCGAACCGGAAACCTCCAGGTCACAGCAGTCGTATCAGCCCAGAACCCGAAACGTGAGCCAACTCAGGTTCGACTAGCCGCCGCCACCAGGCCCCGGTTCCCGACCACGTGGATGTTTCATTCGGGTGGTCGGGTGCGCATGGCCGAAGCATTCATGCGGTGCCGGACGGGGCGGTTACAGCTTGCCCGGGGTGCGGGCGGCCAGGATGATCTGGGTCACCTCGTACCGGGTCAGGCCGAGCTTGCTGGCGATCTCGTCGGGGCGCAGGCCCTGCTGGTTGTACAGCACGGCCAGCCTGCGCTGGGACGGCGTACCGGGCTGGCGCGGCCCCGCCGGGGCGGGCCGGCTGGACCGCGGCGGCCCGCCAGGAGCCGGCCGGGCGGCCGGTGCTGCTGGGGTGATTGTTGCTGATGTGGCTGCCGGGGCTGGTGGTGTGGGTGTCGGTGGTGTGAGCGCTGCCGCGGTGCGGCCGAAGGTGCCGCGGCGCTGGTCGTGGTACTTGCCGTCGGCCAGATCGGCCCTGGTCTCGTCGTCCAGCAGCAGGTACTGCTCGGCCGACTTGTTCACCCCGACGGCCACCATGGTCAGGCCCTTGAGGTTTTTCGCCTGGCACTCCGGCGACATGCAGTAGTTATATTTCTTGGCCCGCTCGGGATGCAGTTCGTCCCCACAGGTCACGCATTTCGCAATGTTCTTCTCAGTCATGACTTCCACTAAGTAGAACCACGCAGGCCGGGGCGGTGTTCCACGCCGCGGGAGTACCGTGAGCGCCGTGACAGACGACAGCCAGCTGCCGGTCATGCCGTTCGCGGCCACCCTGGGCATCGAACTCGACAGCGTCGATGCCGCCGAGGTAAGGGGTCATCTGGCCTGGTCAGAGCGGCTGCGCACGACCAGTGGCCTGATGCACGGCGGCGCCCTGATGAGCCTGGCCGACAGTCTCGGCGGGCTGTGCGCCTACCTGAACCTGCCGTCCGGCGCGCAGACCGCGACGATGAGTTCCTCGACGGTGTTCCTGCGCGGCGTGCGGGGCGGCGTCGTCACCGCGGTGTCCCGGCCGCTGCACACCGGGCGGACCGTCATCGTGGTGCAGACCGACCTGCTCGATGACACCGGCCGGCTGGCCGCCCAGGTAACCCAGACCCAGGCCGTGCTCGGGGGCACCAGGTAATGGCGTTCGGCCAGGCCGCCCAGACCTGAGGGCATGCTCCGGGAAACCAGATAATGGCGTTCGGCAAATTATTTCGATTTGGACTTTTCGGGCTGGCTGAGCGGCTTCGGGTCCGGGCGGTCCTGCAGGCCGGACACGAAATCCTCGAGCCGGACCCGGAACCGGACCACCGGCTGGCGCCACCGCCGCTCCCGGCGCGCGGCGCGGGCCCGCTTGTGCGGCTTGTTCTGGTAGCGCCAGCGGGCCCACGGTGAGCCGGGCCGGGCCAGCCGGACCGCGCCGACGATGAGCAGCGGGAACAGGAACAGGCCGAACAGGCCGGTCCAGATCTTGCCCTTGAGCAGGGAGATCGCGCACAGCCCGAAGGTGAACAGGACGCTGATGGTCAGGCCGACGATGGCCTCAGTCGAGCTCGCGTGCTGGTCGCCCGGGGTGGGCACGACCGACGGCTCGACGCCGAGCAGCAGCAGCACTGTGACGCCCAGCGCCACGAACACCGCTTCCACCGACAGCCGCCCATCGCTGCTCCAGTACACGTCCTTCAGGTGCAGGATCAGCGCGAACTCGTCCAGCACGAGCGCGGCGCCCAGCCCGAACAGGGCGGCCGCTCCGGCCCGCCAGTCCAGCGACCCGCCCGGGGCGACAATGCCGGTGACGCCGCCGACCAGCATGAACACGACGCCGAACACCATGTGGTGCACATGCAGGGTGCCCGGCGTGACGTTGCCCGGCCACCAGCGGACGTTGGCGCGGATCATCCGGACGGAAAGCCGGATGAACCCGAAGCCGGCCACGAACGCGACAAAGAAGCAGAACAGCGGAAGCCGTCCCGTTTGCTCAATGTTCGTGCTGAACCAGCTGGACATTCCGCCCCCAACAACCGGGCTGACGGTTGTCGATGTGTTATCACCGGAGCGTATGCGATCGAAACCGGGCGGCGGCCTGCCCGGCCGGTTGTTCCCGGGCGGTTAGTGTTATGGCTGTGCGAGTCCGGGGGGCGCTCCAGCGACATGTCCGCGGCGCGGCGGCGCTGCTCGCGGCCGCGCTGCTCTGTGTGCTGGGAGTCAGTGTGCTGGGAGTCGGTGTGCTCGGTATGTCCGGGGCGCCGGCGGCCGCGGCGGCGGCCGGGCCACCGGCCCGTACCGTGGTCAGCTTCACCTGGGGCGGCGGCTTCGCCAACCAGATGGGCGCACTGCCGATTTTCCGGCAGTACCACATGCACGCGACCTACTACGTGCCGTCCGGCCTGGTCTGCGTGCCGGACACCGATCCGGACTGCACCCAGGCGCCCTACCTGACGCTGCAGGACGTGCGGACGCTGGCCGCGGATGGCAACGAGATCGGCGGGCTGACCGTGCTGCACGTGCCGCTGACCAAGCTGCCCGCCGCCGAGGCGCAGCGGGAGATCTGCCAGGACCGGGTCAACCTGACCCGGTGGGGGATGCAGGTCACCGACTTCGCGTACCCGTTCGCGGAGGTGACCAAGACGCTGCAGGGCCTGGTCCGGCGGTGCGGCTACAACACCGGGCTGGGCGCCGGGGAACTGCGCGGCGCCGGGCTGTGCGACTCGTGTGGCTGGGCGGAGACGATCCCGCCGCACAATCCGTACCTGCTCCGCGCGCCGATCGAGGTGGCCTCGCTGGGCACCCGGTGGACCCCGGCCACGTTCGAGTCCATCGTGACCGGCGCGCAGCGCCGTGGCGGGGGCTGGGTCATCTTCAACATCCATGACGTGTGCGCCCGGGACTGTGCGCTGGGCGTCACCAAACCCGAACTGAGCAGCGTGCTGGCCTGGCTGGCCGGGCAGGCCAGCCACGGGGTCAGCGTGCGGACCGTGCGCCAGGTGGCGGGCGGCCCGGTCCGGCCGCTGGTGGCCGGCCCGACGCCGCGACCGATCGGTGGCCCCGGGATCAATAACGCCGCGCTGGCCACCCGGGGCCCGGACGGCGTGCCCGCCTGCTTCCAGACCGCCCGGTACGGCTCGAATACGGCCCGGTTCAGCTACCAGCCGGCCGGCGGGCCGGGCGGCGCCGGGGCGGAGACCATCCGGATGACCGGCTGGACGTCCGGGGACGCCAAGCTGCTGCCCACGCTGGATCTGGGCCAGTGCGCGCCGCCGGCCCAGCCGGGCCAGCGGTACAGCGTGGCCGAGTTCTACCTGGCCAGCAAGCCGGTCCGGTTCGACCTGTACTACCGGACCACGATCGGCAACTGGGTGTACTGGACGACCAGTTCGGCCATGCCCGCGGCCGATGGGTGGGCCCAGGCGTCGTGGAACACGCCGACCCTGCCGCGCGACGCCACCGCGATCAGCTTCGGCCTGGCCATCGGCGGGAACGGCACCGTGTCGGTGAGCCGGTACAGCCTCCAGCCGGTCCGGTACAGCGGCACCCGGCTGGTCGTGTTCGGCGTGGTGGCGCTGATCCTGCTGGCGTACTACATGCTGCGGCGGTGGCTGGTGCGGCGCCGCCATGCGGCCCGGGCCGAGCCCGGCGCCCCGGTAGCCCCCGGGCCGGGTCAGGCCATACGCTGACCGCCGGGCCAGGGCCAGCGGAAGGAGACGGCAGGGTGGAGACAGCCATGGTGGAGACGGCACGGTGCAGCTGATCAGGTTCCGCGCCGCCGGCGGTGCGCCGCGGGTCGGTGTGCTGGAGGACGGCGAGGTCAGGGGGCTGCCCGGGATCGCCACCATGGCCGACCTGCTCGCCCTGCCGGTGCTGGCGGTGCGCGAACTGTGCACCGGCCAGGCCGACGGGGACCCGCCGTTCGAGCCGGTGCGGTTCGACCCGGCCAGCCTGCTCGCGCCGCTGGACGGGCGGACCGAGGTGTGGGCGGCCGGGGTCACCTACGAGCGGTCCAGGAGCGCACGGGTCGAGGAGAGCGAGGATTCGGCGGACATCTACGACAAGGTCTACGACGCGGCCCGGCCGGAGCTGTTCTTCAAGTCGGCGGCCTGGCGGGTGGCCGGCCCGGGCGCCAAGGTCAGCGTGCGGGCCGACTCCGCGGTGAACGTGCCCGAGCCAGAACTGGCCGCGGTGCTGAACGCGGCGGCCGAGCCGGTCGGCTACACGATCTGCAACGACCTGAGCTCCCGGTCGATCGAGGGGGAGAACCCGCTGTACCTGCCGCAGGCCAAGATCTACCTGGGCGGCTGCGCGGTCGGGCCGTGGATCCGGCCCGCCTGGGAGGTGCCGGACCCGCACAACCTGAGCATGGGCATGACGATCACCCGGGACGGCGCGGCCGCCTGGGACGGCCAGGCCAGCACCCGGGGGCTGCGGCGGACCGTTGCCGAACTGGCCCGGTTCCTGTTCCGCGAGGACGAGTTCCCGGCGGGCGCGGTGCTGTCCACCGGCACCAGCCTGGTCCCGGACCTGCCGTTCACGCTGCGCGAAGGCGACGAGATCCGGATCTCCATCGACGGGATCGGCGAGCTGGTCAACCCCGTGGTCCGCGGCAAGGCTGCGCTGGCCGGCGCCGCCGGTCAGGGGGAGTAGCCGGGCTCCAGGTGGGCGGTGTCGTTGTAGCCGCGGAGGATCCACCGCTGCGGCGTGATGACCAGCCGGGAGATGGACCCGTTGTCCGCGCCCAGGAAGGCGAACGGCCGGGACCCGGTGGCCAGGGCCAGCGCCTGGCCGATCACCCCGCCGTGCACCACCACCGCGACCCGCTGGTCCGGGTGGGCGGCGGCGATCCGCTTGATCGCGCCGCCGACCCGGGCGGCGAACGCCTCGGCTGACTCGGCGCCCGGGATGACGTCCCAGCGTTCCTCGGCCCACATCCGCTCGGCGATCGGGTGGTTCTCGGCGACCTTCTTGCGGAACAGCCCGGCCTCCCAGTCACCCAGGTTGACCTCACGCAGATCCGGCTCCACCTGCGGGGTCAGGCCGAACCGGCGGGCCAGCGGCGCCGCGGTCTGCGCGGTGCGGCGCAGCGTGGTCACATAGATCGCGTCGATCGGGGTCTTGGCCAGCCGCTCCGCGACCAGCTCGGCCTGGGCCCGGCCGTCGGCCGCGAGCTCCGGGTCGGCATGCCCGTCGACCAGCGGGAACGGCTCTTCCAGGTAGGCCGCTTCCGACTCGCCGTGCCGGATCAGCAGCAGTTCGGTGCCGCCGGGCGGCAGCCGGAAGCGGGCCTGCCGGTAGACCGTGGCCCCGGGGTGCGGGGACTTGTCGGCCGGGCTGGGGGAGGGCTTGTCCTCGGGCGTTGCCACCTGGGCAGGGTAGCCCGGCCGCCCGGCTGGCCCTGCCGCCGGGCGGGGTGCCACGCCAGGCGGTCAGGGCCAGGAGGTGAACCAGGGCTGATGTAGATCCAGGAACCTGACGTCGTCCAGCAGCGACATCTCCTCCTCGAGCAGCCGCGCCGCGTCGGCAGGCATCTCCTGCTGCTCCGCCGTACGCGCCTGCTGCTCCGAGGTGAACGCGATCGTCTCGGTGAGGACCCCGGCGTCGTCGATGGCGATGGTGGCCCCGATGACGTCCGGCCGGGCCTTGGCCACCACGTCACCGGACTGGGCGGCCAGCGCGTGCAGCCGGTCCCGGTCGCGCACCCGGCCCTGGATGACCTGGACGAACCCGGCCTGGTCCGAGCCGCCGCTGAGCAGCAGCATGACGTCGTCGCAGTCGTGGAAGATGACCGGGCCGGTGAAGCAGCGTTCCATCTCCGGCCACCAGGCCTGCTGCTCCGGCCGGGTGCTGTTGCGCTGGGCCGTCTCTTTCGACTCGAAGCGCACCACGGCCACGAGCGTCCCGTCGTCGGTGATCCCGTACGTGCCGCCGAGCCAGCCCGGCGCGCCTGGCGCGAGGTCACGCTGCCAGCGCTCAATCGCCTGCCGGGCCCCGTCGGCGTCGCCGAGCCGGCCCTGGATGATCTGCACGAACATGCCAAACACCCCCGTGTCTGGGCCGCCCCGCGCCAGCATCCCCCCGGGATCGCACAGGCCAGCCGCAGGTAGATCCCGTTATTGTACGAATCTGCCCGCCGGTGGGTGCGGGCGACGGCGGGAGGCGGGCAGATGGCTCCAGCGGAGTACGACTTCATCATCGTCGGTGGCGGCAGCGCGGGCAGCGCCCTGGCCAACCGGCTGTCCGCCGACCCGCGGACCCGGGTGCTGGTGCTGGAGGCGGGCCGGCCGGACTACCCGTGGGACGTGTACATCCACATGCCCGCCGCGCTGACCTTCCCGATCGGCAACCGGTTCTACGACTGGGGCTATAAGAGCGAGCCGGAGCCCGGGCTGAATGGGCGCAGCATCTACCACGCCCGGGGCAAGGTGCTCGGCGGTTCCAGCAGCATCAACGGCATGATCTTCCAGCGCGGCAACCCGCTGGACTACGAGCGCTGGGCGGCCGACCCGGGAATGGCCGACTGGGACTACGCGCACTGCCTGCCGTACTTCAAGAAGATGGAGACCTGCCTGGCCGGGGCGGACGAGTACCGCGGCGGCGACGGCCCGCTGATCCTGGAGCGCGGGCCGGCCACCAGCCCGCTGTTCCGGGCCTTCTTCCAGGCCGTGCAGCAGGCCGGGTACCCGCTGACCATGGACGTGAACGGGTACCAGCAGGAGGGTTTCGCGGCGTTCGACCGGAACATCTCCCGTGGCCGGCGGCTGAGCGCGGCGCGCGCCTACCTGCACCCGGTGATGAACCGGCGCAACCTGGACGTGACCACCCGGGCCTTTGTCACCAAGGTCATCTTTGAGGGCCGCCGGGCGGTCGGCGTGGAGTACCGGCAGGGCGACGTCACTGGCGGCGCGGTCAGCCGCGGCCGGGGCGGCAGCCCGGCCCGGCTGGTCCGCGGCGACGAGATCATCCTGTGCGGCGGCGCCATCAACACCCCGCAGTTGCTGCAGCTGTCCGGGGTGGGCGGCGCGGACCTGCTCCGCGGGCTGGGCATCCACGTCGTGGCCGACCTGCCCGGAGTGGGCGAGAACCTGCAGGACCACCTCGAGGTGTACGTGCAGTACGGGTCCAAGCTGCCGGTCTCCGTGGCCCCGGCGCTGAAGCTGCGCAACCGGCCCATGGTCGGCGCGAAGTGGCTGTTCCTGCGCAGCGGCCCGGGGTCGACCAACCACTTCGAGGGCGGCGGGTTCATCCGCAGCAACGACGAGGTGGCCTACCCGAACCTGATGTACCACTTCCTGCCCATCGCGATCCGGTACGACGGGTCCCAGCCCGCGGGCGGGCACGGCTACCAGGTGCACGTCGGCCCGATGTACTCCGACTCCCGCGGCACGGTGCGGATCGTGTCCCGCGACCCCGAGGTGCACCCGGCGCTCCGGTTCAACTACATGTCCACGCCGACCGACCGCAGGGAGTGGGGCGAGGCCATCCGGGTTACCCGGAAGATCCTGAACCAGCCCGCGTTCGACGAGTTCAACGCGGGCGAGCTGTCACCCGGTCCGGAAGTGTCCAGCGACGATCAGATCCTGGACTGGGTGCGCCGGGACGCGGAGACCGCGCTGCACCCGTCGTGCACCGCGAAGATGGGCACCGGCAACACGTCCGTGGTCGACCCGGCCAGTATGCGGGTGCACGGCCTGGACGGGCTGCGCGTCGTGGACGCCTCGATCATGCCGTATATCACCAACGGCAACATCTACGCGCCGGTGATGATGACCGCCGAGAAGGCCGCCGACCTGATCCTGGGCAACACGCCGCTGCCGCCGGAACACGTCGAGTTCTACCGGCACCAGCCCGGCACCCCGGCTCCGGCGGCGTAAGCGTGACCGGGACGGACGGCGCTAGGGATCCACTCAAACTGCGCGGCGAGGCGCCGCTGCTCGACGCCTGGCTGCGGGTCACCGAACAGGCCGAGGCGGGGCAGCTCACCCCGATGAGCGTGCCCGGGCACAAGCAGCGCACGGACCTGACCGGCACGGTGACCGTGGGCGACGCGCCGCTGTACGGCGGGCTGGACACCATCAAGCACGCCGATGAGCTGCTGGCCGAGGGGGAGCGGCGGGCGGCCCAGCTGTGGGGGGCGGACTGGTGCCGGTTCTCGGTGGCCGGCTCGACGCACGGCAACCAGGCGCTGGCCCTGGCGGCCGGCCAGCCCGGGCAGCCGATCGTGGTCACCCGGGCGCTGCACCGGTCGCTGCTGCTCGGCATCGTGCTGGCTGGCCTGGACCCGGTCTGGGTGCTGCCCGAGGTGGACCCGGCGACCGGGCTGCCCGGGCCGGTCCCAGTTTCCGCGGTCGAGGCCGCGCTGGCCGCGCACCCGGATGCCTGCGCGGTGTTCCTCGGCGACCCGTCCTACGTCGGCACCACCGGCGACCTGGCCGGGCACGCCGCCGCGGCGCATCGGGCCGGGGTGCCGCTGCTGGTTGACGCGGCCTGGGCCGCGCATCTCGGCTTCCACCCGGACCTGCCGCCGCACGCGCTGGCCGCGGGCGCGGACGGCATGGTGACCAGCGCGCACAAAGCGCTGCCCGCGTACACCCAGGGCGCGCTGGTGCTGGCCCGGGAAGGCCGGCTGGACGGCGACCGGCTGAACCGGGCGTTCGAGGCCACGCACACCACCAGCCCGGCGGGTGCGATCATGGCCAGCATCGACGCGGCCCGGGCACTGCTGGCCCGGGACGGGACCGAGTTGTGCGGCCGGCTGCTCCGCGTGGTGGCCGGGGCCAAGCAACGGCTCCGCGCCGAACCCGGGCTGGACGTGCTGGACGGGCCCAGCGTCGAGCCGACCAAGCTGGTCGTGCTGCTGCCCGGCACCGGGGCGCACGGGAACGCGGTGGAGGCCGACCTGATCGCGGCCGGGATGCCGGTCGAGATGGCGGACCGGGACACGATCGTGCCGATCGTGACGCTGGCCGACGACGAGCACACGGTGACCCGCTTCACCGACACCCTGCTCGCCGCGGTGCGGCGGCACCGCGGCCCGGCCAGGCGGCCGCTGCCCGCGGCGGCTTGGCTGGTCACGCCGGAGCCGGCCATCGCGCCCCGCGAGGCTTTCTTCCTGCCCCATCGAACGCTAGCTGCACCGGCGGCCGTCGGCCGGGTCTCGGCCGAACTGGTGGCACCGTACCCGCCCGGCGTCCCGGTGCTCGCCCCGGGCGAGGTGATCACCGCCGCGGCGCTCGACGCGCTGCGCGCGACCCTGGCCGACGGCGGCCGGATCGCCTACGCGGCCGATCCCAGCCTGGCCACGTTCCAGGTCGTCGCGCAGGACTGACGTACGCCGGAAAACTTCCCGTCTCGTGGGCATTGTCGGGCCAGCTATCCCGGGCCTAGCCTGGCCCGATGAATGATCTGCTGCGGGTTCCCCGGGTAACGGCGGCCGTAGCCGCGTTCGGGTTGGTGCTGGGGCTGTGCGCGGCGGCCGGCCCGGCCAGCGCGCAGGCCGCCTCGCCCGCGGCGGGCGGCTCTGCGGTGCAGAAGATCTGCCACGAGCCTGCCCCCAGCTCGGTGCTGACCACCGGCTCGCACCGGACGCCGGCTGGCGCGCCTGCCGCCGCGATCCGGGTGGACCAGGTCGGCTACCCGGCCGGGGCGGTCAAGCAGGCCGAGATCATGACCAAGTCGAAGCCGGCCAGCGCGCTGCGCTGGGTGGTGGTCCGGGCCGGGTCCTGCACGGTGGCCGCGTCCGGGCTGGCCCCCACCGACCTCGGCGCCTGGAGCAAGCGGTACGGCTGGGTGTGGGCGGCCCGGTTCACCGGGCTGCACGCGCCGGGCAGCTACCGGGTCGGTATCCTCAGCGACCCGGCGGCCGCCTCGCCCTGGTTCCCGGTCGGCCCGGCCGCGCAGATCTACGCCAAGCCGCTGGCCAACGCGCTGTACTTCTACCAGAACGAGCGGGACGGCCCGGACTTCATCCACACCGCGCTGCGCACCGCGCCCGGTCACCGCAGCGACGCCAGCGCGATGACGTACCGGACCCCGCCGGTGAACGGGAACGGCGACTTCAAGGGCAGCCTGGCCAAGTACGCGACGGGGGTGCGGATCAACGCCACCGGCGGCTGGTGGGACGCGGGCGACTACCTGCACTTCGTCGAGACGACCAGTTACGCCGAGGCCATCCTGCTGCAGGGCATCGCGTCGTTCCCGGGCCAGATGGGCGCCGGATCCAGCGCGGACTTCACCGGCGAGGCCAAGTTCGGCCTGGACTTCCTGCAGCGGATGTGGCACCAGAACACCAAGACGCTCTACTACCAGGTGGGCACCGGAGAGGCCAACAACTACTACTTCGGCGACCACGACATCTGGCGGCTGCCCCAGGCCGACGACCACTACAAGGGGACGAACCCGCGGTACGTGTACATCCGGCACCCGCCGGTGTTCCGGGCCGCCCGGCCGGGCGGGCAGCTCAGCCCCAACCTGGCCGGCGCTGACCGCCGACTTCGCGCTCTGCTACCAGGTGTTCCGCAAGGCCGACCCGGCCTACGCGGACCGCTGCCTGACCGAGGCGAAGACGGTGTACTCGCTGGCCAACACGCACTGGAAGGGCCAGCTGATGACGGCCATCCCGTTCGACTTCTACCCGGAGACGAGCTGGAAGGACGACATGATGCTGGGCGCCACCGAACTGGCCATCGCGCAGCGCGACGCGGGCCGGCCGGACACCGGCTACCTGCGCGACGCCGCGCACTGGGCCAGCGCCTGGATCCACAGCAAGCAGGCGCTGTCCGACACGCTGAACCTGTACGACGTGAGCGCGCTGGGCGACTACGAACTCGACCTGGCGCTGCGCAGCCAGCACGTCAGCGGCCTGGCGGTGACCAGGGCGCAGCTGCTGGCCAACCTGCGCGGCCAGATCGAGAAGGGCATCCACACGGGGGACAGCGACCCGTTCCGGTTCGGCTTCGCCTGGGACCAGTGGGACACCACCACGCACGGCGCCGGGCTGACCGTGATGGCCGACGAGTACGACGCGCTGACCGGCCGCCCGGTCTACGCGAGCTGGGCGCAGCACTGGCTGGACGACATCCTGGGCGGCAACGGCTGGGGCGTGTCGCTGATCGTCGGGGACGGCACCGTGTTCCCGGACTGCATGCAGCACCAGGTGACTAACCTGGTCGGGTCGCACAACGGGCAGCCGCCGGTGCTGGCCGGGGCGACCGTGGAGGGGCCGAACTCGTTCGCCGCCACCGGCCTGGTGCCGAACATGCGCCGGTGCAACGCGAACGCCCCGGGCGACGTGCCATACGCCGCCTATAACGGGCACAAGGCCGTGTTCCAGGACAACGTGCAGTCCTACTCCACGGTCGAGCCGGCCATCGACCTGACCGCGCTGACCCCGCTCGCCTTCGCCTGGGGGGTGCAGGCCAACCGGTAGGGGGTCAGCCGCGCAACTCAGGGGCCGGGTAGAGGATCGTCTTCGGCTCGGTGAACGCGTCCATGGCGAACCGGCCGCCGACCCGGCCCCGCCCGCTCACCGAACCGGACCGGCCGCCGAACGGCAGGTGCGACTCCCACAGGTTGGTCGACGCGTTCACGTTGACCCAGCCGGCCCGGGCCTGCTCGGCGAAGGCCAGGCCGCGCTCCAGGTCTTCGGTGAACACCGCCGCGGTCAGCCCGAACGGGGAACTGTTGGTCAGGGCCAGCGCCTCGCCGGCCGAGGCCACCTCGATGATGGGGACGACCGGCCCGAACGTCTCCTCGGTGGCGATGGCCATGTTCAGGGTGACCCCGTCCAGCACCGTTGGCTCGGCGTACAGCGTGCTCGGGAAGCCCGCCGCGCGGCGGCCACCGCAGCACAGCTTGGCGCCACGGCCGACCGCGTCGGCCACATGCCGGTCGAATTTATCCGCGGTCGCATTGTTGTTCAGCGGGCCCATCGTGGTCTGCGCATCGAACGGGTCGCCCAGCCGGACCCGCTGCTGGGTGGCGGCCACCACCCGCTCGGTGAACTCGGCCCGCACCGCGGCGTGGACCAGGAACCGCTCGCCCGCCGTGCAGCTCTGCCCGGCGCACAGGTAGGCGGCCTCCAGCGCGGCCTCGGTGGCCAGCTCCAGGTCGGCGTCCGCCAGGATCACCATCGGGCCGTTGCCGCCCAGTTCGAGCAGTTGCGTCTTGCCGGCCGCCCGGGCGGCGACCAGACCGCCGGTAGCCACCGACCCGATGAAGCCGACCGCCGCCACGCCCGGGTGGCCGGCCAGCGCGTCCCCGGCCACCCCTCCGGGGCCGGGCACGAAGCTGAACACGCCGTCCGGCACGCCGGTGCCCGCGATGATCTCGGCCAGCAGCGCGCAGCACGCCGACGTGGTCGGGGCAGGCACCCAGACCACCGCGTTGCCCGCGGCCAGCGCGGGCGCGAACAGCTCCGCGCCCATGGTGTACGGCCAGTTCCACGGGCTGATCACGCCGACCACGCCGAGTGGCACGCGGGCGGTGATCGCCCGGCGGCCGGCCGAGGTGGACGGGGGATAGCCGCCGTCGGTGCGCCGCGCGTCCGCGGCCGCCATCTGGAAGTAGACGGCCAGCTCATCAACCTCGTCGTAGGCCTCGGCGGCCAGCGGCTTGCCCTGGTCCTGGGTGAGCACCCGGGCCAGCTCCTCGCGCCGCCCGGCGACCGCCGCCGCGACCTGCTCGCACCAGGCCGCGCGCTCGAACGCCGAGCTGGCCGCCCAGGCCGGCCAGGCCCGGGCCGCGGCACGCACCGCGTCGTCCACGTCCGCCGCGTCCGCGGTGGCCACCGTAGCGAATGTCTCGCCCGACGAGGGGCTAACGGCCGGCGCCGCCGCGGCCCGCCCCGCGCGCCACTGCCCACCGATCAAAAGCTGATAATCCTTCATTAACGCTCTATCTCCTTGCGCCTCCGGGGGCCCCGCCCGCCTCCCCATCCCGCCTCCCCATCCCGCTTCACTGCGCCGACTTCCCTCGTCGCTTGCCGCTCGTTCCTCGCGCCGCGCTCCTCAGTCCGGTCGGCGCCGCGCCCCCTTTGGCGCGGCGGCGGCACAAAGCCGGCCGAGCTCGTCGAGTTTGTCCGGGGACATCCGGTAGGCCGGGCCGGAGATGGACAGCGCGGCCACGCAGGCGCCGTCCGGGCTGAACACTGGCGCGGCTACCGCGACCAGGCCGTCTTCCAGTTCGGCCACCGCGGTGGCGTAACCATCCCGGCGGATCTCGGCCAGCTGGGCCTGCAGGGCCGGCACCGAGCACATCGTGTGCTCGGTGTACCGCTCCAGGGCGGCCGGCACCGGGATGACGCCGAACGCGAGCAGCACCTTGCCGTTGGCCACCGCGTGCGGCTTGGTGCGCCGCCCGATCCAGCCGCCCGAGCTGTTCAGGAAGTAGCCGCTCGGCACCTCGGCCACGTTCAGGATGTCTGGCCCGGCGGGCACGGCCAGGTTGATGGTCTCCCCGGTCAGCTCGGACAGCTGGTCCATGGCGGGCTGCAGCCGGGCCACGATGTCCGCGCCGCGCAGCGCCAGGCTGCCCAGCCGGATTATCTCCACGCCGAGCCGGTACCGCCGGCCCGAACGGGCCAGGAACCCGGTCCGTTCCAGGGTGGCGGCCAATCGCGAGGCGGTTGACTTGTGCACGCCCAGCGCTTCGGCTATCTCTGTCACACTGAGTTCTGGCCGGCCGTCCTCGAAGCTCGCGAGCAGTGCCAGCACCCGCTCAGCCGAGTGATAGGTTGCGTTGGCCGCAACCAAATTCGTGGACACGCAACCAAGAATGACCAATTTGCCCGTTGTGCGTCAACCGGCAGTCAACTGGCACTCCTGGTGTTCGTGGCATACTCGCTAACGACTTAGCAGGAATTGTGCGGCCCGTCCGCGCTGACGTGCGCCGCCCAGGATGAGAGCAGGCCTGGCATGGCCCAACCCGCTGATGCGCCGGTACCCGGATCGCCGCAGGACCCGCTGACCGAGGCGCTCGGCCTGGCCCAGGCCGCCGCCACCGCGGGCCTGGGCATGAAACTCCTCGGTGGCCTGGCCGTCCGGGTGCTGTGCCCGGACTACCCGCCGCGGCTGCGCGCGGACCAGGACATGGACTTCGCCACTACGGGCAAGGGCCGCAAGAACGTGGCCGCCTGGCTGGCCGACAACGGCTGCGAGCCGGACCGCCGGTTCAACAACCTGAACGGCGAGCGGCAGATGTACTTCAACGCGCCGTCCGGGCGGCCCATTGACCTGATGGTGAACCAGCTGACCATGTGCCACACGCTGGACTTCCGGCCGAATTTCGGCCGGCAGCCGTTCACCGTGGACTCGGTGGACGTGCTGCTGTCCAAGCTGCAGATCATCGAGCTGAACGAGAAGGACGCCCGGGACATCGTGCAGTTGCTGTCCTGCCTCCCGGTCGGCGCGGGCGCCCCGGCCGCCATCGACACCGACCGGTTCGGCAAGGTGCTGGGCGCGGACTGGGGCTGGTGGCGGACCGTCACCGGGAACCTGGACAAGCTGCCCTCGCTGCTGGCCGAGACTCCCGCGCTGGCCTGCGAGGGGGCCGAGTACGATCCGCTGGCCCAGGCGCGGCAGTTGCGCGAGGTCGCCGACTCGGCCCCGAAGGGCATGAAGTGGAAGATGCGGGCCCGGGTCGGCGACGGGATGCGCTGGTACGAGTTGCCCGAGGAAGTCGCGCACTAGGAGTAACGGCCTCGCCGGGCCGGCAGTGAAGGGGGCAGGGGAGGTGGGTGGGGGTGCGGTCTTAATTCGCTCTGTCCGGCTTGACGGCAGTTTCAGCCAGATGCTAGACGTTGCACAGTACGCGCGGGAGTTGCGCAAGGCGCCCCGAACCTGCGCGTGTGGCCCGCGGCGAACCCGGCGGGGCAGCTGCGCAGCGGAAGGCACAGGGTGGACAGATGAGGGTCTTCTTCGCGACCGATATCCATGGCTCCGAGGTGTGCTGGCGGAAGTTCCTGAACTCGGCCGCGTTCTACAAGGCCGACCTGGTCGTGCTGGGCGGCGACGTCACCGGCAAGGTGATGGTGCCGGTCGTGGCGCACAACGGTTACTGGCAGGCCACCGTCCGTGGCGAGGCCATCCGGATGGACACCCAGACGGAACTGGACGAAGTCCAGAAGCAGATCCGCAACAAGGGCTACTACCCGGCCGTCGTCACCCCGGATGAGTTGCAGAACCTCAGTGAGGAAGAGGGCGCGGTGGACCGCCGGTTCAGCCAGGAGATGACGGCCTCGCTGGACCGCTGGCTGGACATGGCCGACGGGAAGCTCAAGGGTGGCCAGATCCCATGCATCCTGAACGGCGGTAACGACGACATCTGGGAGATCGACGACATCATCGAGTCGTCGCCGAACGTCACCTTCGGCGAGGCCAAGTCGCTCGACCTCGATGGCTTCCACCTGGTCTCGATGGGCTGGACCAATCCGACGCCGTGGGACACGTTCCGGGAAGCCCCGGAAGAAGAGCTCAAGCAAAAGATTGACGCGGTCGTCGCCCAGATTCCGGACATGGAGCGGGCTATCTTCAATTTCCACGCGCCGCCGTACGGGACCGGGCTGGATGAGGCCCCGGCGCTGGACGAGAACTTCCGGCCAACGCACGGCGGCGCGGTGATGAAACCGGTCGGCTCCAAGGCGGTCCGCGACGCGATTAACAGCTACCAGCCGATGCTGTCGGTGCACGGCCACATTCACGAGAGCCGCGGCATCAAGAAGATGGGCCGCACGCTGGCCATCAATCCCGGCAGCGTGTACGGCGACGGCGTCTTGCAGGGTGCGGTGCTCGAGCTGAACCCAAAGAAGGGGAAGGTTACCAAATACCTTCTGGTGAACGGCTGAGTTTCACCAACATTTGCGGTCGGATAGCAATACGCTTGCCTAGCCACACAAAAGCCCCAACTGGGAGATGAGCATGGCAACTGACGCGATTGGCGGCGAGACGCCAACACTTTTCTTGCGCAAAGCCACCGGTCTAGTCCGCGGCTGGTCCGTCCGCGATTCCATCATCTATGCCTGCCTGGCGACTAACTTCGTCACGCTCGGCCTCTATGAGTTCACGTTCGCCGGCCCCGCGTTCCCCAAGGGGCAGTTCATCACGGCCACGCTTATCTCGGGCGTCTGGGTGTCCTTCCTGGTGATCGCGTACGCCGGGCTGATCGTCACGATCCCGCGGGCTGGTGGTGACTACGTCTGGCAGAGCCGGATCCTGGGCAGCGGGCTCGGCTTCGTGATGGCCGCCACCGGATGGTGGTTCATCCTGTGGCTGTGGGCCCCCATCTACGGGAACATCCTGTCGGTCCAGCTGTTCGAGCCGCTCTGGGCCACGCTCAAATGGACCTGGCCGGCCGGCGGGGCCGCCTGGTTCGGCACGAAGAACGGGATCTTCATAGTCACGCTGATCACGATCGTCATCGCCGGCCTGCTGGTCTCGCTGGGCATGGCCGGCTACGCCCGGATCCAGAAGTACGCCTTCGTCGGCGGCATGATCGGGTTCGCCGTCGTGGTGCTCCTGCTGCTGTTCAACTCGCACGCCAGCTTCATCAGCTCGTTCAACCTGTACGGTGACAAGCTGTTCGGGGTGCACAACGCCTACGCGGCCACCAACCACGCCGCGGCCAAGGCGGGCTACACCACCTCGCCGTTCGGGTTCGGCCCGCTCGGGCCAACGATGCTGCTCGTGCCGGCCTTTATGTTCTTCCTGCTGTGGCCGAACTGGGGATCCACGCTCTATGGCGAGATCCGCGGGGCGAGTGACTTCCGCCGGGTGTTCACCGGCATGTTCGCCGGCCTGTGGATGACCGTCATCCTGACCGTTATCTTCCTGTTGCTCATCGCGAAGACCGTGGGCTGGGGCTTCTACCAGAACCTGAACTCGCTGGACTACAACCTCACGCCGCAGTTCGGCATCTGGCCGTACCCGTTCATGTTCGCGGGCTGGCTGGTGCACAACACCGCGTTCCAGGTCATCCTGATCCTGGTGCTCAGCCTGTGGTTCTTCGGCTGGGTCGGCACGCTGTTCCTGTCCTCGACCCGGGTCATCTTCGCGGCTGCCTTCGACCGCGTGCTGCCCGACCGCGCCGCCGAGGTGTCCGAGAAGCGGAAGGTCCCGTTCTACTCGCTGATCCTGATGCTGCTCCCGGCGGTGATCCTGGCCGCGGTGTACGCCTACTCCTCGACGTTCCGCACCTACACGCTGGACGCCACGCTGGTCATCGCGGTGACTTATCTGTTCAGTGCGATCGCCGTGGTGCTGCTGCCGTGGATCAAGCCGGACCTGTGGCGGGCCTCGCCGGCCAGCCGGATCAAGGTGCTGGGCGTGCCGATCGTCCCGGTGGCCGGGGTGGTCACGATCGGGCTGCTCGTCTTCAACCTGGTCGAGTGGCTCAGCAACGACCTGTACTTCGTGAACAGCCATGACTCGCTGATCTTCATGGGCGCGATGTACGTGCTGGCCATCCTGGTCTACGTGACCGCGCGGGTGGTGCGCAACCGGCAGGGCATCGATCTGGGCCTGATCAACAAGGAGATCCCAGTCGAATAGCACAGCCGAGTAACGCGGGGCAGGCACGTCACTGGGGCCGCCCGGGCACAGTCCGGGCGGCCCCAGCCGTGTCCTGAGGCTAGATGACCGCCCGGATGGCCGTGTCGAACTCGGTCACGTGCCGCCGGGCGATCTCGGCGGCCTGCCCGGCGTCGCCGGCGGCCAGCGCCTGGAGCAGTTCGCGGTGCTCCGCGACGTGCGGTGCCATGCCGGCCAGCCGGTCCAGGAACAGGCACCAGATGCGGGTGGCCAGGTTGCCGTACCGGATCAGCGTGTCCTCGAGATACGGGTTGTGCGTCGCGGCATAGATGGCGCGGTGGATCCGCATGTCCAGGGTCATCAGCTCGCCTGGCTGGCCGCCCGGCTCCGCCGCCGTCTCGGCGGCCAGCTCGGCCGCCAGCGCTTCGAATACTGCCCGGTCGGCCGGGGTGGCGTGCCGGGCGGCGCTGGCCGCGGCGGCCGGCTCGATCACTGCGCGGACCTCGAAGATGTGCGTCAGGTCGGTGACGTTGATCTCGGTCGCGAACGTGCCGCGCCGCGGGTAGGCAACGACGAGCCGCTCGTGTTCCAGCCGTTTGAGCGCCTCCCGGACCGGGGTCCGGCCCAGCCCCAGGCGCAGGCACAGGTCTTCCTCATTGATCGGCGCGCCCGGCCGGATAGCCAGCCTGACCAGCAGATCCTGGATCTGCCGGTAGGCCAGGTCGGCCAGCGAGCGGGGCCCGCCCGGGCCGCCGTCGGCCCGGTCCGGGTGCGGTCCCGGCGGCTTGACCATGGCATCCACGCGGCCTAGTCTACCAACTGATATATCAGTCGGATACTATAAGCCGGACGAGCAGCGAGGATCAGCCATGAGTGACTTCCCGGGCCGGGCCAGCGCCGTCATCATCGGCGCCGGGATCGTCGGCAACAGCCTGGTCTGCCACCTGGCCCGGCTCGGCTGGCGGGATCTGGTGCTGGTGGACAAGGGCCCGATGCCGAACCCGGGCGGGTCCACCGGGCACGCCTCCAACTTCATCTTCCCGATCGAGTACTCGAAGATGATGATGGAGCTGACCCGGGACAGCACGGAGCAGTACCAGGCCCTCGGCGTGTTCACCCAGAGCGGGGGCATCGAGGTGGCCCGGACCGAGGCCCGGATGGCCGAGCTGCGCCGCCGCTGCTCGGCGGCCAAGGCGTGGGGGATCCCGGCCCAGGTCATCTCGCCCGCGGAGGTCCGCAAGCTGGTGCCCTACCTGGACGAATCGGTGATCCTGGGCGGCGGGTATTTCCCGACCGTGGGCGTGGTCGATTCGCTGCGGGCCGGCACGCTGATGCGCGAGGAGGCGCAGCGGTCCGGGGTGCTGCAGGTGCTGGCTGGGGCCGAGGTGCTCGGCATCGACACGGACGGCACCGACGAGCGCGGGCGGCCGCGGGTCACCGCGGTCCGGACCACCGCCGGGGACATCGAGACCGGCGTCTGCGTGATCTGCTGCGGGGTATGGAGCCCGCGGCTGGCCCGGATGGCCGGCGCCGGATCCCGCTGACCCCGATCGTGCACCAGATGATCAGCGTCGGCCCGATCCCACTGTTCGCGGACACACCGGGGGAGATCTCCTACCCGATCGTCCGCGACGTGGACACCAACATGTACGAGCGGCAGCACGGCGGCGACATGGAGGTCGGCTCCTACGCGCACCGGCCGATCATCATCGGCCCGGACGAGATCCCGTCGATCGAGGAATCGGCGCTGTCCCCGACCGAGCTGCCGTTCACCCAGGACGACTTCGACCCACAGCTGGCCGAGGCGCTGGAGCTGATGCCCGAGTTGCTCGGTGACGAGAAGGTCGGCATCCGGTACGCGATCAACGGGCTGATCTCGATGACCCCGGATGGCCATCCGGTGCTGGGTGAGACACCCGAGGTGGCCGGGCTGTGGTCGGCCGCGGCCAGCTGGATCAAGGAAGGGCCGGGAGTCGGCCGCGCGGTGGCCGAGTGGATGTCCGGCCAGGTGCCCACGGTGGACATCGACGAGGCCAACGTCGCCCGGTTCTACCCGGCGCAGCGGACCACCGAGCATGTCCGGGCCCGGGCCCGCGAGGGCTTCAACAAGATGTACGGCATCGTGCACCCGGCCGAGCAGTGGGAGTCCGGCCGGTCCCGGGTCAGCCCGGTCTACCAGCGCGAGCGTGACCTGGGCGCGGTGTTCTTCGAGACCGCCGGGTGGCAGCGGCCGCACTGGTACGCGGCCAACGAGGGACTGCTGGAGCGGTACGCCGGGCAACTGATGCCGCGGGACGCGGAGTGGGACGCCCGCTGGTGGTCGCCCATCATCAACGCCGAGCACCTGGCCATGCGGCAGTCCTGCGGGCTGACCGACCTGTCCGCGTTCGCCATCTTCGACGTCACCGGCCCAGCCGCGCTGGACGTGGTGCAGTCGCTGGCCGTGGCCCAGCTCGACGTGCAGCCGGGCCGGGTCGTCTACACCTCGCTGCTGGAGGAGCGGGGTGGCTTCAAGGCCGACCTGACCATCATGCGGCTCGGCGCGCAGCGGTTCCGGGTGGTGACCGGCGGCGCCACCGGCATGTCCGACCTCAAGTGGTTCGCCGACCACCTGCCCGCGGCGGGCACGGCCGCGCTGGCCGACCTTACCTCGGCCCAGGCCACGCTGGGGTTGTGGGGACCGCGGGCCCGCGAGGTGCTGCAGTCGGTGTCCGCGGCCGACCTGAGCCATGCCGGCTTCCCGTTCGGCACCTGCCGGGAGATCGAGGTGGCCGGCCTCACCGTGCTCGCGTCCCGGATCTCCTACGTGGGCGAGCTCGGCTGGGAGCTGCACGTGCCGATGGAGCAGGGCGCCCGGCTGTGGGACGCGCTGTGGGACGCGGGCACGCCGCACGGGCTGGTCCCGGTCGGCATCGGGGTGTACGGCACCACCGGGCGGCTGGAAAAGGGCTACCGGGCCATGGGGGCGGAGCTGACCGCCGACTACACCCTGGTCGAGGCCGGGATGACCCGGCCCCGGGTCAAGGCGCAGGAGTTCATCGGCAAGGACGTCTACCTGGCTCAGCGGGACGAGCCGCCAGCCGCCGTGCTGTGCACGCTCACCGTGGACAGCCACCGGGCAGCCAGTGGTGGGCCAGACCGGTACATGCTGGGTGGCGAGCCAGTGCTGTCCGCGGCCGGGGAGCGGCTGGTCGACGCCAAGGGCCGGCCATCGTATGTGACTAGCGCCGGGTCCGGCCCGTCAGTGGGTAAGCACCTGCTGCTCGCCTACCTGCCGCCGGCCCAGGCCGTGCTGGGCGCCCAGCTCCAGGTGGAATGCTTCGGCGACGCCTACCCGGTGACCGTGGCGGTGGCCGGCAGCACACCGCTGTTCGACCCGGACAACAGCCGGATCCGGAGCTGACCGGGATGGAGATCGGAGTCTGCGTCAAGCGGGTGCCCCAGGTGGGCGGCCGGATCGTGGTCACCCCGGACGGGCAGGACGTCGATACCCGGATGTCCGGGTTCGCGATGAGCCCGCACGAGGAGTGCGCGGTCGAGGAGGCGGTGCGGATCACCGAGCGGCTCGGCGGTAGCGTCTCGGTGCTGACCCTGGGGCCGCCGGAAGCGGCCGAGCAACTCCGCGACGCGCTGGCCCTGGGCGCGCACCGGGCCGTGCTGCTGGGCTCTGCCGGCCAGGAGGGGGCAGGCCAGGAGTGGGGCCCGATCGGCACCGCGGCCGCCATCGCGGCCGAGGCCCGGCGGCATGCCGCCGACGGGTCCGGCTATGACCTGCTGCTGATGGGCAACGAGGCGGCGGACACCGGCGACTACCAGGTCGGCGTGCGGGTGGCGCACCTGCTCGGCTGGCCGTGCGTAACCGGGATCAAGCACCTGGAGATCACCGCCGACCGGGCCCGGGCGGGCCGGGAGTACCAGGGCAGCCAGGAGACGTTCGAGGTGCCGCTGTCCGCGGTGATCACCGTGAAGGAAGGCATCAACCTGCCGCGGTACCCGTCGCTGCCGGGCCGGCTGCGGGCCAAGCGGGCGGTCATCGAGGAGTACCAGCCGGAGCGGCAGCCCGAGGGCCTGCGCAAGGAACTGCTCCGGGTGCCGCAGACCGAGCAGCACCAGGCCACCGTGCTCGGCACCGGCCCCGACGCGGTGCCCGCACTGGTCCACGTCCTGGAGGAACTGGGGGTACTGCGATGACCGTGCTGTGCCTGGTGGAACTCGATGCGGCTGGACCGGTCGATGCGTCGCTGCGCGCGCTGACGTTCGCGCGCACGCTGGCCTGCCCGGGCGGGCGGCTGTGCGCAGTGCTGTTCGGCCCGGCCGGCCAGGTGCCGGCCTGCCCACTGGGCAGCTACGGCGTCACCGAGGTGTACGTCATCGAGCCCGAGGCGCTGAACGGGTACGCGCCGCAGGCCTGGGCCCGCACCCTGGAAGGGCTGGCCAGCGTGACCGTGGCCACCGCCGTGCTGGCCGCGGGCACCGAACGCGGCCACGAGGTACTGGCCCACCTGGGCGCGCTGACCGGCCAGCCGATGGCGGCCAACTGCATCTCGGCCGAGGCCACGGCCGACGGCACGCTGACCCTGGCCCGGCAGCGCTGGGCCGGGCTGCTGATTGAGGACGCCGTGCTGGACGGCTCGCCCGCGCTGCTCACCGTGGCCACCGACGCGGTGCAACCGGTGCCCGCGGAGAGCGCGGCCGAGCCCGAGGTGCGGGTGCACGAGCCGGACCTGGCCCCGGCCGACCTGCTGGTGAAGGCCGAGGTCTCGGCGGCTCAGGACGGCGGGGTGTCGCTGGCCACCGCCCGGGTGGTGGTCGGCGGCGGCCGCGGCGTCGGCGGCCCGGACGGCTTCGCGCCGCTGGAGGAACTGGCCGGCCTGCTCGGCGGCGTGGTTGGCGTGTCCCGGGTGGTGACCAGCGAGGGCTGGCGGCCGCACACCCAGCAGGTCGGCCAGACCGGGACCAAGATCACCCCGGAGCTGTACCTGGCCTGCGGGATCAGCGGTGCGATCCAGCACATGGCCGGCTGCGCCAGCGCCAAGCACATCGTGGCGGTCAACACCGACCCGGGCGCGCCGATCCTGTCCCGGGCCGACTACGCTGTCATCGGCGACCTGGACGAGGTGATCCCCGCCCTGATCACCGCGATCAGAGGAGCGGCGCCGGTCAGGTCCGGTTGGCCGCGTCCAGATTCTCCCGTACTGCCTGGGTCAGCGGGTGATCCGGGCCGAGCGCCTGCTCGCAGTCGGCCAGGGTGCGCTCGAACACGTTGACCGCCTCGGTCAGCCGCAGCGCGGCGTGGTAGGCCGAGCCCAGATTGGCCCGTGACGTCAGGGTGGCCTGGTGGGTGGGGCCGAGCACCCGCTCACAGTCGAGCAGGGTCTGCTCGTAGAGCGGCAGCGCGTCCTTCAGCCGCCCGGCCGAATGGTAGGCGTTGGCCAGGTTGCCCCGCGCGGTCAGCGTGTCCACGTCATCGGTGCCCTGGGCCATCTCCCGGTCGGCCAGGGCCCGCTCGTACACCGGCAGCGCGTCCTTCAGCCGCCGGGCGGCCAGATAGGCATTGGCCAGGTTGCCCCGGGCGGTCAGCGTGTCCGGGTGGTACGTGCCGAGCATCCGTTCCCGGTCCGCCACCACCCGCTCGTACTGCGGGATGGCGTGCTTCATCCGGTCCGCGCTCCGGTACGCATAGGCCAGGTCGGCGCGGGCGCTGACGGTGTCCGGGTGGTCCGGGCCCTGCGCCTTCTCCCGTTCGGCCAGGGTGCGCTCGAACGCCGGGACGGCCTGCTTGAGCTGGCCCGCGGTCTGGTAGGCGTGCGCCAGCCCGGCCCGGGCGTTGAGCGTGTCCGGGTGCGCCGCGCCCAGCGCCCGGTCCAGGTCGGCCAGGGTCTGCTCGTAGACCGGCAGCGCCTGGCCCGGCCGGCCCGCGGCCAGGTAGGCGGCGGCCAGGTCGCCCCGCGCGGCCAGCGTCTCCGGGTGCCGGGCGCCGAGCACCCACTCCCGGTCCGCCACCACCCGCTCGTACATCGGCAGCGCCTCGCCGTGCCGCCCCGCGGCGGCGTAGACCCGGCCCAGATGGGCACAGGACGCCAGCGTGTCCGGGTGGTCGTTGCCCAGCGCCTGCTGCCGCTCGGCCAGCGTGCGCTCGTGCACCCCGATGGCGTCGTCCAGCCGGTCCGCGGCCTCGTACGCGCCGGCCAGGCCGTCCCGGCAGCGCAGCGTCTGGGCATGGGCCGGGCCGAGCACCCGGCCCGCGGTGTCCAGCATGGCCATCCAGTACGCGGCGGCCGGGCCGCTGATGTGGCCCTCGGACAGGCTCTCCCCGGCGCGGAGCAGCACCGGGTGGGCTTCCGGGGTCCACAGCAGGTCCCCAGTGCAGTCCCGCAGCCGGGTCGTGCAGTCACGCAGCGCCTGGGCCAGCCGGGGCGGCGCATCCCGGCCCGGCCACGCCTGGAACAGCGCGTCGGCCGCGGACCGCGCGGCCCGCTCGAACTCGGCCGCCGGGATGACCTTCCGCGTCAGCGCCTGAATCAGCGGGTGCACCTGGACCGTGCGGGTGGTGCTGGCCGGGTTGATGGTGACCAGGCCGGCCCGGGCCAGGTTGTGCACCGCTTCCCGGGCCTGAGCCGGGTCGCCGGGCATGGCCGGGTGCCCGGTCATGTACCCGCACGCGGCCTGGCTGGTGAACACCACCCCGGGGATGCCAGCCGGATCGAGCAGCGCGGCCAGCGCCAGCATCGGCCGGGCGAAGCTGGCCGGCTCGATCTGGTCGGCCAGGTCCATGGCCAGCGACCAGGTCACGTCGACGACGCCGGGCTCGGCGTCGGTGGCCGGCGGGCCGAGCCGCCGCCGCCGGTCGTGGAACCAGCCCCGGTAGTCCCGGCAGCTGGCCCCGGTGCAGATCAGCGCGGCGGTGGCGTGGGCCAGCGCGAGCGGCTGGCGGTCCAGGTCGGTGGCCAGGTCGAGCGCTTCGGTGCGCTGGCCCGGGTCGGTGCTGAGCCGGGCGGTCAGGTAGGCCAGCGCCTCCCGCATGGTGAACGAGCCGACCGGCACGATCCGCCGGTTCGGCTCATCCAGCGAGTCTTCCCCGCGTGCGGTGACCACCAGCCGGCCATCGGTGCCGAACGGCCACAGCCCGTCCAGGTCAGCCGGGTCGGCCAGGTCGTCCAGCACCACCACCCAGCGCCGCTCGGTGCGGGACAGCCAGGTCAGGAAGCGCTGCGCGCTGGCCAGCAGGTCGTCGTCCGGGTCGGCCGCGCCCAGGTCGGCCAGCGCGCTCGAGTACCCGGTCAGGATGGCGTCCCGGCTGGCCGCGCCCACCCAGACCAGCAGGTCCACCGAGCGGTTGTCCCACAGGCCGTGGGCCAGCACCGCGGCCAGCTGCGTCTTGCCGCTGCCGCCGTGCTCGGGGAACCGGGGCGAGCCCGGCTGGCCGGCCGGGGTCAGGATGAGCGTGTCGCCCGGGGCCAGCTTCCCGACCAGGCCCAGCCCGGTCTCCGGGCGGGGACTGCTCGTATCGGCCAGCGGCGGGACCGGGCCGCAGCGCAGCGGCCACTCGATTAGCTGGCCGGGCACGAAGCCGCTCCGGGTCCAGCTGGCCGGGTTGCTGCCGAGGGCACGGTCACGGATTTCTCCCGTCGCAGATCCGGACGATGCTTCGAAGATCCGTAGTACTGCACGTGCCGGATAGGCACGACAACTCCGCCGCAGAGTTGCAGTGCACAGCCTATGCCGGTGCGACCGAAATTGGGCGCTGTTCGCTTAGTACAGTAAGTTTTAGCATGGCCGGCGCTGCGTAATTGGCACAGCTAAATGGCACCCGTTCTGGTCAGCTGGCGACGTCTCCGCGGCCTGGGCCAGTCAGCCGCCCAAGCAGCGCGCGCCGCCATTGCTCAGTCTGTTTGACCTGGTTAAAGGTGAACAAGTGCAGCCCGGCCACGGCCGCGGCCGGGTCCATAAGGGCCGTTCCGGTCCGGTCCAGCAGCCGTTCCGGACGGTAACCGCCGGGGGTGCCGAGGCGGAGAAACCACTCGGTATGCCCGGCCAGGAACCGGGCCGACTCGGCCACCCCGGCCTTGGCCGCCATGCGCAGCAGCTTCGCCCGCTCCACCGGGCCGGCCAGCCCCACGTACAGCGGCAGCGTCACGCCGCGGGCCCGGATCCGGGTGATCCACTTGCGCAGCACGGCCGGGTCGAAGCACAGGTTGCTGACGATGTAGGACGAGTGCTGCCGCTTGTCCCACATGGCCTGGACGGTGATGTCGTCGTCGATGTGCGGGTGCGACTCCGGGTACCCGGTGATGCCGACCCGGGCGAACGGGCGGCCCAGCTCGGTCAGCCGGGTGAGCAGCGACAGTGCGCTGTCGAACGGGCCGGCCGGCGGATCGGCGTCGCCGGCCGGGACGAAGATGTCGTCCACCCCGATCGCGGTCAGCCGGGCCACGATCTCGCTGAGATGGGCGTCGTCGCGGACCAGCCGGGCCGAGACGTGCGGCACCACCTGGTAGCCGTGCCCGGCCAGCCGCTCGGTCAGGTCGAGCGTGGCCGCCAGCCCCTTGGCCGGCGAGGCAGTGACGGTGACCGTCTCGCCGTGCGGCACCCACTCGGTCACCTGGTCCTCGACCGACGCGGCCGGGAAAACCTCGTACCGCGGGTGTGCCAGCAGCGGCGCCACGCTAGCTAGCCCACTGCGCACCGGTCCACCTCCTCAGTCAGCAGGAGTTCCAGCTCACGCTCCAGCCGGGCCGTGCCGGTGTCGATCACCGTGAGCGGGAGGCCGAACATCGCGGCCACCGATTCCGCCTCCGCCTCCAGGGCGGGGTCGCGGTGCTGGGCCAGCCAGACCAGCCGGCGGTAGTGGCCGAAGTAGTCCGGCCACAGCTCCGGGTACCGGTCCAGGCCCAGTTCGGTCAGCACCGAGCGGCGGAACGAACGGACCAGGAAGTCGGTCAGCAGATAGGTGCCCGGCTCGGCGGCGAACAGCCCGGCCACCCGGGACGGCCCGGCCAGCAGGTCATAGCAGTGCAGCCCGGGTAGCCGGCGCAGGCCGAGCCGGCCGCACACCTCGTCCAGCGCCCCGTACGTGCCGCAGTCCGCGTACCCCACCGCGACCGGCAGGCCGCGATCCAGTGCCGCCACGGCCAGCCGCTCGACCTGCGGCGCGATCTCGGCGGGCCGGTTGTGCAGCAGGGACGGCAGGCTGTGCAGCTCGACCGGCCAGTTGCGCCGCTTGACGACGTCGCGGACCGGGCCGCTCAGCGCGCCGCAGGCGATTACCACGGCCCGGGGTGCAGCGCCGCTGCCGCCGGCACTGGCGGACAGCGCGGGGCCGGGCACACCCCCCTCGGCCGCGCGGCCGGCCGGCGGCGCGGGCTGGCGCCTGGGCAAACCACCATCAACCGCGCGGCCGGCCGGCGGCGCGGGGCGGGCACTGGCGTTAAGAAGGAAATGCGAGCTGGTCGACGAAGCGGTCGTTGAAATCGGCGCGGTCGGAGAGCTCGACATATTTCACCTCCTCCAGCAGGGCCAGGCCGCCGGCCCGCTCGCGCACGCTGAGCAGGGCCATCTTGGCGCCTTCGCCGGCCACGTTGCCCGCGCTCACCACGCGCAGCACGCCGACCGCGGGCACCAGGCCGAGGCGGATCGCGTTGGCCGGGGACAGGTAGCTGCCGAACGAGCCGGCCAGCAGCACCTGCTGGACGTCGGCGGGCTGCAGGCCGGCCTCCTCCAGCAGGATGTGCCAGCCGGTGGCGATGGCCGCCTTGGCGAACTGCAGCTCGCGGACGTCCCGCTGGGACAGGTACACCGAGCGGGACACGTCCCCGGGCTCGCCCAGCCAGTGCAGCACGAACACGCGTTCCGCGCCCAGCATGGTCAGCCGGTCCGCCAGGCCGGGAGCCAGCTCGGCGGCCCGTTCCTCTGGGACCAGGCGGCCGGACGAGTCGAGCAGGCCCAGCCGGACCAGGCCGGTCACCGCGTCCACCAGGCCGGAGCCGCACAGGCCGGCTCGGTGTCCCCGATGACCTTGAGGTCCAGCGCCTCCGGGGTCATCGTGACCACCTCGATGGCGCCGTCCGCGGCGCGCATCCCGCACCGGATGGCCGCGCCCTCGAACGCGGGCCCGGCCGGCGCGGCCGTGGCCAGCAGCCAGTCCCGGTTGCCCAGCACGATCTCGCAGTTGGTGCCGACGTCGATGAACAGCCGGGTGCGCTGGTCCCGGTCCATGCCCGAGGCCAGCAGCCCGGCCGTGATGTCGCCGCCGACGTACGCGCCAAACGGAGGGAACACCACCGCGCGGGCCCGCGGGTGCGCGGCCACCCCGAGGTCGGCCGCGAGCACCTCGGGCAGCAGCCGGGTGGCCAGGATGAACGGGGCGACGCCGAGCGGCTCCGGGTCGATGCCCAGCGCGATGTGCGTCATGGTGGCGTTGCCGGCCAGTGCGATCTCGTACACCTCGGCCGGGTCCACGCCGGCCTCCGCGCACACCTCGGCGGCCAGCTCGGCCATGGTCTGGTGGGCCAGCTCGGTCAGCCGGCCGAGCGTGGCCGGGTCCATCATGGTCGCGCTGATCCTGGTGATCACGTCGGCGCCGAACGGCTGCTGCGCGTTCAGCGCCGAGGCGACCGCGGCCGGCGTGCCGGTGGCCAGGTCGAGCAGGGTAGCCACCACGGTGGTGGTGCCCAGGTCGAATGCGATGCCGAAGATCCGCCCGCTGGTGTCCCCGGGCTGCACGTCGATCAGCACGTCATCCACGATGACCGCGGTGACCTTGTAGTCCGCTTGCCGCAGCGCCGGGCCGATGGCGCGCAGCGCGTGCAGGTCGGCGCGCAGCTCCAGGTCATCAACCGCGGCCAGCAGCCGCTCCAGGTCGCTGCGCTGGTCGGCCAGGGTGGGCTCGGTCAGCTCCAGATAGCGCTTCTGCACCGCGGGCCGCAGGATGACCTGCCGGCCCACGCCCACGGTGGCCGCCTTGGGCCGGGTGACCAGCGGCGGCACGTGGATCGTGGTATCCCCGGCGGCCTCGGCGCGGCAGGCCAGCCGCCAGCCGTCGCGCAGCTCGTCCGGGCTGAACGCCCGCTCGTCCAGGGCGGTCGGCGGTGCCGCGCCATCCAGCACCTGGACCTTGCACTTCTTGCAGGTGCCGTGGCCGCCGCAGGTCGAGTCGATGGCGATGCCGTTCCAGCTGGCCGCGTCGAACAGGGTGACCCCGGCGGGCACCCGCACCTTGCGCCCGCTCGGCTCATACAGCAGGTCGACCCGGACCGGCCCGGCCGCCAGGCCGTCCGCGTCCTGGGTGGCCGGCAAGGTCATGTCTGCGCCTGCGCGGCCGCGGCTTGCTGGGCCCGGTGGGTGGCGATCCACGCGGCGCCCCACTCGTCCCGGTTCATCAGCAGGTCGGCGGCCTGCACCGCGCGGACGATCTGCGGCGACCGGGCATCCAGGATGGCGCTGGTCAGCCCGCTGTGGATGGCCATCGGCAGGAACGCCGCACCCAGCGTGTGCCGGTCCGGCATGCCGAACGACACGTTGGACGCGCCCAGCGTGGTGTTCACCCCGAACTCCTCGCGGAGCAGGCCGATCGTCTCCATCGTCTTGACCACCACCGAGGTGTCCGCGCCGACCGGCATGGCCAGCGGGTCGATGACGATGTCTTCGATAGGGATGCCGAACCGGCCGGTCGCGGTGTCGATGATCTTGCGGGCCAGCTCGACCCGGCGGGCCGGCTCGTCCGGGATCTCCTCCTCGTCGTTGGGCAGCGCGATAACCGCCGCGCCGTACTTCTTGACCAGCGGCAGGATCGCGTCCAGCCGCTCGTCCTCGGCGGTCACCGAGTTGACCAGCGCCTTGCCCTGGTAGGTGGCCAGCCCGGCGTCCAGCACCTCGATGATCGAGGAGTCGATGCACAGCGGCAGGTCGGTCACCCCCTGGATCAGCTTGACCGCGGCCACCATCAGCTCTTTCTCGTCGGCCAGCGGGGCGCCCATGTTCACGTCGAGGACCATGGCCCCGCCGGCCAGCTGCTGGGCCACGTCGATCTCGATCCGGGACAGGTCGCCGCGGCGCAGCTGCTCCTGGAAGATCTTCCGGCCGGTCGGGTTGATCCGCTCGCCGATGATGCAGAACGGCTGCTCGGGGCTGATCGTGACGGTCTTGCTGGCCGACCTGAGCACTGTCTCCATGCTGGGCGTCTCCTAGGCAGGGATCGTCGCGCGGCGCTGCTGCAGCAGTTCCTTGGCCCGGACCACAGCGGCCGACGCGTCGGATGCGTAGCCGTCCGCGCCGACCACGTCGGCGTACTCCTGGGTGACCGGGGCGCCGCCGACCATGACGATCACCTGGTCGCGCAGCCCGGCCTTCTGCAGCGCGTTGATGTTGGCCTTGAACATCGGCATGGTCGTGGTCAGGAACGCGGAGAAGCCGACGATGTCCGGCTTGTGCTCCTGGATGGCGGCCACGAACTTCTCCGGCGCGACCTGCACGCCGAGGTCGATGACCTGGAACCCGGCGCCCTCGAACATGATGTTGACCAGGTTCTTGCCGATGTCGTGCACGTCGCCCTTGACCGTGCCCATCACGATCGTGCCGATCGACTCGGCGCCGGTCTCGGCCAGCAGCGGGCGGAGGATCTCCAGCGCGCCGGCCATCGCCTTGCCCGCGATCAGCATCTCCGGCACGAAGAAGTCGCCGCGCTCGAACCGGGCGCCGACTTCTTCCAGCGACGGGATCAGCGCCTCGTAGAGCAGGATCTCCGGGCCCAGGCCCATGTCCAGGCCCTGATGGGTCAGGCTGAGTACCTCAGGCCCGTTGCCGACCAGCGTGAAGTCATACAGCTGGCGGAGCAGCTCTTCCTGGGTCACGCGGCACCTTCCTTCGTCGTGCTGGCTGTCTCCGTAGGCCCGTGGCCGGTGGGCCCGTGGCCGGTGGGCCCGTGGTCGGTAGCGCGGTGGCCGAGGGCGGCGGACAGGCCTTCCGCCTCGGTGATGCAGGCCTTGGCCACCTCGGGCAGCCGGGCTGGGGTGAGGCGGCTGGCCGGGGCGGACACCGACAGTGCGGCCACCACGACCGCGCCGTCCCGGAACACCGGGGCGGCCACCGCGACCAGGCCCGGCTCCAGTTCCTCGTCGGTGACCGCGTAGCCGTGGCGGCGCACGTCGAGCAGGTCGTCGTCCAGTGCGGCCCGGCTGGTGATGGTCCGCGTGGTGCGGGATTCCAGCCGGCCCTCCGGCAGCTCAGCCGCGCCGTAGGCGAGCAGCACCTTGCCCAGTGCGGCGCAGTGCATCGGCACCGGCCGGCCCAGCCAGTTGGTCCCGCCGATCAGGTACCGGCTGTCCACCTGGGCGATCTGCTCGACCATGCCGTCCCGGGCCACACCCAGGTTGACCGTCTCGCCGGTCAGCTCGCCGAGCCGGTCCAGGAACGGCCGGGCCACCTCGGTCAGCCCGGCCTCGGCCCCACCGCGCCAGGCGTACCGGACGAACACCTCGCCGGGGGAGAACCGGCCGTCCGCGGTGCGCCGGACCAGGCCGCCCCGCTCCAGCGCGTCGAGCAGCCGGGACGTGGTGCTCTTGGCCAGCCCGGTGGCCGCCGCCAGCTCGGTGAACGTCACCGAATCGGCCGCGTGCACCACCTCGGTGACCAGCCGCGCCGCCCGGTCCACCGCCTGGGTTCCGGTGGGGGTTGCCGTCATGCCCGTACCTGTTCTGCTCACGCCCATGAGTTCCATGTTACGGAACTCTGTTCTACGATGTGATGCTACGTACCGGGCCGGGAGAGGGTCAAGATTGGGGTGCCGATGTTCCGCAACGCGATGCCGCGCTACGAGATCCTGTCCGCCGACGCGATCAGCGTGCTGGACCGGGGCTGGCGGCGGATCGTCTCGGAGATCGGCGTCCAGTTCGCCAAGCCGGAGGCGGTAGAGCTGTTCCGCCAGGCGGGCCAGAAGGTGGACGGCGAGGTGGTCTTCCTCGACCCGGAGTTCGTCCTGGAACAGGTGGCCAAGGCGCCCCGCGAGTTCGACCTGCAGGCCCGCAACCCGGCCAACAACGTGCACATCGGCGGCGACGACATGGTGTTCGGCGCGGTGTACGGCTCGCCGTTCGTCCGGGAGGGCGAGGTCCGGCGGGACGCCACCCTGGACGACTTCCGCAAGCTGTGCATGCTGTCCCAGTCGTTCCCCGAGCTGGATTCGGCCGGCGGGGTGATCTGCGAGCCGAACGACGCGCCGCTCGACTCCCGGCACCTGGACATGATCTACGCGCTGCAGACGGTGACCGACAAGATCTACATGGGCAACGTGGTGTCCGGGCCGAACGCGGCCGACACGATCCGGATGACCGAGATCCTGTTCGGCGGTGGGCAGGGTGCCGCCGCGGGACGGGCCGCCATCGAGCGGACGCCGGCGGTTGTGTCGCTGATCAACTGCAACTCGCCGCTGCGCTGGGACGACCGGATGCTGGACGCCCAGTTCGAGTACTGCGCCGCCAGCCAGCCCGTGGTGCTGACGCCGTTCCTGCTGATGGGCGCGATGTCGCCGGTGTCCATCCCGGCCGCGCTGGTGCAGCAGCTGGCCGAGGCGCTGTCCGGCATCGCGCTGGCCCAGCTGATCCGGCCCGGCTGCCCGGTCATCTTCGGCTCGTTCCTGTCCAACATCGACATGCAGTCCGGCTCGCCCAGCTTCGGCACCCCGGAGTCGGCCATCGGGCTGCTCTGCACCGGACAGCTGGCCCGGCACTTCGGGCTGCCGTTCCGCACCGGCGGCGGGCTGAACTCCAGCCAGACCGCGGACGCGCAGGCCGCCTACGAAGCGCTGATGACGCTGCTGCCCACGTTCCTGGCCGGCACCAACTTCGTCATGCACTCGGCCGGCTGGCTGGAGGGCGGCCTGGTCAGCTGCTACGAGAAGTTCATCATCGACATCGAGCTGCTGCGCATGCTGCGGGTCGAGTTCACCCCGCTGGAGATCGACGAGGCGTCGCTGGCGTTCGGCGCGCACGAGGAGGTCGGCCACGGCGGGCACTTCCTCGGCGCGGCGCACACCATGGAGCGGTTCCGGGAGTGCTTCTACCGGCCGCTGCTGTCCTCCACGGCCAACTACGAGCGGTGGCTCAAGCTGGGCGGCAAGGACACCACCGCGCGGGCCGGCGAGATCTGCGCCAAGACGCTTTCCGAGTACCAGACGCCGCCGCTGGACGACGCCATCCGGGCCGAGCTGGAGGAGTTCGTCACCCGCCGCCGCGCCGAACTAGGCGACTAGCGCTGGTCCGCCGCAGTCCGCGGGAGTGCTTGCGGGCGCTGGCCCGTCCACCCAGACCGGTTTACCTGCCCGGGTTCGGCTGCGCGATGATGAGCAATCTCAGGAATCGCCCGGCTGGCCTGGATGATGAGCCGGCCGCCCATCGTCGGGCTCACCCGGCCCGGCCGACCGGCCACGACCGGCGAACTGCCGGGCGCCGTCACCGGCCAGGAGGTCCAGGACCTCGCCGATGGCGGGTTCCTGGCTGGCCGGTTCGGGCAGCGGGAGGTGCGCCTGGATCTGGTAGCGATTGCGGCGGCCGTCTTTCTGCTTGACGACGTATCCGGCTGCGTTCAGCTCGGTGACGATGCCGTACGCGCTGCGCTCGGTGATGCCCAGGCTGGCCGCGATATCACGCAGTCGCGCGCCCGGGTCGCTGGCGATGCACAGCAGGACGCGGGCGTGGTTGGTCAGGAAGCTCCACCTCGCCACTCTGCAAAGCTAGCACAGTTATTCCGGAAAACAATTGCTAGTTATGAGTTTCGACTGTAGCCTGAGGGCAGACACCGGGAAGCAACCGCCGAAGGCCGCGGCAAGCCCGGGTCCGCACGGAAGCCGCCAAGGCCGCAACGGCGCGCTCCCACTCTGGAAAGAAGCAGTGCCATGACCGAAACACCGGCCCCGCCGGGCACGACTACCGCTGCGCCGCCCCCCTCCGTCAACGGCTCCACCCCGTCCGCGCCGCAGCCGCCGTCCGCGCCGCAGCCGCCCCGGCCCCGGCCCCGGCGTGCGCATACCCGGATCAGCGGCGCGCGCACCGGCCTGATCGCGGGTGTCCTCGTGCTCATCGTGGTGATGATCTTCATCATCGAGAACGCGCACGCGGTGAACGTCACCTTCCTAGGCGCGCACCTGCGCCTGTCACTGGCCGTGGCGCTGTTCCTCGCCGCCATCGCGGGTGCCTTGGTAATGGCCGCCGCGGGAACCGCCCGGATCACCCAGCTGCGACGGGTGATGCGACGCGACCGGCGCGACTCGCAGGCCAGCTGACACAACCACGGAAACGCGCCCCAGGCATGGCCAGGGCCTATGCGCGGCAAGCTCGCAAGCCGCTGCTGGCTGCGGCTTTCCGGCAATACCGGCTACCTAATACCGCACCCCCCTCGTACATCACTGACTAGGAGTCGGTTATGAGCATCATCGCCTGGATCATCCTCGGCCTCGCCGCGGGCCTGCTCGCCAACATGCTGATCCCCGGCAAAAGATCACAAGGCCTCATCCTCACCTGCCTGATCGGCATCGCCGGGGCACTGGGCGGCGGCTGGGTGGCCACCAGATTGTTCCACGTCCACAGCCTGCACGGGTTCTTCAACCTGTCCACCTGGCTCACCGCCATCGCCGGATCAGCCGTCCTGCTACTGGCCGTCCACCTGCTCACCGGGCGCAGCAGCGGCAAGTCCGGCCGGTTCGCCCACCGCTGACACAAGCCCGGGCCGCCAGGCAACGGTGGCCCGGTTAGGAAGGAGCAGCAGCCATGCTGACTACCACCCAACGCGACCCGGTGACCAGCCCGGCGCCGCCGTCGCCCGGGCCGCGGCTGCGGCTGCAGCCCGATCTGTCCGCCCGGACGCTGCTGGACGGAGGCTGGTGGCCCCGCTCGGCCGACCCAGCCGCCGAGCTGCCCGGGCTGATCCGGGCCATCGACGAACGGCACGGCCCAGTCACCCAGATCATGCTCGGCTCAGCCGGCTGGGACACCAGCCGGCCCCGGCGGCTGCGTGTCGATGGCCCGGCGGGCAACCGTGCAGTACGGCTCGGCTGGTACGAAACCATGCCCGCCGGCCTGCTCACCGCCACCGCCAGGGCCGGGCGAACTGACCTGCTCACCGTCCCACCGCAGACCAGTGAAGCGGCCGCCTGGGCCGCCATGGACCAGGCGGCCCAGGCCGGCAACCGCACCCACGCACCCGCCCTGCTGGCCGCCATCACCACAGCCATCAGCCACGCCCACTCGGCCGCCCGCATCTCGGCCAAGAGGACACCGGACAATCCAGACAACATCGAGGTGAGTACCTGGGAATGGGAAGGCGGGCACGACAGCGCCAGACGGGAGGCCCTTGCCGGGTCGCCCGGGCCGGGCATTCCTAGCTCCGCCCGTGCTGGCGGAGCGGAGAGGAGCGCGCGTGTCAGCGTCGACTCACCTCAGTAACCATCAGCGCAATACGCTCCGCCAGCTCTTCCAGCATCCCGCAGGCCACAACATCGAGTGGCGTGCCGTGCTGTCGCTGCTGGGCGCGGTCGGCTCAGCCGAAGAGCAGCACGGCGGCAAGGTCGCGGTGACCATAGCGTCCCAGACCGAGTACTTCGACCCGCCCCGCCACAAAGACATCGACACCCAGGCAGTTGTCAACCTGCGCCAGATGCTCGCCCGGGCCGGCTACCGAGCCGACGCCGCGGATACTGGGCTCAGCGGCCGGCCGGCCTGACCCACCCGCGGCGGCTACCATGTGGGCCGTGACTGAGCTTGACTTCGATGCCGAGGTGACCGGGGCGCAGGGCACTGGCCTGGCCACCATGGCGGGCGGCACCGTGCTGGACACCTGGTTCCCGGCGCCGCGGCTGATCCCGGCGCAGCCGGCCGACGGCACCACCCGGCTGTCCGCCGCCGAAGCCGCGGCCGAGCTCGGGCCGGACGCGGCCGGGCTGCTCGGGCCGGATGCCGATCGCGGGGTTGAGGTCATCGCGGTACGCACGATGATCGGCCGGCTGTCCGATCCCCCGGCCGATGCGCATGACGTCTACCTGCGGCTGCACCTGCTGTCCGGCCGCCTGGTCGCGCCGCGTGGCTGCAACCTGGACGGCGTGTTCGGCCTGCTGGCCAACGTGGCGTGGACCAACCACGGGCCGTGCCCGGTGCCGGATTTCGAGGCCACCCGGCTGCGGCTGCGCCGCCGGGGCCCGGTCACCGTGTACGGGGTGGACAAGTTCCCGCGGATGGTGGACTACGTGCTGCCCACGGGGGTGCGTATCTCCGACGCGGACCGGGTCCGGCTCGGCGCGCACCTGGCCGAGGGCACCACGGTCATGCACGAGGGCTTCGTCAACTTCAACGCCGGCACTCTCGGCACGTCCATGGTGGAGGGCCGGATCTCGGCCGGTGTGGTGGTCGGCGACGGCTCGGACGTGGGCGGCGGGGCGGCCATCATGGGCACCCTGTCCGGCGGCGGCAAGGAGACGATCTCGGTCGGCGAGCGCTGCCTGATCGGCTCGAACGCGGGCATCGGCATCTCGCTCGGCGACGACTGCGTGGTCGAGGCCGGCCTGTACGTCACCGCGGGCACCAAGGTGGCGCTGCCGGACGGGCAGGTGGTGAAGGCACGCGACCTGTCCGGCCGGTCTGGCCTGCTCTGGCTGCGCGACTCGCAGACCGGCGCGGTCCGGGTCATCGAGCGCTCCGGGCACGGCACGGCGCTGAACGCCGCCCTGCACGCCAACGCCTGACAGAACGGGAGCGACGACCGTGCGGCTAGCCACCTGGAACGTCAACTCGGTGCAGGCCCGGCTGCCCCGGCTGCTCGGCTGGCTGGACGAAGTCCTGCCGGACGTGCTGTGCCTGCAGGAAACCAAGGTCCCAGACAGCGGCTTCCCCACCGCGGAAGTGGGCGAGCTGGGCTACCAGGCCGCGCTGTACGGCACCGGCCGGTGGAACGGGGTGGCCATCCTGTCCCGTACCGACCCGGAGGACGTGCACCGAGGCTTCGACGGCGAGCCGGGCTTCCCCGAGCCAGAGGCCCGGGCCATCTCCGCCACCTGCGCGGGCTGCCGGGTGTGGTCGGTGTACGTGCCGAACGGGCGGGCGCTGGACAGTCCGCACCTGGACTACAAGCTGGCCTGGCTGGCCGCGCTGCGCGAAGCGCTGCGGCCGGAACTGGCCGAGCGCGCGCCCGGGGCCGCGGCGGGCCAGCCGCGGCTGGTGGTGTGCGGGGACTTCAACATCGCACTCACCGACGCCGACGTGTGGGACCCGGCCGCGTTCGGGGGCTCCACCCACGTTACCCCGGCCGAGCGGGCCGAGCTGTCTGAGCTGCTGGCGCTCGGGCTCACCGACGTGCCGCCCCGCGCGCTCAAAGGCAAGCCGTTCACCTACTGGGACTACCGGGCGGGCATGTTCCACAAGGGCATGGGCATGCGGATCGATCTGGTGCTGGCCAGCGCGCCGGTGGCCGCGGCGGTCAAGGACGCCTATATCGACCGGGAAGCGCGCAAGGGCAAGGGCCCATCCGACCACGCCCCGGTCGTGGTCGACCTGGACCTGGACCCGCCTGCGGGATAACCGGCGGCCCGCTGGGTAGCATCGGCGGCCATGGCTGCTCTCGTCTGGTTCCGCCGTGACCTGCGGGTACACGACCACCCAGCGCTGTGCGCCGCGCTGGCCCGGCATGAGCAGATCGTGCCGGTGTTCTGCCTGGACGACCGGCTGCTGCATGGGCGGCACGCCTCCGGGCCGCGTGCCGCGTTCCTCCTGGACTGCCTGACCGACCTGGATGAACAGCTTGCCGCGCGCGGCGCCCGGCTGGTCATCCGGCACGGGCCGCCGGAGCGGGAACTGCCCGCGCTGGCCCGGGAGGCCGGGGCCAGCGAGGTGCACCTGAGCGCGGATCCCAGCCCGTTCGAGGCGCTCCGGGGCCGCCAGGTGCGCGCCGCGCTGGAGCAGGCCGGGGTGACCGGGCACGCGCACCCCGGGGTCAGCGTGCTGGACGACGTGCGCGCGCTGCAGACCGGGCAGGGACGGCCGTACACCGTGTTCACCCCGTTCTACCGCCGTTGGCAGGACGCCCCGCGGCGGCCGGTGCTGGACGCGCCCGGGCCGGTCAGCATGCCGTCCCGGGTCCGGCACGGCCGGGTGCCGTCGCTGGCCAGCCTGGGCCTGCGCCAGGAGGTGACCGAGCCCGTCCCGGGTGGCGAGACCGCCGGGCTGGCCCGGCTGGCCACCTTCCTGGCCGGCCCGGTCCGCGACTACGACACCGGCCGGGATCAGGCCGGTGCGGACGGCTCGTCGCGGCTGTCGCCGTACCTGCGGTTCGGCTGCCTGTCACCGCGCGCAGTGGAAGATCAGCTCGGCCGGGGGAGCGGTGCGCTGGCTAAGGGTGCAGCAGCACTGCAGCGCCAGCTGTGCTGGCGGGACTTTTACCAGCACGTGCTCGTGCACCACCCGGAGAACTCGCGGCAGGAGTTCCAGCCCCGCTACCGCGGCGCCCTGGACTGGCCGGGCGACGATGCGGACTTCACCGCCTGGACCGCGGGCGTGACCGGGTTTCCGCTGGTCGACGCCGGCATGCGGCAACTGAGGCGGGAAGGCTGGATGCACAATCGGGTCCGGCTGCTGGTCGGGTCGTTCCTGACCAAGGACCTGGGCATCGACTGGCGGCGCGGCGAAGCCTGGTTCATGCGCCTGCTGCTCGACGGGGACCAGGCCAGCAACAACGGCAACTGGCAATGGATCGCGTCGGTCGGGGTCGACCCGCAGCCCGCGTTCCGGCGGCTGTACAACCCGGCGCTGCAGCAGCAGCGGTTCGATCCCGACGGCCGGTATGTGCGCCGCTATCTGCCCGAGCTGGCCCGGGTGCCGGACAGCTATCTGGCTGAGCCGTGGCGGATGCCGGCCGGGGAACAGCAGCGCGCGGGCTGCCTGATCGGCCGCGACTACCCGGCGCCGATCGTGGAGCACAAGACGGCGCGGCTGGCCGCACTGGACCGGTACCGGGCCGCGACGGCTACAGGCTAATGATCAGCATGTACCCCATGACCAGGCCCATCACGATGTTGCAGCACGAAGCCAGCCGGGGGGAGAGCGGCGGGCTGGCCGCGGCCCAGCTGGTGCCGGCCGGGCTGGGGCTGGCCGGGCTGGGGCTGGCCAGGGGAGTGCTGGCCGGGCCGCCGCCGGGGTGGCTGGCCAGTACCGCGACCGGTCCGGGGCGGCCGGGGCGGGCCGCCAGGCACGCACCCGGGCCAGGGTGGGCAGCCGGTCGGCGGTCCATATCACGTAGCCCACCATGAACTGAGCCAGGATCAGCGCCAGCAACGGGAAATGCACGGCCGGCCCGGCTGCGGCGGCCGCCCCAGCCCCGGACAGCTGAGCTGGCCGGGCCACGGTGGCCAGCATGTAGACCATCGTCCCGGACATGATCAGGTGCGGCAGGTGGTGGCTGCCCGCCGGCCGCAGCCCGCCGGTGGCCCGGAAGGACAGCGCGATCCGCGCGGCGAACCACACCGTGGCCACGCCGAAGACCAGGCCCCAGGTCACGGCCCAGAGCGCGCCGCCCGGTTGCGCCGGGCCGGCCAGCAGCAGGGCGCGCGGGGCGAGCATGCCGGCCATGGCCACGCCCATCAGCACGTGCACCAGATCGACGTCCCGCTCGGTCGGCCGCCGCCGGGTCCGGGCCAGGACCAGGCGTGCCGCGCAATACAGCGCGGTCAGCAGCATCAGCGCGGCGAAGCTGTCCGCGAGCCAAGCCGGTCCGGCCATCCGCGCCCCCTCGTCTCGGTCTCGTCTCGTGCCCCGTCCGGGGCGGCGGCGGCCGCCCCATCGGGGGTGGCCGCGGCCGGCCAGTAGGCGGCGGCCAGCAGCACCAGCAGCGGGCCGGTGCCGGGGTCGGTGCCCATGCCGGTCAGGATCCCGCCGAGCGCCTGCCCGACCACCCACGTCGCCACGGCCAGCACGACCGCCAGCACTACGGTGCCGCGGGCCGCGGCCCGCGGCAGGTACACGCCGATGGCGACCACGGCCAGCGCGGTGGCCAGCAGTGCCGACGCGAGCAGCCCCTGCCCGGCCAGCAGCCCGGCCGCGCCGTGCCCGACCGCGCGGAGCCAGCCGGGCTCACTGGCGGTCATCGCGGAGATCGTGCTGGCCATGGCCTGCGGGGCGCGGTTGGCAGGCTGGACCGCGAGATAGGCCATGCTGCCCCAGAGCAGCAGCCAGAGGACCCGCGCCGCCGGCGCGCCGACGGCCTGGGCGGCCACGAACGGGGCCTGCCGGCTGGCCCGGTCCCGCGGCCACAGCAGCACGGCCAGCAGCGCGTAGATGATCACAGCGCCGGGGGCGCCGGTGACCGGGCTGGCCGCCGGGGTGAGCACAGCGCCCAGGCCCTCACCCAGCCACCAGACAGCCAGCGACCAGACGATCGAGGCGGCCAGCGCGACGCGGACCGTCCGGCGCCCGGCGATGCCCAGCCCGAGCAGCAACTGCACGGCGGCGAACACGGCATTGGTGGCCATCCCGTGCTGCGCGATCAAGCTGGCGCTCCACGAGATCGGGTGCGCGACCAGCGCCGGGTTGCCCGCGGCCGAGCCGGCCAGCATGTGGCTGAACGCCCGGGTGAACATGACTGACTGCGCTTGCAGGATGGCGTCCAGCAGCCAGAGCGCGCCCAGCGCCAGTTGCAGCATCCGGCGGGTGTCCGGGGCCTGCCAGGCGGCCGCGGGCACCCCGCTATGGTGGCCCGGCCAGTCCCCTTCGGGCCGGGCGACCGCAACCTCGCTCATTACCGGGACTCCTGGCTTTCCGGATGGCCTGGACGCAATAGAAAAAGCGTAGATGTTGGTGTTAGCCGACGACAAGACATGCCGGTTCACATGCTATTGGTCATGGCTCTGAGCTGCAGTGATGTCCGGTAAGCGGGAATGCGGCCGGGAATTCATAAACCTGCCGGGGGTATCTCTAGATACCCCTAGGAGGTATTTCTGCGGCAGGTATTTCGGTAAACAAAAAACCCGCCATTGTGCCCGGCTGGTCCCAGCGCGTGGCGACGGCGCGCCGGGCCCGCTTCATTGCGGGCGGTGGCGTGCCTCGACGCGCCCGCGCCCCGGCCGTACTCGCCGTCCCGGCCCACTGCCCGTGCCGTGCCGGCCCGCTGCCCGCGCCGTCCCGTACCGATCCCAACCGCATGGCTGATTCGTTCACGCGGTCAGGTGCGCATGGATGTTTCAGCGATGTGGTGCGGGCCGGGCGCCGGGGAGCGTGGCTGAAACATTCCGGTGGTTCGGCAGCGTGGGGAGGGCGGTGCGCCGGGGTGGCGGCCACCGCGCGGGGTGGGGCGCCGGGTGGCGGCCACCGCGGGATGGGGCGCCGGGTGGCGGCCACTGCGCGGGGTGGGGTGGGGCGGAAAGTTCTGAATGAGAAATTCCGGCAGGAAGTGTTGGCGTCGGCCAGGGCGCGGACTCCTACCTCCGACGGCGTTACCCGGCGCCGTCGTAAGGAGGGGACGCGGCATGGACTCACTGACGAAGGTCTCCGGGGTCGCGGTCAGCATGCTGGTCGCGGCGACAGCCAGCGTGATGCTGTTGCTGCCAGCACACCCCCGGATGCGGACGTCACGGGGCGCGGGCATGACACCGGCGATCATGGTGGCGCCGGCCACCGCGCGGCCGCCGGCTGGTCAGCCACTGGTCGTGGGCGGGGCGGCGCACCGCTGCCTGCCCCCGGCGGCCCCGTCGCAGCACTGCCGCGTATCGGGAGACAGCACCGGCGGCACCCGGGCAGCCACTGCCGGGCGCCGCCGGTGCCGTCACGGCCCGCTGGTGGCCCAGCCAGGCCAGACGGGCACCCAGCCGGGCGGGACCGGCCGGGAGACCACCGGCTGGACCGGTGCGGGCCAGTGCTGCCCCGGCGCCGCGCCACCCGCGCCGCACTGGCCGGCGACACCGCACTGGCCGGCGACACCGCGCTGGCCGGCGGCACCGCGCTGGCCGGCGGCACCGCGCTGGCCGGCGGCACCACACCAGTCGGCGGCACCGCACCGGCCGGCGGGTCAGCCAGCCAGCTGCAGGACCGGAACTCCGCGGCGACCGCGGTGATGGGCCGGAAATGCCTCCCGGGACAGCCGCCGGGTCATACCGTATGCCCATGCGCGACCGGGACATTGTGGCCGCGATCGTCGCCAGCGACCCGGCTGGTCTGGCTGCGGCCTATGACCGTTACGCAGCGGATCTGTTCTCCTACTGTCAGGTACTGCTCACCGAGCCGGCCGACGCGGCCGACGCGGTGCAGGACACGTTCGTCATCGCGGCCGGCAAGGTCAGCGCGCTGCGCGACCCGGACCGGCTCCGGCCCTGGCTCTACGCGGTGGCCCGGAACGAGTGCCACCGGCGGCTGCGGGGCCGCGATTCTTCCCCCCCGCTGGACGAGTCGGCCGAGGTGAGCGATGACACCGCTGACCTCGGCGCGAGCCTGGAACAGGCGGAGATCCGCGAGCTGGTCTGGGCGGCGCTGGCTGGCCTGACCGAGAACGAGCGGGAGATCATCGAGCTGACCCTGGGCCACGAACTGACCGGCGCGGATCTGGCCGACACGCTGGGCGTGCCGCGCAACCAGGCGCACGCCATGGCGTCCCGGGCCCGGGCGCACTTCGAGTCGGCGCTGGCCGTGCTGCTGGTCGCCCGGTCCGGGCAGGACGCCTGCCCGGAGCTGGCGACCATCATGGCGGGCTGGGACGGGAAGCTGACCGTGCTGCTGCGCAAGCGGGTCAGCCTGGCACATCCGGCACTGTGACATCTGCGGTGCGCGGCGCCGCCGCGAGCTCACCCCGGACAGCCTGCTCGGCGTGCTGCCGGTGGCCGCGCTGCCGGTCGCGCTGCGGCACCAGGTGCTCAGCCTGGTGGCCGATCCCTCGCCGGCCGCGGCGGCCCAGCGGCTGGCCATCGGCCAGCGGCTCGGGCCGGTCGGGCCCGGCGGCTTCCCCCGGCCGATCAGCCCGCCCAGCTCGCCCTGGCTGGCCAGCCAGCACGTGCGGGCCGGGACCGCGGCCGGTGGCGCGATCATCGTCGGCGGGGCGCTGCTGGTTGGCGGCGCCCTGCTGCATCATCACGCGGGTCAGCAGGCGGGCGGCGCGCCCGGCACGCGGCCGGAACCATCGGTCACCAGCCCAGCCCAGCCCGGTGCGGGCGAGCCGGGCGGGGCGTCCGGGCCGTCCGGCGGCAGCGCCGCACTGGCCGGCGGCGGCCGCCCGGCGAGCAGCCACCCGGCTGCCACCAGCACCAGCACCGGCACCGGCAGCACGGCCGGCGGCACGCCGTCCGGCGGGGCGACGGCGTCCGCGACCGGGTCGGCATCCGCCGCGGTCGGCGTGACCGGAACGCTGTCCGTGTCCCCGCTCCACCTGGGTCTCGGGCTGTCGGTGGGCGGCTCGTACACCGGGACGCTGACGCTGACCGCGGTCGGCGGCGCGGTCAGCGGCTACCACATCACCGTGCCCGCGGCCCTGCTGGAGGACATTACGCTGAGCCGGACGTCGGGCTCGCTGGCCGCCGGGCAGAGCGCGCAGATCACGGTGACCGCGGCGGGCGGGCTGTTTTCCACCGCGATCCTCGATGTCAGCCCAGGCGGCCTGAGCGTCGTCCTCTCGTTCAACCTGAACCTTTAACCGCCCGGCTCGGTTACCGGTCTGCTTTCGGCGGTGCAGGCGCCACGCTCGCGTCCGCGCGGAGCAGCGCCGCCGCCATCCGCAGCGCGACCAGCTTGCCGAACGCCGAGTCCCGCGGCAGGTACTTCATCCCGCAGTCGGGCGCCAGCACCAGCCGCTCCGCGGGCACGTAGGGCAGCGCGCGGCGCACCCGCTCGACGATCAGAGCTGGGTTCTCCACGTTGTCGTCGCCCAGGTTGAGCACGCCCAGGATGACCGTCTTGCCGTCCAGCGCGGTCAGCACCGAGCAGTCCAGGCCGGACTGCGCGGTCTCGACCGACACCATGTCGCAGGCGCAGTCGGCCAGCTCGGGCAGGAACGAGTAGCCGGACGGCCGGTCGTGGATGATGGCCGCGTACCCGAAACACAGGTGTACGGCGGTGGTGCCGGTGATCCCGTCCAGCGCCCGGTTGATCACCGGGACGCCGTATTTTTTCGCCTCGTCCGGCCGCGCCTGCAGGTAGGGCTCATCCAGCTGCACGATGTCGGCACCCGCCGCGAACAGGTCCCGGACTTCTTCATTAACTGCTTCCGCGTAGCCGAACGCCAGTGCCTCGGTGCTGTCGTAGTAGTCGTTCTGGGCCTGCTGGGCCATGGTGAACGGGCCGGGCACGGTGATCTTGACGGTCTTGCTGGTGCAACCGCGGAGGAATTCGAGGTCGCCGGTCTCCACCGGGTGCCGCCGCTTGATCGGGCCGGTCACCCGGGGCACCGGGTTCGGGTGCCCGCTGCGGTCCAGCGCGGTGCCTGGGTTGTCGATGTCCACCCCGTCCAGCGCGGTCGCGAACCGGTTCGAGTAGCTCTCCCGGCGGATCTCACCGTCGGTGATGATGTCCAGGCCGGCCCGTTCCTGGGCCCGGACGGCCAGCTCGGTCGCGTCGTTCTGGGCCTGCGGCAGGTACTCCGGGGCGACCCGCCACAGTTCGGTGGCGCGGACCCGGGGCGGGAAGCGGTGCCGCAGCCGCTCCCGGTCGATGAGCCAGTCCGGCTGGGGGTAACTGCCAACGAGCGAGGTGGGAAACAGCATGAGGCAACAATGGCAGAGGGCCGGGGCCGGTTACCAGTCGGCCGGGCGGCCGGTCACCTCGGTGTGCACCACCCGCTGGGTCACGCTGAGCGGGCCAAGCCCGGACAGCGCCTCGGTCACCTGCACGGCCAGCCCGGACGGCGCGACGGTGGACTGGACCAGGCCGACCGAGCCCGCCCCGGCCAGCCAGGACGGCACGATGTCGGTGACCGCGCCGATCACGTTGGCCTTGGCGTGGCTGGACCGGGCCAGCCCGGTCAGGTACCGGGTGTCCGGGTCGTCCTCGCTGCCCAGCACCAGCACCATCGCGCAGGACCCGGCCATGGCCCGGACCGTCTCGGCCCGGTCGGAGGCCGCGTAGCAGAACCCGTCCGGGTCCGGCCCGCGCAGCGCCGGGAACCGGGACCGCAGCGCCTCGGTGGCCACCGTGGTGTCCTCCACCGGGACACCGGGCAGCAGCAGGTAGGACACCCGCCGCGGGTCGGACACCTGGACCGCGCCCGCGCCGGCCCGGGTCTCGGCCAGGATGGCGTGGCCCGGCGCCTCGCCCAGCACGGTGGGCAGCACGGCCAGGCCATGCTGGCCGATCAGCACGACCTGATCGCCGCGTTCCGCGAACCGGTGGCATTCCGCCTGGATGGCCGCGACCAGTGGGCAGGTCATGTCGATGACGTCGAGGCCGCGTTCCGCGGCTTGCTCGCGCAGCCCGGGCGGCGCGCCGTGGGCCGGGATCAGCACGGTGCCGGCGTTCGGTATATCGGACAGGGACGTGGTGAAGACGGCGCCGGCCTTCTCCAGCTCAGCGCAGTCCTGCGGGGGGGCCATCAGCTGGCCGAGGACGTGCACGGGGCCGTCGGCGGTGGCCTGCTGGGCCTTTTCGAGCGCGCGCCGCGCGCCCGGGCACCACGGGCTGACCGCGCTGAGCAGGCGGCGGCTCGCGGTGACCGCGGCCCATTCCTCGACCGCGCCGCGGGCCGCGGCCATGGCCACTGCGTCGACGCTGTTCGCGGCCGCGCCGATGGCGGTGGCGGTGCCGTCCTGGTGCAGCGCGGTGGTAATGAACAGGGCCGCGCCGTCGTCGGCCTGGCTGGCGTCGGCGGACTGCGGGACCGGTGCGTACCGGACCTGGACGCCGCGGCGGCGGTGCAGCAGCCCGCCGACCAGCGGCGCGGCCGGGCAGGGCAGCAGCCCGCGCGCCGGGTCACCGATCTCGGTGGCCACCAGGACCTCGCCCGGTGCCACCACGGTGCCTGGCGCCAGGCACTGGCGTGCAGTCAACCGGCTCATCGCCGCATTCCCCCCGACGTCCCCGATACCCGCAGCTCAGTCTAATGATCCGGTATCGCGGCGTGTGGATGGGGTGACGCGTGGGGCGGCCATCCTATACCTTACTATCTCAATCGGAATTGTCTATTTCGGTAGCTGGGGGGCACGGGCGGAATGTTTGCCCCGTTCGGTGTACCTCCGGCCGGTTTGGTGCAGAAGATGATCGTGAGCGAAGCCGCTCGGCGCGGCCGAACCGAGGAGGACTGGCGCGATGACCGCTACTGATGAGCTGCTGGCTAACAACGAGGCGTACGCGGCGGAGTTTGGCGGGCTGCTGCCGCTCCCGCCGGCCCGCCAGCTGGCCGTGGTCGCCTGCATGGACGCCCGGCTCAACGTGTACGGCCTGCTCGGCCTGCAGGAAGGCGAGTCGCACGTGATCCGCAACGCGGGCGGGGCCGTCACCGACGACACCATCCGGTCGCTGGCCATCAGCCAGCGGCTGCTCGGCACCCGGGAGATCATCCTCATCCACCACACCGAGTGCGGCATGCTCACGTTCACCGACGATGGGTTCAAGGCCACCATCGAGGAGGAGACCGGGATCAGGCCGCCCTGGGCGGCCGAGGCGTTCAGCGACCTGGACGAGGACGTGCGGCAGTCCATCAACCGGATCAAGGCCAGCCCGTTCGTCCCGGTTAAGGACTCGGTGCGCGGGTTCGTCTTCGACGTGAGCACCGGGAAGCTACGCGAAGTGGGGTGACCCCCGGCCGGACGGCAGGGTCAGGAGTCCGATGAGTCGGCCCGGCCCTGCTGTTCGGCCAGGAACTGCTCGAACTGGGCGCCCAGCTCGTCGGCGGTGGGCATCTGCTCGGATCCGTCGGCGAGCAGGCCGCCGTCCCGGGCCTGGCCCTCGGCGAACGAGTCGTACTGGCGCTCCAGCGCCTGCACCACTTCCAGGATCTCCTCGGAGCCTTCCACCTGGCGGCGGATTTCCTCGTCGGTCTCCCGGGCCGCCTCGAGCAGTGCCTCTTCGGGCAGCTGCAGGCCGCTGGCCCGGGCCACCGAGCCGAGCAGGGTCACCGCGGCCGCCGGGTAGGCGGCCTGGGCCAGGTAGTGCGGGACGTGCACGGCGAAACCGAGCGCGGCCCGGTCTTCTTCGCCGAGCCGCATCTCCAGCAGCGCGGCCACGCTGCCCGGCACCTGCAGCCGGTCCACCAGCGGCGGGTACCCGGTGGTCAGGCCCGGGCTGGTGGCGTGCGCGGTGACGCCCAGCGGGCGGGTGTGCGGCGCGCCCATCGGGATGCCGTGGTAGCCGATCGCCATCCGGACCCGCAGCCGGGCCGCCACGTCCCGGACCGCCTGGGTGAATCGTTCCCACTCCAGGTCTGGTTCCGGCCCGTTGAGCAGCAGGAACTGGCCGCCCGCGGGGTCCGTGAGCAGGTGCATGGTGATCTCGGGGGCCTCGTAGCTCTCCCAGTGGTCCCGGGAGTAGATCATCGGCGGGCGGCGCGACCGGTAGTCGATCAGCCGGTCCACGTCGAACCGGACCAGTTCCTGGTGCTCCAGCGTGCTCAGCAGGTGGGCGGACAGCAGCTTGCCCGCCGCCCCGGCGTCGATGAAGCCGTCGAGGTAGTGCAGCATCACTACCCCGTCCAGTTCCGGCGCGCCAGGGCTCACCTCGTAGAGGTCTCCCGGATCTCGCACCACGATCACAGCCCTTCCAGCGGTGTCCGCCTGCCGCTACTGGATACCAACGAAGAATGGCTGGCCATCCTTCCACGCCAGGCGATTTTGTGCCCACGGTACCGCCTGCGCTGCCCGCTCAGTCCGCCTCGGCTGAGCCGGTGAGCCGGAGCTTGCGCTGGGCGCGCTGGTAGAACGTGGTCTTGCCGAGCCGGACCACCTGGGCCGCGTCCGGGACCGTGCTGAGCTGGATCACGTCGCCCGGGCGGACGTGGCCGACCACGATGCCGTCCGCCTCGACGGCCAGCTCGCCGCTGGTCGGCAGCACGGTCAGGATGAGCTGCTCGGCCGCGTTCAGGAACACGGCCCGGTTGAACGCGGAGTGCGGTGAGGCCGGGATGACCAGCAGGCCCTCGACCATGGGCGAGATGATCGGGCCGCCCGCGGAGAACGCGTACGCGGTCGACCCGGTCGGCGTGGCCACGATCAGCGCGTCCGCCGCGTAGCGCACGAACGGGTGCCCTTCCACGGTCAGCTCGACCACCGCGGAAGAGCTGAGGCCGGGGATGCGGGCCAGGTCCACGTCGTTGAACGCGAGGTGCTGCCCGTCCTGGAACTCGGCGCGCACCGCGGACCGGGCTTCCGTGGTGAACCGGTGCTCGTCGATCGCGCACAGCGCATCGGCCATCTCGGGTGGGTCGATCTCGGCCAGGAAGCCCAGCTTGCCCACGTTGACGCCGAGCACCGGCGGCCGCGGGCCGGCCGACATCCGCATCGCGCGCAGCATGGTGCCGTCGCCGCCCAGGCTGACCATTAGGTCGGAGCGCTTGGCCAGTTCCTCCTGGGGGACCGAGTCCACCTGGGCGGGTACCCGGTCGGCCTCACCTTCCACCCCGAGCACGGTCACCTTGCGCTCGCTGGCCCACTTCAGGATGGTGAACATCGCCGAATCGCAGTTCCGGCCGGGATGTAGCACCAGGCCCACCGTCTTGACCATGCCCATCTGGCCGGCCTCCTCAGGTTGTCCAGGTCGCTCAGGCGGTGATGAAGGCGCGGGCCCGGGCGGACCGGACCGCCTCGGTCAGCGCGTCGATGTCGTAGGCGCCGTAGTGCCGCTTGTCGTTGACGAAGAAGGTGGGGGTGCCGGACACCCCGGACAGGTCGGCGGAGTCCACGTCCTCGGCGACGTGGGCCGCTCCCGCGTGATTGCGCAGGTCCTCGCCGAACTTGGCCTGGTCGAGGCCGAGCTCGGCCGCGTACCGGAGCAGGTCGCGCTTGGTGAGCGCGCCCTGGTGCTCCATCAGCATGTCATGCATTTCCCAGAACGCCCCCTGCCGGTCGGCGGCCTCCGCGCCTTCCGCGGCCAGCTGGGCGTGCTGGTGCACATCGGTCAGCGGCAGGTGCCGGAACACGTAGCGCAGGTCACCGGTGCCGGCCAGCAGTTCCCGGACGACCGGTTCGGCCTGGCCGCAGTACGGGCATTCGAAGTCGCCGTACTCCACCAGGGTGACCGGCGCCTTCATCGGCCCGCGGACGTGGTCGCGCTCCGGGTCGATCGGCACGGCCAGGTCGGTGACCTGCTCGGCGGTGCCCAGGATGGCCCGGAGCTTCAGCCGTTTGGGCAGCCGCCTGGTGGCCTTGAACACCAGCCAGGTCACCGCCGATGAGCACAGCGCGGCGGACAGGATGCCTAGCTTGGCCTCGGCCAGCAGGGTGCCGTGGAAGGCCAGCGCGGCGATGAGCAGCGACACGGTGAAGCCGATCCCGGCGATAGTGCCGGCGCCGAGTACCGCCGCCCAGCCGATCGGGGGCTGCACCCGGCCCCGGGTGAGCTTGCTGACGAGCCAGGCGGTGCCGGCCGTGCCGACCGGCTTGCCGACCACGTAGCCGACCAGGATGCCCAGCGTCAGCGGGGCGGTGAACGCTGTCGTGAGCAGCCCGGTGCTGATCGCGACGCCCGCGTTGGCCAGCGCGAACAGCGGCACGATGAGGTAGCTGCTCCACGGGTGGTAGATCTGCTGCAGCCGCTCGTTGGGGGAGATGGCGGTGCGCACGCCCTCGCGCACTTCCTGGGCCAGCTCCGGGGTGGGCTGCTCGCGGAACAGCCGGAACAGGTCGGTGGCCCGCTCCAGGTCGCCGCGCGCGGGCGGCGAGGCGTAGCTGAGCAGGCCCAGCAGCAGGCCGACCACTACCGGGTCCACGCCGGACTTTTCGAACACAACCCAGGCGGCCAGCCCGAGCAGGAAGTACACCGGGCCGAAGCGGAGGTTCGCGATGATCCGCAGCCCGGCCGCCACGGCCAGGATGGCGATCCCGGTGATAAGCGCGTCCAGCCGCACACCGCGGGTGTACACGACCGCGATGACCACGAGCGCGGTCAGGTCGTCCACCACCGAGAAGGTGAGCAGGTAGGTGTGCACCCGGTCGGGCAGTCCGTGGCCGACCAGGGCCAGCATGCCTAGCGCGAACGCACTGTCGGTGGACATCGCAATGCCCCAGCCGTGCGCCGTGTTCGCGTGCCCGGCGTTGAAGGCCAGGAAGATGCCGATCGGCACGACCATCCCGCCCAGGCCGGCCAGCACCGGCAGGGTGAGCCGACGCCGCTCGCGCAGCTCGCCCATGTCGAACTCGCGCCGCGCTTCCAGGCCCATGACCAGGAAGAAGAACGTCATCAGCCCGGAGTTCACCCAGCCGTGCAGGTCCATGCCCAGGCCGGTGCTGCCCAGGTGGATCGACAGCCCGGTGGCCCAGAACGAGTCGTAGCTGGCGATGCTGGCGTTGGCCCAGATCAGCGCGGCCACGGTGGCGGCCAGCAGCACCACGGCGCTGCCCGTCTCGGTACGCAGGAACTGGCGCAGCTGGGTTTCCCGGTGCCGCGCCCACGCGGTTCGCCCGGACAGCAAGGACGGCTGTGGCTGTGTCATGTCCGGGTTGTCCGTTGCCGCCAGCTCGGGTCCTCCGTCTTCAGTTCTGCGCGGCTGCGTGCCCAGCGGGCGCTAGCTCGCGTTAGCCTTCTGGGCCGCCGGCGATCTCGTCCTCGTCCTCGTCGGTCAGGTGCACCGCGGCTTCCTCGGCGGACGCGGCGCCCCCGTCGATGCCGACGTCCTCGGCTACCAGGTCCGCCTCGCGGTCCGGGTGCAGGCCTTCGTCCTCCTGGACCAGGCGGCCGGCCCGCGGCTGCGGCTCGTCGAACGGCTCCGATCCCTCCCGGGGCAGGTCGCCGTCGGCCTGCGCGGCCCGGTACGGGTCTTCGTCGGGTTCCTCTTCGGCGAGCAACTGGTCCAGCGACTCGCCTTCGCGTTCCTCTTCCAGCGTGTCGCCGAAGCGCTCGCCGGGCGACCACTTGTCCGCGGGCAGGATGCCCGTGTCCAGTGGGTCTTCGTAGGGATCTTCGGGGTCTTCCAGGGTGTCGGAGGAGTCCAGCACGCCGTCGTCCTCGAAGTCCGTGTCTTCCAATCCGCCTTCGCCCGGGTTGTACTCACCGCGCTCAAAGTCGCCGGTGCCGCCGCCGTACTCGTACTCGCTGCCCGGGTCGGCGGAGCGATCATCGGTCTCGTTCTCGGCCATACGGCCAGGCTAGCGAAGATGATCGGGCGAGTGGACCCGGGATGCCGCTCGGTCAGTCGCGGTGCGAGTCGCGGTACTCCTCCCATCGGCTGAGCACCATCGGCAGTTCCTTCTGCACGAAGTCGAAATACATGATCGACTCGCTCATCCGCTGACCCGCCGGGCTGTCCGGGCCAAGCAGATCCTGGCCGTCCCGCAGCGTCTGCGACCAGCGCATCATCATCTGGTCACGGAGCCGGACCACCTCGTGCCACACGTCGGCGGGCATCCGGTACCAGTAGCGCCGGGAGCCCGGCTCGGTCTCCCGGATGACTAGCCCGAGCGGCAGCAGATAGCGCACGGCGCCGGACACCGCGGCCGGGCTCACCTGGAGTATCCCGGCGATGTCAGCTGCGGTAAGCCGGGGCGCGTCGGCGGTGAGCAAGGCGACGAACACCCGGGACGGCATCAGCGGGATGCCCGCCTGGGAGAGCACCGCGGCGAATCGCTCGACGAACTGCCGCACCGCCTGTTCGTCCCGTGGCTTCGCCGCCTCCGCCACTACCGTCACCTCATTCCCTGGCATGTCAGCTGGTGTGACCTAGTTTACTAGATTCATTATTTTCATAAAATCGTGAATTTTGTTAGAGTGCGGAGACATGAGCGCGGTGATCGAGGTGACCGGCCTGCGCAAGGCGTTCGGCCGGACGCAGGCGCTGGACGGGCTGGATCTGCACGTGGCGCCGGGCGAGGTGCACGGCTTCCTGGGGCCCAACGGAGCGGGCAAGACCACGACGATCCGGGTGCTGCTCGGCCTGATCCGGGCCGACGGCGGAACTGCCCGGCTGCTCGGCGCCGATCCCTGGCACGAGGCAGTCAGCCTGCACCGGCGGCTGGCCTACGTGCCGGGCGACGTCACGCTGTGGCCGAACCTGTCCGGCGGCGAGGTGATCGACCTGCTGGCCAGGCTGCGCGGCGGGGTGGACGAGAAGCGCAAGGCCGTGCTGCTGGAGAAGTTCGAGCTGGACCCGGCTAAGAAGAGCCGGGCCTACTCCAAGGGCAACCGGCAGAAGGTGGCGCTGATCGCCGCGCTGTCCGCCGGGTCTGAGCTGCTCATCCTGGACGAGCCGACGTCCGGGCTTGACCCGCTGATGGAGGCGGCGTTCCGGGAGTGCGTGGAAGAAGAGCGCCGGGACGGCCGGACCGTGCTGCTGTCCAGCCACATCCTGTCCGAGGTGGAGGCGCTGTGCGACCGGGTGACGATCATCCGGGCGGGCCGCACGGTGGATTCCGGGGCACTGGCCGACCTGCGGCACCTGTCCCGCACCTCGGTGCGCGCCGAACTGGCCCGGCCGCCGGCCGGGCTTGACCAGCTGCCCGGCCTGCACGACCTGGACATCGAGGGCACCCGGGTGAGCTGCCAGGCCGACAACAGCGCGCTTGACGAGCTGCTCAAGCGGCTGACCGACGCGGGCGTGCGCAGCCTGGTCAGCCAGCCGCCCACGCTGGAGGAGCTGTTCCTGCGGCACTACACGGACGGCGCGTCATGACCGCGCCAAAGGGGCGCGCCGCCGACTGGACTGAGGAGCGTCAGGAGCGAGGAACGAGCGACGTGCGCGACGAGGGAAGGAGGCAAGGGAAGCGGGAATGGGGAGGTGGGTGGGGCCCCGGAGGCGCAAGGGAGCAGAGCTCCGCCCACCCGCTGGCCGGTACCGGGACGCTGGCCGGGCTGGCGCTGCGCCGGGACCGGATCTTCCTGGTCATCTGGGTGTACGCGCTGGTCGGCAGCCTGGCCAGCACCACGTACAGCTACCACCACCTGTTCACCGCGGCCGGCGAGCGGGCCTCGCTGGCGCACAGCATCCAGGCCAACCCGTCGTTCCTGGCACTGAGCGGCCCGGTGTTCGGCGACTCGCTGGGCGCACTGATCGTCTGGAAGGCCGGGCTGTTCATCGCGGTGGGCGCCGGGCTGCTGGGCATCTTCGCGGTGATCCGGCACACCCGGGCCGACGAGGAGGCCGGGCGGCTGGAACTGGTCGGCGCCACCGTGGTCGGCCGGTTCGCCGCGCTGGCCGCCGCGCTGGCCGTGACGATCGGCGCGTGCCTGGTGGTCGGCCTGCTGCTCGCGGTCGTGCAGATCGCGTTCCGGCTGCCCGCTGCCGGCTCGCTGGCCCTCGGCGCGGCGACCGCGCTGGCCGGCTGCATGTTCGCCGGCGTGGCCGCGGTGACGGCCCAGCTCACCGAGAGCGCCCGGACCGCCCGCGGGATGGCCATCAGCGTGCTCGGGCTGGCCTACCTGCTCCGCGCGGTCGGCGACCCGGCACCCGCGCTGCGCTGGCTGAGCTGGGTGTCCCCGCTGGGCTGGATCGAGCGGGTCCAGCCGTACGACGGGCCACGCTGGTGGCTGCTGCTGGTGTGCGCCGCGGTCACCGTGGCGCTGGCCGCGGCCGCGGCGGTGCTGGCCGGCCGCCGGGATCTGGGCGCCGGGCTGGTCCCGGCCCGGCCCGGGCGGGCCGACGCCGCGGGCTGGCTGCGCAGCCCGCTCACCCTGGTCTGGCGGCTGCAGCGCACCGGCCTGGCGGGCTGGGTGCTGGCCTTCGTGCTGTCCGCCGTGGTGCTGGGCGCCGCGGCCAAGGGCATCGGGGCCACGCTGAACAGCAGCCCGCAGGCCCGGACCGACATTCTCCGGGCAGGCGGGCGCACCGGGCTGGTGGACGCCTACCTGGCCATCGAGTTCGCACTGCTCAGCGTCATGACCGCGGCGTTCGGGGTGGCCACCGTGCTGCGGCTGCACGCGGACGAGGCCGAGGGGCGGGCCGAGGCCATGCTGGCCGGCCCGGTCAGCCGGATCCGCTGGGTGGCGGCCGAGGTGGTCTGGGCCATGGGCGGCATCGTGCTGCTGATGGCGATGGCCGGGGTGGCCAGCGGGCTGGGTTACGGCGCGCGCACCGGCGCGATCGGTTCCGAGGTGGGACGCCAGTTCGGCGCGGCGCTGGCCCAGGTGCCGGCGGCCTGGGTGCTGGCCGGGCTGGCGGTGGCCCTGGTCGGTCTGGCGCCCCGGGTGACAGTGGCGGCCGCCTGGACGGTGCTGGCCGTGGTCGCGCTGGTGGACCTGCTCGGGCGCTCGCTGGGGCTGTCCCAGTGGCTGCTGGACCTGACGCCGTTCGCTCACGTGCCCGCGCTGCCTGGTGGGACGTTCACCGCCACGCCGCTGATCTGGCTGACGGTGGTGGCGGCCGGGCTGACCGTGGCCGGGCTGGCCGCGTTCCGCCGCCGCGACCTGACCTGAGGCCCGGCGAAGAATAGCGGCAAAGAGTGAGGCCCCTCCAAGTATGAGTTGGAGGGGCCTCACCTGGCCGCTTTGCATCGGCCACCGATTGCTCGGCTGCCTGGCGCGCTACGGCCTGCCGCCTCGCTCTGGCCTGCTGATTGCTCGGCTACCTTATTGCTAAACGGCTTACCGCTTTTGCTTCTGACACCGTTAGAAATTCCGGTTGCCCGGCCTTTCACACAGTCCCCGGGGTTTCCCCCTGCCTACTCTGGAGTTTCCCCCTGAGAAGACCTCCGCTTTGCGGTGAGTGAATTTTCTACTCCGCCGGCTGGCGGCGCACAAGAGGTTGCGGCCATAAATTTCAAGATTCTTTTGCTGTCCACACGAAATCCACAAGATTGCCGGTGTTATCCCCCGGGAGCGGGTGGCTGTCCACCGCGGTGTCCACAATCTGATCCACAGGTTTGCCGGATCTGTGCTGGGTAGGGAAGACAGTGTGTCTCGGCCAGGATGAGGTGAGCAGACATGTGGCTGGACATCGGGATCGTGGCACTGTTCGTCTTCGCCGGTTACGCGTTCTTCCAGATGATCGGCTGGCGGACCCGCGGGCTGAGCCGCCGCACCAAGCGGACCGCGGAGGACATGTACGACCAGTACGCCGACTCGTCGCGCAAGCAGCGCCGGTACGCGCGCCAGCATGGCGGCACCTGGTCGGAGGGCGGCGGGGAGCGCCGCGAAGGACCGGGCGCCTAAGCCAGTAAGGACCCGGCGCATAAGAGTGAGGCCCCTCCAAGTATGAGTTGGAGGGGCCTCACCATGGCCAGCGCGTCACGGCCGCCGATTGCTCGGCTTCCATTGGCCGCAAAGGCCGTTCCCACCTGAGTAAGAAATCAACTCGGAGAACCGGTTTCCCGGCCTCACCACATTCCGCAGAAAGCCCAGTTGCCCGGCCTGTCCAGGAAGCGGATTTCCCGCTGACCCCCACATTTGGTGGTGAGGAAATTTCTACTCCTAGGCCACCGGGGTGCGCAAGAGGGGCAGCCAAGTATTTTTAAGAAATTCGCGCTGTCCACATCTTCTCCACAGCGCGGGGATGGTTATCCCCGGTGCTGGCTGAATATCCACCGCGACGTCCACAGCCTGGTCCACAGGCCAGGCGGCTGGCCGGGCCGCCCCGGCCAGGGCCCGGGGCTGGGCTCAGTGCCGGATCTGCGGGTCCTCGTCCGGCTGCCGGGCCGGTGCCGCATTGGCCGGGGCCCCGCTGCGCCCGGTGTCGCTGGCCGCGGCGCGGTCCGCGGCGGGAGCCCGCGGGCCGGCCGGTTCCGCGGGCTGGTGCTCCGTTGGCTGGTCCCCGGCTGGCGGCTGCGCGCCTGCGGCCGGCAGCTGCGGGCCGGCCGCCACCGGGCGCTTCCGGCGCAGCGCCCCGATGACCACGGCGATGCCCAGCGCACCCGCGGGCGGCAGGGTGACCAGCGCGGGCAGCTGGTAGCGCCAGGAGAACTCGAACGCGTCCGAGGCGAGCAGCACGGCCACCGCTACGGCGAACACCAGCAGGCAGGCTAGTGCGAGCTGGCGCTGCTGATCAGGCTGCGACCGCCGGCGGCGCAGCACGAACAGGCTGCCGAGCAGGCCGAACACGGTGGCCAGGGCCAGCAGCGGCCCCGGGGTGTAGCCGCCATCCAGCTGGTAGCCGCGCAGGAACGTGGCCAGCGGATGGCTCACCTGGGCCGGCCCACCCCAGGACGGGGTGAGCGTCTGCACCACGGTCGGACCACCGCTGGCCGCGTAGTGCAGCCCGACCTTGATGGTGCCGCCCTGGCTGAGGAAGATGCTCTCGCCATAGGTCGGGTAGCTGGTCTGGAACTGCCAGCGGGAGATCGGCGTGTCCCCGGTACTGGTGTACCGGCCCACCGCGAACAGCTTCACCGAGTCGCCCAGGATGCCGGCCACCACCCGGAGCGGCTGCTGGACCAGCACCTGGTGCTCGAAGTTGTCGGTCATCTGGGCGTGCGTCCGGCCGGGCGGCGCGACATACGTCTTGTCCGGGGACGCGCCGTTGTGCACCAGCCCATCCGGGCCGAGCCGGATGGCCAGCGCCCGGGACGGGCAGAGCGCCCGCTCGTAGCTGGGCAGTTTCAGCGTCGCGCAGTCGGCGCTCTCGGCCAGCCGGCCGTAGATGGTGTTGCCCGCGGCCGGCGCCAGCGAGAAATGCCCGTTGACGATGTACTCGCGCATGGAGAAGCCGGCGATCGGGATGGCGAACGCGACGCACAGCGCCGCACCGAGGATCAGCTTGCGCCGCCAGCCGGTGACTACGATCAGCACGAACAGCAGCGCGGGCAGGACGAGGATCTGGCCCACCTGGGCGAACGGCGCGCTCAGGCCGAGCACCAGCCCGCCCGCCACGATCAGCCGCGGCCCGGGCCGGGGCCGCCAGAGCAGCAGGGCCAGCCCGGCGACGATGCAGGCCTCGAACCACACGTCGGGCATGATGGTCTGCTCGATCTGCAGCTGGTAGCCGTCCAGCAGCACTGGTGCGGCGGCCAGCGCGGCCAGCCAGCGCGGCACGCCGCGGCGGCTCAGCAGCAGGTACAGGGTCAGCCCCATGGCCAGGCCGAGCAGGTGCTGCACAGCCACCACCATGGCCAGGTTGCCGACCAGCAGCAGGCCCTTGAGCACCACGTTGTAGCCGAGCGGGTCGTTGCCCGGCCACGCGCCGTACAGGTACTTGAGGCTGTCGATGTACAGCAGCGCGGGCCGGTAGGCGATATCGGCCAGCACGCGCAGCACCAGGCCGGCCAGCAGCAGCACCGAGATCAGCCAGTGCTGGCGCGCCGCGGCGCCGAGCCGCCAGCCGCCGCGCCGGATCAGCGCACCCCCGCTTCCACTCGCACTGGCATTGCCATTCGCGCTGGCGTCCGCACTGGCGTCAGCGCTGGCCGGGGCGGCACCCGCATTGCCCGCGGTCACGGCGGGGCGCCCTGCGGTCATTGGCATTCGCATCGCGGTCATCCAGATTGGTGGGGGCGGTGACTCGGCCGGGCACACCAGTTGCCCGTGGGCACTTTACTTGCCCCGGCTAAGGGTACGGTCCAGGACCGGCCGCGGGGCGCGCTGTCAGCGGACCGTAACCGCGGGCGGCATACCCAAGGCCAGCCAGGTGTTCATGCCGTCAGAAGCTTAGTTGTATTTTCGCAAGTACATGTGCTTTCGAGACCTTGAGGGAGCTGTGCCGCAACCAAGCCGCCGCCGCCGGTACCTGATCCTGGTCATCTGCTGCATGAGCCTGGTCATCGTCGGGCTGGACAACACGATAGTCAACGTGGCGCTCCCATCGATCCAGAAAGAGCTGCATGCGCCGGTGTCCGGGCTGCAGTGGGTGATGGACGCCTACACGCTCGTGCTGGCCAGCCTGCTGGTGCTGGCCGGGTCCACCGCCGACCGGGTGGGCCGCCGCCGCACGTTCCAGGCCGGGCTGGCCACGTTCACCGCCGGCTCGCTGCTGTGCAGCCTGGCGCCCAGCCTGGGCTGGCTGATCGTGTTCCGCATCGTGCAGGCGGTGGGCGGCTCGATGCTCAACCCGGTGGCCATGTCGATCATCGTCAACACGTTCACCGACCGGGCCGAGCGGGCCCGGGCCATCGGCGTCTGGGGCGCCGCCGTAGGGGTCAGCCTGGCCCTCGGCCCGGTGGTCGGCGGGCTGCTCATCGCCGCGGTGGGCTGGCGTGGGATCTTCTGGGTGAACATCCCGATCGGGGTAGCCGCGATCGCGCTCACCGCGCTGTTCGTGCCGGAGTCCAAGGCGCCGCGGCCGCGGCGGATCGACCCGGTCGGCCAGGCCCTGGTCATCGTCATCCTGGGCACGTTGGTCTACGGGATCATCGAGGGACCGCGGCACGGCTGGAGCTCGCCGGAGATCATCGGCTGCTTCGTGGCGTCCGCGGCCGCGCTGGTGGCGCTGCTCAGCTATGAGCCGCGGCGCGACGAGCCCCTGCTCGATCTGCGCTTCTTCCGCAGTGCCCCGTTCTCCGGGGCCACCCTCATTGCCGTCAGCGCGTTCGCCGCGCTGGGCGGGTTCCTGTTCCTGAACACGCTGTATCTGCAGGACGCCCGCGGCTACTCGGCGCTGCACGCCGGGCTGCTGACGCTGCCGCTGGCCGCGGTGACCGTGGTGGCCGCACCGCTGTCCGGGCGGATCATCAGCTACCGCGGCCCCCGGGTGCCGCTGCTCGCAGCCGGCCTGTTCATGACCGCGGGCGCGGCCATGCTGACCGGGCTGACCGCGCACACCCCGACCGGCTGGCTGCTGGCCTCGTACGTCATCTTCGGCATCGGGTTCGGGCTGGTGAACGCGCCGATCACGAACACCGCGGTGTCCGGCATGCCGGTGACCCAGGCGGGCGTGGCCGCGGCCGTCGCGTCCACCAGCCGCCAGGTGGGCCAGTCCCTGGGCGTGGCCGTGGTCGGATCCGCCGTGATCACGGTGCTGGCTGGCTCGCTGCACACCGGCTTCCCGGCGGCCAGCCACGTCGGCTGGTGGATCATCACCGGCTGCGGGCTGGCCGTACTGATTCTCGGGCTGCTGACCAGCGGCCGGTGGGCGCGGGGGACCGCGGCCCGCACCGCGGACCGGCTGATGGCCGAAGAGACGCCGGTACCGGTCGGCTGACCGGCGCTCAGCTGCCCGGCTGGGTGATCACGGAGAACTCGGCGCCCTGGTCGTCGGTGACGATCGCCATCCGGCCATACGGCGTGTCCCACGGCGGGCGGACCAGCGCGCCGCCGGCCGCCTGGACCGCCGCCACCGCGGCGTCGGTGCCGGCCACCGCGAAGTAGGTCTCCCAGTGGGCCGGCACCGACGCCGGCGCGCTGGCGTCCAGCTCCATGATCCCGGCGACCTCGCGGCCGCCGAGCCGCAGCGTCGCGTAGCGGATGCCTGCCCCCTCGAGGTCGGCCAGTTCGTAGCCGAACACGGCCTGGTAGAACGCCTTGTTCTGGTCGAAGTCGCGGGTGTGGTTCTCGTTCCAGCACAGCGTGCCCGGCTCGTTGGCCAGGCCCACCCCGATGTGCGCCCGGGCCTGCCAGATACCGAAGACCGCGCCACCCGGATCGGCTGCGACGGCCATCCGGCCCACGTCCATTACCTCGAACGGGTCCACGAACAGCTGGCCGCCGGCCTTGGTGATCTTGGCTGCGGTCTCGTCCGCGTCGTCCGCGGCCAGGTACGTGGTCCAGGCAGGCGGTGTTCCCGGCGGGCCCTGCTGGGGCCCGATGCCGGCCACCGGCCGGCCAGTCAGCAGGCACATCGTGTAGCCGCCCGCCTCCGGCGGCCCGGGCTGGATGTCCCAGCCGAACAGGCCCGCGTAGAACGCGCTCGCCCGGGCGATGTCGGCTACCCCCAGGTCCACCCAGCAGGGCGTGCCGTCCGGCCAGGCAGTATCACGAGTAACCATGATTTCCCCCATTTTCCAGGCCGGTGCTTCGCCGCCCCGGCACCGTAACCCCAGGGTAGGCCGGGCGGGCCGGCGCCATGGTAGACAAGCCCGATGGAGACGTGGGATGCCATCAGGGCGCGCCGCAACGTGCGCAGCTATACCAGCCAGCCGGTCGGCCAGGCCGAGCTGGACCGGATCCTGGAGGCGGGCCGCCGGGCCCCGTCGGCCCGGAACTCGCAGCCGTGGGACTTCGTGGTCGTCACCGGCCGTGCTGAACTGACCGATCTGGCCCAGGTGTGGCAGGGGGCCCGGCACGTGGCCCAGTCCGCGGCCACCATCGGGCTGGTCGCGCCGCGGCTGGATGACGAGCGCCGCCGCGAGGGCCTGCGTTACGACCTGGGCCAGACCACGATGAGCATGATGATCGCCGCGGCCGACCTGGGCATCGGCAGCGGCCACGCGTCCGTCGGCGACCAGGATCTGGCCCGCCGGCTGCTCGGCTTCCCCGAAGACCGGTTCCTGGCCTATCTGATCGCGCTGGGTTACCCGGCCGGCCGGCCGCTGGCCCCGCTGGCCCGGCCGGACCGGCGGCCGTTCCAGGACGTCGTGCATTACGGCCGCTGGTAGCTTCCAGCGGCCGTAATGCTGGCCAGCAGAGCCTAGGGCTCGGACGGGAAGCAGTACGAGTCGCTGGACGCGTCACCGCCCTGCAGCCGCACCTGGTGCGTGCGCCGTCCGCGCCACGCGTCTCCCTCCGGGAAGAACCGCTCGTCGAACGTGATGCCGCCACCGGGCGCGACGTCCAGCTTGGCCATCCAGGCGCCCACCCCGTCCGGGTAGAACTGCTCGTCCCACGCCCCGTACAGCGAGTTGGTGAAGTACACCCGCTCGCCGTCCCGGCTCACCTCGACCATCTGCGGGCCGCCGCTGAGCGGCTGGTCCGGCCGGGACGGGTGGGCGGCCCGGCCGACGATCCCGCCGATCCGCACCGAGCCGGTCTCCACCGGGTGCAGCGGGTCGGACACGTCGTACTGCTTGAGCTCGCCGGTGCCCCAGCACGACACGTACAGGTACTGGTCGTCCACCGACAGGTTGATGTCGGTGACGAGCGGCGGCACCGCGCCGAAGCCCTGCAGCAGCGGCGGCAGCTGGTCGGCCGGGGCGGGCTCGGCCGGGATGGTGATCACCTTGGTCGCGGTCCACTGGCCGCCGTCCTCGTGCCACATCCAGATCGAGGCGGACAGGTCCTCCACGCTGACCACCACGCCGACGAAGCCGTACTTCTTGGTCGGGTCGTGCGCGGGCCGCAGTTCGAGCGCCATCTGGTGCTGGTCGCCGAGGTCCACGGTCTGGATCAGCTTGCGCGACTTCATGTCCCAGAAGTGCAGCCGGTGGCCGTACTTGCGGCCGAGCAGCAGTTCCGGCACCACGCCGTCCTCGATCATGGCCGGGGTGCCCCACTCGGAGGTGATGGCGACGTCGGCCATCACGTGCCACCACACGTCGTAGGCGAGGAACTGGTCGCCGCGGTCGGCTTCCCAGGCGCCCTGCACGTCGAAGCTGTTCTGGTCGAGCAGCGCGATGCCGCCCGGCCCTTCCTCGCCGTAACCGCCCAGGCAGGACATGAACACGGCGCCCGGGCCACAGTGCACGGTGTGCGGGCGCGAGTAGCCGGCCCGCTTGCCGAGCTCGTCGGCGTCGAGGACCTTGACCACCGTCGGCGCGGCCGGGTCCGGCTCGATGTCCAGGATGCTCACCCGCGAGGAGCGGATGCCTGGCACGACCAGATAGCGGCGGCCGCCGTGATCGTGGCCGCCGCCCGGGCCCAGCGCGCTGGAGCACGCGTTCCAGCCGAAGTGATGCAGCTCGTCGCCGCGGTGCGGCAGTTCGGTGAAGCCGATCACCGAGCCGTAGCGGGCCGAGTCCGGGTCCACGTCCAGCACCGCGATCGCGTCCGGCTGGTCGGCCGGCCGGGAGAACGCGGCCACGTAGGCCAGCTTCTCCGGCGGCGCCTCGGCGGCATCGCGCGGCGTGCGGTAGAACGTCGGGTCGTGGTGGTGATGCTCATCTGCCATAGCTGAGATCCCTTTCCCGGTCAGCGCGGGGGCGCAGAAAATATATACATTTCCGATCAGCTAGCTCAAGTATGCCGTTACGGGGGTGCCACACCTGGCCCAGTACATCAGACGGGTGATCAAGCCACCAGACGGGTGATCAGGCCACCAGCCAGAACGCGCTGAGCCCCAGTGCGCCCAGCGACACCATGGCGAACAGCACGATCCAGGCCCCGGCGGGCAGCCCGGTCAGCCGGGCCAGCTGGTCCGCGTCGGACCGCCCGGCCCGGCCCCGGCGCCGGGACCGCTGCAGCTCCAGCACCGGCCGGACCCCGCCGAGCAGCAGGAACCAGGCCATCGCATAGCCGAACGCCGCTTGCAGCAAGGGGGCCCCGCGCCACAGCACGAAGGCCACCGCCGCGGCCACGCTGAACACGGCCAGCAGCCCGTAGGCGTTGCGGATCATGAACACCAGGCAGGCCAGCAGCACCAGGGTGAGCAGCAGCGCGGCAACCAGGTGCCCGGTGGCCAGCAGCGCGGCGGTGGCCAGCCCGACCAGCGGCGGGGCCAGGTAGCCGGCCGCCGCGGTGGCCACGATGCCGGGGCCGGAAGCATTGCCCGCCGACACGGTCAGCCCGGCGGTGCTGCGATGCACCCGGACCCCTTCCAGCCGCCGGCCCACGGCCAGCGCGACCAGCGCATGGCCGCCCTCGTGCGCGATGGTGACCACGGTCCTGGTCACCGGCCACAGCCGCCTGGACCCGACCAGGATCAGCGCGGTCACACAGCAGGCCAGCACGAGCAGCCGGGGCGGCAGCGGTTCTGCGGACACGATCTGGTGCCACAGCTGGCCGGGCGACGTGGACTGCACGTCTGCCATCCTGCCAGCCGGGTGGCTGTGGCCGGCCCAGCCTGGTGTCATCGCTGCGCACATTCACAGCCGGTTACCAGGTTGGGCATACTGCTGCGCATGCAGCGGGTGTCCGTGGTCGGGAACAGCGGCTCGGGCAAGACGACGATCGCCGCCGAGCTGGCCACGCTGATCGGCGCGCCGCACCTGGAGCTGGACTCGGTCTTCCACCAGCCCGGCTGGGTGCCGCTGCCGGTGCCGGAGTTCCGGGCCCGGGTCGCGGACTTCACCGCGGCGCCGCGCTGGGTGGTGGACGGGAACTACACCGCGGTGCGCGACCTGGTCTGGTCCCGCGCCGACACCGTGGTCTGGCTGGACCTGCCCAGGTGGCAGGTGATGCGCCAGGTGGTGGCGCGCACCATCCGCCGTGCCGTACGCCGGGCCGAGCTGTGGAACGGCAACGTCGAACCGTGGTCCAACTTCCTGCACCTGGACCCGGAGCAGTCCATCATCGCCTGGGCCTGGACGCGGCACCGGGTCTACCGGGACCGGTTTCTCCGGGCCATGATCGGCCCGGGCTACCCGCGGCTCAGGTTCATCCGGCTGACCACGCCGGGGGAGGTCCAGGAGTTCCTGGCCGCGGCGGGCCAGCCGCAGGCCGGCGGACCGGCCTAGCCGGGGTCGTTCATCTTCCGTTCATTTCTCTTCCGATGTGCCGGGTGGGCGAGCACGCCACGTAGCGGGGGAGTCATCACGATGCTGGGAATCGCGCTCGGTGCGGGGCTGATCTGGCTGGTCATCTTCATCGCCGTCGCGCTGCGGACCAGGATTCCGCCCCGGGGCCGGGCCGCTGCCGGGCCGGGCCTGGCCGGCCCGCCGCCCGCGCTGGTGAATCTGGTGACCACCCAGGGACGGCTGGATGGCGCGGCCTACGCGGCAACCGTTCTCGACCTCGGCTCGCGCGGCGAACTGGTCATCACCGAGCCGGCGCCGGGCAGGCTGGAGTGCGAGCTGCCCCCCAGTGCTCGGGCATCCAGTGCTCGGGCATCCAGTGCTCGGGCATCCAGTGCTCGGGCATCCAGTGGTCGGGCATCCGGCGGCCGGGGGTCCGGCGGCCTGGCCGGCTTCGAGGACCTGGTGCTCGGCGAGGCCCGCAGGCAGGCTGGCCATGGCCCGCTCCCGTTCGAGGTGCTGGCCGAGAGCGCGGCCGCCGATGCGCCCGGGCTGTGGGCATCGTTCGAGCAGGCAGTGCGGGAGGCAGGCCGGCAGCGCGGGCTGACCCGCCCCCGGCTGTCCGGCCCGGTGCTCACCGGGCTGCTGCTGGGCGCGGCCGGTGTCGCGTTACTCATCTTCCTGGCCGAGCACAGCCGGAATATCGGGCTGGCCGCCCCGGTATTCGCCGCGACGGTCGTCGCGGTCGTGTGCGCCAGCTTCGTCGGGTCGCTGACCCGGCAGGACCGGCTCACCCAGGCCGGCGCGGACCTGGCCGCCCAGGCCAGGTCCGGTAGCCCGGGCGGGACTGCCTGGTCACCGGGCGCGGGGGTGGCGCCGCCGGTGCTGCGGATGCTCGCGGTCGCGGTCGCGGCGCACGCCCCGGTCCCGCTGGCCGGCGCCGAGCCGGGGCGGCCGTCCGGCGTCCGGCTCGGCGGGCAGCGATCCACCAGCCAGCCCGACCGCCGGCCCCGGGCCGCCTGGTCCTCAATGTCCGGGGAGTGGCAGCTGGTGCCGATCCGCAGCCCGGGGATCCCGCTGCTGAGCAACCCGTTCCCGCCGCTGTCGCTGGCCGCGGCGCTGTTCCTGGCCACGGCGCTCATCGGCGCGCTGGTCCGGGCCCCCGGCGAAGGGCCCAGCGGTGTGCCTGGCGGTCCCGCTGCTGATCGCGATCGCCCTGGCCGGGTTCGGCCTGGCCGCGCTGTCCCGCTACCTGGCCCTGCCCGCCAAGGCTGCGTTCACCGCCCAGGTCATCGCGCGCTGGGAAGAGGACTTCGAGCGCGGCGACGACACGACGGTACGGGTGTACCGCTACGCGGTGGACGACGGCCAGCAGACCTGGTGCGGCGAGGTCAGCCAGGCCGGCTTCGCCCGGGTCCGGGTCGGGGAGCTGGTCCAGGTGCAGGCCGAGCCCCGGTCCCGGACGGTGACCGCGGTGGAATTCGGGCCGGCCTGACCGGGCCGGCCGTGGTGACGGGGGAGGTGTCCGCAACCTGGCCCGGCCAGCCCGGGCGACGTTCCCGGCCCAGGTGATCGCGTGCTGGACGGAGGACCGGGGCAAACAGGAGACCGTGCTGGTCTACTGCTACGCGGTCGACGACGGGCGGCAGACCTGGTGCGGCGAGGCCAGCGAGGCTGATTTCGCCCGGCTCCGGGCCGGGGACATGATCCGGGTGCACGCCGCGCCGCGATCGCGGCGGCTGACCGGCCTGGACCTCAACCGGCCCGGGCCCTGACCTCCGTGCGGTAACCCCGTGCTGTGCACAGAGTTCAGCGGCGGGACAGGCTGTCGATGCTGGCCACCTCGTCCGGGCTGAGCGTGAAGCCGAGCAGGTCGATGTTGGCCGCGATCCTGGCTGGCTGGCCCGACTTCGGGATCACCGGGATGCCGTGTTCCAGATGCCAGCGCAGTACGACCTGGGCCGGGGTCACGCCATGCCGGTCCGCGATGCCGGCCAGCACCGGGTTAGCCAGGTCGGTGCCCTTGAGCGGGCTGTACCCCTCGACGACCACGTGCCGCTCCCGGCTGGCCGCCAGCAGGGACGCATCGTAACGGGCCGGGCTCCACGGGATCTGGTTGACGGCCGGTCCCTCACCGCACTTACTGGCCAGCGTGTCGATCTGGGCCAGCGAGAAGTTGCTCACCCCCACCGCGCGCGTCATGCCTGCGCCGCGCAGGTTCAGGAACTCGCGCCACATCTGGGTCAGCGCGCGGGGCGCGGGTGGCCAGTGCACCAGCCACAGATCGACATAATCGGTGCCCAGCGCGCGCAGGCTGGCACACAGCGTCTGCCGCTCCCGGCCTGCCTTGCCGGGCGGCAGTTTGGTGGTGAGGAACACCTGCCGGCGGTCCAGCCCGCTGTCCCGCAGCGCGTGGCCGACCTCGGCCTCGTTCCCGTACATGGTGGCCGTGTCGATGTGCCGGTAGCCCGCGCGCAGCGCGGCCAGGATCGCCTCGTACCCGGCCGAGCCGCGCAGCCGCCAGGTGCCGAACCCGACCATCGGCATGGCGACGCCGCCGGCCAGCAGCGTGGATGGGATATCTGGCGCCTTCGTCATAACGGGCATTTTCCCCATCCGGGCTGCCGGTACTCGGTGCAGCTCAGATCACCCCTGGTTTCAGATCACCCTGATGCCGCCGCGCGCGGTCAGCTCGGCGTACAGCCCGGTCAGCTGGCCGGTCAGCGGTCCTGGTTTGCCGCTGCCGATGACCCGGCCGTCCAGCGAGGTCACCGCGGCCAGGCCACCCATGGTGCCGGTCACGAACACCTCATCCGCGGCGTAGAACTGGGTCAGGCTGTAGTCGCCGACCCGGCACGGAATCCCCGCGCCGGCCGCGATGTCCAGCACCGCGGCCCGGGTAATGCCCTCGGGGCAGGCCACCGTGCTGGGCGTGCCGAGCTGTCCCGCGGTGACCAGGAACAGGTGGGTGGCGTTGGTCTCGGCCACGAAGCCCCGGCTGTCCAGCATGACCGCGTCGTCGGCGCCGGCCACGTTCGCCTCGATCTTGGCCAGGATGGACGACAGCAGGTTGTTGTGGTGGATCTTGGGATCGAGCATGTCCGGTGCTGAGCGCCGCACGCTGGACGTGATCAAGGCCAGCCCGGACTGGTCGTAGACCGGCGCCTTGTACTCGGCCAGCACGATCAGGGTCGGCCCGGACTGGTTCAGCCGGGGATCCATGCCACTGGTGATCTTGACTCCGCGGGTCAGCGTGAGCCGGATATGCACCTCGTCGGTCATCCGGTTGGCCTGCAGCGTGCGGCGGATCTGCTCGGTGATCTCCTCGTCAGTGGGCAGCCCGGTGAAGGCGAGCGCGGCCGCGGACTGGCGCAGCCGGGCCAGGTGCTCGGTGAGCCGGAAGATCCGGCCCCGATAGAGCCGCAGGCCTTCCCAGACCGCGTCACCGCCCTGCACGGCCGAGTCGAACGGGCTGACCCCGGCCTCGTCCCGGTGCGCCAGCTTGCCACCGACGTTGACGATGAGGTCACGGTTGCGCTCGTCGAACTGCTGCAGCATCACGCCTCCCGGTGGTTGGGCGGGCCAGTGGTTAGGGGGCCAGTGGTTAGGCGGCCAGTGGTTAGGCGGCCAGTGGTTAGGGGGCCAGTGGTCAGGTGGAGTGGCCGGTCAGCCGGTGCGCATGCAGCCGGTCGTAGTACGGCTGGCACTGCTCGGCCAGCGCGGCCAGCGCGGCGGGCAGCGCCTGGTCCGGGGGCCGGTACCGGCCGAACCCGGTGGACCGCCAGACCGACTCGTACCAGTACGGGGCCCAGACGCCGTCGGTGTCCCGCGGGCCGGCCGGCCACTGCAGCATGTGCGGCGAGAACGGCACGCCGAGCGCGGCGCACAGCGCGCGCAGCACCGCCTCCGGGCGGTCCAGCAGGTCATGACTGTCGATCACCGGCCCGCCGAACCGGTCGAAGATCTCGGCCTGCTGCCACAGGCCGAGATCGTCCAGGGTAGGGGTGGCCCGCACCCGGGCATAGGAGGCCAGCAGCTCGGCCGGATCCCGGATCAGGAACGCATGCCGGAGCGGTGCCAGCGCGGCCCGGTCCACCTCGGGCAGCAGGTGGTGGGTCATGTGCTTCGCGTAGCAGACCGGCCGGCCGGCCGGCAGCGGGCCGTCGGTGAGCTGCCGGATCACCGTCCGCCAGCTCGTTGGCTGGCTGGCGATGACCTGCTCCCGGCCGGGATGGTCGATCCCGGTGCGGTCCAGGTAGAACGCGTACAGCGGCTCGTCCACCACCACGGTGTCCGGGCGGTTCTCCCAGGACCGCATCAGCGCGGTGGACACCGTACGCGGCCCGGACCACATCGCGATCCGGGCCGGCCCGGCTGCCGTGGGCGTCACTCCTTGAACTGGGCGGCTTCGGCGCCGATGGTGGTGTCCTCGCCGTGCCCGGTGCGCACCACCGTGTCCGGCGGCAGCCCGAGCAGCTTGCCCCGGATCGACGCGATGAGCGTGTCATGGTCGGAATAGGACCGGCCGGTCGCGCCCGGGCCGCCGTGGAACAGGGTGTCCCCGGTGAACACCGTGTCCAGCGCGGGCGCCCACAGGCACACGCTGCCCGGTGTGTGCCCGGGCGTGTGCAGCACCCGCAGCGGGGTGGCGGCGATCTCGATGACCTGCTCGTCACCGAGATCCTCATCCGGCTCGGTGCCCGGGAAGATCATCCGCCACAGCATCTCGTCACCCTGGTGCAGCAGCACCGGCGCGCCCGTGGCCTCGGCGACCGGCGGCGCGGCGTTGATGTGGTCGTTGTGCCCGTGGGTGCAGATGATGGCGGACAGCCGCCGGCCGCCCACCGCGGCCAGGATCGCGGCCGGGTCGTGGGCCGCGTCGATGACCGCGACCTCGTGGTCATCGCCGACCAGCCACACGTTGTTGTCCACGTTGAAGTCCTGGCCGTCGAGGGAGAACACCCCCGAGGTGACCACCTTCTCGATGCGTGCGGTCATCCGAGCGTCACTACGCTGCGCAGCACCTCGCCGCGCTCCATCTTGGCGAACGCCTCCTCGACCCCGTCCAGCGCGATGGTCTCCGAGACGAACTTGTCCAGCGGCAGCCGGCCTTGCAGGTACAGGTCGATGAGCACCGGGAAGTCCCGTTCCGGCAGGCAGTCGCCGTACCAGGACGACTTGAGCGCGCCACCGCGGCCGAACACGTCCAGCAGTGGCAGGTCGATGCGCATGTCCGGGGTGGGCACCCCGACCAGCACGACCGTGCCCGCCAGGTCCCGGGCGTAGAACGCCTGCTGGTACGTCTCCGGGCGGCCGATCGCCTCGATCACCACGTCCGCGCCGTTCCCGCCGGTCAGTTCCTGGATCGCGGCCACCGGGTCGGTCTCCCGGGAGTTGATCACGTGGGTGGCGCCGAACTGCCTGGCCCACTCCAGCTTGCGCGGGTCGATGTCCACCGCGATGATCGTCCGCGCCCCGTTCAGCACGGCGCCGAGGATGGCCGCGTCGCCCACCCCGCCGCAGCCGATGACGGCCACCGAGTCGCCCCGGGTGACCGGCGCGGTGTTGATGGCGGCACCCAGGCCGGCCATCACGCCACAGCCGAGCAGGCCGGCCACCTCGGGCTTGGCCGCCGGGTCCACCTTGGTGCACTGGCCCGCCGCGACCAGCGTCTTGTCCGCGAAGGCGCCGATGCCCAGCGCCGGGGACAGCGTCGTACCGTCCTCGAGGGTCATCTTCTGGGTGGCGTTATGCGTGCTGAAGCAGTACCAGGGCCGGCCCCGGCGGCAGGCCCGGCACTCGCCGCACACGGCGCGCCAGTTGAGCACGACGAAGTCGCCGGGCGCTACCGAGGTGACCCCGTCACCGACCGCCTCCACCACCCCGGCGGCCTCGTGCCCGAGCAGGTAGGGGTAGTCATCGCCGATCCCGCCCTCGCGGTAGTGCAGGTCGGTATGGCAGACGCCGCAGGCCTGCACCCGGACCAGCGCTTCGCCCGGCCCGGGATCCGGCACCACGATCGTGGTCAGTTCGACTTTGGCACCTTTGCCTGGGGCGACGACGCCCCGCACCGTGGTTGTCATTGGCCCATCGTGCCCAATGCGCCCGCACAGCGGAAGCGCCGGGGTACCGCAACCTGGCCGGATAAGTCTGTGCTGTGCAATTTGCAATGTACGTCACCCGACCGATGTCTCGGCCCTAGGCCGGCCAGGGTGACCGGTATGCACGGCACGACATGCCGGTACCTGACCCGACTGAACCGCAACAGAGGACGAGATGACGCTTATGACGCAAGTACCCGCCAGGGCGCAGCGTCCATACCGCATCTCCCTGCCTGCGGGCTCGGCCGCCACGATGGCGGCACGCCGCCACGTGTGGGCGCTCATCCACGCGTGGAACGTGCCGCTGGATGCCTACACGGCGGCGCTGCTCACCAGCGAACTGGTGGCCGATGTCATCTCCTCCGACCCAGATGCGGCGGTTGAGCTCATGATCAGTTGGGTGGACCGGAAGTTCTGTGTGGAAGTGCGCGATGCGTCGCGGTCCACGATGGCGGGCGAGGACCCGGCGGCTGCGCCGGCCGGCGTGGCGGACGCGCCGGCCGGCGCGGGGCCCGCCCGGGACCCGGCCGATGGACCAGACGACCTGCTGCTGGTCGTCAACGCCCGGCGGAACCTCCATTTCTGGTACTGGCCCGGCCAGGACCGGTAGGGAACGACGATGAATATGGTGGCGCCGGCCAGGACGTCAGTACAGCGGCCGTTCCGTATCTCGCTGATCGCCGGCCCGGCGGCAGCGGCGCAAGCCCGCCGTCAGGTCAGCGCCATCGTCGCCGCCTGGGATGTGCCGGTGGACACCGACACGGCGGCCCTGCTCACCAGCGAGCTGGTGACCAATGCGATCAAGCACGGCAAGCTCGGCGACGACGGCATCCAGCTCTCTATCAGCTGGGCCTACGGTCAGCTGCGGGTGGAGGTGCACGACCGGTGCAAGTCCGGGCCGGTGCTGGTGGACGCGCCATGCGACGCCGAAGCAGGCCGCGGCCTGCTGCTGCTGGCCAGCCTGTGCACCAACTGGGGCTGGCGGCAGACGGTGACCGGGAAGGCGGTCTACTTCACGCTCGCGGCCCGGGCCTGAGCCCGGCGCGGGCGGCAGCCTCCAGGTAAATCGGGGAAGAGCGCCCAGGGCGTGTCCCGGGACACGCCCTGGGCTAGCCCCATGCCGCGGACGACTGCTGGTGCCCCCGCCGCTTGGCCGCTCCGGCCAGCTCAGCCGGCTGCCAGCTGGCGGCTGGCCGCCTCGCGGGCGATGTCGATCCGCGAGTTGACGTCGAGCTTGCTCAGGATGTGCGACACGTGGGTGCCCACGGTCCGCCGGGACAGGAACAGCTTGGCCGCGATCTGCGGGTTGGACAGCCCCTGGGCCACCATTTCGGTGATCTTGACCTCGGTCGGGGTCAGGCTGTCCCAGCCGCGGCGGGCCTTACGGTGCTTCACCCGCGGGGCGCGGCGGATGCCTTCGGCCCGGAACCTGGCCTGCAGCCGGGCCACGTCGCGGGCCGCGCCGAGCGACGCATAGAGGTCGAGCGAGCGGGTGAACGCGGTGCGCGCGCCGGCCCGATCGCCGCGGTCCAGGAACACCCCGGCCGCCGCCTCCAGCGCCTGCGCGCCGAGCAGCGGCCGGCCCGCGTCCCGGTACCGGTCCGCGGCCTGCAGCAGCAGCCCGGCATCGCGGTCCAGCAACCCACGGCAGAAAAGCGCGTTGGCCTGCCGGTGCGGGATCTCGGTGTCCTGGGCCAGGGTTTCGGCCTGGCTGGTCAGCGCCCGCGCGGTCCCCGCTTCACCGAGCTTCGTGGCCAGCCGGACACCATCGGGCAGCAGATCCTCGATCTCGTCGAGTTCCTCGGCGTTGCTCTCGAACCCCTCGGTCAGCGCGTCCAGTGCGCCGGGCAGGTCACCCGCCTGCTCGCAGTCCAGGCTGTGGGCCAGCGCCAGCGTGCTGACCACCCGGTTCCCGATCCGCTTCGCGTGTGGGGCCGCCGCATCCAGGTGATCCCGTGCCGTGCTGGTGTCGCCGCGGTGGAAGCAGATCACCGCCGCAACCCCGCGGTCGCAGCAGGCCGCGCCAGGATCCTTGACCGTCCCCTGGGCCGGGCCCACCTCGGCGAGAGCCTCGTCCCACCGGCCGGTGTCGAAGGTCAGCTGGCCGAGGCAGCTCTGCGCCTGGGTGAGGCGGACCTTGATGCCGGCCCGGCTGGCCAGCCGCTCGGCCTGCCGGGCGGCGGCGAATGCGCCTTCGTGCCGGTCCAGGTCGCCCAGGGTGACGGCCTGGTTGATCTGGAGCAGCACCCGCAGGTCGGTCAGGGCCGGGTCGGCCTGGGTCACGGTGAGCGCCCGGTCGAACAATGGCAGCGCGTCGGCCATCCGCCCCTGCATCGTGGCCAGCATGGTCAGCACGTGCAGGGCCCAGCCGGTGGCCCAGCTGTCACCCGCCGCCGTCGCCTCGGCCTGCGCGGTCTCGGCGACTTGCAGGGCCTTCTCCACCTGGCCCAGGTCGCGTAGCGTCCGCGCAGTAGCCACCAGCAGCCGGGCCCGGTTCCGCGCCGAGATCCCGGGGTAGGCCAGGGCGCGGTCCAGGGCAGTCAGGGATTCGGTGGACCGGCCAGCCAGCGCGCGGCACTGGGCCAGCGTCCAGTGCAGGTTGACGAGGAGGTCGGGCTCGACGACGTCGGACAGTGCGGCGCTGGCCACCCGCTCAGCCTCGGCCGCGTCGCCGACCCGGTACAGCGCCTCCGCGAGCCGACACACGAGGGCGTCGTGCCGCGCCGAGCTGGCCGGTGATCGGGTCACGGCCTGGCTGAGCAATTCCGCTGCTGCCCGGGGCGCCTGCCCCGTCAGCAGTGGAGCGGTATGGGCCAGCCAGCGCAGGATCCATTCCTCCATCGGCTCGGTTTCGGCGGATCCGGCGATAGCGGCCAGCAGTTGCCGGGCCACCCGGTCGGCGGGCGCGCCGGCCTCGGCCAGAGCGCGGGCTGCCTCGCGGTGCCAGGCGGCGCGGACCGGCGTGGGCATCTCCTCGTAGAGCGCGGTGCGGATCAGCGGGTGCCGGAAGGCCAGGCCGGTGCCGGATTCCATCAGCACGCCAGCCGCACAGGCCTCGTCCACGGCCGCGACCAGCTGGACCACGCTCCGGCCGAGCACGGTCGACAGGTCCGACACCGTGAAGTCAACGCCGAGCAGGGCGGCCGCCCGGAGTACCTGGCGCACCCAGCTGGGCACGAACCGGAGCCGGTCGGTGATGGCCTCGGACAGCGAGTCCGGTGCCGAGTCGCTGGTCACCTCCGCGATCCCCGCGTCGGTGATGGTCAGGCCGGCGCTGCGGTTCAGCGCATCGATCAGCTCGGTGACGTAGAGCGGGTTTCCGGCCGCCCCGTCAGCCAGCTGCAGCAGCTCGCCGGCTGGCTTGCCGCCGGCCAGCGCCGTCACCAGGTCGGTGACGGCCGTGCCGGTGAGGCCGTCGAGCTGTAGGCGCGCGGCCAGCCCGCCCGTGTGCCGGAGTGCAAGCAGGTCCTCGCGCTGGGGTACCGGCCGCATCGTGCCGATCAGCAGCAGCGGCCGGTGCTGCGCCGACCGGGCCAGCCGTTCCCACAGGCCGACGCTGGCCTGATCCGCCCACTGCAGGTCATCGATGACCAGAACGGTGGGCTGCGCGGCACACAACTCGTCCACCAGGGCGAGCAATTGTTCGGCCAGGGCAGCGGTCACGTCCTCGCCACGCCCCGAGCCGCGCTCGCCGCGGAGCAGCGCTACGATCGTTTCCCGCCGTGGGCTGGGAATGGGCTCCCGGGTCCGCAATCCATCCAGGAATGGCGACAGTGGTAACGTCTGCCCCAGCTCATCACCGGCGCCCCAGAACACCTGGCAACCTAGCCGGGCGGCTTCGGCGCTGGCGGTTCGGACGAGCGCTGTCTTGCCAATCCCCGGCTCACCCTCGATCAGCACGGCCCGGCCCCGGCCCCCGGCGACCTCTTGCACACAGCCGGTGAGCAGGGCAACTTCGTCATCCCGGCCGATCAGCAGAGTGTCCAATGACACCGAGGACATGCGGCTGGTAGCCCAGTCGAGGTTAACGGCGATAGACAAGTTAGCGACCCGTCTACTAAACAAATTCTTTTTTCCGGGTATGCAGGTATGGCTAATTCACCGGGCGGGTATATCACACGCACCGGTATCCCGGAGGCTGGCCAGCCCCTACTCAGTTACCACGGGATCTCCAGTCCCAATAGCAGTATAGGGAGTGGCCATGCAAATTGCACGGACCCTTGCCCAAAAAATTGCGATTAGTCTGGGAGTGGCCGCGCCACTCCTATCCGGAATAGCAGTAGCTAGCGCCAGTGTGGCGACAGTGCCTGGTGCGTCTGTGGTGGCTCCGACCAGCATCGCCATGACGTACAACTCGACGCCACGCATGACCTACAACTGATGACCCCCTGGGCTGCCGACCGTGCGCCCACGTCGCGGATACGGCCGTCCGTCCCCCTAGCCCCTTCAGCTCAGGAGTCACTTAGGTACCGATAAACCCACTAGTCCCTGCCCCTTGTCTGACTGGGGATGGCCGACTGGATGCTCCATTTCCTGTGTGCGCGCAGGTGGCGTTCAGACAGGAAAGTTCGTTAAGTAGCCCGATCACTATCGCTTTGGCTTGACCGCCTATCCGGCGGGTGAGTATCACCGCGACCGCGCCACTCCGGACGGCCCTGGCCGTCCCGGCGCACGGTGGGCCCGGGGCGTCCCCAGTGCGACCCGGGCCCGTACCGTGCGGTCAATGCCTTCTCTTTGACCCGTTCGCACCTCGTGCCCAGCCGCCCCCGGTCCGTATTTTGGATACAGGAGCCGATATGCTAAATGCAGGTCGGCATGGGGGAGAGGCGAACGTGACGGCGGATGCGAAGCCAGCGGGTGTCCCCGCGTTCATCAGCCCGGTGGCGCGGCCGGTGCCGTTGCGCCAGTCGGTGTACGAGGCTCTGGTCGAGCTGGTCGTCGGCGGCCGGCTGGGCCCGGGGGAGCACTTGGTGGAGACCGAGCTGGCCCGCCAGCTCGGGGTGAGCCGCCAGCCGGTCCGTGAGGCACTGCACCGGCTGGAGGCAGAAGGCTGGGTTGACCTGCGGCCGAACCAGGGCGCGTTCGTCCATGTGCCCACCCCGCACGAAGTTGACGAGCTGCTCGACGTACGGGAACTGCTGGAAATGCAGACCGCCCGGCTGGCCGCCCGGTCGGCCTGGCCCGCGGGCGGTGGCCCGGCTGCGGGCGCTCTGGCACGAGGGCGAGGCCGCGGTCGAGTCCGGCGAGACCGAGCGGGTCGTGACGGCCAACAACAAGTTCCACGCCGAGCTCGCCCTGGTCGCGGGCAATACGGTGCTGGCCGACCTGGCCGGCATCGTGAGCAGGCGGGTCCGCTGGTACTACCGGCAGGTGGCGCCGTCCCGCGGCCACGAGTCCTGGGCCGAGCACTGGGAGCTGATCGACGCGGTAGCGGCCCGCGACGAGGCCCGGGCCGCCGAGATCGCCCGTAAGCACACCGAGCGCACCCGGTCCGCCTACCACCAGCCGGCCGAGGGCCGGGCGAACGGGGGAGCCCGGCGCCCTGGACGGCCGGGCCAGGGAAAGACAGGCCAGGGAAAGACAGGCTAGGGGAGCCGGACCACGCTGATCGGGTCGGGTGCGTACGGGTTGCCCGCGTTGTCGATCAGCTCGATCTCGGCCCGGTCCGACATGATGTGGTACGACCCGTCCACCTGGTACTCGCGGATGATGGTGACCGTCCCGTCGGCGTGCGTGTAGCGCTCCTGGGCGTACCCGTCGCCCGCGCTCTTCTCCGCGTCCACCGCGGGCTCGTCGCGCCACTCGAACCGGTACGGCGCCAGCGGCAGCTTGAGCTCATACGGGTAACTGTCCGGCACGCTGGGCCTCCTCTAGGCGTGGCTCGGCTGGTGGCAGGCCCAGCCGCAGCGGGCCTGCCACCAGCACGGTACGGCAGCCGGCCGATGCAGTCACCGGCCAGCCGCCGGCCTGGTCAGGCCACCGCCGGCCTGGCCTGCTCGGGTTCCGCCGCCGACGTGCGCACCGCCCGTGCCATCTGCTCCACGGTCGGCCGCTTGCAGAAGAACGCGACCGTCACCGCGGCCAGCGCCCCCAGCGCGGCGCCGAAGAAGAAGCCGTACGCCCAGTGGAAGGTAGCCGTCCCGTACAGCGTCCCGGTCATGATCAGCGCCGCCACCCCACCGGCGAAGCTGCCGCCCAGGGCCTTGAACGCGTAGATCGAGCCGTAGTTGACCGCGTTGTTGGTCTCACCCCAGTAGTCCGCGACCATCGCCGCGGTCATCGGGAAGTTGGCCCCGGACAGGCCACCCGAGATCACCGCGCAGATGATGAACAGCGGGGCGTTGTGCAACTCGCCGAACCAGAGCGCGAGCAACTGGAACCCCACGTTCAGCGAGTATGCGTAGATCATTGTCCGGCGCCGGCCGATGAACTCGGAGATGTACCCGTAGATGGGCCGGCAGATGCCGTCGGCCAACGAGAAGCCGGCGAAGCCGACCACCGCCGTGGCTGTGCCCAGGCCCATCGCCTGGGCGAACGAGTAGTAGTACGCCACCCCGAACAGCGAGCAGCCGATGTACAGGGCGTACTGGATGCCGACCCACTTGGCCTGCGGCGTACGCCACATCTCCCCGAGGTTGTAGTGCCGCAGCGCCGGTGGGTTGTTCCGCAGGTCGCGGGTGCTGTGCTTCTGCCAGTTGAGCGGGTCGACCTCCTTTGGCCACCAGTTCTTCGGCGGGTCCTTGAGGAAGATGCCGGCCAGTACGATGCCGAAGGTCATGATGCCGGCCTGGATCCAGATGTAGGTCTTGAGCGTGGACGCGCTCATCGTGATCGCGCCGCCGCCGCTGCTGGCCGCGCCGATCGCGAAGATGAACGGCACCGCGCCGTAGGCCCAGCCGCCGTTGACGAACCCGGTCCGCCAGCCCTTCTTCTCCGGGTACCACTTGGCCACGATGTTGATGCAGCTCGAGTAGACCGCCCCGGAACCGATGCCGCCGAGCACCGCGTAGCCCAGGTAGGCCTCCCAGATCGACGTTGACTGGGCCAGGATGCCGTACCCAACGACACCGCAGATGATGCCGCCGATGATGGTCGCCCAGCGCACGCTGATGATGCCGCGGTTGCGCATGATGCCGGTGCCGATCTGCACGAACGATTCGAAGATGACGAAGAACGAGAAGGCCCAGAACACTGGTCCGGGCCCCCAGTGGTGCACCTTGGCCAGCGAGCCGTTCAGCGCGCCCCAGGTGTACTCGAGCAGGCCGGCCAGGCACATGGCCAGCCAGGCCGCCATGATCGGGACCCACCGGCCGTGGCCCAGGATGTCCCGTGGTGTCTCACCGACCCGGAACACCCGGCCGGTCGTGTTGGTCACTACTTGGAAGTTGGCTGTTCCAGCTGTTGCGCTCATCGGTCGCCACCGATACCTCTCGCAGGAGACGCTGTTGGCTCGGGTGGCCGTCCGCCCGGAATGGCCGCGACCACGTGGAGGTTGGTAACGATCACGGCAGCATCGTCACCGGGTGGCACCCCGGGCGATCGGCCGCGAAAGGGCAGGGGCGCCGCGCCGGGTTGTGGCAACGGTCCGCGCGGCGCCCTTGGTCTGGCCCGCCGGGGCGGGCCGCGCGATCCCGGCGGGCGGTATCGTCCTTGATCCGCCATGTCTGCCTCCCGGTCGGTGGTCAGGTCTCCAGTCCCAGCGCCCGGAACAGGGCGCCGCGGGCCGATTCGTCGGTGGCCGCCAGGTACAGCTCGTCGAGACCCCAGCCGGCCTCGTCCAGCAGCTCGGCGGCCTGGTCGAACAGCGGGGAGCGCTGGTCCGCGGGCACCGCCGCCAGCACCAGGTGACCGACCACCTGGAGGACGGCGGTGCGCAGTTCCGCGCGGCGCGCCCCGGATGCCCGGGACACCCCGGGCATCAGCGGGATGATCCGCGCCCCCGGCCCGGGCGTGACCTGGCCGTTGGGCCCGGTCACGGCGTGCCCCTGGAAAGCGTGGCCAGCTCGGCGGTCAGGCGATCGCGTTCGCCCGCCGCCGAGAGGTCGATGACCTCCACTAATGAGTAGCTGCGCCCGCCCGGTGAGCCATCGGCCAGCCGGACCGGCGCCGTCTCGGCGAACACCTCGAACCGGGTGCTCGCCGAGCGCGGCCCGATGGCCAGCACGTACCGCAGCACCGCCTGCCGGTCCGGCAGGTAGCGCTGCTGGTGCCCGCCGTCGAAGCGGATCTGCCAGTGGTCTGACATAAGAGGTCCTTACGCACCGACGCCCCGGTTCAGCGGCATCGAGTAGCTCTCTTCCTTCAGCTTGGCGTGCCGCGCTGGATCCTCGCCCTCGCGCAGCTCGTCCGGCACGTCCATGCCGATGTCCTGCCAGTTCAGGTTGGCCGCCCGCTGCAAGGCCGCCACGTGTTCCGGCAGCATGTGCCCGAACCGGCCCTGCATGGCCAGGTAGTCGGTGACCGGGCGCTGCACCGGCGGGTGGAAGTAGTGGTACTTCCGCTCGGCCGGGTCGTACTCCCAGACCGGGAACAGCCCGGCCTCCACCACCCGGCGGCCCAGCTCGACCGTCATCGAGGTCTGGTACACCCAGCCCTTCTGGCACGGCGTGAAGCAGTGCATAAAGGCTGCACCGTGCCTGTTCAGCCCCTTCCGGGTCTTGTTGATCAGGTCCACCGGGTAGCCCACCGTGGTGGTGGCCACGTAGCAGTGCGGGTGCCCCTCGGCCATCATCCGGGCCAGGTTCTTCGGCGGCAGCTGCTTGCCCGCCGGGTTCGCCTTGCCGAACGGGGTGAACGTGGTCAGCCCCGCGTACGGCGTGGTGGGCGATACCTGGATGCCGGTGTTGGCGTAGCACTCGTTGTCGTAGCAGATGAACAGCGCGTCGTGGTTGCGGTACAGCGCGCCGGAGATCGAGCCCAGCCCGATGTCGGCCGCGCTGCCGTCGCCCGCCATCACGATGATGTTCGGGTACGGGCCAGGGTGCCGCCCCTTGCGGATCATCGCCTCGTACCCGGCGGCCATGCCCGAGGTGAACGAGCCGCCGCTGGCGATCGGGGTGTGCGCCCAGGGCACCGTGTACGGGGTGCACAGGTAGGTCGAGTTGGCCACGTACATGCAGCCGGTCGGGCCGGCCACCACGGTGTCCTGGCCGGCCGCCTTGAGCACCCAGCGGTACTCGATGGCCGGCCCGCACCCCGCGCAGGTCCGGTGCCCGGCCTGGTACGGATCCTCCTCCGGCATGTCCGGCAGGTAGTGCCGGTCCCGCCCGGTCTCATCGTCCAGCGCGGCGGCCCGGCCCTCCTCGTCGAACAACGGGAGGTACTGGCGGATCACTTCGTGCGCCATCAGTGCGCTCCTTAGTCCTCTTAGTCCTCGAACCCGACCCAGTGGGCCGCCTTCTCAACCTGGCCGCGCTCGACCGCCTGGGCCAGCTTGCCGGCCATCCACTCGAACTCCGCGGTGGGCACGGTCTCGCCGCCCAGCCCGGCCATGAACGAGGTGAGCAGCGGCCGGTGCCCGGCCTGGTACAGCGCGCCGGACAGGTCCGGGGCGAGGATCCCGCCATAGGTCGGGCCGCCCAGGCCGAGGTTGGTCTCCACCACCCCGACCGCCTTGACCCCGCGCAGTGCGTGCCGCAGGTCGTCACTGGGGAACGGCCTGATCCACAGCAGCCGGGCCATGCCGATCTTGATGCCCTGCTCGCGCAGCCGGTTGACGGCCGCCCGGCAGGTGACCGCGTGCCCGCCGGAGATGACCAGCGCGATCTCCGCGTCGTCCAGCCGGTACTCCTCCACGAAGTGCGGGTACTGGCGGCCGAACATCCGGCCGAACTCGTCGGTCTTCTGCCGGATGACCGGGATCGCGTCCTCCATGGCCCGGGCCCGCTCCAGCTGCAGCGGCGGCCCCTGGGACGGGTGGATCTGCGGGCCGTGCGAGACCGGGTGCCGCGGGTCCAGCGGGAACGGCAGCTTGTACGGCGGCAGGAAGGCGTCCACCTGGTCGGCCGACGGCATCTCCACCTCACCGGAGATGTGCGACACGAAGTAGCCGTCCTGCACCACCATCTGCGGCAGCAGCACCCGGGGGTCCTCGCCGATGGCGTACGCGATCAGCGTCTTGTCGAACACCTCCTGCGGGGTGGCCGCCCAGCCCATCAGCCAGCCCATGTCCCGGGTGCACAGCGCGTCGGTGTGCTCCGAGCCGAAGTCGCCCGGTGGGTCCAGGGTGCGGTCGGCGATCGTCATCTGGATCGGGATCCGGGCCCCGGAGATGATCGAGTACATCTCGTAGGCGTAGGTGACGCCCACGCCGGACGACCCGGTGTAGGCGCGCGCCCCGCACGACCCGGCGCCGAACGCGGCCGACAGCTGCGCGTGCTCGCCGTCCGCCGTGATGTACTCCGCGTCGAGGATGCCGTCCGCGATGAACTGGGCCAGGTTCATCATGATCGCGGTGTACGGCCGGATCGGGTACGCGGTGATCACGTCCACGTTCGCGTACAGCGCCGCGTAGGCGGCCGACGCACAGCCGTTCAGCCGCTTCCGGGTGCCGGCCAGCTCGGCCAGCCGCTGCTCACCGTCTGGAGTACGCAGACCAGGCCCGTAGGCCGGCTCCTGACTCCAGCCACCTTCGACATGAACCGTGGCCATCAGATCACCCCGGGACTAGCGTTCGGATGAGTTGTGGTTTTGCCGTTGGCGGATCCGTTGCCGGGCGCGCGCCGATGCGTCGCGTCGTATTCGGCGATGGTTTCCTCGATGAGCTGCTTGGTGAAGCCGGACTGCTCGGCGTGCGCGCCGTCGTACGGAGCGAACGCGGTCTCCATCCGGGTCACGTCGGCCGGGTCGTCGAAGTCCATCTCCGGCACCTTCTCCAGGCAGCCGGTCGGGCATTCCTGCACGCAGACCAGGCAGCCCTTGCAGTAGGTGGTGCGGATCGAGTAGTGCCCGTTCTCCCGTGCGTCGCGCAGCACGCTGACGTCCGGGCAGACGATGTAGCAGTTGTCGCAGCCGTTGCACACGCCGCAGCTCATGCACCGGTCGGCCTCGGCCACCGCCTGTTCCTGGCTGTAGGCCAGGGTCACCTCGACCTTCTGGTCGCGGCGCCGCTCGGCGGCGGGGGAGAGCGGGATCGGGGTGCGCGGCGCATGCCTAAAGTAGGCCGCGTTCAGCCCTTCGTACGGCATGATCGTGGGCTCTGGGTCGTCGGCCAGGGCCTGGTTGGTCAGCAGCCGGTCGATGTCCCGGGCGGCCCGCTTGCCGTCGCCGAGCGCGTCCACCACCATCGACGGGCCGCGCAGCACGTCGCCGCCGACGAAGATGGTGCCCTCGACCCGGCCGTGCTCGTCCGCGGTGATCACGCCGCTGCTGTCGGCCAGATGCTCTGGCAGCCAGTCCAGCTGCTGCACCTGGCCGATCGCGATGAAGATGGTGTCGCAGATGACCTCGCGCTCGGTGCCCGGGATGAGCTCCGGGCGCACCGCGCCGCTGTCGTCCTGAGCCAGCCGGGCGTCGCTCAGCACCGCCCCGGTCACGTGCCCGTTGTCGGCCAGCACGCGGACCAGCGAGGTGTTCGGCGACAGCAGCACGCCCTCCTCGCGGGCCTGCTCCAGGTCTTCGCCCACGATGACGAGTTCGTCTTCGGACTCCAGGGACACGATGGTGGCCGCGCCGCCGCCCAGCCTGATCGCGGACCGGGCGGTGTCCGAGGCGGTGTTGCCGCCGCCGATGACCAGCACTTCGCGGCCGATCCGCACCGGGCGGCCCAGGCCGGCCTCGCGGAGGAACTCCAGGCCACCGGTGACCCCGCGGGACTCGATGCCCTCGACCGGCAGCCGGCGGCCCACGTCCTGGCCCAGCGCGAGGAACGCGGCCGGGTAGTTGTGCAGCTCGTCCCAGGAGATGTCCACGCCGGCCCGGGTGTTGGTGCGGATTTCGATGCCGCCCAGGCTGACGCAGCTTGGCGATCTCGGCGTCCAGGATCTCCTCGGGCAGGTGCCAGTGCGGGATGCCGGCCCGGAGCATGCCGCCCGGCTTGTCCAGCGCCTCGAAGATCAGGCTGGCGTAGCCCTTGCGGCGCAGGTGGTACGCGGCGGCCAGGCCGGCCGGGCCGGAACCGACGATCGCGATCGTGATCCCGTTCAGCGGCGGCAGCGTCTCCTTGATCGGCTCCTCGGGCAGGTTCAGCCCGTAGTCGCCGAGGAACCGCTCCACGCTGCGGATGCCGATCGGCTCGTCATGCTGGGCCCGGTTGCAGGCCGTCTCGCACGGGTGGTAGCAGACCCGGCCGGTTACCGACGGCATCGGGTTGTCTTCCATGATCGTCAGGTAGCCGTCGAGGTAGCGCTCGTGCTTGACGTAGTCCAGGTACTTCTGGATCTGCTCGCCGGTCGGGCAGGCGTTGTTGCACGGCGGCATCTTGTCCTTGTAGACCGGCCGGAAGAAGCGGAAGTTGCCGGTCGGGAACAGCCGCTGGCCCGTCCTTCTCGGTGGGCGGCGGCGTCACGCCGGCGATCGGCAGTTGCAGGTGCGGCGGGATCCGGGTGCCGCGTACGGACATGGAGCCTCCTCGCTCGGGCGCGGGTTCGGTTGCCGGTCAGTTCGGCGGTCAGGGGGGTGGTCGCCTGGACCGGGCTGAACTCGATGACCTGGTGCTTCTCGACGCCGCGGAACATCGCGTCCCGGTCGGCGACCTGCTCGGCCACGACGTCCACGGGAAGCTCGCCGGTGGCCGCGACCAGCGCCCCGATCAGCGGTGCCGCGATGCCCATGCCGATGGCCAGCCGTTCCTCGGCGCCCTCGGTGGACATCCGGTCGTAGGCCAGTTCACCCAGGTCCCGGACGAACATCCACGGGCTGCTGCCGCGCTGGTCGGCCAGGCCGACCGCGTCCACCACGACGAGCTTGGCCAGCTTGGCGCGCATCGAGTCGGGCAGGAACTTCAGCAGGTAATCGGGGTCGCGGGCGGAGTTGACCACGAGCACGCCCTGGCCGTCGGGCGTGCCGCGGAGGAAGTTGACCGCCTTGATGATCGTCTCTTCGACGAGCACGACCCAGTCCGGGCGGGGGTTCTCGTACACGAACCGGTCCACGATGGGCGAGTCGCCGAACCTCGCGTACCGGCGGACCAGGCAGTTGGTCCGGTCCGGGTCGTCCACGTAGTCGCTGACGTTGTCGGCGTACAGTCCTTGCGCGCGGGCCGCGGCGGCAATGCACGAGGAGACGTCACGAGCCTCCTTGTCCATGATGATGCCGCGGGACCAGACCGTGAGCTCGTGATACACGTGGCCACTTCCTAACATTGTATACCGTCGTCAGGATACTGACATCGTCCGCGCTGCCCCCGGGCCAGTCAAGGGCCAGCCGTGGCTCTTTACCTCTTACTAACGGGCCGGCTCGCGCCTTGCGCCGGCACTGTACGCCACTGTCCGTTCATCGGGTACTGCGGAGTGTGACAAAATCGTGAAATTTTCAGGGTGGCCGCGGGCCGTGCCGCTGGCCGAGCCGGGGCGGGCGGGCCGGCTCGCGTGGGGTGGCTGCGCTGCGGCTCCGCCCGGATCGGGCGTTCCGCCAGGGCGTGCGGCGGCGGTCGGCCCTGATGAGCACGCCGGATCCGGTGGTGGGCGTCGCATCCATGCCCCATGATGGGGTGACTTCCCGGTCTGACAAGATCGCGCCAGCACCAGGTTGGGGGACCATGAGCGACGGAGGTTCGCGCGAGCCGCGATATCCGCGGCGGTCGCGTGCTTACCCCGGCTCCAGTGCTGGATATCCCGATGACCCGCCGCCTGCTGACGCCGAGCAGTATCTAGCCGCCCCGGCCGCGCCCCCGGACCAGCGCCGGCCGGGCAGCCGGATGGCGGCCCGCCAGGCCCGCGGTTACCAGCCCACCTCCGACGCTCCCACCGGCTGGCCATCCAGCCCGGAGCGCGACGAACTGGCCCGCGGCTACGCGTGGGCGCCGCCCGAGGACGACCGCCCGCACCGGGCGGGCACCCGGCGCAAGCCTCCCGACGCTCCCCCCGATCGAGACCTATATACCGAACGCCAGAGCCGCCGTGCTCAGCCCGAGCCGCCTGCTGACTTCCGGGGCGGGGTGCCGGGGCCCGGTGGCGGGCACCGGTCCAGCCGCGGGTACCCGGACCCAGGCCCGGCCCGCCCGGCTGGTCCGGCCGGTCGCGAGGGTCGCGGCGGTCGCGAGGATCGCGGCGGTCCCGGCGGTCGCGAGGATCGCGGCGGCCGGGGCTCCAGCGGCGCGACTGGCGTGGGGTACCCGGATGCGGGCCCGGCCGGTCCTGGCGCCGATGGCCTGACTGGCCGGGGGTACCCGGATACGGGCGCAGGCCGCCCGGCGGGTCCCGGCGCCGGCCGCGACACCGGGCGGGGATACCCGGGCGCTGACCGCGGTTTGAGCCGCCCGGCCGGTCGAGGTGGCGGCGGTGTGTCCGGGCCAGTCCGGGTTCCTGGCCCGCCAGGTCCTGCGGATTCGCGGCGCGGGTCGGCCGCGCCCGGGCCGGCCGGCTGGGATACGGCGCGGCGTGGGTCCGCGTCCGCCGGACCGGCCGCTCCGACTCGCGGTTCCCGGCCGGCCGAAGCCGGGGGCTGGGATGCGCCCGGGCGCGGTCCGGCCGCGCCGGGGCCAGCCGGGCGGGATCCGTCCGGTCGCGGGGCCATGCCGCCCGGGATGGCGGGCCGGGATACTTCGGGGCGAGGGACCATGCCGCCTGGCGCCGCGTCCCGGGATGCCGCCGGGCGTGGGCCGGTCGCAGCTGGGTCGGCCGACCGTGATGCCGGGCGCGGGCGCGCGGCGTCGGCGCCAGGGCCAGCGGGCCGGGACGGCACGCGGTGGAATGCCGGGGCGGCGCAGCCTTCGGGGCGCGCGTTCGTAGCTAGCCCGGCCGGACCGGCCGGGGAGCCCGCGGATCCGGATGGCCAGGGGCGCCCCGGCCGGAGCCGGGTCATCCCCGGCACCATCGAGCCCGAACATCCCGAAGCAGAAGAACGCGGCCGCGGCAGGCGGGGCCGCCCCGGGCAGCGGGGTGCCGACCGGGACGGTGCCGACCGGGACCGTGCCGACCGACGGGGTGCGGACCGGGGCGAGGCCGGCCAGCCATCGGGCCGCGGCGAGGCGCCGCAGCGCAGCGGCGGCCTGATGCCCGACCTCGATCGCCTGGACCGGGTGCTAGAGGAGTTTCCTGAGTCGGCCGACGCGGGCCGCGGCCGACTGCGCGGGCTGTTCAGCCGGCGCAGCCGTAGCGAAGAGGCGTTCTGGGACGGCGACCCGGATCCCCGGGACGCTGACCCGGAGCCGGCGCGCGGCCGTGGCCGGGCCGGCCGGCGCGGCCGGGACGACGATGCGAGTCCGCGCGACCGGGATCGGTCCGCCGGGCTGGGCGAGCACCCGGGCGGCGGCGGCGGGCATACCAGGAGCCGTTCCGCCAAGCCGGCCCGGCTGGCGGACGCGGAGCAGACCCTTCCGCCACGACGCAGCCGTGGCCAGGGCGAGCCGGATCCGGCCGCGCCGCGCGGGTCGAGGATGGCTCAGCCCGCTGGTCCCGGCGCCGGGCGTCGCGGCGATGCGGGCCAGGCCGCGGCTCACACCGGTCCGCTCACCGGGCCCCGGGGCGATCTCGGCCGGCCCGCGGCGCCGGGCGGTCCGGGGCGGATGGTGCCGCCACCCCAGCTCGGTCGCAGCGGGTCGCGCGACGACCTGCGGCACGACGACTTGAGAGCCGGGGACCCGAGAAACGGCGACCCGAGAAACGCGTCGCAGGGTCCGCTTGGGCCTGAGCCCGGGCGCGGGCCGGGCAGGCGACACGGCGCGGCTCCGCGTGCCGACACCCCGGACGCAGCACTGGCCGCGGCCGAGCAGGGCCGATCGCTGGGCGGCCTGCGCGGCCGACGGCACCGGGCCACGGCAGATCCCGCTCCGGACGGTGCCGTTCCGGAGCGGGCTGCCGCGCCGTGGGCGAGCGAACCGGCCGCCACCCGGCGCCGCCGGGCCGAAGCGGGCGCCGCGCCAGCCCACGACGGCCCCCGGCTTCGCTACAAGACAACGGTCGAGATGGCGTCTGGCCCTGTCGCGTCGCCGGGTACCGGGCCGCTGGGCAGCATTCGCACCTACCAGCCAGGTACTGGACCGCAGGTAGCGGTCGATGAGCCAGCCAGCTTCTGGGCCGGCACCGGGCCGGAGCCGGCCGTCGAAACTGGCCCGCGCCGGGTTCCCGTGGACCGGCCTACGGCCGACCGGCCCACCCCGGCGCCGGACATCGACGGCCGGGGCCGGAAACGGCGTTCGGCCAGTGCTGCCGAGGCGCAGCCGTCGGCCGACCGGGACACTCGCGCGGTGCGCACCGACCCGGGGCGGACGACCGACCTGGACACGGGCCCAGCGAGAACCAGCCGGGGACGAACGGCCGAGCGGGCAGCCCGGCTAGCCGACCCAGCCCAGGCCCGGCCAGCCGAGGCGGCGCGGGCGGGCCCCCGGCCCGGCCAGCGCCGGTCCCGCCGGATGATCATGATGGCGGCGGCCGGGGTGGCCGCGGTTGTGGTCGCAGCCGGGGCCGCGGATGTGCTTGGCCTGTTCGGTGGCAACGGCCCGGCGCACGTCCTGGTCGCGCAGGACCGGCTGGGCGCCTACGTCCGGCGTCCGCAACTGGAGAAGCAGGGCAACCTGGCTGCGCTGCAGCGCCAGGTGGTCGCGAAGAGCGCGGGCCAGGCCAGCCACGTGGTGTCCGGTGTCTACGAGGACAGCGCCGGCTCGTCACCGCAGATGGTCCTGTTCGTCGGCGGGAACCTGTCCGGCGTCTCGGCCAGCGACTTCATCTCCAGCTTCACCCAGCAGTCCAAGGGCTCGTTTGTGACCAGCTCAGGCACCCTCGGCGGGTCGGCCGCGTGCGTCAACGCCCAGGCCAGCGTGCCGGGCAGCGTCGCGCTGTGCACCTGGGCGGACAACGACACGTTCGGCGTGGTGGCGTCGTTGACCATGAACGCCACCAAGCTGGCCGCGGAGATGCGAGTGATGCGGCCGATGGTGGAGCGGGTCGCCAAGTAGTTAGTTAGCTGCCCGGGTCCTTGCCGTGCTGCGGCTTGGGCCTGCGCAGCGAGAACCGCACGATAGCGATGGCGATCGCCGCGGCCAGCACCGCCAGCCCGACGATCTCACTGCCCATCAGCCGGGTGCTGAACGGGAACGTCGCAGCGGCGTCGGCGACTTGAACGTCACGGGCGTTCGGCAAAGTAGCGGAGTACGGGCTCGGGCTCGCGCTGGCCGCCGGGGAGACGGTGGGGAACAGGCCGCCCGGCGAGCTTTCCGGGTTGGGCAGTTCGGGCAGCGTGCCCTGCGTGTCGGTGGCGCCTGGCACGGTGGGCAGGATGCCGGCCGGCAAGGTGGCGCCGACGCCCGTCGGGGTGGTGCCGGTGGTCGGGGTGGGCGTCGGGGTCGGCGAGGACGACGCGGCCGGCTTGGCGGTGATGGTGATCGCGCCCGACGCGGGCGCGGGTGCGGTGGCGTCGCTGGACTTGGCGGTGGCGGACAGCGTGGCCTGCTTGCCCGCCGCGGTGCCGGACGGCACCTTCACCTTCGCCTGCAGCTCATCCGAGCTGCTCTTGCTGATGCCGCCCACCGTGCAGGTGGCCCCGCTCGCGGACGGGCACACGGTGAAGGTGGGCGTGGCTGAGCTGCCGGCCACCTTGCCGCTGATCGTCACGCTGATCCCGCTGGCCGCGCCGCCGGACGGCCAGACCCAGATCGCATAGCTGGCCGAATCGCCCGGGTGCAAGTTCGACTTGGTGGTGATCGGCTGCACTTCGAGGCAGAGCTGGACCGTCGCCTTGGTCGACGTGGGCGTGGGCGTCGGGGTCGGGGTGGCCGATCCGGAGCCAGACGTGGGCGACGGGGTCGGCGTGGGGTCCGAGCTCGTGCTGGGGCTGGCCGAGGCGGACTTGGTCGGGGTCGCCGCGGCGGAAGTGGTACTGGACGGGGTGGCCGACGCGCTCTTGGTCGCCTTGGCGCTCGCGGAGGCGCTGGTGGTGATATTCGGCGTGGACTCGACGCTGGGGGTGGCCTTGGGGGTGCTGGCCGCCCGGAACGCGGCATCCAGGGTCACCGTGGTCTGCCCGGCTGGCAGCACCCGCGCCGCGCTGGCCGCGGCCGGCGGCGAGCCACATACGTTGGGGGCTGCGGTGACCGCGGCCTCGGCCGGGCTGGCCGCGCCGAGCAGCCCGCCCGCGATGCCGGAAGACACCACCGCTGCGCTGGCCACCGCACCTAGCGCTGTCGTTGCAGATCGGGCTGATTTCATGGCTGTGCTCTCATAGCCATGGTCATCGTCGTCGAGACCTCGCTCGTCGTCGTCCGCTCGCATCGCCCGCGCGAACACCATTCCCTGCTGCTGGCGTTCGACACCTACGTTGGACGAGACAGATGGTAAACGGGTTCCCCCTTCTGGTCATCGGGGAGGAAGAAAGGTATGTCCCCGGCGGATCCACGCGAGGTGCTGACCCGGCCCGCCCCGCCGCCGGATCACCTGCTCCGCTACGGACCGGGCCCGGATCAGGTTGCCGACCTGTGGTTCCCGCCCGGCCTCGGGATGGACGCCGCTGGCCGGGCGCCCGTGCTGATCTTGCTGCTGCACGGCGGGTTCTGGCGGGCGGCTTACGATCGCACGCACCTCGGGCCGCTAGCGTCGGCGCTGGCGGTTGAAAGTTTCGCCGTCTGCACGCCGGAGTTCCGCCGGACCGGGCAGCCGGGCGGCGGCTGGCCGGGCACATTCGACGACGTCGCGCTGGCCGTCGACCGGCTACCCGGGCTGGTGCAGGCGGTGTTGCCAGGCGGTGCGGCTATCGGCAGGGTCGTGCTGGCCGGGCACTCGGCCGGCGGTCACCTGGCGCTGTGGTCGGCGGGCCGGCACCGGCTCGGCCCAGATAGCCCATGGCATCTGGATCCTGATGCTGGAGGTTCTTCCAGTGCTTTCGGTGCTGGTGGTGGCTCCGGTGCTGGTGGTGGCTCGAGTGCTAGTGGTGGTTCGGGCGCTGGGGTCGCGGGGGTGGTTGCGCTGGCGCCGATTAGCGACCTGGCTGCGTGCTACCGGGCCGGCCTAGACCATGACGCGGCGGGCGACTTGCTCGGCGGCGGCCCGGCGGAGCAGCCGGCCCGTTACGCGGCGACGGACCCGGCGCAACTGATTCCGCTCGGCGTGCCGGTGCGGATCGTGCATGGCACGGCCGACGACCGGGTGCCGTTCGCGATGAGCCAGTCGTTCGCCGCCCAGGACCGGGCCGCGGGTGACTCGGTGCAGCTAGATGTGCTGGCTGGGGGCGGTCACTTCGACGTCATCGACCCGTTGTCGGCCGTGTGGCCGGTGGTCCTGGCCGCGTTCCGCGCTGTCGCGGTACCTGGCTGAGCATCGAGTTCGGGTGTGCGGCCGGGGCCGTGTATGCTCTCTTGGCGCGGTGGTTCGAGAGCCGTCGCCCCCTTAGCTCAGTCGGCAGAGCGTCTCCATGGTAAGGAGAAGGTCTACGGTTCGATTCCGTAAGGGGGCTCCAGGTTATGAGATGTTTTCGAATATGAAACCGAGTACCTTTTCCCGGCGAGTGGCATTTGAGTGGCAACGCCAGATGGAGCAGGTGCTCGTGACCAGGTGCTTTGCTGATCAGCGGGTAGAGCGGTTCCTGCTTTGGGAACAGGTCCCGGGTTAAGCCTGGTGCCGGATAGAGGGACTGCTCGCTGTCTGGGCACGTGCAGCGCCGAGAGTCTTGGCTCAATGCCGCTGGGGGTACAGATCGCCGATTTGGTACCTGTCAAGCGGGCCGGCCTCTGAGCGATGCGACGCATGCAGAATATCTATTATGTGTTGTGGTGATCATCGCATGGCCTGCCGACAAAGCCCATCTTGATCGTCGGCTCCTTCGGAGGCATGATCGCCGAGAAACTACTCGGCCAGGACCTCGCGGAAGCGGCCATCGCCATCGACGTAGCCCAGATCAAGGCGCAACTTCGGCAACGCCATCGACCCCGGCGAATCCGACATCCTGTGCCGGCAATGGGCCATCGCGGCGCCAGGCCAGATCCTGTTCGAGGCGGCTGCGGCCAAAATTCTCCCTGCACTCTTTGCTGCAGCTACGTGCCCGGGGGCTCGGCAGTCAGCTCGAGGGCACCGCCGAGCTGGTTGCGCGACGTGATCCCCAGCTTCGGGAACAGCCGGTACAGGTGCGATCCAACCGTTCGAGGTGAGAGGTAGAGCTGCTGGCCGATTTCGCGGTTCGTCATTCCGTTAGCTGCCATCTGGGCTATCTGAAGCTCCTGAGTCGACAGCTGGTCACGCGCAGCTGCAACTTGCCCCCGGCTCTGCTCACCAGAGGCGCGCAACTCCTGACGCGCGCGTTCCCCCCAGGGAACACAGCCCAGGGCGTCGAACACCTGTCGCGCAGCCCGCAGCGGCCCGCGCGACTCGCTAACGCGCCGGTGACGGCGCAGCCAGGCCCCGTAGGCGAGCTGCAGCCGCGCATGGTCAAACGGGTGATGCCTCAGATCGCTCCGCAACGCTCGGTCGTATCGCCGCTCGGCCTCGTCGTCCGGGGCCAGCACGGCACGGGCGTACACCAGGCCGCCGTGCAGCGTCGGTGAGGGCGTGCGCTGCGCGAGCGTTTCCAGTTCAGCGAGGATCGGAACCGTGACGTGGCGCTGTCCGCTTTGCGCGGCCGCATCCGCAAGGTAGGTAATCGACATGAAGCGGGCTGCCTCGTGAAACGCCGGATCGTTCCGGTCAAAGACCCGGGTGGCATGTTCCAGCGCACCGACAGGCCGCCCGGCGCCCAGCCAGGTCACGCACCGCGCGAACGCGATCATGCAAATGAGATCGTTCAAGCCTTGAGATATGGCCGTCTTCTCGGCCTCGGCAACGAGCCGTTCCGCGGCCGCTGCCTCGCCCCGCAGGCCACGAAGAGTAGCACGCGCGATCAACGAGCCCGTCCGCCACCAAGACTGTCCGACCCCCTCGGCGAGCCGGTCTGACTCGTCCACCAGCAGCTCAGCCGAGGCTCAGCGACACTGTGCCCGACGAAAACCTGTCGATCCGAGCGTCGTCGAGCCGCAACGCATCCGGCAGCTCGAGCAGTGCGAGTGGGTTACCGGCCGCGATCTCCAGGACTCTCCGCCGCAGGCCAGGTGTGAGATCCCCTGCCGACGCGTCCACCAGTTCGCCGGCGGTTTCCTCGTCCAGACCGCCTAGGCGAAGCTCCGGTAGTCCCGCGCCGTCGAGCGTGCCAACGACGCCGTCTCGCAATGCGAACAACACCGCGATCGGCTCTGCATCCACGCGACGGGGGATGAACGCAAGAGCACTCGCCGTGGGCGGGTCAAGCCATTGCGCGTCATCGACGATCAGCAGCAAAGGCGCGCGCGCATCCGTGGCAGGTGCTGGCCGGTGGCGGTGATTGTTCCTTCCCGTGGGCGGTGCGCGGGCGCCACGCCTGACCTTCTGCTCGCTGGGCTGGCTCGGGTCTGGGATGGGATGGCGCGTGCTGCTCGGGCTAGCTGACGGCTGGCCAGGTGTGCACGGGCAGCCCGGTATCTGCGCACTGAAGGTAGTGGTCGAGCATGACGGCGAGCGCCCGTTCCCGGTCATGACGGCGGCTGGCGGCGGCCAGCGTGGCACGCTGCCAGGCGGCGCCGGTTTGGCCGGAGGCCGCCCGGGCGGAGATCACTTCGAGCAGCCCGTCCGCCTCGGCCGCTGTCACGCCAGCGTCAACCAGCCCCTGCCGTGCCGCTGGCACCAGTTCGGGCACGAGCTTGGCGGCGGCAAGTGTCCGGATCTGGTCTGGGTGCCCGGTCGGCCAGGTCAGCCGGGCGGACAGGCCCTGCTGGGCGGCGCGGTAGAAGCCGTGGTCGGCACGTTCGAACGGCAGCGCGTAGGTCCACTGCTGGTCCTGTCCCGCCAGCCACAGGGAAAGGCCGATCAGGAAGGCGGCGTTGGCCAGCATGTCGATCATGGTGGGACCGGCAGGCAGGGCCCGCATCTCGATCCGCAGATGTCCGCCCGAGGTGGGGTCGTAGATGGCGCGGTTCCAGCGCCACACCGTGCCCTGGTGCAGCCTGAGCTCGTCCAGCGGTGGCGCCTGCCACCGGCCGCCGGCCGATGGGCCCAGGTCGTCGGGCACAGACGGGGGTGGCTGGTGTAGTGCCGGCAGCAGCGGCTGGTGCAGCCGGACGGCCTCGGTGAACAGTTCCAGCGGCCCGCCGCGCAACCAGCCCGTGCCCAGCGCGGTGCGCGCCAGCCGACGCCGTGGCCCGGTGCTCTGGCGGTCGTCAACCGACTGCTTGAATACAGCGATCCGTGTCTCTTCCCACAGCCGGTGGCCAAGAAAGGTGGGCGAGTTGCCGGACACAGCCAGCACCGGCGCCGTGGCCAGCTGGACAGCGTTGTAGGTGCGGGTGAACCTGGCCGGGTCAACCCGAAGGTGGATCTGGAACGAGCTGTTCGCCCCTTCCAGCCCGACATCTGCGCTGGCGAGCTCAAGCGGGTCCGCGCCCGCAACACGGATGCGGAACGGGTCGCGGCGGAGCCGACGCAGGCCGCTGTTCAGCGCCCGGTACCGCGGCGTGTCGGTCATCATGCCGGGACCGAGGTCAGCCACCCTCAGGGTGGGCAAGATGCCGATCAGCGCCAGCCGGCCGGCGAGGTCTGTGGCGGCGTCGGCCACCCGGTCAAGTAGCACGTTCATCTCGCCGCCGAGCGCGGCGAACGGACGGCCGGCCAGCAGGACCGGTGAGGCGTTGAGTTCCAGGTTGAACCGGTCCAGCTCCACGGTGACCCGCGGGTCGGCCACCGCGGCACGGATGACCTGGTTCTGCGGCAGCGGCCGGGCCGCGCCGTCGACCAGGAACAGCTCGAGCTCGGCCCCTACGGTGGCCGGGCCGGCCCCGAAAGCGGGTCGTTCCAGCAGCTGCCCGAGCTCGGACAGGCATTGTTCGAGCCGTTCGGCGAAGCGCGCGTAGTCGCGTTCGGCGAACTCCTCTTGGTCGATGTCTGTTCCCATGGAAAGCCTCACCGTCTTCGGCGCGCTGCGCCCCCCGGCGGTGGTTCCCTGCCCGGATGCGCTGCGCCGCCCGGTGCCCAGATCCGCCGGCCCGTCAGCACCGCGGGCAGGATGCGCACGTAATGCGTCTTGGCACCCGGCGCCCAGGGGTCCAGTGGCAGTTTGCGCAGGCGCGCCAGCTCTGCCGGGCCGGTGACCTCGATCGCCTCACCGCGGATCAGCACGCTCCAGCCGGTGTGAGCCGCAGCATCGGCCCCGTCGATCTCGAACGCGACCTGGCTGCCCCGGCACGCGGCGTCCAGCTTTGTTCCATCGCCGGTGCGGAACACCACCATGTGGCGGTCGAGGACGAAGTTGACCGGAAACACCACCGGCCCGCGGTGGTCCAACACAGCCACCCGCCCCAGATGCTCCCGGGCCAGCAGCGCGAAGCACTCCGACTTGGACAGCTCCTGCCAGCGGGCCTGGCGCCCCAGTTGTTCATCCATCGCTAACGCCGGTGTTTTCGCTGCCGTCTGCGGACAAGGCATCTTCGGGCGGGCGCCGGACGCTGACAGCAGCCTGGACGACTGCGCCGAACCGGAGCACCAGCTGCGGGTAAGCACCGTTACTGAGCCGGGTCCGGATGGACTCGCGAAGCCAGCCAATCTCAAGCGGCTGGGTGTGCAGCGCGACCGCGGCCCCACAGGTGCTGGCCGTGAGCAAGATCCGCTGCAGGGCCTGCCCGGCGTTGATCCAGTCCACCGGGCGGTCATAAGCGGTGGTGAGCAGGGCGGCGACCCCGGCAGACCTGGGCCAGGGCGCGGTGCTGAGCGGCGGCAGGCCCCAGCCGCGGCCGTGGGCGAAATCCCGGCCAGGGAAGTACGGGTCGGTGCGCTCGTCTCGCGCCGGGTAGGAGGTCGGCGGCACACCAGCGGTCGCTGCGCTGCCCGGCGCCGGTGCCCACCGCGCCAGTTCCCGGACGCGCTCGCTGTCGAGGCGTTCCGCCCGTTCCGCTGCGGCAACGGCCGCTGCGAGCGCGGCCCGCCGCGGCTCGTCGGCGACGATGCGCAGCATCGCGCCATAACGGGCGGCGCCCGCGCGCAGGGTGGCCAGCAGGCCCGGTGGCAGCGGCACCAGGTCGAACCCCGCCGCGGTGCGTCCGCCGCTGCCGCACCTGGCCCAACAGCGCCTGCTCGAACTCGGTGCACTCTGCCCGCCTGGCCCAGCTCACCCGCGCGACCAGCAGCACCTGGCCCGGATCGGGCAAAACCGAAGCCTGGGGAAGGTAGCCGAGCGAGCGCAGCGCCAGCCGCGCGGTGAACAGCGCCGCGCCGCAACTGATCATCATCTCCCGGCCGTCAGGGTCGGCCACCATCAGCTGCCGCCCGGCGTTGGCGTACACGCTGATCTGCTGCCCGGCGGCGGTGAACCGCCAGGGCTGGGTGTTGTGCACCGATGGCGCCCACACCGCCGCCACGTACCTGGCGACCTCTCCCGCGGCCAGCGGGGCGGGGCCCGCGGGCTGGCCCTCAGGCAGCCGCCCGGCGCCCATGGCTCCTCCCGGACAGGGCAGGCCTATATCGCCCATGCCATCAAGCTCACCCCCGCGCCCCGCCGCAGTACAGTTCCGAAGGTCCGCCTGTCACGGGACGTTTGCCCAGCCCGGCAGCCGCAGGCGCCGGCCTCGATCACACCGGGGCCGAAGTGGCTATCCGGGTTCCCGGTGAGCGCGGGGGAGCGGTGCGACGTCCCGGGTTATCGGCTGAGCTGCCGGACGTCTGGCATGCCCAGGCAGGACCTCTGGCCTCTGCCCGTGCGGGTAATAGATCAGTGGACTGGCGGTATGAGCGGCAATGCGTTTGTCGGCGACCAGGTCCTGGTGGACGTCAGCTATGATGCCGCCCGATGCCAGCTGCGGCGCCTCGCCTCTGACGGCGTGCTGCTGGGTGCCTCCGAGTATGCCTACCGCGCGGGAATCACCGGCCTGCTGGAGGCGGCCGGGACCGCGGCAGCGCTGCCCCGGCTGGCCGGGGTGGAGCCCGCAGATCTGGCGGAAACGGGCGGGAGTGCCCGGCTGTGGTTGCGATGGCAGGCGACCGGGCCCAACGGCGCCGTGTTCCCGGCCCTGGATGCCGACCTGACGCTCACTCCAGCCGGGGACCAGACCACGGTCCTTGCAGTGGCCGGGGTGTACCGGCTGCCCGCGCAGGTGGGAACCGGGCTGGACCCGGCCATGGTGCGCTGCTTCGCCGCCGTGACCATCCGCAGTTTCACCGCCCGGCTCGCCTGCGCCCTCACCCATCCCGCCGGCGCAGCGGTTCCGGCAGGCCACACGCGACCGGAAAGACGGACGCGGTGAGATAGCTCAACCCCATCGAGGTGCCGCGGCGACCTGGCTCCGGCGGGGCTGACCATCCGCGGCCCGGGTACGTGCAAGCCGCCGGTTCCACCGGCCGCACCCAGCCCGCCGGGCCGCGCGTGCGGGTGGCCAAAGGTCCTGGACGCGTGGGACTTTGGCCGGTGGCGTGCGCTCCCGCGCTGGGGTGGACTGGCTATCACGAGAGAGCCCCAGGCAGACGCGGAGTAACGGGCCTAGGTTCGCGCACCGCGCAATCGAGATCCGCGAGAAGCGGAGGCGGGGCCTCTCGTTTTGCCCTGCCTGGGTAGTCCCGCGTCCCAGCCACCGCCGGGCGAGATGACTGGCGCGGATCGGCGGCTGTGCGCGCGCCCGGGCCGGGCCCTGGCTCATCTGGCCGCAAGATGGGTAAGAGTCCCAGCGTGCGATTCTCCGGCTACTCATTCGGTTCGGTGTGGGTTGACGGCGTGACCTATGACCACGACCTGGTCATCGACCGCGGGAAGATCCGCAAGCGCAAGAAGGGCGCTTCCCGCCAGTTCCGCGGCGCCTACGGCCACACCCCGCTGTCCGCCGCCGAGGACATCCCCTGGCGGTGCCGCCGGCTGGTGATCGGCACCGGCGCCGATGGCGCGCTGCCGGTGATGAACGACGTCCACGAACAGGCCCGCCGCCGCGAGGTCGAGCTGGTCGTGGTGCCCACGGCCCACGCGATCAGCCTACTGGCCAAGACCACCAAGGACACCAACGCCATCTTGCACCTGACCTGCTGACCAGCCAGCGCGGCAACCGCGAACGCCGCAGCTCTGGCCTGCCTGCTTCAGCGGCCCCGCAGCGCCACTTGCTGGCAGCGAGTATCCGGCTCGCGCGGTAAGCCCGGGACGCCGCGCCGCGGCAACGGTCGCCGCCCCCGCTGAAAGAACCGCGCAAGATGTCCAGTTCCGGACGCTGAGCATCCTGACCGGCGCTGAGTCGAAGTCCGCGCCTAACGGCCTTGGTTTCAGGCGATCAACGCAACACCCGTCCAGCATCGAGTTGGATCTTGGGCGGGTCGGCGCGCCTGGCCAAGTCCATGGCCGGCCACATAATGCGAACGAGGATGCCTGTAAGTGCGTTCCTGGATGCTGAATGTGCGGCTGGCATCTCGGTCGTCTGGTTCTCGGGTCGGCTGGGCTTGGAGCGGTTGATCGCCTGTGATGTTGACCGCTGCTGCTGGCCAGGGGCAGCCCGGGAGCTCCGGGCTGGGGTATCGGCCTAGGTGAGGCTGCGGGGTGGAGAGCGTACGCCCGGCTCGGCCGGCGGGTTAGCGTCGGTGTATGGCACCGCGTACCGAAGGCCGGACGCCGCGGGGCTGGGGCGCCGTATCTGGGACCATATCCGCAGCCGGGCCAGCGATGCGCTGGAAGAGTTCACGCCGGACACTCGCGATGAGGTCACCGGCTGGCTGTGGGAGGGCCCGTTCGCCACCCTGATACGCGAGGCGGTCCCCGGCATCGCCGACACCGATCTGCGCCGCGCGCGTGAGTACCTCAATGCGCGCAGCATGGAAGTGAATGTGCGCGCCAATCAGCGCGGCGCACAGCCGCAGTGGTTCATCCGCGCCCACTGGCACCAGGGGCCGGGCGGCTACTTGCGGGGCCGGCTCCAGGCAGGCCAGCCCGCGTTTCACGATCCCACCACGGAGCCATAACGATAGGCGGATGGCGAATCTCGCCATCCGGCCCCACGTGGTGGAGTTGTTCGATGTCGCCCGCGCCGGCCAGCCCGGCCTGCGGCTGCAGGAACTGGCGATAACGGAAAGCTCTCCGCTGGCCGACCGGAGGCTGCAGGAACTGCGCGGACCAGCGGTCCCCTTGCTGGTCCGCCACCCCGACGGGCAGCTGATCGCCAACCCTTCCCGCGAGCTTCAGCTGCATGCCGGCGACGTGCTCGTCATCGTTGGCAAGGCCGGCGACCTGAACCCGCTCGACCGTGAGTAGGACACGGGCCTCTTCAGCACCGGCTGTCCTCACGATTCGTAACCGCCGGGTCGCCCCGCGGCCGTCACCGGCCGGATATCACCTGCCCCCGGTTCGCTGGCACTACCCAGGATTCCCCTGACCAGGTCCCAGATTCAGGGTGAGCGGTTCTGATCCGAGCCCGGTGCGGTTTTTGCCGTTCACGGTCAGGGTGACCGCGCCCGGGTTGCCGAGCCTCAGGGTGACTGCCTGCCGTTCCGTCCACGTCTTTGAGGTGCCAGTACCGACGATGCCCTCGAAGATCCTCGCGCCGCCCGGTGTGGTGAGGTCGGCCCAGCAGGGTTCGCTGCCTGCGGTGACCGAGATCACCACGGCGTGTGCATGGGCCTTCGCGGGCGGCGCCGGGGTGGTCTTCGCGGCCGGGTGCTTGCGCGCGGCCTTGTGCGCGGTGGCGGCCGGGGTGCGGGCGGCGGCTGTGGAGCTGCCTGCGGGGCCAGCCGCCACGAAGTGATAGGTGACCAGGCCGGCGAGCGCCGCGAGGACGGCCAGCAGCGCAACGCTCCAGCCCCAGTGCGGCCGCCGGCGCTGGCCGGGCCGCAGGGGGCTGGATGGCCCGGGCCTGCTGGCAGCGGCACGGGCCGGGGGCAGGCCGTGGCTGGAGTCGTACTCCTGGACCAGCGGCTCGGGGTCGGTGCCCACGCTGGCGGCGATGGCGCGGATGTGCCCGCGCGCATAGAAATCTGCGCCGCAGGCGGAGAAGTCATCCGCTTCGATTCCGCGGACGATCCCCTCCCTGATGCGGGTCTGCTGGCTGACCTGGGTAGGGGTGAGACCAGCCCGGCGCCGCGCCGTTGCCAGGACCGCACCGATGCTCACGCCACGCCTCCACCGCCCGGCCGCGCCCTGGGCCCGCCCACGGCGTGATGGCCTGCGAAAACCATTCTCCCCCCGATCACGGCCGGGAGCGCCTGCCAAGCGCCGGCATCCGGTTACAATCCGGTCGGGCCTCCGGGCCTCCTGGCCTTCACTGGAGCACGGCCCGGTCACAGGATGATCGGCGGCAGCGGGTAGCCGGTGTTCCCCGCAGCCGCGTCGGCGTGCGGGACGCCTGGTACCTGGCACACGGCACCAGCGTCGGGCCACGGCGGCGGCCTGCCGATCATGATGAGCGTCGGGTCTTCACGGTGTCGGCACCGTGCGGAGCATCCGCTGGGCCAGCCGGTGCCAGGGCAGTTACGCGGCCTGCACGCCGCCCGGCGGTCCAGGCACCGGGCGGACCCCAGCTGGCCTGGCTTCCGGTCGCCGCCGGGCCTGGCGCTGCGGTAACGCGGGCCGGGTGGCCCTGGGGCATGGCGGCGGATGCAGCCTAGGGGTAGGTTGGATTCACTCCCGGAGCCTGGGAGGCAGCCTGACGTGGGCGGCAGCTGTTTGGTGCCGGGTGGGACAGGGCGCGTGCCATGTCCGCGGGGTGCGGCGGCACGGTCTGGCGGGGCTGGCGATGGGCATGACGCGGCAGTATGTGGCCGGTGAGTTGTCGGTTCTCCTCGCCCATTTGCAGTCTGCGGCCACCACTGAGGCGTCCGCGCGTGACGCGTGGTCCATACGGCATGCGGCTGAGACTGAACCAATCCCGGCACTTGGCTGGGTGGCGGCGGACGCGCTGGCACTGGCAGAGGGCCTGTGCTGGGATTCGCTGAACCGGGGCGACACAGCGGCGTTCACCCGCCAGGCGGCGGTCTGCGCCGAGTTGCACGAGTTCAGCGTGTGCGCAGGCCTGCTCAAGGACGCTTAGTCAGGCCTGCGCCGCGTTCTCCGATAGCTATCTTCCGGTGAGAGGACGAGGCAATGGCGGACAAGCAGGAACCGCAAGGTTCCGCGGGGCAGGTTTCTGAGGCGCAGATCGCGGTGCACTGGCGCGAGGAGGAGTACTACTACCCGCCCCCGGCGTTCGTCGAGCAGGCCAACGCGGCGGACCCGGCCATCTTCGACCGGTTCAGCGAGGACCACTTCCCCGGCTGCTTCAAGGAGTACGCAGACCTGCTCACCTGGGATGAGCCGTGGCAAACGACGCTGGACACCAGCAATCCCCCGTTCTGGAAGTGGTTCACCGGCGGCAAGCTGAACGCCTGCTACAACTGCGTGGACCGGCACGCCGAGGCCAGCGCGGACAAGACCGCGATCATCTTCGTGCCGGAGCTGGAATCCGACGGGCACGTTGAAATCAGCTACGCGGAGCTGCACCGCCGGGTGAACGAGTTCGCGGCGGTGCTGCGTGATTCCCTTGGCCTGCAGGCCGGTGACCGGGTGACCTTGCACATGCCGATGGTGCCCGAGCTGCCGGTCACCATGCTGGCTTGCGCCCGGCTCGGCGTCATTCACTCGCAAGTGTTCGGCGGGTTCAGCGGCACCGCCTGCGGGCACCGGATCGCCGACTCGGGCAGCCGGATCCTGATCACCATGGACGGCTACTACCGCGCTGGGCAGCTGGCCGACCACAAGGTCAAGGCCGACGAGGCGGTCGCGGCGGCCCGCCAGGAGGGCCAGGAGGTTGACAAGGTCCTTGTCTGGCGCCGCCACCCTGCTCAGTACGCCTCGCAGACCCCGATGGCCGAGGGCAGGGACGTCTTTGTTGACGAGCTGCTCGCGGGCTACAGCGGGCAGGTCTTGGAGCCGGTGCCGATGCCGGCTGAGGCGCCGCTGTTCCTGATGTACACCAGCGGCACCACCGGGCGGCCCAAGGGCTGCGTGCACAGCACCGGCGGGTATCTCGCCTACGTGGCCGGGACGTCGAAGTACTACCAGGACATCCACCCCGGCGACGTGTACTGGTGCATGGCCGACATCGGCTGGATCACCGGTCACTCCTACATCGTCTACGGGCCGCTGGCGCTGGGTACCACGACGGTGATCTATGAGGGCGTCCCTAACTATCCCGACGGCGGGCGGCCGTGGCGGATCGCGGAGAAGCTCGGGGTCAACATCTTCCACACCTCGCCCACGGCGATCCGGATGCTCCGCAAGGTCGGCCCGGAGGAGCCGAAGAAATACAGCTACCACTTCAAGCACATGACGACCGTGGGCGAGCCGATCGAGCCCGAGGTCTGGCGCTGGTATCACTCCGAGGTCGGCAAGGGTGAGGCGGCCATCGTCGATACCTGGTGGCAGACCGAGAACGGCGGCTTCCTGGGCAGCACGCTGCCGGCCCTGCAGCCGATGAAGCCCGGCAGCTGCGGGCCCGGCGTCCTCGGCGTCTACCCGGTTATCTACGACGAGGACGGCAACGAGGTCCTGGCGGGCAGCGGCAAGGCGGGCAACATCTGCATCCGCAACCCCTGGCCGGGCATCTTCCAGACCATCTGGGGCCAGCCGGAGCGGTTCGTGGATACCTACTACGCGAAGTACAACAAGAACCCCGGCAGCACGGACTGGCGCGACTGGCCCTATTTCGCCGGCGACGGGGCGGTGCAGGCCGCGGACGGCTACTTCCGGATCCTGGGCCGGGTGGACGATGTGATCAACGTGGCTGGGCACCGGCTCGGCACCAAGGAGATCGAGTCCGCCGCGCTCACCGTGCCCGAAGTCGCTGAGGCGGCCGCGGTGCCGGTGATCGACGACATCCGGGGCCGCATCGTGGAGGTATACGTCTCACCCAAGCCCGGTTGCGAGCCGGGCAAGGAGCTGGAGGACAAGGTCACCACGGCGATCGAGACCGAGATTGGCAAAATCGCCCGGCCCAAGAACGTCTGGATCGTGTCCGATATGCCGAAGACAAGGTCGGGCAAGATCATGCGCCGGGTCATCGCGTCGATCTCCAACTTCGCCGACGTCGGCGACGTCACCACCCTGGCCAACCCAGAGATCGTCGAGGACATCCGCCATCAAGTGCAGAGCGCGAAGGTCGCCAGGGACGACGTGCCGCGCGAACTGACCGAAGTCGAGTTCGAGGAGATCAAGAAGTTCGGCGGCGAGTAGCCGGCCGGGTTACGGTCACCGGGCCGCCCCCGCGCGGGCGCCCGCTATCAGATCCCCAGCATGGGCAGCGGTCACCGGCGGCGCAGGCAATGCGCCCGGAGGGATCACGCCCCCGGCCTGCGGCGCGGCGATCACCAGGCCTATACGGCCGATCTTTGCCGGGCCCGGCCCAGGATCGTCGCGGTGCCGCTGTGGACGGTCACCCTAAGCCCAGCGGAGATCAGCGCGCCGCAGCCGTGGACAGTGAGGGGACCGCGTCGCAGCGCCTCGAAAGACATCCCAGGAGCTTAAGTGTCAAGCCGCTACGGAAGATTGAGGCAGGTTTTGCCGGTGGGACCAGGCGGTGGCCTCGTCGTAGAGGGTGCGGGTCTTCAGGCACCCGTGGAGGATGCCGACGAGCCGGTTGGCGAGGCGTCTCAGGGCGTCGTTGTGCTCGATGCCGCGGGCGCGGAGCTCATCGTAGAGGGCGCGGGCGCCGGGCGAGGCGTTCAGGGACGCGAAGGCCTGGGCGTTGAGCGCGTTGACGAGCCGGTCGTTGTGGATGAAGCGGGCGGCGACGACCTTCTTCTTGCCCGACGCGCGGGTGAGCGGGCTGGTGGCGGCGTAGTTCCGGCGGGACTTGCCGTCGGCGTACCGGTGCGGGTCGTCGCCGAACTCGCCGAGCACCCGGGCGCCGAGGACAGCGCCCATGCCGGGCTGGGACCGGTAGATCTCAGCGTCCGGGTGCCGGCCGAAATCCGCCTCCACCTGCCCCTGCAGGATCTTTACCTGCTCGTTCAGGGCGGCGATGACCGCGATCAGGGATCGCACAGTGACGGCGTAGGCGGCCGTGACCGCCGCGGGCTGGCCCAGCTGCTCGCCGCGCAGCGCCGCCAGGATCGCCGTCGCCCTGTCCGTGATGTTCCGGCGGCCGGCGCGCTTGAGGGCGGCGCTGACCTGCGCGCGGGTCAGCCTCGCGGCCCGGGCCGGCTCGGGCGCCTTCCCCAGCAGCTCCAGGGCGTCGGCAGCGTCCAGGTCCTCGAAGGCCTCCAGCGCGGCGGGGAAGTACTCCCGCAGCTGGTGGCGCAGCCGCTGCACCGCCCGGGTGCGCTCCCAGATCAGCGTCTTGTGCGTGCGGGCCAGCACCTTGATCCCCTCCGCCTCCGCGCTGTCGCCCGCCACGGCACGGAGCTGGTGCGAATCGGTCCGCACCATGTCCGCCAGCATGTGCGCGTCCCCGGCGTCGCTCTTGGCCCCGGACACACCGTGCCGCTCCCGGTACCTCGACGCCTGCAGCGGGTTCACCGCGAACACCGTGTACCCGGCCGCGGCCAGCGCCGCGACCCACGGGCCGCGGTCGGTCTCGATCCCGACCGCCACCTCCGCATCGTCCGCGTCCTGGCCCAGGTGCCGCCCGATCATCTCGTGCAGCCCGGCCATGCCGGCTACGCCCTCGGGCAGCCGCTTCCTCGCCAGGACCTTCCCGGCCTCGTTCATCACCTCCACGTCGTGATGGTCCTCAGCCCAGTCATTGCCCACGAACAACCGCATCCGCTCTCCCGTCCAAGATGCCGAAAACCGGCAGCAGCCAGCGGGAGAACTATCAGCGACCTAATGAAACTGTGCTCACGCCAGCAGGCGGGCACGACATCCCAGCAGCGATCAATCCTCCCGGTCACCGGCAGGGGCACGGTCTTTCGCCAGGGCTCAAAGCCCGGGAAGCACAAGTGCTCACCTGCCGGCGGCCACCACACCCGGAGTCTGCCAAACGGCGGGCTCCCTGAGACTCATTAGGAAGTGCCTGCTCAGCAAGGCACTTCAGGTCCAGGCGTACAAGCAGCAAGAGATCGGCTGACCGTCATCTGACCGCCGGCCTGGACGTGGCCGGCCAGCACTGAGCCCCACGGCCGAGTCTGAACTTCATGCGGGACGCCTGTAACCCCGCGGCTCGCTGGGCCTGGACTCGCAGGGCCGCGTCCCGCGGCGGGCACTATGTCCTGAGCGATCGCAGGTCGTGACAAGAGCCAGACGGGCGCTGCCGATAGCCCGGCGGGACGCGTGGTTAGGACGGTTTCATTTGGTCCCACCATGACGGCTTGATCTGGCCCCGGCTGGCGCTGATTGAGGGCAGCTGTGACGGCTAGAAGTGGCCCCGCCTTTGTGGCTGGATCAAAATTCGCAGGGCCATCTGCCGTCGGCGACGGGAGATTGAGGGTCGAATCGCAGGGGGCCCCGGCGGGGCTGGTGGCCAGTGCCCGGGCGATCTCTTCCCAGCTGTGCTCGTTGGCGCGGGCGTCGTGGACGTGCTGCGGGAGCCATCGTTCGGCCTGGTCGATGAGGCTTGCGATCAGGGCGATGGCGTCGTCGATGAGGTCGTAGGTGTCGTCACCGCTGCGCGGTTCCGGGCTGGCGGCCATGGCTGCCAGCTCAGGCGGCCGGCTTGCCGGCGCCGGCCCTGGCGCGGGCGAGGCGGTAGGACTCGGTCCCGGTCTCGATGATGGTGGCGTTGAAGGTGAGCCGGTTGACGATCGCGGCGCAGAGGCGCGGGTCGGTGAAGGTCTTGGTCCAGCCGCTGAACGACTCGTTGGAGGCGATGGCGACGCTGGCTTTCTCCTCGCGCTCGGTGAGGACCTGGAACAACAGCTCGGCACCGCGGCGGTCGAGTTCCATGTAGCCGAGCTCGTCGATGCAGAGCAGGTCGGCGCGGCCGTAGCGGGCGATCGTCTTGGTGAGCTGCCTGTCGTCGGCGGCCTCGGCGAGCTCGTTGGCGAGCTTGGAGGCCAGGGTGTAGCGGACCCGGAACCCGGCCATGGCCGCGGCGGTACTCAGGGCGATGAGCAGGTGGGACTTGCCGGTGCCGGAAGAGAAAGCGACAGACTGCAACATCTTCGTGCGGTGCTGCCGTGCGAGGTGCGGGTTATCTCGAAGACGCATCCGCTGTCGGGGCGGCTGGTGGCTGCCCGCTCGTTTAAGCGGCTGAACGGTGTGCTGCTGCTGGTGATCGAGCTGCCGGATGGATCGCCGGGGACGATCCGGGCGGATGCCACCGATGTGCTCGGCCCGGCAGAGGCGGCTGGTCTCGCGGTGGTGCTGGACGCGGCAGGGTGGCGGTGGCTGCGGGAAGTCGTCGTGGCACTGGCGGACCGGTGATGGGGCGGGGAGCCGGGCCGGTCCCGGCGTGCGGTGCGTGCGAGCTGGGCCGGGCGCGCTGGCATCTGGGGCGGGCGATGGCGGAGCTGGAGGAGGCCCGCCTGGCGTGGGGTGTGTGGGCGGATGGCATCCGCCAGCTGGCCGAGCAGTGGCTGGGAACGGCCGATTTCCTCGACTTCCGGGTGCTGGATGATCCGGGGTATGGGCGGGCGCTGGAGATGGGCACCCCGTTCAACGAGGCGGTGAAGTCCGCCAGCACGGCGCTGGCAACGGCCGGCGGCGGTGAGGATCCGGAGGCCGGTGAGGGCGCGGATTGCCCGTGCCTGGCAGTGAAGACGCAAATAGGTTCACCTCATCCCTGATCGCGCCCACGACTTCGGGAGAGGTGAACCCATGCGCGTTTTGAGGATAGCGCCTGCCCGCCAGCTTGCCCTGTTCGCCGGGCAGGACGGGCCGGCGGCCGGGCAGTGGCACGGGCTGCCGGAGCAGGCCAGGGCCGAGGTGCTGACATTGCTGGCCCGGATCATCGCCCGCGGTGTCCTTGCTGGTGATGGCCAGGCCCCGGTCCCTGCTGCGGGGCAGGAGGGCTGCGGTGACTGACCTGGCGGACGGCCCGGTGCTGCTGATCTCGGGCGAGAAGATCACCGCCTCCCACCGGGCCCGCGACGCGTATGTGTATGTGCGCCAGTCCACCTTGCTGCAGGTACGGGCGAACACTGAGTCCCTGGCCCGCCAGTACGACCTGCGGCAGCGGGCGGTCATGCTGGGCTGGCCCGCCCACCAGGTCGTGGTGGTCGATGAGGACCTCGGCCGCTCAGGTGCCTCGGCCGCGGGCCGGTCGGGGTTCTCCGAGCTGGTCGCCGACGTCGGGCTGGGCAAGGCCGGGATCGTGCTGGCGCTGGAATGCTCCCGGCTGGCCCGCTCGAACGCTGACTGGTACCAGCTGCTGGATCTGTGCGCGCTGACCGACACGCTCATCGCTGACGCGGACGGGATCTACCACCCGGGCAGCTTTAACGACCGCCTCGTCCTGGGCCTGAAAGGGACGATGTCCGAAGCCGAGCTGCACCTGATCCGGTCCCGGCTGACCGAGGGACTGCGGCACAAGGCCGCCCGCGGCGAGCTGCGGCAGGGCCTGCCGGTCGGGCTGGACTACGACGAGCACGACCGGGTGGTCCTCACCCCCGATGAGGCGGTGGCCGCGGCGATCGCGACGGTCTACCGGCGTTTTGATGAGCTCGGATCGGCCCGCCAGGTGCTGCTGTCACTGCGCGAGGACGGCTTGCTGCTGCCCCGCCGGCAGACCGGATCGACGCGGATCACCTGGGCGCCGGCGTCATACCCGGCGGTGCATGACTTCCTGACCAACCCCGCGTATGCGGGGGCGTTCGTGTTCGGCCGCACCCGCGCCTGGAAACGGGTGGACGCCTGCGGGAAAGTGATCAGCGGGGTGCGCCTGCTGCCACGCGAGCAGTGGGCGGTGCTGATCCCCGATCATCATCCCGGGTTCATCACCTGGGAGAAGTATGAGGCCAACACCATGCGGCTGCGGGCGAACTGGCGGCCGCCACGCGGCCACGGCGGCGGCGCGCCACGGGAAGGCGCCGCGCTGCTGCAGGGCCTGCTGCGATGTGGCCGGTGCGGGCGGATCATGCAGACCGGCTACTCCGGGCCGAAAGGCAACAGCCCCCGCTATGTCTGCGCCCGGGCCAAGCAGCTGTATGCCACTGAGCGCGGCTGCTGCAGCATCGGTGGTGGCCGGCTGGAAAGGACCATCCTGGCCGAGCTGTTCGCCATCCTGGAGCCCGCCTCCCTGGAGGCCACCGCCAAGGCGCTGGCCGAAGCTGAGCAGCACTACCGGCAGCGGCTGGCCGCCTTCGAGCTGGCCGTCGAACGCGCCCGCTATGACGCGAGCCGGGCCAGCCGCCAGTACGACGCGGTCGAGCCAGAAAACCGGCTGGTCGCCCGCACCCTCGAACGCGCGTGGGAGGACAAGCTGGCCGCCGTCCGCCAGGCAGAAAACGGCCTGCGCGCCCAGCAAGCCCGCCGGCCAGTATCGCTGACCAGCCAGGAACTCGCCTGGATCACCACGGCCGGCGCTGACGTCAAGGCCGTGTTCAACGCGCCGACGACCACCATCCCCGAACGCAAGCAGCTGATCCGCGCCGTGATCACCGAGATCGTGCTCACCATCCACGACCAGGAACGCGTCGCTGACCTGCGGATCATCTGGCAGGGCGGCGCAGCCACCGAGCTATCCATGCAGATGACCAGGAACGGCAGCCATACCCGCACCACCAGCGAGGACACCGTCGCCCTGGTCCGGCGGCTCGCCGCGCACTACGACGACAAGACGATCGCGCTGATCTTGTCCAAACAGCACCGCCGCACCGCCACCGGTCTTACCTGGACCAAGACCCGGGTCCGGGACCTGCGGGTCTCCAGGCAGATCCCGGCCTATGAGCCGGGCGGACCAGAAACTGTCAGTGCCAGCCCCGACGATGGCGCCGTGGTCACCGTCCCCCAGGCCGCCATGCTCAGCGTCAGCAAATACACGATCTACCGGTGGCTGCGCGAGGGCTTCATCACCGGCGAGCAGCTCACCCCCGCCGCACCCTGGCGAATCCGCGTCGATCAGGCCCTGCGTGACCGTCTCCGCCCCGAGGTCCCCGACGGCTGGCTGTCCCTGGACCAGGCCGCATCAGCGCTCGGGATCGCCCGGCAGACCGTGTTGCACAAGGTCCAACGCAGGGAACTGAACGCTGTGCTCGTCAACCGAGGACAGCGTCAAGGCCTCCGTATCCAGGTCGAACACCCCGCAGATGGACTGTTTGACACACCCCGATGAAAGAAAGGCGCAGTGTTAACCATGACTGGAGTCGCCGATCAGGCAGAGCGGCTGGCCCTTGCGGACCCAGTCGCAGGTGGCCAGGGTGTTGATCACGGCCGGGCTGATGCCGGGGTTGGCGTCGAAGTCGAAGTCGGCCAGCCATTTCGCGCGGGGGAACCCGGCGCCGCGGACCTGCCGCTCGGCGCGGCGGCGGTCGCGGTCCTCGCACTCGGCCATGAGCAGCTCGGCGAGAAACCCGCGGTAGGTGAGCTGCTCGCGCTCGGCCTTGTCGGCGGCCTCGGCGAACTGGTCGCGGATGGTCGGCAGCCGCAGCACCCGGCAGGCGGTGTCGACCGCCGCGTCCGCGGCTTCCTCGGTGATGCCTCGCGCTCGGGTCATGACTGGCCTTCCTGGGCGGTGCGGTGCCGCGTGAGCAGCTGGTCGTAGGCGCTGACCGTGGGCAGCGGCCGGGTATCGGCGGGCAGCGCGGCGAGCCGGCGCAGCGTGAGGCTAGTGACCTGCGGCACGTCCGGCAGCTCGCCGCCGCTGTCCGGGACGGCCCCGGCGGCGCGGGCGTCGGCGGCCCTGCGGGCCTCAACCGCGACGACGTCGGCGGCGTGCGCGCCGACCGACAGCGCCGCCTCGATCCCGGTGATGACGTCGGCGGCGTCCATGTGCCGGTGCAGCAGCAGGGCCTCGACCAGGACGCGGGTCGCGGCGGGCTCGCCGGACGCCCGGCGGGCCGCTGACCACAGCGCCTCGTGCGCGCCGGTGAACACCCCGGCAGCGCGGGCCTGGTCCAGCGGGACCGACCCGGCCAGGGCTCCGGGCTTGCGCATCAGCGCCTCCAGGTAGTGGTCCAGGACGAGGGTCTCGCCGCCCCTCGCGGTCATCCGTTCGTGGCGGGCGGCTTCCTGCCGCCCGTCGTAGATGATCAGCTCCGAGGAGCGCAGGACGACCCGCACCTGGCGGCCGATCAGCCGGCGCAGGGCACGGAGTAGCGGTTCATCCGCACGGTGACCTGGCTGTAGCGGTCCACGCGCGGGGACAGCAGCAGCCCGGTCTCGAACGGGTCCTCCGGCACCGGGACAAGCCGCGGGACCTCGGCGGCGAAGTCCTGGCCGTGGTGCGGATCCGCGCGCCGATCCGGCGGCCGTCCTCAGCCTGCTCGGCGGCGGCAATCCGCGCGTTCAGCTCCGCGAGCGAGCCCACTTCCGGGACCTTCTCTGAACTAAAAACGATCATCAATATCCGCTGTTCTCCGGTCGTTCCCGGATGCGCGGCTGATCGCGGGGAACCCGCAGATGCTCGACGTTGCGGGGCGTCTTCTCCGAATTACCGAGGGTGAAAGGTCAGGATGATGGTGTCCCGGCACCGGATACCCGGTAATGCGCGTTCAAGGTCATCTTGACTGTGAAGGTGAGGCTGGCTGATTCTGGCGGGCGTGGACGTTGCGGGATGCTTGGGATGCGATCTTCTTGCCGGGCGGCGGGACCTGCCCGGGGGCATCGTTTACGAGACCGGGTCGTGGGTGGTGAACCATGCCGTGGGCCCGATGAATCTCGGCACGCTCGTGGCCGGGCCGCAGGACCACGTCGTGGCCGTTGCGGACCTCGATGATGCCGCCGCGGCCGAACTTGGCCTCCTCCTGCGCAATACTGCACGCGTCGTCGAGGCGCTGTGCCGGCCTGAGCAGACCTACGTCTGCTCATGGTCGGTGTCGCGCCGGCGTGCGCAAGCACCTGCACTTCGTGGTCCAGCCGGTGACCGCCGCCGTGGTGGCCCGTTATGGTGGCATGCGGTCCGAGCGGCTCCAGGCCCGGATGCTGGCAGACGGCAGCGAGCCGGGCATCGCTGACGTGGAGCGGTTCTGCGAGCGGGCACGTGAGCTGTTCCAGGTGGTCACCAACCCCGGGGGGCTGTGCTTGTGACTGGGCAGCCCGAGACCCTGGTTGTTCAATTCCCGTAAGCGCGTTCATGAATGTCCGCTGTTCTTTCGCCTTCCGGATGCGTGGAGGATCGCGGCGAGCAGCCGCTGGATGTTGCGGTCATCGAGGCCGGTGACGGCGTCGCGGAGATCGACCGGGATGCCGTCGGCGAGGCTGGCCGACAGTATGAGGAGACGTCGTTCCCCTCCGGAGCAGGGCAGGTCGCCGCTGCCCAGCGCGGTGATCGTGGCTTGCCAGTCTTCAACGGCCGCCATCGCAGTGCCGTCGCTGGCGCCGTGCTGGATGAAGCGTCCGGTGAAGTCGCTGCGGTGCAGGAACGCGCCGCTTGCGGTGAGCAGGGCGACGCCGGCTTCGAGCGGGTAGAGTCCGGCGGCGCAGGCACGCAGGGCCGCGGCTAGGTCCTCAGTGGTCACAGCCGGTCTCCGGGGATGGCTGCGGCCATAGCGGCGATGTCGCGGTAAGCCGGGATGCCGAGGTCAACGGCGGCGGCCCGGCGGGCGGCGAGCCCGTCGGTCTGGGCGAGCTTGGCGTCGGCGGCGGCGAGGCTGACTTTCAGCCCTTGGCTTCGCCGGTCCAGCGTTGCGTTCGGCCTGGCGATGCGGGCCTGGAGGTTGTCGCGGATGCCGGCGGGCGGGCTCGCTGGGCTGGGTCGGGCCGCAGGAGGGAGCAGCGGATGCAGCTGTGCTGGTGGATGCAGCTGGTCCCGTAGGCGCGGCCGGCATCGCCGAGCGCGACCCGCCGGCGCTCGAAATGGCCGAGGAACTCGTCCCATTCGGCGTCGGTGGGGGTGCGGTATTCCTGGCTCGGGCGCAGGGCCCGGCGGCGGGCGATGAATGCCCGGTGACCGTTGATGACTTCCTCGGGATAGACGGCCTCTGGCGACGTCGGATATTGGAACTGTCTGAATGCCTGGCGTCATGGCTTGGTTCGGCGGCTGTAGTCCGCGGCGTAGTCGGTCCAGTCACCGCTGCTGGCTCGTTGCCAGGCGACGGCGACGCTGATGTGGATGCCGAGCATCCGGGCGAGGAGGGCTGCGGGCAGTTCGGCTGCGAGTTGGAAGAGTGCGGTGGATCGGGATTGGCCGGGCTGGAGGCCGAGCGGCGGAGCCGTTCAGCGAGCCGGGGGGCTGATCGGGCGGCCGGGTTGTCCTCCGGGGAACAGCCAGGGTGAGGTTCCCTGGTCGCCGAGGGCTGCGTGTCCTTGGCGGGTGGCGACAAGCTGGCGGGTCAGGCCGGCCAGGGGTTCGGGGAGGAAACGGGCTCGCGGCCTAGGCGGAGCCGTACCTTGTCCTCGCTGAGCTGGACGTGGCCGAGGGTGAGGCTGCTGATCGTGGACGGCCATTGGGCGTAGAGCAGCACGAGCAGGCCGGCGAAGCGGTCCTCGGGTTTGAGGGTGTGTCGTGGAGCAGCCAGCGGGCGTGGCCCCAGCGGGCCTCGGTGTCGATCATCTGGGCCGGGCCGTCCCATTTGGTGGCGGGGAATCCAGGCCGGTCAGCTTCTCCGTCCTAGCCCAGCGGACGAAGTGCCCGGCCTCACGGCGGTGGGTGGCGGCGTCGCTGGTCATCCAGTTCTCGAGGTCTCCTTGCCTGCGGTCACGAGATTGAGGTTGCGGGCATTGAGCCAGTCCAGCAGGACGGTGGCGGCCCGGACGTGCTGGCGGACGGCGACAGCCTGGTTGTGGGTGGTCTCCTCCCGCTGGTGCGGCGGCGGAGCCGCCGGAGCAGATGCCAGGTGGCGTAGCGGTGCAGCAGTTGCTGCTCGTCGGGGTCGGGGCGGCCGCGATGGTCGCGGAGACCCATCGCTCCAGCCGGGCCATCTGCTCATCACGCGGCGCCAGCGTCCCGATGGCGACCAGGACGCTGCGCAGATGCTCGACCGGCTTGCCGGCGGGCAGCCCGTCGAGCAGGTCGTGGGTGAGGGCTTCGCGGTTCCGAGGCTCTGCAGGATCTGACGGGACGGCGCCCCTGCGAGCCAGCTCAGCCGCGGTGTCCGGGCGTTCTGTCCCGCGAGGGCCTGATAGAGGGCCTGGAGTTCCGGGCGGATCTCGCCGGCCTCGTCGCCGAGCAGGTCACGCACCCGCCGGTCGACTGCAGCGGGCGCAGCGGCCCGGTGGATCCGGCCGGCCTGCCCGCAGCCCGGGCAGTTGCGCCAGAAGGCGGGATCGGGGCGAAGGCAGGTCGCGCACAGCGGTTCGCTGGTGGTTCCGCCGCGGACCGGGCGGGTCTGCCTGCAGCTCACGCACCGGGCCCATCGCTGCTGGCATGCCGTGCACCACGGCTCGCCGGTGATCTTGGATATCTGGCCGGGTGCCAACGTCCGCAGATCGAGCACGTCATGTCCTCCAAGGCCGGCATGCCGGCATAGTGGCCCCTTGGGAGTACGGACGCTCACTGGCCGACGGCGCCGCGCAGCCGATGCAGGTCTCCTGATTGGCTGGGTCGGTGATCAGACAGTACGGGCACAGCGGCTCGCCGCGGGCGTCGCGGGTGGCGGCTTCCCGGACGGCTCCGCAGCGCGAGCAGGGTTCGGCACGGGATCTGGCTACGCAGTTACGGCACAGTCGCAGCCCGTCACGGGGCTTGACCAGCGCGATCACCCGGCCGCAGTGGGGACAGGCGGCCGGACGATGCCGGTGGCCCCGGCGTCGCAGAGCCCGTCGATCAACCGCAACACCGAAGGGACCCGCGCCTCGGCGCCAGCACCGGTGAGGAGCTCGGGCCGGTCGGCCAGCGCCCAGGCCAACTGCGGCGTTGACTGGCGTTGGTGGCCGCATTGTTCAAGGCGTTGACCACGCGGGCCGACAGCGATGAATCGATCGCGGTGACCACGTCCGACCACGAGCCGTTGGGGTCACGCCGCCGCCGGGAGGGCACTGGCCGCATCGGGGCCGCCCGTCCCGATCGCGGAACGTCACCGTGCCGGGTGTTTTCCGCAAGCAGCGCACGGTTCACGGTTCGGCCCGCACACGTGCAGTACCAGTCCTCGCCGCGGCGTTGCATCGTGCGAGCGCTTGCCGCAGCCGGCGCAGACCGGTGACGAGACACGGTGGCGCCGGCAGCGCGCAATGCGATGAGCAGGTCGCCACGACCACCGGGGTGCAGGCGAACGGCCGTCTGCCAGCACGGCGGGCCGCTCGATCAGGGCCTGGGCCAGGCGGCGGCGTTTCGCCCGACCTCGGGCACGATGGTCACCGTGTCCTCGATCACTGTCCGGTCCAGCGTCCGCCGATCCCGCGACCAGATCGATGATGACACCGACCGGGTCGGTGAGCACGTCAGGCAACGGGGCAGCCACCGGTCAGCCCCCGGTCCCGCTGATGCGGGCCCGCTTGGGGCGCAGTCTCGCCGACCCCGGTCTCCTGCCCGCCGCCGGCTCGCGCTCTGCGGGCCGGCTTTCTCCGCCGCGATCGGCTCGATCAGTTCCCCCATCGTGCATCCAGGATGTCCACAACGCCATCAGCACCTTCAGGCTGAGCCGTTCGGGCCGGTCCACGACCAGCCGGTAGACCTGGCTGGATGACAGGTGGATTCCGCGCTGGCCAGCACGGGATAATATCGGTGGTGGCGAACATGCCGCGGCCGGCCATCACCTGCCGCAGGTTCCACCGGTAGTCCAGCTTCCGCGCCATCGGCTCCTCCCCTCCTCAGCCCGGCTGCTCATCGAATGCCGGGGCGAGGCCTTGCGCAGTGCGGTGTTCATGAAATCCCCGCTGACATGGGTGTAGATCGCAGTCGAGGTGTCGCAGCGGTGGCCGACCTGCTCCTGGATGAACCGCCGGTCCACCCCGTTCTCGGTCAGGTGGGTGACATACGTGCCTGATCGAATGCGGAGACACCTCCTTCGGCAACCCCAGCGCGTCCCGGTAGGCGACGAACCGCGCGTTGATCTCCGCCGGCTTCACCCGGCCACCGCGTTCGGTCACCCACAACGCCGGATGACCGGCGACAGCCGAACCGGGGCCGGATGTTCTCCGCGTAGTCGGCGACAGCCTCGACTGCCCAGCCCATTACCGAGGCGACATTGCGCCGCCGGGGCGGCTGGCCACGCACCGCCTTGCCGTAACGCACATGCAGCATCCCGTACCGGCCGAACTCCGGAGCCGCCGGGTTACGACCCAAATCGGCCAGATCCAGCCTGGACGTCTCGGTCCGCCGCAGCCCCCACCCATAGACGACCTTGAACAGCGTCGCATCCCGGTAGGCGGCCAAAACACCCTTCCGCTGCGCCTTCACCGCCCGTTCCACCTGCTCGTCGGCGTAATCCAGGAACCGCTGCAACTCCTCCCGCGTGAGCGGCCGGGCTTCGGGACTGCCCTCATAGTCGTTCAGGTGCGCGATCGTGTTCCACTCATGGCAGATCGCCACCGGGTGCGCGCCTGGCCCGAATTCCTTCTCGCACGCCACCGCCCAGCCATAACGACCGTCGGTCAGGTACTCGCTGAACAGCCGCAGCCCGGTCTGGTAGCCGCGGATCGTGGACGGCGCCAGATGATGCTCGCTGGTCAGCGACAGCGTCCACTCCTCCACATCGCCCGGCCCCCACCGCCACGGATACTCAGCGGAGAAATCCAGGAACCGCCGGACCAGCCGCTCCCGCGGAGCCATCGTCTCCTCCTGCAACCCGCGCGACGTCTGCTGGGTCCGCCAGCCCCGCAGCATCGCCTCGAGCATCGCGTCCTCCGGACGCAGCTGCGCCACGCCGGACACCAACTCAAGGTGCGCGGCACCCGCCAGATCACCCCGCCCCAATTGACCCTCCAGCCCCGCAAACCACAATCGTCAGAGGGAAGGATCATTCATCTAACGGGATCATCGCGCAAGTCGTGCAGGTCAGACAATGCCAGCGAGCGGTTGCGCATCGCCATTGACGAGCCGCACTCAGCAGGCGACCTGCGGTTTCTCGCCCGTCTGATGCAATTCCTGAGACTTCTTGTATCCCATCGTGGTGTTGATGTCGCGGTGGCCGGCCACGAGCTGGGCGATGTGCGGAGGCATCCCGTGCATGATCGCGTCGGTGATGAGCATCCTGCGGAAATCGTGGGGCGCGAACCGGAGTGGCTGGCCGGCGGCGTCGGTGAGCGCGGTGCGGGCCAGGGCGATGTCGAGCAGCTGCCGGATGGCCTGGGCGGTGACCGGACTGTTTTCTGCGCGCAGGCGGCGCTGGAACAGCAGCGGCATCGGCGGGTTCCACTGGCGCTCGTTGTCGTCATAGGCAACCACCAGGGGAACAGAGTCCCCGGTGCCCCGGATCCGGCTGATGATGATGCTGAGCACGTCGGCCAGCTCGGGGCTGATGACCAGCAGCCGCTCGGTATCAGTTTTGGACGGCGCGATCTGCAGCAGCGGGATCAGCTCGCCGGTGGCGGGCAGCCGGTACTGGACGAGGCTGTGATGGGAGAGCTCGGTCAGTTCCTCGATACGGATGCCGGAGTGCCGCAGGACCTCCACGGCGGCCCAGGCCCAGAACCCACGGTGTTCTTCGAGGGTGAGGTCGCGGCGTTTCCCGGTGCCGGGGTCATCAGCCCAGACTCGTGCGCTTCCCTTGCTGGACATCACTGAACGGCGCAGGGTCTGCCCGCCGGCGGTGAAGCACTCGCCGGGGCTGGCGGCGGACCCGGCGGCGAGCCGGGCCGCCGAGGCTGCGCGCTCCTCGCCGACGGCCGCGGCGAGCACGGGCAGGGCGGGCAGGCGCTCACGGGTCCGCTGGTCCATGCGTGCCTTGCGGCGTGCGAGCTCTTTGGCGTGGGGGACCTCGCCGTCCCGGATCGGGCAGGGCGCGGCCCATGGCGCCCACCGTGCCGGATCGTCGGCTGCCCACTGGGCGATGTCAAGGTAGAACGCCCGGACGGTGAACAAGGCGCCGGCCGCGGCTGTGCGGGGCGCGCTGGTCTCGACGGCGTCCCCGGCTGCGGTCACTGACCTGCTGGTCTTCACCAGGATCCGCTGTTTCCAGCCGGCGGCCACCTCCGGTGCCAGCCGCAGCGAGCCGATCCCGGGATGGTGGCGCTCGAGGTCGCGCCAGAACAGCTTGCCCAGGACGTGCGCCATGCTCCGCAAGGTGGCGTGGTCGACAGCGAGCTGCTGCTCGCGCAGGTAATCCACGATCAGGTCATGGACCGGGCGGCAGGCGATGGCATACCGGCTGAGCATCTGGCCCGGGCTCAGCTGCCCTTGGGTGATGAACATCCGGGAGGTGGCGGGGGCGCCGGCCGGGAACACGCCGGTGCCGCGGAGCAGCTGGTAGAAGTACATGCCCCGGCTGCGGCTGCCGCCGATGTCATCGGCCAGGCGGCACAGCTCCACGCAGTCCCCGGCGGTGATGTCACCCACCCGTCCGCCCTTGGCCGCCATGATGATGGCGATCCGCCGCAACGACAGATCACGGGTGACCGGACTTGCCTGCTCGGTCTCGCACAGCCGCCTGAGCCGGGCGAACGCGTCCGGGTCCCGGACCCGGCCCATCGCGGCGGCCATGCTCTGCAGGCCGCTGGAGGCCAGCAGCCACGGCATACCCGGGCGGATCACGTCACCGCAGATCAGCAGCAGCAGCCCGGCGCCCAGGCCGTAACCCGGCCGGCTCCCGGCGCGTCCTGCTCCGGCGAGCCACCGGTCGGGCAGGTCCCGCCACGAGCTGGAATCCTCAGCACCGGAGACGATCCAGCGGTCCTGCCAGGTCTGGCCGGGCTGGCTGCCCAGCCAGTCCAGCATCCGCGTCAGGCCGCGCCGGCGTTGCGCCTGGCCGGCCGGGTTGTCCAGCGCGAACGGCGGGGCGAGCAGCCGGTTGAGTACCTGCTCGCGTGACTGCCTGGTCGCGGGCCAGCCGCTAACCGCCGGGCGTGCCGGGAACAGCCGCATCACCTGCGCCGCGTCCGGTGCCGTCGCCCGGCCCGGCAAACGCGTCAGCACGAGCGATCTGGCGGGATCGGGCCCGGTCACGTGAGATCCCCGAACAAGATCTTCAGGGATTCGGGCCGGTAGCCGGATGACAGAACATCCCGGTCGCCGTCTTCGGGCATCACGTGCGGCGCGGCCCGGCGGGCGTGGAAGGCGGCCACGCTGGCGATGACGTCGCCGGGCAGCGGCGTCACGTACTTCTGGGTCGTGCTCAGCCGGGCGTGGCCCAGGACCCATTGCACGTCGGTCAGCGGCATCGCCGGGTCGCGGGCCATCCGCGAAGCTGCGGTATGGCGAAGATCATGAAGCGTCCAGTTCGCTCCCAGCACCGCGCTGGCCCGGGTGAACATACGGTGCGCGGCGTGATAGGTCAGCGGCCGGAACGGGCGCCGCAGCGTCCACCACAACGGCTGATCGAGGCCGCCCGGCACCAGGCCCTGCATCTGCGCCTGATACAAGCGCAGCCACACGAACGCGTCCGGGGACGCCGGAAGCTGCTGCATCAGCCGCGTCCCCTTCCGGATCACCGTGATCAACTGCTGCCCGGCATCGGTATCCCCGGCGTTAGCCCCCAGCAGCTCAGCCGCCCGCGCGCCGGTCGACACCCAGAACGCCACCAGCGCCCTGTCGCGATGCGAGGTGAGCTGGGTGAACAGCTCGCTGAACCGCTCATCGGGGATGCTGCGCGGCATCCGCTGGACCAGCCTGGGCCGGAACAGCCCGGACCGCTGATCGCGGTATGCATCCATCGGATTGTGGTGCGCCGATGCGCGCCCGCCGCGGCGGCCCCGGCCCAGCGGGAACGGATTCACCATCGGACCCGACCCAGCCTCAAGGTGGAAATCGTAAAACTGCCGCAGCACGCTCTCGCAATGCGCCGCAGTCGACGCCGCATAACCACCGCCCGGCGCCGGCTTGCCGGTCACCCGGTTCGCCGCCCTCCGCACCGGCGCGGTCACGGCCATCTCAGCAGCCGTATCGCCGATGGCCCCGTCCCGCTCCGTCCTCCGGCCAGGGCGAGCTGGCTTGGCTGCGATCTGGATCCACCGGCAGAAGTCACGAGCCTCGCTGCGGGTCGCCTGCTCCCACGGCACCCCGATCGCCCAGCAGAACCGGAACCACCGCAGCAGGTCCATCCCATAAGACCGCTGCGTAGCCGCGGTCCGCCCGGCAGCCTGCAGATCTCTCAGGTAAACCGCGGCAGGCCCGACAACCTCACCCGACGGATCGATCAGCCGATACGGATCCCACCGACCGCCGGTGGCCTGAAGGAAACCAGCCCGCGGCACGACGAGGCTGGCCATATCCCCATGAAGATCATCTAATCCGGTCATGATCAAGGACCGTAACGACGCCAGCCGCAGCCCGCCCCCTGAACTGCAAAGACAGCCCCCGTAGTTCAGTCAACAGGCCGTAGGTCTTCTTCCACGTGGGCATGGCCTGCTCTTTCTCCGAGCACGAGGTCACGATCGTCGCGTCGATGTTGACGGTGACCAGGCCGCCATCCGCGCCGGGCGCAGCGTCGCGGGCCAGTTCCCAGGCCCGGGCCCGGGCGGTGGCCCGGGCTGCGCGGATAGCCTTCAGCGCGCGGGGCACGTCGGCGGCTAGGCGTGTGATGAGCCGGGAGACCACCGGGTCGGAGGCCACTGGCCCGAAGAGCTCCGGCTGCGCCCGGAGCATCGCCACGTCAGCCAGGCAGTCCCCGCCGAGCGCCAGGGCCACCGCCAGGTCGGTGATGATCTTCCCTGGGCTGTGCACGGCCCGGGCCGGCCGCCACCGTTCCAGCGCCACGTCCAGGCCGCGGTCCAGGCCTGTTGCCCGCAGTGCCTGGATCAGGAGCAGGCCACCGGCCTGGGAGACGATTCCGGAGCCGTCAGCGGACACCATGATCTTGGAGCTGCGGGCGGTAAGCTGCATGCGGAAAGTGCCTTTCGAACTGGTGCGGACAGGTCTCTCGACAAGCCCTATTCTTCCAGGTCAAAGGCACTTTTCGCGTCCAAATGATCAAGCCTGGGCCGCTGTCACGCGAAAGCCCGAGGTTAACGGTCTTTGGTTGCGAGGTTGTGGACGTTTGTGTCAAGTTTCAAGGTGCGCGAGGAAGGCGTGCGCGGTTGGCGTAGTCGTTGACATGGCGGGTGATGGCCGCTGGCGCGGCACGGAGTTCCGGTGGTGCCTGGGGCTGGTTCGCGGCGGTGAGCGGGGACCAGGAGCCGGTCGTAGATGTTGGTGTAGAAGACGGCGATGCGGATGCCCTCGGCGGTGAGCGTGTAGCGGTTGGTGCGGGGGAGCCGGCGGATCACGCCGTTGAGGCGGAGCCGGCGCAGGTCGTAAGTCATCTGGCCGGGGGTGTAGGCGCTGCCGAGCAGCCCGGCGATCAAGACGCGCGGGTTCTTGCTGGTGAAGCCGGTCGCGGCGGGCAGCGTCTGGCACAGGGCGCCGGCCAGGGCCATGACCCGAGGATCGCCGAACCGTAGGGCCGGGGTCCTCCGCCCCTCCGCATCGACGGAGGGGTGCGCGATCCGCTCAAAGGCTGGGCTCGCCAGGATGGTGCCCTGGCCGGCACGTCCGGGAGTGCTTGCAGAACACGTTGACCAGGACGCCGCCGTTGTCGCGCCGGTCGATCGCGGTGCGGGAAGTTCCCCGGGTGCCGCGGCGGGCCGGCGGCCGAAGATGATTTCCACGTTATGCGGGCGGCCGATGCCGAGGTTGTCGGCGGCCAGGGCCTCGAAGAAGCCACGAGCGTGGCGGGGCGCGTCGAACACGATGGTGCGGGAAACCTCGACCTGGCGCATCGAGATCTCCCACCAGTACCCGGCCCGCTGATCGGCCGGGCCGAATGGCAGGGGCAGCCGGTGCAGCCACCGCTGGGCGAACACCTCGATGGTGCCCGGCTGCAGGCGGTCACAGATCACCTGGAGGACGGCTGGGTTGCCGCAGGCGGCGAACCCGTTGGACAGCGCGGTGAACCCGAGCCCGGCCTTCCCGGCCTGGCGCTTGACCCACTCGTGGCCGTTGAGCCAGATCTTGGCCGGATACGGGAAGTAGGCGCACACCTTGATGAACGCCGGGCCGGAGCCGCGTCCCACAGGCAGAAGTAGTAGCAGGTCACCCGCCGGCCGGTCTTGCAGAACGACCACCGCGGCGTCCCGGTGGAGGTCTTGCCCTCAGCGGCCGTCCACACCCGCTGGAACTCCCGGGCCACGCCGATCGCCGCCACCCCGGACCGGCCAGTGGATGCCTGCCGGGCCAGGTGCGGTTGCCTAACCTCGAGCTTGGCCTCGTCCTTGCCGAACCTGACCCAGGAGATGTCATTGGCCCCGGCGAAGGATGTCACCGGCTAGCGGAACCGGTCCCCGAGCTGCCCGAACAACACCGGCGAGGGGAACGGGAAGCCCAGGTGCCCGGAGAGGAACGCCACCACCTGCGCGCTGGTCTGCAGGATCGGCACGCAGGCGTTGAGATAGATCCGGTCCAGGCACTCAATGTCGAGCGCGACGTGCCCATCGAGCACGTCGTTCACTGTGACCACCCGCTGCACCATGCCACCAGCGTGCGCTCATCGCGGCGCAGCCGCGAGCCCGTGAGGCCAGCCTCGGACCGACGCCCAGCCACCGACCACCCGCACGGCGGCACCCCAGGTCAGCCACGCATCCCGGCGGTCCGAGGCTGGCCTCACTGTTACTCCAGCCGGATTTCGTGATGTGCGGATCAAAGTGCACGGCTACGGCGGAGGCTGGGTGGCCTGGGGCTGCGGCCTGCTGCTGGCCAGGCTTGACGCCCGTTACGGCACTCCTGCGTAACCGCTTGGGGGACGGCGTGAGGATGTTGAGATTCTCCGCAAATTCACGTCACGATGTCCCATGTGACGGTGCGTTATATCGGTTCTGGGCCATACTGCGCGCGAGGCCAGCGCGGGCCTGCCGCTTCTGGCCGGCCCGCTGGAGTTCGGGCTGCTTCTGCATCACCGACATCCTGCCGACGGGCTACGAGATCGGCGTGCTCAACGGCGACGTCAAGGACGGCGACACGGTAGCGGTGATCGGGGTCGGGCCGGTCGGGCTCGCGGCCGTCATGACCGCCAGGATGAAGGGCGCGTCGAAGATCATCGCTGTTGACCGGGACGAGTTCCGCCTGCAAACTGCCCGCGACTTCGGCGCGACCGACACCATCACCCTTGGTTCGGGCGACCCGGTCGAGCAGCTTAAGGCGTTGACCGACGACGGGCTCGGTGTGGACGTCGCCATCGAAGCGGTTGGCGTTCCCGAGTCGCTGACCACTGCCATGAACGCGGTCCGGCCCGGAGGGACGATCGCGAACATCGGGGTGCACGGAGTGCCGGTGGAGCTTCCCATCCAGAACCTGTGGATCCACAACATCACCCTGCGCACCGGGCTGGTCAGCGGGACGACCATCCCCGAATTGCTCAACGGCATAACGACGAGCCAGATCGCGCCGGAACGGTTCGCCACGCACAGGTTCAAGCTCAGCGATATCAATGATGCCTACGACGTGTTCGGCAATGCCGCGAAGCACCAGGCGATCAAGGTCGTGCTGACCGCCTAGACCATCCGTGCGCGGTTCAGGCTTCGGTGGCCTGAGGCGTGACCGCAGGGTCGGCAAGCCTGGGCCGTCCAGCTCGGCCACGTACGGTACCCGGCCAGCCATGCTCATCACGAGCGCGAGGGTCGATCCGGTGACCAGGGGACCGGTGCCCGTGGCAAACGGTCCGTCGTCGGCCCGCAACTGCAGATCGGCTACCTGGGTACGGCTGGCCACGGCGAAGTCGCGCCGGGCGAAGAAGTCGGCCACCGGCGTCAGGGCGCCGACGCTCGGTGTCCGCACCAGCCCCAGCGGCTGGCGGATGTCCTGGGCATGCACAACGACCTCGCCGAGGTAGGCCGGGATGTGCGATGAGGGTGCGGTAGTGCTGTTGATGACGGCGCGGAACCGATCAAGCGTCTCAGCAGGGGTGCTGCCGCAGTGCTCGGCGAGCCGCCGCTGGTTGTGCACGTCAGGGCGGAAACGCGCGGCGAGCATACTACGCAGCCACTGCCACTGGTTGAGGCTCGCCGCCGCGGTGAGGTGGGCGACAACCTGCTCAACGTCCCATTCCCCGCACAGGGTGTCATGCCGCCACTGCTCTGCGTCGAGGCCCGCAAGATCCTCCGCCAGTGCGGCGCGCTCGGCGTGCGCCAGCGCCCACAGGTCGCCGTACTGCGGTCGCGCCATACGCTCGATCCCTCCTCACAAGTGAACGCTAGGAGCCTGGGGCGCTGGGCAGGTCTTGTGCGATCTGCCAGATGTAGCCGTCCGGGTCGGCGAAGGTGATCGTGCGCATGCCCCAGTAACGATCTGCCGGGCCACTGATCAATGTCACGCCATGCTCGCCCAGCTCAGCGCACACTGCATCGACGTCTTCAACCCAGATGGAGTACTGCCCGACACCCTTCTGGGCCAAGGCGAGTACCTCACGTCCGGGGGGCTGGTGAGCCAGGTCCTTTCTCAGCGCGACGTACATGTTCTTGAAGCCGAGTATGGCCAGATCCTCCTCCTCGTCCAGCGGAGGCAGGCCGAAGACCTCCCGGTAGAACGTCTTCGAGCGTTCAAGGTCCCCGACTACCAGGGTCATGGCAGTGATCTGCTTCTCCCATTCAGCCATGTCGCGCCTCGCTTCCTCGTCGGCGTGGTTCTGAGGGTTGGACCTCCCGGCGATCCATGACTCATCGGTCGCCAGGCGTCAGGGTTAAATCAGGGGTTTCCCTGATGGCCGGCGGCTGGGCGGCCACGCGAGACTGGGTTATCCGGGTGGGACGCAGGGGTCCCAGCGCCCAGCAGAGAAAGCCGGCCCAGCCATGTACGAAGGTGATGAGGACCGCCTCGACGCGGCCGAGCAGCTCGCCGACTACGACCCGCACGCCGCCGCCGAAGCCTTGACCGCCCTCGCCTGCGACCAGGGGGTGGGCGACGAGGTGCGGCTATCTGCCGCCGAGCAGCTTGCCGAGATAGACCCGCGCGCGGCCGGCCGGCCGGCCTGGCCATCGCCCGCGATGAAGCGGTGGGCGACGAGGTCCGCTTGTCCGCGGCCGAGTTGATCGCCGACGGCGACGCGCAGAGCGCCACTCAGGCCTGCCTGGCCATTGCCCGCGACACTGCCGTGGGCGACGAGGTGCGCTTGTCCGCCGCCGAGTTGCTCGCCGAGGTGGACCCGCGCGGGCTGCCCGGCCTGCCTGGCTATCGCCGGCGACGAGGCGGTGGGCGATGAGGTGCGCCTGTCCGCCGCGGAGCAGCTGGCGGCCCTCGACCCTACCGCCTGAACCAGTAAAGGAAGCGGAAAGCGCGGGTCACCGCGCCCCGCGCCGGGCTGGCTCGCCGTCAGCTGATAGCTACCATGGCGAACGTGCCGCTTAAGCAGCAGGCGGCGAGGGCGTTGCGTGGCGTCGCGTGGCGCATTGAACGCCCGCCCAGGAGCCGCCGCCCGCAAGCTGCCGCGCCGCCGGACGTGGCCCCGCTCAGCTGCCCTGATTCGGCGCCGGGATCCCGCGCGGCCTCGTGGTTCTTCGAGCAATACCCGCGGTTCTACACGACGAGCAGCACCGCGCCGACCACCGCGCGGCTGAACCTGCGGTACGAAGCGATATTCGGCGAGAACCGGGACATCTTCGCGGGCGCCTCAGTAATCGATCTGGCCAGTCACGACGGCCGCTGGTCGCTGGCGGCGCTGGCGACCGGAGCCCGGCTGGTGACCGGCATCGAGGCACGGCCGGAACTGGTGCAGGCGGCCGCGGAGAACCTCGGCGAGTACGGCTACGGCCCGGACCGGGCCCGCTTCGTCACCGGAGACGTGCATGAGGTGCTCAACACCCAGGACTTCGAGGCGGACGTCGTGCTGTGCCTCGGCTTCCTGTATCACACGCTGCGCTACAACGAGTTGCTGCACGGCATCCGCCGGACCAGGGCCCGGCATCTGCCTGATCATCGACACGTTCAGCCCGCAGATGATGCGGCCCGTGCCGAACGTGACCTTGATCAGCGAGCCTGCCTACCAGCCGGGGAAGGCGGCCGCCGACGCCTACACGAATGGGTCCGTGGGTCCTGGTCGGCCCGCCGAACCTGGCTGCGATCGGGACCATGCTGGGGGCGTACGGCTACCGCGTCGAGCGGCTGTCGGACTGGGCCGGGCTGCTGCGGGACAACCCGCGCGCGACGGACTGTGCCGATTACGCGAACACGAAACGGATCACCCTCCGCTGCGTAACTGCGAACGTGCCGCGGTAATGATGCCGATGCCGGAGATAGGCGCGTACGTCTAGCCGAAGCTGGACAGATTGTGCACGCCAGATCCTTAACGACCGGATAAGTATCCGTCAACTCACTGTGATGCTTTAGTGACGGCATGTAATCTCGCCACCGGCTCCGAACCGCTCACGCACGGGAAGGTACGGATCGA
>CAWFDX010000010.1:0-351221 GCA_963814645.1 uncultured Actinomycetes bacterium | reverse complement strand
GCGGCGGCACGGATGACGTCGAGCACCGGACCGGGCTGGGAGAGCATGGGAACGTGGCTGCTGTCTACCTCGTAGGTGGTGGCGCCCATGCGCTTCGCGGCGAAACGCTCCAGCTCGGGATGGACGGTGTGGTCGTTTTTGGCCACGATGTACCAGCTCGGCTTTGACTTCCACGCGGTGCCCGGAGCGTTGCGGCTGAACAGGTCCGGGGCCGGCGTGGCCTGGGTGGCCCAGACCAGCTTTTGCTCTTGCTCGGGCAGGTCGCCCGCGAAGTACGCGGTGCCTGACGGGCGCAGCCAGATGCGCCCGTCGGCGACTTCGATGTGGGAGAAGATGTCGGTGACGGGGAATTGGCCCTGCTGGCTCTGGGAGGTTTCGGTCTCGTCGGGGGCGAGGGCAGCAATGTAGACGAGCCCGGCGACGCGGTCGTCAGTTCCTGCGGCGGTGATGACGCTTCCGCCGTAAGAGTGGCCGACGAGGATGGCGGGGCTGCTGACCCTCCCGAGGGTGCGCAGGAGCGTGGCGACGTCGCCTTCGGGCGTGTCGAGGCTGTGCTGTGAGGACGCTACCTGGTATCCCTCGGCCTGAAGCGTGGGAATCAGCTTGCTGAAGCATGAGCCGTCGGCCCAGAGCCCGTGGGCGAACACGATGCTCGGCTTAGTCTGCGACATGGATTCTCTCCCTCTTGACGTGTCGGCTCCCAGCTGTGATTTTTCGCCCTGCAGATCTTCGAGGAATCGCTCGAAAAAGCCATCTGTTGCTGACGCCAGGCTCCGGTCTAGCTATCCCTTACTGGTGGCCTCGTGGTCTGGATGGCTTGGGCAGCCCAGGCGTACACTCCCGACGTGACGGCCGGATGGTAGAAGGCACTCGGAGGACTCCTCTGCGTGGCCGCGGCGACGAGCTCGCTGCCATCGCCGCCCGCCTCGACGAGGTCCAGTCGGGAGTCGGTTCGGTCATCATCGTCGAAGGGAGAGCTGGACTCGGCAAGACCCGGCTCCTGGACGCGTGCGCGTCAATGGCCGCCGAACGCTCCTTTCGGGTCGGACGAGGAGCGGCAGAGCCGCATCGCCGGGCGGTCAACCTGGACGCCCTCTTCGACGCGCTCTTCGGAGGCGACAGGCCCCTCATCGTCCGTGACGCCCTGAGCGACCTGCATGCCTCCCCCGAGCAGAGGTTCTGGCTACTCCAGGACATCCAGGCTTTGATCGAGGAGGCAGCGCTCCGAGACCCCTTGCTCATCTGCCTGGATGATCTCCACTGGGCCGGAGACGGCTGTGCCGTCGTGATGCGGCAGCTGCCGCAGCGGCTCGCCTCCTTTCCCGTCGGCTGGGTGATCGCGTTCCGCCCGAATCAGGGCCTTCAACCGGTGCAAGCCGCCAAGTACCAGCTGGAAGACGCGGGGGCCGAGCTGATCCGCCTCGGCCCGCTCCGCCGTGAGGCGGTCGCCGAGATCGCCACCGACGTTCTGGGTGCGGAGCCGGACGAGGAGCTTCTGCAAAAGGCCGAACGAGTCAAGGGAAACCCGTTCCTGCTCATGGAGTTCTTCCGCGGCCTCCAGGACGAGCGCATCGTGACCGTCGAGTCCGGCAAAGCGAGGCTCCTCGAGGATCGTCTCCCGCGGCGCGTCAGTGACAACATGCGTGGCCGGCTGTTGCGCATGTCCCCGACAGCGGACCGCCTGGCCACGCTCGCTTCGGCCCTTGGCCGGCGGTTTTCCGTCTATGACCTCTCCGAGATGACCCGGACGCCGGTCGCCGACCTGCTGGATCCGATCAAGGAACTCGTCCAGGCCGACATCTTCATCGACAGCGACGACCAGCTGGCCTTCGGACACGACCTGATCCGCGAGGCGGTGCGAGCGAGCTCTCCCGTCCCGGTTCGCCGGGCCCTCGACCGGCAGGCTGCCGATGTGCTCCTGGCCCGGGGCGCGCTCCCCGTCGAGGTGGCGCAGCAGCTTGCGGACAGTGCCGAGCCTGGCGACGAAACCGCCATCGCCACCTTGCTGCAAGCCGCTGACGCCCTCGGGACGACAGACCCTGCAACCGCCGCCGAGCTGGCCGGGCGGGCATTGGAGCTGGCACCCGCTCGGCATCCGCTTCGGGGACCCCTAGACGACCTATTCCAAGGGATGTGGGCGCAGATGGGGCGAGGGTGTCCAAGATCGGTTTGTGAAGACTGACCTGGACACCCTCGCGACCGCACTGTATGTGAGAACCGATGACCTGCTGAAGGGATCGCCGGATCGGGCTCCGTGGCGCCCGGTGGCGGGCATCAGCCCGCAGACCAGCGATGCCGAACTGATGACCCTGGCGGTCATGCAGGCCCTGCTGGGGTTCACCTCCGAGGCGCGTTGGCTGCGGAATGCCCGCGCGCACCTGCGGGGATTGTTCCCGCGCCTGCCCCAGCAGCCTGGCTATAACAAGCGGCTGCGGAGGCTGGCGGCCACCATGGCCTGGCTGATCGCGGTGCTGGCCCGCGACACCAGCTTGTGGTCCGATGACGTGTGGGTGGCTGATTCCACACCGGTGGAATGCGGCCGGTCCCGCGAGACCACCCGCCGCTCCGACCTGGCCGGATGGGCGCAGTACGGGTACTGCGCCAGCCATTCCCGCTACTTCTGGGGTCTGCGGCTGCACCTGCTGACCACGCTGCACGGCCTGCCCGCCGGGTTCGCGCTGACCGGCGCCAAGGCCGACGAGCGGCAGGTGCTCCTAGACATCCTGGGCGACCCGGCCATCAGCGCCGGGCGGGCCGGGCAGGCCATCATCGCGGACAAGAACTACTACGGCCGCGAATTCGAGGCTGCCCTGGCCACCGAGGGCTTCTGCCTGCTGCGCCCGGCCCGCCAGGGCGAGCCCGCCCGGCCCGGGACCCGGTTCTTCAAGCCGCTGCGCCAAGTCATTGAATCGGTCAACCAGACATTCAAAGGCCAGCTCGACCTGGAACGCCACGGCGGGCACACCCCCGCCGGGGTCATAGCCAGGGTCCTGCAGCGCATCCTGGCCCTGACCGCCGCCATCTGGCACAACGACCACACCAGCCAGCCCGTCAAGCGCTCGCTGATCGCCTTCGATCACTGACCCCTTGGAATAGACCGTCTAGTGGCCAGACGTGCCATCTCCCTGTTCGCCGCGGGCCTGGGCGAGGAAGGCAAGCGGTTCGCCGACACCGCGTTGCGGCAGGTGCTCCCAGCCGAGGAAGAGGCTCGGGTGCGGTTCAGTGTCGCCAGCATGTTCGACCTGTCGCCTGACGTGCGGGCCGACAATGCCCGCGCGGCGCTGGCGCTGCCGGACCTGACGGCCGATCTACGAGCCTGGCTGTGGGCGTCGCTGTTTCACAACCTGGTGGTCGCCGGCCGCACCGATGAGGCACTCGCCATCGAGGGCGAAGCACGCGAGGCGGTGTATTCGAGCCGTAATCATGCGTGCTGGTTCGCCTTTGAGCTCCCCGAATCGGCCGTGCATTACCAGCTCTCCGGCTTCGGCCGTGGCCTGGAGATTCTCCGGACAGCCGAGCGCCGGGGACTCGGCGTCCAGGAAGACGCGCGGCAGCGGCTCGCACACAACTTCCGGTCCTGGCTGCTGGCGGCTGCGGACCGATACGAGGAGGCCCTCAGCGCGATAGACGAAGGCATTGCGGCCGCTCACCGAGACCGGCAGAACTGGGCACTGCGGATGTTCGAGGCCTCACGAGGGCGCCAGATGCTCCAGATGGGTCAGCTCGGGGAGGCGGCAGTAGCACTTGAGGGACGGTACAGCCGTGACGAGGCGCACTTGGTTGTCGGCGTGCTCGAGGCTCCGTCGGTAGTTGCCCTGGGGAAGTTGAAGATCCACACCGGCGACGAGCGCGGTGCGGCAGAGGTGGCCGAGATCGCGAAAATCATGCTGCAGGCAAGCGCCCCGAGTGTCCGGTCCCATGCCGCCTGGTACCTGGCGCTGCATGCGATGTCTTTGGGTAAACCTGACGAGGCACACGACTGGCTCTGCGCCTCCGGTCATGACGATCGCCTGAAGCTGTTCCCCCTGTTCCCCTTTGAGATAGCCGACGATCCCCAACTGGTGCGGATCGCGGTCGCCGTCGGCGACGAAGAACTCGCCGAGCACCCCATCGAGCAGGCAGAGCGTCGCTGTCAGCTCAATCCCGGCGTCGTCTCCTTCAAAGCAGCGGCGGCGCACGCGAGGGGACTGTGGCGGAGTTCAACCTACGACCTGGAGACTGCAGCGGCGCTTTTCGAGACCGGGCCACGCCCGCTAGCGACGGCGTCGGCACTGGAGGACCTCGGCCGGTTGCAGGTCTCGGAGGGCGCCACTGGTGACGCGATCGCCTCGCTCGACCGAGCCCTCGCGATCGACGTGCAGGCCGGTGCCCGCTGGGACGCAGCGCGGGTCCGCGGCCAGCTCAGACAGCTGGGTGTACGGCGGCGGATCGTCATCTCGGACCGTCCTGCCACCGGCTGGGAGGCTCTGACCAGCGCCGAAGCGGCCGTCGCCCAGCTCGCCGCGGAAGGCAGGACTGACCGCGAGATCGCCGAGACGTTGTTCATATCACCGCACACCGTGAACACCCACCTGCGCCACATCTTCGACAAGCTCGGCGTCAACTCCCGGATCTCCCTGACCAAAATGGCCGAGGCGCTACGAACCCGACATGCCGATTGAGCTGCCCGAAGCGCCTTGATGTGGTCCGACCGGGCGGCGGGTTAGAAACCACTCGTCTCATCGCCGGTCATCGCAACTCGCAGGCTGTCGACGACAACGCCGGTCAGTCGGTGAGAGATCCGGGGCCTGCGCCAAGGTCACCGACACGAATACGGCCGGGGAATGCTGTCAGACCAGACACCGAAGGTGATGTCGTTGTGCCGCCCAACCAGGCCAGCGCATGCAGAACTCACGCATCGGTCGCGCCTGAGCCCAGGTTCCGCCCTACTCGACATGGAAAGCTTCCGGTCGGACCGCCCGAACAGCGGGTCATTCTGCCCGGTGGGCAGGGCGGCTGGTCTCAGAAGAACTGAGCGGATGCTGGTCCAGGGCCAGGCTCTGCGCGGCGATCAGGGCCTTGGCGGATGAGCTTCCCGCGGGCGCGGTGAAGACGACAACGCGAAGACCCTCATGCCGGACGATGTCGCAGTGGAGCCGGAGCAGGCCTAGTACGGGATGCTCAATGGTTTTGTGCTCCTCGTCGTAGGGAGCAACTTCACGTGCCTTCCAGAGCTCGCAGAATCTGGCGCTAGCCGTGAGCAGGTCGCTGATCAACTGGCCCAGCTGCTCGTCATCGGGATATTGCCCAAAACTCGACCGCAGGTCCGAGATGATGCGCTTCTCAAACAGCCGCTCATCCTCAGGCGACCGGAGGACCCGGGTGGGCAGGCCGGTGAAGTAGCGCCAGACCTTGTTCCGCTCGCGTTCGGGACGCTCGTTCGGGTCACCGAAGATCGTGGCCCACATCGAGTTCCAGATAATCGGACTCCAGCTCGGGTCGTAAATCGCCGCCGGGTTTCCGGGCAGCTGGCGGACCATGCGGCGCAGGCTGTCCGGAACTGCCTGGTGCCGTCGCGCGCTGTCCTGCGACGACTGGCCAGCGAGGAAGAACAGGTGGATCCGTTCAACGTCCGACAGCCGGAGAGCCTGGGACAGCGCGGTGAGTACCTGCGGTGACGGCGTCTTGGCTCGTCCCTGCTCAAGCTGGATCAGATAGTCGACGGAGACACCAGAAAGCTGGGCGACCTCCTGCCGGCGCAGCCCTTGGGCCTTCCGGCCCGAGGAAACAGCCACCCCGAAGTCCCCTGGGTCCAGCCGCTCCCGCCAGTCGCGCAGAGTCGCGCCAAGCTCGCTGGCCGAAACAGCCATGATGCAGATCTTACGTGGGCCACCTGGGTGGTGATGTCAGCACCACCCAGTGCCCTACCGCCCGAGTAAATGGCCGATTTAGCCTGGCGACTGGCCTGATAGAACCGCCAGACGGTACCCAGTCCAGCCAGGCACGGACCGACTTCCTCTTTCCTTGAAAGGCGCGACCTTCATGAGTACCGCGACTATACAGACGCAAACCGCGCCGATCGATGGTCTGAAGATTCGCTACGCCGACTCGGGGACCGCCCACGGTCCGGTCATCCTGCTCACAAGCCCCTGGCCAGAAAGCTTGTTCGCGTTCCGGCGTGTCTGGCCGCTTCTCACGCAGACCGGACGGCTAGTCGCGGTCGACCTGCCAGGGTTTGGCCACTCAGAAGGGCGGCCCGACGTGCTCACCCCCACCGCCATGGGCGAGTTCCTCGCCCACTTCATCTCCAAACTCGGCCTGGGCAAGCCGCACCTCGTGGCGCCTGACGTGGGCGCCAGCGCGGCCCTGTTCCTGGCCGCACGCCACCCTGACGTGATCGCCAGCCTGGTCATCGGCGGCGGCGGCGCCGCCTACCCGCTCGAGGTGACCGGCACCCTCGCCGACATCATCGCCGCTCCGGGGATCGAGGTTTTTCGTGGCATGGACCGCGCCACGCTTGGCGCGAGCGTAGAGCCCGCGGCGGCCCGTGCCCAGGAGCCCGAGGTCTGGGAAGACTACGTCTCGGCCTACGAGAACGGCCGGTTCGCGGAGTCCACCCGCTACGTGCGCAGCTACCCCGAGCAGCTTCCCGTCCTGCGTGACCTGCTGCCCGCGATCCAGGTGCCCGTACACGTCTTCGCATCCGCCGACGACCCTCTGGTCCCGGTGTCAAACGGCGAGTACCTGGCCCAGCGAATCCCCGGCAGCAGGCTGACTATCCTGCCCGCCAGCCACTTCGCCTGGGAGGAGATCCCCGACCAGTTCGCCGCCCTCATCACCGACTCGGTCACCGAGACCGAGAACCGGACCAGCCAGTGACCGCACCCGCCGCTGGCGCTACCAGCGTCCACATGATCGTCCTGCCCGGCGGCGGCTACGCCGGGCACGCCGTCCACGAGGCCGAGCCCATAGCCGACTGGCTCGGTCAGATCGGCGTTCCGGCCAGCGTGTTCCGCTACCCGCTCCACACCCGCCACCCGGTGCCGCTCGAGGCGCTGCGCGCCGAGATCAGCCGCCGCCGCGCTGACGGCGCCCGGCGCATCGGGCTCATCGGCTTCTCCGCCGGCGGCCACCTGGCCGGCCTGGCTGCCCTGGCCCCCGGCGCCACGCCCGACCAGGCCGTGCAGTTCGCAGTGCTGGGCTACGCCATCACCTCGATGGAAACCGAGACCTACCGCCCGGCTCGGCTGATCTTGCTGGGTGAAGGCGCCAGCCCGGAGCTGCGCCGGTTGACCTCGCTGGACGCGCTGGTCACGCCCGGCTCACCACCGTTCTTTATCTGGCACACCGCAGAGGACCCCTATGTCCCGCCCGAACACGCCTACCGCCTCGCCACCGCACTCGCGGCCGAGGGCGTCCCGCACGCCGTGCACGTGTTCGCCCACGGGCCGCACAGCCTGGGCCTGGCGCGCGGTGCCGGCCAGGCCGAGCTCTGGACCATGCTGGCGGAGACCTGGATCCACGAACAGGCGTGACCATGTCAGCTCGGCGGGGGACACACTGCCAGACCACCCCGAACTCCCTGATCTGGCCACAGTTCCCCCGAATGATGCGAGCCCGGCGTGGCGCGCCGATTTGGCCTTATGCGCGCATTAGCTCGATTAACGACCATGTGATCGATCACTGCGCGTGATCGCTAGTCCACGGGGGTTCAAGTCGGTTTCACGGGGGTTCGAGTCGGTTCCGCTGGCCGTCGAGCCAAGCTCTGGCCACTGAATCACTCCGGACCAGCAGCTGCCCTAGGCGGCAGGCAGCGTTTCTGCACGTCAGAGTACATACGGCCCGTCCGTGCTGTAGATCGACTTCAGCGCTGTAACACATACAGCAATGTGGGGATACGGGGTTGATCCCCCCGCCGATATGAACCCCCATCTGGTCTCATGTCATGTACATCAGGCTGATCTGGCCGGGCACTGCGGCGGGTGACTCATCACCATGCGCTGGGTCTGCTGGTGCCCTCGTAGGCCCTGGTGACCATAGCTCTGCCTTCCGGTGCCAGCGCACCGCCGGAACCGGCGTTTCAGAGTTGCGTGGATGGACTGGCTCATGTGACCCCGGCAGCCTCGTCGGGGGCAGCTTGGGTCGGGTTCATCCGTGACCGGTCGTTGCATTTTCAAGACCAGGCGAGGCTCAGGCAGGTCGCCTGCTGCCCGGCGTGCCAGGGCAGGTGAAGCGCCACGGCGCCAGGCGGCACGGTTTCCGTCCCGAGCCTGGGCGATACCCCGGCGGGCGTACGTGGGGCCAGGCCGCCGGGCCACCAGTGATCGTCCGCGGGAGCCTGGCGGCCTTTTCACCGAGACTGCAGGCCATCGAAACTAGAGCAAGCGGTTCGGTGAACCGCTCCTTCAGCCCTGATTCCGTCCGCTATATGTCCGTAACCACCGCCGCACAGCGGCGTCTCCTGACCGAAGATGACACACGATGACACAACACAGGACGGCCCGCGATACCGGGCAATCCCCAGCTCACGGGCCGTTTTCGCAGGTAGTGGCAGGTGTTGGGTTCGAACCAACGTAGGCTAAGCCGACGGTTTTACAGACCGTTTCTCCCCACCCACCGGAATGGCCGCTGACCTGGCCAAACTCCCACATGGATCAGGTGAATAACTTGCCCTGTCCGCTATATGTCCGTGCAGGCAGTGACGCGAAATGGCCAACACTACGGACAGGCACGGACAGCGTCCGCACAAGCGGCCTGACCTGCAGTTTCACAGTCGTGGCTCCGCTGGCCCACACCTGAATCGGAGAACGCCCGGCTAGCCCGCATAGCCAAGCTTCCCTCAAACAAGGCACGCAGCGCCGCCGCACCAGGCGGCCGACGGACTCCCCACGATCCCCAGCCGAGGGTTGAAGATCAGGTCACGCCACGGCCAGGTGCCGCGCCGTCCGTCCCGTGTGCCGGCGGCGGCGTCCGTAGCCGCGATGAGGTACGTCCACGGTGGACTGGCCGCCCTGCGCTTGCAGAGCGCTGCACCCGCTTTGCCTGGATGGCGACTGGGTGCTGAGGAAAGGCGTAATTTCCTCGGGGCAGCCTAGTTGGCGATTGCGCCGCCCGTGTCTTCGGCGCCGGCCCCGCCCAGCAGCTTCCGTCGGTCGGCAAGCAGGCCGGCGCTCAAGGATTCTCGAGCGCTTGGCGGCGAAGGCAGACGGATAGTACGGCCGAAACATCCTAAGAGCACACTGGGGTCATGGACACGCGGCGGGTGCGGGTGGGGTGCGAGTTCGTGTACGTGGCTGCCGTTGACACCCCGGCCGTCTTCCAGATCGAACCCCGCGGCGCGGCTCCGATCAGTATCGTGCGACGCGAGTGGTTGACGGAGCCAGCGGTGCCCATCCGCCACTACACCGACCTCTACGGCAACCCGTGTGCGCGGGCGATGCTGCCCGCTGGGCGTTCCAGGCTGTGTTTCGACGCCTTGGTGCTCGTGCCCGACGCGACCGAGGACGCCGACGAACAAGTTCCGGAGCTGCCGCCGGAAGAGTTGCCAGACGAGGTGCTCATCCATACCCTGCCCAGCCGCTTCTGCCTGCCCGACATGCTCGGCGACGAAGCCTGGTCGCGCTTCGGAGCCATGCCTGGCGGGTACTCCCGAGTACAGGCGATCTGCGACTACGTCAACAACCACCTGACGTTCCAGTACGGCAGGAGTGGACCGGGGACCACGGCGGCAGACGTTAACGTCTCCGGGTTCGGTGTCTGCCGCGACTTCACCCATCTGGCTATCTCGTTCTGCCGCGCGCTGAACATCCCGGCTCGGTATGTCTTCGGCTACTTGCCCGACATGGACGTGCCGCCTGACCCTGCGCCGATGGACTTCGCCGCCTGGATGGAGGTCTGGCTGGCCGATCGGTGGTGGACCTTCGATCCGCGCAACAACTGCCCGCGCAAGGGCCGGATTCTGATCGGATGCGGACGGGACGCGTGCGACGTGGCCATGGTCACCACCTTCGGCGCACCGATGCTGGAGTCGATGACCGTTCATGCGCAGGAGGAGCCGGAATGACCCTCCTCGCCCGCGGCTCGCTCAGCCGAGCCGGGTGACCTCGACGGTGACGCCGAAGTGCTCCGCCGCCGGGCCTGAGTAGACGCCGGACAGCGGCCGCACGTCCGCGTAGTCCCGGCCGCGGGCCAGCAGCACGTGACGGCTGCCCACCTCAGCGAGACTGGTCGGGTCGGCCGCGACCCAGTCACCGGCCCAGAATTCCACCCAGGCGTGGCTCTCGCCCGTCAGCGTCTCCCCGACCCCGGCTTCGGGTGCCGGGTGGAGGTAGCCGGAGACGTACCGGGCAGGCAGCCCGGCCGCGCGCAGCAAGGCCAGCGTGACGTGCGCGAAGTCCTGACACACTCCCCTGCCGGCGGCGCGAGCCTCGGCCGAGGACGTGTAGACGTGTGTCGCGCCCGGCTCGTAGCGCAACGTCTCGTGCGTCCACTCGGCGACACGCCGCCCGGCCTGCACGGGTGTTGACTCGGCGCGCAGCGACCGCCCGACCTCGGTGAGCTCTGGTTCGGCGGTGACGAATGGCGAGGAGCTGAGCAACTCGGCGAAGCGATCCTGGACCGCGGGCCCGGCCAGCTCGGACCAGCTGAGCAGCCGGCCCGGGCCGTGGCGGGGCGGTCTCAACCGTTGACGTCGCCAGCACGACGAGTTCGGTGTGCGGGACATGGATGTCGAACGCGTGCACCTCCGTACCCCAGTAGTCGACATAGTGAAGCGGCCGCGCGGCGGGCGTGACCATGAGGGTGGCTTGCAGGGTGCGCTGCCCGTCCACGCTGGGCGGGGTTAGCCTCGCTTCGTTATACGATGCCCGCACCGGTTCGGCATACTTGTAGCCGGTGCGGTGCCGGATTGCGATCCGCCAGCTCATGCTATGTTTCCCGCTCGCTTCCGTGGCGCGTTTAGGCGCCCCTCCAGCTCGCTCATTCGACGGGCTCCTTGCGGCTCCACTGGGACGGCGGTGACCCGGCGAAGAGCCGCTGGGTCACCTCCTCGCTGATCGTCGACACGGCCCGCTGCAAGCCGAGCAGCCGGTCCGGCAGGCCGTCGAGGAGATTGGCGGCGGAAAGGAACTCCAGGTCGGTGCGCGCCCGGCCGATCGCCCGACGGGCCGGTTCGTCCAGCCCGGAGCGCCCGGACGCCGGGTCCAGCCGGGCCAACGCGCCTTCCCCTGCCCTGAGCGCGTAGAAGACTGACCGGGGGAAGAGCCGGTCCACCAGGAGGAACTCCACCACCCGGGGGGCGTCGACGCCCTGCTGGTAGGTACGCAGGTAGGCATCGTGGGCGGAGCACGCCCGCAGGGTGGAGGTCCAGCCCTCACTCCCTCGCGCGGCGCTGATTCGGGCCGCGAGCAGGCGCGCGGTCATGTCCGCCCGCTCCAGACTGCGGCCCAGGACCAGCGCGTCATAACTCGCATCCCGGCTCATGCTCGCCTCGACGTAGCCAGCGACGCTGGCCGCGCGCTCGCGGACGTAGGAGAAGAACGGCGCGGGGCCGAAGTCGCGGGCGGCCGCCACCCGTGCCCGCAGGGAGTTATGGGTGGAGTTTAGGCACTCCCAGATCTCCGCGGAGAGGGCCTCCCGGGCGCTGCGAGCATTCTCCCAGGCGGCGGACAGCGCACCGACAATCGAGCTCGGCTCGTCCTCGTCATAACCGAGCAGTTCCAGGACGGCTCTGGAATCCCGGTACTGCTTGGCGGTGTCGCCCGGAACGCCCATGACAGCCAGCAGGACAGCGCATGCGTGTGCCTCGTGCACACCCGGGTCTTCGAGCACCTCGTGGAAATGCACGTCAAGCAGTCGGGCGGTGTCCTCCGCCCGCTCGACGTACCGGCCGACCCAGAAAAGCGCCTCGGCGACCCGGCTCAGCATCTCGCTCTCCTCATTGCTGCTGGTCCTGGGGGGACCGCGATCGGGTGCGGTGCCGCGGACCGCCTGTGCGGGAAACTCTGGCACCCCGTCGTCTTCCGGGTCCCAGCCCGGCGAAGAGGTCAGCACCCAGGTGTCCTTGGAGCCGCCGCCCTGGCTGGAGTTGACGATCAGGCTGCCCTCCCGCAGCGCCACCCGGGTCAGTCCGCCGGGCAACACCCGGACCTGCTCACCATCGTTGACCGCGAACGGTCGCAGGTCGATGTGCCGGGGCAGCAGCAGGTCGCCGAGTTGCGCCGGTGAGGTCGACAGCAGCACCTGCTCCTGCGCGATCCACGCCCGCGGCTCGGCCAGCACCCGCTCGCCCACGGCGGCTAGTTCGGCGTCGGAGGCCTGCTGCCCGATGACGATGCCGCTACCGCCGGCCCCTGCACCGGCTTGATCACTAGCTGGTCGAGCCGGGCCAGGCACTGGGAGCGGACATCCGGATCGTCGAGCCGGTAGGTCTTGACGTTCGGCAGCAGGGGTCGCTCGCCGAGATAGTACTCGATGAGCGCCGGGAGGTAGGTATAGGTCAGCTTGTCGTCGGCGACGCCGTTGCCGGCCGCGTTGGCGATCGAGACGTTGCCGGCGCGCGCGGCGTTCAGGATCCCCGGGCATCCCACCACGGAATCGGGCCTGAAATGCACTGGATCGAGAAAGTCGTCGTTGACGCGCCGATAGACGACGTCCACCCGCCGCCGCTCTCCGATGCTGCGCATGTACAAGACGTTGTCGCGGCAGAACAAGTCCCGGCCCTCGACCAGCTCAATGCCCATCTTGCGGGCCAGGAAGGCGTGCTCGAAATAGGCCGCGTTGCGCACACCGGGGGTGAGCAGCACCACGGCGGGCTCCTCGGCGCCGGCCGGCGCCGACCGGCGCAACGCGTCGAGCAGCCGCCCCGGATAGGACGCGACCGGCCGGACCTGCTGCTCCAGGAACAGGCCGGGAAAGACCCGCGCCATGGTCCTGCGGTTTTCCACCACGTAGGACATGCCGGACGGCACTTGCAGGTTGTCCTCGAGTACCCGCAGCACGCCTGACTGGTCGCGGACTATATCGATCCCGGCGAGGTGTACCCGCACGCCGTTCGGCGGCTTGATGCCGTACGCCGGCCGGCACAAGCCGGCCGAGGTGGTGAGCAGTGAACGCGGAACCACCCCGTCCCGGACCACTTCGGCCGGCCCGTAGACGTCGGTGAGAAACGCCTCCAGCGCGCGTACCCGCTGCACGACGCCGGCTTCGATCCGCTCCCACTCGGCAGCAGGGATAAGCCTCGGGATCAGGTCGAGCGGGAAGAGCCACTCTTCGCCGCCATGGGAGAAGACGACGCCCTGGTCGCGGAAGCTGCGGTCCCGGGCCTCCGCCCGCCGCGCCAGGCCATCGCCGGTGAGCGTCAGCAGGGCGTCATACAGCGCCCGCGTGTGCGGGTACGGCAGCCCGTCCTTCCCGAACATCTCGTCGTAGGCGGGGCCGCGCGGATATTTGTCGAAGAGACCGCCCATACGTGAGCTCCTACCACGTGTCTGACACCCGTCATCACATCCATCGTTACAGTTGCGAAACAAAGCTGGTCCACCATGCAGTAATGGCAGCAGTGGCACGGCAGGTCCGAGCGAAGGGTGAGTTCCGGCGCGCTGCGAAGATCTCAACGTCGGCACTGGGGGTCCTGTGGTGCAGAGCACGCAGTTCCGGACCGGGGGAGATGACTTGACGCAGGTGGTAAACACGCTCCTGTCCACCCCGCTGCGCGCTGCGCCGCACCCCGAACTGCAAGCGGCAGGGCGGCGAACCTACGTGTTGCGCCAGCGTTTCACCTACACCTATGACGCGCCTGTACGGGACCTGGACCACCGGCTCGTCGTGGTGCCGCCACGCCAGCACGGCGACCAACGGCGGCTGATGCACTCAGTCACCGTCTCCGCCGCCGACGCACGGACCACCCACCGGCGGGACGGCGCCGGCAACATGGTCACCAGGTCTCGCGTGCCGCGGGTGCCGGACACGGTCGAGTTCACGGTGGACGCCGTCGTCGAGCGGGCCGGACTGGGCTCCCGCGTGCTACTGCCGGCCGCCGCGCTCACCGACCCACGGCTGCTGCGCCCGACCCGGCTGACCGCCACTGACGTGGCGATCCGGCGGCTGGCGGCGACGCTGGCCGGCCAGGACAGGCTGGCAACCGCCGATCGGTTCTGCGCGTACGTGCATGGGGCGCTCAGCTACGCGCACGGGGTGACCTCGATCGCCACCACCGCTGCCGAGGCGCTCGCCCGCGGACGGGGGGTCTGCCAGGACGCCGCGCATGTCATGCTCGCACTCTGCCGGGCCGTCGGGCTGCCGGCGCGCTACGTCTCCGGACACCTGCTCGGCGAGGGCGGCACACACGCCTGGGTGGAAGTTATCGTCGCCGAGGCCGCTGCGGCGCGCGCCGTGGCGCTCGACCCCTGCAACGGCTGCCGCGCCGGCGCGGATTACCTGACCATCGCCACCGGGCGTGACTACACCGACGTAGCCCCCACCTCCGGCACTTACATAGGCGCCGCCCGCGGCATCCTGACAGCCACCAAGCAGCTCGACGTCGCGCTGCCCTGACCTTCCCCATGCCGAAAATATGCCGCGCGAGTAGGGCTGCGGGAGGCGGGTTGAAGACGCAGGGCTCCGCGTGAGTGCGTAGATGGGCCAGCGCCGCCAGGCCTGAGACTACGGGGAGCTAACGATGCACCGCCTCCGGCTTCGCTAGGTTCGGCTCGCGGGTCGCAGTCGCGGGATTTCCCAGTAAGGGCCCTGCCGGGTGGTCAGGGCAGCGGTGGCGGTGGCGAGGAGCGCTACCTCCGCGAAGGCGGCTGTGGTGATCGCGAAGGCATGCGTGGCGGGGCCGACGCCATCGCGCGAGGTCAGGCACAGATAGAGCGTGCCGAAGGCGGCCACGCCGATCGTTGCGCCGATTTGCAGGGTGGTGGTGCTGACACCGCTGATGTCGGCTGCGTATTCTGCCGGGCGCGACGGTGGTCAGGCGCCTGATCAGCGCGCTGAACTGGATTCCCAGGCCCAGGCCTCCGACGCCGAGGAACACGACCACTAGCCTTTTGCTCAAAGGTCACCCTGTAGGGAACGGCGACTTCGAGCTCCGTGTCCCGCTGTCCGCCGGGCCGCAGAGGAGCGGCCTGTCGGAGTGGCCGAGCACGATCCCCCGCGCTCGGCGCCGGCGAACCCGGGCCGGTCGTCCTGGCCCCGGGTCAAAGGACCGGTATCAAGGGACGGATAAGGCGTCCACAGTCAGGGTCACCTTGGAACGGTCGGTCCTCGATCAGATGGCGCAGCGCCTCGGGCGCCTGCTCAAGCGGGAAGGACCGGTCGTGGGCGAGTACGATCTCGCCGCTGGCGATCAGCGGCAGGACCGCGCCATACGCCGCCGCGTGCTCCTCGGCTGACGCGGCGAACGGCGAGAACCCGCTGACATGGGCCAGCTTCCACACCAGGTCGGTGACACGCATGGTCGTCTCGGTGCCCGCCGCTGGCTGGCCGCGGCACGGCTGTGATGGCCACGATTCCCTCCGCTCGTAAACCCCTGGAATGTCTACTATAAAGTGTAGTACTACACTGCGTCAAACACTAGGGTCAAATGCTGCATTTCCGGTTGTCATGGCGCGAGAAATCTCATCCGCGGCGCGGCGGCGGTGCGCGGAACACTGGCTGCCCGCTGCGGCCGATCAAGCTGTGACCGGGCCGTGCTCCAGTGAAGGCCAGGAGGCCCGGAGCGATCCCGCCGGATTGTAACCGGATGCCGGCGCTTGGCAGGCGCTCCCGGCCGCGATCGGGGGGAGAATGGTATCCGCAGGCCATCACGCCGTGGGCGGGCCCAGGGCGCGGCCGGGCGGTGGAGGCGTGGCGTGAGCATCGGTGCGGTCCTGGCAACGGCGCGGCGCCAGGCTGGTCTTACCACTGCCCAGGTCAGCCAGCGGACCTGCATCAGGGAGGGGATCGTCCGCGGAATCGAAGCGGATGACTTCTCCGCGTGCGGCGGAGATTTCTATGCGCGCGGGCACATCCGCGCCATCGCCCGCGCCGTGGGCACCGAGCCCGAGCCGCTGGTCCGGGAGTACGACTGCAGCCACGGTCTGCCGCCGGCCCGTGTCGCTGCCACCGGGCGCGGCCCATCCACCCCCCTTCAGTCCAGCCAGCGCCGCCGGCCGCACTGGGGCTGGAGCGTTGCGCTGCTGGCCGTCCTCGCGGCGCTCGCTGGCCTGGTCACCTATCACTTCGTGGCGGCTGGCCCCGCTGGCAGCTCTACGGCCAGGGCCCGCACCCCGGCCGTAGCCGCGCACAAGGCCGCGCGCAAGCACCCGGCCGCGAAGACCACCCCGGCGCCGCCCGCGAAGGCCCATGCACGCGCCGTGGTGATCTCGGTCACCGCAGTCAGCGAACCCTGCTGGGCCGACCTCACCACACCGGGCGGCGCGACGATCTTCGAGGGCATCGTCGGTACTGGAACCTCGAAGACGTGGACGGAACGGCAGGCAGTCACCCTGAAGCTCGGCAACCCAGGCTCGGTCACCCTGACCGTAGACGGCAAAAACCGCACCGGGCTCGGATCAGAACCGCTCACCCTGAATCTGGGACCCCGTCAGGGGAATCCTGGGTAGTGCCAGCGAACCGGGGCAGGTGATACCCGGCCGGTTGCCGTCCCGGCGGGTCTGCGGCTGCCCGGGCGATGCCGGGGGCACGTCCCGGATGTACGGGCAGACCAGGCCGGCCTTCATGACTGGCCCTCACTGCGCGCGGCACCGGCCGCGCCCTCGGCGGCGGCCAGCCGGGCGGGGTCGAGGTCGGCGACGAACACCTTCTGCAGCATGTGCCAGTCCTGCGGATGGGCCCTGATTCCCGCCTCGAAAAGGCGAGCGACCTCCTGCGTCATCGCCGCCGCCTTCTGCTTGCTGTCCCCCTCGGCCGGCACCGGGATCTCCTCATGAATATGCACGCCCCAGCCATCGCCGTCGAACCACAAGATCGCGGGCATCAGCGCCGCGCCGGTCTGCACGGCGAGCGCGGCCGGGCCGCCCATCATGCGGGCCTTCTCGCCGAAGAACTCCACCTCCATGCCGCGGCCGGTGACATCGCGGTCGCAGATCAGGCCGACGATCTTGCCGGCCTGCAACCGCTGCGCCAGGATGCCGAACCTTTGCGTCCCGCCGCTGGCAGGCAGCACCTCCATGCCGAAGCCCTCGCGGAACGCGACGAACCTGTCGTAGACCGACTCCGGCTTCACCCGCTCAATCACGGCGGTAACGGAGCCTGCCCCCTTGGCGACAATCCATGCGCAAGCCAGATCCCAGTTGCCCATGTGGGGGAGGGCGAAGACCACCCCGCGTCCGGCCGCGAGGTACTCGAACGCGGTCCGGATATGCCCGCTGTCGCGCATCCCCCCGACCAGTCGGCCCGCCGGCATCACCGGCAGCCGGAAAGCCTCGAGCCAATAGCGCGCGTACGAGCGCATCGCCTGCCGGGACAGCGCGCGCAGCTCGCCGCCTGACGCCCCGGCGCCGATCACCCGGCGCAGGTTGCCCTCAAGGACCTGGACCCCCGTGCCCCGGCGGCGCCAGGCCAGGTCGGCCGCGAACCGGAAACCCCACCGGGCCCAGGACTCGGGCAGGCGGCACACCACCGACCAGCCGAGACCATACCCGGCATCGGTCAGCCTGTCCCTCACTCCGGGCACCCATCACCTCCTGAACCGGGCCCGTGGCCGGCCCGCCCGCCCCTCACGGCGGGATTCATCATCACTGCCGCGTGACGCCGGCCGCGTCCCGGCCATCCTCTCGCCGTGCAGCATCCACAAGACGACATCACGCAGCCGGAGCACCGCGGTTCCCCTGAAAGCGTGATCACTCTGATTGGCTGATCTTGCCTTGGTCCCGGCTTCTTGTTAGCTGCCATGTAAGCGCCGGAGCGCAGGGGCTGTCCAGGTGGAGCCGGCCGCTGCGACGAGCTCGCCACCGTCCGCGCCATGCTCCGCGAGTTCGCCGACATGCTCTGCAACCGCACCGGCCGCAAGCCCCCGGCTGGGCAGACCACGCCGAAACCAGCAACATCCGCGAGCTACGGACCTTCGCCGCCGGACTCCGCAAAGACCGGGCCGCAGTCACCGCCGGGCTCACTCTGCCCTACAGTTCCGCGCTGTCGAAGGCCACGCCATCAAAATAATCAAACGCCAAATGTATGGCCGGGCGAAACCCGACCTGCTGCGCAAGCGCGTCCTGCTCGCCGACTGACGCCATCACGGAAAGTGAGCCAGAGCCAAAATTCGGGCGCTGTTGACATGAATGTGCCCGCCGCGTAATTGCCTGCCCACGCGGGCCCGGAACCGGGTTAGCGGGGGCCTCGTACGCCTGGCTGATCGCCGCGGGAATACGGCCGCTCGCCACCTTCTGTCCGCGCTGCCTTCGCCCAAGCCCTGATTTCCGCACTCCACACGTCGCGCTTGTGGGCGCCAGTCGTCCGCTCCTGCCGAGCGCGGCGGCAGGTCCCTGTGGCCCTGACGGAACCACGCTCGGGCTATCGTGACAGGGACAGAGGGGAGCACGGATGTTTCATCGACGTCAGAACCTGTGCACCTCAACAACCATCACCGGAACACGCTGCGCCAGATCTTCCAGCATCCCGTGAGCCATAACATCGAGTGGCATTCCGTAATCTCGCTACTGGAGGCGATCGGCTCGGTCGTGGAGAACCACGATGGCACCGTCGCCGCCACTGTCGGATCTCAGACCGAATACTTCGAAGCCCCCGCGCATAAGGACATCGACACCCAGACGGTTGCCGGCCTGCGCCGGATACTGAGCAGCGCCGGCTACGGAACCGGGGCTGGGCACGTGGCCGCCAAGGGCCAGAAAGATTGACCGTTGTCAGCCTGCCTGCCGGGCAGCGGCAGGTCATCACCCTCGGGACCGGACGGTGAATCGCAGATGGCTTATCGCAGTCCGGCGGCGTCAGCCTGCTGACCGACGGTCGCGACGACGTGGCGCCCGGAACGCAGAGCCGGCTCGCGTGATCATCAACGCACACGTCGATGACACCCGGGCAACCGCCCGGCACCTCGACTGCTTGGGTGTGACCTGGCTGGCCGAGGCCGGGTACCGGGAGCCAGCTGGCACGTGGTCCCGGACCGTGCTCGACCCGGATGGCAACTACGTCCAGCGCATCGAACTGACCGATGCCTACCGGGGTTACCCGCCGGAGGCGCCGACTGCGAGCGGGCGACAGCGCGCTGGCAGCCGGCACCGTCGCAACCCGCCCGCCCGCGCAGGACCTCAAGCGCGCGAGGCGGTTCCATGCCGGGAAACCGGGCCTGCAGCCAGCCGAGACACACCGGACAGCCTCCGCTACCAGTGCGGAAGCGGAAACTTCTCGCTATTCCACTCCACGGGCCGAACCTCGGGTGAGCATTCCCAGATGGGCCGGCAGCTGCCTTCTCGGTGACGTCCTCCGGCCGAGCGCAGCGAATTTCTTCGTCGCCACGGCCCGGACCCCGCTCGTCATCCTCGCCCGCGCGATCACTGAGGGCTGTATCCCCGGCGTGAGTCAGACGACTGGGGGTCGGTGCGTCACCTGGTGGCTACCATGCGGGAGCTGTTGGACCGCCTTGCTGCCGATTATTACCGAGGCAAGAGTGCCCGCAAGGTCGTGGCGGAGTGTCTGGCTGGGCCAGGGTCTGCCTAGGTGCCGCATCCGCCAAACCACGCTTGATACTGCAGCATCGGGAGTGATTCCGGTGACGCGGTGTCGCGGGCCTTGTTACACCGTGGGCAGTGGCGGTTCTGACGAAACGAGGTGGAGCCGGGGGCGATCTTCGTCGGTGAATCCGAGGAGTTCTCTCATTTCAGTCAGCGGCAGGCAGAGTCCGTCGGCGAGAATTCGCTCCGTCAGTCCGCGGCCCTCCGCGAGTTTAAGTGCTTCGGCTAGCATCGCGGGCCATTCGCCGCTGTATTCCAGCGCTGGTTCGTTACGACGCCATCCGATCTGGGTTATCGCGGCCATTCCGCGTTTGTAGATGGTCTGGCTGATCGTGTCGAGGTCGTTGCAGCGATGAAGCAGTGCCTGGACGGAAACGCCCCACCGCTGTTGAAGTTCCACCAGTTTCCTGTGCGGAACTGGATCACCCCGGCGGTGGGCGTGGTCAGTTTCCGCGGCATGAACGCGGTACTGAAGGCAGCTGGCTCGTTCCCTTGTTATAAGAGGCGGCAGTGAGCATGCTGGGCATGAGGGTGGTTACCGCGAAACTCCTGGTGCGTGTGGCTGCGAGTTCCTCGCATTGCTTCCGCGAGGTTTCTTCGCGCCGGTCATCCCGGAGACGAGCGGGACGCCTGGACGCGCAGTGAGGAGCGTGCGGCTATGGGCCGGTACACCAAGGCGTTCCGCCAGAGCATCGAGGACCCCGAGGGGTTCTGGGGCGGCGCTGTGCAGGGCATCGACTGGTATCGTCGGCCGGCGGTCGTACTGGACAGGTCCAGTCCGCCGTTCTATCGCTGGTTCTCCGGCGGCGTGCTGAACACCTGCTTCAACGCGGTGGACCGGCACGTGCGCGATGGCCGCGGCGATCAGGCTGCGCTGATCTACGACAGCCCGGTGACCGGCACGTGCCGGATCCTGACCTACCGGCAGCTGCTTGATCAGGTCGCGCGGTTCGCCGGCGTGCTGCGGGGCCTGGGGACCGGCGCCGGCGACCGCGTGGTGATCTACATGCCGATGATCCCCGAGGCGGTAGTCGCGATGCTCGCCTGCGCCCGCATTGGCGCGGTGCATTCGGTGGTGTTCGGCGGTTTCGCCGCGCCGGAGCTGGCCGCCCGCATCGACGATGCGGCCCCCAAGGTCGTCGTGTCGGCGTCCTGCGGGATCGAGGTCAGCCGGGTCCTGGAATACATGCCGATCCTGGACCGGGCCATCGCGCTGTCGAGCCGCAAACCGCGCTCGTGCGTCATCCTGCAGCGCCCGCAGGCGCCCGCAGCGCTGGCCGCCGGCCGCGACCTGGACTGGGAGCAGGCGCTGGCCGACGCCGAGCCGACCGACTGCGTCCCGGTCGCGGCCACCGACCCGCTGTACATCCTGTACACCTCGGGTACGACAGGCAAACCCAAGGGCGTTGTCCGCGACAACGCGGGTCACGCGGTCGCGCTGCGCTGGAGCATGCAGCACATCTATGACACCCATCCGGGAGAGGTGTTCTGGGCGGCCTCCGATATCGGCTGGGTGGTCGGGCACTCCTACATCGTCTACGGCCCGCTGCTGGCCGGGTGCACCAGCGTGCTGTATGAGGGCAAGCCGGTCGGCACCCCGGACGCCGGGGCGTTCTGGCGGGTAATCGCCGAGCACCGCGTCAAGACACTGTTCACCGCGCCCACCGCGTTCCGCGCGATCAAGAAGGAAGACCCGGCCGGTGACCTGGCCCACAAGTACGACCTGTCCGCCCTGCGGTACCTGTTCCTGGCCGGGGAACGGCTCGACCCGGAAACCTACCGGTGGGCCCGCGACCTGCTCGGCATCCCAGTGATCGACCACTGGTGGCAGACCGAGACCGGCTGGCCGATCGCGGCCAACCTGATGGGACTGGACCCCATGGTCACCAAGCCCGGCTCCCCCACCGTGCCGGTACCGGGTTACGACGTGCACATCGTCGACCCCGCCACCGGCGCCGACGTCCCGCCCGGCACCACCGGCGACATCGTAGTGCGGTTGCCGCTGCCGCCTGGCTGCCTGCCGACCTTGTGGGGCGATGACCAGCGGTTCATCGACTCCTACCTGTCAAGCCACCCCGGCGCCTACCTGACCGGGGACGGCGGATACCAGGACACCGACGGATACCTCTACGTGATGGGCCGCACCGACGACGTCATCAACGTGGCAGGCCACCGGCTGTCCACCGGGGAAATGGAAGAAGTCCTCGCCAGCCATCCCGCCGTCGCCGAGTGCACCGTCATCGGCGTCAACGACGAGCTCAAAGGCCAGATCCCGCGCGGATTCGTCGTGCTCAAAGCGGGCATCGACGCTGACCCCGGCGTGCTCAGCGCCGAACTCGTCGAGCTGGTCCGCGACCAGATCGGCCCCGTCGCCGCCCTGCGCAGGGTCAACATCATCGCCGCGCTGCCCAAGACCCGCTCGGGCAAGATCCTGCGCAAGACCATGCGCGGCATCGCCGACGGCGACGACGAGCCCATACCGCCCACCATCGAGGACGCCTCGACCCTCGAAGCACTCCGCCCCTTGTTGAGGGACAGCAGCTGAGCAACGACACTATCCCGGCACCTCAGCCCCGGCCCGCTACAACACAGTAAGCACATGGCACCAGCGTCCGGGTTCCCGTTACGGCACGGCGATTAAGTATCGTGCCTGTGGGGTGCCAGAAGTCTGCGTGCACCGTGAGCTGCAGTGATGACCAGCGTCAGCCGTAAGGCATCATGATCATTCGTGTCCTTCCGCCTGCTCTATCTCATCTTCGTCCAGCTCTGCGGCTGCCTGGTCCTGCTCGGCCGGCCATCGGCCTCCAAGAACGCCGAGCTGCTCGTGCTGCGGCACGAGGTCGCCGTCCTGCGCCGCACTCATCCACGGCCCCGGCTCGACTGGGCCGACCGGGTGGTCCTTGCCGCGCTCATCCGGTTGCTGCCGCCAAGGCTGCGGATGCACCGGCTGGTCACCCCTGGCACCGTCCTGCGCTGGCACCGCCGCCTGGTCACCCGTAAATGGACCTACCCGCACCGGATGGGACGGCCGCCGGTCAGCGCCGAGATCGCCGCGTTGATCACGCGGCTCGCCACCGAGAATCACGGCTGGGGATACCAGCGGATCCAGGCGAACTGCTCAAGCTCGGCCACCGGGTCGGCGCGTCCACGATCCGCCGGGTCCTCAAGGCGCTGAAGATCCCGCCGGCACCGGAATGACGTACTAACACGACCTGGCGGCAGTTCCTGCACGCCCAGGCATCGGCGATGCTCGCCACGGACTTCTTCCACGTGGACTGCGCGGTAACCCTGCAGCGCCTGTACTCCTGTTCGTCATGGAGGTAGGCAGCCGTTATGTGCACATCCTCGGGATCACCGCGAACCCGGACGGACTGTGGACTGTGCAGCAGATCCGCAACCTGCTGATGGATCTGGGTGATCGCGCCTCCGGCTTCCGGTTCCTGGTCCGTGACCGGGCCGGGCAATTCACCACGTCGTTTGACGCAGTCCTGGCCGATGCCGGCATAGAGGTTGTGAAGATCCCGCCCCGCAGCCCGCGGGCGAACGCTTACGCGGAAAGGTTCGTGCTCACCGCCCGGACCGAGGTCACCGACCGGATGCTCATCTTCTCTTCGGCGCGCGGCACCTGCGGACGATCCTGGCCGAGTATGAGACTCATTACAACGGACGGCGGCCTCATCGCAGCCGCCAGCTCCACCCGCCCCGGCCCGACTACCCCGTCGCTGATCTCTCCCGGGAGCGGATCAGGCGCCGACCTGTCCTCGGCGCTCTCATCAGCGAGTACGAGCGGGCCGCATAGAAGCCCAGGTCAGGGCTAGTGGCCGAGTTCTGGAACCCCACAGGGTGCGCCATCTGCACTCCCACCGCCACCACCGTTTCGGAGGCTGCGGTTCCGGAGCCGTACAGGACGCCGGGCGCCGCGAGCGCGGCGAGCGGATCCGCGCCGTGCATGAGCTACACCGCGCACTGGCAAACGTAACCCGCACCGGAGACGAGCAGCTGCGAGGTGAAGCCGCGCAGATCGTTGCCGAGGCGACGTCGCGGCTGAGCGGGCTGCTGGCCGCTGACCGGTGATGCCTGCCGCTGACCGGCACGTCCCGGGCACGAGACCAGGGGTGGTGGACCGCTGATGAGACGCGGTTCACCACCCCCGTCGTTTTGCCCGGGACCCGGGCTGCTGGCTGGTCGTTCATCACCCCGGGAGCCCAGCTGCCGGCGGCGGCCCGGATCGGCTGCTCTTCGAACCGGTCACGGTGATCCGCTGACCCCGGCGACGATCTGGTGTACGCCCGGCCTGGTCGTGCTCCCTTGGCGCGGGTGGTGGTTATGGGACTGACAGGACGTCGGCGCCCGGCACGCTTGGCTCAGGGGCCGCGGTGACCGGCTTGCGGGGGGCGGTCCATGCCCGGTACGCCAGCACCGCGGCGGTGGCGGCGAGCAGCGCGGTTCCGATGGCGATCAGGGCGATCTGCCAGCTAGGCATCCCGCCGACCACGATGGTGCGCAGATGAGAGACAGGCGGGTACCCGGCGCGGTTGGGACCTAGCACCGGCACGACCACGTGCCCGGGCAGCGGCGGGTGCTTGTTCCAGCCGGGCGGCTCACGCGGCACAGCGATGCCTCGCGGTCCGCTAACCGGGGGCGGGACTCTCACGGCGGCGAACGCGGCGGGCGCGGCGACGGCGAGCCCGAGCCAGGTGCAAGCAAGCCCGGCCAGGGCGGCGGCCACGCGGCGGATGCGGCGGATCGGGTTCGTGACGATCTCCTTCGGCTCGCAGCGCGATCTGTCAACTGCGAGTCTGGGCAGGCTCGCGCGGCGCCCGCCATCTCCCGTTCTGCGTATGCCCCAGGTGACGGCCACCGGAGTAGCGTGGGGGTCGAACCGGGGAAGGGGGCCGTGATGACAGCCCCGATGACGGCCAGTGAACGGGACCTGTGCACCCTGGCCGGGATCGTCAGCGAAGACCGTCCCGACCTGCCCGAAGAAGGGCTGCCCGAATCTCTGCTCAACGACCTGATGGGCCAGATCCGCTGCGATGAAGTGTGCTTCGTCGGCATGGACAGCGGCCAGCGGACGTACTGGATCGGGCAGGAAGTCCCGTTCACCGATACACCCGGGTGGGAGGACCTGGACCGGCTGCACTGGGAGCAGTACTGGGACTGCCAGCCCTGCAGCTATCCCGACCGTACCGGCGACCTGCGCAATGTCATCAAGATCACGGACTTCTACTCGGCCCGGCAATGGCACTCCACCGGCATGTACAGCGACTTTTACCGGCCGCAGGGGCATGAGCACGAGCTTCAGCTCTTCCTGCCCGGGAGATCACCGCGGGGCATCGGCCCGGGTCGGACAGTGCGGCTGGCCTTTGTCCGCGGGCCCGGGCCGGACTTCTCCGAGCGTGACCGGGCGCTGCTCACGCTGGTGCGCCCGCACCTGGACCAGGCCTACCTGGACGCCGAGCGGCGCCGCCATCCCCTCCCCCGGCTCACCCCCCGGCAGAACGACCTGCTGCACCTGGTTGCGGCCGGGCACACCAACACCCAGATCGCCCGCCGCCTCGGCGTGTCCGAGGGAACCGTGCGCACGCACCTGAAAAACATCTACGAACGGCTGCAGGTTTCCAGCCGCACCGCAGCCGTCACCCGCGCCTTCGCCGACCAAGTTGCCTGGGGCTCACCGGCAGGGCGAGGGGGCGTGTCCTGGTCTTCCCCGTCCTTCCTTGCAGGCGCGATACTCCCTTGGGAGTGGGCGCCGGGTTCGGCGAAGCCGATCGCGTGCGACGCCTGTGGGTGCCGAAAACCTGTGCCACCTGGGTATATGCCCAACGAAACGCGGTCGGTCTCGGTTAAGCGTTCGGCGTCTGCCGGGCCAGTCTTGGTCCGCTCGGAGGTGGGATGATCTTCGGCTTGTGGGCTTGAAGCTGATCTTCCTGGTCATGTCCCGTGCCATGTCGCTGATCAGGCTGTCGCACCGGGATTCGTGGTGGAAGGACGCCGAGATCTTGATGCTGCGCCATCAGCTCGCTGTCGCACAGCGGCAGCGGCCGCGGGTGCATGCGCGGCTGACGTGGCCGGACCGGGCGTGGCTGGCGCTGCTGGCCGGGACGCTGCCCATCGAGCGACTGGCCGGGATGCGGCTGATCGTGACTCCGGGCACCATCATGCGCTGGCATCGCGACATCGTCCGTCGCCGCTGGGCGCGATTGTCGCGCCAGGGCCGGTCCGGCCGCCCGGCGACGCACCGTGCTGCGCCTGGCCCGAGAGAACGAGTCGTGGGGTTACCGCCGGATCCATGGCGAGCTCGCCGGGCTCGGCATCAGCGTGGCGCCATCAACAGTGTGGCGGATACTCAAGAGCGGCGGGATCGAGCCGGCGCCCCGCCGGGACGGCCCAGGCTGGGCCGAGTTCCTGCGGTCCCAGGCCCGGGCGACGCTTGGGCTGGACTTCCTCACCGCCGACCTGCTCAACGGCACGAAGGTCTACGTCCTGGCCGTGATTGAGCACGGCACCCGCCGGATCCGGGTCCTGGGCGCCACGCAGAACCCGGTCCAGCCCTGGGTAGTGCAGCAGGCCAGGAACCTCCTGATGGACCCCGAAGATGCAGGGATGAGCATGAAGTTCGCCTTGCATGACCGGGACACCAGTTTTACCGCCGCGGCCGACGCCGTCTTCCGGGCCGCTGGGGTCAGGGTCGTCCGCTCCGCTGTTCAGGCGCCACGGATGAACTCGATCATGGAACGCTGGATCGGCAGCTGCCCGCGCGAACTGCTGGACCGGACCTTGATTTGGAACCAGCGCCACCTGATGACCGTCCTGCGCGAGTACGAGGACTTCTACAACACGCACCGGCCGCACCGCACCCTCAACCAAGCCGCGCCGCTCCGCCCGCTGCCAGATGACGTCACCGACCTGGACCACTTCCGCGTCCGGCGCCGCGACCGCGCCGGAGGCATGATTCATGAATATCGCCTGGTGGCATAAGTTATCGGCACCCACAGGAGATCTCCGTCGGCCAGGCCGGCACGCTCCCCCTGGCCTCACTCCTGGTCGCGCCGTTTTTCGGCGCCTGGATTGGCGTCATCGGCGGGGGTCTCGCCCGCCGACGGCCCGGCACCCGGCGCCGGGTGGCCGACGGCCCGTACGCCGGCTCACCGGCGCCGCCCCGCCGCCTCATGGCTTCCGACACCGACCGGTCAGCATAGGTGGCGGGAGCGCGGCCCGGAACGGCAACGCCGTTGACATAACGATTGTCGTTAGTTACGATCCTCGATAATAACGGTAGTCGATAAGCGAGGTGCCCGATGTCCGCACCTACCCTCAAGCCGGTCAAGCCGCGCAACCGGCTGCAAACACTGGCCACCCTGGTCACCTGGGTGTTCTGGTTGGCCGTTCTCGCCACCGCGCTCCAGGTGATCGTTGCCCTGACTCGCAGCGGAGCCGTGTTCACCTCCGTGCCGAACTCTCAGCCCTTCGCGAAAGTCTGCCTGAACGCCGCGCCATCACTGCTGCAGCACGTCGGCAGCGGGCTCAGTCTTTCCGGTTTGTCCCCGGGCGTGCGCGCCACCTGGGATACCGCGAGCGTGTGCACCGCCCATCCCACCGCCGGGCAGTACCTGGCCTTCGCGGTCACCCTGCTGCCCCTTGATCTGCTCCGCCTCGGCGCGTTCTACCTGGCAATGCGGCTGGCCCGCACCGCCGCGCGCGACGGCGTCTACACCGCCCAGTTCGCCCGGCTGCTGCTGATCCTCGGCTGGTGGCTGCTGGCCGGTGAACTGGTGGCCACCATTGCCGAAGGGTTCGCCCGGGTGAACCTGCTTGGCCAGCTGTCCACCTGGCACGTCAACTGGCTCCATTGGCCCGTGTCCTGGTCGGTATCGTGGCCGGTCGTCTTCATCGGCCTGGGCCTGATCATCTTCGCCCGGGTCATGCGGATCAGCGTCGGCATGCGCGCCGACCTTGAGGGGACGGTGTAGTGCCGCCCACGCCCCCGGATGGCGACGGCCACGCTATCGCCATCCACCTCGACAAGCTCCTCGCCGACCGGGGCATGACCTTGACCGAGCTATCCGAGCGCGTCGGCGTCAGCGTTGTCAACCTCTCCATCCTCAAAAACGGCCACGCCCGGGCGATCCGCTTCAGCACCCTGACCGGGCTCTGCCAGGCGCTCGGCTGCCAGCCCGGCGACCTGCTCAGCCATAACAGCGCGGCCAGCCCCCCCGAACCCCAACCGGACTCACTCAGCTAGAAAGAGGCCACCATGTACCAGTCCCATCCGCCTGCCGGCCAGCCGGGCGGGCCACGGCGGCCTGCTGCTCCCGTGCCGGTGCGCACCGCAATCGGGCTCATGTACGCGGGCGCGGTCGTCAGCGCCGTCGAGCTGATGACCGGGTTGGCCCTCATCATCATCGACATCCAGGTCGCCGCCCGCGGACAATTCCTGGGCCACAGCCTCACCACGCCCCAGACCAGACCGCTCGTCATCATGGCGTGGACAGTCTTCGGCCTGGCCGTGATCGCCCTGTGGCTGTGGATGGTGCGGGCGAACGGCCAGGGCCGGAACTGGGCGCGCATCCTGTCCACGGTGCTGTTGGGCCTGGCGACGCTGCAGCTGCGCGGCGCCTTCACGCAGCCGGTGAGCCATGCCGGGTTCGGCGTGACAGTGCTGTACTACGGCAGCATCGTGCTGTTCGTCGCGGCGTGGCTGGCCGGTGCTGCTGCGGTGTGGCTGCTCTGGCGCCCGGCCTCCCGCGCGTTCTTCAAGCCATCGCGCCTCGCGTGAGTTATGCACCGTGTTGCTCTGCGGTCGCCACTGGTGCAGGCCCGGCGCGCGCCGGGCGGGCCTCCACAAGGCTGAGCCCGGCGCTAGTGCCGGCCGCGGCGCCACAGGCGCCTTGATCAGATACGGCTCAATTCAGCAGTTGAACGCGGAGACAAACGAGGATCACAAACAAGGATTGCAGGGAGTTCGTGGCCTATCGCTTCAGAACTCATCGCAGGCCCTGCAGCCTGCGGTTTGGACGGATGAACTGGTTGCGGCAGGATCGCGGTTCGTGTCCCTTCGCCTGCTCTACCTGATCACGGTCCGGGTCTTCGGCTGGCTGGTGCTGCTGGGTCGCAGCCAGGCGTCCAAAGACGCGGAGATCATGATCCTTCGTCATGAGATCGCGGTGCTTCGCCGTCAGGTCGCCCGGCCCGCGCCGGACTGGGCCGACCGTGCCATCCTGGCGGCACTGGCCCGGCACTTGCCAGCCGTGCTGCGCGCCCGCCAGCTCGTCACGCCGGGCACGGTGCTGGCCTGGCACCGCCGGCTGATCACCCGCAAATGGACGTACTCGAACCGGCCCGGCCGGCCGCGCACCAGCCCGGACATCCGCGACCTGGTGCTGCGGCTGGCGCGGGAGAACCCCGCCTGGGGATACCGCAGAGTCCACGGCGAACTCTGCCGTCTCGGTCACCGCGTCAGCGCAGCGACCGTGCAGCGGATCCTGCGCGCCCGGCGGCGCAGACCAGCTCCGCCGAACATGGACACCTCCTGGCGAGCGTTCCTGCCCGCTCAGGCGCAAGGGCTGCTGGCCTGCGACTTCTTCCATGTGGACACGATTTCCCTCAGACGCCTCTACGTCCTGTTCATGATGGAGGTCGCCACTCGGCATGTGCACGTCCTGGGTGTGACCGCCCACCCCACTGGCACATGGACGACCCAGCAGGCCCGGAATGTGCTTATGGACCTCGGTGACCGGGCCGGGTCCTTCCGCTTCCTGATCCGGGACCGCGACGCCAAGTTCACCGGCGCCTTCGACGCGATCTTCGCTAGCGAAGGCGTGAAAGTAGTCAAGACCCCGCCGCGGACGCCGCGCGCGAACTGTTATGCCGAGAGATGGGTACGCAGCGCACGTGCCGAGTGCACCGACCGGATGCTCATCTACGGCGAACGCCACCTTCTATCGGTCCTGGACGACTACGTCGCCCATTACAACCGCCACCGCCCGCACCAGTCTCGCCAGCAACGACCGCCCGACCACGACGACCAAGCCAGCGTTCCGCTGGACTTGCCGGTCCAGCGGCGGAAAGTGCTCGGCGGCGTGATCAACGAGTACTACCGGGCTGCGTTAGCTGATCTCATGAAGCCCAGGTCAAACACCATGCGATCAGTTTTGAAGCGGTACAGGACCCCACACCCCGAAAAGCAGCGGCCCGCGATACCGGGGTATCCCCAGCTCACGGGCCGTTTTCGCAGGTAGTGGCAGGTGTTGGGTTCGAACCAACGTAGGCTAAGCCGACGGTTTTACAGGGAGCCGATCCCAACCCACCGGCATACCCACTGGCCTGCGAAAACTTCTTTGCATGCCGCATCAGGCCCGGCCGCTGTCCGTGTGGCGTCCGTAACTCCCAAGTCTGCCTGGTCAGCGCGGTGCGGGTTGTCGATCATGTCCCACGAAGTCCTGCTGAATCCCATCCTGTCCGCTCCCATCGTGGCCCTCCGCACACCTGACCAGTTCCGTGAACCGGCCCGCGGGCTGGAGCGGGCAGTCGATGTGCGCGAGGACCTCGAAGGCGTCGAACTGGCTGATCAGTACGGCGGTTCCGGCCAGGTAGCCGCGCATCTGCCCGGCCGGCATCTAGCTGACGTCGCGGATCACATCCAGCAGTCCGCTCGCCTGCTCGGCGCTGGACAGCGCCCGGTCCAGGTCACCCTGGCGCAGCGCGGCCAGCGCCTTGTCGGTGCCGGACACTTCCAGGTCGGTCATGGCGATCAGGTGATCCAGGCTGAGCAGTTCGAAGAACACGCTGGTCCGGTACGGCCCGCTGAGTGCAGCCGGCGAACCGTTCCTTGGCGATGCGCAGCGACTGTGCCCGCGCGGCCATCCGGTCGCGGTAGTCGCCCAGCAGGTGGCACATCTGCTGGGCTGGCATCAGGTTCCCGAGGAATAGACGCATCATCATGTGGTGGCGCATCTCCGGCACGGCGACAGTGCTGCCCAGCCAGTGCGAGAGTGCCTCGGCGCCGGGCGGGCACAGCGAATACAGCCGCTTGTTCGGCTTGCCCTCCTGCACTACCTGCTCGTGCTCGATAAGACCGCGCTTCTCTAGCTCACGGAGCTTCGGGTAGATCTGCGTCCTGGGGGTTTCCCACCACGGTTCCAGCGCCCGGGCGTTGCGCCGGTAGATCTCGTAGCCGGTCATGGGCCGGATGCTCAGCAGCGCCAGCAACGCGACCTCGAGTTCGGAGAGCTCGGCGTGCGGCGCCGGTGCGGCCATTCCGGCTTGCTCATCGGCCCGCCCGTTGCTGTTCACCCGTCTGTTCGGGCCGCGCTGCGATCTCGTCACGTTCCCCAGTCTGCCCGAGGTGCGGCCCGCCCCGGTGGCGTGGCCCGCCTTCTCCTTGACACACTACTACGATACCAGGTTAGTGTGATTCCGTAATATTCCGAGGTACGAGGAGGTGCCTCATGGCCAGCCTTGTGCGTGCCCTGGACGGCAATGCGGAACGGCACGGGAGCCGACTGGCCTGCGTGGTGGGGGCGGAAAGCCTCACTTACGCCGAACTCCGGGATAGCTCGTGCCGGTTCGCGGCCGCCCTGATCGACCTCGGCTTCCGGCCCGGGGACCGGGTCAGCCTGTACCTGCCGAGTTCGGTGTCCTATGTCACCTGCTACCTGGGCGCGATGCGGGCCGGGCTGGTGGCCAACCCGATCAACAGCGTGTTCACCCCGCACGAGGTCGAGTACCTCCTGGCCGACTCCGGCGCGGCCGCCCTGGTCACCACGCCTGACCTGCTGGCCGGCCTGACCAAGGCGCTGGGCGGCACGGCGGTGCGGGCCATGATTACCACGGCGGCGGCCGGCCGGGGCGCCGGCCAGGGCGTGGCGCAGCCGGAACCGCATGCCCTGGCCGACCTGCTGACGACCGCGCCCCGTGACCTGCCCTATCCCGGCGACGAGGCTATGGCCATCCTGCCCTACAGCTCAGGAACCACCGGGCGGTCCAAGGGGATCGTGCACAGCCACCATTCGCTGGCCATGCAGGCCGTGCTGTCCGCCAATCACCTGCAGATGCGCCCGGACGACGTGCTGGTGCAGGCGCTGCCGCTGGTGCACCTGTACCCGGGCAACATCATCATGGGCGGCCTGCTGGTCGCGGGGGCCACCATGGTCGTCCAGCCGGTCTTCGACCCGCCCGGGTTCGCCACCCTGCTCGCCCAGCAGCACGCCACCTTGTGCGCTGGGGTGCCCACCACCTACGCGATGCTGTGCCAGCTCGACGAGCAGGCCGTGGCCAGCCTGGACCTGTCCGCGCTGCAGGTCGCCTACAGCGCCGGCGCCCCGCTGCCGACCCGGGTCCGCGCGGAGTTCCGCCGCATCTTCGGCTGCCGCGTCCTGGACTGCTACGGGATCACCGAAGCAGCCGGGAACCTCACCGCCACGCTGCGGTTCGGTGACACACCCGAGCTGTCCTGCGGAGTGCCCTACCCGCTGACCAAGGTGCGGATCGTAGACGCCGATGACGCCGAGGTACCCGAAGGCGAGGTCGGCGAACTGATCGCGCGCGGGCCGCAGATCATGGGCGGGTACTGGAACCGGCCGGCCGAGACCCAGTCCACGTTGCGCGGCGGCTGGCTGCACACCGGCGACCTGGCCCGCCGCGACGCCAACGGCTTCTACTACATCGTGGACCGGGCCAAAGACGTGATCCTGTCCGGCGGTTACAACGTGTACCCGGCAGAGGTCGAGGACGTCCTGCAGTCCCATCCGGACGTCGCGATGTGCGCGTGCTTCGGCGTGGCCGACGAACTCAAGGGGGAGAAGCCGTGGGCCGCGGTGGTGCTACGGGCCGGCGCGCAGGTCGGCGAGGCCGAACTGGACCGGCACTGCCGGCAGGGTCTCGCGGCGTACAAGGTGCCCCGCCGGTTCCTCATCGTGGACGAGCTACCGCGCAGCTCGGTCGGCAAGATCCTGCGCCGCGAGCTACGCGCCCGGTTCGGCGCTGACCAGCCCAGCCCTGACCAGCACGCCGGAGCCCAGCCCAGCCCTCCAGCCCCAGCCCGCGAAGGAACTCGATGACCTGTTACATGTTCCAGCTCACCATCTCACCTGGCGCGCACGACCGGCTCCGGCAGCTCAACAAGGAGTACGGCCCGCTGCTGGCCACCGTGGCCCGCCGGATCGACGGCCTGCGCGGGATCGAGAAATGGGTGCTGGGCGACACGTACGTGGAGCGCATCGACTTCGACGGCGAGTTCGCCGACTTCGGCCGCCAGCTCAGCAAGGAGGTCCGGCAGTTCCTGCGCAGCGTGGACGGGTGCTTCACGCAGTCCCTTAAGGAGATGACCGACCGGGCGATGAGCTGCCTGCAGACGCTGCCCGGCTGAGGAGGACACGAGATGAGTTACGACTACGGCCTGTTCATCGGCGGCGCGGAGCGGCCTGCCGCCTCCGGTGCGACCATCGAGGTGACCAGCCCGGCCACCAGCGCGGTCATCGGCCGCGTGGCCTGCGCCGGTGCGGAAGACGTGGCCGCGGCGGTGGCGGCGGCCCGGGACGCGGCGCCCGGCTGGGCGGCCACCAGCCAGGCCCGGCGCGCCGGGCACCTGTACGCGCTGGCCCGCGCGGTGGCCGAGCACGCAGACGAGCTGGCTGAGATCGAGACCCGGGACATGGGCAAGCCGATCACGGTCAGCCGCAAGGTGGACCTGCGCTCGGCCCCCGAGGCCATCGAGTACTTCGCCGGGTGGGCCGGGAAGATCGGCGGCCAGACCGTGCCGGTGCCCGGCCGGTTCCTGAACTACACGGTCCGCGAGCCGTACGGCGTGGTGGCCGGGATCATCCCGTGGAACTACCCGCTGCTCCAGGCCATCTGGAAGATCGCCCCGGCCGTGGTGGCCGGGAACACGGTCGTGCTCAAGCCGGCTGAGCAGGCCCCGCTATCCCCGATGGCCCTGATCAAGCTGGCCCACGAGGCCGGCTTCCCGCCGGGCGTGATCAACGCGGTGCCCGGTTACGGACCCGAGGCCGGGGCGGCGCTGTGCGCCCACCCCGATGTCGCCATGATCGCCTTCACCGGCTCGGTGGAGACCGGGCAGGCCATCCAGCGGGCCGCCGCGGACCGGGTCGTCCCAGTCACCCTGGAGCTGGGTGGCAAGAGCCCGACGATCGTGTTCGAGGACGCCGATCTCAAGTCGGCAGTAGCCATGGCGTATGCCGCCATCTTCACCAACCAGGGCGAGGTCTGCACGGCCGGTTCCCGGCTGCTGATCCACGAGTCCCTGCACGACCAGGTGGTGAGCGGTCTGCTCGGGCTCATCGAGAAGCAGACGGTGATCGGGGACCCGATGGACCCGGCCACGACACTGGGCCCGCTGCTGGACGCCGAGCAGCTCAAGCGGGTGCAGGGGTTCGTCAGCCGGGCCCGGGACGCGGGCACCGCGTTGCTGGCCGGCGGTGGCACCCGCCAGGTTGACGGCCTGGACAGCGACCTGTTCTTCGAGCCGACCGTGTTCGACGACGTGGACAACGGCAGCGAACTCGCGCAGCACGAGGTGTTCGGGCCGGTGCTGGCGGTCATCCGGTTCGGTGCCGAGGAGGAGGCCGTCGCCCTGGCCAACGACGTGCGCTACGGGCTGGCCGCGTCCGTGTTCACCCGCGACGTGGGCCGGGCCATCCGGGTGGCGGGCCAGCTCAAGGCGGGCAACGTCTGGATCAACAGCTGGGGCAACGTGCACTCCGCCTCGCCCTATGGCGGCTACAAGCTCAGCGGGCACGGCCGCGAGATGGGCTTCGCGATCATCGAGGCCCTCACCCAGGAGAAGTCGGTATGGGTCAGCACCCGCTGAACCTGCCCGCCGCCCACCTACCGAGGAGGAACCGTGACCGCGACTGCTGATGCCACCACCGGCCAGCCGGCGGGCGCTCAGCCAGCCGGCACCCAGCCGGCCAGCTGGAAGGAGACCATGGCGGTCTTCCTGGCCCGGCAGATCAGGGACACCGACCGGATCTGCTCCGGCGCGCACACCGAGATCTCGTTCGCCGCCACCATGCTCGCGCAGAAGATGCACGCCCCCAACCTCAAACTCCAGCTCGGCGGCGGCGCCTTCCTGTGCAACGTGGCCGGCGTCGAAGTGGACGAGCTCCCCAGGACCTCAGTGGATTACCGGATCATGGGCTGGGCCGAGGCCTACTTCGAGCACCACGACACGTTCAACCACTACGGGCCGCCGGGGGGCCGGGACTACTACGAGAACACCGACCGCTGGCGGTCCACCAACAAGTACTTCTTCGCGGACAAATTCTTCGTCGGCGGGATCCAGGTTGACCGGCACGGCAACGCGAACCTGATCGGCACCGGGACAGACGGCCACTTCACGTTCCGTGGGCCGGGCAGCGTAGGCATCAACGACGTGACCACGGTCCGGGACGCGTACGTGTTCATGACCGCGCACGACCGGCAGCGGTTCGTCATGGAGTCCGACTACGTCTCGATGCCCGGCCCCAAGACGTACCGGGAGAAGGACCTGATGGGCAACGGCCCGCAGTTCATCGTCAGCCCGCGGTGCGTGTTCGACTTCTCCGGCCCGGACCAGACCGCCGCCCTGGTCGGCCTGTTCCCCGGGCACACCGAGAAGGAAGTGGCCGAGAACACGAGCTGGGAGATCGTCCGCTCGCCGCATTTCGTGGACATCGCGCCGCCGTCAGCTGACGAACTCAGGATTCTCCGCACCGCGATCGACCGGAAGGGCGTACTCCAGAAATGAGCCGAGGAGCGCAGACACTGCAAGCCGGCCCGATCGAGCTGCCGGACGGCCCGCCGCTGCGGCGCGAAGTCGTCAGCACCGCGCGCGAGGTGGTAGCGCAGATCTCCGACGGGCAGGCCGTCGCGATCGGCGGCTTTGTCACCGCCAACCACCCGATGCCGCTGGTCCGCGAGCTGATCCGGCAGGGCAAGAAAGACCTGACCATCATCGGCTCGGCCACCGGTGGCCTGGAGATCGACCTGCTGCTCGGCGCCGGGGTGGTGCGCAAGCTCATCGCCCCGTACTGCGGCGCGGAACTGTACGCGCCGCTGGGCAGCTGCTTCCGCGCCATGGTGGAGAAGGAGCAGGTCGAGCTGTGGGAGAGCTCGGAGTACATCCTGTATGCCGGGCTGCAGGCCAAGGCGATGGGCCAGGAGTTCATGGCCTGGCGCGGCGGCATCGGCAGCAGCATCGTGGACCTGAACCCGGACCTCAAGGTGTTCCCGAGCCCGCTCGGCGACGGCAAAGAGTACGTGGCCGTGCCGGCCATCTCGCCCGACTGGGCGTTCCTGCACCTAGGCTGGGCCGACTCGTACGGCAACGGGCAGCATCCCGGGGCCAGGTTCGGGGACCGGATCATGGCCCGGGCCGCGGACCGGGTCGCGCTCACCGTGGAGCGACTAGTGCCTAACGCCCGAATCCGGGCCAATCCCGTCATGACCTCGGTGCCGTACGCCGACGCGGTCGTGGTGGCCCCGTTCGGCTCGCACCCGTACGCCTCGCACGGCTTCTACGCCGAGGACGCCGGGCACATCGAGGCCTACGTGCGAGCCACCGCCGGGTTCCGCCGGGGTGACCGCAGCGGGCTGGATGCTTACCTGGAGAAGTATGTGTTCGGCCCGGACACCCAGGACGACTACCTGGACCTGGTGGGCGGGCGCACGCTGCGCGCGCTGGAAGCCGAATACGAGCACCTCACCCTGGGCCGGCATGCCTTCGACGTCTTCGACGGCTGAGCCCGGGCATCTTGGCCCAGGCCCGGCAGGGCGGTCGGCGCGGCTGCTGCCGGACTCGTGGCGTCCCCGGCCGGACGGCCGGGGACAGCTGCTGGCCACCCGGTGCCCGCGCTGCGCCACGCTGACCTTCCCCGCCGTGGCCACATGCCCGACCTGCTGGAACGCCGACGAGCTGGCCACCGAAGAGGTGCCGCAGCCGGGCACCCTGTACGCGTTCAGCACGGTCCGGGTGGCCAGCCGCACGGCCACGGTGCCGTACCGGATTGGGTACGCCGACTTCCCCGGCGGGCTGCGTGTCTGCGGCCGGCTCACCGGCCCCGACGTGGCCATCGGGGACCCGGTCGAGGTGGTCACCACCGAGCTGCGCCCGCCGCCCGACCCGCTGCTGGGCTGGGCGTTCCGGAAGCAGGAGGAGCCGGCATGACCGAGGTGTACATCCACGGGACCGGGATCATCCCGTTCGGCCGCTACCCGGACACCACCCTTGAAGATCTCGCCACCCCCGCTGCCCGCGCGGCGCTGGCCGAGGGCGGCGCGGCCCCGGCTGATATCGACGCCGTGTACTGCGGCAACGTCTACGGCGGCATGCTGCCTGCGCACCGCGTCGCAGCCCGGCTGGGCCTGACCGGACGGCCCGCATACAACGTGGAGGCGGCCTGCTCCAGCTCGGCGGTCGCGCTGCACCTGGCGGTCGGCGCGATCCGGGCGGGCCAGCTGGGCACCGCACTGATACTCGGGGTGGAACAGCTGTCCGTGTTCGGCGGCGGCACGCTCCAGCTCAACGAAGCCGACCCGGAGGTCGCGCAGGGGCTGACCATGCCCGCCGCGTACGCGATGCGCGCCCAGCGCTACATGCACGAAACCGGAGCCGGCATCGAGGACCTGGCCGGCGTGTCGGTCAAGAACCACGCCAACGGCGCGCTGAACCCTCACGCCCAGTTCCGCGCCCCCACCCCGCTGCACGACGTCCTGGGCTCCCGGCCGATCGCCGACCCACTCACGCTGCTGCAATGCTGCGGGAGCGGCGACGGCGCCGCGGCGGTGCTCGTGTCCAGCCAACGGCCGGCCCCGGCCCGGGCCGCCGCCCGGTGCGCGTGGCCGCCTCGGTGGTCAGCTCGGGCACGACCGGGCGGCACGACCTGAGCCGCGAGGACCTGACCGCCCGGGTGGCGGGCCAGGCCTACGCGCAGGCCGGCATCACCCCCGCCGACCTGGGCGTGATCGAACTGCACGACGCGTTCACGATCGCGGAGCTGCTGTATTACGAGGCACTGGGGCTGTGCGGGTACGGGGAGGCGCCCGGGCTGCTGCGCGACGGGGTGACCGAACGCAGCGGCGCCCATCCGGTCAACGCGGGCGGCGGCCTGCTGGCCCGCGGGCACCCGCTCGGCGCGACCGGCGTGGCCCAGGTGGTGGAAGTCACCCGGCACCTCAGCGGCGCGGACACCGGCCTGGCCCACCGCCCGCAGGTGGGGCTCACGCACTGCACCGGCGGCGGGATCTCCGGCTACGACCACGCGGTATGCAGCGTGCACGCGCTGGCCGCCGCCTGAGCGGGCCAGCTCAGCACCGTGTGGGGTGCCAGAAGTCTGCCTGGGCTGTGAGCTGCGGTGATGGCCGGGGCCAGCTGTGGGCATCATGATCATCCATGTCCCTGCGCTTGCTCTATCTCATCTTCGTCCGGCTCTGTGGCTGGCCGCTTCTTCTCGGCCGGTCATCGGCCTCCAAGAACGCCGAGCTGCTCGTGCTGCGGTACGAGGTCGCCGTGCTGCGCCGCACTTATCCCTGGTCTCGGCTCGACTGGCCCGGCGGCCTGCCCGGCGCCTGCGTGACCAAGGGCTGCCGCTGCAGGACGCGGGCCGGGCCCTCGGGGGTGTCGTTCCAGCGGCCAAGCAGCTGATCGACGAGGCCGAGCAGCGCGCAAGCTGAACACTCACTGGCCGGCCTCCCCCGCAGAGGGTGAGCGGGGCCGTTCCGTGCGTTTGGCAAACGGCACAGCAGGCTAAGCCGTCTCGCGCGCGGCATCCGGGCGGATCGCGCCGTGCTCGCCTGGGCCGCCCGGTACGGGTTCAGAGTGGCGGTGTCGTCACGTATTTCCCCGGCGTACCAGCATGCACCGCTGACCCGGAACCGCGCCTGCTACGTTCGGCTGTCCGCCGGGGCGCGGGCACGCTGGCAGGCGCAGCGCGGCCCGGCGGCGGTTGCCTTCCCGCCGTAGCCCGGCTAAACCTCGTCCAGCCCGGTAAAGATCTGGGCTGTTGCGGGGTAATCCAGATGGGCGTGCAGGGAGTCCAATTACCAGATTCAACCAGGCTTGGCAGTAAGGCTGGTGGTGTAACGCCCGGTAGCGATGCGTCTCCGCAGTGGTGCAGTGGTCACTGCCTCCTCTGTGTCCGGGGTCCTGGAGGCGTGGGGATGCTGGAGCGCAGGCTCTGGAGGCAGGGGTGGGGGAGTTTCCAAGCACGGCCGGCGGGCCGCTGGCGGCGCTGGGCCCTGGCTTGCGCGTGGCCGGGTACCGGCTGGAGCACCAGGTCGGCGCGGGCGGGATGGCGGTGGTGTTCAGCGCGCATGATGAGCGGCTGAACCGGCGGGTGGCGGTGAAGCTGCTGGCCCCGGCGCTGGCTGCCGATGAGGGGTTCCGGCAGCGGTTCCTGCGCGAATCGCAGGCAGCGGCGGCGGTCGATGACCCGCACATCATCCCGGTCCATGAGGCCGGTGAGGCCGATGGCGTGCTGTTCCTCGCGATGCGGTATGTGCCCGGCGGGGATGTCCGGTCGCTGATATCGCGGGCGGGCCCGCTGCCCCCCGCGCGGGTGGACGCGATCATCTCGCCGGTGGCCTCGGCGCTGGATGCTGCCCATGTGGCCGGGCTGGTGCACCGGGATGTCAAACCGGGCAACATGCTGCTCGATACCCGGCCCGGTCGGCCCGATCATGTGTACCTGACTGATTTCGGGCTGAGCAAGGTGGCGCTGGACTCGGCCGGTCTGACCGCGGATGGCAAGTTCCTGGGCACGGCCGATTACATCTCCCCTGAGCAGATAAAAGATGGGCCGGTGGATGGGCGCGCCGATCAGTACGCGCTGGCGTGTACGGCGTTCGAGCTGCTGACCGGCGCGCCGCCGTTCCGCCGCGCCGATGCAGTCGCGGTCCTGCACGCTCATGTCTCCCAGCCGCCACCGCGGCTGACCATGCGGCGGCCCGACCTGCCCGCAGCGGCCGATGAGGTCTTCGCGATCGCCCTGGCCAAAGACCCGGCGGACCGTTACGGAAGCTGTCAGGACTTCGCCGACGCGCTCGCTGATGGGCTCGGCTTGCCGCCGCATGACTTCGGTACCGGTGAACCCCCGGGGCTGACGCACCCGCCCACCGAGTTCGCCTGGTCACCCCCACTGCTAGCGGCCGCCGCCGAGCCCTCAGACGCGGACCTGCTGGCATGGGACGGTTACCTCCACGGGGCACTGACCACCTCCGGCCCGCTGGCTGACCGGGGCCCGCTGGCTGGCCCGGGCCCTCTGCCGCGTCGGCGGGGTTACGGTGGTGCGCCCGGCCGCCGCCGGCCGCGGGAGGTGGTGATCGCCGTGGCCGCCGCCGTGGTCGTGCTGGCCGGCGCGGTTGCCGCCGGGGTGCGCCTGCTGGCCCCGCCTGCCCCGGCCCGCCTCGGTGTCCAGCTCGCCGCCAGTTCAGCTCTGCCGAAGGCCGGTGATGCTGTCTATGTCCGGTACCGGGGCGGCCAGGACGCCAGTGCGCGGATCTCCGGGCAGGTCAACGACGCGAAAAGCGGCGAGGTCGCCAGGCTGTACGCTCAGCCCTTCCCTTACCACCATGCACCGGCCCTGGCCAGCGCGCTGACCTTGCACCCGGCCGGGGCCAGCGCCAGTTACAGGTTCCAGGTCACCCCGGCCATCGCCACCCGATACCGGGTGGAGCTGTTCAAAAACAGCGCCGCGGTCAGGCCGCTGGCCACCTCACCGGCGGCCACTGTGTATGTGACCGCGGACGCGATCACCGGCAGCCCCCGCAAGTGCCGCCGCCCGCTGTGCCACCAGACATTCCATGTCCGCGTTCTCGTCCCACCGTCGGCGCTGGCCACCGAGATCGCCGAGCGGTGGCGGCCCTACTTCGGCCTGCGCCACGCCCCGGCCCAGCAACCACCGACCCCGCAGGTCCTGGTGCTGGGCGCTGGCACCGCGCGGGTCTCCAGACCGCGCCGCATCTCCGGCGATGAGTTCGGCTGGATCATCAGCTTCTCCTTCCCGGCCGGCCAGCGCGGCTACGCGTGGAACTGGGCCGCCTGCACCGAGACCAGCGAGGCCACCGACGGGATCGGGCTGCCCGGGCCGAGCGGCTGCGGCAGTGCACGTATCCGGGCCTCGGCACCCGGTGTGCTGGCTTCTCCCTGCGCCCGCTATCTCGCCTGCGCCGCCCCCGCCCCCGGCGTCAGACCAGCACCACCAGCCCAGACACCGGGCACGTCTCCTTCGGCGACGCAGCAGCCAGGCGGCAGATCGTCGCATCGCAGGTCGCAGGTCACAGTTGTGACAGTGGACAACCCCGGCGGCCAGACCGGCACCGCAGGTGTTGCCATATCAAAGCTGCAGATCACGGCTAGTGACTCGGCGAGCGAGGCGCTGACATACAGCGCAACGCTTCCCCCCGGGCTGGCCATCGCCGCGACTGGCCTGATTACCGGTACACCGAAGACGGCCGGCACCTACACTGCCACCGTAACGGCCACCGACACCTCCGGTCACAGAGGCCACGTGACGTTCACCTGGACTATAGGAAGCACCGTCCTGACATGTAACAGCCCCGGCGATCAGATCGGTACGGTGGGAGACGCCGTATCGTCGCCGATCACCTGCACCGATTCAGCGGGCCTGGCGCTGACCTATAGCGCAACGCTCCCGCCCGGCCTGGCCATCAATACGGCCAGCGGCCTGATCACCGGCACGCCGACGACAGCCGGGACCTACACCGCGACGGTTACCGCCACGGACACCTCGGGCAACAAAGGATCATGCTCGTTCACCTGGACCGTCGGCAGCGGGTCAACGCCGGCACCATGAAAGCGCCCGAGCCCGGAAGCATTTCCTGCTTCTGCCCGATGTCCTTACCATGCTCACTTCGGCGCCGCTAGTACGAAACTGGCCCCAGCCAATGGCGCGGCGGGCGTGTCCTACCGGCTGTGTAAGTGACGTGGCCCGACGATGAGCCGCCATGGCGGTGGCTCGCGGAAGGACACGCGATGTCAGAGACTGCGGAGATGGGCCGCAAACGTGAGGGCCCGCCGGGCCGCCGCCGGCCGCTGGTCGATGAGCAGCTGGCTGATCAGCTGCTGGGCCGCGCACAGGCCGAGGGTGCGGAGCTGCTGGGCCCCGACGGGCTGCTGTCCCAGGTGACCAGGGCGGTGCTGGAGCGGGCGCTGGCTGAGGAGATGACCGGCCACCTGGGTTATGAGAAACACGCTCCCGCGGGCCGCGGGAGCGGCAACAGCCTGTAGGTGCCGGAAACTATGTCACCTCATGCGACCTGCGTATATTCGTGGATCAGCCCGCCGATCCGGTCTCGCCGCAGAACGCGGATATCGGTTGTCCCGATGGGTGGGAGTGTGCGCCCTGCGGGCGGGTTCTGCTGCAGCGCCCGGTGCGGCCGGTGCGTGTTGTAGTGATCGGTGTACTCGCTCAGGATTAGGTGCAGGTGCCGTTCGCCGGTGATCAGCATCCGGTCCAGGCACTCGCGGCGGGCGCTGGCGATCCAGCGTTCCGCGGTCGCGTTCGCCCGGGGCGCCCGCACCGGCGTCTTGATGATCCGCACGCCGATCGCGGTGAACACCGCGTCGAAGGCGGCGGTGAACCTGGTATCCCGGTCCCGGATCAGGAACTTGAAGCCTGTGCCGTCAGCGTGATCCTCGAGGTTCATCACAAGGTTGCGGGCCTGCTGGGTCACCCATTCACCCGTGGGGTGGGCGGTGATCCCGGCCAGGTGCACGCGCCGGGTGCCGTGCCCGATGAAGAACAGCACGTACAGGCGGCGCAGGAACACCGTGTCGACGTGGAAGAAGTCCGCGGCGAGGATCGTCGTGGCCTGACTGGCCAGGAAGGTGCGCCAGGTCTGCCCGGACCGCACGGGCGCAGGGTCGATGCCGGCGTCCTTGAGGATCTGCCACACGGTCGACGGCGCGAGCTTATGTCCCAGGCCGGTCAGTTCGCCGTGGATGCGCCGGTATCCCCAGGTGGGGTTGTCCCGGGCCATCTCGAGCACCAAGGCACGTATGGCCGGGGCGGTCCGGGGCCGTCCGGGAGCGCGGCGCGGATAGGCCCAGTGCCGCCGGACCAGATCGGCATGCCATCGCAGCAGGGTGCGCGGGGAGACGATAAGGCGCAGCTGGCGGAGCTGGCTTCCGGGCAGTAGCCGGGTCAGCGCGGCCAGGACCGCCTGGTCGGCCCGGGACAGCCGCGGAGTCTTGACCTGGCGCTGGAGCACGGCGACCTGGTGCCGCAAGATCAGGATCTCCGCGTCTTTGACGCGGTCTGACCGGGCGAGCAACGCGAGCCAGCTGAACATGCGCAGTACCACCAGGTAGGCAAATCGTAGTGACACGGATAGTGACAGTGCCCGACCGCGTGCTCCTCGCGCAGCCAGATGCCTAACCTGACCGCCCCTCGTCCCGCGTAAGTCACCAGGTCAGCTACTGTGACAGGGTTATCGGCACCCACAAGGTGCCGGGCAGATACGTCTTTGCCGCGAACTTGGAGCTGCCTCCACTAGAAGCGACCCATACACCGTCAACTGCCTTTCCGTTGAGGCACTGGACGGTTCCGGAGACGGTAATTGACGTCGCCGCGTTGGCGGCGACCGCCCCTGTGGACACGACACCCGCAACGCTAAGCACAACAACAACGACCGTGAACGGCACGCGCATGATACGCAAATCATCCCCCTCTTATCTGAGTCCGGTGCGTAGCTCAGGGCTTGCTCAAAGAAGACGCGGGCAGAAGGCATATGGTTCACAACGCAACGAATTATCCGTTTTATGCAACTTCGCCCGGATAGCAGAGCAGGTGCCAGAGCCAAACGGAGGGCCAGCATGGCAGCCCGAGCGATATACCGCGACTACGACATGATTACTCGGACAAGCTCGGACACCGTACAGAACCGCCTCTAACCCCCAGCCCGAAGGCCTGCGCCGAGCGCTCCGTGAACATCTAGTTTCATCTGCTCACCGCTCACCGGGGCCACCGCACGCATACTGCGAGCTGATGTGCCGGCACTGTTGCATTGTGCGATGTCCGCGCAACCTCGAAATACGAGCTCGGGCCGGCGGGTCAGATCGCCAGCGCGAGCTCGTCGAAGATCACGCCCAGCTCGCAGCGGCCAGGGGTATCGGTGGCGATGTCGTAGTGGCCGCGGCAGAGGTTCTGTACGAAGGCATGACCGGCGGTGAGGATCCGCGCTGAGCGGCGGCGCTTCAGCCCCCGCATGGGCCGCAGCCAGGCCTTCAGCCGCCCGTGGTCTGCTTCGATCGGGTTATTCGCGTACCGCTGCACCGTGTGAAGAGCCGACGGGATAAATTCGTCGAGAACCCGCGGATAGACGGGTGCGCGGTCGGTGGTGACCTCGGCCGGGACCGTGCCAGCGCGTAGCGCCCGGGTGAAGAACCGCCGGGCCGCCGCCAGGTCACGCCGCTCGGATAGCAGGACGTCGATGACTTGGTCATGCTGGTCGATCGCCCGGTAAAGATAGGTCCACGTACCGGCGACCTTGAGGTAGGTCTCATCGGTGAACCACCGGTCGCCGGGCAGGTGCCGGGCTGGCCGGGCGGCCTCAATGAACTCCGGGGTGAAGCGCTGCACCCACCGGTAGATAGTGACGTGATCGACCATGATTCCGCGCTCGGCCAGCAGCTCCTCAACGTCACGGTAGGACAGGCCGTAGCGCAGGTACCAGCGGACTGCCAGAGAGATCACCTCCCGCGGGAAGCGGAAGCCAGCGAACACAGAAGATGAGCCCGACGACGTCACCGGACCAGTCTCCCGCGCCCTGCGATCCACCAACGCAACAGCGCCCTCACTCACCCCCACTCGTGCCACCTATTTGATCTTCCTCTTCTGCCGAAAGTAGTGTGTCTCCCGGAGTGCATAAAGCTGCCGATCATCGCAATGGCTTGCATGGCTTGCATGGCTTGCATGGCTTTGCAGGTCGGGATATTCCGCGATTGGTTGCCATGTGTCATGTTTGGCCGCGTGGGGCGTGGACTCGTTGACCGGGTGAATGCGGAAAGCCGCCTTCCTCGGCGACGTGGCAGGCGGCCTGGTGGCCGGGCAGGATCTGGGACAGTTCCGGGGTGACCTGGTGGCATTTGTCGATGGCCAGCGGGCAGCGCCAGCGGAACCGGCAGCCCGGCGTCGGGTTGATCACCTTGGGCGGCTCGCCGCGGTCGGTCTCCGCGCCGACGCCGAGCGGGGCGCGCGGGTCCGGGGCCGCGGACAGCAGCAGCTGGGTGTACGGGTGCCGCGGGTCGGCCAGCACTTCCTCGGCGGGCCCGGACTCGGCCACCCGGCCGGCGTACAGGACGACCAGCCGGTCGGCCACGTACCGCGCGCTGGCCAGGTCGTGCGTGATGTACAGGATCGACACGCCCTGGCTGTCCCGCAGCTCGGCCATCATGTTGAGCAGGCCGACCCGGATCGACACGTCGAGCATGGACACCGGCTCGTCGGCCAGGATCAGCTTGGGCCGCATGGCCAGGGCCTGGGCGAAGCCGACCCGCTGCCGCTGACCCCCGCTCAGCTCGTGCGGGAACCGCTGCAGCACCTCGTCGGCCGGGGTCAGCCCGACCACCTCGAAAACCCGGAGCGCCTCGGCGTAGCGCTCGTCCCGGGACAGCTCGGAGCGGTGCAGCTTGAGCCCGCGCAGCACGCCGTGCGACACCCGGAACACCGGGTTGATCGAGGCGAACGGGTCCTGGAACACCATCGGGGCCAGCCCGCTGTAGCGCAGCCGGTCCTTACGGGACCGGAACCCGGACAGCGGCCTGCCCTGGAAGTAGATCTCGCCGCTGGTCGGCTTGTAGATCTTGGCCAGCAGCCGGGCGATGGTGCTCTTGCCGCTGCCGCTCTCCCCGGCCAGCGCGACGATCTCCCGCTCGCCGATGGTCAGGCTGACCTCGTCCACCGCGTGCAGCGTCTGCTGGGAGAGTGTGTTGCCGATCCGGAAGTGCCGGGTCAGCTTGTCGGTACGCAGCAGCGCTGTGCCGTTGGCGGCCGGTTCACTGGTCACGAACGGACCTCCTCGACCGAGCCGTCCTCGTGGAGCAGGCAGCGGACCTCGGTTCCACCGACCTGGTACAGCTCGGGCTGGGTGCTGGCGCAGCGTTCCATGGCCTTGGGGCAGCGCGGCTCGAACCGGCAGCCCGGCGGGGGAGTGGCCAGGTTGGGCGGGCTGCCCGGGATGCCGGACAGCTCCCGCCGCGGCCCGCGGATCGACGGGAACGCGTCCATCAGGCCGGCCGTGTACGGGTGCAGCTGCCGGTCGAACAGGTCGCGCGTAGTGCCGAACTCGGCCACCTGGCCCGCGTACATCACCATCAGCCGGTCGGAGAAATGACTGATCAGCGACATGTCGTGGGTGACGAAGATGACTGCGAAGTCGAGCCGCTGCTGCAGCTCCTTGATCTGCACCATCAGCGACCGCTGGGCCACCACGTCAAGCGCGGAGGTCGGCTCATCCATGATCACCAGCTCCGGGGTGAACAGCATGGCCATCGCGATCATCGCCCGCTGCCGCATGCCGCCGGACAGCTGGTGCGGGTAGCTGCGCAGGTGCACCGGGTCGATGCCGACCATCCGCAGCACCTCGGCCGACCGGTCGGCGATCTCCGTCTTGCTGCGCACCCCGTGCGCCTGCATCGCGTCGGCGAACTGGGCCCGGATCTGCTTGACCGGGTTGAGCGCGTTCATCGCGCTCTGCATGACCACGGACAGGTCCTTCCAGCGCACCGCGGCCAGCTGGCGGTCGGTCAGCCCGACCATGCTGCGCCCCTGGAAGCTGACCTGGCCGCCGGTGATGGCGGCCGGCGGGGCGAGTAGCTGGGCGATCGCGAACAGCAGGGTGGACTTGCCGCAGCCGGACTCGCCCACGATGCCGAGGAACTCGCCCGGGTCGACCTGGAAGCTGACCTGGTCCACCGCGACCACCGGGCCGCGGTCGGCGGCGTAGGTCACGGACAGGTCGCTGACCTCCAGTATCGCGCCCGGCGGGCTCGGCCGGGCGTCCTCGGCGGCGGGTTCCTGCTTAGCCGGCACGCTTGACACGGATCCTCCTCACCGGCCGGAGGGCGGGGTTGCCGATCTCATCGAACGCGTAGTTGAGCAGGGCGAACGCGGCGCCGAGCAGGGCGATCAGGGCGCCGGGGACGATCGCCCACAGGTACTGGCCGGTCTGCAGCGCCTCGTTGTTCTCGGCCCAGTAGAGCATCGTGCCCCAGCTCACCGAGTTGGGGTCGCCTAGGCCGATGAACTGCAGGCTGGAGCCGAACAGCACCGCGTACAGCGCGTTGGTCAGGAAGCTGGCCACGATCAGCGAGGTCATGGTGGGGATGATCTCCACCAGGACGATGTACATCCGGCGCTCGCCGCGCACCCGGGCCGCCTCCAGGAAGTCGCGCTTGCGCAGCGACAGCGCCTGGGCGCGCAACTGCCGGGCGGTGTAGGACCAGCCGGTCAGTGTCAGCACGACGACCAGCACCGCCGTGCCGGCGTTCTGCACATAGGTCGCGATGACGATGAGCAGCGGGAACAGCGGGATGACCAGCAGCACGTCGGTGATCAGGTTGAGCACGCCGTCCCAGGCGCCGCCCAGGTAGGCGGCGGCCACCCCGATCAGCACGGCGACGCCGGTGGAGAACAGCCCGACCCCGAACGCGATGATCAGTACCTGCTGGGTGCCGTACACCGCCTGGGCGAAGATGTCCTGGCCCAGCGCGGTGGTGCCGAGCAGGTGGGCCGTGGACGGCCCGAGGCTGCGCGGGTAGATGGTCGCGGTCGGGTTGTCGTGCGCGATCACCCCGGGGAACAGCGCGAGCAGGATGAAGATGAGCAGCAGTACGGTGCCCACGGTGGCCTTGCGGTTCGACCGCACCGCGCGGAACAGCCGGGACCACGACTGGCCGCGCAGGCCGGCCCCGGGTACCGGCAGCGCCTGGCCGGGCAGCCCGGCCGGCGGGGCGGTGGTGGGCCCGGAGACTGGGAGCATGGCCATGGCTAGTCCGCCGTCCTGGTGCGCGGGTCAAGGATCGCGGTGGCTATGTCGGCCAGCAGGATGGCCACCAGCACCGCGACGGTGATCAGCAGGAACAGGGCCTGCATCAGCGGGTAGTCCTCGTTGCTCACCGCCTGGAGCAGCATGTAGCCGACCCCGGGGTAGTTGAACACGTACTCGACCAGGATGGCGCCGCCCACCACGAAACCGAGCGACATGGCGAACCCGGTCAGGTTGGGCAGGATGGCGTTGCGCGCCGCGTAGTCGAGCATGATCCGGTGGCCGGGCAGCCCCTTGGCCCGGGCCATCCGCACGTAGTCCTCGGCCAGCGTGGTGACCATGGTGTTCCGCATGGTCAGGATCCAGGTGCCGATGGTGGTGATGAGCAGCGCGCAGGCGGGCAGCACCGCGTGCTCGATGATGTTCACGATGAACGCCGCGTTGAAGCCGGGGGCCATGTTGATGCTGAAGCCGAACGCGCCCGGGAACCACTGCAGCCGGACCGCGAACACCAGGATCAGCATCATCCCGACCCAGAAGTACGGGATGGCCGAGGTGATCACGAAGACCGGTGGCGCGATGCTGTCCAGCCGGCCGCCGCGCCGCCAGGCGGCCAGGATCCCGATGCCGGTGCCGAGCAGGAAGGCCAGCACCGTGGTCACCCCGACCAGGCCGAGGGTCCACGGGATGGCGTCCAGGATGACCCGGCCGACCGACTGCGGGTAGAAGTACAGCGACGTGCCGAAGTTCCCGGTGGCCACGTCGCCCAGGTAGTGGATGTACTGCCCGAAGAGGCCTTCCTTGGTGCTCACCCCGAAGGCTGCCTCCAGGGCCTTGAGCGCCTGCGGGTTCACCGGGCCACGGAACTTGCCCATCATGGCCTCGGCCGGGTTTCCCGGCATCAGCCGGGGCAGGAAGAAGTTGAGCGTCAGGGCGGCCCACAAGGTGATGGCGAAGAAGCCCAGCCGGCGAAGCGCGAACCTCATGCCATGCTCCTGAACTCGGTCCCGGCCGTGAGATCACCCTGTCTCAGGTTCTCCCGCGTTCCGTCGGCGATAGAGCGCGTCCACCAGACGGGGAGGCGATGCACAAATTTCATAATCATCGCTGACGATCAATGCGAACAGGTGATCATTGGCGGTTATATCCACTGTCTATCGGTAGACCCGGGACGGTACGCGCGCGATGGGAATGCCTCCGCGCGCGTACCGCATCATTACTTCTACTTCTTCGGGGCCAGGTGCAGCAACACCTGCCCCCAGTCGGGGTAGTCGAAGGCGGCCGGCTGAGCGTACGGGTCGCTGGGGGTGGCCCAGCCGGTGAAGCTGCCGCTGTCGTACTCGTACCAGTCCACCTGCTCGACAACCGGGATCACCGGCACGTCCTGCAGTATGACCTTCTCCAGCTTGTCCACGATCGCGTGCTGCGCAGCCGGGCTCGTGGTGTCACTGTAGGAGTTGATCAGCGCGTCGGTCTGCGGGTTGCTGTACCGTTCGAAGTTCGACCCGGCCGGGCTGCCCGATCGGCGCCGAGTTACCCGAGTACAGCCACTGCCGCAGCTCGTAGTACGGCGTCGGGCCGCCCGTCTCGGCGTAGTACCCGAGCTGGAAGTTGCCGTTGTACAGGGCCGCCTCGTACGCGGGCTGCGCCAGGTTTTTCGGCGTCACCTGGATGCCGACCGCGCTAAGCTCCTGCTGAACAACGTTGATGTCCGCCACCCAGTCGGAGAATCCGCCGTTGTTGACAATCGTGAAGGATAGCTTCTGGCCATTCTTTTCCATGATGCCGCCGGGCCCTCTCTTGAATCCGGCCGCGGTCAGGATCGAAATTGCTTTCGCCGGGTCGTACGAATAGTCATTGCCGTACGCCGCCGACTGCGAAGAGTCCAGCCAGCCCGAGAACGTCGGGGTGACAACCCCCGTCTGATTCGACGGTGGTTGTTCACCGTACTCGCCCTCCTGGGAGATGTGCTTGCGGTCGATCGCGTAGGCCATAGCCTGCCTGACGGCCACGTTCTTCAGCAGCGGGTTGGTCATGTTGATAAACAGCGAGAGATTAGACACCGGCGGGAACCAGTAATGGTAATTCGGGCTCTTGTCCAGGTAAAGCTGCTTGATACTCGGGATGAACTGGGCGCCCCACTGGGCCTGCCCGTTGGCCAGATAGGTATTAGCCGTATCGTTGCTGGTGAAAGCCGGGTAGTTGACGGTCTTCACCTTAGGCAAGCCGGGCTGCCAGTAGTGCGGGTTGGCCTTGTAGGTGATGTTCTGCGGGGTGCACTTGCTCATCACAAACGCTCCCGTGCCGACCGGGTTGGTGTCGGGGTACTTCACCGGGTCGGCGATACCCGACCAGATGTGCTCGGGCACGATGCCGACCTGATCGGCGATGTAGTAGAAGTAGTTCACCGCCGGGGCCTTGAAGCGCATGACCACCTGGTCGCTGCCCCGCTGGGTGACGCTGGACAGCACCGACCAGACCGAGTTGATGTCGAGCGTCTTGAACTTCTTCAGCAAGCTGAAGGTGAACACGACATCCGCCGCGGTCATCGGCTTGCCGTCGCTCCACTTCACCCCATTGCGGATGGTGAAGGTGAGCGTCTTGTTGCCGTTGCCCCACGCCCAGCTCGTGGCAAGCCACGGCGTCGCCTTCGCGTTCTGCAGCGTATTGACGAAGGCGAGTGGCTCATAAATAGTGCCGAGTGCGTTAGAGATGTCTGACAGGTTGAACGGGTTGAAGTTACAGGTCCACAACCCGCCGATTTCGTTGTCGATGGTCAGCACGCCGCTGGAGCTGCTGCCACTGCTACTGCCGCCTCCGGATGACCCGCCTCCGCACGCGGCCGCCAGTAGGCTGGCTGCGATGATGACCCCGATCATCCTGATCCGTCGTCTCATTGCCCTCTCAATCCTTCCGGCCGTGAAGTGCTGTTTCCCGCACCTGCAACCCGACCGATACGGGCGTGCGCGTCGCGCGGGATGTGGCGACGATGAGCGAGAAGGCTCGCGGTCGCCGTTGCTGCTGTTTCATCGCGCTCCCGTCGATGGCTGGCGACATGACCCATGTCGGCCGGGTGGCCTACTGAGTCTCCCGGCCTGTGATGGCGACGCCCCGCAGGCCACCGCCGCCTGATCTTGGCGACCCGGCCGCTGGATGGCTCCACGAGGGTCGTTGCTTGCGTGGCTCTCAGGGATTATGTTAAGAAGGCTTCCTGTCTGAGCGCGATTATGCTAGGAAGGCTTCCTATCCGCAACCCCTCATGAAAGGTCGGGTTCTCAGGATGGCGACGGGCCGTCAGAAGCCAGGAGTGCGACAGGCGCGCGACGGGGGTCGCCAGCGACAGACGCGCTTGATGAGCCAGTGCTGGCAATGGAACCCGATGTCATGGCCGTTCGTGCCAGCCGAGGAGGGTCGATGACCGGCCAGTCCAACGTTGTAGGGGGCGGCCCATCGGTGCTGCGAGAGCTGAACCTGCGCCATGTCCTGACCGTAATTCGACGAGACGGTCCGCTTTCCCGGGCAGATCTGCGACGACTTACCGGGCTGTCGCGGCCGACGATCAACGAAGTCGTCGCGGACTTGCTCGCCCGTGCCTGGATCGCTGATGAGCACGCGTCGGAAGAGACTTGGACAGGCCCGGGACCACGCCCGCGGCTGCTCCGTTTCCGCGCCGAGATGGGCGCAGTTGTTGGCGTGGATGTGGGAGCGGCGAAGACGCTAGTCGTGATCGCTGATCTCGATGGGGAGGTGCGGTCCAAGGTACGTGTGCCGACTCATGGGATTACCCCGTCAAGGCGGCTTGTGGATCACACCGTCAAGACAGTGATCCGCGCCTTGTCGGATGCGGGGACGGACGCGTCCGGCGTGCATTGCGCGGTGCTTAGCACACCGGGCGTCGTTGATCCGGTTACAGGCGTGGTCACCTTGGCTCCCCAGCTAGGCGACTGGGGAGGCCTGCCGCCCGCGGTCCAGCTCTCCGATCGGCTCGGCTGCCCGGTTACCGTGGAGAACGAGATGGCACTCGCCGTGCTGGGCGAGCACTGGTCTGGGGCGGCTCAAGGCGTCGAGAATGTGATCTATGTAGGCCTAGGTGTTGGGGTAGGTGCGGGAGCCCTCATTGAGGGCAAGCTTTACCGCGGACCGCACGGTATAGCGGGTGAAATCGGATATCTCCCGCTACGCCGGATTGAACCGGACGGAGCCCAAACCGAGCCCGGGCAGTTCGAGCAGGCCGTCGGGGCCCGCGGTCTGATCACCAGGGGTCAGTCGGTCGCGGGCACGCCCGAGGGCCGGCGCCTACTCGAACTGGCCGGTGGGAATTCGTCAGCCATCGATGAGCGAACGGTCTTCCGGGCCGCCCTGGAAGGTGACAGCGCTGCTCTAGGCATCATCGCTGGGGTCGCAGATGACCTGGCCTATGGCATCGCGGCCGTTGCACTGGTCATGGATCCAGAACTGATCGTCGTTGGCGGTGGGCTGTCCAACGCTGGCCCAGCGTTGCTGGAGCCCATCAGTGACCGTGTTCACTCACTGGTGCCACTGCGTGGCCTGAACATCATTCAGTCCGCGCTTGGCGACCAGGCCGCAGCGCTCGGCGCCGTCAGGCGCGCCGCCGACCTTGCCGAGAGCAGGCTGGTGCAGATTGGGGAAGCGACGTGAAAGTACTAGCCGTCGGAGCGCACCCTGACGACCTCGAGATGTCGTGCGGGGGGACCCTGGCGAGATTCGTGCAACGCGGTGACATCGTCACAATGGCGCACCTCGCCCGAGGCGACGCCGGAACCTTTCATCATACCTCCGATGAGATCGCTGCGATCAGAGATAGCGAGGCGCGTAAGGCCGCAATGGTGATCGGTGCGGAATATCTTGCCCTGAAAATACCGGACGGCCGAGTTAACGCGGCCGATGAGGGACAGCGGTCCGCAACTGTTGAACTAATCCGGATTGCCCAGCCGGACGTCGTCATCACCCATGCAGTCAACGATTACATGTCCGACCACAATGAGACAGGCAAGCTGGTTTTCGATGCGGGATTTACCGCTAGCCTGCCGAATTACCGAACCGCTACCCAAGCACATCAGGTCGTGCCGATGTTCTATCGCATGGAAACGTACGCTGGCGTCAACTTCGTTCCAACTGAATATGTCGACATCAGCGAGATGCTGGAGATCAAGCGTGAAGCTCTTTCGGCGCACGCCAGCCAGCTCAAGTGGATACGCGAACACGATGACGTTGACCTGCTTGAGCAGATGGAGGTCACGGCTCGATACCGGGGGATCCAGTGTGGCGTTCAATACGCAGAGGGATTCGCAGCTCATCTGACGGCCTTGCGTGCCGCCCCGCGGCGTCTGCTGCCTTAGGTATCAGCAGGCAGATGAAGCTGGAAAATTCGACGGCGAATAGCCACCATTCAGACTAGACAACTGGAGGATAAATCACGTGACTAGCGTCGAGTCAGCCGTCTTCGCCTACCCTATTGCCTCGTTCATCCCTTTCCAGGACAGGCAGGCCGCGGCGGCGGCCCGCGCCATCACAAGGGAGCAGTTGCCGCATCACCCCAATCCGGACTGGCGCATCCAGATCATCGACGCCGCCGACCATTTTTACCGGCAGTTCGCCGAGGATTTCGTACAGCGGATACGGCAAGCGCGGGAGGATGGCCGGCAGCTCGTCGTAATTCTCCCTGTCGGCCCGGTTCCGCAGTACCAGTATGCTGCGCAAATCATTAACCGAGAGCGGATCTCGCTGCGTCACTTGCACACCTTCAACATGGACGAGTACGCGGATGCAGACGGCAACACGGCACCGCCTTCGTGGGAAGGCTCCTTCCAGCGGGCAATGTACGAGCACTTCTTTTTCCACATTAGCCCGGAGTTGCGCCCCCCACAGGACCAGATTCACTTCCCTACCAGTGACGTCATCGACTCCTACAGCGATCGCATCGCCGATCTTGGCGGAGCCGACATCTGCTATGGCGGAATCGGTTGGGCTGGCCACATCGCTTTCTGGGAGCCGCAGCTGGGCTTTGAATTCGCTGGAGACCTGGAGGCCTACCAGAGTGCCGGAGCCCGGACCGTCGAGCTGCACCCGCTGACTATCGCACAAAATGCCCTGCACTCGTTTGGCGGCGATTGGTCCTATGTGCCACCTAAAGCGAATACGATAGGGCCCCGGGATATCTTCGGGGCACGCGAGCGAAGCTTCTGGCTGGACGGTGACATCGGCGGCGGCGTGTCGTGGCAGCGATTCATTGCCCGGCTCGTTGCCTATGGCCCTATCACTGAGTTCATCCCGGGCAGCCTGCTGCAGCTGCACTCCACCGAATACACCTTGCTTGGCAGCGTTGCCGACGATATCCGCGTCCACTTGGCCTGAGCAGCCAGCAGGCCAGGCGACAGGCCGGGGGCGGAGCCGGCGCGGCATCCGCTAATGCCTCGTCCTCGGCCGACTAGATATGGAAGTAGGCCACATGGCAGGTATCGACCCAGAGCTCCTTGTCCGGCACTGGAACCGGACCATGGGCGACCGGTTTCCGCTTGGTCCCCGCTTGGCCTGTCAAGCCCTGTCCGTCGACATCGATACCGATGCCAGCGCGGCAGATGAGGATGGCCTCATCATAGTCAAGCGTCACGGCCGGTGCGCCTCGATATCAGCCCTGGCCGTCACGCCAAGTCATCAGGGCAAGGGTTTGGGATCCCGCCTCCTGGCCAACGCGCTACAGACGCTTCGCGACAAGTCCGTCAATCAGGTGAATATAGGCGCTGACTTTTTGCATCTGCTCCCGGGCGTACCGGTACCCGGGCCGACCGGGTTCTTCGCCAGGCACGGCGCATCGTTCGCCGCCACACCGGTAGTGGATCTGCGCAATGACAAACTGCGCTCGTGGTCCCCGCCAGCCGCGCCGTCACCGGCCGAACGAGCCAGCCGGTGGGAGGATGTGCTGTGCTTCTTGCGGCAAGAGTTCCCCGGCAGGTGGTCGCGAACCGCCGAAGAGGAACGACGACGGGGTACTGCACCCGGCGGCTACCTGCTGCTACGCGAGCAGTCCGGTCAGGTAATTGGTTTCGTGCGCATATACGGCGGCGAGGAGACGCCGATGATCGGGCCGAGCTTGTACTGGTCGCCGCTGCTAGCCCCCCAGCACGGCGGCCTTGGGCCCATCGGTGTCGCCGCCCAATACCGTGGACTAGGCCACGGGCTTGGCCTCCTGGTGGCAGGCGTGACCATGCTGAAAGACCAGGGCATCGACGACATGGTCATCGACTGGACCGATTTGGTCGGCTTCTACGGCAAGGCCGGCTTCGTGCCCTGGCGGACGTACCGGGTCGGTGGCATCAGCCTTGCCAACGAATACCAGGGGCTGGGTGCGTAGATGACCATCTCCTTGATCCCCGCTCCCGAAACACTGCGCGAGTCCGGTGAGTCATTCCTCCTCGATGCTGACACCGCCATCTGGTGCGGCCCGGGCACCGAAGACATCGCTCGCCTACTGCGGGCGGACCTCACCCCTGCGACTGGGTTGCCTCTGCCAATTCACACAGGAACCCGCTCCCAGGAGCGCGGATTGATCAGTCTGGGCCTGCAAAGTGGCACGCCGCCTAGCGGCTACACGCTCGAGGTGACCGCCGACACCGTCCGGATCAGCGGTGGTGATCTGGCCGGGCTGTTCCATGGCACTCAGACGTTCCGTCAACTGCTTCCAGTCAACATTTTCCGGCGCACCGCAGCATCGAGCACCGTCTGGCAGGTTCCTGGTGTCAGGATCACAGACCGGCCGCGCTTCGGATGGCGCGGCATGCTCTTCGACGTCAGCCGTCACTTCTTCGGCAAGAACTTTGTCCTCAAACTCATCGATGTCCTCGCGCTTCACCACTTTAACGTGTTGCACCTGCACCTGACCGACGACCAGGGGTGGCGGATCGAAATCCAGCGCTATCCGCAGCTCACCGAGATCGGATCCACGCGCCCCCGCTCAATGCTCGGCCGACCCGGCGACGGACGACCCGAGGCATGCCGCTACGAGAACACTCCTCACAGCGGCTATTTCTCCCAGGCCGACGCACAAGAGATCGTGGCTTACGCCGCCCGCCGGTTCATTACAGTCCTCCCCGAAGTGGATCTGCCGGGCCATTCCCAGGCAGCGATCGCTGCGTACCCGCATCTCGGCAACGGCAGCACGCACCTCGAAGTCGGGACCGACTGGGGAATCAGCTCCCACATCCTCAACACCAGCGATTCCACGATCGAGTTCTATCAGAACGTGCTAAGCGAAGTCATGGATCTGTTCCCCAGCCCCTACATCCACATTGGTGGGGATGAGTGCCCCAAGGACGAATGGCGCACCAGCCTCGAGGCGCAGCGACGGATCGCTGAGTTGGGACTCGCTGGAGAAGAAGAATTGCAGAGCTGGTTCATTCGCCAAATGAATGATTTTCTTTCCCAAGCGGGTCGGCGCCTCGTGGGCTGGGACGAAATCCTCGAGGGGGGTCTACCACCCGCTACCACTGTCATGTCCTGGCAAGATGAACAAGGCGGAATCACCGCCGCCTCGGCCGGACATGACGTTATCATGGCACCGCAGCACAAAACATACCTGTACCACCATCAAAGCGATAATCCGGCTGCTGAACCACCCGGTGTCCCGCCCGCGGTCAGCCTTCGGACCGTTTACGACTACGAACCGATCCCGCACGTCCTCCATGGTAAACCCGAAGCCAGCCACGTGCTCGGCGCACAATGCTGCATGTGGACTGAACACGTGGTATCGCACCGTCAACTGGAACAGATGGTGTTCCCCCGGGCCTGTGCCTTCGCGGAGCGTGTGTGGTCAACCACCAAGGACACCTACGAAGGCTTCACCACTCGACTGACACACCATCTCACCAGACTTGATGCGCTCGACATTTACGCATTCCCGCTGTCTGGGCGTGGAACGTGACCCAGATGCTGTCTGATGGCCAGCAGCGTTTACTCCCTAACTCACCAGCAGTTCAGCCCGGCTGCGTCAACTGGCGGCCAGGCGCGCGGCTGAACGATGCCGTACATGTCGCTATCGGAAGGGTGATTCGGCACATCGGCGCATAGATATACGGGCCGGCTTTACAGCGCCAACGCCCGGTCATGGCTCCCTTCTATTACGCGGTTTGTCAAGAGGGCGGTCCCGAGGCTGTCGAGTGTGCGGCGGCGCTGGTCGGCGTCAACGTCGTTCGTCTGGTATTACGCGGAACGGTTCGTGCTCACCGCCCGGACCGAGGTCACCGACCGGATGCTGATCTTCGGCCAGCGGCATCTGCGACTTGTCCTGGCCGACTACGCGGCCCACTACAACGGGCGCCGCCCCCATCGCAGCCGACAGCTCCGCCCGCCCAGGCCTGACCACCCTGTCGCCGACCTCTCCCAGGAGCGGATCTGGCGCCGGCCAGTCCTCGGCGGCCTCATCAACGAGTACGAGCGAGCCGCATAGAAGCCCAGGTCAGGGCCGATAGCCGAGCTCTGGAACCCCACAGGCTAACCAGGGACCAGCTTGGCGTGCAGGTACCCTACCGGCCGCCACGACGATGACTCGGGAGGCGGGCCGTGACCGGACCCATTAGCCGCCGCGGTCCGCCCCGCCGCCATCCTCGCCCTCGACCTCGGTCCCGGCCTGCCGGCGTCCGCAATCCGCGACGCCCATCCAAACCCGCGCACCGGACGCCCATCGACCGCGACTACGAGACCCCCCGCGCCGGCATGCAGGCTCCTAGGCCGGCTTCGAGTCGGAGCAAGCGGACTCCAGCTGTGCGTGGACCTGGGAGCGACTTTTGCATCGTGCTACCAGATAGCCACCGATGAGCAGAAACGGCATGGCGAGGAAGATCCCGCTCGCGATGAGCGGGATGGTGGCCGCGCCGAGGACCCCGAGCAGGACGCCGTTCAGTGTCGCGCCAAGTCCGCTGCCGAGCCTAGTAGCGGCGTTGAAGTACCCGAAGGCTTCACCCCTGTTGCGTATCCCGACGTGTTGTTCGATGGTAGCGGCCCCGAGACCGCTCAGCGGGACGTGGGGAAGCGAGTTGAAAGGGAGCACGAGGAGGAAGACCAGGACCGACCCAGCCAATGCGCTCGGCAGGCTGAGCAGACCGAACAATGCGAAGAGCGCGGCTGCTTGCAGCACCAGCCGGGCACGGCTGAGGGGCCAGATGCTCACTGCGAGTCCGCCGATGCAGCTGCCGGTAGCAAGAAGCGCCATGAACACCCCAGCCTGGTCCGCTGCCAGCCCGTACTGGTGCATCCGCGCTGGGATGTTTGTTTCTATGAGCGCGAACCCGAGGGAGAAGGCGAGCGCGAGGCTGCAGATCAGGATAATGTCGCGGAGCGGAAAATCGGCGTGGGAGGTGGGGGGAGTCGGCAACGTGCGCCCGTCGAGGTCGGGGACCAATTGCAGGGTGAGTGCACCGGCGAACTCCGTCACGGCCATGATCACGAGGGCGTCTGTCACGTTTCCGACTACCACGATCGCCGTGACCACGAGTGGGCCCACCCCGTAGCCGATCTCAACCATGAGCGATTCGACGAAATGCGCCTGATGGAGGTGCTCCCCCGGGAGGACCCTCACGAGTAGTGCGCGGAAACCGGACCAGGTACCGGCGATAGCGCTCCCTTGGACGATGGCACAGGCGACCACCAACAGAAATGGCGCTTTCACACCCACAAGGACCGCCATGGCCCCAAGCGCCGCGCTTGCCGTGAAGCAGCTGGCCTGGAGGCGCCGGCGCATGCTGCCACGGTCGCGCTTCCGCCCAGCCCAGGGCCCTAGCAGCCCGCAGAAGCCGGTGATTCCGACAAGGAGCGCCCCCTTTCCAATGCTGCCAGTCACCCTGAGCCCTGCGATCTGGAACGCCAAGAGCGACATTGGCTGTGGGAACCTGCAGAGGAACGAGGCGACGGTCCAACGCCGCCAGCGGCGTTCTCCGAAGAGCGCTCGCAGTTCGCCCGACTGCATGCCATAGCCGCCCCGAACAAAGGCGGTTTTCGGTGGCAAGCTCATAGCGGAGAGGGGTAGCGCGACTCGTTGTCATCTAGTTCGCCGGCAATGTTCGCTCGCATCAGCGACTCGGCGGAGGCTTCCTGTCCGAGTGCCCACATGAGCTTCACGAGGGCGGTCTCGCTGGTCATGCTGGCGCCCGGGATCACATTGGGGAGATCGAGGATCACCTTGTCCCGCGAGTAGACGCCGAGCCGCTCGCCACCGTGCGCGGCTTGACTGCAGATGACGGTTGGCTTGGCGAATCGTTCGATCACGTCACATAGATCGTGACGGACATGACCGATACCGGTACCTTCGAGAACGGCCCCGGAGGCGCTATGGAGGTATCGAGTGAGTGCCTCTCCGGTCACCGCCGGGGTGAGCTTGATCAGGACGACGTTCGGGTCCAAACCCACAGCTAGCCCGACCTTCCTTGGGGCCCGGCGCCTGAAATCCTGTCCCGCTAGAGCGATCTTGTCCGGGTACACCATCCCGAGCGGGGGCGCGTTGACGCTGTCGAAAGCGTTGAGAGCGGACGAGTGGGCCTTGCGAGCCCTGGTGCCTCGGATGATCGTTCCCCGCGTTCCCTTGTCGTCGGCCGAGAACACGACACACACCTCCGCCAGATCAGCCGCAGCCGCGACGTGTAGAGCGTCGCGGACGTTGCGGGCCGAGTCGCTCCCCGGATCACCTCCGGGCAGCATGGAGCCCGTCAACACGATCGGCACGCTGAGCCCATGGAGCATGAAGGACAACGCAGCGGCGGTGAAGTGCATGGTGTCGGTGCCGTGCAGGATGACCACGCCTTGTGCCCCCGCACCAAGGACTTGGGCGGTGGCCGCCGCAAGGACTGGCCAGTCGCCTGGGACCATCTCCGAACCCGGTTTCTCGAAGACTTCCCTGAACTCGAGGTCGGCATCTAACGGGCCGCTCTCGGGCACTAGCTTTTGTGGGGCGAAGCCTGGCTCAGCCGTCCCGCGGGCTCCGGAACGCTCGCTGATGGTACCCCCGGTCGTTAGGACGAAGATCTTCGGCCATCCCGGACTCCTAACCATGCCAGCGACCGCCGCTGACGTTTAGTACGGTGCCGCTGACCCAGTCACCGCTTGGCCCGAGGAGATAGAGGCACGCGTCCGCGACAGGAGTCGGCCCGAGGATTGGCAGTGGGAACCTGGCGCGGTCGTCCGCGGCCTTCTGCTCGCTCATAGGGGTTCCCGTGCCTGTTGGCCCGGGAGTTATCGCGTTGACCAGCACACCAAATTGCTCAACCTGAGCCGCCAGGCCGACGGTCAACCCGAGCAGTCCTGCCTTTGCAGCGTTGTATGCGACAGAAGTATGAAGGGAGCCTCTCCTGGCGGCGATCGAACTGATGAAAACGATCCGGCCTCTACCCCTCTTGATCATGTGGGGGAGAACCTCTCTGGCGCACCACCACGAGCCCGAGAGGTCCACATCGATGACCCGGCGCCAATCCTCGACAGTGACCTCCCATGCCAGGCCCGGCGGCGCGTCGAGCCCGGCGGCGTTGACCAGTGCATCGACGCGCCCTAGTCGCCTCGCTACGTCATCCACCATCGACGCCACGTTTGCCGGGTTGGCGATATCTACCCATGTACTCTCGGCGCGGAGGCCCCGCTCCCGGAGTTCCACGGCGCCCTTCGACGCTAGCTCCCGGTTCTGGTCGGCCAGCACGACGGCGGCGCCTGCGCCGGCCAGTCTCTCGGCGACACGACGGCCTATACCCTGGGCCGCACCCGTCACGATCGCTACCTGACCGCCCAGCAACTCGCCGTTCACACTCCCCTCAAAGAACCGCGATCGGGTTCACTGGCGAGCCCGTACCACCCGGGACCACGAGAGGGGCGACGACAAACATGAACTCGTAGCGTCCGCTCTCTTGACAGGCCACGGCGAGCGGTCCCAGCTCGCAATTGTTGACTAGCGCGACCCCGAAGGCGGGTATGGCGCCGTGCATGGTGAATGCCCGGGGGCGGGTGTGAGGCGAGACGTCCATCATGTCCCACGCGAGCACGGCACAGTCCACCTCCCGCACGAACCGAAGGCATGAGGGATCGAGTCCCGGCCGACAGGGCTGCCCATCGCTGCCCAGTTCCCCGCCCCAGGGAACGTGCCTTTCTTCGAAGTGGTCGCGCCCGCAGTAGACGACGAGGGCGTCGCCGGGCGAGGGCACGATGCCCTCTCTCTCCGCGACCTCGGCCAGCTCGTCGCCGGTGACCGGGTTCTCCTGGTGAACGTAGCGCTCGCCCCGGAAGCGGGGGACGTCAAGCAGGATTCCCCGAGTGAGCAGTCCCGAGCGCCATTGTTCGATGCCACCCCAGGTTGCGCCCTGTGACGTGATGATGTCATCTGCTTGCCGTCCATTCCAGACGTGGCCCTCCTCGTCGGACATGTGGCAGAGGGCATCGACGTGGGTCGCGGCTTCGCCGTGGTACTCGATCCCGTAGTAGTCAGTGGCGAAGTCATGCTCACGGCGGACGAAATGCTGGGCGGGCCTCAGGTTATTGGGGGCGGGACTGGTCGGGAACACGCGGCTGAGCGACACCGCCCGCCCATCTCTCACGAGCTTCGCCGCCGCCAGCGTCTTCTCGGCTGTTATGAGGTTGGCCGCACCTCTCTGATCGTCGGTACCCCACCGGCCCCAGTTGCTCTCCCTGCGGACGAACTCGACGAGGCGGTCTTCGCCGGTCTCCGATACTCCTCGTGTCATCGCACTCTCATGTGTCCTTTGCTGCCAGAACTCCTGCCGCCTGCGCGGCGAACCTGTTTACCCCGATTTCCTGGGCAGCTGCGCGGGCGCACACGGCGTTCAGGTACGGGTCGAGTTCGGAGGCAAGTTCCCACTCGGCTGAGTTGCGTCCACGTGAAGCTTCGGCAGCCAGCTCGGCCCGTGCGAGCAGCGCGTTCTCGTCGACCGTCAGCAGCCGCCCGCCACTCACGACGTGCCTGCCGTCCACGATCACTTCGGTGACGTCGGAACCGGTCTCACTGTAAACAAGCTGGTGGAGGAGATCGTTCAGTGGAATCAGAGACAGCCCAGAGCGCCTCAGCACGACGACGTCGGCTCTCGCTCCGACCCGGATCTCGCCTATCTCGCCTGCCTGCCCGAGAACACGAGCCCCGGAGGACGTGGCCATCGCCCACGCCTCCCGGGCGCCTATCCATGTGCCGGAGTCGTATGGGGCCCGGATCCGGCCGATGAGAGCCGCCAGCCTCATCGCTTCGAACATGTTCTGATTGTCCGAGCTGTGGCAGCCGTCGGAGCCAAGGCCGACCACTACACCGCGTTTGAGCATCTCGGTCACGGGTGCGATCCCGTTTCCGAGACGCAGGTTGCTGCCAGGGTTGTGGACGACACAAGAACCAGCGTCGGCCAGGCGAGCGAGGTCGCCGTCGGTGGTCCATACTGCGTGGGCGGCCACCAGCCGGGGGGTGAGGAGCCCGACGCCGCCTAGATGGTTGAACAACAGACTCTCCCCACCGCTCGAAGGCGCCGACGGCTTGAACTTTGCTCTCGGCGAGGTGCGTGTGGACGCTTACCCCGTATTCGGCACTGATCCGAGCGCATCCCGACAGAAGCTCGTCGCTACAGAGCTGCGGTATGACGGGCCCGACGCCGATGTGTATGCGCCCTCCGGCCGCGCCGTCGAAACGCTGGATCGCCTCCTCCGTGAACCGGAGGAGGCTCCCGGCTGACGGTCCGGCCCCGGTCGCCGGGAGGCGCGCACGCAGCCGCGGTGGCAGCGCCTCGAGCAGGCCGGGTGCCTCGTCGTATAGCGACCTGTCTGAGATCGAGGGTGCCAGCACGGCCCGGAGCCCCACGTCGTCATAGGCGCGGACGACGGTCTCGACCGCCTCCTGACCCATCGCTGGGACGCTGGCGAACTGGTCGTATGCGGCCGTGCACCCGCTCTTGACCATTTCGATCGCACCAAGTGCCGCCGATAGGTACTGCTCGTCGACGTTCCTACCGCCATACAGCGCTCGGCCTCGGCTCCGCAACTGCTCGAGGGTCCATTTGTCCCCGGAGGACTTGCTCAAGTTGTTGTGCGCATGGGTGTGGCAGTTGATGAGTCCGGGGACGACATAGCCATCCCAGGCCTCGATCACGTGGGCACCCTCGGGGGCAGGAAGCGACGGGCCGATACTCGAGATTAGCCCGTCTTCGATGAGGACATCGGCTTTCGTTGTGGCGCCGACGGCATTGACGACGAGTCCCCCGCTTAGGAGAATCGCATCCCTTTCCCGCACCGCATCCTCTTTCCGCGGGCTCATGACGGTAGCTCCGTGGCTCGCGATTGTCTCGCACTCACGTCCAAAGGTCCTCCTGCACTCCTGGGGAACCGGCCCACTGCTTGCGTTCCCGCTCGTTCATGTGGAACGAGGAGCGCGCCACCAGCGGGCTGGAACCCCAGGCGAGATCTGTCAGACAGCAGGCCAGGATGTCCCCCGTTGCGTCTAACGGCTCTCAGGGGCGGGGGGCGCCGAGACCTCCCGGTCTACCGTGCCGCCGGCGCCGAGAACGGCGTAGCCGGCCCTGGACAGCTTCTCGCCGCGCTCGCCCCGGTAGGCGAAGATGACGATCGCTATACCTATGGCCAGCCAGCCGAGAACGATGAACGGTGCGAGCGACACCGGCCAGGCCGGCAGCGGATCCAGTGAGTAGTAGACCACGACGCCCAGGGCGAGTATCCCGATGAGCGGGATCACGCCGTGCTTGAACCAGCTGAACTCATCCGGGTGCTCCTTCCGGTAGAAGACGTATACGCCGACACCTGCCATCACGAATACGATCGCCATGGCGAAGGTGAGCCACACTCCGAAGAGGTCGAAGAGGTTCGCGGGGCCGATCGCCCACGCGACGCCGATCCCGACGACGAGGCTGATCACCGTCTGTGCGATTACAGCGTTCACCGGCGAACGGGACGCGCCCCTTACCTTGCTCAAGGCCGAGGGCAGGGCCCCCACTCGAGCCATCCCGAACAGTATTCGCGTCGCGGCATTGTTGCACGCGAGAGCCACAGCGGTGGCCGAAGTCACGAGCGCGATCAGCACCACGATCCAGGCGCCCGCCCAGTACTTGTGCCCGAGGGCCAGGGCCGGCAGCTGCGATGACGTCGCCATCGAGCTCAGGGCGTTCGTTCCCCAGCCGGTTGTTTGCCCCCAGGACGTCAGGACGAGGATCACGCCCAGGATGACGATCGAGCCGATGACAGCCCTCGGGATGATCCTCCTCGGGTTCCGGCTCTCCTCCGCCAGAGGTGCCGCGGCGTCCCATCCCATGATGGCGAAGATCGCGAAAACGACGCCGAGGAACAGGCCGTGGGCCGATACGCCGTGTCCTCCGGACAGCCATGAGAGGCTGAGTCCGCCTCGACCTGGGCTGGCCATTCCCCAAAAAGCGAGCGCAAGGACGATGCCGATCTCAATAGCCCCAAGGACGATCAGGAGCTCGATCGAAAGCTTGAGGCTCCTCCACGTTGTGACCGTACACAGCGCGATCAGGAACAGGGCGAACCACCACCATTCGATGGTCACTCCGTACGCCGGGGCGATGGTGTTCTGGATCGTAAGTCCCGTGAAAGCGGCTATCTGCGCGACGGCGAATGGATAGTTGAGCAAGTACACCCAACCGACGACCAGGCCTATCCGGCCCCCCAGGGACCGCGAGACGAATGTGTAGTAAGTGCCTGCTGAGGCGAGGTGTCTCGTGTACTGGGTCAGCACATAACCCAGCAATAGGGCGATGATGAACGCGCCCAGGTATGCCAGAGGCGCGAGGACTCCAGCATATGAGACAATGAACGGTATCGTGAACAAGGCCGCGTAGGCAGGGCCTATCGCGGCGATTCCTTGCATGAGTGCGCCCGGCGCGCCCACGACATTGGGCCGCAAGGCACCCGCGGAAGGCTCCTGTGCCCCGGTCGGCCGCGAACCTGTTAGCTTCCGAATTATGGCCACGTCTGCTCACCTAATTTCCAGGGATTTGTAGCTGTTTCGGAGACTCCGCTTGGCAATCGATGCCAGGTTGTCCCGAATGTCCTGGCACTTCCTCCTTCTTCAGCGAGACCGGCTATGATCAATGGCTGCGGATCACAGACGCCCGCGGCCGTGTCGTGTCAGCAGATTGGTCTCGACAGAGCCGTGGGGTCGATTCGCCGCCTGACGAGGTTTCCGGCCGGCTTGTCCTTTGAAAGGGCTCCGTCCTGCACCAGGACCCGCCCCCTCAGCATCGTGAGGACCGGCGAGCCGGCGACCTTGTAGCCCTCCCACGGCGTGTAGTCACTCTCGTGCAGATCGGCCGCGTGCAGCACACGCTTGCGATCGGGGTCAAAGACCACCAGGTCCGCGTCGCTGTTGACGGCGATGGCCCCTTTCGTGGGGTACATCCCGAGGATCCGAGCGGCGTTCGCGGAGGTAACGTTAACGAAGTGCGCAAGCGGCATATTCCGCCGGGCGACCGCCTCGGTGTAGGCGACTGCCAGCCTGACCTCTATACCGGCGTGGCCGCCAGTCACGTCGTGAATCGTCTGGCCCCTTACCTTGGTGGCAAGGTCGGTGCACAGTTCGTCGGTCGCGATCGTGCTCAGCGTCCCGTCCCTCAGCGCCTGCCACATAGCGTCCCGGTCCGCCTCGGACGGTCGCGTCCCAACCCCGGTGTAAATGACGACGGGCGTAGGTTCCTTCAAGAGCTACCAACTCAGCGAAGGAAGGACTACGCCCGTGCCGAATCGAGTATCTCCCACTGACCGGATCCGTGCCGAGATCGACGCCTTGTTCGACGGGTCGCGTGATCTGGGTGAGGTGATCGAGGATGTGGCCCGGCTGGGTGCCCGGCTGATCATCCAGACCGCGGTGGAAGCCGAGGTGGAGGTGTTCCTGGGCCGGGCCCGCTACCAGCGCTCGGCTGCCGCGCAGGATGCCCGGCCGGGGATGCGCAACGGTTACTGCCCGGCGACGGTCAAGACCACCGCCGGGCCGGTGACCGTGGCCCGGCCGAAGCTGCGCGGCACTACCGAGCGGTTCGCGTCAGCGCTGTTCGGCAGGTCGGTCACCAGGTCGAATGCCCTGGAGTCGCTGGTGATCGCGGGGTTCGTGCGGGGGCTGTCGGTCCGTGACGTGGAGAACACCCTCGCCGATGCCCTGGGCGCCGAGGCGGCGCTGAGCAAGTTGACGGTCTCGCGTATCTGCCAGGCGATCGGCGATGAGTTCACCGCCTGGTCGGGCAGGCGCCTGGACGGCCTGGAGCTGGATTACCTGTTCCTGGATGCCTCGATGTTCAAGATGCATCCCGGTGCCCGGGCCGAGCCGGTGCTGGCGGCGTGGGGCATCACCCCCGACGGCAAGCCGGTGTTCGTCGCGCTGGCCGCTGGCGGCAGTGAGTCCACCGACGCCTGGGCTGGCTTCCTGGAGGAACTGCGCGGCCGGGGGCTGCGCCCGCCGCTGCTGGTCATCTCCGACGGCGCCGCCGGGCTGATCAACGCCGCCGAGAGCGTGCTGGCCCGGTCGCTGCGCCAGAAATGCCTGATCCACCGGGCCCGCAACGTCCTCGCGAAGGTCCCCGCCGCCGCCCAGGACCAGGTCCGGGACGCTTACTGGGCGATCTTCGACACCGATGCCCTCACCGCCGCTGGCATCGCGCCCGGGCACAAGCTCGTCACCGCAGTGCAGGCCCGTATCGACGCCTTCGCCGAGCGATACGGCAAGCTCTACCCATCGGCCGTCAAGTGCCTGCTCACCGACCGCGGGCAACTCACCAGCTACCTGCGGTTCCCGGTCGAGCACCACAAGCGGATCCGGCACTCCAACTTCATCGAGCGCACCTTCGGCGAGACCCGCCGCCGGGTCAAGGTCATCGGCCGGCTCCCCGGCGAGGCCAGCTGCCTCAACCTGGTCTGGGCCGTCCTGGACCGCGCCAGCCGCGGCTGGCGCGGCGTCAATACCACCAACGCCGGCCTGCGCCTGCTACACGACCTGCGCCGCCAGCTCCTCGACCCGCCCACCCCGATCCGCCGGACCAGCCACCCTGCCGCAGCACCCGAAGAAACTGTCGGGGCCGTCGCCTAACATCCCAGCGAAGGAGCCGAGCCCACGTCATTTACACCGCTCCTGGGACGCCACCCCTCGGACTTGAGCGAGGGATAGGTGTGGTAGATCGCCCCGTCGGGCCGTGTGTAGTCCTCAGCTGTGAAGTAGAGGTAGTGCTGCAGCGTCTCTCCGTAGACCGGTAGTCCTTGCGCCCGTGCCGACCGGATCGCCTCGACGCCCTCGGCCGCGCTGACGTGCATCAGGTAGATCGCCGCTCCGGTCGACTTCGCCAGCGTGATGACTCGCTGGAACGAGACCTCCTCGGACAGGTTGGAGTGCACTTCGTGCACGTGGCTGTAGTGGGTCTGACCGGAGCGCTCGAGCCGCTTGTAGCCGTACATCACGAGGTCGTCGTCCTCGGCGTGCACGCAGAGCATCGCCCCTGCCGCCGACGTCGCCTCCATCAGGCCCCATATCTGGCCGAGATCGCTCTTCTGCCAGGGACGGCCGGGTGTGGTATTGGTCATCCACACCTTGAAGCTGGCATGCCCGTCTTCTACCACCTGAGGGACCATGTCGAGGACCTCGAAGGGGATCTCCGGGTGCCTGAAGGTGCCGTGGAAGGCGTAGTTGACCAGGGAGATCCCTTTCCATTCCTCTTCTTTGTGCTCGAATGTCTCTTTCAGGGTCTCGCCGGGCTGCCACATGGCGAAGTCCACCAACGTCGTTGTGCCGCCATAAGCCGCTGCCCGGCTGACACGGCCGGGGTCGAACGCCCGGACCCCGGTGTCGGCGGCGGTCGGCACGACCCAGTTCGTGTGCACGTGTGGGTCGATCCCGCCGGGGAGCACGAGTTCTCCGTGCAGGGTGATCGTCTGTACCGCTTCGGGCGCGGAGTACCCATCAGGCATCCACAGAGCGGCGACGAGCCCGTCCTTCACGCCCACGTCCACCTTCGCGGGCCCGGTTGGGGTCACGACTAGCCCACCGGTAATTGCTACGTCAAGCACGACATTCATCTCCCATGTGCCCGAGCGATCCGCATCCTCGACCCTCCGGTCTCCGCCGCGACTACCTCAACCGCCAGTTAGGCCGCCCTTTCGGTCTGGAGCACTGAGCAAGGCACGCTGACCTTCGCCGACACCCGGGGGTTGACCAGCTGGCAGATCCCGACATCAGCCGCGACGCTCAGCAACCTGACGGCGCGCTCCAGCGTCCAGCCACGCGCTTCCTGTACCAGGCGAGCCATATCGGTCAACGCGGCGCGGACTGCCTCGTCGAGCGTCGCACCGTCACCGATAGCGGTGACGGTGTCACCCACGACGACGAGTGGCCTTAGGAGGCTAAGGGGCGAGACGACGCTGCACGCGAGGGTCACGGAGCCAGCTACCTCGACGCCGGTTAGGCCACACTCGCCGTCGCCCTGCCGGGCATGAAGATCACCGGCGTACAGGAAGGCTCCGGCGAACTTCACCGGCAGGTAGACGGAGCTGCCCGCGCGCACCTCTTTGCAGTCCATGTTCCCGCCGTGCGGGCCGACCGTATTCGCAGGCGGGGCGTCGTTAGTACCCACGCCAAGCTTGCCCATCATCGGCTCCGCAGGGAGTGTGGCACCATCGCCGAACGCGATGGCGCCGCCGACGATGTGAACGATTTCTCCCGACCACCGGACCGAATCGCCGAAAACACCGTGGCCTGGGACGGTGAGGACGGCGCCTCGCGAGGCGACCTTGATGTCCAGAACATCGACCCGCAAGGTGTCGCCGGCCCTCACCCCATCGATGGTCACCGGGCCGGTGACCGGAAGCACAAGGGAGGCGTAGCTGCTGGGCATCTCGTCCGAACCGTCCTTGAGCACACTTCGGGTCATGAGGGTGAAGGCTTCACGCTCGCCCACACACAGCGCCGGGGGCACGTTGACCCGGAAGCTCTGGTGCACATCGGTGTCCGGCACGGTCCGGACCTGGAGACTAGTCATGTGCCTGCCACGACCTTCGACTCCGATTCGGACAATCCCTTGTCGAGGATCCTGGCGGCCCGCCCGAATTGCTCGCGAGTCGTTGTCCATGGGGGCACGAATCGCAGGACGGACCCGCGGCGCCGCACGCTGAAGAGGAGCCCATTCTCGAGGCAGCTCCGGGCGATCTCCCCCCCGACGCCATAGGCAGGAATATGATTAACTCTGTCGCGGACAAGCTCGACGCCTTGCAGCAGACCACGTCCCCGGACGTCACCGATGAGTGGGTGCTCTCCCGCCAACTCTGCAAGATGACCCTGCCACAGTGCGCCGATGTCACGAGCACGCGCGGGAAGGTCCTCTTCGAGGATCGTGTCGATTGTGGCGCTCGCCGCGGCGCAGGCGAGTGGGTCGGAGGTATGGGAGTGTCCGTGGACGAAGCCCGCCTCCTGAACGGCGTCGGCGATCTCGTCGGTAGTGATCACCGCGCTGATCGAGATGCCGCCGCCGAAGTGCTTGGACACCGTCACGATGTCAGGAACAACCCCCTCGTCCTCGAAGCCCCACATCCTCCCCAACTTGCCCAGACCGGTCTGGGCCTCGTCGAGGATCAGGAGGGCGCCCCGCTCATGGCACCTCCGCTGGAGCTCGGCGAGCCACCCGGGAGGTGGCTCGATCACCCCGCCAGCGCTAAACAGTGGCTCCGTGATGACCGCCGCGAGGGGGCCCGCAAGTTGCGCGTCTAGAACCGTGAAGGCCCCATCAAGGCACGCGATCCCGCAGGCCGGGAACGTCTGCTTGATGGGACACTGATAGCAATAGGGCGCCATGAAAGCATAGGATCCAGGTGCGTATGGGCCATACCCCCGATGCCATTCCTGGACACCAAAGGTTACGGACCTGGTCGAGTCCGAAAGGCCGTGGAATGCGGTATGCGGACTAGCGATCTCGGTCCTGCCTGTGTAAGCCTTCGCTATCTGTATAGCCGCCTCGTTCGAATCCGCTCCTGACTCCAGGAAAAAAGATCGGTTCAGCCGCTCGGGAGTAATCGATGCCAGTTTCTCCGCTAGCTCGATCTCATAGACATTAAAGATGCTGCTACTAGCGTGGATGAGAGTGTCGCAGGCGTTCCGGATAGCCTGAACCACTAGGGGCGGCCGGTGTCCCAGTGCGGAGCACATCTGACCGGAGTTAAAGTCCAAGTAAGGCTTTCCGTTGACATCCCATACAACACTCCCCTCGCCGCTTACAATAACAGGCCCAGATGTAGAACCCTTATCAAGCCGGGCGCGCAAGATGTACTTTTCGGCCGCCTCCAGCCATTCGCGCTCATCTCGATGCGGCACGAATCCGGCGGGAATGACGTGGCCCACCTGAGCCTGGCTCATCACTACGCTCCTTCAGCGTTGAGATTTCTTTTGCGTTGCGCTCGGCTAGGCAGTCCGGGCGACGCCCTCTGAGCGGCTCGCCGATGACTCGGAATAGCGGAGCCCGAACAGCCGGGCACTCTCCTGGCGAGACTCCACCTGGCGCACCAGCTCAACGGAGCACTCAATCCGGTCATGTCGGTAGGCAAGGAGCCCCCATTCGATGGGGGCGCTATCGCTGTCATAGGTGATGCGATCAAGAATGAGAATAGGAGTGCCGATACGAATGTCGAGAAGGCCGGGCTACCGACTCGTTCGCCATTTCCGCACGCACTGCCTGCTGTATGCGTGCGGGCCTCACCCCGCAGCGTGTCTCAAGAAGGTGATACGTAGAGTTCGCTCGCAGGGATGTCGCGTCGAGCTGGGCGGCATATGCCCCCAGCACAGCCACGCGCGCTACGCATATGGCCTCACCTCCCACAAGGTCCCGGCGCCGGTACCTCAGGACCTTGCCTCGCGGCGGCAGTGCGAGCCTCCGCCGCTCCTCCGGGCTGGCGCCAGCAAGCTCGTGATGATCGATCTCGACCGCGTAGGACTCACTGTGGGCCGCAACCAGGTCCCGCATCGAGTGCAGGCCTATCAGCGGATCAACTAGCCGCGGCGGGGAGACGAAGGTTCCCAGCCCGTGGCGGCGGACGAGGAGTCCCTCGTCGATGAGCAGCTCCACGGCCTTGCGCAGGGTCACGCGGCTGACGCCAAGAGTTCGCACCATGGTCGGCTCGCCTGGCAGGCGGGCACCTGGCTGGAGGTCCGCGATCTCGTCTCGCAGGACGTTCGCGATGCGCACGTAGAGGGGAGGTGATTGAGCTGGACTCCCAGACATCATAGAGACATCTTAACAGACATCATGCAGACATCTCAATAAGGTGAGGTGAGTAAATATCGGTCAAAGAATCCTTGGGCAAGGCAGCGCCTCCGGACATGGATATTTGTTGGGGCGCCAAAGGCCTGCCTGCCTGCGGGCTAATGGGCCAGCAGGCCGGCCTTCAACAATTCCCGCCGTCGTATGAGGCGGAGGAGCTTTTCGGCATGCACAAATTCGGCCTTGTCCACCGCTGTTCTCAGCGTCGCGCTTGAGTCATCCATCGCTGTCGCCTTCTTCCGGCTCGTTGGGGGCTGCCGGCTTCTCCTGCCTTTCTTGTGCCTCTGCATCAGCAGGGCCGGCTGTCGCCTCTGTTGACACCGCGACGCCGTAAGCCGATGAGGCACGCGAAGCGCTCACGTAACCGAGGCGAATGTCTTCGGCAACGGCACGCGGATCCCGCTCCGACACCGGGCCCATGCCTCCCCCGCCGGAGGTCCGGACGCTGAGAATGTCGTTGGTGTTGAGCATCACCGAGGCCTTGGTGGCGAGCCTCGTTTCGATCCCATCCCGTATGAGAACGTACTCGGTGAGCGCTCCATTGCCACCGCCGTAGAGCCCGAACGGTGGGAATTTCGTTCGGTCCCCGGGAACGTCGAGACGGCAATTAGTGAGGACCCTGTAGTCCTTGACAAGGCCTAGCCCACCCCTGAACTTGCCGGCGCCTTCCGAATCTTGGCGGATCTCGTAGCGCTCCACATGTACCGGGTAGCTGGCTTCGAGGATCTCTATTGGATGGTTCGCGACGTTCTGGGGGAACGAAAGACACGACGCCCCGTCCCGGGCATGGCCGGCGCCCATCCCACCCCAGTTCGTGTCGAGGAAGATAAAGGACGTGCCGCCGTCTGGGCGCTGGCCGCTGAAAACCGGCTGGGCGTTGCAGCCGCCATAGCCCGCGCGTGCGCGGTCGGGCACCGCCTGGGACAAACAGCCGAGGACCACGTCCACGACGCGGCTGATCATGACGCTTCGGCCGGCGACCGGCGCCGGGCGGATCGGCGACACGACGGTGCCCGGTTTGGCGTCGATGTGGATCGGCCGGAGGGCGCCGTCGTTGTGCGCGATGCCGGGATCCAGGCAGCAGCGCACCGCGAAATTCGTGTACGAATCGCGGAACGACGGGGTCATGTTGATTCCGCCCCGTGCCTGCGGAGCTGAATCGCTGAAGTCGATGTGGAGTTCGTCGCCGCGAACTGTAAGCGTCGCGGCTATCAGGACCGGCTCGTCGCTCTGTCCATCGGAGTCGAGGTGGTCCCTCCAAGACCAGGTGCCGTCCGGGATCCTGCGGATCTCCTCACGCACGAGGGCTTCCGACTCGCTGAGCGATCGGTCGAAGGCGGCACCGACAGTCGTCTGGCCATACTTTGCGCATAGCGCACCCAGCCGTCGCACGCCGCGCCGGTTGACCGCGATCTCGCAGTTCAGATCGTGGGCAAGCACGTCAGGGAAGCGGACGTTCTGGAGGATCAACCGGAACACTGCGTCGTTGACACCCCCACTGGTCGCGACGATGAGCGGGGGGATCTGAAGGCCGTCTTGAAATACGTCCGTGGTGTTGGCGGTCGTGCTGCCGGGATTCCGTCCGCCCATGTCGATCTGATGTGCGATCGTGCAGACAAAGGCGAACAGCACGCCTTCGTCGAAGACGGGGTTCATGACCACGAGATCAGGCATGTGTCCGGCCGAGATCCAGGGATCGTTCGTTATGATCACGTCGCCAGGGCGGAGATCGCCCGCGTTCAGGACCTTGAGCGATCCCTTCACCGCGCTCGGGATCGAGTTGTAGTGGCCGGGCGTGCCACTCGACTGAGCGATGAGCTGTCCTGTCGCATCCGTGATCCCCGTCGCGCAGTCTTGCGCCTCACGGATCACAGTCGAGATGCAGATCTTGCGGAGGTCCGCCATCATCTCCTCGCAGTAGAAGAACAGATGATCGCGGATCACCTCGTAGGTGAATGCGCTCGGGCCGGTCATGCGCTGCTCCCGGTCTTGGCCTTTACTCGCAGGTTCATGTACGTGTCGAGGGAAACGGTCTGGTCCGTGAGGACAATCGTCGAGGAATATGGCTCTTCGACGATGCACGGCCCTTCGATGACCTCGCCTGCAGCCATGTCGGCGCGCTGCAGGACCCGCGCCGTTATGGGCTCCCACCCGGGGCTGATGTACGCTTCGCGCGTTCCGGTGAATCCTGGCGCTCGTACGCCGCGGGCTTGGTGGGCCGGCGACGGAGGGAGCACCAGCGCCTTGAAGGCCGTTGCGCGGACCCTCATGATCTGCGGGACACGCTTGGCGGGGACGAAGCCGTACCGTTCCTGGAACGTCTTGTCGAGCTGACTCTCAATTCCCGGCCGGTCGCCGGCGGAGAGAGGGAAACGGTCCAGGCGGACCGGGATGAGGTCCTGTTGGCCCTCATAGCACAACTCGAGCGTGAAGACCGTGCGTGGTGCCGAGCCGGCCTGGTCACCAGCTGTCACCTCTGCCCTCGCCTGAGCGTCCAGGTCCCGCAGCTGGTCTGAGACCCACGCGAAGTCGGCCTCCTCTAGCCGTGACACGAGCGTGCGGTACACGTCGCTCCGGTGTTCCGCCATCAAGAGGCCGCGCGCTGAAAGCAGCGCCGGCTCCCATGGGATCAAGATGTCGGGGATCTCGAGTTCGTCTGCCACCCAGCTGGCGTGGGTCGGACCCGCACCGCCGAAGGCCACGAGCGCGCAGTCCCGAGGGTCGTAGCCCGCCTGCGTGGTGATGGTCCGGACCGCGCCCGCCATTCTCGCCACAGCCAGGCGGACGATCCCGATGGCCGTCTCCTCGACGGTGACGCCCAGCGGGTTGGCGATCGTGGCAAGGGCCCGGCGCGCGGCCTCAGTGTTCAACGGCTTCGTGCCGGCGCAGAAGGCTTCGCCGTCGATGTAGCCGAGCACGAGATTCGCGTCGGTCACCGTGGGCGCTGTACCGCCGCGGTCGTAGCAGGCGGGCCCGGGGACAGCTCCGGCGCTTGCGGGTCCAACTTGCAGGCTTCCCATTCGGTCCAGCCAGCCTATGCTCCCGCCGCCAGCCCCGACCGATCTCACGTCGATGCCTATTGCGCGCACCGGCTGCTCGTCGACGCTGTATTCCGAGACAAGGTGTGGCTCGTTGTCGAGCACGACGCTCACATCGGCGGACGTCCCACCCATGTCGAGGGTAATGATCCGGTGGTATCCGGCCTCGCTGGCGATCTCCGCCGCTGCGGCGACTCCCGCCGCTGGTCCCGACTCGATGAGCCGCACCGGGTATGTGACGGCGCTGCTGGCTCGGATCGTGCCGCCCGAAGACTGCATCACCTCAAGCGGCACCTGTACGCCGAGCGCGGCGAGGTTGCGGCTGACGTCCTCGAGGTACTCCTTTGCTCGCGGCATGACATGACTGTTGAGAACCGCTGTTGACCACCGCTCGAACTCTCCGTACTCGGGAGCGACCCGGCTGGAGAGCGAGCACGGGATGCCCGCCGCTGCGCACGCCGCCGCGATGACCTCCTCGTTCTCAGGGTTTGCGAACGAGTTGAGCAGGCAGGCCGCGATCGCCTCGGCGCCAGCACCTATCAGGAGGTTAACGACACGCGACGCCTCCTCGGGATCGAGGCGCCGCTCCATCACACCTGCGGGGGTCACCCTTTCTGGCACCTCAAGGCGCATGGTCCGGTCGACCAGCGGCGCGCGCCGCGACTCGCCGAGGTCCATAAAGGATCGGCGGCGCATCCGACCGATCTCGAGCACGTCACGGAAGCCGGATGTGGCGACGACGCCGACGCGAGCTCCCGCACGCTCGATGATCTGGTTCGTCACGATGGTGGTGCCGTGTGCGACACGTGAAACTCCCGAAGGCTCGAGTCCCCGGTCCTCGAGAATCTGCTTCAGTCCCTCGCCGATGGCCCTTCCGAGGTCGGTACGTGAGCTGTCAACTTTTCGGACCTCGACCTGCCCCGAGACGCTGTCGAAGACGAAGAAGTCGATGAACGTGCCGCCAACGTCGAAACTAACCAGGTACATCAGTCGGCCCTGCCCGCGGGCACCCGCCCAGTCTCGGTTATCGATGCCAGGTGCTCGAGACAATGAGACAGCGCACCTGCTCCCGTCGCCATGTCGCCCCAGCGCGAGAACTCATCAGGTGTGTGCGAGATCCCACCCACGCTCGGAATGAAGAGCATGCCGATATCTGTGCAGGCGGCGAGGTGCTGAGCGTCGTGCCCGCCTCCGCTTGGCATCTCCATGAACGACAAGCCGGCGCCGCCCAAGGTTTCGGCCAGCTCACGGCGTACCCACGGCGAACAGGCCACGGGCGGTTCGTTCAACAGATGTCGTGTGCGACAGGCCCACGCAGCGGCGCTCGGCGATCGTCTCAGCGTGCGCCAGGAACTCCTCGACAATCTTTTGTTTCTCGCCTGCCTCGCTGCCCCTCAGATCGACCTTGAAAAACACGTCGCCGGGGATCGTGTGCACGGCTCCGGGAAGAACGTTTATGACGCCGACAGTTCCAACGCACGAGCGCGAAGCCGATGTCAGTCGCTCCAGTTCAAGGATGATCTCCGCGGCGGCGCACAAAGCGTCGCGCCTGAGGGGCATCGGCGTACCGCCTGAGTGGTCGGCTATTCCTTTCACGTGGAAGGTAAATCGGGTCGGCCCGGCGATGCCCGTCACGACTCCGAGGAGTCCGCCGGCGTCCTCGAGTACCCTTCCCTGCTCGATGTGAAGCTCGACGTAACAGGAAACGCGACCGCCGATTGCCACGGTCTCGAGTGGCTCTTTCAGGTAGCCACGCTCGACAAGAACCTCGCGGAGACTCCGGTCGTCCTCGTCGTGGAAGGCGTCCAAGTCGTCTTCGGTGAGTTTTCCAGCAAGTGCCCTGCTACCGAGGCAAGACACTCCGAAACGATCGAGGTGCTCGCAGCGGATCGCTACCACGTCGATGGGGGCGGGCGTCCGCACATGTGCCTCGTCGAGCAGGCAGCATGCCTCAAGAGCACATAGGACGCCTGCGGTCCCGTCGAACATCCCTCCGTCCGGCGGTCCGTCGATGTGCGATCCGGTGAGCACGGCAGGTAGATCGGGCCTTGTTCCGTCCCGCCTGCCAAAGACGTTTCCAAACGCGTTGACCCGGATAGTAAGGTTGGCCTCTCGCATCCGGTCACCGATGAACCTCGCCGCGGCCTCATCGGCATCGGTAAAGGCGAGCCGGGTCACCGCTGTCGGGCCGACCCTGCCGAAATCCGCCAGGGCCTCGACCGTCTCGCGCAGGCGATCGGCGTCTCCTCGTCGTGGCCCGCTCACGACGAGCTCGCGATCGGCCTCGCCATGGGCTGCCCGTTCGCGGTTCCCGGTGCGGCAGAACCCGGGGATGTCGATTGAGGGGCCATGAGCCTGCTCAGCCACGGGTACGATATCGCACGCTTTCGGATCCATTCGCGCGTGTCCAAGTCGCGCGCTTTCTCCAACTGCAGGATTAGGTGGTCGCCCTCGCGGACGAATCCGGTCCCGATCTCGCCGCACAACTCCTCTATGAGTTCGACCACCCGCGAGTGGAGCACGGTGCCTTCCTTCAAGGGCTCGGGTTGCGCATTGTCGTTGAAATAGACAGGGACGAGACGGACCTCACTGACACCGGAGCCGTCGAACGCCAGTTGCGCGATCATCGTGAGCCGGCAGTGCCACGGATGCGGGTGAGTCGGGAGCGATCTGTCGCCGTCGAGCCCGTAGAAGGTGAGGTACTTGCTCACACCCTGCTGGGCGGCGGGCTCCGGTTGCTCGAAGGCGAAGTTGCCGAGGCTGTAGAAAATCGGCTTCCCCTTGTAGACGTCTATTGCCTGGAGGCAGTGGGGGTGCGTCCCAAGGACTACGTCCGCTCCGGCGTCGATGGCCGCGTACCCGACGTCGGGCTGGTACATGGCGAGGTCGTGAGTGAAATGGACCCCCCAGTGGAAGGACGCCACGACGATGTCGGCGGCCTCGCGGGCCTCACGGATCCGCGCCAAAACCCGCTGTAGGTCCGACTGATCGGGGACGGTGACCGTCTTGGACGGGGTAGCGGGTTGCTCGTAAATGTTCTCAAGCGGCTCGTAGAACGTGCTGACGTGCAAGGGGGCGATACCGCCGCGGTGTTCCGTCGCGGCGTATCCTTCCCGGAGGATGGAGCAGAAATTGAGGAAGGCAACGTTTTTGCCGGCCGCCTCCAGGTAGGTCGGCTTGGTCGCTTCTGCCAGGTCGTGGCCTGCCCCCACCGTTGCGATGCTACGTTCGCGGCAAAGGTCGATCGTGTCGTACAAGGCGTCCAACCCGTAGTCGACATTGTTGTTGCCGGCCGTGGATACGATGTTGAAATTCGCGGCGCTCAGAGCTTGGAGGTTGCGGGGATGCACTCGATGAGCCGGGTTCTGCACATCAGTCCGAACCGTGCCCTTGGTCGAGAGAGTTGCCTCGAGCTGGCATATCCGTAGATCGCCGATCTTCAAATACGGTTCCACCAGCGCGAAGAGCGATCCGGGGTCCTCGCGATTCGGCTGCACGTCTCCGACGGCGGTCAGGCGGAAGATGCCATCGTTCGACCCTGGATTACTGCTCATCTGTCTCCCTGTCGTTCGGGGCCGCCGCTGCGAACGATTCGAGCAGCGCGGCTTCGCTGTTCTTGAGATTGACGGTCACCCAGTGGCGGGCGGCCTCCGCGTCACGCGCCTCCCAGGCCATGAGAAGCCGTTCGTGTTCTTCGATCGCAAGAGGGGTCCGGTCCCTCAGCACTGAATGCAGGAGCCGGTATCGCTGGCAGTGCATCGATAGATCGCTGATGACGCGAAGCAGGACTTTATTCCCGTGAGCCGAGTGGCCCATCAAGTGAAACCGGCGGTTGAGGTCCGACAGCAGGTCCGTGTCACCGTCGGCGTAGGCCTGCCGGGCCTGTTCGAGGATCGATCGGAGCCCCGCGAGCCGGGTCTCGTCCATGTTGGGCGCGGCTTCCGCGGCACTGGCCGACTCGAGCAGCGTCCGGACGGAATACAGCGACCGCATCTCGTCTTCGCTGCTGTGAGCGATGAAAACGCCGCGATGGGGCTTGATCTCGACGAACCCGCGCTCCTCGAGCTTGCATAGCGCCTCGCGCAGGGGGACCCGGCTCACGCCGAGCTCGCTGGCGACGTCGTCTTGCTGGATACGGTCGCCGGGCCGTAGCTTTCCACGGACGATCGCGTCCAGCAGGTGGTGGTAGACGATCTGAACCATCGTCTGGTAGGGGGCGCGAGACCTAGGCGTACCCGTCGCGATCAGGTCAGATGCCATAATGTATAAAAAATACGACTGTCCTAGAGTGCCGTCAAGGATGCGGCTGACAATGATCAAATCGTCGAGATCATCAGTCCCCGCTGGGCACACCGGGCGGTGGAGATCCTGTACGTGCCGAGAATCCCGTCCCTGGTTCTGGCCAGCAGAGTTGCGCGCTCGGCGCTCCGGTCGTGATGATCACCGGTCAACCCCGGGCTCGAGGAACTGTGGCTCGCGCGCCCCCCGATGGTGGCACCCGTGCCTGGAGCCCGGCTTCCCCTCCGCTGGGCTCACGCCCCCTCGGCGGGCATGCCCATCCGCATGCCCGCACCCGGTGCCGCTGCCGTAGAGGACCTGCTGGCCGCATTGCGTGGCGATGAGCGTGCCGAACGAGCTGAAGGCGCGTCTCTTGCCGGCGAGGACCAGTGTGTCCGTGGCGGCGCGTTCGCCAGCCAGTGCCCGGCTGGCGGCTTGACAGGCCGCGGTCAATCCTTGTCGGCGGCGTCCGCCAGTGGCTATCCTATGTTTAACATACTAGACGATGTTCAGCCTGCTGAACGGCACGTAGGACACGGCGCTATCGGACCCGGCAATGTCGCCGACGATTCCGGTCTCGGCTCGCCGAAGGCGCCGTGCTACATAAATTCTTCGTGGTTTTGGGAGCGTGAAGAACGTGTCCGGTGTCAAGAACATCCGCCGACGTAGCAGTATCGGTGCCGGGATCGCAGTCGCTGCAGCTGCCGTAACCCTGGCGGCCTGCGGCTCGTCGACCCCCAACTCGTCCAGCGGGAGCGACGCCCAGCCGGTGTCGGCCAGCTTCCGGCTCGACTACCTGCCCTCTGCCACGCAGGCACCGTTCTACCTGGCGCTTGAGCGAGGCTACTACAAGGACGCGGGCATCAACCTGACCATCCTCAACGGCCAGGGGAGCAGCTCGACTATCCAGCTGATCGCCGCCGGGAAGAACACGTTCGGCCTGGCGTCCTTCGCCACGCTGGCCGCCGCCGGTGCCACGATCACTAACGTCGAGGCGGTCTGCGGCTATCTTCAGAAGGACCCGGACGCGATCATCTCCCTTGCCTCGTCCCCGATCACCAGCATCGCCGGCCTGGCTGGGAAGAAAATCGGCTACCCCGTGGGATCTGAGACTGTGCCGTGGCCGGCCTTCGTTGCCGACGCGCACGTCAACGCTTCGAAGGTCACGCGCGTCGGCCTGAGTTACGCTGACTACTACACCGCGCTGGTCAGCGGCAAGGTGAATGGCATCGTGGGATGGGCGTTCACCGATGGTGCCAACGTGAACCAGATCAAGCCCATCGCCAAGCCGCTGCTGTACGCGGACAACGGAGTCACCCTGATGAGCTCGAGCCTCATCGTGCAGAAGCAGACCGCGGAGCAGCACCCGGCCCTGGTCAAGGCTTTCGTCGCGGCGTCGCTCCGCGGGATCAAGGCCGCCGTCGCCGACCCTGCCGCCGCAGCGGCCGCCATCGCCAAGTACCAGCCGAACATCAACGTTGCGCTGTTCACCAAGGAGCTCAAGCAGCTCCGCGCCTTCCTAACGACCTCAATGGCCGGCAGCTCGTACTGCAGCGCGCCCCAGGCAGAACTTCAGGGGACCGCGGCGATCCTGCACAAGTACATGGGCCTGCCCGCCTCGGTCAACGTCTCCTCCTTTTACACGAACAAGTTCCTGCCGAAGTCGTAACAGCGGCACCATCGCTCTCATGGAGCGGGCTGGACGAGTAGTTGGGAGAGGGATGCGCGTGACTGAGCAGGCTGGCCGCCCCCAGGTTTCCGCCGGGGCCGCCACCCTCATCGAGATCTCCGGGATCACCAAGTGGTTCTCGACCAAGTCGGGAGACGTTCAGGCACTGGCCGAGGTCAACCTGGCGATCGGGCAAGGGGAATTCGTCTCGATCGTCGGCCCGAGCGGATGCGGGAAGAGCACGCTGCTGTCCGTCGTCAGTGGCCTCACTTCGCCGAGCACTGGCGAGGTGACGATCGGCGGGAACGGTGTGACCAAGCCGTACACCGACCTCGGTTTCGTGTTCCAGCAGGATGTCCTGCTCGACTGGCGCAGCGTGCTGCGCAACGTGCTCCTGCAGTGCGAGGTGCGCGGCATCGACAAGGCGAAGGCGCAGGCGGACGCCATGGGGCTGCTGACGTCGGTCGGGCTCGGCGACTTCGTGCACAAGCGTCCCTACGAGCTGTCGGGCGGGATGCGCCAGCGCGTGGCGATCTGCCGTGCGCTGGTGCACGACCCGCCGCTGCTCCTCCTCGACGAGCCGTTCGGCGCACTTGACGCCATCACGCGTGACCAGCTCAACGTCAACATGCAGCGGCTGTGGCTCGGTACGAGCAAGACCGCGATCATGGTGACCCACTCGATCCCAGAGGCGGTGTTCCTCGCCGACCGCGTCATCGTCATGTCGCCCCGCCCCGGCCAGATCGAGGAAGTCCTCACCATCGACCTGCCGCGACCTCGGGCGCTGGCCGTCCGCGAAACGCCCGAGTTCGGCGCCTACGTCCGTGAGATCCGCGCCGTGTTCTTGCGTGGCGGCGTCCTGGTCGAAGGCTGATCTCGGGAAGAAACTGGCCACGGCAATGAAACGAGAAGGTTTTATGGCACAAGCCCAAGCGCCGGACGCCGCCGCGCCCGCGACGCGCGGCACGGGCATCGCCCCTGCGGCACCCGTATCGCGCGTTGCGTGGCGCCGGCGGCTGGACTGGCTCTACCCGGCGCTAACCCTAGTAGGGATCATCGCGATCTGGCAGCTCGTTGTCGTCGTGTTCAACGTCCAGCCGTACCTGGTCCCGGCCCCGAGCGCCGTATGGTCCGCGCTGGTGGACAACCCCAGCACTTATGTACACCAGGGGACGATCACCGTCGTGGAGGTGCTCCTCGGCTTCGTCCTCAGCGTCGCGATCGGCGTTCCGCTCGCGGTGCTGCTGGCGTTCTCGAAAATCTTCAACCGGATGCTCTACCCGCTGCTGGTGGTCTCACAGACGGTGCCAAAGGTGGCAATCGCCCCACTGTTCCTGATCTGGTTCGGCCTGGGCTTGACTCCGAAGGTCGCCATCGTCGTGCTGATCGCGTTCTTCCCGATCGCGGTCAACGGGGTCGTCGGCTTCCAGTCCGCACCCGATGACCTGGTCCACCTGGCGCAGTCGATGGGCATGAAGAAGCTCGCCCTCTTCCGGAAGGTGCTGCTGCCCGGCGCGCTTCCCCAGCTGTTCGCCGGGATGCGGGTCGCGGTTACCCTCGCAGTCATCGGGGCGGTGGTCGCCGAGTTCGTCGGTTCCGATGGCGGCCTCGGGTACCTGATCCTGCAGGCGAACACCACGGTTGACACCGTGTCGCAGTTCGCGTCGATCGTCCTGCTGTCGCTCATCGGCATCGTCGCGTTCTACGTGATCGCCATTCTGGAGCGAATCTTCATCCCGTGGCACGCCTCTGCCCGCAGAGACGCGGCCTGACCGGGCGCACCACGTCAAGCAACAACAAGCAAGCCATGTAATGAAGAGGTGGATCTGCAATGCACCAAAGGGATCACGAGCTCCTCGCGGGAGTCGGGCCGGGCACGCCGATGGGTCAGCTGCTGCGCCGTTACTGGGTGCCGGCGCTGCTGTCGGAGGAGTTGCCTGCCCCTGGCGGTGCCCCGGTACGAGTCCGGCTGCTCGGCGAGGACCTGGTCGCCTTCCGTTCCCCGGACGGCGAAGTCGGGCTGGTCAGCGAGTTCTGCGCGCACCGCGGCGCGTCATTGTTTTTCGGCCGCAACGAGGAAGGCGGCATCCGCTGCTCTTACCACGGCTGGAAGTACGCCAGTTGCGGCACCTGCCTCGAGATGCCCAACGAGCCCGCCACCTCCACCTTCAAGGACCGGGTCCGACAGCCCGCCTACCCTCTCAAGGAGGTCGGCGGCATGATCTGGGCGTACCTCGGCCCCGCCGACACCCAGCCGGAGCTTCCGCAGCTTGAGTACCTCACCGTCCCCGACTCTCACCAGTTTGTCTCCAAGCGCTACCAGGCCTGCCACTGGACCCAGGCGCTGGAGGGGGACCTCGACTCCAGCCACGTGTCGTTCCTGCACGGCTCTGTCCTGCGCGAGCGCCAGGACGCCGGCTTCGCCACTAAGACCTCGACCTGGATCCTGACTGACACCGCGCCGCACATCGAGGTCGTCGAGACGCCTGGCGGCCTGATGCTCGGCTCCCGGCGGCTGGCCGATGAGGATAGCTACTACTGGCGCATCAACCACTGGCTCATGCCCTGGTACACCTTTATTCCCGCGTTCACCGGCGACGGGGCGCTTGCGGCGCACATCTGGGTGCCGATCGACGACACCGCCTGCTGGTCCTACACGTTCACCTGGCACCCGACCCGCGAACTTACCACCGCCGAAGTTGACGGCATGCGCGCCGGCAACGCCAACTACGCCGACCTGTTGCCCAACTACCACCCCCGGCACAACAAGTCCAACGGCTACAACGCCGACGGCGTCGGAGAGGACACCGACTGGCCGATCACCCGGATTCGCACGATCCAGGAGCAGGACATGGCGATGACCGAAGGCATGGGCGCGCTCTACGACCGGACGGAGGAGCACCTGGCCTCAGCGGACGTCGGCCTGATTCAGTTCCGCAGGCAAATGCTCGCCGCCGCGCGGTCGCTGGAGGCAGGCGGCGAGCCGCCGGCCCTCGACCCGGCCGCGTTCCGGGTCCGGCAACTCTCGATCGTCCTGCCCAGGGAGACGGTCAACTGGCCCGACGTCGTGGCCGACAATATCAACGCGCGGCCCGATACCTTCGTCGCCTCAGCATGATGCATACCGAATCCGTCGACCTGGAACGCTGCCTGGCCGTCCCCTACGTGGTGCGACTTGAGTCGGTCGAGACGCCGACCGGGGAGTGGGTGCGCGTCGCGAGCCACCCGGAACTGGACGGTTGCCAGGTGGTTTCCTCAGGGTCGGAGGAAGCACTTGAACTGCTCGAGATCGCGCGGCGGGAGTGGATCACCGACGCCATCCAGGCCGGTCGTCCGGTTCCGGTGCCCAGGCCGCCGCTGTCGTGGCGCCTCGTTCGTACCACGCCCGCGCCTCAGGAGGACAAGTGACCACGCTGCAGGCAAAGACCCTGCCTGACCACGAGCTCTTGCGCCATGTCGGGCCGGGGACGCTGATGGGCGAACTGCTACGGCGCTACTGGGTGCCGGCGCTGCTGTCGGAGGAGTTGCCTGCCCCTGGCGGTGCCCCGGTACGGGCCCGGCTGCTCGGCGAGGACCTGATCGCGTTCCGTTCCCCGGACGGCGAAGTCGGGCTGGTCAGCGAGTTCTGCGCGCACCGGGGCGCGTCACTGTTTTTCGGCCGCAACGAGCAAGGCGGCATCCGCTGCTCTTACCACGGCTGGAAATACGACACGGGCGGCACCTGCCTCGAGATGCCTAATGAACCCGCCACCTCGACCTTCAAGGACCGGGTCCGCCAGCCCGCCTACCCCGTCACCGAAGCGGGCGGCTTGATCTGGGCGTACCTCGGCCCCGCCGACACCCAGCCACCGCTCCCGGACCTTGAGTTCCTGGCCGTCGCCGACGCGCAACGGTATGTCTCCAAGCGGCTGCAGGACTGCCACTGGGGCCAGGCACTGGAGGTTGACATCGACTCCGCCCACGTGCCGTGGCTGCACGGGGAGATCTTTCTCGACTCCGCGCCAGGGTCCAGCCTGCACGCGATGCTCGCCGACACCGCACCGACGTTCGAGCTCCTCGACAAGGACTTCGGCATAACGATCGCCGCGCGCCGCGAGCACCCGGACGGCGCCTTCTGGCGGGTTAACCACTGGATCGCGCCCTGGTTCACAGTCATTCCCACCGGCATCCCGCCGGTGGCGCTGCACGCCTGGGTGCCGATCGACGAGACCCACTGCTGGGTGTACTCCCTGGTGTGGGACCCCCTGCAGGAGCTCACGGACGCGCAGATCGCCTCCTGGAGGAGCGGCGAGGGCTTCTTCGCCGAGCTCGCCCCCAGCGGTTACGTGCCGGTGCGCAACAAGGCCAACGACTGGCTGGTCGACCGCGACGCCCAGCGGGCCGGGCTGCTGTCCGCGGGCGTGCGCGGCAACCAGGAGCAGGACGACGCTATCGCGGCGAGCATGGGCCCGTACTACGAGCGCACCCGCGAGCATCTGGTCGGGACCGACGCCGCCGTGATAGCCGTCCGCCGCTGGCTGGCCGCCGCCGCCCGCAACCTGGCGACCACCGGTCGGCACGCCCCGGCGGGCGGGTGCGCCTACGCCGATCCCGTCACCGCCGTCCTGCCGGCCGGCGCGGACTGGACCGCCGAGCTCGCCCCGGCCATGTGGCCCGACCGCAAGCACGGCTGACGGCCGCTGACAGACTTTTGACTGACAACGAAAGGACCGGGACATGGATCTCGGGCTGAAGGGCAGGACCTACATCGTCACGGGCGGCACCAACGGTCTGGGCCTAGCGGCCGCGGAGGTGCTGATCGACGAGGGCGCCAGCGTGGTGGCGTCGTCGCCATCAGGCACCTGGCGCGGGTGCCCGCATGACGACGGACGGCTGCGCGTCGCTGCCGTCGGCAACGCCGACCCGAACGCGCCGAAGGTGCTCATCAGTGCGGCCCAGGAGAGCTTCGGCGGTCTGGACGGCGCGCTGCTAAGCGTCGGGGGACCACCGCTCGGCCCGCTCGCCTCGGTCACCGACGACCAATGGCGTGCCGCGTTCGAGTCGGTGTTCCTCGGCACTGTGCGCCTGGCGCGCGCCCTGGTGACCGCCCTCCAACCCGGCGGGGTCGTTGGCCTGGTACTGTCCAGCTCGGTGCGCACGCCGCTGGCGAACCTCGCGATCTCCAACGGCTTCCGTCCTGGGCTGGCCGCCCTAGTCAAGGAGCTCGCCGACGAGAACGGCGTGCGCGGCGTCCGCGTGATCGGGCTGGTCCCAGGCCGCATCGCCACCGCCCGCACCAACGCAGTCGATGAAGCGACCCCCGGGGCCCGCGAGCGCAGCGAGGCGCAGATACCCCTCGGCCGGCTGGGAAGCCCCGACGAGTTCGGCCGCGTCGCGGCCTTCCTGCTCTCCCCGGCGGCCAGCTACGTCAACGGAACATCGGTCGTCATCGACGGCGGGTACTCCCGTGCGCACTGACCAGCCAGCCCTGACCTGGGCGCCCATCTTCTCCGCGGCCGCCGCGCCGCCGCGCGCCCCCTACAGCCAGGCGGTGCGCGTGGGCGACTGCGTCACGACCTCCGGCCTGGCCCCGGTGTCGGTCAGCGGCGCGATCGTCGGTGACACGATCGCCGACCAGGTTGACCAAGTGGTGGTCAACCTGCGGGCACTGCTGGCCACCCAGGGGCTCGGCCTCGACGACGTGATCCGGGCCACCGTATACCTGCAGCACCTCGATCGGGACTACCGAGCGTTTTGGCGCGGCCTACGCGCGGCACTTCCGTGCGCCGCTGCCCGGCCGGACCATCGTCGGAGCGAACCTCCTCGGCGTCCTCATATCAGCTGACTTCATGGCACAGGCGGGAACTCACCCAACACCCTCCGGCCCACGGTGAACACTGGTCGCGTCAACACGGAAGGAAGAACGATGGACCCATTTCCTGTCATCGACACCTCGCCGCTGACCACCGATCCCGCAGATCCCGCCACCGTCGCCCTGATCGCCAGCTCCTGCGAGCAGCACGGCTTCCTGGTGATCGCCGGCCACGGCGTGCCGGACGATCTGATCGCCGACATCGAACGGGTCACTCGGGAGTTCTTCCACCTGAGCGAGGCGGACAAGAGCCGTTTCGGGGGGCCCACCCCCGTCGGGCAACTCGGCTACCGGGCGCTCGGCCGCACCCGCACCGCCGCGAGCCTCGGCGAGCAGTCCGCTCCCGACCTGGTTGAGACATTCGGCATCAAGAACGTTGACCCCGCCACCAAGTACGCCGCGCACAACTTCTGGCCGCCCGTGCCCGCGGACTTCCAGGCCGTGTGGTCCGCGTACTGGCACGCGATGACAGCGGTGCAGAATCTGCTCCTGCACGCCTTCGAAGCGGCACTGGACCTTCCCGCCGGCTGGTTCTCCGACAAGCTCGATAAGGCGGGCACCAGCCTGAAGGCGAACTTCTATCCAGCGCAGCAGGGCACGCCGCTGCCCGGGCAGCGGCGCCGCGGCGCCCACACGGACTTCGGATTCATGACGCTGCTGTACCGCGACTCTACTCCCGGCGGGCTGCAAGTCGAGGTATCGCCCGGCACCTGGATCGATGTCCCGAACGTCCCCGGCACCCTGATCGTGAATGTCGCGGACCTCCTGGCCCACTGGACCAACGGCCGCTGGAAGTCCTCCATGCACCGTGTCACCAACCCCGCAGCCGAAGACGCCGGGCGCGAGCGGATCAGCATCCCCTTCTTCGTCGACCTGAACGAAGACGCCGTCATCACCACTATCCCCGGCTGCGACGACGGCGCCGCCGTCGAGCCCGTCACCGCGGGCGACTGGGTCAAAGCCAAGTTCGCCGCCATGACGGTCGCGCCAGGCTGACCCCGCCCGTGGCCCAGGCCTGGATCGCCGGCACCGGCTCGCCTCGGAGAACTGGCCAGCCGTTTCCTGCGTCACCTTCAGGTGCCGGGTGATGGGCTCGTGGGTCTACCGGTATGCGGGCCCAACCAGTGCGAGCCCGGCCTCCAGCTCGCCGTTGCGGTTCCAGATCGGGCAGTCCAACGCCGTAGATGTTCGCGTCGATCTCCACTGGCGTCGTGACGTACTCCGGCCGCGGTATCTCGTCCAGGTTGGCGCGGAACGCGTCGGAGTCGGCGATCGTCGCCTCTGTCAGCCGTACCTGCATGACGGATTTCAGATATCGAACGCCTGCACGCCCTCGCTCATCCGAAACTTCCGAGGAGTCACAGATCCGTTGTGCGGAGCAGCTTGGCACTGACCAGCCGGGCGGTCAATCCTTGTCGGCGGCGTCCGCCTGAGGTTATCCTATGTTTAACATGCTAGACGATGTTCAGCCTGCTGAACGCGACGGCGCTATCGGGCCCGGCAATGTCGCCGACCTCGCAGCATCGACCAACATCCGGAGGAGAAATGACTCTGAGTTGGACGGCCACTTGCATCCAGATGCCTACGCAGATCGTGTCGCCGTGCGAATCGACCGAGGCAGCCGCGGCGCGGATACAGCACAACCTGCGAACCGCCCTCGAACTGATCGACCAGGCCGTCGAGGCGGACCCAAGGCCCGCGCTTATCGTGCTGCCCGAGTACGCGTTCACTGGGCAGCCCGACTTCGTCGCCGACACAGCCGCTGGGAAGGCGGCACCCATCCGCGAGTGGCTGGAGCGGGCGTGCGGCACCGTCCCCGGACCGCTGACCGCTCCGTTGCAGGACGCGGCGCGCCGACATGGCGTCTACCTCGGGGCCAACCAATTCGAGCATGACGCCGGCTACGGCGACCGCTTCTTCAACACGTCCTCCCTCATCAGTCCGGACGGCCAGATCGTGCTGCGCTACCGGCGGGTGCACACCTCGCTGTGGACCTCCCCGCACGACGTGCTCAACCAGTACCTTGAGGCCGAGGGATGGGAGGGGCTCTGGCCGGTCGTCGATACCGACCTCGGGCGGATCGGGATCATCCCTTGCGGCGAGATCATGGTCCCCGAGGTGGCGCGCACGTTGGCGCTGCGTGGCGCCGAGGTAGTGCTGCACCTCACGTGGGAGGAGCCTTCGGTCGCTCAGGACGCCGCCAAGGTGCTCGCCGGTGCCGCGAACCTGATGTACGTCATCTCCTGCAACGTGGCCGCCTCCCTGAACGGCGATGCGGTCGACAACGCCCCGAACAACGGCGACGTCGGATCCGGCACCCGCATCCTCGACTACCGGGGCCATACCCTGGCCGAGCGCAACGACCACGGCACGGGCTTTGTCAGCGCCACCATCGACGTCGGCGCGGTCCGGGCCGCGCGCGGCAGCCTGAGCATGGCCAACCACCTGCTGCGCCTGCGGCCGGAGACCTTTGCGGCGACCTACGCGGCCACCACCATCTATCCGCCGGACTACTTCGCCGACCGCCCGGCGCTCACCTACCGCGACGTCGATGAGCCGTCGGCGGAGGCGCGCGAGAACCTCACCAAGCTCGGTGTCAGGAACACGGCGGGCCCGCGCACGACGGTGGTGTAACCCGCCGTGGCCGCACGTATCGTCGTCATTAACCCGAACCCGACCGCCTGCGTCACCCCGACAATCGAGCGCTCCATCTACGACGCGCTGCAGGCCGGCGTCGAGGTCATGGTGCCGGCGCTGACGCGTGGCCCGGTTGTCATCGAGGACACAGCCGGCCCCGAGAACGCCACGGCGCCGATGGTGGGGTTCGCGCTCAGCGTTGACGGCGCCGCCTATATGGTCGCGTGCTTCACCGACGTGGGCATCGACGCGCTCGCCGCCGCCGTCGGCCTGCCGGTTTCCGGCATCGGGACGTCGGCGATCCGGCGCGCCTGTATGCACGCCGCCGCGGTTGGCGTCCTGTCGACGACCTCGCGCTCGTCATTGGGGGCACGAGGTGTTGTGGCAGCGGCTCGGCTGGTCCGACGTGCCGCGCCTGGACCGGCCGGTCGGCCATCCGATGCTCGGCCTTATCCGCGACACTGCCGTCCTCGTCTGCGAGAGGGTTGCCGTCGAGCCCGCCGGGGCGGGCACCGGGTGCGTCGTGCTCGGCTGCACCGGAATGTCGCACCTGAAGGACCGGCTCGCTGCCTGACAGGCATCCCCGTTATCGAACCCTGCACCGCCGCCCTCCGCTATGGCGCGAGCGCGGTACTCGTCCACGCGACCTGACCACTGCCCACCCCGATGAAGGGAAGCCATCCAGTGACGCGGCACTTGCCGTCAGACGGCCTCATTGCCGTGGCCGTTACCCCGCTTGATGCCGACGGCGCCGTTGACGTCCCGTCTGTCGGCACCCTGACCGAGTTCTACCTCCGCTCTGGCGTCACCGGTATCACGCTGCTGGGGGTGATGGGCGAGGCGAACCGCCTCACGACCGAGGAGGCCAGGCTCGTCGTACGCGAGACCCTCCAAGCGGCCGACGGGCGCACTAGCGTGCTCGTTGGCGTCAGCGACAGCTCGCTGGAGCGGCTCGCCGCACTGGCGCGCGACGCGATGGCCACCGGAGCCGACGGCGTGCTCGTCCAGCCGCTGGCGAACCTGACCAGTCCCGAGGCCGTCGCCGGATACTTCCAGGCAGTGGGGCGGGTCCTCGGCCCGGAGATCCCGATCTGCGTGCAGGACTTCCCGAAGGCATCCAACACTTACATCTCCCTGCCCTGCTGGCGGCAGATCGTCGAGACCTCCCCGAGCGTCGTCATGCTCAAGCACGAGGAAGAGCCCGGTCTAGCCAAGCTGTCGGCCATCAGGCGTGCGGAGCAGGAGGGGCTGCGCCGCGTCACGATCCTGGCGGGCAACAACGGCATCCACCTGCCGCAGGAACTGCTGCGCGGGGCGGACGGCGCGATGACCGGGTTCGCGTTCCCCGACATCCTCGCCGAGGTGTGTCGGCTCATCAGCGAGGGGCATGACGATGACGCCGAAGACCTCTTCGACGCGAGCCTCCCGCTCAACCGCCATGAGCTGCGGCTGGGGATCGCCGTGCGCAAGGAACTGCTCCGCCGCCGCGGCGCTATCGCCCACGCGACCTGCCGCTACCCGGTCGGTTCGCTGGACGCCATCGCGCATGCCGAGATTGACCGGCTAATGCGCAGGTTCCTCACCCGGCCGCCGGCCCGCTGGTCACAGATCGACGCCGCGCCGGTTGCCCATGTATGACCTGCTGATCAAGGGCGGCACCGTCGTCGACGAGACCGGCCTGTTCGCCGCGGACGTCGCAGTCGTCGGCGGTAGCATCGCCGTCGTCGGCGCCTCCGAGGGCGTGGCCAGGACCGTGGTGGACGCCACCGGCCGGTATGTACTGCCCGGCGGGCTCGACGCGCACTGCCATCTGGCCCAGGTGTCGGCCAGCGGCGTGCGCACGGCCGACGACTTCTTCACCGGCACCCGGTCCGCGCTGCACGGCGGGACCACGTCGCTGCTCGCCTTCACCGCCCAAGAACGCGGGACCACCGTCCGGCAGGCCGTCGAAAACGGCCTCGACGCGGTCCGCATCGCAGTCGGCGACGCGGGACTGCACCTCATCGTCACCGACGCCGCCTACGACGGGTTCGCCGCCGACCTGCAGTACGCGGTCGAATCGGGCATCACCTCACTCAAGATCTTCACCACCTATGAGCGGCTGCGGCTGCGCGGTGCTGATCTGCTGACAGCGGTCTCCGTCGCCCGGCGGCTCGGCATGACAGTGATGGTGCACGCCGAACATCACGGCATGATCAGCTGGCAGACCGCTCGTCTGCTGGCGGCGGGCCAGACCGCCCCCTACGGCCACGCCATCGCGCACAGCGCCGAGGCGGAGGCCGCGAGCATCGCAGAGATCGCCGCCATCTCGCGGTATCTCGACCTCCCGGTCTACATCGTGCACCTCTCGTCGGCGGCCGGCCTGGAGGCAGTCCGGGCGGCACGAGCGGCCGGCACCGAGCTCGCCGTCGAAACCTGCCCGCACTATCTGGTCCTCGACGAGGCGGCCATGCGGGAACCCGTCGGCACCGCGGTCCAGTTCATGTGCAGCCCGCCGGTGCGGACCAGCGACGACAGGGAGGCGCTGTGGGAGGCGCTGCGCGCCCGGGAGATCCAGGTGGTCAGCTCCGACCACGCGCCCTACCTGCTCACCGACGGGAAGCTGCCCAAGGGCGACGCCACGGCCTTCCACGAAGTGGCTAACGGCATCGCCGGGGTCGAGCTCCGCATGCCGCTGCTGTACTCCGAAGGCGTGCGCCGCGGCCGGCTGTCCCTGCCGGACTTCGTCCGCCTCACCGCCGCCCAGCCGGCACGCGAATTCGGGCTGTTCCCGCGCAAGGGCACACTGCAACCCGGCGCGGACGCCGACCTGGCCATCTGGGACGACGAAGCCACCACGACGGTAACCAGCGGCGCCCTACACGACGCCATGGATCACACTGCCTATGAAGGCACCGTCCTTACCGGCTGGCCGGCCACGGTCATCTCCGCCGGTGAGGTCGTCATTGCCGATGGAGTGACCAGCTATTCCAAAGGCCGAGGTTCGTACCTGTTCCGCAAGCCGTAGGGGACGGTCCAGGCTAGGCGCCGAGCCGCTCCGCGAAGGCGGCGGTGATCTCGCGGAGCTGGCTGAGCAACGACTCCGGGGTTTGCTCGCTCACCGCCGACTTGACCATGGACGCTCCGATCGCCCACCGACCCTCCCTGCCTGGCACCGCAGGCACCGCCATGGCTACGCAATACAGACCGGCGGTCGTCTCCTCATCGTCCAGCGCGTAGCCCACCTTGCGGATGCGCTGCACCTCGGCCAGGACATCCGCAGTCGCGGAGATGGAGCGGGGGGTCATGGCCGGCAACGGCGCCAGCCGTTCCAGCCGGCGGCGCAGCTCGTTGTTGGGCAGTTCGGCGATCAGTGCCTTTCCGGTGGCCGCGCAGTTGGCCGGGAACGACTGCCCGACCGGCGCAAGATTCGGCAGGCCGCGGCCGCCCAGTCGGGCGAGGTAGGTGATCTCGAGGTTCTGCGACAGCGAGGCCATGTGCACCGTATGTTTCGCATCCGTCGTCAGATGCCGCGCCACCCGGTAGAACTCGTTGACCTCGTTCAGCTGGCTGAGGTACGTGTTCGAGAGCCGCAGCACCTTCGGCCCGAGCGAGTAACCGGCAGCCGAGCGGCTTAGCAGCCCGCCCTCGGCGAGCGCGTTGCAGATCGCCAGCGTCGACGACTTCGGCAGGCCCAGCTCGGACGCGATCTTGTGCAGCGGCAAAGGCTCAGCCGAGGCCGCCGCGCCCAGCAGGTCGAGGATCGCGATCGCCCGCACCACCGACGGCGGATGCTCGACGGACTTAGCGGTCGGACTCACGGACGTCACGGTTTATTTTAGCGAGCCGGTCCACTGCCCCGCCAGGGCGGCCGGCAGACCCGGGCTTGCGGGCGGTGACCAGCGTACGGACAGCCGTGCGGGTCACGGCACGATGTGCGGGAAGAGCACCGGCTCTGGGCGCAGCGACAGTCGGCCCTCGACCGCGGTCGTCACCTGGTTCACCAGCCAATCAGGCCCTCCGGCCGCAGGATGGTCAAGGCGCACGTGGGCACCCCGCGACTCGGTCCGCGCCAGCGCCGAGCGGGCGATGGCCTCACAGACCAATGCGAGGTTGCGCGCCTGACGCCCCGCCAGTGAGTAGTACGTTCGCGACGGAGAGGAGAGGAGCTCCTGGCCATAGCCGGCCAGTTCCTCGACGGCGGCCGACAGATCCGACCCGTTGCGCAGGACCCCGACCTTCTGCCACATGACCTGCCGGATGCCGGACACCGCGCGTGCGATCGTCGGATCACTAACGTCGTTAGCCGCAGCATACCGAGGATCGAGACCGATCTTCACTACGCGTCGGGCGTCACGGGCGTGCCGCGCCGCCTCGGCGCCGGCGATGGCCCCGAACACCTGCGTCTCGGTCAGCGCGTTGTTCTCGATGCGATTGGCTCCGTGCAGGCCGGCCGTGACCTCGCCCGCGGCGAACAGCCCCGGGACTGAGGTGCGCGCCTGGGAATCGACCCGCACCCCGCCCATGTGGAAGTGCGCGATCGGCGCGACTTCCAGCCGATCGGATCGGACGTCGATCCCGGCCGAGCGCAGGTCATAACCGGCGAACACATCGCCGGGAAAGGTGGCGGCGAGATACGAATCCAGCTTGTCCTTGCCAACGTGGGCAAGGCTCATCCAGACGCCCCCATGCGGGGTTCCCCGTCCCTCCGCGATCTCCGTGGCGACGGCGGCGGACACGACATCGCGGGTCGAAAGCTCCATCCGGTCGGCGTCGTAACGCTCCATGAAACGCTCTCCGGCGGCGTTGAGCAGCCACGCGTCACAGTTGTATCGGAGGTCACCGATCCCCGAGCAGCCCGCGACCTCGGGTGGCCAGATCAGCGATGTCGGGAAGAACTGCACGAACTCCAGGTCCGACAGTTCGGCCCCGGCAGCTAGGCCCATCCCCAGCCCATCCGCCGACAGATCCTCAGCCGGGTACCCCCGAGGCAGGTAAGCGCCGTGGATACCCCCAGTCGCGAGCACCACCGCCGGGGCCTGGATGAGCAGCGGTTCACCGGACTGCGTGTCAAGGCCGATCGCCCCCGTCACGCCCTCGTCGTCAACCACGAGTTCGGCGATGGCCAGGCCCTCCAGAATGTCAACGGGCATCTGGCGAACCTGCAAGTCAAGCACCCTGTTGAACTCCAGTCCCGTCAGCAGACCGAACGACACCGACCGCGGATAGCGGTGACCAGGCAGCGGCCGCTGCAGAACACTGCCGTCCGGATTGGTATCGAGCCGCGCGCCGAGATCCCGCAATTCCAGCAGTCGCCCCGCCGCGTCCCGGGCCAGCGTGTAGGCGATCTTCTGATCGCCAATGAAATGACCGCCCCGGACCGTGTCAACGCAGTGCTCATACGGCGAATCCCCAGCACTTCCGTCCGCGAACACGGCGACCGCACCCACCGCTGCCGACGTGGCACCACCCCGTCCCACAAGACGCTTCGACGCCAGCACAACCCGCGCCCCCGCCCGGCTAGCCGCGATCGCGGCGCGCTTCCCAGCAGCCTCCCCGCCAACCACGAGAACATCAGTCGTTACCCGCTGTATATCGTCCAAACCCGCCTCGTCCACCCAGGACTGGTCTGCCGAAGGCCCACCAAATTCGTAGTCACTTTCTATTATTCTGGGGGTGACCGTGCATAACTGCCATGCTCGCACCTGGGGAACTGAGACAGGGCTTCCTGTTCGGCGATCTTGACGGGACTGTAATTTCTACCAGCTGTGTAAGTGACGTGGCCTGACGATGAGCCGCCAGGGAGGGTGGCTCGCGGAAGGACACGTGATGTCAGACACTGCGAAGATGGGCCGTAAACGTGAGGGCCCGCCGGGCCGCCGGCCGCTCGTGGATGACGAGCTGGCCGATCAGCTGCTGGGCCGCGCCCAGGCCGAAGGCGCGGAGCTGCTGGGCCCGGAGGGACTGCTACCCCAGGTGACCAAGGCTGTGCTGGAACGGGCGCTGGCCGAGGAGATGACCGGCCATCTGGGCTATGAGAAACACGATCCCGCAGGCCGCGGAAGCGGGAACAGCCGCAACGGCGTCACGGGCAAGACTGTGCTCACCGACGTGGGGGCGGTGGACCTGGCGGTGCCGCGGGTCCGCGGCGCCTCGGGGCGCCGCGGACCTGCCGGGAATCATGACGGCTTCCGCCATCAAGGCGGGTCTGGTGCTAATGACGCGAGGCTGTTGGCGCGGTTCCACGCCTGGCTGTCCTGGTAGCCGGTGATCGCGGACCAGACCGCTACTGCTGGCCACACGAAGAAGCCGATGACGAAGAAGGCCAGGCCCCAGGACAGGATCCACAGCCCCAGCTGGATGCCGCCTATGACCTTGTCCGTTCGGATCAGAAGGGAGGGCAGGCCGGGTATGAGGAGTCCCAGGACCGCGTACAGTGCGGGATTCTTGGGGACGGGGACAGATACCTGCGGCCGGTCATCAGGGTTATTTATCATCGGAATGCCTTTCGCTTGGTTCGGTATCAAGAACTGATGTTGGTGAGACTGGCTTCTTCTGGCCATTCGAATCCGGGTTGTGGGTTAGTAAGGGAGTAATTAGATATGCTGCCGTCTCTGGCCTCCTGGATATTGGTGAACTCCCCGTTCACCGGGGCGGACAAAGTGATGGTCGTCACGCACGGAAAGGATGCGGCGGATCAGCATGGCAGCTCTCCCCTGTGCGGGTGGCCGGGCCGGTCCCGGCCTGCTGCAGCCAGGCTCACCCACCAGTACCCCCCGGGGGCAGGGGCCGGATTACCCCTTTCCCGCGCCTGCGACCGCAGGGGCACAAATACCCACACTGGCGGGAAGGCGGCGGCTCGGATCGGCGGTGCTGTGGCGAGGCGGGTCGACTTGGTTAGATCAGCCCTGCCTGCAGGGCCACGCGGGTGAGGTCGGCGCGGCGGCGGCAGCCGGTCTTGTCCCGGATCCGGTCCAGGTGGGAGCGGACGGTGCGGACGCTGATGAACAGCCGTTCGGCGATCTGGGCGTCGCTGACGCCCTGGGCGACCAGCTCTTTCTCCCGGGGGCTGAGCCCGCCGGGGTCTGGCATACCAGCACGGGGCGCCGGTGTGGTGATCAGCAGCACGTACTCGGCGGCGGCGGCCGTGCTCATCGCCGCGCTCCGTTCTGCGGCCGCGCGGGCCGGTCGGGTCCGAGCACCTGCTGGGCGTGGCGCTGGGCTTCCCGGCGGCGGGCCATCCACGGGGCGGTTTCTATGCTCCCCTCTATACGCAAGGAGCGCTCCAGCGCCTCGGTGGCGGCCAGCAGCGTGACTGCCTCGACGTGACGCCCGGTCGCGGCGCACCAGAACGCGGCGACTTCCAGCGCGTTGACCAGCTCGAACCTGCCACCGGCCCGCATGACGATCTGCAGTCCCTCCCGCAGGTGCGCCGCGGCGTCCGCCAGTCGGCCCGCCTGCAGCTCCGGGTACGCCAGCCGGATCGCCAGGGCCGCCTGGTTCCACGTGTCGCCCGCCTCCCGCGACTGTGCCAGGCCCGCCGCGCCGACCTGCACGGCGGCGGCCAGATCCCCGGCGTCGGCCAGCACCGTGGTCAAGGTGGTGGCGCAGGTGCGGGCCATCCAGCCGGGGATATCGCCTGTGATCTGCTGGGCCTGCCGGGCCAGCTGTACCGAGCGGTCGAGGTCGCCGGCATACCTGATGCCGACGCTGAGGTTCACCAGGGCGAACGCCTCCGCGGCCGGGTCGCCGGCCTGCCGGGCGGCGGCCACCGCTCGGCGGCCGTCCTCGATTGCCTCGGCGATCTGGCCCATGTTCGACAGCGCCACCGACCGGCCGCCCAGGCACTCGGCCAGCACCCGGGACGCCCCCGGTCCCCGGCGGCGTCCCTGGCCGCGGTGAAGGGGCCCAGCGCGTCGGCCAGGTCGCCGTAGTCAAGCGCGGCCATGCCGAGCCAGAACTGCGCCTGCCGCCACACCTCGCCGCCCGCCCCGGCGCGGTCGGCGGCCGCCCGCAGCACCGGGTACCCATCGCCCGGCTGGCCCCGCAGCAGCCAGCCGCAGCGCGGCACGCTGGTCACCCTGGTCGCCCGCGGCGCCACCGACGCCCAGATTGCCGTCCGGCTGTAGATCAGCGTCAGCACCGTCGCTCGTACCTGGACGGTCCGGGACAAGACGGGGTGCCGGCCTCGGTGGCCAGGTCCTGCCCGACGTGAGGTGCGCCTCGTGCGGATGGCTGTGGGTGCGCGGTTTGCGGTGCTTAGCGAGTTGCTCAGGAACCGGAGCTACGGGGCGCGACCGGGCATCGCCCCTGGTGGTGCGCCTGGTGTCGGCTGCGGCCCCGCTGGCTAGCCGCCTACGCTTGGCGTTGATGGAGACATACACGTTTCTGTTTACCGACATTGACGGCTCGACGGCGCTGCTCCGGCGCCTCGGGCAAGGCGCGTACGAGCAGGTGCTTGCCGATCACCACGCGCTGATCCGGTCCGCTCTGGCCGCCCACGGCGGCAGCGAAGTGGACGTCCTGGGAGACCGGTTCTTCGCCGCGTTCTCCTCACCGCGGGCGTGCGTGGCGGCAGTGCTGCAGATCCAGCAGGCAATCGAGGCACATGCCTGGCCGGCCGGGGGGCGGGTCCGGGTGCGGACGGGTGTGCATACTGGCGAGGCGGCGGCTACCGGCCTGGTGGGCCTGGATGTGCACCGGGCGGCCCGGGTGGCGGGCGTCGCGCACGGGGGCCAGGTGGTGGTGTCGGAGTCGGCGGCCGCGCTGGTGCGCGACTCACTCCCGCCGGGCGCGGGGCTGCGGGATCTTGGTGTGCATCGGCTGAAGGACCTGGGCCGCCCGGAACGGATCTTCCAGCTGCACGCGGCGGGCCTGCAGGCCGAGTTCCCCCCACTGCGCTCGCTGGGCAGCTCGGCGCTGCCGAACAACCTGCCGGCCCAGCTGGCGACGTTCATCGGCCGCGGCCGGGAGCTGGCCGAGGTCCGGGCCCTGGCCGAGTCCTCTCGCCTGGTCACGCTGACCGGGGCCGGCGGGTGCGGCAAGACCAGGCTGGGCCTGCAGGTGGCCACCGAGCTGCTCGACGGGTCCGGTGACGGGGTCTGGCTGGTGGAGCTCGCGGCGGTCACCGGCCAGGACGCGGTGGCGCCGGCCATTGCCGCGGCGCTGGGGATCGCCGGGCAGCCGGGCCGTCCGGTCACCGAGGCCCTGCTCGATGCGCTGGCCCTCCTGGACATCCTGATCGTGCTCGACAACTGCGAGCACCTGATCGGCGGCTGCGCCAAGACCGCTGAGCTGATCTTGCGGCGCTGCCCGCGGGTGCATCTGCTGGCCACCAGCCGCGAGCCGCTCGGCATCGGCGGGGAGACAATTTACCGGGTGCCGTCGCTGTCGCTTCCCGGACCCGGCGATTCTGACTCCGGGACGCCAGAGTCGTCCGATGCGGTTGCGCTATTCGCCGATCGGGCCAGGACGCAGGGCGTCAGCTTTGCCGCTGGCGAGCAGACCGGCCCGCTGGTGGTGTCGGTCTGCCGGCGGCTGGATGGGATGCCGTTGGCCATCGAGCTGGCCGCCGCCCGGCTGCGCACGATGTCCCTCGTCAGCCTGCATGATCGGCTGGACCAGCGCTTCCGGCTGCTCACCGGGGGCAGCCGCACCGCCCTGGAGCGGCAGCAGACCCTGCGGGCGACCGTGGAGTGGTCCTATTCGCTGCTCAACGCCGCCGAGCAGTTGCTGCTGCGGCGGCTGCCGGCGTTCGCCGAGAGCTTCGACCTGGACGCCGCCGAGGCGGTGTGCGGCTTCGGCGACCTCGAGGCGCTCGACGTCGCCGGCCTTCTCGGCTCGCTCGCGGACAAGAGCCTGGTCGTAGCGGAGCCAGCCGGGGGAACCCTGCGCTTCCGGCTGCTGGAGACCATCCGCCAGTTCGCCGCCGAACAGCTCGCCGAGGCCGGCCAGGACGAGGCCGCCGCCCTCGCCGCCGCGCACTGCGCGCACTTCCTTTCCGTCGCGGAGGCGGCGGCCCCGCACCTGACCGGGCCGGACCAGGGCCGGTGGTTCGTGCGGCTGGACGCTGAGCAGGCGAACCTGCGGCGCGCCGCGGGGCACGCGGCCGGTGACCTCGAGGGGGGCGCGCGGGTGCTTCGGTTCGGCGTCGCGCTGCGGCGCTACTGGATGGCGCGTGACCGGTACGAGGAAACCCGCGGGCTGCTCATGCCGGCGCTGCAGCGGCCCCACGCCCGGGCAGATCCCCGGCTGTTCGGTGCGGCACTGGTCACCGCCGTCCTCACCGCTCGCGCTGCGGGCCCTGGCACGGCCCGGCAGCTGGGGGAGCAGTCGCTTGATTTCGCCCGCCAGCTCGGCGACGAGCGGTTGCTCATCGAGTCGCTCGCGGCGAGCTGCGAGGCTTATTTCTTCGCCGGCGAGCCGGAGACAGGACGTCCCCTCGGGCAGGAGGCTGTGGAGCGCGCCCGGCAGCTCGGCGACGATGTCCTGCTGGCCCAGAGCCTGATGGAGTACCTGCTGTGCAGCGACCTCATCGACCCGGCTCGCTACCGGCAGCTGTTCGCCGAGGCCATCGCCTGCATCAGGCGATCCGGCGACCAGCTCATGAGCCGTTACCTGTACAACAACGCCGGCGTTCAGGCGCTGCAGGCCGGGGACATCCCGGCCGCCCGGGCTCATCTGGACGCGGCGGCGCAGGCCATGCAGGCGATCGGTGAGAACTCCGCCATTTTGTCGGTCAACCTGGGCTGGGTGCTGCGCCAAGAGGGCGACCCAGACGCCGCGCGGGCAATGTTCGGAGCTGCCCTGGGGACGGCTCGCCGGAACGGGGACCGCTCCGGCATCGCCTACGCCAGCCTCGGCCTGGCGTGCCTGGCCGTCGACCGGGGCGACGGGCACCAGGCAGGGGTGCTGCACGGCGTCGCGCAGGCCTTTCTCGACCGGGCCGGAGAACCATGGCAGGACCCCGAAGCGCGCTACCGCCAGGAAAGCCTCGCCGACGTGCGGGGCCGCCTCGGCGCCGACCAGTGTGACCAGGCCTGCGCCGAGGGCATGGCGCTCAGCGTCGATGCGGCCCTTGACCTGGCCCGTGAGCAGCTGACCGCCGGCCCGGACCCGCGGCAGCCGCCCAAACCGCCGGGCCTGGCCCAGCTATCGGCCCGCGAACGGGAACTGGTCATCCTGGTCGCCCGCGGCGCCACCGACGCCCAAATCGCCGCCCAGCTGTACATCGCCGTCAGCACCGTCCGCACCCACCTGGACCGGATCCGGGACAAGACCGGCTGCCGACGCCGCGCAGACCTGACCCGCCTGGCCCTGCAGGCCGGCCTGATCTAACCGGCCATCCAATCGCCCAGCGCCTGGCGCCCGCGCCGGCGTGAGACATCTGCGCCAAATCCGCCAACACGGCGCAAGGGGCAACCTGGCCCTGCCGCGCGGGCCGCCCGGCGGCGCAGCCTGGTGTGAGCAGGCCGGGACCGGCCCGGCCACCACCAGAAACGGAGACCACCCATGTTCACCCGACGCATCCTGGCCCTGGCCGCCGCGCTGCTCACCACCCTGGCCAGCACCGGCACCGGCACCGCCGCCGACGCCGCCACCGCTGCCAGCCTGCAGAGCCACCACTTCACCGTCCGGGCCGCTAGCCCCGCCGCAACCAGCACCGGCCCCGTCCGCAACATGCCCGACGGCCGCTGTGGCTAGCCCGCACCGCGGTCACCCCGCACGTGCACCGGCGCAGGAACGAGACGATCCCGATGCGCCCCCTGACCGAGGCTGGCCAGCCGGGTCCGGCAACGGAAGTCTGCGCCGAATTGCTGGCCCCGGCCCCGGACGCAGGCCACCTGCAAGAGCTCGCAGACTGCCTATGGCTCATAGCGGAGATCGGCTGGCAGACCGGCCGCATCTCCGACCCGGCGCGCACCTTCGCGAATCGCTCGAGGTCGCCGCCCGGACTGGTGACCGCCTCCGCGTGGTCGACTGCCTGGATACCTGCGGGCACCTGTGCGGCGACACAGCGCTGGGCCGAAGCGATCACACTGTGGGCGGCCCACGCCACCCACAGCACCCAGATCGGCATGCCGGATCTGCCGCAGTTCGCCGACCGCCGCCAGGCATCCATCCGCAAAGCCCGCCAGGCGCTGGGATCCGCCGCCACGGCCGCGGCCAAGGAACGCGGCGCGGCGATGACGCTGGCCACCGCCGCCGATAACGCAGCCCTGCTGGCCATCCCCGGCCCACAGCAACCCGAGCCGCCGCCCGGCCCTAGGACAGCTCAGCCCACGGGAACAGGAACTGGTCATCTTGGTCGCACAGGGCGCCACCGACGCCCAGATCGCCGAGCGACTGTACATCAGCGTCAGCACCGTCCGCCCGGACCTGGACCGGATCCGCGACAAGACCGGGTGCCGGCGCCGCGCCGGCCCGACCCGGCTCGCCCTGCAGGCCGGCCTCGTCTAGCCGACCGCCCACGAGGGCGCGCGGCCCTCGCCAGCTGTAGGTAGTTGTACCTCGCTGCCCGGGCCCCGGGAAAGGGGTAATCCGGCCTCTGCCCACCGCCCGCTCGGTACCGCAGCCTGGCACCAACGGCGGGAACCACCCACCGCCAGGAAAAACGGGACCACCATACAGATCCACAACAAGATCGTTAAGGGCCGGATCAAGCAGAGGTACGGGTTCAAATGAGAACAGCAATCACGGCAACGATCGGAACGCTCGCGCTGGCAACGGGCAACGGGCATGGGCTCAGTGCGTGCGGGGGCGGTAGCTCTACCTCTACCGCTCCTGGGCCACCGGCTGGGGCAGCACCGAGTACGCACGCGCCCGCAGCCAGCCAATCGGCAGCGCCCTCATCGCAGGCGATGTTCGACTGGGAGGACTCCCCGAACATCAGCCCGAACAACATCGGTCCCTATCTCGATCACCTGGCCAGCATCCTGCCTGCGCAGGACACCACGGCGATTGCGCAGCTACGGCAGCTTGCAAATATGGGTAGCGCGCTGGGCGACCTCGGTAACACCACGGTGGCGCAGACGAACACGGCCAAGGCCAACGCCCTCGCGCTGGACAACTTCTTTGGCAAATACGGCGGCAGCGAGGCCGCAAGCATCATGCCGCATCATCACGTCGAGTCGATCCTGGCTCTCATCGCCGCGCTGGTGATCATGGGAGTCCAGATCCGCAACGAGGTGGTCAAGAGCAGGATCAAGCATAAGTACGGTTTCAGGTGGGGACCATGAGCAGCGACCCAAGAGGCCCATGGGGCGGGGGCATCCCTAACGATCCCGGTCAGTACCCTGGTCGGCCATCGGCGGGCGCTGGCTTCGTGATGAATCCAGGAGACCCCGACAATCGGGGTGGTGGTGGCAGTGCTCTACCGCCGCTAACCCTGGAACAGCACGAGATGCGAAGACACATAAACAAGCTTCGGCTCGTGAACTTCATCCTGTTCTATCCGTTCGTGATATGTGCCCTCTCGGCCATCGTGGAATACCAGAGCCTTTATCACAGGCATCGGTACGACGAAATTCTGCCTGGTGTCCTTGCCTTGATCATCCTGGGATTCATTATCCGGAACAAGGTAGTCAAGGCTCGGCTTAAGTGGAGGTATAGAAGATCATGAGAAAGCTACTACCGCTACTCGCCATTCTCCCACTGCTACTCGCGGGCTGCCTGTTCGGGGGCGGCAGCAGCGCCAGCGGCAACAGCGCCAGCAACGGTCCCAACAACTCTATAGCGGTACTCGGTGACTCGTATTCGGCAGGGGAAGGGACAGCCGGAACGGACGGTCAGAAGTACATTCCGTCAACCGATATCGGCAACTTCGCTGGGACAGGCGCAAAAAATAATCCGCTAAACCTGCCAGGCGGGGATGCCTGCCACCGGTCCACTCTGTCGTATGCCGTTAAGATATTCAACGCGGGCATCTTCGTTGCCTGTTCCGGCGCGTCCTCCGGTGACATGGATGGCCTCACCGGCCCGAACGGCATGAGCTACCGCTCAGACACCAGCGTAAGCCAGGTAAACCGGCTTCGCCTGCCGCCTACCGCCAAAGGCAAGCCGAATGACAATCTAAAGACGGTCATCATCAGCGTCGGCGGCGATGACATGGGTTTCGCCGGTGTCCTGACTGCCTGCTCGGCAACGTTCCCCGTGGCTCCGTTCATCGGAAGCGGCGTGGCCCCCGGTGTCTGCCAGACAGCTATCAATGAGACTGAGGCAGGAGGGAAACCGGGGAACTACAGCGCAGGCTTCGCTAAGCTTCATGACCACCTGGTCACGCTGTACGGTGATATCCATTCCGCAGCTCCGGACGCTCATATCTACACGGTCGGCTACCCGCACATCTTCCCGCAGTCCGGGTTTAGCGGATGCAACGGAATCGCCCCCCGTGACCAGATCGAACTCAACACCGCAGAAAACAAACTGAATGCGGTCATCCATACCGCCGCTAGCGACTATGTTGACAGTAAGCCAAATGCCGGCCAGGTAACCTTTGTGGATACCACTGATGTCATGGACAACCATTGGGTCTGCGGCAACCCTTCGGGCTCGGCCGCCTGGATTAACGACCTGCAACTGGCAACCACGGGAAAGGTTGGACCGGTTAATATTGGACCCGGACACGGTAACTGCGCGTACAAGAACGTCGCAGAGTGGGTGACGGAAGGACTTCCCGGCGTAGGTGATCTCGGGGTCTGCTCGCAGAGTTACCATCCTAACGCCCTAGGTGCCAAGGCGCTCGGTAAAAAAGTCCAGGCGTGTATTACTAACGCAGCCAATTGTGAGCCGAATCCGCCGCCGAATGCAATCGCGGCCTGGGATGCGACGTTCGGCGGATGCGCGTCCACGATGGGCGCGAGTCTTCGGGGTGTGGCTGATCTTCTGCCCCGTTCCGACACGACGCAAATAGCCGACCTGAATCAGTTTGCAGGGCTCCCGCTGGCCGAACTGGGCGAGGGCTCTCAGTCCCAGCAGACAGAGGGGCAGGCCGACCTTGCGGCGCTCAATAAGTTCTTCGGCACTAACCGGCAACTGACAACCTTTACCGGGCCGTGCCAGAGCACGACACCGACGCCACCGGTTCCTGGCAATGACTCGCCCGCCGATGCCGTGGACGGGTTCTACCAGAACGAGCTGGCAGGCGACTGGCTGGCAGTTCCGCCACCCTTCCCATCCGCCCTTCACGGAGTGTGCTCATACGTCATACCGTCCGCCCAAGACCTGTGCGACGCCGGAACCGTTGGGCAGGGTCCGGCCACCGGCCGGGTAACGGTCGGCCAAGCCGTGGTCTCTGGCGATGAAGCACTGGTGCCGGTCACGGGGAATATCTGCGCACCATCTAGCCCGTGCGTGTCAAACGCCGATCCGACTACTGGCATGCCGCTCGGCCCGTCCGAATTTGCCGCTGACTACCAGGCCGCAGTCGCCAATAGCACCGGCAGTACCACTGTCCTCTCACCAATGCCGGTGAGCGAGGTAAACGGCCAGTGGTACGTCGATTTCGGGCAGTCGGAAGACCCGTCGCAAGAGCAATCGCAACCACCGCCTGCTACCACGCAGCCATCACCGCCGCCTAGCTCGCCTAGCTCGACGCCTAGCTCGACGCCTAGCTCGCCTAGCTCGACGCCGACGAATCCACCGGCAACCGCCCTGGCAGCCTGGCAGGCGACAGCCAACGACCCGGCAGCCACGCTGGATACGGCTTACATGCAAGTGGCCAGTGACCTTCCCAGTTCCGACGCTACGCAAATAGCGGAGCTCAAGCAGCTTGCGTCTTTGCCGCCCACGGGCGATACGCCGGCACAGGTGGCGGAAGGGCAGGCCGACGTGACGGCCCTGGACAAGTTCTTTAACACGCCGGGGTTCCAGCCGAATCTCTAGTGTGTCGCGCCGGAAAATTGGCTGATTATCCTTGCCTGGTTATGCGGTCGCCTGCTCCGACTTTGGCGAGGTAGTCGGCGAGTGAGCTCAGGATCTCGTCGGCGGTCTTGGTCCAGGTGAACGGCCTGGGATCGTCGTTCCAGGTGGCGATCCAGTCCCTGATGTCGTGCTCCAGGGCCTGCACCGAGGTGTGCACGCCGCGGCGGATCAGCTTGTCGGTCAGCAAGCCGAACCATCGCTCGACCTGGTTCATCCACGACGAGCCGGTCGGCGTGAAATGGATGCGGAAGCGCGGGTGCCTGGCCAGCCAGGTCCTGATCTCAGCGGTGTTGTGAGTGGCGTAGTTGTCGCAGACCAGGTGCACATCAAGATCGGCGGGTACCGCCTTGTCGATTCTGACCAGGAACTTGCGGAACTCGATCGCCCGGTGGCGGCGGTGCAGTTCGCTGATGACCGTGCCGTCGGCGATGTTGAAGGCGGCGAACAGGCTGGTGATGCCGTGCCGCAGGTAGTCATGCGTGCGCCGCTCGGGCATGCCGGGCATCATCGGCAGCACCGGCTGGGACCGGTCCAGGGCCTGGATCTGGCTCTTTTCATCCACGCATAGCACCACCGCCTTCTCCGGCGGGTTGTGATACAGGCCGACGACGTTGACGACTTTTTCCACGAAGAACGGGTCGGTGGACAGTTTGAAGGAGTCCTGCAGGTGAGGCTTGAGATCGAACTTGCGCCAGATCCGGCCAATGGTTCGACTTGCTGAGCCCGGTCCGGGCGGCCATCGAGGCCCGTGACCAGTGCGTGTCCTTGCCCGGCGTGGTCTCCAGCGTGGCCACGATCACGTCCTCGACCTGATCCAGCAGGATCGACGGCGGCCGGCCCGGCCGCGGCCCGTCATGCAGGCCCTCCAGCCGCCGGGCGATGAACCGGGCCCGCCACCGCTCCACCGTTGACTCATCGATCCCCAGATCGGCGGCGGCCTGCTTGTTCGTCCCGCCTTCCGCGCAGCGCAGTACGATCTTCGCCCGCAGCGCCAGGTACTGGGCGGTCTTGCCGCGCCGGGCCCATCGCATTAGCTGAGCCCGCTCCGCACCGGCCAAGACCAGCTCAGCCTTGCGGCGGCCGACCGGTGCCGCGTCCTCCAGCCCGGCCAGCCGCTGGTCCGCGAACTGGCGCCGCCACCTCGACACCGACTTGACGGCCACCCCCAGCGCCTGCGCAGCGGCGGCGTTCGACATCCCGTCGGCGCAGGCCAGGATGATCCGGGCCCGGTCAGACCGCCACCGCCCCGGTCCCCTCGCCCGGCGCACCAACTCAGCCCGCTCATCCTCAGACAGCACGATCGGCACAGCAGAAGGACCCGGCATGACCGCAGACTAACGGCCAGCAAACAAAACCATCAGGATTTCAGGCGCGACACACTAGTACGGCAGCAGCCAATTGAGGTGTGACCTAGGGTGACCCCGGTTGCCTGGGGGTGCTCCTGGTTTCGGAAGGGTGCAGCCGCCTCGCGATCATGCGTGTGTGACGACAACAAAACCGGAGGCGGCTGCGGCTGCCAGGATAGGGGCGCGCCTGGGCGCCCGGAAGCGCAGGGCACTGCTGTGCCTGCTCAGACCGTGTTTCGCCCGGCCGGAGCCGTGGCTTCAGGCAGGCAAGTATGTCAATGCGCTGGCCAGTGGCCTGCCGAGGCGTAACGGCTGGACGATTACCGAGCATGCGGGAGACCGGGCTCCGGACCGGACTCAGCGGCTGCTGAACCGGGCTTCGTGGGACACCTTCGCCGCGATGGGGACAGTTCGCCGGTTCGCGGTGGCCGCCCTGGAGGAGGCAGCCCACCGCTCCGGTCGCCGGCGCGGCCTGGTGATCGGGGCCCTGGACGAGACTGGCCAGGAGAAGCAGGGCGCTGCCAAGGCCGGCGTCCAGAGGCAATATCTGGGCTGCGCGGGACGGGTCGCCAATGGGATCAACACCGTTCACCTCGCGTACGTGCGCGAGCATGCCGGGCACGCGCTGATCGGCTCCCGACAATGGATACCCGGCACCCAGATCGAGGACCCGGTGAAGGCACTGGCCATGGCCTGCCGCCAGGCCTGGAGTTCCGCACCAAGGGACAGCTGGCCACCGATATCGCTGCCGGGGCACTCGCGGACGGCATCGGGTTCGATTTCTCCTGCGGCGACGAGGTCTATGGCAACTGCACCGAACTGCGCGCCTTCTTCGAAGCCCACGGCCAGGCATACGTGGTGCGCGTCCCGCGGCGCGGAAACGCCACGGGCGGCGGCGGCTACCGGCCGTTCGAGGCCCATCGTCGCGCAACCGCGCCCCGGGCCGCCGTCACCGGCGGCGATCGAAACCAACGGCGAGCTGAGGCAACTGGTCGCCGAACTGCTCGCGCAGCGGTGGAGCCCGCAGCAGATCAGCCGGAACCTGCGGCTGAAGTTTCCCGGCGAGCCGGAGATGTGGCTGTTTCACGAGAGCATTTACCAGGCCCTCTATCAGCCGGGATCGGTACTGCTGCGCCCATCACCGCTGGCAACGCATCACCGGTCCCCGCTGCGCACCGGGCGTGATCACCGCCGCGCGCATCAGCGCGCCGGGCGGCGCCGACCACGTTTCGAGAAGCCGATGCTCACGATCAGCCAGCGGCCCTTCCCACCTGAGGACCGGTCCGAGGCCGGGCATTGGGAAGGAGATCTCATCATCGGCAAGGACCAGGGCTCGGCGATCGGCACCCTGGTCGAGCGGCAGACCAGGATGGTCCTGCTCCTGCATATGCCCCAGCGTGACGGCGACACCCTGCACAACGCGCTGAAGGCCCGGATGGCCGGCCTGCCGCCAGTGCTGCTGCGATCGATCACCCGGGACCAGGGAACCGAAATGGCCCGCCACCGCACGATCACCCGGTCGCTGGGTGCCCCCGTCTACTTCTGCGACTCCCACTCGCCGTGGCAGCGCGGCTCGAACGAAACACCAACGGCCTGCTGCGCGACTACTTCCCCAAGGGCACCGACCTGAGCATCCACCCGCCGAAGCACCTGCTGACCGTCGAGAACGAGCTCAACAACCGCCCCACGCGCATCCTTAGTGGGTGGCTCCGTAAGTTCGTCGGGGGTCATGGGTCTGTCAACTTAACGGCTCTGTCGCACTTTCGGTGGTGACGGTTGCGTTGCTAGCCGAGCAGGATCCGGTGGCGCAGGAGGGTGAAGCCGGCGCGGCCATACATCTGCCGCTTGATCATCTTGGTCTTTGTGTTCACGCCCTCTGTCCGGCCGTTGTGAAAGGGCAGCGTGAGGGCCGTGATCACGGCCTGGGCGTCCAGTTCCAGGCCGCGGGTGAAGGCGTGAACACTCGGCAGGTCTGCTGCTTGTGCCGCGTGGGCCCATTCGCTGAGCCTGGCCTGGTTGGCGGGTTCGGGGTGGAGCAGGGCGGCGAAGTCGCGGACCAGGCCGGCGAGGCTGGTCATCTCGGGGCAGGCGGCGGTTAGTTTGCCGAGCAGTGCCTGCTGGGTGTCGCTGAGGGCCTCTGGCCGGGTGAGCAGCATCCGGGCGACGCGGCGGGGTGACAGATGAGGCCGGTCAGCCTCCACCCGGCCCTGGGTGATGTAGCGGTAGAGCAGGTTCATGCTGCCGGGGTAGCCCATCTCCCGGATCTCGGCGAGCAGTCGGTGCACCGGGACGGCAGGGTCGGCGGCGCGGCGGGCGCGCAGGTGTTCACGGTAGGGATCCACCAGCGTGGCCCGGTAGCGGGGCGCGCGGATCATCCGCTCAGGCTCGGCGGCGCGGGCGTAGCGCTTGACCGTGTTCAGCGACAGGCCCAGCCGGCGGGAGCATTCCAGCAGCCCGGTGCCCCGGTCGGTCAGGTCGTGGACCTGCCGCCACCGCTCGGCTGTGGTCTGGGCCTGCCTGCCCTCGTTCAGCGGCGGCCCAGCGGCCGCCCAGCAGGCGCTGTGCGCGGCTACTTCCTTCTGTACCGCCTCGCCCAGGCTGTGCCACAAGTGCCAACGGTCACCGGCCTGGACCGCGCCGGGCAGCGCCCGGCGGACCGCCTCGCCGTAGGCGCCAGATCCGTCCCGGCACACGATCTGCACACCCGGGTGGCTGCGCAGCCAGGTCTCCAGCACGTCAGCTTTGCGGCTGGCCAGGACATCGACCCGCTGCCCGGTCTGGGCGTCGATCAAGATGGTCGCGTAGACCTGGCCGCGGCGCAGCGCGAAGTCATCGACGCCCAGCACCCGGGGCACGGCGACCTCCGGCAGTGGCAGCCGCAGCAGCAACCGCAGCGCGGTATGCCGCGATAAAGGGATGCCCAGCGCTGCCAGCAGCCCGGCGCCGGCGCGGCCGGCTAACCGGCGGACTGCCTCGCCGGCCTGGCCTGCCAGCCGGACGGTGCGCCGCTGGTAGCGGTCCAGCAGCCCCGGGACTTGCTCGCGGAATGTCTGCACTGGGCAGTCCAGGTCCGGGCAGCGCATCCGCCGCACCCGCACAAGGACCACCACCGGGCGCCCGTCTGCGGGTACGTCAGCAACCGTCCGCTCGTAATACCCGTGCACATGGCCGGTCGGGCCGGCGCACCGCGGGCACGGCACCGGGCCGGCCGCGGTCCGCGCCCGGACCACGATCACCCCGTCCCGGTCGGTCACATCCTCGATGACCAGGGACGACAACCCGGAGAACACAACTCCCGCCAGTTCACTGATGTCACACGCCGCCGACCATGCCAGGTTCAGCAAACCGTGCCATAGCTTGACACGCCGTCACCACCGAAAGTGCGACAGAGCCGTTGAAATTACAGTCCCCTGTCAGGTGCGGGTGTCACGCATGACGTGCATATCAGCCAGATCAGGCCGACGCTGGCGCGCAGAGCGATCTCATTTGCACGTCTCGGCCGATGGTCGTCAAGGAGCCGTTGGGTGTCACGGTCCGAGATCAGGCACAGACCGGGCCTCAGCGGCGCAGTGCCGAAGTAGTGAGCGGAAGCTTTGGTCATTGCTCAAGTTCCCTTGCGGCCTTCAGCAGGAGATCCTGGGTGGCGGGCTCGTCTAGCGCGCAGCTGGAGATGGCGGCGTAGGCGGCTTCGTAGTGCTGCACCTCGTGGGGTGTGTCCAGGTACAGTTCGCCGGTGAGGCCGGGTACATGGACGGTGGCCCCCTCAGGCTCCGGGTCTCCACCGGAGGGCGGGAAGCGCAGCAGCGTGAACGGCCCGGCCTGCAGCCCGGGGTGCATCCCGGCGGTGAGGGGCACTGCCCGCAGGCGCACGTTCGGCAGCACGGCCAGCTTGGCCAGGTGCCGCAGTTGCCCGGCCATCACGTGTGCGCCACCTGTGGGGCAGCGCAGGACGGCTTCGCCGAGGATCAGCTCGAGCGACAGCGGCGTACTAGCCCGGGTTACCAGCACCCGGCGGGCCGTGCACTCGTGAACCAGTTCTTCGATCTCCTGCGTGCCGGCGTCGGGGTGGCTGCTGGTAATCAGGACGTGGGCGTAGGGCGCGGTTCGCAGCAGCGCCGGTATCTGGCTGGGTTCATATCCCTGTACGAGGCGGGCCTGTTCTTCCAGCTTGGCGTACACATCAAATGCGCCAGGGACGGCCTCACCGTGGGAGTGCCACCAGCCGTCCGTTCTGGGGGGCCTGGCCAGGACGGCCAGGGCCTGGGCCAGGCCGGGTGGGGCGCCGTACACGGCGCACATGGCTTCGACGTCCAGGCCCCGCACCGCTGTCTGCCCGGTTTCGATCCGCCACAACTTGGGCTCGGACCATTCCAGCGCGGCTGCGGCCGCTTTGACTTTGAGCCTGGCCTGCTGGCGCAGGTCACGTAGGCACCAGCCCAGCAGCCGGCGCGCCACACCCGAACCAGAGATCGTCTGTGCAGCCATCGGCATCCTCCTTAGTAGTTAGCGAGTGGTGACTGGTCGCCGACAACGGACGGGCCCGGCGCGCAATCACGGGCCCGCTCACCCACCTGGCACTGGCGCTGCGGAATATCAGCGGCCGAATCGGCGGATGGGCCGGGCTTACCTAGCCGGTTTGCCTGGCGCTGACCATGTGAGTTCTCCGCGTGGGGTGCATGAGTACCCCACCGGGCAGGCGGAGGGGTGATCCGGCGCCGGGCGGAGACCAGTCCGTCCGCGGGCGCCTCAGCTGGGTTAAGCCTCATCGCCGGCTGACTCAGACAGCGGCAGGAGTAGGTCCAGCGTGGGCGAGGTCGAGACCAAGGTCGCCGGCCAGCGTCCGGTACGCCGAGACCCAGTCCAGCTCAGCCGCGTGGCGCGGGCACAGCAGCGCTGGATGCGTCAGGCAGCCTGGGCACGGTTCAGCGGCTGCGGCAGCCCGCCCGGCGATCGCATCGGCCACTGCATGGCGCAGGATGCCACGCTCCCCTTCATCGGCTTCTGCCAGCTGCACTGCGGTGACGCCGAGCATCTGGACCAGTAATGACCGGAGCTGGTCGATCCAGCAAGACACGGGCTGGCCCGGCAGTCCGCAGCACGGCAGCGGCCCAGCAGCTGGCAGCTGCCGCAGCGCGTGCCGGGCCTCGGCCCGGCACGCGCGGGCCTGCCCGGTCCCATCGATCACCGCGAGCAGGTCCGCGAGGTAACCGGTAAGCGTCGTGAACGGGGCGCTCTCGTCAGCGAATGACACGTGCCCCATCTGAACGTCCTCGAGGTACGCGCGGGCCCGCTCCACGAGGCTGGCGCTCTGCTTGAATTCAGTCATGGATCCTGTCTCCTGCGTAGAGATGGGTTCCTAGGGCCGCCACGGTGTTGGCGCACTGCGGCGGCCCGCCCCGGAATGCCGGGTAAACGCCCCGGCAGGGTAGAGCCACTCTTACCGGCGGTTCAAGCCTGCCCGGTGGCCACGGTCACTGCCGTGCCAGCGCTCCCGCTGATGGCGTACGTCCGGGCTAGGCACCGTGCGGACTACCAGTTCGCTGTCACGGCCTTTCGCGGGAGGTGCTCGCACGGCCCGGCCAGATGAGCCACTCACCCGTCATGCGGGTGTCCAGCCGGGTGCGGGCCAGGGTGGGCCGGTCCGTGCGGGCGGGGAACGGCACTGTCTGGATCGGCTGCTGTCTGGCCACTGAGGTGCCTTCCCGGCCGGCGGGCAGGATGAGAGGGGAGACGTTGAGCACGCCGGCCAGGGCATCGATGTCGCGGACGCGGGTCAGCTCACGCTGACCGGCCTCCACGATGGACACAAAATGCAGACCAGGTCGGCCAGGGCAGTCTGGGTCATGCCGCGCCGCAGTCGGGCCGTGCGCAGCCGCACCCCGGCATCGTCGCGGGCTGGGTCGGGCGGCTGAGTTACTGGCCGGGGTTTAGGTCGAGTTCGTACCATACGGTCCAGCCAGCCTGGCTGTGTCCCTCGCAGCCCCAGCGGGACGCGAGCTGGCCGACGATCACTAACCCCCGGCCGTGCTCCTCCGCATTGGCCGACGGGGGCGGGTGCCAGCGGCCACCCTGATCGCCGACCTCCACCCGCAGGCGCCAGCCGACGAGTTGGACCCGGACGGTGAACGAGCCGCCAGGCTCGCCGGAGTGGCTGTGCACGACCGCGTTGGTGGCCAGCTCGGACAGGCACAGTAACGCGTCGTCATCGGTCATCTGGTGGTCATCGAGTATCCCGGCCAGGAAGCGGCGTGCGTCCCTGACGTGGGCGGGAGTGGCCGCGAAGGTGCGGGAGCAGGCCAGCGCTGGGGCGTGGTCAATGGAGCTGGTGTCGCGCATGGCTGCTGTCTCCCGGGGGCTGACGCGGAGTGGCACACACATGTCAGACGGCTACTTCGCGCGACAACATATCTGCAATATCGCAGATATGCAATCAGTGCAGGCCGGTGCTATCGCAGGCCGGAATCGCTAAAGTAGGCACCCGCAAGATCGCAAAGGGATGAGGAGAAGACCCCGTGCCAGGCCCGTCTGCCCGCAGCCGCAGGCTGGCCGCTGAACTGCTCCGGCTCCGCGAAACAGCCAGCCTGAGCCGCGAACAGGTCGCTGAGCGCCTCGGCTGGTCCACCTCCAAGCTGTGGCGGGTGGAAACCGCCCGCACCCGCGCACATCACGGGGACGTGGCCGACCTGCTGGACATCTACGGCGTGACCGGCGAGCGCCGCGACGCGCTGACCACGCTCGCCCGCGAAGCCCGCCGCCGCGGCTGGTGGCACTCCTACGCCGACGTGCTCGCCGGGGGCTTCGACACCTACGTCGACCTTGAAGCCGAAGCCTCCTCGATCCGCACCTACGAAGCCCAGCTCGTCCCCGGCCTGTTCCAGACCCCCGAGTACGCCCACGCGGTCCTGACCGCCGCGTGGGTGAGGACCGAGCCGGAGGAAATCGGCCGCCGGCTGGCGTTCCGCATGGAACGGCAGGAACTGGCCGCAGCCAGGGACAAGCCGTTAGCGCTCTGGGCGATCATCGATGAGGCCGTGCTCCGGCGGGCCGTCGGGGGCCGTGAAGTCATGCACGCCCAGCTCCTCCGCCTGGCCGAGGCGGCGCGGCAGACCAACGTCACGCTTCAGGTGCTGCCCTTCAGCGTGGGCGCCCACATCGCCATGCTCGGCACGTTCGTCCTGCTGTCCTTCCCCGAGCCCAGCGACCCTGACGTGGTGTACCTGGAAACCGACACCAGTAGCCTGTACCTGGAAGAACCACCCGATATTGGGCGCTACAGCGAGGTCTTCGACCACCTGCGGGCTACGGCGCTGGCACCCCGGGAGTCCATTGACCTCATCAGCGCCATCGCTGCCGAATACATGTGAGAGGACGGCAAGCGAATGACCACACCAGACCTGTCCCGCGCCGAGTGGCGCAAGAGCGCCCGCAGCGGCGGAACCGGCGGGAACTGCGTCGAAGTTGCCCGCAACCTGCCCGGTGTCATCGCCGTCCGCGACAGCAAGAACCCGGACGGACTGGTGCTCACGCTGACCCCAGCGCAGTGGCAGTCGTTTGCCGCTGGCGTGAAACTCGGAGAGTTCGACCTGCGCTGAACCCCGGCTGCCGAGAAGGGTACCGCCGTCGGCTCCAGGCGCCTTCGACGAGCTCACCATGGCCATCTGAGCAGCCGATCCTTCCCGTCATCGCGCCCAGTCACGCGCTCTGGTCGGCCAACGCAACAACGCCGCCCAGCCCCACCTTCTTCCCATAAGCCCGCCATTTATCGTTTCCGGCAGGAAACGCCGCCCAATAACCAGCCCCCGGAGTCGCGCCGCTCCCGCGTTACGCTTTCCCCCGCTCACATACGGGCCGTTGCGGGGAGGCGTTCCATGGGTTCAGTCATTGCCGCATTCACGGCGAATCCCACGCGTAGCAGGCGCCACCTGGCCGCCATGCCTGCGATGCTGGCAGCCCTGGCGCTATTGTCCACCGGCGCATGCCAGGGGGCCGCTGCCGCCACACCACCAGGCACCGTCACCACCTATGACCTGGCGCCCGGTTACATCAACCCGGCCGGGATCGTCACGGGACCGGACGGGAACCTGTGGTTCACGGAACTGGGTACCCCGGCCATCGGGAAGATCACCACATCAGGGCAGATCACCAGTTATCCCGTCCCATCCCCACCCGGTCACGGCCCGAACGTGATCACCCTGGGCGCGGACGGGGACCTGTGGTACACCAACCGGGTCGCGGACTTCTACACCGGGAACGAGGGCTACATCGGCCGCATCACCACCTCCGGGCAGCCCACCCTGGTCACGCGGGTAGATGACCCGGAGGGGATCACAGCCGGGCCCCGCGGCAGCATCTGGTTCACCACCACCGGCCCGTGCAACGGCTCGGTCGGCCACATCAGCGCCTCAGGGAAGGTCACCTACTTCCGCGGCCACGGCATCGACCAGCCCCACGGGATCACGGCCGGCCCGCACGGCAGCATCTGGTTCGCCAACTACGCGAACAGCACGATCGGCCGGATCACCCAAGGCGGAAGGATCACAGAGTTCACCAGGCCCGGGATCAGCGAGCCGCAGAACATCACCCAGGGCCCACACGGGGCCATGTGGTTCACCAGTTTCGGGAACAACATGATCGGCCGCATCACCTACGGGGGGCATGTCACCGTCCACAGCGATACCGGGATCAGCCACCCGATCGGGATCTCACCGGGTCCCGATGGGGCGATCTGGTTCACCAACTCCACAAGCGACACGGTCGGGCGGATGACCGCATCGGGCCAGATGACGTTCTACAACCGATCCCACCATCAGCGACCCATCGGTCATCACGCCGGGCCCTGACGGGAATATGTGGTTCACCAACAACACCGGCCCGTCGGTCAGCCGCATCACCACCACCGCAGGTACCTGACCGCGATACCGTCCATATCGCACGGGCGGATAGCCGCGCGGGCCCTGGCCCCCAAGCCAGATCAGGGCATTGCCAGCAGGGATCACGGACAGTGCCGACACTCCCGCCAGACTCCGGGCGCGGCTAACGTGTATTACGCCCATCGCGTCTATACCTTTACCGCCCATGGCCCGGAAGTCCGGACCATAGTGGTCTAGACCGTCCTTCCGGTCACGGCCTGTGCAGGCGTCCGGGCGGCGGAAGGTGCTCCCGGCGGTCTGGGGCGGCAGGCGCCGCGAGGACAGGGCCCGCACCACCGGCCGACCCCGGGCGGGCAAGATGTTTCGGGAGTTCTACATCGGCGGATCCCGGTTACGCGGCGGCGAACCGGTAGCCGGCGCGCGGCTCGGTGATGAACAGCTGCGTGCCATCAGCGCTCTCCAGCTTGGCTCTTAGGCGGCCCACGTATACCCGCGTGTATTCAGGCCGGGTCTCATAGCCAGGTCCCCACACCCGCCGCAGGAGCGTCGCGTGGGTGAGCAGTACCCCGGGGCTGATCGCGAACTGCCGCAGCAGCGCCAGCTCGGTGGGGGTAAGGTGCACAAGCTGACCGGCCTTCGTGACCCGTCGGCGCTCCAGATCGATCTCGACATCACCCACGGTCACCACCATGGGCTCAGGTGCCGCCACCGGTGGGGGCTTACTCCGGCGCAAGGTCGCGTTGATCCGGGCAAGAAGTTCCTCGATCCCGAACGGCTTGGTCATGTAGTCGTCGGCACCGAGGTTCAGGGCGCGGACCTTGTCGGTCTCGCCGCACCGCGCTGACAGCACGATGATGCCCGCCGTGGACTGCTCCCGGATGTCCCGGCACAACTCGAATCCATCGGTGTCGGGCAGCATCAGGTCAAGGAGCACAATATCGGGGGTGCGGAAGTCCAGCGTCCGGGCGAGGCCGACCCCGTCCGCGGACACGATCACATCGTGGCCACGGGCGGAGAGGCTCGACCTCGCCAGGTCGACGATATTCTGGTCGCTCCCCACGATGAGAACCACCGTCCGGTCAGCTCCCACGATGCCACTCCGTTCCTCTACGCCGTGCCAGGATGCATCCGCCGGCAGGTCAGTGGCGGTCGGCGGCTTCGCTGTCCTCATGGCCGCCAGTCATGCGGTTAGTTGTTGAGCCGGAAGGACTCCGGCGGCGGTGATGGCTGGGCTACTTCCCGCCGTCGGTGTTCGGTTAGCTGCCGTAGATGTGAGCTTTGCCGGTGTAGATACGGTGGTTTCCCTGGAGAGGAAGCTGCTCTTGCCAGTGACCAGCACGATCAGGGTGTGTGCCGCTGTCCTCAGGCCAGTTCTGTCAAACATCAGCACATCTGATGCGTTGCCGTGGCCAGGGTCGAAGCTGCCCAGGTGCCCCTGGGCGACTTGGGTTGGTGAGTCCGGGTGCGCCATCGGCGTTGTGCCTTCCAGGGATGCGCTTGCCCCGGCGGCCGGCGGGTTCGCGGGCAGGGCAGTGTCACCCTGGCCGTTCCGGCGCCTTTGAGCGCACTGCTTGGCAGATGAATGCCGGATGAGGTCATTGTGTGTCCTTCTGAGTCGTCAGCTAACACTCGGTGGCCACGGATCGACTGCATCAGTCAGCTTTAACATGCGGAGGAATACGCCATCGTCGGAGAACACCGATCTCAGAAAGACGACGTTCCATGGCGGCCTCACATGTTGAGCCGCGCGAGGATTTCGGGTGCGCGTGCGAGGATGACGGCTGCTGCGCCGCGTACGGAGGCGCTGTCTCCGAGTTCGCCGGCGATGATGGGTACATCGATGTCGAGTGACGGCATCCGATGGCGGCGAATACTGTGTTTCATGGGCTCGAAGAGCAGGTCGCCGGCGGCTGCGAGTTCTCCGCCGATGACGATGCGTTCGGGGTTGAGCAGGGTGACGACGGTGGCGATGCATTGGCCTATCGCGTGGGCGGCGTCGGCGACCGCGCGGCGTGTTCCCTCATTTCCCACGCGGATGAGTTCGAATAGCTCGTCGGTGGTGACGGTGCGGTGCCAGCTATCGGCGAGCAGGCCGACGATGGCGGCCGGACTTGCCACCGTCTCAAGGCAGCCTCGATTTCCGCATCGACAAATTTTTCCGTCCGGTACGATTTGCAGGTGCCCTACCTCGCCTGCGAGGCCTTTGGTGCCGTGTAGGAGATGGCCGTTCGCCACGACACCGGCGCCAATGCCGCCCGATAGCCGTATGTAGACCACGTCGTCGCAGTCTCGCGCTGCCCCGTAGAGGCGTTCGGCGAGAGCACCGGCATTGGCGTCATTAATGAGTTGCGTCGGCAGGCCAGTACGCCGCGATAGCTCGCGGGCTGGTTGAATGTTGATCCAGTCGGCCATAATGCCATCGGAGCAGAGGCGGTCGTTGGCCTCGTCAACGGGAGATGCGATGTCGACGCCCAGTCCGAGTATGCGTTCGCTCGCCTGTGTGTTGCTGTTCAACCCGGCCTGAACCATGTCGGTGGCACGGTCGAGTGTCTGCTCTGGTGTGTGATCGACATCTTGCGGAACTGCATTGTCCCAGACGGGGGTGCCTCTCGCATCGCAGAGCATCACCCGGATGTGGTCGTGTCCGATGTTGACGCCAACGGCGTACGCGGCGGAGCGCCGAATCGACAGCGATTGTGCGGGTCGGCCGGAGCGGCGTGCGGCAGAATCGTCATCCGCCGGGCCAGTTTCCTCGACGATGTCGGCGGTGATCAGGTCAGCGGTTAGCGCCGCGATGGTCGCGCGCGATAGACCGGTAAGCCGCAGCATCTCCGGGCGACTCGCTCCGGGATTTTGGTAAAGAGCGCGTAGGACACGTGCTCGGCCTTCATCGCGTAGGTTAAGCGGTCCGGCCGCGGCGGCGGCATCGCCGTAGGCCGGTGCGGCGTGCGCGACGGCCCGGAACTCTGCGATCTGACGGCTGAGACGACCGTCAATCCCTGATGTCGCCACGGCGGAAGAGTACCAGGTGACTTCATCTGAGTCTAGACAAAACTGCGAGTCTCACGACATGATGAGCCTTGGCTTATGAGCGAAGTCAGAGCGCTGATCAGCGTGCTTGTTGTCATCTTCCGCCCTCATCAGCGACAGCTGTGAGCTGCCAGCAAAAGGCTGGGCCGGCTGATCCTGACCGATCCCGCGAAACGCGTAGGCGTCGCATGGACCGACCACGGCACAGCCATTGACCAGCGCCAGCCCAAGCGCAGGGCCCGCGATACGGTGCGTGTGGTCCCGATCCCGCCCGTGCTCGTGGCACCCCTACGGGATCACATCGAACGCTTCGGCACCACTGCCGACGGGCGCCTATTCCAGGTGACCTGGGGACAGCGCGGCAAGGGCGGCGTGGTCAGCACCAAGGTATACGGCCCAGCATGGCAGAAAACCCGCTCCGTCGCGCTGACCAAGGCCCAGCAGGGATCCCCGCTCGCCGGGCGCCCCTACGATCTCCGCCACGACCGCGTCACCCTTGCTCTCAACGCCGGCGTACCCACCCCCGAGGTCGCCGCCCGCGTGGGACACAGCGTCGAAGTCCACCGGCGGGTCCAAGCCGGCTGCGTGCACGGGCAGGAGAAGCTTTGGAACCGGCGCATCGAGGAAGCCCTCACCGAATACGAGGACCCTGGGAACGACCCGCCAGACGGCCGCGGAAGCTGGCTGATTCTGTTCCGTCCCTGTTCCGCAAACACCCGTCAAAGGCGGGGAGCAGCCGGGAAATGCCAGGACTCTACAAGATCAACCCCTGGCCGCATAGCAGCAGGCCAAGGGCTATCTTTGGCAGGTGGTGGCGGGTGTTGTGTCCAGTTTCAAGACATGCAGGACAGGGTGTCTCAAGACATCGAGGACACCTGCCCGGCGCGGCAGATGGGTTAGGAGCCCGCTGGCCAGAACGCTCGCGGGATGTCGAGAGCCCGCCTGGTCATCACTGCCGTGACTGTCGAGAAGCGGCCGGTCAGTAACGGTGCCGGCGCTCTGAGTGCAGAATTGTCAGTTCTGTGGCCGGCACTTGGCCGCACGCGAAACCGGCAGGAGCGGGAAGCACGCGAGCACACTGACGACCGGATGGGCACAGACAACCCCCGGCTACGCTTACTGCCCGTACTTGCTGCTGCGGTCCGTTTCTGGTCGTCTGGGTTTCTCAGCTGCCGACGGGCGGCCGGTGTCCGGGATCAGACCGAACTGGCCGGAGACGTATCGAGATGGTCCTTGCAAGGGGTGTGACTTGGGCCGGGGTGTCCTCGCGCGGTTGATGGCGAAGAGCGGCGCCGGACTGCTCACAGGGTGATGGTGCCACGGATGCAGCCGGTGGCGGCGCCGCCGACCCAGACGGTGCCGTCCGCGTCGGCGGTGATCTCGATGGTCCCGGCGCGGCCCACGCGCGCGCCCTGGGAGACTCGGTAGGCGGAGGGTGCGGCGCCGGTGGTGGTGAGCCATTGCCCGACCGAGGCGTTCATGCTGCCGCATGCCGGGTCCTCGGCCACGCCGACGCCGGGGGCGAAGGTGCGCATCTCAAAGGCGTGCTCGGACCCGCCGGGGTAGGCACCGATCGCGCCGACCATCGCGGCCGGGATGACGGAGAGATCGGGTTCGAGGGCGAGGACCTCCGCCGCCGTGGGCAACTGGACCACGGCCCAGCCAGGTCCGTTGTCTACCCACTGGTGGGCGAGGACACGGTCCCGCTTGATGCCGAACGCGGCGACGATCCGGCCGACGTACTCTTCGTCGAGCGCGCCGTCGCGCACCAGCGGCGGGGCGGCGAAGGACAGGATGCCCTCAGCGCGGCGCACGCTGACCAAACCGACGGCGCACTCCTGCACGATACGGCGGGCGTGGTGCGGTATGCCGCCGTTGTCCAGCCACGCGCGCGCGGACCCGAGAGTGGGGTGCCCGGCGAACGGCAGTTCACCTCCAGGGGTGAAGATCCGCAGCCGGTAGTCCGCCGCCGGAGCGGTGGGAGGCAAAACGAACGCCGTCTCGGACAAATTCGTCCAGCGCGCCAGGCGCTGCATCTGCTCGTCAGTCAGGTCCGTGCCATCGTGGACGACGGCAACCGGATTGCCGAGATAGGGGATCGTGGAGAACACATCGACCTGCGTAAACGCACGTGAGCGCGGCATGGTCAGCCAGGGCCGGGCGTCAGGTGCGCGCCGGTGCGGCGGCCACCGCGTCGGCCGCGGCCAGTGCGTCGGTAACCAGGTCGGCCGTGTCCTCCGTGCCCGCGGCCAGCCGGACCAGGCCCAGCGGAACCCCTGACGCGGCAATCTGTTCCCCGCTGAGCATGCCGCGCCACATGGACGCCGGATGCACGGCCAGAGATTCCACGCCGCCGAGGCTGGCCGCCCTGCGCACGTAGCACAGCCGGCCGAGGAACGCGTCGGCCGCCTCGAAACCGCCGGCCAGTTCAATGCCGACTACCCCCCCGAAACCGCTCATCTGGCGGTTTGCCAGCGCGTGCTGCGGGTGGGTCGCCAGGCCGGGATAGTGCACCCGGGCCACGGCGGGGTGGTCTTTCAGCGCCTCCGCGAGCGCCTGGCCGTTGTCGTTGTGCCGTGGCATGCGCAGCGGCAGAGTGCGCAGGCCGCGCAGCAGCAACCACGCGTCGAACGGGCCGAGCACGGCCCCGGTGAGCAGGGCGACATCCCAGATCTGGTCCAGGATCCCCGCCGGGCCGGCCAGCACCCCGGCAGACACGTCGGAATGGCCGTTGAGGTATTTGGTCGCGCTGTGCCAGACCAGATCGATACCGAAGTCGGCCGGCCGCTGATTCAGCGGAGTGCCGAAGGTGTTGTCGGCCATGGTCAGCACGTTGTGCGCGCGGGCCAGGTCCGCGACGGCACGCAGGTCGGTGATCTGCAACAGCGGATTGCTCGGCGATTCCACCAGGATCAGGCGGGTTTGCGGAGTCAGCGCGTTTTCGAACGCCTCCGGGTCGGCCTGGTCCACTTGGGTAGTGGACACGCCAGCCGGGGCAGCAGGTTCAGCAGTACCGACGCCGTGCCCCCGTAGGTGGACTGCTGCCCGATCACGTGGTCACCGGCGGACACCAGGGCCAGCACGGCAGTGGTGAGTGCGGCCATCCCGGACGCGGTGACCATCGCGGCCTCGGTGTGTTCCAGGTCCGCGACCACGGCCGCGACCTGCGCGTGGTTGGGGTTGCCGAAGCGGGTGTAGAAACCCTGGCCCCGCCGGTCGGTGGCGGCCTGCGCGAACTGCTCCGCATCCTCGGCCCAGAACGTCGCCGTCTGGTAGATGGGCGGTGCCACGGCGCGGCTGGGGTGGACGTCGCGATCGGCGTGAATGGCAACCGTGCTGATGCTGCCCGACATGGTTTCCCTTCTCGTGGACCAGCTGGTGTGACACCGCAAGCCTGACCGGCCGGCCCGCCGACGCCAACCGGCGTGGGCAACTTTGGCAGCAAGTAGCCGCCAGATCGAGGTACTTGATTGTGGTAGACATAGCATCAGAGCAATAATCTGCCACGATGGATAAGGTAGACCAGTCGATACTGGCCGTGCTCGAAAAGCAAGGCCGGATCAGCAACGCCGAACTCGCCGCCCGGGTTGGCCTGTCGCCATCGCCCTGCCTGCGGCGCGTGCGCAGGCTGGAGAAGACCGGGGCAATCCGCGGTTACCGGGCACTGATCGATCCAGCCGCAGCCGGCCGCAGCCTACGGGTGTTCGCCGGTGTCCGGCTGGTGCGGCACGCCCGCCCCGATGTGGTCGCATTCGAGCGTGCGGTCATCCAGCTGCCGGAGGTGGTGTACAGCCACCACGTCACCGGCAACTACGACTACCTACTCCAGGTCGAGGTCGCCGACCTGCCCGCCTACGAGGACTTCCACGCCAACCAGCTGGCCAGCCTGCCCGGCGTGGCCATGGTGACCAGCTACGTCACCATGAAGACGCTCTCCGCCGACAGCACCTGATCAACTAGATCGACGCCGGCTTGACGGCCGAAGGCCTTCCCTTGTCCCGACATCATCCCAATCCTGCGTCGCCCAACCTAACTTCCGTGGTCAGTACACCTAGCCCCGGAAAATTCCTCCGCAAAGGCCGCCACCGAGCAGAAGATTTCTTACCGCCCCTCCGAGCCAGCCGCGCAGGCAACGTAACGGATGTTCTGCACGCATCGGCCCGCGAATGCCCACTGTTTCAGTAGGCATTCCGATTCGGCAGGGAGAGTGTGAACAGTGCAGGGAGAGTGTGAACAGTGCTTCTGGCGCGGCTTCCCCGACTGTGGCTCGGTGAGGGCTAGGGTCAGGGGCACTGGGTCCCGGCCTGACCTCCGATTCGGCTGACGCCGCTTCGTGCTGTCCTGCGAGACGATCTGTCGGCCGGGCCCCAGGCTTTGGCACCCACCGGCGCTGCCGGTCTGATCTGCCCGTCCTGTGGAGAGGCCGGGGTTCACAGGTCCGACGGCCAGCGGGTGCGTGCCACCCCTTCAACCTGAGAAAAGGGATGGCATTGACCATCGTAGAGACACCCGCCATCACGGGCGGCGTGGACACCCACGCTGACGTGCACGTCGCCGCTGCGCTCGATCCCATCGGGGGGCTGCTGGGCGTCCGGGAGTTCCCGGTCACCCCGGCCGGCTACGCCGGCCTTCTCGGCTGGCTAGGCGGGTTCGGGACCGTCTGCCTGGTCGGGATCGAAGGGACCGGCAGTTACGGGGCGGGCCTGGCCCGGCACGTGACAGCAGCCGGGGTCCGGGTCGTCGAGGTCGACCGCTCCGACCGCCAGGACCGCCGCCGTCAGGGCAAGTCCGATCCCCTCGACGCGGTCAGCGCCGCCCGGGCCGCCCAGTCCGGCCGGGCCCGCGGCGCGCCGAAGGGCCGGGACGGCACCGTCGAGGCGGTCCGTGCCCTGATGGTCGCCAAGCGCAGCGCCGCGGGAGAGCGCACCCGGACGATCAACCAGGCCAGGGCGCTGGTCCTGACCGGGCCTGATGACCTGCGGGCCCGCTTCGCCAAGCACACCGCGGCTGCCCTGATGGCCGGGACGGCGTCACTGCGGCCGCGCCCCGGCGACGTGGCCGGCTACGCCACCCGCGTCGCGCTGCGGGAACTGGGACGGCGCGCCGAGTTCCTCGACGGCCAACTCGAGCGCCTCGACGAGCTCATTGTCCCCCTCGTCACCGCGCACGCTCCCGGCCTGCTCGCGCTCTACGGGATCGGCCCCAACACCGCGGCGCTGCTGCTCATCGCGGCAGGAGACCATCCCGAACGGCTGCGCAGCGAGGCCGCCTGGGCGCACCTGTGCGCCGCCGCCCCCATCCCGGCATCATCGGGCAAGACCGTCCGTCACAGGCTCAACCCCGGCGGCGATCGCCAGGCCAACCATGCCCTGTGGCGGATTGTGTTCACCCGTATGGGCTCCGACCCGGCCACCCGCGCCTACGTCGAACGCCGCACCGCAGAAGGAAAATCCAAGGCCGAGATCATCCGCTGCCTCAAGCGTTACGTCGCCCGCGAGGTATATCCGCACCTGCGCGCCGCCGGCTGACGCCAAATACCCCGGGGACGGCCTGACCCAATATTCGGCTGCCGCACCTGCTGGCCTTCGAACGATTCGTCGGCCGTTCCCGGACCCTCACTGAGCTGCTGCGCGTGACCTCATAAGAGCTTGTGCTCCACCCGGAGCGACCCTTCCCTGTCTTGTCCGCACCAGCACCGGCACATCACTGGCCACACAGCCGAAACCGAGGATGCCTTGACAAACATAAGAGCATCGTTCGGCGCGCATTAGCCCGGTTAACGACCATGTCTGATCGATCACTGCGCGTGATCACCAGTCCATGGAGGTTCAAGCCGGTTTCAGGGGGTTCGAGTCGGTTCCGCGGGCAGTCAGGCCTGATTCTGGCTCCTGAATCACTCCGGACCAGCAGCTGCCCTAGGCAGCGGACAGCGTTTCCGCACGTCAGAGAGCCTACGGCCCGTCCGTCTGCTGGAGATCAATATCGGCGCCGTAGCTGATAGAGCAATGTGGGGGTACGGGGCCGGTCCCCCCGGGGACATGAACCCGCACGGTCCAGTCCCCGGCCATATTGCCCTCGCAGACAGCACGTGACCCACCACATTGGCCACGGCAGGTTCCCGGTAGCCCAGGAAATCTGCGCAGGCCGCCGTCCGCGGCCCAGCCGCGCGGCACGGGCACTGCGTCCTGCCCGGCCACGAGACCTCTTCGCACGCGCGGGGCCTGGTGCCCAGGCCAGATGAGATCCACTGCCAGCAGGGATCACGGACCGTGACGGCGGCTCCGCCGGACTCCGGGCCCGGCTGACGTGAATGTCGTTCACCGTCCGGGCCATAGTGGTCTAGACCTTCCGGCAGCGATGTTCGCTCCATGTTCGCTCGGATGTCACGGACCACCCCGGCACTACCCGGCACCACACGGCAGCGCCTCTCCCGGTTTGCTGTACAGCCCGGCACGTCATAACATGGCCCGGCACGACGCGCCGCTAGCTCAACTGGCAGAGCAGCAGACTCTTAATCTGCGGGATGCACTGGGCCGCGAGTCCGCATCTACAACTGCACTCTGCAACTGCACTCGGCAGCCGCGCCGCACCCGAGACTGAGCCAAATCCCGTGCCACTGGGGCGTCCGCACAGTCCGAGCAAGCGGTTCGGTGAACCGCTCCTTCAGCCCGGATTCCGTCCGCCATATGTCCGTAACCACTGCCACACAGCGACGTCTGCCGGCCGACAATGACACAAGATGACACAACACAAGACGGCCCGCGAAACCAGGGACTCCCCAGCTCACGGGCCGTTTTCGCAGGTAGTGGCAGGTGTTGGGTTCGAACCAACGTAGGCTAAGCCGACGGTTTTACAGACCGCTCCCTTTGGCCACTCGGGCAACCTGCCTGGCGCCGCCCGACAGGCGGCTCAGTGAAGGATAGCGGACAGCGCCTGCCTCCGGTGCACCGGATTAGCGCTGGACCTGGGTCCTGGACCTGGGCCGGCCCCGCAGCCCACTGGCTAGAGACGGGCACTGCGCCCGAGGTGCGTGAAGCGCAGTAGCCTCATGACCCGGACGTCACAGCCAAGGGAAGGAGCGGCGCATGGCGGACAGCAGTTTCGACATTGTCAGCAAGATCGACAAGCAGGAAGTCGACAACGCGATCAACCAGACCACCAAGGAGATCTCGACCCGGTTCGATTTCCGCGGCGTGGGTGCCTCCATCGCCCGGTCCGGGGATCACGCCATCGAGATCCGGGCCAACAGCGAGGGCCGGGCCAGCGCCGTGCTGGACGTGTTCAAGGACAAGCTGGTCAAGCGCCAGGTCTCGCTGAAGGTCCTGGACGCCGGGGAACCGCGGCTGTCCGGCAAGGAGTACCGGATAGCGGTCGCCCTCAAGGAGGGCATCTCCCAGGAGGACTCGAAGAAGATCAGCAAGCTGATCCGGGATGAGGGCCCGAAGGGCGTCCGGGCCCAGGTCCAGGGCGAGGAGCTGCGCGTTTCGTCCAAGAAGAAGGATGATCTGCAGGCCGTGATCTCACTGGTCAAGGGCCAGGACCTGGACCTGGCGCTGCAGTTTGTCAACTTCCGCTGAGGTCCGGATCGCTCACCCCGGCAGCCCGCCGGGGCCGTAGACCGCCTGCACCTCCTTGGCGACCGGTGCGCCCGGGTCGTGCGCTGGCGGCGGCGGCACGGTCCACATCCAGTCCCGCAGTCTGCCGCGCTCATGAGTCAGTTCGCGGATATCCGTCTCCGCGTAGCTGAACTCGGGTGACCAGAAAAGGGCGTCGTAGGGGCACACCTCGATACAGATGCCGCAGTACATGCAGAGCGAGAAGTCGATCGCGAAGCGGTCCAGGGCGTTGCGTACCTGACGTCCGCCGCGCCGCGGCTCCGCACCGGGCCGCGGCTCCGCACCCGGCCGGGGCTCCGCGCCGGGCTCGGCTGGCGTCGGCTCCTTGTGCGACTCGATGTAGATGCACCAGTCCGGGCACTCGCGGGCGCACAGCATGCAGACCGTACAGTTCTCTTCGAGCAGCCCGATCACCCCACGGCTGCGCGCGGGCAACTCGGCGCTCATCCGGCCGGCCACCCTTCCGGGACTCCCGGCGGCACCGCCCGGCGGCGGCCACGCACGGGCCGGCCTGGCCCGGCGGGCTCACCGGGCTCCCGGGCACCGGGCCACTCCTGGGCGGCCCGCGCCGCGAGCGGGAAGTCCTTGCGCAACGGGTGTCCCTCGAACCCATCCGGCAGCAGCAACGGACCCGGCCCGGGGTGATCGTCGAAGATGACGCCGAACATCTCTCCGGTCTCCCGCTCATGCCAGGCCGCGCCCCGGTAGACGCCGGTGGCCGTGGGCAGCCGGTGCTGGTCGCCGGCCAGCACCGTGCGCAGCAGCAGGTGATGCCGCCCGGCCAGCGAGTACACATGGGCCAGCACGGCCAGCCCTTCGCCGGCCTCATCCACCCCGCTCAGCCAGTCGAAGAAATCGCAGCCGAGGCGGTCCCGGGCCAGCGTCAGCAGCGCCAGCCAGTTACCGGCGGGCACAGTGACGGTAACGGCCACCGCCCCGGCCGCCCCCAGGCCGGCCGACGGCTCGACCGCGGCATCCAGGCCGGCCGACGCCAGCAGGCCGAGGATCTCCTCGCCGGTCATGCCGGGGCCCGCCGCAGCACCAGGTCCAGGCCGGCCAGCAGCGCCTCCGGCCGGGGCGGGCAGCCCGGCACATAGACATCTACCGGGATGAACTGGTCCACGCCTTTGGTCACACAGTACGAGTCCCAGTACGGGCCGCCGCTGTTGGAGCAGGCGCCAAAGGACAGCACGCACTTGGGTTCCGGCACCTGCTGGTAAGCGGCCAGCACGAGCGGCGCGAGCTTGTCGGTGACCGTACCAGCCACCACGAAAACGTTCAGTGCAGCTAGCCCGGCATCCGGACCGGGGCCAGTGAGCCGGCTCAGCGCCGCCGCCACCTCCACGGCGCAGCAGGCCAGCCCGGCATCACAGATCCAGAGCGCACAGCCCCGGCCCGCGTCCAGGACTACCGGCAGGCCCGCAGGGCGCCCAGCGCGTGGCGGGGGAAGATCCACGGCGGCCACGGGCCAAGCCTACCGGCCACCCCGCAACCACGACGTGAACCGCCACGGCCCGCCCGACGTCCTGCGACATAGCGGGAGATGCCCAGCACCGAGTGTCACGCTCCTTGCGCGCGTCGCCATCCCGCCGGTTGGCCAGCCGAATTAATGTGAGATAGGTCACGACTACGCCAGGAGCACTTGGACGCCGCCTGAGTAACGCAACGGCGCTGTAACATTAAGTCAATCCCAACTCAGCCCGGGCGCGGAGCGTGCCGGGTGCGGCGTCCGCTGGCCTCGCGCTGCCACATGCGCCAGGCTGCGGCGCGAGGAGGTCCTTCAACTGTGACCAAGCAGGTCCAGCAACTCGATCGCGTCATCATCCGTTTCGCAGGTGACTCGGGTGACGGTATGCAACTTGCAGGCGACCGGTTCACCCAGGAGACGGCCGCCTTCGGTAACGACCTATCTACGCTGCCGAACTTCCCGGCCGAGATCCGGGCGCCCGCTGGCACGCTGCCTGGCGTGTCCAGCTTCCAGCTGCACTTCGCCGACCACGACATCCTGACCCCCGGTGATGCCCCGGACGTGCTGGTCGCGATGAACCCCGCGGCACTCAAGGCCAACCTGGGCGACGTGCCGCGCGGTGCGGACATCATCGCCAACACCGACGAGTTCACCAAGCGGAACCTGGCCCGGGTCGGCTACCAGTCCAGCCCGCTCGATGACGGCTCGCTGGACGGCTACAACGTGCACGCGGTGCCGGTCACCTCGATGACGGTCAAGGCCCTCGAGGAGTTCGACATCTCCCGCAAGGAGGCCGAGCGGGCGAAGAACATGTTCGCCCTCGGCCTGCTGTCCTGGCTATATAACCGGCCGCCGGAGAGCACGCTCAAGTTCCTTGAGTCCAAGTTCGCGGCCAAGCCGGAAATCATGAAGGCGAACATCGCGGCCTTCCGCGCGGGCTGGAACTACGGCGAGACCACCGAGGCCTTTTCGGTCCAGTACGAGGTCAAGCCGGCGGCGGTGAAGCCCGGCATCTACCGGAACATCACCGGCAACACCGCGCTGTCCTACGGCCTGGTCACCGCGTCCCGCCGGTCCGGGCTGCCGCTGTTCCTCGGCTCCTACCCGATCACCCCGGCGTCGGACATCCTGCACGAGCTGTCCAAGCTCAAGCGGTTCGGGGTGCGCACGTTCCAGGCGGAGGACGAGATCGGCGGGGTCGGCGCGGCGCTGGGCGCCTCGTTCGGCGGCGCGCTCGGCGTCACCAGCACATCCGGCCCCGGCATGGCCCTCAAAGCGGAGACCATCGGCCTGGCCGTCTCCGTGGAACTGCCGCTGATCGTCTGCGACATCCAGCGGGCCGGCCCGTCCACCGGCATGCCGACCAAGACCGAGCAGGCCGACCTGCTGATGGCCATGTTCGGCCGGAACGGCGAGTCGCCGGTCGCGATCCTGGCCCCGGCCACCCCGTCGGACTGCTTCGACATCGCGCTGGAAGCGGTCCGGATCGCCACCAAGTACCGCACCCCGGTGATCATCCTGTCCGACGGCTACCTGGCCAACGGATCCGAGCCGTGGCTCATCCCGGACGTGCACAAGCTGCCCAGGCTGCGTGACGAGTTCTCCTTCTCCAGCCCCGCCGATTGGCAGGCCAGCGACGGCAGCGAAGGCAAGCCGGAGTTCCTGCCGTTCCGCCGCGACCCGCAGACGCTGGCCCGGCCGTGGGCCATCCCGGGCACCCCGGGCCTGGAGCACCGCATCGGCGGCATCGAGAAGGCCGATGTGGCCGGCACGATCTCCTACGACCCGGACAACCACGACCGGATGGTCCGGCTCCGCCAGGCCAAGATCGACGGCATCGCCGCCGACATCCCGCCGCTCGAGGTGGACGACCCGGACGGCGACGCCAAGGTGCTGGTGCTCGGCTGGGGCTCGACGTTCGGCTCGATCGGCGCCGCGGTCCGCCGGGTGCGCAACGCCGGCGGCAAGGTGGCCTGCGCCCACCTGCGCCACCTGTCCCCGTTCCCAGCCAACCTCGGCGAGGTGCTGGCCAGCTACGACAAGGTGCTGGTGCCCGAGATCAATCTCGGGCAGCTGGCCCTGCTGCTGCGCGGCCGCTACCTGGCCGATGTGATCTCTTACAACCGGGTCCGTGGCCTGCCGTTCCGGGCCGCCGAGCTGGCTGGCGTCATCCAGGATGTGATCGCAAATGTCTGACCCGAACGGACACGCCAACGACGGGGCCGAGGAGGCCGGCCGCCGGCCCGCCGCCCTGACCCTGGTGCCCAAGGCCGACCAGAAGCTGGCCACCAAGGACTTCAAGTCCGACCAGGAGGTCCGCTGGTGCCCCGGCTGCGGGGACTACGCCATCCTCGCCGCGTTCCAGTCGTTCCTGCCCGAGCTGGAGATCCCCCGGGAGAACCTGGTCATCATCTCCGGCATCGGCTGCTCGTCCCGGCTGCCCTACTACGTGGACAGCTACGGGATGCACTCGATCCACGGCCGCGCCCCGGCCATCGCGACCGGGCTGGCCGCGTCCCGCCCCGACCTGTCGGTGTGGGTGATCACCGGGGACGGCGACGCGCTGTCCATCGGCGGTAATCACCTGATCCACGCGCTGCGGCGGAACGTCAACATCAAGATCCTGCTGTTCAACAACCGGATCTACGGGCTGACCAAGGGCCAGTACTCGCCCACCTCGGAGCAGGGCAAGGTGACCAAGTCGACGCCGTTCGGCTCGCTGGACACCCCGTTCAACCCGGTCTCGCTGGCGCTCGGCGCCGAGGCCAGCTTCGTGGCCCGGACCATCGACTCCGACCGCAAGCACCTGACCGGTGTGCTGCGCGCGGCGGCCGACCACCGCGGCGCCGCGTTCGTGGAGATCTACCAGAACTGCCCGATCTTCAACGACGACGCGTTCATCCCGCTGACCAGCCCGGAGTCCCGGGACAACACGCTGATCCGGCTGGAACATGGCCAGCCGGTGCGGTTCGGCGCGGAGCAGGGCAAGGGCCTGCGGTTCAGCCGGACCGGCTCGCTGGAAGCGGTGGACGTGGCGGGCGCCGACCCGGATTCGCTGCTGGTGCACGACGCGCACACGCCGGACCCGTCCTACGCGTTCGCGCTGTCCCGGCTGGACACGGTGGACTTCGCGCACACCCCGATCGGCGTGTTCCGGCAGGCGCCCCGGCCCAGCTACGACGACCTGATGGCGGAGCAGATCGCGGACGCCCGGGCCAGGCAGGGCCAGGGTGACCTGGCCGCGCTGCTGGCCGGCTCGGACACCTGGCAGGTCAGCTAACAGCCAAAACGCTAACGGGCCAAAACCCAATGTCCGTTCGGGTTGAGCACCGCGGTCCAGTGACCACCGTAATCCTGGACCGGCCAGCGCTACGTAACGCTGTCAACCTGCCCACTGCCACCGCGCTGGCGGCGGCGTTCGCCGAATTCGAGTCGGACGAGCGGGCCAGCGTGGCGGTGTTGTACGGCGCGGGCGGGACGTTCTGCGCCGGGGCCGACCTCAAGGCCGTCGGCGGCCCGGACGGCAACCGGGTCGCCCCGGACGGGAACGGGCCGATGGGGCCGACCCGGATGCGGCTGTCCAAGCCGGTCATCGCGGCCATCGCCGGGCACGCCGTGGCCGGCGGCCTGGAACTCGCCCTGTGGTGCGACCTGCGGGTGGCCGAGGAGGACGCCGTGCTGGGCGTGTTCTGCCGCCGGTGGGGAGTGCCGCTGATCGACGGCGGCACGGTCCGGCTGCCCCGGCTGATCGGCCTGGGCCGCGCCCTCGACCTGATCCTGACCGGGCGGGCGGTTTCCGCGGCCGAGGCCCTGCAGATCGGCCTGGTCAGCCGGGTGGTACCGCAGGGCCAGGCGCGGCCGGCGGCCGAGGCGCTGGCCGCCGAGATCGCCGCCCTCCCGCAGACCTGCCTGCGCAGTGACCGGGAGTCCACGCTGGCCAGCCTGTCGCTCAGTGAGGCCGACGCGATGGCCAACGAGCTGCGCTGCGGGCTGACCGCGCTGGCCGATCCGGGCCTGGCCGCCGAGATCGCCCGGTTCCGCGACGGCGCCGGCCGCGGCGGCGCTTGATCAGTCCGATTAAGCGGCGCGGTCCGGCGGCGTGTCCGGCCTGGCGTCCAGGATGACCGGGGCAGCGGGGTCAGCTGCGGCGGGCGCCGCGACCGCGCTCAACTCGGATTCGCCGCTGGACACTTCCTCCAGGCTGCGCCGGGCCGGCTCGGGCAGGACCAGCGTCAGCAGCAGGCCGCACACCGACACCGCGGCGGTGAGCAGCAGCGTGCCACGCAGCCCCAGCGACGAGGACAGGACCGGGAACAGGAATACCCCGATGAACGCGCCCAGCTTGCCCACCCCGGCCGAGATACCGTGGCCGGTGGCCCGCATGGTGACCGGGAACACCTCGCTGGGCATCACGAACGTGGTCATGTTCGGCCCGAACTCGGTGAAGAAGTAACTGACCCCGTAGACCAGCAGGAACGGCAGTACCGCCGTAGTGAGCCCGGGCACCAGGCCGATGACGGCGAAGCACAGCGCCATCATGGCGAACCCGATCAGCTGCAGCTTCCGGTGCCCGACCCGGTCCAGCTGGACAATAGCCAGCAGATAGCCCGGCACCGCCGCGACCACGAAGATGGCCAGCTGGATGGCGACCGTGGTCATCGTGGACGACTGCGGCGAGATCAGCGCGATGATCTGCGGGGTGGAGATCGTGTTGCCGTAGTAGGCGTAGTCGAGCAGGAACCAGCAGCCGGCCGTGCCGGCCAGCGTGACCAGCCACCGCCGGTTGGTCAGGAACGCCCGCAGGCCCATCGTGTGCCTGATGGCCGGCACCGGGCTCGCATCCACCGACCCATCGGTGAAAGTGGCCAGATCGGCTACGGCCTTGTGGTGCCGCCCTTGCACCTGGGCCTGGTACCGGGGTGATTCAGGCATCTTCCGGCGCAGGTAGACCACAGCCGCGGCGGGCACCGCACCCAGCCCCAGCATGATGCGCCAGGCCAGGTCGTTGCCCGCGCCCGCGCCGAGCAGGGCCAGCGCGATGAGCGGGCCCACGATCAGGCCCAGGGCCTGGGTGGAGAACACCATCCCGACCAGCCGGCCACGGTCTTCCCGGTTGGCGTACTCGCTCATTAGCACGGCGCTGACCGGGTAATCCCCGCCCACGCCGAAGCCGAGCACGAAGCGGAACGCGATCAGCACCCAGTACGACGGGGCCAGCGCCGAGCCCAGCGCGCCGACGACCATGATCACCGCGACCAGCCAGTACACCCGTTTCCGGCCGACCAGGTCGGCGACCCGGCCGAACACCAGGGCGCCCAGCACGGCCGCCCCCAGCATGACCGCGTTGAGCAGCGCCAGCTTGTCCGAGCTCAGCTGCCACTGCTGCTTGATCAGGGTGGCGGCTATCCCGATGACGAACAGGTCATAGGCGTCGGTGAAGAAGCCCATGCCGGACACCAGGACCGCGCGAAGGTGGAACCCGCTGATCGACGCCTCATCCAGGGCATGTGTCAGCCCCGGGGAGCGGGTACCGGGCACCAGGATTCCTTCCTGCGCAAGGGCTGCCGCTCGGCTCTCCTATGCGGCGAACATATGTCATCCATACGAAGAGGTAACGACGCATAAGTGAACAAAAGGTGAACTGATCATACGCACCCCAGCCGCCGGAGCAGTAGGTAGGCACGGCGCGGGCGTAGTCCGCCGCCGCAGTGGGCAGGGATTCTGGTGGCACGCACCGGCCGGGCAGTCCACGAGTGGACGCCGACGAACCGGACGGGCGCGGCCCGGACCGGTGAGGAGGTTTGCCCGTGAAGAAGCTGTTGTTCCTGATGACGGTGGCCGTGGTCGGCGCCGCCGTACTGTTCAACCAGGACGACATCAAGCGCTACATGCGGATGCGGAACATGTGACCGCGCCGCCCGAGATCACTCGCGATATATCTTGCTTATCCGCGAACGAGATGTATCTTGATACCAGGCACCTGACCGGTAGCGCCGAGCCAGGTATCACGGGGATCGAAAGGCGGCACGGATCATGCTCGACCGGTTCACCGAACGGGGGCTGCGGGCGCTGGCGCTGGCTCAGCAGGAGGCCAGGAGGCTCAGCCACGATCACGCTGGCACCGAGCACATCCTGCTCGGGCTGCTCCGCGAGCGCGACGGCCTGGCCGCCGAGACGCTGCGTGAGCTGGGCATCAACCTGCAGGCGGTGCGCGAGCAGGTGGAGGACATCCTCGGCCGCGGCCGGAGCGAACCGCCGGAGCAAATCCCGTACACGCCGCGGGCGCGCCGGGTGCTGGACCTGGCCCAGCGGGAGGCCATGCAGATGGGGCACGGCCGGGTCGGCACCGAGCACCTGCTGCTCGGCCTGATCCGCGAGGGCCGGAACGTGGCCGCACAGGTCATCGTCACGCTGGGCGGGGACCTGAGCCGGGTCCGCCAGCAGGTGTTCCAGGTGCGGGCCGACACTCACGACGGCGCCGCCTGACCCCGGCTCAGCCGGGCTGGCCCGCCGGGCCCGGGTCGGCGTACCGCGCCACGGTGAAGGCCAGGATGAGCGGGACGTCCCCGGCGAACACGACGAGCGTGGCCACCAGCACGGCCAGCGTCGCCGCCGGGGTGTGGTCACGGATGAAGACAAAGCCGAGCAGCCCGGCGATGACCAGGTAGGCGACCAGCGCCCAGCGGAAGACCAGGAAGAACACCGGCCAGGCAAACGGCCGGACCCGGCTGAGCAGGGCCAGGTCCACCGGCGGCAGCCTGCGCCCGGCCAGGGACACGTTCCCGGTCATGCCGTGGCCAGCCTGGTCATGATCAGCAGGGTGGCTACCTGCAGCGCGCCGGTGACACCGGCCCGGCCATGGTGCGAGTACGAGGTCTGGATGTCCCCGGTCTGCAGGGCGAGCTGCCAGCCGGCCGCCAGCCCGGCCAGCACCACGGCCACGGCGATCAGGCCGCGCCGCGGGAATAACTCCGGGTCCGCGAGCTGAGAAGGCAGCGACTGGTTCAGTCCCGGTGCGGGGCCGGGTCGCCGACCGGGCGCAGTTCTGCCGGGGACTCGAAGCGGAATCCGCACATATCCACGGCCACCCCACCGGCCGCCATGGCCAGCGCGAGCGCACCACTGGCCACCTTCTGCCGCAGTTCCTGGTGCGCCGCGCCCGCGTGCACCCCAGTGTTCAGGTCCCAGTGATGCAGCGGGCCCTTGCGCATCGCGCCGAGCGCGGGCGGCTCCAGGATGGCGTTGTAGAGCCGGGGTGACCAGTAGGCGGTATAGAACACAGCGTGCTTGCCGCTGACCGCGTACGTCCCGTCCTCCTTGGCGTCCTCGACATCGACATCGGCGCCCGCGTAGGGCCGGAGCACCCGGACCACCTCGTCCGGGGCGAGCGGCCGCTCGCTGTACACCGAGGCGGCCAGGGCCGGCTTGTGCAGTGGTGGCCATGGATGCACCGACCCGCCGAGCCGGGCGGCCAGGCCCAGCACCAGGGACTCGCCGTCAGCCCGCTTGGCGTCGTCGGAGACGCGATCGCGGTGCCCCTGCAGCGCCGCGTCCGCGTACCAGGCCACCGCGGCACTGGCCGGCAGCCCGGCTTGCTCGATGAGCTGGGGGGTGACGGTGATCGGCCCGAACAGCAGCACGCCGTTGCCGAACACCAGCCGGCCATGCCAGGCCCGCAGTTGCGGGTCATACAGCCGGGCCGTCTCGATCAGCCCATCACCCGAATCGCTGGTCAGCAACAACGTCGGACCGGCCGTCAGCTTGCCCGCGGTGCGCCCGGAACGGTCAAAAAGCGGCATGGCCTGCCTCCCAGCCTTCAGAAGAGCGACGTGATGCCATGCCACACGCCCTTGGCCGCACCGCCGATGTCGCCCACGAGCCCCTTGGTGTCATCCCGGGCGCCCACCCCGGCCGCACCGAAATCGGTGGCGATGCCGAGCACGCCATGCTGGTGCCATTGCTGGCCGAAGTCCTCGATGTAGTTGTGCACATAGTCGCCCACACCGTAGGCGACCACGCCGCCCGCCGCCACCCCGGCCGCGACGCCGAGCACCGGCGCGCCGGCCACCGACAGCCCGGCCACCGCGCCGCCGACCACACCGGCCACCGCGGTACCGGCCGCGATGCTGCCGATCGTGTTGCCGGTCTCCAGTGGGTAGGCCAGCCAGCCGGGCACCCCGTGCGGCTGCTGGACGAACTGGCCGCCGAGCCCTGCCAGCCCACGTCGCTGACCACCTGGCTGACCTTCTTGTCCAGCGCGGTCACCACGTCGGCCATCTTCGGCGGATAGCCATACAGCGTGCCCGCCAGGCTGGACAGGCCGTGAATGTCGCCGCCGACCCAGTCGTCGGCGAACGGCATCAGCCGTGTGGGCGCCTGGCCGGCCAGCGCGGTACCCGGTGCCATCGCCGCCCCCTCAGCCGATCTTGCTCGGGTCGTTGATCTCGGTGCACAGCTGGGTCAGGCTGGTCTCGGTGCTCGCGTACCGGTCATGCGCCGACTTCAGCTTGGCCGAGTCACTGTCGATGACCCCGGAGGCCTGCAGGTTCAGGGTGCCGATCATCTCCAGCACCACCTTCAGGTTCTGGTTCAGCGCCGCGTCGCCGCCGTCCGGGCACGGCGGCCCGTTCAGCGGGACGACCGCCTTGAGCGTGCCCGCCTCGGTGTGGAACGTGGCCGAGGCGTCCAGCAGGTCGGCCAGCACCACCTGGAACCCGTCGGCGCCGCGGTCAGCCGGTCCAGGCTGCTGAACACCGGCATGGCCAGCTCCCCATCGCTGGCCCGGCGGACTTCGAAGACCATCCCATCCCGGTGGTCCGGGCGGACATCGGGCCGCGCGGGCGCGAACACAATGGCTGGTAAATCCGCGCTGCCGCCAGCGTGACCGCGCTCTGCCGCGTCCACTGCGCGCCCCCTTAACCTTCCCGCCCGGTCACCGGGGCAGATGAGCCATTCCCCAGCGCCACGAACTAATCCAGAGCAGGATCAACTTAGCGAATTCGGCGTGTGCGCCGGAGGAAGATGGCCAGGCCGGCCACGGAAACGGCGGCCCGTGGTGATCCACAGGCTGTGGGTAACGTGCTGGCGCAGGCTGCCCGAACTGCGGAGTAGTGTCCCTGCTCCTGTGGAAAGTCCCGTTTCCGCCCGGTACGGGCGGGTTGCCCGGGCGGCCGAGATAGGCAAACTGGCTTCCGTAACGCCGTAAGCACTGCAATACTGCGTACATGCCGGCTCTCAGCGTTGCGCTGCTCAACCTCAAGCCGGGCACGGGCAAGACCACCTCCGCGGTGTGGCTGGCGCACATCTTCGCCCAGGCCGGGCGGCCTGTGCTGCTGGTCGACGCCGACCCGTCCGGCAGTGCGCTGGAGTGGTCCGATCTGGCCGCCATGGATCCCGGGCTGCCGCCCCGGCTGGCGTTCCCGTTCCGCATCGTCGCGCTGCCGTCGCGCAGCCTGCACCAGCGGGTGGCCGAGATCGCCGACCCCGAGGACGTCGTGATCATCGACGCGCCGCAACTGGAGGACCACGCGGGCATTGCCCGGTCTGCCATGCGCTACGTCGACGAGATCCTCATCCCGTGCGCGCCGAGCCCCATCGAGATCAACCGCACCACCCCGGTGCGCGAGGAGATCGGCGAGGTCGAGGCGATCCGGGATAGCCCGGTGCGGGCGGCCGTGCTGCTGAACCGCTGCATTGCCCGTGCGCATTCCACCACCAGCGCCAGAGAGGTGCTGGAGGGCCTAGGCTATGACGTGCTGCGAACGGCGGTGCCGAGGCGAGAGGTTTACGCGCAGAGTTTCGGCGTGCCGATTCCCGAGATAGGCCGCGATGTGTGGCGCGGCGTGGCCCACGACCTCATCGAGCGATGCGTCCCCCTCGGGAAGGTGCCGTCATGACAACGGAGCGGGAACGGCGCAAAGCACAAATGGCGGCGGCCGCCGCCCGGCGCACGGAACCCGACGCCGGGCCGGCCGGCAAGACGGCGATCCGGTCCAAGCCGGTGCGGATCACCCTCGACCTGAGCCCGGAGCTCTACCGTGAGCTGACCCGGTGGGCGCACTCCGCCGCGATCGAGCTCGATGTGCCGCGGATCGCGCTGGCCGACGCGGTGCGGGCGATGATCCGGGTGACCACGGAGAGTCCGGACGAGGTGCTGGAGCGGCTGCGCCGCGACCGGGAGCAGTAGCCCGGCGCGGCCGCCGGCACCGTACTCGCCAGCACCGGGCGGGCGAGTACAGTGCAGGCCAACAGGAATCCATGCCCAGCCTTCTTCGGAGCGTGTCGTGGCCGGCCCCAAGTGGAGCGATCTCAGCAAGCGGAATCAGCGGCTGCTCATCGCCGCAGCGGCGGTCGAGACCAGCCTGAAGGCCGCGGCGCTGATCGACCTCAAGCGGCGGCCGGCGAGCCAGGTCCGCGGCCCCAAGTGGGCCTGGATCCCGGCCCTCACCATCCTCAACTCGGCCGGCATCGCCCCGGTCACCTACTTCGTCTGGGGCCGCCGCCGCTAGCCGGGCGCTGCCGGATCACAGCCGGTTGACGGCCGCCACCACGGGAGCGTTCCCGTCTTCGCGGGCCAGCTCGGCGGCCAGGGCCTGGGCCTGGGTGCGGTAGGACGGGCGGGTGACCGCGTCCCGGATGGCGGCGGTGAGCACCGGGACGGACAGCTGCCGGTACCGGATCGGCGGCGGCCCGGCGCCCTGGGCGGCGATCCGAGCCGCCCAGAACGGCTGGTCGCCGATCTGCGGCACGGTGACCGCCGGGACCCCGGCCCGCAGCCCAGCGCCGGTGGTGCCCGCGCCCGCGTGGTGCACCACGGCGGCCAGCTGGGGAAACAGCCAGTCGTGCGGGACGTCGCCGATCACGATCGAGTCATCGGCCGGGCCAGCCACATCCAGTCCGGCCCGGCCGGACTGCAGCACCAGCCGCAGCCCCGCCTGCCGCGCAGCGGCGACTGCCACACCGGCCGCCCGGGCCGCATCATCCGGTGACATGCTGCCGAAGCCAACGAACACCGGCGCCGGGCCCGCGTTCAGAAAATTCTCCAGATCCTGGGGCGGGCGCCAGCCTTGGGGGCGGGCCGGCCACCAGTAGCCGACCACCTCGGCGCCGGCCCGCCAGTCGGCGGGCCGCGGCACCACCGCCGGGCTCCAGCCATGGAAGACCAGCCAGGCCGGGTCGTTCATCCGGCTATAGATCGCCTGCCGGGAGCTCAGCCGGGGCAGGCCAAGCTCGGCCCGGAGCTCGCGGACCGGGCCGGCCAGCGCGGGCGCGCCCAGCAGGACCAGGGCGTGCCCGGCGGCCAGGTTGCCCCACCGGCCGAGGGACCGCGCGGTCACGATGGACGGCGCGAACGCCCGGGTCGGGGCGACCGGCGCCAGCTGCAGCGACATGCTGGGCAGGCCGAGGCCCTCGGCGATGTGGTAGCCGCCGGCGTAGCTCAGCCCGGCCAGCAGCAGCACATCGGTGCCCTGGCGGGCGGCGGCCAGCATCCCCACATGCAGTTCCCGCATCTGGTCGGCGATCAGCCGGATCAGCCGGGCGGCGCCGAGCGGCCCGGTGCCGCCGCGCTGCCAGCGCGCGGCCGCCAGCATCCGCGGGTCACCCGGCAGCGGGCGGAACTCCAGGCCGCAGCCGGTGACCAGGCCGGCGAACATCTCGTACCCGGCGATCACGGTTTCGTGCCCAGCCGCGTTCAGCGCGGTGGCCAGGCCGGTGAACGGGGCCACGTCGCCCCGCGAGCCCACCGCGACGACTAAGACTCTCATCCCGCCCATGGTGGCGTACCCGGGCGGGCGGCCGGTCAGCTGGGGCCGCGGAACGGCCAGTCGGCCCGTTCGGCGGGCAGGCCGGCCGGCGCCGGGTCGGCCGGGCCGGGGCCGTCGTCGGGCAGGCCGGGGCCGTCGTCGGGCAGGCCGGGGCCGTCGTCGGGCAGGCCGGCGCCGTCGTCGGGCAGGCCAGCCGCGGCGGCCAGGCGGGGCGACGCGGGCTGGGAGTACCAGCGCGGCGGCTCGGCCGTCTCCTCGTCGCCGTAACCGGCCTCGTCCTCTTCGTCGGGCAGTCCGAGGCGGCGCCGGTTGGCCCGGTCCACGCCGCGGAGCACCACTTCGGCCATGGCCAGCTTGGCGTCCAGCGTCTCCGGGGCGACCGCGCCCAGATCGAGCGGCACCCGGTTGGCCAGGGCCTGGTCCCACGGGGTGGCGACGACGGAGACCTGGCTGCCCTCGTGGGCCTCCCGGATGCGGGCCAGCCAGCGAGCCTGCTCCGGGTCGGACTCGATGAACTTGTCCACGACGATCGTCGCCTCGTCCATCAGCAGGTTGAGATGGGTGCGATCCCGCTCGCTCAGCGGCCGGTCGCGCTCCCCCTCGTAGTTCCGGTACCGGCTGAACACCTGGCCGATCGACCAGAACCCGAGCTGCGAGGCCTCGGTCACGAACACGTACTTGTCGCCATGCAGCAGCGTGCCCACCTGGAGCTGGGAGAACAGGCCGGTGCCGCCGTCGTTGATCACGATGTTGGACATGCACTGCAGGAACTCCAGCACGGTCTGGTATTCCTGCTCGCCGAAGTCCACGCCGACGCACTCGTCGGCGGTGTCGCCGCGGATCACGGCCACGCCCTGCAGCCAGGCCACCGCGTCGCGCAGGTCGGCGTACACCTTGATGCTGCCCTCGGTGCAGGCGTGGTAGAAGCCCCGGACGGACAGCGTCCGCTGTTCCTGGGGCAGCGCCTCCACCGGGACGCCGCCGAGCCGGATGTAGCCGTGCGGCATGTCGTCATTGCTGTCGGCCAGGATGACCCGGTCGGCCGGCCGCACCGCGGCGTAGATGGCGGCCAGGGTGACCGCCGCGTCCGTCTTGCCGGTGCCGCCGAACCCGGAGCCCAGCGTGATCACGCCCGACTTGAGCGCCGGCGCGCGGATGGCGGCCACGCTCTGCCGCCGCCACTCGGCCGACGTCTCGCGCCTGGCCCGCTCCTTCTTACCTGGCCCGATCACCACACCGCGCTTGAGTGCCCGCCGCGAAATGGCCCCGCGCATCCCATCCTGGGCCGGTGCGAGCGCACCGAGCTGGGACGTGGCCGGCGTCAGCCAGGTCGCACGGTCGCTACCTGGAAAGTCGCTCCACCAGTCACCCAGCTCGTCTGGAAACTGGGACATCGCATCCTTCCCGGGTCCGGGTGCTCGTGCGGTCAGGCTACCGGCCGGAGCTCTTACCTGGGCATCTCGGCGACGCCCTGGGCCACCGCGCAGGGGGCGCACAGCGGGACGTCCTGTGGACCGGACTTGGTATTCAGCCGGCGGGTGATCACCGCGCGCCGGTCGCAGACGGCCACGTCATCCGGGTGCGCGGTAGCGCAGGCGCATTCGCAGTCCATCCGTTCCCAGACGAACACCACTCGCCAGGCGGCCATGGCCGCACGGATGTCCGGGTCGCTGGTCAGCTTCTTGAACGAGTCGGCGGTCACCGCCGCGGTCCGTTTCGCCCATTCGGCCGCGATGTCAGCAGCGGCCTCCCAGGCAGCGACCAGCCGGCCCACCGGATTCTCGTTGTCGCTGCTCATAGCCCCATATTCTCACCCATGCCGCACCCTGGCCAGTCCAGCCCGCCGAGGTTAGTCCCGAGGCGACGCTATCGGCAGGCCTGCCTCGGCTGCCGCCTTGAGCAGTCGGTCGTCATAGCTGACGATTGCATCCAGATCGGCACCGAGGATGCGGGCCGTGGCCAGGTGAATCGCGTCCGGCGAGCGCAACCCCCGATCCGGCTCGTTCATCGCCCCCTCGACCACGTCGTCGTCCATCGCGATGAAGGAAAACGCGAGCAGCAACTCGCGTGCGTCTGGAAGCAGTACGGGCATGGCCCGGGTGACGGCCCTGGTCACTTCGATCCGGAGCAGCGCTGTGCACGGGGCCTGGCGCGGGCGCGGTGGGCGATCTCCTATTGTCCCGGTATGGCATTAGGGCGCCCGGCTGCGCGGGTCCGGCAGAGCAGGCGGTGGCCCGTCCGGGGCGGGCTGGCCGCGGTGCTGGCCGCGGTGGCCGGCAGCACGGGCTGCTCGGCGGGCCAGCGGCCGGCACCGGGCCCGGCGGTCACCTCGACGGTCGAGCACTGGGGGTCGTTCTTCGGCGGCCGGCACGGCAACTTCGACACGCTCACCTCGCCCACCCGGCTGGCCGTGCCCGGCAGGGTGGCCGAGGTGGGCACGTCCAACTCGACCCAGTACGCGCTGCTCACCGACGGCCGCCTGTACGCCTGGGGGCTGGGCACGGACGGCCAGCTGGGCGACGGCAGGCGGGCCAATTCGTTCACCCGGCCGGTGCGGGTGCAGTTCCCCCGCGGCGTGACGATCGCCTGGATACCCACCGACGTCATGCCGTACGACACCGCGCTGGCCGTGGACACCACGGGACATGTCTGGGGCTGGGGCCACAACGGCGGCGGCGAGCTGTGCCGCGGCGGCACCCACACCTACCTGCGCCCGGTCCGGCTGCCACTGCGCGGGGTGACCGCCGTGGCCGGGGCCAGCAACCACGCGATCTACGATGCGGCCGGCCGGGTGTATGCGTGCGGCCAGAACGTGGCCGGCGACCTCGGCGACGGCAGCAGGCGCGGCACCACCACCCCGGCCCGGGTGGCCGGGCTGCCCCGGTCGCCGGTGGTCCGGCTGGTGGCGGCGTTCGCCAACTCCGGGGCGCTGCTGGCCGACGGGAAGTACTTCGACTGGGGCTACAACCGGCAGGGCCAGCTCGGCGACGGGCGGGCGGCCGGCCATCGGACGTCCCGGTGCGGGTGCACCTGCCGCATCCGGTGCGGCAGGTGGCGCAGGGCGGGTCGCTGTGGGGGAACGGGCAGACGCTGGTGCAGCTGTCCAACGGCACGCTGCGCGCCTGGGGCGACGACCGCGCCTACCAGCTGGGCAACGGGCAGGCCGGCGGCAGCCGTCACCGGTGCGGATCTGGCCGCCGGCCGGGGTGACCTACCAGAGCCTGGCCACCGGGTCGGCCACGTCGTACGCGGTGACCACGTCCGGCCAGGTGTACGCGTGGGGGGTCAGTCACGTCGGCCAGGTCGGCGACGGGCGCACCGGCACCGCACGGCTGTCGGTGCTGGTCGCGGCCGGGGCCACGCTGATCTCCGCCACCGCGAACAACGTGGTCATCAGCGTGCCGGGCCAGCCCTGACGGGCCAGGCCGCCGCGATCACTGCGGCATCGCGGCGGCGGACAGCGCACGGAACGCCTCGATGACGCTGTGCAGATGAGCACGCATCGCCTGCTCGGCCGCGGCGGGTTCGCGGGCCACGATGGCCGCGACGATCGCCTCGTGCTGGGGCAGCGACACGGCCGGCCGTCCCGGCACCAGGGACAGCGTGAACTGGTGCCGGACCGTCTGGTCACGCAACTGGCGGAGCAGCCGGGACGCTGTCTCGTGCGCCCCGATGTCCCGGATGGCCCCGTGCAGCCGGGCGTTGAGCTCGCTGTACGTCAGCAGCTCGGATTTGTCCACCGCGATGCGCATGTCTTTGGTGAGCTTGCGGAGCATTACTATGTCCGATTTGCTGACCCGTTCGGCAGCGCGCGCGGCGAGCAGGCCTTCGAGCAGGATGCGGACCTCGGTGATCTCGATGGCCTCGGTCAGCGATATCTCGCGCACCCGGGCGCCCCGGTTGCGCTGAAATTCGACCAGGCCCTGCGCGGCCAATTCCTGCAGGGCGGAGCGAAGGATAAACCGCGATGTGCCGAACCGCTCGCACAGGTCGATCTCGACCAGGCGCTGCTTGGGTGCGTATTCGCCGGCGATAATCGCGGCGCGCAGCGCTTCGGTAACCGCCGGCTTGGAGTCCTCCGGCACTCTGTAACTCCTTCCCCCTGGGTCTTCCCCTGGGCCGCGGGCAGTTCCCGCCGGCACACCGCGACGCGGCGCCGGAGAGCTGCTACGGCTGGCTGCTCGGGAAAACCGTTCCGTCGAAGAGCTTGCGTGCGGTCCGCACCACCCCGGCCGTGCGGACCAGCGGTGGATGCCGTGAGGTGTCCAGTTCGGCCTCCACCAGCAGGTGGCCGGTCGGATGCTCGACGTCCAGCGGCTGTCCCGGGCCCGGCCAGTCGGCCAGCTCGGCGCCGGCCGCGCCGGGCAGCAGCAGCGCGGTGACCGCGCTGACCGCGCCGAGCACCCCGATGGCGGTGTGCGGGCGGACCGGGATGAACGTGCGCGTGCAGATGGTGCCGCCGTCCCGGGGCGCGCTGACCAGCGTGGTCTTGGGCACCGACGCCTGGCTGACGTCGCCCAGGCCCATCAGCTTCCCGGCCGCCAGGCGCAGCGCCTGGACCCGGTCCAGCAGTTTGCCGTCGGCGGCCAGCTCGGCGTGTGATTCGTAGCCGGTGATGCCCAGGTCAGCGGCCCGGGCCACGACGACCGGCATGCCGTTGTCCACGCAGCTGACCTCGACGCCGTCGATGAGGTCCCAGCTGCTGCCGGTGGGCAGCAGCTGGCCGGTCGCCGAGCCAGCCGTGTCGGCGAACCGCAGGCTGATCGGGGCGGCGGTGCCCGGCACCCCGGCGATCGCGGTGTCCCCCGTGTAGTCCGGCACCCCGCCCGGCGTGGCGAACGTGGCGGTGACCACGCTGTCCGAGTTCACCATCCGGATCCGGGTCGTGGTCACGTCGGCGCCCGGCTCGATCAGGCCGCGCTCGACCGCGAACGGGCCGACCCCGGCCAGGATGTTCCCGCAGTTCTGCTGGTCGGTGACGGTTGCCTGGTCCACGCCCAGCTGCAGGAAGAGGTAGTCGATGTCGGCGTCGTCGCGCTGCGACGGGGACACGACCGCCACCTTGGCGGCCAGCGAGTGGGCCCCGCCGAGCCCGTCGATCTGCAGCGGGTGGCCGCTGCCCATGATCCGCAGCAGCAGGGCGTCCCGCCGCTCCGGCTGCGGCGGCAGATCCGCGGCCAGGAAGTAGAGCCCCTTCGACGTGCCGCCGCGCATCATCATGCAGCGGATGCCGTCCGTGCTCGTCACGTCGGCGTCCGGGTCAGGTCCGGATGCGGCCTCATCTGTTCCTTCCCTGGGCGGGTCCAGGCGGCCCGCTCGGGGGCCGAGTGCCGCCTGGGCTGGGGTCCGGGCGGCACGGCCCGGCGCCACCTGGGGCGACGCGCGGGCATCACCGCGAACGTAGCCCGATGCAATCGAGATTGTCAACGATCTGTGCTGACGTTGCACAGTACTCAGCCAGCTACCCAGGTATGCCCACCCCAACCTGGCCTGGTCAGGTTAGATACAGCTAGCAGGCACACTCGTTCGGCATCCCTGAGCCCGGGACAAAGAATCGCAAAATTGTTGACATTACTGCGAGCAGAGTCTAGGTTCTCGGCAGTCGGGACCTATGCCCTGAAGCCCGGCATCAGCGCCGACCTTGCGGAGGGTCGACATGCACAGCAACGCACGGCCGCCATGAACGGGCCAGCTGGCAGGAACAGTAAAGGCATAATGGTCCCGCCGTATGCCGGTCTGACCGGACGGCCGGTGGCAGCGTTCAACGGCGTCCGCCCCGGTGACGGACGCGTTCATGGTGCAGAGGAAATCTCTCCTTTGCGTGTATCCGTATTGCGCATAGCCGTACGCCAAGCGCACACTAGCAATGCCTTGATCCCAAGGTGCCCGGCGCTGAGCTGAGCGTTGGTTTGGGGGTGGGCCTCGGACGCCGGTGTCCCGGACACCGGTGCGAGATGGGCACTGAGGTCAGGGAACGGAATGGAACGTAGGAAGCGAGCGGCGTGGCCACTGAGCATCTCCAGGTCACCAGACGCCCCCTGCTGAAGGGGCCCGCGCCGGTGGCGTAACTGCTACCTGCCCGGTCCCACCTCTGCAATAAAGACCTCACAAGGAGATCGATGACAGATGAGTGACCAGACTGTGGAGCCCGGTAGAACCAGCCTGGCAGGCGTCAGCCGGCGCAACCTGCTGCGCGGGTTCGGCGCGGGCGCGGCGGTGGTTGGCGGCGGCGGGCTGCTGGAGGCGTGCAGTTCCGGCATCAAGGGCTCCAGCTCGGGCAGCACCAAGGGCATCACGATCGGCTGGATCCACCCGCTGACCGGTGACCTGGCCGGGTTCGGCGCGGCCGACAACTGGGTCATCAGCAAGATCAAGCAGACCACTCCGTACAAGAGCGGGTTCAAGGTCGGCGGCAAGACCTACCCGGTCACCATCAAGTCCTACGACTCCCAGTCCAGCGTGTCCCGGGCTGGCGACCTGGCCCGGACGGCCATCCTGACCGACGGCGTGGACATGCTGTTCGCCTCGTCCACCCCGGAGACGGTCAACGCGGTGGCCAGCCAGGCCGAGTCGCTCGGCACCCCGCTGGTCTGCTCGAACATCCCGTGGGAGTCGTGGTACATCAACCTCGGCGGCAACCCGGCCAAGCCCACGCTCAAGCCCAAGTATGTGATCATGTACTTCCTCGGCGCCGAGCACCTGGTCAAGGCCTTCATCCCGATGTGGAACCGGATCCACTCCCAGCTGCACACGAACAAGGTGGTCGCGGCCGCGTTCCCGAACGACTCGGACGGCAACGCGTTCCGCGCCGTGTTCCCGCCGATCGCCGAGGCGGCCGGCTACAAGTTCGTGATGTCCTCGGCCTACCCGGACGGGACCACCAACTACTCGTCGATGATCTCCCAGTTCAAGTCGGTGCACGCTGACTTCTTCACCAACGTGCCGCTGCCGCCCGACTTCGCCACCATGTGGAAGCAGTCCATCCAGCAGGGTTTCCGGCCCAAGCTGGCCACGGTGGCCAAGGTGCTGCTGTTCCCGACCGACGCCTACGCGATGGGCTCCTCGGTGTACAACGTGGCCACCGACACCTGGTGGGTGCCCACCCTGCCGTGGAAGTCCTCGTTCACCGGCGAGGGCTGCCAGACGATGGCCAACGAGTTCGAGTCGGCCACCGGCGGGCAGTGGAACGCCAACATCAGCAACTACAGCCTGTTCGAGGTGGCGCACGCCGCGTTCACCTCGGTCAGCGACCCGCACGACAAGACCGAAGTCGCCGACGCCATCCACAAGGTGAACATCCAGGCGCTGGCCGGCCCGCTGAACTTCGCCTCCGGCGGCCCCGCGCCGGGCGTGGCCATCACCCCGCCGGCCGGCGTGCAGTGGCAGAAGGGCACCAAGTACCCGCTGGAAATGCAGATCGTGGACAACACGCTGCTGCCGCAGGCGAAGATTACCGCCGATCTGAAGCCGACCAACACGTGAGCTGATGACAAGCCCACTGCTTGACCTGGAGCACGTGACGAAGCGGTTCGGCCGCGTCGTCGTCGCGGAGGACCTGTCCCTGGCCGTCGGGGCCGGGGACATGGTCGGGATCGTGGGGCCGAACGGCGCTGGCAAAACCAGCCTGTTCGGCCTCATCTCCGGTGACCTGGCCCCGGGCGGGGGTGAGATGCGCTTCGCCGGGCGGACCGTCACCAAGCTGGATCCGGCCACCCGGTGCAAGCTCGGCATCGGCCGCACCTACCAGGTGCCCCGCCCGTTCGGTGACATGACCGTGTTCGAGAACCTGCTCGTCGCGGCGCAGCAGGGCGGCGGCCTGCGCCGCCGGGCCAGCTACGCGGCGGCGGTCGGCGCGCTGGAGCGGACCGGCATGTCCGGCCAGGCCAACGTGCCCGCCGAGCGGCTCGGCCTGCTGCAGCGCAAGCGGCTGGAACTGGCCCGCGCGCTGGCCACCCAGCCCACCCTGCTGCTGCTGGACGAGGTGGCGGGCGGCCTCACCGATCCCGAGGTCGCCCAGCTGGTCGAGATCGTCCGCGGCGTCAACGCGGACGGCATCGCGGTGATCTGGATCGAGCACGTGGTGCGCGCGCTCACCGCCAGCGTGGGCCGGCTGATCTGCCTGTCCGGCGGCAAATTCGTCGGCGACGGCGCGCCGTCCACGGTGCTGGCCGAACCCGCCGTCCGCGAGGTCTTCCTCGGGTCCGAGGTCAGCGCGGCGCTGGCCGGCGGCTCGCTGGAAGCGTCGCCCACCGGAACCGGGGACGGCGCGGCCAGCGGGGAACGGAGTGAGCCATGAGCAGCCCGCCAGTGCGGGAGGAGGTGCAGTGAAGGGGGATGGGGAGGTGGGCGGGGGGGCACGGCCGGAAAACGGCACCCCGCTGCTGGAGGTCCGGGAGCTGACCGTGAACCACGGCCAGCTCCGGGCGCTGGACTCGATCTCGCTCCGGGTGTTCCCGGGCGAGGTCTACGCGATCATTGGCGCGAACGGCGCGGGCAAGTCCACGCTGCTGCGCACGATCGCCGGCCTGCACCGCCCGGCGGCGGGCTCGGTGCTGCTCGACGGCACTGACCTGACCCGGCAACGGCCGGAACGCCGGGCCCGGCAGGGCATCGTCCTGGTGCCCGAGGGCAGGCGGCTGTTCGGCTCGCTGACCGTCGAGGAAAACCTGAAGGTCGGCACCACCTACGCACGGCCGGGCCCGTGGACGATCGAGCAGGTCTACGAGACGTTCAGCTGGATGCGCGACCGGCGCAGCCAGCGCACCGCCCAGCTGTCCGGCGGTGAGCAGCAGACCGTGGCCATCGGCCGGGCGCTGGTGGCCAACCCCCGGGTGCTGCTGCTCGACGAGCTGTCCCTCGGCCTGGCCCCGGTGATCGTGCAGCGCATCTACGGCATGCTGCCGCAGATCCTGGCCACCGGGCTCACCGTGCTGCTGGTTGAGCAGGACGTGAGCCAGGCGCTGCGGGTGGCCTCGCACATTCAATGCCTGCTGGAAGGCCGGACCACCCTGGAGGGCAGGCCCGCCGACGTCACCGCGGAACAGGTCGAGGCGGCCTACTTCGGGCTGGCCGGCGTCGCCCCGGCTGGCCCGCCCGCGGAAGGGAGCGAGTCGTTATGGCCTGGGTGAACGCCATCATCCAGGGGGTGCTGACCGGCGGCCTGTACGCGCTGTTCGCGTGCGGTCTGTCGCTGATGTTCGGCGTGATGAAAGTGGTGAACCTGGCACACGGCGACCTGGCCGTGGTGGCCGGCTACATCGCGATCGGCGTCGTCACCGTCACGCACATCCCCGTGCTCTGGTCATTCCTCATCGTGGTGCCGGTGATGGCGGTCATCGGCTACGTGCTGCAGCGCACGCTGCTCCAGGCCTCGCTGGACCGCAGCGTGCTGACCACGCTGATCGTCACGTTCGGCTTGTCGGTGGTCATCGAGAACGGCCTGCTGCAGTTCTTCACCGCGAACAGCCGTGGCATCGGCGCCGACCTGCCGCTGGTGTCCGAGTCGTTCAGCCTCGGCTCGCAGATCCAGATCGCCTACCTGCTGGTGCTCATCTTCGCGGTGGCGGTCGTGGTGCTGTTCGGGCTGCAGTACTTCCTGTCCCGGTCCAAGTACGGCCGGTTGATCCGGGCCAGCGCCGACGACCAGGAAGCGGTGCAGCTGTCCGGCGCCGACTACCGGCACGTGTTCGGCATCTGCGCCGCGCTGGCGTTCGGCACGGTGGCCCTGGGCGGCATCGCCTACGGCATGTACTCCCAGCTCAGCCCGACCACAGGGACCGACACGATCCTGCTGTTCGCGTTCGCCGCGGTGGTCATCGGCGGGCTCGGGTCGCTGTGGGGCACGCTGCTCGGCGGCATAGTGCTGGGCGTGGCCCAGCAGATCGGCGCGCAGATCAACATCTCCTACGAGCTGCTGGCCGGCTACCTCGTGTTCCTGGCCGTGCTGGTGCTCCGGCCGCAGGGGCTGACCTACCGGAGGGCCCAGACATGAGCGTGACCACCGAGACGTCCGCCCGCCCGGCCGCCGGATTCCGGGTCACCCGGTCCCAGCGGAACGTGGCCTGGACCGGGGCGGCCGCGCTGGTCGTCGTGGTCGTGCTGGCCATGTTCCCGTACTTCGTGTACTCCGGCACCACGTCCATCCTGGTTCAGGCGTTCATCGTGCTCACCATGGCCAGCATGTGGAACCTGCTGGCCGGCTACGCGGGCCTGGTGTCCGTGGGCCAGCAGGCGTTCGTCGGGCTGGGCGCGTACTTCGTGCTGATCCTGGCCATCAACGGCATCTCGCCGTTCGCCGCGCTGCCGGTGGCCGCGATCGGCTGCGGCGTGGTCGCGCTGCCGCTGTGGTGGCTGGTGTCCCGGCTGCGCAGCGGGTACTTCGCCATCGCCACCTGGGTGCTGGCCGCGACGATCATGCTGATTATCGAGCGGTTCTCCTCGATCGGCGGCGGCACCGGCATGCCGCTGCCCGGGTTCACCGGGCTCGACCCGACGCTGCTCACCGCGTACACCTACTGGGCCGGGCTGGCCGTCACCGTCGTCACGCTGCTGGTCATCTACTTGCTGCTGCGCGGCCGGCTCGGCCTGGTGCTCACCGCCATCCGGGACGACGAGGTGGCCGCGCGCAGCTCCGGGGCGCGGGTCGGGCTGGCCCGGATGCTGGTCTTCCTGGTCGCCGGGGCGGGCTGCGGCGCGGCGGGCGCGGTGCTCGCGATCAGCCAGCTGCAGGTGCAGCCGAGCGCGGTGTTCAGCGTGCAGTGGACGGCCGAGATGGCCTTCGCGACCATCATCGGCGGCCTGGGCACGATCGAGGGGCCGATCATCGGGACCGCGGTGTACATGGTGCTGCAGCAGACGCTGGCCTCGTACAACGCGTGGTACCTGATCATCCTCGGGCTGGTCGCCATCTTCATCGCGCTGTTCGCCCGGCGCGGGCTGTGGGGCCTGGTGGACAGCCGGCTGAACGTGCGGCTGTTCCCGGTGGGCTTCTGGCTCCGGCTGGACGGGGAAGCCAATGGCCGCCGTACCCGAGCACCCCGTCAGCGACGGCCAGCCAAGCATGGTACTTAACGCCAGTACCTGGTAACTGGCCTCAGCTGGTGCGCTCGATCACGTAGTCGCACATCCCGGCGAACGCCTCGCGGGCCGGTACGTCGGGCAGCCCGGCGATCTGCTCCCGGGCCACCCCGGCCCAGCGGCGCAGGTCGGCCCGGGCCTGGTCCATGGCCGGGTGGTCCCGGAGCAGGCCGAGCGCCTCGGCATGCAGCGCGGGGTCGGTCAGGTCGGCCGAGTCAAGCAGCTCACGGAGCCTGCCGTCGCTGGGCCGGCTGGACCGCAGCGCGTACAGCACGGGCAGGCTGCGCACCCCTTCGCGGAGGTCGGTGCCCGGCGCTTTGCCCGACTCCGCGGTGTCGCTGGCCACGTCGAGAATGTCGTCGGACAGCTGCCAGGCCACCCCGATCGCCTCGCAGGCGGGCTCGACCCGGTTCACCACCTCGGCCGGGGCGTCGGAGAACATGGCCCCGAACCGCCCGGCCGTGGCCACCAGCGACGCGGTCTTCTCCGTCACCACCCGGAGGTAGTGCTCCAGCGGGTCCTGGCCGGGCCGGGGACCGATGGTCTCGGCGACCTGCCCGCTGACCAGCCGGGCGAACGTGTCGGCCTGGATCCGCACCGCGTCCGCGCCCAGCGAGGCCAGGAGCTGCGAGGCCCGGGCGAACAGGAAGTCGCCGGTCAGGATCGCGATCGTGTTGGTCCACCGGGAGTTGGCGCTCGGATGACCGCGCCGGATCAGCGCCTCGTCCATCACGTCGTCGTGGTACAGCGTGGCCAGGTGGGTCAGCTCGATCGCGGTGGCGGCCCGCACCACCCGCTCGTCGGCCGGATTGCCGAACTGGCCGGCCAGCAGCACGAGCGTGGCCCGGAACCGCTTTCCGCCCGCTTCGAGCAGGTGGGTGGACGCCTCGGCGAGCAGGGCCTCCCCGGTGCGGGTGGCCTCGGTGAGCTGCTCTTCGACTTGCTTGAGCCCGGCCCGCACCTCGGCGGACAGGGCGGCGTCGGTCAGCTCAACGGGGACGGTGGCGATCACTCGGGGCTCCTGGTCGTCGGTCGGCACGGCCGTCCCCAAAATATGCCCAGCCCGGGGGGCCTGGACACTCCACCGGCGTGCCGGGACCGGGCGGGCGGCCCCGGCACGTCAGCGGACGAACAGATGGGCGGCCGCATGGTTGGCCAGGCTGAGCAGTGACTGGGGCACGATGCCGAAGACCAGCGTGGCCAGCACGCCGACGCCGACGGCCGCGCCGGTGAAGATCCCCGGGGTGACGACGGTCAGGCTGCCCGGGGCCGGCTCGCTGAAGAACATCAGCACGATGACGCGCACATAGAAGAACGCGGCGATGGCGCTGGCGATCACACCGACGATGACCAGCGGCAGCGCGCCGCCCGCGATGGCCGCCTGGAACACCGCGAACTTCCCGGTGAAGCCGCTGGTCAGCGGGATCCCGGCGAAGGCCAGCAGGAAGAACGCGAACACCCCGGCCACCAGCGGCGACCGCTTGCCCAGGCCCGCCCAGCTGGACAGGTGCCAGGCCTCGCCCGCCTGGTCGCGAACCAGGGTGACCACGGCGAACGCGCCGATCGTGGAGAAGCCGTACACGGCCAGGTAGAACAGGCTGCTGGACAGCCCGGCCACGCTGGCCGCCACCATCCCGGTCAGCACGAACCCGCCGTGCGCGATGGACGAGTAGGCGAGCAGCCGCTTCACGTCGGTCTGGGTGATGGCGATGATCGCGCCGACCACCATGGTCAGGATGGCCACCGCCCAGAAGGCCGGCCGCCAGTCCCAGGTGAGCTGGCCGAAAGCGACGTAGAACACGCGGAGCAGGGCGCCGAACGCGGCGACCAGCGTGCACGAGGCCATCAGCGCGGTGACCGGGGTGGGCGCGCCCTGGTACACGTCCGGCTTCCAGCTCTGGAACGGGACCGCACCGATCTTGAACAGCAGGCCGACGCCGAGCAGCGCCATCCCGGCGTACAGCAGGGTGGCGCTGCCGGTGTTGCTGCTCGCCGTGGCCGCGATGGCCCGCAGCGAGACCGAGCCCGCGTAGCCGTACAGCATGGCCACGCCGAACAGGAAGAACGCCGAGGAGAACGCGCCGAGCAGGAAGTACTTCATCGATGCTTCCTGGGACAGCAGGCGGCGCCGCCGGGCCAGGCCGCACAGCAGGTACAGCGGCAGCGAGAGCACTTCCAGCGCGACGAACATGGTGAGCAGGTCATTGGACGCCGGGAACAGCAGCATGCCGCCGACCGCGAACAAGGTCAGCGGGTAGATCTCGGTGTGCGCCATCCCGGCCAGCTGGGCGGCCCGTTCCTCGGCGCTGCCCGGCGTGGCGGCCGCCTGGGCCACGAACGTCTCGTCGTCCCGGGACGACTCCGCGATCAGCATGACGCTGACGAACGCCAGCACCAGGATGGTGCCCCAGATGAACAGCGTGGGACCGTCCACCGCGACCGCGCCCATCGCGGCCACGTGCCCCGCCGCGCCGTCCGTGAACAGCGACGAGGTGGCGGCGACCAGGATGGTCAGGATGAACGCCGCGGCCAGCCCGCCCAGGGTCAGGGCGAGCTGCAGCGGCCGGCGCTGCGCCCGCGGGGCGAACGCCTCGACCAGCACGCCCACCACGGCCACCCCGAACACCAGCAGCATGGGCGAGAGCTGGCTGTACCCGATGTGCGGCGGGGTGATCGTTGTCACCGCGAGGGACCCGGTCACGGGGTGATTCCCTTCTGGATCTGCGCACCGCCGGCGCGCAGCAGGATCAGCTGTTGGCCCACCCGGAAGCTGGTTGTGCTCGGATGCTGCGGTACCGGGTCGGTGGCATGCACCTGGGACAGCGTGTCATGCACCGCCGGGTTGATCAGGTCGAGCAGCGGCTTCGGGTACACGCCGAACACGATCAGCAGGGCGACCAGCGGCCCGACCGCCCACAGTTCACGGGGCCGCAGGTCGGGCATGTCGGCGACCTGCGGCTGGACCGGCCCGGTCATCGTGCGCTGGTACATCCACAGGATGTAGATGGCGGCCAGGATGATGCCCGCGGTGGCGAACGACGCGGCCACCTTGTACCGGGTGAACGTGCCGACCAGCACCAGGAACTCGCTGACGAAGGTGGACAGCCCGGGCAGCGACAGCGAGGCCAGGCCGGAGATCAGGAACAGCCCGGCCAGTAGCGGCGCCACCTTCTGCACCCCGCCGTAGTCGGCGATCCGCTGCGAGCGGCGCCGGGCGATCATGAAGCCGGCGATGAGGAACAGCGCCCCGGTGGCCAACGCGTGGTTGACCATGTACAGCGTGGCGCCGGACTGGCCCTGGCTGGTCAGCACGAAGATGCCGAGCACGATGAAGCCGAAGTGGGAGACCGACGTGTAGGCGATCAGCCGTTTCAGGTCACGCTGGCCGATAGCCACGATGGCCCCGTACAGGATGCCGATCACCGACAGCACGATGATCAGCGGAGTGAAGTAGCGGGACGCGGCCGGGAACAGCTGCAGGCAGTACCGGATCATCCCGAACGTGCCGACCTTGTCCATCACGCCGACCAGCAGCACCGCGGTGCCGGGCTGGGCGGCGGTGGCCGCGTCCGGCAGCCAGGTGTGGAACGGCCACAGCGGCGCCTTGATGGCGAACGCGACGAAGAATCCGAGGAACAGCCACTTCTGCGTGGTCGGCGTGAACGTGACGTGGGTCAGCTGGGTGAACAGGAACGTGCCTGGATGCCCGCCGTGCGCCGAGTACACGTACAGCGCGATGACCGCGACCAGCATGAGCAGCCCGCCGAACAGGCTGTACAGCAGGAACTTGACTGCCGCGTACTGCCGCTGGCCGACCCCGAAGCTGCCGATCAGGAAGTACATCGGGATCAGCATGGCCTCGAAGAACACGTAGAACAGGAACACGTCGGTGGCCGCGAAGACGCCGATCATCATCGTCTCCAGCACCAGCAGCAACGAGAAGTAGCTCTTCACCCCGCGCCGTGGCCTCGGCAGGGTGCCGTCGGGAGCGGGCACCGGCACGCCGTCGGCCGGCTCCGGCGGGTCAGCATCGTTCCACGAGGCCAGCACGACCACCGGCATCAGCACGGCGGTCATCGCGATCAGCACCAACCCGATGCCGTCCACGCCGACCGCGTAGTGCACGCCGAACTGCGGGATCCACTGGTAGGTCTGGGTGAACTGGAACTCCGGGCCATTGGACTTGAAGGCCACCATCATGGCGATGGTCAGGCCCAGCGTGATCAGGCTGAACACCAGGGCCAGCCGCTTGACCAGCAGCCGCCGGGCGCCCCGGTCGGCCTCGCTGCCCGGCGCCGAGTTGCCTGGGGTGACGGCGATGGCCAGCGCGCCGACCAGCGGGACGGCGCCGATGACGGTGAGCCAGGGGAACGTGCTCATGACCGGCGGTCTCCTAGATTCTCGCCAGCAGGAGGGCGCCGACCAGCAGCACCCCGCCGAGGAACATGGACAGCGCGTAGGACCGGACGAACCCGGTCTGGATCCGGCGCAGCCGGCCCGAGGTGCCGCCGATGGTCGCGGCCACCGTGTTCACCAGGCCGTCCACCCCGCGGTTGTCGAAGTACACCGACAGCCGGGTCAGCCACTGCCCGGGCCGCATCAGCAGCGATTCGTTGATCGCGTCGCCGTACAGGTCCTTGCGGGCGGCGCTGACCACGGGCCCGGCGGCCGGTGCGGTCTGCGGTATCGGCCGCCGCCCGAACAGCAGCCAGGCGATCACCGCGAAGATCACCATCAGGGCCAGGGCGATGCCGCCGGCCAGGGTGAACAGGGACGGCTCGGCCGGCGTGTAACCGGTCACCGGGCCGAGGAAGCGGGGCAGCCGGTCGCCCAGGATCTCGAACGCGCCGAAGCCCAGGGCGCCGAGGGCGAGCAGGATCACCGGCCAGGTCATCACCGGGGGCGCTTCGTGCGGATGGGCGTCCTCGGCCCAGCGGCGCTTGCCGAAGAACGTCATGAACAGGATCCGGGTCATGTAGAAGGACGTGATGCCCGCACCGAGCAGCGCGGCCGTACCCACGATCCAGCCGGTGGTGCCGCCGTCGCGATAGGCGGCGTCGATCACGGTGTCCTTGGCGAAGAACCCGGAGAACGGCGGGAAGCCGATGATGGCCAGGTAACACGCCGCGAACGTGGTGAACGTGACCGGCAGAACCGCGTACAAGCCGCCGAAGCGGCGCATGTTCACCTCGTCGTTCATCCCGTGCATGATCGATCCCGCGTCGAGGAACAGCCCAGCCTTGTAGAAGCCGTGCGCCAGCAGCAGCGCGATCGCGAACGGGTAGCCCTTCGGGCCGACCCCGGCGGCCAGCATCATGTAGCCGATCTGGCTCATCGTCGACCCGGCCAGCGCCTTCTTGATGTCGTCCTTGGCCGAGCCGATGATCCCGCCGAACAGCAGGGTGGCCGCGCCCACGATGGCCACGGCCAGCCGGGCGTCCGCGGTCAGGTCGAAGATCGGGCCGGACCGGACGATCAGGTAGACGCCCGCGGTGACCATGGTCGCCGCGTGGATCAGCGCCGACACCGGGGTGGGGCCCTCCATGGCGTCGAGCAGCCAGGACTGCAGCGGAAGCTGCGCCGACTTGCCGCACGCACCAAGCAGCAGGAGCAGCCCCAGCGCGGTCAGCACGCCCGGGCCGGCCTGGTGGGCGTGCGAGAACACCCCGGCGAACGTGACCGTGCCGAACGTGCTGAACATGAGCATGATGCCCAGCGACAGCCCGGCGTCACCGACCCGGTTGGCGATGAACGCCTTCTTGGCCGCCACCGCGGCCGACGGCTTGAACTGCCAGAACCCGATCAGCAGGTAGGAGGCCAGGCCGACGCCCTCCCAGCCGGCGTACAGCAGCAGGTAGTTGTTGGCCAGCACGAGCAGCAGCATGGCCGCCAGGAACAGGTTCATGTAGCCGAAGAACCGGCGCCGGCCCTCATCGTGGGCCATGTAGCCGACCGAGAAGATGTGGATCAGCGAGCCGACCCCGGTGATCAGCAGCACGAAGCAGATGGACAGCTGGTCGAGCTGCAGGCCGACGTTCACCTTGAACGAGCCGACCGCGATCCACTGGTAGATCTGCACGTTCCGGCTGCGCTGGTCGCCCGGGTAGCCGAGCATCTGGGCGAACGCGATCACCGCGTAGACGAACGCGGCCAGCGGCATGGCCACCCCGAGCAGGTGCCCCCAGCGGTCGGTCCGCCGCCCGCCGAGCAGCAGCACCACCGCCCCGATCAGCGGGAACACGAGCAGCAGCCACGCCGCCCGCTGCGCGCCGACGGCGGGCAGCGTGGTCTCGGCGTGCGCCACGGCCGTCTGCGCAACCGCAAGTGAGCCTGTCACTGCCTTACTCCTCGTGCTTCAGCGGGCTGAGATCGCCAGCCCGGTGACATCCAGGGACGTCCTAGTACTTGAGCAGGCTCGCGTCGTCCACCGACGCGGACCTCCGGGCGCGGAAGATCGACATCAGGATGGCCAGCCCGACCACGACTTCGGCCGCCGCCACCACCATGACGAAGAACGCGATGACCTGGCCGCCGAGGTTGTTGTGCATCCGGGCGAAGGCCACGAAGGCCAGGTTGACCGCGTTCAGCATCAGTTCCACGCACATGAAGATGACCATGGCGTTGCGCCGGACCAGCACGCCGACCGCGCCGATCACAAACAGGACGACAGCCAGCGCGACGAAGTCGCCGGGGCTCATTCCGGCTCCCCTTCCTGGCTCCCGCTGCCGAGCAACGTGCGCTGCTCGTCAGCCAGCGCCCGGCCGCCAAGTTCGGTGCCAGGCGGCGCGATCCGGTGGCTGATGAACGGGCTGACCGAGTTCTCGGCCGGGCTGCCATCCGGCAGCAGGGCCGGCATGTCCACCGCGTTGTGCCGGGCGTAGGTACCGGGGCCGGGTAGCGGCGCCGGCCGGCCGCTGGCCGTCCGCAGCCGGGACAGGTCCCGCTGGGTCAGCTTGGGCTCGAGGCGCTCCCGGTGCGCCAGCACCATGGCGCCCAGCGCCGCGGTGATCAGCAGCGCGCTGGTCACTTCGAACGGGAACACGTAGGTGGTGAAGATCAGCCGGGCGATGCTGTTCACGTTGGCCGCCCCGAAGGCGGCCGTCTCGGCGGGCTCCGGCCCGATCACCGCGTGCCCGATGGTCAGCGAGAGCAGCACCAGCAGGCCGACCCCGGCCAGCCCGGCGGCCATCCGCTGGCCCTTGAGCGTCTCCACGATCGAGTCCTTGGCCCGGATGCCCACGATCATCAGGACGAACAGGAACAGCATCAGCACCGCGCCGGTGTACACGATGACCTGGACGAAGGCCAGGAACGGCGCGCCCAGGATGGCGTACAGCACGGCCAGGCACAGCATCACGACGGCCAGCAGCACGGCGCAGTAGACCGCCTTGCGGACCAGGATCATCCCCAGCGCCGCGCTTACCGAGATGACCGCCAGCAGCCAGAACGCCACCTGCTGGGTCTCGGCGGCCACGTGGGTAAGAGCCAGCGTCCCGTGCGTCATCGCTCGTCACCCGTCTCAACATCCGAGTGAGAGACCGCCTCCCAGAGCGACGGATCCGGCCGGGTGACCTCGCCCTCGTTGCCGGGAGCAGGCTCCTCGTCGGCGTTGCGCGGCGTGGCCACACCCGCGTTGCGCAGCAGGTAGTAGTCCTTCTCGGTCTTGCCCAGCCGCATCTCGTGCGGCGGCGCCTCCATGCCGGGCAGCAGCGGCGCGACCAGCTGTTCCTTGGTCCAGATCAGGCTCTCCCGGCTGTCGTCGGCGAGCTCATACTCGTTGGTCATGGTCAGCGCGCGGGTCGGGCACGCCTCGACGCACAGGCCGCAGAGGATGCAGCGCAGGTAGTTGATCTGGTAGACCGCGCCGTAGCGCTCGCCGGGTGAGTACCGCCCGTCCTCGGTGTTGTCCCGTCCCTCGACGTAGATCGCGTCCGCCGGGCAGGCCCACGCGCACAGCTCACAGCCGATGCACTTCTCCAGCCCGTCGGGCCACCGGTTGAGCTGGTGACGGCCGTGGAACCGGGGGGCGGTGGGGTTCTTCTGCTCGGGATACTCGACGGTGTCGACCTTCTTGAACATCTGGCGGAAGGTCGTGCCGAAGCCCTTGACGGGCCCCAGGAACTCAGGCACCGGTCACCTCCTTCGTCGTCCCGTTAGCGGGCTCGGATGTGCCGCGCTCGGTGGACACGGTCACCCCGATCCCGTGGTAGTGCGGCAGGTCCAGCGGCGGGACCGGGAAGGCCACCGAGTCGTCCGCCGCCCCTGGCGATCGCTCCGCGACCGCCGCGGCCTCGGTCTCCGCCGTGGCCTCGGCCGCCTCCTGGCGGCGCTGCATAGCGGTGTCCGCCATGAACAACAGGGCGAGCAGGGCGACCAGCAGCAGGCCGGCCACGGTGTACACGGCCGGGCTGCCGCCGTGCGTGCGCCAGACCCGGATGGTGGCGATGACCAGGATCCACACCAGGGAGACCGGGATCAGCACCTTCCAGCCGAACCGCATCAGCTGGTCGTAGCGGATCCGGGGCAGCGTGCCGCGCAGCCAGATGAAGCAGAACAGGATGATGCCGACCTTGATCAGGAACCAGATGATCGGGTACCAGCCGGAGTTGGCCCCGGACCAGACGCTGATCGGCCACGGCGCCCGCCAGCCACCCAGGAACAGCGTGGTGGCCAGCCCGGCCACCGTGGTCATGTTGATGTACTCGGCCAGGTAGAACAGCGCGAACTTGAGCGACGCGTACTCGGTGTGGAAGCCGCCGACCAGTTCGCCCTCGCCCTCGGGCAGGTCGAACGGCAGCCGGTTGGTCTCGCCCACCATGGTGATCAGGTAGATCACGAACGATGGGAACAGCAGCACCGCGAACCATGATGGGTAGTGCAGGGTGGCGCCAAACCAGTGGAACTCGGAGCTGCTGCCCGCCTGCGCGGCGACGATCTGGGTGGTGGACAGCGACCTGGCGTACAGGAACACCGCGACGAAGGACAGCCCCATCGCGATCTCGTAGCTGATCACCTGGGCCGACGAGCGCAGCCCGCCGAGCAGCGGGTACGGCGACCCGGACGCCCAGCCGGCCAGCACGATGCCGTACACACCCATCGAGCTCATGGCCAGCACCAGCAGCACGGCGACCGGCAGGTCGGCCAGCTGGAGCGGGGTCTGCACGCCGAAGATGGACACCTCGGGGCCGAACGGGATGATCGCGAAGCTGATGAACGCCGGGATCGCCGCGATGGCCGGGGCCAGCCAGAACAGCAGCTTGTCCACGTCCCGCGGCACGATGTCTTCCTTGAGCGCCAGCTTGATCCCGTCCATCAGCGACTGGAGCAGGCCGAACTTGCCGGCCCGGTTCGGCCCGGGCCGCTGCTGCATCCGGCCGATGACCCGGCGCTCGGCCCAGATCATGAACAGCGTGACCAGCACCAGGAAGATGAAGATGAACAGCACCTTGATGATCACCAGCCACCAGGGCTGGTTGTAGAAGCTGGCCAGGGTGGGATCCCCCGCGGCGAGCAGCCGCGAGCCCGCCACGCTGGCAGAACCGGTCATTGCGCGCTCCTCATGGTCACCAGGCTGCCGTGGCCGGCCCCGAGCTCGCGCCGCACCTGGGACCCATCGGAATGGGCCGGCAGCCACACCACCTGGTCCGCCATCTCGGTCACCTCGACCGGCAGGGTCAGCGAACCACGGTCAGTGGCAACAGTGACCTTACCGCCGTCGGCCACTCCGGCCTGCGCCGCGGTCGCCGCCGACATCCGGGCCAGCACCGGCCGGGCCGTGCCGGCCAGGAACGGCTCGCCATCCTGCATCCGCCCGGCATCCAGCAGCTGGCTCCAGGTGGCCAGGACCGCCTGCCCCGGGCCGGGCTGCGGGACCGGTGTCTCGGGCACCGACGCGATCGGCGCGGCGTACGCGGTCTCGGCCTGATCGGCCGATCCGGCGCCTGCGCCCAGCGCGCCGAGTTCGGCGCGGGCCGCGGCCGCGTCGGGCAGGCCAAGGTGCACGTCCATCTCGTCCGCGATCCGGCGCAGCACGTGCAGATCGGACTCGATGCCGGGGACCTGCAGCGCCGGGCCGAACGTGCCCGGGCGGCCCTCCCAGTTCACGAACGTGCCGTCCTTCTCGGCCACCGCGGCCACCGGCAGCACCACGTCGGCCCGGTCGGTGACCGCGCTCGGCCGCAGCTCCAGGCTGACCAGGAATGGGACCGCCTCCAGGGCGGCCCGGGCGGCCGCCGGGTCGGGCAGGTCGTCCAGGTCGACGCCGCCGACCAGCAGCGCGTCGAGATCGTGTTCGGCGGCGGCCAGGATCTGCCCGGTGTCCCGGCCCGGCTCGGCCGGCAGCGCGGCCACGCCCCAGGCCCGGGCCATCTCGGCGCGGGCCTGGGAGCTGGCCACCAGCCGCCCGCCGGGCAGCAGGTTGGGCAGCGCGCCCGCCTCGATGGCGCCCCGCTCGCCGGCCCGCCGGGGCACCCAGGCCAGCCGGGCGCCGGTCGCCCGGGCCAGCCGGTCCGCCGCGCCGAGCGCGCCGGGCACCTCGGCCAGCCGCTCGCCGACCAGGATGACGGCGCCCTCGGCGGCCAGCGCGCCGGCCGCCGCGCGGCCCGCCTCGTCCAGGCCGGTGCCGCTGATCAGGCTGCCCAGCGCGGTGGCCTCGGCGCCCGGCACGGTGCGCAGCAGCACCCCGGACATCCGGGTCAGCCCGCGGCTGGCCAGCGGGGCGATCGAGTAGACGGTCAGCGTGCCGCGGCGGGCTGCCTTGCGCAGCCGGAGGAACACGATCGGCGACTCGTCGTCCGGCTCGAAGCCGGCCAGCAGCACGGCCGGGGCCCGCTCCAGGTCGGTGTAGCTGACGTCGATACCGTGGCCGGCCACCCGGCTGGCCAGGAACTCGGTCTCCTCAGCCGAGTGCGCCCGGGCCCGCATGTCAATGTCGTTGCTGCCCAGCGCGACCCGGGCGAACTTGGCGTAGGCGTAGGCGTCCTCGATGGTGAGCCGGCCGCCGGTGAGCACCCCGGCCCGGCCGCGGGCCGCGGCCAGGCCGCGGGCGGCCGCGGCGAACGCATCCGGCCAGGAGACCGGCACCAGCACGCCATCGGCGTTCCGCACCAGCGGGCCGGTCAGCCGGTCCGGCTGGGTCGCGTAGGTGAACGCCCACCGGCCCTTGTCGCAGTTCCACTCCTCGTTCACCTGCGGGTCCTGGCCGGCCAGCCGCCGGGTGACCGCGCCGCGCCGGTGGTCGGTGCGCTGCCGGCAGCCGGCCGCGCAGTGCTCGCACACGCTGGGCGTGGAGACCAGGTCGAACGGCCGGGCGCGGAACCGGTAGGCGGCGCCGGTGAGCGCGCCCACCGGGCAGATCTGCACCGTGTTGCCGGAGAAGTAAGAGTCGAACGGCTCGTCGGGGCCGATGCCGACCTGCTCCTGCGGGCCGCGCTCGAGCAGCTGGATGAGCGGGTCGCCGGGGATCTGCTCGGCGAACCGGGTGCACCGGGCGCACTGGATGCAGCGTTCCCGGTCCAGCAGCACCCCGGTGGACAGCGCAATCGGCTTGGCGAAGGTCCGTTTCGGGCCGTGGAACCGGGTCTCGCCCTGGCCGGTGGACATGGCCTGGTTCTGCAGCGGGCACTCGCCGCCCTTGTCGCACATCGGGCAGTCCAGCGGATGGTTCACCAGCAGCAGTTCCATCATGCCGCGCTGTGCCTTCTCGGCCACCGGCGAGGTCAGCTGGGTGTGCACCACCATGCCCTCGGTGCAGGTGGTGGTGCACGAGGCGGGCGGCTTGGGCTGGCCCTCGATGTGCACCAGGCACTGCCGGCAGGCGCCGATCGGGTCGAGCAGCGGGTGATCGCAGAACCGGGGTATCTGGATGCCGAGCAGTTCCGCGGCCCGGATCACCAGCGTGCCCTTGGGCACGGTGATCTCGAACCCGTCGATGGTGACGGTTACCCCGTCGGCCGGCCGGGTGATGTCACCGGTGCTGGTGGCGTCGACTGTCATCAGGCGGACTCCATCGCGAATAGCGTCGATGCGGCCGGGTCGAACGGGCAGCCGCCGTTGCGCAGGTGCTCGAGGTACTCGTCACGGAAGTACTTGATCGACGACCTGATCGGCGCCTCGATCGAGTCGCCCAGGGCGCAGAACGCGCGGCCGGTGATGTTCGAGCAGATATCGAGGAGTTTGTCCAGGTCAGCCTCGGTGCCCTGGCCGTTCTCCAGCGCCTCGAGCAGCTGCTCGACCCAGTAGCTGCCCTCCCGGCACGGGGTGCATTTGCCGCACGACTCGTGCCGGTAGAACTTGATCCAGCGCAGCACGACCCGGACCACGCAGGTGGTCTCGTCGAACAGCTGTATCGACCGGGTGCCGAGCATCGAGCCGGCCTTGGCCACATCCTCGTAGTCCAGCGGGACGTCCAGCTGCTCGTCGGTGAACAGCGGGGTGGACGAGCCGCCCGGGGTCCAGAACTTCAGCCGGTGTCCGGCCCGGATGCCGCCGGCCAGTTCCAGCAGCTCGCGCAGCGTCGTGCCGAGCGGCGCCTCGTACTGGCCCGGGATCGTCACGTGCCCGGACAGTGAGAAGATGCCGAAGCCGGTGGACTTCTCAGTGCCCATGGCGGCGAAGTCGGCGGCGCCGTGGCCGAGAATGTACGGCACGGTGGCGATCGACTCGACGTTGTTGACCACCGTGGGGCACGCGTACAGCCCCTCGACGGCGGGGAACGGCGGCTTGAGCCGCGGCTGGCCGCGGTAGCCCTCCAGCGAGTCGAGCAGCGCGGTCTCCTCGCCGCAGATGTAGGCGCCCGCCCCGGCGTGCACCGTCACCTCCAGGTCGAACCCGGAGCCGAGAATGTTCTGGCCAATGAAGCCGGCCTGGTAGGCCTCGGTCACCGCGTGGTGCACCCGGCGGATCACGTGCAGCACCTCGCCGCGCACGTAGATGAACGCCCGGTGCGCGTTGATCGCATAACACGCGATCACGATGCCCTCGATCAGCGCCTGCGGGTTATTCAGCAGCGTCGGCATGTCCTTGCACGCGCCGGGCTCGGACTCGTCCGCGTTCACCACCAGGTAGTGCGGCTTATCACCGCCCTTCGGGATGAACCCCCACTTGAGCCCGGTCGGGAAGCCGGCCCCGCCGCGGCCGCGCAGCACCGAGTCCTTCATCGTCTGGATGACCTGGTCCGGTTCCATGGCCAGCGCCCGGGGCAGCGCGGTGTACCCGCCGTGCTGCCGGTAGCCGGCCAGCGTGAACGAGTCGGGCTGGTCCCAGTACGCGGTGAGCTCAGGCGTCAGGATCGTCGTCACCGCGCGCTCCCATTAGTGGTGTCAGTCCGGGGGGACGACCCCCCGGAACCCCCCGATCGGCGCTCCGCGCCGCGAGGGGAGTCAGGCGTCCAGCCCTGCCCCTTGGCGATGCGCAGGCCGGCCAGGCTGGGCTCGCCCGCGGTGTGCCCCTCGGCGGCCTGGCCGTCCGGGAAGCCGGCCAGGATGCGCGACGCCTGTTTCCAGGTGCACAGCCGGGGCGCGCCGCGGGTCGGCTGGATACCCGGGGCGCCGGAGCGCAGCCCGTCCACCAGGTCGCGGGCCGACTGCGGTGTCATGTTGTCGAAGAACTCCCAGTTCACCATCACCACCGGCGCGTAGTCGCAGGCCGCGTTGCACTCCAGGTGCTCCAGGCTGACCTTGCCGTCGCCGGTGGTCTCGTCGTTGCCGATGCCGAGATGCTGCTGCAGGTCGGCGAAGATGGCGTCGCCGCCCATCACCGCGCACAGCGAGTTGGTGCACACCCCGACGTGGTACTCGCCGACCGGCTCGTGCTTGTACATGGTGTAGAACGAGGCCACCGCGGTGACCTCGGCCTCGGTCAGCCCGAGCAGCTCGGCGCAGTACCCGATGCCGTCCTGGGTGACGTAGCCTTCCTCGGCCTGCACCAGGTGCAGCAGCGGGAGCAGCGCCGAGCGCGACTGCGGGTAACGCCCGATGATCTCCGCGGCGTCCGGCGCCAGCCGGTCCCGCACCTCCTGCGTCAGGGCCATTATCTGTCTACGCCTCCCAGCACCGGGTCGATACTTGCCACCGCCGCGATCACGTCGGCCACCAGGCCGCCCTCGGCCATCGCGGACACCGCCTGCAGGTTGGTGAACGACGGGTCGCGGAAGTGCGCCCGGTACGGCCGGGTCCCGCCGTCGCTGACCGCGTGGCAGCCGAGCTCGCCGCGGGGCGATTCGATGGCCACGTAGACCTGCCCGGGCGGCACCCGGAAGCCCTCGGTGACCAGCTTGAAGTGGTGGATCAGGGCCTCCATGGACTGGCCCATGATGTGCGCGATGTGGTCCGGCGAGTTGCCCAGGCCGTCCGGGCCGAGCGCCAGCCGGGCCGGCCAGCCGATCTTCTTGTCCTGGATCATCACCGGGTCATCGGCCGACCCCGCGGCCAGCCGGTCGAGGCATTGCTCGATGATCTTCAGGGACTCGTCCACCTCGTCGATCCGGACCAGGTACCGGCCGTAGGCGTCGCAGGTGTCCTGGGTCGGCACGTCGAACTCGTACGTCTCGTAGCCGCAGTACGGCTGGCTCTTGCGCAGGTCCCAGGGCAGCCCGGTGCCACGCAGCAGCGGGCCGGTCACGCCGAGGGACATGCAGCCGGCCAGGTCGAGGAACGCCACGTCCTTGGTCCGGGCCAGGAACAGCGGGGCGCCGTCGAGCAGCGACCGCAGGTCCTGTCGCTGGGTGGGCATGACCGCCCCGATGAACTCACGGAGCTTGTCCAGCGCGCCGGCCGGCAGGTCCTGGGACACGCCGCCGGGGCGGACGTAGGCGTGGTTCATCCGCAGCCCGGTGATCAGCTCGAGCAGGTCGAGCACGTTCTCCCGCTCGCGTACCGCGTACAGGAACACCGTGGTGGCGCCGAGTTCCAGGCCGAACGTGCCGATCGCGGTCATGTGCGAGGCGATCCGGTTCAGCTCCATCAGCAGCACCCGCAGGATGCTGGCCCGCTCCGGGATCTCCGCCTCGATGCCGAGCAGCTTCTCCACGGCCAGGCAGTACGCGGTCTCGTTGAAGATCGGCGACAGGTAGTCCGCCCGGGTGCAGAACGTCACGCCCTGCGTCCAGGTGCGGAACTCCATGCTCTTCTCGATGCCGGTGTGCAGGTACCCGATGACCGGCCGCAGCTCGGTGACGGTCTCGCCGTCCAGGGTGAGGATCAGCCGCAGCACGCCGTGCGTGGACGGGTGCTGCGGGCCCATGTTGACGATCAGGTGCTCGTGGTCGGACCGGTCGCCGGCCTCCTGCGCGGCCCTGACGACCTCGTCCCAGTCCTGGCCGCCGACGTTGTAGACACGGCCCTCAGCAGTGTCGGTCACGTGTAGGACCTCCGCTCGTCCGGTGGCGGCACGGTGGCGCCGCGGTATTCGACCGGGATGCCGCCCAGCGGGTAGTCCTTCCGCTGCGGGTGGCCCTTCCAGTCGTCCGGCATCTCGATCCTGGTCAGCCCGGGATGCCCGTCGAAGATGATGCCGAAGAAGTCCCAGGTCTCCCGCTCGTGCCAGTCGCATCCCGGGTACACGTCCACCACCGACGGGATGTGCGGGTCAGCGTCCGGCGCACTGACCTCGAGCCGGAGCCGCCGGTTGTGCGTGATCGACACCAGGTGATAGACGGCGTGCAGCTCCCGGCCGATGTCGTTCAGATAGTGCACCCCGGACACCCCGCCGCACAGCTCGAACGCGAGCGTCGGCTCGTCGCGCAGCGCCCGGGCCACCGCGACCAGGTGCTCGCGCCGGACGTGCAGGGTCAGTTCGCCGCGGTCCACGATGACCCGCTCCACCGCGTCGCCGAAGCCGGTGCCGTCCTCGGTCAGCCGGACGGCCAGCGCGTCGGTGAGCTCGTCGAAGTACGAGCCGTACGGCCGCGGCGTGGACGGCAGCGGCGCCCGGCGGACCTGCAGGCCGCCGTACCCAGAGGTGTCCCCGCTGGTCTCGGTGCCGAACATGCCGGTCCGCACCACCTGCTCGCCGAGCCGCTGCTGGCCGGCCAGGGCCGCCTCATCCGGCGGCTGCTCCTGGTTTTCCTCGCTCACCGGTCCGTCTCCGCTCACTTGTCCGTCTCCTCTGGGCCCTGGCCGAGCAGGGTCGGGCCACCGCGGGCCTGGACACCGGCCAGGTCGGCGGCCAATGGCAGGCGGCGCAGCCGGGCCTGCTCCAGTTCCTGCACCTCGACCTCGCGGTCCATGCCAAGCTTCATGTTCTGGATCTTGTCGTGCAGCTTCAGGATCGAGTCGAGCAGCATCTCCGGCCGCGGCGGGCAGCCCGGCAGGTAGATGTCCACCGGCACGATGTGGTCCACGCCCTGCACGATGGCGTAGTTGTTGAACATGCCGCCACTGGACGCGCACACGCCCATCGAGATGACCCACTTCGGGTCGGCCATCTGGTCATAGATCTGCCGCAGCACCGGGGCCATCTTCTGGCTCACCCGGCCGGCCACGATCATCAGGTCGGCCTGGCGTGGCGTGTTGGACGCGCGCTCCATGCCGAACCGGGCCAGGTCATGCCGCGAGCCACCGGTCTGCATCAGCTCAATCGCGCAACAGGCCAGCCCGAACGTGGCCGGCCAGACCGATACCTTGCGCGCGTAACCGACCACCTTCTCGACGGTGGTCAGCAGGATCCCGCTCGGCAGCTTCTCTTCAACACCCATCGGTCAGTCCCACTCCAGTCCACCGCGCCGCCACACGTAGGCGTACGCGACCAGCACGGCCACGATGAACAGCACCATCTCGACCAGGCCGAACACCCCGAGGTTGTCGTACTCGACCGCCCACGGGTAAAGGAAGACGATCTCGATGTCGAACAAGATGAACAGCATCGCCGTCAGGTAGTACTTGACCGGGAACCGGCTGCCGATCTCCGGCGGCGTCGGCTCGATGCCGCACTCGTAGGCCTCGAGCTTGGCCCGGTTCCACCGGTGCGGCCCGCTCACGTGGCCCGCTACGAGCGAGAAGATCGCGAAGAATGCGGCCAGCGCGCCGAGCACGATGATGGGGACGTACAAGACCAGCACGGCAGCCTCCTTTCTTCTTCTCCTGACGGTCCGGCAGCGCAGCCTCGTTAGGCTGCCGGCGTCATCTTAGACAGTGCGTTAATCACCCGGTCCGCCGCATCGCCGCCGCGTACCTCGGTGAGGTTGGCCAGCAGCTTCATGATGAACCGCATCAGCGCCGGGTGGGGCATCCCGTGCCTGGTCGCGAACTGCATGACCCGCGGGTCGCCGATCGCCCGGACGAACTTGCGCCCGAGAGTGTAGTAGCCGCCGTAGGCATCCTTCAGCGCCTGCGGGTAACCGTGCAGCATCTGCTCCGTGCCGGCCCGGTCCGGCCGGGCCAGCGCCTGCGCGATGACCTGGGCGGCCATTTCGCCCGACTCCATGGCATAGGCGATGCCTTCGCCATTGAACGGGTTCACCATGCCGCCCGCGTCGCCGGCCAGCAGCAGGCCCCGGGTGTAGTGCGGGGTCCGGTTGAAGCCCATCGGCAGCGCGGCGCCGCGCACCGGCTCGGTCCGGTTCTCCTCGGTGTAGCCCCACTCGGCGGGCATCCCGGCCAGCCAGCGGCGGAGCAGGTCCCGGTAGTCCACGTTCTTGAACGAGGCGGATGTATTCAGCATGCCGAGGCCCACGTTGCTGGTGCCGTCGCCCATGCCGAAGATCCAGCCGTAGCCGGGCAGCAGCCGGTCCCCGTCCCACAGGTCGAGCCACGATTCGAGGTAGTCGTCCTCGTGCCGGGGGCTGGTGTAGTACGTCCGCACGGCCACCCCGAGTGGCCGGTCGTCCCGCTTGCCCAGGCCCATGGCCAGGGACAGCCGCGAGGAGTTCCCGTCGGCAGCCACGACGACACGGGCCCGGTACTGGCGTTCAATATCGTCGGGCTGTCCGGTGGCGCGGGCCTGCACGCCGATGATGCGGCCACCGTCGTCGAGCACCGGGCCGGTCACGGTGACGCCTTCGAGCAGTCGTGCGCCGGCCTGCTGTGCGGTGCGGGCCAGCGTCTCGTCGAAGTCGCGCCGGCTGCGGACCAGGCCGTAGCCGGGGTAACTGGACAGCTCCGGCCAGGGCAGCTCGAGCCGGACGCCGCCGCCGATGACGCGCAGCCCCTTGTTCCGCACCCAGCCGTCCTGCTCGGAAATGGGCACGCCCATCCGGACCAGCGCCTTGACGCCGCGCGGGGTCAGCCCGTCGCCGCAGACCTTTTCCCGCGGGAACGTGGCTTTCTCCAGCACCAGCACGTCGATCCCGGCGCGGGCTAGGTAGCACGCGGTCGCCGAGCCGGCCCGGCCCCGACCACGATGACGTCAGAATCTTGGGGGCTTTCCTGGGACACGAAACCTTGTCCTGACTATCTTGTGAACCGCTTCACAAGTACTCAATTCCGGAGTCTAGACCTACCCCAGCCAGGCGGCGAACCCGCCCCGTGCGGTCAGCCGGGGCGGCGGGCCTGATGGATCGCCACCACCCCGAGGCTCAGGTCCCGCCAGCGTACTGCCGACCACCCGGCGGCTGCGATCCGCCGGGCCAGCTCGGGCTGGGCCGGCCAGTCCTGGATCGATTCGGCCAGGTACTCGTAGGCGGCCGGGTTCCCGGACAGCCGCCGGGCCACCGCGGGCAGCGCGCCGACCAGGTACCCCTCGTAGACCGCGTTCAGCCGCGGCCAGGGCAGGTGCCCGAACTCACAGACGACCAGGCGGCCGCCGGGCCGGGTGACCCGCCGGAACTCGGCCAGCGCGGCCTGGTGATCCGCCACATTGCGCAGCCCGAAGGAGATCGTCACCGCGTCGAACGCCGCGTCGGCGAAAGGCAGCCGCATCGCATCCCCGGCCACGAACCGCAGCGGTGCTAGCCCGGGGGGCCGACCCCCCGCTCTGCTTCCCCAGGGGACTACCCCCGGATCCCCCGGCCCCCGATCGCCGCTCCGCGGCGCGTGAAGGACCCCGCGCCGCTTCCCCACAGTGAGCATGCCGAGCGAGAAGTCGCAGGCCACGCAGTCCGCGCCCGCCGTGATGAAGGCCCGCGATGACGTGCCGGTGCCCGCAGCCACGTCCAGCACCCGCTCGCCTGCCCGGGCGGCGACCGCGTGCGCCACCGCCCGCCGCCACAGCCGGTCCTGGCCCAGCGACAGCACGTCGTTGAGCAGGTCATAGCGGTCGGCGACCTTGTCGAACATGGCCGACACCTCGCCGGGCCGCTTCTCCAGGTTCGCGCGCGTCATGCCACCACCCTGGCACAGGCCCGGCGCGGTCAGAGCAGGGCGGGGCGCTGCCACGGCTCGCCGAGCACGTGCTGGGCCAGGAACGCGAACACCGTTTCGTACCAGATGGTCGCGTTGCCCGGGGTGAGCACCCAGTGGTTCTCGTCCGGGAAGTAGAGGAACTTGGCGCCGGCCTGGCCGCTCGGGCCACCGGCCAGGTCGGCCCACATGCGCAGCGCCTCGCCGATCGGCACCCGGTAGTCCCGGTCGCCGTGGATGATCAGCATCGGGGTGCTGATCTCCGCCGCGTGCAGGTGCGGCGAGTTGGCCGAGTAGCGTTCCGGGTGGCTCTGCGGGGTGCCGAACAGCCGCCGCCACAGCGCGGGCGAGTCGGTGGTGCCGAACATCTGGTCCAGCGCCCACAGGCTGGCGTGGCTGACGATGGCCCGGAACCGGCCGGTGTGCCCGGCGATCCAGTTGGCCATGTAGCCGCCGAACGAGCCGCCCATCATGCCGGTGCGCGTCTCGTCGATGTCCGGCCGGGCCACCACCGCGTCGGTGATCGCCATCAGGTCGGTGAACGGCCGGCTGCCCCACTCGGCATGGCCGCGGGCGATGAAATCCAGCCCGTACCCGGTGGACAGGGCCGGGTCGGGCAGCAGCACCGCATAGCCGCGGGCCGCCATCAGCCACGGGTTCCACCGCCAGGACCAGGTGTTCCAGCTGGACAGCGGGCCGCCGTGCACCCACAGCAGCAGCGGCGCGGGCGAGTCCGCGGTGGCCGCCGCGGGCAGCACCAGCCAGGCCCGCAGCGCCGCCCCGTCGCTGGCCGTGGTCTCCACCTCGGTCAGCCGGCCGGGCAGCGGCGGCGGGCCGGCCGGGCCGGCCAGCAGGTCCGGTTCGCCCGGCTGGCTGGCGTCCAGCCGCACCGCTGCGGGCGGGCTGCCCACTGCGGCCCGCAACGCGTATACCGAACGCCCGTCCGGGGCCGGGCACAGGCTGGTGTACGCGCCGTCGTCGGTGGTGAGCCGGGTCACCGTGGCCGGTCCCGGCGGTGCCGGGCTCAGCCCGGCGCGGAACACCGGACGGCGGCCATGATCGTCGGCGGTGAAGAAGATGCTGCCACTGTCCGCCGCCCAGGCCGCTTCGGCGGGCCACCGGTCCAGGCCGGCCAGCAGGTCGGCCGGGGCGGCGCTGCCGTCCAGCGGGACCAGCACCAGGGTGACGTCGCCCGGCTCGCGGACCGTGTCGTGCCCGGACCGGACGGCCAGCACCAGCCGGCCGTCCGGCGAGATCCGCGGGCTGCTGAAGTCGGCGTCCGGCGCGGTCAGCAGCGTCCGCCGGGTCCCGGTCCGGGTGTCGATGACCGCGACTTCCTCGCGCCGCTCGCCGCAGGCTTCGTAGACCGACCAGCCGGTCACCGCGTACCGGCCGTCCGGGGTCAGCTCGAAGTGATGCTCGTCCAGCGCCCGCCCCGGCTCGCTGGTCAGGTCCCGGGGCTGGCCTCCACTCAGGTCCGCACCCGCCACCTCGTGGTCAGCGCCGTCCGGGCCGACGGTGGTGACGAGCAGGCGGAGCTGGTCCGGGCCCAGGTCGTGGTCCCAGTGCCGGACCGGGGCGGCCTCGTGCAGGATCGCGGTCACCCCGGCGTCGGCCCGGCTCTTCAGGCGCTGCCCGTCGTCGGCGATGCCGCTGGCGCCGGGCAGCACCGGGCAGGTGAACGCGGCCAGCGGCGCGCCGGCGGCGGTGGCCAGCCGGGAGATGCCGCCGGGCGGCGCGGTGAGCTGGCACGCCTCCCCGCCGTCCGCCGGGAGCAGCCACAGCGCCCGCTTCCGGGCCGTCCCGTCACCCGGGGCAGCGTTTGGCGGCGGCGCTCCCGGCTGGCCGGGAGGGGCGGAGCCGGGCTCGCCAGCCGGGCCGTCCGGCGGGCCGTCCGGCGGGGCGGGCCGGGCGGACAGGAACACCAGCGAGCCGTCCGGCAGGAAGGCCGGGTTGTCCTCGCCCTCGGCCGACCGGGTCAGCCGGGTAGGGCGGGGCCTGGTCTGGCCCGGGCCGGCCGGGATCCGCCAGATGCTGGTCTTGAACGTGCGCCCGTCCGCACTCAGCGCCGACACGCTGGCCGCCAGCCAGCTGCCGTCGGGTGCCAGCCGCAGCCCGGTCAGCCGGGGCAGCGCCATGTAGTCGTGCAGATCATGGAAGGGAGTCACGCCTCTTGCCTCCGTGGCCCCCCCATGGCCGCAGCGCCTGGTCAGCGCCCCTCAGTGATCATGCCGGCGCCAATCGTGGCGTTGGTTGACTCGTCGATCAGGATCAGCCCGCCGGTCTGCCGGTTGCGGTTGTACGGGTCACAGAACAGCGGCTGGGTCAGCCGCAAGGTGACCCGGCCGACCTCATTGAGCGACAGCCGCTCCGCATTCTCGTCCCGGTGCAGTGTGTTCACGTCCAGCCGGTAGTGCAGGTCACGCACGATGGCCTTGACCGTGCGTGAGGTGTGCTTGACGACCAGCCGGTCCCGGACTCCCAGCGGCCGGGATTCCGACATCCAGCACACCATGACCTCCACGTCCTGAGTGACGAGTGGCTGGTTGTGCGGGCGGCAGATCAGGTCGCCGCGGGAGACGTCCAGGTCGTCGTCGAGGACCAGGGTGACCGACATCGGCGGGTAGGCCTCGGGCACTGGCCCGCGGGCGGTGTCGATCCGGGCGATCTTCGTGGTCAGCCCGGACGGCAGGTGCATTACCTCGTCACCGGGCTTGAGCACCCCGCCGGCCACTTCGCCGGCGTAGCCGCGGTAGTCGTGCAGCGCCGGGTCGGTGGCCTGGTGCGGCCGGATCACGTACTGCACCGGGAAGCGCACGTCGATCAGGTTGCGGTCGGACGCGATGTGCACGTGCTCCAGATGGTGCAGCAGCGACGGCCCGTCGTACCAGGGCATCTTGTCCGAGCGCTGCACCACGTTGTCACCGTGCAGCGCGGAGATCGGGATGAAAGTGAGGTCGCCGATCTCCAGCTTGGTGGCGAACGCGGCGAACTCCTCGCTGATCCGCTCGAACACCCCCTGGTCGTAGTCGACCAGGTCCATCTTGTTCACCGCGAGCACCAGGTGCGGCACCCGGAGCAGGGTGGTCAGGAACGCGTGCCGCCGGCTCTGCTCGGTCAGCCCGTTGCGCGCGTCCACCAGCACAATGGCCAGGTCGGCGGTGGACGCCCCGGTGACCATGTTGCGGGTGTACTGGATGTGCCCGGGGGTGTCCGCGATGATGAACTTGCGCCGCGGCGTGGCGAAGTACCGGTAGGCCACGTCGATCGTGATGCCCTGCTCCCGCTCGGCGCGCAGGCCGTCGGTGAGCAGCGCCAGGTTGGTGTAGTCCTCGCCGCGGGCCTTGCTGGTCCGCTCGACGGCGGCCAGCTGATCCTCGAAGATGGCTTTCGAGTCGTAGAGCAGCCGGCCGATCAGGGTGCTCTTGCCGTCGTCCACCGAGCCGGCTGTCGCTAGCCGCATGATGTCCATCGACCTGTTTCCCTCCGGCGAGATGACGTCTTCCACGGTGGCCGTCATCAGAAGTAGCCCTCCCGCTTGCGGTCTTCCATGGCTGCCTCGCTGGTCCGGTCGTCGGCCCGGGTCTGACCGCGCTCGGTGATCCGGGTCGCGGCGATCTCCGTGATTACGTCAGGCACCGTGGTGGCGGTGGATTCGACCGCCCCGGTGCAGGTCATGTCGCCGACCGTGCGGTACCGGACGGTGGTCTCGAACACCGGCTCGTCATCGCCGCGCGGGGTGTACTCGCTCTCGGCCAGCAGGATGCCGTCCCGCTCGAAGACCCGTCGGCTGTGCGCGAAGTAGATGGACGGGATCTCCAGCTTCTCCCGGGAGATGTACTGCCAGACGTCCAGCTCGGTCCAGTTGGAGATCGGGAACACCCGGATGTGCTCACCCATCCGGATCCGGGTGTTGTAGACGTTCCACAGCTCGGGCCGCTGGTTCTTCGGGTCCCACTGGCCGAACTCGTCGCGGAACGAGAACACCCGCTCCTTGGCCCGGGCCTTCTCCTCGTCCCGGCGGGCCCCGCCGAACACCGCGTCGAACCGGTGCTCCTCGATAGCGTCCAGCAGCGTGGTGGTCTGCAGCCGGTTGCGGCTGGCCCAGCGGCCGGTCTCCTCGGCGACCCGGCCCTGGTCGATGGACTCCTGCACCGAGGCCACCACCAGCTTGACCCCGGCCTCGGCCACCCGGCGGTCCCGGTAGTCGAGCACCTCGGGGAAGTTGTGCCCGGTGTCCACGTGCATCACCGGGAACGGGATCCTGGCCGGCCAGAACGCCCGCTCAGCCAGGGCGAGCATCACGATCGAGTCCTTGCCGCCGGAGAACAGCAGCACCGGCCGCTCGAACTCGGCGGCCACCTCACGCATGATGTGGATGGACTCGGCCTCGAGCACTTCCAGCTGGGACAGGGAGTAATCAGAACGCATCACGGCCATCAAGCAAACTCCGGGTCGTCGGGCATCGGGACATGGTCAGCGCACGCTCCCTTCCGGGAGAGCCCGCTAAACAGCCGAACAGTCAACTGCGCGCAGACAATCCAGCAGCGTGCCTGCGAGTCCTGCCGGGCAGATAAGGATATCCGGCAGGGAAGGGTCGGCCTGGTTGTAGGCCAGCGCCGAGCCGTCCAGCCGGGACGTGTGCAGGCCGGCCGCCTGGGCCACCGCCACCGGGGCGGCCGAGTCCCATTCGTATTGGCCGCCGCTGTGCAGGTAGGCATCCGCGTCGCCGGTGATCACCGCGGCCGCCTTGGCGCCGGCCGAGCCCATCGGGATCAGGGTGAGCTCGATCCGCTCGGCCAGCCGGTCCAGGAACGCGGGCGGCCGGGTCCGGCTGACCAGCACCCGCACCGGCTGGCCAGGCTCCGGGGCAGGCGGCGCGGCGGGCGGCTGCGCGGTGCTCAGCACCCGGCCCTGCGCGGGCAGCGCGACCGCCCCGGCGGTCAGCGCGCCGCGCTCCCACAGTGCGACGTGCACCGCCCAGTCGGTCCGGTCCGGCTCGCCGAACTCCCGGGTGCCGTCCAGCGGGTCGACGATCCACACCCGCTCCGCAGCCAGCCGGGCCGGGTTGTCCCGGCCCTCTTCGGACAGCACCGCGTCCGCGGGCCGCAACCGGGCCAGTTCCCCGGCCAGGAACTCATGCGACTGCCGGTCGCCGGCCTTCCGCAGTTCGCCGGGGTCGCCCCCGGCGGCGCGCAAGCCGAGCAGCAGGCGGCCGGCCTCGGCGGCCAGATCACGGGCCAGGTGGTTATCGTCCATAGTCACCAGCGGCGCGCCTCTCTGCGGGTCTCTCCGGCGGGCGCCGGCTCTGACAGGTTAGCGGGCGCTGACGGCGGCGCGTCACCAGACGCGGACGTAGTCCACGAGCATGTCGACAGGGAACCTAGTGTTGGCTGGCGAGCCGGCCGCCCCGCCGATTGCCAGATTGAGGAGCATGAACATCGGCACTCCTGAGCTAAAGGGCCAGTTGAGGAGATGGCTTGGGCCGACGTCAAAGTACTGCATGCCATCTTTGAAGAAGGTGAAGCCAGCTGGGGCCCACTGCACGCGCCAGGTGTGCCAGGTGTCATTCACAGCGGTCGTTCCACGCTTCGTATACGTGCCGACGCCTGTGCCGCTGGGTGTGTGAATCGAGGTCGTCACGTCGGCGGAGTCCCCGAAGCTTTCCAGGATGTCAACCTCGCCGCATTTCGGCCAGCCGACCGTGCCGATGTTGGCGCCCATCATCCACCAGGCGGGCCAGGTGCCTTCCTGCGGGTCGAGCTTGATCCGGGCCTCGAAGGTGCCGTGGTACTGGCTGAATTTCCCGAGTGTCTTGAGCCGGGCACTACGGTATGCCGTGGTCCCCTGCCCGGCGCTCTTGGTGGCGCGGATCACCAGGTTCCCGTTCCCGTCCAGGAAACTGTTCTCCCGGGACGAGGTATACGTTTCCAGCTCGTCGTTACCCCAGCCGCCACCGCCTAGGTCATAGCTCCATTTCGCTGGGTCCGGGGCGCTCCCCGCGGGCCCGTCGAAATCGTCGGCAAACGTGTAGCGTGGCCTGCCCGACACGATGTCGGCGATGCCTAGGCCCATCGCACCCAGGCCAGCCGCGCCCAGCCCGGCCGCTCCGGCGAGGAAGGCGCGGCGCCTCAAGACGGCTCCGACGGTGTCGGGCCCGCGATGTGGCTAGGAAAAGGCATGAACCGGACGGCAGTGACTGCTGTGCGCATAGCGTATCTGGCGTTGACCTTAGTCATCTGAGCGATGGCTGGCGGATGATGCGGGCGGCGCTCCCGGGTGCTGCGTGTGCGACGCCCGGGAAGTCTAGCCTCCCTGGACGCCTTGAGTGTGCATCTCAGCGATCCACGGCGCCCCTCCGCTGCTCCGGGTAACCTCGGTTTGCGGAGTGATAGGGACCTGGGGGTCGGGCCAGCCAGGCTGGTGCTCATGCGCCCGGGGTGACGGTGGGGGGTGATGCGTGCGTGCGGCAAAGCATCCTGATCGCCGGTGTCGGCTTGGTCGCGGTGCTACTGATCGCCTTCATCCTGGGGAGAGGGCGGTCTTCAGCCGCTCCGTCCCCGCCGGCGAGCGCCATGGGCATCACGAAGACGGTCCGCACGGTCCGCATCGTCCGGAGGCCGGCCACCGTTACCTATTTCGTCAGCGGTACTTCCGGTGCCGCGGTGAGCTATGGTCCCGCTGGCAGCGATTTCAGCGGCCAGACACCGTTGCGGGTAACTAAGCGCTTCGGCAAGAGTTCCTACTACGGCATCACCGCGCAGCTCCAAGCCGGCGGATCAGTGGAGTGCGAGATACTGTTCGGTACTGAGGTGATCTCTAAGTCGGTCGCTACCGGCGCCTATAACGTCGTTTCCTGCCAGGTTACGAAGAATCCCCGGACCAGCCGGTGGCAGGGGACGATCGGCGGTTAATGACCAATGGCCACGGCCCGCAACTTCATGACCACGTAGAGGCACAGTTGCCGGCATCCGGCCGCACGTCCCGCAAACCTGCGGGGTTCGGGTAAGTTGGCGTACCCGTGTGCAGAAACTGCGTCAGCCTAGGAAGATGTGTCTATGGGATACCCGGGGACTCTGTCGCCGACAGCGCAACGGGCCGAGTTGCTTGACATTACTGGGGCTCTGCTCGCGGTCATCCTCCTCGTGCTCGTACGCACCGGTCAGCCAGGACCCCTGCGCGTACTCCTGACACTCGGCTTCACCTTCTTCGTTCCCGGTCGCGCCATCGTCACGAACTGGCCCCGGATGGCACGCTGGTCCGCGGTGGGGATGTCCATGGTTATCAGCCTGGCTGTGCTCACCCTCCTGGCTACCACCTTTCTGTGGGCCCACCTCTGGCAGCCTGTGGAGTTGTTCCAGGCCGAGGCCGTGCTGAGCCTGGCTGGCCTGGCGGTCGGCGTCGTCCGGCGGCGGAAGGCCATGTGAAGGGTCGCGCACCGCTCGCCTCAGGGCTTCCGGATCATGATGGAAGGTGGAGATGCTCTGTATGCCTGGACTGGGTCGTGTTCACAGCCGAGGTGAGCACGCACCCACCTTCCTGCCCGCGCCTGCACCGCTCTGCGCGTGGCTACGGGGAGACGAGCGCCATGATGTCGCGGCTGCGGCGTTGCCCGGTTACTGGTGGCTGACAGGCCTGTGCTCAGGGACGAAGTGATTTCAACCGACAGTCCAGATAAGCCCGGGACCGCACTGGCCGCCCCGGCTTACCGGCGCGCGACAGTACACGTCGCTGATGTGACGCTGCCACTCAGCCTCGTGCTGTGGGCACTCGGGGTGACCCGCACCAACGCATCAGAGCTAGGGTCCTTCGGCCTGACAGCGGACCTGTCCATCTTCTTCTACGCTGGCGTGGCACTTCTCATTGTGTCGGCTGTGATCGAGCTGGCCACAGAGAGTCCGTCCCGGTGGCGCATGGCATTGCATGCGGTCGGCCTGGTGGTCATGCTCTACGGGACCGCGCCCCTGATATACCCCGCAGGACGGTACTCCTGGCTCTACAAGACCATTGGGGTTGTCCAGTACGTTAATGTGCACGGCCAGCTGAATCACAACATCGACATCTACCAGAACTGGCCAGGATTCTTCGCCCTGGCGGGGTGGTTCAGCAAAGTAGCTGGCACAGGCAACCCGGTGACGTATGCGAAGTGGGCGCAGCTAGTATTCGAGCTCGCCGCCCTGCCCCTCCTTTACCTGGCCTACGATGCGCTTTCGTTGACCGTCCGGCAACGCTGGCTAGCACTTCTGCTGTACTCGGGAAGCAATTGGATTGGCCAGGACTACTACTCGCCTCAGGCCCTTGGGACCGTACTCTCGCTGGGCATCATGGCGATCGCAATGCGGTGGCTCTTCATGGGCAATTATGGCCAGTTCAGGCGGAAGCCGAGCCGGGCGACCCACCGGAAAGAGCCAGAGAAACAGGCCGAGATTTCGAGACAGGAAGTCCTGGAAGCGTTTTACAGTGTGAAGTCTCAGCAGGGGCCGCCTGGGGTTGACGGGATCACCATCGCTGACTTCGGGCAGGACCTCGCGCACAACCTGCAGAAGATCTGGGTCCAGATGTGTTCCGGGGCCTACTTCCCACCTCCGGCCCGTTCCGTGCAGGTGACCCGCAACGGCCGTGTCCGCAGCCTCAGTGTGTCAACCGTCAGCGACAGGGTCGCGCAGACAGTTGTCGCCCGGCGGCTTGAGGCCCGCCTGACGCAGGTCACCGGGGCCAGGGAAGTCGGCCATGCTGGCCAGGCAGCACGCTCAGGCGCGGGTAGCTGGGCAGTCGAGCTCAATCTGCGGACCGTGTTCGCCAACTGTCGGCATGATCTGCTGCTCAGGGCGCTCGAGGCAACCAGCGACCAGAGGTGGATCGTCCAGTATGTGCGGCGGTACCTGCGGGTGCCGGAGCAACAACCCGATGGGTCGCTGAAGCCGAGGAGCCGCGGTCTCGCTGCTGATTCACCTCTCGCACCGGTGCTGGCTGATCTGTTTCTCTGCCACGTCCTCGATATCTGGATGGACCGCAACTTCCCGGGGGTCAGGTTCGAGCGCCAGCGGACCATCGTGGCGGTTGAGTGCGGTAGTGAACAGGAAGCCGGGTCAGTATCGGCATCGATCGTCCGTCGATTCAGCGAGGTCGGCCTGACGATCCGGCCGCAACGGATCCGGATCGTGCACCGTCAGCCTGGCCGCCCGGACCGGTACGTCGCTCCTGGGCCGGATCTGGCGCTTACCACGGTCCTGAACCTTCCGCGGTCAGCGCTTGCGGCTGACCCTCCGCGTGACGAGCACGTGCCGGGGCCGGCTCCGGCGCGGAGCAGGCAGCAGGCAGCATTCTGCGCCACCATTCTGCTCCTCTTCTTCGTCTTGTCCTTTACCCATGAACTGTCCCCATACATCATTATCGTCCAGCTCGGATTGCTCGCTGGTGGCCGTATGCTGCGGCCGCGATGGCTCCCGGTCGCCCTCCTGGCCGTAGCGATTGGCTACCTGCTGCCGCGTCTTTCGTTCGTGTCCAGCCACTATGGGCTGCTTGATTCAATAGGCAGCTTCTTCAGCAACGTCGCACCCCCGTCTGCATCTGTCTCAAGTACCTTCCTGCCGGTGCCGCGTGACCAGATTCTGATCCAGCGCTGCGCAGAAGGCCTTTCGGTCATCATGTGGCTGCTGGCACTCGTCGGCGCCTGGCGGCGGCGGCGGTCCGGACGCACCATGCTGGCCTTGGTCGCCCTCACTTTCTCACCAGTCCTAATCCTCGCGGCACAGGCGTACGGCAATGAAGGCGTACTGAGGGTCTACCTCTTCTCCTTGCCATGGGCCGCCGCCCTTGCCGCGTCAGCCATTGAGCCGGTGACTGGTCTGGGCGGGCGCGCACTCTCCCGGCTCGGCGCGATTAGCCGCCGTCAGCGCCTGGCCCGCAGCAGGTCCGTGCTGAGCTGGCTGCGTGTCCCGGTCGTGCTGGGCGTTGTCCTGGGCCTGTTCTTTGTTGCGTTCTTCGGTGATGATGCTTTCGATGTCATGCCTAAGACAGAGGTCAATACGCTCCTGGCGTTCCAGCAGCATGCACGCCTTGGACCTGTCTATTGCGCTACCGGTAATGTCGCCCTTTTGGATACCGCTAACTACAATCGTCTCCAGTTGATAACGATCTTCGGCTCTCTCGATGGAACGCCGGTGGTAAATCAGGCGACGCCTAACATCGCAGATATCCTGGCCCGCAACTCCACCATTTATACCGACGGCCGCCAACCTGCCTATGTCGTAGTCACGCCAAGCATGATTGCCTACAGCAAGACATATAACGAGGTCCCGCCCCAGAGCTTCACCATTCTGCTCGCTTCGCTGGCGCACTCATCGAAATGGAAGCTCATTGTGAACAACGGCCACGGCACAATCATCTATGAGCTGCCGCCAGGTGCGGCCTGATCTGCTACAAGTCGCACCCAACGCCACTGCGGCGCACTGCTCCCGCCTGAATGGCATACGAGCCCGGCGGTATTCTGAATCTGGACAGAGCTACTTGTCAGCGGCAGTTGCTGTGCTGGTAGGCGCGTCCTGGGGCGCCGGGCCGACCGGGGTGGGGTTCGGGCCGTTGCGGCGGACGGCCAGCCGGACCCGGCCGGCCACGTATCCGCACGCCGCCGCCGACAGGCCGCTAACAATCGCCGCCATCCGCCGTCCCGCGGCCGCGTCGCCAGTGACGAAGCCCCGGAGTTCGCGGATCAGCGCGGCCGGAATCACGACCATGGTGTGCCGCCGTTCGCGCTCCAGCCCGGCAGCAGATCCAGCCAGCCGGACAACGTCGGCTTTGGACATTCCTTCATGCCAGCAGCGGCGCAGGAAGTAACCAAGCCGGATCCGCTGTTCTGTCACATGATGGTCAACAGCTGCGTCCGGCACATAGAAGACAGCCGATCCAGGTCGGCTGGCGGTCAGCCGGATCGACAGCTCAGTCTCCTCACAGCCCCGCGGATTCGTGCCGACTCGCCCCACAGCGTTATCGAAGCCCCCGACGTCGAGTGCCAGGGCCGTCCGCAGGCTCATGTTCGCACCGATTGGGTTCCGCACCACGCTCACCGTGTCTGGCAGCCCTCGGTAACTGCAGCCGACTACCCAGTCAAACTCGGGTGGCAGCCAGCGTGGCCGAAGGCCTGTCCCTGGCCACCGGGGATGTACGTGACCGCCGGTAGCCACCACCCCGGTGGCGGAATAAGGCTGAATCAGGGATTTCAGCCATCCCGGCCGCGCCTCCGCATCATCGTCGAGGAAGACGGTGATGGGCTGCGATGCGGCTGCGAGCCCCGTGTTGCGTGCCCCGGATAGCCCAGGGGGCCCACTGCTTTCCAGGACTTTGATCTCTACATCCGCCAGTTCCCTGGCTGCTCGTTCAGCCAGGCGACGGTTGTGATCAACCACCAGCAGGACCTGTTCCGGTCCGGGTTGCTGCCGCAGCACAGACTCAAGCGCCGCGCGGGTCTGGGTCCATCGCTGCTCGGTGTAGGCGCAGACCACCACGGTTACCTCGAGCTGAGGATCTGGCAGATCATAAGCGGCGCCAGTCATTCCGGGGTCGGCGTCTTCCGCCGGGCGCAGCCACGTCTGATCGGTGCGGAGAGGCGCGCTGACCTCTGTGACGTCCCGGATCTCCTGAGTCATCGTCCCTCCACCCAGGGCAGCCTGCAGGCGCTCCACAAACGGGGAACGGCACCGCCTAGCGCGTTCTGTATCTGCACGAAGATGGATGATAACGAGTATCGGGTCACTTACAGTGGCTTTTGGTGAAATCAGCTGTAAGCCTGCAGGCTAACCAACCAAATAGGCACGACCGGCACCGCCGCCGGACGGGACAGAATGTCCACCGCAAGAGGACCGAGCCTGGAGGCACGCCAAAAAGACGCCAGCAGAAAGAACTCATACACGCCAGCGCACACGCAGTTTAGCAGGACGGTCGAGGCTTGGGCGGCAAAATCGGCCAGACGGTTCTGGCTAGGCCTTCATCTGACAGTTTATGACCGACCGATCTAACAGTTTATGACCGACCGAAACACTGACGGTCACTACGTGTCCACCCAGCGCCTTGAGGTGGTCAGCGCGACGCCCGGGACCCCGCCCTTACCCCTCCCGCAGTGCGGACGCGCAGTTCAGGCAACGTTGCCCGATGCCCACCCCGGCCGGCTAGGATCCCTCACCGCGACACTTGGGGCCTGGGCACCAAACGGTTCGCGTCCTCGTCAAACGGTGCTTGCATGTGCTTGTCAACCCGGGACTAAGGTGAAAGATGCGTCCAACGGCTCCGGCCAAGCCCAGGAAGGGGCGACGTAGGGAATGGGACCCGCACGGGACCTGGGCGAGATGGGGTCGTCGGCGGACGTTGCTCTTTGCCTGTATCACGCTGGCGGCCGCCATAACGGCAGTTGGTATCTTCGATCTCATTCCGCGGCAGGTCAGCGGGCACACCGTGGGAGATGCGCAGATCAACCACTCGGCAACGCCGACCGCGGGCGCCCAGCCGGTCGTCGTCGGCCACCCGGCCGTGGCGGGTGCGCCAGTCCCGGACCCGACTCAGTCCGGCAAGAAAAAGCACCCGGGTGCCGGCCCGCCAATGCCGACCGGTGTGTCTGGCAACTGGAAGCTCGTCTTCGACGATGAGTTCAACGGTGACAGCCTGGATACCAGCAAATGGTCGACAGGCTGGCTGAGTTCGGGTATTACCGGCCCGGTTAACGATAAGGAGAGTGAGTGTTACGATCCGTCCCAGGTTACGGTGGGCGGCGGATCGGTCAACCTAACTCTCATTGCGAAGAGCGAGTCATGCGGCATCAATGATCCAGACTATGCCACCGGCCTGATAAATACGGCCGGCAAGTTCACCTATACATATGGACTCCTAGAGGCCCGGGTTTGGCTGCCCGCAGCGAATGGGGCGCCAAATATGGTCGCCAACTGGCCGGCCGTGTGGACGGATGGTCAAAACTGGCCGTACGACGGCGAAGATGATATCGTTGAAGGCCTGGCCGGCCAGGTATGCGCACATTTCCATAGCGCGGCTGAAACTTCGGGGGTCGGCCCCGCGGGCGGGAGTGGCTGCCCCGGAGGAGCATACGCAGACGGCTGGCACACTTTCGCCGCGAACTGGCAACCCGGGTCCGTCACCTACTATTACGATGGTGTCAATATCGGGAGCGTGACGACCGGGGTAACATCTGCGCCGATGTTCATCGTCCTGAGTTATGATGCCGGCAAAGCGTACCCGAAGGCACCGGCGACGATGAAGGTCGACTATGTGCGGGTGTGGCAGCATCCATAGCCATAAGATGGGCAATCATCCCAGGTCGAACCAAGGATCGGTATCTTACTAGTGGACACTCCGCACCTCTCCGGGTCAGCCAGAGTCACCGTGGTCACTCCTGTCTTCAATGTTGGCAGGTACATCGGTGATGCCGTTGACTCCGTCATGAGGCAGACGTTCACCGACTTCGAGTACATCGTGGTCAACGACGGGTCCACCGACAATTCCGTTGACATTGTCCGAGCTCACGTGGGTGACGACCCCCGCTTTAGGCTGGTGCCAGGAGAGCACCGTGGCCTGAGTTCCGCGAGAAATATTGGCATCCGTGAGTCGAAGGGCAAGTACATCGCCTACCTGGACGGCGACGATCGGTGGCACCCTAGGTTCCTGGAACGGCAGGTTGAACTGATTGAATCGCTTCCGCCGGATGTTGGAGCAGTGTTCTGCCGCTCGCGGATGATACTGGAGAACGGCACTCCTATCTTCTTTCAGTGGCAACGCTCGGGGCGGTACGATTTTGATGATTTCCTGATCGGCGGGAACCCGGCCCGTAATGGCAGTTCGCTTTTGATCCGCACCGCGTGCTTTGACGATGTCGGCGGCTTTGACGAGACCCTGCAGTACGTTGAGGACGTTGAAATGTGGCTTCGCATCGCCAAGGGCTCGAAGACACCTACGCTGTGGGCGAGCAGGCACTTCCTGGTTGATCTACGGCTGCGTCCTGGCTCAGTGACCCGTGACAGAGCGGGCAGCGCGGCCGCGATACTTGACTTGCTGGAAGCGCAGACCCCGAATCTGCAACGTCTGCCGCCCGCTCTTGCCTATGTCCGGCCAGCAGTGGCAGCCCTCAAATACGGCGGGAACGACGAGCTGGCCGAACGCTGGGCGGCACAGGCCAGAGAAACCGGTACCGGTCATCTGCTTCGCAGCACCTGGGGGCTGCGATTGCTGTTCTGGCACAGCCTGCCCCGTTCCGGCCGCCGTGCCATGCGTTCGGCGCAGTCCCATGCCAGGAATGCCGTGAAGAGTGCCAACCTCCGGCTGCGGGGCGGAGCGAGCGTGACCTGAAGCCTTGGGGCCACTCGCAGGCTCTTTCACAGGCTTTTTCCGCGAAACCAGTTGAGCCCTGACCACCTTGGGTCAGACTTGGCCCGGTGCCAGTAACAGCAAGGAACGCGATGACGGAGAGAAGCATCTGGGTTGGCCAGGCTGGACTTGGACGAGAGCCAGCCTGTCGCGGGAGTGGCTGGCCCGCTGAGTGATCGTCACGGCGAGGCACGGATACTGATCCGGATGCATGGTGCGCCGCTGGGCTATGTCACCGTGCCAGCCGCGCCGGAGAGCACGCTAACCGAGCGGGTTCGCGCGGCTGCGCAGGTGGAACTGGCTGAATCCGTGCAACGGCATGCCCAGTGGGACAGTGCCGCCGGCCAGGGAGACTGGGCGGCCCAGGTCGCTTGTCCGCGCCGGTTCGCCGACCTGGAGCATGCTGGTGTGACCGTCGTTATCTGCACCAGGGACCGGACGGCGGGCCTGGAAGGGTGCCTGCGCAGCATCCAGCAGGTGGACTGTGATCCGCTCGAGATCCTGGTCGTCAACAACGCGCCGACCAGGCATGAAACACGCGACCTGGTCACCGCACTAGCGGTGGACGACCCCCGGCTCCGTTACACGTGCGAGCCGAGTCCTGGCCTATCCCGGGCACGCAATCATGGTTTGGCCGCAGCCAAATTCGACCTGGTGGCGTTCACCGATGACGATACGCAAGTGGATCCTGGGTGGCCACTGGCCATCGCGGTGGGCTTCGCGGCCGATCCTGAGACCGTGTGCGTCACCGGGCTCGTTAGCTCCAGCTCGCTGGACACCGGCGCAGAGCGCTATTTCGACTCCCGGTATTCATGGGGAGAAGCGTTCGAGCCCCGCCGCTACGATCTCGTCGCTCACCGTCACCCCTCGGGGCTTTACCCGTTCAGCGCCGGGATTTTCGGCACAGGTGCAAACTTCGCCGTCCGCCGCGCTGTCATAGAACGACTCGGTGGCTTCGATCCTCTGCTGGGGGCCGGGAGCCCCGGCCGCGGCGGCGAGGACCTGGACATGTTCCTCCGCATCATCCTGGCCGGTGGGCGTATCTGCTACCTTCCCTCGGCCGTAGTCTGGCATCAGCATCGCTCCGACACGGAAGCCCTGGCCGAGCAAATCTACTCCTACGGTTATGGGCTGGGTGCCTACCTGGCCAAGCATCTACGTGATGGCCAGCTGCCGGTCGTTCTTCTCAACCACGGCCTTCGCCGGGTCGGTGTAGTGCTGCGGCGGATGCGACAGGCCTCGGACGCGGGTCAGATGCGCGCCCAGGGTAGGCAGCTTGCCTGGGAGGAGGCGCGCGGAGTTCTCGCGGGTGCGCTCCGTTACTACCGGGCTTCACGCCGAGCGTCCAAGTCGACTGGTTCGCCTGCCCCCCGCCAGGGGTAAGCAGTTCTTTGCCCCGGGCTGCCGTAATGTCCGGACCGCGCGGTCGAAGGTGCTGCCGTCAACTAAGCTGGTGTTGGTGTTCTGCGGGACGGGCCTGATCACCCGGGTCGATCATTGTGTACCTTCCGACGCGCCGTACGGCCGTCCCACGAGTCGATGCCGACTCGGTTACGCCCAGCGTTGGCTGCCCTGAGCGGCGGCCTGTCCAGGCGAAACGTTCAGCCAGGTCAGGGGATTGCGACGGGCGGAGTCCGGGCCGGGTGTTACGGGCCGAACCTCCCGGTAAGACCTCTATGCACAAAGGGCCCGGCTACTCTGGCGGCGTGCCCAGTTAGTCTTTCTGAGTCAGATCGGGGGTGACCGTGCGGCGCGGGGACGACCAGCAACAGGATGACTGGAGTCCTTACTGGGATCCAGAAAGCACCATGACCATGCCCCACCTGCCGGTGGCGGACTGGCGCATCACCGCGCCGGCCCGGCCAGCAGGTCAGATCCCTCCTCGCTGGACCCAGGCACCCAGCTCGGGCAACTGGCTGACCCGCATCCTCTCGGAGTTGCGCAACCCGCTCTACCGTGGTGGCTATCTGCTGGTCATGAACACCGCCGGGACAAGCATCATTGGCGCTGTTTACTGGGCGGTCGCGGCCCACTTGTACGGTCCGGAGGGCTTGGGCCGCGCCACAGCACTGATCTCCGCGCTTATGCTGGTGTCAACGCTGTCTCAGCTCAACCTGAGCAGCACGCTAATCCGGTTCCTGCCCAAGCTCGGCGCGAGGTCCGCACGACGGCTCATTAATTACAGTTACCTGATCAGCACGGTCGCGGCCCTGGTCGGCGGCGTGATCTTCATCGTTGTCGCGCCCCGGCTCAGCTCCCAGTGGCGCTTTCTCGGGGACTCATATTTCCTTTCCGGCCTTTTTATCCTGGCAGTCGTTGTCTGGGAACTATTTACGCTGCAGGACGCTGCGCTCGTTGGCCTGCAGCGGGCTGGCCCGATCCCGATTGAGAACTTCGTCTACGGGCTGCTCAAGCTGATCCTGCTCGCTGGCGCAGCGATACTGCTCCACTCCACGGACGTCCTGGCTTCCTGGACAGCCCCTCTTATTCTCCTCATCCCGATCATCAACTGGATGATGTTGCGCTACCTCAGGGAGCGGCATCCTGAAGACCAGATCTCCGGCCTAAAGTTTCAGCATCTCGCCCGGTTCGCCTCCGTCGATTACGCTGGCCTGCTCTTCAGCCAGATCACCGGGAACTTCATCCCGCTGCTGGTGATATCGACCCTGGGCGCGACCGCGAACGGCAGTTTTTACATCGCTGGGATCATCACTTCCGGCGCGGTGACGGTGGGACTCAACTTCGCCACCGGGCTAACGGTCGAGGGCTCGGCGTCGCCTGAACGACTAGCGCAACTGGTCCGGGGCGTGCTCCGCAGATGCGTCCTGACCATGGTGCCGGGGACGATACTGCTGATCTTGGCAGCGCCGCTCATCGCTAGAATCTACGGGGCCAGCGACGCCGAACACACTTCCAGGTTGCTGCAGGTGCTTGCCATCAGTCTCTTTCCCTGCAGCATCCAGGGCATGGCTTTCTCGATTGACCGCATACGCGGCAAGCCCGCCCGTGCCGCGCTGGGGCAGCTGGCCTTGTGCGTCATGTCGCTCGGCGGGAGCTGGCTGTTGCTCGGGCGGTATGGCGTAATCGGCGTAGCGATCGCCTGTGTTGGAGCCGACATTGTGGTCGCGCTGGTGCGAGTCCCAACGATTGTGTCCGCCATCCGGCCGCGGGCGGCCAAGGCAGCAGCTGAGTGGGCCATGCCACCTGAGTCCGCCATGCCATCTCGGTCTGCTCTGCCGCCGCGTCCGGCCAGGCCGCCGCAGCCAGCCATGCCACCTCGGTCGGCCAGGACCCCTCGGCCAGCCAGGCCAGCTCAGCCGCCCATGGCAGCGCAGCCGCCCAAGCCGCCCGGGCCGGCTCAACCGCCCGGGCCCGCTCAACCGGCCAGGCGAGTTCAGCCGACCATGGCAGCGCAGCCGCCCCGGCCGCCTCAGCCGGCCAGCCTGGAACAGCCCCGGCACGGCCGCAATTACGCCGGCCGCCACCGGGCCGCGGAAGCGGGCGAGTCCGGGGGGTCGGATGAAATGGGTGATTCGCGGGGACCGGGTGCTCCCTGGTGGACGGTACGGGCGTAGAACTGCCAACCACGCCATCGCCGCCGGGCCACCGAGCATGTTTCTGGCCAAGAGCGTACACCGCTGGGTCCTCGGGCAGTCCATCGTGCTGCTGCGCCGATACCGGCGGCTGTGGATCCACTGGGAGATTCGCGACGACATCCACCAGGCCTTCTCAGCCTCGCCTGGGGCGTCATCTTCTGGCGCCACCTGGCCAACCTGACCCCGGATATCCGGGGGGCGGAATGGTACACCAATGCCGCATTCCAATGTGGGGTGTTCACGTTATTCTATCATATAACTACTTATAGTTACACGTGTCCGACTGACAACCAACTCGCCGGGCTGGGCGTCTTGTTTGACGTAAGCACATACGTCTACTGGCTCACAGCTCTCCCCTCGATGTCAGCGAGATGACGGAGGGCACGGAAGGTCCCAGCTATGACACTTCACGCAGGCGAAGCGCAGGCTCCGCGCGTTTCCGTGGTCATCCCGACACTGAACGAAGCGCGCAACCTTCCGCACGTCTTCGCCGGAATGCCCGCGGACGTCCACGAGGTGATCGTGGTCGACGGGCACTCTGTGGACGACACGGTCGCCGTCGCTAAGGAGCTGTGGCCGGACGTGCGCATCGTGATGCAGACCCGCAAAGGTAAAGGAAATGCACTGGCCTGTGGCTTCGCCGTCGCGACCGGCGACATCATCGCGATGGTCGATGCGGACGGTTCCGCGGACGCAGGCGAGATACCGCGGTTTGTCCAGGCACTCGTCGAGGGAGCCGATTTCGCTAAGGGAAGCAGGTTCGCCAAAGGCGGGGGAAGCAGCGACATCACGCGGTTTCGCAGGCTCGGGAACCGGGTGCTCATCGCTGCCGTCAACAAAGTATATGGCACAAAGTTCACCGACCTTTGCTATGGCTACAATGCGTTTTGGCAGCACGTCGTTCCCGTCATTGGCCTCGATCCAATCTCACCGTGCGGCCCTGGTAGTGATGGCCGTCTGTGGGGCGATGGCTTCGAGGTAGAGACCTTGGTCAACATCCGCGTCGCCAAGGCCGGCCTGAAGATGGCCGAGGTGCCCAGCTTCGAGAGCCCTCGCGTCCATGGTGTGAGCAACCTGAACGCTTTCCACGACGGCCTGCGCGTTCTCCGCACCATCCTGGCTGAGCGCCGCCACTCCCGCGGTCTAAGGGCCCGAAGCAGGGCCGAGGCGGCGGCGACTACCACGACTAATGCAGCGCAGGAAACCCCCGACGGCTTTGCTCATCGGCCCCCTGTGGCGGACATAACGACGGGTGCCGCTCCGTCGGCCGATGGACTCGACGAGTCAGTGGCGTAACGCTGAGCCCGCACGCTCGGGGAAGGGTGAGTTGCACCCATGACGGTTGAATCGCTTCGCCGTTCGCTGGGCAAATACCGACCGGACCGCGTTGCGTACCGGAGCGCCGTCCGGGGAAGGCTATGCACCGAGCGTTGGGGCCTGGCTGCCCGCCATCGCGTTGCGGTCGGCCCTACTCCAGTCCGGCGAGGGCGGATTCTCGCGTATCACTCGATTGGAACGCAGCAATGGGGCGTTAATGATGTAAGCCCACGTGACTTCGAGCGTCACCTGCAGATCGCCGTGGACGACGGCTGGAGCTTCGCCACCCCGGCCGAGGTAATCGCCGACCCAGATAAGCCGCAGATCGCGCTGACCTTCGACGATGGGGCGAGCAGCTTGCTGGCCAACGCTCTGCCCGTCCTGCACCATCATGGGATTCCCGCTACAGCCTTTATCATCACCGGATGGGCCGGCGGGCAAATCCCGGACAGATACCGGCAGTTCCTGCTGGACTGGCGGGGGGTAAGCGCTTTGCAAGAAGGCGGCATGACCGTGGCCAGCCATTCGGTTACCCATCCCGACTTCGCCCGGCTGGAGCCCGGCGAGGTGCGCCAGGAACTTGAGGCCTCCCGCGAGCAGTTGCGCCGAGTCCTGGGGATCGAGGCCGACGAGTTCGCCATTCCGTTCGGCCAGTCCAGTAACTGGACCCAGGCTGCGGGCCTGGCGGCGGCCGAGGCCGGTTACACGAAGGTATACGCGCAATGTGTCAACGGCCGTCCTAGCGGAACCATCGAGCGTACCTTCATCACCAGAATCGACCGTCCGACGCTGTTCCGTGCGGCACTGGCTGGCGCTTACGACAGCTGGGAAGAGTGGTACTAGCTGCACAGCAGGACCTCAGCCACCGCCGAGCAGGCCGGGGAGGCCGTCGGTCACCTCCGGCGGCTTCCCCGGCAACCTAGAACTCGCGTCAGGCGAGTGCGGACATAGCTGGCAGCTCTTCCGGCGGGAAGGGCAAGCGCGCGGCGCCAAATATGACGGAGACCACTTGGTCCTGCTCGTCCTGGGTGAGCTGATGGAACAGAGGAAGAATGACGCTCGAGGCGGAAAGCCGCTCGGTCTCGTGAAGGTGCGTGTAGTCTCCCCGGCCCGCATAGGCCGGCTCCAGGTGCGCAGCCATGATCCCCCGGCGCGCTGAGATCCCCGCGTCAGCCAGCCGCTGCAGCAGTTCGTTCCTGGTCACGGGGAAATCATCTGGCAGCACGACCCAGAACGACTGGAAGTTCGTGGTGCCATAATCGGGGTCGGCGATCGTCCTCAGCCCAGGAATCTGGCCGAGCAGCCACTGGTATCGCTGCGCCAACCGCCGGCGCTGGGTGATGATCTCACTCAGCCGGCCCAGCTGGACCAGGCCGATCGCCGCCTGCACGTCGGTCATCCGGTAGTTGTAACCGAGCTCCAGGTAGTGCTCGATCACTGGCTGGCGTTCGGCGTGCCTGGCGGCCGCGCTTACGTTCATCCCGTGCTCACGCAGACGGCGGAGCCTGGCCGCCACTTCCGGATCGGGAGTGGTGATCATCCCTCCCTCACCGGTGGTGAGCAGCTTGCGCGGATGGAAAGAGAACGTCGCCAGGTCGGCTCCCGCGCCGGCCGACCGGCTACGGTAAGTGGCCCCCGCCGCGCAAGCCGCGTCCTCCACGACGGTGATGCCGCGCGGATCACACAGCGCCCGCATCGCGTCCAGATCGGCGGGGACGCCTGCCTGATCCACCAGGATCACCGCACGGGTGCGGTCGGTCAGCAGCGGCTCGACAGTAGCCGGGATGAGGTTTAGTGTCGCCGGATCGACGTCGGCGAACACGGCCTCGGCGCCCACATAGCGCGCCGCGTTCGCGGTGGCGATGAAGGACATCGACGGAACCACGACCTCGTCGCCGACTGACACACCGGCCACGATCATGGCCAGGTGCAGGGCAGTGGTGCAGGAGGAGACCGCTACGGCGTGGCCGGCACCTGTTGCCTCGGCGAACGCGGCCTCGAACTCCGCGACGCGTGGTCCCTGAGCGATCCAGCCGGACTCGATGGCCTTGGCCGCGGCCGCCGCTTCCTCGGCTCCCAGCAGCGGCCGGATCACGGGGATCACCGCTGACCCCGCCACCATGCGACGAGGCGAGCCAGCCCCTCGTCCAGGCCGATGTCGGCCTTCCACCCGAGCACCTGGGCTGCGGCCGAAGTGTCGGCCAGGCGACGGGTGACACCGTTGACGCCACGGGGGGGCCCGAACTCCAGGTCCAGGTCGCTGCCCATGGCCCGCTGCAGCGCCTCGGCTAGTTCGATAAGGCTGGTCTCGGTGCTGCTGGCGATGTTGAAGACCTGATCAGTGGCGTCGCAGGCTGCCGCCAGCAGGTTCGCCCTGGCGATGTCCTCGGTATAGACAAAGTCCATCGTCTGCAGGCCATCGCCGAGAATGAGCGGTGGCTGGCCCGCCTCGATCCGCTCCATCCACCGGATCAGGACCTCGGTGTAAAGGCCGTGGATGTCCATCCGCGGCCCGTAGACGTTGAAGTAGCGGAGCGCCACGTAGTCCAGCCCGCGCATCGCATGGAAGCTGCGCAGCAGCCCTTCGTTGAACGTCTTGGCCGCCCCGTACAGCGTGTCGTTGTCGTACGGATGCTGGCGCTCGGTGGTCGGGAAGTGGTCAGCAAGCCCATAGACGGACGCCGAGGACGCGGCCACAACCTTGCGGACGCCGGCGTCGGCAGCCGCTTCCACGATCTCGTACGTGCCATCGACGAGGACCTCGAGGGCCAGACGCGGCTCGGACGCGCATTGCGTGATGCGGATGGCGGCCTGGTGGAAGACGAGATCTATCCCGCTCATCAGCCGCCGCACCAGGGCCGCGTCGCGTATGTCTCCCTCTTCTAGCCGAACCCGGCCGCTGTCTAGGGCACCGGCCAGATTTTCCCGGCGGCCACGGACCAGGTTGTCCAGCACGATGATCTCATCGGCGCTGGCCTCGACGAGCTGGTCCACGATCGTGGATCCGATCGTGCCGGCTCCTCCGGTGACCAGGCAGCGCTGTCCTGCTATCACTATGTCCCCTCGGTATTGATCTCGTGGCGGTGTGATTCAGACGCCCCGGCGCAGCCGCCGATGCCACTCCCATCTGTCCCGCCCGTGGCGCACCAGGGCGGACCAGATGAGCGGCTGTAGAAAGGGCATGACGGTAGGCCCGATACGCTGCCGCAACTGGAGACTGCGGTACATGCCGAGCCTGGCCGTGGCGGGCCAGCAGTCAAACGCGAATGCGATCAGCTCGTCCTCCAGCACCTCGTCGGTCCGCCGCCGGTCGTAGGCCCGCACGGCATGCCACAAGGCCTCCCGGGCCAGTTGGCGGTGAACCATGCCGGAAAGCTCGGCCGCATTAGGCAGGACCTGCTCGCAGTGACGCAGGAGGGCCTCAAAGGCCCTTCTCACCTGACCGAGCCGGACCAGCCGGTTACTGAGCTCCTGCGACATGTTGCCGTCATGCGTGCGGTAGTAAGCCTGGTCGGCGCGGATATACGCCACATCGGAATAGGCCGCGAGCCGCATCCACATCTCCAGGTCGGAGGTGTGGTACAGGTCCGGGTCGTAACCGCCCACCCGGTGCTGAAGGGCCGTCCGCACCACGACTTCCGGGGAGAAGATGCAGTTACGTGCTTCCCGGAACCGCCGCTCGAGCCACCAGCTGCCCGGCCAGATGCTCTGGCCACGGGACTGCGTCCGTGCCCGGGGCACCTTCTCGCCATCGCGGAACGGCACCGGATTCCCGTAAACGAAGCCCACCTCAGGGTGCGCATCCATCAGGTCAGCGGCCCGCCGCAGCGCACCGGGGGCCAGCCGGTCATCAGCCGATATCAGGACGCAGTAGTCCCCGTCCGCCCAGTCGAGCAGGCCCTCGTTGAAGGTGGCGATGTGACCGCGGTTGACGGGATGAACACGAACCTCGACCCGGTCGTCGGGCGCGGCCAGCTTATGTGCGACCTCCGCGCTGTCGTCTTGTGACGCGTCGTCGATTATCAGGACCCGCACGTCCACGCCCGGCTGGTCGTTGAGGGCACTGCTCACGCATTCACCTAGGAACTGGCCGTAGTTGTAGCACGGTACGACAACGTCGACCCGGCTCATCGCAGGCGATCCTGGCCGACGAGCTCACGGCCCGGCGCCGTTGGCCCAGGCTGGGCGCCCCGCAGCGGCACGGGCACGCCGTGGTCCGCCATGCTGCGCGAGGCCGCCTCCAGAATGTCGAGGACCCGGAGTCCGGAGCGTCCGTCGGTAAGCGACGGCCGTCCGGTGCGGATGCAGTTCGCGAACTCCGCCACCATACTGGCCAGGGCCTCGCGCTCGGCGAGCGCCGGGGATACCAGGTCGCCGGTTCGGTACGACACGAACGCCTTCTGCCGATCTTCCGCCTTGGCTTCCTGCGCGGGCACCAGGTCAACGCCACGGTCGTAGATGGTCACCCGCTGCAACGGGTTAAGGTCATCCCACACGACGGCGCGCTTGGATCCGCCGATCATGGTGGTGCGGACCTTTGTTGGTGACAGCCAGTTCAAGTGGCAGTGCGCAATCGCTCCGCCGGTCAGCTGAAGGGTCATGAACGCGATGCAGGACCGCCCAGTCCCAATCGGGTCCGCTGCGTGCGTCGCGACCGACAACGGCTCGATCCCTGGCGGCAGGATCGACTCCAGGATCGAGATGTCGTGCGGGGCCAGATCCCACAGCACATCGATGTCCGGCTGCACCAGGCCCAGGTTGATCCGCACCGAGTCGAAATAGTGCAGGTCCCCGATCTCACCGGAGTGCACCAGCTCCCGGATCTTGAGAACGGCCGGGGTGTAACAGAAGGTGTGATCGCACATGAGTACCAGGCCCGCACGGTCCGCCTCCTCGACCAGGCGGAGCCCGTCGGTGTAGGTGGAGGCCAGCGGCTTCTCGATGAGCACGTGCTTGCCAGCACGCATCGCCGCGAGTGCTATGTCCAAGTGAGTCCCGGCCGGAGTGGCGATAGCGACGGCGTCAACCCTCTCATCGGCCAGCACGACTTCCAGATCGTCGGTCACCTGAACGGTCGAGTACGGCCCGAGTACCTGCACTGCGCGGGACCTGTCAATGTCGCACAGCCAGGTGAGCCGGTACTCGGGTGAGCTGGCGAAGTTCCGCACCAGGTTCGGGCCCCAATAGCCCGCGCCCACTACAGCGAGGCCAATCGGCTCCTCTGATCTGCTGAACTCACGCTCAAGCTTCATAACCTCTCCTGCCTAGGGCAGCCGTCCGGGAGTGACCCTGGTCATCAGAACGCCGCAGGCGAACCACGCCGCTGCGTGCGTTTCCCCTGCTTACCGGCTGGCCAACGAGCCACACGCCAACCGGCACCCAGCACGGTGGGTTGTTACCGGCGGTCCCGCAGGGGAAGGTCTCGCGCGATGCCCTACCGATGTTAGACACGCAGACCGCCCAAAACGTTTACAAACCCGCAATGCTCTGATGAGAACTGCCTATATGACTACGGACTGTATTATGCCGACAACATTTGGTGGCCGGACTAGCCGTACCGTTCAGGGCACCTGATCACGAGAACGCCGCTGGCGAGCGGGCCACTGCTTGCGTTTCCCTGCAGCTAGACGCGCAGTTCGCGGCAAAAGATTACATGCGGGCCATGATCTCTTGACGGGCGCTTGGTAAAGTACGTTCGGTGATTCAGCGGCTACGCTAGGTGCTCGGCTCCTCCGTCATCTCCAGCAAGCCGCTGGATTCGGTGAACAGGTCGCCGGTCTCAGGGCATCGCCACCGTGAGCCTCCGTCCGCCACGAGCGTGACCCCCGCCCGGCCCACCCAGCCAATCCGTCTGGCCGGCACGCCCGCGAAGAGACCGAACTCGGGCACATTCCTCGTCACTACAGCGCCGGCGGCGATGAGGGCCCAGCGGCCGATCTCCACGCCGGCGACGATGACCGCCCTGGCGCCGACCGATGCACCCTCGCGGACCACAACGCCACGAGCATCCCAGTCCGCAGGTCGCTTCAACTGGCCGGTCACGCTGACCGATCGTGGGTACACATCGTTCGTGAGCACGGCGGCCGGGCCGATGAAGACGGCATCCTCCAGCCGGGCAGGCTCGTACACCAGAGCGTAGTTTTGCAGCTTGACGTTGTCTCCGATGACCACGCCAGGACCGACATAGGCACCTCTGCCCACGATGCAATCGCGCCCAAGCCGCGCATTCTCGCGGACCTGCGCAAGGTGCCACACGCACGTTCCGGCCCCGAGTTCTGCTCGCTCGTCTACGTCCGCTGAGGGCTGGACCCGGATCTCCTGCACAGCGGTCTTTCTGTCATCGTTCGGTAGCACTGTCCCTCAGATTCTCAGACGGCACAGGTCACGGCACTGGGCTGCTTCCCGCGCTGGCCGCGGTGTCGATGGAGGCCTCGCGGGACGGCCAATCGGTTTGCCGGAGCTAGCGGCAGTACTATCTCCTCCCGGACTAGACGGATCACGGCACACATGACCATCCACGAGAGGACAATGTGACTAGTCACCCCGAGACCACCACGACGATACCGCTGGTCAACATGCGAGCTGCTCATGCCGAAGTAGCGGCCGAGATCCAGGCCGGATTCGATGACGTGATGGCGAGCACCGCCTTCATCAAGGGCGCGGCGGTGGAAGCCTTCGAACGCGACTACGCAGCCTTCACCGGGGTCACACACTGCGTCGGCGTGGCCAACGGCACCGACGCGGTCGAACTGGCACTGCGCGCGGCCGGAGTGACCGCCGGGGCTGAGGTGATCATGCCAGCGAACACCTTCGTCGCCACCGCGGAAGCCGTCGTGCGCGCGGGCGCTCGTCCCGCGTTTGCCGACGTGGATCCGGACTATCTCCTGCTCGATCCGCGAGCCCTGGAAGCGGCTGTGAGCCCGGAGACGGGGGCGGTGCTCCCGGTGCACCTCTTCGGCCAGATGGCACCGATGGCAGCGATTGCCGAGGTCGCGGGCCGGCAAAGAACCGTGATCATTGAAGACGCCGCCCAGGCGCATGGCGCGACGCAGGGCGGCCGACCGGCCGGCTCGTTCGGCCTGCTAGCCGGTGTGAGCTTCTATCCAGGCAAGAATCTCGGCGCGTACGGCGATGCCGGAGCGGTGCTGACTGAGTCGGCCAAGCACGCGCGGCAGGTACGACTGCTCGGTGACCACGGATCGGAGCGCCGGTACGAGCACGTCACCATTGGCTTCAATTCCCGGCTCGACACATTCCAGGCCGTCGTGCTGCGGGCCAGGCTCCGCAGGCTGACTGCTGGTAACGAGGCGCGGCGGCAGGCGTCGAGACGGTATAGCGAGTTGCTCGCTGACGTCCCCGACGTCACCCTTCCGATGACGGCACCCGGCAACGAACACGTCTGGCACCTGTACGTGATCAGGGTCCCGCGCCGGGACCACATACTCCGGTGCCTGCACGACGAAGGGATCCAGGCCGGCATTCACTATCCAGTCCCCGTTCACCTGCAGCCGGCGTTCCGGCACCTCGGCTACGGCCCAGGCGACTTCCCGGTCGCCGAGGGCGCGGCCACTCAGCTGCTGTCGCTGCCGCTGTACCCACAGATCACCCAGGAGCAGCAAGTCAGGGTCGTGGACGCCGTACGCCGTGCGCTCGGATGAGACTTCGCTAGGATGCCACGCAACTCAGCGAAACCCCGCTGGACATCACTAACTGATCAGGCATCATCTATGCGAGATTTCCAGCCGCCGCAAGTAACCTTCCGCCAGCATCTTTCGAACGGCATTAAGATCGCGTATGGGGCTGTGCGCGTCAGGCGCTACCGGCCGCGCACGTTCGGGAAGCAGCCGGTGATACTCGGGAAGGTACGGTTCCGGTTCCGCGGTACGGTCCATATTGGTGACAAGTTCATGGTTGAGGGCATGACGGCCGGAGTAACCGTCTTGGTAGCCCGCGATGCAGTCTTGTCGATAGGTAATGGCTGTTACATGAACACCGGATCCTATATTGAGGTTTATAACGAAGTACAGATCGGAGATCACGCACTCATAGCACCGTTCGCATCAATTGTTGATGATGACCGCCACGAGGTTGAGCCCGGCTCGTCCCGGACTAAGAGGCCGACCATCGTGGGAAACAACGTCTGGCTGGGGCGGAACGTCGCCGTGCTGCCAGGCGTCACGATTGGGAACGGCTCGGTGATCGGAGCGAACTCCGTGGTGTCGCGGGACATCCCGCCCAACTGTTTTGCCGCCGGAGCGCCAGCACGTGTTATCAGAAAACTTGAGATCCCAGAGGGATGGGTGCGCTGGTAGCAGCTGGTTCACGGCTCCGGCGGGCACACCCACTTTCAGGCTGAGCGGGGTCAACTTCCAGGCTGAGCAGGACACCAGGCCGACTGACTACTCATTACGGTAAGTGCTGTTGTTCTAACCAATAGTTATCAATAGGAGGAGTTGTCAACCGCAATGCCCCCGTGTGCGTCCTGTTAGAAACAGGAAACACATGAACCACCCCACGGGCTTGCCTGCCGCCTGGACGCGAGCCGGGGCATGATCAGGCTCACCTCCGAGGAGGGGACTCATGACAGATCATTCCGGCAGAGAGGCGACTCGGCCGCGGGTGTCCGTTGTCATCCCGACACTGAACGAAGCACGCAACCTTCCGCACGTCTTCGCCGGGATGCCGGTGGACGTCCACGAAGTGATTGTCGTTGACGGTCACTCGGAGGACGACACGGTGGCCGTGGCTCAGCGACTGTGGCCGGATGTCCGCGTAGTGATGCAGACCCGAACGGGCAAGGGAAACGCTCTCGCCTGTGGGTTCGCCGCGGCGACCGGCGATATCATCGCCATGGTCGACGCAGATGGCTCAGCGGACGCGAGCGAAATACCGCGCTTCGTGGAGGCGCTCGTCAACGGCGCCGACTTCGCAAAGGGAAGCAGGTTCGCCAAGGGCGGCGGCAGCAGCGATATCACCCACTTCCGGCGGCTCGGGAATCGCATCCTCGTCGCGAGCGTGAACAGGGTCTACGGTACTAAGTACACGGACCTCTGCTATGGCTACAACGCGTTCTGGCGGTATGTTGTCCCGGTGATCGGGCTAGATCCCATTTCTCAGTCTGGTAGTAGTGATGGCCGGTTGTGGGGTGACGGCTTTGAGGTAGAAACCCTGGTCAACATCCGTATAGCCAAGGCTGGTCTGATGATTTCTGAGGTGCCCAGTTTCGAGAGCCCGCGTGTGCACGGCGTCAGCAACCTGAATGCATTCAGTGACGGCATGCGTGTGCTTCGGACAATTCTCGCCGAGCGCCGTCAGTCGCGCAGGCTGCGGGGCCGTCGTGCTGATGATCACACAGTGGCGCCCCAGTCCCAGCTGGGCGTGAACGCCGGGGCGGCTCCGTACAGTAGTCTCATCGCGGCGGACAGCACCCAGGGCAGCTCACACCGAAGAGGAAGTTATCCCCCGGTGGAACCGCCGGCAGATATCCCTTCGGCGAGACGATAGTCGCTTTACCTCAACTTCGATTTGCGACCGAGCAGTGCCATCACGAGAGCAGAGGAGGAAGAGGTGGGGTTCCGGAGTATCAGAGGTCACGATGGACAGCCGGATGTCATTCTGGTCGATACGACCTGGGACACTGCTGATTTCTTCGCATATCAGCTGGCAAAGCGCGGACTGAACGTGCACGCTTTCACGGAGCGCCTTCGACGGCCCCCTTACCTGCGTGTCGCGTACCCGTACCGGTCCTACGTCATTGAACCCCTTACCAGCGGGCCATCTGACTCGTTTCAGTCCATGGTCGAACGAATCGACCCGGCTTGCATCATCCCTTGTACGGAGGCGGCTCTTTACTGGATCTGGGATCAGGCTGACCACATTCAAGCACGATGCCTTCCTAGCGTGGCTCCGGCGATGCGGCCACTGCTTCTCGATCGTGCCCTCCTACTGGAGAACGCGGCTGCCTGGGGTGTGTTGACTCCCGACTCAGAACCCCTCACTAGTCTCGACGACTGCCGTGCGGCGATAGCGACTGGCTTGCCTCTCATGGTCAAGGCGGGCAGATCCATCGGGAGCAACGGCGTTGCCCTGTGCCGCACGCCCGACGAGGTCATCCGGGCATTCGAAGAGTTCTTCCCCACTGGCGCATCTGTATCAGCACAACGTTTTTACGAAGGACCAACCTACCTGGCTGGTGCGCTATTCGTTCATGGTGAAGCGATACATTTCTATGCGGGCGAGAAGACAGTCGTTTGGCCGCCATTGACCGGCTTTTCATATGAGCTGCGATCGGTCGAAGAACCGTACTTCTCATCCCTCCTGCAGTCAGTGGAGACCGTATGCAAGAACTTGGAGTGGACGGGGCTAGCGTCGTTTGACTTCGTGCTCGACAAAGATGGCTGCTTCCGTTTCGTTGACTTTAATCCCCGCCACTGGGGATCAGGCGATGCCACGCTACGGTCGGGACTAGATCTATACGGAGGCCTTGTCCGCTGGATACGCGATGGCGCCGCAGGCCCTCCCAGCAGGTCCACTCCAGGTATCTCGCACCGAGTGTTTCCGAAATATACTTTTCAGCCCTCGGGCGTGAGTGCGTGGCGACGGCTGACGGGATTGCGCGACGCGCCCTGGGATGACCCGTCCTTCGTCGTCAGCGAGGTGGCGCTTGAGTTGCTTCGGAGCGCCAGCAGAACCGCGAAGATGGGCAAGTCGAAGAAGGCTACTGAGCCAGCCCAGCCTTAGCCCTGATGATTCACGCGGGCGGATGGCTGGCGCAGGACGGCGGCTGCGCCGCTGAACGGTTGGTGACTTTAGGGTCTGGGTACGGCGGTGGCCCGGCTGGCGGGCCGACGGCCGGGGGTTCCACGGGCCCCGGATGATCCCTTCCGTGTTCGCAGGGACGGTTTGCTGCTGGTCAGGGCGCTTGCGGCAGGGCGGTGATCCGGGCTTACGCAGTGCTATCGCATCCGCCCAGGGCCAGGTCCGGGAGACCTTCAGCCGCCGTCGGCGCCCGCCGCGGACCAGCCGGGCCGCGGCGTGCAGGATCCGGACGCAAGGTCTTGGGTTCCGCGCGGGCCAGGTCGCCGTCGAGGGCGATGAGCCGCAGCCAGGCCAGCAAGGTCGCGGCGATCAGGGAGGCAGCCAGCCACGCAGAGTTGATTCCGAAGTCAAAGGAAGGAAACCGGCCGACGCCGCAGTCTTTCCCGGTGCGGATCCTTCTCCAGGCGTCCTCAGCCTGTTGCATGACGTGGGTCTGTCATCCCTGAAGGAGCGGGGCCGTGTCAATGGCCGGGTGTATCGGTGCGGGCAGTGCCGCTGGCCGCAGTCATCCCTTCGCATGTCCCAGCCGTGGCCGGGTTGCATGGGGCGGTGGCGCGGAGTCAGCCCGGCCCAGCAGCAGAGCTGCGCCGACGTCTTGAACCGGCGCACGTCGCCGATCTCAGCCTCGATCACCGCGGTCAGCACCGGGCCGATCCCTGGCAGCTGCTGGATCACCCGGTAGCCGTGGTCACCGGCCAGCAGGCCCGCGATCACGTCACTGAGCATGCTGATCTCCGCCTCGAGCCCGGCGATCAGCTGCCGCAGCGGCGTCACCTTCCCCGCGTACGGCTGCGGCAGGCCCAGCTGATCCAGCCACGCCGACCCGGCCACCCCGAAGATATCGGAGCAGGTCACCGGGATGCCCAGCTTGCCCAGCACCGCATGCACCTGGTCCTTGCAGCTAGTCCGCAGGCCCACCAGCTTCTGCCGGTAGCGCGTCGCTCCCGCAGCTCCCGCACCTCCGGCGGCGCGATCCACGCCTCCGGCAGCCGGCCCATCCGCAGCGGGTCAGCCAGATCCGCCGCGTCGCGCTCGTCGTTCTTGACCCCGCCGTATTTGCCTAAGCCGAATAAATGTGGCGTCCTAATCCGCTAATGTGTTGCCCTTGTTGCGGTAGATCACGGGGAGTAAAGCCGATGGCCAAATCGGGAACGGTGAGTGATCACGGGGGATCGTCGCGGGTGCAGCGGTTGTTCCTTTACGTGCAGGGCTGGCTGCTCCAACAGCGTTTCTTTACCAGCACTGTGCTACCTGCCATGCCGCGCCCGCTCCGCTGGGCACTGCGCCGCGTGTACTTCGCGCCCCTGGACCTGATGGGGCGGTTCCGGGGCGACCACAACGCGATGGTGCCACCCTTCGGCAATCGCTTTACCGGTTACATAGGTTACGACTACATCAAGAGCGGCGAGAGCCTCGTCGATGTGCTGACCAACTATGCGGGCCTGCGAGCGGGGAGCACGATGCTCGATATCGGGTCGGGGACCGGGCGGCTCGCCGTTCCGCTGACCAAGCTGATCACCCCGCCCGGCTCTTATGACGGGCTCGAAATCGTCGAGCGCGGCGTACGCTGGTGCTCGACCAAGATCACGCCCGCGCACCCGCATTTCCGGTTTACCCACGCCAATATCTTCAACGCCGAATACAACCCAGGCGGGACTGTCAAAGCGGCCGAGTACGTGCTGCCCTACGACGACGCCAGCTTCGACGTGGTCTGCCTGTTCTCAGTCTTCACCCACATGCTCACCGCCGACGTCGAACGCTACGTCACCGAGATCAGCCGGGTTCTCCGGCCGGGCGGCCGGCTGGCGACCACCTTCCTGATCATCAACGACGAGACCACGAAGCCGGTACAAGGCGGGAACGGCATCTACAACTTCGCCTACCACGAGGGCCCGCAGTGGCTGTTGGAGGAGGGCATGTCCTCGCCCGAACTGGCCGTCGGATATGAGGAGAAGTACGTACGGGACCTGTACGCCCGTAACGGGCTGGACGTGAGCGGCTTTTACCTCGGGCCGTGGAGTGGCCAGCCTCCCACGCCGGCCACCGCGCCCCACGGCCAGGACCTCGTCGTCGGCACCAAGCGGTAAAGCGCTTGTCGGATGTCGGTCAGGCATAGCTTCCCACCTGGGTTCACTACCAGCCGGGGACAGTCGGCTGGGTAGGCGTAGAACCAACCTCAGCTGGTTGGTCACGCCCCTGGCGCTCACCTCTGGTAGATCAGGTGCGCGAAGTAGGCCAGGCCCTTGTGCCGCGCGGAGTGTTGGCCGATCGTTCCCTGCAGCACAAAACGCCGGGGTGTGACGGATGACATCCTGAGCGCGAGAAGAACGTGATCTGGTGGGGAGACCGGCAGTGCACAAAGTGCGCTGGCTCGCCCCGTCACCGTGGCGAGGGCGCTGGTCAGGCTGGTGATGGTGTAGACGTCTCGCGGGAGATCTTGCCGGTCGCGCTGTCCTGCCGCCAGCGGGTGATCTTGATGGCCTGGCGGGCGGAGGGAAGTCCAGGTCTTTGACGTGGGCGGTCTTGAGGGTACGGGTCTCGGCGCGGCCGTGCCCGGCGTCGCGGGTCAGGCTGCCGACCCGGGCCTGCCGCCAGGGCAGTGGGCTTCCCCTCGTAGCGTGGACAGTCCACGCTTTCAGGGGAACCCCGGGAAGCAGCAGACAGGGGCCTGGCCGGAATCCCCTGCCAGCGGTCTTCGCCACGATCCTCATGGGGGCCTGGGTCCTGGCAATATTCATCCTCGTGGCTGGCATTGTGGGAGAGATCGTGGCCCTCGCCTCCCTCGCGTCACAGCAGGCAGTTGCCAGGACGCGGGTCGTGCTCGGATCAGCAATCTACTGACAGTAGCCGTCAGCCTCGGCTCAGCAGTCGCCCTGCTAACGATCTTTGGTTGCGAGGTTGTGGACGTTTGTGTCAAGTTTCAAGGTGCGCGAGTTGGTGAAGCCGGTCGCGGCGGGCAGCGTCTGGCACAGGGCGCCGGCCAGGGCCATGACCCGAGGATCGCCGAACCGTAGGGCCGGGGTCCTCCGCCCCTCCGCATCGACGGAGGGGTGCGCGATCCGCTCAAAGGCTGGGCTCGCCAGGATGGTGCCCTGGCCGGCACGTCCGGGAGTGCTTGCAGAACACGTTGACCAGGACGCCGCCGTTGTCGCGCCGGTCGATCGCGGTGCGGGAAGTTCCCCGGGTGCCGCGGCGGGCCGGCGGCCGAAGATGATTTCCACGTTATGCGGGCGGCCGATGCCGAGGTTGTCGGCGGCCAGGGCCTCGAAGAAGCCACGAGCGTGGCGGGGCGCGTCGAACACGATGGTGCGGGAAACCTCGACCTGGCGCATCGAGATCTCCCACCAGTACCCGGCCCGCTGATCGGCCGGGCCGAATGGCAGGGGCAGCCGGTGCAGCCACCGCTGGGCGAACACCTCGATGGTGCCCGGCTGCAGGCGGTCACAGATCACCTGGAGGACGGCTGGGTTGCCGCAGGCGGCGAACCCGTTGGACAGCGCGGTGAACCCGAGCCCGGCCTTCCCGGCCTGGCGCTTGACCCACTCGTGGCCGTTGAGCCAGATCTTGGCCGGATACGGGAAGTAGGCGCACACCTTGATGAACGCCGGGCCGGAGCCGGCGTCCCACAGGCAGAAGTAGTAGCAGGTCACCCGCCGGCCGGTCTTGCAGAACGACCACCGCGGCGTCCCGGTGGAGGTCTTGCCCTCAGCGGCCGTCCACACCCGCTGGAACTCCCGGGCCACGCCGATCGCCGCCACCCCGGACCGGCCAGTGGATGCCTGCCGGGCCAGGTGCGGTTGCCTAACCTCGAGCTTGGCCTCGTCCTTGCCGAACCTGACCCAGGAGATGTCATTGGCCCCGGCGAAGGATGTCACCGGCTAGCGGAACCGGTCCCCGAGCTGCCCGAACAACACCGGCGAGGGGAACGGGAAGCCCAGGTGCCCGGAGAGGAACGCCACCACCTGCGCGCTGGTCTGCAGGATCGGCACGCAGGCGTTGAGATAGATCCGGTCCAGGCACTCAATGTCGAGCGCGACGTGCCCATCGAGCACGTCGTTCACTGTGACCACCCGCTGCACCATGCCACCAGCGTGCGCTCATCGCGGCGCAGCCGCGAGCCCGTGAGGCCAGCCTCGGACCGACGCCCAGCCACCGACCACCCGCACGGCGGCACCCCAGGTCAGCCACGCATCCCGGCGGTCCGAGGCTGGCCTCACTGTTACTCCAGCCGGATTTCGTGACCTTGGGTGTGGCGGTGCTGGACGCGGAACGGCCATCGTTTTGATCATCCTGGGATGATCGCGGAGCAGGACGGGCGCCCCGCCAGCGACGGTGATCACCGGTGCCGGCTCACCCGCATCTTCTACGGACGGCTCGAAATGGCACCCGGCCACGAGCGGAGTAGCCGCCCGGGCCGACCCGCGAGGGGTGGCCTCACGCTCAAAGTGAATGTAATGCTTTAACCAATTCCTTGTAATAGCTGATCCAGATCTGAACCTGCTGCAGCTGACAGTAGCAGACTGCCCGTTTCGTGATGGTTCGTGGCTTCGGCTATAGCGCCGCTACCTGCCAGGTAGACCCAAGAGCGTTGCGCCGGGGCCGCGCCCACAAAGGCTGATAGTTGCCGGCACATGGCGTCAACCAACAGATCTACCTCAGCGTCACCTTAAAGGCGGCGGTAAGTCTTGTCTGAGGCCGCCCCGTCGGGTCGGCGGCGGGTCGCTGGCGCAGATTCTCTGGCTGAGCCGATGTCGCTCAGCGCCAGCACCGTCACGGATGGGGAAGAAGGCATGGCCGTGGAGAGGACGGGATGGATTTCTCGCTGAGTGCCGAGCAGCGTGAGCTGAAGGAGGCGGCGGCCGACTTCGCCCGGGCAAAGCTGAACCAGGGCCTGGCGGAGCGTGAGGATGCTGGGGAGTTCCCGCGGGAGGCGTGGCAGGCCTGTGCCCGGTTCGGGATCCAGGGCCTGCCGGTCCCGGCTGAGCTGGGTGGCGGCGGCAGCGACATTTTGACGACGGTCCTGGTCATGGAGGCGCTGGGTTACGGGTGCCAGGACAACGGGCTGATCTTCTCGCTGAATGCGCAGATGTGGAGCATCGAGCTGCCGCTGGTGAAGTTCGGCACGCCCGCGCAGCAGCAGGCCTATCTGCCGGGGCTGGTGTCGGGGGACCTGATCGGGGTGCACGCGATGACCGAGCCCGATTCGGGCTCGGATGCGTTCAGCATGCGGACCCGCGCCGAGCGCCAGGGGGATCACTACCTGCTCAACGGGACCAAGCTGTACATCACCAACGCCCCGGTCGCCGATGTGGTGCTGGTCTTCGCCGCGCACCCCGGCCTGCCCAGCCAGGCCGGCATCTCCGCCTTCCTGGTGGACAAGGGGACGCCTGGGTTCACGGTGAGCCGCGGCCTGGACAAGATGGGCCTGCGGACCTCGCCGATGGGTGAGGTGGTGCTGGCCGGCTGCCTGGTCCCGGCCGGGAAGCGGCTGGGTGCGGAGGGGGCGGGGATGGCCATCTTCAACTCCTCGATGGGCTGGGAACGGAGCTGCATCCTGGCCAGCGCCGTGGGCGCCATGCAGCGCCAGCTTGAGACGTGCGTGGAGTACGCCCGGGAGCGGAAGCAGTTCGGCGAGGCGATCGGGAAGTTCCAGAGCGTGTCGGGCAAGGTGGCCGACATGTACCTGCGGCTGGAGGCCGCGCGGCTGCTGATCTACCGGGCCGCGTGGCTCGCCCAGCAGGGCAAGCGCGCGGTGGCCGAGGCGGCTGCCGCCAAGCTGTTCACCAGCGAGGCGTGGGTTGCCTCCAGCCTGGACGCGATCCAGATCCACGGGGCCTACGGCTACATGAAGGAAGCCGGGATCGAGCGCGACCTGCGCGATGCGGTCGCCGGCACCATCTACTCCGGCACCTCAGAGATCCAGCGGGTCATCTTGTCCCGGATGCTGGGCCTGTGAGCTGCCCGGCCGCGGGCGTTCACTGGGCGGGGAGCCAGGAAAGGGAAGCGTGATGGCGTATTTGCTGCAGCAGTTGCTGACGGAGGCTGCGGCGCGAGTGCCGGGCCGGCCGGGGGTAGCTTCGGGTGGGTGTGTGCTCAGTTACGGGGAGCTGGACCGGCTGAGTAATAAGGTGGCCCGGGCGCTGCTGCGCCTGGGTGTGGCGCCCGGCGACCGAGTGGCGATCCTCGCGCCCAAGTCGGCCGCTGCGGTTATGGGGCTATACGGGGCGCTGAAGGCCGGGGCCTGTTATGTGCCGCTGGACCCCAAGGCGCCCGCTGGGCGGCTGAGCCACATTGTGGCGGACAGCGGCGCCGCAGTGATCGTGGCGGACGAGGCGCGGGCGGCGCGGGCGGCCGCCTTGGCCGGTGCCCTCCCCCGGCCGCCCGCTGTGGTGGCGGTGGGCGTTCCTGGCCGCGCAGAGCGCGAGGAGGTGGCCGCTGCCGCAGTCCAGGGCGGGGTGATTGTGCCGTGGGCCGCGGTGGCTGGGGAATCCGCCGAGCCGGTGGCGGGGGAACGGGCGATCGAGACCGACCTGGCCTACATCCTGTACACATCGGGATCGACCGGCACCCCAAAGGGGGTGATGATCTCCCACCGCAACTCGCTCACGTTTGTGGACTGGGCAGCGGCGGCGGCCGGGCTCACCGAGCAGGACCGCGTCTGCAGCCCCGCACCGCTGCACTTCGACCTGTCGGTCTTCGACGTCTTCGCCGCCTGCCGGGCTGGCGCGTGCCTGCGGGTGCTCCCAGAAGGGGCAGCCACTTTCCCGGTATCGATCGTGCGGTGGCTGGAAGCCGAACGGGTCTCGGTCTGGTATTCGGTGCCCTCGGTGCTGACGCTGCTGGCCTGCTACGGCGGCCTGCAGCAGGCCGACCTGCCGGACCTGCGGATGGTGATCTTCGCTGGGGAGGTATTTCCCCCTAAGCACCTGGCCCGGCTGATCACCGAGCTGCCGCATGTCCGCTACCTCAACTGGTACGGGCCGACCGAGACCAACGTGTGCACGGCGTTCGAGGTGCCCGTGGGCTGGGCCGACACCAAGCCGGTCCCGATCGGGACGGCCTGCGCCAACACCGAGGTGTTCGCGGTCACCAGCGAGGGCCACCGGGTGAGCGAGCCCGGTGAGGAAGGCGAGCTATATGTGCGTGGTCCCTCGCTGATGCGCGGGTACTGGGGGCAGCACGCCAAGACCAGCCAGGTGCTGGTGACCCACCCGCTGCGGGCGGAATCCGGCGAGCTGGTGTACCGGACCGGTGACTTGGTGACCCTGCAACCGGATGGGAACTACACCTACCTGGGCCGCCGGGACAGCATGGTGAAGATCCGCGGCTACCGGGTTGAGCTCGGGGAAGTGGAAGCCACGCTCTACCGCCACCCGGCCATCCGGGACGCCGCAGTGCTGCCCGTCCCCGATGAGCTGCTGGGCGCCCGCCTGCGGGCGGTCATTGCCACCGACTCCGGCACCACCCTGACCCGCGAGGACGTGCTGGAGCACTGCCGGCGCTGGCTGCCGGGCTACATGGTGCCCGACATCGTCGAAATCCGCGACGACATGCCCAGAACCTCGACCGGCAAGGTTGACCGGGCCGGCCTCGCCCAGGAGCCAACCGAACTGCAACCGGCCGGAGACGGCTAACCAGGCACCCGCTAACACGTACAAACACATGAAGGAGCGTGCCCGAGTGGAAACCGTCATCAACGACTACATCAGCCGGGAACTCGTCCCCGACGCGGCCCTGCTGCCCCTTGCCAACGACACCTCACTGCTGGACAGCGGCATCCTCGACTCCCTCAGCCTGCTCAGGCTGGTCGTCTTCCTCGAAGAGCGGTTCGGGATCGCGGTTGACGCGGATCTGCTCCCGGAAAACTTCGCCAGCGTGAACGCCATCTGCGCCTACCTTCGCGGTCGGGCCGGGGAAATAGCGGACCAGGCAAGCGCCCGTGGGTGAGGCGGTGGGCCCTCCACGCCGACGGCGGCTGGGCAGGAGCGGCTGGCTGGGGACTGTCCCCGCGGGGTGGCTGTTCAGCAACGCGGAGCGCCTTGCCTACTGGCTGGTGGTAGCGCCGCTGGCGGCGCGCTTGCCCGCCAGCCTCGCCTACCGTGTTGCCTGCTGGTGGGGGGACTGGAGTTTCCGGCACTGGGTCGGGAAGCACGCGGAGATCCTGCGTAACGTGCGCCAGGTGCTCGAACTCGGCCCCGAGGAGGCTGAGCGTGTGGCTCGGGACTGCATGCGGTTCCTGTCCTGCAACGTCATTGACTTGATGCGGCTGCGGGGCCGGGCGCGGTCCTTGGGGAAACTGATCGAGATCCGCGGCCGCGAGCACCTGGAGGCTGCGTTGGCCGGGGGCAGGGGGGCCATACTCTGCACCGGCCACTTCGGCTCCCACGTCTGCGCCTTCTCCGTGCTGCATGCGAGCGGGATCCCGATCACTAGCATCGGGCGCTGGTTCTGGCATGAGCCCGGTCTGCCTTCCGCAGAACGGCGGTTCTGGGAATTCGCCTTCGAACGGCGCGTGCTTCGCCACCGGCAGCGGCCGAACATCGAGCCGTGGCCGGGCCGGGTTCACGTCGCGGTGCAGGCCGCAGCCGCGCTGCACGCCAATGAGGTGGTGACGATCTGCAGCGACGCCGAACCACAAGACGCTGACCGGGCCCGCGCTGTCGAAGTGCCCTTCCTCGGGCGGCAGGCCAGGCTCCTGCCCGGGGTGGTGCCCCTGTCCCGGCTGACCGGCGCCCCGGTGCTGATGGCGTTCGTGCACCGCTCGGCCGACTACCGCCACCAGGTTCTGGAGATCTCCCCGCCGGTGCCGGTAGAAGGTGAGACGGCGGCGGCGTTCAAGCGCTGCGTGGCCGCGATGAGTGACGCCATCCGGGCTCACCCCGCTGACTGGTTCTACTGGTTCCAAACGGACGACCTCGCCACCATCGGGCTGCTCCCGGCGGCTCCGCCGGCCGAGGTGTCCGCCGACAGCTACACCTAGAGTCTGGAAGCTCAGCTTAGGCGCGCCAAGCTGTGACAGCGGGTCAAGCGGGAGCACAGGGTACGCCGTCGGCGAGGCCGCAGGCTACGCACAGGGGTTCCTGGCGGTCTGGGCCACCTCGCTGCTGCTCGAGCCGTTCGGCAAATGCTAGCCCTGCCACGGCAACGCATGCGCATCGCTGGTTCATACCGATGCGGCAGTCCTTCTGGCCGTCTGGGTTGTCGTTTCAGCGCCGCACGGGGTGACGAACGCTACTGGACGGACCGCTGTGCCACATCTTCGGTGTGAAGCGCCGGATCGGATCGGCGTTCCTGCCCGCCCCCGGCCGGGGCGGTAGGCGGCGGCTGCCGGGCTAGGGCATCGCGGATCAGGTCGGCGACTGCGGCCATGCCCGCCGCGTTGGGATGATATGGCGCGCCGTCCCGGCGCTTAGGGTGGAACCGCCACGTCCAGGGTTCGGCCGACCAGGCGTGGTGATCGGCGGAAGCGGCGGACGCCGCGATGTACTCCCAGCCAGCCCTCCGAGCCGCCTCCCGTGTCACCGTCGCCAGCAGGGCGGCGACGGCGCGTCCCCACGCCACCACGTCAGAGGGCGGCCGCCCGCTGCACGGCGTGCCTGGCGGCGGAAGGATCGTCAGGTAGTCCACGGCGATCACCCGGCAGCTCGGGGCCTGCTGCCGCAGCCGCCGCGCGATCGCTGCGAAGTTAGTGGCCAGCTGCGCGAATCGCTCCTCCGTGGCATCCGGGTCGCCGAAGGCGGCCACCACGTTGGCGAACCGTGGCAGTGCCTGCAGAGGCCAGGCCACGCTGGCGGCCATGAGCCGGGGCACGTAACCGACGTCGTTGCCGCCGACGGTCAGGGTGACCAGCCGCGTAGCCGGGGTCACCGCGTCCAGCTGGGCGGGCTGGCCATAACCGGACGGCCGCAACAGGTCCGCCGAGGTCGCGCCGGAAAAGCTGACGTCGTGCAGGTCCAGGCCCAGCGCACGCGCGACGCAGTGGGCATAGTTGCCGGTGGACCGGCCCGCCCGGCGGGGGCTGCCTGGGACCCGGTGCGGGATACCCAGCCCCGCCGCGGCGGAACTGCCCATCGCCACGTAACGGCTGCCTGCCACGATCGTCATCCCGCATACTCCCTGGAAACCGGCCGATCAAGACGGGGCCGTAGGTATCCATCATGCGCAACAACGTCGGCTACGAATACCGGAGCGAACCGATTCGTATGGTTTTCAGAGCTTCCGCGGGGCTCCGGCATCGACTCCGCCATGGTGAGGCAGTCTGGATAGCTCAGATGTGCCCGGCGCGCTGCGCCAGCGCTGCCTGATGCGCCGGGCTCATTCGACGTGCTGCCCGAGCCGTAAAAGACGCATAAGCAGAAGACGGCTGTGTAACTGGCCCAGTCCCGCCCGGGCCACGTCCCCGGGCGGCCACCCGGCGGCGGTCGCCTCATCCCGCCTAGCCGCGGGCAAGACGTCATCCCCGGCTGGAACACTTAAGCAGCGCGGTATCGGTGATCGGCTGTCCCGGCGGCTAGCCGCAGCGGATCAGATGATGTCTATAAGCACCGTGATCAGGGAAGCCGTTCCGTGCTGAGCGCCAGCGGGTGTGGTTGTGCTCGGTGAGGGTGTGGGGGTGGTGGGTGAGGGTGCGGGCGTGGTCGGTGAGGGTGCCGGGGTGGCGGTCTTGGTCTTGGTTGGGGTCGGTTTGGCGGTCTTGGTTGCGGTCGGTTTGGCGGTCTTGGTGGGGGCCGGCGAGGATGACTTCCGGGCTGCCTTCGACTTCTTGGCTGAGGCGGCGCTCGATGGAGCCCCCGCGGACTGGTTCCCACCTGCCGCTGGCGCGGGCGTGGAGCCGGCCTTCGCGGACCGGGCCCTCCCCCGGGACTTCGAGGCGTTGGTGGATCCAGCCGGGGCCGAGGTCGAGGTCGAGACTTGCGGCTGCGTCGCCGCGGACGGCGAGCCATGAGCGCTCAATTTGACGAAGAGTGCCCCGCCGCCGACCAGGATCAGCACGGCAACGACCGCCGCGGCTGCCATCGCTCGGCCGCCTACCAGGGAGAAACCGGCCCGGGGCCCCCGCTGCACCGGGAAGCCGTTGGGCCTGAATGACTTCGACCGCCGGATGACGCGCTCACGGTAGGCCGTCGGCCCCGGAGACGGATCAGTAAGGAGATGGAAGACATCCTCCCGTAGGGAGGCCGGCACCTCGGGTGCCATGAGCAGGCCGAGCATGGCTGCGGCGCTGCGGTCGCGAGCCGAGCGCCTGCCGGTCAACGTGTCGTCCGGCAGGCTGGTCCAGCCCGTGTTCTGCTCACTCGCCGGGGACGCGGCGACCAGGGCGCCCAGCGACGTCTCGAATCGGGAACGTGCTTCCGCCGCTAGCGACATCACCCGGCTGCGAGGTACGCCGAGAACGTCCGCGAGATCGGCACCGTCCAGTTCGTGGCGCACGTTCAGTTCCAAGAGCTCGCGCTCGCTGGCCTTCAGCTCGCCGAGCGCCATTAGCACCAGGCTACTGAGTTGGGTCTCTTGAGGGCTGGCCGCGAAGGCTTCGGCGTACTGGGTCATGTCCGCCGCTCGTGAGCCCCCGCCCTGCACCCGGCCGTGGCACTGGTCCCGCGCTATCGCGAACAGCCAGGCTCGCATCCTGCTTGGTTCGCGCAGCGTAGGCAGCTTGGCTGAGACGATGATGAAAGTGTCCTGCACAGCGGTGGCAGCATCGGCCTCTTGGGCAAGCTGTGCACGGCAGTAAGCATAGAGTTCGTACGCGTACTGGTCGAACAATCCAGCCCCGGACGCGTCTCCATGCATGACCGCGGCCACGATCTCCTGATCGTCGTCCATAACTGTAAGACGCCTACTCCAGCAGGCGCGATGACCGACGGTACCGACGTTACCGTTTTGTTATGTGATGCCCGGGATCGGATTTCGCTAAGGTCACGCGGTAGCACATCGAGGAGGAACCGGATGGAACCGCTCGGCATCCCTGGCGCGTGGGCCGTCACCCCACGCATCCAAACCGATGCCCGGGGCAGCTTCCACGAGTGGTTCCGCGGCAGCGAACTGACCTCGGTGCTCGGCTACCGGCCGGACGTGAGCCAGGCCAACTGCTCGGTGTCCCGGCGCGGCGCGCTGCGCGGGGTGCACTTCGCTGACGTGCCGCCCGGCCAGGCCAAGTACGTGACCTGTGCCACCGGCGCGATCCTGGACGTGGTGGTGGACGTGCGGGTCGGCTCGCCCACGTTCGGCCAGTCGGCGTCGCTGCGGCTGGACGATCAGATACGCCAGGCGGTGTTCCTGGCCGAGGGTCTCGGGCACGCCTTGATGGCGCTGACCGACCAGGCCACCGTGCTGTACTTGTGCTCCACGCAGTACGTGCCGAGCCGCGAGCACGGCGTGCACCCGCTCGACCCCGAACTCGGCATCGACTGGCCCGCGGACCTGGCGCCGGTGCTGTCCGCGAAGGACGCGGCCGCCCCGTCACTGGCCAAGGCCCAGGCGGCCGGCCTGCTGCCGGATTATGCCGTGTGCCTGGCCTACGCCGCCTCGCTGCAGCAGTCCTCAGCCGGAGGCTGAACGCCAGCAGAGCGGGGGAGCCCTAGGCGCTCGCCACGGCGGCATACAGGCTGGGCAGCGCCCGGTGCAGCGCGTCCCGCCAGTCGCCGATCGGCGGGATGCCTGCCTCCGCCCAGGCGGCGTGGCCGAGCACGCTGTACGCGGGCCGGCGGGCCGCGGCACCGTAATCGGCGCTGCGCACCGGCTGGACCCGGGCCGGGTCCGCGCCAAGCCGCTGGTACACCTCCCGCGCCAGCTCGAACCAGGTGGTATCGGCTGAGCTGGTCGCGTGGTAGATGCCCGGCTCCACCGCCCCGACGACCAGCGCCGCGATCTGCCCCGCCACGTCGACCGTCCAGGTGGGCTGGCCGCGCTGATCGTCGACCACCTGCACGTCCAGCTGGCTCCGCGCCCGCCCGATCATGGTCCCGACGAAGCTCTTGCCGAACGCACCGTAGAGCCAGGCGGTGCGCACCACGTACCCGGCCAGCCCGGGCTGATCAAGCACTGCGTGCTCGCCGGCCAGCTTGGTCCGGCCGTACGCGGAGCGCGGTGCGGTGCGGCTGTCCTCCGGGTACGGCTGGCTGGCCTGGCCGTCGAACACATAGTCGGTGGACGGCTGGACCAGCACCGTGCCCTGGTCCGCGCATACCGCTGCCAGCTCGGTTACCGCCTGCCCGTTGACCAGCAGCGCATCGGCTTCATGGACTTCCGCGTCGTCCACCGCCGTCCAGGCCGCACAGTTGACCACGACATCCGGCTGCCAGTGCCACAACGCGGCGCGTACCGCGGCCCGGTCAGTGATATCCAGGTCAGTGCGGCGCAACGCGGCCACCTCGGCGCCACGGCTCTCCAGCACGCTGACCAGATCGCGGCCGAGCATCCCGCCCGCCCCGGTGACCAGCCACCGCTTCACCGGCCCGGCCCGCCCCCCACGGCCAGCGCGGCGCGCTGCTTGAGCGGTTCCCACCAGTCGCGGTGCTCGGCGTACCAGCGCACGGTGTCGGCCAGCCCGTCGGCGAACGCGATCTGCGGTGCGTAGCCGAGGGCCCGCAGCTTGCTGTCGTCCAGCGAGTAGCGCCGGTCGTGGCCCTTCCGGTCTGGCACCGTCCGCACCATGTCCCAGCCCGCATGGCTGCTGTCCAGGATGGCCTGGGTCAGCTCGAGGTTGGTCAGTTCCGCGTCGCCGTTGATGTGGTAGATCCCGGCCGGGCTCACCCTGCTCCAGCACCAGCTGGATGCCCCGGCAGTGGTCGGCCACGTGGATCCAGTCCCGGACGTTGCCGCCGTCGCCGTACAGCGGCACCCGCTCCCCGTCGAGCAGGTTGGTCACGAACAGCGGGATGACCTTCTCCGGGAACTGGTACGGCCCGTAGTTGTTGCAGCACCGGGTGATGCTCACGTTCAGCCCGTGCGTCCGCGCGTAGGCCCGGGCCATCAGGTCGCCGCCCGCCTTGGCCGCCGAGTACGGGGAGTTCGGCTCCAGCGGGGCGTCCTCCGCCCAGGAGCCGACCGCGATGCTGCCGTACACCTCGTCGGTGGAGACCTGGACCACCCGGGGCACGCTGGCGTCCAGGCAGGCCTGCAGCAGGACCTGCTCCCCGGCCACGTTGGCCGCGACGAAGTCGGCGGCGCCGGTAATGGACCGGTCCACGTGTGTCTCGGCGGCGAAGTTGAGCACCGCGTCGTGGCCGGGCACGACCGCGGCCAGCAGCGCCGGATCGCAGATGTCGCCGCGGACGAAGCGCAGCCGCGGATGGCCCGCGACCGGGTCCAGGTTGGCCAGGTTGCCCGCGTAGGTCAGCTTGTCCAGGACGGTGACCTCGGCCTGCTCGAAGCCCGGGTAGCCGCCGGCCAGCATGGTCCGGACATAATGCGAGCCGATGAACCCGGCACCGCCGGTAACCAGGATCCTCATGAGCTGATCTGCACCTTGCTGTGGTCGCCGAGTATGAGCCGGTGGGCCTTGGGCACCCGGGGCGCGGGGGTCACCTCCACGGCGCGGCCGATGATGGACGCCTCGATTCGCCTCACCCCCCTGATAGACGCGCCGCGCAGCACGATGGAGTACTCGATCTCGCTGTCCTCGATGGCACACTCCTCGGCCACCGAGGTGAACGGGCCGATGTAGGAGTTGGCCACCCGGGCGCCGGCCCCGATGATGGCCGGGCCGACGATGCGCGACCCGCTGACCTCGGCGCCCTCCCCGAGCACCACCCGGCCGATGAGCTCACACCCGGGCTGCACCACGCCACGGCGCAGCGGCTCGATGGTCTCCAGCACCAGCCGGTTGACCTCGAGCATGTCGGTGACGTTCCCGGTGTCCTTCCAGTACCCGGAGATGGTGGTGGACGCCACCTTCCGGCCGTCGTCGATCAGCCGCTGGATGGCCTCGGTGATCTCCAGTTCGCCGCGCCAGGACGGCTGCAGGCTGCGCACCGCCTCGTGCACGCACGGCGTGAACATGTACACGCCGACCAGGGCCAGATCGCTCTTGGGCTCGGCCGGCTTCTCCTCCAGGCCGACCACCTGGCCGGCCTCGTCCAGTTCGGCCACGCCGAAGTCGCGCGGGTCGGGCACCTGAGTCAGCATGATCTGCGCGTCCGGCCGGGCGGCGCGGAACTCGTCGACCAGTTCGGCGATGCCGCCGACGATGAAGTTGTCCCCCAGGTACATGACGAAGTCGTCGTCGCCCAGGAAGTCGCGGGCCACCAGCACCGCGTGCGCCAGGCCGAGTGGGGCCTCCTGCGGGATGTAGGTGACGGATAGCCCGAAGGCCGAGCCGTCGCCCACCGCTTCCCTGATCGCGGGGGCGGTGTCCCCGACGACCACGCCGACGTCGGTGATGCCCGCGTCACGGATGGCCTCGAGGCCGTAGAACAGAACCGGCTTGTTCGCTACCGGGAGCAGTTGCTTAGCCGAGGTGTGCGTAATCGGTCGTAGCCGTGTCCCCGCACCCCCCGCCAGGACCAGGGCTTTCATTGCAGCGAACCTAGCCTCTCCAGGGACCGGGCGGGAGAAGAATTAACATTGCGCCCAAGCCCGGATACCAGACCTTCACCTGGCCGGGTGCTCGGTGTGGAACTCGTTCTGCGCCGCGGCCAGCCCGTCGCGCAGCAGCGCCTCTACCGCGTCCGCGGCCCGGTCCACCAGGAACGGCAGTTCCTCGCGTTCCGCCGAGCTGAAGTCGCGCAGCACGTAGGCGGCCGGGTCCATCCGGCCCGGCGGCCGGCCGATACCGAACCGCACCCGGTAGTAGTCCCGGGTGCCCAGCGCGGTGGTGATCGAGCGGAGCCCGTTGTGCCCGTTGTCCCCGCCGCCGAACTTGAGCCGGATGGTGCCGAACGGCAGGTCCAGCTCATCGTGCACGACCACGATGCGGTCCGCGGGCAGGTGGTAGAAACCGCGCAGCCCGGCCACCGGGCCGCCGGACTCGTTCATGTAGGTGAGCGGCTTGAGCACGGTCACCGGCGTGCCGGCCAGGCGTCCCTCGGCCGTGCTGGTCCGGAACTTGCCCGGCTTGAACCGGCCGCCGATCCGCCGGGCCAGTTCGTCGGCCACCAGGTACCCGGCGTTATGCCGGTTACCGGCGAAGCCGACCCCGGGATTACCGAGGCCGGCGATCAGCCAGCGGTCATCCGGCATTGCTCGCGCCTCATCTGCCGCAGCTGTCCGCTTCCGCCACAGCCCGGACCACCACGCCGCAGTCCACCTTGACACGGGCGGCCGGTCAGCCAGGCTACTCGCCGCCCTCCGTGGCGGGCGTCTCGGGCGCGACCTCGCCCTCGGGCACCGGGGCAGGCTCGGCCGGGGTGGCCGCCTCGGCCTCGGGCGCGCCGATCTCGGCTTCCAGCTGCTCCGCAGTGGGCGCCGCGATCACGTGCAGCACCAGGAGCTCCGGCTCCATTGCCAGCGACGACCCGGCGGGCAGCTTGAGGTCCCCGGCGTGCACCGCGGTGCCGATCTCCATGTCCTGGACGTCCACCTCGATGGCGCCCGGGATGTTGGTCGCCTCGGCCTCGATGGAGACCTGGACCAGCTGCTGGTCGAGCAGGCCGCCGGAGAACACCTCGCCGGTGACCTCGACCGGGACCTCCACGGTGACCTTCTCACCCCGGCGGACCAGGATGAAGTCCACATGCTCCACGAAGCCCTTGATCGGGTCGCGCTGTACCGCCTTGGGCAGCACCAGCTGGTTGCCGCCGGGCAGCCCGTCCAGCCGGATCAGCACGTTGGCCGTCTTCAGCGCCATCATCACGGCGTGGCCCGGCAGCGTGATGTGCCGGGTGTCCGTGCCGTGGCCGTACAGTACGGCCGGCACCCGGCCGGCCTGCCGCTCACGGCGGGCCGGGCCCTTGCCGAATTCGGTGCGCGGCTCAGCCGCGATGCGGACCTCGGGCACGGTACTTGCTCCTTCTGGCAGATGACATCACCAGCGCAGCGTCTCTCCGGGCTGCCACCAACGGGTACCGGGGCCACACACGCCGACAGGCACGCTTCACAGCGCGCCTGTCGGATTCTAGCCCAGATCTAGCGGTCAGCTGTCCTCGAAGGGCGGCGGCACGCTCTGCTGCACGCTGGTCAGCTGGATGCTGTCCCAGGGACGGGGTGCCCTCGTACTCCATGGCCAGCTTGACGCCGTCGTCCCACGGGCCGGGCACGCTGGCCAGCCTGGCGCTGTCCCAGGGTTGGGGCGTGGCCTGGACCCCAGGCTCATCACGAACCAGACCAGGCAGGGCAGTTCACGGGTAGAGCAGCTGGCGAAGTCGAGTGCGGCCTCAGCGGTGCCCGGCTGATCGCGGGTAGTCGGTCGTCAGCACGTAGTGCCCTGACGCTGGCGATTCGTGACCTCAATCCAGCCGATTTCTGCGCCGTAAACGATAAGAGCGCCCCCAGCCGATCCGCCCGAGGCGGGCGGCCGGGGGCGCCGGTAGCGCGCAGCAGTGGGCTTAGCGACTGCTCAGTGCTGGCCCTCTTGGAAGGTGCCCGGCTTCCCGGCCGGCACGTCCTCCTGGAACGTGGCCGGGTTGGCCGCAGGCTCATCCTCCTGGAAGGTGGCTGGCTCGGCCGGCACATCTTCCTGGAACGTAGCGGGCTCGGCCGCAGGCTCATCCTCTTGGAAGGTGGCTGGCTTGGCCGGCACATCTTCCTGGAACGTGCCTGGATCCGTGCCGTCAGACATCCCCATCGTCGTCCTCCTTTGCCTGACCCCCGGGCCAGGACGAACGAAACTGAACTTAGCCAAGGGAAAGCCTAGCGAGCCGAGCCTGCCGTAATGCCGGTTACGCAGAGTATCTGGCCATTTGGTCATAAAAGGGTTGCCTAACGGACTCGTAGCCACCGCGCTACCGGGGCAGCACCGCCAGCTGCTCACGTACCTCGCGCGCCCGGACGTCGTTGCCGAGCGCTTCGAAAATGGCCAGTGCCCGGTCCCAGGCCTGTGCCGCCTCATCCGCCCGCTGGTCCAGCCGGCAGACGTCACCGAGCAGTTGCAGCGCGACCGCCTCGCCGTAGCGGTGACCGACGGCCTTATGCGTCTGCTCGGCCTGATGCAGGTAATCCAGCGCATCGGCGATGCGCCCGCGGTCCATGCTGGCCTTCCCCAGGCTGCTCAGCGTGTCGCCTTCCTCAGTGCTGGCCCCGATCTCCCGGTAGACAGCGAGGGCCTGGCCCAGCCAGTCGACGGCCTCGTCGGGCCGGTCCAGCTCCAGGAACGCCTCACCGAGGTTGTTCAGCGCGATGCCCTCACCAAACCGGTGCCCCAGCGTGCGCTGCAGCTCCAGCGCGAGGTAGAGCAATTCGAGCGCCTCGTCAAAGCGCTTCACCAGCAGGCACGCATAAGCCAGGTTGTTGGCCGCCTGCGCCTCCCCCGTCTGGTCACCGATATCCCGGCGGATCGCCAGGGCCTGCCGGAAGTAGCCGACTCCCTCCTCCCGGCCCTGCCGTAGATAGGCCATGCCGAGGTTGTTGAGCACCCATGCTTCGGCTCCTTTGTCGCCCACGCGACGGGCACTGTCCAGGGCAATCTGGTGCGTGACTACCCATTCCTCCCAGTACGTCCGGCGGTTGAAGAAGCCGAGTGCCGCGACCGGCAGCTTCCAGGCGATGTCATACAAGCCCATGGCGGCGGCTTGCCGGGTGGCCGCAACCAGGTTGGTCCGCTCCACCTCACACCAGTCCAGCGCCTCATCCACCGAGGCGAAGTCCAGCGGCTCGACGCCGGGCTCCAGCTCGCCCGGGTTGACCTGGTTTCCGTGCGGCGAGATAACCCGGGCCACCGCTACCACGCTGTGCAGATACCAGGCCAGCACGCGGCGCACCCCGTGATCCCGGGCTGGTGCCGTTTCCTCGGCCATCGCACGGTCCTGGGCATAGGCCTTGAGCAGGTCGTGGAAGCGGTAGCGGTCGGCCGCGGGTTCCTGCAGCAACTGGGCGTCGACCAGTACTTCCAGCGCATCGGCGACGCTCTCCTCCGGCTCACCGAGCAGGGCGGCCGCGGCCGGCAGGCTAACCGACGAGCCGGGCCACAGACCCGCCAGCCGGAATGCATGTGCCGGGTCCACTCCGTCAGCCTGGGCACGTCCCGGCAAGCTGGTGAAGCTGACCTCGAAGCAGGCCCGCACGGCCAGGTCGCCCGTCTTGAGCCAGTCCAGCCGGCGGCGCTGGTCGGAGAGCCGGTCGGCGATCGTGCGCACGGTCCAGGTCGTCCGCGCGGCGAGCCGGGCACCCGCGATCCTGATGGCCAGTGGCAGGCCCGCGCACGCGGTGAGCACCTCGCTGGTGGCCTCGGGTTCAGCGGCGGCGCGGGCCGGCCCAATGATGCCCGCGAACATGGCCCGGGCCTCGTCCGGACCCAGCACGTCCAGGTTGACATACCGGCTGCTGGCTAGATCCGGCAGCCGATTACGGGTGGTGATCAGCACGGCACAGCTGGCCGAACCGGGCAGCAGCGGCCGCACCTGGGCCGCGTCGTGCGCGTCGTCCAGCACGATGAGGACCTTGCGGCCGGTCAGCCGGCTCCGGTAATGCGCGGCCCGTTCGTCCTCACTGGCCGGAATACTTTCCGGGTCCATGCCCAGATCGCGCAGGAACCGGGCCAGCACATCGCCTGGCGTCGCCGGGTGCGCGGCCGCGCCGAGCATCCGGGCATAGAGCTGGCCATCGGGGAACTGGTCGCGGAGCAGGTGCGCGGCGTGCACGGCCAGCGTGGTCTTGCCCAGCCCGCCGGCCCCGATTACCGCCGCGACGATCACGGCGCCAGGGCTACTCACCCGGCGTGGGCCGCCGAGCAGGTCCTGCAGGGCTTGCACCTGCTCATCACGGCCGGTGAAATCTGCGATGTCCGCAGGGAGCTGGGCCATCAGCGGCAGCGGCTCGCCAGCCCCGGCCGCCGCAGCCTGGGTGGCCGGGTCGGCCGGCGGCCCGGCGGCTTGGCCGGCCGGGGCCGGCTCGACCGGCGCCTCGGGCCCCGGGGTGGCGAACGGCGAGTCAGCGGGTACTGGCGTTCGGCTAGCTGAGGGGGTGCCGGAATCGGCCTGCAGCATGCGCTGATAGAGCTGCTGGAGCTCCGCGCTGGGGTCTACCCCGAGCTCCTCGGCGATCACCTCGCGGGCCTGCGCGTACGCTTCCAGCGCCTCGGCCTGGCGGCCCGAGCGGTACAGCGCGCGCATGAGCAGGGCCCACAGTTCCTCGCGCATCGGGTAGTCGGCCAGCAGCCGGTGCAGCTGGCCAACCACCTCGGCGTGCCGCCCGCAGCCCAGGTCGGCCTGGATGTGCAGCTGCACGGCCTCGATGCGGGATTCCTCCAGCCGGTCGGCTTCCGCGCTGACCAGGGCGGAGGGTGGCACGTCGGTCAGCGCCCGGGAGCCCTGCCACAGGCCGAGCGCGGTACCGAGCACGGCGGACGCCTGCTCGAACTGGCCGGCCGACAGCGCCTGCCGGCCCTCGGCGGCGAGCTGGGCGAACCGGCCCGCGTCGGTGTCCTCGGGGTCGATCAGCAGCTGGTAGCCGGGGGCCCGGGTGGTCAGTACCTTGCCCTCGGGGTCGCCGATCAGCCGGCGCAGCCGGTGCACGTAGACGCTGACTAGGTTGGTGGCCCGGGCCGGCGTCTCCTCCGGCCATACCTCGGTGATGAGCCGCTCGGTTGACACGACCTGGCCGGGCTGCAACAGGAGCACCGCCAGCACCGTGCGCCACTTGGCTGCGTTGATGCCGCTCCAGCTCCCGTCAACCTGGACCTCGAGGGGCCCAAGCATCCGAAACTGCATCGACTGGCGCCTCACACTCGGGTGGCTGCGTTACTCAATCATTAACCAAACCGGGCGATCTGGGCAGTCACCGGGCGGGGGTGTCGCCGGGCGGCCCAACTTTGCGGCTCAATCACGGATCAATCGTGGCGTAAGACCGCAGGGCCATTCTCTTACCAAGACCCCGGGAGACAGAAACCAGGAACCGGCAGGGGACCAGGACCGGGGGGCATAACCGGGATCGGCGCGGACCGCCATGCGGGGGCGCAGTCCGCGAAATCCCCTGGTCAGGGCTGGCTCGCGTGCACCAGCCCTGGCCAGGGATGTCCGATTCGGGGGGAACTCGCGCCATGGTACGGGGGGCTCGGAGCGGTGGCCGCCGTCTTCGTCGCTTGCGGGGGCGAAGACAGCGGTCACCTTGGCTCCGCCCAGACGCCGCAGGCCGGTGCCGGGCCCGGGGGATGGCCTGGGCCGGTCTGCGGCCTCGGCGTGCCGCCGCCCAATCAGTTCGGCCGGCTCAATCAGCTCTGGCCGCTGCGCGGGCCGGTCAGCTCTCGCGCTGGCCGGTCAGCTCTGCCCGTCGAACAGGCTCGTCACCGAGCCGTCGCTGAACACCTCGGTAATGGCCCGGGCGATCAGCGGCGCGATAGACAAGACCTTCAGCTTGTCGAACCGGCTGTCCGGCGCGATCGGCAGCGTGTTGGTGACGACGACCTCGCTGATCCGCGAGTTCTTCAGCCCGTCCACCGCGCTGCCGGACAGCACGCCGTGCGTGGCCGTGACGATGACCTGGGCCGCGCCCTGCTCGAACAGCGCCTCGGCCGCCTTCACGATGGTCGCGCCGGTGTCGATCATGTCGTCCACCACGATGCAGGTCCGGCCGGCCACCTGGCCGACCACCTCGAACACGGCCACCTTGTTGGCCACGTCAGGGTCCCGGCGCTTGTGGATGATGGCCAGCGGCGAGCCGAGCCGGTCGGTCCACCGCTCACAGACCCGGACCCGGCCCGCGTCCGGCGCCACCACGGTGACCTGTGACACGTCCACGCTCTGCGCGATGTAATCGGCCAGGATGGGCAGCGCGAACAGATGGTCCACCGGCCCGTCGAAGAAACCCTGGATCTGCGCGGTGTGCAGGTCCACGGCCATGATCCGGTCCGCGCCCGCGGTGAGGAACAGGTCGGCCATCAGCCGGGCCGAGATCGGCTCCCGGCCGCGGCTCTTCTTGTCCTGCCGGGCGTAGCCGAAGAACGGCGCGACCACGGTGATCCGCTTGGCCGAGGCCCGCTTGAGCGCATCGACCATGATCAGCTGTTCCATGATCCACTGATTGATCGGCGCGGTGTGGCTCTGCACCACGAACGCGTCGCTGCCGCGGACCGACTCCATGAACCGGACGAAGATCTCGCCGTTGGCGAAGTCGAACAGCCGGGCCGGTGTGGGCTCTATGCCGAGGTTTTTGGCGATCTCACTGGTCAGTTCGGGGTGGGCCCGGCCGGAGAACAGCATCAGCTTCTTCTCGCCGGTCGCGGTGATGCCGGTCACGCGTTCTGAGCTCCCTCACTCGGCGCGGGCCCCCGGGCCACTGACCCGCTCACCTGGCGCGACAGTACTGCCCGGGGGAAGAAAGGCGAAGGGTCCCACGACCGCGCGGGCCCCGATCTCGGCCTGCTGGCACACCGACTGGGTGATGGTCGCCTCCTCGCCGACGGTCGTGTCGCGGAGCAGGGATCCGGGGCCAACCCGGGCTCCCGCCGCGACCGTGGTGCTGCCCTCGAGCTGGGTGCCCGGCCCGATCTCCGCGTCACGGTCCAGGCGAACCCCGGTGTCGACCCAGGTCGTCGCCGGATCAACGATCGTGACACCTGCGCGCATCCAGTCACCGAGCAGCCGTGTGTTCAATATCTGCCGCGCCCGCGCCAGTTGGGCGCGGTCGTTAACACCAAGGACTTCCTCGGCGTCTTCCAGGGTAACGGACGCTACGTGATGGCCCTCGGACCGCAGGATGGCGATGACGTCGGTGAGGTATTCCTCGCCTTTGGCGTTGTCGGTCGGCACCCGCTTGACCGCGTCACCGAGCAGGTGGGCCTCGAACGCGTAGACGCCGGAGTTGATCTCATCCACCGCCCGCTGCTCCGGGGTGGCGTCGACCTGCTCCACGATCTCCATGAACGCCCCGGACTGGTCCCGGATGATCCGGCCGTACCCGGTGGGATCGGGCACCCGCGCAGTGAGCACGGTGGCCGCCGCGTGCTCGGCCTGATGCTCGCGGACCAGGGCGGTCAGCGTCGAGCCGCGGAGCAGCGGCGCGTCGGCGTAGGTGACCAGCACGGTGCCGTGGTCCAGGCCGACTTCCTCGATCACGGTGCGCACCGCGTGCCCGGTGCCGCCCTGCCGCTCCTGGACCACCGGCTGGGCGTCCGGCGCGTGCTCGGCCAGCCACTCGGTGACCTCGCGGCGGCGGTGCCCGACGACCACGATCAGCCGGACCGGGTCTGGTTCGCGCGCGGTGGCCAGCACGTGCCCCAGCAAGGTGCTGCCGCAGATCTCATGCAGCACCTTGGGGGTACCGGACTTCATTCGGGTACCTTCGCCCGCGGCAAGGACGATGACCGCAGCCGGACGGCTCACACTCACTAAGGTGCTCCTCGGTTACTGCTCCCCGGTCCCCGGGATCACCCACCCCCGGTGAAGCCGGCCACACAGATCCTGGCCGCCGCAGGCATCGGCTGGCTGGCCAGTTCACGCGGCCGACCCCTGCAGGATACCGTCCGGCCGGCCTGCAGGCTGCCGGTTGGGTCGGTAAACGGCCAGCTCAGCGGAGCGTAGCGGAATCCACACGACCCGCCAGGATGAGACTGGGCCGGCGTCGCGGCGGCGGGAATTCTGTCGGCGGTGGCGGCTAGCATTCGAATATGAATTCGACTGAATTACCCGCGATTCGTGCAGGGCGCGGGGCAGCGTTCGAACAGTTACGGGAGCAGGCCATCGCCCTCCGCCGGGCCGGCCACTCCCGCCGCGAAATCAAGGCCTTACTCGGCATCACCAGCAACGCCACCCTGGACAAGGCACTGCGCGGTGAACCGCCCCCCGAATGGACCCGCCGCCCCAACGCCAAGGACGAGGTGCGGGCCAGGGCGCGGGAGTTGCGCAGCCAGGGTCTCGACTACGAGGAGATCGTGGCCGCGCTCGGAGTGTCGAAGAGTTCGGTATCGCTATGGGTCCGCGACATGCCCCGCCCACCGCGGCTCAGCTACGAGGAAACACGGAAACGAGCGGCCGAGGGAGCCCGCCGGTACTGGGCGGCGGAGCGTCCCGCCCGCGAGGCCAAGCGGGAAGCCGCCCGGGCCGCGGCGGGCGCGGAGATGGGCAGTCTGTCCCTGCGCGAGGTGTTGCTCGTTGGCGCGGTGGCCTACTGGTGCGAAGGCGCCAAGAGCAAACCGTACCGACTGGCGGAGAGAGTCGTCTTCATCAACAGCGATCCTGATCTGATCAGGTTCTTTCTGCGGTTCCTCAGTGCAGCCGGAGTGGAGGCCACCCAGCTAGCGTTCCGCGTACACATCCACGAGAGCGCGGACGTGGCTGCGGCAGAGCGCTTCTGGCTAGGCGTCACTGGCGCAGAGCCGGCCCAGTTTCTTCGGACCACGCTCAAGCGGCACAACCCGCGGACCGTCCGCAAGAACGTCGGTGCCGACTACCACGGGTGCCTCATCGTCCTCGTTCGGCAAGGCGCCGAGCTCTACCGCAGAATCGAAGGTTGGGTCCGCGCGATTACCGCGGTGATGCCAGGACCGTGCGCACCACCGCAGGAGTCACGTCTCGAACCTGGGTAGGGCTCCCGGGGGAGGATTCGAACCTCCGTTGGCCGGACCAAAACCGGCAGTCATGCCACTAGACCACCCGGGATCGCATCTGCGGCAACTCTACCGGCCGCAGGGCTTCGGTAGCTGCGCGCGATTGACGTCGTTTGCGGGCCGCGACAACGCGTGAGGAAGAGCTACGCAGCGCAGCGCGTCTCGCCATCTGAGACAGCGCGACCGACTACGTAGCGCTGTGAGTGTGGCCACTAGGTGAAATCTTTCTCAGTGGATTGTGCAACTTACGGTTTCGTAGGTTACGGTGACGTAAGCGTCATGAGTTCGGCGGAGCTGGGTAGTGCCGTCTGGACGATGACGCGAGGCCCCAGCCGCAGGCCCCAGAGAGCAGAGCGAGGTTCAACCCATGACCGCTTCCCCCGAGACCGTCAGCACGGGAACCGTCCCGAGCCCGGTACCGCAGGTCAGCCGGCGCACCCCGCTGCCCGAGATCGAACCTGAGCCGACCGGGCCGCTGGCCCAGTTCCTGGTCGGGGTGTTCGTCGCCGTCCCGCTGCTCGCGCTGCTGGCCGCGATACCGCTGGCCGCGATCTGGGGGCTGATCAGCTGGCAGGACGCGGTGATCGGGCTGGTCTTCTACGTGGTCTCCGGGATGGGGATCAGCATGGGCTTCCACCGCTACTTCACGCACTCCTCGTTCAAAGCCAACCGGGGGCTGAAGATCGCGCTGGCCATTGCGGGCAGCCTGGCCATCGAGGGGCCGGTGCTGACCTGGGTGGCCGACCACCGGCGGCACCACAAGTACAGCGACAAAGAGGGTGACCCGCACTCGCCATGGCGGTTCGGCAACGACTGGAAGGCGCTCACCAAGGGCCTGGGCTACGCGCACATCGGCTGGCTGTTCAACCCGAACCGCACCTCGCAGGCCAGGTTCTGCCCGGACCTGCTGGCCGACCGCGATGTTAGCCGGATCTCCAGGCTGTTCCCGCTGTGGGTGGCCGTTTCGCTGCTCCTCCCGGCGCTGATCGGCGGCCTGTGGACGCTGTCCCTGGTCGGCGCGCTCACCGCGTTCGTCTGGGCCAGCCTGGTCCGGATCTGCCTGCTGCACCACGTGACCTGGTCGATCAACTCGGTCTGCCACACGTTCGGCAACGAGGACTTCGAGGTCCGGGACAAGTCCCGCAACGTGGCCTGGCTGGCCATCCCGTCGTTCGGTGAGTCGTGGCACAACCTGCACCACTCCGACCCGACCTGCGCCCGGCACGGCGCGCTCAAGGGCCAGATCGACATCAGCGCGCGGGTCATCGCCTGGGCGGAACGGCTCGGCTGGGCCTACGACGTCCGGTGGCCGGACGGTTCCCGGCTGTCCGGCAAGCTCACCGGCCTGCGCGGCAAGCAGCTCGGCTCGATGACCGACCGGCAGCTGGTCCGGGCGGACGCCCGGAAGCCGGCGCGGCAGGCGGCCGCGCCAGGTGACCAGAACGCCGCTTGATGGCCATGATGGGCTGGTGAGCAATTCGGACGCTGGCACCAACCACCGCAAGCGGATGACCGGAAGGGAACGCCGCGAGCAGCTGCTCGACATCGGCCGCCGCCTGTTCGCCGAGCGTGGCTTCGAAGGCACCTCCATCGAGGAGATCGCCGCCCAGGCCGGGGTGTCCAAGCCGGTGGTATACGAGCACTTCGGCGGCAAGGAAGGGCTGTATGCGGTCGTGGTCGACCGCGAGGTGGAGCGGCTGCTGACGATGGCCACCGAGATCCTCGGCGGCGCGCACACCAAGGATCAGTTCGAGGCCGCCGCGGTGATGCTGCTCAAGTACATCGAGGACGACGCGGACGGGTTCCGCATCCTGGTCCGCGACTCGCACCCGGCGTCGGGTGCGGGCACGTTCGGCAGCTTGATCAGCGACATCGCCAGCCAGGTGGAGTACATCCTGTCTGACTTCTTCGCGGCCCGCGGCTACGACCCGAAGCTGGTCCCGATGTACGCGCAGATGCTGGTCGGCATGGTCGCGATGACCGGGCAGTGGTGGCTGGACGCGCGCAAGCCCAAGCTGGAAGAGGTGGCCGCGCACCTGATCAACCTGGCCTGGAACGGCCTGTCCCAGCTGGAAGCCAAGCCGCGGATCTCCGCCGAGGTGGCCCGGCGGGCCGGCAAGTAACCGGCCGGGCACGGCCCGCAGCCGCGGCCACGGGCAGACCGGCCGCGGGCTACCGGTGCGCGACCACGAAGATGCGCCGGAACGGCAGCACGGTGCCGTACGGGGCGGGCGGGTAGGCCGCGCGGAGCTGGGCGCCGTACTCGGCGGCGAACTCGGCCCCGTCTTCCGGGGTGAGCGCGGCCAGCACCGGGCGCAGCCCACTGCCCCGGTACCAGTCGAGCACGGCGTTCTCCCCGTGCAGCAGGTGCAGGTAGGTGGTTTCCCACGCGTCCACCTCGCACTCGGCCGCGGTCAGCACGTCCAGGTAGGCCGCCGGATCCATGGCCTGCCGGTTCAGCTGGACCCCGGCCAGCAGGTCCCGCCACCGGGCCGACGCGGCCAGGTCGCGCAGGATGGTGTGGCTGGGCTGGTCGAAGTTGCCGGGGATCTGGAAGGCCAGCCAGCCGTCCGGGGCCAGCCAGCCTGCCCAGGTGGTCAGCAGGTTGAGGTAGCCAGGCACCCACTGCAGCACGGCGTTGCAGGTGAACACGTCCACCGGGCGGCCCGGCTGCCAGCTGCGGATGTCGGCCTGGGCGAAGGCCAGCCGCGACCCGTCGGCCGCGGCCCGGGCCACTCCAGCCGGAGCCGCGCCGCTGCGCTCGGCCCGGGCCGCCTCGATCATTTCCGCCGAGTTGTCCACGCCCAGTACATGAGCCTCGGGCCAGCGCGCGGCCAGCAGCGCGGTCAGGTTGCCCGGGCCGCAGCCCAAGTCCACCACGTAGCCCGGATCGGCCGCCTGGACCTGGGTGAGCAGGTCGAAGAAGGGCCGCGCCCGTTCACTGCCGAACCGCAAGTAAGCAGCTGGATCCCACATGTCACGACCCTCCTTTCTCTCGACGTCAAGGTATACGATCCACGCTGGCCGCTCACACTCTTGATGTCAAGAGATATGCTGCCCGCATGGACGATCGCCCAGGCCGCGCCGGCGAGCAGCGCGACGAGGTGGACGACCTGGTCGCCGCCTGGCGGGCCGAGCGGCCCGACCTGGACGTGGAGCCGCTCCAGGTGCTCAGCCGGGTCTCCCGGCTGGCCCGGCACCTGGACCTGGCCCGGCGCGCCGCGTTCGCCGCGCACGGCCTGGAGACCTGGGAATTCGACGTGCTCTCCGCGTTGCGCAGGAAGGGACCCCCGTATCAGCTCACGCCCGGCGCGCTGCTCCGGGCTACCTTGGTCACCTCCGGCACGATGACCAACCGGGTGGACCGGCTGGCCGCCGCCGGGCTGGTCCGCCGCGAGCCGGACCTGCAGGACCGGCGCGGCGTGCTGGTCACGCTGACCCCGGCCGGCCAGGCCCGGGTGGACGCGGCCCTGGATGATCTGGTCAAGCACGAGCAGGCGCTGCTGAACGGGCTCAGCGCCGCCGACCGGACCACCCTGGCCGATCTGCTCCGGGTGCTGCTCGCGCCGCTGGACGCCTAGCTACATATGTAGGCTAACCGGACTCTTCGGCGGCGGCGAGCCACTCTTCTTCCAGCCGCCCCTTTTCCTCTTGAACGCCTCTCAGCTGAGCCCCGAGCTCGGTCAGTGCGACGTAGTCGCTGGCGTTCTCGGCCAGTTCCGCGGTCAGTTCGGCTTCCCGGGTCGTCAGCCGCTCGAGCTGCCGTTCGAGCCGCTGCATTTCCTTGCGCGCGGCGCGCTGGGTGGCGGCCGGGCCCGGGCGCGGCCCGATGCTGGCCGCGGCGTCCGGCCGGTCCGGGCGGGCTGTTCCGGTGCTGGCGGCGCGGCCGTCTCCGGCCGGCCCGGGCGCGGCGGCCCGGCGGCGGTCCAGGTACTCGTCCACCCCGCCGGGCAGGTAACTGAGCCGGCCGTCGCCGAGCAGGGCCAGCGAGTGGTCGGTGACCCGCTCCAGGAAGTACCGGTCGTGGCTGACCAGCACCAGCGAGCCGGGCCAGCCGTCCAGCAGGTCCTCCAGCTCGGTCAGCGTGTCTACGTCGAGGTCGTTGGTCGGCTCGTCCAGGAACAGCACGTTCGGCTCGGCGAGCAGGATGCGGAGCAGCTGGAGCCGGCGCCGTTCGCCGCCGGACAGTTCGCCGGCCGGGGTCCACTGGGTGTCGCCGCGCAACCCGAGCTGGTCCAGCAACTGGCTGGCGGCCGCCGCCCCCTGGGCCGAGTCGAGCGTGCCGCGCACCTCGGTGACCGCCTCCCGGGGCGTGAGCGCCGGGTCCAGCTCGGTGTCGCTCTGCCGCAGGTAGCCCAGGCGCACCGTCTTGCCCTGGGTGACCTGGCCCGCGACGGTGAGGCCTTCCTCCGCATGCTCGTCTTCGGCCAGCACATCGAGCAGGGTGCTCTTGCCGCTGCCGTTGGGCCCGATCAGCCCGACCCGCTCACCCGGTCCGAGCTGCCAGGTGACGTCGTTAAGCAAAATTCGCGGGCCAGCGGTGACGGTCACGTCGGCGGCGTCGATCACGGTCTTGCCGAGCCGGGCGGTGGCCAGCCGGGTGAGTTCCACGCCGTCCCGGGGCGGCGGCTCCCCGGCGATGAGCGCGTTGGCTGCCTCGATCCGGAACCGGGGCTTGCTGGTCCGGGCGGGCGGCCCGCGGCGCAGCCAGGCCAGTTCCTTGCGCAGCAGGTTGCGCCGCCGCCGGTCGGTGGCCTCGGCGACCCGGACCCGTTCGGCCCGGGCCAGCACGTACGCGGCGTAACCACCGTCATAGGTATGCAGCTGCCCGGCGGCCAGTTCCCAGGTGCGGTTGCACACCGCGTCCAGGAACCACCGGTCGTGGGTCACCACGGCCAGCGCCTCGGGCCGCTGCACCAGGTGCCGGGCCAGCCAGTCGATCGCCTCGACGTCGAGGTGGTTGGTCGGCTCGTCGAGCAGCAGCAGGTCGTGCTGGCCGATCAGCACCGCGGCCAGCGCGACCCGGCGCGACTCACCGCCGGACAGCCAGGCCGGCTCGGCCAGATTCACCCCGGGCAGCAGCGCGGCCAGCACCGAGCGGGTCCGCGGGTTCGCCGCCCAGACGTGCTCCGGCGTGTCTCCTAGCACGACGCTGTGCACCGTCCCGGCCAGCTCGCTGCGCTGGCCCAGCATGCCGATGCGCAGATCCCGGGTGCGGGTGGCCCGGCCGCTGTCCAGCGGCTCCCGGCCGGCCAGCACGGCCAGCAGCGTGCTCTTGCCCGCGCCGTTGCGGCCGACGATGCCGATCCGGTCGCCGGCCGCCACCCCGGCCGACACCCCGTCCAGCAGCGGCCGCTCGCCGTACGCCTTGACCGCGCGTTCCAGGTTGACCAGGTTCGCCAAGCCGGTCACCGCCGGTAGCCGGCGGCCGGGCTGAGCACGGTCGCGCCGGGCGCCGGGCCGGTCACGCTGACCACCGACCGGCACACGCCCGTGCTGGTCAGCGCGACGGCCAGGTCCCGGGCGTGGGCCCCGTCCCGGGCCAGGTAGGCGCAGGTCGGCCCGGACCCGGAGACGATCGCGCCGAGCGCGCCGTGCTCCCGGCCCGCGGCCAGCGCGCGGCGCAGCCCGGGCAGCAGTGAAATCGCGGCCGGCTGCAGGTCGTTGACCAGCAGCGGGCCGACTTCGGCCGGGTCGCCGCTGCGCAGCGCGGCCATCAGCGGGGTGCTCAGCTCGGGCGCGGGCCACGACCCGGCGGCGGTGCCGGGGCCATCCGGCAACTGCGCGGCGCGCAGCCGGTCGCAGGCCGCGTACACGGCGGCGGTGGATAGCTGTTCGGCGGCGAACGCGAGCACCCAGTGATAGGTGCCGGAGACCAGCGCCGGGGTGACCTGCTCGCCCCGGCCCAGGCCGATCGCGGTCCCGCCGAGCAGCGCGAACGCGACGTCGCTGCCGACCCGTCCGGCCACCTCGGCCAGTTCCTGCTGGCTCAGCCCGGTGCCCCACAGCTCGTTGCAGGCGACCAGGGCAGCGGCGGCGTCGGCGCTGCCGCCGGCCAGCCCGGCCGCGACCGGGATCCGCTTCCTGATCTCGATGGCCAGCCCGGGCTCGTCACGGCAGCCAGCCCCGGCCGCGTCGGTCAGCGCGGCGATTGCCCGGGCGGCCAGGTTGTCCCCGCCGAGCGGGACGCTGGCCGCACCCTCGCCGCTGACCCGCACGCTGTCAGTTTCCGCGGGCGCGACGGTGACCTCGTCGAACAGGGCCAGGGCATGGAACACCGTCACCAGGTCGTGGTAGCCGTCAGCGCGTGGCGGCCCCACCGAGAGCTGGAGATTCACCTTCGCGGGCACCCGCGCAGTCACAGCGGTAACGATGATCTGATCGTAGCGGCCCCGGACTGCGCCGCTGTCCATGACCTTGACGGGCCTACCCCCCAGAGCCATAGTGAGGGCGATTCAGTGTTCGCGCTCACAACCACTCGGAGGCCATCTAGGGAGAGTATTTTTGCGCATTTCCCTTGTTAACGCTCACACAAGCTCTGATCAGGCCCGCCGCGATCTGAAACTTTCACCAGGAACAGAGAGGTTCGCCATGGTTAGTGGGTTAGTACTTCGTCACTTAAGAAAGGCTGTGCTGGCGGCCGGAGCGGCCGCCGCACTCGCCGCCTACGCGCTGGCCGCAGTGCCCGGCCCGGCCCAGGCCGCCACCTCCGGGCCGTGCGACATCTACGCCGCGGCCGGCACCCCGTGCGTGGCCGCGCACAGCACCACGCGCGCCCTGTACGCGGCCTATGACGGCCCGCTGTACCAGGTCAAGCGGGCCTCGGACGGCAGCACCACGGACATCTACCCGCTGACCGCCGGCGGCTACGCCAACGCCGCGACGCAGACCAGTTTCTGCGCCGGCACGTCGTGCACCATCACCGAGATCTTCGATCAGTCCGGGCACGGCAACAACCTGACCATCGGGCCAGCCGGCGGGAACGGCGCGGCCGACGTCGGCGCCAACGCCGCCGCGCTGCCGGTGATGGCCGGCGGCCATCTGGTCTATGGGGTCTACGTCAGTCCCGGGGTCGGCTACCGCGACGACTCCACCTCCGGGGTGGCGACCGGATCAGAGCCGCAGGGCGCCTACATGGTGGCGGCCGGCACCCATGTCAACAGCGGCTGCTGCTTCGACTACGGCAACGCCGAGACGAACAACGACGACAACGGCAACGGGCACATGGACGCGGTCTACTTCGGCAAGCTGTGCTGGTTCACGCCGTGCACCGGCTCCGGCCCCTGGGTCCAGGCCGACCTGGAGAACGGCCTGTTCTCCGGCGGCAACGGCAACAACCCGGCCAACGACGGCAACTCCAGCGCGTTCGTCACCGCGCTGGTGAAGAACAACGGGACCACGACCTACGCGATCAAGGGCGGCAACGCCGACTCCGGCGGCTTGACCACCTGGTACAGCGGAGCGCTGCCGACCACGTCGGGCTACGCGCCGATGCACCAGGAGGGCGCGATCATCCTCGGCACCGGCGGCGACAACAGCAACAGCGACGACGGGTCGTTCTTCGAGGGCGTCATGACCTCCGGCTACCCGACCGACGCGGCCGACAACTCGGTGCAGGCCGACATCGTCTCCGTCGGCTACGCGGTGCCCAGCAACCCGGCGACCGGGATCGTGGCGGCCGGGGACAGCAACACCACGTGCATGGACAACAACAATGCCAGCGGCACCGACGGCAACAAGGTGCAGATGTGGGCGTGCGACGGCAACACCGGCGCGCAGAACTGGACGGCGGAAAGCAACGGCACCGTCGAGATCGACGGCGGCTGCCTGGACATCACCGGCGCCAAGTACACCAACGGGACGCTGATCGAGTGGTGGACCTGCAATGGCGGCGCCAACCAGCAGTGGGAGGCGGAAAACGGCCAGCTGGTCAACCCGGCCTCCGGCATGTGCCTGGATGACCCGGCGTTCAACAAGGCCAACGGAACCCAGCTGATCCTGTACACCTGCAACGGCGGCGCCAACCAGCAGTGGTCACTGCCCTGATCGTCAGCGATTAGCCAGCCCGCGCGGCGGCGATGCGGGCGAAGTCGGCCACCGTGAGCGACTCGCCTCGGGCGCCGGGGTCCACCCCAGCTGCGCGCAAGATGCGCTCCGCGTCCGCGGCTGACCCGGCCCACCGGGCCAGCGCGGCGCGGAGCGTCTTGCGCCGCTGGGCAAACGCGGCGTCCACGACGGCGAACACGTCCGCCCGGGGCACATCAGCCACCGGCGGCTCGCGCCGGGTGAACGCGACCAGCCCCGAATCCACGTTCGGCACCGGCCAGAACACGGTGCGCGGCACCGGGCCGGCCCGCCGGGCCGCCGCGTACCAGGCCAGCTTGACCGAGGGCACCCCGTAGACCCGGCTGCCCGGGCCGGCCGTCATCCGGTCGGCCACTTCGGCCTGCACCATGACCAGCCCCTTGCGCAGCGACGGCTGCGTGGCCAGCAGGTGCAGCACGACCGGCACAGCCACGTTGTACGGCAAGTTGGCTACCAGCGCCGTAGGCGCTTGACCGGGCAGGCTGGTGATCCGGAGAGCGTCGGCCGTCAGCACGTACAGGCGTTCAGCAAAAGAAGGGTTGTGGGTGCTGACGGTGCGCGGCAGCTCGGCGGCCAGCAACGGATCGACCTCGACCGCGGTCACCTGGCGCACGGCCGGCAGCAGGGCCAGGGTGAGCGAGCCGAAGCCGGGGCCGACCTCCAGCACGACGTCGTCCGGAGTCAGCTCGGCCAGCGCGACGATGCGGCGGACCGTGCCTGGATCGGTGACGAAGTTCTGGCCGAGGCGCTTGGACGGGCGGATGCCCAGCCGGGATGCGGTCGAGCGGATCTCGGCTGGGCCCAGCAGGCTTACCACGGGCCGAAGACGCGCTGGCCGGTTGCCTGGAGGATGGCACAGAGCTCGGCCACGTCCAGTTCCTTGATCGCGGCCAGCGCGCGGATGGTGTGCGCGACCTGGGCGGGCGAGTTCGACTTGCCGCGGTTGGGCACCGGGGTGAGGAACGGCGCGTCGGTCTCGGCCAGCAGCTGGCCGGGCGGTGTGATGGCGGCCGCCTCGCGCAGCTGCGCCGCGTTGCTGAACGTCAGCACGCCCGCGAAGCTGAGCAGGTAGCCGGCCGCCACGCAGCGCTTGGCCAGCTCGGCGTCGCCGGAGAAACAGTGGAGGATCACCGTCTCCGGCGGGCCTTCCTCGGCCAGGATGCGCAGGATGTCCTCGTGCGCGTCCCGGTCGTGGATCATCAGCGGTTTGGCGGTCTGCCTGGCCAGCGCGATGTGCGCGCGGAACCAGTCCTGCTGGACGTCGTGGGGCGCGTCATCCCAGTAGTAGTCGAGACCGGTCTCGCCGACCGCCCGGACCTGGGGCAGCGCGGCCAGCTCGGCCAGTTCTTCGAGCACCTGATCGCGATCCGCGGCCTTGGCCGTCTCGTTCGGGTGGATGGCCACCGCCGCGTAGACCTCGTCATGGTCGGCCGCGGTGGTCACCGCCGTGTAGCAGGACGGCAGGTCGGTGCCGACCGTGACCACTCGGGTGATGCCGGCCGCGGCCGCCTGGGCGAGCACGTCTTCGACCGGGCCGAGCACCAGGTCCAGGTGGCAGTGCGCGTCGAACGCGCTGGCCGGCAGCGGCGCCGGATCGGCGGCGGGCGGGCGCCCGTACTGGTCGCGGACCGGGGTGGTCACCGGTTCTGCCCGGTCACGGCTGCCCCAGCCGGGCCAGTTCCTCCTCCACGATGGACGGGTCCAGCTTGGTGAACAGCGGCACCGGCGGGCTCAGCGGGGTGCCCGGCTTGACCGGCTGGGACTCCCAGCGGGCGGCCGCGTCGTAGTCGCCGGTGATCACCGGGTAGGACGGCCCGCCGTCCTCGTCGACCTCCTCGATCCGAGGCGTGCCGGACCACTCGCCCGCGCCGCCCAGCATCCGGTACACCTTGCCCGACGACTCCGGCAGGAACGGGGTGAGCAGCGTCTTCGCGTCGCTCACCAGCTGCAGCACGACATGCAGCACAGTGCGCATCCGCTCCGGGTCCGATTCGCGCAGCTTCCACGGCGCCTGGTCGGACATGTACTTGTTCGCCTCGGCCACCGCACGCATCGCCTCGTTCACCCCGGCCTTGAACCGGGACCGGGCCAGTGCGTCGCCGACCTGGCCGAACGCCTGCCGGGACCGCTCCAGCACGTCCCGGTCCCACTCGGTCAGGTGGCCGGGCTCCGGGATCGAGCCGATGTTGCGGGCGGCGAACGACACCGACCGGTTGACCAGGTTGCCCCAGGTGGCGACCAGCTCGTCGTTGTTGCGCCGGAGGAACTCACTCCAGGTGAAGTCGGTGTCCTGGTTCTCCGGGCCGGCCACCGCCACGTAGTAGCGCAGCGCGTCCACGTCGTAGCGGGCCAGGAAGTCGCGGACGTAGATGACCACCGCGCGGGACGAGGAGAACTTCCGGCCCTCCATCGTCAGGAACTCGCTCGACACCAGCTCGGTGGGCACGTTCAGCGCACCGAGGTCGCCGGGGGTGCCGTCCTTCGCGCCCTGGCCGGCGTAGCCGAACAGCATGGCCGGCCAGATCTCGGAGTGGAAGACGATGTTGTCCTTGCCCATGAAGTAGTAGGACTCCGCCTCCGGGGACTGCCACCAGGCGCGCCACTCGTCCGGGTCGGTGCCGTACCGCCTGGCCCACTCGATGGACGCGGACAGGTAGCCGATGACCGCGTCGAACCAGACGTAGATCCGCTTGTCCGGGCGGTCCCGCCAGCCGTCCAGCGGGACCGGGACGCCCCAGTCCAGGTCCCGGGTGATGGCCCGGGGGCGCAGCTCGTCGAGCAGGTTGAGGGAGAAGTTGAGCACGTTCGGCCGCCACTGGCCCTGCTTGCTCTGCAGCCACTTGCCGAGCACCTCGGTGAACGCGGGCAGGTCGAGGAAGTACTGCTCGGTCTCGACGAACTTGGGTTCCTCCCCGTTGATCTTGGACCGGGGATTGATCAGGTCCACCGGGTCGAGCTGGTTGCCGCAGTTGTCGCACTGGTCACCGCGGGCGTGCTCGTAGCCGCAGATCGGGCAGGTGCCCTCGATATACCGGTCGGGCAGGGTGCGGCCGGTGGACGGGGAGATCGCGCCCAGCGTGGTCTGCGGGAAGATATAGCCGTTCTTGAGCAGGCCGAGGAACAGGTCCTGGACCACCGCGTAGTGGTTGCGCGTGGTGGTCCGGGTGAACAGGTCATAGGACACGCCGAGCGAGCGCAGGTCCTCCGCGATGACCCGGTTGTACCGGTCGGCCAGCTGGCGCGCGGTCACCCCTTCGGCGTCCGCGGCGACCTGAATCGGCGTGCCGTGCTCGTCGGTGCCGCTGACCATCAGCACCCGGTTGCCCGTCATCCGCTGGTACCGGCTGAACATGTCGGACGGCAGGCCGAAGCCGGAGACATGGCCGATATGCCGGGGGCCGTTCGCGTAGGGCCAGGCCGGCGCGGTGAGAATGTGACGGGTCGTAGCGGACATGGTCACAGCCTAGGGGCAGCCTGGACGCGGGCCGAACGGATTAGCTGGACTGTCGGCCCCGGTCGTGGCGGGCGGCCACGACCGCGTCGTAGACCTCGGCCCGGCGCAGCCCGGACTCCTGGGCGACCGCCGCGATGGCGGCGTTGCGCGGCTGGCCGGCCGCGATCCGCAGGCCGGCCTCCTCAGCCGCCTCCGTGGCGGTCCGGGTCGGCGCGCCCGCTTTGCTGCCTGCCGCCGTGCCGCCGATGACCAGGGTGACCTCGCCCAGCACGCCGTCCGCGGCCCAGGCGGCGAGTTCGGCCAGGGTGCCACGGCGCACTTCCTCGTGGGTCTTGGTCAGCTCCCGGCAGACCACCGCGTGGCGGTCCGGCCCGAACGCCGCGCTGAGGTCGGCCAGGGTGGTGGCCAGCCTGCGTGGCGACTCGAAGAACACCATGGTGCGCCGCTCGCGGGCCAGTTCGGCGAACCGCTGGGCCCGGTCGCGGGTCTTGCGCGGCGGGAAGCCCTCGAAGCAGAACCGGTCGGTGGGCAGCCCGGACACGGCCAGCGCGGCGATCACCGCGGACGGCCCGGGCAGCACGGTTACGCCGGCCCCGGCCGCGGCCGCCGCCGCGACCAGCCGGTAGCCGGGGTCGCTGATCACCGGCATGCCCGCGTCGGTGACCAGCAGCACGTCCTGGCCGTCGAGCAGGGTCTGGACCAGGCGCGGCTCGCGGCTGCGCTCCACCGCGTCGTAGTAAGAGATGATCTTCCCGGCTGGTTCGACGCCGAGCGCGGCGGCCAGTTTGCGCACCCGGCGGGTGTCCTCGGCCGCGATCACCGGCGCGGTGGCCAGCGCCTGGGCCAGCAGCGGTGACGCGTCCCCGGGCCGGCCGATGGGCACGGCGGCCACGGTCAGTTTGCCGGCACTCGTACCGGTGCTGGTACCGGCGGTTGTACCGGTGTGCGCGCCGGACGTGGCGCCGGTGCCGATGTCGCTGGTGTTCATGCCGGGGACCACGTTACGTGCGGACTGGCCGTCCGGTGACCCGGCTGGCCGCCCGTCGTGACGATACGTTGCGATCCGGCCCACCAGATGGTGTCCCGCCCCCATACGATGTGACCGATGATTGGATCCCGGGGGGCCGCCGAGCGGGTCGCCGACACCGCCACACCGGCGTCCACGCTGCGCGCCCGGCTGCTGCCGGCGATGCCCGGCAGCGAGTTCTGGGGCTGGGCCGGACCGATTCTGGTCACCCTGTTCGGCGCGTTCCTGCGGTTCAACAACCTGAGCACGCCGAAGGCCGTGATCTTCGACGAGACGTACTACGTCCCGGACGCGCTCGGCATCCTGCGCTTCGGCGTCGAGCACAACTACAGCGCCGGGCGCAACGCGCTGCTCGTCCGCGGCGATCCACATATCTTCACCCGCGGCGGCGAATTCGTCGTGCACCCGCCGCTGGGCAAGCTGTTCATCGCGTTCGGCGAGTGGACGTTCGGGCTGAACTCGTTCGGCTGGCGGTTCTCCACCGCGCTGATCGGGACGCTGGCCATCCTGCTGCTGGCCCGGATCACCCGGCGGATGACCAGGTTGACTCTGCTCGGCTGCGTGGCCGGCCTGCTGATGGCGATGGACGGGCTCGAGTTCGTGATGAGCCGGACCGCGCTGCTGGACATCTTCCTGATGTTCTGGGTGCTGGCCGCGTTCGGCTGCCTGGTGGTGGACCGTGACCTGACCCGGGCCCGGCTGACCTCGGCGGCCGAGGACTCGCCGGGCGGGTTCACCGCTCCCCGGGTCTGGGTCACCCGGTGGCGGATCGGCGCCGGGTTGTGCATCGGGCTGGCCCTGGCCTCCAAGTGGGACGCGATCTGGTACGTGCTCGGGCTGGCCGCCCTGGTCATCGCGTGGGACTGCGGCGCCCGCCGGGCCGCGGGCCTGCCCGGCGGGCTGCCCGCGGCGCTGAAGCAGAACCGCTGGATGCCCGCCTGGCTCGGCGCGCTCCCGATCGCGGTCTACCTGGTCACCTGGTCCGGCTGGTTCTTCACCAACTCCGGCTACGACCGGCAGTGGGCCGCGTCGAACGGCATCCACACCCCGGTAGTCGCCGCGCTGGCCTCGTTCCTCGAGTACCAGAAGCAGATCCTGCAGTTCCACCTCGGCCTGACCACGCACCACCCGTACCAGTCACAGCCGTGGACCTGGCTGGTGATGAGCCTGCCGGTGGCGTTCTACTGGTCCTGCCCAGCCGGTGGGGCTAAGGGCGCGTGCGCGTCCAGTAACGCGCAGGAAGTGCTGGCCATCGGCACCCCACTGATCTGGTGGGCGTCCATCGCCACGCTGATCGTCTGCATCGGCTGGTGGCTGACCCGCCGCGACTGGCGGGCCGGCGCGGTGCTGCTCTGCGTGGCCGTGGGCTGGCTGCCCTGGTTCTGGTTCGCGGTGCACGACCACCGGACCGAGTTCTTCTTCTACGCGCTGGAGTTCGAGCCGTTCCTGATCATCTCGATCACACTCTGCCTGGGACTGATCATCGGGTCGGCCCAGGCGTCCGCCACCCGGCGCACGGTGGGCGCGGCGGTGTCCGGGGCGTATCTGCTCGGGGTGCTGCTGAACTTCGCGTACCTGTACCCGATCATCGCGGGCCAGATCATCCCGTACACGGACTGGCTGTCGCACATGTGGTACCACGGCTGGATCTAGCGCCGCGGACGGGGTCCCGCGGCTGAACCAGCAGTCACACCAGCCACGGCTGTACCTGCCCTCTCACGCCTCTTCACCTGCGCGTGAGCGGTACCGCCGGTCGCAGTCGTGATCAAACGATTACTGCTGCTCCAGCGACACCAATCGTTTGATCACGAACTGACGCTGGTGAGAACGTACAACGGGTGTCACGCTGGGCACTGCTGACCCGCGGCGCGGCTGCCCTCAGCGGCGAGCAGCTCGGGGGCCGGGACCAGGAGACGCTCCATCTCGCGCGGCTCGAACTTGACCAGGCCACCCGCGTAGACCCGGCCCTGGCCGGTGGTCACGGACTGGCCGAGATAGCCGGCCAGCGCGTCGAGCAGCCGGGGTGGCAGCGGGTCGCGCGGGTAGAGCCCGTGTGCGATGTTGAGGAACCGGGCTCCGGCCAGGTTGCGCACGAAGGCGGGCGGCCGCCGGGCCATGTAGCTGGCCAGGATGGGTGGCGGTTCAGCCAGCCGGACCCGCCACCATGGGCTGCGGTGCTGGGCCACGTAGCCGTCGGCGGCCCCGGCAGCGGCCGCCGACCGGAGGAAGCAGGCCACTGCGGCCTGCTCGGCAGAGGTTAGTTCGGCCAGGTCGGCGGGCAGGTCGATGACCCGGCGCAGCGCCGCGCCCGGCGGCAGCACAGCGCCCGCCGCGAACAGCTCACGAGCCCGGGTCACCGCAGCGAACTGGAAACGGGCTGGGATCAGCGGGTGCGGGCCGGTGCTGACCCACACCGCGTTGGCCCCGGTCACCTGCCCCCGGTGCACCCGGCATAGCTCACCCAGCTCGATGTGCCCGGCTGGCGGGTTGCGGCTGGCCCAGCGGCCAGTGTGGGTACGCCCGCTGGACCCGGTTGTCCGGACCGCCGTGATCTGCTGGCCGACCGTGCCCAGCTTGCTGGCTGTGCCCGGCTGACCGGCCGGGCCCAGCTGGCCGGTCACAGCCGACCCGTGGGCGGACTCGCGGAGCAGCGGGCCCCAGCGTGCCTCGTCCCGCAGCACCTGGACCGGGACTGGCGTGCCACCAGCCAGCGAACCAAGCTCGGCCGGGCTGGCCACTCGGTCCAACCGCACCGCCCGCACCATCTGTCCCGCCGCAACATCCTGGCCCGGGCGGAAGCAGGTGATGGCCGAGGTAGCCGTGGCGTCCGCGAAGACCGGCACGGCCGGCTCGACCAGATGCACCGACTCACCGCCGAGCGCGCCGAGCAGCAGGTCACGAACCAGGCGGCCATAGTTCACATCCAGCCACTCGGCCGCGGTGATCAGTGCGCCCAGATCCCCGGGCCGGGCGTGCCGCGCGGTGGCCAGGAAGAAGTGGACGTGCAGCCCGGCCAGCCCGCTGGCGGGCAGGCCGCGCCCGGCCGCGGTCCGGCGCAGCCAGTCCTTCCAGTCCGGCCCGATCTGGTGATGGCGGACGTACGGCGGGTTGCCCAGGAACAGCGTTGGCCCGGCACATCTCGGCAGGGTCACCACCCGGTAGTCGCCCAGGATGATCCGGGACCGCGCGGCCAGCCCGGCCGCGGCCAGGCTGGCCCGGCCGACGATGGCGGCCAGCGGGTCGATCTCCACCCCGACCAGCTCGGCCTCGGGCCACCGGCGCCCGGCCGCGATGAGGAACCGGGCCGATCCGGTGCCCGGCTCGACGACCCGGGCCGGCTGGATCCCGGTGCCAGCCGCCCAGGCGATCATGCTCTCAATGATCAGCGGCGGAGTGAACGTCTGGCCGAGCGGCCGCCGCCGGGCCGGCCCGCGCAGCGCGCAGAACGCCGTACCCAGCGGATCGCCGCCGCGCCGGATCTCGGCCCGGGCCGCGGCGGCGTCGAACCCCGGCCCGGCGAGCCCGGCACTCGCAGCCAGCTGACTCCGCTCAGCGAGCCGGCCCGCCTCAGCCAGGCCCGCCTCAGCCAGCCGGCCCGCCTCAGCCAGCCGGCCCGCCTCAGCCAGCCGGCCCGCCTCAACCAGCCGACCTGCCTCAGCCAGCCGGACCTGCTCCACAAGGTGCCGCTCGGCGTCCGACCAGCCCGCGACCGCGGCCGCGCCCAGCCCGTCGGCCACCGCTACCAGAGCCAGCTCGCCATCCGCCTCTTCGCGGGAAACGCGCTGGTCAGGGGGCATCCGGGTCATACCGATGGCAGACCCATCCGGCCGGTGCCCTGGCGCCGAATCATTACTGTGCGCACGTGCGTTGCTCACAGCCCGTCTTCAGCAATCTTTCAGGTTGACCCGCTAGGAATGAAGTACGAACAAGCGGGGAAAAAAATGTGACCCGTGTCACCGAGCCGAGTGAGCGCTCTCAACCGTCTCTAGAGTTGACAGGGTAACGATCGAGTGGAGCAGCCGATGGCGACTAGCGAAGACGCGCCGGACCGGAACGAGCGGTTCGAACAGGACGTCGTGCCGTTCCTCGGTCAGCTGTACCCCGCTGCCCTTCGGATGACCCGCAACCCCACCGACGCGGAGGACCTGGTCCAGGAGACCTCGGCCAAGGCCTACGCCGCGTTTCACCAGTTCCGCCCCGGTACCAACCTCAAGGCGTGGCTGCACCGGATCCTGGCTAACACGTTCATCAACACCTACCGCAAGCGCCGCCGGGAGCCACGGCAGGCGTCCAGCGGTGATTTCCAGGAGTGGCAGCTGCCCGCCGACCCGCTGGCCGCCCAGGCCCGCTCGGCCGAGGCGGAGGCGCTCGACCGGCTGGCTGACTCCGAGATCCTGCGCGCGCTCCGTGACCTGCCCGAAGAGTTCCGCGTCGCGGTGTACCTGGCTGACATCGAGGGCTACGCGTACAAGGAAATCGCGGAGATCATGGGCACGCCGATCGGCACCGTGATGTCCCGGCTGCACCGCGGCCGTGGGCGGCTGCGGGACAAGCTCGCGGCCTACGGCCCCGGCAAGGGCCCCGGCTTCGGCTTGGCCGGCTGATCCCGCGCCGCCGGCCGCCACACCCCCCAGTTACCAGGCCGCTCCGGGGCTGGGCGCGCGTTCCCAGCCCAGCGCGGCCGGGTCGTACACCCGCTCGACGTAGATCTGGTGCCACAGCGAGAACACCAAGAGCACCCAGATGTGCCGCCAGCTGACCTCGGGGTCGCCGGCCCGGAACCGTTCCAGCAAGCCGAGCGCGGCCTGCCGGTCGATCCACTGGTCGGTGCGGGCCTCGCGAAGCAGCCGCTCGGCGTAGCCGTACATCTCGCCCTTCAGCCAGAAGCCGATCGGCACCGGGAAGCCCAGCTTGGCCCGCTCCGCGGCGGCCTGCGGCAGCATCGAGCTCATCGCCTGGCGCAACGCCAGTTTCGTGGTCCCCGCCGCGATCTTCTCTTCGCGGGCCAGCCGGCACGCCACCCCCATCACCTCGCGGTCCAGGAACGGCACCCGCAGCTCCAGGCTGTGCGCCATCGTCATCCGGTCCGCCTTGACCAGGATGTCGCCGTGCAGCCAGGTGTTGATGTCCACCAGTTGCATGGTGGACGTGTCGTCCAGGCCCGCCTCGGCGGCCTGCTGGTAGACCGGCGCGGTCACCGCGTAGGCACTGGACGCCGGCGTCGCGGGCGGCCGGGCGATCAGGTCGATCTGCGGCCCGGCGAACACGTGCGCGTTGCCGATGTAACGCTCCCGCAGCGGGGTCGAGGTCCGCTCCAGGAACCCCTTCCCCTTGACCCCGGCCGGCATCATCGAGGCGGCCCGCTTCAGCGGCATCCGGGCCAGCTCAGGCAGCTTCTCCCCGGCCCGGACCACGCCCGGCTGGTGGTAGATCGCGTAGCCGCCGAACAGCTCGTCCGAGCCCTCCCCAGACAGCACCACCTTCACGTGCTTGCTGGCCTCCCGGGCCACGAACCACAGCGGCACCGCCGCCGCGTCCGCCATCGGGTCGTCCAGATGCCAGATGATCCGCGGCAGGTGGGTGAAGAACTCCTCGGCCGTGATCACGTACGGGATCGACTTCACCCCGAGCGCGGCCGCGCTCTCCTGCGCCCGGTCGATCTCGCTGTATCCCTCACGCTCGAAGCCGACGGTAAAGGTCAGCAGGTCAGGACGGTGCTCGGCGGCCAGCGCGCAGATCGCGGCCGAGTCGATGCCGCCGGACAGGAAGGCGCCGAGCGGCGCGTCACTGCGCAGGTGCACCGCGACCGAGTCGCGCATGGCGGCCAGGATCGCCTCGGCGCTGCCCTGGCTGGGCGCGGATGCCGGCCGCAGGTCGGCCCGCCAGTACCGGTACACGTCCACGGTGCCGCCCGGCCGGGCGATGATCGCGTGCCCGGGCGGCAGCACCCGGATCGGCGGGGTCAGCGCGTCTGGCGGCGGCACGTACTGGAACGCCAGGTAGCGGCGCAGCGCATCGCCGTCGAGCCGGCTCAGCTCCCCGGGACTGGCCAGGCACTTGCGTTCTGAAGCGAATCGGAGCAGCCGGCCGGTGCCGGTGGACCGGGCCGCATCCTGGGCGTCGCCGGGGAATCCGCCCGCACCAGGCCCGAGCCCGCTCCCCCGCGCGCCGTTACCGGGAACGCCCGCCGCTGGACTCGCCGGGCCACCCGGCGGCTGTTGCTGGCCCCGCCCGGCAGCGTGCCGGCCGCCGCCGCGACCCGCTGGCGCGTTAGCCGCCGCGGGCCGGGCCGCCGCGGGCCGGGCCGCCGCGCCGCCCGCGTGCCGACCGCCCGAAGGCGGCGCATCCCAGCCACCCGAAGGGGGCGGCGCGTCCCACGCCGACTGCTGGGCCGGCCCCGCGCTCTGCTGCCCCGGCTGCTCAGCCGCCCCGCCCGGCCACCCTGTCTGCTCGGACGGACCGCCCGGCCAGGCTGCCTGCTCGACCGGACCCCCAGGCCAACCCGGCGGCTGAATAGCTGGGCCGCCCGGTTGCTGAGTAGCTGGGCCACCAGGCCAGCCTGGCTGCTCAGCCTCCCCGCCGGACCAGCCTTGCTGGCCGGCCGCGGCACCCCCGGCCCAGTCCGGTGCCTGAGCCGGAGCCTGGTCGATCGTGTAGTAGAACGGCTTGATCCCGAACTGATCCCGGGCGCAGAACAGCTCCCGGGTCCAGGTGTCCCAGATGGCGAACGCGAACATGCCGCGCAGCCGGTGCACCACGTCCTTGCCGACCCGGGCGTACATCTCCAGCAGCACCTCGGAGTCCGAGGACGAGCGCAGCGCCACGCCCTGCTGCCGCAGCTCCTGGCCGAGCTCCAGGTAGTTGTAGATCTCGCCGTTGTAGACCATCCAGTACCGGCCGTCCGCGGACCGCATCGGCTGATGCCCACCCGGGGACAGGTCGATGATCGCCAGCCGCCGGAAGCCCAGTGCCACATCAGGGTCGGTGTAGAACCCTTCGTCGTCCGGGCCGCGGTGGCTGATCCGCTCGGTAGCGGTCTGCACCCAGCCCTGGTCCGGGTCGGCCTCAAGGGCGAGGGCCAGGCAGCCGACGATTCCGCACATGGATGTTCCCCAACGAGAGTGTGGTCGGGTGGTTTCGGGCCGATCCTATGCGGCCTCGTGCCGCCCGCGTGGTCGGGCCGCTGAGCTGGGTACTGCAAAGCGGAGGAAAAAACTCCCTGGCAGCGCTGGCTGGGCCAGCCAGCCCCAGCTCACTCTCCGCGCCACACCGGGGTCCTTTTTTCACCGAACGCCAGTGCCCCCTCCATGGCATCAGCCGACCCGAAGACGGGCCCGGCGATCAAGCCCTGACGGGCGAAGGCTTCGCTGGCCGGCCAGTCCAGCGACTCGACGATGACCCGCTTGGTGGCGGCCAGCGCGAGCGGAGCGTTCTTGCGGATCTGGTCAGCCAGTTCGCGGGCCGCGCTGAGCGCCTCGCCGGCCGGCACCAGCCGGTTGATCAGCCCAGCCAGGTGCAGTTGGTCGGCGGGCATCCGCTGTCCGGTCAGTGCGATTTCCATAGCCAGGTGGTAAGGGATCCGGCGGGGCAACCGGAGCAGGCCGCCCGCCGCCGCGACCAGGCCGCGGGTCACTTCTGGCAGGCCGAAACTGGCGTCCTCGCTCGCCACGATCAGGTCGCAGGACAACGCGACTTCGAAGCCGCCGGCCAGCGCGTAGCCCTCGACCGCGGCGATGATCGGCTTGGCCGGCGGGCGTTCCACGATCCCGGCGAAGCCGCGGCCGCCGGTCGTCGGGTCCTCGCCGGCCAGGAAGCCCTTGAGATCCATCCCTGCGCAGAACGTGCCGCCCGCCCCGGTCAGCACGATGACCTGGACGTCTTTGCGCTCGTCAAGCTCATCGAAGGCGGCTGCCATGCTGGCTGCGACGGCTTGGTTGATGGCGTTGCGCGCTTGCGGCCGGTTGATCGTGACCACCGCAATCTGGTCGTCTACCGTGCACTGCACCACCGACTCGGAATTGTCGGAAGCTGGGAAGTTCGTCACGGGATTACCTTTCACGCGTGGTCTGGTAACACATCTGTCATGTTGTCGGCTTCGCTCCGACGATTCTGCCCGGACAGAACTGGCGGGTAGGTATGGATGATTATCGGTACCCGGTGTAGTCTCCGTGCCGTGGAGGGGTCCGCAACCCTCACGAGAGCCTTAGGCCGGGCTCTGAGGGTTTCACTATGCGTCTGCGGGGGGATTGCCGCAGCGCTCATTTTCGCATTCCTCCTCGCCGGCCGGGCCTCAGCCGCGACGGATGCAGGATCTTCGGGTACCCCGGGGTCGTCCGCAGCCAGCGGCGCCGGATCCGCGCTGAGTTCGCTCACCGGAGCGGCCAGCGGCGCCGTGCAGAGCCTCACCCAGCCCAGCCCGCCGCCGTCCGGCTCGGGCCAGCCCGCTGCGACGCAGCCTGGTTCGGCCCAGTCCGCTTCGGCCCAGCCGAGCGCCACGCAGCCGGTCAGCCAGCCCGCCGCTCCGGCGAACGCCCCGGCGCAGCCGCCGGCCACCGCCAGCGGCGCGGGCCAGGCGGCCAGCCCGCCGCCCCCGGCCAGCAACGGCCTGGCCGGGGCCGTGAGCGGCGTCACCGGCACGGTCAGCAGCGCGACCCAGAGCCTGGGCAGCAGCCACGGTTCGTCGGCCCAGACCCAGCCCGCGGCGTCCCAGCCGGCCGGAACGCAGCCGACCGCGACCCAGCCCGCCGCGGCGCCGCCCGCCGGTAGCCAGGCCGCCAGCCAGCCGGGCGCCACCGCCCCGGCGTCCGCGGTGGCCGGCGTCACCAGCACGGTCAGCCACCTCACGGCGAGCGCCCCGGCCGCGACCAGCGCCGCGTCCACCGTCACCGGCGCGCTGACCGGCAGCACCCAGACCGCTCCGGCCCAGTCCGCCGCCACGGCCACCTCCGGGCCAAACCCGGCCAGCTCGCTGTCCGGCCTGACCGGCACGATCTCCACCGTCTCCAGCCCCACCGCGCCGACCGTGACCAGCCCGGTCGCCGCGGTCACCAAGACCGCGCTCCCCGCCGCCGGCAGCACCGGCTCCGCCCTCCCGGCCGTCACCAGCACGGTCAGCGGGATCACCGGAACCACCCCCCCGGCCGGCCCCGGCTCCACCGGCGGCACGCTCTCCGGCGTGACCGGCGCGGTCAGCGGCCTCACCGGCAGCACGCTCCCAGCGGGTGCGAGCACCGTCACCGGCGCCACCCAGTCCGTGGTCCCCGCCGTCACGAGCACCGTCGCCGGCGCCACCGGGTCGGTCGTCCCGACCGTCACGAGCACCGTGACCGGCGCCACCCAGTCCGTGGTCCCCGCCGTCACGAGCACCGTGACCGGCGCCACCCAGTCCGTGGTTCCCGCCGTCACGAGCACCGCGACCGGCGTGACCGGCTCGGTACTTCCCGCCGTCACCGGGACGCTGACCGGGGTCACCGGCTCGGTCCTCCCGGCCGTCACCAGCACGCTGACCGGCGTGACGGGCAGCGTCCTCCCCGCGGTCACCAGCACCGTCAGCGGCGTCACCGGGTCCGTCCTCCCGGCCGTCACCGGGACGCTGACCGGGGTCACCGGCTCGGTCCTCCCGGCCGTCACCGGAACCCTGACTGGGGTCACCGGCTCGGTCCTCCCGGCCGTCACCAGCGTGGTCACCGGCGTGACGGCCAGCGTCCTGCCGGCCGTCACCAGCACCCTGACCGGGGTCACCGGCTCGGTCCTGCCGACGGTCACCAGCACGGTCACTGGGGTCACCACGGGCGTGCTGCCCGGCGTCACGAGCACCGGGACCGGGAGCACCGGAACGGCGGTCCCCAACCCGGCTATCCCGGCCGGGCCGAGCGCCTCCGGCGCGGCCTCGGCACCGCACACCGGCACCGGCTCGGCGGCGAGCGCGCTGAGCGCAGGCCTGGCCGACAGCCTGCGCTCGCTGTCCGCGCCGCTGCGTGACGGCAGCACTCCGGCGTCGCCGACCTCGCCGCTGCCCCGGCTGCCAGCCAGCCCGGGCGGCGGCGCGGCACGGCGGAGCCGTCGGCGGCAGCAGCGGTGGCGGCCTGCAGGCCGGCCTCAGCGCCGCGCTGATCGCCCTGCTCACCCTGGTTTTGCTGCGGCTGGCCCGGCGGGCCGCCGCGAAGTCGATCTGGCGGTCTTACCTGCCCGAGGTACCGCCCGCGTAAGTCCTTTCCTTCCCAACCGGTCCGTCCCTCCGGCGTCCGGACCTGCAGCGTTCGGCGCTGATCCCCTTGGAAGGAAAGTGAAAGCATCATGCGTACGTGGACTAAGTCCGCGTGCGTGGTGCTCGCCTGGAGCATTCTGCCGATCATCCTGATCGCGATCGGCAGCACGGGATCCGTGCATCCAGCCCACGCGAGCGCACGCACCGCGAGCAGTACCGCAAGCAGTACCGAGGTCACCCTCACCAGCCTGCAGAGCGCCCCTGTGGCGCCAGTGACCGCGGCGAAGCCGCCGGCCACCAAGTACGTCGTGCAGAACGGCGACACCCTGTCCAGCATCGCTGCACGGTTCGGCGTGCACGGCGGCTGGCCGGCCCTGTATGCCGCCAACCGGCGGACTGTCGGCCCGGATCCGAACACGATCCACCCCGGCACCGTGCTCCGGGTGCCCAGCCGGACGCTGCCCGCCCGCTACACGGTCGCGGCGGGAGACACACTGTCCGGCATCGCGGCCCGGCTGGCGCTGCCTGGCGGCTGGCTGGCCCTGTATGAGGCCAACTGGCAGGCCATCGGCCCCAACCCGAACACGATCCACCCCGGCACCGTGCTCACCATCCCGAGCCCGGCTGCCTCGGCCACGCCCAGCGGCAGGCCGAGCCCGGCTACCAAGCCAAGCCCGGCCACGCGGCCGCACCTGGCATCCCTAGCCCCCACCCCGGCTGGCTCCGCGCGGCACGCCGTGCCGCGGGCATTGCATGTGCCGAACCTCAACGGCATGCCAGCCTGGCTCAAGGCCCTGCTGCTGGCGCTGGCCCTGCTGGTCGGCCTGACCTTCCTGGCCGAGGCGCTGATGACGACGCTGCGCCGCCAGCATGGCGCGGAGGACGCTGCCGCGGGACACCCAGTGGCAGACGGCGAGCCGCCGGGCCCGGTACCGCCGAGCCCGGAACGGCCCGCCATCGTGCTCGCCGACCATGACCGGCTCGTGGTGACGTGCGACAAGCAGGCGGCCCGGGTCTTCGTGCTGCGGCCTCCTGGGGAGGATCCCCGGGCCATCCTGCGGGTCGCCCGGCTGGTGCTGCCGGAAGGCCCATACGGCGAGCTGGCCAAGCAGCTTGGGGTACCGGCTGTCGGGTCGGTGGAGTAGCGGTGCGCGGGCAACTGGGCCGGGCTGGACGCCTGGCCCAGCCGGCGCGAGCGCGCCACCAGGACGGCCCGCGGCCGCCCGGCGCGGTGCTAGCGGTCGGTGGGCTCCGGCTCGGTCCGGTGCCGCAGCGACTCGACGAGCGCGGCCACGTGCCGCCGGTCCTCGGGGGTCAGCTCGTCGATGCTGGCGATGAGGAGTTCCCGCTCCGGGTCGCCTGGCTGCGCCGGGCTGGCCGGGACGTCGTCGTAGTAGTGCAGTCCGGTGGACTCCGCCGCAGCGGCGCGGATCGCGGCGACGGGCAGATCCAGGCCCTGGGCCAGCCCATCCAGCGTGGCTGGCCGGGGCGGCCGGGCCAGATTCCTGGTCATCGCCAGCGTGTAAACGGTGGACCGGGGCAGACCGCCGCGCCGGGCCACGTCGCCGTACGACCAGCCCCGTTCGCGCAGCCGGTCCAGGATCAGCCGCTGCAGAGGGTTGGTGCCTGGCTCCATCGCTGCGGCGGCCGTACGCGGGCGGCTCTGAGCGGGAATCTGCTTGTCCCCTGCCGCATCCGCCACCATGACCAGCCTAGCCGTCTCTGTCTGTCCGGGTTCGGTCGCGATCCGCAGTTCTTGCCTTACTCACCGGTAAACATTACTGTACGGTCATGGCCGAACGATATGTACGGCAGAAAGCGTACATCAGCTTCAGGCTCGGCGCCACCGTGGCGCCGGGCGGTCCCTGCGACCCGAGCGCCCGCAACCGCGGGCACCTTGATCTGCCCGTCCGGGGCGGATCACTCCCAAAGGAGGCTCCATGTCCACCCGACCTGTCGTGACCATGCAGGACCTCGAGCTCGAGCACGCCGAACTGCTGCCCAGCCGCGAAACGCTGTGGGTCTGCCACCCGAAGTGCGGCGGCGGCTCCAGCTCAAGCTCCACCTTCATCCAGAACGGCTACGGCAACACGGCGCAGTCTGGCCTGGTCAACATCTCGGCCGGCAACGGAAGTCTGGACAACATCCTCAGCCTCGGCTCGGGCAACGTCGGCCTGTAGCTGTCGGCTCCGTACCGAATGCCCCCCGCGGTGCGATTCGGAGGGGAATTGCGCAGTGGGAGGGAAGGGCCGCCCGGGGGCTCCTGGGCGGCCCTTTCCCTATGTCTGGGAGGAGCAGCGGATGACCATAGCCACCGGGCATGAGCCCGCCGAACGCACGCCAGCCGCGCCGTCTCCCCCCGAGGCGGCCGAGCCCGCTGCCGTGGCCAGGCTCGCCGACGGCGTCGAACTGCTCGGCGAATACCAGAACTCCGGCTACCGGCAGCCGCCGTCGCTGGTGCGCCGGGCCGATGGCCAGGTCATCCAGATGTCCCCGCTGCTGTACCAGGTGACCAGCCGGATCGACGGCTCGCGCGACGCAGCCACCATCGCCGAGCTGGTCAGCGCCGACATCGGCCGCACGCTCACCGCTGACCAGGTTCGCCAGGTCGTCGCGGTCAAGCTGATCCCGCTGGGCATCGTGGCCAGGCCTGGCCGCCCGGCCACCGCGCCGACGGCCAACCCGCTGCTCGCCCTGCGCGCCCGGAGCACGCTGCTGCCCGAGCCGGTGGCCAACGTGGCCGGCACGCTGCTCCGGCCGCTGTTCCGGCTGCCCCTGGTCATCGCCGTGGTCGGCACCGTACTCGCGCTGGACTACTGGCTGTTCTTCAGCCACGGCCTGGGCAGCGGGCTCGCCCAGGTGCTGCGTGACCCGGTGGACCTGCTGCTGGTGGTCGGCCTGACCGTGATCTCGGCCGCGTTCCACGAGTGCGGGCACGCGACCGGCTGCCGCTACGGCGGTGCCCGGCCCGGCCGGATCGGCGTCGGCATCTACCTGATCTGGCCGTCGTTCTTCACCAACGTCACCGACTCGTACCGGCTCAGCCGGGCCGGGCGGCTGCGTACCGACCTCGGCGGGCTCTACTTCAACCTGGTCTTCATGCTGGCCCTGGCCGGCCTCTACGCGGTCACTTCAGCCCAGGTCCTGCTGCTGGTCATCGCGATCACGCACCTGGAGATGCTGGAGCAACTACTCCCGTTCGTCCGCTTCGACGGCTACTTCATCCTCAGCGACCTGGTCGGCGTGCCGGACCTGTTCGCCCGGATCGCTCCCGTCGTGCGCGGCGCGCTGCGGAAGGGCCCACGGGACCCGCGGGTCACCGGCCTGCGCCGCCGCGCCCGGATCGTCGTGACCGGCTGGGTGCTGTGCGTCATCCCGCTGCTCACGGTCGGCCTCGGCTACCTGCTGCTGCACCTGCCCCAGATCAACCGCGCGCTGTGGCAGTCCGGGAGCCGGCAGGCGCACCTGCTGGCCACCGCGCTGGACGGGCACCGGTACCCGATGGCCGCCATCGACCTGCTCGGCATCGCCCTGATCGCCCTGTCGCTGGCCGGCTCGCTGTACATCCTGACCGGGCTGGCCCGGCGGGCCGTGATCACCGGCCTGCGCTGGTCAGCCGGGCGGCCCGCCCGCGGCGTGCTGGCTACCGTGGCCGGCCTGGCCGTGCTGGCCGCGCTGGCCGTCACCTGGACCGCGCAAGGCCAGTTCCACGGCTGGTGACCCGGGCGGCTACTTGGGCTGGAAGCGGATCCCGCCGTCGAACCGGACGACCTCGGCGTTCATGTAGTCGTTCTCGATGAGCGCCTGGACCAGCTGGGCGAACTCGTCGCTGGTCCCCATCCGCTTCGGGAACACCACGGGCGCGGCCAGCTTGGCCTTCCACTCATCGCTGGTCGGGCCGGTCCCGTAGATCGGGGTGTCGATGATGCCCGGGCAGATGGTGTTCACCCGCACGCCGATCGCGGCCAGATCGCGGGCGGCCGGCACGGTCATCCCGATGATCCCGCCCTTGGACGCGGAATAGGCGATCTGGCCGGTCTGCCCCTCCAGGCCCGCCACCGACGCAGTGTTGACAACTACACCCCGCTGGTTGTCCGCGTCGGCTGGCTCGGTCTGCGCGATGGCCGCGCTGGCGATCCGCATCAGGTTGAACGTGCCGATCAGGTTGATGTCGATGACCTTACGGAACGACGCGAGATCGTGTGGGGTCCCGTCCCGGCCGACGGTCCGCGCGGCCCAGCCGATGCCAGCGCAGTTCACCACGATCCGCAGCGGCACGCCCTGCGACGTGGCCGCCTGCACCGCCGCGGTGACCGAGTTCTCGTCGGCCACATCGGTCTGCACGAACAGGCCGCCGGTAGCCTCGGCCACCGCCTTGCCCTGTTCCTCGCTGAGGTCGGCGATGACCGGCTTGACGCCCGCGGCCGCGAGCCTGCGGGCCACCGCCGCGCCAAGGCCGCTGGCCGCACCGGAGATGATCGCTGCGGTTCCGTTCAGTTTCATGGCCGGGAGCTTACTTCGCGCCGTCCGGCGCCAACCGAACAGGGTTCGGATTGGCCAATCGGCCGTCCGTCCGGACGATATGTCGGTGCCTCCGTCTACGATCAGGAGCGTTGGCACTCGCCTGGGGAGCGGGCGGGGATGGGGCGGGCCAGCGGCAGATAGAGGAGCAGTCGGTGACGAAATTCCGGGCCAATCCGTGGGCGGTCTTGCTGGTCGTCTCCCTCGGGTTCTTCATGACCCTGCTGGACCTGACGATCGTGAACATCGCGATCCCGGACATGATCACCAGGCTGCACGCCTCGCTGGACGACATCCTGTGGGTCATCAACGCCTACGCCCTGGTGCTCGCGGTCCTGGTCATCACGGCGGGACGGCTCGGTGACCTGATCGGCCCGCGGATCATGTTCGCCCTCGGCATCGGCGTGTTCACCGCCGCGTCGGCCGCGTGCGGCCTGGCCCCGAGCGCGGGCTGGCTGATCGGGTTCCGCGCCGTGCAGGGCCTGGGCGCCGCCATGCTGATGCCGCAGACGCTGACCATCATCACGAACACGTTCCCGGCCGAACGGCGCGGCGCGGCGTTCGGCGTCTGGGGCGCGGTCGCCGGGGTGGCCACGATCGCCGGGCCGACGCTCGGCGGCCTGCTGGTGACCGCGTTCGACTGGCGCTGGATCTTCTTCGTCAACCTGCCATTCGGCATCGCCTGCCTGATCCTGACGTTCTTCATCATCCCGGACCTGCGGCCGGGCAGGCGGCACCGGATCGACGTGCCCGGCGTGGTGCTGGCCAGCTCGGCCCTGCTGGCCATCTGCTATGGGCTGGTCGAGGGGCAGAAGTACAACTGGGGGACGATCACCGGGTTCATCAGCATCCCGCTGGTGTTCGTGGTCGGCGTTGTGCTGCTGGCCGGGTTCCTGCTGCTGCAGTGGCGGACCCAGGACCGTGAGCCGCTGGTCCCGTTCGCGCTGTTCAAGGACCGGAACTACTCGGTGGTGAACTGGGTGTCCGGCACGCTGTCCATCGGCATGATGGGCATCTTCCTGCCGTTCACCATCTACCTGCAGTCGGTGCTCGGCTTCTCCGCACTGAAGGCGGGGCTGACCATGGCGCCGGCCTCGGTGCTGTCGATGTTCATCGCCCCGGTGGCGGGCCGGTTCACCGACCGGATCGGCGGCAAGTACATCCTGATGTCCGGGCTGGCGCTGTTCGGCGCCGGGATGGGCTGGGTGGCGCTGCAGGCCACCACCACCTCGGCCTGGTACGCGTTCCTGCCCGCGCTGATCGTGGCCGGTATCGGGATGGGCTGCATCTTCGCGCCGATGGTGACGGTGGCCATGCGGAACATCGACCCGCGGATGGCCGGGGCCGCGTCCGGCGTGCTGAACACGGTCCGGCAGTGCGGGCTGGTGATCGGCACCGCGGCGGTGGGTGCGCTGCTGCAGAACCGGCTGGTCTCGGCGATGCACGCACAGGCCATCACCCGCTCCGCCGCGCTGCCCCCCCGGGTGCGCGGCCCGTTCATCGCCCAGATCCAGCATTCGGCCAGCAACGGCATCCAGGTCGGCGCGGGCCAGAACGGCGGCAGTTCGGCGCTGCCCGGGCTGCCGGCCCGGCTGGTCGCCGAAATCGCGCGGATCGGCCACGACGTGTTCACGTTCGGTTACGTCACGGCCATGCGCTCGACCATGCTGTTCCCGGTCATCCTGCTGGCCATCGCCGCGCTCAGCTGCCTGCTGCTCAGGGAAGGGCGCAAGACGGCTGAGGACGTCGTGCCCGACCTGCCCGCGGGTGAGCGCACCCGCGCCTGACCCGGTGCCGCAGCGCCCGCCCGCGGGCCAGGCAAGCCCGCGGGCCGGGCGGCCGGATCAGCGGCCAGCCCTCGGCTGGCCGCTAGACGGCGCGGCCGGTTAGCTCGCAGGCTCGAAGACCGCGGGCGACCACAGGCCGGGCAGTTCCTCCGGGTCAGGCTCGAACGGGAACCGCGCCGCGAAGGCCGGCTCCAGGTCTGAGATCCAGGTGGCGTCCGGGTTGTACCGGGCGAAGAACGGCCTGCCGACCAGGCTCGGGTCGCGCGCCTGGATCATGTGCAGGACGAACACCTGCTGACCGGCGACCTCGGCGACTCCGTCGATGCACACCTTGCCCGGGGTGGCCGACATGGACGGCCCGCGCACCGTCCGGCACAGCCCGGACACCTGCCGGTAGGCACGGCGGTAGATGCTGTAGCCGCGGGCCAGCGGGACCGCGAAGTAGTCCTGCGGCCCGGTGTCCCGCTCCACGAACATGTAGTACGGCACCATGCCGAGGCGGACCTGGGCCCGCCACATGGCGGCCCAGGTGGCCGGGTCATCGTTGATCGTCCTGATCAGCGGGGCCTGGGTGCGGATCACCCCGCCGGCCGACCGGATCCGGCGCACCGCCTCGGCCACCAGCGGCGGCTCCAGCTCCCTCGGGTGGGAGAAATGCGCCATGAACGCCAGTGCCCGGCCGGACGCCGCTACCTGCTCGAAGAGCCGCAGGGTGTCGTCGGCGTCCGGGTCGGTGACGAACCGCTGTGGCCAGTAGGCCAGGGCCTTGCTGCCGATACGGATCGACTCGATGTGCTCCATGCCCGGGGCCAGCAGCGGCTCGATGTAGCGGCGCAGCACCGGGGCACCCATGATCATCGGGTCCCCGCCGGTGATCAGCACGCTGGTCACCTCGTGGTGCTGCCGCAGGTAGTGCATGACCCGGTCGACGTCCGTGGTGGCCATCTTGAGCTCGGGCTCGTCCACGAACTGGGCCCACCGGAAGCAGTACGCGCAGTAGGCGTGGCAGGTCTGCCCCTGCTTGGGGAAGATCAGCACCGTCTCGGGGTACTTGTGCTGAACCCCGGGCAGCGGCTCATCGCCCAGGTCGGGGATATTCAGCGCCAGCTGCCCGGCGGGGTGCGGGTTGAGCCGCATCCGGACGTCGTGCGCCGCCGCCTTGATCTCCGGCTCGGCCACGCCCTGGGCCAGCAGGGCGGAGATGTGCTGCACATCGGCCGCGGGCAACATGTCAGCCTGCGGGAACACCAGCCGGTAGATCGGGTCATCGGGCGCCGCGGCCCAGTCAATGAGCTCCTCGACGACGTATGCGTTGGTGCGGAAAGGCAGCACGGCCCCGACGGCCCGTACCGCCAGCCGGTCTGCGTCGCCGAGACCGGCCCGCGTGGTCAGGGCGTCGAGGTGTTTTGCGGTGTACGCGCGGAACCGCCGTCCCGCCGCTGGTGCCGCCGGCACTGTCTGCCGAATCCCAGTCACGCGTCTCCCTCCGGTCGGTCGTGCGCTGGCGGCCCGGCCAGACACACGGATCGTTCAGGCCGGCGGCTGCGATCTGCGCGCCGCGGTCACCTCCTCAGACGCTCCAGGCAGGATTAACCCCACTAGTTAAGACTCAATACAAGGAGATCACGTTGAGGAAACACTGAAGCGGCGTTGACGGTTCGCTCGTTACGCCCCGTCAGTCAACTGCGCGCCCGGTGTCCGCTAGCCGTGACTCCGCCTCGGCACGACCAGGGATGCGCGGAGCGCCTCTTCGCCCGGTTGCCCGCTCGCCAGCCCCAGATCGTGCCAGATGGTTACCCGGTAGGCCCATCATCAATCATGTTGAGTCTGCCATCAACCCATAACTACCCTTATGCCCCCTTGAACATCATTTGCGCCATGGGCCCCGGGCCGCCGCGGCCACGCCACGGCGGCGTGCGGCCACGCCGCGGCGGGTGTATGCCCGGTTCCCCGCGGCCCAGGCTGCGCCAGGGCAGCGGTGCGGGCAGCGCGCGGCAGTGAGAAGCTTGGGCCCATGCTGGTCATTCGACGCACCTTGCCCGCCTGCCTGGCCTCAGCAGGCTGGCCCAGCCCGCCGCCAGCGGGCTGACCGGGCTCCCGGAACCTCGCATGATCCTGGACGCGCCGGGCCCGATCCCGGACCGGGCCGCCATCGTGGTCAACGCGATGGGCGGTGATCACGGCCCGGCGCAGATCGTGGACGGCGCTGCGGCCGCCGCCGCCGCGCTGCGAGCGCCGGTCATCCTGACCGGCCGGCCCGCCGAGCTGCAGCCGCTGCTGGCCGAGCACCAGGAGGTGGCCGGGCTGCTCCAGCTGGTCGCGGCCGATGACGCGATCGCCATGGACGAAGGGGCGCTGGCCAGCTGGCGCCGTCCCCGGTCGAGTGTGGCCGTGGCCTGCCAGGTGATCCGGCGCGGCCAGGCCGCGGCGCTGGTGTCGGCCGGGTTGACGGGCGGCATCGTGGCCACCGCCCGGCTCCGGCTGCGGTCGGTGCCCGGGCTGCTCCGGCCGGGCCTGGCCGTGGCGCTGCCGACCCACCCCAAGCCCACCCTGCTGGTCGACGCGGGTGCCATCGCCGACCCGAAGCCGGAGGCGCTGCTGCAGTTCGCGCAGCTTGGCGTGGCTTACGCCCAGATCGCCTACGGCATCGCCGAGCCCAGGGTTGGGCTGCTCAACATCGGCACCGAGCCCGCGAAGGGCAACAAGCTGACCCGGCGCGCGTATGAGCTGCTGAATGCGCCGCCGCCGCACGGTGCGCTGCCGATCAAGTTCGCGGGCAACGTGGAGGGCGGCGACCTGCTGGCCGGGCGGGTGGACGTGATCGTGACCGACGGCTTCTCCGGGAACGTCGCGCTGAAGACGCTGGAGGGTGCCACCCGGTTCGCCGCCGACCAGCTGCGTTCGGCGCTGGGGGGCTCGCGGGCGGCCCGGGCCGGCGCGGTGCTGCAGCGCCGCGCGTTCCGCGAGCTGCGTGGCCGGATGGACGCGGAAAGCTACGGCGGCGCGGCGCTGCTCGGCCTGGAGGGCACCGTGGTGATCGCGCACGGCGCGGCCACCGCGCGCGGCATCACGTCGGCCTGCCTGCTCGCCGCGGACCTGAGCAAGGGCCAGATCACCGAGAAGATCCGGGCCCGGCTCGGGCACGGCCGCAGCGGGCACTTCCTGCGCCGCAGCTGACCACGCGCGGCGCTGTCCGGCGAATTCGCTCGACACGCCTCGCTACGCTTTACATATGGCTGATCCCAGGGAAGTGCTCGCGCGGCGGGTGCAGGACGCGCTCGGCGCCGCGTTCGGCGCGGAATACGCGGCTGCCGACCCGGTGATCCGGCCGTCCTCGTTTGCCGACTTCCAGTCCAACGCGGCGCTGCCGCTGGCCAAGAAGCTGGGGCGGCCGCCCCGGGACATCGCCGCGGAGATCATCGGCCACCTGGACCTGACCGGGGTGGCCGAGCCACCGCAGGTCAGCGGGCCCGGCTTCATCAACCTCACGCTGATTCCCGAGTGGATCGCGGCCCAGGCCAGCAGCGAGCTGGCCGACCCGAGGCTGGGCACCCCGGCCGCCGACCCGGTGCAGCGGATCGTGGTCGAGTACTCCTCGCCGAACGTGGCCAAGGAAATGCACGTCGGTCATTTGCGCACGACGATCGTCGGGGACGCGCTGGCCCGGATCCTGGACTTCGCCGGGCAGGACGTGATCAGGGACAACCACCTGGGCGACTGGGGCACGCAATACGGCATGCTGGTCGAGCACCTGCTCGACGTGGGTGAGGACTCCGCCGCGGCCGCCCTCCTGGAGACCGACCCGAACACGTTCTACCAGGCCGCGCGGCGCAAGTTCGACAGCGACCCGGCGTTCACCGAGCGGGCCAGGCGGCGGCTGGTGCAGCTGCAGGGCGGTGACCCGGAGACGCTCCGGCTGTGGCAGCACCTGGTTGACCTGTCCCTGGACTACCTGCACCGGATCTACCAGCAGCTGCAGGTGACGCTCACCGACGCGGACATCCGCGGCGAGAGCTTCTACAACGCCATGCTGGCCGGGGTCTGCGACGAACTGGAGGCCAGCGGCGTCGCGGTGATCAGCGATGGCGCGCTGTGCGCCTTCCCGCCCGGGTTCACCGGGCGGAACGGCGAGCCCCTGCCGCTGATCATCAGGAAGAGCGACGGCGGCTACAACTACGCCACCTCCGACCTGGCCACGATCCGGTACCGGGTCCGGGACCTGCACGTGGACCGGGCCATCTACGTGGTGGGCTCGGCCCAGGCGCTGCACTTCCAGATGGTGTTCGCGGTGGCCCGGCAGGCGGGCTGGATACCGGCGGCCGCCCGGTTCGAGCACGCCCAGATCGGCAACGTGCTCGGCCCCGACGGGAAGATCCTGCGCACCCGGGCGGGCGACTCGATCAAGCTCGGCGACCTGCTCACCGAGGGCGTCGAGCGGGCCAGGAAGGTCGTCGACGAGCTGGGTACCAGCCCGGACCTCAGCGAAACTGAGCGGGCGGCCATCGCCGAGGCCGTCGGCGTGGGCGCGATCAAGTACGCCGACCTGTCCACCGCCCGGGACAGCGAGTACGTCTTCGACTGGGACCGGATGATCTCGTTCAAGGGCAACACAGGTCCCTATCTGCAGTACGCGACGACCCGGATCCGGTCCATCTTCCGCCGGGCCGGGATCGACCCGGCGGCCGCCTCCGGCCCGGTCAAGCTGGCCGAACCGGCGGAACGGGCGCTCGCGCTGCGGCTGCTCGGCTTCGGCGCCGCGGTCCGGCAGGCCGGGGCAAACGCGGAACCGCACCTGCTGGCCAACTTCCTGTTCGAGGTGGCCAGTTCGTTCACCGCGTTCTACGAGCAGTGCCCGGTGCTGAACGCGCCCGGCGCGGTGCGGGACAGCAGGCTGGCGCTGGCCGCGCTCACCCTGCGGGTGCTGGACACCGGGCTCGGCCTGCTCGGCATCCCGGTCCCCGAGCGGATGTAACACAGCCCAGGGCAAGTCCGCAGCCGGGTCCCAGCCAAATCCCAGGTTTAGCGCGCTAATGTCCCAGCCCGGCCCGGAAAGCTCGGGGCTATGGACAACATGAACCCGCCTACCGGTGACGGCGACCCGCAGGACTCCCGCCCCACCGATCAGTTCTGGACTTCGCAGCCTGGGCCCGCCGGCGGCAGCCCGCAGGACCCCGCGGGCCCGCCCCCGCAGCCGAGTTACCTGGAACAGCACTACACCAGGGACCGGCGGCACGCGCTGCGCTGGACCGTCGGGCTCAGCCTGGCCCTGGTGCTGGCGGCCGGCAGCGTGATCGCCGGGGTGGCGCTGGCCAGCCACACACCGACCAGCAACTTCTCGCAGGCCAGCGACAGCACCGCGGCGCACAGCAGCGCCCCGGCCGGCCAGGCGGCCGCGCTGAGCAGCGTGCTGAACGCGGCCAGCGCGCCCGGCACGCTGACCCTCAGCTCGGCCCCCGCCGCGGCGGGCGGCACGGCCAAGCCTGCCATCAAGGCCGCCGCGGCCAAGATCCGGGCCTGCCGGCGAGCCGTGGCCGCGCTCCGCGCCGCGCGGCGGACCGGCCGCCCGGTGCTGATCAAGGCGGCCCGGAAGGACGTCATCGCGCACTGCCACGGCCTGCTGCGGCGGCACCGCCTGTTCCGGTTCGTCCTGCTCCGCGGCGTCGCCGGGCAGTTCACCTTCCGCACTAAGCAGGGCACGCTGCGCACGCTGGCCTTCGAGCGCGGCGTGATCCAGTCGGTGAGCGGCAACGCCATCGTGGTCCGCGCGGTGAACGGCCTCACCGAGACCTGGCAGCTGGTCGGCGACACGGTGGTCCGTGAGCACGGCCAGAAGACCTCGAGCAACGCGCTGACCAGCGGCGAGCCGGTGTGGGTCGGCGGCCCGGTGATCTCCGGGGCCAGGGACGCCCGGCTCATCGTGATCCGCCCGCCATTGGCACCCAAGACCGCCACGCCAGCGCCGTCGGCATCCGGCAGCTGACCGGCGCTGTTTACCGGCTCCCGCAGGCTCGCCACCTGCGGGAGCCGGTAGCCTATGCTGGCCCTCCGGCCGCCCGTGCCGCCCCCCAGGTGATGACAGACAACGATCGCATTCCGCAGGTGCTCGTCGTGGACGACGAGCCGAACATCCGTGAGCTGGTCCAGGTCGCGCTGAAGTTCCACGGCTGCGCGGTGCACACCGCGGCCAGCGGCAAGGATGCGCTGCGGCAGGCCGAATCGGTCCGGCCGGATCTGATCGTGCTCGACGTCATGCTGCCTGACCTGGACGGGTTCGAGGTGTGCCGGCGGCTCCGCGCGGCGGGCAACGAGGTGCCGGTGATCTTCCTGACCGCCCGGGACACCTCCTCCGACCAGGTGACCGGGCTGGCCCTGGGCGGCGACGACTACGTGACCAAGCCTTTCTCGGTGGAGGCCCTGGTGGCCCGGGTGCGGGCGGTGCTCCGCCGCGCCTCGCGGGCCACCGCCGGTGCCAACGAGGAGCTCAGCACGTTGCGGGTCGGCGACCTGGAACTGGACGAGTCCCGCTGGACAGTGCACCGGGCCGGGGTCGCGGTCGAGCTGTCCCCGACCGAGTTCCGGCTGCTCGCCTACCTGATGCGGCATCAAGGCCGGGTGCTCACCCGGGCTCAGCTGCTGGAGAACGTATGGGGCTGGGACTACGCCGGGCAGTCGCAGATCGTCGAGACGTACGTCAGTTACCTGCGGCACAAGCTCGACCCGCTAGGGCCGCCGCTGATTCACACCCAGCGCGGCATCGGCTACAGCCTGCGGCCCACCGGCGCCGGGCCAGGGGGATGACCGGCTCGGGGCGGCTGTCCCTGCGCTCCCGCCTGCTCGTCCTGCTCATCGCGGTCACCGCGGCGTTCCTGCTCGTCATGGGCGTGGTCAGCACGTTCGTGCTGAGCAAGCGGCTGGGCGGCCAGTTCGATGGGGAACTGCTGGCCGCCGCGCAGCACAAGCCGCAGCAGATCGCCAGCAACCCGGGTGACTACGTGGCTGTCGAGGTCACCTTCCCCCCGGTCGCGGTCGAACCGCTGACCGGCAGCACCGCGGCCACCGAGGAACTGGTCGCCGCGGTGCGCAGCATGATCGCCACGCACTCCGCCCGGCACTTCCTGGGCGGCCACCCGTTCGGCGTGCCGCAGCTGGACGGCGGGCCGCGGCTGCGGGCCGTTGGCATGGTGCTGCACGGCGGTGGCGGCGGGGGTGGTGGTGGCGGCGGGACGCACGCGATCATGTTCGTCGCCCGTCCCATCGACGCCATCACCGACCAGGTCCGCGGCATCGTGCTCACCGAGCTGATCACTGGTGGGGCGCTGATCCTGCTGCTCGCCGTGGGCGGGCGCTGGCTGATCGGGCGTGGCCTGGCCCCGCTGGGCCAGATGGCGGGCACCGCCCAGCGGATCACCACCCAGGGCGACCTGACCGCGCGGATGCCGGATGACGACGACAGCACCGAGGTGGGCCGGCTCGGCGGGGCGATCAACACCATGCTGGACCGGATCCAGCAGGCGTTCGGCGCCCGGCTGCGCTCCGAGCAGAAGGTCCGGCAGTTCGCCGCGGACGCCTCGCACGAGCTGCGGACCCCGCTGACCACTATCCGCGGCTATGCCGAGCTGTACCGGCAGGGCGCGCTCGGCCCGGATCAGCTGCCGAACGCCATGCGCCGCATCGAGCAGGAGTCCGAGCGGATGAGCACGCTGGTGGCGGAACTGCTCGAACTGGCCCGGCTGGACCGCACCTCGTCGCTGGACCTGGCCGAGACCGACCTGGCCGGGCTGGTCCGCGACGCGGCCGCCGACGCGTCGGCGGTGGAGCCAGACCGCCCGGTGCAGGCCGAGGCGCCGGCCCGGCTGATCGCGATGGTGGACGAGGCCCGGATCCGGCAGGTACTGGCCAACCTGCTGGGCAACGTGCGCGAGCACACCCCGCCGGGCACCCCGGTCGCGATCCGGCTGGCGCCGGTGCGCGGCGGCGCGGTGCTCGAGGTGGCCGACGCCGGGCCGGGCATGTCCGAGCAGGACGCGGCCCAGGCGTTCGACCGGTTCCACCGCGGCGCGGACCGGGCCGGCGGAGCGGACGGCGGCCCGGCCGGGGGCAGCGGCCTGGGCCTGTCTATCGTGCAGGCCATCGCGGCCGCGCACGGCGGCCAGGCCGTCCTCGAATCGTGGCCCGGCCAGGGCACCCGGGTGCGCATCTTCCTGCCCACCGGACCCGACGTCACGCCGCCTCCACCGGGGCCGGCAGATGCTCGAACAGGTAGTACACGGCCAGCACGCCATAGATGATCAGCGCGGCGACCGGCAGCCCGGCCGCCGCGATGATGGTCCCGGCGACGTAGGCCAGCAGGCCGCCGGTGAACCGGGGAATGGACCGGCGCAGCGTCTCCGGTTCCACCTGGCCGCCCAGCTTCTCCGCGTGCCTGACTGTGTAGATCCATAGCCCGGCGAACCCGATCGAGATCAGGATCATGACCAGGCCGTAGCTGACCGCGGCCGCCGCCCCCGCCGGTTTATGCAGGTTCTCGGCTACCAGCGCGGTGGGCCACGGGATCGCGACGATCCCGAGCAGCAGGAACAGGTTGAGCACCAGGACCGGCCGGTCCGCCCGGGTGATGTGGCCGAACATCGTGTGGTGGTTCATCCACATGATCCCGATGCTCAGGAAGCTGACCACGTACGCGAAATAGCTCGGCCAGGCGTTCAGCAGGTCCTGGTACGGATGCTTCCGTAGGGTGATCTCAAGCAGGTTGAACACCAGCACCGTGATGGCAACGGCAAAGACCCCATCACTGAACGCCTCTGCCCGCCTGGTGTCCATGCCCCGGCTACTCAGCCATCGGCGTCCGGGGTGGCGCCGCCGGCGCCGGCCTGGCCGCCGTCGTCCGGGGCCGCGGCCGGCGCCGGGACCGGGGTGGCCACCGAACGGACCAGCAACTGGGCCACGTCCACCACTTCCAGGCTGTCCTTGGCTTCGCCGCTGGCCTTCTTGGCCGCCACCGCATCGCCCAGCATGACCAGGCAGTACGGGCAGCCGGTGGAGATGGTGTCCGGGCTGGTGGTCAGCGCCTCGTCGATCCGCTCGGTGTTGATCCGCTTGCCGATCCGCTCTTCCATCCACATCCGGGCGCCGCCCGCGCCGCAGCAGAACCCGCGTTCCTTGCACCGGTGCATCTCCTGGGCCTGCACGCCGGGCACCTGCTCCATGATCTCCCGCGGCGGCGAGTAGATCTTGTTGTGCCGGCCGAGGAAGCACGGGTCGTGGTAGGTGATCTTCTCCTCGATCGCGCTGACCGGGGTCAGCTTGCCCTCGGCCACCAGTTTCGACAGCAGCTGGGTGTGGTGGATGACCTGGTAGTCCCCGCCGAGCTGGGGGTACTCGTTGGCGATCGTGTTGAAGCAGTGCGGGCAGGACGCGACGATCGTGCGCGGCCTGGCCTCGTTCAGCGTCTCGATGTTCTGCTGGGCCAGCATCTGGTAGACGAACTCGTTGCCGATCCGCCGGGCCGGGTCGCCGGTGCAGGTCTCGGCCGGGCCGAGCACGGCGAAGTTCACCCCGGCGGTGTGCAGCAGGGTGGCGATGGCCCGGGTGGTCTTGCGCGCCCGGTCCTCCAGCGCCCCGGCGCAGCCCACCCAGAACAGGTACTCCACGTCGTCGCCGAGCGGCCCGCCGGCCACCGGGACCTCGAAGTCCAGGCCGTCCATCCACTCCGCGCGCCGGGCCCCGCCCATTCCCCACGGGTCGCCCTTGTTCTCCAGGTTCTTCAGCATGCCGGCCGCCTCGACCGGGAACGCCGATTCGATCAGCACCTGGTGGCGGCGCATCCCGTCGATGTGATCGATGTGCTCGATGTCCACCGGGCACTCGTTCACGCAGGCCCCGCAGTTGGTGCAGGACCAGATCACATCGGGGTCGATCACGCCGTGGTCGGCCTTGGTGCCGACCAGCGGGCGGGCCGCCTCGGCCTTAACGGCATCGGGCAGTGCCTCGCGGGCCTCGTCGCTGCCGGCCAGCAGCCAGGGGGCCTTGGCCAGGGCGTGGTCGCGCAGGTCGAGGATGACCATCTTGGGCGACAGCGGCTTGTCCGTGATCCAGGCCGGGCACTGCGACTGGCACCGCCCGCACTCGGTGCAGGTGGCCATGTCCAGCAGGCCCTTCCAGGAGAAGTCCTCGATCTTCCCCAGGCCGAACACGTCGGTGTCCGGGTCGGCCTCCTCGAAGTCCAGCACCTGGCCGTTGCTGCGCATCGGCTCCAGCCCGCGCAGCGCGTTCGGGCGGCGGGAGAACAGCACGTTGAACGGCGCGGTGATGATGTGCAGGTGCTTGGAGTAGGTCACGAACACCAGGAAGCCCAGGATGACCGCGAGCTGGGCCAGGATGAACACCGTCTCCAGCACGCTGTTCACCCCGGTGCCCAGCGGGGCCAGCCAGTGCCCGACGATCTGTGACGCGAACGCGCCGTGCGGGTAGGGGAAGTCGCCGGTGTTGATCTGCGCGCCCCGGTAGATCAGCAGGGTCGCGATGACCAGGAAGATGCCCAGCAGGACCAGCCACGCGGCGCCGGTGTGTGACCCGGCGAACCGGGAGTCGCGGCCCTCGCGCTGCGGGTTGCTGCGCAGCCGGATGACCGCGAACGTGATGATGCCCACCAGCACCAGCACGGCGAACAGGTCCTCGATGAACGCGATGAACGCCCAGTGGTCGATGCCGGGGAACTTCTTGTCGAACAGGCTGGCGTAGGCCTCGATGATGGTCAGCGTCAGCACCAGGAAACCCCAGAACGTGAACGCGTGCGCGATCCCGGGCACCGTCCACTTCAGCAGCTTGCGCTGCCCGAGCACCTCGGTGGCCTCAGTTTCCGCGTCCCGGGCCGGGTGCGACCGCACCGCCGCCAGCCGTTCCGGCGCGGGCTGCCCGGTCCGGCCCACCCGGGCCAGCCACCACAGCCGCCGGCCCGCCAGCGCGAACGCCACCACCGTCAGGGCCAGCCCGACCACGATCCGCACAACCACGAAGACCTCCTTGCCAGCCCAGGCCCGCGGCCTGGCGCTGCACCGGGTGCCAGCGTACGCCGCGCTCCCGCCCGCCTGATGATCATGCTTGCCGGGCACGGTGTCCCGCTATCGTACTTGCCGGTAACTTAGCCGCCGCCGCGCACCTACCGGCGGCACCGGCCGGGCACTGGCGTTCTGCCAACTGATGGGGTGGATTGAGCGTCCTTGATGTATTGCACAGACGTGCAGAGGGGGCCAACCCTGCGGAGGAATGCATGACACGACGAGCAGCGGCGCTCGCCACGATCGCCGCCGGCTTGCTGGCCGTGGCGGGACCCGCCACCGTGGCCAGCGCAGCCGGCGCCCCCGGTAGCAGCGCGGTGAGCAGGCTGCTGGGACCCGGCGCGCGCTGGCTCAGGCCGGGCAGCCAGCCGGCCGCGGCTGGCGAGCGGACGATGGCCGCGTCGGCCGCCCCGACCGAGTTCACCGGCGCCCTGCTCTACGGGGTGTCCTGCACCGGGAAGGCCCAGTGCACGGCGGCCGGCCTGGTCACCACGCGCAGCGGGAAGAACAGCCGGACGCTGGCCGAGCGGTGGAACGGGACCAAGTGGGCGGTCCAGGGCACGCCCACCCCGCTGACCGGGGGCCTGCAGGGCGGCGCGCTGGCGGCCGGCGTGTCGTGCACGTCCTCGCACGCCTGCGTGGCCGCCGGGTACTCCTACGGCAAGACCACGTTCCGGCTGCTCGGCGAGGGGTGGAACGGCGCGAAGTGGGCCACCCAGCCACTGAACAAGCAGCCCGCGGCCGTCCTGCCGTACGGCATCTCCTGTACCTGGGCCAAGGACTGCCTGGCGGTGGGCATGCGCGGCAGTGGGGCCACCGTGGCCGAGCACTGGAACGGCCGGAAGTGGTCCGTGCTGGCCACCAAGCGGGACGGCCTGCTGGGTGCCGTGACCTGCCCGGGCAGCGGGAACTGCACCGCGGTCGGGCAGAGCGGGTCCGGCAAGGCGCTGGCCGAGCACTGGAACGGGAAGACCTGGTCGGTGCAGGCCACGGCCAGCCCGAACAGTTTCAGCCCGCTGATCGGCGTGTCCTGCCACCCGGCCGGCACCTGCCTCGCGGTCGGCACCACGAGCGCGACCGCGTCCACCCAGGCCCCGCTGGCCGAGCAGTGGACCGGCACCAAGTGGTCGAACGTGCACGCCATCGACCCGTCGCCCGGCGACCTGGCCGAACTCGACTCGGTGTCCTGCGTCTCGGCCACCAACTGCGTAGCGGTCGGCGACGCCGGGCCCACCTCCGGCAGCAGCGTGTCGGCCCTGGCCGAGCAGTGGAACGGGACCTCGTGGACGATCCTGACCACGCCGGACCCGGCCACGTTCAGCGCGCTGGACTCGGTGTCCTGCACCTCGGCCAGCCACTGCGTGGCCGTCGGCGGGGACGCCGCCACCGCGACCGGGGCGGTCCGCCCACTGGTCGAGGTGTGGAACGGCAGCACCTGGACGGAGCAGACCGCACCACGCTGACCCACTGATCAGCCGCTCACACACTTCCGCGGCGTGGCAGAAATCCCAGCTCAGGCTGGTTGCCACGCCGCGGAATGTTTTTGGGCGCAGAGAAGTTGAGCCCAGTAGACTCAACTCTGATTTGCCAGGGGTCATCGGCTCCTGGTAAAACTTGAGCCGACAAGACTCAAGTCTAGGACCACAACCACACCCAAGGACAATCACATGGCACGTGCGGTAGGTATCGACCTCGGAACCACGAACTCCGTCGTCGCAGTTCTCGAAGGCGGCGAGCCGACGGTTATCGCCAACGCGGAGGGGTCGCGGACGACGCCGTCCGTGGTCGCTTTCGCCAAGAACGGCGAGGTGCTGGTCGGTGAGGTCGCCAAGCGGCAGGCGGTGACCAACGTCGACCGCACGATCCGCTCGGTCAAGCGCCAGATGGGCACCGACTGGACCGTCAAGATCGACGACAAGAAGTTCAACGCGCAGCAGATCAGCGCGTTCATCCTGCAGAAGCTCAAGAGGGACGCGGAGTCCTACCTGGGCGAGACGATCAACGATGCGGTGATCACCGTCCCCGCCTACTTCAGCGACGCGCAGCGGCAGGCCACCAAGGAAGCCGGGCAGATCGCCGGGCTGAACGTGCTGCGCATCATCAACGAGCCCACTTCCGCGGCGCTGGCCTACCACCTGGAGAAGGAGGGCGAGGCCACCATCCTGGTCTTCGACCTCGGTGGCGGCACCTTCGACGTCTCGCTGCTGGAAGTCGGCGACGGCGTGGTCGAGGTGAAGGCGACCAGCGGTGACAACCACCTCGGTGGTGACGACTGGGACCAGCGGATCGTGGACTGGCTGGTGCAGGACTTCAAGAACGGCTACGGCGTGGACCTGTCCAAGGACAAGATGGCGCTGCAGCGGCTGCGGGAGTCCGCGGAGAAGGCCAAGATCGAGCTGTCCGGCTCGGCCGAGACCACCATCAACCTGCCCTACATCACCCACTCCGAGCAGGGCCCGCTGCACCTGGACAGCAAGCTGACCCGGGCTGAGTTCCAGAAGATGACCAGCGACCTGCTGGACCGCTGCAAGGGCCCGTTCCAGCAGGTGATCAAGGACGGCAACACCAAGCTTAGCGACATCCAGCACGTGGTGCTGGTCGGCGGCTCCACCCGGATGCCCGCCGTGGTCGACCTGGTCAAGGAGCTGACCGGCGGCAAGGAGCCGAACAAGGGTGTCAACCCGGACGAGGTCGTGGCCGTGGGCGCCGCGCTGCAGGCCGGCGTGCTCAAGGGCGAGGTCAAGGACGTGCTGCTGCTCGACGTGACCCCGCTGTCGCTGGGCATCGAGACCAAGGGCGGCATCTTCACCAAGCTGATCGAGCGCAACACCACCATCCCGACCAAGCGGTCGGAGATCTTCACCACCGCGGATGACAACCAGCCGTCGGTGCAGATCCAGGTGTTCCAGGGCGAGCGTGAGATCGCCGCGTACAACAAGAAGCTCGGCATGTTCGAGCTGTCCGGCATCGCGCCCGCGCCGCGGGGCATCCCGCAGATCGAGGTCGCCTTCGACATCGACGCGAACGGGATCGTCAACGTCTCGGCCAAGGACCTGGGCACCGGCAAGGAGCAGCGGGTCACCATCTCCGGCGGCTCCGCGCTGGCCAAGGATGAGATCGAGCGGATGATGGCCGACGCGGAGAAGTTCGCCGCCGAGGACGCCGCCCGCCGCGAGGAGGCGGAGGTCCGCAACCGCGCGGACACGCTGGCCTACCAGACCGAGAAGTTCCTCGGCGAGAACTCGGACAAGGTCCCCGAGGACATCAGGTCCGAGGTCCAGGAGGCCATCGCCGAGCTGAAGAAGGCGCTCGAGGGCACCGACGTCGAGACGATCAAGGACGCCACCGACAAGGCGGCCCAGGCCAGCCAGAAGATGGGCACGGCCATCTACGCGCAGACCCAGGCCAGTGCGGCCCAGGACAGTGCGGCCCAGGACAGTGGCGCACAGGACACCGCCGAGGACACCGCCGGTGACGACGAGGTCGTGGACGCCGAGATCGTCGACGAGGACCGCAACGCCGGTGAAGGTGGCGCCGCCTGATGAATTCGCCAGAGGACACCAACGGGCCGGTGATCCGTGACCTCAGGCGCATCGACCCGGTAACGGGGCAGGTCAGGGATCCAGGCCAGCAGGGCCGGCAGGCCCCCGGCAAGCCGCGGCAGCCCGGCCGGCACGCGGCCTCCAAGCCCGGCGGGACGGGCGCACGGCCCGCTCAGCCGGGTGGCGGCGGGCCGGCCAGCCCGGGCCCGGCCAGCACGCCCGGCGGCCCTGGCATGCCGGGTGCGCCCGGTGGGCCGGGTACGCCTGGCGGGCCGGGCACGGGCGCGGCGGCAGCCGGTAACGCAGGTGGCCAGGCAGCGGGTATGCCCGGCGGGACTTCTCCCGCTGGGCCGCCCGCCGGCCCCGGCGCGCAGCCGGGACGGCCGGACGGCGCCGACCCGGCGCTGGCCGCCCAGCTGGCTGAGCGCACCGCGGACCTGCAGCGCATCCAGGCCGAGTACGCGAACTACCGGAAGCGCGTGGAGCGGGACCGGATGGCGGTCCGCGAGCAGGCGCTGGCCAACGTGCTGAGCTCACTGCTCCCGGTGCTCGACGACATCGGCCGGGCCCGCGAGCACGGCGAGCTGACCGGTGGCTTCAAGTCGGTCGGCGAGTCGCTCGAGACGACCGCGGCCAAGCTGGGGCTGGAGAGCTTCGGCGACGCCGGCGAGCCGTTCGACCCGCGGATCCACGAGGCGCTGACGCACACCTATTCACCTGACGTGACCGAGCCGACCGCGGTGCAGATCCTGCAGCCGGGTTACCGGGTGGGCGACCGCATCGTCCGGCCGGCTCGGGTCGCGGTCGCGGAACCCAGCGACGGGCCGGCGCAGGGCAGCCCGGACGAGCCACGGGGAACTCCGGCAGGAAACAACTGATCCCGGAGAGAGGCTAAGTGAGCACGAAGGACTTCCTCGAGAAGGACTACTACAAGGTCCTCGGGGTGACCAAGACCGCCAACGCGGACGAGATCAAGAAGTCGTACCGCAAGCTGGCCCGCAAGTATCACCCGGACGCCAACAAGGGTGATGCGAAGGCCGAGGAGCGGTTCAAGGAGATCTCCGAGGCATACAACGTGCTGTCCGACCCCAAGCAGCGCAAGGAGTACGACGAGGCGCGGTCGCTGTTCGGCGGCGGGTTCCGCCGTCCCGGCCAGGCTGGGGCGGGCGGCCAGGGCGGCTTCGGCGGCTTCGATCTCGGCGACTTGTTCGGCGGCGGGACTACCACCGCCGGCGGCCAGGGCGGCGGCCTGGGCGACATCCTGGGCGGCGTGTTCGGCCGCGGCGGCACACGCACCACGCAGGCCCGGCCGCGCCGTGGCACGGACGTGGAGACCGAGACGACGCTGTCGTTCGGCGACTCGCTGGACGGGACCACGGTGAGCCTGCGGCTGCCCGCCGAGGGCCCGTGCCCGACCTGTAAGGGCACCGGGGCCAAGGCCGGCACCGTGCCGCGGGTCTGCCCGAACTGTGAGGGGACCGGCCAGGAAAGCCGGAACCTGGGCAGCTTCGCGTTCTCCGAGCCGTGCCGCGAATGCCGCGGCCGCGGGCTGGTGGTGGACGACCCATGCCCGGCGTGCTCGGGCAGCGGCCGGGCAATGAGCACCCGGACCATCCAGGCCCGCATCCCGGCGGGTGTCGCGGACGGCCAGCGGATCAAGCTCAAGGGCAAGGGCGCGCCAGGTGAGCGTGGCGGCCCGGCTGGGGACCTGTACGTGCGGGTGCATGTCACCCCGCACCCGGTCTTCGGCCGGTCCGGGCACAACCTCACCGTCACGGTACCGGTCACCTTCCCCGAGGCGACGCTCGGCGCCGAGGTCAAGGTGCCGGCCCATCGCGGCGGGCCAGTCAGCGTGCGGATCCCGGCCGGGACGCCGACCGGGCGTACCTTCCGGGTCCGCGGCAAGGGCGTGCGCCGCACCGATGGCACCAACGGCGACCTGCTGGTCACGGTCGCGGTGCAGGTGCCGCAGCACGTGAACGGCCCGGCCAAGAAGGCGCTCGAGGACTTCCGCGAGGCCACCGCCGGCCAGGACCCGCGCGAGGACCTGCTGCAGCGGGCCAGGAGCGCGTGATGTGCGCGGTGACCCGATGAGCGCCGCGTTCGACCACGGCGACGACGTGCCGGTCTACATCATCTCGGTGGCCGCCCAGCTGGCTGGGCTGCATCCGCAGACGCTGCGTACCTATGACCGGATGGGGCTGGTCTCACCAGGCCAGCCCGCCGGTCAGGGGCGGCAGCGCCGCTATTCGCTGCGCGACGTGCTCGCGCTGCGCGAGGTGCAGCGGCTGTCCCAGGAAGAGGGCGTCAACCTGTCCGGGATCAAGCGGATCCTGGAGCTGGACCGGGAGCTGCGGCGGCACCAGCAGCACCTGGCCGAGCTGACGGCCGAGCTGACCCAGCTACGGATGGAACTGGAATCCACCCGCGCGGTCGCCGCCCGGCTGGCCGGCCTGCTGCGCGGCCGCTCCGGCGGCGGGCAGCTGGTCCCGGTGCACGGCACCGGCCGCGCGGCGGCCAGCCCAGGCGGTCCGCCACCCATCGAGCAGCGTGAGCTGCCCGCGGCGGCGAGCCTTACCGAACTCGACAACAACCGGATCACTGTAGATCCAGAAATATAGATATGGACGACAAGCTCACTCGTAAGAGCCAGGAGGCGATCTCCGGCGCGGTGCGCCGGGCCACCACCGACGGCAACCCGGCCGTGGAGCCGCTGCACCTGCTGGCCACGCTGATCGGCCAGGAGGGTGGCACCGCGGCGCCGCTGCTGCGCGCGGTCGGCGTCGACCCCGCGGCCGTGCTGCGCAGTACTGAGAACCTGATCGCCCGGCTGCCCAAGGCAGCGGGGAACACGGTCAGCGCCCCGGACACCTCGCGCGCGCTGCTGGCCACCCTGGCCGCGGCGGCCAAGCGGGCCAAGGAACTCGGTGACGAGTACGTGTCCACCGAGCACCTGCTGGTCGGCCTGGCCGCCGACGGCGGACAGGCCGCTGACGTGCTGCGCAAGGCGGGCGCCGGGCCGGACGAACTGCTCGGCGCGTTCCAGAAGGTGCGCGGCAGCGCCCGCGTCACCACCGAGGACCCGGAGGGCACCTACCAGGCGCTGGAGAAGTACGGCATCGACCTGACCCAGCAGGCCCAGGAGGGCGCGCTGGACCCGGTGATCGGGCGCGACGCGGAGATCCGCCGGGTCATCCAGGTGCTGTCCCGGCGGACCAAGAACAACCCGGTGCTGATCGGCGAGCCCGGCGTGGGCAAGACCGCCGTCGTCGAGGGTCTGGCCCAGCGCATCGTGGCCGGCGACGTGCCGGAATCGCTGCGCGGCAAGCGGCTGGTCTCGCTGGACCTGGCCGCGATGGTGGCCGGGGCCAAGTACCGCGGCGAGTTCGAAGAGCGGCTGAAGGCCGTGCTGAACGAGATCAAGCAGAGCGATGGCCAGATCATCACGTTCATCGACGAGCTGCACACGGTGGTCGGCGCCGGTGCGGCCGAGGGCGCGATGGACGCGGGCAACATGCTCAAGCCGATGCTGGCCCGCGGTGAGCTGCGCATGGTCGGCGCGACCACGCTGGACGAGTTCCGCGAGCGGATCGAGAAGGACCCGGCGCTGGAGCGGCGGTTCCAGCAGGTGTTCGTGGGTGAGCCATCGGTCGAGGACACGATCGCCATCCTGCGCGGGCTGAAGGGCCGGTACGAGGCGCACCACAAGGTGCAGATTTCCGACGCTGCCCTGGTCAGCGCGGCCGCGCTGTCCGACCGTTACATCACCGCCCGGTTCCTGCCGGACAAGGCCATCGACCTGATCGACGAGGCCGCGTCCCGGCTGCGTATGGAGATCGACTCGCGGCCGGTCGAGATCGACGAGCTGCAGCGGTCGGTGGACCGGATGAAGATGCAGGAACTGGCGCTGGCCAAGGAGGCCGACCCAGCCAGCAAGGAGCGGCTGGAGCGGCTGCGCGCCGACCTGGCCGACCGGCAGGAGCAGCTGACTGGCCTGCTGGCCCGCTGGGACCGGGAGAAGACCAGCCTGAACCGCGTCGGCGACCTCAAGAAGCGGCTGGATGACCTGGAGGGGCAGCTGGAGCGCGCGCAGCGGGACGCCGATCTCGGCACCGCGTCGCGGCTCATGTACGGCGAAATCCCGGCCCTCAAGGCGGAGATCGACCAGGCGGTCGCCAGCGACCAGGCGGCCGAGGGCGAGACAGCGATGGTCAAGGAGGAGGTCGGCCCGGACGACGTGGCCGATGTGGTGTCCTCCTGGACCGGGATCCCGGCCGGCCGCCTGCTCGAGGGCGAGACCGGCAAGCTGCTCCGGATGGAGGACGAACTAGGCCGGCGCATCATCGGCCAGGCCCGCGCGGTGCAGGCGGTGGCCGATGCGGTGCGCAGGTCACGGGCTGGCGTGGCCGACCCGGACCGGCCCATGGGGTCGTTCCTGTTCCTCGGCCCGACCGGGGTGGGCAAGACCGAGCTGGCCAAGGCGCTGGCCGCGTTCCTGTTCGATGACGAGCGCGCCATGGTGCGCATCGACATGAGCGAGTACAGCGAGAAGCACTCGGTGGCCCGGCTGGTCGGTGCGCCGCCCGGTTACGTGGGCTACGAGGAGGGCGGCCAGCTCACCGAGGTGGTCCGCCGCCGGCCGTACTGCGTCGTGCTGCTGGACGAGGTGGAGAAGGCGCATCCGGAGGTCTTCGACATCCTGCTTCAGGTGCTGGACGATGGCCGGCTGACCGACGGTCAGGGCCGGACGGTGGACTTCCGGAACACCATCCTGATCCTCACCTCCAACCTGGGCTCCCAGTTCATCGCCGACCCGGCGCTGACCGAGGAAGCCAAGCGGGACGCGGTAATGAAGGTGGTCCAGGCCACGTTCAAGCCCGAGTTCCTGAACCGGCTGGACGACGTCATCCTGTTCGACTCGCTGACCACCGATGAGCTCAGCCAGATCGTCGATCTGCAGGTGGCCCGGCTCGGCCGGCGGCTCGCGGACCGCCGACTGAACCTGCGGGTCAGCCCGGGCGCGCGGGAGTGGCTGGCGCTGACCGGCTTCGACCCGATCTACGGGGCCCGGCCGCTGCGGCGGCTGATCCAGTCCGCGATCGGCGACCAGCTGGCCAAGGCGCTACTGTCCGGCGCGATCACCGACGGCGACGACGTCCTGGTTGACCTGGATCCGGCGTCGGACACACTGACGGTTCAGACGGATCAGGCACGGCAGGCTCAGCTTTCTCCGGCGGGTGTGGCCGGCCCGGATGGGAGTTCGTCGAGCAGCCGGTCGTAGTCGTCCTCGGGCAGCCCGAGATCGTTGCGGATCCGGTAGCGCAGGGTCAGCAGCAGCCGTAGCTCGGTGGGGTCGCCGTTGGCGGCGCTGATCACCGGTCGGGTGGCCAGGGCTGGTGCGCCGGCATCCCAGCCGGCGCCCAGCCGGCCGAGGCACAGTCCCACCCCGGTGGTGGCCCAGCGCAGCGCTCCGGTCAGATCGGCGCGTTCCATCAGCAGCTCAGCGACCAGGTCGTAGATCCTCGGGTCGCTGGGCTGCTCCTGCTCGATCTGCCGGATCAGGCTCTCGGCCTCGGTGGGCTTGTCCATCTGGAACAGCGCCCGGGCCAGCGGGACCCGCGGGTCCACGAACGCCACGCCGCCATCTTCGAGGGCACGCTGGAATCCCTGCGCGGCGGCGGCCGGCTCGTCGGCGAGCAGCCACTGCTCGCCCGCCCTGAGGTAGGCCTCAGCGCGCGGGAACTCCGCGGTCTGCGTGCCGGACACGGCTAGATTGATCATCTGTTCGGCTGCGGCGCGGTGGTCACCACTGCACGCCGCATCGAACTCGATCGCATCAAACAGGTCCCTGGTCAACAGCACCACGTCACCGGACGTACCCATACCGAGACCGGTTTCAACGCCGCGAACGAACTCAGTCACGGGAGAACCACGCTATCTGCGCGATCGTTCCAGGGCATCCCAGAAGCCGCGGCGCAGCGCGTGCCGGGTCTCGTCGTGCAGCAGTGAATCGATCGGCAGCGCCGAGTCCTGGAGCAGCCTCGCTTCCAGGTCGGACGGCATCCGCGGTTTGCGGGCAAGTACGGCCTCCAGCCAGAGCGCCGGCGCCTCACGGGCGACCGACTGACCGAATTCGAACCCCTCGGCGTGCGCGGCTTGCACCGCGTCGGCGATGGGCAATGCCTGGCCCGGTGGGACAGGAGCAGCGGAGGCGGGCGGCGGCCCGCCGTACGGCGCCTGCGGCGGCACATAGGAGGCGGCCCCGCTGCCGCCGTCCTGGCCTGCCGGTACGGATGGGTACTGCCCGGGCATCGGCTCGGCGGGCATCCCGTAGGGGCTCTGCTGGTACTGGCGCGGCGGCTCCGGGATGCCCTGGTTACCGGGCAGGCTCTGGCCCGGGGACCCGGTCATCGGCTGGCGCACCGGCACGTCCTGAGCTGGCCCGCGGAACGAGCCGGCCGACGGCGCCTGGTACGGATCCTGGTCCGCACCGGGTGCCTGGGCGTGGTGCGCACCGCGACTGCGTGGGTCAGGCAGTCCGGGCGACGGCGGCGGCGACAGCCCGGGCCCGCCGGGCTGTCCCATCCCAGGTCCTGGCGTGCTGTACGGCCCTGGCATCGACTGCTGCCCCGGCATGCTCTGCTGGCCGGGCATGCTCTGCTGGCCGGGCATGCTCTGCTGGCCGGGCATGCTCTGCTGGCCGGAGAGGCTGGACCCGCTGGGTGGTGGCCCCTGGACGCCGGGCATGCTCTGCCGGGTGGGCAAGCCGTTCTGGCTCGGCACGCCATTCTGGCTCGGCAGCCCGTTCTGGCCGGGGATGCCGTTCTGCCCGGGCATGCCGTTCTGTCCACCGGGCATGGACTGCCGACCGGGCATGGACTGCTGGCCCGGCACGGACTGCTGGCTGGGCATCGGCTGGTGGCCCGGCATGGACTGCTGGCCCGGCATGGACTGCTGGCCCGGCATGGTCTGCGGGGCGGGCATACCCTGCCCGAGCAGGGTCGGCTGGCCGGTCAGGTGCTGCGGCTGGCCGCCCATCGCCTCCTGGCCCGCTAGGCCCGGCTGGCGTGCCGCGGGCGCGGACCCCGGCATCGGCTGGCTGGGCAGATCCGGCTGCCCCGGACCGGCCGGCCCGGACCGCTGCGCCGCCGCCGGAGGCGAGCTCAGCGGATCAGGCACCGAAGCCGGCCCGCCCGGCGCCGGCTCGGCCGAGTTCCCGGCCGAACCGCGGCCGGCCGGCACGGACTCCCGGTCGGCGGCAGGCCCGCCGCTCTGGCGGCGCGGCAGCGGCGGCGCCTGCACCGCGTTCCCGGCCTGCTGGGCAACCGGCTGCGCGGCCCGCTGGTACTCGGCCACCACCGGTGCGGTGTAGATGGCCGGCGGGGCCGGGTGCGCGCCCGCGGCCAGCGCCTGCTGGGCCAGCGGGCCGACGACCGGCCCGTGCCCGTTGGTCAGCGCGCGCCCCGCGGACACGGCCAGCTGATACGGCTCGCCCGCGCTCAGCGCGGTGGCCCCGGCGACGAGTTCGGTGTAGGGGCGCAGGTGCCCCTCTCCGATCTCGATGATGTCGTCACATTCCTGCCGCAGGCTGCGCGAGATGGTCCAGTTGCCGCCGACCGTAATGTGCACGATGAGCACCCGGATGCCGAGGTCCTGCACGTCGGCGACGACCTGGGCCAGATCCTCCTCGGCGCTGACCAGCAGCGCGTCGCTGATCGCGTTGTTCCGGGCCAGCGTGGTCAGGTCGCGGCGGATCTCGCCTTCCACGCCTTCGCGGCGGCCGGGCCGGAGCCGGCCCAGCCGGAGCTTCAGCCCGGGGAGATCGGCCAGCGTGTCGTGCTCCGGCGCGCGGCGGCCCTCGACGGTAGCCTCATACCAGTAGCAGCGCAGCAGCGGGAGGCTGGTCCGTTCCCGGGCGATGCTGCCGAAGAATTGGAGCAGGCCTGCGTAATCCCAGGATACGGACTCTCGGTGGCGGGTTCCGTGGACGGCCATCGCGCCATCCGCCAGCACGTAGCCCGCGTCCACGAACAGCGCGCACCGCTCCACGCGACACCGTCCTTCCCTCGACGCGAGACGTTACCAGCGCCCAGCCGCCGGTGTTGGTCCATCCAGTGTGATAGATCGCGAGCAGGTCGCGGGCATCCGCGGGGAGAAGTCCGCTCTCGGCAGAAGCGTCCCCGGGGCTTGCCCATGACCCGGCATAGTCTTCGGCCATGCGACTTCTTGTTCTCGGGGGTACCCGGTTCCTCGGGCGTGCCATCGTGGACGAAGCGATCAGGCGTGGCTATGACGTCACGACCTTCACACGGGGGCTGAGCGGCGAGCCCCGGCCGGGTGCCGAGGCATTGCACGGAGACCGTACCAGGTCCGAGGATCTGTCTAAGCTGGCTGAACGAGATTTTGACTTCGTCATTGACACCTCGACCATCGCTCCACGGCACGTCGCCGCGTCGGCCCGGTTGCTCGCCCCGCGGGTCGGCCATTACACGTACGTATCCACGATTTCGGTCTACGCCGATTACCCGCGCGAGCCGGTCGATGAAGACTCCCGGGTGCTGGACTGCCCGGCCGACGCGGACGGCACGATCGAATCCCTCGGCTACGGCGAGCTCAAAGCGGGCAGCGAGCGGGCGGTGGCCGAAGCCTTCCCCCGGCGGCATCTCATCGCCCGCCCCGGACTCATCGTCGGGCCGCACGAGAACATAGGCCGGCTGCCGTGGTGGCTGACCCGCATCGCCCGCGGCGGCGCCGTCCTCGCCCCCGGTGATCCGGACCGGCCGATCCGGCTGACCGACGCCCGGGATCTGGCCGCCTGGCTGATCGACAACTCCCGGCGGCGTATCCCGGGGATCGTCAACGTGCCCGGGTCTAACGACGCACGGTTCGGCGACCTGCTCACCACCTGTGGTGAGATGACCCGGGCCGACCGGCACACCGGTCTCGACCTGCGCTGGGTGCCGGATCAGGTGCTGCTCGACGCCGGTGTCGAGCCGTGGACTGAACTGCCGATGTGGGCGCCGGACACCCCGGAACTGGCCGGGGTCTGGACCGTCTCCGGTGGCCGGGCCATCCGGACCGGCATCCGTTACCGGCCGCTGACCGACACTGTGCACGACACCTGGGCCTGGCTTCGTCTGGAGGCCACGGACCAGGGCACCGACCTGAGCGACCTGACCGTCGGCCGCCCCGGCTCCATCGGCCTGGACCCGGCCAAGGAAGAGCGGATCCTGGCCGGGCTCGGCTAATCCAGTCGGCAGATTAGTAACTTCAGAACGTTTTCAAGTGGTCACGCAGAGTGCATTCCATCATGCTCAGTCATGGCCAACGAGACTCCGCTGCGGTCCTGGCAGCGCACCTGGGTGCTAATCGGCACGGTGGCGCTGGCCGCCGCCGCGCTGACCACCGTGGCCGTGCTAGCCCCGGCCGCGCGCGCGATCGACGTCACCGCCGGATCTTCGTGGCCACCGGCAACGGCACCGCTCCTGCCCCAGCTCCCGGCAACAGGCCGCCGCAGGACCTCGGCGACTCGGTGGTCCAGCTGGGCGTGCGGCCAAACGGGACGCTGCACGCGGTGGACTTCTTCAGCCCGGCCAATGCACCGTACCTGGGCGCCAACGACATCGATGTTGGGTCCGGCGGGCCGGTCGGCCTGCCGTTCGGCTCGACGACGTATCCGCACCTGCTGGTCCAGTCGGGCAAGGACGGCCGGGTCTTCCTGCTGGACCGGGACAGCCTGGGCGGCCGGGAGCAGGGTCCCAACGGGACAGACGACGTGGTCAGCGTGTCCGGGCCCTACGCCCCACGCGGCCAGTGGGGGCACCCGGCCGTGTTCGGCAACACCGCCACGCTGACCCGTAGCAACCACCGCCGGTCGTCACCTCGGACGGGGACACGCTGTCGAGTGCGGTGGTGTGGGAAGTCTCGTTCAACGGGGAGCTGGACGCATACCCCGCGATCCCGCCAGCCGGCTGCACCAGCGCGGCGCCGTGCCACCTGAGCCCGATCTGGTCAGCGTCCCTTTCGGCTGTCCAGTTCACCATCCCGGCCACCAACGCCGGCCGGGTCTACGTGGGCACCTCGGACGGCCATGTGCTGGCCTTCGGCACCTCGCGCACTACCCCCCGACGCTAGCCGAGGTGCGCACCGCGCACGACGTGGCCATCGCCACGGCCGGCTGAGCAGGCCAGGTAGGCTGCTCAGCCGTGAGCGACCGCGATGATCTGCTGCGTTTGATCAAGGACAAGGCCGTGGTGCACGGCGACTTCGTGCTGTCCTCCGGGCAGCGCGCCACCTGGTACATCGACCTGCGCCGGGTGCTGCTCAGCGGGGCGGGCGCCGCGCTGGCCGGCCGGGTAATGCGCGACTTGACCGCGGGGCTGGACTACGACGCGGTCGGCGGGCTGACCCTGGGTGCGGACCCGGTTTCCGCCGCCATGCTGCACACCGCGAGCGCTGCGGGCCAGTCGCTGGATGCTTTCGTTGTGCGGAAAGAAGGAAAGTCGCACGGCCTGCAGCGGCGCATCGAGGGCCCGGACGTCGCTGGGCGCCGGGTGCTGGCCGTGGAAGACACGTCAACCACCGGCAATTCCGTGCTGGCCGCGGTGGACGCGCTGCGCGAGGCGGGCGCGGAGGTCGTCGGGGTGGCGGTGGTGGTGGAGCGTGGCGCGCGGGACAAGGTGGCCGCGCGCGGGCTGCCGTACCTGGCCGCCTATGACATGGGCGACCTGGGCCTGGGCTGATCACCGGCCTGGTCGTGGCCCTGCGCGTGTGCGCCGGCCGCGGCGGTCTCGCGCCGGACCTCGCGCAGCCGGTGCAGGATCAGCGCCACGATGGCGAGCACCACGACCGCGGCGATCAGGTACCCGGCCACCGCGATGCCGTGCGAGATGCTCTGCCAGGTGCTGCTCAGGCTGTAGCCGAGCAGCGAGATCACGGTCACCCAGACCGCGGTGCCGATGAGGCTGAGCACGCCGAACAGCAGCGCGGGCATCTTGGTGAAGCCGGCCACGATGGAGATGAACGTGCGCACCACCGGCAGCGCGCGGCCGACCGGCACCGCCCACACGCCGCGCCCGGCGAGGAAGCGTTCCGCGCGGTCGATGTCCCGCTCGGTGATCAGCAGATAGCGGCCGAACCGGGACACCAGCGGCCGCTCGGCCACCCGGCCCACGGTATAGGAGACGAACGAGCCGATGAGCTCGGCCAGCGTCCCCACGATGATGACGGCGACGATGTTCAGCCGCCCCTCGCCAGCCAGCACCCCGGCGAACCCGAAAGTGATCTCCGACGGGATCGGGATGCAGCACGCCTCGAGGAAGCCGAACAAGAAGACAGCCGCCAGACCCCACTGGCTGAGAAAGCTCTCCATAGCTCACTGTTGTACCGCATCCCGGGAGCACTGCGGCCACCAGCGGACCAGGTTAGGAGACCCTTTACCAGCCTCTGTTCCGCGGCGGGCCAGCGCTGCGCCACCCGCGGCGGGGCCGTTTCCCGGATACTAGACAGCACTAACTGAGACAGGGAGCCAGATCGCCATGCCTATCGCCACGCCTGAGGTCTACGCACAGATGCTGGACCGGGCCAAGGAACGCGGCTTTGCCTACCCGGCCATCAACGTGACCTCAAGCCAGACGCTGAACGCCGCGCTGCGCGGTTTCGCCGATGCGGAAAGTGACGGAATCGTCCAGGTATCGACCGGCGGCGCCGACTACCTGTCCGGGGCGGCCGTCAAGGACATGGTGACCGGGTCGGCCGCGCTGGCCGCGTTCGCCCGCGAGGTGGCGGCCAGGTACCCGGTGCAGATCGCCCTGCACACCGACCACTGCCCCAAGGACAAGCTGGACGGCTTCATGCGGCCGCTGGTCAAGCTGTCCCAGGAGCGGGTGGCCCGGGGCGAGGAGCCGCTGTTCAACTCGCACATGTGGGACGGGTCCGCGGTGCCGCTGGACGAGAACATCGCGCTGGCCACCGAACTGCTGGCCGAGTGCGCTAAGGCCCGTGCGGTAATGGAGATGGAGATCGGCGTGGTCGGCGGCGAGGAGGACGGCGTCACCGGCGAGATGAACGAGAAGCTGTACAGCACCCCGGAGGACGCGCTGGCCGTGGCCGAGGCGCTCGGCCTGGGCGAGAAGGGCCGCTACCTGCTGGCCGCCACGTTCGGCAACGTGCACGGGGTGTACAAGCCGGGGCACGTCACGCTGCGGCCGTCCATCCTGCGCGACATCCAGGATGCGGTGGGCGCCAAGTACGGCCAGGACAAGCCGTTCGACCTGGTCTTCCACGGCGGCTCGGGGTCGGATCTGGCGGAGATCCGGGAGGCCATCTCCTACGGCGTGGTCAAGATGAACGTGGACACCGACACCCAGTACGCGTTCACCCGGCCGATCGCGGACCACATGTTCCGCAACTACGACGGCGTGCTGAAGATCGACGGCGAGGTGGGCAACAAGAAGGCCTACGACCCGCGCTCCTACGGCAAGGCCGGCGAGGCGGGCATGTCCGCCCGGGTGGCGCGGGCCTGCGAGGACCTGCAGTCGGCAGGTACCAAGCTCGGCTGATCTGTTTCATTCGCGCCGCGTGCCGCCGCCCCGGCGGAACGCGGCGCGAATGGCGCCCACGACCTGACCCGGCACCTTGGTGATCTCCGCCCAGGTGAAGTGCACCACCTCGAATCCGGCCTCGCGCAGCCTGGCGTCGCGGTTCAGCTGCGCCAGCGCCCTGGCCGCCCCGGTGTACTTAATAGCCCCGTCAGCCTCGGCAATCGTCCGGCGCTCGCGCCAGAGAAAGTCCACCCGGCCGGCGATCTCGTCCTCATCCCCCACCCAGACCTGCAGCTCAGGTGGCGGCAGGCCGTGCTCGTGGAACGCCACCCGGCTGATCGACTCCAGCACTGACTCCGCCTCCGGATCCGCGAACGCCACCACCCGCCGCGCCCGCTGGATCCCCGGCCAGCGCTGGCACCGCGCGAGCACCGCCTCTAGTTCGTCGGGCGTCGTCTGTTCGTCCCGCAGCGCCGAGTCTGCGGCCACCACCCCCGCGGCGAACGGCACCGTCCGGGCCAGATCAACGACCGTCCTGGCCACCGACGTAACTGGCACCCCCCGGCACCTGGTGACATGCCCGGCCGGCAGCGCGGCCATATGCAGCAGGATGCCCGGGCGCCTGCTCTTGCTGCCGCGACCGTCCGGGACTCTGGTCAATTCCACCCGGACCGCACGCGGCTGCCCAATCTGGCTCAGGCCATGCACGATGGCAGCAGATCGATGGCTGCCCACCGCGTATGAATTGGCGCCTGCGATGGCTGCCGCGACCTGGAGCAAGTGAGCGGTTGCCGGTTCCCCCGCTACTGATTCCACGAGCGGAGCAGGCGCGTAAACCCCGGTACGCAGCAATCGCAATGTTCCCCGGCTCACGAGCCGCTCGACCTGCCCCCGCGATAACCCCGCCGCCCGCAACCCGGCCGCTGTCGTCACTCCGGAGATCTTGACCCCTCGCCTATCCACACTCCTACGGTCCGCCGGGTCACCGACAGTTCCCGCGACCCCCCAGTTCCGGTGAACCGCAGCCCTTACCACCCCAGATGCACGGCAAATTGCCCCTTTTGTCCGTAAGGCTCATACATCTGGGGTGGTAAGTGCGGAAACCCCCCAAGGTGGCGGGACGGGAGGGACTGGCGGGACGGGAGGGACTGGCGGCGGGGGCCGACGGTGGCGGGGGCCGACGGTGGCGGGTGGGGTGCGTGGCGGGATGCGGGTGCGGGGGGTGGGGTCGGGCAGGATGGGGGCATGGAGCGTGAGAACTTGTTGGGCGGGCCGCCGGCTACTTATCTGCCTGAGGACCCGGGGGCCGCTGAGCTGGCGGCGGGGGCCGATCCGGCCGCGGTGGCGGCGGGAAATCCGGCCAGCACGGCGGCGTGGTCGGCGCTGGCCGAGCGGGCGCTGGAGCAGGGTGACTGGGTGACCGGCTACGCGTTCGCCCGGACCGGGTATCACCGGGGCCTGGACCAGTTGCGCCGGGCCGGGTGGAAGGGGCACGGCCCGGTTCCCTGGGAGCACGAGCCGAACCGGGGCTTCCTCCGCTCGCTGCACGCGCTGGGCCTGGCCGCCGGGGCGATCGGCGAGACGGACGAGGCGGAACGCTGCCGGGTGTTCCTGGCCGACAGCAGCGCCACCGCCGTGGCTGCACTGGCCGGCTAGCTGGCCGGCTAGGTGAAACAGGGGGGTAACAAAGTGGGCCGTAGCGTGGAGTAACCTCAACTCGGCAGGCGGGGCGAGGCCTGGAAGGGGCTGGTCGGATGCCGGCCATTGTGCTCGTAGGCGCACAGTGGGGTGACGAGGGCAAGGGCAAGGCGACTGACCTGCTCGGGGACCGGGTGCACTACGTGGTCCGCTACCAGGGCGGGAACAACGCCGGGCACACCGTGGTCATCGGGGACGACAGCTACGCGCTGCACCTGCTGCCCTCCGGCGTCCTGTCACCCGAGGTCACCCCGGTCATCGGCAACGGGGTGGTGATCGATCCCGAGGTGCTGCTGCGCGAGATCGACGGGCTCCGGGAACGCGGCGTGTCCTGCGAGCGGCTGCTGATCTCGGCCAACGCGCACCTGATCATGCCGTACCACCGGGCCCTGGATAAGGTCACCGAGCGCTATCTGGGCAGTGCCCGGATCGGCACCACTGGGCGGGGTATCGGCCCGACCTACGCGGACAAGGTGGCCCGGACCGGGATCCGGGTCCAGGACCTGCTCGATCCGGGCATCCTGTCCCAGAAGCTGGAACTCGTGCTGCGCGAGCGCAACCAGGTGCTGACCAAGGTGTACAACCGGCGTGGCATCGAGGCGGACGCCATCGCCAAGGAGTACCTGGGTTACGCCGAGCAGATCCGGCCCTACGTGGCCGACACCGGCCTGGTCCTCAACCAGGCGCTGGACCAGGGCAAGACGGTGCTGCTGGAGGGGGCCCAGGCCACCCTGCTCGACGTGGACCACGGCACCTACCCGTTCGTCACGTCGAGTTCGCCGACGTCAGGCGGCGCCTGCGCGGGCGCGGGCATCGGGCCGACCCGGATCACCAAGGTGATCGGGATCCTGAAGGCGTACACCACCCGGGTCGGCGCCGGGCCGTTCCCCACCGAACTGCTCACCGAGCAGGGTGAGTGGCTGCGCAAGGCCGGCGGCGAGTACGGCGTGACCACCGGCCGGCCGCGGCGCACCGGCTGGGTGGACACGGTGATCGCCCGGTACTCGACCCGGGTCAACGGGATCACCGACTACTTCATCACCAAGCTGGACGTGCTGTCCGGGCTGGAGAAGGTCCCGGTCTGCGTGGCGTACGACGTGGGCGGCACCCGGCACGACGAGATCCCGATGACGCAGACCGAGTTCCACCACGCCACCCCGGTCTACGAGTACCTGGATGGCTGGTGGGAGGACATCTCCCGGGCCAAGGAGTTCGCCGACCTGCCGCCGAACGCGCAGCGCTACATCAAGGCGCTGGAAGAGATGATCGGCGCGCCGGTGGCCGCGGTGGGCACCGGCCCGCGCCGGGACCAGACCCTGCAACTGCGCCCGCTCGTCTGAACTGGGTCAACGCCAACAGCCGGGTACGGGCTACCGGGCCACACGGGTGCTGGCACCCCTGTCAACCCGGGCATCTCCACTACTGACCTCCGCGCGCCCGCGCGGCAGGCTGGAAGCACAGCCAAACCCCGGCACAGGAGGACGGCCCGATGCTGACCCTGGTGACCGCCAAGCCCGAGCACAGCCTGGAGGAACTGCCCGGCCGCCCGTGGGCGGTGCGCCGCGCGGCCGGCCCGGCTGGCCGGCCCGCGCTGGAGATCTACGTGGCGCACGTGTTCGTGGACCTGCTCGTGCTCCCGGCCGACTGGCCGCTCGCCCCGCACGTCGTCCGCGGCGCGTGCTCGGCGGCCTGGGCGGGCCAGTCTTACGTGGCCGCCTGGGGCATCCTGCCGGCGGGCGGCCGGGGCCTGCTGGTCCAGTTTCGCCAGGGCCGGATCCACCCGGAGGCCTGGCCGGCCGAACCGGTCCCGGTCGGCGGCGTGTTCTGGTTCGCCCACATGGCCGGGCGGTTCCGGCACGTGCTGGTGGCCCACGGCGGTGGCCAGGAGCGGCACGGCATCCGCCCGGCCCGCCCCTGCTGACCATCGATAAGCCCAGGCAAGCGGGAGAACCGGAAACCACCGGTAGGCTCGCCGCGTGCGAGTCCTCCTGCTTGGCTCCGGTGGCCGCGAGCACGCGCTGGCCCGGGCCCTGGCCGCCGACCCCGAGGTAACCGACCTGCACGCGGCACCAGGCAACCCCGGCATCGCCGCGCTGGCCCGGCTGCACCCGGTGGATATCACCGACGCCGGGCAGGTGGCCGGCCTGGCCCGGGCGACCCGGGCCGACCTGGTGGTGATCGGCCCGGAGGCGCCGCTGGTGGCCGGCGTGGCCGACGGGCTGCGCGCGTCCGGCATCGCCTGCTTCGGGCCGAGCCGCCGGGCCGCCGCCATCGAGGGCTCGAAGTCGTTCGCCAAGCAGATCATGCAGGCGGCGGGCATCCCGACGGCCCGGGCGCACACCTGCGCCAGCCCAGCCGAGGTGGCGGCCGCGCTGGACGAGTTCGGCCCGCCCTACGTGGTCAAGGCGGACGGCCTGGCCGCGGGTAAGGGCGTCCTGGTCACCGAGGACCGGGCCGCGGCCGAAAAGCACGCCCAGGCGTGCGGCACGGTGGTCATCGAGGAGTTCCTGGACGGCCCCGAGGTGTCGCTGTTCGCGCTGGCCGACGGGGCCACCGCGGTGCCGCTGCTGGCCGCGCAGGATTTCAAGCGGGCCGGGGACGGCGACCAGGGGCCGAACACCGGCGGGATGGGCGCCTATGTCCCGCTGCCCTGGGCCCCGCCCGGGCTGGCCGGCGAGGTGCTCGGCACCGTGCTGCAGCCGGCCGTGGACGAGCTGCGCCGCCGCGGCACGCCCTACCGCGGCCTGCTCTACGCCGGGCTGAGCCTGACCGCGGCGGGCGTCCGGGTGGTCGAGTTCAACGCCCGCTTCGGCGACCCGGAGACCCAGGTCATTCTGGACCGGCTGGCCACCCCGCTGGCCGGCCTGCTGGCCGCGGCCGCGTCCGGATCGCTGGCCGGCCTCGCTCCGCCGCGCTGGGCCCCGGGTGCCGCGGTGACCGTCGTGCTCGCGGCCGAGGGCTACCCCGGAGCGCCCGCGCGCGGCGATCACATCACCGGTCTTTCCGATGCCGAACGCACCGCCGGGGCTTATGTCCTGCACGCTGGCACCCAGTTGGACGGGGCTGGTCAGCTGGTATCGGCGGGCGGCCGGGTGCTCAACGTCGTCGGCACCGGGCCGGACCTGGCGGCGGCCCGGACGGCGGCGTACCAGGCGGCGGGGAAGATCACCATGCGCGGCGGCTGGTTCCGCACCGACATCGCGGAATGGGCCGCGGCCCAGGCGGCGCGCGGCTGACCGATGCCGGCGGACCAGCAGACCACGGACCCGCCGCTGCGGGTCAGCACGCTGGAACTGTTCTTCGACCTGGTCTTCGCGTTCACCCTGACCCAGCTGTCCGCGCTGCTGGACGACAACCGCCTGTCGGCCACCTCGATCGCCCAGGCGCTGCTGGTGTTCGGGGTGCTGTGGTGGATGTACGGCGGGTACGCCTGGCTGACCAACACCCGCACCCCGGACCGGACTCCGGAGCGGCTGCTCCTGCTGCTCGGCATGGCCGGGTTCCTGGTCGTCGGGCTGGCCATCCGGAACGGGTTCGGCAACAGCCGGTCGGCCAGCAGCGGCATCTTCCTCGGCCTCGGTTACCTGGTCGTGGTGTGCGTGCACGGCGGGCTCTACTACCGGGTGAACCGGAACATCGTCCGGGTGCTGCCGGTCAACCTCGGCTCGGCGCTGCTGGTCCTGGTGGCCGGGCTGACCAGCGGCGTGGCCGACTACCTGCTGTGGACGGCGGCGCTGGCCATCCAGGTGCTGTCCCCGCTGGTGGTGCAGGTCGGCGGCCGGTTCGAGATCGCCCCGGCGCATTTCGCCGAGCGGCATGGCGCGCTGGTCATCGTGGCGCTGGGCGAATCGGTGGCCGCGGTGGGCATCGGCGCTGCCGCGCACCCGCTGGACGCGCAGATCGTGCTGGCCGCGGTGCTCGGCCTGGCCGTGTCGGCCGCGCTGTGGTGGGTCTACTTCGGCGGCGCGGACGATGAGCGGGCCGCGGAGGCCATGGCTGAGGCGCCACGGCCGCGGCGGCCCGCGCTGGCGTTGTCCGCGTACTTCTACCCGCACATCCCGATCCTGCTCGGCGTGGTGGCGCTGGCCGCCGGGGTGAAGCTGACCATCGGCCAGGCCGCGCAGTCACATCCGGCCGCGCCGGCGCTGGCCATCGGGGCGGGCGCGGCGCTGTTCCTGGCCGGGCAGGCCGCGTTCCGCCGGGCGCTGCATCTCGGCACCCCGTGGCCGCGGCTGGCCGCCGCGCTGTTCGCCCTGGCCACCGCGGCGCTGGGGGCCACCGTGAGTATCGAGGCACAGCTGGTGGTGCTGCTGGCCGGGCTGGTCGGCCTGCTCTGCCTGGAACGCCGCCGGGCGGCCGCGAGCCGGCCGGGGTGACCGGGCCGGTGCTGGCGTTAGGGGAAAATAGAGGGTGTGATCGAGCGGTACACCCGGCCCGGGATGGGCAAGGTCTGGAGCGAAGCGCACAAATACGAGCTGTGGTGCCAGGTGGAGACGCTGGTGCTGGCGGCGCAGGCGGCGGCCGGGACGGTGCCGGCCGAGGCGGTGGAGGCGGTGCGCAACGCCAAGCCGCCGACACCGGAAGCGGTGGCCGCGGTGGAGGCGGTCACCGATCACGACGTGATCGCGTTCCTCACCGCTTGGGCGGACAACACCACGCCGCGCGCGGCGGCCGCCTGGGTGCACTACGGGATGACATCGTCTGACCTGCTGGACACCGCGCTCGCGGTGCAGCTCACCGAAGCCACCGACCTGCTGGTGGCGGAGGCCAGCCGGCTGGTGGCCGCGCTGCGCGAGCACGGCCTGGCGCACCGTGGCACGCTCCGGGTCGGCCGCACGCACGGCATCCACGCCGAGCCGGACGTGTGGGGGCACCGGGTGGCCGACTTCGCGTTCGCCATGGCCCGCAGCCGGGACCGGCTGCTCCGGGCCTGCGACGCGGTCGCGGTGGGCAAGCTGTCCGGGCCGGTCGGCACGTACTCCAACATCGACCCGGCCATCGAGGCCACGGTCATGGCCGAACTGGGCCTGCGTCCGGCCGACGTGGCCACCCAGGTGGTGTTCCGGGACGGCATCGCCGAGTGGATCAGCGCGGTCGCGGTGGCCGCCAGCGTGTGCGAGGCGATCGCGCTGGAGATCCGGCACGGGCAGCGCACCGAGGTCCGTGAGCTCTCCGAGCCGTTCCGGGCCGGGCAGAAGGGCTCGTCCTCGATGCCGCACAAGAAGAACCCGATCCGCTCCGAGCGGATCGCCGGGCTGGCCCGGATCGTGCGCGGGTATGTGACGCCGGTGACCGAGGGCATCGCGCTGTGGCACGAGCGGGATATCTCACACTCCAGCACGGAGCGGATCGCGCTGCCGGACGCGGCCATCGCGCTCGACTACCTGCTGCACCTGACCACCGGCCTGATCGAGGGCCTGGTCGTGGACCGGGACCGGATGCTGGCCAACCTGGAATCCACCGGCGGCCTCATCTACACCTCGAGCATCCTGCTCGAACTGGTCGGCTCCGGGATGTCCCGGGAGGATGCGTACGCGCTGGTCCAGGCGGCCGCGATGCGGACCTGGCAGTACGGCACCCCGCTGCTGCAGACGCTGCGCGCCGAGGCGGCTGAGCGCGGCGTCACGCTGGACGACGCGCGGCTGGCCGAGGTATCCCGGCCGGAGCGGTATGTGGCCCGGCTGGGCGGGGTGTTCGGGCGGCTGGAGGGGCTCACGTGAGCGAGCCGTTGCAGCTGCTGTACTCGGGGAAGGTGCGGGACGTCTATTCGCTGGGCGACTCTGTGCTGCTGCTGGTCGCCTCGGACCGGGTGTCCGCCTACGACCACGTCCTGCCGACGCCGATACCGGACAAAGGCAAGATCCTGACCCAGCTGTCCCTGTGGTGGTTCGAACAACTCGCCGACGTGGTACCGAATCATCTGGTGGATGCCGAGATCCCGGCCGAGTTCGCCGGGCGGGCGATGGCCTGCCGCAAGCTGTCCATGGTCCCGGTGGAGTGCGTGGCCCGCGGCTACCTGGCCGGGTCGGGCTGGCGGGAGTACCGGCAGACCGGGTCGGTATGCGGGGTACCGCTGCCTGCCGGGCTGCTCGACGGCTCGCAGCTGCCCGAGCCGATTTTCACCCCGGCGACCAAGGCGCCGCGCGGGCAGCATGACGAGAACATCGCGTTCTCCGAGGTGGCCGCGCAGGTCGGCGAGGACGTCGCGGCCGACCTCAGGCGGATCACGCTGGAGGTGTACCGGCATGGCGCGGAAGTTACCGCCAGGCACGGCATCCTGCTCGCCGACACCAAGATCGAGCTGGGCTTCGACCCGGGCGGCAGGCTGCTGCTGGCCGACGAGGTGCTCACCCCGGACTCGTCCCGGCTGTGGCCGGCCAGCGAATGGATGCCCGGTACGCCACAAGTGTCATTTGACAAGCAGATCGTCCGGGACTGGCTAGACTCGCCCGAGTCCGGCTGGGCAGAGCGGGATCGCCAGCCACCCCCAGCACTGCCGAACCATGTGGTCGAGCAGACACGTGCTAGTTACATCGAGGCATATGAGCGCATCACCGGACGGCAGTGGGTATGACTGCCGTGGAACTCTGCTCAACGACCCCACGGCCCCGGCTACGGCCGGAGACTGGACAGGCCGGTGGAATACTGGCCTGGGACATGCAGACGGGTTGCCGCCGGACCAGCGGCCGGCTGCCCGCCCAGCACTGGGCAGCGCACTGCCAGGACCGCCGGCACACCGTGACGACGCGTTTCCGAGGGACAGGAGCTTCAGCCTCATGACCATTGGACCCGAGACCTGCTACCGCGTGCGAGGCGGAACCCCGCTGCAGGGCACGGTCTTTGTCCAGGGCGCCAAGAACGCTGCGCTCAAAATGATCGCCGCGTCGCTGCTCACCGCGGAGGGCCGGACGGTACTGCGCAACGTCCCGCCGATCGAGGACGTCCGCCGCGCGGTCGAGCTAGCCCAGGCCGTGGGGGCCGTCGTCAAGTTCCATGAGTCCGAGCGCACCCTGGTGGTGGACGCGTCCAACCTGACCAGCCCGGTGCTGCCGGCCGAGATCGCCCGGCGGTTCCGCGCCTCGGTGCTGTTCGTGCCGCCGCTGCTGCACCGGCTCGGCGAGGCGGTCATCGAGGGCATCGGCGGCTGCAACCTGGGCAGCCGCCTGCTGGACTTCCACTACCGGGGCTTTGCCCGGCTCGGCGCGATCGTGGACGAGCAGGGCGACAAGATCTACGTCAAGGCGGGCAAGCTGCAGGGCGCGCACCTGTACCTGGACACCCCGTCACACACCGGCACCGAAAACCTGATCATGGCGGCCAGCCTCACGCCGGGCACCACGGTCATCGACAACTGCGCGCTCGAGCCCGAGGTACTTGACGTCATCGCGTTCCTGACCAAGATGGGCGCGGACATCAGCGGCGGCGGCACCGGCTTCGTCACCGTGCGCGGGGTGAGCGAGCTGACCGCGACCGAGCACACGGTCATGCCGGACCGGATCGACGCCGGTGTGTTCGCCATGGCCGCCGCGATCACCGGTGGCGAGCTGAACCTGGTCGGCGCGCAACTGGAGCACTTCGGCGTGGTGCGCTGGAAGCTGGAGCAGATGGGCGTGGAGTTCACCGCCAAGGGCGCCGTGCTCCAGGTCCGCCGGGAGCGCACGCTGCGCCCGATCAACGTGATCACCAGCCCGTACCCCGGCTTCGCCACCGACCTGCAGTCACCGATCATGGCGCTGAGCTGCCTGGCCGACGGCACCAGCTACATCCGGGAGACCATCTTCGATGGCCGGTACACGCTGGTCGGCGAGCTGAACAAGATGGGCGCCAAGGTCGAGGTGGACAGCGGCAACGTAGCCATCGTGCACGGGCCGTCCACGCTCAAGGGGACCAAGGTGGTCGCGCACGACCTGCGCAGCGGCATCGCGCTGATCCTGGCCGGGCTGTGCGCCGAGGGCGAGACCGTGGTGGCCCCCGGCTACCTGATCGACCGCGGGCACGCGGCAGTTGCGGAGCGGCTCACCACGCTGGGCGCGGACATCAGCATCGAGTCGAGCGGCTGAGAAGTAACGCCCCTAACGGGCGGTTTCTGCCCGGCCAAATGTGACGAAGCACGAAACTGCCAGCGGATTTGCCTACGCGCAGGTCGCTGGCGGGTTACGAACTATACGATCGTGCAATCGTCAGCGCAAAGGGTCTGACTGTGACTTCTCACCACGAGCTGTATTCCGCGGCCGGCAGCACGTTAGTGACTGCCGTCTCACGTAATGGCGCGCGGCGATGACCGGCCAGCGCCAGCCAGCGGGCGAGCTGACGATCGGCATTGTCGGCCCGCACGACCTGGTCGAGCGCATCATGCTGTCCGGCACCGCGCAGCCCGGTGCGCTGCCCGGTCCGGGCCAGCCGGGCACCGGCCCGGGGCCGTCCGCGAACGGCTCGGCGGCGGCGCCGCCGCGGCGGCTGGTCGCGGCCGCCTACCGCGGCGAGCAGGAGGCCGCCGACAAGGTGCTCCGGCTCGGCGCGGGCATCGACGCCTGCCTGTTCGCCAGCCAGGTGCCGCATGAGTACGCCCGGCGGGCCGGCACGCTGCGTGTCCCGGCCACCTATGTGCCGCTGGCCGGCAGCGCGCTGTACGCGGCGCTGCTGCGGGCCAGCCGGGAGCTGGGCCAGGACCTGAGCCGGGTCAGCGTGGACGTGCTCAGCCGGATGGACGTGGAAGACGCGTTCGGCGAGCTGGGCGTGCCCACCGACAACGTGCACGTCCGGGAGGACGCGGCCAACGCGGCCACGCTGGCCGCGTTCCACGAGCGGCTGTGGCGGCGCGACGAGATCACCATCGCGTTCACCTGCCTGCAGTCGGTGGCGCAGCGGCTGTCCGCAGCCGACGTGCCGGTCCGCATCCTGCGCCCGACCAACAGCGCGATCCGCTCCGCGCTGCGCACCGCCACTCTGCTGGCGGGCAACCGGCGGCTGGAAGAAGCCCAGCTCGCGGTGGCCCTGGTCGAGGTGCCCACGCTGCGCGACACCACCCGCCGGTCCACGCCGCGGCACGCACGCGAGGAACTGCGGCTCACCGTGCACCGGTTCCTGGTCCAGGAGGCGCAGCGGATGCACGCCTCGGTCAGCCCGGTCAGCGACCACTGCTTCCTGATCACCGCCACCCGCGGCTCGCTGGCCGCGGCGACCGACGGTTTCCGGGTACCGCCGTTCAGCGAGCGGGCCCGCACCGAGCTGGGCATCGCCGTCGAGGTGGGCATCGGCATGGGCCGCACCGCACAGGACGCGGAGGCGCACGCGCAGGCGGCGCTGTCCCGCTCGCATGCGGCCGCGGGCAGCCGTGGCTTCGCGCTGGACCGGGAGGGCATCGCGCTGGTGCCGGCGCCGCGGCACCCGGCCGCGGCGGCCACCGAGAACATCCGGCCGCGTGGCCTGGAGACGCTGTCCCGGCTGGCCGACAAGCTGGCCGGCAGCGACAGCGCACTGGTGGTGGACGCGGAAACGGCGGGCAAGGTGCTCGGGGTGACCGCGCGGACCGCGCGGCGGCTGCTGCATGGCCTGGTCGAGGAAGGGCTGGCCTGGCCGCTGCCGCCAAGCCGGGCCCCGCAGCCCGGCCGCCCCCGCCAGTTCTACCGCCTGGTCACCGAGAAGCTGGAACGCCGCCCCGCAGCGCGTTAATGGCGGCGGGGGTAGGCGCGGGCGACGTCCAGGAACGTGTCGTTGGCGTCGTGGTCGCCGATGGAGATCCGGGCCCCCTCGGCACCGAACGGCCGGATGGCCACCCCGGCCTGCGCGCAGGCGGCGGCGAAGTCCTGGGTGTCCTCGCCCAGCCGGAGCCAGACGAAGTTGGCCTCGGTCGGCGGCACCGTCCAGCCCTGGGCCGCCAGTTCGCCGCTGACCCGGGACCGTTCCTTGACCACCAGGTCCACCCGGTGCAGCAGTTCCGCCTCCGCGGCCAGTGAGGCTATGGCGGCGGCCTGCGCCACCGCGTTCACGGTGAACGGGAGCATGGTCTTGCGCACCGCCCCGGCCACCGGCGGGTTCGCGACCAGGAAGCCGACCCGCAGCCCGGCCAGCCCGTACGCCTTGGAGAAGGTGCGCAGCACGGCCACGTTCGGGTACTCCCGGTAGACCTGCAGCCCGTCTGGCACGGCCGGGTCGCGGACGTACTCGTTGTACGCCTCGTCCAGCACGACCAGGCAGTCCGGCGGCACCTGGCGGAGGAACGCGGCCAGTTCGTCCGCGTGCACCACGGTGCCGGTCGGGTTGTTCGGGTTGCACACGAAGATGACCCGGGTCCGGCCGGTAATGGCCGCGGCCATGGCGGCCAGGTCGTGCGTCTCGGCCCGCAGCGGCACGGTGACCGGCGCCGCGGCGGCCAGCGCGACCAGCGTCGGGTAGGCCTCGAAGGAACGCCACGCGTAGAGCACCTCGGCGCCGGGCTCGCCGGCCGCCTCCAGCACCTGCTGGGCCACCCCGACCGAGCCACAGCCGACCGCGATGTGCTCCGGCGGCACGCCGAACCGGTCCGCGATCGCCGCGGTCAGCGCGACCGCGCCGTTGTCCGGATAGCGGTGCACGGCCGTCGCCGCCTCGGCGATCACCTCAAGCACCGAGGGCAGCGGCCCGAACGGTGACTCGTTCGAGGACAGCTTGTGTGACCGGCCGTCCGGCCCGCGGACCTGGCGGCCCGGCTGGTACGGGGCGAAGTCGCCGAGCACCGCACGGAACCGGGGCGATCCCTGGGCGGCCGCGTCGTCACTGGTCACCGGTGTCCTCCCCTCGCTGCTCCCGGCCACATCCTAGTCACCCGGCAGCGCGGCCAGCGCGGCCGCGAACACCTGGTGCATCTCCCGGCCGAACAGCACGAACTGGGCTTCCCGGACGGCGGTGTCCGTGGCGCGGACGGTGCCGAGCGCGATCCGGGCCGCGTCGCCCGCGGGCCAGCCGTAGATGCCCGCGGAGACGGCCGGGAACGCGACCACCCCGGCGCCGAGTTCGTCGGCCACCCGCAGCGACTCGGCATAGCAGGATGCGAGCAGGGCGCTGCGGTCCTCGCCCCGCGCGTACACCGGGCCGACCGTGTGGATGACCCACCGGGCCGGCAGGTCGCCGGCCGTGGTGGCCACCGCCTGCCCGGTGGGCAGGCCGTCCGGGAACCGGCGGGCCCGCAGCGACCGGCACTCGGCCAGGATCGCGGGCCCGCCGCGGCGGTGGATCGCGCCGTCCACGCCACCGCCGCCGAGCAGCGACGAATTGGCCGCGTTCACGATGGCGTCGGCGGCCTGCCGGGTGATGTCCCCCTCATGCAGCGTGATCCGGATAGTCATGTCACTGTCACGATAGTGGGTAACGTCCGGCGGACCGGGTGGGGGCGAGCAGCGACTGCGCGAGGGCGCCGTAGCGGCGCAGCAGCCACGGGGCGGTCAGCAGGCCCAGGGCGATGAACGCGATGCCGAGGGCCGCCGACAGCCAGGCGGTGCTGGCGGTGGTCACGTGGATGAAGGCGTACCAGTTGTTGCCGTGCGCGGCGACGATCGGGTGCCAGACGGCGGGCATGACCAGGCCGAACAGGCCCCAGGCCAGCAGGCCCGCCGGGGTGAGGATGAGCAGCCAGCCCACCAGGGTGTCCACGGTGATCCACACCAGGTCCCGCCAGGTAGCCGGGTCGGCGTTGGCGAAGCCGTAGACCAGGCAGAACACCGCGGCGGAAACCAGCAGCGCGCCCGGGATGTCCAGCCTCGGCCGGCCCGGGGACGGCTGGCGGGTCAGCAGCACCACCCCGCCGGCGAACGCCACTCCGGCGAAGAGCAGGTTCACATACAGGCACCAGCGCCAGGACAGGTACTCGGTCAGCGCGCCGCCGAGCAGCAGGCCCACCGCACCGCCGGCGGCGGCGATCGCCCCGTAGATGCCGAACGCCGTGCCGCGGTCCTTCGGCTCGGTGAACGTGGTGGTCAGCAGCGACAGCGCGGCCGGCACCAGCAGCGCCGCGAACGCGCCCTGGCAGGCCCGCGCGGTAATCAGCATGGCGAAGTTGACCGAGGCGCCGCCAACGGCCGAAACGCCGGCGAAGCCGACCAGGCCGATCAGGGTGAGCGGCCGTCACCAGAATCTGGTGATGTATCGCCCGGGGCCGGTCAGCCGAGCGGGACGGTTACCGCGGCGTTCTGCTTCGGGTAGTAGGCGGCCACGTCCTTCGCGCCGTACTTGGCCCGGAACCTGTCCACGATCTCAGCGACCCGGGCCGGATCGGTGACCGGCGCCGCGCTGACGGTGCGCTCGGTCCCCCCGGCGGCCAGCCGGATCGTCGGTGTGCGCAGCACGTTCTTGTACCAGTTGCTGTCCGCTCCGCTGACCGGAACCAGGTACAGCGTGCCGCCATCCCGCGCGAACCAGACCGGGAGGGTGATGCCGCGGCCGGACTTGCGCCCGGTGACAGTGAGGTTGACTTCACGGCTGCTGTCCAGGGCCCGGGTGAACTCTTCATCTGCCATCTGCTGCTCTCCGCCCTGTCTCGACTGGCCTCCATCGTCGCAGCCGGCCCGGCCAGCCGGGCCCCGGCCCCCAAGCTCAGAGCTGTTGCTGAGGTGGCAGGCATTGACCGTCTGGCTGCTGTGAGTTCTGATCAAAGTGGGTCTGGGCCAGCAACGGAGGCAGCCGTGGCGGGCAGGCGGGCGGAGCTGATCAGCAGGCGGGCGGTGCTGACCGCTTTCGGCGGCGCGGTGGCCGGAGCGGCGCTGGCCAGCGCCCTCCCGAACCAGTTGCGGGCCGCATCCGGCGGCTGGACCAGCGGGTACGTGCCGGACGGCACGGCTGGGCTGGGCCGGGCGTTCCCGCTGACCGCCGTCCAGTTGCGGGCCAGCCCGTTCCGGGCCAACCAGGCGCGCAACACCAACTACTTAATGTTCCTGGACCCGGACCGGATGCTGCACACGTTCCGGCACAACTACGGGCTGCCTTCGCGGGCCAAGCCATGCGGCGGCTGGGAGCGGCCAACCTCCGAGGTACGCGGCCACTGCACCGGGCACCTGATGTCCGGGCTGGCCCTGACCCACGCCAACACCGGCCACCCCGGCGCCGCGGACAAGGGTCATTACCTGGTGGACCAGCTCACCCGGTGCCAGGCCCGGGCGCGCCGGTCCGGTTTCCACGACGGTTACCTGTCCGCGTTCCCGGAGAGCTTCTTCGACCGGCTGGAAGCCGGCCTGCCGGTCTGGTCGCCGTACTACATGATCCACAAGATCATGGCCGGGCTGATCGACCAGCACGAGCTCACCGGGAATGCCCAGGCCCTGGAGACGGCGGCCCGGCTGGGCGACTGGGTGGGCTGGCGGACCGGACGGCTGTCCTACCAGCACATGCAGCGCATCCTCACCGTCGAGCACGGCGGGATCGCCGAGTCCCTGACCAACCTGTACCGGCTGACCTGGGACGAGTCCTACCTGCGCACGGCTGAGCGGTTCTACGACGCCCAGGTGTTCGACCCGCTGGCCCGGGACCACGACGACCTGCCCGGCCGGCACGCGAACACCAACATCCCCAAGATGATCGCGTGCGTCCGGGTCTGGGAGGAGACCGGCGACCCGCGCTACCACGACATCGCGCGCAACTTCTGGCGGATCGTCACCCAGCATCACAGCTACGTGATCGGCGGCACCAGCAACTGGGAGCACTGGCACGCGCCCGACGTGATCGCCGGCCAGCTGAGCAACCGGACCTGTGAGAACTGCTGCAGCTACAACATGCTCAAGCTGACCCGGCTGCTGCACTTCCACCAGCCGCACCGGATCGACCTCATCGACTACTACGAGCGCACGCTGTTCAACCAGATGCTCGGCGAGCAGGACCCGCGCTCCGCGCACGGCTTCAACATCTACTACACCGGGCTGTCACCAGCCGCTTTCAAACGGCAGCCGCCATTCATGGGCAGCGATCCGGACGTTTACTCGACGAATTATCACAACTTCTCCTGCGACGATGGCACCGGCATGGAGACGCAGTCCAAATTCGCCGACACTATCTACTCCCGGGACCGGCACGGCCTTTTCGTCAACCTGTTCATTCCGTCCGAGGTGACCTGGGGCGATAACCAGATGCGGATCAGGCAGGCGACCAGGTTCCCGGACGAGCCAGGTACCCAGCTCACCGTGCTGGGCGGCCAGGCCCGGATCGCGCTCCGGGTGCGGATCCCGGGCTGGGCCGCCGCCCCGGCACGGGCCTGGCTGAACGGCCGGGAACTGACTGGCCGGGAGCTGGCCGGGCGCGGCGCGCCGGGCAGCTGGCTGGTGCTGGACCGGGCCTGGTCGCCGGGTGACACGCTGCGGGTCAGGCTGCCGATGGAACTGGCCACCAACCCCACCCCGGACCGGCCGGCCGTGCAGGCGGTGACCTACGGGCCGATCGCGCTCAGCGGCGGCTACGGCGGCCGGGGCGCCATGCCGATGCCCCGGCTGGACATCGGGTCGCTGACCATGACGTCGCAGCGGCCGCTGGCCTTCCAGGCGCGGGCGGACGGGCGGCCCGTCCAGCTCATTCCGATCGCCCGGATGCAGCACCAGCACTACAACACGTACTGGAGCACATAGTGGCTGACCTGGGCCGGGTGGGCTGGGTCTGTCCCGGCATAGCACCGGTAGGTAGAGTGACGCCGTGAACCGACTGGGCGAACTCGAACGGGCCATCATGGACGTTCTGTGGGAAAGCGAGACTCAGCTCACCGTGCGCCAGGTAGGCAGTAGGCTTACCGACCGGGACCTGGCTCACACCACCGTGATGACCGTCCTTGACCGATTGGCCAAGAAGGGGTTCGCCCGGCGCGAGCGAGATGGCCGTGCCTGGCTGTACCGAGCCGCCGCGAGCAGGGAAGCATACGTCACCGAACTGATGCTTCACGCGCTCGACCAGACCGGCGACCGGTCGGCCGCGCTGGCCAGCTTCGCACGCCGCGTCTCGGACACCGAGGCACTGGTGCTGCGGCGAGCCCTGGAGACAGGCGGGGATCCCGCCAGGAGTTGAACCGTTCGTGCTGCCCCCTGTCCTGGTCCTGGCGTCCGTTGCCATCGGACTGGTACCGGCCGCCACTGGCCTGGCCGCGGCGCGCTGGCCGCAGCGGTCGCCGGCCGCGGCGATCGTGCTGTGGCAGGCGATGGGCCTCGGCTGGGGACTGGCCGCCATCGGCACGCTGGCCGCGCTCGGCACCGACCGGGGCGGGTCCGGGTCCGGGGTGGCCGGGGCCGCGCTGGCGGTGCTGGCCCGGGCGGTGCACGATCTCGTCGGTGAGGCCACCCCACCTGGCCTGCTAGCCGCGGTCCGGCTGCTCTGCCTGGCCGCGTCGGCGGCGCTGCTGGCCCTGCTGTGCTGGGTGCTGATGGCCGCGTCCGGCGCAGTGCTCCGGGACCGGCGGCGGCACCGGGTGCTGCTCACCCTGCTGGCGCACGGTGACCCGAAGGTGCCCGGCGCACTGGTGGTTGACTACCCGGCCGCCGCGGCCTACTGCGTACCCGGGCTGCGGTCCCGGATCGTGATCAGCGCGGGCGCCATCGACCTGCTGGATCAGGCGGAACTGGCCGCCGTGCTGGCCCATGAGCGGGCGCACGCCCGGGAACGGCACGACCTGGTGCTGCTCCCGTTCACCGCGCTGTGCCGGGCCTTCCCCTGGTCCGGGTCGGCCCAGCGGGCCTACGCCGCGGTCGCCCTGCTGATCGAGATGCTGGCCGACGATCACGCGCTACGGCACCGCCCGGCCCGGGAACTGGTCACCGCGCTGATCCGGGTCGGTTCGGCTGGCCCGGCCGGCGCCCCGGCGGGCGCGCTGGCGATGGCCGGCGGCCGGCCGGCCGAGAGCGGGGTGTGCGCCCGGGTGGAGCGCCTGCTGGCCCCGGCGCCCGGGCTCTCGCCGGCCGCCCTGGCCCTGGTCAGCGGGGTCGCTGCGGCCCTGGTCGTGGTCCCGGTCGCGCTGCTGCTGTTCCCGGTGTAAGCAGCGCCCACCAGGCCGTTTCCGCCAGGTATACGCATAATTCACCGGAAGTTTCCGCACCGCCCGTTCCGGCCGAATGGGTCACCCCGGTTACCGGCCTTCCGGCTACTAGGCTGACTTATGTACGGCCCTGGTTTCCCGCCGGGAAAGGGGCGAGAATGGCCGGCGGGCCTGCATCCCCGTTTTCCTTGATCGCTCTGTGATGTGCCCTGCCCGCTAGCAAGGACGAGCTATGAGCCAGTCCAGCCCCGCCCACGCCCATTCGCACGGCGCCCCGTCCGCCCCTGACCGGCCCGGCGCTGACCGGCCCGGGCTGCTGGCCCGCCCGAAACTGGTCCTGGAGAACTGGCGGGTGTCCTGGCGGCTGATCGCGCTGATCGCCGTCCCGACCGCGATGGGGCTGGCCTTTGCCGGGATTCAGTTCAGCATGGCTGAGCGGAACGCGCAGACCATGGGGCGGGTGGAACGGCTGGCCGTGCTCGGCCAGCAGATCACCGGGCTGGCCCAGGCCATGGAGGACGAGCGGGACCAGACGGCCGGTTTCATCGCGCGTGGCCGGCCGGCCGCGGGCAAGCCCGGGCTGACCCGGCAGTACGCGGTCACCAACCGCTGGGCGGCCCGGGTGCGGCCGCTCATCCACCAGCTCGGCCCGGGCTTCCTGGCGCAAACGTTAGCCAACGCCGGTGCGGTTCTGACCAGCATCAACGAGCTGCCCGCGCTGCGCGAGGACGCGGTGGAGGGCATCACCCCCGGGCTGTCCACGATCGATTCCTACACCGCCGCGCTGGCCAACCTGTTCTCGTTCAACGACGGCATCGCCCAGCAGACCGGGAACGCCGCGTTCGCGAACGAGGTGCGCGCGCTGAGCGCGCTGTCCCAGATAAAGGATCAGGCATCCCAGCAGCGGGCCATCCTGTACACCGCGTTCGTGGCCGGCCAGTTGACCCCGGCCGATCAGACCGAACTGGTCGCGGCGCAGGCCCAGCAGTTGACTCAGCTCCAGGCGTTCGACGCCTCGGCCACCGCACTGCAGAGCGGGCTGCTCAGCCGCGTCGTGGCCGGGCCGCTGATGAATCAGGCCGAGACGCTCGAGCAGACCACGGTGGCGAACTCCAACAACGGGACCGCGCTCAACCTCCTCCCGGGCACGAGCCATGACTGGTACGCGGACATGTCGTACACCATCGGCCGGATGCGCCTGGTGGAACAGGACCTGGCCGGCCAGGTCGTGCGGAGCGCCCGGGCGCTGCACAGCAACGCCGAACGCACCGCGGCGGAGACCGGCGGCGCGGCGCTGCTCGCGCTGCTCCTCGTGCTGCTCATCACCGTGCTCATCGCCCGGTCCATGCTCGGCCCGCTGCGCCGGCTCAAGGAGGGCGCGCTGGACATCGCGGAAACCCGGCTGCCCGCCGAAGTCCGTGAGCTGACCGGTGCGCTGGACACCGGGCGCCCGATGCTCGTCCGCCCCATCGACGTGCTGTCCGACGACGAGATCGGCCAGGTGGCCCGGGCCTTCGACCAGGTGCACCGGGAGGCGGTCCGGCTGGCCGGCGAGGAAGCCCGGCTGCGCAGCAGCGTGAGCGCCATGTTCGTCAGCCTGTCCCGGCGCAGCCAGTCGCTGCTGGAGCGGCTGCTCCGGCTGATCGACCGCTTGGAGCTGGGCGAAGAGGACCCGGAGCGGCTGTCCAACCTGTTCCGGATGGACCACCTGGCCACCCGGATGCGGCGCAACTCGGAGAACCTGCTCATGCTGGCCGGCCACGAGGCGCCCCGCCGGTGGGCCGAGCCGGTGCCGCTGGTGGACGTGCTGCGCGCGGCGTCCTCCGAGATCGAGCAGTACGAGCGGGTGGTGCTGGACGTCCAGCCGGACGTCGCGGTGGTCGGCGCCGGGGTGGCGGACACCGTGCACCTGCTGGCCGAACTGCTGGAGAACGCGACCACGTTCTCGGCCAAGACCACCAAGGTCACCGCGTCCGGGTACCGGCTGACCGGCGGCGGCGCGGTGATCGAAATCACCGACCACGGGATGGGCATCCCGGGCAACGTGCTGGCCGGGCTGAACGACCGGCTGGCCAATCCGCCGGTCGCGGACGTGGCGGTGTCCCGGCACATGGGCCTGTACGCGGTGGCCCACCTGGCCGCGCGGCACGACATCCAGGTGCAGCTGCAGTCGCCGGCCAGCGGCGGGACGGTTGCACAGGTGCACCTGCCCGCGTCGGTGACCTCACGGGAGGCGGCGGCCGCCGGAGGCCGGCCGCGGGCCGGCGCGGGCCTGCGGATGGCCATGCCGCGCGGGCCGCAGTACGTGCCGAGCCGGTTCGCGTCCGGCCCAGTGCCGGATCCGCCGCTGCTCACCGCGGCGCTGGACCGGGCCACGCTGGATCATGCGACGCTGACCGCCTCATCGGCGGGCACCGGGCCCAGGCCGGCCGTGACCGCGACCGGCCCCAACGTGATCATTCCGCCGGCCGACGGCCCGGCCCAGGGCAGCGGGCTGCCCATCTATGAGTCGCTCGAGTCCGACTGGTTCCGGGCGCGCGGCCGCGCGGTGGTGCGGCGTGATGAGACGTGGGCCGGGGCCCCGGCCGCCGGGGCGTCGGCCGGGCGGACGCCGGCCGACGGGGCGCGCTCCTGGACCTCACCCGGCGACGACGGCTGGCGGATCGCGGCCGCCACCACCACCCCGGCGACCGGCGGCACCACCGCGGCCGGCCTGCCGAAGCGGGTTCCCCAGGCCAACCTGGTGCCCGGCTCGGCCAGCGACCCGCAGACCCGCACGGCGACCATGGCCGAGGCGGCCGAGATCGCGCGCAGCCGGCTGGCCAACTTCCAGCGCGGCTCCCGCCGGGCCCGGGCCACGGCCCGGCAGCTCACGCCGGGCGACTGAGCCGGCCGCCGCGATGCGCCGCCGCCGGCAGGCAAACCCCCAGTGCGGGCCGGGCCGGTTCGGGGCAGGATAGACCCCGCGGGGGCAGTTCGGCCGGCATGGATGGAGAGTGGCGGGTTGTCTGTCGCAGATGGCCAGAAACAGGACCTGAGCTGGCTGATCACCGACTTCACCGAGCGCGTCACCGACGTGGCGCACGCGCTGGTGGTGTCCTCCGACGGGGTGCCGGTGGCGGTGTCCGAGGGGATCGGGCCGGCCCAGGCGGAGCAGCTTTGCGCGATCACCTCGGGCCTGGTCAGCCTGGGCACCGCGGCGGCCAAGGTGTTCCAGTGCGGCAACGTCACGCAGACCCTGGTGGCGATGGGCCAGGGCACGCTGGTGATCATGTCGATCAGCGACGGGTCGAGCCTGGCCACGCTGGCCACCGCCGAAGCCGACCTCGACCTGATCGCCTACGAGATGACCCTGCTGGTCGAGGCGGCGGGTGCCGTGCTCACCCCCGGCATCCGCTGACTAGGCTGCCCGCATGGACGACACGCAATGGCGCACGCACCGGCTCGAACTGGACGACCAGACGCTGCGTGAGTGGGACGCGACCGTGCGCGCGGCCAGCCCGGATGGGATCGTGCTGGACCGGTCGGCGTTCTACCCGGGCGGTGGCGGCCAGCCGCCGGACCATGGCGTGCTGCTCTGGGGCGGCGTGCAGACCAGGATCGTGGACGCGCGGCGGGGCGATGATCTCTACCTGATCCCGGCCGAGGACGACCCACTGCCGGTGCCAGGCACGGCCGTGCGCGGCGCGATCGAGGACGACCGCCGGACCGCGCTGATGCGCACCCACTCCGGCCTGCACGTGCTGTGCGGCGTGGTGTTCCGCGACTTCGGCGCGCTGGTGACCGGCGGCAACATGGAGCCGCTGACCGCCCGGATGGACTTCAACCTGCCCGACGTGCCGCCCGGCTTCCGCGACGCCGTGGAGGCCGCGATCAACACCGAGGTGCAGGCCGACCGGCGGATCGACGTCCGGGTGCTGCCCCGGGACGAGGCGTTCGCGCTGCCCGACATCATCCGGACCGCGACCAACCTGGTGCCGCCCGAGGTCAAGGACGTGCGGATCATCGACATCGTCGGGCTCGACCAGCAGGCCGACGGCGGGACGCACGTCGCCTCGACCCGGCAGGTCGGCCGAATCGAGGTCGTCAAGATCGAGAGCAAGGGGAAAGGGTTCCGCCGCCTGCGTATCCGCATCGCGGACTGACAGTCGCGGGCATGGGCGTTCAATAAATGGCTCGCTGCCGGGGGCAGCGGCCGCAGCTTTCCGGCCTACCAGGGGCCGTACGGACCTGAGCTGCTGCTGTTGCCGCGGAACTCGCGGACCTTGGGCCGGACGTCGGTGAGGTAGATGGCCGCGGCCACGAACGCCGCGATGGGCAGAATGCCCACTGCCCCGAACCCACCAGACAGCACGCCCAGGTACAGCCCGATCACCACCGCGACACCGAGGATGATCAGCCACAGCGGCTTGGTCTGCTTGCCCGCGGCGGTGAACGCACCCTTCGGGCGGCGCAGCGCGTCGGCGAACGCCCACACCTCAACAACCAGCGCGGCGATCGCGAGTATCTCGAGGAACCAGTAGAGCGGGCTCATCGCTGACATGTTCAGCAACACGGTGCCAGGTTATCCGGTCTGGGCGGGAACCGGAACCAAAGCCGGCTCCCGCCCAGACCAGTCGTGGGCAATCCGGCGTCAGCTCGCCGCGCCGGAGCCCTTCTTGCCGTTCAGCGCGGTCCGCTTGTGCAGCACCCGCTCGCCGTGCACGGCCAGCTTGTCGTACTCCTTGACCGCCTTGGTGCGGGCCGTGGTCACGTACCCGGGCATCTCGCTGCTCCAGCGGGAGATCCGCGCGGGCAGCTCGCGCAGGGCGGCGGCGGTCAGCGCGCCCGCGCCCGCGGCGGCGTGCACCGGCTTGCTCTCGGCCAGCTTGCGCACTTCGGTCTTCACAGCATCGGTACGGTTCATCAGTTTTCTACCTCTCCTGGCCCGCCGGGGGCCGGCTGGCCGGTTGACTCGGACGCGGGCGCCCTGTCCTGGAGCGCCTCGTCGGTACGGGGCGGCTCCGGTGCCGCGAGCGGGTCGCTGTCCTCTTCTTCCGCGAGCCCGGCAGCTTCAGCTGCGGCGAGCAGCCCGGCGACCTCGGCGTCCCCGCCCACCTCGGCGGCCTGCGCGGCCGCCTCCCGGCGGAACGAGTCGTAGATCTCCAGCAGCACCTGCTTCTGCCGCTCGGTGAGCACCGGTTCAGCCAGCACCGCGGCGCGGACGCCGGTGTCCGGCTCCCGGTCCTCCAGGATCCCGGCCTGCACGTACAGCGCTTCCGCGGAGATCCGCAGGCCCTTGGCGATCTGCTGGAGTATCTCGGCGCTCGGCCGGCGCAGGCCGCGCTCGATCTGGCTCAGGTACGGGTTGGAGACGCCGGCCGCCGCGGCTAGCTGCCGCAGCGAGATCTTCGCCTGCTCCCGCTGTTCCTTGATGTACTCACCGATGGAGCTGACACCACGCATTGGACTCACAGCTCCAGTGAATCAAACGGTGCTTGCAATTGCAAACGCCCTGCAAGCACCCCCCCTTCTCATGCCGAACGCCAGTACCCGCACACTGCCGCCACACTGGCGCGCGGCCGTCAGGCCGGGAGCGTGGCCCGGACCACGCCGACCTCCTGCTCCCCGCCAACCACCGGGACATGCGCGATCTGGTCCAGCGCCGCCCGGTCCACGCCGGGCTCGCTGGCCACGCCGAGGTGGCGCAGCACGGCCACGGTGACCGCGGGGCGGGCCCGGGACGCGCCGTCCTCGAGCTTGAACGCGGCGGCCCGGCCGTCGGCCAGCGCGAGCCCTTCCACCCCCTCCGCCCCGGATTTGACCAGCAGACCGGGCACCGCGGCCATCAGCGCCCGTTCCGGGCGGCGGCTGCCCGAGGTCCAGTCCGGGTGGGCGCGGAACGCGTCCGCCACCCGGCGCTCCGGCGTGCCGGCCGGCGCGGTGACCAGGACGCGCAGCGCCCGGGTCAGGCCGGTCAGGGACAGCGCGAACAGCGGGGCGCCGCAGCCGTCCACGCCCACGTGTTCGATGTGCTCGCTGGCCAGTTCCTCCAGCGTGCCGCGGATCGCGGCCTGCACCTGGTGGCCGGGGTCGAGATAGCTGCCGGTCGGCCAGCCGTTCGCTACGCAGCAGGCCAGCATGGCGGCGTGCTTCCCGGAGCAGTTCATGTGCACCCGGTCCGGGCCGCCGCCGCGGCGCAGCACCTCGCGCTGGGTTTGCTCGTCCATGGGCAGGGCCGGCGGGCAGCGCAACGCCTGCTCGGTCAGCCCGGCCCGGGCCAGGATCTCCCGCACCCCGGCCACGTGGAAGTCCTCGCCGGAGTGGCTGGCCGCGGCCAGCGCGAGCAGCTTGCCGTCCAGGTCCAGGCCGGCCCGGAGCAGGGCGGCCGCCTGCAGCGGCTTATTCGCCGAACGCGGGAACATAGGCCCGCTGACCTGGCCGGCCCGCAGCACCGGGGTGCCGTCCGCGCCGAGCGCCAGCACCGAGCCGCGGTGCAGCGACTCGGCGAAACCGGACCTGATCACCTCGGCCAGCACCGGCGGTGTGGTCTGCTCAGTTACGGCTGCTCACCCCAAGGAACTCGCGCGCCTCGCTGGGCGCCATCGGCGGCCGCTGGGCCAGGCCGGCCGCGGCCGCGGCCCGCTCGACCAGTTCCGCGTTGCTGGTCACCGGGCGGCCGCGGGCGAACGAGGTGGTGTCCTCCATGCCGACCCGCAGGTGCCCGCCCGCGGCCAGCGCGCCGAGCAGCACCGGCAGCGTGGTCCGGCCGATCCCGGTCGCCGACCAGGTCGCCCCGGCGGGCAGCGCGGCCACCGCCGCGGTCAGCGCGGCCACCGTGCCCGGCATCCCGCCCGGCACGCCCATCACCAGGTCGCAGTGCACGTGGCCGCCGTGCGGCGGGCCAAGCTCGTCGAGCAGCCGGTGCAGCGAGGCCACCTGCCCCAGGTCGAACAGCTCGAACTCGGGGACGACGCCGGCCGCCTGGCTGCGGGCGTACAGCTCACGCATGAACGGGTACGGGTTGGCGAACACCCCGTCGCCGAAGTTGACCGTGCCGCAGGTCAGCGAGCAGGCGTCCGGCGCCGCGTCGAGCACGGCCAGCCGGTCCGCGAAGCTGTCGGTGACCGCGCCGCCGGTGGACAGCTGCACGATCAGGTCGGTGCTCTCCCGCAGCGCGTGCACGGTTTCCTTGAGCCGGCCCAGGTCGAGGGTGGGCTGGGCCTGGTCATCGCGGATGTGCACGTGGATAACGGCGGCCCCGGCCGTGCGGCACTGGACCGCGGTGTTGACCAGCTCGGCCAGGGTCACTGGGAGCGCGGGGACCGCGGCCTTATCTGACTCGGCGCCGGTCGGGGCGACGGTGATCAGCGTGTTCGGTGTCATGAACGGGACGGTAACACCGAGCCGTGCGCGAGATGATCCTGCCCAGTGTCCACCGGGCCTGGTTTGGCGCCGTCCGGGCTGCCCGCGGTGCGGCCTGCGGCGCCGTCCGGGCTGGCGCCCGCGGCGCCGTCCGGCGCGGCCAGGTGCTCCCGGGCGAATTCGAGCGCCTCGGCCAGGTCGGCCAGCCGGGCCTCCTGGGTCGGCGCGCGGAACGTCTTGACTTCCAGCACGATCATGCCCTGGTAGCCCACCGGGCCCAGCCGCCGCAGCAGCGGCGCACACGGCTGGGTGCCCCGCCCCGGCACCAGGTGCTCATCGCGGTAGGCCAGCCCGGTGCCGTCGGCCAGGTGCACGTGGGCCAGCCGGCCGCCCAGCTCATCCGCCATGGCCAGCGGGTCGGAGCCGGACACGGCGGTGTGCGAGAGGTCCAGGGTGACGTGCGGGTAGTCCATCTGCACCGGGTTCCAGGTGGGCGCGTACGGCGCCACCTCGGCGCCCCGGGCGCGCAGCGGGAACATGTTCTCCACCGCGAACAGCACGTCGGTCTCCTGCTGCATCCGGGCCAGCCCGGTGCCGAAGTCCCGGGCGTAGTCGCGCTGCCAGCGGAACGGCGGGTGCACCACGACGACCCGGGCGCCAAGCTGCTCCGCCACTTCCTTGGCCCGGACCAGCTTGCCCCACGGGTCGCGGCCCCAGACCCGCTGGGTGATCAGCAGGCAGGGCGCGTGCACGGCCAGCACCGGGATGTGGTGATAGTCGGCGAGCCGCCGGAGCACGTCCACGTCCTGGCTGACCGCGTCCGGCGTGACCATGACCTCGACGCCGTCGTAACCCAGGCGGGCCGCTACCTCGAACGCGTCCGGTGTCCGGTCTGGGTAGACCGACGCGGTAGATAGTGCCACCAGAGGTCGCGGAGCATTGTCCGCTTCGCTCACCGTGACTCCTTCCACACGCTATTTTGCCCGCCCTGGCCAGCTTATGCGCCGCGGCAGGCGGCGGCGCTCACCCACGCGGTGGGCCGCCGTGTGTCGCACCGGCTGGATGTCGGACCCGGCCAGTACCGTCCTGCTCATGGCGAAGTCATCGGCGGCCCAGGCGTTCCAGTGCTCGGAATGCGGCTGGCGCACCACCAAGTGGACCGGCCGCTGCGCCGGGTGCCAGGCCTGGGGCACCGTGCAGGCGGCGGCCGCGCCCCGGCTGGTCCGGCCCGGCACCGGGCCGGCCGGCTTTGGCAGCTCGGTAGCCGAGTTTAGCGCCGCGGTGGCACCGGCCAAGCCGGCCGTTTCGATCGCGGCGGTGGATGCCAGCGCGGCGGGCGCCCGGTCCACCGGGCTCGGCGAACTGGACCGGGTGCTCGGCGGCGGCCTGGTGCCCGGCGCGGTCGTCCTGCTCGCCGGGGAGCCCGGGGTGGGCAAGTCGACCCTGCTGCTCGAGGCGGGCACGTTCGCCGCGCAGTCCGGGCCGGTGCTGTACGTCACCGGTGAGGAATCCGCCGCCCAGGTCCGGCTGCGCGCGGACCGGATCGGGGCGGTCGCCGAGAACCTGTTCCTGGCCGCGGAGACCGACCTGGCCGCGCTGCTCGGGCACGTCGCGGCGGTGCGACCGCAGTTGCTGATCGTGGACTCGGTACAGACCATCACGGCCGAGGGCGTGGAGGGCGCGCCCGGCGGGGTGTCCCAGATCCGGGCCGTCACCGCGGCCCTGATGGCGGTGGCCAAGCAGCACGCGCTGACCACCGTGCTGGTCGGGCACGTGACCAAGGATGGCTCGATCGCCGGGCCGCGGGCCCTGGAGCACCTGGTCGACGTCGTGCTGCACTTCGAAGGCGACCGGCACGCCCAGTTCCGGATGGTCCGTGCGGTCAAGAACCGGTACGGCCCCACCGACGAGATCGGCTGCTTCGACCTGGGTGAACGCGGCATCACCGGGCTGGCCGACCCGAGCGGCCTGTTCCTGTCCCGGCAGCAGGAGGCGGTGCCCGGCACCTGCGTCACGGTCACCCTGGAGGGCCGCCGGCCGCTGATCGCCGAGGTGCAGACGCTGGTGGCGCCGTCCCCGGCCGAGCTGCCCCGGCGGGTGACATCCGGGCTGGACCCGAACCGGGTGGGCATGGTGCTGGCCGTGCTGACCCGGCGGGCCGATCTCAAGCTGGCCAAGCAGGACGTGTACGCGGCCACGGTCGGCGGGGTCCGGCTCACCGAGCCGTCGGTGGACCTGGCCGTGGCGCTGGCCTTCGCCAGCGGGCTGATCAACCTGAGCGTGCCCGGGTCGGTCGTCGCGGTCGGTGAGTTGGGACTGGCCGGCGAGGTGCGCCAGGTCAACGGCGTGGCCCGGCGGCTGGCCGAAGCGGAGCGGCTGGGCTTCCGGCTCGCCCTGGTACCGGCCGGCCAGGCCGACGTGACCGGCCCCGGGCCGGCCGCCGGGCGAACGGACGGCAGCACGGGCGGGCGCGCGGACGGGCCAGGATCGATCGAGGTCCGCGAGGTGACCGATATCCGGGACGCGATGACGGCCGCGTTCAGCGGCTGACCGGCGCCGCGGCGGCCCAGCCGGCCGGCTGGGCGGCGGCCCAGCGGTAAAGCGGCGGTCAAGAATGCAGGCCGCCGATAAGCTGATGGTCAGCCAGCAACCTTCCCCGGGGGGTCAGTGCCGCCACATTCAGCCCAGCAGGGGCACCAGAGCAGGGACGAGCGCCGCCGGGCTGCCCTGGCCGCGCTGGCCCCGGGCACCGCCCTGCGCGACGGCCTGGAGCGGATCCTGCGCGGCAACACCGGCGCGCTCATCGTGCTCGGTGACGGGCCCGCCGTGGACGAGATATGCACCGGGGGCTTCGAGCTCCGGGTGGCGTTCTCCGCGACCCGGCTGCGTGAGCTGGCCAAGATGGATGGCGCGATCGTGCTGGACAGCAGCGCCGGCTACATCGTCCGGGCCGCGGCGCATCTGGTGCCGGATCCGGCGCTGCCCACCGACGAATCGGGCACCCGGCACCGCACCGCGGAACGCGTCGCCCGGCACACCGGCTGCCCGGTCGTGTCGGTCAGCAAGTCGATGCGGATCATCGGGCTGTACCTGGACGGCGCGCGGTACGTGCTGGAGGGCTCGGCCGCGATCCTGTCCCGGGCCAACCAGGCGCTGGCCACCCTGGAGCGCTACAAGCTGCGGCTGGACGAGGTATCGCGGCTGCTGACCGCGCACGAGATCGAGGACGTGGCCACGGTCCGCGACGTGACCGCGGTGGCCCAGCGGCTGGAGATGCTGCGCCGCATCGCCGGGGAGATCGAGGGCTACCAGGTCGAGCTGGGCACCGACGGGCGGCTGCTGGCGCTGCAGTTCAACGAGCTCATCGCGGGCAGCGGTTTCGAGCGGCAGCTCATCGTGCAGGACTACCTGCCCGACGTGCACGCCCCTGAGCAGGTCGGTGCGGTACTGGCCGAGCTGGGCGAGCTTTCCCCGGAGGAACTGCTGGACGCGGGACGGGTGGCCGCCGTGCTCGGGCTGGGCGGTGCGGGCATGCTGGACGAGCCGGTGGAGCCGCGCGGTTACCGGCTGCTGGCCCGGGTGCCGCGGCTGCCGGAACCGGTGGCGCACCGGCTGGTCAGCCACTTCGGCGGACTGCACAAGCTGCTGGCCGCGAGCGTCGCCGAGTTGCAGGACGTGCCTGGGGTAACCGAGCCGGAAGCCCGCCGGGCCCGGGAAGGCCTGTCCCGGCTGGCCGAGGTGACGCTGCTCGAGCGGTACTCCTGACCGCTGGTCAGGGCACCGTGACGTTCCGCCCGCCCAGCACGAAGATCAGCGACTGGCTGTGCAGCCGGCCGCTCCGCGCGATCGCCGTGTAGGTGCCCGGCTGGGCCGCCGGGCCCGGCTGCCCGCAGCTGGCGCCCGCGGTGGCCCGGTCCCAGCTGACCCGCAGCACCACCGGCACGCCCCGGGTCAGCTGCTCCATCCGGTGGCCGCGCGACCCGAGACAGGCTGCGGAGTCCCACACCCGGCGCTCGCCGCCCGCTTTGATCACCAGCTGGACGTTTTTCGCGCCCACATCGAACGAGCATGGCCGGCCCGCAGTGGACACCACGTCCAGCTGGAACCTGGGCACCTGGTGCGCCGGGTAGTGGTACTTGGTGGTGAACAGGCTGAGCACGACCGAGCCGCGCGGGCAGGCCCCCGCACTGCCCTTCCCGGTGGGATCCTGCTTGGCCTGGTTCCGGCTGTGCTTGGCCTGAGTGTGCTTGGCCTGAGCGTGCTTGGCGCTGGCGGATCCGGTGGGCCGGGGCGTGGCCGTGGACGTCGCGGTCGGCGTGGGCGTGGCCGTGGCGGCCGGCGCTGCGGGCGACGTGGCGGCCGCCGCCGCCAGTCCCGAGTGATGGTGGTGCCCGGTATGCGTCGTGTCGGCGGCTTGCTGCGCGTTCCCGGCACCGCCGAGCGCCCCGTTGATCGTCCAGGCGATCAGCGCCAGCGCGCCGATCGCCCCGGTCAGCGCGAAAACGCGGCGACGCCAATAGACGTCGGGTGCCCTACCAGACATGCGAGCAGTATGCGCTGATCAGCCCGGCTAGGCGCGGCGACCCGCCGGCCAGCCAGGCATTATCCCAGAACCGTTCGACGGGCGGAATGTTTTTGCCACACTCGCACAAGATCATCCGCCCGGCGCCGAGGTGGGCACTGGCGGGCCCTGGGCGGAGCGGATCACATGCGAGGATCGGGGGGAGATGCCGACTCCGAACGCCGCCGCCGTGCTGGATTGGTACGCCGCCCACCAGCGCGACCTGCCCTGGCGCCGCCCTGACGCGACCCCGTGGGCCATCCTGGTCAGCGAGGTGATGCTGCAGCAGACGCCGGTGGCCCGGGTGCTGCCGGTCTACGCGGCCTGGCTGACCCGCTGGCCGGCCCCGGCCGCGCTGGCCGCGGCGGCCCCGGGCGACGCGGTGCGGGAGTGGGGCCGGCTGGGCTATCCACGCCGCGCGCTCCGGCTGCACATGACCGCGCAGGCCCTGGTGGAGCGGCACGACGGCCAGGTACCGGCGGCGCTGGACGCGCTGCTGGCGTTGCCCGGCATCGGCGCGTACACCGCGGCGGCGGTGGCCAGCTTCGCGTTCGGCCAGCGGCACGCGGTGCTCGACACCAACGTCCGCCGGGTGCTGGCCCGGCTGGTCAGCGGCCAGGAACTGGCGCTGCCCAGTGCGTCGGCCGCGGAACGCCGCCTGGCCGAGGCACTGCTGCCGGAACAGCCCGCGGTGGCCGCACGGTGGTCGGTCGCGGTCATGGAACTCGGCGCGCTGGTCTGCACCGCGGCCCGGCCGCGATGCACCGAGTGCCCGGTGGCGGCCGGCTGCGCGTGGCGGCTGGCCGGGCGCCCAGCGGGGAACGGCGCCCGGCGCAGCCAGGGTTATGAAGGCACCGACCGGCAGTGCCGGGGACGGCTGCTGGCCGTGCTCCGGACGGCGGACGGGCCGGTGCCGGCCGCGCTGCTGGACGCCGCCTGGGCCGAGCCACGGCAGCGCGGCCGGGCGCTGGACAGCCTGGTCGCCGACGGGCTGGTGGACCCGCTCCCCGACGGCCGCTTCGCCCTCCCCGGCATACCAGCCAACTGAAAGGCCCACTGACCCGCGTCCCGGCCCGGCCGGCGCCGGAAAACACTGAGCGGCGGGCCTTCGGGGACCCGCCGCTCAGCGTCTGGTGCTTGTTGTGCTCAGTCCTGCTGCTGCGCGGACGCCCCGCGCTCGGCCCCGGCACCGCTGCCGATCTCGGCCGGGGGCGCGTCCGGGACCGCCTCCGGCTTGGGCACGCCCTTGAAGGTGAACTGGGCGTCCTCGCCGGTGCCCTCCACGTCCACGATCACGATCTGGCCTGCCTTGAGCTCACCGAACAGGATCTTCTCGGACAGCGCGTCCTCGATCGACCGCTGGATGGTGCGCCGCAGTGGCCGCGCGCCGAGCACCGGGTCGTAGCCGCGCTCCGCCAGCAGCGCCTTGGCCGCCGGGCGGAGCTCCAGGCCCATGTCCCGGTCGCGGAGCCGCTCGTCCACCTTGGCGATCATCAGATCCACGATGGTCGACGATCTCCTCCTGGGTCAGCTGGTGGAACACGATCGTGTCGTCCACCCGGTTGAGGAACTCCGGCCGGAAGTGGTGCTTCAGCTCCTCGTTGACCTTGGCCTTCATCCGGTCGTAGGAACCCTTCGATTCGCCCGACCGGGCGAAACCCACGGACACGCCCTTGGAGATGTCCCGGGTGCCCAGGTTGGTGGTCATGATGATGACGGTGTTCTTGAAGTCCACCACCCGGCCCTGGGCATCGGTCAGCCGCCCGTCTTCCAGGATCTGCAGCAGCGAGTTGAAGATGTCCTGGTGGGCCTTCTCGATCTCGTCGAACAGGACCACGGAGAACGGCTTGCGCCGCACCTTCTCGGTGAGCTGGCCACCCTCCTCGTACCCGACATAACCGGGCGGCGAGCCGAACAGCCGGGACACCGTGTGCTTCTCCATGTACTCGCTCATGTCGAGCTGGATCAGCGAGTCCTCGTCCCCGAACAGGAATTCGGCCAGCGTCTTGGACAGCTCCGTCTTGCCGACGCCAGACGGCCCGGCGAAGATGAACGACCCGCCGGGGCGCTTGGGGTCCTTCAGCCCGGCCCGTGTCCGCCGGATGGCCTGCGACAGCGCCCTGATCGCGTCGTTCTGCCCGATGACGCGGCGGTGCAGCTCGTCTTCCATCCGGAGCAGCCGCTGGGACTCCTCTTCGGTCAGCTTGAACACCGGGATACCGGTGGCGGTGGCCAGCACCTCGGCGATGAGTTCCTCATTCACCTCGGCGACGACATCCATGTCGCCGGCCTTCCACTCCTTCTCCCGGGCTTCCTTCTTCCCGATCAGCTGCTTCTCGGTATCGCGCAGCGCCGCGGCCTTCTCGAAGTCCTGGGAGTCTATGGCCGACTCCTTTTCCCGCCGCACCTGCGCGATCTTCTCGTCGTACTCACGCAGGTCCGGGGGCGCGGTCATGCGGCGGATGCGCATCCGCGAGCCGGCCTCGTCGATCAGGTCGATGGCCTTATCCGGCAGGAACCGGTCGCTGATGTACCGGTCGGCCAGCTGCGCCGACGCGACCAGCGCCCCATCGGTGATGGACACCCGGTGGTGCGCCTCGTACCGGTCGCGCAGGCCCTTGAGGATCTCGATGGTGTGCGAGATCGTCGGCTCGGCCACCTGGATGGGCTGGAACCGGCGCTCCAGCGCCGCGTCCTTCTCCAGGTGCTTGCGGTACTCGTCCAGCGTGGTGGCACCGATCGTCTGCAGCTCACCGCGGGCCAGCATCGGCTTCAGGATCGACGCGGCATCGATAGCACCCTCGGCGGCACCGGCGCCGACCAGAGTGTGCAGCTCGTCGATGAACAGGATGATGTCACCACGGGTCCTGATCTCCTTCAGGACCTTCTTCAGCCGCTCCTCGAAATCACCGCGGTACCTGGACCCAGCCACCAGCGCGCCAAGGTCAAGCGTGTACAGCTGCTTGTCCTTGAGGGTCTCCGGCACCTCACCCTTGACAATCTTCTGGGCCAGGCCCTCGACCACCGCCGTCTTGCCCACACCGGGCTCACCGACCAGCACCGGGTTGTTCTTGGTGCGGCGGGAGAGCACCTGCATGACCCGCTCGATTTCCTTCTCCCGGCCGATCACCGGGTCGAGCTTGCCTTCCCGGGCGCCCTGGGTCAGGTTCCGGCCGAACTGGTCCAGCACCAGGGAGGTGGATGGGGCCGACTCCGACGGCGCGCCCGCCGCGGCCGGCTCCTTGCCCTGGTAGCCGTGCAGCAGCTGGATCACCTGCTGGCGCACCCGGTTCAGGTCCGCGCCCAGCTTGACCAGCACCTGGGCGGCCACGCCCTCACCCTCGCGGATGAGGCCGAGCAGGATGTGCTCGGTGCCGATGTAGTTGTGCCCGAGCTGCAGCGCCTCGCGCAGGGAGAGCTCGAGCACCTTCTTCGCACGCGGCGTGAACGGAATATGCCCGGAAGGTGCCTGCTGGCCCTGGCCAATAATCTCTTCAACCTGCTGGCGTACTGCCTCCAGGCTGATTCCCAGGGATTCCAGCGCCTTGGCCGCCACGCCCTCGCCCTCGTGGATCAAGCCAAGCAGGATGTGCTCGGTGCCGATGTAGTTGTGATTGAGCATCCTGGCTTCTTCCTGTGCCAGGACCACAACTCTCCGCGCCCGGTCGGTAAACCTTTCGAACATCGCCTCGCTCCTCACAGAGCGGTTGGGGGGACCCAGATGTCCGGTGCTCCGGGGCCCGTCCCTTCCGCATGGTAGCCCGCATGCCGGACGATGTGCCGCGCGATATGCCGCACATGTGTAGAGAGTTCCCCGGCAGGAGGACCTTCATCCCATCCAACCCCCGGACGGGGGCCAGGTGTTCCCTGTACGCCGCAAGCGAACGCCGCCCGACCAGCGGCGGCGTACCTCTTGCTACTACGCGGCGGAGGGCCGCGGAGTTCACCGCCCGCCCCCGCGCGGGCGGTCCGGGCGGGGCCGCTTAACCGTTTTGCGGCGGGGTCCCGGGAGCGGCCACGGGGCCGGCCGGCGGGGCCGCCCAAGCCGGGACGAGGCGGGGCAATTCAGGGCCACTTACAGCCGCTCGCGGGCCAGCCGGCGCGGCCGGCCACCCACAGCCGCGCGGACGCCGGGGGCGAGAATCAGGCCGGCGCGGTGGCCCGCAGCCGGGCCCGCGGCCCGCGGGCCCAGGGGTCAGGAAACGGCAGGGCTGGAAGCTCCCGGCGACGCGAAGCTTAAGGATCAGCGGCGCTGAGGAAAAGAAGTTCCGGAGCAGGGAAGCGCGGACGGGTACCGGGAATCAGGACCGCAGCGGTCCGGCCAGCAAGACCGGGGGCGGTTGCCGCAGAAATCTGGACGGGGCCGGGTTCCGCCAGCAAGACCGGGAGCGGTGCCGCGGAATCAGGACCGGAGCGGTTCCGGCCAGCGAGGCCGGGGGCGGCTTCGGCGGGATCAGGACCGAGGCGGGGCGGTGCCGCGAAATCAGAACCGCGCCGGTTCCGGCCAGCAGGAACCGGCGGCGCGTCCCGGCAGACAAGAACAGGGCCGGTTCCGGCGGGCAGGAAACAGGCCCGGCGAGCGTGGCCGCCGGGCCCGGACAGGTAAAGCAAAGCGGGGGCCCGCAAGAGTCCCACGGCGCCCTCCGGGAGGGAAACTGATGCGCCGCGAGGCACCTGCGGGCCCTCGCTGGTAGCCCTAGTGGGCTGCGTCGTACTCCTGAATGATCGTGGCAGGAATGCGGCCCCGCTCACTCACCTTGTAACCGCGCTGTTTGGCCCAAGCCCGGATTTCCGAGCTGCGCTCCCGGCCCGGCCCGGTCCGCGCGCGGCGACGCCGCCCGCCACCGCCGCCACCGCTTGCCTTGCGCGCGTGATCGACGTAGGACTGAAACTCTTTGCGGAGCTTGCCTGCGTTTTCGGTACTGAGGTCGATCTCGTACATAGTGCCATCGAGACTGAAGGCCACGGTCTCGGTCGCCTCGCCCCCATCGAGGTCGTCGACGAGGAGTACCTGAACCTTTTGTGCCATGGGTGCCAGCCCTTCCGCTGGAGCAAGTCTTTTAGGTTGCCAAAGATATACCATGACTCGGTTGTGTTTGCCAATTGAAAGTAGTGAAATCGCAGTGGAGTTCATCCGTGCGGCATGAGCGGGCAGACTAGCCGGAAGATTGCAGTAACTCTCCGTAATCAGGCAAGGATAGGGGCCCGGTGCCGATCTGCTTGGTTCCAGAACTGGGCTAGCCCGCACCACCATCGGGTGATGTGGCGGACCCGGAACGCTCAGTATGCGGAATCCCGCTGTCACCGGAAATATCGTCCGGCTCCTCGTCTTCTGCTGACTCCTGCTTCGGCCCTAGCTGGTGCCGAAGGAAGATCCCGAGCCCGATCAGGAAGGCTACGCCGACAACCGTTGGCGGGGTCAGTGCGGCCAGGTCGCTGAGCATGGCACACTCCTTTCCGTCCGCCCACTTGATCGTCTGGCTAGTGCGGCCATCGGATGATCAGGCAGTGCACCGCACTTATGCATTGTCGCGCATAGCCAAAGAGCCCGGATCACCCCCTCCCGGTTTCTGCGCAGCGAGGCAAGCCGGGGCCGGCGCGTTGCCGGAACGCCGCGCCCCGGCCGCGGCAGAGTGGCAGTATCCGAAGACGGGCGGCCAGCGCAGCGCCGCCAGAAAGCCGCAGCAGACACCGGATGTTCCACGCTGACCTGCACGTTCACTCGCGGTTCTCGCGCGCATGCAGCAAGAACTGTGACATTCCCAGCCTGGCGTGGTGGGCGCGGCGGAAGGGGATCACGGTCGTCGGCACCGGCGACTTCACCCATCCTGGCTGGGCCGAGGAACTGCGCGAGACGCTGGAGCCGGCCGAGCCGGGCCTGTTCCAGCTTCGCCCAGAGCTGGCCAGCCGGCTTCGCCGGGACTCGCCACCGAGTTGTCAGCAGCCGGTGCGTTTCCTGCTCTGCACCGAGATATCGACTATCTACCGGGCAGGTGATCGCACCCGCAAGGTGCATCACCTGCTCTATGCGCCGACGCTGGACGCGGCGGCCACGATCACGGCGGCACTCAGTAAGGTCGGCAACCTCGCCTCGGACGGCCGCCCTATTCTTGGCCTGGACTCCCGGCATCTGCTTGACATCACGCTGAACGCCGGGCCTGGATGCTATCTGGTTCCTGCGCATATCTGGACGCCGTGGTTCGCCGTGCTTGGCTCCAAATCCGGTTTCGACTCCGTTGCTGACTGTTACGGTGACCTGGCTGAGCACGTGTTTGCGGTCGAGACCGGACTGTCCTCCGATCCGCCGATGAACTGGATGTGCTCTTCGCTGGACGGTTATCGGCTGGTCAGTAATTCGGATGCGCACTCACCGCCGATGCTTGGCCGTGAGGCAACCACCCTGGACGTAGAACTCGACTACTTCGCGATCGAAGATGCGCTGCGAACTGGGGCTGGCCTGCACGGCACGATCAATTTCTTTCCTGAGGGCGGTCGTTACCACCTGGACGGGCACCGGAAGTGCGGAGTCCGGCTGGAGCCGGCCGAGTCGGCCAGTTGCGGTGAGTTGTGCCCGCAGTGCGGCAAGCCATTAACCATAGGCGTGCTGAACCGGGTGACCGAGCTTGCTGACCGGCCGGCTGGATACCGGCCGCCGGGCGCGCCGCAATCCACCAGCCTGGTCGCACTGCCGGAAGTAGTGGGCGAGATCCTGGGCACCGGCGCGAAAAGCAAGAAGGTCACCGCCGAGGTGGACCGCCTGGTCGGCGCGCTCGGGCCGGAACTGGCCATCCTGCTCGAGGTGCCGGTGGACGAACTGAGCCGGGCCGGGGGCAGCCTGCTGGCCGAGGCCGTCTCCCGGCTGCGGGCCGGCACCGCGCGGAAAGACCCCGGCTACGACGGCGAGTACGGGGTAATCCGGCTGCTGGAGCCGGGCGATCTCACCCGGGACACGGCACTCTTCGATATGCCTGAGCCGGCCGCACCGCCGGTGCTGGGTCGAGTGCCCGCGCCACGCCCGGCACCAGACCCGGCACTGGCCGGGAACGGTCGCGAAGCCGGGGGCCGGCCGCCACGGGCGGGAGGCGTTAAAAAGGATGGGGCTGCCACGCCTGGACCGGTGCTGCTGGCTGGGCTGGATCTGGAGCAGCGGGCGGCGGCGGAGGCGGCGGCGCCGCTGATGATCATCGCGGGGCCGGGGACGGGGAAGACCCGGACGCTGACGCACCGGATCGCGGCCGCCATCGCCAGCCAGACGGTCCGCCCGGAGCAGTGCCTGGCGCTGACCTTCACCCGGCGGGCCGCCGAGGAGATGCGCGAGCGGCTGGCCGCGCTGCTCGGCCGGCGGGCGGCGCGGCTGACCGTGACCACGTTCCATGGGCTGGGCCTGATGCTGCTCCGCGAGCAGCACGAACTGGCCGGGCTGGCCGCCGACTTCAGCGTGGCCGACGAGCAGGCCGTGCTCGAGGTGGCCACCGAGCTGGCCGGGACGCCGCGGGCCGCCCGGGCCTGGCTGGCCGCGGCGGCCGGTGACGCGGACCAGCGCGGGCGGGTGTGCGAGGCGCTGGCCGCGCGGGGCCTGGTGGACTTCGACGGCCTGGTCGAGCTGAGCACCGCGGTGCTGCGCCAGACGCCGGCCGTGGCGGCCGCACTGCGCCAGCGCTGGCCATGGGTCAGCGTGGACGAGTACCAGGACATCGACGCGGCCCAGTACGAACTGCTCCGGCTGCTGGCCGGCGACGGCGCCGGGCTCACCGTGATCGGCGACCCGGACCAGGCCATCTACGGTTTCCGCGGCGCGGACGTCGGGTTCTTCCTGCGCTTCGCGGCCGACTACCCGGCGGCCAGCACGGTGGCGCTGAGCACCAACTACCGGTCCCGGCCGGGCATCGTGGCCGGCGCCCTGCAGGCCATCGCGCCCGGCACGCTGGCCCCCGGCCGGACATTGCATGCCGTCAGCGGGGACGAACCGGGGACGATCAGCTGCCACGAGGCAGCCGACCCGGCCAGTGAGGCGGCCTGGATCGCGGCGGCCATCGACCAGCTGCTCGGCGGGTCCTCGTTCCACTCGCTGGACAGCGGGCGGGCCGACGGGCACGGCCACGATGGGATCGGGCTGGCCGATATCGCCGTGCTGTACCGCACCGACGCACAGGCCGCGGCGCTCGGCCAGGGGCTGACCCGGGCCGGGCTGCCGTTCCAGAAGCGGTCGCACGACCTGCTGGAGCGGCGCCCCGGGGTGACCGAAATCGTCCGGGAAATACAGTGGCACGCGGAGTCCGGGCAGAGTGCAGTGGACCAGCAGAGCGCCGCGGACCAGCTGCGCGCCGCGGTGACCCGGCTGGCCGCGATCGCCGACGGCAGCCGGCTCGGCGACGGCGAACCAGGCGGCCGGCTGTCCAGCACCGATCTGCGGACGGCCGGCGAGGTGCTGGCGCCGCAGGCCCGCCGGTGCGGCGATGACCTGCACCAGTTCCTTACCGAGATCACGCTGGGCGCCGAGGTGGACGCGCTGGACCCACGGGCGGACGCGATCAGCCTGCTGACCCTGCACGCGGCCAAGGGGCTGGAGTTCGAGGTGGTGTTCCTGGCCGGCTGCGAGCGGGGGCTGCTGCCGCTGTGGCTGCCCGGACGGGGGCCGGCCGAGGGCCCCGACCCGGCTGAGGAGCGGCGGCTGCTGTTCGTCGGGATGACCCGGGCCCGGGCGCATCTGCTGCTCAGCTGCGCGGCCCGCCGGGGCCGGCCGGGCGGCCCAGCCGAGGCGGGCCCGTCCCCGTTCCTGGCCGCGATCGACCCGGCGCTGCTGGACCGGTCCGCCCCGCCGCGGGCCCGCCGCCCGGCCGGCCGCCAGCTCCGCCTGCTGTGAGCCGGCGCAGCCGTCACAGGTACACGAGCATGCGGGTGTTGCCCAGGGTGTTGGGCTTGACCCGGTCCAGGTCGAGGAACTCGGCCACGCCTTCGTCGTAGGACCGGAGCAGTTCCGCGTAGACCTCATGGGAGACCGGGGTGCCCTCGATTTCGGTGAAGCCGTGCCGGCCGAAGAAACGGACCGCGAACGTGAGCACGAAGACCCGCTGCACGCCCACCTCACGGGCGCTGTCCAGCAGCGCGGCCACCAGGCGGTGGCCGACCCCGTGGCCCTGGCAGCTCGGGTGCACGGCCACGGTGCGGATTTCGGCCAGGTCTTCCCACATCACGTGCAGCGCGCCGCAGCCGACGATCGCGTGGTCGGCGGCGCGTTCGGCGACCCAGAACTCCAGCACGTCCTCGTACAGCGTGACGGTGGCCTTGCGCAGCACCCGGCCGGACGCCACGTTGCCGGCGACGAGGCCGGCAATGGCCGGGACGTCGCGGGTGCGGGCCCGCCGGATCGTGTGCTCCATCGCCCGCACACCCTAGCCCCGTGCCGCTACCGTCCCGGGCGGGCCGATGGCAGTACGCTTATCGCGCCACCACTACGCACGGAGCGTTAACGAATACTTACGCATTGCTGATGAAGGCCGCAGGCGTCACGAGCCGCCCATCACGCCCTGATCACGATTCGGTCCTGATGCCGTGATATGGCCCCTGACCTAGCCAGAACTTTCGGCGGTTCAGGCTACCGAGCGGGCCGTGATCCATTAATCTCCAGGGCTGTCACCGTGCTACGCCCCAGCCCCCCGGACGCAGCACGGGCCCGCCGAGTTTCCGTGCCGCGACGGCGGCCCGGGAAGCCGGGGACCCACGTTCCCGGGGTGAATCCGCTGTGGCACCAGTGGGTGCGCGCAGTGGTAGGGCTCCCCTGGCCCGAACCCGTCAGCTAACCCGGTAGGCGGTCAAGGAGAGGAGAGCACGTGAAGCGCTTGCCCGGAGCCGGGCTCGCGGTCAGCGAGAGACCGATCCATCCCGCCCGGTTCCGGCGTGTGCCGCGCGGGCGGGCCGCTTGGCGGCGGGCCGCGCTGGCCGGTGCCGCAGCCGTGCTGGCCACCGCCGTCGCCCCGGCCGCAGCAAGCTACGCCGCGAGCAGCCGCCCGGCCCAGCCGCAGCCCAGCCTGGCCAGCCTGGTCACCCAGGCGAAGAGCCTGGCCCGGCAGATCGAAGTGCTGAGCAACAACTACGACGGGCTGCAGATCCAGCTCACCGAGGCGCGCGCGGAAGCCAAGACCGCGCAGATCACGTTCCGCCAGGACTCGGCCCGGCTGGCGGGCGGCCAGGCCGCGATCGGCCAGCTGGCCGCGGAAAGTTACATGAACGGCGGGCTGGCCACCCCGCTCCAGGTGCTCACCTCCAACGACACCAGGTCCATGCTCAGCCGGGTGTCGATCATGCAACAGCTGCAGAATGAGAACGGCGACCGGGTCGAAGCGCTGTCCACCGCGGTGGCGGCCGCGCAGCGGGCCCACGAGACCTCGGTCCAGCAGGCCGCCCGGGTGACCAAGCTGTCCGCCCAGATGGCCAAGGAGAAGCAGGTCATCCAGGGCAAGGTGAACACGCTGAACAGCAAGGCGTTCGCCAAGGCGATGTCCATCTTCCAGCAGACTGGGAACTACCCGTCGATCAACCTGCCCACCGCCAACACGGTCGGCGAGCAGGCACTGCAGGCCGCGCTCACCCGCCGCGGCGACCCGTACGTGTGGGGCGCGGCCGGGCCGAGCTCGTTCGACTGCTCCGGCCTGGTCAAGTGGGCGTACGCGCAGGTGGGCATCAACCTGCCGCACTACACGGTGTCCCAGTGGAACATGGGCGAGCACATCTCGAAGAGCCAGCTCGAGCCCGGTGACCTGGTGTTCTTCTTCCCGACGATCGAGCACGTCGGCATGTACGTGGGCGACGGCCTGATGCTGGACGCACCGGAGACCGGCCAGGTCGTGCAGATCCAGCCGATCTTCTGGGACGAGTACGTGGGCGCGGTCCGCATCGTCGCCTGATGGGGCGCGCCCTGGTCCGCCCGCTACTGCGGGCGGACCAGGGGGAACAGCGTGGTCTCCCGGATGCTCTCGCCGGTGAGCATGATCAGCACCCGGTCGATGCCCACGCCCACCCCGCCGGTGGGCGGCATCCCGTACTCCAGCGCCTGCAGGAAGTCCTCGTCCAGTTGCATGGCCTCCGGGTCGCCGCCCGCGGCCAGCAGCGATTGGGCGGTGAGCCGCCGCCGCTCCTCGACCGGATCGACCAGCTCGGAATAGCCGGTGCCGAGCTCGGTGCCGAACGCGACCAGGTCCCACCGCTCGGCCAGCCGCGGGTCGGTCCGGTGCGCGCGGGTCAGCGGGGACACGTCCACCGGGAAGTCGCGGTAGAAGGTGGGCTCGACGGTCCGTTCCTCGACCAGCCGCTCGTACATCTCCAGCACGATCTGGCCGTGCCCCCAGCGCGGCTCGGTGGGCACGCCGGCCTGATCGCACAGCTTTCGCAGCCGCTGCTCGCTGGTGCCCGGGTCGATCTCCTCGCCGAGCGCGGCTGAGATCGCGCCATAGACGGTCAGCGACGGCCAGTCCCCGCTCAGGTCGTACTCCTGGCCGCCGCGGCGGGCCACCTGGGCGCCGAACGCCGTCTCGGCCGCGCCCTGGATCAGCTCCCGGGTGAGGGTGCCGATCGAGTTGTAGTCGCCGTAGGACTCGTACGCCTCCAGCATGGTGAACTCGGGATTGTGCGTGGCGTCCACGCCCTCGTTGCGGAAGATGCGGCCGATCTCGTAGACCTTCTCGATACCGCCCACGATCAGCCGCTTGAGGTGCAGCTCCAGCGCGATCCGCAGGTACAGCTCCAGGTCGTAGGCGTTGATGTGGGTGCGGAACGGCCGGGCGTTGGCCCCACCGTGCACCGTCTGCAGCACCGGCGTCTCCACCTCGAGGAAGCCGCGGGCGTTCAGTCCCTGCCGGAAGGAGGCCAGTACGGCGGCGCGCAGCTCGGCCAGCCGGCGTCCCTCCGGGTTGACGATCAGGTCCAGGTAACGCCGGCGCACCCGTTCCTCGGGGTCGCTGAGCCCGCGGTGCTTTTCCGGCAGCGGGCGCAGCCCCTTGGCGGTGATCGCGTAGCGGTCGGCCAGGATGGACAGCTCACCGCGGCGGGACGCGATCACTTCGCCTTCCACCCCGACGTGGTCGCCCAGGTCGATGTCCCGCTTCCAGGCGGCCAGCGCGTCCGGGCCGACCCGGTCCAGGGACACCATGACCTGGATGTCGCCGGTGCCGTCCCGGATGGTCGCGAAGCAGAGCTTGCCGCCGGTGCGGGACAGCATCACCCGCCCGGTGACCCCCACCGTGTCCCCGGTGTACGTGTCCGGGGCCAGGTCCGGGTAGCGGGCGCGCACCTCGGCGATGGTGGCGGTGCGCGGGAAGCCGACCGGGTACGGATCCACCCCCGAGTCGAGCAGCCGCTGGCGCTTGTCCAGCCGGACCTTCATCTGCTCCGGCACGTGATCGTCGTCCACCCGGTCGACGCTACCGGGGCCGCAGGCCTGGGCGGCGGGGCACCGATACAGTCCAAGGCGTGCGAATCACCGTGGGGGAGTACGAACTGGACGACGACCGCCGCCGGGTGGACCGGGACGTGCTGTGGGCGTTCCTGTCCCAGGAGGCGTACTGGGGCCGGTGGCGTACCCGCAGCGTGGTGGAGCAGCAGCTGGCCAGCGCCTGGCGGGTGGTCGGCGTGTACCAGGCCGGCTCGGGCGAGATGGTCGGCTTTGCCCGGGCCATCTCAGACGGGGCCGGCTTCGCCTACCTGGCCGACGTGTTCATCGACAAGGACCACCGCGGCCACGGCCTCGGCGTCGAACTGATCGCCACGATGATCGACCGCGGCCCGGGCGCCACGTTCCGCTGGACCCTGCACACGTCCGACGCGCACAAGCTGTACGAGCGGTTCGGGTTCACCCGGCCGGACCGGACCTACCTGGAACGCCCCGGGCGGCCCCCGGCCACGAGCTGAGGTTGCGCTCGAACACCAGCCGCAGCCCGATCAGGGTGAGCCATGGCTCATGCGCGTCGATGATGCTCACCTCGTCGATGACCAGCGGGGCCAGGCCGCCAGTGGCGATGATCGTCACCGACTCGGGGTCGTCCGGCGCGAGTTCCGCGGCCATCCGCCGGGCGATGCCCTCCACCTGGCCGGCGAAGCCGAAGATGATCCCGGACTGCAGCGCCTCGACGGTGTTCTTGCCGATGACGTGCTGCGGCCGGGTCAGCTCGACCTTGAGCAGCTGGGCGGCCCGCCGGGTCAGCGCGTCCACGGATATCTCGATGCCGGGCGCGAGCGCCCCGCCGACGAACTCGCCGCGCTCGCTGACCGCATCGAAGTTGGTCGAGGTGCCGAAGTCCACCACCACGGCCGGCCCGCCGTACAGGTGCGCGGCGGCCACCGTGTTCATGATCCGGTCGCTGCCGACTTCCTTGGGGTTGTCCATCCGGACCGACACCCCGGTGCGCACCCCGGGCTCCACGATCAGCGCGGGCACGTCGCCGTAGTAGCGGCTCAACATCTCGCGCATCTCGTGCAGCACGGACGGCACCGTGGAGCACAGCGCGATCCCGCTCACGTCGGGGTCCTTGACCAGCGAGCTGTGGCTGAGCAGGCCCTGCAGCACGACGGCGATCTCGTCGGCGGTGCGCACCGGGTCGGTGGCGATCCGCCAGTGCTCGACGATCTGATCGCCGTCGAAGATGCCCAGCACCGTGTTGGTGTTCCCGACATCGATGGTCAGCAGCACGCCCGCTCCTGGGATAGTTAGCCCGCCGCACCGAGGCGCAGCGGGGTGTTGTCGATCAGCCGGGTCGCGCCGACCCGCGCGGCGACCAGCAGCCGGGCCCCGCCGGTGAAGTCGTCCGCGACCGGCTGGAACGTCTCCGCTTCGGCCAGGGCCAGATAGTCCAGCCGCAGCGGCGGGTCGGTGGCCTGGCCGAGCACCTCACCGGCCGACTTGAGCACGGCCGCCGGGCCGCCGGGCGCCGCCTCCCGCCCGGCGCGCAGCGCGGCCGGCAGCAGCAGCGCGGTGCGCCGCTCCGGGCCGGACAGGAACCGGTTCCGGCTGGAGATGGCCAGCCCGTCGTCGTCCCGCACGGTGGGCACCCCGGTGATCTCGATGCCCAGGTCGAAGTCCGCGGTCATCCGGCGAACCAGGGCCAGTTGCTGCGCGTCCTTCTCGCCGAACACGGCCACGTCCGGCGCGGTGAGCTGGAACAGCTTGAGCACCACGGTCAGCACACCGGCGAAGTGCCCGGGCCGCGACTCGCCCTCCAGCCGCTGCCCGAGCGGCCCGGGATCCACCGTGATCAGCTGCGCCCGCGGGTACATCACGCTGCGGTCCGGCGCGAACACCAGGTCGGCGTGCTCCTCGGCACAGACCCGCACGTCGTCGTCCAGGGAGCGCGGGTAGCGCTCCAGGTCCGCCGCCTCGCCGAACTGCAGCGGGTTAACGAAGATGGACACCAGCACGCTGCCGTCCGGGCCGGCCATGTCGCGGGCCCGGCGGAGCAGCACCCGGTGACCATGGTGCAGCGCCCCCATGGTGGGCACCAGTACGACGGGACAGCCCAGTGGGCGCCGGGCCGCGTCCAGGCCGAGCCTGGTCCGGGCGACCACGGGCATCATCGCGGGGCCCCGGACAGCACGCCGAGCAGGCGCTGGGCATCGGGCGCGCTGAGGATGCCGGCCGCCAGCGCCCGGTCGGCGGTGAGCCGGGCCAGCGCGAGGTAGGCCCGCAGCGCCTCCGGGGACGTGTCACGGAGCGCGGCGATGTGCCCGGCCACGGTGTCCACGTCGCCGCGGGCCACCGGCCCGGTCAGCCCGGCGTCGCCGAGCCGCAGCGCGTTGTCCAGGGCGGCGGACAGCAGCGGCGCCAGCATCCGGGACGGCTCGGCCACCCCGGCCGCGCGGAGCACGTCGGCGGACTGGGCGACCAGCGCGACCAGGTGGTTGGCCGCGCTGGCCAGCCCGGCGTGGTACAGCGCGCGGTTGGCCTCGTCGATGACGACCGGCTCGCCACCCATCTCGATGACCAGGGCCTCGGCCGCGGGCAGCACCGGCTCCGGCGCGGTCACCCCCCAGCTGATCCCGTCCAGCCGGTCCAGGTCATCCGGCCGCCCGGTGAACGTCATCACCGGGTGCAGCGCCATCGGCAGCGCGCCGTCCCGGGTAGCCGGGTCCAGCACGGCCGCACCGTACCGGCCGCTGGTGTGCGCGAGCAGCCGCCCGGTCACCGGCGCACCGGTGCTGGCCAGCCCGGACACCAGGCCGGGCAGCACGTCGTCGGGCACGGTCAGCAGGACCAGGTCGGCGGCGGCCAGCACCTCGGGCGGCGGCGCGACCGGCACGCCGGGCAGCATCCGCGCCGCGGCGGCCCGGGATCTCTCGGACACCGCGGACACCGCGACCACCTGGTGACCGGCCCGGGCCAGAGCGGCCCCCAGCACGGCGCCCACCCGGCCGGTCCCGATCACGCCGGCCTTCAGCCGGGCCGGGCGCAGGCTGGCTTGATCCGCCATTGCCTCCGTCCTCTCGCAGGCGTCCGGGGTGGCTACCGGAACGGCAGTGATCAGCATAACGGTGCCGCCACCGCAGGCTGGCCGCCCGGCCGCGGCCGCAGCACTAGAGTCTGCTGGGTGTGGAAGACCTGGCAGCAGGCCATGCAGGAGGCGCTGTACGGGCCCGGCGGATTCTATGTCCGTGGCGAGCGCCCGGCCGCGCACTTCCGCACCTCGGTGCACACCTCGGCGCGGTACGCCGCGGCGGTGCTGGCCCTGCTCCGGGAGGTGGACGCGGCGCTCGGCCAGCCAGCCCGGCTGGACCTGGTGGATATCGGCGCCGGGCAGGGCGAGCTGCTCAGCCAGGTGCTGGCCGCGGCCGGGCCGCCGCTGGCCGGGCGGATCGTCCCGCACGTGGCCGAAGTAGCGCCCCGGCCGCCCGGGCTGGACCGGCGGATCCGCTGGGCACCGGCCCCGCCACCGGCGATCACCGGGCTGGTCATCGCCAGCGAGTGGCTGGACAACGTGCCGCTCGACGCGGCCGAACTGAGCCCGGACGGGCCGCGGCTGGTGCTGGTGGACACCGCCACCGGGGCGGAGCGCAGCGGGCCCGCGGTCGCCCCGGCCGACCTGGCCTGGCTGCGCCGCTGGTGGCCGCTGCGCCACCTGGGTGACCGTGCTGAGCTGGGACGGCCGCGCTGCGCAGCGTGGGCCGGGGTGATCGGCCGGCTGGACCGCGGGATGGCCCTGGCCGCCGATTACAGCCACCGGCGGGCCAGCCGCCCAGCCGCCGGGACGCTGGCGGGCTTCCGCGACGGCCGGCCGGTGCGCCCGATCCCGGACGGCTCACGGGACATCACCGCGCATGTGGCCGTGGACGCGTGTGCCGCGGCCGGGGTGGCGGCCGGCGCGACCGCGACGCTGCTCACCACCCAGCGGGCGGCGCTGCGCGCGCTCGGGCTGACCGGGCGGCGGCCCACGTTGCGCCAGGCGGACCGCGATCCGGCCGGCTATCTGGTCGCGCTGCGGCAGGCGGCCGAGGAGGCCGAGCTGACCGACCCGGCTGGTCTTGGCGGGTTCAGCTGGCTGATCCAGGCGGTTGGCGTGCCGGTGCCCGGGTCGCTGGCCAATCTGGACCGGCCACCAGGTGGCGTTCGAAAGGAAAGTCTGGAGCTGCGGCGGTGATGGCGCAGCGGACGGTGCAGGCGGTCACCGGCGGCTGGGCGTCGCCGGGCACGGACCTGGTGCTCAACCTCGGCCCGGGGCATCCGTCCGGGCACGGGCTACTGCGGCTCCGGCTGGGGCTGGACGGGGACCGGGTGGTGACGGCTGAACCGGTGATCGGGTACGTGCACCGCGGCGCGGAAAAGCTGTTCGAGGCGCGGGACTACCGGCAGATCATCGTGCTGGCCAACCGGCACGACTGGCTCGGCGCGTTCGCCAGCGAACTGGGCGTGGTGCTGGCCGCGGAGCGGCTGGCCGGGATCGAGGTGCCGCCGCGGGGGGTGTGGGCCCGGACGCTGCTGGCCGAGCTCAACCGGGTGCTGAGCCATCTGGCGTTTCTCGGGTCCTACCCGCCGGAGGTGGCGGGCGCCGGCGGCGCGGGGCCGGCCGCGGCGGCCCGGCAGGCCAGGGAGCGGCTGCTGGCGGTCATGGAGGAGATCTCCGGCGGGCGGATGCATTACATGTTCAACCGGGTCGGCGGGCTGAAGGAGGAACTGCCCGCGGGCTGGCTCGGCCGGGTCGGTGCGGCGGCCGCAGCGGTGCGCGCCGACCTGCCGCGGATCGGCGCCGTGGTATCGGGGAGTGCGGAGTTCCGCGGCCGGGCCGAGGGGGTCGGCGTGCTGTCCGCGGGGCAGGTGCTGCAGTACGGGGTGAGCGGGCCCGCGGCCCGGGCCAGCGGGGTGGATTTCGACCTGCGCCGGTACGAGCCGTACCTGGCCTACGCCGAACTGGCCGGGCCGCTGCGGGTGGTGACCCGGACGGCGGGCGACTGCCTGGCCCGGTTCGAGTGCCTGCTGGACCAGGTCGCGGTGTCCCTGGACCTGGTGGACGCGTGTGCCAGCCGGCTGGCCAGCCTGCCCCGCGGGCCGCTCAGCGCGCGGATCCCTAAGGTGCTCCGGATTCCGCAGGGGCACCTGTACACCTGGACCGAGGGGCCGCTCGGGGTGAGCGGGTACTACCTGGTGTCCCGGGGCGGCAAGACGCCGTGGCGGCTCAAGGTGCGGTCCGCGTCGTTCAGCAACGTGCAGGTGCTCGGCGAACTGCTGCCCGGGCACCGGGTGGCCGACCTGACCATGATCCTCGGGTCGATGTTCTTCGTCGTCGGGGATATGGACCGGTAGCTAGTTGTCGCCGGGGCGCGGGCCGCGGGCGCTGGCCACGAACGTGCCGCGGCCCTGCCGGGTGATGATCAGCCCGCGCTCGCGGAGCAGCTTCATCGCGTGCCGGACCGTCTGGTACGCGACGCCGTACTCCTCGGCCAGGTCCCGCTCGGACGGCAGCCGGTGGGTGATCTCGCCGGTCTCGATGCGCACCTGAATGTTGTCCGCGACTTGCACGTATGCGAAGTCGGCGGCCAGCGGATCGACCGGGGACGCACCCACACGATCAAGGTATGCACCACTCCGAGCTGTCTAAACTTCTGCTAGCTCTAAGTGCTCTACATGCTCTAGAGTGCACTCATGGCCGTGAATGGGGGTGCGGCGCCGGCCTGGTGGCCGTACGCTGCCGAACTGCCGGACTGGGACGTCTGGCGGGATATCTGCGGGCTGGTCCACGCGCAGTTGCGGGACACCGACCCGGCGGTGCTGGTCCGCGGCGAGGACGCGGTGGACCTGCGCGACGCGATCCGGCGCGAGGAGTTCCTGCGGTCCTGCTGACCGGGCTGAGCTGGCTCGCGGGCCCGCTCGCGGCCTGCTGGGGCTGGCTCGCGCCGACTGGGCGGGTTAGCGGTGGGTCTCGGTCGGCTCGCTGTCCCGATCGTCGTCGTTCGGCACCCGGCAGCTGTTCTCCAGGTAGAGCGCGCCGAGCAGGAGCACGACCGCGGCCAGGACGGTGCCGCCGGACGCGAACGCGTCGTCCCGGGGGGTCGTCTTGTTCAGCGAGCTGGTCAGGTAGATCAGGAAGCCGAGGGCCAGGCCGCCGATCACGGCGGCCGCGTGCGAACTGGCCTTGCCCAGGGCCGCCATCCGGACCGCGGCCAGCGGCGCCACCGGCTTGAGCCCCGGGCCGCCGCGGATCCTGGCCCGCAGGTTCCGGCCGCTGAGCGCCTCGGCCACGCCCAGCAGCACCATGGCCGCGGCCGCCGTCCAGGGCAGCGGCGGCAGCGACGCATACACCTCGCGGAGCACCAGCCAGGCCAGCAGCGCACAGACCGCCGCGATAACGGCCAGCACCCACAGCCGGGTCGGGGTCATGACGGCGGCCGCAGGGTGAGGTCGTCGCGCCGCCGGACGCCGGCCCGTCCCACGCTGGCCAGCAGGCCGGACACCTGGCCCTGGCCCGGGATGTGGGCGGCTGGTTCTGCGTCGAGCCACGGGGCCAGGACGAACGCGCGTTCCCGGGCCCGCGGGTGGGGCAGGGTCAGCACCGGATCGTCGCTCACCAGGTCACCGTAAACGATGACGTTGACATCTAGCGTCCGTGGTCCCCAGACCTCGGTCCTGACCCGGTGGAACGCCTGCTCAGCCTGCTGGCATCGGTGCAGCAGGGCCATTGGGGTCAGGGTGGTGCGGGCGATCAGGACCGCGTTCAGGTACTCCGGCTGGGGCGGGCCGCCGACCGGGGCGGTCTCGTAGACCGGGGACAGGGCGGTCAGGGTCAGGCCCGGTTCCCGCAGTAGCTCGGCCACGCCGCCTTGCAGGGTGGCGAGCCGGTCGCCGAGGTTGCTGCCCAGGGCCAGGACGACGTGCTGGCCGGGCTCATCCGTCATGAGCTCACCCGGCCCGGCCGCCGGGGCGGCGGATGGTCACCGACACGTCGTCGAAACGATGGCCGACAGGGGCGTGCGGCTTGTGCACGGTGATCTCTACCTGGCGGGCCCGCGGCTCGGTGGCGGTGGCCGCTTCGGCCAGGCGCTGCGCCAGCGTCTCGATCAGCCGGACCGGCGGGCCGGCCACGATGGCGGCGAGCCGGTGGCCAGCGCCGCGTAGTTGGCGGTCAGTTCCAGGTCGTCGGTGGCCGCGGCGGCCGTGGTGTCCAGCCAGAGCACCGCGTCCACGATGAACTCCTGGCCGTCCTGGCGCTCGGCGTCCAGCACGCCGTGATAGCCGAACACACGCAGCCCGCGGAGCGTGATCCGGTCCGCCGCGATGTCGTCTGCGCTCACCCGCTCGCTCCGGCCGCCCAGCTGTGCCCGGTCATGTCCGCCGCGCCGGAGTCCGGCGCGCTGGAGTCCGCGGCGCTGGAGTCCAGCTGGCTGGGCTGCGCCGCGTGCCGCCAGGCTTCTGCCACCCGTACCGCGTCGGCGTTGGCCGGCACCCGGTGCACCCGCGCGCACCACGCCCCAGCCACCGCGGCCAGGGCGGTCACCGAGACCGTGGCGTCGTCGCTGCCGACGAACGGCCGCGGCGTGCCGTCCGGCGCGGCCAGCAGCCTGCCCAGGAACCGTTTGCGGGACGCGCCGATCAGCACCGGGAATCCGGGCGCCCGGCCGCCCAGCGTGCTGATCTGGTCCAGGCTGGTGAGCAGCGCCCAGTTGTGTTCGGGCCGTTTGGCGAAGCCGAGCCCGGGATCGAGCACGATCATGGCCGGGTCCACGCCTTGCGCGGTGACCACGTCCACCCGGCGGCACAGTTCCCCGGCCACCTCCCGTACCACGTCCTGGTACACGGCCCTGGAATCCATGCTGTGGCTGTGGCCGCGCCAGTGCATCACCACGTACGGCACTCCGGCCGCGCCGACCAGCCGGGGCATCTCCGGATCAGCCAGCCCGCCGCTCACGTCGTTGACCAGCCGGGCGCCGGCGCCCAGGGCCTGCTCAGCCACCTCGGCCCGCATCGTGTCCACGCTGACCGGCAGGCCGGCCGCGACCAGGCCGTCGATCACCGGCCGCACCCGGCGCAACTCCTCCTCGGCGGTGATCCGCTGCGCACCCGGGCGGGTTGACTCACCGCCGACGTCCACGATGTCCGCGCCCTGCGCGACCAGTTCCAGCCCGTGCACGATGGCGGCCTCCGCGCCGAACCACTGACCGCCGTCGGAGAAGGAGTCCGGGGTTACGTTCACCACGCCCATGATCAGGCAGCGGCCCGGAGCAGGGAGCCCAGGCGGGCCAGCCGGCCGGGCTGCGTTGCTGATCACGTGGGTAACCCTACGCGGAGCACTATCAGCCTGGAACCGGCCCGCGGCGACAACGGTCGTCGCCCGCCCTCGTGCGCCCACTCAGTTCTTTTCACGGATGTGGTACGCCGGAATCAGGATAAACAGGACACATGGCCGTACCACTTACGTGAAGAGTCGCGACTGCCCCGTGAGGGAACGCGGGGCGTGGTTCCTGTGTGACTGGTGTGGTGCATGAGGCGGCGATGGGGGCCGAGCCTGCCCGCTTGGCCGAGCCTGCCCGCTTGGCCGAGCCTGCCCGCGGGGCCGGTGCTGGCTAGCTGGCGGTGTGCGGCTTGCCGGCGCTGACCTCGGCCGGGCTGGGCTCAACCGGGCTGGCCTGGGCGGAACTGTTCTCGGCCGGGCCGGGCTCGTCGGGGCTGGGCTCGGCTGCGGATCCGTTCGGCGGTCCGGCCGCAACGTGGCCACTGGCGGGCTGGCCGTCGTCGCTGGCCGGGCCCGGCTCCGCGGCGGACCCGGGCGCACCAGGCACAGCCGCCGGCCCACCAGGCACAGCCGCCGGCCCACCAGGCACAGCCGCCGGCCCACCGGGCGCGCCTGGCGGCCGCGAAGCGGGCGCGGCAGACGGCGAAGCGGCAGACGGCGAAGCGGCAGCCGACGGCGAGGAGGGCCCAGCGGCCCGAACCGGCCCACCGGCCGGCCGGGCCGGGCCGGCCTGGTCGGCCCGGCCGGCGCACCAGTCCGGGCCGACTGGAGCAGGCGGCGGCGGACCCGGCCAAGACCCAGCCGCCGGGCCAGCCTGCGCACCTCCAGCTTCGGCCAGACCAGGAACGCCTCGGCCTCCAGCGCGGCCAGCGCCACCCGGGGCGTGTCCCGGGTACCCGGCCAGACGAAGAACCGGGGCACCCACACCGGCGCGAACTTGGCGTTGAACTTGTACAGCGACTCGATCTGGAACCAGCGCGACGCGAACACCAGGATTCCCCGCCACAAACGGGTCACCGGCCCGGCGCCGATCCGCTCGCCGCGCTCCAGCGCGGAGCGGAACACCGCGAAGTTCAGCGAGAAGCGCTTGACCCCGAGGTCACCGGCCGCGTCGATGGCCGCCACGATGAGGAAGTCGTTCACCCCGGGCTGTGCCGACCGGTCCCGGCGCATCAGATCCAGCGACAGGCCGTCCGGCCCCCACGGCACGAAGTGCAGGATCGCGCGCAGCACGCCGTTCTCGTGCGCGGTGGCAATCACGCAGTCCTCGTCGCCCGGCGCGCCCATCCGGCCCAGCGCCATCGAGAAGCCGCGCTCGGTCGGGTTGCCCCGCCAGGTCCCGGCCACCCGCCGGAACGCCGCGATCTCGTCGCGCGGGATGTCCCGCACCCGGCGTACCTGGGCCACGTACCCGCCGCGCTCCACCCGGTTCACCATCTGCCGGACGTTGCGCATGGCCCGGCCCTTGAGGCTGAACCCGGCCACCTCCACGATGGCCTCGTCGCCGAGTTCCAGCGCGGTCAGCCCGCCTTCCCGGCACCACACCTCGGCGGCCTGCTCGCCGCAACCCATCACGGCCGGCACCCAGGCGTGCCGGGCCGCCTCGTCCAGGAACGCGTGGATGGCGCCGGGCCAGGCCTCCGGGTCGCCCAGCGGGTCGCCGCCGGCCAGCATCACCCCGGACACCACCCGGTAGCCGATGCACGACTTGCCGGTCGGCGACCAGATGACGCTCTTGTCGCTGCGCAGCGTGAAGTAGCCGAGCGAGTCCCGGTAGCCCTGCTTGCAGAGCAGTTCGCGCACCCGGGCCGCGTCCTGCTGGCCGAGCCGCCCGGCGGGCCGGGCCGGCTGGAAGAACAGGTACACCGTCACGATCGCGGTGAACAGCCCGAGGCAGGCGGTCAGCAGGGAGAACAGGTCGCTGCGCGACTCGGGCACGAACTGGACCGGCCCGGTGACGCCGACCAGGCCGTAGACCACGTGCACGGTGCGCTGCCACAGCGAGTAGCTCTCGGCCAGGCCCTTGGCCAGCAGGATGTAGGTGAGGCCGATGGCCACGTCGGCCACGACCAGGCCGCAGAACACCCAGAGCGCGCGCCACCGGGTCCGCGGGTCGCCGACCGCGTAGAACTCCTTGCGGAAGTACAGCAGCGCGGCGAGCAGGATGGCCGACACGACCGCGGTGATAACCCGGTCGTGGTACGGGTGAATGAGGTGCACCACCACGCTGGCCGCGAGCAGCAGGGTGACGGCCTCCCAGGCGCGCCGCTTCCGCCGCCGCAGGCCGTGCGACAGCATCAGCAGCAGCAGGCCGATGATGACCGTGAGAGTGTGCGCGACGTTGGTCAGCGCGCCTGGTACGAAGGCGTGGATCTTGTGCAGGTGGCTGACCGTGTACAGGCTGGGGCGGACCACCTGGACGATGTCGGCCAGCCCGATCAGCAGGCACAGCCAGCCCGCCGCCACCGGCACCCAGGTGTGCTGGGTCCGGCGGTCCGGTGGCCGGACCACCTGCTGGGATGCGGGCGCGGGCGAAGCGGCGTTATTTGCCGGTTCGCCCACGCTCGACGGCTTTTCTTCTGCTTCAGACATCCGGGTCACGCCCTGAATCACGGACCACTAGCGTAGTCATGGGTCCCGAGTACGGTGGGCATTCCGCACAAGGGGAACGTTACCCGCTGGCGCGCCGCCCAAATAGCAAGCTCATGGCTTCCATCCTGGTCCGGTCGCTGTCACGGATGATCCCGCGGACCGCCGAGGTGACGGTCTTGGCTCCTGGCTTGCGCACGCCGCGCATGGACATGCACAGGTGCTCCGCCTCTATCACTACCAGAACGCCGCGCGGCTCCAGGACGTTCATCAGGCCGTCCGCGATCTGGCTGGTCATCCGTTCCTGTACCTGTGGCCGGCGGGCATAAACATCGACCAGGCGGGCCAGCTTGGACAGCCCGGTAATCTGACCCTTTTCGTTCGGTATATAACCGATATGGGCCGCACCAAAAAAGGGCACCAAATGATGTTCGCAGGTGCTGTACAACTCGATGTCGCGGACCAGCACCAGCTCGTCGTGGTCCGCGTCGAAGACAGTGGTCAGCACGTCCTCGGCCCGCAGGCCCAGCCCGGAGAACTGCTCAGCGAAAGCCCGGGCCACCCGGGCCGGGGTGTCCCGGAGCCCATCGCGCTCCGGGTCCTCCCCGATGGCGAGCAGGATCTCCCGCACCGCCCGTTCAATGCGCGGCTGGTCGAAGTCGCCGCTCACCGGCCTTCGCCGGACGCGCCCGGCTGGCCGCCGGACGAGCCCTGACCGCCGCTCTCATGGCCGGTGGGCGAGCCCGGGCCGCCGATCGCGCCCGCGGCGCCGTTGCCGGCCGCCGGGTGGTCGTTCATCTCGGCCGCGGCGGTCAGCGCCAGTTCCTTCGGGGTCAGCACCGGCGGCCGGTCGGACGGCAGCCGCTTGCCGTACCCGGTGTAGGAGCCGCGGTTCGGGCGCTTCTGGATCGGCGCGAAGATGCGCAGCACCTCTTCCCGGCTCAGCGTCTCCTTGTCCATCAGGTTCAGCACCAGGTCGTCCAGGACCTCCCGGTAGGTGACCAGGATCTCCCACGCCTCATCGTGCGCGGACTCGATGAGGCGGCGGACCTCCTCGTCGATGGTGGAGGCGATCTCCTCCGAGTAGTCCCGGGTGTGCGACATCTCCCGGCCGAGGAACGGCTCGCCGTCGCCGGTGCCGAACTTCCGCGCGCCCAGCCGCTCGCTCATCCCGTACTCGGTGACCATGCCGCGGGCGATCGAACTGGCCTTCTCGATGTCGTTGGCCGCACCCGTGGTCGGCTCGTGGAACACCAGCTCCTCAGCGGTCCGGCCGCCGAGCAGCATGGCCAGCTGGTCCATCATCTCGGACCGGGTGACCAGGAACTTGTCCTCCTGCGGCGCGGACGCGGTGTAGCCGAGCGCCCGGCCACGCGGGATGATGGTGATCTTGTGCACCGGGTCGGCGTTCGGCAGCGCGTGGCCGACCAGCGCGTGACCGCCCTCGTGGTAGGCGATGAGCTTGCGCTCCTTCTCCGACAGCAGCACGCTCTTCCGCTCCGGGCCCGCCATCACCCGGTCGATGGACTCTTCCAGGTTGGCCATGGAGATCAAGGTGCCGTTGTGCCGCGCGGTGAGCAGCGCGCCTTCGTTGATCACGTTGGCCAGGTCGGCGCCGGTGAAGCCGGCCGTCCGCCGGGCGATGATGTCCAGGTCCACGTCCGGGGCGAACGGCTTGCCGCGCGCGTGCACCTTGAGGATGCCGCGCCGCCCGGCCAGGTCCGGCTGGGCCACCACGATCTGCCGGTCGAACCGGCCCGGGCGGAGCAGTGCCGGGTCCAGGATGTCCGGCCGGTTGGTCGCCGCGATGACGATCACGCCGCCCTTGATGTCGAAGCCGTCCAGTTCGACCAGCAGCTGGTTCAGGGTCTGCTCGCGCTCGTCGTGGCCGCCGCCGAAGCCGGCCCCGCGGTGCCGGCCGACCGCGTCGATCTCGTCCACGAACACGATGGCCGGGGCGTTCGCCTTGGCCTGCTCGAACAGGTCACGCACCCGGGAGGCGCCGACGCCGACGAACATCTCCACGAAGTCCGAGCCGGAGATGGAGTAGAACGGCACGCCCGCCTCACCGGCCACGGCCCGGGCCAGCAGCGTCTTGCCGGTGCCGGGCGGCCCGTACAGCAGGACGCCCTTCGGGATCTTGGCCCCGATGGCCTGGAACTTGGCCGGGCTCTGCAGGAACTCCTTGATTTCCTGGAGTTCCTCGATCGCCTCATCCGCGCCGGCCACGTCCGCGAACGTGGTCTTTGGTGTGTCCTTGGTGATGAGTTTGGCCTTGGACTTCCCGAAGTTCATTACCCGGGAGCCGCCGCCCTGCATCTGGTTGAGCATGAAGAAGAAGATCAGGATCACCACGAGGAACGGCAGCCAGCCGAACAGCACGCTCCAGATCGAGCTGCTCTTCGGCACTTCCACGTTCCAGCCCTGGGCCGGCGGGTGGGCCTCCAGTTCCTGGACCAGCTGCGTGCTCTGGTTACCCACCCAGGAAGCTTCCAGCTTCTGCCCTGAATTGGTGGTGACCTGGATCGTCTGATCCTTGTCGATCAGCAGCGCCGACTTGAGCTTGTTCTGGTTGATCAGCTGGACCACGTGTGACGTGTCCGACTGCGAGTACGAGGTGCCCGAGCTGGCGTACTCGTAGACGACGAAGAAAACGAGCAGCATCACGAGGACCGCCACGAACGGCCCGCGGAAATAACGCTTCAGATCCATCGGTGAACGGCCCCGCCAGTCATGCGCGGGTTCCTCCTGACCAGCTTCATGTCCTGCCTAGCCTGGCAGAACTGCCTTGCGCTTGAGTGAGCATGCCCGGCTTCCCTGTTGTCACCGGCAACGCCACCGTCACTGGCAGCGCTGTCATTCCCGGCCGCACCACCGTGAATACCCGACGGTACACCCCGCCCGACTATGCCGGTACGGAGAAGCGCCGCCGGGGACTCAGCGAGCCTTCGCAGACCTCAACGCTCCTGATCGCTGATCCTGTTCCCCTCTCCGGCGCCCCCCGGACCCCGGGCCGGGTCCGCCGTGTCGTAACCAGCATCTGGCGTCTCGTCGTCCTTGTACACGTGTGGCGCCAGCGTCCCGATGAACGGCAGATTGCGGTACCGCTCGGCGTAGTCGAGGCCGTAGCCGATGACGAACTCGTTCTCGATGTCGAAACCGACGTAGGCCACGTCCACATCCATCCGCGCCGCGCCCGGCTTGCGCAGCATCACGCACACCCGGACCGAGGCGGGCCCGCGCGACCGCAGGTTCCCGACCAGCCAGGACAGGGTCAGGCCGGAGTCCACGATGTCCTCCACCACCAGCACGTCCCTGCCGGTGATGTCGGTGTCCAGGTCCTTGAGGATGCGGACCACGCCGGAAGACCGGGTCCCGGATCCGTAGGAGGAGACCGCCATCCAGTCCATCTGCACCGGCAGGTGCATGGCCCGGGCCAGATCGGCCATGACCATGACCGCGCCCTTGAGCACCCCGACCAGCAGTAGTTCGCGCCCGGCGTAATCCACGTCGATCTGCGCCGCCAGCTCGGTCACCCGGGTCTGCAGCCGCTCGGCTGGGATCAGCACCTCCTTGAGGTCAGCGCCAATGTCAGTCGCGTCCACCCGCTGCCTCCGCGTCAGTCGGTTCCGGCTGCCCCGCCCCGGCTGGCCTGCCCTTGCTGAAGAGCAGCTTCCCATACCGGCGCCGGGCGCGAATCACCCCGGGCAGGTCTGCCCAGCGCTGCCCGTGCCATCCCGTGACCAGCGCGTCCAGCGCGGCGACATGCCCGGCGGCCAGCGAACCGCCCGGGCACCCCGCGGCCAGCGCCGCCCGGCGCAGCACCCGGGACCGCACCGCCGTAGCCAGTTCCGCCAGCCCCTCAATATCCAGAACGACTACCGCCTGGCTGGTGCCGTCGCCGCCGCCCGGCACCGCCGGGCTCACCGCCTTCGCGTGGCCGGTGCCGTCGCCGCCGGCGGCCGCGCCCGGCTGGCCCAGGCCGGCCAGGCTGGGATCGGCCGGCTGGATGCGCCAGGCCTCGGCCGCCGCGATCGCGTCCAGCGCGTCGCAGTCCGCGCTGAGCTGGGCCGCGCTGCGGGCCAGCGCGGCGGCCACGCCGGGGCCGAGCGCCTCTTCCAGGGCGGGCATCGCCTGGTGCCGGACCCGGGCCCGGGCATAGGCCGGGTCAGCGTTGTGCGGGTCGTCCCACGGCTCCAGGTCCTGTGCGAGGCATGCCTCGCGCAGCGTGGCCCGGGCCACACCGAGCAGTGGCCGCCGGAACCGGCCGCGCTGGGCCGGCATCCCGGCCAGCGCCCGGCCGCCCGCTCCCCGGGACAGCCCGAGCAGCACGGTCTCCGCTTGGTCATCCCGGCTGTGGCCGAGCAGCACGGCGGCCGCGCCGGCCTGCTCCGCGACCTGCTCCAGGGCGGTGTACCGGGCGGCCCGCGCGGCCGCTTCGGGGCCGCCGCTCCCGGGCCCGGCGGGCACCGTCACGCTGGCCTGGTGCACCGGGTCGAGGCCCAGCTGGCGGAGCAGCGCGGCCACCCGGCCGGCCCGCTCGGCCGACCCGGCCTGCAGCCCGTGGTCCACGGTCACCCCGCCGCCGCGCAGGCTGAGCCGTGGCGCTTCGTGGGCCAGCGCGGCGGCCAGCGCCAGCGAGTCAGCGCCGCCCGAGCAGGCGGCCAGCACCAGGTCCCCCGGCGCCAGGTCGGCCAGGCACCGCCGGACGCCGCCCCGTACCTGGGCTACCGCCGGACGCGGGCCCATCGTTAAAGCCTGCCTAGTCAGCCACCGGCGGCGAGGGCGCCGCCGCCGCCGCCGACCCGGTCGAGCCAGAGCTGCGGGGTGACGAACTCTTCCTTGGTCGGCAGTGTCTCCGGCGACGTCCACACCTTGTTGAACGTGGCCATGCCCGCCTCGTCCACCACGATCTTGACGAACCGGGAGCCCTGCGCGTACTGCTTCATCTTCAGGTCGATGCCGAGGATGCGGCGCAGCGTCCGCTCCAGCAGCCGGCCGTGCCCCGGCGCTCGTTGAACCGGGCCCGGATCTGCGCCACGGACGGCACCACCTGCGGCCCGACCGCGTCCATCACGTAGTCGCCGTGCCCTTCGACCAGGGTCATCACGCTGGTCAGCCGGTTCAGGATCTCCCGCTGCCGCGGGCTCTGGATGGCCTCGATGACGCTGTCCCCGCCGTTGTCCCGCACCGCGCCCGCGACCGCGTCGGCGGCCGAGCGGAGCCGCTCCAGGATGGTGGCCGGGTCCAGGTCCGAGGCGAGCAGGAACTCGGTCATCTGCTGCTGCACGTAGCCGCGCAGCCACGGCACCGAGGTGAACTGGGTCCGGTGCGTCTCCTCGTGCAGGCACACCCAGCGCCGGAAGTCGTGCGGGTCCACCCCGAGCTCACGCTCGACCATCATGATGTTCGGCGCGACCAGGGTGAGCCAGGCCGGCGAGGCGCCGCGCGGCGCAGCCGGGTCGGGCGGCAGGAACAGCTCGTACTGGCCGAGCACCCGGCCGGCCAGGTAAGCCAGGATCAGGCCCGCCTGCAAGCCGGTGATCCGGGAGCCGACCGCGCCGACCACCGAGTTGGCACCGGGGGCGGCACCCTTCTCCCGCAGGTGCTCGGCGAGCGGGTCGAGGACGACCCGGAAGCCGTCCACGTTGGCCCGGATCCAGCCCGGCCGGTCCACCACGGCCACCCAGCCGCCGTCGTCCGGGCCGTGCATGCCGGTCAGCGCCTGCACCGGCTCCGACACCGTGGCGGCCAGCGCACGCAATTCCGCCACCACCGCCCTGGCCTCGTTCAGGCCAACCTGCGGCCCGGGCCGGGCGAACCTGGTCCCGGTCGAGATGGCTACGTCCCAATCGATCATCTGCCCGCTACTCACCCTCCCACCGTACGTGCTCTGTTGGCCCGGGGGGACGACCCCCGCTCTGCTCGTCCGGGGGATTACCCCCGGAACCCCCGGCCCCCGATCGCCGCTTCGTGCCGAGCCGCGGCCCGCGATTACCTACATCCGCACCGGGCCAGCGCGCTGGCCATGGCGTCGATACCCTTCGCGGCCTGGCCCAGCTTGGCCGCCGGGACCCCGTTGGTCATGAACGCGAAGCCCAGCACCCGGCCGCTGCTGTCGTAGACCAGCCCGGCCAGGGTGGCCACCGTGCTCAGGTTGCCGGTCTTGGCCCGGACCACGCCGAGCCCGGACCCGCCCAGGCCGCCGAACACGCTCTGCCCGGGGGCCAGGGTGCCCAGGAAGCCGGCCACCGGCAGCCCGGTGATGACCGCCCGGAGCTGCGGGTGCCTGCTGCTCGAGGCCAGCCCGATCAGCCGGGCCAGCAGGCTGGGGGCGATCCGGTCCTGCGGGGACAGCCCGGACCCGTCCACCAGGTGGATGCCGCGGCGGAAGCCGAGTGACCCGAGCACCTGGGTGACGGCCGCGGCCGCGCCGCTGAACGTGGCGGGCTTGCCTTCGCGCAGCGCCACCTGCCGGGCCAGGTCCTCGGCGATCACGTTGTTGCTCTCCCGCAGCATCCAGCCCACCATCGCGGACACCGGCGGCGAGGAGACCGCGGCCAGGGTGCGGGCCCGGCGCGGGGCGGTCTGCTGGCCCAGCTGGCCCAGCACGTGGATCCCGTCGGCGGCCAGGAACGCGCGGAACGCGGCGGCCGCCTGGCCCGCCGGGTCGGTGGACCGGGGCCGGAAGTTGAGCGGGTCATCGGCGTCCTGCGGGGCGCCGGACGGGGTCAGCCGGCCCTGGTCCACCTCCAGCGCGGTGATCGCGGTGACGTTCCCGGTGCTGACGTAGGCGGCCGGCCAGCCCGGGGCCAGCGCCGGCCCGGTGAACAGGGACGTGTCGTAGCTGAGCCGGACCGAGTCCTGGCCGCGGGCGCGCAGCGCCCGCGCGGTCGCCGCGGCCAGCGCCTTGAGCGTGGCGGGCTGTGGGTAGTCGCTGGCCGGCGGCGGCCCGGCGGCCAGCGTGGGATCACCGCCACCGACCAGGACGATCGAGCCTTGTGTGCCGCCCGTGGTGACCCGGGTGCGCAGCCGTGCGTCCGGGCCGAGCACGTCCAGCGCGGCCACCGCGGTGGTCAGCTTGGCCGTGGAGGCGGGCTGCAGCATGGTGGCGGCGCCGTTGGCGTAGAGCACCCGGCCGGACGCCGGATCGGTGACCACCAGCCCGGTCTGCCCGCCCAGCGCGGCCGAGGACATCACCCCGGACAGGGCGGCGGCCAGCCCGCGGCTGGTCGGCAGCGGCGCGGTGGCGGTCACGCCGGGCAGCACCGGGCCCGCCGCGTACAGCGGCCGGGCCGCTACCCGGGCAACGTTCCACTTGGCCAGCTGGGCGGGCATCAGCGATGCCACCGCGGCCCCGGCGCCCAGGGTGAACACGTTGAGCAGGGCCAGCGCGATCACCATGGTGGCCAGCGGCCGCTTGGGCCACGCCCGGTTCGCCACTGCCCATCCCCTCACGAGATGCTTAGCTTGCCGGTCCGGGCGTCCACCGCCGGGACCGGAGTCGTCCATCTTCGCCCCAAGGGAGCGGCATCGTGCAATTCGACGTGACTATCGAGATCCCCAAGGGACAACGCAACAAGTATGAGGTGGACCACGAGACCGGCCGGATCCGGCTGGACCGCATGCTGTTCACCTCGACCCGGTACCCGTCCGACTATGGGTTCATCGAGAACACGCTGGCCGACGACGGTGACCCGCTCGACGCGCTGGTGCTGCTGGAGGAACCTACCTTCCCGGGCTGCCTGATCCGCTGCCGGGCAATTGGCATGTTCCGGATGCGGGACGAGAACGGGCTGGACGACAAGGTCCTCTGTGTGGCGGCCACCGACCCCAGGATGGCCGGGCTCACTGATATTGAGGACGTGCAAGAGTTCGACCTGCTGGAAATCCAGCACTTCTTCGAGGTCTACAAGGCGCTGGAGCCGGGTAAAGAGGTCGAGGTCCACGGCTGGGTGGGCCGGGCTGCGGCGGAAAAGGAGATCGAAGTCTGCCGGCAGCGGCTGGCCGCGCTGGAAGGCTGACCGGACCCCTGCCCGCACCTGGCCTGACGTCGGCGGGGCCGGTCGCGAGCAGCCCATGAGATGCGTCACACTGTGCATATAACGTGCACAAGGAGGCACCCGTGGATCACGCGGATGACGTGCTCAGCCGGGCGCCGCTGTTCGAAGCGCTCGATGAGGAGAGCGCCAAAGCACTGCGGGCGCTGGTTACGGACGTGGACCTGGTCCGGGCCGAGCGGCTGTTCGATGAGGGCGACGCCGGCGACCGGCTCTACGTAGTGCTCGACGGCAAGATCAAGCTGACCCGGGCCGCGCCGGACGGCCGGGAGAACCTGCTCAGCGTGCTGGGCCCGGGCGAGATGTTCGGTGAGCTGTCCCTGTTCGACCCGCGGCCGCGGACGTCGAGCGCGGTGGCGGTGACCGACACCCGGCTGGCCGCGCTGGCCCACGACGAGCTGCGCGACTGGCTGACCGGCCGCCCGGACGTGTCCCTGCATCTGCTGCGCGCGCTGGCCCAGCGGCTGCGCCGGGCCAACGACGTGATGGCCGACCTGGTGTTCACCGACGTGCCGGGCCGGGTGGCCAAGGCCCTGCTCGACCTGGCCGACCGGTTCGGCGAGACCACCCCGGAAGGGCTGCAGGTCCATCACGACCTGACCCAGGAGGAGCTGGCTCAGCTGGTCGGCGCGTCCCGGGAGACGGTGAACAAGGCGCTGGCCGATTTCGCCGCCCGCGGCTGGCTGACCCTGTCGGCCAAGTCCGTCCTGATCATCGACGCCGACCGGCTCGCGAAACGGGCCAGGTAACCCCTCAGAAACTGACGTCCGGCGGCAACTCGCCCTGGGCGGCCAGGTAGCCAAGCTGGGCGCGGACCGACAACTGCGCGGCCGGCCACAGCGACCTGTCCACATCGGCGTACACCCGCTCGACGATCTGCTCCACCGTCCGGTCCCCGGCGGCCAGCGCGGCCCGCACCTCGGCCAGCCGCTCCTGCCGGTGCGCGATGTAGAAGTCGAGCACGCCGGCCGGGTCGGCCAGCAGTGGCCCGTGCCCGGGCAGCAGCATGCGCAGTTGCTCTCGGTCGGCCAGCGCGCGCAGCCGGTCCAGGCTGGCCAGGTAGTCGCCCAGGTTCCCATCCTGGGCGATCACCGTGGTGCCGCGGCCCAGCACGGTGTCCCCGGTGAGCAGCGCGCCGTCGGCGGGCAGCAGCAGGCACACCGAGTCGGCGGTGTGCCCGGGCGTGGCCACCACCCGGATCTCGCAGCCGGCCGTGGTCAGCACGTCGCCAGGGGCCAGGCCCTGGTCACCCAGCCGCAGCGCCGGGTCGGCGGCCAGCACCGGCGCCCCGGTCAGCGCGGCGAACCGGGCCGCGCCCTCGGCGTGATCCGGGTGACCGTGGGTGAGCAGGATCTGGACGACCCGCCGCCCGGCCGCCGCGGCCAGCCCGGCCACCCGGCGCAGGTGCGCTTCGTCGTCCGGCCCGGGGTCCACCACCACCGCAGACGTCGCGCCCGGCTCGGCGATCAGCCACGTGTTGGTCCCGTTCAATGTCATAAGTCCCGGATTGGGGGCCAGCACGTTGGTCGCGCGGGCGGTGCCGGCGCCATCGAGGGCTGGTTCGCTCATAGCGGGTAGCCCACATCCTCAGGGACGGTGAGCCAGAACGTGCCGTCCACCTGCACCACCGCCGGGATCACCGGCCGCATGGAGTGCTCGGCGCCGAGCGCGGCGGTGACGTCCGGGTAGCCGGCCAGCCCAGCCAGGCAGGCCGCGGTGGGCGGGAGCAGGAACAGCTCGCGGGCCCGGGCGGCCCGGATGGCTTCGGCGGGCCGGGTCCAGGCCACCTGTTCCGCCTCGCCGCCCACGTCCCTGGTGCGCTGGCCAGGTGGCAGCTCGGCGGCGAAGAACCGGGTGTCGTACCGCCGTGCCTCGGTCACCGGGGTGATCCAGCGGGCCCACGGGCAGAGCAGGTCGGAGCGCAGCACCAGGCCACGGCGGGCCAGCAGCTGGGCCAGCGACAGGGACCGGTCGAGCAGCGCGGTGCGGTCCGCCTCCCAGTCCGGACCGCTGGTGTCCGCGACCAGGGTGTCCGCGGCCGGCCCGGCCAGCAGCACCCCGGACTCCTCGAACGTCTCCCGGACCGCCGCGCAGACCAGCGCGCGGGCCAGGGCGGCCGGGGCGTCGAGGAGCCGGCCCCAGTCCGCGGCGTCCGGGCCGGCCCAGGCCATCTCGTCCTCGGCGTCGCGCGGGTCCACCGAGCCGCCCGGGAACGCAGAGGCCCCCGGCGCAAACGCCATCGAGCGGGCCCGGCGCAGCATGTACACCTCGACCCCGGGCTGGTCCGGCGCGGCCCGCAGCAGCAGCACCGAGGCCGCGTCGCGCGGTTCCGCGGCCGCCCGGCGGCCCGCCAGATAGTCGCCGGCCTGCTCGGCGTAGCTGCCGCCGAGCCGGAAGATGGGCCGGTAGGCGGGCGCCGGGTCTTCGGTCACTGGACCTCGGCGATCAGCTCGACCTCCACCGGGCTGTCCAGCGGGAGCACGGCCATGCCGACCGCGCTGCGGGCATGCCGGCCGGCCTCACCGAACACGTCCTGGAGCAGCTCGCTGGCGCCGTTGATGACCTGAGCCTGCCCGGTGAAGTCCGGCGCACTGGCCACGAACCCGGTGACCTTGACTATCCGCTGCACGGCGGACAGGCTGCCGGTCACCGAGACAACGGCGGCCAGCGCGTTCAGCGCGCACACCCGGGCCAGCCCGGCCGCTTCCTCCGCCGTGACGTCGGCGCCCACCTTGCCGGTCATCATCAGCGCACCACCCGCCATCGGCAGCTGGCCGGCCGTGTAGACGTAGTTCCCGGTGCGCAGCGCGGGCAGGTAGGCGGCCTGCGGCGGGGCCACCGCCGGCAGTTCCAGGCCGAGCGCGGCCAGCCGTTCCTCCGGCGAGCCGGCCATTACGCGCCCTCCTTGGGCCGCTTCATGTAGGCGACCAGCTGCTCGGCATTCGGCCCGGGCACCAGCGCCACCAGTTCCCAGCCGTCGTCGCCCCAGTTGTCCAGGATCTGCTTGGTCGCATGCACCAGCAACGGCACCGTCGCGTACTCCCATTTCTGCATGGCAGAACTGTACTGACCCGGGAGGGCGACCCCCCGGACCCCCCGACCGCCGCTCCGCGCCGAACGCCGGCTCGGGTTAGGTCTTGCGTCGCGTGCGGGAGCTGCCGGGCGTGCTGGGCGGTGAGCTGTCCGGTGCCGTGGCGGCATCAGGCTGCCCGCCGGCCGGGCCATTCGCGACCGCCTCGGGGGGCGGTGGCGGGATGGCCGCCTCGTCCAGCTTGGGTACCGCCACGTCGGGGATCTCCGGTATCGGCGCTTCGATCTCCGGCGCCGGCGCTTCGGCGATCTCTGGCAACGGCGCGCCGCCCAATTCGCCGGCCGCCTCGGCCGCGGCCAGCTCGGCGTCGCCGGTGTCCTCGAGCGGCGGGGCGGGCTCGGCTGTCGGTGGCGCCGCGGGCGCGTTCCGGTCGAAGAACCTGAGCAGCTCGACCGGCACCGGCATAACCAGCGTGCTGTTCTTCTCTGCGGCCACCTCGACCACGGTCTGCAGCAGCCGGAGCTGCAGCGCGGCCGGATCGCGGGCCATCACGTTCGCCGCTGCGGCCAGCCGCTTGGACGCCTGGTACTCACCGTCCGCGGAAATGATCCTGGCCCGCCGTTCCCGCTCCGCCTCGGCCTGCCGGGACATGGACCGCTTCATCTGTTCCGGGAGGTTCACGTCCTTCAGCTCGACCCGCTCCACGCGGATGCCCCAGGGACCCTCAGTCGGCTCGTCGATGATGTTGCGCAGCTCCCGGTTGACCGTGTCCCGCTCGGCCAGCAACTGGTCCATCTCGGACTGGCCGATGATCGACCGCAGCGACGTCTGCGCCTGCTGCGAGACGGCGAACATGTAGTTCTGCACGTTGACTACGGCCTTGATCGGGTCGACCACCCGGAAGTACACCACCGCGTCCACCCGGACGCTCACGTTATCCCTGGTGATGCCCTCCTGAGCGGGCACCGCCATGGCGATGATCTGCATGTTGACTTTCTGCATCCGGTCGCCGACGGGCCGCAGGATGGTCAGCCCGGGACCACGGGTGCCCGGCAGGATCCTGCCGAACCGGAACACGATGCCCCGTTCGTACTGCTGCACCACCCGCAACGAGCGGCCTACCGTGACTAGTCCCCCCACGATGATCAACACGAGGATGACCACCAAGACTGCCACCATCGGACACACCTCTTTCCGTTTAAGGGGCCCGCTTTCGCTTACCCAGCCTAGTGACAACGACGCTACGCGCTAGTAGCCCGCCGCGCGGCGGGTGCAGGATGTGGTCCCCGGGCGGAGATAGCCTCCATGGAGTGAGCGCGCGGGACACGGACTGGGAGGGTGTCCGGCTGCACGTCGTCACCGGCAAGGGCGGGACAGGGAAGACGACGGTAGCCGGGGCACTGGCCATCGCCCTGGCCTACGGCGGGCGCCGGGTCCTGCTCATGGAGGTGGAGGGCCGCCAGGGCATCGCCCGGCTGTTCGACAGCCCACCGCTGCCGTATGCGGAACGCCGGGTGGCGGTGGCGCCGAGTACCCCCACGCTGCCTGGCGGCGATGTGTACGCGCTGGCCGCCGACCCCGAGGCGGCGCTCATCGAGTACCTGGAGATGTTCTACAACCTGCGGCACGCCGGTACCGCGCTGACCAAGCTCGGGGTGGTCAACTTCGCCACCACGATCGCGCCCGGCCTGCGTGACGTGCTGCTCACCGGCAAGGCGGTGGAAGCCACCCGGCGGCGGTCCGGCGGCCGCCAGAAGTACGACGCGGTGATCATGGACGCGCCGCCCACCGGCCGGATCGGCAAGTTCCTGAACGTGGCCACCGAGGTGTCCGGGCTGGCCAAAGTGGGCCCCATCCGCGGGCACGCGGACACCGTGCAGAGCTTCATCAAGTCACCGCAGACCGCGGTGCACTTCGTCACGGTGCTGGAGGAGATGCCGGTCCAGGAGACCCTGGACGGCATCGCCGAGCTGCGCGGGCTGGCCCAGGGTGGGCTGCAGCTGGGCGGCATCATGATCAACATGGTCCGGCCGGAAGACCTGACCGAGGACCAGCTGCGCGCGGCCGCGGCTGGCACGCTGGACGAGCACGAGCTGGACCTGGGCCTGAAGGACGCCGGTATCGAGGACCGCCGCGGCCTGGCCAGCAGCCTGGGCGCCGAGCTGACCGACCACGCCCGGGAGGCGCTGGCCCAGCGGGCGCAGCGGGACCGGCTGGCCGAGGCCGGCCAGCCGCGGTACGAGCTGCCGCTGATCACCAGCCAGATGGACCTGGCTGGGCTGTATCAGCTGGCCGCGGCGCTGCGCGAGCAGGGGGCGGCCTGATGCGAATCGAGCAGCACCCGCCCGCGCTCGACGTGGACCGGCTGCTCGACGACCCGCGTACCAGGATCATCGTGTGCTGCGGGTCCGGCGGGGTGGGCAAGACCACCACCGCGGCGGCCCTCGGGCTGCGCGCCGCGGAGCGCGGCCGGCATGTGGTGGTGCTGACCGTCGACCCGGCCCGGCGGCTGGCCCAGTCGATGGGCCTGTCCTCGCTGGACAACACGCCGCGGCCGGTGCCCGGCCAGGCTGCCGGGGCGGCGGGCGGCAGCCTGCACGCGATGATGCTGGACATGAAGCGGACCTTCGACGAGATCGTCGAAGCGCACTCCGACCCGGACCGGGCCACCCAGATCCTGGCCAACCCGTTCTACCAGTCGCTGTCGTCCAGCTTCGCTGGCACGCAGGAGTACATGGCCATGGAGAAGCTCGGCCAGCTGCGCCGGGCCAACGAGTGGGACCTGATCGTGGTGGACACGCCGCCGAGCCGGTCCGCGCTGGATTTCCTGGACGCGCCGCAGCGGCTGGGCCGGTTCCTGGACGGGCGGCTGATCCGGCTGCTGACCGCGCCCACCAAGGTGGGCGGCCGGGCCTACATGCGGGTGTTCACTGCCGGGTTCACCATGATGACTGGGGTCTTCACCAAGGTGATCGGCACCCAGCTGCTGCGCGACGTACAGACGTTCGTGATCGCGCTGGACACCATGTTCGGCGGCTTCCGGGAACGGGCCGAGGACACCTACCGGCTGCTGCAGGCGCCCGGCACTTCGTTCCTGGTCATCGCCACCCCGGAGCCGGACGCGCTGCGCGAGGCGTCCTACTTCGTGGAGCGGCTGTCCGCCGACCAGATGCCGCTGGCCGGCCTGGTCGTCAACCGGGTACACCGGTCCGCCGCCCCGCAGCTGTCCGCCGCGCGCAGCCTGGCCGCCGCGGAAGCGCTGCAGACCGTGCCCGCGCAGGCCACGGCGCCACGGCATCCGCTCGCGGTAACCGCGCTGCGGCTGCACGCGGAGCGGATGCAGCTGGCCGAGCGGGAACACCGGCTCGAAGAGAGTTTCACGGCGGCCCACCCGGTCATCCCGATGGTGGAAGTGCCCGCGCAGCCAGAGGACGTGCATGACCTCGATGGGCTGCGCGCTATTGGGGGCGAACTCGCCCGGGGAGTAAGGCTCAGCTAGGCGACGCTGCCAGCCAGAACCAGACCCGAGAAGCTGGGCATGCCGCCAGCGTCAGCTGGCGACCAGCTCGTCGTCTGAAGTCCGCTCGTACTGGTTACGGGCGTGCTCCAGCAGCTCGCGCCACGACGTCACGTCGGGGCGGCGGCGGAGCAGCGCACGGCGCTCGCGCTCAGTCATGCCGCCCCAGACGCCGAACTCGATGCGGTTGTCCAGCGCATCGGCAAGGCATTCGGTGCGGACAGTGCAGCCGCGGCAGATCAGCTTGGCCCGGTTCTGCGCCGCACCCTGGACGAAGAGCTCGTCCGGGTCAGTTCCCTTACACGCGGCGCGGGCGGTCCAGTCAGTGATCCACATGTGGGCCCACTCCTCCTGCATCGTCACGGCCCGGAAGGTCGTCACGCCGGATGGCGTTCACCTGCGGTCCCGGGCAGGCGGTTGCCCGCCTGCTTGCGTTGTCGTCGTTGCGAAAAAGTAACTTACGGAAGACCGGGGGGTCAGCGCTAGAGCCCGTTGGGCCCATTTCCCACATAGTCCGCCTGGGCCATGCCATGGTTACCGAGTGGTCGTCTACCTTGCCTGATAGTGACCATTTCGCACGGGGCGCCAGTGACCCGTTCCGCGACATCTTACGCAAACTAAGACGTGACGTCGGGACAACGCGCCACGCAGTACCCTGGCACCGTGCTGACTACAGGGGTGTTCGGGAAGCTCAGCGTGGCCGCCCGGGCCGGAGTGCTGGCCGGGGTGGCCGGCTTGCTGGCCGGGGGGCTGGCCGTACCCGGGGTAGCCGCAGTCGGGCTCATCGTGCGCAACGGGGCCAATCACTTCAACAACATGAAGGCCGGCACGATCGGCGAGCTTCCGGTCCGGTCCGAGATCCTCGACAGCCAGGGCCATCTGATCGCGTACTACTACCCGCGGGGCATCGACCGCCAGCCGGTCACCTACAGCCAGATCTCGCCGGTGATGCGCAACGCCATCGTGGCCATCGAGGACTCCCGGTTCTACCAGCACGGGGCCATCGACATCAAGGGAACCGTCCGCGCCCTGATCAACGACCTACAGCACAAGGCGGTACAGGGCGGCTCCACGCTGACCCAGCAGTACGTGAAGAACGCCCTCGTGCTGACCGCGCCGAACATCCAGATGGCCCAGCAGGCCACGACCGACACGCTCAGCCGCAAGATCAAGGAATTGCGGCTGGCCATCGCGGTCGAGAAGAAGATGACCAAGGACCAGATCCTGGCCGGCTACCTGAACACGGCCTTCTGGGGCACCTACTTCGGCAACCAGGCGTGGGGCATCAAGACCGCCGCGATGCGTTACTTCGACACCTCGCCGAGGAAGCTGGATCTGGCCCAGTCGGCGCTGCTGGCCGGCATGGTGGAGAACCCGGTCGCCGACGACCCGGTCGCGCACCCGGAGACGGCGCTGAAGCGGCGCAACGTGGTGCTGGCCCGGATGGCCCAGCTGCACTACATCACCGAGGCGCACGCGGTGGCGGTGGGCAAGCAGGGGCTCGGGCTCAAGCTCACCCCGCTGCAGACCGGCTGCACCAGCGCCTCGGCCAAGAGCGCGGCGTTCTTCTGTGACTACGTCATCTCGCTGATGAAGCAGGACAGCACGTTCTCGGCAGGCCTGGAACCAGCTGAACGGGGCCGGCGGGCTGAAGGTGTACACCACGCTGAACCCGCAGGACGAGGGCGCGGCCAAGCAGGCGGTGAACTACATGGTGCCGCAGCCGCCGAACGGGGCCAACCCGGGCGGCAACGCCGTGTCCGAGGTGCTGATCCAGCCGGGCAGCGGGCGCATCCTGGCCATCGCCAACGACCGCTCCTACGGCACCGGGAAGAACCAGACCACCGAGGACTACGCGGTGAACTCGCAGTACGACGGCGGGGTCGGCGTGCAGACCGGTTCGTCCTCGAAGCTGTTCACCCTGGTCACCGCGCTGGAGCAGGGGGTGCCGTTCGGCTTCCCGCAGACCGTGCCGGCGTCGGCCACGCTGACCGGTTATACGGACTGCAAGGGCGATCCGACCGGCCCCTACTCGCTGGTCAACGACTCACCGTCGGAGAAGGGCGCGTTCACCCTGTACACGGCGACCACCCAGTCGGTGAACATCTACTTCGCGATGCTGGAGCGCAAGGTCGGCCTGTGCAACGTGGTCAAGACCGCGATGACGATGGGGATGACCCGGGCCGACGGCAAGTCGCTGCTGAAGTGGGACGGGCCCGACGACCGCCCGCCGACGACCTGCCGTCGTTCACCCTCGGCTCGGTCAACGTCTCGCCGATGAGCATGGCGGCCGCCTACGCGACCGTCGCCGCCCGCGGCGTGTACTGCAAGCCGGTCGCCGTGGCCAAGATCATCAGCCCGACCGGGAGCAAGCTGCCGGTCGAGTCGGCCGGCTGCCACCAGGCCATCCCGGCCGGGGTGGCCGACGCGGCCAGCTACATCCTGCAGGGCGTGCTGACCTCCGGGACCGCGGCCGGGCTGGGTATCGGCCGCCCGGCGGCGGGCAAGACCGGCACCTCGGACAACTTCGACTTCGCGGCGTTCGGCGGCTACACCCCCGACCTGGCCGGGTACGTGTCCGCGTTCAACCCGATCGACCCGGTCAAGTTCCCGATGGAGGGCACCGGGTCGTGCTACCGGCTCGGCTGCCCGGGCCAGATGTTCGGCGCGGACGCGCCTGCCCACACCTGGCAGATGACGTTCCAGCACGCGGCGCTGGCCGCCACGCCACTCAACTTCGTCCAGGCGGACATTCCCGGTGAGCTCTGGTCCATGGGCAATGGGCAGACCAACCCAGCGCAGAAGAAGCCCGGCAAGGGCGGTAACGGCGGCGGGAACGGCGGCGGCGGGAACGGCGGCGGCGGGAACGGCGGCGGCGGGAACGGCGGCGGCGGGAACGGCGGCGGCCGCGGGAACGGCCCAGGTGGCGGCGGTGGCACCGGCGGCGGCCCGCCGACCGGCTAGCCGAGCTGGCGGCGCACTTCGGCGGCCACCCGGGCACCTTCCGCCCGGCCCGCGATCTTCGGCGTGACCACCTTCATCACCTGGCCCATAGCCCGCGGGCCTGCCGCCCCGGACTCGGCGATGCCAGCGGCCACGATGGCCGCGAGCTCATCGTCGCCGAGCTGGGCCGGCAGGTAGGCATCCAGCACATCACCCTCGGCGCGTTCGGCGGACGCCTGCTCGGCCCGCCCGGCCGCGTCGAACGCGTCCGCGGCCTCCCGGCGCCGCTTGGCCTCCCGGGCCAGCACCTTGATCACCTCGTCGTCGCTGAGCTCGCGGGACGTGCGGCCGGCCACTTCCGCCGTGGACACGGCGGTCAGCGCCGACCGCAAGGTGCGGGTGCGGACCGTGTCCCGGGCCTTCATCGCGGTGGTCAGGTCGGTACGCAGCCGGTCCTTGAGTTCAGCCATGGGCCTATCCTGCCTTGTCCTCACCTGGCCCGGGTGCGCCGCCGGTCATGGCACCATAGGGGGATGTCATCACGAGTGCTCAAGGCTCTCGGGACCACGGCTGCCCTTGGCGGGGCAGCCTTCGTCTATGGTTCGGTGCTGGAGCGGAATTGGTTCGCGCTGCGCCGGATCGAGGTCCCTGTGCTCCCGGCGGGCGCGGCGCCGCTCCGGGTGCTGCACATCTCCGACGCCCACCTGACGCCCGGCCGCCACCGGCTGATGTCGTGGATCCGGTCGCTGGACGCGCTCGCGCCGGACCTCGTGGTGAACACCGGCGACTCCATCGCACACCGGGACGCCGTGCAGCCGTTCCTCGACTCGCTGGGTCCGCTGCTGGACCGGCCCGGGGTCTTCGTGTACGGCTCGAACGACCTCTACTCGCCGATGCCCAAGAACCCGGCCCGTTACCTGTGGCGGGACAGCAGCCGGGAGCACCTGCGGCACATCCCCGACCTGCCCTGGGCAGAGCTAGGCGCCGGGATGGCCGCCGCCGGGTGGCTGGACGCCAACAACAAGCGCGGCCGGGTCAAGGCCGGGGACCTGGACATCGAGGTCG
>CAWFDX010000009.1:0-1155302 GCA_963814645.1 uncultured Actinomycetes bacterium | reverse complement strand
GAACGAGGTGCGCTACCGGACTGCGCTACAGCCCCTGGAACGGGTGTCAGCGTAGCAAACTCCAGGACCTGCTCGCGCGATCGGCCGCTCGGTCAGTCGCCGACGGCGCGCTCGGCGGCGTCGGTGTACTGGTCGTACACCTGGTCGCTGACCCGGGCCGAGATGTCGATGATCTCCGCGGTGGGCGCCGGCTCCGCCTCCGGCGCTTCGGGGGTCGAGGCGATGCGCTCGAACACCTCGGGCTTGTCCTCCCGGTCCGCGGGCTTGCGCGGCTGCCCGGCCTCGGCCTGCTCCGGCTCGGCGGAGCGCGCCTGGCGGCGGGCCCGGGCCGCGTCGCTGCGGGCCGCCTCGCGGAGCAGCAGCAGGAAGCCGCCCAGCAGCACGGCGGGCGGCACGATGACCCACCACGCGGCGATGTGCGTTACCGCGATGCCGATCGCGCCCAGCGTGAGCACCACCAGGGTGGTGAGCATCCGGCGCCGGGCGCGCAGCACGTTGGCCCGCCGGGCGGCCGTGGTCTCGGCGGTCTGGGCCGCGGCGTGCTCGCTGTCCTCGACGGTCCGGGCCGTGGTGCGCTCGCCCTCCTCGGTGGTCCGGGCCGTGATGCGCTCGCCGTCTTCGGTGGTCCGGGCCGTGGTGCGCTCGCCCTCCGCGGCTTCCAGGCCGGGCTGGGCGAACGTGGCCATGGCCTCCGGGGCCGCCGTCTCGTGCGGTGCCTCCTCGGCGCGGTGCCGGTGCGCCGACGGGCGCAGCCACCTGGGCATCAGGATCCCGGCCCAGATGGCGACGATGGCGAAGTAGAGGATCGCGCTGCTCAACGCGCCTCCTGGCGTGGCTGCCCTGGCACGCCGGTAAGCCGCCTGAGGGTAGGCGCGACTAGCCGCGTGGCGGGCTTGCTCACGTCACGCACGGTAGGGGCCACGGCCGGCGATGAACAGCACTAAGCCCGGTGTGTCGCAAGATCGCCGGGCTGGAGCCGGGATAGGGGCGCTACCGCGGCCCGGGCAGTGGCCGCGGGCGGCGCACGGCGTCCGGGCGGACCGCGGACAGCGCGTTGCGCCACCGGGGCAGCAGGCCGCCGGATGCGTCCTCCACCGTCATGGCGTAGCACAGGTGGTCGCGCCACGCCCCGTCGATGTGCAGGTAGCGCCGCCGCAGGCCCTCTTCGCGAAAGCCAAGCTTCTCCACCACCCGCCGGCTGGCCTGGTTCTCCGGCCGGATGCTGGCCTCCACCCGGTGCAGCCCGACCACGAAGAAGCAGTGATCCAGGGCCATGGCCAGCGCGGTGGGGGTCACGTTCAGGCCGGCGAAAGCCTCATCGATCCAGTAGCCGACCTGGGCCGACCGGGCCGAGCCCCAGGTGATGCTGCCCACCGTGAGCTGACCGGCGAACCGGCCACCATAGGTAATCACCCAGGGCAGCGCCAGGCCCTGGCGGGCCTCCCGGCGCATGGTCCGGGCCATCGACAGGTACGGGCTGATCGTGGACCGGTACAGCGGGGTCTCCGGATTGGTGGGTTCCCACGGGCGGAGCCAGTCCGCGTTGCGCACCCGCGCGTCGCGCCAGATCCCCGCATCCCGGGCGCGCACCGGGCGCAGCCCGACCGGCTCGGCCAGCAGAGCGGGCTCCACCAGCGTCACCGGCCAGCCGCGCATACGTCCCACGAGGCCCATCATTCCCCTGTTCACGATCGGGACGCTACGGCGACACCGGACGAATTCAGCCGCTACGCGGGTGATCGCCGCCCCGGGCCTGGTCAACAGCGTGCGCCAGGACCGGCCCCAGCACCCGCATGCCGTCCTTAACCCCGCCGCTGGACCCGGGCAAATTGACGATCAGCACCTGCCCGGCCAGCCCGGCCAGGCCGCGGGACAGCATGGCCGACGGGATGCCGGCCGCCACCCCGGCGGCCCGGATCGATTCCGCGATGCCGGGTATCTCCCGGTCTATAACGTTCCGGGTCATTTCCGGGGTCCGGTCGCCGGGGGTAAGCCCGGTCCCGCCGGTGGTCACCACCACCTGGTACCCGGCCGCGATCGCGTCCCGCAGCGCCGCCTCCACCGGCTCGCCGTCCGGGACCACCACCGGGCCGTCCACCGCGCAGCCCGCCGTGGCCAGCAGGCCCGCCAGCACCGGCCCGGACTTGTCCTCGTACACGCCCGCCGAGGCGCGGTTGGACACCGTGATGGCCAGCGCCCGGATCATCCCCGGCGGGCCCGGCACCGGCCCAGGCCCGGCGTCCGCCGCGGTCATGGCCGCCGCCACGACCCGGTCTTGCCGCCGGTCTTCTCCTCCACCCGCACGTCGGTGATGACCGCGGCCGGGTCCACCGCCTTGATCATGTCGATCAGGGCCAGCGCGGCCACGGTAACCGAGGTCAGCGCCTCCATCTCCACCCCGGTCCGGTCCGCGGTCCGGGTCACCGCGGTGATCGCCACCCCGTCGTCCTGCACCTCAAGGTCGACGGTGACCGAGTGCAGGGCGATCGGATGGCACAGCGGGACCAGGTCCGGGGTCCGCTTCGCGCCCTGGATGCCGGCGATCCGGGCCACCGCGAGCGCGTCGCCCTTGGGCACCGTGCCCGCGCGCAGCGCCGCGACCGCCTCGGCCGACAGCCGGACCCGGCCCGACGCGCGCGCTTCCCGCGCGGACACGTCCTTGCCGGACACATCGACCATCCGGGCGTGCCCAGCCTGATCCAGATGGGTCAGAGCGGAATCGCTCATGGCAGGCACATTACGTCTACCCCGCTGCCCGCTTCCAGCCGGGTGGCCTGCTCCGGAACGATGATCAGCGCGTTGGCCTGGGCCAGCGCGCCCAGCTGGTGGGAGGACTGGCCGGTCAGCGGGACAACCGTTTCCCGCGCGTCGTCGAGCACGCCACGCAGGTACGACCGCCTCCCCTCGGGCGAGCGCACCGGGTCGGTCAGGGCGGCAGTGAGCAGGCACTGGCGTTCGGCAGGAAGATCTTGAAGTTTGCGCAAGGCGGGCGCGACGAAGAGCAGGAACGACACGTAGGCGCTGACCGGGTTGCCGGGCAGGGTGAACAGCGGGGTGCGGTCCGGGCCGAGCGTGCCGAAGCCCTGCGGCATGCCGGGCTGCATGGCCACCTTCCGGAAGGTGACCGTGCCCAGCTTGGACAGGGCCGCCTTGACCACGTCGTGCTCGCCGCCCATGCTCACCCCGCCGCTGGTGATCAGCAGGTCGGCGTCCGGCAGCAGCGACTCCAGCGTGCTCAGCACCGCGTCCGGGTCGTCCGGCAGCCGCTGCCGCTGGGCCACCGCGCCCGCCGCCCGGGCCGCCGCGGCCAGCATGTAGCTGTTCGATTCCCAGATCCGGCCGGGCACCAGCGGCGCGCCCGGCTCGGCCAGCTCGTTTCCGGTGGATACCACCGCGACCCGTGGCCGTGGGAGCACCAGTACCGCGCCGTGACCAGAGGCCGCGAGCAGCGCTATTTGAACGCTATTCACCTGGGTACCCGCCGTCAGCAGGGTGGCTCCCGGTGCCACGTCATCGCCACGATGCCGGAGTGCGTTCCCCACTGGGACCGGGCGGCTGAACACCGCGACCGCCGCCCCGCCGTCGGTCCACTCCACCGGGACCACCGCGTCGGCCCCGGGCGGCAGCAGGGCGCCGGTCATGATGCGCAGGCAGGAGCCCTCGTCCACCTGGTAGGACCCGGTGTCGCCGGCCGCGACCTCGCCGCGCACCGGGAGCCGGACCGGGTGGTCCTCAGTCGCCCCGGCAACGTCTCTGGCCTGCACGGCGTAGCCGTCCATGGCCGAGTTGTCGAACGGCGGCAGCGGGGTGCTGGCCGTGACGTCCGCCGCCAGCACGCCGCCCTCGGCCGCTTCGAGCGGCACGGTGACCGGCTGGACCGGGCGGATCGCGGCCAGCGCCTCGGCCAGGTGCGCCTCCACCGGCACCAGGGCCGGCGGTCCCTCAGTGCTCATCCCAGGTTGTCGAGGTACTTGCGCAGCCACGGCACGAACTCGGGCGCCACGTCGGGACGCTCGCAGGCGAACTGGATCGTGGTGCGCAGGTAGTCGACCTTGTTCCCGGTGTCGTAGCGGCGGCCGCGGAACAGCACGCCGTACACGCCGCCGCCGTCGGCCGGGTCGGTCTGCGCGAGTTCCTTGAGCGCGTCGGTGAGCTGGATCTCGCCGCCACGGCCGGGCGGGGTGCGCTCCAGCACGCCGAATATCGCCGGGTCGCAGACGTACCGGCCGATGATGATCCAGTTGCTCGGCGCGTCCTCGGGAGACGGTTTCTCCACCAAGTCGGTGATCTTCACCACGTCGTCCTCGCCGGTCGGCTCGATGGCGGCGACGCCGTAGCTGGACACCTGGTCGGACGCGACCTCCATCAGCGCGATGAAGCTCCCGCCATACTGCGCGCGCGCCTCCAGCATGCGCTGCAGCAGGCCGTCCTCGGGGTGGATGAAATCGTCGCCGAGCAGCACCGCGAACGGCTCGTGGCCGACGTGCTTCTGCGCGCACAGCACCGCATGGCCCAGGCCCTTGGGGTTGCCCTGCCGGACGTAGTGCACGGTGGCCAGCTCGTAGGACTCCCGGATGAGCTCGAGCCCCTCGGTGTCGCCCTTGGCGGTCAGCGCTTCCTCAAGCTCGTAGTTCCGGTCGAAGTGGTCCTCGATGGACCGTTTGCTCCGGCCGGTGATCATCAGCACATCGTCCAGCCCGGCGTTGACCGCCTCTTCCACCACGTACTGGATGGCGGGCTTGTCCACGACCGGCAACATTTCCTTAGGGGTCGCCTTGGTGGCGGGCAGGAACCTGGTCCCCAGGCCCGCTGCCGGTACGACCGCTTTGGTTACCGCGGCATTCTCAGGCATCCTCGTACCCTAGCCCGCATAGTGGGTGGCAAACCTCGGGCCCCGGTCTCGCAGAGGCAGTGTTTACGGTGAATTCTAAGCTGGCCGCCGACAAGGCTGAGCTGCGCCGGCTGCTGCTGGCTGTGCGGCGGGAGCTGGGCCGGCCGAGGTGGCCGCGGCTGGGCGGTCGATCCGCGACGCCGTGCTGGACCTGCCCGAGACGCAGATGGCCGGGACGGTCGCCGGGTACTGGTCGATCGGGGCCGAGCCGGACACCCACGGGCTGCTGTTCGCGCTGTGGAAGCGTGGGACATACGTGCTGCTGCCGGTGCTGCTGCCGGATGGGGACCTGGACTGGGCCTCTTATGAGGGACCGGACTCGCTGCGGCCCGGTTTGCGCGGGCTGATGGAGCCCACGGAGGCTGTGCGAGGTGTTTCCGCTGTGTCGAGCGCGGACCTGGTGCTGGTGCCTGCGCTGGCGGTGGACCAGTCCGGGCTGCGGCTGGGCCGGGGCGGCGGCTCGTATGACCGCGCGCTGGCCCGGGTCGGTGCGCAGGTGCCCACGGTTGCGCTGCTGTACGACGCGGAGCTGCTGGACCGGGTGCCTGCTGGCCCGCACGATCAGCGGGTCCGGATGGTGGCCCGGCCATCGGCCGGAGTAACCAGGCTGAACCGGGAATGAGCTACCATCTAGCAGTCGTTGGACCTGAGTGCTAACTGATTCATGCTTGAGTGCTCACCGGAGGGGACCGTGCCGACCTATCAGTACCGCTGCACCGAGTGTGGCGAGGATTTGGAGGTCGTGCAGAAGTTCAGCGACGAGCCGCTGACGGTCTGCCCGGCCTGCCAGGGCGCGCTGCGCAAGGTCTTCTCGCCGGTCGGCATCGTGTTCAAGGGATCGGGCTTCTACCGCACCGACAGCCGCAAGGGCTCCGAGTCCGGTTCCGGCGATGGGGCGAAGAAGGACAAGGAGCCGGCCGGCGCGAAGTCGTCGGATTCCTCGTCGTCCGACTCGGGCAAGTCTTCGGCCAATGGATCCTCCTCCTCGGGGTCGGACTCCTCATCGTCCTCGGGCTCGTCAGGTTCGTCCTCGTCCGGTTCGTCCTCGTCCGGTAAGTCGGAGAAGAGTTCGTCTTCCGCGACGCCCGCAGCCAGTAAGGCTGGCTAACCTATCCGCGTGGAGCAGCGCGCGGAGATAGGCGTCATCGGCGGTTCGGGGTTCTACGAGTTCCTTACCGATGCCGCTGAAGTAGTGGTGGACACCCCGTACGGGGCACCCAGCGATCCCATCGTGACCGGTGAGGTGGCCGGCCGGACGGTCGCCTTCGTGCCGCGGCACGGCCGGGATCACCGGTTCCCGCCGCACCAGATCCCGTACCGGGCCAACCTGTGGGCGCTGCGCTCGCTCGGGGTGCGGCAGATCCTCGCGCCGACCGCGGTCGGCTCGCTGCGGGCCGAGTACGGGCCGGGGCGGCTGGCCATCCCGGACCAGATCGTGGACCGCACCTCGGGCCGGATACAGACGTTCTATGAGTCGGGCGGCGCGGTGCACATCCCGTTCGCCGACCCGTACTGCCCGGTGGGGCGGGCCCAGACCATCGCGGCCGCCCGCGCGGCGGGCTGGGAGCTGACCGAGTCCGGGACGCTCGTGGTCATCGAGGGGCCGCGGTTCTCCACCCGGGCCGAGTCCAAGTGGTTCGCCGCGCAGGGCTGGACGCTGATCGGGATGACCGGCCACCCGGAAGCCGTGCTGGCCCGGGAACTGGCGCTGTGCTACACCGCGCTGGCCCTGATCACCGACACCGACGCGGGGGTGGAGGAAGGTGAGGGGGTCACCCAGGACGAGGTGTTCCGGGTCTTCGGCCGCAACGTGGCTCGGTTGCGGGAGCTGGTGATGGGGGTTATCTCGGCGCTGCCGGCGGACCGGGACTGCCCCTGCCCGCACGTCCTGGACGGCATCAAGCTCCCCATCGACCTGCCCTAGTCCTTACGGTCGGCGCGCCATTTCCCGCTGGGCGCCAGGTCGTCTTCCTGCTGGGCGCCCGGTCCTCGTCGCCAGTGCTGCTGCCGCCGCGACGCCGCCGTCGTCACACCCGCCCTCGTCAGCCACGCGTGCCGAAGTGTCCGGGCTCCCCTTCCGGGGGCGGCACAGACTTCTTTTCACGCGAGACGTGCGGTCTCGGAGGTGATTTGCCCCGTTTGTCCGTACCGGATGCGTGAAAAAGAAGTCCGGCGGCTCAGTCGAGGTCGCCGTGTTCGATGCGGGCCAGGCGGCGCTCCCGGACCAGCTGGTCGAACTCGTGCTCCACGGTCACCCCGGCCGGGGTCAGCGCCGCGAAGATGCCGGTAATGTCCCGCATGCTGATCACGCCGAGCAGTTCGCCATCCTGCACCACCGGCAGGTGCCTGATCCAGCGCGCGGCCATTTCCCGGGCCGCCTCATGCAGCGGCATGTCCGGCGGGACGGTGAACAGTTCCGTGGTCATCGCCTCGTCCACGGTGCTGCGCTCCGGGTTCGCCCCCAGGGCCACCGCGCGGAGTATGTCCCGCTCGGTGATGATCCCGGCCAGCCGCCCGCCCTCGGACACGAGCAGCGACCCGGTCTGCAGCCGCCACATCCGCTCGGCCGCGGCGCGCAGGGTGTCGGACGCGGAATCCATGATGGTCGCCTGGGTCATGACGTCTCGTACCTGCACCGCGTCCGCTCCTTGATCCCCTGCATCGCTGGCCTGTGCCCGGTCCAGCCTACGGTCAGCCCGGCCTGCCGCGCGGGTCCCGGCGGCCCGCCGGTGCGCATCGCGGCCCGCGCGATGCGTGGCCAGACCAGTTAGGCTAGACGGCGCTTGCGCTGTACGACATCACTAAGTACACAGCGCGGCGTGCCCCGATAGCTCAGCGGATAGAGCAACTGCCTCCTAAGCAGTAGGTCGCGCGTTCGAGTCGCGCTCGGGGCGCAGGTCAGAGGCTTGACCTAGGCTTCCGAGACTCTTCGGGGAGCCAAAGAGGGAGCCAAAGCGTGTTAGGCTCCGTGCTATGGCGGAGGCTGGTACGGCTCGCCGCAGGGGTCACGGCGAGGACTCGATCTACTTCGATGCGACCAAGAACCGGTACGTGGGGGCGGTCTCGGTCGGCTGGGGTCCGGACGGCAAGCGGTTCAGGCGCAAGGTCCGCGGCCGGACCAAGCAGGAGGTCCGGGACAAGCTCCGGACGCTGCACCGGGAACTGAGCGACGGAGTGCGGTCGCCCGGGCGGTACTCGCTGCGGCAGGCGGTGCAGGACTGGCTGTGCGACGGGCTGGACGGCCGGTCGGAGCGGACCCTTCGGCTGTATGAGGGGCTTCTGGAGCCGGTCTTGGACCTGCTCGGGAACAGGCAGTTGCGCGAGGTCAGCGCCGGTGACATCCGGGCGGCGCTGGGGCAGCTGACGTCCCGGTATTCGACAAGGTCGTTGCAGATCACCCGGAACGCGCTGGAGCGGGCGATCCGGCACGCGGAGGCCAACGACTTCGTCGGGCGGAACGTGGCCGCGCTGGTGCAGCCACCGCGTGGAGGTGCTGGGCGGCCGTCGAAGAGCTTCACGGTCGAGCAGGCCAAGGCGTTGCTGACGGCCGCCGAAGGGACGCGGTGGCTGGCGTACGTAGCGCTGAGCCTGCTGGCCGGGATCCGCACCGAGGAGGCCCGGGCGCTGCGGTGGGACCATGTCGCGCGGTGGATGGGGGAGGCCGGGGGGTGGCAGCCGGTCACCGCGGTCGGGTTCGGCCGCGCCGACGACGGGGAGGAGCGGTACGCCATCTACGTCTGGCGGGCGCAGCGGCACGGGGGCGACACCAAGACCGGGAAGTCACGGCGGACGCTGGCGCTGCCGCGCCGGTGCGTCGATGCGCTACGGGAGCATCACCGGTTCCAGGCGGAGGACCGGTTGCGGGCGGGAGGGCTCTGGCAGGACCACGGGCTGGTGTTCGCCTCGACCGTGGGGACGCCGCTGAACGCGAACAACGTGATCCGGGCGTTCCAGGGGCTGACCAAGACGGCAGGGCTGGGGAAAGCCTGGGCGCCGCGGGAGATGCGGCATACGTTCGTGTCGGTGCTGTCGGCCAACGGGGTGCCGGTGGAAAGCATCGCGCTGCTGGCGGGCCACGACAGGACAAGCACGACCGAGCTGGTCTACCGGCATGAGCTTAGGCCAGCGCTCACCCAGGGTGCCGAGGTGATGGACAAGATCTTCAGCGCCGGTGGTACCGGATCCTCATCAGACAGATGAGCCGACAGGAGAAGCAACTGGAAGCAGGCGGCTGAGCACTCCACTCCACTGGCAGGCTGATCATCAACGGGAAGAGGCGTTCCGGCAGAAGCAGTCCGCGACGTGCGCTGCGCATGTCCGGTCGCAGTCAGTCCAGCTTGCTGCCCGCACCCACAAAATTGAGACAGAACCCGGCCCCCAGGGGTGCGGCCGCTCGGCCCGGCATTCCCGGCCGCCGCTCCGACGATCACCTGCAAAGCAAGGCGAGCCCCGATCCGGAGGCGGATCGGGGCTCACGAAGGACGTACGCGCGTGTTAGGCGTCAATGACGTAAGGCGCGGCCGCTGCGATGAGGCCGAGAACTACGCCGAGCGTGTGCGCGTCCCTCCACTTCCGGCTTGTCAGGCCGTGGAGCACAGCGATGCCTGCGATCACCGCCCCGGCAGCGCCGACAGCCTTCCAGTCGATGTCCATCTGCGAAATCACCTCCTCTCTGTGCCGGTCCTATCGCCAGTATCACCTGCTGAAGCCGTTTCCTTCAGGAATCCGGGCACGGATTTCGTGTAGTCTCCATAGCATGAGGCTGGTCAGCGAACCGGGCACAATCAGCGACATGATGACCGACGCCGCCGACGCCGGTCACCGCGTCACCGCCCGCCTGCTCCGCGACTGGACCGCGCAGGGGCTGCTGGACTATCCACAGCGCCGACCGGCCGGCAAGGGCCACGGATCAGACCCGGCTCTCTACCCGGCGAACCAGCGCAACCTGCTGCTCACCCTCCTGCACCACCGAGAGGGCAAAAACATCAGCAGCCTCGCCAGAATCCCGGTCGGCATCTGGATGTACTGGGGGGAGGACTACGTGCCGCTGCGGCAAGCTCGCCGTGCCCTGCTCCGATTCCTCGGCGACCAGGACGCCAGCCGGAACCTCGCCGGCGACGTCATGCGCGCAACCAAGCAGCGGGCGAGAGAGACCGCCCGGGCGATGCTCGGTCAGTTCAACACGCCGGACGCGACACCCGAGGCGCGCCGCGAGCTCCTGGCCGCGATCACCCACGCTGCATGGTCTGGCACGCCGGACCTCGGCCGCATCGAAGCCGCTATCCGCGCCGTGTTCGAACCCGGCTACAGCAATGCGCACAGGGCCGTCGGCCATCCCGAGGCGCCGATGCTGGCAGAATCCGTCATCATCGGCATCCGGGTTCGCATGGCCGCGATCACCGCGCTCCTCACGCCCGGCAAAGTCTCCGACCAGGACCTCGTTGACGCTCGCGACGCACATCTGTTCCATTACGCCGACTACGCGGCCAGACAGCCGCAGTACGCCGCGGCCGCCCCCGCCGACCGGCCCACCATGTACGAGCCCGTCACCGCAGAGGATGCACTCAGCAACTGCTGTGGCCACCTGCTCACCGCGCTCGGGCTTCAGATGACCTACCCCGAAGCCGCCGAGCACATGAAGCAGGCTCGTGCCTTCATGCGCAGGCCCCAGCCGTCGGCCTTCGGTCTCACCATCGCGCAGCTGTCCCGCACACACAACGGATAGGCCGAGCGGCATGACGAAAAACTCCGTGGTGACGCAGATGAAACTCGACGAAACCTCCGCTGCTACTCGGGCCTGCGTTCGTAAGTTCCTCCCGGTCAGGAGGATGTTAGAGGGACGCCTGATCTTCGGTCTACTACTACGACGTGGGCTGGATAGCGATCGGCGCGCGGACCTGTTCGCGGACTTGGGAGTAGACGTTGACGCCGATCGCGGGCGCAACCCAGATGGACGCCACGGCCGCGTAGTCGATGAGTTCTCCTTGCAGGCCGCAGGCCTGTTCGTAGCACTTGACGCGAATCGAGATTGCTGAGCCTCGTCCGCCCGCCCAAGCGCTCTGCTTCTCCCACGACAGATGTTGTACGGTCGCAGCGCCGGCCTTCGATGTGTCCGCTGAGATTCCTGATGCTGGGCCCAGTTTCGGGATGGCGCCTTCGGGCGTCACGAACGATAGGGCCGCCCTGCGGTACTGGCGATGCCTCCAGTTGATCGGGGAGAGCCAAGCGAGCGTAATATCGATCCGCTTTGCTTCGCGGACGCTCAGCCCATCGGGCAGAGGAATCTCAAGTTCCTGCTCTTGAGCAGCTCCGATCTGGCCCAGGAACAACAACACGGCTTCGTTCGTGGCGCAGCCGGACGAGAAGTCGCGCAGAAGGATGCCGTTGCCGATGGCCCGCTCGAGCGGCAGGGGCGAAGCCTGGAGTTCCTCGAATGCGCCGACGCCATGCACGAGCAGCGCCTTGATCGCCGAGGCTCGCTGACGGCGAGTGATCGGCCTGCCGTCGGTAACGGCGTCGATAACGTCATAGAGGCGGGCGGCCTGTCTCGACACTAGGGCGGCTGAGACGCTGGTGCCGATGGTGTACGTCTCGCGGCTTGCGCGTGGGGAGGCGACTCTTGATGCCAGGTCCTGCGGCGCTGGCGGGGCGAAAGTTGATGACCTCGGTGGCTGGGCCGCTGGCGAAGTAGGCGCGTCCTCCAGGCGCTGCGAGATCGGGCTTGAGGCTGCGTCGGTAACCCGATCCGGTGGCCGAGATTGGGCTGACGCTGACCAATCCGTCATTAGGGTCCACTCGGTAGCCGATCGGCGCGTCCGCAGCTGCGTCGTCGTGGATCGCTCCGACCGTCAGCGCATTGATGGACTCTGCCGGGAGCAATCAGCCGCCGCTGGTTCTGTTGCCGGTCGAGGGCCTCCAGCGTGGATTGGCGTCGATCTCCGCCCGTTAGGGCGGCGAGCTCCGTGCTGTTCGATGGCGACAGATTCAGCGTCGTGTAGTTCCCGGCCGACACGATGACGAGCACCCCGTAGAAGTAACTCAGCCAGTCGATCGTGCGGGCCCAGGAAGACAGAACAGTGTCGAACGCGCGTGGCGGGGTCACCGACGGAAAGATTGATGATCGCGATTTCCGGTGCACTTGGCGGAGCGCTGTCGGCCTGGCTTCGAAGAGGTCGCGGAATGCTCGACGCATGAGGTCGGGCGCGAGAGCTTGGACGGGGAGTTCTTCGACGCGATCCATCGTTTCGTCGCAGGGACAAAGGATGGGCCGTACGAGCACTTGCCGAGGCGCGGAACGTTCGCTATCGCCGCGATCTCCCCATACGGCGGCCGAAGCCATCGCGGTGCCGTGTCGGCGCTCGTCGACCGTGTAGCTCGATTCCAAGTCGTCGGGGTCCAAGATCGCCACTCGGCCGGATAGCAGGGGGTGGTTGGACGCTGGGACGCCATCGAATAGGCAGAGCACGGGGGCGCCGGTTGGTGCGGCTTTCCTCCGTCATGGACGTCTTCGTCGGTGTCTTCGCTGGCTGGTAGCGCCAACCTGTCCGGTGACTCTGAGGTACATGACGTTGGCAGACTTGATGGTCTGGACGGCGCTCGAACTCGCCGCGAGCGAGTTGCTCGAGCACGCGATTGGGGACAGTGGCCTTGAGGCCGTGGTAGCCGACCTCTTCGATGACCGCCGAGGAGGCAACGGTGCCCCCGTCGCGGTTAAGCAACGCGCTGACGTCAGCCTGAGCGGCGGTGCGCGTCTCAGGCGAGCCACGGAACCACAGTTCGATGTCGATCGACACCAGAGCATCGGGTTCGATGCCGGCGAAATGCGACGTCCCAGTCGATCAGCTTGAGTCGATCCTGGGGTCCCCAGGGCCGTATGTCCTTGAGGTGAAGGAAGAAGTCGCGTAGCGGTGCGCGGCCGCGCGGCAATTCGCGGTCCCGTTGCCATGTTCGCCAGAGCCGAAGAAGTTCGTCGAGGGAGTTCTGGTTGACGCATATGGCGTGAAGGCAAGAGGACACCAGCGGGCTCCGAGCGTGCTCGGAGGCAAGTGCGAACTCCTCGTCAGGATCGACGCGGGACTCGGTTTCGCTGAGGATTTCGATGCCGAGCCCCTCGGCGACCGCCGCCAGATCGATGTTCTCGTCGCGTGCCTCCATGACGAGAACGAGCTGCGGGTCCGCCGCCTGGATGGACTCGAGCAAGCTGGATCTGATCGCCGAGGGCTGCTAGGAGCGCTTCGAACTCCGCGTCGAGCCGCTCGATGCGTCGTTCAACATTGCCGAAGTTGACACGACCGCCGCCACCACTTGGGCGACGGATGTCTCGTGACGCGCCAACGGCACTGAGGATGATCGGACGCTGTGCCGAGACGTCGCCGACGCCGACGTTCACTTGTGAATAGTTCGGGAGCGCGTTGCCCATTCCTTCAGGACTCGTTGTGTGACTTCGCGAGCCTGTGGTTCGGGGCCGGACAGGATGGATCTGCGCTGGACGTCGAGGGCGAACTCCTCCAGTTCGGCGAAGCTGACGCCCTGCAGTCGTTCTGCGATGGTCTTGGGCGCGAGCCCCAGATCGACGCGGGTCCGTTGGGACCAAGCATTTAGAAATTCGACTTTCGCGGCGCGTGTGGGCTGCGGCAGTTCGATTCGCAGCTGCATTCGACGCCACACTGCGCGGTCGAGAAGCTCAGCATGATTGGTCGCAGCTACGACGACTACGTAGCTCGGAAGCTTGTCGACTTGGAGAAGCAGGGAACTGACGACTCGCTTGATCTCACCTGTCTCGTGAGTGTCGCCGCGCTCTTTGGCTACCGCGTCGAACTCGTCGAAGAAGAGCACGCACGGGCGTATCCGGACGGCGGAGAAGAGCGTCTCAAGCCGTGCCGCCGTTTCGCCAAGGAAGCTGCCGATCAGTCCTTCGTAGCGGACGCTCATGAGCGGAACCGCCAATTCGGTAGCGAGCGCCTCGGCCAATGTCGTCTTGCCGTCGCCAGGAGGTCCGACCAGCAGGACGCGAGGCGAGGTTCGATACCGTGACTGCGGAGTAGGTCGCGGCGATGATGCTCCTCTACGAACTCGTTCACTGTCTGACGGGCGGTCGGTGGTAGCACCAACTCGCTGACGCGTCGTTCGGGTTCCAGCTCGTGGAGTAGCGCCGCCGCGGCGTCGTTGCGCGCTAGCGGAGATACGTTCGAGGTCGGTCGGCGCCTAGTTAGCGCGTCAGCGAGTTGCGAGGCCAGGACGCCATGCCTCTTGCCCTCCTCCTCAGCGATGAGGGCCTCGGCGGCGCGACGGAACGCGAGGTCATCGCCACCGGCACCGGACCGCACAAGTGCTAGCAGCAGGTCGGCGCGCGCCATGCTTCCTCCCATCGAGCCGGTAGCTCCCATAGTTGCAGACCCAGAGCCCGCCGCTGGACATAGACGCACCTGGGATCATCTCGGTCAAGCGCGAACTCCCAGATGGTCCAATCCGTGGGCCACAGCCGACGCCCGAGCGATAACCTACGCTCTGTTCAACTAGGGGGCGAAACGAGTGAAAACCGACGAGCTGGCGCGGGTGCGCGGCACACTGTGGGCCGCCGCCGACGAGCTGCGCGCGAATTCGACGCTGTCGCCCGCGGAATACCGCGGCCCAGTGCTCGGGCTGATCTTCCTCGCTTACGCTGAGCACCGGTTCGAGCAAGTTCGTCCCGAACTCGAGGCCAAGTCCACCGCCCGGCGGCCGGTCACGTCCGACGACTACCGCGCGCACTCAGTGCTGTTCGTCCCACCTCGTGCGCGGCTGTCGTATCTGGTCGACCTTCCCGAGGGCGAGAACCTGGGCAAGGCAATCGACGAGGCGATGAAGCTCATCGAGGACTCGAACCCTGAGCTGCGCGATGTACTTCCTCGTGGCTACCAGCGACTCGAGAAATCAACGCTCAGTGAGTTGCTCAGGCTGTTCGCTCCGTTGCCACGCCAACTGTCCGGCGACGCCTTCGGGCTAATCTACGAGGACTTCCTCTCCAACTTCGCAGCGAGCGAGGGCCGCCTCGGCGGCGAATTCTTCACGCCGTACTCGATCGTCCGACTGATCGTCGAGATCATCGAACCGTTTCACGGCAAGGTCTACGACCCCGCGTGTGGATCGGGCGGCATGTTCGTTCAGTGCGCCAAGTTCGTCGATAGGCACAACAAGTCCGCCACCCGTGAGTTGTCCATCTACGGCGTGGAGCAGAAAGAAGGCACGGTCCCGCTCGCCAAGATGAACCTAGCGCTGCATGGTCTGTCAGGAGACATTCGCCTAGCGAACAGCTACTACGAGGACCCGCATCGATCCATCGGAGCTTTTGACTTCGTCATGGCCAACCCACCCTTCAACGTTGACAAAGTCGATAAGGACAAGCTCGGAGGGGACAACCGCTTCCCGTTCGGCATTCCCAAGCCGGACAACGCCAACTACCTCTGGATCCAGCAGTTTTACTCGGCGCTGAATGACCGCGGCCGAGCCGGCTTCGTCATGGCTAACTCGGCCGGCGACGCAGGCCACTCCGAACGCGAGGTCCGCAAGCAACTCATCGAATCCGGCGCTGTTGACGTGATGGTCGCAATCGGCACGAACTTCTTCTACACCGTCACATTGCCCGTCACGCTGTGGTTCCTCGACAAGTCAAAACGCGGAACCAAGCGTAAAGACACGGTTCTGTTCCTCGACGCCCGCCACCTCTACCGCCAGATCGACCGCGCACACCGTGACTTCCTGCCAGAACAGATCGAGTTCCTCGCCAACGTAGTCCGACTCTACCGCGGTGAAGATATCGAGATGGTTGCTGACAGCGATACCCTGCTTACGGAGTGCTTCCCGGCTCGCACGTACGTTGACGTGCCCGGCCTGTGCAAGGTCGCCACTCGCGCTGAGATCGAGTCGCAGGGCTGGAGCCTCAACCCGGGGCGCTACACCGGCACAGCTGCGATAGAGGATGATGGCGAGGACTTCGCAGAGAAACTCACTGAGCTTTACGAGGATTTCTCGCGGCTCTGCGACGAAGCCGACGTGCTACGAGCGAAGGTGGACTCCGCGATTCAGGGAATCCTCGGCGAATGACCGAATGGCGGCGGGTCCCCCTCGGCGAGGTGATCACACTCCAGCGTGGCTTTGACCTTACGGAAAAGGCGGCGACGCCTGGCCCTTACCCGGTGATCTCTTCGGGCGGCACCGGATACACAACCAACGTTGCGAAGGTCGATGGGCCGGGGGTCATCACTGGCCGCAAGGGGGTGTTGGGGAAGGTCCACTTCTCGCCCGGCCCATACTGGCCTCACGACACCACGCTGTGGGTTAAGGACTTTAGGGGCGCGGAGCCGCGCTTCGTCTACTACCTCCTCCAGACGCTTCCACTGGCCTCGCTCGACGCGGGCGCAGCAAACCCGACCCTGAACCGGAATCACGCGCATCTGCTGCCCGTCACCGTCCCAGGCCCAAGCACCCAGGCCCGGATCGCCGGCATCCTCGGTGCGCTCGACGACTTGATCGAGAACAATGAGCAACAGATTCGGATGCTGGAGGAGATGACGCGCGCTATCTACCGCGAGTGGTTCGTCCACTTCCGCTACCCCGGCCACGAGAAGGCCACGCTCGCGGAGTCTGCATTGGGGCCGATCCCGCAGGGCTGGCGGGTAAAACGTGTAGCGGCAATCGCCTCAAAGCAGCGACACGGTGTCGCCAGCGGACCGTTTGGATCAAAGCTCGGTCGTAAGCACTACCGAGATAATGGGGTGCCAGTTCTGCGTGGCACTAATCTCCGACTTGGGGGAGGGTTCGACGAGACCGACCTGGTTTACGTCTCGGCCGAGAAAGCAGATGAACTGCGATCTTCGCTGACCGGGCCGGGCGATATCGTCATCACTCAACGAGGCACGCTAGGTCAGGTCGGGATGATCCCACCTCGGCCACGCTACGAGCGCTACGTGCTCTCCCAGAGCCAAATGAAGATTACGACTGATTCGGAAGTCGCAGCGCCGGGCTTCGTGTACGCACAGATGAGATCTGAGGGTACGACGCGGCGATTCATCGCCCAAGCAATGACGGCTGGAGTTCCGCACGTCAATCTCGCGCTGCTCCGTGACTTCCAAATCCTCGTGCCTCCGATCGCCGTTCAGCGCATGTTCACGGATACAGCGGACCCATTGTGGGCCGACGCTCTCTCCCTAGCGTCCCAGCGGTTGATCTTGGTGGCGATTCGAGACTCGCTTCTTCCCAAGCTGGTCAGCGGAGATATTGAAGTGGCGTCGCTGGATCTGGACGCGCTGGTCGAGGCTGCGGAGGCTTAGCCTCTATCCACCGCGTAAATGCGGATGATCGTTTCTGCCGGGTTGGGCTGGGTGGCCTGATCGTGTGGGCGGGCGCGGGTGTGGGTTTCCTGCCGCTGACGTTTCTGCGGCTTGTCCGCGGGTCCTTGCCGGGGTCTTGGGGTGGCTGCCTGTCTGGGCGGCGGTTTGGGCCTTGGTGCGCGGTGACCGGTTCCGGGCTGGTCAGGCCGCGTGTGCGGGTGGCCCGCAGGCGGTTTCGAAGAGGTTCATCCATTCGGTCTCGCGGTGCCATCCTTCGGGCAGGTGCAGGGTGATCTCGCCGCGGCCGTGGCGGGCGGTGCGGGCGGCGAGGTTGATGAGGTCGCGGCGCAGCGTGGCGGCCCGGGCCTTGGCGCAGGCGAGGCTGGCCAGGGATCCGGCGGCGCGGAGCAGGTTGTGTGCGATGGCGGCGCAGGCCAGCCAGGCCGCGTTCGCGGGAAACGACCCTGAGGGCAGGTGGGCCAGGGGCCCGTCGGTCAGGTCGGCGAACACCTGCTCGGCCTGGGCATGGTCGCGGTGGTGCTCCTCGGCCTGGAGGGTCGCGAACAGGGAGTCAGTGAACACGGCGTGGTAGCGCCAGGCCGGGAACAGCTCGTCCTGGCCGCAGGCGGCCTTGCGGTTGAGGTCTTTGACCCGGCGGACGATCAGCCGGGCGGTGACCGCCCCGCCCTTCTTCGAGGCAAACGCCGTGTATTCGACCTCGGCGACCTCGGCGTCGGATACCCAGCAGCGCAGCTGGTCATCCCAGATCGCCCGCGGGTAGCGGATCGGTGTCCAGGCTGCCCCGGGGATGGCGGCGATCGCCGTCTTCACCGCGCGGTTCATGGGTGCCGTGACGGAGAAGCAGGCCCCGGCCCGGCGGACTGAGGTGGTGAACGCCGCGGAGTAGAACGCCGAGTCCGCCCGCACGATCAAGATCCCGGTGCACCCGGTGGCGCGGGCGGTGGCCACCGATGCCGTGGCGAAGCTGGCGGCACCGCGGCAGGAGGCGGCGCTGCCGCCGCGCAGCCGGGTGGCGGCGATCACCGGCGCCGCCAGCGGCGTGCTGATGGTCGCGGCCAGCACGTTCAGGCCCCGGACCAGCAGGCTCTTACCCTGGATCTTCGTATGGCCGAACGCCGCGCCGTGCTTGTGGTGGCCGTAGACCCGTTTCTGCATGGAGTCGATATCGAGGAACGCCACGGTGTCCTTGCCGGGCAGCAGCGGCGTCCGGCGGGCCAGGTCCGCCAGCACCAGCCGGCCCACCTGCTCCAGCTGGAGCACGTTCCCCCAGGTGAACGACCGCAGGAATGACCCCAGCGTGGACGGGGCGCGGATCCCGCCGAACAGCACCGGCATCGCCCCATGCCGCAGCAGGTCCATGTCATCGATGCTGTCCGCCCCGGCGATCATCCCAGCCGCCAGGCACGGAACCTTCAGGTGCGCGTTCACCCCGCACCGGTGACCGATCCGGACGTGCTCTGCAACCAGGTCAGCCAGGCCCGCCCGCTGCGCCAGGGCCATCACCGGGACCAGGCCCGCCCGCGACACGAGATTCGGGTCATCAAACGTCGCGCAAGTCTTCGCCAGCCCGTGCAACAATCGCACTTGCGAGGTGTCCTCTCCAGCTCGACGACGGAAGCATCAGCAACTCCCATCGTCCCAGCTCAGAGGGCACCTTTCGCGTCGGCGCGCCCGAACGGGCATCTATTTACACAGTGGATTGAGGCTTAGATGCCGTCGCCGTATACCGAGGGTGGGTTGGTAGAACGACCCGCTCTTGAGCTGCTGGAGCAGCTCGGGTGGACTGTAGTAGACGCGTTTGGCGAAAAGTTCGGACCGGCCGGGACGCTCGGGCGCGATTCGATGCACGACGTCGTGCTCATCCACCGCTTGCGAGATGCGCTGCGATGGCTGAACCCCCAGGTCCCGGAGACGATCCGTGAAGAGGCGCTCGCCGCGGTCGCCAAGGACCGGTCGGCGATGGACCGGGTACGCGCGAACCGCGAGGTCTATGACCTAATCCGAGATGGGTACCGCGCCGAGTGGCGAGGCGAGAACGGGGAGCGCCAGTACGCGAGCGTTCAATACGCGAACTTCCGCGACTCCTCGAGCAACGACTGGCTTGCCGCGTCTCAGGTGTGGCTAGCTGGTGACCTTCATCGGCGCCGGGCAGACACGGTGTTGTTCGTCAACGGCATCCCGCTGGTGCTGATGGAGTTCAAGGACCCGAACCGGCCGGTGAAGGCGGCCTACGACGAGAACCTCACCGACTATCGCGACACGATCCCGCAGCTGTTCGTCCCGAACGGGTTCGTCCTGCTGTCGAACGGATCCGAGGCGAAGATCGGATCGACCTATTCGCCATGGGAGTTCTTCGGCGACTGGAAGATGATTGACGCCGACGGCGCCCGCGGAGTCGTCGCGCTCGAGACAGCGATCCGCGGCACCTGCGCGCAGGACCGGTTGCTCGATCTGATCGAGAACTTTGTTGCTTTCATCGAACGTCCAGGCGGTCTAATCAAGGTCCTCGCCCGCAACCATCAGATGTTGGGCGTCAACGCGGCGATCGAGAACCTCTACCGGATCCGTGCGGCGGGCGACAAGCGGCTCGGAGTCTTCTGGCACACCCAGGGCTCCGGCAAATCGCTATCGATGCTGTGGTTCACCCAGAAAGTGCTGCGCCGCATCCCTGGTGCGTGGACCTTCGTCATGGTCACCGACCGGACCGAACTGGACGTCCAGCTGCACGGCGAATTCGCCGACGCCGGTGCGATCTCACGCGAAGCGAAGGTTCACGCCTCGTCCGCCGCAAACTTGCGGGAACTGCTCGCCGCGGACCATCGCTACGTGTTCACCTTGATCCACAAGTTCCGCCTCGACGCCGCTGCCGGCGAGACCACGATGCCCGCGCTCTCCGACCGTTCTGACGTCATCGTTATTACCGACGAAGCTCACCGCAGCCAGTACGACACCCTCGCCCTAAACATGCGCCGGGCCCTGCCCAATGCATCGTTCATGGGATTCACCGGAACGCCGCTGATCGTCGGCGAGGAGCTGACTCGCCAGCACTTCGGTGACTACGTCAGCACCTACAACTTCCGCGACGCCATCGAGGACGGCGCCACCGTCCCGCTGTACTACGAGAACCGCATCCCTGAGCTTCAGCTGGTCAACGAGGACTTCGCCGACGAGCTTGCGGACCTGCTAGAGGCAGCCGAGCTCGACGAGGAAGCCGAAGGCCAGCTGGCGCGACGATTCGGTCAACAGTTCACGCTGCTGACCAGGCCGGAGCGGCTGCGCAGGGTCGCAAAGGACCTCGTCGTGCACTTCGTCGGCCGCGGGTTCGCCGGGAAGGCCATGTACGTCGGTCTTGACAAGGCCGCCGCGGTACGCACGTACGAATACGTGCGCGAGGCTTGGGCCGAGCACGTCGAGGAGCTGCGCGCGCAGCACGATGCGCTGCCCGAACTGGAGCGGCCGTGGTTGGCCAGCCGCATCGAGCTGATGCAGACCACTGACATGGCTGTGGTGGTCTCCCAAGAGCAGAACGAGATCGCAACGCTCGACAAGCAGGGGCTGGACATTCGCCCGCATCGGGCGCGCATGAACAAAGAGGACCTGGCCGAGAAGTTCAAGGCAGCGGATGATCCACTGCGGCTGGTGTTCGTCTGCGCCATGTGGATGACAGGATTCGACGCGCCGAGTGTGTCGACGATCTACCTCGACCGACCGATGCGCAATCACACCCTGATGCAGACGATCGCGCGCGCGAACCGGGTCTTCCCCGATAAGGACAACGGCCTGATCGTTGACTACATCGGGGTATTCCGAAACCTCGAGAAGGCGCTCGCGATCTACGGCGCCGCGAACGCGGACGTCGATGCGCCCATCCAGGACCTCGACTCGCTTGTCGAGGCGTTGAGCGGTGCGGTGGACACCGTAGTTGGGTTCTGTGCGTCCAAGGGTGTTGACCTGCTGGCTATCCGGGACGCGAAGGGTTTCGCCCACATCGCGCTCCGAGACGCAGCCGTCGACAACCTGCTGGTGGATGAGGACACCCGCACCACGTTCCTAGCTGCCGCGCGACAGGCGCGCAGGCTGTTCAAGGCTCTGCTGCCGGACCCGCGGGCTGCCGTCCAGCAGCGCACCGTCGCCGCCATTCGTGTGTTGGCCGAACGCATCACGGACGTCGCCCGGCCCCCCAAGGCTGACTTGGAGTCGATCTCTGACGCGGTCGATGCGCTGCTGGACCGGTCCGTGGGCGCCGAGGAATACGTCATCCGGGCTGCGGCCGAAGGCAGCGAGCCGGACCCGCTCATCGACCTGTCCCAGATCGACTTCGATGGCCTGGCGGCCAAGTTCGCCGGCCGTAAACGTGCTGAGACCGACCGTCTCGCGGCGCTGCTTAAGGATCGTGCTGTTGCAGCGGCAACCCGGAACCCGACGCGCTATGACCTGGCTCAGCGCATCGAGGAGCTAATCGCCGATTACAACGCCGACAGCATCAACATCGACGAGTACCTGCGCCGGCTCATCGAGCTGTCGAAGACGCTGACCGACGAGGAACAGCGTGCTGTCACCGAGGGGCTTACTGAAGAACAGCTGGCCATCTTCGACCTCCTCACCAAGCCTGAACCAACGCTCACCGACGCCGAACGAGCCGTCGTCAAGGCCAGCGCTAAGCGGCTGCTCGCGCGCCTGCACGACAAGCTCGTGCTGGACTGGCGGCGCCGCGCCGCTACGACTGCCGACGTCCGTGTGACAATCCGCGACATCCTAGATGCCGACCTGCCCGAGGATCCCTATCCGCCGGGGCTTTTCGACATCAAGGTCCAGGTCGTCTTCGACCACGTCATCACAGCGTACGGAGACGACGGATCAAGCGTCTACGCCGGCGATCGCGTGGAAGCGGCGACCACCGGCGCCGGTGTCGCCACGCTCACCGCACCCGACATCGCCTCTATCGCCGATAGCGTCGTCGAGCGGATCCGTAGCGACGCGGAGTTCGCGGCGCGCGTCGCTGATCAGCTGGGCTTGCCGGGCGGAGCGGCGCTACGTACGGTCGACGAGATCCTCGCTAACGATGAGGACTTCACCGTCGAGTTCAAGTCGACGGCCCGATGGGACCTACGAGAGGGCGCGCCGAACAAGGCAATGGAAGACGCCGTCGTCAAGACGATCGCCGGCTTTCTGAACACCGACGGTGGCACCCTGCTCATCGGCGTCAACAACTCCGGTGCTGTCCTCGGCCTAGACCATGACTACGACCGGGTGCAGCCCAAGAACGGCGACGGTTTCGTGAACTGGCTAACCACCCACTTGATCAACGCGTTCGGCCACCCGCCCGTAACGCGAGTTCGTGCCCGCATCGTGGTCCACGACGGCAAGCAGATCTGCCGCGTCAACGTCGCTCGGCACAGCCGGCCCGTATGGGCCAAGACCAGCAAAGCCGAACGTGTCTTGTTCGCGCGCTTCAACAACTCCACCCGCGCGGTGCCAGCCGACGAGACCGACGCATACGTCAACCTCCGGTGGCCCGCATAGGGCACCACCTGATGATCAAGGCGGGGTCCGCGACGGTCTCAAGTCCCGCCGCTCGAGCTAGGCGGTGCCGAACGGGCAGTCAGTTGCCGGGATCTCACGAATGGTGACGGTGACTGAGCCTTCCTCGGTGATGGCTGGGGCGGATGCGGTGTTCCAGGGGCGGAAGCGTAGCGGTGGCTCGTCTCCGGGTTCGGCGGTGCATAGCCAGCAGATGAACCGGGCCCGGTTGAGTTCCTGCCATGGGGTGGGCCGGCACAAGGGCGGCTCGCTGGCGGTGCTTTCCGCGACGAGGGTAGCGGCCGAGGGTGGCCCGCCGCCGTCGAACCGCGACCAGTCGGTGTGGCTGATCGGTGCCTGCCTGCCGCCGTGCAGGATCCAGTTCCAGGTGCGGGCGACCAGGCTGCCCTCACCGAACTCGACCAGGTCCTTGTCAACGAAGAACTCGATGACCGCACGGTCGGGGACGATGGCCGGCGGCAGCGGATCAGGGATGTCGATCGAGGGCATCGCTGGTCACCTCCTCCCGCTGCCATGATGCGCCACGGCACCGGCAGTCAGTCAGCAGCCTCCCAGCCAGCTTCCCGTTCCCCGGCCACTTCGAGAATCTTCGCGGCGGGCGGAATCTGGGGCTTGGGCGGCTGCAGGATCGCGTCCTTCCCGGCCGGGTTCCAGGCCGGGAACGCCGGGCCGAGGTCTCTGGCGTCGGGGTCCTCGCTGGGCACCCTGAGTGCCTGACGTTCTCCGAGCTTGTCGCGGAACGCCTGCCGCTGGGCGGCTAGGTCACTGACCCAGGCGGCCATCTGGCCGATCTTCTCATCGGGGGCAAGCGTCAGCTGCTCCCGCTGGGATGCCTCGACGGGGAGGGGCTCGGCAGAGCGCAGCGGCTCGATCTGCTGATCGGGGTGGCGGCGGCGGAGTTCGGCGTCGGCGGCGACGGCGAGGTGCCGGGTTTGTTCGGTGGCGTGCTCCCATTCAGCCCGGTCAGCCATAGCCGCGGCGAATATCTGCTCCTGGGCCTGGTAGCGCTCGCCCATCGCCCGGTAGCCGGCGGCCCAGGCCTCCTGCCGCGCTGCCCGCTCATGTTCGCCGGCCTTGCAGGCCGCGTCGGCTTCGGCGTCCGCCCGGATCGCGTCGAGCTCGGCACCGGCGGCGCCGAGCCGGACAAGGCGTAGTTCCCTGCCAACGTGCCGCGGTGCCCAGCAGGTCTCGGCGGTGTAGGTGTCGCGGATGAGCCACAGCCGGCCCTCAGGCATGCCGCGGACGTCTGGCCCGTCGGCCGGGCCCAGGGCGAGGAAGGCTTCGTGCCAGGCGGCGCGCTGGTCGGGGGAGTCGCGAGCAGGTTCGGGGCCGATCGGGTCGTCCGGGTGGTCGTAGCCGTACATCTCCCGGTAGGCGCCGATCGAGGCTGCCTTGCGCTCCCAGTCATGCCGGCCAGCGCTGTTGCCGGGGACCGGGCCGAGAGCCTTGACCGCCCAGCCGGGACCGTGCTCGGCGGCGTGCTGGCCGAGTCGCTGCTTGCGGCCGTCCATCATCGCGGCGATCCCGGTCACGTACGCCCGGCGGTCCGGGTCGCCCAGTTCGGGGACGCGCCCGGCCCAGGGGCCTTGTGGCTGGGGGAGCAGCGGGTAGACGCGCTGGCGGATCCGGGCGTCGATCACGCTGGCGATGTCCTGGGCGCCGGCTAGGTTGCGGGAGGCGACGGCGGAACGGGCCACCTCGGCTGGGTCCAGGTCGGCCAGTTCGGCGGCCCGCAGCGTGCGGAACAGCCACCGGGCCTGGTGGGACAGTTCCCCCTGGTGCTCTGGTGGGAGCGCGGCCATGACCAGGTCGCGGTAGCGGCTGGTGCGGGCGTCGCGGGTTTGCTCGGTCCAGATCGCGTGCAGGACGGCGAGATGATCGGCGTTGGCCAGGTTGCGCCGTACGGTCTGGGAGGCTGACAGCTCAGACCCGTCGCGTTCCAGCACGTCGGCCAGCACCGCGATCGGTTCGCGCGGATCCGGCACGGCCGGTGCGGCGGCCGCGGGCTGGGCCGGCCGGGCCCCGTCCCGTTCCCGCCCTATTCGTTCATAACGCTCAAGCTCCGGGGCTGGCCGGGTGCCGGGCTGCGGGTCGGCCATCCGGGCCGGTGTGGTGAAGACGAAGGCCAGGTTGGTGTCGGTGCCGCGGGTCAGCGCCGGGTAGACCCACTGGCGGTCTTCGCTGCCGGACACCAGCGCGATCCCGGTGTGCACGGTGCCGCCCTGGGCGGAGTGCCCGGTGACCGCATAGGCCAGGTCAGCGGTGCGGTAGCTCGTGTAGGTGAACGCCCGGGCGGTGAAACGCCGCTGCCCGGTGGCCGGATCCGGGTCCAGCAGACGGCGCACCTCGATCCCCCGGGTGGTAATGGCCTCGATCCGCAGGATGTCCCCGTTGGCCAGCGCGCGGCCGGGCTCACCGGCCTCGATGCGGTGGTCGTTATGCCGGCAGATGATCAGGTCCCCGGCGCTGGCCTGGGCGCCCTCGGCAATGCGGACGGCCTGGCCGGCGTCGACCAGGCCAAGGTGGATCAGGTCGTCGCGGATGCGGGCCGACAGTTCGCGGCAGCGGGTCCAGTCGGCGGCGGCCAGGATCACGTTCCGCCCGGCGATGTAGCTGGCCACGTAAGCTCTGGCGGCCTGGTCCATCGCCTGCTCCGGTGGGGCACCTTGGATGCGGCCGTGCTGGTCGTAGTCATCCAGCGCGGTGCCGTCCCCGCGGCGCAGCCGCAGCGACGCGTCGCGTTCCCACGCGGCGGCAAACCGGACCGGCTCGGCGAGCTGGACGTAGCCGAGCCGGCCGGCCAGCAGTATCATCCCGCCGCCGCCCTCCACCGCGGCGAGCTGTTCCTGGTCCCCGGCGAGCACCACCTTGCAGCTGTTTTCTGCTGCGTGGCCGATCAGCGCGCCGAGGTGGGCCATCGACACCATCGAGCCCTCATCGATCACGATCAGCGACCCGGCCGGTAGGAGGCCGCGTCGCATGCGGGTCAGCAGCCGGGTGGTGTTCGCGGCGACGTGGACCCCGGCTTTGCGCAGCTCGTTGGTGGCGTTCTGGGAGGTGGCGGTGCCGAACACCCGGCCGGGCTCACCGGGCCCAGTCCAGGCGCGGGCGATGGCGGCCAGTACCTGGGTCTTGCCGGTGCCGGCCGGGCCGGTGATCACCTCAGCGGTACGCGGCGAGGTGAGAACGTGCCAGGCCGCCGCGGCCTGGTCCAGCCGCAGGCCACCTGGCGTGACTTGCGTGCACGCATCCTGCGCGCGCACGCGCAGCTGCGCCTCCAGCCGCGCCGCGTCCGCGCCCAGCCGCCGGGCTACCAGCCCGACCGGCAGGTGCGGGGCCCGGTGGGCTTGGGCCTGGGCGACTAGCCGTTCCTCGGCTGAGAGCTGCGCGGCGGTGGCGTACCGGGCGGTGCCCGGCCGCGTGTAGACGCTGCGCCCGTCCAGCCCGCGGCGCAACGACGCGGGCAGCAGCGGCCATTCCGGCGCTTCCAGGGACACCACCTCCCCGGCCCGGCCCGACAGCGCCTCATCAGCCAGCCCCAAGAGCAGCTGCTGCGCGGCGTGTGCGCTCATGCTCCGCGTCTGGGGCGGCAACACCAGCGCGAGCTGCTTGAGCAGGTCATGGCGGGTCCAAGTGGGCTGCTTGTCCGACACCAGCGCCAGCGCCTTCGCCAGCGCCCGGGCCTGCGCATCGCGTGACGGCGGCCCGTCCGGCCCGGGATGGCCTGGCTCGTGGCCGCCCCCGCCCGTCGGCGGGGCCGCCGCCGGGCCGCGGGCGTTCGATACGTCGGGGGCGATGCCGGCCAGCTCGCCGCCGAGGGTGGCGTCCCACCGCTGCGCGAGCGCGTCCCAGTCGATCTCGCCCGCGTCCTTGCCGTCGCGTGATTGCAGCGTCGCGTCCTTGGCGATGTAGAGCAGCTCCCGCGAGTTCGGCGCCCGCCCGTGCCGCCGTTCCCACGCTTGCGCGAGTTCGCGTTCCTTCTCGCGCACCTGCGCGGTGCGCGTGGAGTAGGCGTCCATCTGCGCCTGCGTGATCCCCTTTATCTCGTTGCCGCGCCAGTCGGCCCGCGGCACCCATTCCACGCCGAACTCGCGTGTCAGCTCGCACTCCACCGCGGTGGCGGCCACCGCCTGCAGGGCGCCGATGACCCCCCGCAAGCTCGCCGTGTCCAGTGCCCGCCACTTCCCGTCGCGGTAGGTCTCGGTGATCCGGGCGATCTGGTTGTGGATATGGTCCTGGGGGTCGCCGTCGCGGCTGGTGCCCTGCAGCCACGAGGTCACGATCAGCCCGGCGGCCTCGAACCGCCCCGGCTCCTGCCCCTCCACCCGCACCCCGTGGTAGCCGGTCCTCGTCACCCCGGCCCAGACCTGGGCGTACTCCAGCGCCGCCCGGTTAGCCCGGTGCAGCACCGCCTGGAATCCCTCCTCCCGGCCTGTCCAGTACGCGGCGCCCCGCTCGTCGCCGGCCAGCCGGGCACGGCGGGCGTTTTCCCTGATCGAGGCATGCAGGACCGAGACCGACTTGGAGAACGAGACCGTCACGTCGGTATAGGCGGCGGGCTGGCGGGTCGCCTTGGCCGCCTCCCGCTCCAGCTCGATCAGCCGCTCCGCGGTCGCCTGCGGCTCGGCGGCTCGGAGTCGCGCCAGGTGGTCGGCGAACTTCGCGTAATTCCCCCGCGGCCGGCCGAGCCTTTCCCCGGTGCGCGGGTCGCGCTGCTGGTAGACCGCGTCATACGGTGCCCGCTCGACGGGCTGGCCCGCGGTGAAGCCCAGCGTCCTGGCTCCCGGCCCCCACCAGCGGCCCGGGGGTTCCCCAGACTGCGCGGCATTGATGTAGTAACCACCCGTGGTCCGCTCCGCCCCGGCCTGGCCCTGGTTCTTCCACACGTAGCCGAGGTCATAGCCCTTGGCGACGGTGACGACCACGGCCACCATGCTCACCCCCCTCAAGATCACCCGCCGCAGAACGGACCATGATCATTCAGTAATGCAACGGTCTGTGCGGCTGTGGATCATGGTGGCAAGAGCGGCGTACAAGATCAGGAAGCCATAGAGCGTCAGGGCGGGGAGGAGGCTCGGGAAAGACTCGGTGAGCAGCGGGAACGTAAAATTGGAGGCACGTAGGCCAAACGACGGTTCTCTGCCGTCAGGACAGGTGACGGTGGCGAAGCCGACACAGCCCGGTTGTCGGCGATGATGGTGCCATCGGCCCGCCAGTGGCCGTGGGAAGCCGCCGTCGCCATCACGAAGACTGACCATCAGTCAGTCAACGTTGCTTGCGGTGGCCGTGGCTGCGGCATTCTGGGACGGAGTGCTCTGGTTGGGGACGAGGTTGCGGCCGGGGCGGGCGGCCCCTTGACTGCACGCGTGGTTTAGCTTGCAAACTGGCGGGGTGCTTACCGACGACGTGACTGCCGCCTATCTGGCCCGAATCGGCGTGCCCCGGCCGCCGGCCCTGGATGCTGGGGCGCTGCGCGACCTGCACCGGGCGCACCTGGTGGCGGTGCCGTTTGAGAACCTGAGCATTCACCTGTGCGAGCCGATTTCGCTAGATGAGGCGGATCTGATCGACAAGATCGTCAGCCGGCGGCGCGGCGGCTTCTGCTACGAACTCAACGGGGCCTTCGCGTGCCTGCTTGAGTGCCTGGGCGCCCGGGTGCGGCGTGTCTCTGCGCGGGTCTACGGCGACGATGGCGGGCTCGGCCCGCCGTTTGACCACCTGGCGCTGGTGGTGCGGCTGGCGGATGGGAGCGGCCCGTGGCTGGCCGACGTGGGGTTCGGGAGCCATAGCACCTACCCGCTGCTGGCTGACGCCCGGGCCGGGCAGGCCGATCCGGGTGGGCGGTTCCTGCTCACCGTCACACCCGAGGACGACATCGATGTGGTCAAGGATGGCCAGCCGCAGTACCGGGTCGAGTTGCGGGAGCGGGCCCTTGCGGATTTCGTGCCTACCTGCTGGTGGCAGCAAACCTCGCCCCGGTCACATTTCACTAGGTCCATCATCTGCTCGCGGCTCACCGGAGACGGCCGCGTCTCGATCAGCGGCCGCAGGCTGATCCGCACCGTGGCCGGGCAGCGCTTCGAGGAAAATTTGCCCGGCGACCAGGCCGTGCTCGCCGCCTACCGGGACCATTTCGGAATCGACCTCGATCGCGTGCCCAGGCTCGCAGCCTGCCATGACTTCGTGAGCTGACCCGGCCCGCCCGCTGGGCGCAGGTCAGCCCGGCCACCGCGCACCCAGGAACGGCCAGCCTGCCTGACGCGGCGTGGGCATGGCGGAATTTAGCTTGCCAGGAGCTTGCGCTCGGCCGGTACCGTCGGAGGGAAGGCAGGTAGGAGATGACGCAGGCTGGCACGCGCCCGTCCGGCACGGGGGGCGCCGGTGGGCACGGGCGGGAGCGGGCATCGGGGGCGGGCGGGCCGGTCAAGCCGTATGTGGAGGTGCTGCGCCTGCCGGGTGCACTGGCCTTTTCCAGCGCTGGCTTCCTCGCCCGGATGCCGATGTCGATGTTCGGCCTGGGTACGGTGCTGCTGATCGCCGCGCTCACCCGCCGGTATGGGCTGGCCGGGGTGGTGGCCGCGGCCGGGTCGGTGGGGTACGCGGTGGCAGCGCCGCAGTTCGCGAAGCTTGCCGACCGCTACGGTCAGCGGCGGGTGCTGCGGCCGCAGGTGTTGGTGTTCACCGCGGCGACGGCGGCGCTGATGGTGCTGGCCGAGGCGCGGGCGCCGCTGGCGGTGGTGGTGGTCTCCAGCCTGCTCGCCGGGGCGGCCATGCCCTCCATAGGCCCGATGGTCCGGGCCCGGTGGAGCGTACTGCTCGCGGGCACGACGCGACTGCACACCGCGTTCTCGCTGGAGTCGGTTGCAGACGAGATCATCTTCATGGTCGGCCCGGTCATCGTTGCTGTGCTCGCCACGGACGTCTATCCCGCGGCAGGTTTGGCCGCCGCCGTGGCGTTGTGCCTGGTGGGCACCGTGTTGTTCACCGCCCAGCGGCGCACCGAGCCAGCACCGCGGCCCCGGGCCGGGGGTGTGACCACCACGGCCGGCCGCCTGCCCGCGACGGCACGGGTCGCGCGCCGCCCGCGCGCGGCTGAACTGGCCACCCTGGTGCCGGTGTACGCCTTGCTGGGTGCCATGTTCGCGGCCATCGAGCTGAGCACGGTCGCGTTCGCGGGTGAGCATGGTCACATGCAACTGGCCGGGCTTGTTCTCGGCGTGTACGCGCTGGGCAGCGCGGCAGGCGGGCTGTGGTACGGGTCGCGGCACTGGCGTTCGCCGCTGCCACGCCGGCTGGTGATCACCCTCGGCCTGATGACCAGCGGAGTGGCCATGTTCTGGTGGCAGCCCGGATTCGCCTCCATGGTCCCGGTCATCTTCGTGGCCGGGGTCGCCATCGCCCCCACCCTGATCACCGGCTACAGCCTGATCGACCACCTGGCCCCGCCCGAACACCGCACCGAACGCATGACCTGGCTGTCCTCGGCCATCGGGGTCGGGCTGGCCATCGGCGCCCCAGCGGCGGGTCGGCTGATCGACCTGTCCGGGGCCCGCGCCGGCTACCTGCTCGCGGCCGCGTTCGGCGCCGCCGCGTTCGTCACCTGCCTGGCCGGGCTGGGTCGGCTACGCCCCCCACCGTCTGCCACACGAACAGGCTGCCGGTGGCGACGACCACGATGGGCAAGGGAGCGGTAGATGAGCGGCACCCGCTGTCAGTGGGTGTCATCGGCTCGTTCATGGGCCCTACCAGCCCTGGCCATCACGTCCGTGAGCTGGTCCGGTCCGCCGACGTCATCCTGCTCGCCCGCACCAGGACGAACGAGAACGGCACGGACGCTTGGCGGCTCTGTCCGCCGGATGCCCCCAGGTACATGGCGATCGACATCGACGGCACCGAGGTGAACCGCAACTATGACGCGATCCGCCTGGTCGGCCACGCCCGGCTGGCCCTCGAAGACCTGCGGGACGAGCTGGGCCACCTCGACCTATCCCGGCGGGCCGGCCAGGCCGCCGGGCTGGCGGCCACGATCGCGCAGGCCCGGGCCGGGTACGCTGCGGACGCCCAGCCCCTGCTCACCTCGGAGCAGTCGCCGCTGCGCCCCGAGCGGGTCATGGCCGAGCTGGACAGCTTGCTGACCGAGGACACCGGATCTGCCCGGGTCAGCGGCCGGCCTGCCAGGCGGGCTGGCCGGTGATCATTCCGAGGAACTCGATGATGAGGTGAGCGGCCAGGTAGGAGGTGACACCGGTGCGAAGGTCGACGACCGGGTTGACCTCGACCAGGTCGAACCCGACGATCTGCGTGTGCTCGGCCAGCACGCGCAAGCTGTCGCGGAGCTGAGGATAGGTCATGCCGTCGGGCTCGGCCGAGACGCAGCCGGGGACCAGCGGCAGGTCTAGCACGTCGATGTCGATGCTCACGTAGCAGCGGGCGCCGGCCGGGATGCCGGCGATCAGGCTCTCCGCTGGATCGCGCCGGAAGTCGTTCATGGTCACGACCCGGTTGCCGTCGCGCAGGGAGTCCTCGAGCATGACCTGACTGCCGCGCAGGCTGCGGATGCCGGCCTGGGTCAGCGTCCGGACGTTGTCCATCCGTCGGATGTGCCGGAACGCATGCTGGTTGGTGTATTCCATCCCGTGGATGAACGGCATGTAGTCCAGGTGCGCGTCGAAGTGCACGATGTGCAGCGGTCCGTGGTCCGCGAACGCCCGAACCGCCGGGAAGGTAATCGCGTGGTCGCCGCCGACGACGACCGGCAGCGCGTCTTTGCGCAGCACTCCGGCCACGAGGTCGGTGATGTTGCGGAAGGATCCCGCCACGTTAGTCGGCAGGATCGTCGCATCGCCGCAGTCGGCGAGCCGGTTGCCGGCCATTTCTCGTTCCAGGATGCGCAGGCGGCTCTGCGGGTCGTAGATGCCAGGCGGGTCGGTGACGAACCGCATCGAGTGCTCGCGGATCGACCGCGGACCGAATCGTGAGCCCGGCAGGAAGGGCGAGCCCTCGTCGATCGGGGCGCCGACGATCGCGATGTCGGCATCCAGCTGGTTCACGTCCTGGCAGATCTGCGCGCGCAAGAACGAGGCGATCCCGGTGAATCCGAAGGCGATGCCGTCCTGGCCGGGGCTGACGTCCATAGCTCTCCTCGCTAATCCGCGGAGTGCACCCGGATCAGGATGGCGGTCGGATTCCACCCGTTACAGGGGTTCTGGTCTTGCGGGCAGGCGGACACCCCGATGATCACGTTCCTGACTGCCTGCAGCACGAACGCATCGCCAGCGGAGCTGCGGGGCTCCTCGCTGCCGATGCCCCACCCGGCGTCAACCGGCGAGTTCTGGAAGACGTTGACCGGATCGGGAATCTGCCAGTTGTCCGTCACGCCGTATCCGGCCAGCGCCGAGGTCAGGTTGTCCCGGCAGTTGGCGTGACCGGTGATCCCGTAGTCATGGCTGTAGCGACCGGTGTCGCACATGGCAAACAGCAGGTCGTGCACCCCGACGTCGTCCCGGACTAGGCGGAACATGGGTTCCCGGCGGTTCGACAGCAGTTCGTCTCCGACATGCAGTCGCAGCCGCGCCAGCGCTGAGCGGGTGTGGGTCGGGGAGAGCCATTCGGTCAGGTCGCCGTCGGTGAAGGCGACAAAGTCTGCGACCTGCTTGCCCTCCACATCCACGACCTCGATCAGGCTTCCGGCTTCGGCCCGCAGCGCCCGGCCAGACCGCGCCGGGACCAAGACCTCCTCCGTCCCGCCGGGGCGGGTCTGCTCGCCCGCCTGGCCGGTCATTTGCTGGCCGATGCTGCCGACGTCGACCCGGTCAGGGTGGGCTGATGCGCAGGTACCAGGCCCATCCGGGAGCCGATATAGAACAGGCCTCCGGCCACGATCAGCCCGATGATCCAGGAGATGTCGCCGCCGTTCATTGACTTGGCCACCGGTCCCTCGAACAAGGTGGTGTTCATGAACGGGATTTCCACCAGGAAGCCGATCGCGTAGCAGGTCACTGCCCAGACCCGGACCTGCCCGTACTGCCCGTGGATGTCGAAGATCGATCGCAGGTCGTACTGTCCGCGGCTCACCAGGTAGAAGTCCACCAGGTTGATCGCGCTCCACGGGATCAGGAAGTACAGCAGCAGGAACAGGAAGTTCGAGTAGTCCGTGAGGAAATGCGGGGACGCTGACACGCCGAGGATCGTCCCGACGAGTCCTACGCCGACCAGGGTGCCGACCCTGGCGCCGCGACCGGTCCCGAGGATCTTGCGGCCTTGCTCGGTGATCGTCAGGAAGCACAGCGAGGCGCCGTAGGCGTTGAGCGCGTTGACGAAGATGACTCCGGCCGCGATGATGATCATCAGCGGGATCTTCACCGGGCCGGCCAGGCTGAGCGTCACCGCCGTGGTGTCTTCGATCGACTTGGGCAAGATCACCCCGAGCAGCGCGCCGAAGGCGAGCAGCCAGGCTGAGGAGATGCAGCCGCCCCAGTACGTGTACCAGAACGTCTTGGACCGGTCGGTGTCGGCAGGCAGGTAGCGGCTGTAATCGGACACGTAGACGGCGTAGGAGATCACCCAGATCGCCGAGGTCGCGAGCATCAGCAGGAACGGGCCGAACTGCAGCGAGCCGAAATGCCAGACAGCGGACGGCACCAGCCCGCGGGCAAACAGGCTGATGGTCAGGGCCAGGAACGCGACCAGGAAAGCCCACCCGCAATACCCGGCCCAGCGGTGGATGGCGTCGTAGCCGGCGACGGCGAGCAGCGTCGTCAGGATCGCGCAGATGATGATGCCGGCGGTGAGCGGGATGTGCGGGGCGACCGCGTTGATGGCTTGGCCGCCCAGCAGGTTGCTGGCGGCGAAGAACCCGACGTACATGATCACCGAGACGGCCACCGGCACGATGGCGCCGATGAAGCCGAACTGGGCGCGCGACTGGATCATCTGCGGGATGCCCAGTACCGGGCCCTGGGCGCTGTGCAACGCCATGATCAGCCCGCCGATGGCGACGCCGATGATGATGGCGACCAGCGCCCACAGGAACGTGAGGCCGAAGACGGCCGCCAGCACGCCGGTGAGGACGGTCGTCATCTGCATGTTCGCCGACCACCAGATGAAAAACAGCCGGTACGGCAGGCCGTGCCGCTCGGACTCCGGCACGTAGTCGATGCTGCGCCGCTCGATGGCCTTGATCGCCGGCGCGATTCCGTCGCCGTTACCGGCCATAGTGCTCGTCATGCCGGGAATCTAACCAGTGGCTACGGTCGGTGAACATTGTCCGATCAGCACAATCACGAAACCGGATCTATACATTTGTATGAATGCCGGGCCGGATCGGTCCCGCCGTTATCCCGGACCGCCGGGGCGCCTGGCGAGGACCGGTGAGCCGGTCAGCATCTCCAGGGCACGCAAAGCCAGCCACAACTCAGCGAGGTCAGCCGTCTCGGCCAGCGTCCGGCCGGTGAGCTGCTCGACGCGCGCGAGCCGGTAGACAACGGTCTGCCGGTGTACGCTGAGCCGTTCAGCCGTGCGCTGCCAGGATCGGCGGCAGGCCAGGAATGCTGCCAGCGACTGCAGTAGGTCGCTGTTGTTGGCCTGGTCATAGGCGACCAGCCGGCCCAGAACCCGGTCGACCAGAGCCTGCGCCTCGGCGGGGTCGCGCAGGGCCGGCAGCGGGGCAGCGCCACCGTAGTAGGCCAGCCGGTCCGCTCGCTCGGATGCGACGGCCAGCGCCCACATGGCCTCGCGCAGTGCCTCGGGGGCCCGGAGCGGATCCCCGAGCGGATGGCTGATGCCGATGGCGCTGCTGCCCAGGCGGCTTTGCACCAGCGGCACGGGTGGCTCGGCCGCCCCGTCGGCGGCGAGCAGCACCAGCAGGACGCCAACACGCCTGATCAGCAGGTGGTCGATGTGCCGTCGGCGCAGCCCGATGTGCAGCCGGCGCTGATCGTCGGCGGTTGCGCCCCGGCTTGCCAGCAGCCGCGCCGTCGCGGGTTCCAGCGAGTGGTCACGCAGCTGCGCGGCCGGCCGTGACCGCGTCGATCTGCGCATCGAGCAGCTGGGCCAGCAACTCGGTCCCGAGCTGCCGCTGATGGTCGCCGCGCAGGGAGGCATGGGCTACTTCAACGGCGATCGCGGTCGCCGCGTGCTGGAGCAGCACCATGTCGAACGACCGCCCGTCAGGCCGCCAGGCCACGAGCAGCGTCGGCTCCTCATACGGAACCTCGACCGCGATGGCCGTGTGCGGGTCCCGGGGGTCAACGCGCAGCAGTCCGGGGACCGCCTGGCCGCGGCTGGTCAGCGCCGATGCCAGGCTGGCCTGCACCCGCTCCGGCAGCGGCCGGGTGCCGTCCAGAACGATGCTGCACGTCTCGGAGTTGACGACCGACAGCTGGCAATCCAGTTCGGCTTCCAGCCGTCCGACGAAAGCAGCCGGGTCGCTGTCGGTGACGCCCGCCCGGATTGTTGCGTAGATCCGGCTGGCCTTGGCCAGGCGGATCGACTCCTCGTTGGTCAGCGCGTCCGCGACGGCCCGGCTGAGCACGATGAATCCCACCGAGTACGGCACCGTCAGAACCGGCAGCCCGAGCTGGTCGGCCAGCGCGACTGCCCGCGGCGAGACTGGCGGGGTATCAGGGTCGATGCCGATGACCAGGCCGCCGCCCCCGCGCTGGCCAGGCCTTCGACCAGCGCGGCCTGACCTTTGGCTCCGGCCGCAAGCGTCCGGCCGTTCTTCATCAGCAACTCGCCGCCCGACATCCAGTCCCAGGGTTCGGGCAGGTCAGAAGAATGCGCCCAGGTGATGGCCCGATCAAGTCCGGCCGCACCCGCGATCACCGCGATCCTCAGGTGCGGCTGGCCGGCCAGGTCCCGGACGCTGATGCTCACCGGTTGCCGTCCACTCGCTGACCTCCCGCCCGCGAACCGCTGATGCCCGCGGCGCGTTCATACGATCGTATGGTCCCGATCCGGATAATTGTGCTGATCGGCCAGTGGTCCCGTCTGGCTCGCGGTTACTAGATTCCGGTGTGAACCGGGCACCGCTTCCGGGCCTGGCACGGCCAGCCCGGGTCGGGGAGCAAGTGATGACCGGGGCAGCAACTGCGGGCGGGCGAAGAGGACGCGATGCCAGGCGGAACTGACAGCGAGCAGGGATCCCGGAGCCACGCGATTGTTGGGCAGGCGGACGGGCTGCAGGTACCCCGGTATGCCGGGCTGACGACGTTCGCGCGGCTGCCCCGGCTGGAGGACGTCACCCGGTACGACGTGGCGGTGGTCGGCGTCCCCTTCGACTCCGGTGTCACCTACCGGCCCGGCGCCCGGTTCGGCCCGGCGCACATCCGGCAGTCGTCGCGCTTGCTGCGGCCCTACAACCAGGTCCAGCAGGCCTACCCGTTCCGCGATCAGCAGGTAGTCGACGCCGGTGACCTCAGCTGCAATCCTTTCGACATCCCCGAAGCGATCAGCCAGATCGAGCAAGGCGCTCGCCAGGTCGCCGCCGATGGCCAGCCCCTGATCACTCTGGGCGGAGACCACACGATCGCGTTGCCGCTGTTGCGCGCGGTGAACCAGCTGCACGGTCCGGTCGCACTGCTGCATTTTGACGCGCACCTGGATACCTGGCCGATGTACTTCGGCGCCGAGTACACCCATGGCACACCGTTCCGGCGGGCAGCGCAGGAGGGACTGTTCATTCCCGGCCACAGCGCCCACGTGGGGATCCGCGGGTCGGTCTACGACGTCAGTGACCTGCACGACGACCGTGAGCTCGGGTTCGGCATCGTCAGTTGCACCGACGTTGACGAGTCCGGTGTTCCGGCTATCACCGACCGGCTGCTCGAGCAGGTCGGGAGTCGGCCGCTGTACCTGTCGATCGATATCGATGTCCTGGACCCGGCATTCGCGCCGGCCACCGGCACGCCTGAGGCGGCCGGGCTGAGCAGCCGGGAGCTCATGCGCATTGTCCGCGGTCTGGCCGGGGCGAACCTTGTCGGCGTGGACATCGTCGAGGTCGCGCCAGCCTATGACCATGCTGAGGTGACCGGGATCGCGGCCGCGAACCTGGCCTATGAGTGCATTTCCCTGCTGGCCAGAGGCCGGCCGTAAGCACAGGTCCGGCGGCGGGCTATGAGGCTGGCACGCCCCGCGGGTCAGTGCTTATACGTGACGAGCACGAGGAGAATGAGCACGATCAGCACGACGACGCCCCGCAGGGCGAACGTCCGGATCTCGGTATGCACCCGTAGATCGAGGCCCTGCCATGGACGACATCTACCGCCCGCTGTACGCGCGCGGACGCGAACTCGCAGGCGAAGTACTCGGCCCTGAGTTTGCCCAACGGGTAGACGCCGGCGACGCGGTGTTCGGCAATGAGCTCGCCTCCATGATCACGTCGCTGGTCTACGGCGGGGTCTGGACCCGCCCCGGGCTCAGCCTGCGAGACCGGAGCCTGATCACGGTGGCCGTGCACACCGCACTGGGCCGCCCGCACGAGATGCGTGTGCACATGCCAGCCGCGCTGCGCAACGGGGTGACCCGCGAGGAACTGGAGGAACTGCTCATTCAGGTCGGCGCCTAAGCCGGATTCCCCACCGCGGCCGCAAGGCCACGGGCGCCTAAGAAGGTCACGGCGGCGGATGCTCTGAAGGCCCGCCGTCTACCCTCCGGCCCCGCTCACGGTGCCTTCGCCGGGCTGCCTGGCAAACGCCTCCGAGGCTACTCCGGCGAGGAAGTCGCGGACGACGCGCTGGAACAGCTCGGGCTCGTCGCTGGGCGGTGAGTGGCCCGACTTCTCGAAGATCACCAGCTGCGAGTCCGGGATCAGCGGCGCGATGATCTCCGACACCGGAGTCACCCAGTCATGCCGGCCGACGGTGATCAGGGTGAGACAGAGCGCCGAGAAGGGGCCGGTGGGCACAGACCCGTGCCGGTGCAGGCATGACTCTACATCCTTGGTTTGGCAGTGGACCAGACGTCCGTGAAGCTGGCCAGGTAGGCAGGGCTTATATCGCCATCCCCGGTCCGGTGGAGGTGCAGAACGGGGGCTTCCGCAGGAGGGACGCCATAAGCCTGCTGACTCACGAGGAGTTGATCGTCGGCAAAGTAGACGGCGGCGTATACGGTGCTCCGGTGCAACCGGATCTCTACCTGGCCCTCCTGCCGCAACTCCTCAAGCCCGGAGGGCACCCCGTGGACTTCCTCTGCCGCAGAAATGCACTCGTGCTGGCCAGTTCTCGGCTGAGCGTCATCAAGGCCGCCAGGATGGGCCAGGCAGAACCGTATATGTACGCCCCACGCTGCCCTCTGCGCCAGCACGGCTAGCACGCGCGGATGGGTGGCGATGGGCTGGGCCGTGTCGGCCAGGATACCGATCTCACGCTCAGCCGAGCTGAACAGCCTGAGCCACACATCCTCTGGCACGGCATCGAGGTGCGGATAAACAGCCTGGACTTCGCCGGGCCTGGAGCGAGCACTTCTCAACTGTGGCCATAGGTCAGTCTCGTGTAAGCCGACCATGGCAGCGAGTGCCCATCGATACCGCAGGTAGGGCAAGCGGCCCTCCAGCCACCGGCGGACCGTCTTGGGATCGACCTGCAGGCGGGCGGCGACGTCTTCTTCGGTCAGTCCGCCTGGAGAAGCGCTCGGCACAGGGTCTCGTTCAAGCCGGTGCCTCCTCACAGCTCGAGGACACTCCCGAGTCTAGCTCAAGACGTCCCTAGTCGTCCCTTACTGGGGTACCGAAGTTCCGCCGTATTCGCGAGCCTGGTGACACTGGCCCGGCAACTGGGGACTGGCCTAGCCCCAGCTCAGCAGCTATGTGAGAACGGATGGATACCTCGGAGGTGACAGCGGTGAGCGATGAGTTGACTGTGCTGCGGGAGGAGTTCCCGGCGTACCGGATCTGGCGGGAGGAGACTCCCGGCCGGTCCCGGTATGTCGCGCGCAGCCGGCACCGGGGTCTGCAACCGCACACAGTCGTCACCGCCGAGATCGGCGAGTTGCGGGAGGCCCTCGAACCGGCCGGGCACCTCGTGGCTGCTCCGCCGGCCAGCTTCTCGCCTGCCGGGCCGAACATCGCCCGCATGTACGGCTACTGGCTGCGGGAAAAGGACCACTACGCCGCCGACCGGGCGGCCGCGGATGCGATCACCGGCCAGTTCCCGGAGGTAGCCGCCATCGCGCGGGCCAACCGGGCGTTCCTGGCACCGCGCAGTGCGGTTCGTGGCCCGGCAGGGCATCCGGCAGTTCGTCGATCTCGGTTCGGGCCTGCCTGCCAGCCCTAACATGCACGAGGTCGCCCAGTCCGTTCACCCTGATGCCCGGGTGGTCTACGTCGATCACGACCCGGTCGTGCTCGCCCACGCCCGGGCGCTGCTGGCCGCCGACGAGCAGCGTGAGCGTGGTCGCGGGCGACATCCGCGACCCGGACGGCTTGTTACGCGACGAGGCATTCAACGAGGCCATCGACACTGACGCGCCGGTGTGCGTTCTGCTGGTATCGGTCTTGCATTTCCTGGCTCCCGACGAGGCGGACCGTGCGGTGGCGGCGTACCGGGCGTGGATGCCGCCGGGCAGCTACCTGGTGATCAGCGTCGGCACGTCCACGGGCACCGACCCCGGGCTGATCCGCTGCCTGCAGGACAGCTACGGCGAGGCCGCGCCGGTCACCGGGCGGACCGAGACCGAGATCGCGGCCTGGTTCGACGGCCTCGGGCTGGCCCGGCCCGGGCTGGCCGATGTCTGGGCCTGGCGACCCGAAGGCCCGCAGCGAACCGTGCCCGGCCGGGCACGGTTCCTGGCGGGCGCGGGCCGCAAGACCACCGCCAGCGCGGGCTGGGCGCCGTGACCTCCAGCCAGGCCCTGGCGGACCTGCTGCATTTTCTTGCCGAACGCCAGATCCAGGCGAGGCATGACGCTGGCCCGCGGTTCTGGCTGGCTGATCCCAGACGGCGGCCACCCGATCGGCTACTGATACGGGTTCTTCTGGTGGCCCTCCGGGCGGGTGCGTGAGGGCCGGGCGGTCTATGCCATCCATCCCGCGACCGGCCCGGTGGGTGCGGCCTGGCGGATCGCAGTCGCCCGCCAGTCACGGTAAGCGGCCGGTCACTGACACTTCGCCTGGGTATGACCCTGCTCGCGCTGGGACGTCTTCGAGACGTCCCGAGATGGCCCGGCTGCGTCCGTGAACGTCCGGCACAGGCCGGCTAGCGTCGGCAGCATGACCTACAGCGGCCGGGCGGAAGACATCGCCCGCTCGCTTCTCGACGAACCGCTGCCGCGCCGCTGGGCGCACGTCCAGGGGGTCGCCGCCACCGCCCGCACCCTCGCCCCGATCCTCGGCGGCAACGCCGACCTGCTCACCGCCGCCGCGCTGCTGCACGACATCGGCTACGCGCCCAGCCTGGCCGACACCGGCTTCCACCCGCTGGACGGCGCCCGGTACCTGCGCGACGTCGAGCACGCCGACGCCATGCTGTGCCGCCTGGTCGCCCACCATTCCTGCGCCATCATCGAAGCCGAAGAACGGGGCCTCGCCGGCGAACTGGCCCGCGAGTTCAAGCCCGCGCCTCGCGATCTGGCCGACGCGCTGATCTACTGCGACATGACCACCGGACCCGACGGGCAGCGCATGCCCATCGAGCAGCGGCTGGCCGACATCCGCGCCCGCTACGGCCCCGAGCACCTGGTCACCCGCGCGCTCGCCCGCTCCGCACCGCAGCTCACCGAGGCCGCGACCAGCGGTCACCCGCAAGCTTACCGCCGCACCGGCGACGCCGCGGCCGGTCGACGGTGGCCGCTGGCCGTCGCGTTCTAGCCGATGTAGGGCTGGCCGCGGCGCTCGCTGTAGTGCTGCACGCGCAACCGCATCGAGCGGTCCATCTGGTAGCCGGCGAGCTCGGCCTGCGGCACCCAGCGGACCTCGGACGTCTCGCTGCTCGGCGTCGGCTGGCCGCCGACAGCGCGGGCGGTCAGCACGATGGAGAACTCCTGCCGCACCTCGCCGTTGCTGGTGTAGAGCATCACGTGGCCGGGGTCGGTGTAGATGCCGGACAGGCCGGTGATCTCGCACTCGATCCCGCTCTCCTCCAGCGTCTCGCGGACCGCCGCCTGGGTGAGCGACTCGCCCATGTCGACCGCGCCGCCGGGCAGCGCCCAGTTGTCGTTGTCCGAGCGGCGGATCAGCAGGATCTCGCCCGCGTCGTTGGTCACCGCGACGTTGACCGAGGGCACGATGCTGTTCGCCGCGGGCGCGTCCGGGTCGTTGTGGAAGTCGATCCTGCGCGGCATCAGCTGCTCACTCCGGCAGCGGTACGGCGGTGTCCCAGACCCGCTCGAAGCTCTCCAGGTAGGTCGCGGCGATCTCGCCGCCGGCGACCTTGCGCAGGTGCCACACCGGCGCGCCAGCGCGGCCGGCACCCCATAGATGTGGGTGTTCACCAGAAGCTGGTCATCGCCGCGGTAGATCGAGTTGTACAAGATGGTCTGGTGGAACCGGAACTCCACGCCCTCGGTGCCGCGCAGCGCCCGGTACAGCACCAGCGCGTTCCGGATCTTCGCGGCCATCGCGTCATCGACGCCCTCGTCCGCGCCGCGCTCCGCGACCTGCGGGCTGTCCGGGTCACCCAGCAGCATCCGCACCCGCACGCCCGCGCGGGCCCGCTCGGCGAGCACCTTCTGCAGCGCCGGCGTCCTCGGCCAGGAACAAGCCCGAGTACACCAGCACGCCGATCTCGCGTTCGGCCGCCGCGAACAGCCGCTCCCACGCATCACGCGGGACGTCCGAACGGTGCGGGTAGATGGCCAGCACCTCACTGTCCGACGCCGCCGCGACCTGCTCCCGGGACAGCGCACCTGGCCACAGGTACGCCTCGTCCACGCCCAGCCGCGAAGCGACCGCGTAACGGTGCCTACGGTAGGGAGTCCGGCCCGACGATCCAGCGCTCGACCGTCTTCTGGTCGACGCCGATCTCCTCGCCAAGCGCAGCAGGCGTCAGGCCGCGCTCCAGCAGCGCGGCTCGCAACCGTTCGTTCGGCATGCACCAGACCGGATCCGCGGGACGTCCAGGACGGCTTCACCCTAGCCGGGACGTCTCGCCGCCGTCCACCAGCGCAGTACGACGTCCGCACCCTCCGTCGCACGCTACTGCCATGAGAACCATCGTCATCGGCTTAACCCTCCTGGTCATCGCCATCTTGCGCCATTCCGCTCGCCATTCTCCGAGGCCGGAATCCGCAGCCAGGAACGCGCCGCCTGCCTCATCTGCCAGCCCGCTGGGCTGTGCGCCGCCATCGCCCGCCGCCTGCTCGGCCTTTCGGCCCGCCAGTCCTCCTGCGCTGGCTGGTGCCAGCAGGCGCAGACCCGGCCCTCGCTCGTCCCGGGCCACAAGGAGTCAGCGTCATGACTGCCGCCATGGAAGTCCGCTTCGCCCCGCAGGTGGACCGGGTTGCTAACGGCATCGCTCCGGTCTCGCCGCTTGGAGTGATCGGTGCCGCCGTCGTCAAGACCGCGCGGCGCTCGGCCCGGCTGACCCGCCGCCGTTTCGCCCGGGCGGCGGCGGTCAGCCCGGCCACCGTGCGTGAGTGGGAAACGGCACCCTCCCCCCTGTACTCCGTTGGCTACCGGGACCTCCGCCAGCTGGCCGGGCCCCTGGCCAGCGCAGGCGCGACCGTCGGCACGAGGAGGACCGGATGACACGTCAGGCAGCCAGCAGCCGGTGGCGGCAGTGCCCCGGCTGCGGGCGCGAGCGGCGTCTCGCCGTCGGCGGCACGGTGATGCGCGAGCACAACCGGTGGGACCCGGCCACGTGGTCGATGGTCCGGTGCGAGGGAAGCGGCCGGGAACCCGCGCCGCAGCCCGCCCGGGACAGCGCCGGTAATCACCTGGTGCGGGGGGCCGTGTGATGGCTTTCCGCACGATCGCCTACCTGATCCCGTCGTGCGATGGCTGCGGACTGGCCTGGTCGTTTACCGACCCGGCATGCCCGGACGGGATCCCGCCGCACTTCACCGGCCGTGCCGCCGCGCTGGCTGAGTTGCCGGTCCGCTACGGCTGGCAGCTCCAGGCGCGGCGGTGGGGCCGTCCGCTGATGGCGTGTCGCCGATGCGTTGTGGCCGGGGTCCTTCCGGTGAGCGCGCAGCGGGCGTGGCTCCTGGCCGTGGCGGGCTGGGTCCGCCGCTACGTGCCGTTCGGCCCCGTCCTTCGCGTGGCCGCGGTTCCGCACGATCGCCATCCCGAATCGATGACCGTCCTCCTGCCCGCAGAGCAGGAAGAGTTGCTGGCAGAGATCGATGACGAGCTCTTCCCGGACTCCTGAGGGGACCGCCATGCAGACCCCAGCAGCCCGGACGCCGGAGCACGTTCGTCCCAGTGGCGGTCCTGAGCCGGGCCCCGCCGGCGGGCGGGAAGCCAAGTCTCCGGCTTCCGCGGCTTCACACGGCATGCCTGCGGCGGACCAGCCCGGGTGGTCCGTGCTGGCCGGGATCACCGGCCCGCGGCCCCGCCCGGAGGCCGGCCGGGACTGGTCGGGCGCATGGCTGCGCAACGCGACCGCCGGCCTGTGCGTCCTGGCCGCCGCGTCGGCCGCGGTGAGCTTCGCTGCCCAGTACCGGATGGTCTATGCGGCGAGACGCGTGGCGGTCGTCGCAGGCCTGGAGGCCGGCGATCCCCGACGCGGCGGCGCTGATCTTCGCCTCACTTGGTGTCGCGCTGGCCCTGCACGGTAAGCGCGCCATCCGCGCCCGGGTCCTCAACGTCGCCGCGGTCGCGGCGAGCGTATTCATGAACGTCCTCGCGGCCGCGCCCGGCTGGAGGGCGCTGGCGATCTGGGCGATGCCACCCGTCGCCTATGCGCTGGCCAGCGACACCCTGATCGGCGTCGTCCGCGCCTGGGCCCTGGCCCGCCAGCGGGCGCTGAACCAGCGGCTCGCCGACGACGAGGTCACCCCGCTGGCCATCCTGGCCGGCCTGCTGCTGTGGCTGCTCCGCCTGGCCCTCGCCCCCGCCTCGACGCTGAGCGGCTTCCGCGCCTGGGTGGTTCAGGAGTGCCCGGTCGCGCCGGGCCGCCGCACAGGCATCCGCCCGCCCATCCAGGCCAACACCGCGCGCGGGCTGCCGCCCGCCGCCCCGCGTCCGCGCCCGGCCTGCGGGGCCCGGGCCGGGACGAAGACGGCCGCGTTCCTGGCCCTGGTCACGCAGCGGCACGGCCCACTGGCCGGCATCCCGCTCAGCGGTGTGTCGCGGATCTGCGCCGAGCTTGCCCCGCAGACCGGGCTGAACGCCGGTGCGGCCCGCACCGCGCTGCGCAAGGCCGTGCTCACCACCCAGGAGGAAGACTCCCGATGAAAGACGCCATCATCCTGTTCGCGTTGCTCGCCATGGCCGGGACGGCGCGGTGGGCGTCTGGTCCCTAGCCGGCGGCTCCCGGGCCACCGGGTCCGCCACCTCAAGATCCGCCTGCACCTGTGGCTGTACCCGGGGCGCGGCTACGCCACGGCGGGGGAGTTGTGGCTGCGGTGGGGTCGCCTGGCCGTCCTGCGCAAGTCCGGCCGCTCCCGCCGCTCGCTGGCCCTCTGGCAGCGGGCCCTGCGGCCCGGCAGCCACTCGGTGCTCCTGGGCCGGGCCCACTACCGGCACGCGCTGCGGGTCCCCGTCGAAGAGCACGTGCTGCTGATGGCCCCACCGCGTACCGGCAAGACCGCCCTGCTCGCCGACGTGATCCTGCGCTACCCCGGCCCGGTGATCTCCACGACCACCAAGGCGGACGTGTTCCAGCTGACATCAGGGGTCCGGTCGTGGGTTGGCCCGGTGCATGTGTTCAACCCGCAGTCCATCGGCAGCCTGCTCTCCACCTTCCGCTGGTCCCCGGTCGACGGGTGCGCCGACCCGGCCACCGCGATCCGCCGGGCCGACGCGTTCGCCCACTCGGTCAGCCAGAAGGGCGTGGAGGACGGCTCGTTCTGGTCGGCGAAGGCGTCGGACTACCTGCGCGCCTACTTCCACGCCGCCGCGCTGGTCGGCGCCGACATGCACACCGTGGCCGGGTGGGTGCTCGGCGGCCGTCCCGGCGAGGCCGAAGAGATCCTCGCCGCCGCCGGGGCGCACCAATGGGCGATGACCCTGGCCGAGATGCGCAGCGAGGCGCAGAAGACCGCGGCCACCGTCCGGATGGTCATGTCCCGGGCCCTGTCGTTCATGACCGACCCGGCCCTGGCGGTTTCCGCGCTGCCCGGGCCGGAAGGATTCGACATTCCCGCGTTCCTGCGCGAGCGGGGAACCTTGTACCTGATCGCCGAGAGCGAGAACGAGGACACCCCGGTCGCGCCCCTGTTCGCGGCCATGGTCAGCGAGATCCACTACCAGGCCGGGCAGATCGGCCAGGCGTCGGTGGGCGGGCGGCTGGACCCGCCGCTGCTGATGGGCCTGGACGAGGTCACCCAGATCTGCCCCGTCCCGTTGCCGGTGTGGCTGTCGGACTCCGGCGGCAAGGGCATCCAGGTCTGCGCCGTCGCCCACGGCGAGGCGCAACTCGCGGGCCGGTGGGGCGAGCACGGCAAGCAGGTCGTGCTCGACACCTCCTCGGTCAAGGTGTTCCTCCCTGGCATCACCGACACCAGGACGCTGAGAACGGCCAGCGAACTGTGCGGCCAGGCGCCCTGGCAGGAACGCGGCGAGGAACGCACCACCCGCCACGAGGTGGCCAGCCCCAGCCTGATCCGGCAGCTGCCTGCCGGGTTCGCTCTCGTCCTCCGCGGCGGGTGCGCACCCGTCATCGCCCGCCTCCCCGTTGCCTGGAAGGACCCCATCTACAAGCGGGCCCACCGGGCCGACCAGGCCGTCGCACCGCTCACCCCCGCCGCCGCTGCTACCCAGTCATCCCGGCCGGGCAGCGCCGGCGCTCACCATCCCCGACGAGGTGCCCGACGGCCTGGCCGACGGCACAGTCTTCCCGTGGAGCTGACCATGACCGAAGCCACGCTGAACGCTGCGCTGCTGCAGCTGTGCGCACACGGCGAACGGCTGGCGGTCCTGGAAGACCGCGAGGCCGGACACTTCACCGCCCTCAGCGATCGGCTGGCCGAGATCACCGCCCTGGCTGAGAGTCTCGGTGGCACGCTGCGCGACCAGGCCGCGATCCTGGCCCGGCTGCAGGACCTCGACGCCGACGTCGCCGCTCTCACCGGCCGCCTCGGCTCCGCAGCGCCCGGCCGTGAGAGGGACGGTGAGTCGTACCAGCCGGTCCCGGCGCCGCGCTGGTGGAAGCTGCCCGACGACGAACGCGCGCAGGCGATGGCCCGCCTGCACGCCTGGGTCGACCAGGTCTACCGGCCCGGCTACGGGCAGCTCGCCGCCGCGCTCGGCCCGTGCTGGGACCAGCATCCGCTGTGCCTGTACGGGCTGGACATCCTCGCCGAGCTGTGGAGCCTGCTTTACCTCCAGCCAGCCGCACCCCGGCCGCGCTGTCCGGGCAGGCCGAGTTCCAGACCCGCATCCTGCCCGCGATCACCGAACAGCTCCTCGTCGAGACCGCCCGCTGCAGCCATGCGCAACCCCGGACGCCGGTCAATGGGCACGCCTGGAGAACGCCATGACTGAGGCCATACTGCGCCGGGCGCTGGCCTACGCCAGCCGGGGATGGCCGGTCTTCCCCTGCCAGCCGGGCCAGAAGGTCCCGGCCACCCTGCACGGTTTCCACGACGCAACTACCGACGGGCAGCAGATCACCCGCTGGTTCGGCAGGCACCCGGACTGCAACCTCGCGGTGGCCACCGGCGAGCCCGGGCCGGACGTCTTAGACGTGGATCAGCACGGCCAGGCCGGCAACGGGTTCGCCGCCTTCAACCGGCTGCTCCGGGCCGGTCTGCTCGACGGCGCCAGCGCCTACGTGCGCACCCCCAGCGGCGGCCTGCATGCCTACTTCACCGGTTCGCCACAGCGCAGCGGCCACCTTGCCCGGCACCACCTGGACTTCCGGTCGGCAGGCGGCTACGTCCTGATCCCGCCATCCCAGGTCAATGGCCAACTCTACGAGCTCATCAAGACCACCGACGGCCGCCACGGTCTCGACTGGGCGGCGGCGACCAGGATGCTCGAGCCACCCATCCAGCACAAGACCCCCGGGTGTCACCCCCACGCCGCGGGCAGCAACCTCAGCCGCCTGGCCGGATGGGTCGCCCGCCAGGGTGAAGGCAATCGCAACGCGGGCCTGTTCTGGGCCGCCAACCGCGCCCTCGAAGACAACGCCGCGGGCGACCTCGATCCGCTCGCTGCGGCAGCCCGGCAGACAGGGCTGGATGAACGCGAGATCCAGCGCACTCTCGACTCCGCCCGCCGGTCCTGCCAGAGCCGCCACTGCGGCCAGGACCACCAGGCCGAGGCGGTGACCTGATGTGCCTACCAGCCAGTTGCCTGCAAGACCCGCCCGCCCGGGTGGCAGCCTAAGCCTGGTCCGGGGCGGCGGCCGCCGCGTGGACGCCGGCGGCACCCGGCTGCGGCTGCGGGCCCTGCACGTTATGGGTCACGGCTCGGCCCGGATCGCCCGCGCCACCGGAGCTAGTGACCAGGCCATCCAGAAGATCACCCGCGGCGACGTCGCCACCGTCCGCCCGGTGCTCCGCGACGTGGTCGCCGCCCTCTACGACGCCTGGTGGGACAAGCGGGCACCCGAACGGAACTCCCGCGAGCGTGCCGCCGCCACCTTTGCCCGGCGCCGGGCCATCGCAGGCAACTGGTGCGCCGGCGCCGGCCTGGACGACGAGCGGCTGGACGTTCCCGGCTACCGGCCCGTCTGCGGCTGGATGCCAGCACGCGGCACCGGCGTAGCCCCCGGCATCTATCCGCCCATCCGAGACACCCAGGCAGGGATCGCATGACCAGCAGAGACGACGAAGAGATGACCCGCGAGCAGGCGAGGGAGCCAGCTGCCCCGCTCCCGGCGACGACGTATGAGCAGGCGCAATCCTGCTACCGGTCCACCACCGACGCTCAGGAGCGGTTCGAGGAACTGACCAGCCGCGACCTGACCGCCTCGGCGATCGCCGTGCTTCAAGCCCGCGGCACGTATGACCCGCACAGGCACTCCCACCTGGGTAAATATCCGCCACTGACAACCGGGGAACACCTGGAGGTCCTAGCGGCCGGTGAAATGCTAGCCCGCCATTACCGGCACCCGGCACTCGTGCACAACGCGGTCAAGGCCGGGGCATCGTGGGCGCAGGTCGCGGCAGCGACCGGGGCAGACGAGATACAGGTTCGCCTGTGGTACCGGGAGTGGGCTGACGCGCAGCACGGCCTGCACGCCTACTACGGGGGAACGCTCGGCATGGACGACGCCGAACATGCTGCCGCGATCACCCGGGCCGCCGAGCCCTCAGCCGGGCCACCAGACCGGCCAGCAGGCCAGGCCGCGGCCAGCTACGACAGCGCTGGACAGCCCGGCACCGAATCAGACCGCACGCCCGCGTCGCACCTCGCCGAGAGCCGCGGGGGTACCCCGGAGCCGGGCACGGCGAACGCGGCTGGGGTCTCGGCCGGCGATAAGTGGCTCATCCTGTCCGCACTGGACGAGGCGGCCGACAACAAGCGCGACCGCGCCGCCAACTGTGGTGACTGCGCCGATCAGTCGTGCGGCACCTGCCAGTACCGGCTCCAGGCGGCCGGCGCCTACGACGACCTTGCGGCCCGGCTCCTAGGAACCCGGGAAGCTAGCATGCCCGCCGCCCCCGACCGGCAGCCCGAACCACACACCGGGATCCATCGGCAGGCCGCTGCCGAACCCCGGGCCACTGCGGAGCGGGAGGCCGGCCGATGACCGGCCGCGACCGTGACCAGCAGCCCACCCCGACCGGCACCAGGTCGCCGGCGTACGTCGCCGAACTCTGGGTCAGCGCCCAGCTGCGCAAGCGGATCCAGCGAGTCCTCGACAGCGCCCCGGCCGACCGCCCGAAAACGCGCGAGCCCGATGCCTTGCCGCAGCCAGACATGGAGGCAGAACCGTGACCGCAACCAGCAACCCGATCATCAATCGCCTGACCGCTCAGATCGCCCACCACCAGCGGCTGTCGGACCGGCTCCACGCGAACGGGGACGCGGCAGCCCGGCAGCACGAGTGGGACATCACCCCCACCACCGGACGGCTCGGCTTCGGCGGCGCATCTACCACGACCACCGGTTCGCCACCCGCGCCCCGGGTCACCCTGCCGCAGCGCTGGCCAGCCATCAGTACCAGCACAGTGCCTGCTGAGGGGATACCCGATGTCTGATATCGTGCCTAGCCCGCCGGGTGAGCGTCTCGCTTACTCTGTGGACGAGGCGGCACAGATCACCGGCCTGTCCCGCGACCTGCTCTACGACCAGATGCGGACAGGGCGGCTCGCATACCTCAAGGTCGGCCGCCGCCGCATCATCACCCGCCAGCACCTCGAAGCCTTCCTCACCCAAGCCGCCTCATACCAAGGAGTGCATAAGTAGGCCGGCGATTGAGCGGACGCCTCCCGCTCTCTGGCGGATGCTGGAAGGTGCGGAGGTCCGGGAACTGCGGGAACTGACGCGCCACCCGTCCAAGCTCGTGGTGCTGCAGACCAGCTGCAGGGACCAAGTCCATGCCGTGCTGGGCAGCTCCGTATCCGGGTGACCTGCTCGGATATCTTCGGGACCGCCGGATTGGCGTGGCTGGATGTGCTGCACGGCCGGGCCCAGCGGCCGAGCATGCTTTCGTCCACACCCGCCGCATACCAGTGCGGCACGGCGTTGATCTGCGCGGTCAGCGGCGTGTTGACCACGCCCGGTGCGATCAGGTTGACCCGCACCCTGACTGTGCTTGGGGCTGGGGGTATTCCGCGGGTTGCGCGGCCACGGGTGAATGAGTCTTGTTCAGGTTGAGCTCGGCATCGTGAGTTCTTCTTTTGCGATGCTGGCCGCGATGCGGAGGCCGGCCAGAAGTCGGTCCACCTGCGCTTCTGTCTCGCCGTCCAAGCGGTATCCGACTGGGCCCCGCATGCGTGCATTGGAGAATACTGACTGGGCGACCAGCAAGTACTTTTCGATAGCGATATAGGAATCAAGGCTTGACTGCAGTAGTTTCAGCGGTGCCATGGCGCAAGTGATCGCGTAGGCGCGGTCTCTATCGCCCCGCTCTAGTGCCTGCCATAGGCGGACTATGGCCCATGGAATCTCTGGCCCTGGCATGGTCCCAACCACGCCGCGCATGTAGGTGTCGGCCAACGCGAGGCCGCCGCTGCCCTCGAATATCTTTGCTTGCGCTTCTGTGGCATCACGGAGTTCAGATACTCGTTGTCCGATGGGCTGTGCCTCAGGCTTGAAGTACACGCAGCTTTCACCCAACTCCCGCAAGAGCCGAGCCTGAAGGGAGATCGATAGCGGTTGTCCTACATAGCCGCTGGCATCCTGTACTACCAGTGGGACTCCGGCTGCTTCAATGATGCAAAAATAATAACGCAACAGCTCCTCTTCGTCGAGGATTACCGATAGGGGCGGAATGGCCATGACCGCAGTAGCGCCGACCCGTTGCGCGTGATCGGCGAGCTCCACCGCGACCTTAGTGCTCTCGGCTCCGACGCTAACGATTAGTCCGATTCCGGGCGGAAGCAGCGCGCACAGTTCCTCGGTGAGAGCGCAGCGTTCGAGTGCGCTGAGGCGCAGAATTTCAGAAACCATTGCCACGGTGATGCCCTGCACACCATAGCCGATGAGCCATTCAACCTCGCGTGCAAGCGCTGCTGTGTCAATTGAGTCATTTGCAGTGAACGGAGTTGAGATTACGGGATAGACACCGTGGAGTGGTGCAATCATGATCTAGTCCTGTGTGTAGCCGTCCGCTCAATACTGTCTCTTGCCTTCACTTAATTTCTCACTTGTCATTCCCGCTGCCGATTCGCTCAGGTGAAACTGGCATCTTGCTTATGGGCAGTACTCAGGGAGAGCGGCCTTCCAGTTTTCGCTAATGATCCGTTCCTGGATCTCGGCCGGGATTCTCGGCAAGTTAGTACCATCGACGATGCGGTTCACATTACGGAGCCCTGCGATTACATTATCTATGGTGGCGGAAGGAAAGTCGGAGGCAAGCAGGAGCTTGTGTGTCACGCCGTATTCCATAGCCGTGGTCATCGCCTGCCAATACCGCCACGGGCGGTAGTGCACAGCAGATATGTCCGCATACAAGTTCGGTGATTTTCGGAGCAATGCGATAAGGTCTTCTTCCCACGGATGGCCTAGGTGCGCGACAATTATTTTCAGGTCAGGGAAGTCCATCGCCACGTCCTCGAGCTGGAGCGGCGAAGCCCAGCGAAGCCGGGCAGCGCGTGGGAAGGTTGTCCCCTGGTGCCATATGGTAGGGATGCCAAGTTCGGTTGCCTTCTGAAACAAGGGCCAGTGTTTGCGGTCAGTGGGGTCGAAGTGCTGGTAGGTGGGCCCCAGTTTCAGGCCGCGTAGGCCGAGGTCGAGAACACAGTGCTCGAGCTGGTCGATGCAGTCGGGATCGTTTGGGTCCACGGAGCACCATCCGATGAGCTTTTCTGGATGCTGCGCCACGTAGTCGGCAATGAGCTCATTCGGCACCCGCATACCTGTAGCCCGTGCCTGGAGGCCGAACACCACCACGCGGTCGGCACTGGCGCTGGCTGCCCAGTGATCCTCTGGCCGTGAGTCGTAGGAGTGCAGGTCCAGGCGGACGGTGTATACTTGCCCGCCTGATTGCTGAAGTTTCACCAGTTTCGACGCGAGCGCTTCAGCGGCGAACTGCTCGCTGATGTGGTCAGGATACCAGCACAGATGGCTGTGAACATCGAGGATCATCGTCCCGCCTTAGTGCACAGCCGCATCGCGGTATCCGGAGGGGGACAGGCCGAGGGTGGCTGGCATCTCTAGCCGCAGCGTTAGTTCCATCCCGCCGAATGCCTGCCCGACCCTGAGATCTCCGGCCACTGAGATGAGTGCCAGCGCTTCGGCTGGCTCGAGCCTGAGCTGGCTTTCCAGGGCAGCGATCATCTCTGCCACCGCAGAGCGCCGGGCGTCGGCGAATTCCATTGCGGTAGTCATGACCATGATCTTTTCGGGGGTCGCCGCCCAAGGCCAGTGCAACCCCGCGTTCTGGAGCACGCTCACCGTGACGGTGACTTCAGCGCCTATCTCCAGCGCGACCCCGGACAGTTCCCCATCGCCCTGGCAGGCGTGCACATCACCAATGTAAAGCAAGCCACCTGGCACGAACACCGGCAGGTAAACTGTGGTCCCGGCGCCAATCACTTTGTGGTCCATGTTGCCGCCGTACCTGCCCGGGAGCCCGGCGAGAGGTGGATCGCCGTCTGAGGCGGTGCCGATGCATCCGATCATTGGGGCAGCGGGCAGCACGATTCCGGCGGAAAACTCGACCGCATCATTACTTGCTGGGCAGATCCGCCCAAGCGGATGAGGGATGCGCCCTGGCTCGAGCGGGCCCACATGTGCGTGGCCACCACACCAACCGACGTCATCGACCATGATCTGATCAATTTTCACGGCAAGGGCATCGCCCGGTTCGGCCCCCTGGACCAGTAGTGGGCCCGTCAGCGGATTTCCCTTGCCGGGGGTAGCGGGCGGCAGGTCGAAAAGCGAGCCGCAGTTGCGGTCAAGGAGTGCTCCAGCCCGGGCATCGTGAGTCTCGAACACTACCGTGGTGCCTGATGATATGACGGTCTTCGGTGGCAGTGAGGAGTCGTACCTGTAGCTGACCGTATCTCTGGTCAGTCGAGGGCCGGGTAGCGCGCTCATGGCAAGTCCGCCGAGTTGTCTGCTGACGCGGACAGCATGAAGGCCGCATCCGCATCCCAGTTCAGTGCAACCTGTTCCCCTGGCCGGAAGCGTACCTGGTGCCGCTCGCTTAGCTGCTGGCTTACTAGTCGCCCGAGGACGGGCGTGTCAACGAGGTAATGGGTCAGGGGTCCCAGATACATCACATCCCCCACAGTGCCAAGGATGACGCAGGTCCCGTCTCCAGGTGCCGCAGTGCTCCTGCGCAAAGCCCCTGAGCTGACCGCGCTGTCTGAGGGCCCGAGTCGGATTCGCTCGGGCCTGATCGCGGCCTGTAGGGACGAGCCGGGCAGAACGTCGTCTGACACGCTGACCGCCAAATACTGACCGTCACCGACTCGAGCGATCGCCCAGCCATCCCTGACCTTCTCCACGTCCAACCGGAACTCGTTGAGGCTCCCCACGAAGTCAGCGACGAATGAATCTGAGGGTGATTCGTAGATTTCTCGTGGGCTGCCGACCTGCAGCAATTGGCCATCATTCATGATGCCAATCCGGTCAGACATCAAGAGTGCCTCCTCTTGGTCGTGTGTAACATAAATAAACGTTGTTCCAAGCTCATGTTGGATCATCTTCAGCTCAAGCTGCATACGTTTCCTGAGCTTGGCATCCAAGGCGCTGAGCGGCTCGTCCAGCAACAGAACGGCTGGCTCATTCACAAGCGCGCGTGCAAGGGCGACGCGCTGCTGCTGTCCACCGGAAAGTTGGCTCGCTCGGCGATGCCCAAGCCCTCCCACCCCAACAGTCTTGAGCATGGCCTCGGTTCGGTTCTTAGCCTCGCTCTTAGGAACCCGCCTGATCTTGAGGCCGTAGGAGACATTCTCAGAGACTGTCATGTGCGGGAAAAGCTCATAGTTTTGAAATACCATATTGGCATTCCGCTTGTTCGCCGGTTTGTCAGTGACGTCAATCGCCTCGATGAAGATAGAGCCCCGGTCAGGCTCCTCGAATCCCGCGACCATCCGGAGTGTTGTGCTCTTACCGCAGCCGCTTGGTCCGAGAAGGGAAAAGAACTCACCCTCGCGAATATCGAGTGAGATGTCGCTCACTGCTGTGACAGAGCCGAAGTATTTCGTGACTCGGTCTAGCCGGACTACCGATAGCGGGGAGGCGGTCATAGGGTCTCCAGGACGGAAGTTCGGGCGGCCAGGAAAGCGAGACCAATAGTTATGGCCAGCAGGATCGACCCGATCGCATTTAGACCGGGGTTGATGCCAAGATTGATACGTCCATACAGCAGCAGCGGGAGAGTCTGCTGGGAGCCTGCAGTGAAAAACGCGATGACGAATTCATCAACTGAGATCGCCATCGACAAGAACATGGCACCTAGGATCGCTGGTCGGAGCAACGGAAAGGTTACCGTGCGAAAAGTGGTGAAGGTGCCTGCGCCCAGGTCCCGGGCCGCCTCGAGCAGGCTGAACCGGAACCGCTCCAGGGCGGCTCCGAGCACCAGGAAGACAAAGGGCAGTGCAAGGATGACATGCCCCGCAATGGTGGCCCAGATGGAGAAGCCCACTCCCATTGCATGGTAGAAGGTGGCCAGACCAATTCCATAGAGCAGCGCGGGGAACGCAAGCGGAACGAGTGGGATCGTGAAGATGGCCGTGCGCAGCCGTCCCCTTGCCAATCGCATTGCCCCGAGCGCGCCCATAAGGCCGAGCAAGCCACTGATGAGCGCGGTGGCGGCAGCGGCCAAGGCAGTGCGCCCGAATGCTGCGATGACCAGAGGATCGCTGAGGACCTGTCGGTACCAGTGCAGCGACAATCCGCCGCCAAACGGGTTCATGCTGGCTGTGGAGTTGAAAGATACGACGACCACGATGAGCAGCGGTGCGAACAGGAAGATGATTACCAGTGTGGCGTATCCGCGCGCCGTCATTCGCCCTAGGGCGCCACGGCTCAGCAGGCGTCGGCGGGACATCACCGGGTCACCAGGCGCAGCAGGCCGAATAGCGCCGCAAGGATGAGGACAGCGCTGGCGATCAACGTGAGTGCAATAGCTGCCCCTAGCGGCCAGTCCAGCGTTTGCCCGAATTCATACAGAATCTCGTTGCCGACGAACTGGTTGAGCGGGCCGCCGAGCATCTGAGGTGTCACCCATTCAGCCATGGTCGCGATGAAGCAGAACGCGAAGGCAGCGCGGACTCCCCGGGTGGTGAGAGGCAGTACGATCGTACGGACAGTACGAATACGCGACGCGCCAAGATCCTGTGCGGCTTCCAGCAACCGGGGGGATACATTCTGCATGGCGGTGAATATCGGCAGTACGCCGAGGGGAATCAGGAAATTGAGCAACGCGATCACGATAGCATAGTTACTATTTAGCAAGGACGTTACGGGTGAGCTGACAAGGTGGGTATCCATCAGGAAGGCGTTGATTACCCCGTCTCGGCCGAGCATGGTCCGCCAAGCATAGATTCGTACGAGATAGCCGCCGAAGAGGCTAACCAGGACGAGGAAGTACAGGAACCGCCTGGCCCGGGGCAGCACATACATCAGGACGTGCGCGAAGATGTAGCTGATCACCACAACGGCGATGGATACTATGAAGGCGATCCGCAGAGTGCGGAAGTAGAAGTCGCGCAAGGCCGGGCTAGTGAGCGTCTGCGTGTAGTTGGCGAGCGTCAGTTTCGCAACGAAGTTGAAATTATCATAGGAATAAAAGCTGTAGACCACCAGTATTACCAGTGGGACTACGAACAGCGTCACGAAGTAGATCGCGGGTGGTGCGAGAAGCAGTGCGGTCGAGATACGGCGCCGATGCTCTCTGGTCTGATTGCGCAACGGCGGGAGGGTGCCCTCGCCCACCTGGGCGAGGGCACCAGTCGCCGCGACCGTCACAGCGCTTGCCGCAGGTCGGCTTACTGTCATCGCCCAGCCGTTATGTTCTGCCAGGCGTTTGACCAGTCCTGGAAGTTCATTATTCCTGGGCTCGTCTGGTTCGGCGGACTTGGATTAGGGAACTGAAGCAGGTCTTCCGCTGGAGTCACGATGTGGTCAACCGAGGAATAGTTGTAGATCTGGTCACTCTTGCCCACGAGCGATACGGCATTACGATTCGAGGTGCCGGAGACGAGCGATGTCGCAAGCGCTGCCTCGTTCTTCGGCTGGAGCAGATAGTTGATGTATGCCAGGGCGCACTCTGGATGCTGTGCTGTGGTCGGGATCCCGAGGCTGTCAAACCATCCGCTACGGTCGGCTTTGTAGAAGCCGTACTTGAGCGTCACGCCTTTCGCCTTGGCGAAGTTAAGCATTGCTTCCCATCCGCTGATGTCAATAGCGACATCCCCGGACGCGAGGCGGTCGGTCCCGTCCTGATAGGTGGTCGTGAATGCCTGGGCGTTCTTGACGAGAGTTGTGGACTGCTTGACCACGACATTGAACTGTGACTTGGTCAGCAGCGGGGCGTTCTTATATCCGTCTTCAAGCGCGAGCATGTCCATCGCTACGTTCGAGTTGAACAAGACGTACTTTCCCCGCCATTGGGGCTTGAGCAGCTCGAGCAGTGAGGTAGGCGGGTTGGACGTCAGCTTCGGATTGTAGACGAACGGCCCGTCTCCCCAAGCGATCGGTGCGCCATAGACTGTGCCGTCCTTGCCTGCGATAAGGCTGTTCTTCGCGAGCCCGGGGAAGATATTCTTCCACTGGGTCAGCCTTGACACCTGCAGGGGCCGTACGATATCGGCAGCAATCATTCGCTGCGCATACCACATCGGGACCGTCATGAGATCGTAGGGCTGGCCCACCTTGATGGCGGAGATCGCAGTTGGCCAGTCGGACACGTTGTCCTCAGAGATTGTCATGTGGTACTTGGTCTGGAAGGCCTTACTGACAGCTTTCCCGTCCTCGCCTGCTAGGCCGATGAAGCGGAGGGTCACCCCCTTACACGACGCCGGATTAGGGGCCCCTGAGGCGCCCACCGCGGCCACATTCCCTGTTCCCGTCGACCCCGCGCAGGCGGTGGCCAGGAGTCCCGCCGCGCACGTGATACCGAGCAATCCCCATCGGCGCATGTTGCTCCCCTCCTAGTTCCGCCCCTGGTGCAGGTCGGTGATCTCGGTGCCGAGAAAGACCTACTTCCCGTTCGGATGCCCGGGATGCTACGGTTCAGCTCAGCAGGTGTCAAGGTAGCTGGCGAGCATCTCATCTGATGAGTTGCCTTCGTGGAGGTACGCATGCTGGAGATCACGCGAACGAGGCTGAGCGATCACCTCGTGGAGCACTTCGCCGAGCAGATCGTGGGCAGGATGATCAAGCCAGGTGATCTCCTCAGTGCTGAGCCAGACCTTGCGGGACAGTTCGGGGTAAGCAAGCCGACGGTCCGCGAGTCTCTCCAGACTCTGGCTTCGCTCGGCCTCGTCCGGGTCCAGCAGGGTAAGCGAACAGTGGTCCTAGCCGAGGACGACTGGGACTTCCTCGCCCCCATAGTGCAGGAGGCATTCCAAGAGAGTGGCCGGGGGCATGAACTGGCTATGCAGTTGCAGGAGGTGCGCCTCATTCTCGAGGTGAATTCCGCTGAGCTGGCAGCTCAGCGGGCGGAGCCTACTCATGTTGACCGGCTACGCGAGCTCGTCGCAGGTATGACCGAGATCACTCGCGGAGACAAGGATCTGGCAGAGTTCTTGCGCCTCGACCGCGCCTTTCACGAGATGGTCGCCCGCGCTTCCGGGAACCGGGCGCTCCTCCAGCTTGTCCGTAATGTGCATGAGTTCCTGTTGCCCAACTGGCATACCGGCACCATCACCGCCGAGAGGCTGCCCCATCTCACCGAACTGCATTCCGCTGTCGCCTATGCCATTGAGCAGGGTGATGCTAGAGCCGCCCGGCGCGCGATGGAGGCTCACCTGGAGGAAGTTGTTGCGAAAGTTGCCCGGCACGAGTACCCGGGGTTGGGCCCGTGAGGGCACCTGTCTGGATGACGTACAAGCGTCCGCGCGCTGACGCTGAGGCTCATAGCGGCATCACTGGTGCCGCTGCTGCCTTCTGAGTCGGCTGAAATATGTGCACGTGCGCGAGTCTTGGCCGGCACCACTATAGGCAGGCACCGGGGTGCCAGTTAGCACTCTGGTAGTAAGGGAGGAAATGAACCATGCCGCCGCTTCCGCTGTTGTTCGAGGATATGACGCGGCTGCAGCTCCGCGAGATCGCGCCATCAGCCTTGGCGGTACTGCCAGTTGGGGCGACAGAGCAGCACGGCCCGCACTTGCCCACGGGAACAGACGCAATGCATGCCGAGCACGTCGCACGGGAAGCCGCAGCCGAGATCGCCGACCGAACGCCGGTGGTAGTCACCCCAACGCTTGCTTTCGGGTCATCCCCGCATCACCTGCCATTTGGAGCCACCTTGTCGCTAAGGACGCAGACATTTGGGCAAGTGGTATATGACCTAGGGACTTCCCTGGTCAGAGCTGGGTTCCAACGGATCTTCATCGTTAACGGGCATGGCGGAAACCATGAACTGGTTCAGTTGGCTGCCCGTGATCTCGCGCTTGAGTACCCGGTTGCGGTGGCCGCTGGGTCGTGGTGGGCGATCGCCTGGAATGCGCTGGCGGTGGGCGGCGCGTGTGAACTCGGTCGACTCCCCGGGCACGCCGGGGCGTTCGAGACCTCAATCCTCCTCGCTCTTCATCCAGGGTTGGTTCATGAGCCACGCCCGCACCGGGACTCCTTTCCCATCAGCGACGCACGGTGCTATGCGCAGGCGTACCGAGCGGAGACTCATGGGTCGTGGCAGCAGATCGATGGCTACACCGATAGCCCTGATCGCGGTACTGCCGAGTTGGGCCGACGCTTTCTTGAGCTGGGCATCCGAGCAGTAGCTGAGGCCATGCTTGAGTTCGTCAGTCGCCCGCATAGCGCCGTGGACGGGGAGGACGCAGACCACCGCAGCGAGACCGGAACAGAACTATGGGAGGGCGAGCAGTGATGGACATCGGCAAGGCCATCAAGCTGATAGAGACCGACCGGGTGATCGAGTTGGCCACGAAGTTCTGTGCCATCCCGTCCCCGGGTGGGGCCGAGGGCGCAGTCGCCGAGGCCATCGCCGAGACGCTCGACCAGCCTGGTATCGAGGTGCACATCGAACAGGTCGTCGCCGGGCGGCCCAACGTCATCGCCACCGTCAAGGGCACCGGGTCGCGCCCCCCACTGGTCCTCAACGGTCATCTCGACGCCGGCGTGCACGAGCGCGGCTGGAGCCATGACCCGTTCGACCCGTGGATCGACAACGGCCGCATTTACGCCGCCGGGATCACGGACATGAAGGGCGCGGTCGCAGCGATGACCGCCGCCACCGAGGCGGCCGCCCGGATGCCGCTCCCGGGAGACCTCATCTTCCAGGCGGTCATGCACCACGACGGGTCCGGGCTGGGCACCAAGTACGCCCTGGCCAGCGAGGGACCGCGGGAGGGCTATGCGATCTGCGGTGAGCCGTCCGGGCTGACCATCCACACCGCCAACGGGGGCGCGCTCAAGTTCGAGGTGCTGCTGTCCGGCCGGTCAGCGCACATCTCCCGGCGCGAAGAAGGCATCGACACGCTGCCGGTAGCGGTCGCGGTCTACCAGGGGATCGCGGAACACACCTTCGCCCACATACCGCACCCCCGGCTGCCGGACCTGCCCCGGCTGGTCATTGGCCAGCTCAGCGGCGGTGAGGCGCCGGCTGCCGTCGCGGACACCGCGGTAGTCCGGGGCGACCTGCGGGTGGTGCCAGGCATGAGCCGGCAGGCCGTGCGGGCCGAGATCTGCTCGATCGTGGAACAGGTCCGACCCCCGGACGTGCGGGCCCGGGTCCGGATCATCACTGTCCATCAGCCGTTCATTGGGGTCACTGACGGCCCCCTGGTGGACGCGATCACGGCCGCACACAGCGCGGTCCGCGGTGCGGCACCGCGCATCACTCACGAGCTCCCTGGGCAGGCCTTCGTCACCGACGCCGCGACGCTGGCCGACGCGGGCCTGGACACCGTCGTCTACGGGGCCAGCCAATGGCACTTCGCCCCGGACGAGTACGTTGACATCGACGAGCTCGCCGATTCCGCCCGGGTCTACTTGGCCGTCGCGGCGACCCTCGGCGCCGGAACGCCCACCGTGGAGGGCTGAGCGTGTGATCGTCAACTGTCACACCCACGTCGGGACGGCCGAGCATTACTCGGCCGGGTTCCGGGCCGACCTGGCCCGGTCCTGGTCCGAGGTCCAGATGGGCAGCCAGGAACTAGCCGACCACTGGCGGGCGATGGCACGGGTTAACAAGGCCATCGTGCTCGCGTTCGACGCCCCCGCCTCGGGCATCATGGTGCCGAACGACTACGTGGCCGGCTACGTCGCGGCCCATCCGGACAAGCTCATCGGCTTCGCCAGCGTCGACCCGGCCCGGCCCGGCGCGCTCGACCGGCTCACCGACGCGGTGACCGTCATGGGCCTGCGCGGGCTCAAGGTCGGCCCCGTCTATCAGCATTTCGACCCCACATCACCAGCGGGAATCGCGCTGTTCTCCCGCGCCCAGTCCCTCGGTATCCCGGTCTTGTGCCACCAGGCGACGACGTTCATCCGGGACGCCCCGCTCCGCTGGGCCCGGCCGTTCCTGCTGGACGACGTGGCCATCGCCTGCCCGGATCTCGTCATGTGCGTGGCCCATCTCGGGCATCCCTGGTGCGCGGAGCTCATGGCGGTCATCCGTAAGCACCCGCACCTGTACGCCGACGTATCGGCCCTGCATGCTCGCCCGATTCAGCTGTACTTCTCGTTGGCCAGTGCGGTGGAGTACCGGGTCACCGACCGGCTGCTGCTCGGCTCCGACTACCCATTCGCGACCACCCAGCAGACGATCGACGCACTGCGCAGCGTCAACCACGTGGTGCACGGCACCGGGTTCCCACCGATCCCAGACGAGGTGATCGAGGGGATCATCGGCCGCGACGCGCTGGCGTTGCTCGGCATCGAGGACCGGCCTGGTGCGCACGGTCCGTCCCGCAACAGTGATCAGGGAGAGGCGCGATGAAGATCACCGATATCGAGACCATCCCGGTGGCCGTGCCCATCCACCCGGACCGCATGATCGTCGGCGCGCGCGGACCGCACGACAGGTCCCCCTTCCTGATCGTCCGGATGCGCACCGACGAGGACCTGGTCGGCTGGGGCGAGGTGTCATGCACGCCCCGGTGGAGCGGCGAGGACTCCGAGACCGCCCGGCATGTCATCGAGCGGTACCTCGAACCGTGTCTGACCGGGCAGGATCCCACCGATGTGGTCCGGCTGGCGGGTCTGATGGACAGCGCCATCGTTGGCCACCACTTCACCAAGGCGGCGGTGGAGATGGCCCTGTGGGATGTGCTCGGCAAGGTGCACGGTGTTCCGCTGTACCGGCTGCTCGGCGGCCCCGTGCGGCCTGGGGTCCGGACCAAGTTCTCGGTCGCGGCGGCCGAGCCCGCCATAGCGGCGAGGATCGCCGTCTGGGCCTGCGAGCAAGGTTTCACGGCCATGAAGGTCAAGGTCGGCACCGGCCTGGCCGCCGACACCGCCCGGGTAGCGGAGGTGCGCGCGGCCATCGGCACCGACGTTAGGCTCGGAGTCGACGGCAACGGTGGCTGGAACCGCGCCGACGCCGCGGCGGCCGTGGCGCCGCTCGCAGCCCAGGGTGTCGCTTTCATCGAGCAGCCGGTGGCACCGCATGACCTAGCCGGGATGGCCGACGTCCGGCGCCGGGCCGCGTGCCCCGTCGTCGCCGACGAGGCTGTTGGCACTCCCGCCGACGCGCTCGACGTGGTGACGTCAGGCGCGGCTGACATCTTGTCGATCTACGTCGGCATGGCTGGCGGGATTGCCGCGGCCCAGCGCACCGCCGCCGTTGCCAGCGCGGCAGGCCTGGGCTGGACCATCGGCAGCAACCTGGAGCTGGGCCCGGCCTTGGCCGCGCACATCCACTTCGCGATGGCGACGCCCGGCCTAGCCGACGACATTGTGCCGTGCGACATCATCAGCACTTTCTATTACACCGACGACATCCTGGCCGAGCCGCTTCCCATTCGGGCCGGCTGGGCCGAGCCCCCGCCCGGGCCCGGGCTGGGAGTGGAACTCGACGAAGAGAAGCTGGAGCGGTACCGCAGCGATGCGTAATTTGGGGCGGCGGTCATGAAGATCCGGGAGGTACGGGCTACGCCGGTCCGGGTTCGGCGATCGTCGCGGTTCTTGCCCAAGACCGCCCACGGCGAGGTGGCAGCGAGCGAGTACGTGATCCTCGAGGTGAAGACCGACGAGGGGCTGACCGGTCTTGGTGAGGTGACCTGCTCCCCGCGCTGGAGCGGCGAGGAAGCGGTCGGCACCGTCGCGTTGGTACGCGACCACCTCGACCCCGCTCTGTGCGGACTCGACCCGTGGAACTGGGCCGCTGTCGCAGCCCGGCTGAGAGCGGCGTTCGGCGCCCGGCCGTTCCTCCGGGCCGGGATTGAGATGGCCTGTCTCGACCTGGCCGGGCGGGAAAAGAACCTGCGGGCCGTGGACCTGCTCGGTGGTGCGTACCGCGAGGAGATCGCCACCAAGTTCGTCCTGCCCGGGCGGGACACCGCCGTCGTGCGCGACATGGCCCGGGATCTGCGCAACTTCGGTATGCACGTGGTGAAGGTGAAGGTTGGCCTCGGCGCGCACGACGACATCTCCCGGGTGGCGGCGGTCAGGGAGGAACTGGGCCCCGATGTGCGGCTCACCGTCGACGCCAACGAGGGATGGCAGCCCGAAGAGGCACACATGGCGCTGGCGGGGCTGGCGGAGTGCGGGGTGGACGCCGTCGAGCAGCCGCTCCCGCGCTCCGCGTGGCAGGCGTCGGCGGTGCTGCGGGCGAGAACATCGGCAGCCCTGGTCGGGGATGAATCGATCTGGACGCTCGCCGACGTGACCACGGCGGCGCAGACGGGCGCCTTCGACCTGGTGAGCATCTATCCGGGTAAATGCGGCGGGCTGCGGCGCACCACTGTCCTGGCCGATGTGGCCACCGCGTCGGGTCTGGGCGTCACGTTCGGTAGCAACCTTGAGCTGGGGATCGGCGCGGCTGCCCTGGCCCACGCGATCGCCGCTGCCCCGGTGGTGAGCCCGGTCGTCCCGGCTGACCTGATAGGGCCGCTGTATTTCGAATCGTCGCTGATCACCGACGATTCGTTCGTTGGCTGGGGCTCGGCGGTACTGCCGTCGGGTCCAGGTCTCGGGGTGGAGCTGGACCGCGAGGCACTGGCCGCACACCGGATGGACGGACGGGCGTTATGGGGAAAAGGCGCGAAGGCAAGGGCAGAGGAGCGTGGCAGGCCTGGGGGTGGACGAGATGAAGCCGGTGCGGTGCGCCGTGGTGGGGCTCGGGATGATCGGACAGGAGCATGCCAGGGTGCTGTCGGGCTCACCGCTGGCGGACCTGCTGGCCTGCTGCGATCTCGATCCCGCAGCGGTGGCACGGGCACCAGCCGGAGTCCCCGTCACCGGCGACCTCGGTGAGCTGCTGGATACCCCGGAACTCGAGGCGGTGTTCGTGTGCACGCCGCAGGAGACCCACCGCCAGGTGGCGATGTGGGCGCTGAAGAAGGGCTTGTATGTCTTCTGCGAGAAACCGGTCGCGGACACGCTGGCGGACGCCGATGCCCTGATCGCCACGCCTGAGGCGCGGGCCGGGCGGTTGGTGATCGGGCATACACTGCGGTTTTCCCCGGATTACCTCGCCGTCTACCGGGCGGTCAGCAGCGGCGCCGTCGGCCGCGTCCTGTCCATGGCGGCCCGCCGCTGCGTACCCGGCTTTGAAGGCAAGCTGCTCGCGGCCCGGACGAACCTGGCGGTCGAGGTCGGAATCCACGACATCGACATCATGCGGTGGCTAGCCGGTGACATCGAAACCGTGTACGCCGAGGAAGCCAGGATGGGGGTGACCGGCCCAGCGCTGACCGACGCGGTCGTGGGCACGATCCGGTTCGCTTCCGGTGCGGTGGCCACCATCGAGATCAACTGGATCATGTCGTCAGAGTCGGCCCTGAAGGCGGACTACCGGCTCGCGGTCTTCGGCACCAACGGGTCGGCCTTTGCCGAGTTCAGCGCCCCGGTCGTTCGGGTCTTCGGCGGTGAGGCCGCGGCAACCGGCTGGCGAGATGAAATCTACGGGTCGCAGTCCGGGGTGCTGGTCACCGAAGACGAGCATTTCCTGGCCTTCGTCCGGGGTGCACGGACCTGGCCGATCACGCTGGCCGACGCTCGCGCAGCCGTGGCGGCCGCGGTGGCGCTGGACGAATCGGCGACGTCCGGCCGACCGGTCCGGGTCGTAGCCGGGAAGGCGTGACTCCGTGACGGCAGCGGCCGGCCAGAGGCAACGGGAGGTGTGCGGTGAGTTATTCGGTACGGGTGCTGTCGGTTGGCGAGTCCAAGATCCGTGGACCAGAGGTGTTCTGGATGAGCCACTGGGACGAGATCCTGCCGTTGGCCTTCAACGTCACACTCATCCAGGGTGAGGGACTCACCGCGCTGGTTAACACATCCCCGCCGGATGACGACACCATCACCCGCCGGGACTTCCCGGCGATGCGCTACCTGCACGCCGCCCCGGACGGGGACCTTGCCCGGACACCCGACCAGATGATGACCGGTGCCCTGGCCCGCGCCGGACTGCGCCCCGACGACATCACCCACGTCATCCTGACGCCGCTCGAGCTGTACACGACCGGGACGCTGGACAAGTTCCGGAACGCCCAGATCTGCCTGTCGAAGCGGGGCTGGGTTCATTTCCACACCACCCACGAGCACCCGCACGACTCGCGCTGGCGGTCCTTCCCCCGCGAGATCCTCGTCGAACTGGTCACCGACAGCTGGGACCGGGTCCGCCTGCTCGAGGACGAGGACACCATCGCACCGGGACTGCGCACCTGGTGGTCCGGGGCGCATCACCGGGAATCCATAGTGGTCGAGGCGGACACCCCGGCCGGGACCGTGGCGATCTCGGACTCCTTCTTCTACTACGAGAACGTCGAGAACGGTGCGCTGCTCGGGCTGTGCGAGAACATGTACGAGGCGCTGGCCTGCAACGACCGGGTCCGCGGCGCGGCCCGCTTCCTGGTGCCCATCCACGACCCGAAGGTCTTCGACCGCTTCCCCGGCGGAATCATCGCGTCCTGACCGGCATCGCCCAGGGCCGCGCATTGCGTCACCCAAGCCATCGCGACGAAGAGATCCTTGTGAGGAGGACTGGTGCTGGTCGGATACGTCAGTGACGAGTACTTTGCCGCGATACCCGACGTGCTCGTCGAGTTCGCAGGGCCGGACGGCATCACCCAGTCCCGGTCCTCGGCGTCTGGCGCGGTCATCGCGGACGGCCTGGCGCGGGGGACTTACGAGGTGACACTGGCCAAACCAGGGTTCTCTGCCAAGCGGACCAGGCTCTCCCTGCCCCTAGCGGAGGCGCACCAATTCCGGCTCCTGTCGGCCGCACCCAGCGGCTACGCGTGGCCCAAATGGGTCCGGGCGGGAGAGCCGTCTGGCCTTGTGCATGAACTGCGCCGAACCGTTCAGCGTTGAGTTGTGGCGTTACGGCCGGGAAACCCAGCATGTGCAGGACATCGGCTACTGGGATAACCACCCGCCAGGCGCGATGCTGCAGATCCTGCCCGATGGCGACTTCACGCAGACGGGGGCGCGATGGGGCAGGCACGGATACGCGTTCCCGTCGTTTGACCCGCGGACATCAGTGACGGCACCGGAACGTTCCGGGCTCTATTACTTCCACATGCGCGGCGAGTCGGGCGCGTTCTTCTCGTTCCCGTGGGTGGTCGCGCCGGCCGAAGCGTCCGCGCCGGTGGCCGTCCTCGCCTCGAATATCACCTGGAACGCTTACAACGACTACGGCGGCCGGAGCAACTACACCGCGCCGTCCGGTCTTCCTGCCGCACCGTCGGTCAACGTGCGGCAGGAAGAGCTGTGGTTCACTGACCCGGACATGGCGGCGTGGTCTGGCGGAGACTACCCGCCGCTGTCGTTCGACCGGCCAGAGCCGCTCAACCGGACATTCCCTGGTGAGCAGATCACCGACCCGCTGCGCCGCCTTGGGTCCGAGCACGTGGCACCGGCCGAGTGGCGGCTGCTGGGGTGGCTGGAAGGGGAGGGCTTCGGCTACGACCTGTACGCCGAGACCCAGCTGCACCAGATGTTGCTGGATTTGGACCAGTACCGGGTGCTGGTGCTGAGCACGCACCCCGAGTACTGGACCCGGGCCATGTACGAGCGGGTGCGGGACTGGGTGTACGAGCGCGGCGGCAAGCTCGCCTACCTGGGTGGGAACGGCATCAACTGCGAGGTCGAGCTCCTGGATGAGTCGTGGATGGCCGTGCACAACCTTGACTGGGGTGCCCGGCAGGCGGAATTCGAGAGCCGGTTCCATATGCGCGGGGAGTCGTCGGCGCGGCTGCTCGGGACAGCAACCACCATGACCGGCTACGAAACCGGGGCGCCATACCGGGTTCTGGACGCGGGCCACTGGGCATTCGAGGGCACCGGGCTCTCGGATGGCGACCTGTTCGGGGCCATGTCGCTGGACCGGAGGGCCGTCGGCGGAGCATCCGGGCACGAGACCGACAAGATCACTAAGAGCGCACCAGCGAACCTGCGGCTACTGGCCAAAGGAGTGAACCCCGACGGCGGGGGAGCAGAGATGGTCTACTTCGACACCCAGTCGGGCGGGGCAGTGTTTTCCGTCGGATCGATCTCATATACCTGCTCGATCATCGTGGACGACACCGTCTCCGCGATCACGGGAAACGTGCTGCGGCGGTTCCTGAAATGAACAGGCCAGGCGGCCGGAACATGCCGTGCGCAGCACCACGAGGAAGGGTGAAGTCATGGGGCATGTCATGACGGTGCGGGGACCAATCGACCCGGACGCGCTGGGACCGACGCTGTCCCATGAGCACATCTGGTGGGACGCCCGTGGAGGCTGGAACCCCGCCGAGCTGAGCGCTCCAGAAGCCGGGGAGGCGCCGTTCGAGGCGCGGTTCGGCGGCCCGGCCCGATGGAACGGCTCGGCCTTCCGCGATGACCTGCACCAGAGCCCAGCCACCGAGTACCAGATGGTGGCCCAGGAGGTGAAGGAGTTCGTTGACGCGGGCGGAAGCTGCCTCGTGGACATGACCAACGGAGGGCTGAACCCGTCACCGCCCGACCTCAAGCGGCTGTCCGAAGGCCTGGATGTGCACATCGTGGCCGGGTGCGGGTTCTACGTCCATGCCTTCCACCCGGCCTGGGTTGACGGCGCGAGCATCGACGAGATCGAGGCGTTCCTGATCAAGGAGATCGATGACGGGCTAGGGGAGTCGGGGATACGGCCCGGCATCATCGGCGAAGTCGGGACGTCGGAAACCCTGTTCCCTTGTGAGGAACGGATCCTGGAAGCCGCGGGCCGGGCCGCTCAGCAGACCGGGACACCGGTGAATATCCACGCCCACCCGCCGGAGCTGCCCGTGCTCATGACGGTCCTCGACCGGCTGCAGGCAGGCGGGCATGACCTGCGCCAGACATCCGTGTCCCACCTGGACGAGATCATCGACATCGACTACCACGTGGCAGCGCTGGACCGGGGCGTGCTGGTCGGGTTCGACAGCTTCGGCCAGGACGGCTATTTCACGCCGACCTGGAAGTCGCGCAGCGACCTGACCAAGATGAGAACGATGGTCCGGCTCATCGAGCTGGGCTACGAGGACCAGCTCCTGATGTCACAGGACATGGGCAAGAAGCACTACCTGCTGCGGTTCGGCGGCATGGGCTACGACCACGTGCTGCGCCGCATCGTGCCGCGGCTGCAGGACTCGTTCGGGCTGACCGACGAGCTGATCCACAAACTGATGGTCACCAACCCGCGGCGATTGCTCACCCGGAACGGTGACCCGGGCGTGACCGGGTAACGCCGTGCAGAGCCAGATGGAACTGGGCCAAGGGACGCTGGAGGCGCTGGGAGCAGCGAGCACCGCGACGCTGCAGACACAGCTTTTCTCCCTCGGGTTGCGCAACACGTTCCTGTTCGGGGTACGGCCGCTGGAACCCGAACACGCGCGATTCGTCGGCGAAGCGTTCACCCTGCGATACATCCCGGCCCGCGAGGATCTCGACGTACTCGAGGCATTCAAGGATCCGGCCCATCCGCAGCGGCTCGCGATCGAGTCAGTGGGGCCAGGCCAGGTCCTCGTGATGGACTGCCGCGGCCAGGGCAGGGCCGCGAGCGCCGGTCACATCCTGACCACCCGGCTGCAGCGGCGCGGGGCCACAGCGCTGGTCACCGACGGCTCGGTACGCGACTCGCCGCACATCCGCCGGATGGGGTTTCCCGTCTTCACCTCGGCGGTCTCGGCGACCACCAATCTGGTGCTTCATCATGCCGTGGACATCCAGGTGCCGATCGGCTGCGGCGGTGTACCGGTCTTCCCCGGCGACATCCTGGTGGGTGACGAGGAGGGGGTCGTGGTCATCCCCCGCCACCTGGCCGTCCAGATCGCTCAGCCGGCCGAAGAGCAGGAGGCTCTGGAGCGGTTTATCCTCGACCTGGTCCGCGCGGGTGCGGCGCTCCCAGGCACCTACCCGCCCAATGAGACCACCCTCGCCACCTACCGGGCCGCCGCGAAACAGGGCGCCGTGGCGGACCCAGATCCGGCACGAGGCCCGGCCACACACAACGCGGAATCAATCCAGCCCGATCATGAAGGAGGTCGATCAGCATGATCCCTGTCCGGTGCGCCGTGATCGGCATAGGGATGGTCGGCAGCGTACACGCCGCGATCCTGCAAGCGTGCGCGGAAGCAGACCTGGCAGCGTGCTGCGATAACGATCCCGCGCGCGAAGAGGTGACTCCCAGGGGCGTCCCCTTCCATACCGATCTTGACGCCACGCTCGCCACCCCGGGCCTGGAGGCGGTATTCGTGTGCACCCCCCAGCACCTGCACCGCCCCGTCGTCGAGCAGGCCCTGGCCCGCGGGCTCGCGGTGTTCTGCGAAAAGCCGATGACCTCCACGCTTGAAGACGCGGACGCCATGATCCGGGCCGCCGATGTTGCCTCGGCTGTGCTCGTGATCGGCCATACGCTGCGTTTCTCCCCTGACTACCTCGCGGTTCGCGAGGCCGTGAGCGGCGGGGAGATCGGCACGGTCGTGCACATGGCCGCGCGCTGGAACGCTCCCGACTTCGAAGGCCGGATCATCTCCGGCCGGACAACCGTGCCGCAGGAGATGATGATCCACGACATCGACATCATGCGCTGGCTGGTCGGCGACGTCGAACGTTTGTACGCCGAACCATACAAGCCGCCGGTGACCGGGCCGGGGCCCGATGCCATGGTCGCCACTCTCAGGTTCCGCTCCGGAGCCGTGGGTGTGCTGGACCACAACTGGGTCATGCCTGCCGCCAGCGGTCTCGAATCCGACCATCGTCTGGCTGTCTTCGGCTCGGCGGGTTCGGCTTTCGTCGAAAACCGCGACACCCCCGCGGCTATCTTCGGCGCTGGCCGCCCTAGCCTGAAACGCACCACTTACCACTCGGACCCAGCTGGGATTCCATACGGCGCGATGCCCACCGAGGACCGCTACTTCCTCATGTCTATCCGGGACGGACGAACCTGGCCCATCAGCCTGGCCGACGCTCGCGCCGCCGTGGCCTGCGCGGTGGCGCTCGACGAATCCGCCAGAACCGGCGAGCCCGTGATCCTCGCCTGAGCGGGCAAGCACGACCCAGCAGAATCGGAGCCCGCCATGGACCTGCACCTCAACGGCAAGGTTGCGCTCATTACCGGCGCGTCCCGGGGCTCGGCCGCGCGACCGCCTGGCGCTCGGGCGGGAGGGCGCTGATGTCGTTATCTCGGCCCGGAACCTCGATCCGCTGAACAAGGTGGCTGACGTGATACGTGGCCGAAGCCGCCGAACACCAGCGGCTGCTCGACGAGCTGCAGGCCGCCGGTGTGCACATCACCACCGACCTGCCCGCGGGGGCGGTGCGGCTGTCCCCAACAGATGCACGACGGCGAAGACCTCACCCCGAGACCCATGCCAGCTACCCGGGCCGGGGCGCGTACTTCTACACCTGGGACCTACGGCGCACGCCCATCCACTACTGCGCCAGCCCGGAAGAACACGGCCACACCCCCGCATCAGCCACTCGCCCACCCCCCCGCCCCGCCCGGCACCGACGGCACAGCGGGCGGGGACACGCCCGAACCAAGCACATCTCCTGGCCCAGCCGACGAGCCGCCCAACCCGGCGCGGGCTGGTCATCGAGCGGAACAAGGCCTGGCAAGCCTCCGAAGTGCGCAAGCGCTGGCTCGCCGATGTGCTGTTCGCCCGCCGCGCCGCCCCGCGAGGTAGCCCAGTTCGCTGCCCGTCAGTTGCTGGTCATGCCCGCGCCGCTGTGCACTGGCTTGTCCATCCCCACACTGGCTTGTCCATCCCCCGGGCCGGATGAGCTTCAGCGGGGTCCCCGCAGGACGCGGTCAAGTGGGTGGAGATCTCGGGCACTACCGCGGCGGCCCGGCTGACGCTGCTGATGCTGGTCCCGATCGCCGTGACCTACGAGTACGCGATGACTCAGGGCGAAGGCCGAAACACCTGGCGTACCCGATAGCGCCAGCCATGGCGGCAGACACCAGGCCGCCGCTACGATGTAAACTGCTCGATCTTGTTCACGTGGGCGGCGGGCTCCAGATTGCCGCCCGGGGTGAACAGGCGTTCGAGAGCCTCACAGGCAGATAGTTGGGGAGCCAAACGGGGAGCCAACAGTCGCAGGTTTCTGGCGGTGCCGGGCTACGTCCAGCCACCATTTGCGCAGCTAGATTGCCTATCGAGCCACATGTAGCGTCACCTGGCCGCCCCGCGGAAGTGCCTCCTAAGCAGTAGGTCGCGCGTTCGAGTCGCGCTCGGGGCGCCCATGAAAGCCCAGTTCAGATCCCGTGTGAACGGGTGGGTGCCGATCACCCAGTCCACTTCACTGTCCGGTCGTGCCACGTGCGTGCCACGGGATTCTGACTGGCCAAGCTCGGAGCGGGCGCGAGCGGCGACTGCCTCGGCCAGCTCGCGTTGCCGGCCGTCGGTCGAGTGCAGGTAGACCAGCGCAGCCCGGCTGGTCGAGTGGCCCATGCGTTCCATCAGCTCCCGCAGGTTCGCCCCTGCGTTGGCAATGAGCAGGTTCCCGGCAGGGCGCAGATCGTGGAAGTGGATGCCGGTCAGGCCCGTAGCCGCGCTGACGGGAGAGCCACTAATGCCGCTCCGGATCGCCGGTTAGCGAGTCGCGGCTGGCAGGATGTCCGACGGCTCCAGGCGCATCAGGTCGTCTTTACTCCAGTGCCGCTCCGGATCGGCGGCGAGACGATACGCGTGCCGGAGCCGGGCACTTTCCAGCTCGTTCCGGACGCTACGGGCGTTGGAGAACCGGGGCTGCCTCATCTGCAGCGACAGGTAGTCGCGAAATGCCGTCTCCGCTTCGCCCGACAAGTAGTAGGACGACCGGTCCAGCATCAGCCGTCCGATCGCGAGCAGCTCGTCGACCTCGTACTCGGCGAAGTCCAGGTGATGCGCGATGCGTGAGCTCATACCAGGGTTGGACTCGAAGAAGCGATCCATGCGGTCCTTGTATCCAGCGAGGATCACCACGAGCTTGTCCCGCTCGTTCTCCATCACCTGCATGAGGATGTCGATGCACTCCTGGCCGTAGTCTTTCGAGTCCTGGGCGCGGTACAAGGTGTAGGCCTCGTCGATGAACAGCACGCCGCCCATCGCGCGCTCGAGAACCTGCTTGGTCTTCGGCGCGGTGTGCCCGATGTACTCACCCACAAGGTCATCGCGCATGGCATGCACGAGATGACCCTTCTCCAGGTAGCCGAGCCGGCGGAGCAGGTCGGCCATCATCAGCGCAACCGTGGTCTTCCCGGTTCCCGGCGCCCCGGTGAAGCACATGTGCAGGTTCGGGCGGGACGCGGAGAGCCCGAACCGCTGTCGCGCCCGGTCGACCAGCAGCAGCGAACCGATTTCTTCAACCTTCTTCTTCACCGGGACGAGCCCGACCAGTTCGAGGTCCAGCTCGATGAACAGGTCATCGACGTCTGCTGCCCGCCGTTCATCAGCGAGGGTGATAGTGGCATCCGGCTGCAGCGTTTCGTTCCGTCGGCGAGTCCGGCCGCTTCGGGCGGGCCTTGTCCTGGCGGCCGAACGGGCTGCCGGGCGCCGGGTGGGGTTACCGGAAATCTGCCGGGATACAGCGGCCGGAATTATGGCCACGACCTCGCGGCGCAGGCCCGGATCCATCACGTTCAGAGCCTGGCCCGGCCTGAAACCGCGTGAGGTGAGGCTCTCCGGACTCGTCTGGCGCCATGCGTTCCGGACGAGCAAGAGCATCGTCAAGATGGCGACAATGGAACCGACGACGATCGCGAACAACATATGGCTCGACTGCCAGGCCATCGACAGGGCAACTGTGATGCCTAGCAGGAGTATGCCGACTCCGGAATATCGCAGTCTGGTGGCCCACATAACACGAGCGAGGGTAACCGGGCGGCTAACCGCAGGTCAATCGCGGGCCGCTCACGTCCCCGATGGGACAGCGAACAGAGGCGAACAGCGGTCACTCCCGGACAAGCCGAACAGCCATTGATCTGCTTTACGCAGGTAGCGTCGGCGACCGAGACGACCCCCTAAGCCCCTGATATCCCTGCCGGGATGCCCGTTCCGAGGTGCATGCCTGGCTGTCAGAACACCTATAGCCGTTGATGGTGGCCGGGCCGCCTGAGCGGCCCGGCCACCATGCGTCCGGTCTTGGGCTAATGGCCCTGGGCGCACCCTGCCCGGGTGTAGCCCGCCGGGATTGCCGGGCGCAGCTTCGCCAGGTTCTGCGGAGTGGGCGGGAGGAAGACGTAATCGGAGACGCTCCGCTGTCCGTTGGACATGCGCAGGTACTCCCGCATCGGCAGGTAGGTGGTGGCGTTCACCCACAGGCGTTCCGCTGTCACGTGGGGCGGGGCTTCGTTGCTGGGTGGCACGTTGATCTTCAGCTCGATGGCCTGCTGCCCATCCAGTCTGGTCCGCCCGATGACGCTGAACTGGCCGTTGGCGATCTCGGCGCGGATACCGGCCGCGTCGAGGGTGAACCCGAGGATGAACGTCGAGTGGCACTCACTCCAGACGTGCTGGAAGTGATTGACCTGGATGGCCGTTCCGGACAGCCGCAGCCCGCCCTGGTCGAGGTTGGCGGTGTAGTGGTTGATGTAGCCGCGCAGGGCGCTCTTGGAAGGCATCGTGAAGGAGTACTCCCCGTCCTTGTGCACCTTCCCGTCCGAGCCCACGTCCGGGCCGACACGGACATGGACCTCCTGGCCAGGCCGGGGATAGGCCGGGTACTGCCCGCCGGTCAGCGGCTGGCCCGGTGCGGGCGTGTACAGGATGTCGCCGCTGGCGGTGTCGATGGCCGCGAGCAGGCGGGCTCGCAGCGCGGGCGCCGTGATAGGCGTGGCCTTGGTGGCCGGCCCGTAGGCCACCGCCGTGATCACCGCGGCCGCGGCCACCGCCCCGACGGCGCCCAGGGCCAGGCCTGCGCGCAGGACGTTCCGCCGCCGCCGCTGCCGGTGCCGCTCAAATGTTCTGGCGGCAAGATCAGGGGAGACCTGCATGTCCGCGGTGAACTGCCGCATTCCCGCACCGGCCAGTTCCTCGATGTCTGTCATGATCGCTCCTTTGCCGCCGCCGCTTCCGCGCTATCTGCGGAGGCAGTCATTTCCCGTAGCCGGGCCAGCCCGCGTGCGGTCGCCGACTTCACCGTGCCCACCGAGCAGCCGAGAGCTTCGGCCGTTTCCGCCTCGCTGAGCTGCTCGAAGTAGCGCAGTACCAGGACAGCCCGCTGGCGTGGCGGAAGCCGCACCAGCACCCGGACCACGGCGTCACGAAGATCAACCGCAGTGGCCGGATCAACCGGCGGGGCAGGCTCGAACAGCACGGCCTTCCGCTGCTGCACCCGCTGCCGGCGCCAAGCATCGGCGGCCAGGTTGTACAGGGTGCGGCGAACGTAGTTCTCCGGGTCGCGATCGATCCGCCGCCAATGCCTCAGCAGCCGCTCCAGCGCCGATTGCAGCAGGTCCTCCCCGTCAGCCCGGCTCCCCGCCAGCAGCGCCGCCGTCCGCAGCAGCCGATCACCCCGCTCGGCGACGAACCGCTCCAGGGTGCGCTTCTGCTCCTCGTACTGCACCTGTGGCCTCCGTCCTCTCATCAGGGGAATACGAGGACCTCAGCAGCAAGGTTGCCTCCAGGATCCGCACCATGCTCTCGCGGGCGCCGGCCTGCCGCGGTGCTAGCGTCGCGACTATGGCAGGCACCCTCGCGGAGCGGCTCTACATTCCAAGCCCGCCGATCAACGGGTTTCATATCGGCCCAGCGTTCGTGCACTTCTATGGGCTCATGTACGTCATCGCGATCGTGCTCGCGATCTACATCACCCGGCGGCGGCTGGCCGCGGCCGGCGGTAATCCGGCGCTGGTCTCTGACGTCGCGCTGTGGGCGATCCCGGCTGGGATCGTCGGTGCCCGGATCTACTTCCTGATCACCACCCCGTTCGACATCGTGCCCCAGCACGTCTGGTGGGGGCCGTTCGCGGTGTGGGACGGCGGCCTCGGCGTCTGGGGCGGCATCGCCGCGGGGGCGCTGGCCGGGGCGTGGCGGGTGCGCCGGTCGGGCAGCAGCGTCGGCGTGTTCGCCGACGCGGTGGCGCCCGCGCTGCTGGTGGCCCAGGCGGTCGGCCGGGTCGGCAACTACTTCAACCAGGAACTGTTCGGCAAGCCGAGCACGCTGCCGTGGGCGCTGCAGGTATCGCTCAGCCACCGACCGCACGGCTATACCCAGTACGCCACATTCCAGCCGTCGTTCCTGTACGAGTTCATCTTCGACCTGGCCCTGGCGGCTGCCCTGGTCTGGCTCGGCCACCACCGGCGGATCCGCCCGCCCGGGCTGTTCGCGCTGTACGTGGCCGGTTACTCGGGCTACCGGGTCTTCGAGGAGACCATCCGGATCGACTCGTCCGCGCACTTCCTCGGCCTGCGGCTGAACTTCTTCGTGGCCCTGGTGGTGGCGGTGGCCGGGATCGTCTGGTTCGCGCTCAGCCGGCACAAGGGCAAGGCGCTGACCAAGGCCGCGGTCACCGTGGCCGTCGGCAGCCTGATCACCGCGGCCGCGGTGGGCTGCGGTCACCCCACCGCGCGGGCCCAGGCCCCAGTCCGGGCCCAGGCCCCCGCGCACCAGGTCAGTACGCCGCGGGCTGGTTGAAGATCACCACCAGGCTGACGATCTTGCCGTCCCGGACGCTGAAGTAGTTGGACAGCACGAGGTCGTCCGGCAGGTTGGCCCGGTCGAACGTGCCCTGGTAGGCACCGCGCACGATCGTGTCGCCGTAGTGGTCGAGCACCTCACGCACCTCGATGGTGACCTTGTCGCCGACCATCTCCCGGTCCACCCAGCGGCGGATGGCGTCCCGGCCGGCGAACTCGCGGCGCGCGTCGTTGACGTAGGCGTCGTCGGCGAACGTGGCCATGATGGCGTCGGTGTCCTGGGCGTTGACCGCAGTGATGTGCCCGGCGACCACCCCGGTCAGTTCGGTGGCGTGCATAGCTGCTCCTGTCCGCTTGGATTCGCTCACAGCACCCACCCTCAGCGGTCCCCGGAGGGGAAGGTCAACCGCCCTGACTCTCCCCCCAGGGGAGGCGGCAGACTGAGCCCATGCACAACGGCCTGCCGATCGGGGACTTCTCCCGCGCGACCCACCTGAGCGTGAAGACGCTGCGCTACTACCACCGGGTCGGCCTGCTGGAGCCGGCCGACGTGGACCCGCACACCGGGTACCGGCGCTACACCACCGACCAGATCCCGGCGGCACAGATCATCCGGCGGTTCCGCGACCTGGACATGCCGGTCGACGAGGTCAGGAAGGTGCTGGCCGCACCGGACATCGACACCCGCAACGAGCTCATCGCGGCCCACCTGAGCCGCCTGGAGGAGGGCCTGAGCCGGACGCGCAGCGCCGTCGCCTCGCTGCGCGACCTGCTCGAGCACCCGGCCGGAACCGAGCCAGTCAACATCGGCCGGCGCCGCGTGCCGGCCACCCCGGCCGCCGCCATCAGCTCTGTAGTGGACCAGGCCGACCTGCACGACTGGTTCCTGGGCGCGTTCGGCGAGCTGTACGCCACGCTCGGCGCCCAGCAACTCGCCGCCGACGGCCCGGGTGGCGGCATCTTCGCCACCGAGCTGTTCGCCCACGATCAAGGCCAGGCCACCCTGTTCGTGCCGGGCCGCACCCCGGTGCGGCCGGTCGGCCGGGTGGTACCGCTGACCGTGCCCGCCGCCGAGCTGGCCACGATCATCCACCACGGCCCGCACACCGACATCGACCGGGCCTACGGCGCGCTGGCCAGCTACGTGACCCAGCATGCGCTGGCGGTGGACGGGCCGATCCGCGAGTACTACCTGACCGACCGGCGGGCCGTCGCCGACGAGGGCCAGTGGCGCACCGAGATCGGCTGGCCCATCTTCCACACCGGCCCCGGCCCGGACGACAGCTGACCGGCATCCCGGGCTGGGCTACAGTGACAGTCGTACCGCACAGGTAGCGGGCCTTTCCATCGCGAGCCGTCGCACGCCGAGGAGGCCTGCTCATGTCGTCCATTCAGGTGCGGCCATTCCGCCGCCGTGACCGGGAACAGCTCACCGACCTGGTCAACGCGCACGCCGCCGCCGTCGTCCCGGGACAGGGCGTGTCGGTCAGCGCCCTGCTCAGCCACCTGGAGCGGCAGCCCGGCGAGGCCATCGTCGATCCGTGGGTCAGCGAGCGGCTGACCCTGGTCGCGGAGCAGCTGGACCGGGTGGTGGCCGGCGCCCACCTGCTCCGCTACTTCGCCGACGAGCGCGCCGGGCAGGCCTACCGCGGCACCGGGGAGATCCGTTGGCTGGTGTTCTGGCCCGAGGCCCCGGCCGGCAACCCGTCCTGGCCGGACGCCACCGAAGCGGCCGGGCAGCTCATCACCGCCTGTCTCCGCCAGCTCGATGACTGGGGAGTGACCAGCCAGGACGCGGGCGGCGAGCTGCCGGTGCGCGGAATCTACGGCATACCTGGGCAATGGCCGCACATCAGCGCGCTCTATGAGCGGGCCGGGTTCGCGCACACCGGCGACACCGAGGTGGTGTACCTGGCCGCCGTCGAGGATCTGCCGCAGGCCACGCAGCCGCCGCTGGCCGGGCTCACGTGCTGGCGTTCGGTAGGAATCAACGGAACCAGGCTGTCGGCGGTGCTCGGCGCGGAGGTGATCGGCTACGTCGAGGTGGAGGTGTTCGAGGAGGGTGAGCGGCGGTCCCGGCACGGCGGCTGGGCCGACGTGGGCAACCTGCACGTCGCCGGGCCGTACCGGCGGCGCGGGGTGGCCACCTGGCTGCTCGGCCAGGCCGCGGGCTGGCTGCGGCTGGCCCAGGTCAGCCGGCTGCTCAACTACGCCTCGCTGCACGACCCCGAGCCGGGCGCGCGGGACGAGTCCGGCTACCGGGCGCTGCTGGCCGCGACCGGGTTCCAGGAACTGACCATCACCCGGCGCGGCTGGACCCGGACGCCGTGAGCGCAGCCTGGCTGGATGAGGCCGGCCTGATCACCCTGCCCAGCGGGGTCCGGGTCCGCGGCCGGCGCCTCGCCGATCCGGCCAGCCCGGCCGACTTCGCGCTGGTCCTGGCGCACGGGCCGGTCCCGGCCTGGCCGCACCGCCGGATCCGCTGGCCGGACTTCTGGGTCCCGCTGGACCGCGCGGACGCGCTGGACGCGCTGCGCGAGGCGCACCGCCGGGCGCACGCAGGCGAGCGGGTGGAAGCCGCCTGCCGCGGCGGCATCGGCCGCACCGGTACCGCCCTGGCCGCGCTGGCCATCCTGGACGGGCTGAGCCCACCGGACGCGCTGCACTGGGTGCGGGCCGGCTACCACCGTGCCGCGATCGAGACCCCCTGGCAGAGGCATTGGCTCTTTAACGCCAGCTGGACCAGCTGAGCGTACGGCGATCCCGGCCGCCGCGGGCCGGGGTCAGCCGGGCGGCGTGCCGTAGCGTATGGGGCTGATCGTCCAGCGGGGAAGGTGATCATGCCATGGTGTTTGGCACGTACCGGGATCTGTTCACCGCTGTCGCCGCGTCCGCGGCGTCGCTGACCGGCCTGCTGTTCGTCGCGATCTCGGTAAGGCCGCGGTCATCCCGGACCGACCGCCGGGACGTGATCCAGCAGGTCCGTGCGGCGGCTTCGCTGCTGGCCTTCACCAATGTGCTGTCGGTGTCGCTGTTCGGCCTGGTGCCAGGCAACAACGTCGGCTACCCAGCGATCGTGCTGGGCATCATCGGCGTGCTGTTCACGCTGGCCGGGATCCGGTCCATCCTGGCCGACCCGGCGAGCCGCCGCCGGATCCGGGGCCAGCTCGGCCTGATCGGGTTGCTGATGGCCACGTTCACGGCTGAGCTGGCGACCGGCTTTGTCGTCCTCGGCAACGGCCGCAACAGTGCCGCGCTGGATGTGCTCAGCAACGTGGTGGTCGCGTCCCTGCTCATCGGCGTGGCCCGGGCCTGGGAGCTGGTGGGGGACCGGGACACCGGCATCATCTCCTCGATCGCCGCGCTGGCCGGCCGGGAGCGCCCGCTGACCGGGTACGGGGTGCTGGACGAGCCGCAGCCCTCGGCCGGCGAGCCGGCCAAGCCCGGCGACCAGAAAGACCCGCCCGCCGCCGGATGACTGTGCGCAGCCACCGCTCTCACCGGACGAGAGTGACATGTATACGCTGAGCAACCGTCTGTGCGGGCGGTGAACGGTGGCCGGCGCCCCGTTGTGCTCCCGGCGAACCCCTGGGGACAGGCCGGCCGGACCGCGGTGACGGTGAGCCAGAAAAAACAAGTTGACCGAAATGGGACCTTAGACCCTGTCCTTAACCAGGGAAATCTGGTGAACTAGTACCCGATGGTCACGGGCCGGGCGGGGGTTTCCGGCACTGGTGGCCCATTCGGGGGGGCGGAGAGCCCTGTGTGCCCGGCTGGGGAGGCGCACAGGGCTCTCATCCGTCTCGGTCACTTGCGGTAACCATCAGTCAGTGACTAGACGTGACTGAATTTGCTTTGCGCCTCCGGCGCTAGGCGCGGGCGGCGGCCGGGGCGTCGGGTACCTGCTCGCCGGACTCGGCCCAGACGCGGACGATGTCGCGCATCGACAGCAGCCCGATGACCTCCTGGCCCTCGACCACCACCAGATGCCGGAACCCGGACCGCACCATGGTCTCGGCGGCCTGCTGCAAGGTCCAGTCGGGCGCGGCGAATACCACGTCCACCGTGCGGTGCTGGGCGACCAGTTCGGTGTCCGGGTCCTCGCCGGTGCCCACCGAGTCCAGGATGTCGCGTTCGGTTAGGATGCCGATCCCGGCGTGCTGGTCATCGGTCACCACGGCCGCGCCGACCCGGCGGGCGGACATCAGCCGGGCCGCCTCGCGCAAGGTGTGGGCCGGCCCGATCGTGAGCACCAGCCTGGTCATGCCGTCTCGCACCTTCACGATCGATCACTCCCTGGGCCGTTCGGGAAGCGCCACCACCCTCCCGTGGGCTACCCGGGCCGGCGGTGGCGCCTCGTGCGGACATATCGCGCTTGTGCCCTTGTGACAGGCACTGAATTCCAGCATCCGCGTAAGCCGCCGGGAGGGCAAGGCCCTTTCGGCGACGTTCTCCGGCCAAGTTCGCAGGTGGTTGGACGTCCTATAAGCCCAGGTTGAAGGCCTACTCGGCGGGCCCGCCGGTGAGCTGGGTAAGCACCGCCTGGTGCAGCCGCCCGTTGCTGCACACCACGCTGCCGCCCGCCGGGGTGGCCTGGCCGGCCAGGTCGGTGAACGTGCCGCCGGCCTCCTCCACGATGATCTGCAGGGCGGCCAGGTCCCACAGCTTTACCTCGGGCTCGGCGGAGAAATCGACCGCGCCTTCGGCCACCAGCATGTGCGACCAGAAGTCGCCGTAAGCCCGGGTCCGCCAGGCCGCCTGGGCCAGCCCGAGGAAGCCGTCCAGCAGGCCACACTCGGCCCAGCCGCCCACCCCCGAGTAGGAGAACGAGGCGTCCTCCAGCTGGGACACGTCCGACACCCGGCACCGGGTCGCCTTGGTCAGGCTGCGCCCGGTCCACGCCCCGGTGCCGGGCGCGGCCCACCAGCGCCGGCCGAGGGCCGGCGCGGACACCACGCCGGCGACCACCTTGTCCCCATCCATCAGGCCGATCAGGGTGGCCCACACCGGCACGCCGCGGACGTAGTTCTTGGTTCCGTCGATCGGGTCGATGACCCAGCACCGCGGCCCGCCGCCGTCGCGGCCGAACTCCTCGCCCAGCACGGCGTCCCGGGGGCGGGACCGGCGCAGCACGTTGCGCAGGATCTCCTCGGCCGCCTTGTCCGCATCGGTGACCGGGGTCAGGTCGGGTTTGGACTCGACGTGCAGGTCCAGGGCCCGGAAGCGGCGCGTGGTGATGTCATCGGCCGCGTCGGCGAGGACGTGGGCGAAACGCAGGTCGTCGTCGTATCCCGCCATGCCGCGAAACGCTAGCGGATCAGGCCCCCCGCCGGCCATTGCCCCTGGCAGATGGCTTGCCCTGGGGCGCGGTCAGCTGCTGTCCTCGCCTTCCCGGCTGCGCAGCAGGCGGCGCAGCGAATCCAGCCGCGTCACCAGCCGGCTGTCCCCGCCCTGATCCCGGACCCAGTCGTCCAGGGCGCAGTCCGGGTCCAGGTGCGTGCAGCCGCGCGGGCAGGCCAGGGTGCCCGGGGCCAGGTCGGGGAAGGCGCGCACCACCCGCTCGGGGGCAATGTGGGCCAGGCCGAAGCCGCGCAGCCCAGGCGTGTCGATGAGCCAGCCGTCGCCGGGCGGCGGCAGCGGCAGCGCGACCACCGAGGAGGACGTGTGACGGCCCCGCCCGGTCACCGGGCTGACCGTGCCGACCACCCGGTCCGCACCCGCGATCAGGGCGTTGACCAGGGTCGACTTGCCCACCCCGGAGTGCCCGACCAGGACGCTGACCCGGCCCGCCAGCGCCTCCCGCAGCGGGTCGAGCCGGGCCGGGGTGAGCGGCTGGCCGAGCACCACGTGCGGGATACCGAGCGGGCCGTACACGTCGAGGATTGGCGTGGCCGGGGCCAGATCGGACTTGGTCAGCACGAGCAGCGGGCTCAGCCCGGCGTCGAACGCCGCGACCAGGAACCGGTCGATCAGCCGGGGCCGCGGCGGCGGGTCAGCCAGCGCGGTCACGATGACCAGCTGGTCCGCGTTGGCGACAATGACCCGCTCCACCGGGTCGGTGTCGTCGGCCGAGCGGCGCAGCACCGACTTCCGCGGCTCGATCCGGACGATCCGGGCCAGCGTGCCCGGCGCCCCGGAGATGTCGCCGGCCAGGGCGACCTGGTCGCCCACCACGACGCTGCGCCGGCCCAGCTCGCGGGCCCGCATCGCGGTGACCGCCCGGTGGTCGATCAGGGTGCCATAGCGGCCCCGGTCCACCGAGGCCACGAACGCCTCGGCCGCGTCCTCGTGCGCCGGCCGCCGTCTGGTGCGCGGCCTGGTGCCGCGTGCCGGGCGGACCCGGACGTCATCCTCGTCCAGGTTGGCGTAGCCCGGCCGCCGGTTCAGGGAGCCTGCTCCAGCATCGCCGTCCAGGTACCGGGGAACTCCGGGAACGTCTTGCCGACCGCCTCCGGGCCGGCCACCGCCAGGCCGGGCACCGCCAGGCCGAGCACGGCGGCCGCCATGACCAGCCGGTGATCGTCGTAGGTGGCGAACGGCCGGCCCGCGCGCAGCGCTCGTGGCTCGATGCGCAGCCCGTCGGGCAGTTCGGTCACCGCGCCGCCCAGCGCGTTGATCTCGGTGGCCAGCGCGCCGAGCCGGTCGGTCTCCTGCAGCCGCTGGTGGCCGATGCCGGTGAGCACCGACGGCGCGTCGGCCAGCGCGGCCAGTGCCCCGACGGTGAGTGTGATCTCGTTGCAGTCGGCCAGGTCGGCGGTGATCCCGTGGATCCGGCCGGTGCCGGTGACGGTCAGCCCTTCCGGGCCGTCCGCGCAGCTCGCGCCCAGCTGGCTGAACACGTCCAGGATCTGGCTGGCCGGCTGGCTGGTCACGGCCGGCCAGTCCAGAATCGTCACGCTCCCGCCGGTGATCAGCGCCGCGGCCAGGAACGGCGCGGAATTCACCACATCCGGCTGAACGCGCACCGCCTGGTTGCTGAGCGTCCCCGGGTGGACGAACCAGGTGTCCGGGTGGCCGGCTTCGCCGGCCGCCGCCCCCGCGGCTGAGCCGGTCTCCACCATGGCCCCGGCGTCGCGGAGCATCTGCACGGTCATCGCGATGTGCGGGGCGGAGGGCGCCCGCCCGCCACGGTGCCGGACTTCCAGGCCCTTCTCGTACCGGGGCGCGGCCAGCAGCAGTCCCGACACCAGCTGGGACGAGGCGGACGCGTCCACGGTCACCGTGCCGCCGGGCAGCGAGCCGGTGCCGTGCACAGTGAACGGGATGGCGCCGCGGCCGCCGTCGTCGATGACGGCGCCCAGTTCACGCAGCGCGGCGATGATCGCGCCGACCGGCCGCTGGGCGGCCCGGGGGTCACCGTGGAACTCCGCCGCGACGCTGCCCAGCGCGGCCACCGGCGGCATGAAACGCATGACCGTGCCGGCATTGCCCACGTCGACGGTGGTGTCCTGGGCGGCCCAGCCCGGGTTGACCAGCCACGCCTGCGGGTCGCCGGTGTCCACCTGGGCGCCCAGGGCGTGCAGCGCGCCGGCCATCAGCAGCGTGTCCCTGGCCCGCAGCGGGTGCCGGACCTCAGCCGGCCCGGCGGCCAGTGCGGCCAGCACCAGCGCCCGGTTGGTCATCGACTTGGAACCGGGCAGCCGCACCTGGGCCCGGACCGGGCCGGCCGCCTGCGGGGCCAGCCAGACCGCTGGCGGGGTTTCCATGCTGTGAGCGTAATGCGTGGGCTGGCCGGCCGCGCGGAGTGAACCAGCCGAATCAGGGAAAGAACCAGCGGGCGCCGCGCAGGTGAGAGCCGTGCCAGCGGCGGCGCGGCCCGGGTGAACTCGCGGTGCAGGTTTGGTTAACCAGATTTGTGGTTAAGAAAGGCCACATTCCGTGCTTCGCCGGTTCCGGCTTGCCCGGGAACTGACACCTGGCTAGCAGCAGACGGAGAAGCTGATGTGCGGTCGTTTCGCCTCGGCGCGCAAGCGCCAGGAGCTCCTCGAGGAGTTCAGCGTGCAGCGCGACCGTGTCGAGGAAGACCTGCGGCCCGATTACAACGTGGCCCCGACCAAGCCGATCTACGCGGTGCTGGCCAGGAAGCCCAGGGACGATGCCGAACCGGCTGACGGCGGTGCCGACGGCGGCGAAGCGCTCCGCGAACTGCGCGTGCTGCGCTGGGGCCTGGTCCCGTCCTGGGCCAAGGACATCTCGATTGGCAGCCGGCTGATCAACGCGCGGTCCGAGACCGTGGCGGTCAAGCCCGCCTTCCGCCGCGCCTTCGCCCGGCACCGCTGCCTGCTCCCGGCGGACGGCTACTACGAGTGGGAGAAGACCGGCGACCCGGCCAAGCCGCAGAAGCAGCCGTACTTCATCCACCGCAAGGACGGCGGGGTGCTGGCCTTCGCCGGCCTGTACGAGCTGTGGCGGGACAAGAGCGTGCCCGACGACGACCCGCGGGCCTGGCTATGGTCGGCGACGATCATCACGACCCGGGCCGAAGACGAGATCGGGCGGATCCACGACCGGATGCCGATGGTGATCGAGCCGGCCCGCTGGGCGGACTGGCTCGACCCCGCGGCCAGCAGCGGCGACGCGCTGCACGGGCTGCTGGCCCCGGCCGTGGTCAGCCACCTGACGTCATATCCGGTGTCGACGGAGGTCAATTCGGTACGGCACAACGGGCCGGGGCTGATCGAGCCGCTGGCCGGTTCGGCGCCCAGCACGTTGCTCTGAGGCTCCCCGGCGCGGCTTGGCCCCCAAAGGTCCGTTCCGCTGCGCCGCCGGTGCCCCTGACCAGCATGGAGGACTTATGGAGACGCTTACCGTACGCAAGCGGCTGGAAGATGCCTGCGCACAGCTGGACAAGTCGATCGCGGTGCTGCGCAGTGAGCAGCCAGCCGCCCGCGAGGACTTCCCCCAGGACGAGATCGACGCCGGGACCAGCCTGGCCGAAGGTGACCGGGCCGAGGCCATCCTGGCCGCGGCGATGTCGCAGCGCTCCGAGGTCGTGGCTGCGCTGGCCCGGATCCAGGACGGCAGCTACGGGACGTGCGCGGACTGCGGGCGGCCGATCCCGGAAGGGCGGCTCGAGGCCCGCCCGGAGGCGTCCCGCTGCGTCAACTGCCAGTCCAAGCGGGACAACAGGCGCCGCTGACTCCATCCAGCCGTATCCGGCATATGTAGCCTACATATGCCGGATACGCGGTTTAGCCCGGCTTGCGCGCCGCGGCCAGCAGGTACATGCCGAACGACCCGCTGCCGCCGGCGGTGGGCCCGTCCTCCTGCCCCGCCGCCATCTCGGCGCGGACCAGCCGGGTGATCGCGCTGGGTTCCCTGCGCAGCACGTGATCCACCATGGACGGGGACAGCACGGTGCGCGGGCGGATCCAGCTCACCTCCAGTCCCGCCTCGGTGAGCAGGTCGGTGAGCTGCTCGGGGCCGAAGCACCGGGTGATCCGGCCATCCGGCCAGGGGATCAGCACCACCTCGGCCTGCGGCAGGTCAGTCAGCTCGGCCCAGTGATGCTGCTCGGCCAGGATGGACATGCCGAGCACGAGTGAGTCCACGCAGGCCAGCAGCTGGCCGCCGGGCCGGAGCACCCGGCTGATCTCGGCCGCGATGTCCTCGGCCATCAGGTAAGCCGACAGCGCGCCGTCTTCGGCGATCACCCCGTCCACGGTGCCGTCGGCCAGAAAGGAGAGCCGGACCGGATCGGCCACCAGCGGAACTACTTGTCCGGGGGGGCGACCCCCCGCTCTGCTTCCCCGGGGGACTACCCCCGGGGCCCCCGGCCCCCGATCGCCGCTTCGCGCCGAACGTCGGCCCGGCAGGAACCCGCCTGCGGCGGGCCCCGCCTCGCCGGCCGGATAAGTCGCCGGCGGGAGGACGCGAATGACCGTGTAACCAGACGCGGCGGCCTGAGTGGCGACGCTGGACCGCGGGCCGGAGATATCCAGCAGGACCCGCCCCCCGGGCGGCAGCCAGGCGCGCAGCTGAGCCGCTGCGACCGCCCGCTGGAATCGCCAGTAGGCCGTGAGTGAGCTGGAACCGAGAACACCGAGCGGGCTGGTTGCACTGGTTGCCGGAGTGATACTGGCCACCACCATGACTCCATCCAGCGCGGGCGTTGTCGCCGTGCCGCGCCAGATGCCCGCGCAGTCCTTCCTTCTGAGATGTTCCCCGCCGCGCCCCAGCCTCACCTGACCTGATGGCCAGGTCCCAGGTCCGGGGGGCGGAATGAAGGCGGTGGGCGGTCTGTTGCACACGGCGTGGTTGTAGCCGACTGCGCTCCGCGCGCCAATCCACTCCAGCTGCCTCGCTTCGAGCCAGCCTTGCCCGGGGATGTATCCTCCCGCAAATACGATGCTGTCCGACAGCCGGTGCGGGTGATCACCGAGGGGGTGGGTCCGGTAACTGAAACACTCGAGGAGCGCAGCGAGCGCTTCGAGCACGACGTGCTGCCTTACCTGGATCAGCTCTACTCAGCTGGGCTGCGGATGACGCGGAACCCGGCGGATGCCGAGGATCTGGTCCAGGAGACGTTCGCCAAGGCGTACGCGTCGTTCCACCAGTTCCAGCCGGGCACCAACCTGAAGGCCTGGCTGTTCCGCATCCTGACCAACACGTTCATCAACAGCTACCGCAAGAAGCAGCGCGAGCCGCAGCGGTCCGGGGCCGAGGAGGTCGAGGACTGGCAGCTGGCCAGGGCCGCCTCGCATACCTCGTCCGGGCTGAAGTCAGCCGAGGCGGAAGCGCTGGAGCGACTGCCTGACTCGGACATCAAGAGCGCGCTGCAGGCCCTGCCCGAGGAGTTCCGCATCGCGGTCTACCTCGCCGACGTGGAGGGCTTCGCGTACAAGGAGATTGCCGACATCATGGGCACGCCGATCGGCACGGTGATGTCGCGGCTGCACCGCGGGCGTCGGCAACTGCGCGAGATGCTGCAGGATTACGCGGCTGATCGCGGTGTCAACCGGACCGGACCGGCTCCAGAGGAGCAGGCTTCCCAGGCGAACGGCGAACTGGGGGCGGACAGGTCATGAGCTGTGGCAAACCACACGAGACCCCGTGTACCGAGGTGCTGGATCGCGTCTACTCCTACCTGGATGGGGAGCTAGGCGACGACGGCAAGGCGAAGATCCGGCAGCATCTCGACGAGTGCGGCCCCTGCCTGCGCGAGTACGGCCTGGAAGAGGCGGTCAAGCGGCTGGTGCACAAGAGCTGCGGCCATGACGCGGTACCCGAGGGGTTGCGGATCAAGGTGCTGACCCGGATCCAGGAGGTCCGGGCGACGATCGAGATCTCCGAGTTACCCGCGCAGTCGCGCGCTGAGTAATCGCCGCTCCCGCGGCCAATCGCACTCCCAAACAAAGTGTCACTCTCTGTCCGTGGTTTCTACTGATTGTAGATATCGGTCATGAGGGCTACGCGAATAGCGGTGATGGCGTTACCCTGAGTGGCGACTGCGAGGGGGAGCGTGCAGAAGCTCTCGCGTGCTGCCTGGGTGTATATGGCCATAGTCGTGGTGGCCGCTGCCGCGATGTTCGGCTACCTGGTGGTGTTTCACCGGAATTGGGACATCACCCCGCAGCTGGCCCAGATTCTGCTGGTGCTGGCCATTCTGTACCTGATCTGTGATTCCACCCCGGCGACGCTTACTTCGCGGCAATCCGCCTGGTCACCTAGTTCTTCGGCCGCGCTGGCCGCCGTTGTCCTGCTCGGCCCGGGCGGCGCGGCGGTGGTCGGTGCCATGTCCCTGTTCAGCCTGCGCCGCGGCGGGCTGCGCGAGCGGGCTTTCAACGGGGCGATGAACGCGCTGAGCGCGTTCGCGGCCGGCCAGGCCTACCTGGCCCTGGGCGGGGCCGCGCTCTGCCAGGCGGTGGAGACCAAGGACTTCTACACCCGCGGGCACAGCGAGCGGGTCTCCCGGGGCGCCACCATGCTGGCCCGCGAGATCGGCATGGGGGCGGAACGGGTGGCCGCCATCAGGTACGCCGGCATGCTGCATGACGTGGGCAAGCTGGGCGTGCCGACGCGGGTGCTGCAGAAGACCGGACCGCTCACCGAGGAGGAACTGGCCGCCATCCAGCTGCACCCGATGCGCGGCCTGGAGATCGTCCGGCAGATCGGCTTCCTCACCGAGGCGCTGGACGGCATCATGCACCACCACGAGCGGATCGACGGGCAGGGCTACCCGATGGGCCTGGCCGGCGACGAGATCCCGGAGTTTGCCCGGGTGATCGCGGTCGCGGACGCGTTCGACTCGATGACCTCAGCGCGGTCTTACCGGGGCGCCCGGCGGATCGGGGAGGCCATCGCCGAGCTGCGCAAGTGGTCCGGGACCCAGTTCGACCCGGTGCTGGTGGAGGCGTTCATCACCGCGCTGCGCCGGGACGGCTGGGAGAGCCAGTCCGGCCGGCCGCCCGCTGGGCTGGGCGGCGCGGTCGAGGCCCAGGACCACGACGACCCGACCGCGCCGCTCCGCGTGGTCGAGAGCCGCTGAGGCCCCGGCTGTGACCAGCCAGCGGCATCTGGCCCGGCAGCCGGCCTGGCAGTCGATGGACTCCGGCCAGCTGCTGCTGGTGGCGGCGGCGGGTGTGCTGCTGGTCGCCGCGGTTGCGCAGACGGCCGCGGCGGGCCTGGTGCAGCCGCGCACGGCACTGGCGTTCGGTGCGCTCATCGCGCTGGGTGAGCTGCTCCGGCTGTCGCTGCCCGGGGCCGGGAGGCGGCGCCGATCGGCAGCGCCGGGGCGCTGGGCTACGCGCTGCTGCTGCGGGTCGGCACCGAGCAGGCCACGGCGCCCGCGCTCCAGGTGGCCGCCGTCACCGCGGTTGGGATGATCGTTGGGGCGCTGCCGCACCTGGCGGCGGGCCGCCCGGCCGGGATGGCCGGCATGGCCTGCCCGCTGCTGGCCGTGGCGTTCGTGGCCATCGCGTTCCGGCCGATCGCCAACCGGGAGATCATCGACCGGCACGTGTGGCTGAGCGTCGCGGTGATGCTGGTGCTGATCGTGGCGGGCTGGTTCGCCGAATGCGTGATCAGGGCGCTGATCAGGGCCGACGCGCTGCGGGCCCGGTTCGGCGTATCGCTGTCCGACGAGCTGCGGATCCAGCTGCCGCTGGGCGCGGCCGTCGGCGCCTGCGCGGTGCTGATCGTGCTGGCCGCCGAGGCGATGGGGCTGGTGGCCCTCGCCCTGCTGATCGCGCCGCTGCTGGTCACCCAGACCGCGTTCCGCCGGTACGCCGGGATCCGGTCCACCTACCTGCAGACGGTGGCCGCACTGGCCCGGGTCACCGAGGTCGGCGGCTACGTGGAGGACGGGCACTCGCACCGGGTGGGCCGGCTCGCCGTGGCGGTCGGCCGGGAGCTTGTCATGAGCGAGCCGGAACTGCTGCACCTCGAGTACGCGGCGCTGATGCACGACATCGGCCAGCTGTCGCTGGCCCAGCCGATCCCGGGCGGGGCCACCGTGCTGGCCTCGCCGGAAGACCAGCGGCGCGTCGCCGGCCTGGGCGCCAGCACCATCGAGCAGGCCGGGGTGCTCGACCAGGTGGCCGAGATCGTCCGCTGCCAGAGCCTGCCGTGGCGCGGCGGGCCGGTGCAGCCACCGGTCGGCAGCCGGATCATCCGGGCCGCCAACGCGTTCGACGACCTGGTCGGCGGATCGGCGGACCGGGACCGGTCCGCGGCCGCACTGGAACGGCTCCGGCTGGACACCGCGGCCCAGTACGACCCGGGCGTGGTCGAGGCGCTGAGCAAGGTCACCGACCGGTGCTACCCGGGGCGCCGGTAGGCTGCCCCGGTGATCGAATCGCTGCTGGTCGCCAACCGGGGCGAGATCGCCCGCCGGGTGCTGGCCACGGCGCGCCAGATGGGCATCCGGACGGTCGCGGTCTACTCCGAGGCCGACGCGGACCTCCCGTTCGTCCGGGAGGCGGATGAGGCGGTGCTGATCGGCCCGCCGCCGCCGGCCCGCAGCTACCTGGACCAGCCGGCCATCGTCGAGGCGGCGCGGCGCACCGGCGCCCAGGCTGTGCACCCCGGTTACGGGTTCCTGTCCGAGAACGCGGAGTTCGCCCAGCGGGTGGCGGCCACCGGGCTGATCTGGGTCGGGCCGCCGCCCTCGGCTATCGAGCAGATGGGCGACAAGATCAACGCCCGGAACCTGATGGCCGCGGCCGGTGTCCCGGTGGCCGCGGGCACGGCCGAACCGGTGACCGACGCCGATGCGGCGGTGGCCGCCGCGGCGGTGATCGGCTACCCGGTCATGGTCAAGGCGGCTGCGGGCGGCGGCGGGATCGGGATGAGCGCCGCCGCGGGCGATGCCGAGCTGCGTGCGGCCTTCGACACGGCCCGGTCCCGCGCGGAGCGGTTCTTCGGCAACCCGGACATCCTGCTGGAGCGTTACGTGGCCGCGGCCCGGCACGTCGAGGTGCAGATCCTCGGGCTGGCCAGTGGCCAGGTGGTGGCCCTCGGCGAGCGGGACTGCTCGGTGCAGCGGCGGCACCAGAAGGTGGCCGAGGAGACCCCGTCGCCCGGAGTCGGCCCGGAGGTGCGCGGCCGGCTGCAGGCCGCCGCGGTCCGGGCCGGCCAGGTGGTCGGCTACCGGGGTGCCGGGACCGTCGAGTTCCTGCTCGATGTGCATTCCGGCGAGTTCATGTTCCTGGAGATGAACACCCGGCTCCAGGTCGAGCACCCGATCACCGAGCTGGTCACCGGCATCGACCTGGTCGAGCAGCAACTGCGCATCGCGGCTGGCGGTGACGTCAGTTTCTCCCCGGGGGACGTTCAGTATCACGGGCATGCGCTGGAGCTGCGGGTCTACGCCGAAGACCCGCGCCGGTTCCTGCCCAGCCCGGGCACGATCACCGAATGGGCCGAGCCGGGCGGGCCGGGCATCCGGGTGGACGCCGGGTACTCGGCCGGCAACCAGGTGACCCCGTTCTACGACCCGCTGCTGGCCAAGCTGTGCGTGCACGGGGCGGACCGGGACCAGGTACTGCACCGGGCCCGGGACGCGGTAGCGTCCTTCCGGATCGGCGGCCTCAAGACCAACCTGCCGTTCCACGCCGACCTGCTGGACAGCGACGTGTTCAGCAGCGGCAGCTACGACACGTCGATGGTCAGCCGGCTGCGTCCGTAAGCAGTTACCAGCACAATGGGGATCGAGGGAGAGGACGGAGACGTGGCCGAGGTTCGCGCGGAGATGGTGGCTAACGTCTGGAAGGTGGTCGCCGCCGAGGGCGAGCAGGTCTCCGACGGCACCACGCTGGTCATCCTCGAGTCGATGAAGATGGAGATCCCGGTCCTGGCCGAGCAGCCCGGCACGATCACCAAGCTGGCCGTGGCCGAGGGTGACGTGGTCCAGGAAGGCGACCTGATTGCCATCATCGACTAGCGGTGGTCAGATCCCGGTAGTGCTGCGCGGGTAGGCGACCGCCGGGTCGGTGATCACGTTGACCAGGTAGGGCACGCCGGAGCGGAAGGCGCGGTCCAGGGCCGGCGCGATGCCGTCCGGCTCGGTGACCATCTCACCCGCCCCGCCCAGCGCCCGGACCACCTCGTCGTAGCGGCATTGCGGCTGCAGGTCGGCGGCCACGTCATAGCCGTACAGTGCCTGCATGGGGTGTTTCTCCAGGCCCCAGATGCCGTTGTTGCCGCAGATCATCACGACCGGCAGCCGGTGCCGGACCAGGCTGTCCACGTCCATCAGCGAGAACCCGGCCGCGCCGTCCCCGAGCAGCAGCACGATCTGCGCGGCGGGCCGGCTGATCCGGGCACCGATGGCGTAGCCGAGCCCGGTGCCCAGGCAGCCGTACGGGCCTGGGTCGAGCCAGCCACCCGGCCGCTTCGGCTCGATGTACTTGCCCGCGTAGGACACGAAGTCGCCGCCGTCGCCGATCACCACCGCGTCGTCGTCCAGGAACTGGGCCAGCTCGCCGTAGATGCGCATCGGGTGGATCGGGCTGGCCGCGCTGGTCAGCAGCGCGCTGTCGGCGGCGACCGCCGCGGCCACCGCCGCGCCGAGCTGGGGCAGCCAATCGGCTTCCCAGGGCAGCTGGCCGGGCCCCGGCCAGCTGGCCGGGCTGATCAGGCCAGCGAAGAACGCGGCCAGGTCGCCGGCGTACGAGGCGGCCAGCGGGGCGTGCCCGGCGAGCTGATCCGGGGCGTCCATGACGTGGATGACGGCGGCCGGCCCGGTGCCGTCGGCCCCGCCGAAGGTGCCGTAGCCGAGCCGGAAGTCCAGCGCGGTGCCCACCACCACGACCAGGTCGGCCTGCCGGAACGCGGCCGCCCGGGCCCGGGTGACCAGCAGTTCGTGACCGGCCGGCAGGATGCCGCGGCCCTGCCCGTTGGCGATCACCGGCAGCCGGAGTTCCTCGGCCGCGGTCCGGGCGGCCTGCTCGGCGCGGCCCGCCCAGACATCGGAGCCGAGCACCAGCACCGGGCGCTGGGCCGTGGCCAGCAGGGCGGCGATCCGCTGGATGGCCGCCGGGTCGCTGGCGGCGGGCGCCAGGTCCGCCGCGGTGTCGCCGGCGTCCGGCCCGGCCGGGCCGAACAACGCCTCCAGCGCGACGTCCACGAACACCGGCCCGCGGTGCGGCGTGGCGGCCAGCCGGAACGCCTCCGCCACCCCAGCGCCGATCTTCGCCGTCTCGTGCTCGGTCCAGGCCCGCTTGGTGACCGGGCGGAGCAGTTCCGGATGATCGAACTCCTGCAGGCTGCCGGAGCCCCAGCGGTAGTCCGGGGCGCGGCCGCCCAGGATCACCACTGGAGACCCGTTGAAGTACGCGGTGGTGATGGCACTCACCCCGTTGGTCACCCCGGGCCCGGCGGTGAGCACGGCCAGGCCGGGGGAGCGGGCCAGCCGGGCGGTGGCCTCGGCGGCGAACACGGCGCTCTGCTCGTGCCGCACGTCGACCAGGCGCATCGGCGGGTCGGCGTGGGTGGCCGCGTCGTACAGCGGGAACACGTGGCCGCCGGACAGGGTGAACATCGCCGACGCGCCGTGCGCGCGGGCCGCGGCCAGGGCCAGCGTGCCGCCGTGCCGGGCCGGTCCCGGGTTCCGCTCAGTCATGCCGCGAGGTTACCAGCTAGTAGCTCACGCGGGCTGGGTGGTCTTGGCGGTGGCTTGAGTGGGTGCCGGGACCGGCCGGGCGGGGCCGGCCCCGGCACGAGCGGGTCAGCCGCTGTCGGCGGCCCCTGTCCCGCCGACCGCCCCGGCGACGACCGGGATCGGCCCGGCCGTCGCCGGGTCCGGGTCGGCCACGAACTGCTGGGGCTGTGTCTCGTCCACCCCGCCCGGCACCTTGAGCGCGTTGAACAGCAGGGTGAGCAGGACCGCGATGACCAGGTTCATGACCAGCCCGGTCAGCCCGATGTACACGGTGTGGCCGATGATCGGGAGGGTGTCCGCCGAGGCCCCGAAGTGGGTGCCCGGCTTGCCTGGGGAGGGCAGCCGGTACGCCTCGATGGTGCCCCACACCATGGCCACCGCCCAGCCGATGACCAGCGCCCAGCGGTTGAACCAGCGGGTGTACAGGCCGGCCACGATGGCCGGGAACGTCTGCACGATCCAGATGCCGCCGAGCAGCTGGAGCTGGATCGCGTACGTCGTATTCACGAACAGCACGAACATCAGCGCGCCCAGCTTGACCAGCAGCGAGGCGGTCTGCGCGACCCGGGTCTGCTCGAGGTCGCTCGCGTTCGGCCGGAAGTACTCCTTCCAGATGTTGCGGCAGAACAGGTTGGCCGCCGCGATGGACATGATGGCCGCCGGGACCAGGGCCCCGATCACGATGGCCGAGAAGGCGACCCCCGCGAACCAGCTCGGGAAGATATCCCGGAACATAAACGGCAGCGCCAGCTGGGCGTTCGAGTCGTGCGCCTTGACCTGGCCGGTCACGCCCGGGGTGGCCAGCGCCACGTAGCCGAGCAGCGCGATCAGGCCGAGCACCACCGAGTAGGCGGGCAGCGCGGCCACGTTGCGCCGGATCACGTTGCGCCGTCTGGCCGCGAACGTCCCGGTGATGTTGTGCGGGTACATGAACAGGGCCAGCGCCGAGCCCAGCGCTGTGGTGGCGAACGCCCATTCGCCGGCCGGCTCCAGGATCAGGCTGCCGTTGGGCTTGCCGGTCTTCGGGTTGGTCGCCTTTAGATGGGTATCGGCCACGCCGAAGATGTGATGCCAGCCGCCGACCCGCATCGGGATGTAGATGATGGCCACGATGATCATCACGTAGATCAGCGCGTCCTTGATGAACGCGATCAGCGCGGGCGCACGCAGCCCGGACACGAACGTGTACGCCGGCCAGCACCAGGAACGCGATGATGAGTGGCAGGTCGTTGACGAACCTATTGGACGAGCTGCCGCCGATGCCCATCACGGTCAGCACCGCCTGGATGCCGACCAGTTGCAGGGCGATGTAGGGCATCACGGCCAGGATGCCGGTGAACGCCACCGCCAGGGCCAGGCCGCGCGACCCGTAGCGGCCGCGGACGAAGTCGGCCGGGGTTACGTAGCCATGCACCCGGGCCACCGACCACAGCCGAGGCAGGAACACGAACGCGATCGGGTAAACCATGATCGTGTAGGACAGGGTGAAGAACCCGGCCGCGCCGGTGCCGAAGACCAGGGCCGGCACCGCGATGAAGGTGTAGGCAGTATACACATCCCCACCGAGTAAGAACCAGGTCACGAAGCTGCCGAAGCCCCGCCCGCCGAGTCCCCACTCGTTCAGGTGCATCATGTCCTCGGCGCGGCGCCAGCGCGTCGCGGCGAACCCGACGATCGCGACGACCGCGAACAGGACGAGCAGGATGCTGAACGAGACCCAGTTGATGCTCACCTGGCCTCCCCAGAGCCGCCGCGGGCGGTGGGCACCTGGCCGCCCGCTGAGCGGTGCGATCGCCGGGTGGAGAGCAGGTAGCAGATGGCCATCAGCGCCGCCACGAACGGCACCCAGAGCAGCTGGTACCAGTAGAAGAACGGGAAGGCGCCGATAGCGGGTGAGCTGCGCGCGTAGATCGGCACGATGAGCGTGCCCAGGATGGAGATGAGGACGAGGACGGTGATTAACACCCAGGTGCCGGTGCGCCTGGGTGCGGGGCCGGAGTGCGCCATTGCGTCGTCTCCCTGCGTGAGTTTGGCCACGCGCCACCACCAGGCCACCAGCCGCGAGCGGGGGCGCGCGCGTGACTCATGTCACGTTGTTGCCGTCCATGGTGCGATAGGTTGGCGCATCGTGCAATGGTTTGCGCGTGAGTCGGGTAGTGGCCAGGTAGTCCTTGTCCGGGCCGCGCACCCGCCATTCCTCTTCCAGCAGGCCAGCCGCGAGCACCCGGTGGCTGAGGAGGTAGTGGTCCCGGCCGCAGCCGTGCTCCGCCCGGGCCTGGCCGGTGCGTAGGTCGAGGACGTAGAACGGGCGGCCGTCGGCGAACCGCACCGCGACCGTGCCGTCGGGCAGGCCCTGGTAGCGCAGCTGGCGGCTGGCCGGCCCGGTATGGGCCGCGAAGCGCAGCTCGCCGTGCTCGGTGTAGCACCATTCGCCCGGCTGCTCCGGCGGCGCGGGGGCGACCAGTGCGTGGCCGGTGAACCGGCCCGCCATGCCGGAGCGGTAGTCGGTGAGGTGGCGGTCCAGTTGCCAGCTGCCGCGGACGAAGGCCAGCGTATCGGTCACCCGCATGTCACCATTGTCGCCGTCCGTGGCCTGGTTCCTGTCACCCACAGCCCCCTTGGAGCGCTCTGGCCTGCCTTGATAAGGTCCCCATCGGTTGCCTGCCCCCGCCCCCGCCTGAGGAGCCGATCTCATGTCCGATGCTGCCGCGCTGCGCCGGCGTCCCCCACTGGTGCTGGCCGACCTGCTGCCCGGCGCGCTGGCCCGGGACGCGCTCCTGGTGGCCGGCGCAGCTGGGTTCATCGGGCTGCTCGCGCAGATCTCCATCCACCTGTCCTTCACCCCGGTGCCGATCACCGGGCAGACGCTCGGCGTGCTGCTGGCCGGGACCGCGCTGGGCTGGCGGCGGGCCGGTGCCGCGCTGCTGCTGTACGCGGTGGCCGGGGTGGCCGGGGTGCCCTGGTTCGCCGATCACACCAGCGGCTACGCGAGCGCCTCGTTCGGCTACATCATCGGCTTCTTCGCCGCCGCCGTGCTCTGCGGCTACCTGGCCGAGCGGGGCGCGGACCGGTCCGTGCTGCGCTCGGTGCCGGCCATGCTGGCCGCCGAGGTTGTCATCTATGCGTTCGGCCTGACCTGGCTGGCTATCGACCTGCACCTGGGCGCCTCGGCCACGATCGCGGACGGGCTCACCCCGTTCCTGGCCGGCGACGCCATCAAGGCCGCGCTGGCGGCCGGCCTGCTCCCGGCCGCCTGGTGGCTGGCCGGCCGGCGCGGCGACGTCAGCGGTCCCGGCGCAGCCGGGTGACCAGCTTGTAGCGGTCGCCGCGGTACTTGGACTGGGCCCACTCGACCGGGACCGCAGACACGTCGAAGGCCTGCCGGGACAGCAGCAGCAGCGGCATGCCGGCGTCCACCCCGAGCAGCCGGGCGTCGGTCGGGTCGGCCAGCACGGTCTCGATGGTCTCCTCGGCCTCGGCCAGCTGGACCCCGTAGGCGGTGGCCAGCGCCTCGTACAGCGAGGCGTACCGGTCCAGGTTGCGGCGCAGCCCGGGGAACCGGCGGGCGGGCAGGTGCGAGGTGTCGGTGGACATCGGCTCGCCATCGGCCAGCCGGAGCCGGTGGATGCGCAGCACCCGGCTACCCGGCGAGATGGCCAGCAGCTCGGACAGCTGCGCGTCGGCCGGGACGTAGCTGGTATCGAGGATCTTGGTCTGCGGGTGCAGCCCGTGCGCCCGCATGCCCTGGGTGTAGCTGGCCAGTTCCAGCAGCTGGGCCACCTTCGGCTTGGCCACGAACGTGCCCTTGCCCTGCATGCGCAGCAGGCGTCCCTCGACCACCAGCTCGGCCAGGGCCTGCCGGACGGTGGTGCGTGAGGTGCCGTAGTGCTGGGCCAGCTCACGCTCCGGCGGGACCGGGCTGCCCGGCGCCATGGTCTGGGTCAGCTCGAGCAGCTGCCGCTTGACCGTGTAGTACTTGGGCAGCCGCGGGCCGGGCGGGATGGGCGGCGCGGCCGGGTCCGGCTCGGGTCGCTGGTCGTCGCGGGCGGCAGGGGAAGCGGTCACGGTCATCTCCTCCCGCAGAAGCTGCGTTCCGGACATGATGCCGCATTGTGGACAGAATCCACCGTGCCGCGCCCAGCGCGCAACCACCCAGGCCGCGCACTGTAACCAGACATGCGCGAATACTGCCAGCTAGAGCCGGACCTGTGGACGGCGGGGCGGGCCGAACATGGTTCCGGCCGGCCCGCCCGGTGCGCGCCATGCGCGATGATGACAAGGTGCCCACACTGAACGACCTGGCCCGCCGGCACACCGAGCTGACCCGGGCCGACATCGACTGGCTGCACGCCCTGGTGTCCGACTGGCAGCTGCTCGCCGACCTGTCCTTCGCCGATCTGGTGCTGTGGGCGCCGCTGCAGGACGGTTCCGGCTGGGTGGTGCTGGCCCAGATGCGCCCGACGACCGGGCCCACCACGTTCCACGACGACGTGGTGGGGAGCTTCGCGTCCACCGGGGCCCGGCCGTTCCTCGACTCGGCCCAGCGCGAGCACCGGATCTGCCGGGAAGGCGACCCGGAGTGGACCCGGGGGGTGCCAGTCCGCCGCGAATCCATCCCGGTGACCAGGGAAGGCAAGGTCATCTCCGTGATCGAGCGGAGCACCAACCTGAGCTCCGCGCGTACCCCGAGCCGTCTCGAGCTGACCTACCTCAAGGGCGCCGACGACCTGGCCCAGATGGTCGCGTCCGGCATGTTTCCCTGGCCCGGGCAGCAGCCCGCCCTGGTCAGGTCACCCCGGGTGGGTGACGGCCTGCTCCGGCTCGGCCGTAGTGGCAAGGTCAGCTACGCCAGCCCGAACGCGCTGTCCGCCTACCGCAGGCTCGGCCTGGCCGCCGATCTCGTCGGGGCCGAGCTCGGCCCGGTGACGGCCCGGCTGTGCGCCCCCGGCCGGCCCACCGACGATTCGCTCATGGTGACGGCCAGTGGCCGGGCGCCGCGGGAGACCGAGGTGGAGGGAAATGGCTCGGTCGTCCAGTTGCGGGCTATTCCCCTGGTGGTGAACGGCCTGCGCACCGGGGCACTGGTGCTGGTCCGCGACGTGACCGAGCTGCGGCACCGGGAACGCGAGCTGATGACCAAGGACGCCACCATCCGGGAGATCCACCACCGGGTGAAGAACAACCTGCAGACCGTGGCCGCGCTGCTCCGGCTGCAGGCCCGGCGGATGGATGCGCCGGAGGGCCGGGCCGCGCTGGAGGAGGCGGTGCGCCGGGTCGGCTCCATCGCCACCGTGCATGAGACGCTGTCCCATGCCCCCGAGGAGATCGTCGACTTCGACGAGGTGGCACACCGGGTGGCGGCCATGGCGGGCGAGGTATCGGCGGCTGAGGTCCGGGTGAAGCCGGAACTGCGCGGCCGGTTCGGCCTGCTGCCCTCGGCGGTGGCCACGCCGCTCGCCCTGGTGCTGGCGGAATTGCTGCAGAATGCGCTGCAGCACGGGCTGGCCCAGTGCGCGGAAAGCGGGCCGGACGGGTCACTCGAGGTATCGGTGATCCGGGCTCCGGACCGGCTCACCGTCACCGTGCAGGACAACGGCGCCGGGCTGCCGGAAGAGTTCGACCTCGACTCCACCACCAGCCTGGGCTTGCAGATCGTCCGCACCCTCGTAGTGACGGAGCTGGGCGGCAAGCTGGAGGTCAAGCCGAGAGCGGGTGGCGGCACCCGGGCGGAGGTGGACCTGCCGCTGGACCCGGCCGCACCGTTATCGCCGGTGACCCGCCAGGCCTAGGCGAGCCGGCCGCCTTGTCTTAGGCGTGCGCTGCTCAGACGTGCGCCCGGGCCCGGATCCGGCTGGACCGCCGCTTGGCGGCGCGCCGCTCGTCCTCGCTCATGCCGCCCCACACACCGGCGTCCTGGCCGCTTTCGAGCGCCCACTGCAGGCAGTCCTCGACGACCGGGCAGCGGTGGCAGACCTGCTTGGCCTCGTCGATCTGGAGTAGCGCAGGCCCGGTGTTGCCGATCGGGAAGAACAGCTCCGGGTCCACGTCACGGCAGGCGGCGTCGTGGCGCCAGTCCATGCGACCACTCCTCGTTGGCGGCCTCGGCTCGAGCTTGTGAATGGTTTCACGAGCCGGGCCATATGTCGGGAGCTGTGCAGCTCCCGGGGTTTGTATAGCTATGCAGTGAGTCAGCGCCCCCGCTGTACTCTGCTTGCTGAACTCTGGTTCGCGGCCCCGCGTTACCAGAACGCTGTTTCGACAACGCCGGAACCCAGCAGCTGACGGCGTACGGCACCGCTCACCCGAACCGGGTTCTAGCCTGTCAAGACGAGCAATCAAACGCAAGACTATTTGGCAAAGGTTCAGCGGGATTTCCGTGTCAGATGGCTCACATCAGCACCCGTTCCGGGTCTGTCACGCAATTACCCGCAGAACTGCGGGAACAGAACGAAACCGGACCCGCTCATGCTCGCCCATGTACTCCCCGTCCGCTTGCAGCGCCACCGGCCTGCTGGCCGAGATCACAAACTCGGGCTCGTCGTGCAGGCTGAGTACGTCCCGGCCGCGCGGCGGGTCGGGGCGGCTGGCGAACATCTGCCGGAGCGCGTTCAGCGTCCCCGCGGTGCGCATCCGGCGCAGCGCGAACAGGTCAAGCCCGGCATCGAAATCCGCCGCCGGGCTCGGATTCACCGGCCGGCGGCCCAGATAGGTCCATGGCGCGGTGTTGGACACGATGCCGAAGAACAGGTGCCCGACCGGAGGATGGCCGCGGCGCTCCAGGGTGAGCGCCGGGTGCCGCCGGTCGGTGACGGTGTAAAACTGGCGCAGCGCGGTCCACAGGTACAGCCGCGGCGTGACCACCCGGCCGCGGGCCCGCAGGCCGTCGATGACCCGGACGACCTCGGCGTCCAGGCCCAGCCCGGCGTTGAACGTGAAGTACCGGCCGGACCGGCCGCCCGGGTCGATGCGGCCCAGCCCGAGGCGCCGGGACCGGCCCGCTTCCAGCGCCTCGATTACCCGCCCGGTCGCGTCCACCGGGTCGGTGGGCAGCCCGAGCGACCGGGTGAACACGTTGGCGTTGCCGCCGGGCAGCGCGGCCAGCGCGGGCGGCCGGCCGTTCCGGTCCCGCAGCAGCCCGTTGACCGCCTCGTTGACCGTGCCGTCACCGCCCAGCGTGAGCACCAGATCGTGACCATCGGCCACGGCCGCCGCGGCCAGGCTGGCCGCATGGCCCCGGTAGCGTGTCTGCACGGCTTCCAGATCCATCTGGGAGGCCAGGGCGTGCGTGATGACCTCCCGGCGTAGCTGGGTCGTTGAGGTCGCCCGCGGGTTGACAATGAGGAGTGCACGCACGCGCTCAGGGTAGCTAGGCACGGAGGATGCTGGAGATGCGGGAGAGGCCGTCGAGCCTGCTTGGTGCGGCGGGAGTACAGGCAGCCGAGGCTGTCGTTGTCCTGGTGGCCAGCATCCTGTCCGGGGTGGACACGGCCGCAGGCAAGTCTTACCAGACCGGCAGCGGGGTTGCGCTGACGATTATCGGCGTGCTCACCGCGGCCACGCTGGCCTGGATAGCCGTAGCGCTGGCCCGGGCCAGGCGGTGGACCCGTACACCTGCGCTGCTGACCCAGTTGTTCGTCGGGATCGTGGCCATTTACCTGCTCCAGTCGCACCGGTACCTGTGGGGGGTGCCGTGCCTGGTGCTGGCGGTGGCCGGATTCGCGGCGCTGCTCGTCCCACCCAGCCTGCGTGCCCTGGGCGGCCGCGAGCCGTCGCCAGGCCAGCCGCCGCGGTAACCGCGCGGCGGCCGTCAGTCCTCCGCGGTCAGGCCGTCCCGGAGCTGGGCCAGCGTCCTGGCCAGCAGCCGGGACACGTGCATCTGGGAGATGCCGAGCTCGCTGGCGATCTGCGACTGGGTCATGTTGCCGAAGAAGCGCAGCAGCAGGATGCGCTTTTCCCGGCTCGGCAGCTGTTCCAGCAGCGGCTTGAGCGATTCCCGGTACTCCACTCCTTCCAGCGCGTCATCCAGCATGCCGAGCGACTCGGCCACCGCGGGCGCGTCGTCGTCCCCGGAGTCCGGCGCATCGAGCGAGACGGTCGAGTAGGCATTGGCCGACTCCAGGCCCTCCAGCACCTCTTCCTCGGTCATCTGGAGGTGCGCGGCGATCTCCGCGACGGTGGGCGCCCGGCCCTCGCGCTGGGCCAGGTCACCGATGGCCTTGGTCAGCGCAAGCTTGAGCTCCTGCAGCCGCCGGGGCACCCGGACCGCCCAGCCCTTGTCGCGGAAGTGCCGCTTGATCTCCCCCACGATGGTGGGGGTGGCGTAGGTGGAGAACTCCACCCCGCGGGCCAGGTCGAACCGGTCAATGGATTTGATCAGCCCGATCGTGGCCACCTGGGTCAGGTCGTCGAGCCATTCGCCGCGGTTGCGGAACCGCCGGGCCAGGTACTCGACCAGCGGCAGGTGCAGCTCGACCAGCTCACCGCGGATGCGCAGCCGTTCCGCGTCGCCCGCGGGCAGCACGGCCAGCTGCTCGAACAGCTCCCGGGCCCGGCCCCGGTCCGGGACCGCGTGCTGGATCCGCGCCGTGGTGGTCAGGCCGGGCTCGGCCACCTGCACCTCGATATCGGCGGCCACCTCGGCCTCGATATCGTCGGTCACCCCAGCCTCCACCTTCCGCGGCACCCGGACCTCGATTTCCTCGGTCACCCGGACCTCGACAGCTCGCGGGTCTTCCGCAGCATGACCGTCAGCCGGTCGCCCGGCCCGGACCAGGCGTCCACGCTGCCGGCCAGCGCGGAGAGCACCGTCCAGGCGAAGGTGTCCCGGGCGGGCAGCTGGGCTCGCTGGCTGGGCACCGACACCGCGATGGTCATGCTGTCTTCGGCCAGGGTGAAGTCGCAGTCCAGGTCGGCGCCCGGACTGGTCTGGCTGAGCAGCAGGCCGCACGCCTCGTCCACCGCGATGCGGAGGTCCTCGATCTCATCCAGGGTGAAGTCGAGGCGGGCGGCCAGGCCAGCGGTGGCCGTGCGCAGCACGGACAGGTAGGCGCCCTCGGCGGGCATCCGGATCGTCACCCGGTCCTCCGCCGCCTGGGCCGCCGGTTCGCCGCGTACCGCGGTGGGCACGGCCGCAGTTGCCGGCGCGGTCGTCTCTTCCGTCACGTTCGTCCTCCAGTACCGCCAGCCGTCCCGCACTGCCAGCGGCCGTCGCTGTGTTGACTTGCAACCTACCGTCCGCGGCGGCCGGCCCGGACGCGGCGCCCCGTGAAGTGATCACGCAATCTTGGCTGACCAGGGCACAATCACCTCAAGTCGGCACCTCAAGTCGGCACCTCAGGCCGGGCACCGCAGGCCGGGCACGGACCGCCGCCGGGTCGGCCGCCCCGGTGTGGGCCGGCCTACCAGTCAGCATGCCAGAGGCCGCCCGGGCATTGGCCCGCGCGGCCTCGGCAATGTGGCAACCGCCGTATTTTCCGGCGGTCCAGCCTTCGCTGATTCAGCCTTGCTTGGTCTCCCAGAAGATCTTGCTGATCTCCTCGATCTTGGCCAGCAGCGCGTCCGCGGCGGCCACATCGGTGCTGCTCTTGGTGCCGCCCGGGCCCCCGCCGGCCAGCTTGGTGGCCTCGTTGAACAGCTGGTTGAGCTGCGGGTACTTCTCGAAGTGCGGCGGCTTGAAGTAGTCCGTCCAGAGCACCCACAGGTGGTGCTTGACCAGGTCAGAACGCTGTTCCTTGATGAGCAGCGCCCGGGTCTGGTACGCCGGGTCCGAGCTGTCGTTGTACTTCTGGATGATGGCCTTGACGGACTCAGCCTCGATCCGGGCCTGGGCCGGGTCGTACACGCCGCACGGGAGGTCACAGTGTGCGTGCGCGGTGGTCTTCGGCTCAAGGAGACGTGCCAGCAGTCTCATTGATCCCCTTCTCTCATGTCAGATCATGGGTATCCGGGAACCGACACTACCCCGTCGGCTTCCGCCGAACCGTGGGAGGGCGGATGGCTGTGCTTAATGGCGCTCACTGGCCGCTGTGGCGGATTGCGGTCGCGGAGCGGTCCATGGAGCCGGCTCTGCGGCCTGGTGACTGGCTGCTCGTCTGGCGCGGCCTGCGCCCCGGCCGGCCGCCCCGGGTCCGGCCGGGGCAGCTGGTCATCGCTCGGCACCCGGCCCGGCCGGACCTGCTGCTGGTGAAGCGGGCTGCGTGGCGCGAACCAGGCGGGTGGTGGCTCAGCGCGGACAACCTCCCGGCCGGCGCGGCGGACAGCCGGACGTTCGGCGTGGTCCCGCCGGTGCTGATCGAGGGCCGGGTGCTGTTCCGCTACCGCCGCACCCCGGCCTGAGGCCCGGAAAGCCGAGGACCCCGGCCCGCCCGGGCCGGGGTCCCCGTACCGCATTCCGCGATCAGGTCATGTGATCAGGCGGCCGAGCGCTCGGGCGGCTCGATACCGGACTGCCGCTCGACCAGGTTGAGCATCTCCGCCGTGGGCAGCCGGGTGGCCATCGCCCAGTAGTAGATGACCAAGCTGAACACGGCCACGACCAGCATGTCCCACCAGAACGGGATCCGGCCCGTGTTGTCCGGGCCGAACTGGCCCTGCCAGGTGATGACGCCCAGGCCGATCAGGTACACCGGCAGCCACTGCGCTGACCTCCAGTCCAGCGGCGGGCGGTTCTCGTCGAAGGCCATGAAGATGGCGATCAGGACGTACCCGACGATGACCACGATGCCCAGCTTCCAGACCGTCTCGAAGCCGGACCAGTAGATGAGCATGTTGGCGATGATGAACGATACCGGGGACCACACCGCAGCCACGGGCACCCGGTAGGGCCGGTCGGCGTCGGGGACCTGCCGGCGGAACGCGCCCATGGCCAGCGGTGCGCCGGCGTACATCAGCACGCTGGCGCTGGTGACCAAGCTGACCAGGGAGTGCCAGCTCGGGAACGGCAGCAGGAAGACCAGCCCGGCAAAGAACGCGACGATCAGGCTGATCCACGGAACGCCGTTCCTGTCGACCCTGGTGAAGGCCTGCGGGAAGTAGCGGTTGCGGCCCAGCCCGTAGCCGACCCGGGAGGACGAGGTCTGGTACATCAGGCCGGTGCCGAACGGGGAGATGAACGCGTCGATCCGCAGGATGATGGCCAGCGCGCTCAGTCCGACGATGCCGGCCAGGCCAGCGAAAGGTCCGGCGAGGATGTCGGTGTTGCTGATCCCCGACCACCCGTGGGTGAGCTGGCTGGCCGGCATGGCGCCGATGAACACCACCTGCAGCATGACGTAGATGATGATGCCGATCCCGGTGGCCAGCAGGATGGCCCGGGGCAGGTTCTTCTGCGGGTCCTTGATCTCCGCGGCCAGCTGGTCGGCCTGCTCGAAGCCGAGGTAGGCGAACACGATGCCCGCGGACGGGATCGCCCCGAACAGGGCCTTGATCCCATAGGGCATGAAGCCGCCGGCGGCGGTGAAGTTGCCGCCGTGGAACTTGAACAGCAGCACGATGATGGTGACAACCGGGATGGCCACCTTCCACCAGGTGATGCCGGCGTTGACCTTGCTGAACAGGCGCATGGCCAGGAAGTTCAGCGCGGTGAAGATGATCAGGAGGACCACCGTCATCACGAAGCCGAGCCCCGTGACGTTGCCCTTCCCGCCGGCTGCGCTGGCGTTGAACAGGCCGTGCCAGTAGTACGACCCGTACTGCATCACCGCGAAGCACTCGATGGGGGCCACCGTGATGGCCTGGACCCAGGAGAAGAAGCCGAACGAGATGCCGGCCACGCTGCCGTACGCCAGGTGCGGGAACCGCGCCGTGCCGCCGGAGACCGGGTACATGCCGCCCAGCTCGGCATGCACCAGGGCCAGGAAGATGACCGCGACGCCGCCGATGATCCAGCCCAGCAGGGCGGCTGGCCCCGCGGCCTGGACGGCGAAGAGCGCTCCGAACAGCCAGCCCGAGCCGATGATCGAGGTCTCGGACGCCCAGGTTGCCCCAATCAGCCCCATCTCTCGTTTGAGGCCGACGTCTGTCGGTTTGGTAGTGGTGGCTACCGCCTCAGTTGCCATGCTCGGAACCTTCTTTCCGGTCCACATACGTGGGCCATACGGCCGTGGAGTAGGGCTCATGGTAATGATCGTCAAACAGCCTGAGAAGAAGTCGTCGGCTTCATTTCGGTAACGCGGGTTACGATCCGTTCGCATCGAGATACGTATTGCTGTCCCTGGCGGCGGCCCCGGCCGCCCATGACTTACCCCAGGTAGGAGGCGGGTAGCCGGAAATACCAGAATCTACGGCAAAGCGGGCAGGGCCGGCAGTTACCGGAGCGGTTACCGGAATTCAGATAGCGGCGTGCGACGTCCGGCCAGATTCCTGGCCGCGCCGCCGGTCGCGGAGCGGGGTGACCGTACCGGTGCCCGCGCAGCGGTCCCCGCAGTAACTCTGCGTCCGGCCCGCGGTCAGGTCCACGAAGACGTTGCCGCAGGACGCGGCCTCGCACCGGCGGAGCCGGTCGGTGCCCAGTTCGGTGACCACCCAGGTCAGGCCGAGCACGGCACCCGCGGCATACTGGTCGGCCGCCGAGCCGCTCTCGGCGTGGTGCAGGTGCCAGGGCTGGCCGTCGTGCCGGGCGATCTCCGGGTGGATCGGATGCCGGGCCAGCAGCGCGTTCAGCCGGGCCGCCGCATCCTCGTCGTTCCCGGCGATGCTGGCGGCAAAGATAAGCCGGAGTTCGGTGCGCAGTTGCCGGAGCGGGTCCAGGTCGCCCGGTGTCATCGGGGCACGCGGATAGGCCCGGTCCGCCGTCAGGGCACGAAACGCCTCGATGGTGGCGGGCTCATCCTGACGGCCGTCGCCAGCGTCGCCCGTGTTGACCAAGCGCACCGCCAGCTCGGCATAGGAGGTGAGATCCACTCCAGTCCTTTAGCTGCTGGGGGACATCCAGGGTCCGCTTCCCCGCACCGAGTATGGCACAGACTTACTTGCCCGGCCGGCCCTTCAGAGCGGATGGTCAGGTTATGTGCAGCCGCCCTGCCCACCGGCGGTCCCCCCGGGGGACGCTAAGGTGCGGCCCATGTTCGCTGTGACTGCCGCACGCATCGACCCTGATGTCCCGCTGGCCGGGCTGGAGCTCGGCGAGCATCCGGAACCGGCGCCGGAACCCGGCTGGACCACGGTCACGGTCCGGGCCACCGCGCTCAATCACCATGACGTGTGGAGCCTGCGCGGGGTTGGCCTCGCCGCGGACCGGCTGCCCATGGTGCTCGGCTGTGACGCGGCCGGGATCGACGAGGACGGCAACGAGGTCGTGGTGCACTCGGTGATCGGTGACCCGGCCAAGGTGGACGGCGACGAGACCCTCGACCCCGGGCGGTCGCTGCTCTCCGAGCGCTACGACGGGACGTTCGCCGAGCGGGTGGCCGTACCCCGGCGCAACCTGGTGCCCAAGCCCGCCGCGCTGTCCTTCACCGAAGCGGCCTGCCTGCCCACCGCCTATCTCACCGCGTACCGGATGCTGTTCGACAAGTCCGGCCTGCAGCCCGGGTCCACGGTGCTCGTCCAGGGCGCCGGCGGCGGCGTCGCGACCGCGCTGATCGTGCTCGGCCGGGCGGCCGGCTTCCGGGTCTGGGCCACCAGCCGGAGCGAGGAGAAGCGGGAGCGGGCGCTGGAACTCGGCGCCGACCAGGTCTTCCCGGCCGGCGCCCGGCTCCCGGAGCGGGTCGACGCGGTGCTGGAAACGGTCGGCGAGGCGACCTGGGCGCACTCGCTGCGCGCGCTGCGGCCCGGCGGCCGGATCGTGGTCTCCGGCGCGACCAGCGGCGCGGTCCCGCCGGCCGAGCTCAGCCGGGTGTTCTTCCTGCAGCTGTCCATCGTCGGCTCGACCATGGGCACCCGGGCCCAGCTGGGCCGGCTGGCCCAGTTCCTGGTGCAGACCGGGGCGCGGCCCACAATCGACCGGGTACTGCCGCTGGCCGAGGCGCGGGACGGCTTCGCCGCGATGATCAACGGCGACCTGTTCGGCAAGGTGGTATTTACGGTGTAGCCCCGCAGGACCAACCCCCCGGGCTACTGCTGGTAGCTGTCCAGGAACGTGCTCACCCGGCTGATGGCGTCGTCCAGCACGTCCACCCCGGCCAGGAACACCAGCCGCAGGTGGTCCGGTGTGTCCAGGTTGAACCCGGTGCCGTGGGAGAGCAGCAGGTGCTGCTGCTCCAGCAGGTCGATGACCAGTTGCTGGTCGTCAGAGATCTTGTAGACGTCCGGGTCGAGCCGGGGGAACACGTACAGCGCGCCCTGCGGCTTGACGCAGTCCACCCCGGGGATCTCGTTGAGCCGGCGCCACGCGAAATCCCGCTGCTCGCGCAGCCGGCCGCCAGGCTGCAGCAGCGCGGTGATGCTCTGCAGCCCGCCGAGTGCGGCCTGGATCGCGTACTGGGCCGGCACGTTCGGGCACATCCGCATGTTGGCCAGCAGTTCCAGGCCCTCCAGGTAGCCGGCCGCCTCGCGGCGCGGCCCGCTGACCACCAGCCAGCCAGACCGGAAGCCCGGCGCACGGTACGTCTTGGACAGCCCGGACAGGGTGAGCACGACCAGGTCGGGGGCGAGCGCCGCGGTGGACTCGTGCGCGGCGCCGTCGTAGAGGATCTTGTCGTAGATCTCGTCGGCCAGCACCAGCAGGTCATACCGCCGGGCCAGGCCGAGCAGGCCCTGCAGCGTTTCCCGTGAGTACACGGCCCCGGTCGGGTTGTTCGGGTTGATGATCACCAGCGCCCGGGTGTGCTCGTTGATCTTCGCGGCCACGTCGTCCAGGTCGGGGGCCCAGCCGGCCTGCTCGTCGCAGCGGTAGTGCGCGGCGCGGCCGCCGCACAGGTGCACCGCGCCGGTCCACAGCGGGTAGTCCGGGCTCGGCACCAGGACCTCGTCGCCCGGGTCCAGCAGCGCCTGCAGCGCCATCACGATCAGCTCGGACACGCCGTTGCCCAGGTAGACGTCGTCCGGCCCGACCCCGGTCACGCCCAGGGTGGTGTAGTACTGGGCCACCGCCAGCCGGGCCGGGTAGATCCCGCGCGCGTCGCTGTACCCCTGCGCGTCGCCGATGTTGCGCACCAGGTCGTGCACCACGCTCTCCGGCGTGTGCAGGCCGAACGGCGCCGTGTTGCCGATGTTCAGCTTGAGGATCTGGTGCCCCTCGGCTTCCAGCTGCCGCGCCCGGCGCAGCACCGGTCCGCGGATGTCGTAGCGGACATTGCTGAGCCTGCTGGCCTGCGGCACCGGCACGCCAACCTCCTGATCCCCGGGCTGGTCCCGGACCTGCCCAGGCCGGCGGTCGGCACGGCGGCGGTCACGGAGTGAGATTGCAGCTTATCTTCGCGCAGCGCCGTACCAGCCGGGAACCGGTTTTTGGCCAGCTCCCGGCCGCCCTGGGAACCGGGTCAGCTGTCCTCATCGGGGGGCGGGGCGTCGCCGGGCCCGCTGGTCTTGCCGCCGAACACCTCGGTCTTGATCCGGGCCAGCGCGTCGTCCAGGATGACGCGCAGGTCGGTGGCGGCTTCCTCGCTGACCGCCTGCGCGTGCGCGGCCGCGTCGCGCAGTTCCCGGGTGAAGTGCCGGGCCAGTTGCTCCAGATCGGGCAGCGCGCCCGGGTCGGCCCAGGGCGGCCCGCCGTGTGGCCAGCCGCGGCGCCCGGGCCAGTCGGCCCAGGACTGCCAGTCCCAGCTGCCCCGGCCACGGCCGCCCCGGCGCTGGCTGCCCTGGCCCGGGCCGTGGCGCTCCCAGTCGCCGCGCTGGCCCTGGTCCGGCTCGCCGCGTTCCTCGTTGAGCCGGTCCTGCTCCTCGTCCAGCCGGTCCTGCTGCTCGTCGAGCCGGTCCTGCTGCTCACCCAGCCGGTCCTGCTCCTCGCCGAGACGGTCCTGTTCGGCCTCCAGCCGCTCGGCCGCCGCGTCCTCATCCGGGGCGCCGGGCTGGCGCTGTGCTTCGTCCAGCCGGGCCTGCTCGGTGGCTAGCCGGGCCCGCTCCTCGTCCAGCCGGGCCTGCTCGGCGTTCAGCCGGTCCTGCTGCTGGTCGAGCCGGTCCTGCTCGGCGGCCAGCCGGTCGGCGGGATCGTCGGCGGCGGCCGCCCAGGAGTCACCCCGGGATCCCGGGGCCTTCTCGTGCCGCGCCCGGGCCCGGGCCCGCCGGGCGGCGGCCCGTTCCCGGCGGCCCGCTTCCCTGGCCTGCCACGCCTCGTCCCGGCCCGGCCGGCTGTCCTGCTGGCCGGGCGGCGGGCCGCCGCGGCGCTGCACGTCCCGGGCCGCCCAGGTCAGTTCCTCGCGCAGGTTCCGTACCGTCTCCCGGACATCCTCGGTCACCTCGCGGGCGATATCCCGGACCGAGGCGGTGATCTCCGCTTCCAGGTCGGTGAGGTCCGCGGACCGATTGCGCAGCTCCTCCCGGCCCTTCTCGGTGATCCGGTACACCTTCTTGCCGTTGACCTCGTCGTGGGTGACCAGACCCTCCTCTTCCAGCCGGGCCAGCCTCGGGTAGATGGTGCCGGGTGACGGCGCGTAGACCCCCATGAACCGGTCCTGCAGCAGCCGGATCACCTCGTAGCCGTGCCGGGGCGACTCGTCCAGCAGCTTGAGCAGGTACAGCCGGAGCCGGCCGTGCCGGAAAACAGGGCTCATCGTGACCCTCCCGGAGTGCTGGCCGCCTGGCGGACCCGCCCAGGCTCATCCCGCTGCAGCAGTGTGACCTGGCCTGACATGGTAGTCACCGAGAGCTTGCCGACGCCGTCGCCGCATCCGAGCTGCCCGTTGAGCGTGTTCGCTCCGGGCTGCCGGCCCGGACTGAGGCCGCCGAACTCGCTCTGCACCCGGCCGGCCGCGGACCGCAGCGCCACCTTGGCATTCGTCTTGGCTGACAGCCGGATCGCGACCGCGCCGGACACCGTGCCAACCTGCAGCCGGGCGTCCCGCTCCAGGTCGATGTCCGCGGTGACCCGGCCGCTGACCGTCTTGGCGTCCAGCCGCCCCACCGAGCCGTCGGCCAGGGTGAGATCGCCGGACACCGAATTGAACCCGATCCGGCCGCCGACGCCCTGGGCCTCGATGTCGCCGGACACCGTGTTCGCGTTGACCGTGCCGGTCACGCCGTCCAGCGTGACGTTCCCGGACACGCTGCGCACCGATGTCTTGGCCGTGATCCCGGACACGATCGCGCCCGCGCTCACCACGCCGAGCTGGACCGGGCAGTCCTTGGGCACGGTGACGGTGATCGCCGCCGAATGCCGCTGCGGGCGCAGCCAGCCGAGCAGCCCATCCCAGGTCAGGTCCTCATAAGTGACGGTCAGCACGCCGTCTTCGTGGCTGACCAGCAGCGGCTGCCCAGAGATGCTGTCGATGTCCAGGCAGGCCCGCTCGTCCGTGCTCAGCACGGCCACCGACCCGGAGACGGCCCGCACCCGCAGCGCGGTTACCTGGTCGAAATCGAGCGCGGTCGGTGTGTCCACGGTCCAGTGCGACATGGTGTGGTCCTCTCCTGCGGTCCACACAAACGATATATCGCGTTTCCGCAAAGTCAAGATGTATCGCGATCCAGTCAGCAGGAGCTGGCGTTAATCGTCCTCGTCGTCGAGCCGGGCCAGCCAGGTGGCCAGCCGGTCCACGGTCGCCTCGGCGTCGGGGAACTGGTCGATGAACTCGGTCAGCCGCTCGGCCAGCCAGTTCAGGCTGACCTCATCGGTGCCGCGCCGGGTCTGCAGCTCCTCGATGCCCCGGTCGGTGAAGTACATGGTTTACCCCTGGCCGACGGCGTCGGCCACCACCCGCTCGTGCTCGGCCTTGTGCGCGGTGGCCGAGCCCACCGCGGGCGCCGAGCTGGGCGGCACCGAGATCCGGCCGATCGGGCGGCCAAGGATGTCCGGGAGCTTGAGCGCCATGGTCGGCCAGGCGCCCATGTTGGCCGGCTCCTCCTGGACCCAGGTGATCTCCGCGTCGGCCGGGTAGCGGCCCAGTTCGGTGAGCAGGTCCGCGTCGGGCACCGGGTACAGCCGCTCGAGCCGGACGACCGCGGTGTCCGTCCGGCCCTCCTTGTCCCGCCGCGCGGCCAGGTCGTAGTACACCTTGCCCGAGCAGAGCAGCACCTTCCGCACGCCGGCCGGGTCCAGGCCGGCTTGATCCCCGATGACCGGATGGAACTCCCCCGCGGAGAACTCGGCCACCGGGGAGGTGGCTTCCTTGAGCCGGAGCATCGACTTGGGCGTGAACACCACCAGCGGGGTCCGCCGGCCGGACAGCGCCTGCCAGCGGAGCAGGTGGAAGTAGTTGGCTGGGGTGGTCGGCAGCGCGACGGTCATGTTGCCCTGCGCGCACAGGCTGAGGAAGCGCTCGATCCGGGCCGAGGAGTGGTCCGGGCCCTGGCCCTCGTAGCCGTGCGGCAGCAGCAGCACCACGCTGGACGGCTGGCCCCACTTCTGCTCCCCGGAGCTGAGGAACTCGTCCAGGATGGTCTGCGCGCCGTTGACGAAGTCGCCGAACTGGGCTTCCCAGCAGACCAGGGCGTCCGGCCGGGCCACCGAGTAGCCGTACTCGAAGCCGACCGCGGCGTACTCGGACAGCAGCGAGTCGTACACGTGGAACCGGGCGGTGGCCGAGTTGAACGCGCGCAGCGGGGTGTGCTCCGCGCCGGTGTGCCGGTCCACCAGGACCGCGTGCCGCTGGCCGAATGTGCCGCGCCGGGTGTCCTGGCCGACCAGCCGCACCGGGTGCCCGTCCATCAGCACCGACCCGAACGCGAGCAGCTCACCGGTGGCCCAGTCGATGGTGTCCTGCTCGACCATGGTCGCCCGGCGGGCCAGCAGCGGCTGCAGCCGGGGGTGCGGGGTGAACCCGTCCGGCAGGTTGAGCTGGGTGTCCACGATCTGCTTGATGGCTTCCTCGGAGATCGCGGTCGGCGTGTCCGGGTGCACGATCGGGAACTGGGCCGTGGTGGCCGGACGGACCACGGCGCCCGGGTCCATCGGCCGCTTGGCCGCCTCCCGGGTCTCGGTGAAGGCCCGCTCCAGGTGCTGCTGGTAGTCGCGCAGCGCCTGCTCGGCCTCTTCCATGGTGATGTCGCCCCGGCCGATCAGCGACTCGGTGTACAGCTTGCGGGTGGACCGCTTGGCGTCGATCAGGTCATACATCAGCGGCTGGGTGAACGACGGGTTGTCCGCTTCGTTGTGCCCGCGGCGCCGGTAGCAGATCAGGTCGATGACCACGTCCTTGCGGAACTGCTCCCGGTAGGCGAAGGCGAGCCGGCCTACCCGCACCACGGCTTCCGGGTCGTCCCCGTTGACGTGGAAGATCGGTGCCTGGATCATCCGGGCCACGTCGGTGGCGTACACGCTGGACCGGGACTCCGCGGGCGCGGTGGTGAAGCCGACCTGGTTGTTCACCACGATGTGCACGGTGCCGCCGGTACGGTAGCCGCGCAGCTGGGACAGGTTCAGCGTCTCGGCCACCACGCCCTGCCCGGCGAACGCGGCGTCCCCGTGCAGCAGCACCGGCAGCACGGTGAAGCCGGGCTCGCCCTTGTCGATGATGTCCTGCCTGGCCCGGACGACGCCTTCCAGCACCGGGTCCACCGCCTCCAGGTGGCTCGGGTTGGCCACCAGCGAGGTCGGGATCGTCGCGCCGTCGCTCGCGGTGAACACGCCACTCGCGCCGAGGTGGTACTTCACGTCGCCGGAGCCGTGCGTGCTGCGCGGGTCCAGGTTGCCCTCGAACTCCTGGAAGATCTGTGCGTAGGACTTGCCCACGATGTTGGCCAGCACGTTCAGCCGGCCACGGTGCGCCATGCCGATAACGGCCTCGTCCAGGTGCGTCCGGGCCGCCTCGGTCAGGACCGCGTCGAGCAGCGGGATCAGCGACTCGCCGCCCTCCAGCGAGAACCGCCGCTGGCCCACGTACTTGGTCTGCAGGAACATCTCGAACGCCTCGGCCACGTTCAGCCGGGACAGGATCTGCACCTGCTCGTCGTGCCCGGCCCGGTCGTGCGGCCGCTCGACCCGGGCCTGGATCCAGGCCCGCTCCTCCGGGTTCTGGATGTGCATGTACTCCACGCCGACCGTGCGGCAGTACGAGTCGCGCAGCACGCCCAGGATCTCGCGCAGCTTCATCAGCGGCTTGCCGCCGAACCCGCCGGTGGCGAACGTCCGCTCCAGGTCCCACAGGGTCAGCCCGTGCTGGTTGATGTCCAGGTCGGGGTGCCGCCGCTGCCGGTACTCCAGCGGGTCGGTGTCGGCCATCAGGTGGCCGCGCACCCGGTACGCGTGGATGAGCTCGTGCACCCGGGCCGACTTGGTGATGTCGTCCTCGTGCCCGGCTGGGATGTCCCGCACCCAGCGGATCGGCTCGTAGGGGATCTTGAGGGCCTGGAACACCTCGTCCCAGAAGCCCTCGTCGCCGAGCAGCAGCCCGTGGATGTGCCGGAGGAAGTCGCCGGACTGCGCGCCCTGGATGATCCGGTGATCGTAGGTCGAAGTCAGCGTGACCGCCTTGCTGATCGCCAGCCGGGCCATGGTCTCCTCGGCCGCGCCCTGGTAGGCGGCGGGATACTCCATCGCCCCGACGCCGACGATGCAGCCCTGGCCGGCCAGCAGCCGCGGCACCGAGTGCTCGGTGCCGATCGTGCCCGGGTTGGTCAGCGTGATCGTGGTGCCGGCGAAGTCCTCGACCGCCAGCTTGCCGCTGCGGGCCCGCCGGACCACGTCCTCGTAGGCCATCCAGAACTGGCGGAAGTCCATGCTCTCCGCGCCCTTGACCGCGGGCACCAGCAGCTGGCGCGACCCGTCCTTGGCCGTCACGTCGATGGCCAGGCCCAGGTTGACGTGCTCCGGCTGGACCAGGGCCGGCTTGCCATCCACTTCGGCGTAGGCGAAGTTCATCTCCGGTGCCGCGGCCAGCGCCCGGACCACCGCGAACCCGATCAGGTGGGTGAACGAGACCTTGCCGCCGCGGCCGCGGGCCAGGTGGTTGTTGATCACGATGCGGTTGTCGATGAGCAGCTTGGCCGGCACCGAGCGGACGCTGGTCGCGGTGGGTACGGCCAGGCTGGCGGTCATGTTGACCGCGGTGCGGGCGGCCGCGCCGCGCAGCCGGGTGGCGCTGGCGGCGGCCGCCGGGGCCGGGGCAGCCGGACTGGCTGGCCGGGCGGCCGGCGGAGCGGTCGGCGCCGCGGCGGGCGCCGGAGTGCCCGCGGCCGGGGCGGCCTGCCTGGGCGCGGCCGCCGGGGCGGCCGGTGCGGGCGACGCGGCGGCGGGCGGCTGGCCCTGCCCGGCCGCATCTCCCGGTTGCTGCGCAGTATCCTCCGGCTGCTGCGCGGGCCGGGCCGAAGGCGCGGTGGCAGTGCCCGCGGGCGGGGTGTAGTCGGCGAAGAAATTCCACCAGGCCATGTCCACCGAGCCAGGATCGGCCAGGTAGCGCTGGTAGAGCTCATCCACCAGCCATTCATTGGGCCCGAAGTCGGTGGCCCCGCCGTCGGTGTGCTCGGCTGCTCCACCAGGATCGCTGGCTCCGGTGCGGCTGGCTCCGCGGCGGCCCTCTTCCGGGCCGGCGGGCTTGGCTTCGTTGAGGTCCGCGGATTGCGGTGACTCAGAAGACACGGCGGACATCGCCCTCTTCGATGGTGGATTTCTGTCCCTACCCCCGGCGACCAAGGCTACCGCCGCGGCACAGCCCGGAGTCCGGGCCACCACCTCATGATCGCCCTGACATGCGCTCTCTGTCATGCGGTGAGAGCCAGTTCACATAGGGTCCCTTAGGCACGATGCGGTTTGGGTTGATCCAATCTTGGGTCTGGTAGTAGTGCCGCTTGATCTGGACGAAGTCGGTTGTGTCGCCGAAGCCCGGGGTCTGGTACAGGTCGCGGGCGTACCCCCACAGCCCGGGGTAGTCCACCAGCCGGTTCAGGTTGCACTTGTAGTGCGTGTAATAGACAGCATCAAAGCGGGCCAATGTTGGATATAGCCGTACATCCGCCTCGGTAATGCTGTTGCCCAGCAGGTACCGGCGCCGGAGCAGTCGCTCCTCGAGCGCGCTCAGCGTGCTGAACAGCGCGTCGAACGCCTCCTCGTAGGCGGCCTGGCTGGTGGCCAGCCCAGCCTTGTACACGCCGTTGTTGACCGCGTGGTAGATCAGCGTGCTCAGCGCGTCGATCTCGGTGCGCTGCCGCGCCGGGTACAGATCCGGCGCGCCGGGCCGGTGGTAGCCGCGGAACTCGGTCTCGAACGACGTGGTGATCTGCTGGAAGTCGTTGTCCACGATCCGCTGGCTGCGGGTGTCCCAGACGAACGGCACGGTGAACCGGCCCCGGTACCCCGGATCGGTGATCATGTACAGGTCGGACACGAACCTGGCGCCGGTCACCGGGTCGACCCCGCCGTTGCTGGCCGGGAACCGCCAGCCGCGCTCGTCCCGGATCGGGTCCACCAGGGTGAGCCCGATCACCCGGTCCAGGCCGAGCAGCCGGCGCACGATGAGCGCGCGGTGTGCCCACGGATCGGCCAGCGACGCATACAGCTGGTAACGCCCGGGTTCTGCCAGGTACCCGCTCGATCCGTCCCCCGTGATCCGCGTGGCGAAGACGTTCGCCTGGCGGACGAATCCGGCCGATGGCAGGACTTCAGGACCAGTCTCGGGAGTAACTGGCATCCTCCTCCTTTCCCGGCGGGGGCAGGTTGGCGCTGTCCGAATTGTCAGCAAATGATGGCCGGCCAGGCGGCTAGAGGGAAGAGGCCGGCCTGGTGGGCCGTGTCCGGGCAAACCGCTCGGGCCCAGTGGCTAGCATCGCATCCGAAAGCCCCCGGATTCCGGGATAGTGCGAGGTCATCCCGGAATGGATCAGGGTGGGCCAGCGGGCAGCAGGGAGTGGGCAGGTGGCAGCGGAAGGGGCCGGAAGGTGACGTCGATCACCACCGAACTGGCCCGGCTGAGCGGCCCGCTGGCCTATCTGCTGGTGGCCGCGCTGGTGTTCGGTGAGACAGCCATTTTCCTCGGCTTCGTCATCCCGGGTGAGACGGCGGCCGTGCTTGGCGGCGTGCTGGCCAGCCGGGGCCGGGTGTCCCTGCCTCTCTTGATGCTGGTGGTGGTGCTGGCTGCCATCGTCGGCCCGCTGGTCGGCTACGAGATAGGCCGGCATCTCGGCGGGCGGCTGCTGGCCACGCCCCGGCTGCGGCGGGTGGCTGGCGGGGTGGACCGGGCCCAGTCGGTGCTGCACCGCCGCGGCGCGGTGGCCGTGTTCCTCGGCCGGTTCATCGCCGTGCTGCGGGCCATGATGCCCGCCGTCGCGGGCACCACGCGGCTGCCGTACCGCACGTTCGTCCTCTACAACGTGCTCAGCGCGGTGCTCTGGGGTGTCGGGTACTGCCTGCTCGGCTATGCCGCCGGGTCGGCGTACGCGGCCATCGAGCGCACCGTCGGCACCGGCGTGGCCATCGCGATCGCGGCCGTGGCGCTCGGCGCGGTGGTCTTCTGGCTGGTCCGGCGGCACCGCCGGGAACGGGTCAATTCCCACTCTGACGCTTAGGACATAGGTAAGCCGACCGATGTCTCGGGCCACCCCGGCCGGCCACGGTGTACTCCATGCACCGCACGGGCCGGGTGGAGAAAGCAGCACGCAGGGAAGAATTCCTCCCCCAGCCACCGTCACGGCCCCGGGCCGGGCCGGGGCCCGTGCCTACCATGGATGACCAGGAGGTGGCGGAAAGTGCGCGAGTTCGGAGAGCTCGAGTCCGCGATTATGGATGTGGCGTGGGCCAGTGACCGGGCCTATCTGGTCCGGGAGGTCCGCGAGCGGCTGTCCTACAACCGGCCCGTCGCGTATACGACCGTGATGACGGTAATGAACATCCTGTATGGCAAGGGTGTGCTGTGCCGCGAGAAGCACGGCCGGGCGTGGCGGTACTGGCCGGTGGAGTCCCGGGAGGAGCACGACGCCCGGCTGATGTCCGAGGTGCTCCGCTCCGGTGGTGATCAGCGGATCACCATGCTCCGGTTCGTAGAACGAGTCAACGAAGAGGAGCGGGAGAGCCTGCGCAGCGCCATGCTCGACATGGCTGGGCAGCTCGCCGCGTCCTAGTACGTCGGTCCGGTCGCGCAACCCGCCATCCTGCGCGGCCCGGGGTCCGGGGGTCCGCCCCCCGGACTAGTACCGACCGAAGACATCCTCGCGCCGGTGCTCCAGGCACGGCAGCCGGTCCCGGACCCGCTCGGTGAACGTGGTATCCACGTCGCCGCAGCCGACCCCGGCGAATGAGCCGAGGTCCAGCCGGACGGTGCCCATCGGGTCCACCAGCATGCTCCGGCCGATGCCAGTAGGCGCCCGGGTCGGCGGCGAGTCCGGATCGGGCACCTGCCCGGCGGCCGCGACCCAGACCGTGTTTTCGATGGCCCGGGCCCGCACCAGCGTGACCCAGTGCTCTTCCTTGAACAGCCCGGCGGCCCAGGCGGCCGGCACGACCAGCAGGTCCGCGCCGCGGGCCACCAGGTTCCGGGCCAGTTCCGGGAACCGGATGTCGTAACAAGTGAGCACGCCGACCCGGAGCCCGGCCAGTTCGGCCAGCACCGGCTCGGCGCCCGGCGCGACCACCTTGGACTCGGTCTCGCCGAGCGAGTCGAACAGGTGGATCTTCCGGTACGCGGCCACCCGCTGGCCAGCCCGGCCATAGCCGACCGCGGTGTTGTACACCCGGCCGTCCGGCGCGGGCTCGAACACCCCGGCCACCAGGGATACCCCGGCGTCCCGGGCCGCGGCGGCCAGCCCGGCGCCGAACGGGCCGTCCAGCGGCTCGGCCACCGCCTGCAGGTCGGTGCCGAACCGGGCCTGCGTCGCTTCCGGGAACACGGCCAGCTCCGCGCCCTGCCCCGCCGCGCTATCCAGGGCGGCGCGCACCCGCCCCAAATTGACCACAGGATCCGGGCTAACCGGCAGCTGACACAACGCAATCCGCATAGGGGCAGGGTAGTTGACCGCTGCGCCGGAGCGCCGCTGTGATGTTATGGCCACGTGAGCAGACCTTTGCTGAACCGGCGGCTGGCCGGGCTGGGCACGACGATCTTCGCTGAGATGTCCGCGCTGGCGCTGACCACCGGGTCGGTCAACCTGGGCCAGGGCTTCCCGGACACGGACGGTCCGGCCGAGGTCGCCGCGGCGGCTGCGGCGGCGATCATGGAAGGCCGGGGCAACCAGTACCCGCCCGGCCCGGGCATCCCCGAACTGCGGCACGCGGTGGCCGCGCACCAGAAGCGGTTCTACGGGGTCGACCTGGACCCGGACACCGACGTGCTGGTCACCGCGGGCGCCACCGAGGGGATCGCGGCCGCGCTGATCGCGCTGATGGAGCCGGGTGACGAGGCGATCGCGTTCGAGCCCTACTACGACTCCTACGCCGCCTGCGTGGCCATGGCGGGCGCGGCCCGGGTGCCGGTGACGCTGCGCCCGCCGGACTTCCGGCCCGACCTGGCCGCGCTCCGCGCGGCCATCACCCCGCGCACCCGGCTCATCCTGCTGAACACGCCGCACAACCCGACCGGGGCGGTGTTCAGCCGGGCCGAGCTGACCGAGATCGCGGCGCTGGCCTGCGAGCACGACCTGCTGGTGGTATCCGACGAGGTGTACGAGCACCTGATCTTCGACGGAGAGCATGTGCCGATCGCCACCCTGCCCGGGATGCGCGAGCGCACCGTGACGATCAGCTCCGCGGCCAAGACGTTCTCCTTTACCGGCTGGAAGATCGGCTGGGTGACCGGTATCCCGGAACTGGTCACCGCGGTGCGCACGGTCAAGCAGTTCCTCACCTACGTCACCGGCGGGCCGTTCCAGTACGCGGTGGCGCAGGCGCTGGCGCTGCCCGACGCCTACTTCGCCGCGATCGGTGAGGACCTGCGGGGCAAGCGCGACCTGCTCTGCGCTGGGCTGGCCGAGGTCGGGTTCGAGGTGTACGAGCCGGCCGGCACCTACTTCGTGACCACGGATATCCGGCCGCTCGGCGAGACCGACGGGATGGATTTCTGCCGCCGGCTGCCCGAACAGGCCGGGGTGGTGGCCATTCCCAGTTCGGTGTTCTACGACAACGAGGCGGCCGGGCGCAGCCAGGTGCGGTTCGCGTTCTGCAAGAAGGACGAGGTGCTGCGGGAAGCGATCGCCCGGCTGGCTCGCGTCCATGGCTAGCGCCCAGACCCCTGCGGCGCCGGACGACCTGTTCGGCGCGGGCCTGTACGCGGCGCTGGGCGGGGCCGGCAACCTGGTCATCTCCCCGGCCAGTATCGGCACCGCGCTGCGGATGACGCTGCTCGGCGCGCGTGGCGAGACGGCCGGGCAACTGGCTGCCACGCTGCGCCTGGCCAAGCCGCAGGACGCGGCGGCCGGGCTGCTGGAGACCTGCGCCCTGCTGGACAGCGTGGCGGCCGGCAATCTCACGCTGCGCGCGCCGAACACCGTCTGGGTGCAGTCCGGGCTGCCGCTGCAGCCGGACTTCACCGCGGCGCTGGCCCAGGCGGCGTGCGCCCAGCTCCGGGTGGCCGACTTCATCGAGGCGGCCGGCCCGGCCCGGCAGCAGATCAACGAACTGATCGCCGAGCAGACCGCGGGGAAGATCACCGGCCTGATCCCGCCCGGCGCCATCAGCGTGGCCACCCGCCTCGTGCTGGCCAGCGCCGTGTACCTGAAGGCCGCCTGGACATTCCCGTTCCCGCCGGGCGCGACCCAGGATGCCCCGTTCCACCCGGTGCCCGGCACCGGGCAGCCGGTGCCCACCATGCGGCTCCGGGAGCGGCTGCGCTACCTGCGCGGCAACGGGTACCAGGTGGTGGAGCTGCCGTATACCGGGCAGCGGCTCGGCATGGTCATCGTGCTGCCCGACGGCCCGCTGGCGCCGGTCGAGTCCCGGCTGGCCCGCGACGGCCTGGCCGGCCTGCTGGCCGGGCTGGCCACCCGCCAGGTCACCCTGGCGCTGCCCAGGTTCCGGGTGACCGGCCAGTTCAGCCTCGGTGCCGCGCTGGCCGCGATGGGTATGCCGCTGGCGTTCACCAGCCGGGCCGACTTCACCGGCATCACCACCGCCCAGCCGGTGCACATCAGCGACGTCGTGCACCAGGCCTATCTCGACGTGGCCGAGCAGGGCACCGAGGCGGCCGCGGCCACCGCCGTGGTGATCAGGGCGGCCGCCCGGGTGATGATCCCCGACCCGCCGGTCGAGCTGACCGTGGACCGGCCGTTCCTGTTCGCCATCACCGAGCTGGCCAGCGGGCTGCCGCTGTTCCTCGGCCGGGTCACTGACCCTGGCCGGAAGCAGGACTGACTGCGAAACTGGACTTATGAGACCTGACGGGCTGCACCATGTTTCGCTCAATGTCCGTGACGTCCCGGCCGCGCTCGGCTTCTACACCCAGGTGCTCGGCCTGACCGAGCGGGCCGACCGGCCGGACTTCAGCTTCGGCGGCGCCTGGCTCGACGCCGGCGGCCAGCAGATCCACCTCATCGAGGCGGACGTCCCGCCGCCGCTCGGCCAGCACTTCGCGCTGGCCGTGTCCGACCTGGACGCGGTGGTGGCGGAACTGCGCGGGCAGGGGGTCACGGTGACCGATCCGGTCCCGGTCGGCACCGGGCGGCAGTCGTTCCTCGACGATCCGGCCGGAAACCGGATCGAGCTGCAGGAACCGGCGCACTGAGCCCGGCCTCCGGTTCTAGCCTGTGCGCGTGCTGCCTCTCCTGCTCGTCGCGGCCTCGGTTGGCTTGGGCAACCTGGCCGCGGCCATCGGCATTGGCTTCGGCGGTGTCACCGCGGCGACCAGGCTGCGGGTGGCGCTGGTGTTCGGCGCGTTCGAGACCGGGATGCCCATCATCGGCCTGGTCATCGGGGCCGGGGTGGCTACCGGCATTGGCCACCTGGCCCGCTGGATCGGCGCTGGCCTACTGATCATCATGGGCGCTGTCACGGTGCTCCGGGCGCTGCGCCAGCCGGCCTGGCCGGCCGGGAGCGCGCCGGGGGTGCACCCGGCCCACACCATGGGCCTGGGCAGGCTGATCGTCACCGCGTTCGCGCTCAGCCTGGACAACCTGGCCGCCGGGTTCGCACTGGGCACGCTGAATATCAGTGTGGCCGAGGCGGCCATCGTCATCGGGGCGGTCAGCGTACTGATGTCGCTGGCTGGGCTGGAACTCGGCGGCCGGCTCGGCGCTACGGCCGGCCGCCGCGGCGAGCAGATCGGCGGGGCCATCCTGGTCGGGGTCGGCGTCGCGCTGGCAGCCGGGGTGCTCTGACCCGGCCGGCTCAGTCGGCTGGCTCAGCCCGCTGGCTAAGCGGGCCGGCTCAGTCGGCCAGGCTGAGCGCCAGCCGCGGGCAGGATGCCACCGCGCGGCGGACCAGGTCCGCCGACCCCGCGGGCACCTCCCCGGCGGCGATGTGCAGGTAGTCCTCGTCGTCGAGGTCGAACACGCCGGGCGCCAGCCCGGCGCATACCCCGTTGGCCTCGCACAGGTCGCGATCGACCAGCACCCGCATCGCGTTGCCCTCCTTCGCCGGAGTGTCCAGCGCTACAGTACGTCCCGGCCCGGCCGATGACAGCCCCCGCGCACACCGCGCGCCCGGGCCGCCGAGTACCACCAGCGGGCGTTCAAAAAATTAGGGTTTTGGGGTGCCGATGGGGATGCCAGCGGAGCTACGGGCCGCAGCCGAGGCGGCCAAGGGGTTCATGCCGCCGGCCGAGGGGCTGGCCCTGTACGCGACCGCGGCCGCCTACGCCGGCCGCGGGCCGATCCTGGAGATCGGCACCTACTGCGGCAAATCCACCATCTACCTGGCCGCCGCGGCGCGGCAGGCGGGCCAGCTGGTGATCACGGTGGATCATCACCACGGCTCGGAGGAGAACCAGCCGGGCTGGGACTACCACGACCCGGCGCTGGTGGACGAGCGGACCGGGCGGCTGGACACGCTGCCCGGCTTCCGCGCCACGCTGGCCGCGGCTGGCCTGGAGGACCAGGTCATCGCCGTAGTCGGCCGGTCGGCGCAGCTGGCCGGGCTGTGGCGGGCCCCGCTCGGCATGCTGTTCATCGACGGGGGGCACACCGACGAGGCAGCGCAGGCCGACTACGCCAACTGGGCGCCCTGGGTCGCGCCCGGCGGGGCGCTGGCCATTCACGACGTGTTCCCGGATCCGGCCGACGGCGGCCAGGCCCCGTACCGGATCTACCGGCGCGCGCTGGAGTCAGCCGAGTTCACCGAGGTGTCCGTGCACGGCTCGCTGCGCGTGCTGGAGCGCACCGGCTAGCGCCGGCGGCTAGCGCGGGCCGAGCGACGGGCGGCAGCGGGCCGAGAAGCAGTGCATGGCCGAGCCGGGCTCGGCCGGCGGCGGGGGCGGCACGTCACGGAACATGGCCGCGGCCGGGGTGGTGCCGGACAGCACATCGGCGGCCAGCACCATCGCGGCCGCCGTCCAGCTGCTCCGTTCGGCCGGGAAGTGCGCCTGGTTGGCGAACTGCCACCCGGTCCAGTAGCCGCCGTCACCGTCCCGCAGATGCTGGATGTCGGCGAACATCTGGCGGGCCCGGCTGTGGTCATCCGCCGCGTGCAGCGCCATGGCCAGCTCGCAGGTTTCCGCCCCGGTGATCCACGGCTGGTCCCGGACGCAGCGCACGCCCAGCCCGGGGACCACGAACTCGGCCCACTGCTCGTCCAGCCGGTCCAGCCCGGCCGGGCCGCGCACCGGGCCGGCCAGCACCGGGTAGTACCAGTCCATCGCGAACCGGCTCTTGTCCGCGAACGCCTCCGGGTGGCTGGCCACCACGTGACCCAGCCGGCCGGCGGCCAGTTCCCAGGCGGGCTGCGGCTCGCCCAGGTAATCGGCCAGCCAGACCGCGCAGCGCAGGCTCTGGTACGTGCTGGCGCACCCGGTGAGCAGCGCATAGCTGGCCGCCGTGCCGTCGGCCGCGCGCTGCCAGAGGATCTCGCCCCGCGGCACCTGCAGGGACAGCACGAACCCGATCGCCCGCTGCACCGCGGGCCACATCTGGGCCAGGAACGCCTCGTCCCCGGTGAGCTGGAACTCGTGCCAGGCGCCCACGGCGGCGTAAGCGGCCTGGTTGCTCTCACCGCCGGCGTCGGTCACCGTTTCGCCGCTGATCCGCTTCGGCCACGAGCCGTCCGGGCGCTGGGTCTGCCGCAGCCAGTCGTAGGCCAGCCGGGCGGGTCCGGTCAGCCCGCACGCGGACAGCGCCATCGCGCACTCCACGTGATTCCACGCGTCGGTGTGCCCGTCCGGCCAGCTGATCGCGCCGGAGGGCGCCTGCCGGGCGGCGATGTGCTCGCCGGTGGCCAGCACCTCGGCGGCGGTCAGGACGCCGGGCAGCGCGGGTACCGGCTTGTCGGCCACGCTCAGCGAGCTGGCCAGCGCCTCAGGCGACGGCATGCGCCCGCTCGGTGGCCGGGGCGGGGCGCTGCACGCTGGGCGGGGCGTCCGGCTTCTCCGCGTAGATGACCAGGCTCTTGCCGATCAGCGGGTTCAGCGCCTGCTCGGCCAGCCGGGTCGCCGCGGGCCGCTGCATGATGTCCCAGACCAGCAGCCGGTGGTAGGCGCGGGCCAGCGGATGGTCGTCCTGGTGCACGCCGACCGCGCATTTCAGCCACCAGTACGGCGAGTGCAGGCCGTGCGCGTGGTGGTGCCCGCCGACCCGCAGGCCGGCCGCGGTGAGCTTGGCTTCCATCTCCGCCCGGGTGTAGATCCGGACGTGCCCGCCGGGCGTGTTGTGGTAGTCATCGGACAGCCGCCAGCAGATCCGTTCCGGCAGCCAGGCCGGCACGGTGACGCCCAGCAGGCCGCCGGGGCGCAGCACCCTGGTGATCTCGGCCAGCGCCTGCTGGTCGGCGGGGATGTGCTCGAGCACCTCGGCCGCGATGACCCGGTCGAACGCCCCGTCGGGGAACGGCATCGCGGTCGCGTCGCCGCAGACCGTTCGGGCGTCCGCGCTGGCCGGAGTCTCGCCCGCCTCGTGCATGGCCGCGGCCATCTCGGCCACCCCGCGCAACTCGGCGGCGTCCGCGTCCAGCGCCACCACGGTGGCGCCGCGGCGCAGCGACTCGAAGGCGTGCCGCCCGGCGCCGCAGCCGAGGTCGAGCACGCGGTCACCCGGGCCGACCGGGAGCCGCCGGAAGTCCACGGTCAGCACGCCCGGGCCCCGTTCGTCTCGATCGCGGTGCGGTACCGGTGCACCGTGGCCCGGGCCACCGCGCTCCAGGCGAACCGCTCCTGCACCCGCTGCCAGGCGGCCGCGCCCAGCCGGTCCCGCTCGGCGGGTGAGTCGAGCAGATCGCGCAGGGTGGCCGCCAGCTCGTCCGGGTTGCCCGGCTCGACCAGCCGGGCCGCGTCCCCGGTCACCTCGGGCAGCGCCCCGGTCCGGCTGGCCACCAGCGGCGTCCCGGACGCCATGTGTTCCACCGCGGGCAGCGAGAAGCCCTCGTACAGCGAGGGAACGACGGCGATCTCGGCGCTGGCGCACAGTTCGGCCAGCTCGGTGTCGCTGATGCCGTGCACGAAGCGGACCCGGTCGCCCAGGGCCAGCTCACCGACCAGCCGCTCGGTCGGGCCGCCGGCCGACGGCTTGCCCACCACGGTCAGCTGCGCGTCCCGCTCCACGGTCAGCTTGGCCACCGCCGCGAGCAGCGTGGCCACTCCCTTGAGCGGCGAGTCCGCACTGGCCACGGCCACGATCCGGCCCGGCACCCGGGGCGCGGGGCGGGGGTGGAACAGCCGGGTGTCCACGCCGAGCGGGATCACGTGCACCTGCTCCGGATCGACCCGGAAATCCCGGCAGATGTCGGCCCGGGACGCCTGCGAGGCGGTCAGGATCGGCCCGACCCGGCGGGCCACCCGGCCCTGCATCCGGACGAACGAGTACCAGCGCCACTTGCCCAGCCACTGCTTGCCGTGCGCCGCGGCCAGCTCGATCCGCCGGTCCACGCTGATCGGGTGGTGGATGCTGGTCACCAGGGGCAGGCCGATCCGGGGCAGGCCGAGCATCCCGTAGGCCAGCACCTGGTTGTCGTGCACCAGGTCGAAGTCGGCCCGGCGGCCGCGCAGCAGGCGCAGCGCGCGCAGGCTGAAGGTGAGCGGCTCGGGGAACGCGCCGGTCTTCATCACGCCGAATTCCAGCGCGTCGATCCAGTCCCGGTACTCAGCTAGCCGCGGCGTGCGGAACGGGTCGTCATCCCGGTACAGGTCGAGGCTGGGCACCTCGCGGAGCACCGGCCCCGGTTCCAGCTCCGGGTAGGGCTGGCCGGAGAACACCTCGACGTGGTGCCCGAGCGCGGCCAGCTCGCGGGACAGGTGGCGCAGGTAGATCCCCTGGCCGCCGCAATGCGGTTTGCTGCGGTAGGAAAGCAGTGCGATGCGCAGCGGGTGATCCGTGGTCAGCACGCAGGTTTGCACCTTTCGTCCGCACCGCATGACGCTGCCGGTTAGGGAGCGAACATTACCACCGGGTACAGGGGCCGCTCGGAGCCGGGACGCGCCGCTGTCTGGTGGCCGGCGGCGGCGCCGTGGCCATGCCCGGTAAGCTGCGCCGACGTACCCCTGAGGTGGTTTGGGATGGAGGCTCCGCTGACGAGGCGTGCACTGATCACCGGGATCACCGGGCAGGACGGGTCCTACCTGGCCGAGTACCTGCTGGCCCAGGGGTACGAGGTGTGGGGGCTGGTCCGCGGCCAGTCCAACCCGCGGGTCCGCCGGGTCCGTGAGCTGCTCGGCGATATCCGGCTGGTCCGCGGTGACCTGCTCGACCAGGGCAGCCTGATCTCCGCGGTGGAGCGGGTGCAACCGGACGAGGTCTACAACCTGGCCGCGATCTCCTACGTGCCGATGTCCTGGCAGCAGGCCGAGCTGACCGGTGAGGTGACGGGCCTGGGCGTGCTCCGGGTGCTGGAGGCCATCCGGGTGTGCAGCGGGATCAGCGCCTCGCGCACCCCGCGCGGCTCGCAGATCCGCTTCTACCAGGCGTCCTCGTCGGAGATGTTCGGCAAGGTGCGGGAGTCGCCGCAGCACGAGCGGACCCCGTTCCACCCGCGCAGCCCGTACGGGGTGGCCAAGGCATACGGGCACTTCCTGACCCAGAACTACCGCGAGTCGTATGGCATGTACGCGGTGTCCGGGATCTTGTTCAATCACGAGTCGCCGCGGCGCGGCGCGGAGTTCGTCAGCCGCAAGGTGTCCCTCGGGGTGGCCCGGATCAAGCTCGGCCACGAGCGGCAGCTCCGGCTGGGCACCCTGTGGGCCCGGCGGGACTGGGGCTTCGCCGGCGACTACGTCCGGGCCATGCACCTGATGCTGGCCCAGGACGAGCCTGCCGACTACGTCGTGGGCACCGGGGTCACGCACAGCGTCGACGAACTCGTCGATCTGGCGTTCAGCGTGGCCGGGCTGGACTGGCGGGAGCACGTCACGGTGGACGCCGCGTTCGTCCGGCCGGCCGAGGTGGACCAGCTGTGCGCCGACCCGGCCAAGGCCGCGCAGCAGCTCGGCTGGAAACCGAAGACCGGGTTCACCGAGCTGATCACGATGATGGTGGAGTCCGACCTCAAGCTGCTGTCCTCCAGCCCGGGCGGCCACGAGGACGACGCGTTCGGCGCCGATTCCTGGTAGCGGCGGGCACCGCTACCGGCGTTACGAGACGCCGGCGCCGACCGCGCTGCCGATCGCGAACGTGATGCCGGCCGCGGCCGCGCCCAGCACCAGCTGGCGCACCGCGCCGCGGAGGAACGGCCGGTCGGTCAGCCGGGACACGAGCCCGCCGCCGACGAACGCGGCCACCGCGGCCAGGCCGAGGGCCAGGGCCAGGTTGTCCACCCGGAACAGGTACGGCAGCAGCGGGATGAGCGCGCCCACCGCGAACGTGACCAGCGAGGCGGCCGCCGCGGTGTACGGCGACGGCAGCTCCCGGTGGTCCACCCCGAGCTCCTCGCGGACGTGCACGTCCAGGGCGTGCTCCGGGTTGGCCGAGATCTGCGCCGCGACCTTGTCGGCCAGCTCCGGCTCCACCCCCTGGCGGCGGAATGTCTCGGCCAGTTCGCGCCGCTCCGACTCGGCGTTGTGCTCCAGCTCGTGCTGTTCCTTGCGCACCTCGGCTTCGACCAGCTCGTTCTGCGACGAGAGGGAGACGTACTCCCCGGTCGCCATGGAGAACGCGCCCGCGGCCAGCCCGGCCAGCCCGGTGAGCACGATGAGGTGCGGTGAGCCGCCGGAGGCGTTCACCCCGGCGCCCACGCCAGCGATCAGCGAGACGTTGGTGACCAGGCCATCCATGGCACCGAACACCGCCGGGCGGAGCCAGCCACCGGAAACATCCTTGTGCTGGTGCCCGTCCGCTTCGTGCTGTTCGCTAATCTCTACTGACATGGTGGGATTTCCCAGAGTGGGTTCGGGCGCGCGCTGGCTGGCACGCCGCTGGCGGGGCGCAGAGCTTCCTTGCCCGCAAGCCGGGAGTAAACCTCCGGCCAGCCATCATTATTCCCCGTTCCCCCAGCCGTGCCCGGCCACCGCCATGTCATCTGCCGTATCACTGCTGGTCTCGTCTAGGACACGGTTGGCCGCTGCGGCGTGGCCGCGCTCGCCGAACGTGGTTACGCTGATCTTGCTGTGGCTGCCGGGCATGCCACCCAGCGGCACGGGTAGTCAGCAGCGCCAGACCCCGGTACTCAGGTGGGGGCCAGACCGGAAGGCCACGTCGTGATCACCTTCAAGGGCGTGACGAAACGGTACCCGGGCGGCACGCTCGCCGTGGACGACCTCAACCTGGAGGTTCCGGACGGGCAGACGATGGTGCTGGTCGGCCCCAGTGGGTGCGGCAAGACCACCACGCTGCGCATGATCAACCGGCTGATCGACCCGACCAGCGGCCAGATCCTGCTCAACGGCAAGGACATCCAGAAGTCCGATCCGCCCACGCTGCGCCGCGGCATCGGGTACGTCATCCAGCAGGCCGGGCTGTTCCCGCACCGGACGATCGAGGACAACATCGGTACGGTGCCGCTGCTGATCGGCTGGGGCAAGAGCAAGGCCAGGGACCGGGCCCGGGAACTGATGCGGCTGGTCGGCCTGGACGACAGCCTGGCCCGGCGCTACCCGTACCAGCTGTCCGGCGGCCAGCAGCAGCGGGTTGGGGTGGCCCGGGCGCTGGCGGCCGACCCGCCGGTACTGCTGATGGACGAGCCGTTCAGCGCGGTTGACCCGATTGTCAGAGCCACCCTGCAAGATGAACTCCTCCGGCTCCAGGCGGAGCTGCACAAGACGATCGTGCTCGTCACGCACGATGTCGAGGAGGCCATCAAGGTGGGCGACCAGGTCGCGATCTTCCGCCCGGGCGGGCGGATCGCCCAGGTGGACAGCCCGGAGCGGCTGCTCACCGCGCCCGCCGACAGTTACGTGGAGAGCTTCCTCGGCTTCGACCGGGGCATCCGGCGGCTGTCCTTCCTGGCCGCCTCCGGGCTGAACCTGGACGACACGGCCGTGATCAGCACGAGCATGCCCGCCTGGGAGGCGGCCGAGCACGCGCAGCGCAACGGCGAGCCCTGGCTGCTGGTCACCGACGCGGACCAGAAACCACGTGGCTGGGTGGCCAGCGACGAGCTGGGGTCGCTGCCCCGGGAGGCCATCGCGGGCGACGCCCGGCTCAGCCCGTACGGGCACACGTTCGGGGTGAGCACCGACTCGCTGCGCGCCGCGCTGGACGCCACCCTGCTGTCCCCGGCCGGCCGGGCCGTCGGGGTGGATGAGCAGGGCCGGGTGGTCGGCGTCACGTCCTACGAGCGGCTCGGCGCCGCGGTGGAGGCGGCCGGCCCGGCGGCGGATCCGGACGCGGCGGCGGCCGGGGCGGCCGAGCCGGCCACCGAAGCCTCGCCCACCGGGACGGCCTGACCGCCATGGACTGGTCACAGGTCCCCACGCTCACCTGGGAGAGCGTCAAGCTGGGCGTCCTGCCGGCGCTGTTCGGGCTGATCATCTCGGTGCCGCTGGGCATCATCTGCGTGCGGTTCAGGTGGCTGTACGGGCCGGTGCTGTCCGCCACCAGCGTGCTCTACGCGCTGCCCTCACTGGCCCTGTTCATCGTGCTGATCCCGTATTACGGGCTGACCGACACCACGGTGATCATCCCGCTCACCCTGTTCTCGCTGTGTGTCCTGGTGCCGAACGTGGTGGACGGGCTGCGCTCCGTGCCGGAGCCGGTCCGGCAGGCCGCCACCGCGATGGGCTTCGGCGCCACGCGCCGCCTGGCCCAGGTGGAGCTGCCGATCGCGGTGCCGATCGTGATCGCCGGGCTGCGGGTCGCGGTCGTATCCAGCATCAGCTTGGCCACCCTCGGCCAGCTGATCGGCGTGAGCAGCCTGGGCTACCTGCTGATCGACGGCTACCAGCGGGCCTTCCTGACCGAGATCCTGGTCGGCGGCGGGCTGATCATCGCGCTGGCGCTCGTCTGCGACCTGCTCCTGGTGCTGGTGCGCCGGCTGCTCACCCCGTGGCGGCCGCGGCGACGCCGCCGGGAGCTGCCCGAGGTAGTGGCCGATCCGGTCCCCGCGCTGGCTGGAGGTGCCCAGTGAAATTCCTGAGCTACGCCTGGGACTGGCTGAAGCAGCCGGCCCAGTGGCAGGGGTCCGGCGGCATCCCGATCCGGATCCTGGAACAGCTCTACTACACCGGCGTGGCGCTGCTCATCGCGGCGCTGATCGCGATCCCGCTGGGCATCCTGATCGGGCACACCGGCCGCGGCGCGGTGCTGGTGGTAAACCTGGCCAACGCGTGGCGCGCCATCCCCACGCTCGGCCTGCTCACTCTGCTCGCCGTCACCCTCGGCTTCTCCCCGCTGGCCTGGCTGATCCCGCTGGTCGTGCTGGGCATCCCGCCCATCCTGGTGAACACCTACGAAGGTGTGGCCGGGGTGGAACCCGAACTCAAGGACGCGGCCCGCGGCATGGGCATGACGTCCTGGCAGCAGGTACGCAAGGTGGAGGTGCCGGTGGCCTCGCCGCTGATCATCCTCGGCCTGCGCACTGGGGCGATCTTCGTGGTAGCCACCGCGACCATCGCCGCGTATATCGGCCTCGGCGGCCTCGGCCGCTACATCATCGACGGCCTCGCGACCGACAACTACGGGGAGGTGGCCGGGGGAGCGCTGTTCGTCGTCCTGCTCGCGCTGGCCGTCCAAGCCGTCTTTGTCGGCGTGCGGCGGCTCGCCGTGCCGGCTGGCCTGCGCCAGCAGGCCCGCCAGACGTGATGAGGCCTTACCTCAAAAGAAGGGAAACACCTATGTCCCCGACCTCGCGGTTCGCGGCGGTCGCACCCCAGACGCGCGGCATCCGGCTGCGCGGCACCGTGGCCGGTGGCCTGGCCGTCCTGACCAGCCTGGTCCTTGCCGCGTGCGGCAGCAGCGGCGGGAGCACCAGCAGCTCGGGCAGTTCCAACCCGCTCGCGCCGAGCGCGGCCAAGGGCACCGTGGTGGTGGGCTCGGCCAACTTCCCGGAGGACGAGCTACTGGCCGAGATCTACGTGCTCGCCCTGCAGGCGAAGGGCGTCAAGGTCACCTCGAAGTTCAACATCGGCGCGCGGGAGGTGTACTACCCGGAGGTGGTCAAGGGCGCGGTCAGCGTCATCCCCGAGTACAACGGCGCGCTGCTCACCACGTCGGTGGACACCACCAGCACCGCGGCCACTACCGCCGAGGTGAACGCGGCGCTGAAGGCCAAGCTGCCGTCGTCGGTGGAGATCCTCAATTCCTCCACGGCGCAGGACAAGGACTCGGTCACGGTCACCCAGGCCACCGCGAAGAAGTATCACCTGAGCTCGATCGCGGACCTCAAGCCGGTGGCCAAGAACTTTGCTATCGGTGGCCCGCCCGAGTTCAAGACCCGCACTGACGGCCTGGTCGGGCTCAAGAAGAACTATGGGCTCACGTTCAAGTCCTTCGTGCCGCTCGACGAGTCCGGGCCGCTCACGCTGGCCGCGCTCAAGGACGGCAAGGTCCAGGCGGCCGACGTGTTCACCACCACGCCGCAGATCATCACCGACCACCTGGTGGCGCTGGCCGACCCGAAGTTCAACTTCGCCGCGCAGAACGTCACCCCGCTGGTCTACAAGAAGGCGGCCACCGCAACGGTGGTGAACACGCTGAACGCCATCTCGGCCAAGCTGACCACGGCCGGCCTGCTGGCCATGGACAAGGCGGTCATCCTGGACCACGACAACTATTCGACCGTGGCCCAGGGCTGGCTCAAGGCGGTCGGCCTCGGCTGACCTGCTGAGCTGAGCACCGGCACCGGACGCCGGGCCGGCCCGCCCGCCGTGGCTGGCCGGCCCGGCGTTTAGCATGCCGGGAGCGGCGACCGCCGCTGCCGACTCGACGAGGAGCCAGCGATGACAGCCGCCGACCTATCAGGCCCACGCCCGGTCCGCGCCCCGCGCGGCAGCACCCTGAGCTGCCTGGGCTGGCCGCAGGAAGCGGCCATGCGGATGCTGATGAACAACCTCGACCCCGAGGTGGCCGAGCATCCCGACCAGCTCATCGTGTACGGCGGCTCCGGCCGCGCGGCGCGCAGCTGGAGCGCGTTCGACGCCATCGTCCGGTCCTTGCAGGAACTGCGCGACGACGAGACACTGCTGGTCCAGTCGGGCAAGCCGGTCGGCGTGATGCGCACCCACGAGTGGGCGCCCCGGGTGCTGATCGCCAACTCGAACCTGGTCCCGCAGTGGGCCACCTGGGAGGAGTTCCGCCGCCTGGAGTCGCTCGGGCTGATCATGTACGGCCAGATGACCGCGGGCTCGTGGATCTACATCGGCACCCAGGGCATCCTGCAGGGCACCTACGAGACGTTCGCGGCCGTCGCGGCCAAGCGGTTCGGCGGCTCGCTGGCCGGCACCATCACGCTGACGGCCGGCCTCGGCGGCATGGGCGGCGCGCAGCCGCTCGCCGTCACCATGAACGGCGGCGTGGTCATCTGCATCGACTGCGACCCGTCCCGGATCGCCCGCCGGATCGAGTTCGGCTACCTGGACGAGGCCGCGGACAGTACCGACGACGCGCTGCGCCGGGCCACCGCGGCCCGGGACGCGGGCCGGCCGCTGTCCATCGGGCTGCTCGGCAACGCGGCCGAGATCGTGCCCGCCATGCTGGCCGCCAGCGCGCCGATCGACATCGTCACCGACCAGACCTCGGCCCACGACCCGCTCACCTACCTGCCCCGCGGCGTGCCGTTCGCGGACATGGCCGCGCTGCGCGCCGAGGACCCGGCCGGCTTCACCGGGCGGGCCCGGCAGTCGATGGCCGCGCACGTCGAGGCCATGGTCGGCTTCCAGGACCGCGGCGCCGAGGTGTTCGACTACGGCAACTCCATCCGCGGCGAGGCCGAGCTGGCCGGCTACCAGCGCGCGTTCGCCTTCCCCGGCTTCGTGCCCGCCTACATCCGGCCGCTGTTCTGCGAGGGCAGGGGCCCGTTCCGGTGGGCCGCGCTGTCCGGCGACCCGGCCGACATCGCGGTCACCGACCGGGCCATCCTGGACCTGTTCCCGGACAACGAGCCGCTGGCCCGGTGGATCCGGATGGCCGAGGAGAAGGTGCACTTCCAGGGCCTGCCCGCGCGGATCTGCTGGCTCGGCTACGGCGAGCGGAACCTGGCCGGGGTGCGGTTCAACGAGCTGGTCGAGCGGGGCGAGGTCAGCGCGCCGATCGTGCTCGGCCGGGACCACCTGGACTGTGGCTCGGTCGCCTCGCCGTACCGGGAGACCGAGGGGATGGCCGACGGCTCCGACGCGATCGCCGACTGGCCGCTGCTGAACGCCCTGGTCAACACCGCCTCCGGTGCGTCCTGGGTGAGCATCCACCACGGTGGCGGGGTGGGCATCGGCCGGTCCATCCACGCCGGCCAGGTGTGCGTCGCGGATGGCACCGCGCTGGCCGGGCAGAAACTCGAGCGGGTGCTCACCAATGACCCGGGGATGGGCGTGATCCGGCACGTGGACGCGGGCTACGACGAGGCCGCCGACGTGGCCGCCCAGCGCGGCGTCCGGGTCCCCATGCAACCATGAGCAGTTTCCCCGCGCTGTGGGACTCGCTGCTGCCCATCGGCCGTGACCCGGCTACCGGCGGCTACCGGCGGTTCTGCTGGACTCCGGCTGAGCTGGAATGCCGGGCCTGGTTCGAAGCCACCGCTATCGAACGCCAGCTCCGGGTGGCGGCCGACGGCAACGGCAACCTGTTCGCCTGGTGGGACGTGCCTAATGGCGCGCCTGCGGTGGCGACCGGCAGTCATCTGGACTCGGTGCCCGACGGCGGCGCGTTCGATGGGCCGCTCGGCGTGGTGTCGGCGTTCGCCGCCATCGACGAGTTGCGCGCCGCGGGCTTCCAGCCCGCCCGGCCGATCGTGGTGGCCGCGTTCGCCGAGGAGGAGGGCGGCCGGTTCGGCGTGGCCTGCCTGGGCAGCCGGCTGCTCACCGGCGCGATCGACCCCGGTACCGCCCGCGGCCTGTCGGACGGTGATGGGATCACGTTCGCCGACGCCATGCGGGCGGCGGGTGGTGACCCAGCCCGGCTCGGCCCGGACGACGACCTGCTCGGCAGCATCGCTACATATGTCGAGTTGCACGTCGAGCAGGGCCGGGCGCTGGCCGGCCTGGACGCCGCGGTCGGCCTGGCGGAGGGCATCTGGCCGCACGGCCGGTGGCGGCTGGACTTCACCGGCCGGGCCGACCACGCGGGCACCGCGAGGCTGGCCGACCGGGCCGACCCGATGCTGCCTTACGCGGCCACCGTGCTGGCCGCCCGGCAGGCCGCGACTGAGCTGGGCACGCTGGCCACGATCGGCAAGGTGCTGGCCGAGCCCGGGGCGGCCAACGCGGTCAGTTCGGCCGTGCACGCCTGGCTGGATGTCCGGGCGGCCGCCGCTGAGTTGCTGGACGCCACCGTGCACCAGGTGCTGACGGCCGCGCGCGCTGCGGCTGAGTCGGGGCAGGTGGCGTTCGAATGGAAAAGTGAGTCGGTGACGCCAGCGGTCAGCTTCGATGCGGGGCTGCGCGGGCGGCTGGCCGCCGCGCTGGCGGGCCAGGGGATCGCGGCGCCGGTGCTGCCCACCGGGGCCGGCCACGACGCGGGCATCCTGGCCGCCCGGCTGCCCACCGCGATGCTGTTCGTGCGCAACCCGACCGGGGTGTCGCACTCGCCCGCCGAGCACGCCGGGCCGGCCGACTGCGCGGCCGGGGTGACCGCGCTGGCCGCCGTCCTGCGGGAGCTGGCCGCATGAGCGAGGAGATCAGACGCTGGCACGCCGAGCTGGCCTGGCTGGGCGCCGGCGAGGTCCAGGCCGGGGTGCTGATCGAGGCGGCCGGGCCGGTGCTGCGCACGGTCACCCCCAGGGTCGCGGCCAGTGCCCTGATGCCGGGCACCCAGCGGCTGGCCGGGCTCACCCTGCCCGGGCTGGCCAACGCGCACTCGCACGCCTTCCACCGCGCGCTGCGCGGGGTGACCGAGCAGGGCCAGGGCACGTTCTGGACCTGGCGGGAGCGGATGTACCAGGTGGCCGGCCGGCTCACCCCGGACAGCTACCTGGCGCTGGCCCGGGCCGTCTACGCCGAGATGGCGCTGGCCGGGGTGACCTGCGTGGGGGAGTTCCACTACCTGCACCACGGCCCGGACGGGGTGCCGTACGCCGACCCCAACGAGATGGGCCGTGCGCTGCTGGCGGCCGCGGCGCAGGCCGGGCTGCGGATCACTTTGCTGGACACCTGCTACCTGTCCGGGGGCCTGACTTCGAGCGGGCGGGCGGAGCCGCTGGCGCCGGTGCAGCGCCGGTTCTCCGACGGGACCGCCGAGCGCTGGGCCGAGCGGGTGGCCGCGCTGGGCTGTGACGAGCACGGCGTGCTGGCGCCGCACGCCCGGGCGGGCGCGGCCATCCATTCGGTGCGCGCCGTGCCACCGGATCAGATGCACCCGGTGGTGGCCTGGTCACACGGGTTCGGTGCGCCGCTGCACGCGCACCTGTCCGAGCAGCCAGCGGAGAACGAGGCCAGCGTGGCCGCCTACGGCCTGACCCCGGCCCAGGTGCTGGACGGCGCGGGCGCGCTCGGGCCGCGCAGCACGATGGTGCACGCGACGCACCTGACCCGGCAGGACATCGCGCTGCTCGGTGGCAGCCGCAGCTGTGCCTGCCTGTGCCCGAGCACCGAGGCGTTCCTGGCCGACGGGATCGGCCCGGCCGCCGCGCTGGCGTCGGCCGGGCTGCCCGCTCTCCCTGGGCAGCGACAGCCACGCCATGGTGGACCTGCTGATGGAGGCCCGGCTGGTCGAGCTGGGTGAGCGGCTGCACAGCGGCGAGCGGGGTCACTTCGGCGCGGCCGCGCTGGCCGCAGCGGCGTGCGGCGCCGGGCACGCCTGCCTGGGCTGGCCGGAGGCTGGCGAGATCGTCCCCGGCGCCGTGGCCGACCTGGTCACGGTCCGGCTGGACACGCCCCGGCTGGCCGGCGCCGCGGCGGCCAGCGCGCTGGCGTCGGTGATCTTCGCGGGCACCGGGGCCGACGTGTCGGACGTAGTGATCGGCGGCCGTGACGTGGTACGGGACGGCCAGCACCTGCTGGTCCCGGACGTCCCCGCCGCCCTCTCCGCCGCCATCCGCCCCCTGCTCAGTTGACGCGAGCCCCCCGACGCCCCGAGGCATGCGAGTCCACCGCGCCACTTTTCACGTGACCGGTACGCGCCAGTGAGTGTTTTGTCGTGGTTTGGGCGTACCAGATCCGTGAAAAGTGGCGCGGTGGCGTGGTCTGTGCTTACTCATCACCCGAGGTGCGTGTCGTTTTGCATGGTTTGCCGGGATTCGGCGGTACGCAGGGGTGATATGTCGCGGCGGCGGCCGGGCGCGCGGGGGCTGGCGGGCTACGCGGGTGGGCGGAGGCGGGTGCGGGCGGCGGACAGGGCGTTGGTGAGGGCGGCGAGCTGGGCGGGGGTGAGCGCGTCGATCAGGTACTCGCGGACCACCCGGAGGTGGCCGGGGGCGGCGCGGAGCAGGGCGGCGCGGCCGTCCGGGGTGAGGATGGCCAGCACGCCACGGTCGTCGGACGGGGACTTGGCCCGGCGCACCAGGCCGGCCTGTTCCAGCTGGGTGACCTGGTAGGTGAGCCCGCTCCGGGACACGATGATCACATCGGCCAGGTCGCTCATCCGGAGCCGCCCGCCCGGGGCCGCCTCCAGCCGGGACAGGATCTCGTACTGGGCGTGGGACAGCCCGGCGTCCCGCCGCAGTTGCTGCTCGATGACCCGGTCCAGCCGGTGGCTGACTTCGAGGAAGGCGAGCCAGGCGGCCATCTCGCCCGGGTCGAGCCAGCGCTGGTCGGCCATCTGGGCAGCCTACCGGGAATATAGTTCAAATTTGAACTGTTTTCCAGGGCGACTGTGGCAGGCTGGAACACGTGCAGGAGGAAGCAATGCCGGAGAATGCGGAGCGAGCCAGCACCAGGCGAGCCAGCACCGAGCCGACGAGCACGGGGCCGGCGAGCACGGGGCCGGCGAGCACGGGGCGGATGCCGGCCATCTACCTGAGCCATGGCGCGCCGCCGCTGGCCGACGACGCGATCTGGCCCGGTCAGCTGGCCGACTGGGCTGCCAAGCTGCCCAAACCGAAATCGGTGCTGATGGTCTCGGCGCACTGGGAGGCGGCCCCGCTGGCCCTGGGTGCGACCAGCACGGTGCCGCTGGTCTATGACTTCTGGGGCTTCCCGGACAAGTACTACTCCGTGCGCTACCCCGCCCCGGGCGCCCCGGAACTGGCCGGCGACGTGCGCAAGCTGCTCCGCGCGGCGGGCACCCCGGTCGAGGACATCCCGGACCGCGGCCTGGACCACGGCGCGTACGTGCCGCTGGTCGAGATGTACCCGGACGCGGACGTGCCGGTGCTCCAGGTATCGATGCCCACGCTGGCCCCGGAAGGCCTGTACCAGATCGGCCGCAAGCTGGCGCCGCTGCGCGACCAGGGCGTGCTGATCGTCGGCAGCGGGTTCTTCACGCACAACCTGCGGGCGATGAGCCTGGACGGCCAGGTGTCGCCGGTGATGTCGGAATTCGACCACTGGGGCGCCGACGCGCTGGCCCACGGCGACCTGGACAGCCTGCTGGACTTCCAGCACAAGGCGCCCGCCGCCCGCCAGGCGCACCCGCGGACCGAGCACTTCGCGCCGCTGTTCGTCACGCTGGGCGCCGCCGACGGTGACCTGACCGCCGCGCGCAGCGTGATCGACGGTTTCTGGCTCGGCCTGGCCAAGCGATCCATCCAGGTCAACTGACCGGCCGACCAGGTCAGCTAACCCGGTAGCGTGAGCTGCCGTGAGCACGCTGATCACCAACATCGGCGAACTGGTCAGCAACGCCGGCCCGGATCATGATCCCAGCGCCGGCCCCGGCCCGTTCCACGCGGAGCACGACGCGGCGCTGGTTATCGAGGACGGCCGGGTGGCCTGGACCGGCCCGGCCGCCCAGGCGCCAGCCGCCGACGACGCGGTGGACTGCGCCGGCGCCGTCGTGCTGCCCGGCTTCGTGGACTCGCACGCCCACCTGGTCTTCGCCGGCGAGCGCAGCGCCGAGTTCGCCGCCCGGATGGCAGGCCGGCCGTACCAGGCGGGCGGCATCCGCAGCACGGTGACGGCCACCCGCGCGGCGCCGGACGCGCTGCTCCGCGCCAACCTGGCCGCGCTGGCCGGCGAGATGCTCAGCCAGGGCACCACGACGCTGGAGTGCAAGACCGGCTACGGGCTCACCGTGCCGGACGAGGCCCGGTCGGCCGAGCTGGCCGCCGAGGTCACCCCCGAGGTCACCTTCCTCGGCGCGCATGTCGTGCCCGCCGAGTACGCCGCCGACCCGGCTGCCTACCTGGACCTGGTCTGCGGGCCGATGCTGGCCGCCTGCGCGCCGTACGCCCGCTGGGTCGATGTGTTCTGCGAGCGGGGCGCGTTCGGCCCGGACGAGGCGGCCGCCGTGCTGGCCGCGGGCCAGGCCGCCGGGCTGACCCCCCGGGTGCACGCCAACCAGCTCGGCCCGGGCCCCGGGGTGCAGCTCGCGGTGGCGGCCGGCGCGGCTTCGGCCGACCACTGCACCTACCTGAGCGACGCGGACGTCGCCGCGCTGGCCGGCTCCGGCACGGTGGCCACCCTGCTGCCCGGGGTGGAGTTCGCCACCCGGCAGCCATATCCGGACGCGCGGCGGCTGCTCGCCGCCGGGGTCACCGTGGCCCTGGCCACCGACTGCAACCCCGGGTCGTGCTTTACCTCCAGCATGCCGCTGTGCGTCGCGCTGGCCGTCCGGGAGATGCGGCTGACCACCGAGGAGGCGGTGTGGTCGGCCACCGCGGGCGGCGCCCGTGCGCTGCGCCGCGCCGACGTCGGCCAGCTGGCCCCCGGGACGCGGGCCGACCTGGTCCTGCTGGACGCGCCGTCGCACGCCTACCTGGCCTACCGGCCCGGTGTCCCGCTGGCCGCCGCGGTGTGGCAGGCCGGGCGGCTGGCCTGGCAGGCGGCGGGCAAGCCCCGGTGACGAGCCTGTAGCCAGCCGGACGCTACGGCCGGACCGGCGGGTTAGGTACGGTTCTGGCGTGTCGCTGCCGGGGAAACTAACCGGCAGCGGGCACAATACGACGAGGCCCCTCGATGTATGAGATCGAGGGGCCTCGCGCCCACTGGTCACTGGTGCCCGCCAGCAGCTCCGGTCACCCAGGGCTCCCGGCGTTCCGGGGTTGCCCCCGGCTGGCCCGTCTTCAGTGGTGAGAGCAGTTTTACTGCCGCCGGGCCGGGCTGCACAAGGGCCTGATGCAGGCAATTTTAAGATTCTTCGATCATCCACAGGCAATCCGCCGGCCGCCCGCCGTTTTCCCCCGCGCTACCCGAGCCGTCCACCGCCCGTCCACAGCACAATCCACAGCCCGCCGCATAACGCCAGCATCCGGTTCGCGCCGCCAGCCGGCGCGCGGCCACCGGGCGGGGGCGCTACTTCTGCCCGGCGCCACCCCACAGCTCCGGGCCACGGGCCGGGCCGGGAGCTGGGCCGGCTGGATCCGGCCGCCACTCGGCCAGCCGGACCACGCCGGGCGGCAGCAGCCGCAGGCCGCCGAAGAACTGGCTCACCTGCTCGTGGCTGCGCCGGGTGAGCGGCTGGGCCAGCAACCGCCCGAGCGGGCTGGCCGGGTCCGGCCGCGGCTCGCTGCCCAGGTCACTGGCAGGTTGGGACAGCACCAGGTAACTGCCCGGCGGCATCGCGTCCAGCAGTATGGTGACGATCTTGTCCGGGCCGGCCTCGTCCGGGATGAACTGGAGGACCGCGTTCAGCAGCACGGCCACCGGCTGGGCGAGGTCGAGCATGTTGCCCGCCTCGGCCAGGATCGTCCCGGTGTCCCGCAGGTCGGCTTCGAGGTAGCTGACGGCGCCGTGCGGCCCGCTGGCCAGCAGAGCCCGGGCGTGGCCGAACACCACCGGATCCCGGTCCACGTAGCAGACCAGCGCATCCGGCGCGATCGACTGGGCCACCTGGTGCGTGCTGTTCGCGGTTGGGATGCCCGCGCCGATGTCGAGGAACTGCCGGATACCGGCCTCGGCCGTCAGGTACCGCACCGCCCGGCCGAGGAACGCCCGGGCGGCCCGGACCGAGCCGACCAGGCCAGGGAACGCGGCCATCGCCGCGTCGCCCACCTCGCGGTCCACCGCGAAGTTGTCCCGGCCGCCGAGCCAGTAGTCGCGGACCCGGGCGATATGGGCCACAGCCGGGTCGAGCCTGGTGGCGGGGGCCGGGCCATCCTGGGCCGGGTCCCCCGGCGCCGCGGTGCCTGTCATCGGGATGTGCCTCTCACGCTGCGGGCTCGCCGGGGGAGATCGGGCCGGCGGCTGGTGCGCCGGTGCGCCGAAGATGGCCGGATGTCCCGGTCGTCCGGTAAGCCGGGGTCAGCATAGTCAGCGAGGCCGGCTGGCCGCGACGGTGCCAGGCCCGGCTCCGGCCCGCTCCGGGCGGCCGGTCAGCGGGGGCCGGTGGCCAGGTAGCGGCCCGCGAACCTGATCAGCGGCTGTCCCGCCTCGGCCAGGTACGGTACGTGCCGCACGCTGGCCATCGCCAGCAGGTGGTCCCCGGCCGGGATCCGCTCGGTGACCTCGCATTCCAGCGCGGCCAGGCCGCCATCCGGGATCAGCGCGCCGGACTCGCGGCCGCGCTGGTGCGGCACGCCCTCCAGCATCAGCCGGGCGCCGGGCCGCCCGGCCGCGGCGAACCGGCCCGCCAGGGCGCGCTGCCCGGCGGCCAGCACGGTGACCGCGAACCGGTCCACCCGGCCGACGAGTTCCGCCGGGTAGGACCCGGCTATCAGCGAGACCAGGATCAGCGGCGGTGTCCGGGACACCGGGCAGAACGCGCTCACCGTCGTGCCGACGTCGTCCCGGCCGTCGGCGACGGTCAGCAGCGTGACGCCGGTCGCGAAGACAGACAGCGCGTCGGCTAGCCCGGCCGGGGCCGCGGTCACCTCCGGGAAGCAGCCCCGGTCACTGGATCACCCACCGTCCGGGCAGCAGCAGCGGGCCGTAGGACGGCAGCCCGGCGTCCGCTGCGAGCTGCCACACCGGGCCCCACGCCTCGGCGAACAGGCTGGTCCGGGCGGCCGGGCGCCCGTCGCTGGAGGCGGGCGGCCGGAGCCGGTCCAGCGGGTGGCTGCGCGGGTAGATCCGCACCGGCGCGGAGTCCGGCAGCGCCGCCTTGTCCCGGGCCACGCGCAGCGCGGTGCCCAGCCCGCCCAGCGAGTCGACCAGCCCGATGCCGGTGGCATCCGCGCCGGTCCACACCCGGCCCCTGGCCACGTCGTGCACCTGCTGTCCGGTCAGCCCGCGGCCGGCCGCGACCTTGCCGGTGAAGTCGGCATAGATGCGGTCCAGCCAGCTGTTGATCTTGGCCCACTCGTCCTCGCGGAACGGGCGGGACGCGGTGAACATGTCCGCGTGCGCACCTTCGGTGACCGCGTCCGAGGTCACCCCGGCCCGCTGCAGCGCCTGGCCCAGCACCGGCTTGCCGCTCAGCACCCCGATCGACCCGGTGATGGTGCCCGGCTGGGCGATGATCGCGTCGGCGGCCATGGCGATGAAGTAGCCGCCGGAGGCCGCCACCTCGCCCATCGACACCACTACGATCTTGCCCGCCTCCTTGGCCCGGACCGTCTCCCGCCAGATGGTGTCCGACGCCACATACGAGCCGCCCGGGCTGTTCACCCGCAGCACGATGGCCTTGACCCGGTGGTCGGCGGTGGCGCTGCGCAGCGCGGCGCTCAGCGTGTCCGAGCCCATCGGGCCGCGCAGTAGCGGCCCGCGGGCGCTCCGGCCGCGCCGGATCGGCCCGGACGCGTAGATCAGCGCGACCGTGTCCGCGCCCGGTCTGGGCAGCGTGCGGGTCCGCTCGGCCAGCACCTTGGCGCGGTGGTAGCGGCCGAGGAAGAGCAGCTGGGCGTCCGGCCCGGCCTCCTTCTTGACCGCGGCGTAGACCTCATCCCGGTAGCCGAGCGCGTCCACCAGGCTGGCGTCCAGTGCCTCGCTGGCCATGAACGGGCCGCTGTCGATCAGCTCCCGGGCCGCCTCGGCGGAGATCTCCAGCCGCTGCGCGATCGCCTCGGTGATCTGCTCCACGATAGACGCGGCCATCCGCTGCAGCGCTTCCCGGGCCGGCCCGGAGTACCCCTGCTCGGTGAATCGCTCGGCCGCGCTCTTGTACTCTTCCCGCTTGCCGACCTGGAACTCGACGCCCAGCTTGTCCAGCGCGCCGCGGTAGAACCAGTTCTGCACGCTGATCCCGGTCAGCCCGAGGTCACCGGATGGCTGCAGGTAGATCCGGTCGAACGCGGTGGCCAGGTAGTACGGCACGTTCCCCGGGGAGAAGTCGCCGAACGTCTCGGCCCAGGCCACGGCGAGCTTGCCGGTGCCGGCGAACGCGCTGATCGCGGCGCGCAGCTCCTGGACCTGGGCCAGGCCCATCCGCTGCCCGCCGACCTTGGCCACCAGTGCCCGGACCCGGTCGTCAGTGCGCGCCCGGCGCAGTCCGTCCAGCACGTCGGCCAGCCGCGGCCGCCGCATCGCGGCCAGCGCCGACAGCGGGTCGGTGGGCGGTTCCTCCGCGATCCCGTCGCTCAGGTCCAGTTCGAGGATCAGCGGAGCCGTCCGCCGCTGGCGGAACGTGGTGATCCGGTCGGTCAGCGTCGAAGTCACCATGCGAGCAGCTTACGGCCCGGCCGCGAGCCACCGAGCTGGGGAGCGGGCTGCGCTATCGTCTGAGGTGGCCGAAAGGACGGTAATGGCCGAAGGGGACGGCAATGGCTGGGCCGATTGCGCTCAGGGCCACCGTCACTGGGGGAGGCATGGTGCGGCCGGACTGCTCGCCTGCGCGCCCGGGCCAGACGGACAGCCCAGTGTGCTGCTCATCCTGCGCGCGGACTGGACCCAGCACGCCGGCACCTGGGGCCCGCCGGGCGGGGCGCGGGACAGCCATGAATCCGCGGCCGGCGCCGCGCTGCGCGAGGCGGCCGAGGAATGCGCGGTGCCACCGGGCGCAGCCCGCATCCACGGCCTGCTGGACGACGATCACGGCGGCTGGTCCTACCAGACCCTGGTGGCCGGCGCGGACGAAGCGTTCGGCGTCCGGCCGGCCAGTCAGGAAGCCCCCCAGGTGGCCTGGGTGCCGGTGGATCAGGTCGGGTCGCTGCCGCTGCATCCGGGGTTCGCCGTGACCTGGCCGGTCATCCGGGAGGCGGTCGAGCCGGTGACCATTATCGTGGACGCGGCCAACGTGATGGGCTCCCGCGCCGACGGCTGGTGGCGGGACCGGGCGGGCGCCGCGGCCCGGCTGCAGCGTGAGCTGGCCGGGCTGGCCGCCCGCGGCGTCACCGCGCTGCCGCCCGGGACGGCGGCGGGCACCCTGGACCGCTGGTTCCCGCAATACATCCTGGTGCTGGAGGGTCAGGCCAAGGCGGCGCTGCCCGAGCTGGCCGACAGCGATGGGGTACGGGTGGTGGCCGCGCCAGGATCCGGCGACGACACCATCGCCGAGCTGGCGGCCAGCGTCCGCGGCCACCGGGTGGTGGTGACCGCGGACCGCGAGCTGCGCCGCCGGTGCGTGGCTGCCGGGGCTACCGTGACCGGCCCACGCTGGCTCCTGGACCTGCTGTAACCCGGGCCAGGCCGGGTCAGCGGCCGGCCGGCCGGGCGTCCCGCCCGGCGCGGTCGCGGGCCAGCCGCCGCAGGATCGGCCGGGCCGCAAAGTAGGAGCCGGCCAGCGCGCTGCCGCCCACCCCCAGGTCGATGGAGATCCGGCCCTGCCTGGCCCAGTAGACGTCCCTGAGGTCTAGCAGCAGCGCGAATTCGTCCACGATGAGGGCCAGCGCCGTGCCGTAGGTGAGCGCCACCGCCGGGTGCCGCCTGGTCCGGTCCTCGCCGCGGACCGCGATCGCGCCGATACCGGCCAGCATGCCGATGCCCCACATGTAGTGATGCAGGTGCTCACCGCCCAGGCTCAGGTTGCGGAACGGGCCGCGGCCCGCCCGGATGCTGTAGGTGATGCCGCGGACCGCGGTGAACGTCCCGGTGAAGGCCAGCCAGCTGAGCAGCGCACTGCGCTGGCCCGGGTCGAGCTCTTCCTGGTAGGCGGTGCGCACCGCGGCGGCCGGCGCCTGATCCGCGGTATTGATGTGCACTTCAGTAGCCTGCGTCACAGCGTTCACCTTCCCGTCTCCGCACATCCTGCCGTACCCCGGCAGGATGTGGGCTAGCTCACGGCGCGATCCGGGCGAATTGTGATGGGGTCAGGATGTGACCGCTGCCGATCTGCTCGTGCTGGCCCTGGCCGGGATCGCCGCGGGCATCGTCAGCACGGTGGCCGCGCTGGCCTCGCTGATTTCCTACCCGGTGCTGCTCGCACTAGGGCTGCCGCCGCTGGCCGCCAACGTAACCAACACGGTGTCGCTGTGCTTTACCGGGGTCGGCGCGGCGGCGGGCTCCCGCCCGGAACTGGCCGGCCAGGCGGCCCGGCTGCGCCGGCTGGGCCTGGTCGTCGCGCTGGGCGGGGCGGCCGGGGCGGCCATCCTGCTGCTCACCCCGGCCCGGACGTTCGAGGTGGCGGCCCCGGTGCTGATCGGCGGGGCGTCGCTGGTCCTGCTGCTCCAGCCCACGCCGGGCGGCACCGACCCGGGCACCAGCCGGGAAGGCAGCTGGCCCCGGCTCATCAGCCTGTTCCTGGTGGGCGTCTATGTCGGCTACTTCGGCGCGGCGGGCGGCATCCTGCTGCTGGCCGTGCTGGTCCCCATGCTCAGCCAGCCGCTGGCCCGGACCAACGCGGTCAAGAACGTGCTCACCGGGGTGGCCAACGGGGTGGCCGCCATTGGTTTCGCCGCGTTCGGCCCGGTTCGCTGGGCGGCCGTGCTCCCGCTGGGCGCCGGCTTCCTCATCGGCGGCTGGATCGGGCCCGCGCTGGTCCGCCGCATCCCCGGCCGGCTGCTCCAGGTGGTGATCGCGCTGGGCGGCATCGGGCTCGCGGTCAAGCTCGGCCTGAGCACGTACTAACCGGCGTCGGGGACCAGCCAGAGCACGCCCAGCGGCGGCAGCGTGAGCACGGCCGAGGCGGGCTGGCCGTGCCACGGCTCCGCGGTGGCCTCCACCATGCCCAGGTTGCCCACTCCGCTGCCGCCGTAGTCCGCCGCGTCGGTGTTGACCAGTTCCCGCCACCGGCCGGCCCGGGGCAGCCCGAGCCGGTACTCCGAGTGCGGCCCGCCGGAGAAGTTGGCCACGCACACCAGCGTCCCTGGCCCGACCGGGTCGGCCCGGTCCCCGGCCAGCCGCATGAACGACAGCACGTTGCCGGCCGCGTCGTTGGCGTCGATCCAGCTGAACCCGGCGGGCGAGTTGTCCAGCGCCCACAGCGCGGGGGCGCTGCGATAGCCCTGGTTCAGGTCGGCGACCAGCTTGCGCACCCCGTCGTGGTGCTCGTAGTCGAGCATCCACCAGTCCAGCCCGCGCTCGGCCGACCACTCATTGCCCTGGCCGAACTCCGACCCCATGAACAGCAGTTGCTTGCCCGGATGGGCCCACATGTAGCCGAGCATGGCGCGCAGCCCGGCGAACCGGTTCCACTCGTCGCCCGGCATCTTGTTCAGCAGCGACCCCTTGCCGTGCACCACCTCGTCGTGGGACAGCGGCAGCACGAAGTTCTCGCTGAACGCGTACATCAGCGAGAAGGTGATCTCGTTGTGGTGGTACTGCCGGTACACCGGGTCCAGCGACATGTAGCTGAGCGTGTCGTGCATCCAGCCGAGGTTCCACTTGTAGCCGAAGCCGAGGCCGCCGATGTGTACCGGCCGGGTCACCCCGGGCCAGGCGGTGGACTCCTCGGCGATCATCATCGTGCCCGGCGCCCGGCGGTAGCAGCTGGCGTTGACCTCCTGCAGGAACGACACCGCGTCGGTGTTCTCCCGGCCGCCCTGCGCGTTCGGCGCCCACTCGCCCTCGCGCCGCGAGTAGTCCAGGTACAGCATGGACGCCACCGCGTCCACCCGTAGCCCGTCGGCGTGGAACTCCTCCAGCCAGTAGATCGCGTTGGCGACCAGGAAGTTGCGCACCTCGGTACGCCCGTAGTCGAAGATCAGCGTGCCCCAGTCCGGGTGCTCGCCGCGCCGCGGGTCCGGGTGCTCGTACAGCGGCGTGCCGTCGAACCGGGCCAGCGCCCACTCATCGCGCGGGAAGTGGGCCGGCACCCAGTCCAGGATCACCCCGATGCCGGCCTGGTGCAGCCGGTCCACCAGCAGGCGGAAGTCGTCCGGGCTGCCGAACCGCGAGGTCGGCGCGTAGTACGAGGTGACCTGGTATCCCCAGGAACCACCGAACGGGTGCTCGGCGACCGGCAGGAACTCGACATGGGTGAAGCCCATGCTGGTCACGTACTCGGTCAGCTCCTCGGCCAGCTGGCGGTAGCTCAGCCCGGGACGCCACGAGCCGAGGTGCACCTCGTAGACGCTCAGCGGCTCGCTCACCGACTGGCGCTGCTCCCGGGCGGCGCACCATTCGGCGTCGCCCCACTCGTAGCGCGAGGTGTACACGACCGAGGCGGTGGCCGGCGGGCGCTCGGCCAGCCTGGCCATCGGGTCGGCCTTGCGGTGCCACTGCCCGTCCGGACCGCAGATGTCGAACTTGTAGTGGCTGCCGTCGCCGACGTCGGGCAGGAAGAGCTCCCACACCCCGGCGCCGCCCAGCGAGCGCATCGGGTGGCCCCGGCCGTCCCAGTGGTTGAAGTCGCCGATGACCCGGACGCCGCGGGCGGCCGGCGCCCACACCGCGAACGCGGTGCCGGTCACCGGCCCGTACTCCTTCACGTGCGCGCCCAGCACCTGCCACAGGTTCTCGTGCCGGCCCTCGGTGATCAGGTGCAGGTCCATCTCGCCCAGGCTGGGCAGGAAGCGGTACGGGTCGTCGGTGAGCAGCTCGGGCAGCGGCCCGCCGTCATCGCCGTCCGGGTAGCTGACCGCCACCCGGTAGTCGGGCTTCTCGGTCACCGGCACGGTAGCGGCGAACACGCCCTCGTGCACGTGATCGGCCGGGAAGCGGCGGCCGTCCGGCAGCACGATGGTGACCGTCTTGGCCAGCGGTCGCAGCACCCGGACGATCACCCCGCCCGGCCCGGGGTGCGCGCCCAGGATGGAGTGCGGGTCATGGTGGGTGCCCGCCACGACGCGGTCAATTTCACCCAGGCTGACTCCAGCCTGGTCACGCTGAGTAACAGAGTTCATGTCCGTCTCATACGTCATCGAATAGCGTTCAGGCGTCGGCGATCGAGCCGAGAGGGATGGCGATCCAGCCGGGCCTGTGCCTGGCCTCGTACATCACCTCGTAGACCGCCTTGTCCAGGACGAGGGCGCGCAGCAGTACGGCGTGCGTGCCCGGATCGGTTCCGCCCGCCGCGGCGTATCCGGCGCAGAACGCGTCCTGGTTGCGCCGGACCCAGTCCACGGCCGCGGCGTGCAGCCAGTCCTCGTCCCGGTGGGCCAGCAACTGGTGCCGGGCCGCGTAGTCGAAGGACCGCAGCATACCGGCCACGTCGCGGAGCGCCGAGGCCGGTGCCCGGCGCACCGCCAGCGGGGTCGCGGGCTCACCCTCGAAGTCGAGCACTACCCACCCGGTCTGGGTGCGTAGCACCTGGCCCAGGTGGTAGTCCCCGTGTACCCGCTGCACGGCCAGTGACCCATCCAGCTTGGCCAGGTCAGAGAAGGCCGCGCCGAGCAGGTCCGCGTGCTGGCCCAGCTCGGGCACGGCGGCGATGGCCTCGTCCAGCCGGTGGAACATGTCATCGGCCAGCTTGCTGATCGAGTCCGCAGGCAGTTCTTCCTGGCCGAAGGCCCGGACCAGATCGCGATGTACCTCAGCGGTGGCCTCGCCGAGACGGTACGCCTCACCGGCGAAGTCGCCGCCCGCGTCCGCCGCAATCTCGGTCTCGCTGGCATACAGGTCACGGACGCTGGTCGCCGCCAGTGACCAGCCGTCGGTGGCGGCGCGCAGGTAGCTGGACAGGATGCCGAGCACGACCGGGGCGCCGCCCAGCGTGCTCTCGGCCCAGCCCAGCGGCTGTGCGATGTGCGTGGAACCGAGCTGCGCCAGGGCCCGGTTCACCTCAAGGTCGGGGTTGATCCCGGGGGACGGCCGGCGGAACACCTTGAGAATGCTCTCTTCGCCGAAGATCAGGCTGGTGTTGCTCTGCTCGCCGGTCAGCACCAGGCTGTCCAGCTTGGTGTCCAGGTCTACCCCTGGCTCGCGGCGAAACCGGAGCGGGCCGGCCTCCGCATCGCCGGCGATGGCGCGCAGCAGCCACCGGGTGAGCTCGGCGTCGTGCAGCGCGTCGTAGGCCAGCCGGCCGTCCTGGGCCCGGCCGATCAGCACGTGCCGGAGCTCATCCGGGAGCTCCGCCCGCAGACCGAGGAAAAGCTGGTACGTGTCGACCCGGCGGCCGCCCTGCGATACGGCCAGGATCAGGTGCCGCAGCCCCGGGTCGCCGCTGGCCAGTTCGGTGTCGGCCACGATGGCCACATCGAGGATCCTGGCGCCCTTGCCGGCGAACCAGCGCTGCGACGGGATCCACTCCGCCAGCGTTTCCTCAAATGTCATATTTCCGGTCTACCCCGTCCCCGGGGAACATGCAGCATCATGTCGATCATCATTCTGCCGGTTACTTTCCGTAACCAAAGTGACCGGGCCTCCGGGGCGGCCATCAACGCGGATGATCTCCCCGGGGCTCGGGCAGGATAAACCAGTAAAAACCGTGACCGGGCAGGGTAAGCAGGTAGCTGAGGTCGCCGATCGGGGGGAAGGTGACCCCGCCCATGGCCTCGACCGGGGTGATGCCCTTGAACCGGCGCAGGTCGAGCTCGACCGGCTGCGGGAAGCGGGACAGGTTGTTGACGCACAGGATCCGGTCCGCTGCGTCCCCGCCCTGCTCGGGCGGGTGCGCTGGGTCGATGTACTCCCGGACGAACGCCAGCACGCTCGGGTTCGACGAGCTGAGTTCCTCATACCCGCCCAGCCCGAACACCGGGTGCCGCTTGCGGATCTCGATCATGCGCTTGGTCCAGTGCAGGAATGAGCCGCCGTTCTTCTGCTGCGCCTCCACGTTCAGCGCCTGGTAGCCGTAGATCGGGTCCATCAGCAGCGGCAGGTAGAGCCGGGCCGGGTCGCAGCTGGAGAAGCCGGCGTTGCGGTCCGGGGTCCACTGCATCGGGGTGCGCACGCCGTCCCGGTCACCGAGCCAGATGTTGTCCCCCATGCCGATCTCGTCGCCGTAGTACAGCACCGGCGAGCCGGGCAGCGACAGCAGCAGGGCGGTGAACAGTTCGAGCTGGTTGCGGTCGTTCTCCAGCAGCGGGGCCAGCCGCCGCCGGATGCCGATGTTGGCCTTCATCCGCGGGTCCTTGGCGTACTCCGCGTACATGTAGTCCCGCTCGTCGTCGGCGACCATCTCCAGCGTCAGCTCGTCGTGGTTGCGCAGGAAGATGCCCCACTGGCAGTTGGCCGGGATGGGCGGGGTCTGGGCCAGGATCTCGGAGATCGGGTAGCGCTGCTCACGCCGGACGGCCATGAAGATGCGCGGCATCAGCGGGAAATGGAACGCCATGTGGCATTCGTCCCCGCCCACCTCCGGGTCGCCGAAGTACTCGACCACGTCGGCCGGCCACTGGTTCGCCTCGGCCAGCAGCACCCGGTCCGGGTACAGCCGGTCCACCTCGGTGCGCACCCGCTTCAGGTACTCGTGCGTTTCCTTGAGGTTTTCGCAGTTGGTGCCCTCGCGCTCGTACAGATAGGGCACCGCGTCCAGCCGGAAACCGTCGATACCCAGATCGAGCCAGAATCGGAGCACTTCCAGCATGGCGTCCTGAACCTTTGGGTTCTCATAGTTCAGGTCCGGCTGGTGCGAGAAGAACCGGTGCCAGTAGTACTGGCCACGCACCGGGTCATAAGTCCAGTTCGAGTGCTCGGTGTCCACGAAGATGACCCGCGCCTCGGGGAACCGGTCATCGGCATCGGACCAGACGTAAAAATCCCCATATGGCCCGTCCGGATCGGCGCGGGACGCCTGGAACCACGGATGCGCGTCGCTGGTGTGGTTCATCACCAGGTCGGCGACCACCCGGATGCCGCGCTCGTGCGCCTGATCGACCAGTTCCACGAAATCCCCGATATGGCCAAAGTCTGGCAGCACCGAGGTGAAATCGGAGATGTCGTAGCCGCCGTCGCGCAGCGGCGAGGCGTAGATGGGCAGCAGCCAGAGGCAGTCGATGCCCAGCCATTGCAGGTAGTCCAGCCGCGAGGTCAGGCCGCGCAGGTCACCGGTGCCGTCCGAGTTGGAGTCGTGGAACCCGCGGACCAGCACCTCGTAGAACAGCGCGCGCTTGTACCAGTGCGGGTCGCGCGGCCGGTCGAAGGAAAACGGGTCCGGTATCGGCTCACCGGGCGGACTCGAGAACGTGGGCAAGGGCTCCGGGAGCGGGAGGCCGGGAGGGGCGGGGCGGCCCGGCTCAGGCTCTGTAACCACTGCGGCTCCTGCGGACGAATCGGGGTAATTCAGGCAGACGGGGATGTCTTCACTTGAAAGATGTGAGCTGGCTCAGTCGCCGGGTCGAGTCGCACGTAATTGGCTTGCCCCCACCGGTGCGACTGGCCGGAAAACTCGTCGACCACAACGAAGTCGCCGGAGCTTTCCATTCCGAGCGCGGGTAGGTCAAGCCAGACGGTGGCCTCTCGCGGCTGGTGCGGGTCGAGGTTCACGACGACCAGGACGGTGTCCTCGGCCTGCGCCAGGCGCTTGGAGAAGCAGATCAGCTCCGGCTGGTCGACATGATGGAACCGTAGATTACGCAACCAGTGCAGCGCCGGGTGGGCTTTTCTGATCGCGTTGAGCCGGGCGATATACGGTGCAATGCCCGCTGGTCCCTGCTGTGCCTGGCTCCAGTCCCGCGGCCGGTACTGGTACTTCTCCGAGTCCAGGTACTCCTCGCTGCCCGGCCGGACCGGGACGTTCTCGGACAGCTCGTAGCCCGAGTAGATGCCCCAGGACGGGGACAGCATGGCCGCCAGCACGGCCCGGATCTTGAACGCGGCCGGCCCGCCGTGCTGCAGGTACTCGTGCAGGATGTCCGGCGTGTTGGCGAAGAAGTTGGGCCGCATGTACGCGGCGGCCGGGCCGGCCAGTTCGCGCGCGTAGTCGGTGATCTCGGCGGCGGTGTTGCGCCAGGTGAAGTACGTGTACGACTGGTGGAAGCCGATCTTGGCCAGGGCCGCCATCATGGCCGGCCGGGTGAACGCCTCGGCCAGGAACAGCACATCCGGGTCGGTGCGGGCGATCTCGGCCAGCAGCCGCTCCCAGAACGGCAGCGGCTTGGTGTGCGGGTTGTCCACCCGGAAGATGCGCACCCCGTGCGACATCCACAGCCGGACCACCCGGAGCACCTCGGCGTAGATCCCCTCCGGGTCGTTGTCGAAGTTGAGCGGGTAGATGTCCTGGTACTTCTTCGGCGGGTTCTCCGCGTAGGCGATCCGGCCGTCGGCCCGGGTGGTGAACCACTCCGGGTGCTCGGTCACCCACGGGTGATCGGGTGAGGTCTGCAGGGCCAGGTCGATCGCGACCTCCATGCCCAGGTCCCGGGTCCGGGCCACGAAACTGTCGAAGTCCGCGAACGTGCCCAGGTCGGGGTGCAGCGCGTCGTGCCCGCCGGCCGGTGAGCCGATGGCCCACGGCGAGCCCGGATCCCCCGGGCCGGCCACCAGCACGTTGTTCGCGCCCTTGCGCGCGGTGCTCCCGATCGGGTGCACCGGCGGCAGGTAGACCACGTCGAACCCCATGTCAGCAATATCGTCCAGACGGCCCGCGGCGTTGCGCAACGTTCCGCTCCGTGGCTCCCGGTAACCCAGCGGATCGACGTCCACGCCTTCGCTGCGCGGGAAAAACTCGTACCAGGCGCCGTACAGCGCGCGCGGCCGGTGCACGATCAGCGGGTACCGGGCCGACCGGGTGATCAGGTCACGGAGCGGGTACTCGGCCAGGATGGCCAGCACCCGGCCGGACGAGGCGGCGGCCAGCCGGTCCCACGGCGGCACGGCCGGATCGCGGAGCAGCGCCGCGATCTCGCGCAGCACGTTGCGCGCGGCCCGTGCCCCGTTGGCGGCCACCGCCGCGCTGGACCAGCGTTCCCCGGCCGGGGTGCCGGCCGGCGACGGCCCGCGGCCCGGGCGGACACCGCGGGCGGCGCGGTCGAACAGCAGCGCGCCCTCGGTCAGCATCAGTTCGGTCTCCAGACCGCGCGGCACCTTGATCCCGGCGTCGTGCCGCCAGTGCGCGATGGGATCACCCCAGGCTTCCACCTGGAACTGCCACAGCCCCTCGCCGCCCACGGTCACCTCGGCGCCGTACCGGTCGGTGCCGGGTGCCATCTCGCGCATTGGGGCCAGGGCCGACCGCTCGCCGCCCGGGCCGCGCAGCAGCACGCCGGCCCCGAGCATCTCGTGTCCCTCGCGGAACACGGTGGCGGTCACCTCGAAAGTCTCGCCAGCAACCGCCTTGGCCGGGCGGCGGCCGCAGTCCAGGACGGGCTCGATGTCCAGGATGGGGATGCGTCCGATCACCAGTGAACGCTACCCAGTCTGACGATTGGCATGCGCGTCGGCCGGCCGGTTCACCTGGGGAGTTTTTCGCGCGCCAAAGGCGCGCGCCGCCGAACGGGACCGAGCGACGAGGGAAGGAGGCAAGTGAAGAGGGATGGGGAGGTGGGCGGGGCGCCGGAGGCGCAAAGCAAAACTGTGATGCGCCTCACGGGCCTCCGCGTCTCGCCAGATGGAATACGTTTCTGCACAGCGCTGCCCAGTCATCTTGTCGCGGTACAGTCCGGTGTGCCTCCGTTCCGCTCGCGGGTGCCGCATACTGACCTGCTGGTTTCATGATCAGCTGTTGACAAGGACTCTGCCTGTGCGAGCCATCCGCCGCTTCACCGTCCGCGCTGCCCTGCCGGATTCGCTGGCCCCGCTGCGTGAGCTGACCCTCAACCTGCGCTGGTCCTGGCATGCCGAGACCCGTGACCTGTTCGCGGCGATCGACCCGGCGGGCTGGGACGCGTCCGGCCACGACCCGGTCGCGCTGCTCGGCGAGGTGCCGCCGGCCCAGCTGGAGAGCCTGGGCGCCGACCCGGCGTTCCTGCGCCGGCTGGACGAGGCAGCAGGCGAACTGCGGCACTACCTGTCCGGCCCGCGCTGGTATCAGCTGAACGCCGGCCCCAGCGCGCCCGCCGCCATCGCGTACTTCTCGCCCGAATACGGCATCACCGAGGCGCTGCCGCAGTACTCCGGCGGGCTGGGCATCCTGGCCGGCGATCACCTCAAGGCCGGCAGTGACCTGGGTGTGCCGCTGATCGGCGTGGGGCTGCTGTACCGGCACGGCTACTTCACCCAGTCGCTGTCCCCGGAGGGCTGGCAGACCGAGCGGTATCCGGCCAGCGACCCGAACGGCCTGCCGCTGACCCTGCTCCGCGACGGCACCGGCGCGCCGGTCCGGGTCAGCGTGGCGCTGGCCGAGGGCAAGACGCTGTCCGCGCAGATCTGGGTGGCCCAGGTCGGCCGGGTCCCGCTGCTGCTGCTGGACTCCTATGTGGAGGACAACGAGCCGCCCCTGCGCGAGGTCACCGACCGGCTGTACGGCGGTGGCGGCGACCACCGGCTGCGCCAGGAGCTGCTGCTCGGCATCGGCGGCGTGCGCGCGGTCCGGGCGTTCTGCCAGCTGACCGGGCACGCCGAGCCGGAGGTGTTCCACACCAACGAGGGGCACGCCGGTTTCCTCGGCCTGGAGCGGATCCGGGAGTACGCCGCACGCGGGCTCAGTTTCGAGGATGCCCTCGAGCTGTGCCGGGCGGGCACCGTGTTCACCACGCACACCCCGGTGCCAGCCGGCATCGACCGGTTCAGCCGCGACCTGGTCGAGCGGCACTTCAGCAGGGCAGCCGGGGATCCGGCGCTGCCCACCGACCGGGTACTGGCGTTGGGCGCGGAAACCTTCCCTGGCGGCGACCCGGCCGTGTTCAACATGGCGGTCATGGGTATGCGGCTGGCCCAGCGGGTGAACGGGGTCAGCCAGCTGCACGGCGAGGTCAGCCGGGAGATGTTCGCGGGCCTGTGGCCCGGGTTCGACACCGGCGAGGTGCCGATAGGCTCGATCACCAACGGGGTGCACGCGCCCACCTGGGTGGCCAGCGAGGTGCTCGACCTGGCCGGCGGCCCGGCCGAGGACGCCGCCGCAGCCGAGCTGCCGGAGGACGGGCACGCCTGGGAGCGGGTCGCGCACACCGCCCCGGCCCGGCTGTGGGAGATCCGCCGCGCGCTGCGCGGCCGGCTGGTCACCCAGGCCCGGCAGCGGCTGCGCGCCTCCTGGCGGCAGCGCGGGGCCAGCGACGCCGAGCTGGGCTGGACCGACGAGGTGCTCGACGACAGCGTGCTGACCATCGGGTTCGCCCGCCGGGTGCCGTCCTACAAGCGGCTCACCCTGATGCTGCACGACCCGGCCAAGCTGACCGCGCTGCTGCTCGATCCGGAGCGCCCCATCCAGCTGATCATCGCGGGTAAGGCGCACCCGGCCGACGACGGCGGCAAGCGGCTCATCCAGCAGATGGTCGAGTTCGCCGACGACCCGGCCGTGCGGCACCGCATCGTGTTCCTGCCGGACTACGACATGGCCATGGCCCGGGCCCTGGTGCAGGGCTGCGATGTGTGGCTGAACAACCCGCTCCGGCCGCTGGAGGCGTGCGGCACCTCGGGTATGAAGTCGGCGCTCAACGGCGGGCTCAACCTGTCCATCCGGGACGGCTGGTGGGACGAGTGGTACGACGGCGCGGACGGCTGGTCCATCCCGTCCGCGGATGGCGTGGAGGACCCGGAGCGGCGCGACGAGCTGGAGTCCAATGCGCTGTACGAACTGCTTGCGCACACCGTGGCGCCGCGGTTCTACGACACCGGGCAGGACGGGCTGCCGCGCCGCTGGCTGGAGATGGTCGGGCACACGCTGCGCGCGCTCGGCCCGCGGGTACAGGCGTCCCGGATGGTCCGCGACTACGTCGAGGAGCTGTACGTGGCGGCCGCCCGGGCCTCCCGGGCGCTGGGCGACGGCCCGGACGCGCTCAGCCAGCCGGTGCCGTTTGCCGCCGCCCATGACCTGGCCGTGTGGAAGCGCCGGGTGATCCGGGCCTGGGGCGGGGTGCGGATCGAGCACGTGGAGAGCGAGGACGGCGATCAGGGGCCGGGCGCCAGCCTGGTGGTGCGGGCCACGGTGGCGCTGGGCGAGCTGTCCCCGGACGACGTGAACGTCGAGGTCGTGTACGGCCGGGTGGGCGACGAGGACGAGATCATCAGCCCGGCGGTCAGCTCGCTGGAGCTGGAAGCCGGGCCGGAGGACGGGGTGGCCCGGTTCGCGGGCAAGGCCGAGCTGGGCCGGCCCGGCCCGTTCGGCTACACGCTCCGGGTCGTGCCCCGGCACCCGCTGCTGGCCTCGGACGCCGAGCTGGGCCTGGTGACTTTGCCCGAGGCGCCGGCCGGCCTGACCACGGGTGACCTCCGCTGATCCCAGCGTGATCCGGGATTTGCCGGGAACATTCCGGCCTGTTCTGGTTGAACTTTGCGGTACGTGGTGGTCAAATAACGTTCCGTACGTAAACCGCTGTGCGTGGCAGTGCGTCTACTTTAGGCAACGTGCCCGTGAGCTCTTCATGGAACGCGCATTGCGGGCGCATCATGGAGGGGCAGGGGTTCGGCCACTGCAGCAGAAAGCCCGGGGGGGCCATGAGATTCCGCCACACGTTATGGCAGCTGCATGATGCTGTCGTGTCTCCTCCCGTGGACACTGGCGCCCCACACCACGTGAGAGGACACAACCCGTCATGAAGCAAGACACGCACGCCGAGAACAAGCTCCTGACGCCTTCCGAGGTGGCCGCCTTGTTCCGGGTTGATCCGAAGACGGTGACCCGGTGGGCGCAGCAGGGCAAGCTCCACTCCATCAGGACACTCGGTGGGCACCGCAGGTACAGCGAGGCTGAGATCCACGCCTTCCTGGAAGCGTCACAGGGGGTGCCGTTGCCCCGGCCAGCTGGGGAGTAGCCTCCACCTGGGCCCTGGGCGGGCAGCGTGATGCCCGCCCTGCTGGACACTGGCCCGGCAGGAGGTGCGTCATGGGTGAGTTCGTCACGGTCGAGATCGATCAGGCTATCGCCACGATCCGGCTGGACCGGCCACCGATGAACGCGCTGAACACCCAGGTCCAGGAAGAGATCGCGGCGGCCGCCGGTGAAGTGTCCGCAGATCCGGCGTGCCGCGCGGTGGTGCTCTACGGCGGGCCGAAAGTGTTCGCCGCGGGCGCCGACATCAAGGAACTGGCCGAGGCCAGCTACGCGCAGATGGCGGCGGACTCCCGCCGGCTGCAGGCTTCGTTCACCGCGGTGGCGAAGATCCCCAAGCCGGTGGTCGCGGCCATCAGTGGGTACGCGCTGGGCGGCGGCCTGGAACTGGCGCTGTGCGCCGACTTCCGGGTCGCCGGCCAGCGCGCCCGGCTGGGCCAGCCGGAGATCCTGCTCGGCGTGATCCCCGGCGCGGGCGGAACCCAGCGGCTGCCCCGGCTGATCGGCCCGGCCCGGGCCAAGGACATCGTGTTCAGCGGGCGGTTCGTCGAGGCGGCCGAGGCGCTCGACCTCGGCCTGGTGGACCGGGTGGCCCCGGACGCCGAGGTGTACGACGTGGCGCGGTCGATGGTGGCCAGGTACGCGACCGGGCCGGCGCTCGCCTTGCGGGCGGCCAAGCAGTCCATCGATGATGGCCTGGAAACCGACCTGGCCACCGGCCTGGAGATCGAGCGGCTGCAGTTCGCCGGCTTGTTCGCGACCGAGGACCAGCGCACCGGGATGCGCAGCTTCATCGAGAATGGTCCTGGCCAGGCCACCTTCGCCGGGCGGTGACACTGGTTGGGATGGCCCGCAGCTTTATCCGTCGAAGGAGCAGCGATGACTGAGCCGGTGCCCAGCCCGGACCTCGATCTGGTCACCGCGGCGCTGCGCGCGGACAGCGCCGACGCGACGATCTACGCTCAGGTGCTGACCGAGTCCCTTGGCGAGTCACTGCCGCCCGGATGTGTGACCATAGAACGGGACCGCTCCGTTTCCGACCGGATGCACGGGCGGCCCGGCAAGGTAACCAAGATCACGGTCCGGCTGGGGGAGCAGGTCATGACGCTGGCGGTACGGGCCGGGCAGCCGACCGCGGAGATCCTCCGTGAGGTGCGCGGCGTGGTGCTGTCCCGGCAGCCGGTGCCGGTGCAGGAATGGGCGGCCGAACTGGCCCGCGCGCTCGTCGGCTATGCCGAGCAGAATGCCCGGACGGCCGAGGCGCTGCGCAGGCTGGTCACCGGCACCTAGGCGGTGACAACGGTGCGCATGCGGTGTCCGTTACCTGCGTTCCGGTGCCGCTTCTACCTGCGTTCTGTGCTGTCCTGCCGGGGTAGCACGAGGGGAGTTCGTAGGCTGGGGGGACGATGACAACAGCGGACCAGATGCCGGACCGGCTCGGCCCCTACCGCCTGCTCGACCGCATTGGCGAGGGCGGCATGGGGGTGGTGTACCTCGGCCGCGACCCTGAGCAGCGCTCGGTCGCGATCAAGGTGCTGCGTCCCGCGGTGGCCGGTGACCCGAACGCCCGGCGGCGGCTGGCCCGCGAGGTCGAGACCATGCGCCGGGTGCGCAGCCCGTTCGTGGCCGAGGTGCTGGACACCGACGTGGCCGGGAACACGCCGTACATCGTGACCCGGTACGTGCCCGGCCGCACCCTGGACGAGGTGGTCACCCAGGACGGCCCGCTGACCGGGGCCCGGCTGGCCCGGCTGGCCAGCGGGCTGGCCGAGGCGCTGGCCGCCATCCACGCGGCCGGGGTGGTGCACCGCGATCTCAAGCCGGGCAACGTGATGCTGGTGAACAGCGATCCGGTGGTGATCGACTTCGGCATCGCCCAGGCACTGGACTCCACCCGGCTGACCCAGACCGGCATGTTCATGGGCACGCCGGGCTACCTGGCCCCGGAAGTCATCGAGGGCCAGCCCGCCTCGGCCGCCGCGGACGTGCACGCCTGGGGCGGCACCGTCGCCTACGCGGCCACCGGCCGCCCGCCGTTCGGCACCGGCTCGTACGAGACGATCTTCTACCGGATCGTGAACGGCCAGCCGGACCTGGCCGGGGTGCCGGCGCCGCTGGCCGAGCTGCTGGCCGGCGCGCTGCGCCGCAACCCGGCCGCCCGGCCCGCCGCGGCCCAGCTGTGCGGGCTGGCCGCCGGGCTGGACGTGGCCGCGCTGCAGCCGGTGCCGGTGCCGGGCGGACTGCCCGGCGGCCTGCTGGCCCCGGGCACCCGGGCCGACGCCCCGGTGCACTACCCGACCCAGGACGCGTTCGCCGGCGGGCACGCCGCCACCGCGCTGCCCGGCCAGGGGCCGGCCGCGTTCGGCGGCCCGGCAGGCGGCCCGGCTGGCATGGCTGGCCCGGCCGGCCTGGCCGGGGCTGGGCTGGCCCGGCCCCGGACCCAGCCGATGGCCGCGGGCCAGCCACGCCCCGACGACTTCGCCGACGTGCTGCCCCCGGTGAATTACCAGTCGGGCCGGGCCAACGGCTACCCGGCCGCGCCCGGTGACACGTTCGCCGGTGGCCGCGGTCCGGCCGCCGCCCGGCCCGCCGGGGCGGCCGCCGCGGCCGGTGACCGCGGCTGGGCGGCGCCCCGGCGGCAGCCGCTGCTGGTCCTGGCCACCATGGTGGTCGCGGTCTGCGTGGCCGTCGTGCTGCCGGTGGCCGGTACCCTGCTCGCGCTGGCCATGCTGACCCTGCTGCGGGCCGGCGACCTGGCGCACCGGGGCTCGGACACCCGCGGCCCGGTGATGAACGTGGCCGCGTTCCCGGTCTTCGTGACCCGGTCGCTGATCGGCACGCTGCTGCAGGCGCCGCTGGCCCTGATCGCGGGCGCGGCGGCGGCCGGGATCACCTACCTGACCGTGCCCGGCTCGTCGCTGGCCCACGCGATGTCCTACGCGGCCGGCGCGCTGGTCGCCTGCTACGCGTACGGCCCGGGGTCAGCCAAGGCGCGCCGGGAGCTCAACCGGGTGTTCTCGGCGATGGCGCGCGGCCCAGGGGTGCAGGCGGTCATCTTCATCGTGCTCGGTGCGCTGGCCATCGCGGCGGTTGCTACCGCGATGACCTCACCGGCCGCGTTCTGGCCGCTTGGCGCGCCTACCGGGCCACTGGTGCACCTGCCCGCGTTCCCCGGGGTGGGTCACCTGCCCGGCGTGTTCGGCCATCTGCCGCGGCACTTCCTGCGCGCCCACCTCTGAGCGCTACCTCTGATTTGGCCGCATCGCGGCAGGCCGGCTCAGCCGGGCGGGGCGGGGTCAGCTGGCGCGCCGTTCGGGCAGGTTTCCGTCCGCTGTGACCCGCCCTGCCCCGGCGGATACCGGCGCGCCCGGTGGTTTCCCCGGCGCCTTGGCTGCGGATGGCGGGACATTGTCCCGGCCGGTCGCGGGCAGCGGCCGGACGAGGCCGAGCGAGACAACCTCGTTGGCCAGCCTGACCCGGCGGTTGCTGCCTTCGGGAATGCGGAACTTCTGGTAGAGCCGGAGCAGGTGCTGCTTCACCGCCGCTTCCGTGACCACCAGGTCGGCGGCGATCTCGCGGGCGGTGGCCGGGGCCACGAAGGCCTCATCGGACAGCGCCGGGCGGCACAGCGAGGTGAGCACGTCCAGTTCGCGCCGGGTCAGCTCGGGGCTCGGCGAGCGGCGCAGCTCAACCTCGGCGGTCAGATCCTCGGCGGGCAGGCCGCCGATCCGGCAGCGGGCGTTGCCGAACGTGAGCACGTCGCCGTCCTCCAGGACGCGGCGGGCCACCAGCCGCCCGTTGACCCGGGTGCCGTTACGCGATAACCCGAGATCCGTGACGTAGGCGTAAGGGCCGCGGCGGACGATCTCCGCGTGCAGCCGCGACACGCTCGGGTCACTGAGCCGGATGTTGACGCCGGCACCGCGCCCGATCGTCGTCACGGCCTCGGACAGCTGGATAACGTCCCCGCTGTCCTCGATGCGAATGTAGGGCCCGTCCACAACAGTTCCTCCTGATTGCCCGGGTGGTCACAGATCTCTCTCCGTCCAGTTACCCTTCCGGGGCCGTTCCGTACCCCATTCGTACCTCGCGTTTTACGTAACTGGTTACCCGCGGCGCTCGGCCCTGGGCGCAGCGTGTCTTCCCGGGCACCCTACCGGGGCCAGGGCCAGCCGCGATTCGGACCTGGCCGGCCGGCCCAGGGCCGGTGCGGCGGCCGGAAGTACACTGCCGAGCGAGCTATCGGGAGGTAGACAAAATGGCCGACAAGCCGTCCAAGGGACTGGCTGACGTCGTCGCCGCATCCACCGCGCTGAGCGACATCGATGGCCAGGCGGGCCGCTTTTCTATCGCGGTTACGACATCCATCAGCTGGCCGGGGCCGCGACCTTTGAGGAGATCGCCTACCTGCTCCAGCGCGGCGCCCCGCCCAGCCGGGCCGAGCTGGACAGCTACCGGGCCGAACTGGTTGGCGGCCGCACCCTGGGCAAGCTGGTCAGCGCCACGCTGGCGGAGATCTCCGCGGCGCAGGGCCCGATGGAGGCGCTGCGCAGCCTAGTCTCGCTGGCCAGCGCGGACGACCCGGACAAGGACTCCAACGCGGCCACGGCCAACGCGCGGAAGGCGGCCCGGCTCACCGCCCAGCAGCCGATCCTGGTCGCCGCGTACCACGCCGCGCGGCAGGGCCGGGACTGCCCGGCCCCGGATCCCGGCCTCAGCCTGGCCGCGAACTTCCTGCTCCAGCTGCGTGGCGCGGCCCCGGCCCAGCGCGATGCCGAGATCCTGGACACCTGCCTGGTGCTGCACGCGGACCACACGATGAACGCGTCCACGTTCGCCGCCCGGGTCTGCGCGGCCACGCTGTCCGACATGCACTCGGCCGTGGTGGCCGCGCTGGGCACCCTCAAGGGCCCGTTGCACGGCGGGGCCAACGAGCAGGTGATGCGCGGGCTGGAAGCCATCCGGGCGCAGGCCGGCGCCGACCCGGTGGCGGCGGTGGCCGGCGCGGTCCGGGACCGGCTCGCGGCGGGCGAGAAGATCATGGGGTTCGGGCACCGGGTCTACAAGACCGAGGACCCGCGGGCCACCCACCTCCGCGAGATGTCCGCGGAACTGGCCACCCGGTCCGGCGACGACACGTACTACCGGATGTCCCGGGCGATGGAGGAGACCGTGCTCGCGGAGAAGGGCCTCTATCCCAACGTGGACTTCTACGCCGCTACCGTCTATCACTACCTGGACATCCCCACCGACCTGTTCACCCCGGTGTTCTCGGTCAGCCGGATGGCCGGCTGGACCGCGCACGTGATGGAGCAGCACGCGGACAACCGGCTGATCCGCCCGGACAGCGAGTACATCGGCGAGCAGAACCTCAGCTGGGTCGTGCTGAGCGAGCGGTGAGGCGGCCAGCGGTAGCCAGAAGCGCTAGCGTCAGGGGTAGAGCGCGGTAGCGTCAGGGGTACAGCATGGCGCGGGCAATGCGGGACACGGAAACGGAGCAGCGCGAGCAGTGCGCGACCTAGGCAACGGGAGCGTGGCGGCGTCACTGGACGCCACCGGGCTGGTGGCGCCCGCGCTGACCGGCATGGCGGGGCCGCCGGCCGGGCCGGCTGGCCCGGCCCAACCGGTGGGCCAATCCCGTGCGGCTGGGCCGCCGGCTGGTCCCCTGGCGGGTCCGCCGCTCGGCCAGTCCCGGCGCGGCCGGGCCCGGCGGGGCGGGCCGCCTGGTGGCGCCGCGGCCCAGTTGCCCTACCTGATCGTGCTCTGCGGCGTGATCGTCGGCCTGGCGCTGATTTGGCAGGGCGCGCACTACGTCCGGCCAGGTACGTTGGCAGTGGCGGGTGCGCTTTTCGTCGCTGCCACGGCCCGGCTGGTCCTGCCGGAGCAGCGGGCGGGCTTGCTCGCCAGCAGACGGCGCTCGATCGACGTCACGGCGCTGGCCATCCTGGCTGTCGGCCTCCTGGTCGCTGGCCTCGTGCTGCCGATCCCGTGGTGACGAGGGCGGGACCTGACCAGCAGCGCCAGCGGCAGTACACCGCCAGCGGGACTACCCCGCGGGCGGGATAACAGCGCCCGCCGGGAGAACAGCCCGCGGGCGGCAGCACAGCGTGGGTAAGGAAGGAAGTCGGCAGTATGCCCAAGATCAAGGTAATCAATCCCGTCGTCGAGATTGACGGCGACGAGATGACGCGGATCATCTGGCAGTTCATCAAGGACCAGCTGATCCTGCCCTACCTCGATATCACGCTGGACTACTACGACCTGTCCGTGCAGCACCGGGATGCTACCGACGACCAGGTCACGGTGGACGCGGCCAACGCCATCAAGCGGCACGGGGTCGGCGTCAAGTGCGCGACGATCACCCCCGACGAGGGCCGGGTCAGCGAGTTCGGGCTGAAGAAGATGTGGCGCTCGCCGAACGGCACGATTCGCAACATCCTCGGCGGCGTGGTGTTCCGTGAGCCGATCGTGGTGTCCGCCATCCCGCGCTTCGTGCCCGGCTGGACCAAGCCGATCATCATCGGCCGGCACGCGCACGGTGACCAGTACCGGGCGACCGACTTCGTCGTGCCCGGGCCCGGCTCGGTGCACATCAGCTACCAGCCCGCTGGCGACGGCCAGCCGTTCGACCTGGAGGTGGCCCAGTTCGCCGGGGGCGGGGTGGCGATGGGCATGTACAACTTCGACGACTCGATCGCCGACTTCGGCCGGGCCACCATGCGGTACGCGCTGGACCGCGGCTACCCGCTGTACCTGTCCACCAAGAACACCATCCTCAAGGTCTACGACGGCCGCTTCAAGGACATCTTCCAGGAGATCTACGAGGCCGAGTTCAAGGCCGAGTTCGAGGCCGCGGGCATCTGGTACGAGCACCGGCTCATCGACGACATGGTCGCCCAGGTGATCAAGGGTGACGGCGGCATCGTGTGGGCGTGCAAGAACTACGACGGGGACGTCGAGTCCGACATCGTCGCGCAGGGCTTCGGCTCCCTCGGCCTGATGACCAGCGTGCTGCTGACCCCGGACGGCAAGACCATGGAGGCCGAGGCCGCGCATGGCACGGTGACCCGGCACTACCGGCAGCACCAGCAGGGCAAGGCGACCTCGACCAACCCGATCGCGTCGATCTTCGCCTGGACCCGCGGCCTGGCGCACCGCGGCAAGCTGGATGACACCCCGGAGCTCATCCGGTTCGCCGAAACCCTCGAGCGGGTGTGCGTGCAGACCGTGGAGAGCGGCCAGATGACCAAGGATCTGGCGCTGCTCGTGGGCCCGGGCACGCCGTTCCTGAGCACCGAGGAATTCCTGAAGGAGCTCAGCGAGAACCTCGCCGAGGCGATGTCCGCTGAGCACCGCTAGACGAGTGATTCCGTATTGATCATGGGTGTGTCCGTGCGTGACGGAACAGGCGAGGGTGCCCAAGGATCGGCGTTGCTACCCAAACGTCGAGCCCGGAGGCTCTCGTGGACGCTGATCTGGACACCCTCGTGACGGCACTGTACGTGAAGATCGACGACATGCTGGCGAAGGACCGCCGGCCGGGGCATCCGGCCAGGCTGAGCCAGCCGGAACTGGTGTGCCTGGCGGTGGCGCAGGCACTGCTGGGCTTTCACAGCGAGCACCGGTGGATCCGCTTCGCCCTGTGCCACCTGAACGGCTGCTTCCCGTACCTGCCGCACCAGCCGGGCTACAACAAGCGGCTGCGCGCGGCGCTGCCGCTGGTCAAGCAGGTGATCCGGGATCTGGCCGCCGACAGTGACTTCTGGCTGGACACTGTCTGGATCGCTGACTCCACCCCGGTCGAATGCGCCCGCTCCCGCCCAGCAGTCAAGCGCTCGGACATGGCGGGCTGGGCGAACTACGGGTACTGCGCGAGCCATTCCCGCTGGTTCTGGGGACTGCGGCTGTACCTGATCTGCACCCCCGCCGGGATGCCGGTCCTGTGGGCACTGGCCGACCCCAAGATCGGCGAACGGGAGGTCCTGGCCGCCATGCTCGACGTCGAGCCGCAGCTGGCCGCCGCCCGCCCCGGCCTGGCCCTGATCACCGACAAGGGCTTCGCCGGCCGCGAAACCGAAGCTGACCTGGCCGCCCGCGGCATCACGCTGCTGCGGCCCTCCCGCAAGGACGAGGCCGCCCGCCCCGGCCAGCCCGTGCTCAAGGCCATCCGCCAGCTGATCGAATCGGTCAACGACACCCTCAAAGGCCAGCTCGACCTGGAAGCCCACGGCGGCCGCACCTTCGAAGGCGTCGCCATCCGGGTCGCCCAGCGCATCCTGGCCATGGCCGCCGCGATCTGGCACAACAACAAGACCGGCGCCCCGGTCACCCGCTCGCTGATCGCTTACGACCACTGAAGATCCATAAGGAATCATTCGTCTAGGCCGGAACGGAGATCGCTGGAAATGACCCGTAGTGGCAAGGTGACCGTTGTCGGGGCCGGGTTCTATGGCTCGACCACGGCGCAGCGGCTAGCCGAATACGACATCTTCGATGAGGTCGTGCTGACCGACATCGTCGACGGCAAGCCCGAGGGGCTGGCGCTGGACATGAACCAGTCGCGGCCGATCGAGGGCTTCGAGACCCGGGTGACCGGGCAGACCACCGGGCCCGCCGGGGAAGGCTACGAGGCCATCGCCGGATCCGACATCGTGATCATCACGGCCGGCCTGCCCCGCAAGCCGGGGATGAGCCGGATGGACCTGATCGGGGTCAACGCCAAGATCGTCCGCCAGGTGGTGGAGAACGTGGTCAAGCACGCGCCGGACGCCGTGCTGATCGTGGTGTCCAATCCGCTGGACGAGATGACCGCGCTGGCCGCCAAGGTGTCCGGCTTCCCGGCACACCGGGTGATGGGCCAGGCCGGCATGCTGGACACCGCCCGGTTCAGCTACTTCGTGGCCGAGAAGCTGGGCGTGCCGGTCGGCTCGGTGCAGACGCTCACCCTTGGCTCGCACGGGGACACCATGGTCCCGGTCGCGTCCGCCTGCACGGTGGACGGCAAGCCGCTGGCCAGCTTGCTCGGCCAGGAGGACATTGACGCGCTGGTCGAGCGGACCCGGGCCGGCGGGGCGGAGATCGTGGGGCTGCTCAAGACCGGCTCGGCGTACTACGCGCCGTCAGCGGCCGCGGCCCGGATGGCCCGCGCCGTGGCTGAGGACGCCGGCCAGGTGCAGCCGGTCTGCGCCAGGGTGGACGGGCAGTACGGCATCTCCGGTGTGTACCTGGGCGTGGAGGCCGAGCTCGGGGCCACCGGGGTGCGCCGCGTCGTGGAGCGTGACCTGACCGAGCCAGAGCTGGCCGCGCTGCGCGAGGCAGCCGACGCCGTCCGGGCCAAGCAGGCCGACGTAGCCAGCCTCTAGCCGCTAGCTGGGCTGGCCCGCCGTCGCCAGGCGGCGGAGGGCCAGTTCGGCCAGCAGCGTGGTGCCGTCGGCCAGCGCCGCGTCGTCGAACACCGCGTCCGCGGCGTGGTTATCCGGCGCGGTGGCCGGGTCCAGGCCCGCGGGGCAGGCGCCCAGCATGATGAATGCGCCCGGCACCTGCTCCAGCACGAACGAGAAGTCCTCGGCCCCGGGCATCGGGTGCTCCTCGGGCTGCAGCCGCCCGCCGCCGAACACGTCCGCCACCGCCTGGCTGGCGAACGCCGCCTCGGCCGCGTCGTTGACCGTGACCGGGTAGCCGTCCAGGTATTCTGCGCTGGCCTGCAGGCCGTACCCGCGGGCGATGTCGGTGACCAGCCGCACGCTCTCCGCCCGCACCCGGTCCCGGGCCGCCGCGGAGAACGAGCGCACCGTAGCCAGGAAGTGCGCCTCGTCTGGGATGACGTTGTCCGTGGTGCCGGCGTGGAAGCTGCCGACCGTGATGACCACCGGATCGAACACGTCGAACCGCCTGGTCACCAGCGTCTGTAGCGCGGTGACCATCTCGCAGGCGGCCGGGATGGGATCGGCGGACAGGTGCGGCATCGAGGCGTGCCCGCCGTGCCCGCGCACGGTCACGTCGAGCACGTCGGCCGCGGCCATCATCGGGCCCGGCCGGGTGGCGAACTGCGCATGGCCGTACTGGGCCGCGGCGACGTGCACCGCGTAGGCGGCCACCGGGCGGGCACCGGCCGCGTCGAGCACGCCTTCATCGATCATGTACTTCGCGCCGCCGTGCCCCTCCTCGCCCGGCTGGAACATGAAGATCACGTTCCCGGGCAGCTCGCGCTGCCGGGCGGACAGGATCCGGGCCGCCCCGGCCACCATGGCGGTGTGCAGGTCGTGGCCGCAGGCGTGCATCACGCCGGTCACCGCGGAGGCGTAGTCCAGGCCAGTCCGCTCGGTGATCGGCAGCGCGTCCATGTCGCCGCGGAGCAGCACCGCCGGCCCGGGCCGGCCGCCGCGCAGCACCGCGGTCACCGAGCTGACCGCCCGGCCCAGGGTGACTTCCAGCGGCAGCCCGTCCAGCGCGCCGAGCACCTTCTGCTGGGTCTGCGGCAGGTCCAGGCCGATCTCCGGCTCGCGGTGGATCCGGTGCCGGAGCTCGGCCAGGTCGGCCGCGATCGCGGCGGCGTCTTCGCGGACCGAACCGTCTGGAGTGGGGCCCATGCCGGTCACCACACCCGCTGCGCGCTGGCCGACGGAGGCGCGTCCAGGAAGCCGGGCGGTGGCCAGCCGCGGTCGGCGAACGGGGCGCACACCGCCTCGCGCACCGCCGCCGAGTCCGCCGGGACCAGGGCGAGCACCGACCCGCCGAACCCGCCGCCCATCATCCGCGCGCCGAGCGCGCCTGCCGCCACTGCCGTATCCACCGTCACATCCGCCTCCGGCCAGGAGATCTCGAAATCGTCGCGCAGCGATGCGTGCGACTCGTTCAGCAGCCGCCCGCCGTCCGCCACGTCACCACGGCGCAGCAGCGCGGCCATGGCCAGCACCCGCTGGTTCTCGGTGACCACGTGCCGGGCCCGGCGGAGCAGCACCGGGTCGGTCAGCCCGGCCAGCCCGGCGGTGTCCGGGATGTCCCGCAGCGACCGCACGCCGAGCGCCCGGGCCGCCTCCTCGCATTCGATGTGCCGGGCCGCATAGCCGCTGTCGGTCAGCTGGTGCTTGGCCCGGGTGTCGATGATCAGCAGGGCCAGCCCGGCGGCGGCCGGGTTGAGCGGCACGTTGTCCGACTCGCCGCTGCAGCAGTCCAGCAGTAGGGCATGCCCCGCCTGGCAGAGCAGCACGGCGGACTGGTCCATGATCCCGGTCGGCACGCCGACAAACTCGTTCTCGGCCCGGCGGGCGATCGCGGCCAGCTCCGGCCGCGGCACTGACAGCCCGCTCAGCTGGGTCAGCGCCAGCGCGACCGCGCACTCCAGCGCGGCGGATGAGGACAGCCCGGCGCCCTGCGGCAGGTCGGAGTCGATGGCCACCCGCGCGCCCGGCAGCCGGTAGCCGGCCTCGCCAAGCGCCCACACCACCCCGGCCGGGTAGGCGGCCCAGCCGTCCACGGTGCCCGGCGCCAGGCCGGCCAGGTCGATGGTGACCGTTCCGCTGCCCTCCTGCCGCGAGGTCAGCTCCAGAACGCCAGTGCCCGCCACCGTGACTGCCGCCAGCGTGCCCCGGTCCAGCGCGAACGGGAAAACGAAGCCGTCGTTGTAGTCGGTGTGCTCACCGATCAGGTTGGCCCGGCCGGGCGCCCGCCAGACCCCGGCGGCCGGGCCGCCGAACTCGGCCTGGAACCGCTCCGCCACCTGATCCGCGCTGGCCAGCCTGGTCACCGGAGCTGGCCCGCCGCGGTCATCGCCTGGGTGAACGTCCACGCGTCGCGGACCATGGCGTGCAGGTCGCGCTCAGGCAGCCAGCCGAGCTCGGCCTGGATCCGCGCCGAGGACGCCACCAGCACGGCCGGGTCCCCGGCCCGCCGCGGCGCCACCCGGACCGGGATGTCCACCCCGGTGACCCGCTGGCACTCGGCCAGCACCTCCCGGTTGGAGAAACCGGCCTCGCTGCCCAGGTTGTACACCTGGTGCGTGCCGGGCTGGCAGGCCAGCAGCGCCTGCAGGTGGGCCCGGGCCAGGTCGGCCACGTGGATGTAGTCCCGGATGCAGGTGCCGTCCGGGGTGGGGTAGTCGTCGCCGAACAGCTCCAGCTGGCCGGCCGCGCCGCCGGCCACGGCACTGGCCACGGCGAGGACGTTCGGGATGAGATGGGTTTCCGGGTGGTGCCGTTCGCCCAGCCAGCTCCCGGTGGCCTGCGGGTGCGCCCCGGCCACGTTGAAGTAGCGCAGGCTGATCGCGCCGATGCCGTGCAGCCGGCTGTACTCGCCAAGCGCGGTGTCCACGGCCAGCTTCGACGCCCCGTATGGGCTGGTCGGCCGGGGTGGGTCGGATTCGGCCACCGGGATTCGCTCCGGCTCCCCATACACCGCGGCGGTGGAGGAGAACACGATGCGGCCGGTCCCGGCGACCCGCATCGCGTCCAGCAGGGCGAGCGTCCCGCCCAGGTTGTTGTCCCAGTACAGGGTGGGCTTGGCCACCGACTCGCCGACCAGCGACTTGGCCGCGAAGTGCAGCACCGCGTCCACGCCGTCGGCCAGTAGCGGCGCGGCGTCCCGGATGCTGCCGCGGACAAGGGCGGCACCGGCCGGCACCGCGTCCTGGTGCCCGGTGGACAGGTCGTCCAGCACCGTGACCTGATGGCCCTCGGCTACCAGCAGCGCGCCAACGACGCTGCCGATGTACCCGGCACCGCCGGTGATCAGCAGCTTCATCTGGCCTCCCGGAGCCGCAGCGCGGCCTCCTCGGGCAGGATGTCGCCGATCCACACTCCCATGCCTGACTCCGTTCCAGCGAGGTACTTCAGCTTGCCAGGTGCCCGGCGCACCGACAGTACCTGGAGGTGCAGGCCGAATTCGGCGGTGCCGGGCACCTCGCGCACCGGCGCCTGGTGCCAGGCCGCGATATACGGCAGCGGCATGTCGAACAGGGCGTCCATCCGGCGCAGCACGTCGAGGTAGATGTCGCAGAACGCGGTCCGGGCCGGGTCACTCAGCGCCGGGATGTCGGGCACTCGCTGGGCCGGGAACAGCAGCACCTCGTACGGCCACCGGGCGGCGGCGGGCACGAACGCGGTCCAGTGCTCGTTGCGGGTCACGATCCGGGTGCCCGCCGCGATCTCGCCCTCGACCAGGTCGTCGAACAGGTTCCGGCCGGTCCGGCCGGTGTACCCGGCCGCCTGGGCCAGCATGGTGGCCGTCCGCGGCGTGACGAACGGGAAACCGTAGATCTGCCCGTGCGGGTGGTGCAGCGTGACGCCGATCTCCTCGCCGCGGTTCTCGAAGCAGTAGACCTGGGTGATCCCGTCCATGCCGTTCAGCGCCGTGGTCCGGTCCGCCCACGCCTCCACCACGGTCCGGGCCCGCCGCGGGCTCAGCTTGGCGAACGACCCGTCGTGGTCGGAGGTGAAGCAGACCACTTCGCACCGGCCGTAGCCGGCCTGCGGCGGAACCCCGGCGTATTCCAGCAGGCCGCCAGGGTCGAGGGGCGCCGTGCCGGCCACGGTGGCCGCGGGCGGTGGCGGCCAGTGGCCCGCGCCGCGCAGCGAAGGGAACCGGTTCTCGAACACCACCACGTCGTAGTCCGGCGCCGGGATCTCGGTTGGCCGCCCCGGGCCGGACGGGTCGAGTGGGCACTGATCGGTGGGCGGCAGGAACGTCCGGTCCTGCCGCTGGGCGGCGATGACCACCCACTCGCCGCGCAGCGCGTCCCAGCGCAGCCCGCCATCGGCGGCGGTGGCGGTCTCTGGCGGCGCGCCGTACCCCGGCTCTGGCGGGAGTGGCCTGGTGTCCGGCACGGCCGCCCGCCCGGAGTCAGGCGCCTCGTCAAAGTAGATGATGTCCCGCCCGTCGGCGAGCTTGGCGCTGCTTTTCCATACCCCAGGGCTCACGGGACCCATACGCTATCTGGCCCAGCTCTGGTTTCCCATCCAGTCCCCCCGGGTAATGCCGGGTGACCGGTGGGAACACTGCTTAGACTGTGCGGGACACGGAGGTCAGGGGTCAGCACGTGAGCGAGGTTGGCTGGGACATCGTCGTTGTCCTGCTCATCGTGCTCGTCAACGGGCTGTTCGCGGGCGCGGAAATGGCCCTGGTCTCGCTGCGTGAGGGCCAGATCCGGGCCCTGGCCCACCGCGGCAAGCGCGGCCAGCGCGCGGCCAAGCTGGCCCAGGACCCGAACCGGTTCCTGTCCGCGGTGCAGATCGGGGTGACGCTGGCCACCCTGCTGTCTGGTGCGTTCGGTGAGGCGACGCTGTCCGGGCACCTGAAGTCGGCGCTGATCGAGCACAACGTGGCGTCCGGGGCAGCGTCCGTGGTGTCGCTGATCGTGGTCACCGTGGTGATCTCCTACTTCACCCTGGTGCTTGGCGAACTGGCGCCCAAGCGGCTCGCGCTGCAGCGGACGCAGCAGGTGTCGCTGGTCGTCGCGCCCACCCTGGACCGGTTCTCCATGCTGGCCCGGCCCCTGGTCTGGCTGCTGTCCCGGTCCACCAACGTGATCGTCCGGCTGCTCGGCGGCGACCCGCGGCAGGGCCGCGGGGTGATGACCGAGGAAGAGCTGCACGACCTGGTGGCCGGGACCCAGGCGCTCAGCGCCGACGAGCGGCGCATCGTGGGTGAGGTGTTCGATGCTGGGAAACGCCAGCTCCGCGAAGTGCTGGTGCCGCGCACCGAGGTGGAGTTCCTGCCCGCGGACATGCCGCTGCGCGAGGCCGCGGTCGTGGTGGCCAAGGAGCCGTACTCCCGGTTCCCGGTCTACCAGGAGTCCTACGACGACGTGACTGGCTTCATCCACGTCCGGGACCTGCTCGATCCCGAGGTGACCAGCCGCCCGCTGACCGTGGGGGAGATCTCCCGGCCGGTGAAGCTGCTGCCGATCAGCAAGACCGTGCTGTCCGCGTTGTCCGAGATGCGCCGCGACCGGGCGCACCTGGCCATCGTGATGGACGAGTACGGCGGCACGGCCGGCATCGTCACCCTGGAGGACCTGGTCGAGGAGCTGGTCGGGGACATCCAGGACGAATACGACGTGGACGAGGGCCAGCCCAAGCAGTTGCGTGGCGGCGCCATCGAGGTGGATGGCCTGCTGAACCTGGACGAGTTCGCCGAGCAGACCGGCATCGTGCTGCCCGAGGGGCCGTACGAGACGGTGGCCGGCTACATGCTGGCCACCCTGGGCCAGCTGCCCACCGACCACGAAAAGGTCGAAGTGGCCGGGCACGTGCTGACCGTGCTGCAGATGGACGGCCGCCGGATCGCCCGGGTCCGGGTCAACCCGGTCGGCCAGCCCGCCGAGGCAGCACCAGCCCCGCCACCCCTCCCATCGCAAGTCTCCGCCCCCCCGCCCACGGCAGCGGAAAAATCCCAGGCAGCAGGCCACTAGACTGTGCTAGCCCGGGGGGACGACCCCCCGGACCCCCCGTCCGGAGCTCCGCGCCGGACTTGAAGGTTCCAGCGGTCAGGCAGGGAAGGGGCAGGGTTGCCGCCCAGTACGGACTTTGACACCGTTCTCGTGGTCAACTTCGGCGCCCAGTACGCCCAGCTGATCGCGCGCCGGGTCCGGGAGTGCCAGGTCTACTCGGAGATCGTGCCGAGCACCATGCCCGCCGCCGAGATCCTGGCCAGGAAGCCCGCCGCCATCATCCTGTCCGGCGGGCCCGCCTCGGTGTACGCGCCGGGCGCCCCGCCGCTGCCGGGCGGCGCGGACCTGCTGCACGCCGGGATCCCGGTGCTCGGCATCTGCTACGGATTCCAGCTGCTGGTGGCGGGCCTGGGCGGCGAGGTGGCGCACACCGGGTCCGGTGAGTACGGCGCCACCCGGCTTGACCTGGTGCCCGGCGGCCAGTTGCTGGCCGTGCTGGCCGACCGCCAGCAGGTCTGGATGTCACACGGGGACACGGCCACCGCGGCCCCGCCCGGCTTCGCCGTCACCGCGCGCACCGCCGGGACCCCGGCGGCCGCCGTCGAGGACCCGGATCGGCGGCTGTACGGGGTGCAGTTCCACCCCGAGGTGCTGCACACCGAACACGGCACCGCGCTGCTGCGCCGGTTCCTCAAACTGGCCGGCTGCCGCCCGACCTGGACCATGGGCAGCATCATCGATGAGCAGGTGGCCCGGATCCGGGCCCAGGTCGGCGCGGCCGGGGCGATCTGCGGGCTGTCCGGCGGGGTGGACTCGGCGGTCGCCGCGGCCATCGTGCAGCGAGCCATCGGCTCGCAGCTGACCTGCGTTTTCGTGGATCACGGCCTGCTCCGCCGGGGTGAGGCGCAGCAGGTCGAGAAGGACTTCGTGGCCGCCACCGGGGTGGACCTGAAGGTGGCCGACGCGGCGCAGACGTTCCAGGCCGCGCTGGCCGGGGTGACCGACCCGGAAGAGAAGCGCAAGATCATCGGCCGGGAGTTCATCCGGGCCTTCGAGCGGGCCGCACGGGAGATCACCAGCGTGGCGGGCAGCCACCGCGGCACGGTCGAGTTCCTGGTCCAGGGCACCCTGTACCCGGACGTAGTGGAGTCCGGCGGCGGCACCGGTACGGCCAACATCAAGTCGCACCACAACGTCGGCGGGCTGCCCAGCGACCTGAGCTTCCAGCTCGTCGAGCCGCTGCGCACGCTGTTCAAGGACGAGGTGCGCCGGGTCGGCGAGACGCTCGGGCTGCCGCCGGAGATCGTCTGGCGGCAGCCGTTCCCCGGTCCCGGGCTGGCCATCCGCATCGTCGGCGAGGTCACCGCGGAGCGGCTGCGCATCGTGTCCGCCGCGGACGCGATCGCCCGCGAGGAGCTGTCCGCGGCCGGCCGGGACCGGGAGATCTGGCAGTGCCCGGTGGTGCTGCTGGCCGACGTCCGCTCGGTCGGCGTCCAGGGCGACGGGCGCAGCTACGGCTACCCGGTGGTGCTCCGCCCAGTGACCAGCGAGGACGCCATGACCGCCGACTGGGCCCGGCTGCCCGGCGACCTGCTGGCCCGGATCTCCACCCGGATCACCAACGAGGTCCCGGAGATCAACCGGGTGGTGCTGGACATCACCAGCAAGCCCCCCGGCACCATCGAGTGGGAGTGATTCCCGCGCACTGTCGGTAGTCGCTGCTTCACTGGCACCCATGTCCTTATGGAGGCACTATGAGTGTTGTGAGCATCGCCGAAGCCTGGCCAGAGATCGGCCGCCCGTTCACGGTCGACGACCTGGACCGGATGCCCAATGACGGCCGCCGGTACGAACTGGTCGACGGGGTCCTGATCGTGAGTCCCGCGCCCACCAACCAGCACCAGTACGTGCTAGGCGAGCTTCTGTTCACACTGCGGCAGGTTTGCCCACGCGGCCTGACCACACTGCCCGGACCCGGAATGATGATGTCCAGCAGCAGCGAACTCGTCCCGGACCTGGTCGTGACTCATGTCGAAAACCTGGCTGCTGCGAAGCTGACCGTTCCACCGCTCCTTGCTGCTGAAGTGCGATCGCCCAGTACAGCCGTGTTCGATCTCAACACGAAGAAGGCGGTCTATGAGCGATTCGGGATCGAGTCGTACTGGATCGTAGTACCGGACGTGAAGACGCCGGAGTTGATCGCATTCGAGCTGCATGGTGGCCGGTACGAGCAGGTCGCGCACGTTAGCGGTGATGAGGTCTATGCGGCCGAGCGGCCCTTCCGGGTTGATGTTGTTCCGGCTCAGTTGGTGGCTGGGCTCAGGTGACATCGGCGGGTCCGGCGGGGAGGTCGGCGTAGGCCTGGGTCTCGATGATCTGGCGAAGGATGGTCAGCGCGTCCCAGACGTCGGTGAACCGGGTGTAGATCGGGGCCGGGCCGAGCCGGAGCCGGTCCGGCACCCGGTAGTCGCCGATGACCCCGGCCCGGATCAGCGCCTGGCTGATCCGCCAGGCCTCGGGGTGGTACAGCGAGACGTGCGAGCCGCGGCGCAGCGGGTCCCGCGGCGTGGCCAGCGCGCAGCCCAGCGGGGCTAGCCAGCTGTCGGCCAGCCCGATCAGGTAGCTGGTCAGCAGGATGCCCTTGTCCCGCAGCGCCTCGATACCGGCCTCGCCGAGCAGCCGGGTGCCCTCCTGCACCGCTACGGTGCCCAGGATGTTCGGCGTCCCGGTGGTGAACCGGGCCACCGTGGGCAGCGGATCGTAGGCCGGCCCCATCTCGAACTGCCCGCGCTGGCCGAACCAGCCCTGGATCGGCTGGCGCAGCCGGTCCTGCAGGTCCCGCCGCACGTACAGGAACGCGGGTGCGCCTGGGCCCGCGTTCAGGTACTTGTACGTGCAGCCCACGGCCAGGTCGGCGGTGCTGGCGTCCAGTTCCACCGGCACCGCGCCGGCCGCGTGGCACAGGTCCCAGAGCACCAGCGCGCCCGCGTCGTGCACCAGCGCGGTGAGGCCCGCCATGTCGGCCAGCGCGCCGCTCCGGTAGGCGACGTGCGACAGGCTGACCAGCGCGGTGTCCGGCCCGATTGCGCCGGCCAGCGCGGCCGGGCTGATCCCCGTGTCCAGGTCGGTGTGGATCATCCGCAGTTCGGCCCCGAACTGGGCGGCCACCCCGTCCAGCACGTACCGGTCGGTCGGGAAGTTGTCGTCGTCGGTCACGATGACCCGGCGGCCGGGCTGGGCCCGCAGCGCCGCGCAGGCCAGCTTGTACAGGTTGACCGTGGTGGAATCGGACACCACGACCTGCCCGGGCGCGGCGCCGAGCAGCACCGAGCCGAGCAGGTCACCGGCCTGCTGCGGCAGGCTCACCCAGCCGGCCCAGGACCGGACCAGGCCGTCGCCCCACTGCTGCGCGACCACCTCACCGATCCGCTGCGCGGTCACCCGGGGCAGCATGCCGAGCGAGTTGCCGTCCAGGTAGAGCAGGGCCGGGCCGGGGCAGGCGAACCGGTCCCGCAGGTCGGCCAGCGGATCGGCGGCGTCCAGTTCCTCGGCCAGCGAGCGGTCGGTGGAGAAGCCGGTCAGGAACGCAGTCACTCGCCCACCCTAACCGGGCGGGCGAGTGACGCTCAGGCTACATATGTAGCTTTAGCCACGGGCCCGCCGCCGGCGCCGGCGCAGCAGGCCGAACAGGACGGCGCCGAACAGGGCCACGCCGATGGCCGGCAGCACCCGCTTGAGCAGTGGCAGGCCAGCCACGCTCAGCAGGTCGAGCGCGTCCTCGTCCGGCGGCCGGGCGTCCTGCGGCGGCAGCAGGCCGTTGGCGGCGGCCAGATCCTGGTCGGCCACCCGGCCGGCCAGCGGGCTGGGCCCGGCGGACGGGGTGGTCTCGCTGGCCGGAGCGGCCGCGCTGGCCGCGGCGGCGCTGGTGCCACCGTTGGCCCCGGCCACCGTGCCCAGGCTGAGGCCCCGGTCGGCCAGCCGCTGCCGGATCTCCTTGACCGAGGCCGGCCCAAGGCCGTCGATGGCCAGCAGATCCTGCTCGCTGAGCGCGGTCAGCGAGCCGACGGTGGCCACCCCCTCGCGGCGCAGGCTGTTGTACGACCGCACCGGGAGGTTCAGCTCCTCGATCGGCACCTTCGCCTGGTCTTCTGTGGCCTGGTCTGCTGTGGCCTGGTCCGCCCCGGGGCGGCTGGCGGCCGCGGTGGCGGACTGGCGTTCGGCATCGGTGCTGGTCGCAGCAGCCGCAGCCGGAGCGGAGGCGGCCGGAGCAGCCGCACCACCGGAGAGCTGTGCCGCCAGGTTGGTGGCGAACTTCTCGATGACCCGGCCGCCCACCTCAGCCATCACGCCCCGGCCGAACTGGGCCGGCCGCCCGGTCACGGTCATCGTGGTGTGCACCACCACGCGGGTCTGGCCGGCTTCGTCGCTCAGCGTGGAGGTGATCGTGGCCGCGGCGGTGCCGCTGCCCCGGGTCTCCTTGCCGGACGCCTCCAGGACGACTCTCCGGGCCTGCTCGTCCTTCTCGGTGAACCGGGCGGTGCCGGCGTAGGTGAGCGCGACCGGCCCGACCTTGACCTTGATCCGGCCCTTGACGTCATCGCCGTCCACCGAGTTCGACGGTGGCGCCCGGCATGCAGGGCGCCACCTTCTCGACGTCGAGGAGTACACCCCAGGCCTGCTCAGGCGGGACCGGGATGGTGAACGAGTGCTCCAATTCCATCTGCTCAGACTCCAGCTGCCACCGCCAGCGCCCTAGCGGTCAGCACCCGCGCCAGGTGGCGCCGGTAGTCGGGCGCGCCGTGCTGATCTGACGGCGGCTGCGTTTCCTCGTCGGCGTGCGCTGCGGCCGCCCGCAGGGCGCTGCGGTTGGCCTCGGCCCCGGCGGCCGCCTCCTCCGCCGCCCGGGCCCTGACCGGTACGGAACCCATGTTGGTGAGCCCGATCCGGGCTTCGGCTACCTGCCCGTTGGATCGCCGGGCCACGGCCGCCACACCCACGATCGCCCACGCCTGGGCCGTCCGGTGGAACTTCTCATAACGATAGCCCCAAGCCGCGCCGAGTTTGGGCACTCGGACCCCGGTAAGGATCTCGTCCTGGCCCAGCGTGGTGGTCAGGTAGTCGGCGAAGAAGTCGGCCACCGCGATGTCCCGGCTGCCGCCCGGCCCGGCCGCGGTCATGGTCGCGTCCAGGGCCAGCGCGACGGCGGGCAGGTCACCGGCCGGATCGGCGTGCGACAGCGAGCCGCCGAGCGTGCCGCGGTGCCGGACCGCCGGGTCGGCCACCGTGCCGGTCGCCTCGGCCAGCAACCCGCAGTGCTCGCGCACCAGCGGGTCGCGGACCACCTCGGCGTGCGTGGTCAGCGCGCCGACCCACAGGCTGTCGCCCTCGTCACGCACCCCGCGCAACTCGCCGAGATCGCCGATGTCCACCAGCAGCTCGGGGAAGGCCAGCCGGAGCCGGAGCAGCGGCAGCAGGCTCTGCCCGCCCGCGATCACCTTGGCGTCCTCGCCGCCCGCGGCCAGCGCGCGCACCGCTTCGTCCACCGAGCTGGGCCGGGTGTACTCGAATGCCGCCGGAATCATTCCGCACCTCCGTGTGCCGCGGCGGCGTCGTCGCCGCTGACGTGCCCGACCGTGCCGTGCGCCACGGTTTCCGAGTCGCCGGTCACCTGCGCGCCCGGAGCGCTGTCCCGGGCCGCCGCAATGGCCCGCCAGACCCGCTCCGGGGTGCACGGCATCACGATGTCCCGGATGCCGAGCGGCCGGAGCGCGTCCACGATGGCGTTGACCACGGCCGGGGTGGACGCGATCGTGCCCGCCTCGCCGACGCCCTTCACACCCAGCGGGTTGGTCGTCGCCGGGGTCTCGGTCCGGTCGGTGGTGAAGGTCGGCAGGTCGGCGGCCGAGGGCAGCAGGTAGTCGGCCATCGTCGTGGTGGTCAGGTTGCCCTCGTCGTCATAGATGGCTTCCTCATAGAGCGCCTGGGCGATGCCCTGGGCCAGCCCGCCGTGCACCTGGCCGTCCACGATCAGCGGGTTGACCACCTTGCCCACGTCGTCCACGGCCACGTAGCTGCGGATGGTGACCATGCCGGTTTCGGTATCCACCTCGGTGGCGCACAAGTGCGTACCGTGCGGGTAGGAGAAGTTCTCCGGGTCGAACGTGGCGTCGGAGTCGAGTGAGGGCTCGACGCCGTCCGGCAGCGCGTGGGCGGTGAACGCGGCCAGCGCGATCTCCTGGATGGTCTGCCCACTCTCCGGGTCCCCGCGGACGTGCAGCCGGCCGTGGGTGAACTCGATGTCGTCCTCGCTGGCTTCCAGCAGGTGCGCGCTGATCCGCTTGGCCTTGGTAATCACCTTTTCGCAGGCGCCGTTCACCGCGATGCCGCCCACGGTCAGCGACCGGGATCCGTAGGTATCCATGCCCTTGGGCGAGACCTGGGTGTCGCCGTGCAGCACTCGGATGTCCTCGAACGGGATGCCCAGCTTGTCCGCGACGATCTGGCTCCAGGCCGTCTCGTGGCCCTGGCCATGAGCGCTCGACCCGGTCACCACCTCAACCTTGCCGGTCGGCAGCATGCGCACTGAGGCATGCTCCCAGCCGCCCGCGCCGTAGGACAGCGACCCGAGCACCCGGGACGGCGCCAGCCCGCACATCTCGGTGTAGGTAGAGATCCCGATGCCCAGTTGCACCGGGTCATTGCTCTCCCGCCGCTTGGCCTGCTCGGCGCGCAGCGCGTCGTAGCCGAACAGGTCCCTGGCCCGGGCCGTGGCCGCCTCGTAGTTGCCGCTGTCATAAGTGAGCCCGGAGATAGTGGCGTAGGGGAACTCGTCGTGCTTGATCCAGTTCCGCTCGCGGACCTGCAGCGGATCCATGCCCAGCTCGGTCGCGAGTTCATCCATGATCCGCTCAAGAGCGAACGTGGCCTCCGGGCGCCCGGCGCCCCGGTAGGCGTCCGTCGGCATCTTGGTGCTGAAGATGCCGGTGCACTTGAACGAGTAGGCGTCCATCTTGTAGATGCCGTTGAACATGAACGCGCCAAGCAGCGGTATGCCCGGGGTGACCAGCATCAGGTAGGCGCCCATGTCGGCCAGCAGGTCGACGTCGATGGCCCGGATCCGGCCGTCGGCGTCGGCGGCCAGCTTGATCCGCTGCCACTGGTCCCGGCCGTGATGCACGGTGAGGTTGCCTTCGCTGCGTGTCTCGGTCCACTTGACCGGCCGGCCCACCTTGTGGGAGATCAGCAGGGCCAGCACCTCCTCGGCGGTGACCTGGAGCTTCGAGCCGAAGCCGCCGCCTACGTCGGGCGCGATAACCCGGATGTTCTGCTCCGGGATGCCGGTCGTCAGGGCCAGCATGACGCGCAGCACGTGTGGGATCTGGGTCGACGACCACAGGGTGTACTCATCGCCCTCATTCCAGCCGACCACCGCGCGTGGCTCCATCGCGGTCGGGATCAGCCGCTGCTGCCGGTAGGTGCGCTCGATCAGCACCGGTGCGTCGCGGAACGCCGCGTCCAGATCCCCGTTCTGCAGCAGGAACTCGAAGCTCTTGTTGCCGGCCTCATGCACCCGCGGGGAGGACGCGTCCAGCGCGGTCCGGATGTCCAGCACCGGCGGCAGCGGCTCGTAGTCCACGTCCACCGCGGACAGCGCGTCGGCGGCGGTGTACCCGTCCCGGGCCACCACGCAGGCCACCGCCTCGCCCACGTACCGGACCTCTTCGGTGGCCATCGGCGGATGGGCCGGGATGACGATGTCCGGTGTGACCGGCCAGGCGCAGGGCAGGCTGCCCTGCTCCGCGCCGAAGTCTTCGCCGGAGAACGCGGCCACGACGCCCGGCACCTGGCGAGCACCGCTGACGTCGACCCGGGTGATCCGGGCGTGCGCGAACGGGCTGCGCACGAACGCGACGTGCAGCATGCCAGGGAGAATTATGTTGTCGGTCCAGTTGGTCTTCCCGGTGACCAGCCGGGCGTCCTCCTTGCGGGGCCGGGCCCGGCCCAGTTCGGTGACTGGAGGTGCCTGCATATCGGCGATCATTGTGCTGTCACCTCGGTTCCGGAGGCGCGCCGTACGGCACGCACGATGTTCTGGTATCCGGTGCACCGGCAGAGGTTGCCTTCCAGGCCGTCCCGGATCTCCTCGTCAGTGGGGTTCGGGTTGTCCCGGAGCAGGTCGGCGGCCGCCATGATCATGCCGGGGGTGCAGTACCCGCACTGCAGCGCGTGCTCGCTGTGGAACGCCTTCTGCAGCGGGTGCCACTCGCCGTTGGCCAGGCCCTCGATCGTGGTGATCTCCCCGCCGTCGGCCTGGACCGCGAGGACAGAGCAGCTTTTAACCGACATTCCGTTCAGGTGCACGGTGCATGCGCCGCAGTTGGAAGTGTCGCACCCGATCGGCGTACCGGTCTTCCCGAGGCGCTCCCTCAGGTAGTGCACGAGTAGCAGGCGGGGTTCGACGTCATCGACATATGTGACGTCATCGACCATGACGGTGATCCTTGTCATCCGAGCTCCTCCTCAGGAGACGGCTGTGGCTCCTGGTGCCCAACCTAGGACGGCGGTCCGCGCGGCACCAGCCCCAGGGCTCGCTGACCTGGGTAGTACGTGGCAGGCTTACCCCGTGACTGCGGCTGATATGGCTCGCGCGCTGTACACCGCCTACCAAGCCCGGGACTGGGCCACGGCGGAGACGTTCCTGCACCCGGACGCGGTGCTGGACATGCCCGCGACCGGGGAACGGCTGGTCGGCCGGGAGCAGGTGCTGAGGTTCCAGCGGGAGTATCCCGAGCCGTGGGGCGAGCTCGTGGTGCTGCGCGCGCTGGGTGACGCGGCCGCGGCCGCGGCCCAGGTGGAGATCCGCGCGCCGGACGGCGCTGTGTTCCGGATGGCCGCGTTCTGGGGACTGCGGGACGGGCTGCTGGCCGACGGCACCGAGTACTGGGTGGATCCGGACGGCAGCCCGCCACCGGGCCGGACCGCCTACCCGGCCGCTGACTGACGGCTGAGCCTGGCCCGGGGCGGGCTCAGGCCGTGTCGAGCACCTGGAAGGCTTCGGCCAGGTGGCCCGTGGGCAGGCCAGCCTGCTCAGCCAGCTGGGCCAGCCGGGTGCGCAGGAAGTCTTCCAGGCCTTCCCGCTGGCCGGTCTGGCTCTCGTGCGCCTTGAGCGCGGCCACCTTCCGGCCGAACGTGTCGGTGATGTCCACGAAGTGGTTGGCGCGATCCGCGGCTGGGCCGGTGGAGATCCACACTTCACGTACCGTCCACTCCTCCAGTCCCTCGGCCAGGCGCAGGTCCGGGAACGCGTACGGATTGCGCGCGTCCGGGTAGACCGCGTCCAGCGTGGCCGAGCCGACCGCGCGGTGATCCGGGTGGCTGATGCCGAGCCGCTGATAGTAGCGCTCCGGGGACGGGCCGAGCACCCGGTCCGGCCGGACCTGCCGGATCACCCGGGCCAGGTCCTTGCGCAGCGCCAGGGTCGGTTCCACCTGGCCGTCGGGGTAGCCGAGGAACCTGAGATCGTGCACGCCCACGCAGGCCGCGGCCGCGGTCTGCTCCTTGCGGCGCAGCGGTCCCATCTCGGCGCGCGGCACCGAGTCGTCGAAGCCGCCCGCGTCGCCGTCGGTGACCAGGCAGTAGGTCACCTCGATGCCGGCGTCCGTCCAGAGTGCCACCGTGCCCGCGGCGCTGAAGTCAATGTCGTCTGGGTGCGCGGCGATGATCAGCGCGCGCTGGACCTCGGAGTCACTCAGCATGATCCCGATCTTACGGAGCCCGGCATGATGCCGCAGGCCGGGCGGCTCACGGCGAGTCGCCCAGGATCTGCCGGGCCAGATCGGGGCGGGGGGCGTTGCAGGTTGGGCAGCGCGGGCCACGGCCCGGGATGTTGAGCCAGTACCCGCTGACCACTCCCGAGGTGGCCCGGATCGCCGCGGTCAGCTGCCGGCTGGTCACCTCGGCGCCCGGGGGATTGGTGGACAGGCCGGCCAGCACGGTCACCCGCGGGTTGGCCGCCCGCGCCTGCCGGGCGGCCGCGTGCACGAACGCCGCGTAGCTGCTGGTGTCCCGTTCCAGGCTCTGCGCCTGCAGTTCGATCACGTCGGCCACCTTGGCCATGGCCCCGGCCAGGCCCAGGTGCAGGAACTGCTGCCAGCGGGGACCGGAGGACGGCCGCAGTGTGGTCAGGTTCAGGGCGGGCGCCACGAACAGCCGCAGGCCGTGCGCATGGGCCAGATGCAGCGCCTGGCGGGCGGCCTTGGCCGGATTCCGCTGCTCGGCCCGGGGGGTGAACGGCCACGCCTCGGGGTCGTAGAGCACCGCCCGGGTCCCGGTGGGCAGCCCGCCACCGGACACCGCCTGGGCCAGTTTGCTGACCGAGGAGAAGGTGACGACCGGGACGGCGCCGGCCGCGCCAAGTGATGACTGGCCGGTCTGCAGGATCTCGTACACCGGCCCGCCAGCCAGCCGCGACCGGGCCGCCGGGTCGCTGAGCACGCTGGCCAGCGCCGCCCTGGTCAGCATCCAGGTCAGCCGCCGGCCCGGCGACTCGGTGGCGGTCGGGGTGGGCCGGGGGCTGGGCGCCTGGGTGCCGCAGCCGGCCAGCAGGCAGGCCAGCATGGCCGTCAGCCCGAGCGTCCAGGCACCCCGGCGCGAAGGAAGACCCACCTTCCTGACGGTAGCCGAGGCGATCACGAACCAAGCTGGATGTCGGCCGTCATCCCGTTGAGCGGGGTGACCCGCCGGTGGCCGGTAACGCTGATCGTGACCTGGTAGGCCGTCCCAGCCGACGTGCTGACCGGGGTCGGTGCCACCTGACGGACCACGCCCTTGACCAGGTGCAGGCCGACCGCGGGCACCGAGATGCTGGCCGTCTGCCCGGCGCGCACCGAGGAGATGTGGCTTTCCGGGACGAGCGCGGTGACCTCCCAGCTGGTGGATGTGCGCAGCGCCATCATGGGCAGCGAGGTCTGCGTGTTGCCGCTCTTCACCGACGTCGTCGGCCCCTCCGGCAGCAGCGAGAACGAGGGTGCCTGCGAACTGGATGCCTGGGCGCCCTCCCCCGAGTAGGTCCGCACGCCCGCCGCGGTCGCCGCCTCGCCGGGCTGGGCATTGATGGCGATCACGGTGCCAGCCGACGGGGCGACGATCTGCGCCTCGGACAGCGCGACCTTGTCCGCGGACAGCTGCGCCTGTGCCTTGGCCAGCTGGGCGTTCGCGGCGGCGATGCTGGCATTGGTGGTCGCCGTGACCGGCTCGGCCTTCAGCGCGGCCAGGGTGGCCTGGGCCGCGGCGATCGCCGCCCGGTCGGCGCTGAGCGACTTGGTGGCCGACGCGGACGTCTCGGTGGCCAGCACCTGGCCGTCCTTGACGGTCTGCCCGAGACGTACCTGAATCCGGCCCACCAGGCCGGAGTTGGCGAAGTTCAGGTTGGTGATCCCGTTGCTGACCACGGTGCCGGTGTACGACTGGGCATCGGTCCGGATGATCCCGGGGACGTACCACAGCACCGCGACCAGGCAGACTGCGGTGATCACCAGGCCACCCACCAGCTGGGCGGTGGTGACGGTCCGGTCCCGCCGCCGGGCGGCTCGCCCGGCGAAGGCCGGGGGCACGCCAGAGCCCGGGGGCGGCCCGGGGCTGGGGGCTAGTTCTGGCTCGCCAGGAGCCAGATCTGGGCGGGCCGTGCCGTTCAGTTCAGTGCCGGTGGTGTCATCCGCGGTGGTGGTTTCCGCCGTAGACATGTCCCTCCCCGTGCGTGAGCGCTCGATCCGTCCGTCCTGGTCAGGTAGGTGACGCACTCCCTTCTGCACTCGGTTGCAAACTGCCCTCTGCGGCAAATGTGGCCAGGCAGGCCGGAAATAGCGCGGCACCACGTGATGTGGGAACGCGGCATACCGGCAACTTTGTGAAGCTTACGGCAGGAATCCGAGGCTACGCCGGATTTGTGCGTTAACTCTTGGTTACAGAATAAGTCTTACTTAATCTTAGGGTTAGGGATGGCACAATATTTTATCCACCGGCTAAATAGGAAATGGAGAAGTATTACACACCCTCTGGCCGGCGTTCATCAGGGGGTCCGTAGTGCTGCGGGTTAACGTGCATTAACGTTCCAGCAATAGACCGTTTACGTCTCATACTGAGATATCTGATAAGTTAGGGCTCCATATATAGTGCTATGACCTATTAGTCAAGGCTGCCCCGGAAAATATTTAAATGTATGCCTCGAATCTGCTGCTGACCATGGCCGTGCTGGCGATCCTGATCGCCGTGTGCGTGCTGCCGTTGTTCGTCGATGGCGCCGAGGACCAGGGCGACGGGCGGACCTACGTCCGCATCCCTGGCTATGTGCGCACCCCGCCGCACCGCCCGCGGACGTGGGCCTTCGGGGCCATCTCGGCCGCGGCGGGCCTGCTGTTCCTGGGCTGGAAGCACCCGGCCGCGTCGGCGTTGTATGTCAGCGCGGTGCGGGCGGTGGCGGTGGCCATCACCCGGGACCCGGCCACGGTGAACGGCTATGTGCTGCGACTGCGGCCCGCGCTGGCCCTGTTCGCGGTGGCCTACATCGTGGCCATGGCCGTGGTCGTGCGGGCTGGCCTGCTCCGCCGGGTGGCCATCCTCGGCAATGCCGTGCTCTACCTGGCCCTGTCGATCCTGGCCCAGGCGCTCATGATCGTCGTGGGGGTCGGCACCGGCTGGGTGGTCGGGCCGTTCGGCATTGAGGCCACGCTGCTGAACCTGCTGATCGGCGGCCTGGTCATCATGCGCATGTCGTTCACCACGTTCGTGCTGCCCCGGGGCACCACCGTGCCCCGGCTGCGCCGGTCCTGGCTGCGCGAGAACATCCTCACCTGGGGCGCGCTGATCAGCGTTATCGCGCTGCTGATCGGGGCGTACGCGTACATCTCGCAGCAGGCCAACCTGGACTCGGCCTGGCAGGTGTTCCTGCCGCTGTACGCGGTCAGCCTGCTCTTCTCGCTGATGTTCGTCCCGCTGTGGCTGGTCTGGTGGGTCAGCCCGCGGATGCCGGCGCCCGGCGGCCCGGACCGGCCGGCGGTGGACATCATCATCCCGGCCTACAACGAGGAGGAGAACATTGCCCGCCTGCTGCGGTCGATCGACGTGGCGGCGGGCCGGTACGGCGGCCCAGTCCGGGTCTTGGTGTCCAACGACGGCTCGGTGGACGGCACGGCCGCGCTGGCCGGCGCCGAGATCGCCCGCTTCCAGCACGCTTACGGCGAGGTCCTGAACGCGCCCAACGGTGGCCAGGCGGCCGCGCTGAACCGGGGTATCAAGATCACCAGCGCGGACATTATCATCCGGATCGACGCGGACTGCGTGATGGGCGAGGACGCGCTCGTGTACGCCATGCCCTGGTTTGCGGACCCGCAGATAGGCAGCGTGGGCGCGGTCGAGATGCCGCGCACCGACACGGTGACCTGGTTCCAGCCGGCTGCGCACGCTGGAAGCGCTGTTCCAGTTCGCGTTCGCCCGGGTAGCGGAGAACACGGTGGACGGAATCGTGGTCATCCCCGGGACGTTCACCGCCTTCCGGCGTGCGCCCGCGCTCACCGCGGGCGGCTTCCCGATCGGGATGAACGGCGAGGACACCGATCTCACCATGCAGATCGGCCGGCTGGGCTACCGGGTGGTGGTGGACCCGCGGATCATCTCGCACGAAGACGTGCCGCGCAGCCCGGGCGAGTTCGTCGAGCAGCGCACGCGTTGGGCCAGGGCCGGCTACCACACGTTCGCCCGGCACGTGCCGACGCGCAGCGGCTCGGCCGGTCCCCGGGTGTGGTTCTGGACGCTGCGCCGTGGCTTTTCCTGGTTCTCCATCCAGGCTGGCCTGATCGCGCCGATCTTCCTGCTCGAACTGGCCCTGACCAGCCCGACCTACCGGGAGAACGTGGTCACGTTCGCGGTGCTGTACATCCTGGGCGGCGGGATACCGCTCGCCATCAGCCTGCCGTACGCGGTCAGGTACCGGTACTGGCGCAGCATTCTGTGGGCGCCCACCTGGTTCGCCTACGCCTTCCTGCGCCGCGTCGCGCTGCTCGAGGCGGCCATCTCGCTGCCCACCCGCCCGTTCCCGGCCAGCCCGGTCTTCCGGACCGCGGCCAGGAAGGCCGCCGGAACGCCTGATGTGGTCGGGCCTAGCGGAGTCCGGGTTGACACGCGCTGATCGCCCGCAGCACCCGGTGGTGGGCGTCGGTCAGCCCGTCCCGGTGCGGCGTGACCTGGGCCGCCATCCGGGCCAGTTCCGGAGCGGGCGCGGCCTGCAGCGTGCCGTGCAGCAGGGACCAGGACAGTTCGTCCAGCCGGCCGCGCACCTCGGCAGCGTCCTGCGTCCGCACGCAGGTGTCCGCCAGCCGGGCCAGCAGATCTGGCCCATCCGGCGCCGGCGTCATGCGCACCGGCACCGCATCGACCATGGGGCAGGCTGACTGGCCGGCCTGGCTGGCTTCGAGGGCGTTGACCAGCGGGCTGACCTCACCGGCCGTCGCCGGGTCGTACAGGCCCGGGAACGGGGTCTCCTCGTAGCCGCTGCCATAGCCGCTGAAGTAGACCGGCGTGGCCGAACCGGCCTGGGCCAGCACGTCCAGGGCCAGGTCCAGCAGGCAGATCGGCCAGCCGAGGTCGGTAATCGCGTGCACCCTGAACCGCCCGGGCCGGCTGGCCAGGCCCGCCACCAGAAGCAGTTGCGCTGACTCCAGCGCCGACTGCGCGTAAAAGGAAATATCCGGGGCGTGCAGCCGGATCACCCCCTGCCGCACCCAGTCCAGCAGCCGCAGGTAGATGAGGGAATTGTCCACGACGTGGGTGAACCGGGCGGCGGCCACCCTGAGCCCGTGAGCCGCGGCCGCGGACGCGGCCAGCCACTCCGCCGCGCGCTTGGACGCGGTGTACACGTCGGGGGAGTACGGCCGCAGCGCCTTCCCGGTCGAAGCGCACACCACCTGCGGCACGCCGGCCCGTGCGGACGCGGCCAGCACGTTGTGCGTGCCGAGCACGTTTGTGGTGACCGTGCGGTGCACCTCGGTTTCGGCCAGGCCGGGGTCGCGCTGGGCGGCCAGGTGGAAGACCACGTCCGGGCGCAGGTCCGCGAGCAGCCGGTCCAGGGTGCGCCGGTCCCGGACATCCGCGTGCCGGTAGTCGACCCCAGGCTGCCCGGGCGGCGCCGTCGTCTGCCCCCGGCTCAGGCTGACCAGCTCAGCCGGGCCCAGGCCGGCCAGCAGGCTGGTCAGCGTGCTCCCGATGCAGCCGGTGCCGCCGGTGACCAGGATCCGGGCGCCATGCAGCCAGGCCGCGAGCTCGTCCGCGGGCAGGCAGAGCTGGCGCCGCTGGATTTCCAGGAACCGCTCGAGTTCCACTCCCGGATCGGTGTGGCTGGCCAGCAGGGAGCGGGTCGCCTCGGCCAGCAGGCGCTGTGCCTCGCGGCCAAGCCGTGGCTGGCCGGGCGGGACCGCGGCCCGCATCGCTTCGATGGTGTCCCGTGCCCGCACCTGGCCCATAACCTGCTTCCCATCGGAATGCCAACAGATATTCAGTTATCCGTCTATATCACGGCAGACTGGGGAAGTTAAATCTTGTTACGCAGGGCCGGCTTGCGGGTTTCTTGCTGGTTAATCCTCCGGGCCCGGCACCCCGGGGCCTGTTGACTCATGCCGGTATCAGGTAATATCCGGACTCTGCCGGTAAATCGGCGTTGGTACCCGATTACAAAGTGTGACAGTCCGGGCTGTAACGAGAGCGATTCATGCCGTGACGGCGGGCGGCATCCGGCCGCTGGCGGTAATGGCATCAATCGATGGGAGTCGGTATGCGCGTCCTGGTTCTTGGCGGCGATGGGTTCTGCGGCTGGCCGACCTCGCTGTATCTGTCGGATCGTGGCCATGAGGTGACCATTATCGATAATCTGTCGCGGCGGAAGATCGATATTGATCTTGAGGTGGAGTCGCTGACGCCGATCCGGCCGATCAGTGAGCGGATCCGGGTGTGGGAGCAGGTGTCGGGGCGGCGGATCGGGTTCATCAGCCTGGATCTGGCTACCGAGTATGACCGGCTCGCCGCGGTGCTGGGGGAGTTGCGGCCGGAGGCGATCGTGCACTTCGCGGAGCAGCGCGCGGCGCCGTATTCGATGCGCACGGCCACGACCAAGCGGTACACGGTGGATAACAACGTGCGGGCCACGCACAACCTGCTGACCGCGCTGGTGGACACGGGGATCGACGCGGCGCTGGCCCACCTGGGCACGATGGGTGTGTATGGGTATGGGTGGTCGGGGTCGGCGCCGATCCCGGAGGGGTACCTGATGGTGAAGGTGCCGACGCCGGATGGGGAGCTGGAGCGGGAGATCTTGCACCCGGCCAACCCGGGCAGCGTGTATCACATGACCAAGACGCTGGATCAGCTGATGTTCGCGTTCTACGCCAAGAACGACGGGCTGCGGATCACCGACCTGCATCAGGGCATCGTGTGGGGCACCCAGACCCCGCAGACCTGCCGGGATGAGCGGCTGATCAACCGGTTCGACTACGACGGGGACTACGGCACGGTTTTGAACCGGTTCCTGATGCAGGCCGCCATCGGCCACCCGCTGACGGTGCATGGCACCGGCGGGCAGACCCGGGCGTTCATCCACATCCGGGACACGGTGCGGTGTATCGAGCTGGCCATCACCAACCCGCCCGCGGCCGGGGACCGGCCCCGGGTGCTGAACCAGATCACCGAAACCCACCGGGTGCTGGACCTGGCCAAGATGGTCGGCGACGTGATGGGCACCGAGATCGCGTATTTGCCCAACCCGCGCCGGGAGGCGGAGGAGAACGACCTGGTGGTCCGCAACGACCAGTTCCTCGAACTCGGATTGCAGCCCACCACCCTCTCCGAAGGGCTGCTCGAGGAAGGCACCGAAGTGGCCGGGAAGTACGCCCACCGCGCCGACGTCACCAAAATCATCGCCCGCTCCGTCTGGAAAGCCGGCATGGAAACCTCCGCCGACCTCATCACCGGACTACCCGGCGAGACGGGCTGACTCCCAGGCCCAGCACGCGGTAGGCCGCGCACCAGTGGGCGGCACTGGCCACCCACTGGCGTTCGATGTGAGGGTTTTAGTCCAGCGCGGACATCACGTGCTTGATCCGGGTGTAGTCCTCGAACCCGTACATGGACAGGTCCTTGCCGTAGCCGGAGTGCTTGAAGCCGCCGTGCGGCATCTCGGCGACCAGCGGGATGTGCGTGTTGATCCACACGCAGCCGAAGTCGAGGCCGCGGGCCATCCGCATGGCCCGCCCGTGGTCGCTCGTCCAGACCGACGACGCCAGCCCGTACTCGGTGCCGTTCGCCCAGGCCAGCGCCTCGGCCTCGTCGGTGAACTCCTGCATGGTGATGACCGGGCCGAACACCTCCTGCTGGATGATCTCGTCATCCTGGCGCAGTCCGGTGACCACGCTGGGCTCGAAGAAGTAGCCCTGGCCGCCGATCCGGTGCCCGCCGGTGCGCACCTCGGCGTGCCCGGGCAGCCGGTCGATGAACCCGCTGACCCGCTCCAGTTGGCTGGCGTTGTTCAGTGGGCCGAAGTCGGCGTCCGGCACGTCCGGGCCGGCCACGGTCTGCCCGCGGGCCATCTCGGTCAGCGCGTCAGCCAGGTCGGCCGCGATCCGCGGCCCGGCCAGCACCCGGGTCGCGGCGGTGCAGTCCTGCCCGGCGTTGAAGTAGCCGGCGATGGCGATCGCCTCGGCCGTCTTGGCCGGGTCGGCGTCGTCGAACACGATCACCGGCGCCTTCCCGCCCAGTTCCAGGTGCACCCGCTTGAGGTCGGCGGCGGCCGCGGTGGCCACCTCCCGGCCGGCCCGCACGCTGCCGGTGATCGAGACCATCTGCGGGGTCTTGTGTGAGACCAGCGCCCGGCCGGTGTCCCGGTCGCCAGTGATCACGTTGAACACGCCGGCCGGCAGGAACTCGCTCATCAGCTCGGCCATCAGCAGCGTGGATACCGGCGTGGTGTCCGAGGGCTTGAGCACCATGGTGTTGCCGGCCGCGATCGCGGGGGCGAACTTCCACACCGCCATCATCATCGGGTAGTTCCACGGGGTCACCGCGGCGCACACCCCGATCGGCTCGCGCCGGATCATCGAGGTGAAACCGGACATGTACTCGCCCGCCGAGCGGCCTTCCAGCATCCGCGCGGCACCGGCGAAGAACCGGATCTGGTCCACCATCGGCGGGATCTCTTCGGACAGGGTCAGCGCGATCGGCTTGCCGGTGTTCTGGCTTTCCGCCTTGACGAACTCGTCGGCGCGGCGCTCCAGCGCATCGGCGATCCGTAGCAGGGCCAGGCTCCGCTCGGCTGGTGTGCTGTCCCGCCAGCCGGGGAACGCCTCCGCGGCCGACGCGAATGCGGCATCCACCTCGGTCTCGCTGGAAATCGGCGCGGTGGCGAAGACCTCACCGGTGCTCGGGTCGACCAGCTCGGCCCGGCGGTCGTAACTGGTGTCCGTCCACCGGCCACCGATGAAGTTGCGCAGTTCTTCCACCACGAGCCTCCGTTCAGAATTTCAGGGGTGGTCTGGTTATGCCGGGTCCCGCTCCTCCAGCGCCCAGGGCGATCCGTAGTCGGTGAGCAGTTCGAGGAACGGCCCGGCCGGCAGCGCCTCGGGGCCCAGCACCCCGGCACCCGACCAGACGCCCGAGTCGATCAGCTCCAGTGCCACGACCGGGTTGACCGCGGTCTGCCAAACCACTGCCTGGGAGCCATACTCCGCCATAGACCAGGCGTTATCCACCACGTGGTGCAGATATACCTCGCGCGGGGCGCCATCCCGGCCGGTTCCGGTCACCCAGGTGCCGGCACAGGTCAGCCCGGTCATCTTGTCGCCGAGCTGAGCCGGGTCGGGCAGGCAGGCGGCCACCACATCGCGCGGCGACACGCTCGCCCCGGCCACCTGCACCGGGTCGGTGCGGTCCAGCCCCAGCTTGTGCAGTGTCTCCAGCACGCCGATGAACTCGGCGCCCAGCCCGTACTTGAACGTCACCCGCTGCGCCTGCAGCCAGCGCGGCATCAGCAGCACTTCTTCATGCTCCACGTTCACGCACTCCACCGGGCCGATGCCGGCCGGGAAGGTGAACATCTCCGGCTCGCTGAACGGCGGCGTGGTGAACCAGCCCTGGCCCGCTTCCCAGATGACCGGGGGATTCAGGCATTCCTCGATCGTGGTCCAGATGGAGAAGGTGGGCGCGAAGTCGTAGCCCGCCACTTCCAGGTTGGCGCCGTCCCGCACGCCCAGCTGGTCGATCTCCTGGAACAGCTCATCGGCGGCATACCGGGCGAACACGTCGGACAGGCCTGGCTCCACACCCATCCCGGCCAGGGCCAGCTTCCCGGCCTGCTGCCACTCCCCGTCCAGCGCGAACTGGTCGTCGCCCAGCTTGATGCCGGTGCGCTGGTACGGCTGCTCGGCATTCGGATGGGACAGCGACATGGCCATGTCCAGGTAGTGCACCCGAGCCCGGAGTGCCGCCCGGAACAGCGGCATGACGAACCGCGGGTCGGTGGCGTTCATCAGCACGTCGCAGTCGTGCTCGGTGAGCAGGGCGGCGGTGGCGGCCTCGTCCCGCGCGTCGAGCTGGACGGCGCGGTAGCCGTCCCGGGCGGCCGCCGCGTGCTCGGCCCGGGCTAGGTCGTAGTCGGCGACGATCAGGTCAGCAAACGGGCGCCGGGCGGCGATCCGGGCAAACGCGGTCCCGACCCCACCAGCCCCCACAAGAAGGATGCGCATACTGGCGATCCTAGCCGTCTAAGTGCCGCTGGGCCACGGGACCAGTCGTGATACGTACCCGTTACAACTGAAATCGTTGCCGAGAGCGGGCATACATGCTAGAACCGTGGCAATGGGTACGTGTCTATAGTTGGCCTTAACTCGCGTACCGGATCACTCCGGCTCAAGCCAGCCCAGCATTGCCGCAAACCGAGGACCTGACCCGCGACCGGCTCAGGTAGTTGCCAGGAGGGGGAGCGATGGCGACGACGGAGCCGCAGCTTCAGCCCACAGAACAGTTTCTGGACAAGGGCCTTAAGTCCGGTGCCATCGGACTGATCTCCAGCACAGTGATCGCGACCGCGTCGGTCGCGCCGGCCTACAGCCTGGCCGCGACGCTCGGTTTCATCGTGGTCGCGGTGGGCCTCAAATCGCCGATCATCGCGATCCTGGCGTTCGTGCCGATGATCCTCACCTCGGTCGGCTACAGCGAGCTGAACAAGGCCGACCCGGACTGCGGCACCACGTTCACGTGGGCGACCCGGGCGTTCAGCCCGGCCTGGGGCTGGGCCGGCGGCTGGGCCATTGTGGCGGCCGACATTCTGGTCATGGCCAGCCTGGCCCAGGTCGCCGGCCAGTACATCTTCCTGCTGTTCAACGCCAACGGCATCGGCCACAACCCGGCCAGTGGCTGGGTGCTGCTCACCGGGATCGCCTGGATCGTGGCGATGACGTACATCTGCTACCGCGGCATCGAGGTCTCGGCCAACTTCCAGAAGGCGCTGCTGTCCATCGAGGTCACCATGCTGCTGGTGCTGTCGGTGGTGGCGCTGATCCGGGTCGGCAGCGGGAACCACCCGGCCGAATCCCTGCATCCGACCTGGTCGTGGCTGAACCCCGGCGGGCTGGGTATCGGGGCATTCTCGTCCGGGCTGATCCTGATGGTGTTCATCTACTGGGGCTGGGACACCGCGCTGTCGGTCAACGAGGAGACCAAGGACCCGGCCAAGACGCCGGGGCGCGCGGCGATCCTGTCCACGCTCATCCTGGTGGTCACGTATGGCATCGCGATCTTCGGCGCGCAGGCTTTCGCCGGGATCGGCACCAAGGGCATCGGCCTGGCCAACCCGAACAACTCCAGCGACGTGCTGTCGGTCCTCGGCCACGCGGTCTTCGGTGCGGGGACGGTCGGCAACGTCTTCTACCGGCTGCTGCTGATCATGGTGCTCTCCTCGGCCGCCGCGTCGACCCAGACCACGATCCTGCCGACGGCCCGGACCACGCTGTCGATGGCCAGCTACAAGGCACTGCCGCCGGCGTTCGCCAAGGTCCACCCGAGGCACCTGACACCGACCGTGTCCACGCTGGTGATGGGCGGCATCTCCATCCTGCTCTACGCCGGGATGAACTACATCTCGGGTGGCAACGTCATCGCCGATGCGGTCACCAGTTGCGGCGTGTTCATCGCCACGTACTACGGGCTGACGGGGTTCGCCTGCGTCTGGTACTACCGGAAGAACCTGACCTCCAGCGCGCGCAACCTGTGGATGCAGGGCATCCTGCCACTGGTCGGCGGCCTGATCCTGTACTTCCTCGGCGGCTACAGCCTGTGGGAGGACTACGACGTGAACACCGGCAACAGCTACACCACGTGGACCGTGCCGGGGCTGCACTGGGAGATCGGCGGCGTGTTCGTCATCGTCTTCGTCTCCGCGCTCATCGGCGTCCTCCTCTTTGTCGCCCTCCGGATCACCATGCCGCCGTTCTTCAAGCGGCAGACGCTGACCAGGGCCACGCCCACCCTGGTGCCGGACACGGACTTGGCGCCGCCTACCGCCGGCTGAGTGTCGGCCGAGCGCCGGCTGAGTGGGCGCGGCGATCCGGCTGCGCTGTCGGCGGCAGCGCCTACCCTTGATGGGTGACCGAGGTAGCTGCTGACTCCCTGCTGGATGACCTGAACCCGCAGCAACGGGCGGCCGTGGCGCATCAGGGTGGCCCGCTGCTCATCGTGGCCGGGGCCGGCTCGGGTAAGACCAGGGTGCTGACCCGCCGGATCGCCTACCTGCTGGCCGAGCGCGACGTGAGCCCGGGCGAGATCCTGGCCATCACGTTCACCAACAAGGCGGCGGGCGAGATGGCCACGCGGGTGGCCGACCTCACCGGCTGGCGGTCCCGGGCCATGTGGGTGATGACGTTCCACTCGGCCTGCGTGCGGATCCTGCGCCGGGAGGCGACCCGGTTCGGCTACCCATCCTCGTTCTCCATCTACGACCAGGCCGACTCACAGCGGCTGATGACGCTGGTCTGCCGCGAGCTCGACCTGGACACCAAGAACCACTCGCCCAAGGCGATGCTGGCCGAGGTGTCCAACCTGAAGAACGAACTGATCGACTACGAGACGTTCACCGCGCGGGCCGAGGGCTACCGGCAGAAGACGCTGGCCGAGGCGTACGCCGAGTACCAGCGCCGGCTGGTGGCCTCGGGGGCGATGGACTTCGACGACCTGATCATGGTCACGGTCAACCTGCTGCAGGCGTTCCCCGAGGTGGCCGAGACCTACCGGCGGCGCTTCCGGCATGTGCTGGTGGATGAGTACCAGGACACCAACCACGCGCAGTACATGCTGATCCGCGAGCTGGTCTCGGCGCCCGCCTGGCAGGCGGGCGGCGACGACGCGGGCCCGCTGCCGCCGGCCGAGCTGTGCGTGGTCGGCGACGCCGACCAGTCCATCTACGCGTTCCGCGGCGCCACCATCCGGAACATCGAGGAGTTCACCCGGGACTTCGCCGATGCGACCGTGATCATGCTGGAGCAGAACTACCGCTCGACGCAGAACATCCTGGCCGCGGCCAACGCGGTGGTCTCCCGCAACACCGGCCGGGTGCCCAAGAACCTGTGGTCGGACGCCGGGGACGGGCCGCCGATCGTCGGCTACGTGGCGGACAGCGAGCATGATGAGGCCGCGTTCGTGGCCGAGGAGGTGGACCGGCTCACCGACGAGGGGGAGGCAACCCCCGGGCAGGTGGCCGTGTTCTACCGGACCAACGCGCAGTCACGTGCCTTCGAGGAAGTCTTCATCCGCGCCGGGCTGCCCTACAAGGTGGTCGGCGGTGTCCGCTTTTATGAGCGCCGTGAGGTCCGCGACCTGCTCGCCTACCTGCGGCTGACCGCGAACGCGGAAGACGAGGTGTCGCTCCGCCGGGTGCTCAACGTGCCGCGCCGCGGCATCGGCGAGCGGGCCGAGGCGTGCGTGGCCGCGCTGGCCCAGCGGGACCGGATCAGCTTCGCGGCCGCGCTGGCCCGGCCCGATGACGCGCCCGGGCTGGCCGCCCGGTCGGCCAAGGCGATCGCCTCGTTCAACGAGCTGATGACCGGGGTGCGCGCCGAGGCCACGGCCGGGCTGCCCGTGGCCGACCTGGCCGAGATGATCCTGGACCGGTCCGGGTACCTGGCCGAACTGGAGGCGTCCACCGACCTGCAGGACGCGAGCCGGATCGAGAACCTGAACGAGATGGTCTCGGTGGCCCGGGAGTTCGACGCGCAGCGCCCGGACGGGACGCTCACCGACTTCCTGGAGCAGGTGTCGCTGGTCGCCGACGCGGACGAGATCCCGGCCGGTGCCGAGCACGGCGGGCTGGTCACGCTGATGACCCTGCACACCGCCAAGGGTCTGGAGTTCCCGGTGGTGTTCCTGACCGGGATGGAAGAGCACGTGTTCCCGCACCAGCGGTCGATGACCGACGACAAGGAACTTGAGGAAGAGCGCCGCCTGGCCTACGTCGGGATCACCCGGGCCGAGCGCCGTCTCTACCTGACCCGGGCGGTGGCCCGGGCCTGGTGGGGCCGGCCGGAGTTCCACAAGCAGTCCAGGTTCCTCGACGAGATCCCAGCCAACCTGGTCGAATGGCGCCGCGACGAGCGGACCGCGGTGGCGCCAGCCGGGGAGCGGCTGGCCCAGCGGCCGGGCGTGCGCAGCCCGGGCAACCGGCGGGTGCCCGCACTCAGCCCAGGCGACAAGGTGACCCACGACGCCTACGGCCTGGGCACCGTGCTGTCCGTCGAGGGCCGCGGCGATGACCCCGAAGCCAAGATCGACTTCGGCGGAGACTACGGGATCAAGCACCTGGTGCTGCGCTACGCCCCGATCGAGAAGCTCTAGCGCCGTTTGCTCGCCTGCTCCATGATCACGTCGGCCACCAGGTCCGGGGCGCGCAGCGGGATCAGGTGATCGGCGCCGGGCGCGCTGATCCGGCGGCAGCCGGGGATGCGGTCCGCGATGCTGTCCGCGCAGTGGGTCACCATCGGGTACTCCAGCTCACCCACGACGACCACGGCCGGCGCGGTGATCTCCGCTAGGTGGTCATAGGCGGGCGGGTCGGGCTGCTCGAAATCGCCCTGCGCGAACATGGCCGCTACGGCCCCTTCGACCTGTGCCCGGGCGGCGGCATCCGCCGGGTCGGCCGCGGCCCAGGTCCGCAGGCCCAGTTCGGCCAGCCCGGCCCGGTCCTCCTGGGTGGCCAGCGCCATGAACTCGGTGTTGTACGGATCATCCATCGGCCATGGATAGTCCTGGACGCCGGGGGCCAGCAGGACCAGCCCGGCCACCCGGTCCGGGTGGCTCACCGCGAGACCGATGGCGGTGCCACCGCCGCCGCTGTGCCCGACCATCGTGGCCCGCGGCACCCCGGCGTGATCGAGCACCGCCACCAGGTCGCCGAGCTGGGTGTACGGCTGCTGCGGGGGCGGTGAGGCGCCGTAGCCCCGTGCGTCGTAGCTGATGATCCGGTACCGACCGGCCAGCCGGCTCGCCACGCCCGTCCAGCTGCTCTGGTCGGCCCACCCGGCGTGCACCAGCACCAGCGCCGGCCCGTCGCCGCCGCTGTCGTCCGCCGCGAGGACCCCGCCCTCGACCGGGATGGTCAGCCGCATAGGACAAGTCTCCCAGGGCCGGCAACCGGATAAGCGGCGCGCGGGCCGGCCGTGCGGGGTGCCCGGACCGGCGCGTTACCCTGCCAGGGACAGCGCAAGCACCGCGGGCCAGGAGGCGCGCATGGGAACAATCCGGGTGGTCATCGCCAAGCCCGGCCTGGATGGTCATGACCGGGGCGCCAAAGTGGTGGCCCGGGCACTGCGGGACGCGGGCGTGGAAGTGATCTACACCGGCCTGCACCAGACACCCGAGCAGATCGTGGCGGCGGCCATCCAGGAGGACGCCGACGCGGTGGGGCTGTCCATCCTGTCCGGTGCGCACATGACCCAGTTCGCCGCGGTGCTCGACCTGCTGGCCGAACGCGGCGCCAGCGACATCGTCGTATTCGGCGGCGGCATCGTGCCCGAAGCCGACATCGTGGAGCTGGAGCAGATGGGCGTAGCCAGGATCTTCACGCCGGGCGCGCCGACCCACGAGATCGTGGACTGGGTCCGCGCGACTCTCGGCGGCCGGTCCTCCGCCGAGCCCGCCGAGTCCGCCCAGCAGGGCGGCTGACCTTAGGCGGCCGGCAGTACCCGGATCGCGAGCGCTGGCCGCTGCTGCCCCGCCCGCAACGCGGATCTGATGCCAGTTGCCACCGTGGCCGGGTCGGTGCGGACCTGACGTGGCGTGAACGGCAGGATGATGATCCCATGCCGGCCCATGAGGGCCTGCCGGGCCTGGGTCCGCTCCCAGTCCTCGGGCGATAGGTGCCACTCCCGCGAATTCACCTCCGCCGCCACCCCGGCCACCGGCCACCACGCGTCTGGCTGGGCCAGGAACGTGCGCCCCAGGTAGAGCCGGGGATTGAACAGCGGGTGCGGCAGCCGGGCCCGGATGATCAGGTCCCGCAGATCCCCTTCCGCCACCGACCGGACGCCGTCCGCCACCTCGGCCAGCGCCCGCCTGAGCCAGGCCGACTGCCGCATCGGCGCGTGCGCCAGTTCCTCGACCAGGTCCGCTAACCGGCACGCCCGCCGCTGCACGGCGTCCGCCGTCACCGCCCGCACCTCCCGCAGCGACCCCAGCTCACGGGAAGCATCGGCCACCGCCCGCGCGGCCCGGGTGAACCGGACCGCGCCATCCGCCATCACGAACTCCGGCATCCGCACCGTCGGCCACACCCGGACGAAGGACCGATTCGCACGGACCCGGCCGCCCGGGATCAGCACGGTGAGCGCCTTGCTCTCCGGCACCCGGACTCCGTGCCGGCGTAACGACGCTGTGCCGGTGAGAGCGCTGCCTGGCCCTGCGTAGCGCAACGCCGCGATCTCGGTCTGCACTCGGGTCGGCGTCCCGGTCGCCGCCCGGTACACCCCCGGCAGCAACCGCTGCCAAGGCCCGCCCGGCCGAGTCCAGTGACGCAACTGGCTGAGTGTCATGCCGCAGCCAAGCGCCTCGGCGCGGGAGATGACGGCTTCCTGGTCACGCAAGACGCGGCGCAATGCCTCGTGGTCAGTGGTCCCCGAGCGTCCCATGTGGCCCAGCGTGCCAGCAGGGTCTGACATCGCCGCGCTGCCAACTCGTGATCATGACTTCAGTGTCGTCAGGACGACACTGAAGTCATGATCACGAGGAAGAACGGACGGGGCGGGGTGGCTGGGGTGGGTGAGGGCGGCCGCGACTCGGGGTGGCGGGGGCCCCTGGGGCGAGTGGGACAAGCGGGTGGGGTTGCGCGGGGAGTGGGGGAGGGTGGGGGCCGTCACCGGTAGGCTGCGTGCGGAATCCTGCTCACCCGTAGGCCACCCGAGGACGGACGTCAGTGGACCTGTTTGAGTATCAGGCGAAAGAACTGTTCGCCGAGTACGGGGTACCTGTGCAGCGCGGCCGGGTTGCTGTCACCCCGGCCGAGGCCAGTGAGATCGCGGCGGGCTTCGCGGCCGAGGGCTCGCCCCTCGCGGTCGTGAAGGCCCAGGTGAAGATCGGCGGCCGGGGCAAGGCGGGCGGCGTCAAGCTGGCCAATGGCCCGGAAGAGACCCAGGCCAAAGCGCAGCAGATCCTGGGCATGGACATCAAGGGCCACACAGTGCACCGGGTCCTGATCGCCGAGGCGGTGGACATCGCCCAGGAGTACTACCTGTCCTACCTGCTGGACCGGGCCGCCCGGACGTTCGTGGCGATCTGCTCGGTGCAGGGCGGCGTGGAGATCGAAGAGGTCGCGCACACCAACCCGGAAGCGGTGGCCCGGATCCCGATCGACCCCCTCACCGGCGTGGACCGGGCGAAAGCCGAGGAGATCATCCAGGCCGGCCGGATCCCGGCCGAGGCGGCCGAGCAGGCCACCGTGCTGGCCGAGCGGCTCTGGTCGGTGTTCGCCGACGAGGACGCCACCCTGGTCGAGGTGAACCCGATGGCGCTGACCGACCAGGGCGACGTGCTGGCCGTGGACGGCAAGGTGAGCCTGGACGACAACGCCGCCTTCCGGCAGCCCGAGCACGCGAAGTTCGAGGACAAAGAAGCGGCCGACCCGCTTGAGGCGAGGGCCAAGGCCAAGCACCTGAACTACGTCAAGCTCGACGGCGAGGTCGGCATCATCGGTAACGGCGCCGGGCTGGTTATGTCCACGCTCGACGTGGTGGCCCTGGCCGGCGAACAGTACGGCGGCATCAAGCCGGCCAACTTCCTGGACATCGGCGGCGGCGCATCGGCCGAGGTGATGGCCGACGGCCTGGAGATCGTGCTGTCTGACCCCTCGGTAAGAAGCGTGCTGGTCAACGTGTTCGGCGGGATCACCTCCTGCGACGCGGTGGCCAACGGGATCGTCTCCGCCATTGGCCTGCTGGCCAGCCAGGGCAAGGAGGTCCGGCACCCGATCGTGGTCCGGCTGGACGGCAACAACGCCGAAGAGGGCCGGCGCATCCTGGAGGAGGCCGCGCTGCCCACGGTCGAGCAGGTGGCCACCATGGACGACGCGGCCCGGCGGGCCGCCGAACTCGCGGCCACCCCCGTGACAGGAGCATGAGATGGCGATTTTCCTGACCGGCGACAGCCGGGTCATGATCCAGGGCATCACGGGCTCGGAAGGCCGCAAGCACGGCCGCCGGATGCTGGCCGCCGGGACGAACGTGGTCGGCGGCACCAACCCGCGGAAGGCCGGGCAGACCGTGGACCTGGGCCGCGCCGAGGTACCGGTGTTCGCCTCGGTGGGCGAGACGATGGCGGCGACCGGCGCTGACGTGTCGGTCGTGTTCGTCCCGCCGGCCGGCACCAAGGGTGCCGTGATCGAGGCCATCGATGCCGGGATCCCGCTGGTCATCGTCATCACCGAGGGCGTCCCGGTGCACGACACCGCGGAGTTCTGGGCCTACGCCACGGCCAAGGGCAACGTGACCCGGATCGTCGGGCCGAACTGCCCCGGGGTGGCCTCACCCGGCAAGTCGAACGCGGGCATCATCCCGGCCGACATCACCACCGAGGGCCGGATCGGGCTGGTCTCCAAGTCCGGCACGCTGACCTACCAGATGATGTACGAACTGCGTGACATCGGCTTCTCCACCGCGGTCGGGATCGGCGGCGACCCGATCATCGGCACCACGCACATCGACTGCCTGGCCGCGTTCCAGGACGACCCGGAGACCGACGCGATCGTGATGATCGGCGAGATCGGCGGCGACGCCGAGGAACGCGCCGCCGCCTACGTCGAAGGGCATGTCAGCAAGCCGGTGGTCGCCTACGTGGCCGGGTTCACCGCCCCGGAGGGCAAGACGATGGGCCACGCCGGGGCGATCATCTCCGGGTCGGCCGGCACCGCGCAGGCCAAGAAGGAAGCACTGGAGAAGGTCGGCGTGCGGGTGGGCCGGACGCCGAGCGAGACGGCCGTCCTGGTCCGTGAGGTAATGCAGACGCGCCGCTAAGCTGATCGCCAGGCGCCACCCTCGGGGCGGCGCCCCGGCGCGCCTCCACGACGGCCCGCCGGCCGCTTGCCAGGATGGGCAGTTGTGACCGCTTCTGCCCCGCCGTCCGCGCGGGCGGGCCGCGGCGCCGGATCGCCCGGGCCGGCCTCCGGCCCGGCCCGGCCGCTGGTGATCACGGGTGCCATCGCCGCCAGCGCCGCCGCAGGCAGCGGGCTGGTGCTGATAACCCTGCTGGTGCTGGCCGGCTGGATCGCCGCGCCGCACGCTGGCCTGGGCCTGCCTGGAGTGATGCGCACCGCTGCTGACCTGTGGCTGGTCGGCCACCACGTCGGCTTCACGCTGCATGCGGGCGGCCTGGGCGCCGCCAAAGCGGGCGGCCGGATCGGCCTGCTCCCGCTCGGCCTGGTGCTGCTGCCCGGGGCGCTGCTCTGGCTGGCCGGCCGGTGGGTGGTCCGCAAAGGCGACGTGTCCCGGCTCCCCGAAGTCGGTTACGCGGCGCTGGCCCTGGCCGTGCCATACGCGCTGCTGGCTGGCGCGCTGGCCTACCTCGGCCAGTCGTCGCTGGCTACCCCGTCGCTCCTCCAGGCAGTGCTGTCCGGCTTCCTGCTCGCCCTGGTCGCGGGCGGTCTAGGTGGCGCGCGGGCGCTGGCCCCCTGGTGGCATCTGGTCCATCTGCTGCCGCCCCGGTCCCGGTCCGTGTTCCTCGGCTCGCTCGGCTCGCTCACGGTGCTGACCGGGACGGGCGCGATCCTGGCCGGCGCGTCGATCGCCACCCACCTGTCCGGCTTCCGCGCCGCGGACGTGGCGCTCGCCCCCGGCTTCGTCGGCGGCGTACTGCTGCTCCTCATCCAAATCGCCTATATACCGAACGCCATCGTCTGGTCGATCTGCTACACCCTCGGTCCGGGTTTCGCGTTCGGAACGCACACCGTGGTTGCTCCGACCGGCTCGGCCCTGGGATCGTTGCCGCTGCTGCCGATGCTGGCCGCACTGCCGACCGGAGCACACTCGGCCGTCCCGGCCTGGGCGTCCGCCGCCATGCTCAGCGTGCCGTACCTGGCCGGGGCGTTCGGCGGGCTGCTGACCGCGCGGGCCGCCCCGACCCCAGCGGTCGAACTGGCCCCGCTGTGGGGGTTCGGCAGCGGCATCGCCGCCGCCGCGGCGACCGGCCTGCTGGCCGCGTTCGCCGGCGGTCCGCTGGGCAGCGGCCGGCTGACCGCGGTCGGGCCGTCCGGCTGGCAGACCGCGGTGGTGGCCGGGCTGGAGGTTGGGGTGGCCGCCGCGGTGACCGCGGGGCTGGTCAACTGGCTGCGGATGCGCCGGGTACCGCGCCGGGCCGCCGCGGCCGCGGGCCGCGCTAACCAGGTGGCCTGGCCAGCGGCCAGCCGGGACGACCCGCACCGCATCTACCTGGATCCGTGGGCCGAGGACGGCGAGCCGCCCGGCCCCGCGACGCCACCCGGTCCGGCCGCGCTGCCTTAGGCCACCGCTGGGCTTACGGGGTGACCTGCTCGACCGAGTGGATGAACTGGTTCTGGCAGGCCTGCTGGGCGGCGATGGTGTTGGCCCCGCTCAGGCACCGGGAGAACGTGCTGGCCTGCTTGCCGAACAACGCGAAGCCGAGCAGCAGGATGCCGCTGAGCAGCACCCCGATGCTGCCGATGACGATGGCGGTGACCGAGCCGCGCGGCCCGGCCGTGCCGGCCCGCCGGGTCCGGGCTAGCGCGGTGCCCGCGAGCCAGATGCCCAGCGCCCCGGCCACCAGGGCGAAGCCCACGATGTACACGCCACGCTGGAAGTTGCTGACGCCCAGCAGGCCGAACAGGCTGAGCACGGACAGCAGCAGGCCGGCGATCGCCCGCTGCTGGTGGGCCGGGTCCGCACGCCCGGTCCGCCCGGCCCGTGCCTGCGTCTGAGCCTGCTCGGGAGACGGCGGCGGCGGAACGCTGGGGGACATCGGCGGCAAGCTCCAGTGATCATGGGGCCGGACAGAGGGGCGGCGGTGCGAGGCGCCGCAGCCTCCCATTCTGCCCCGTGCCGGCCAGCGGGCGAACCCGTCCCCTGGCACCATCCTGGGACCGGAACGGCGCGGTAAAGAAATCCCTAAGTGCGGTGGCGCAGCCGAGCCCCGGCGACGTCTGGGCGGTCGGCCTCGACGACAACGGCTCGCTGCTCATGCGCTGGAACGGGACGTCCTGGTCCTGACGCCACGTAGGGTGGGCCGCATGCGGGCTCGCCTGGTCGTTCTGGTCTCCGGCGCGGGCACGAACCTGCAGGCCCTGCTCGGTGCGTGCGCCGACCCGGGGTACGGCGCGCAGGTGGCTGCAGTCGGCGCGGACCGGACCGGAGTGCCCGCCCTGGGCCGGGCCGCGCGGGCCGGGGTGCCCACGTTCGTGCACCGGGTCGCGGACTACCCGGACCGCCCGGACTGGGACCGGGCTCTCACCGCGTCCTGCGCCGAAGCCCAGCCGGACCTGATCGTGCTGGCCGGGTTCATGAAGCTGGTCGGCAAGGACTTCCTGGCCGCGTTCGGCGGCCGGGTGATCAACACGCATCCGGCCCTGCTGCCCGCATTCCCGGGCATGCACGGGGTACGGGATGCGCTGGAGTATGGCGTGAAGCTCACCGGGTGCACGGTGTTCCTGGTCGACGCGGGCACGGACACCGGCCCGGTGCTGGCCCAGGCCGCGGTCCCGGTGCTCGATGACGACGACGAGGCCACCCTGCACGAGCGGGTCAAGGTGACCGAACGCGGGCTGCTCGTGGAGACTGTGGGCCGGATGGTCCGCGACGGGTGGACCGTCACGGGCAGAAAGGCGAGGATCGGCCGTTGACGAGAGTAGCCATCAGGCGCGCGCTGATCAGCGTGTACGACAAGACCGGACTGGCCGACCTGGCGCGGGCGCTGCACAAGTGCGGCGTGGAGATCGTCAGCACCGGCAGCACGGCCGCCGCCATCGCCGAGGCCGGGGTGCCGGTCACCGCGGTGGAGGACGTCACCGGCTTCCCGGAGTGCCTGGACGGCCGGGTCAAGACGCTGCACCCGGCGGTGCACGCCGGGCTACTGGCCGACCTGAGCCGGCCGGACCACGAGGCCCGGCTGGCCGAACTGGGCATCGCGCCGTTCGGACTGCTGGTGTCCAACCTGTACCCGTTCGAGGCCACGGTCAGTTCCGGCGCACCCGCCGCGGAGTGCGTGGAGCAGATCGACATCGGCGGCCCGGCCATGGTCCGGGCCGCGGCCAAGAACCACCAGCATGTCGCGGTGCTCACCGACCCGGCGATGTACCCGGCCGCGGCCGAGGCGGTGGCGGCGGGCGGGTTCACCCTGGAGCAGCGGCGGCGGCTGGCCGCCCAGGCGTACGCGCACACCGCCCGCTACGACGCCGCGGTGGCGTCCTGGTTCGCGTCCAGCTACGCCCCGGACGAGACGGCCCAGGAGACCGGCTGGCCGGACGTGACCGCGGCCGTGTGGTCCCGCCGTGACGTGCTCCGCTACGGGGAGAACCCGCATCAGCGGGCCGCGCTGTACACCGGGGCGGGCCGGCCAGGCCTGGCCGAGGCCGAGCAGTTGCACGGCAAGGCCATGTCCTACAACAACTACGTGGACGCGGCCGCCGCCTGGCGGGCCGCCTACGACTTCGCCCAGCCCTGCGTGGCCATCATCAAGCACGCCAACCCGTGCGGTATCGCGCTGGGCGCCGACCTGGCCGAGGCGCACCGGAAGGCCAACGCCTGCGACCCAGACTCTGCGTTCGGCGGCGTGATCGCGGCCAACGGGGTGGTCACCGCGGCCATGGCCGGCCAGGTCAAGGACATCTTCACCGAGGTCGTGGTCGCGCCCGGGTTCGCGGCCGAGGCGCTGGACATCCTGCGCGGCAGCAAGAACGTCCGGCTGCTGCAGTGCGCTCCCCCGCTCACCTCCGGCGCGGAGCGCCGGACGGGGGCCGGGGGCTCCGGGGGTAGTCCCCCGGGGAAGCAGAGCGGGGGGTCGTCCCCCCGGGCTGGCACTGCCAAACCGCCAGAGTGGCGGCAGGTGGACGGTGGGCTGCTACTGCAGACTCCGGACCAGATCGACGCGCCCGGCGACGACCCGGCCAGCTGGGGGCTGAAGACCGGCCAGCCCGCCGCCGCGGACACTCTGGCCGACCTGGCCTTCGCCTGGCGGGCCATCCGCAGCGTCAAGTCGAACGCGATCCTGCTCGCGGCCGGGCTGGCCACGGTCGGTGTGGGCATGGGCCAGGTGAACCGGGTGGACGCGGCCCGGCTGGCGGTGGCCCGGGCCGGTGACCGGGCGGCCGGCGCGGTGGCGGCCAGCGACGCGTACTTCCCGTTCCCGGACGGCCTGGAGGTGCTGATCCAGGCGGGCGTGCGGGCCGTGGTGCAGCCCGGCGGGTCGATCCGGGACAAGCTGTCCATCGAAGCGGCTGAGCAGGCCGGGATCACCATGTACGTCACCGGTGTCCGGCACTTCTTCCACTGACTGCGGAGCGGATATCACATGACAGCGCAGATCCTGGACGGGAAGGCGGCCGCCACCGCGATCAAGGCCGAGCTGGCGGTCCGGGCCGCCCTGGCCGAGCGAGGCATTGTGCCGGGTCTCGGCACCGTGCTGGTCGGCGATGATCCGGGCAGCCGCGCCTACGTCAACGGCAAGCACCGGGACTGCGCCGAGGTGGGTATCGCCAGCATCCGCCGTGAGCTGCCCGCCGACGCCAGCCAGCAGCAGGTCGAGGCGATGGTCGACGAGCTGAACGCCGACCCAGCCTGCACCGGCTACATCGTGCAGTTGCCGCTGCCCGCGGGCATCGACGCGAACGCGATCCTGAGCCGGATCGACCCAGACAAGGACGCGGACGGGCTGCACCCGCTCAACCTGGGCCGGCTGGTGCTCGGCCAGCCCGGACCGCTGCCCTGCACGCCACGCGGCATCGTGGCGCTGCTCCGCCGGTACGAGGTGCCGATCGCGGGCGCCGAGGTGACCATCATCGGGCGGGGCATCACGGTGGGCCGGGCGCTCGGTCTGCTGCTGACCCGGCGCAGCGAGAACGCCACGGTCACCCAGTGCCACACCGGGACCAAGGATCTGGCCTGGCACACCCGGACGGCCGACATCGTGGTGGTCGCGGCCGGCCGACCCGGCCTGGTCACCGCGGACATGATCCGGCCCGGCGCGGCCGTGCTGGACGTCGGCATCACCCGGACCGAGGCGGGACTGGTCGGGGACGTCGACCCGGAGGTCCGCGAGGTGGCCGGCTACCTGGCCCCGATGCCCGGCGGGGTCGGCCCGATGACCAGGGCCATGCTGCTGGCCAACGTCGTGGACGCGGCCGAGGCGGAGTAAGCTACCAGCAGGTAACATAAGGCTGCACGCACCCCGGGCATTGCCTGGGCTTGGCGATTTGGCACCCTTGAGGTGCCCGGACCAGCCCCGGGCGGCATGAATGAGACAGGAGGTCGGCCACCGGCATGAACATCGTCGTCTTGGTGAAGCAGGTGCCAGACACCTGGGCCGAGCGCACCCTGCGGCCCGATGACTCGACGCTGGACCGGGCCTCGGTCGATGGGGTCATCAACGAGCTTGACGAGTACGCGATCGAGGAAGGGCTCCGCCTGGCCGAGGCGCACGGGGGCGAGGTCACCATCCTGACCATGGGCCCGGAGAAGGCCAGCGAGTCGATCCGCAAGGCGCTGTCCATGGGCGCGGACAAGGCCATCCACCTGATCGACGATGGGCTGGCCGGGTCTGACGGGCTGCAGACCTCGGCCGCGCTGGCCGCGGTGCTCGGCCGGACCGGGTTCGACCTGGTCATCGCCGGTGCCGAGTCGACCGACGCGCGGATGGGTGTGATGGCCGCCATGCTGGCCGAACGGCTCGGCGTGCCGCAGGTGTCGCTGGCCAGCAAGGTCGAGGTGGACGGCAGCCGGTTGACCATCCACCGGCAGACTGACACCGGCTACGACAAGGTCGCGGCCAGCCTGCCCGCCGTGATCAGCGTGGTGGAGAAGATCAACGAGCCGCGCTACCCGTCGTTCAAGGGGATCATGGCGGCCAAGAAGAAGCCGGTGGAAACGCTGAGCCTGGCCGATGCGGGCATCGACCCCGGCCAGGTCGGCCTGGCCGCCGCGGCCACCGAGGTGATCAGCTTCGCGAAGCGCCCGCCGCGGCAGGCCGGCACGATCGTCAAGGACGAAGGCGACGGTGGCGTCAAGGCCGCTGAGTTCCTCGCCGCGCAGAAGTTCATCTGAGCCGGGAAGGGACACCATGGCTGAGGTTCTGGTGCTCGCCGAGCATGACGGCGAGACGGTCAAGAAGGTCACCGGCGAACTGCTCACGCTGGCCCGCCAGTTCGGCGAGCCGTCCGCGGTGTGGCTGGGCAGCGGGGCCGAGGGTGGCCGGGAGCGGCTGGCTGAGTTCGGCGCGGTCAAGGTCTACCTGGCCGAAGGAAGCGATTTCGAGGACGGCGTGGTCGCCCCGGCCGCCGAGGTGCTGGCCGCGCTGGCCGGCCGGACCGAGCCGGCCGCGGTGCTCATCGCGGCCACCGGCGAGGGCAAGGAAGTGGCCGGCCGGCTGGCTGTCAAGACCGGCTCCGGGGTGATCACCGACGCGGTTGGCCTGGCCCCGGGCGACGGCGGCGGCCTGGTCGCCGAGCAGTCCATCTTCGGTGGCGCGATCATGGTGCAGTCCCGGGTGCGCACCGGCACGCCGATCATCGCGGTCCGGCCCAACTCGGTGGCGGCCGAGCCGGCCCCGGCAGCGGCCGAGCTCACCCCGGCCGGGGTCGAGCTGAGCGACGCGGCCAAGGCGGTCCGGATCACCGAACGGGTGGTCGCCGAGCGCGGCGAGCGGCCGGAGCTCACCGAGGCCGCGATCGTCGTGTCCGGCGGCCGCGGTGTGGGCAACGCGGAGAACTTCGCGCTGATCGAGAAGCTGGCCGACTCGCTGGGTGCCGCGGTCGGCGCGTCCCGGGCGGCCACCGACGCCGGCTGGTACCCGCACCAGTTCCAGGTCGGCCAGACCGGGAAGACGGTGTCACCGCAGCTGTACATGGCGGTGGGCATTTCCGGCGCGATCCAGCACCGGGCCGGCATGCAGACGGCCAAGACCATCATGGTGATCAACAAGGATCCTGAGGCGCCCATCTTCGAACTGGCCGACTTCGGCGTGGTCGGCGACCTGTTCCAGGTGGTGCCGCAGCTCACCGAGCAGATCGAGCAGCGCTCCGCGAACTAGCGTGCAGGTCTGGCCGGGGACGTGTGCCCCGGCCAGAACGCACACTAGGCTGAAGTCCGTCATGGGGTACATGGACAGCGCGGGCGGCCGCCCGGGACAGGCACCGGACCGTGTGGTGTACCTGGACCACGCGGCGACGACTCCGCTGCTGCCCGAGGCGCTCAGCGCGATGACCGAGGAGCTCGGCCAGCTCGGCAACCCTTCTTCGCTGCATAACGCCGGCCGCCGGGCCCGCCGGGTGGTGGAGGAATCGCGGGAGCAGATCGCGGAGGTGTTCGGCGCCCGGCCCAGTGAGGTCATCTTCACCGGCGGCGGCACCGAGGCGGACAACCTCGCCGTCAAGGGGCTGTACTGGGCCCGGCAGGGCGGCCGCCAGGGTGGCCCAGGCAAGCGCCGCCGGGTGCTGACCACCGCGGTGGAACACCACGCGGTGCTGGACTCGGTGCACTGGCTGACCGAGCACGAGGCCGCCCAGCAGGCGCTGCTGCCGGTGGACGCGGCCGGCTTGCTCCGCCCCGGCACGCTGGCCGATGAGATCGAGGCCAGCCCGGGCACGGTCGCGCTGGTCAGCGTCATGTGGGCGAACAACGAGGTAGGCGCGGTCCAGCCGATCGCCGAACTGGCCGAGATCACCAGGGAGCACGGCATCCCGTTCCACACCGACGCGGTGCAGGCCGCCGGGCAGCTGCCGGTCAGCTTCACGGCCAGCGGCGCGGACGCGATGACGGTCACCGCGCACAAGTTCGGCGGCCCGGTCGGCGCGGGCGCGCTGCTGCTGGCCCGCGGCGTGCAGCCGGTCCCGGTGCTGCACGGCGGCGGCCAGGAGAGCGAGGTCCGCTCGGGCACGCTGGACGCGCCGGCCATCCGCGCCTTCGCGGTGGCGGCTGCGGTGATGGCGGAACGCCGGGCGGAAGAGGCGGCCCGGCTGGCCGGGCTGCGCGACGACCTGATCAGGCAGGTCATGGCCGCGGTCCCGGACGCCATCCTGAACGGCCCGCCGGCCGGCCCGGGACGGCTGCCCGGCAACGCGCACTTCTCCTTCCCCGGCTGCGAGGGCGACGCGCTGCTGATGCTGCTCGACGCCAAGGGCATCGCCTGCTCCACCGGCTCGGCCTGCACCGCCGGGGTGGCCCAGCCCAGCCACGTGCTGCTGGCCATGGGCGCGGACGAGGCCCGGGCCCGTGGCTCGCTGCGCTTCTCGCTCGGCCACACCACCACTGCGCAGGACGTGGACGCGGTCGGCGCGGTGCTCGGCGAGGTCGTCCAGCGGGCCCGCCGGGCGGCGGGGAATTAGCCCGCCAGCAGTCCGGCGATCTCGGTCAGCTGGGGCCGGGTGAGCGGGCCGAGGTCCAGGGCGGCGGCGTTCTGCTCGGCCTGCGCTACGGTGCGGATGCCGGGGATGGGCACGGTGCGCGGGCTGCGGGCCAGCAGCCAGCCCAGCGCGCCCTGAGCCAGGGTGCGCCCGCCGCTGGTCAGCACGTCCCGGACCGCGTCCAGCCGGGCCAGCCACTCCGGGGCCGGGCGGCCGCCGCGAAAGTAGCGCATCCACGGGGCGTTGGCCCGCACGTCATCGCCGGGCACCTGGTCGGCCGCGCCGTACTTGCCGGTCAGCAGGCCCATGGCCAGCGGCCCGCGGTTCACGCTGGCCAGGTCGAACGCGTCGCACACGGCCAGCATGTCCGGGTTGTCGGCCAGCACGTTCATTTCGTGCTGCACCGCCGTGCCGTGCGCGCCCTTGCCGAACTGGGCGGCCCGCTCCGGGTCGTCGGTGCTCCAGCCGTAGCCGCGGATCAGCCCGCCGGTGACCAGGTCCTCCAGCGCCGCCATCGCGTCGTCGGCCTGGCTGGCCGGCAGATCGCCCAGGTGCAGCTGGTACAGGTCGATCCGGTCGGTGCCGAGCCGGGCCAGCGAGTCCCGGCAGGCCTGGTGGATGTGACCGGGGCTGGCGTCGGCGCCGGTGATCGCCCGCCGCGCCGGGTCGAAGGCGTTGCCGAACTTGGTGGCGATCACCACCTCGTCCCGGCGCCCGGCCAGCGCATGGCCGAGGACTGTCTCGCTATGCCCGGTGCCGTACACGTCGGCCGTGTCGAAAAACGTGATGCCCAGCTCCAGGGCGCGGCGCACGGCGGCGGCCGACTCGTCGTCGTCGACCTCACCCCAGCCCGCCGGGCTGCCATCGCGGTAGAACGGGCCGCCAATGGCCCAGCAGCCGAACCCGATCGCGCTGACCTCGATACCGCTCTTGCCGAGCACCCTCATGCCGGGAATGTCCTTCCTGTCGTCTTCGGCCACCACGCTGTCACCTAGAGCGCGCTCTAGGTCAAGTGCCGTCCGCGAGGAGCTACTCTCGAAGACGCAATGAACCGCCTTCGCGTGCTGGCCGCCATGTCCGGCGGCGTCGACTCCGCCGTGGCCGCCGCCCGGGCGGCGGATGCCGGGCACGAGGTCACCGGGGTGCACCTCGCGCTGTCCGCCAACCCGCAGTCGTACCGCACTGGGGCACGTGGCTGCTGCACGGTGGAGGACGCCAGGGACGCGCGCCGGGCCGCCGACGTGATCGGCATCCCGTTCTACGTCTGGGACATGGCCGAGCGGTTCAGCCGGGACGTGGTGGACGACTTCGTGGCCGAGTACGCCCAGGGCCGGACGCCCAACCCCTGCCTGCGCTGCAACGAGAAGATCAAGTTCGCCGCGGTGCTGGACCGGGCGGTCGCGCTCGGCTTCGACGCGGTGTGCACCGGGCACCATGCCCGGCTGGACGGCGGCCGGCTGCGGCGCAGCGTGGACGACGGCAAGGACCAGTCCTACGTGCTGGCCGTGCTCACCCGGGAGCAGCTGGACCGGGCCATGTTCCCGCTCGGCGGCTCGACCAAGGCCGAGGTCCGGGCCGAGGCCGCGGCGCGCGGGATGGCGGTGGCCAGCAAGCCGGACAGCCACGACGTGTGCTTCATCCCGGACGGCGACACCCGGGCCTTCCTGGCCGCCCGGCTGGGTGACGCGCCGGGCCGCATCGTGACCGAGGACGGCGCGCTGGTCGGCCAGCACGACGGCGCGTACGGATTCACCATCGGGCAGCGCAAAGGGCTGCGGGTCGGCGTGCCGGCTGGCGACGGCCGGCCGCGCTACGTGCTGGACATCGAGCCGGTCAGCCGGACCGTGACGGTCGGCCCGCGGGAAGCCCTGGACGTGCGTGAGATCGTGGCCGAGCGGCCGGTGTGGACCGGGTGCGCGCCGCTGGCCGGGCCGCGGGACTGCCTGGTCCAGTTGCGGGCGCACGGCGAGGTGCACCCGGCGACCGCGGAACCCGACGGTGCCCTGCTCCGGATCTGGCTGCACGCACCCGCCCGTGGCGTAGCCCGTGGTCAGGCCGCGGTGCTGTATGACGGGGACACCGTGCTAGGCAGCGGGACCATCACCGCCACCGACTGAGCCCGGCCACTGGGGGAGGCGGCCCCGGCGCCCGGCGATGGCCAAAAATCCAGATATTGGCCGGGTTCGCCGTGTTTAAGCGTCCCCAGGCGGGTGATATGCCCAGGGGTCACGCAAGATAACAGCTACCCCAACAAGGCACCTAAACCGCGTCGGGACTCATTCATTGCGGAGCGCGAAGGTTAGCAAACGTTCGCGCAAAGTGCATCCCTTGTTGCGGTTGGGGAAAGCCTCTAGCGTGGCAGGCAAGGCAGGGGGTGACAGGTGCGACGATGCACCGGGCCGCGGGAGGCACCATGATCGGTGGCAGTGATCGCAAGCCCAGCTCACGCAAGCGCATCCGGGCCCGACGACCGGGCCAGCGCGGCCGGCCCCGGCTCCGCCTGGTGATCGCGGCGCTGGGCAGCGGCATCCTGGCCTCCGCGGTCCTGGCCGCCTGCGGCACCAGCAGCGCCAGCACCGGGCCGGTCACGCTGAACTTCTACCTGTACCCGGACACGTCGGGCGCGACCCAGACGGCCATCAACAACTGCGACGCGCAGAGCCACGGCAAGTACAAGATCTCCTACCAGCTGCTGCCCACCGGGTCTGACGACCAGCGGCTGCAGCTGGTCCGGCGGCTGGCCGCGCACGATCCCACGATCGACATCATGGGCCTGGACGTGACCTGGGAGCCCGAGTTCGCCAACGCCGGCTGGATCGTGCCATGGACCGGCGCGAACAAGGCCCAGGCCGAGAACGGCACGCTCCCGGCCGCCCTGGACACGGCCATCTGGAAGGGCAAACTCGTCGCGGTGCCGGACAACAGCAACACCCAGCTGCTGTGGTACAACTCCGCGCTGGTCAAGACCCCGCCGAAGACGTGGGCCCAGATGTTCGCCGACGCGGCGCAGCTGAAGAAGGAAGGCAAGCCGCACTACATCGAGATCCAGGGCGCGCAGTACGAGGGCGCTACCGTCTGGTTCAACACCATGGTGGCCAGCGCAGGCGGCACCATTCTGAACGCGGCCGCGAACAAGCCGGTGCTGGGCGCGCCCGCGGTCAAGGCCTTGTCGATCATGCACCAACTGGCCACCGGGCCGGGCGCGGACCCATCGCTGGACGTGCAGATGGAGAACCAGAACCGGCTGGCCTTCGAGGCGGGCACGGCCGCGTTCGAGCTGAACTACCCGTTCGTGTATCCGGCCATGAAGTTGGACAACCCGAAGCTGTTCAAGACCTTCAAGTGGGCGCTCTACCCAGAGGTCACCCCCGGCGTGCCGGCCAAGGTGACGATCGGCGGAGTCGACCTCGCGGTCAGCGCCTACTCCCAGCACAAGGCACTCGCCTTCCAGGCCGCGCTGTGCCTGCGGGACAAGCAGAACCAGATCATCGGGGCCAACGTCGGCGGCGTGCCGCCCACGATCACCAGCCTGTACAACAACCCGGCGCTGTTCAAGGACTACCCGTTCCACGCCGACATCCTGACCGCGCTCGAGCACGCCAGCGTCCGCCCGAAGACGCCGGTCTACCAGGTCGTATCCATTGACATCTCGCACCTGATCTCGCCGGCATCCGGGATCAGCCCGACGGGCACCGAGAGCTCGATGGTCAGCCAGATCAACAACGCCCTGCAATCGAAGGGCCTGGTCCCGTGAGCCGCCACCCGGCACCGGGCGGTACGGCCCGGAAGGAAGGAAGGGGCCGATGAGTACGACCACGGAGACGGTCCCCGGTGGGGCCACCGAACAGGTAGCGAAGCGGCGTAAAGCGCCGCTGTCCGAGGGGGCGCGGGCTGAGCGCAGGCTCGGCTGGCTGCTGTGCGCCCCGGCCGTCATCGTGATGATCGCGGTCACCGCCTTCCCGATCGGCTACGCCATCTACCTGTCGCTGTTGCGCGACAACCTGGAGCTTCCGAACGACACTAAGTTCATCGGGCTCAGCAACTACGCGGCCGTGCTCACGTCCCCGTACTGGTGGCAGGCGCTGAAGGTGACCGTGGTCATCACTATCTTCTCGGTGGCTATCACCCTGGTCCTCGGCATGCTGCTGGCCATCGTCATGCACCGGACGCTGTTCGGCCGCGGCACAGTCCGCACCGCCGCGCTCATCCCGTACGGGATCGTGACGGTTGCCGCCGCCTATGGCTGGCAGTTCGCCTGGACCCCGGGCATCGGTTACCTGTCCGCGGCGTTCAACTACAGCGCGCCGCTGACCTCGGAATATAAGGCGATTGCCGTCATCATCCTGGCGGAAGTCTGGAAGACCACGCCGTTCATGGCGCTGCTGCTGCTGGCCGGGCTGTCCCTGGTCCCCGAGGACCTGCAGAAGGCGGCCATGGTCGACGGCGCCACCGGCTGGCAGCGGTTCTGGCGGATCACCGCTGCCGCTGATGAAGCCGGCCATTCTGGTCGCGCTGCTGTTCCGCACGCTGGACTCGTTCCGGATCTTCGACAGCATCTTCATCCTGACGGCCGGGGCCAACAACACCTCGTCGGTGTCGATCCTCGGCTGGGACAACCTGTTCAACGCGCTGAACCTGGGCATCGGCTCGGCGATCTCGATCCTGATCTTCATCTGCGTGGCGATCATCGCGTTCCTGTTCATCAAGGGCTTCGGCACCGCGGCCCCCGGCACCGACAACCTCGGAGAGGTGACTCGCTGATGGCTGCTGTTACGACCACGCCGCGGCAGAAGTTCGGCTGGGGGACGGCCAACTTCGTCGTCATAGCGCTGGCGCTGATCCCGGTGCTCTGGCTGGCCTCACTGTCGTTCAAGACGCCTGCCGCGGTGCTCGATCCGTCCTTCCTCCCCAAGCAGTGGACCTGGGGGAACTACTCGAGCATCCTGAAGCACCTCGCAGTTCATCCGGCCGCTGCTGAACTCGATCGGTATCGGCCTCATCGCGACGTTTATCTCCGTCGTGCTGGCCTCCATGGCCGCCTACGCGGTGGCCCGGCTGCGCTTCCCGGGCAAGGCCGTGCTGATCGGGATAGCGCTGCTGATCGCGATGTTCCCGCAGATCGCGCTCGTCACCCCGCTGTTCAGCATCGAGCGCGCACTCGGCCTGTTCAACACGTGGCCCGGGCCTGATCATCCCCTACGTGGCGTTCGGCCTGCCGCTCGGCATCTACATCCTGTCGGCGTTCTTCCGGGAGATCCCCTGGGAGCTGGAGAAGGCCGCCAAGGTGGATGGCGCCACCCCGTTCCAGGCGTTCGTCAAGGTCATCGCGCCGCTGGCCGCGCCAGGCATGGTCACCACGGCCATCCTGATCTTCCTGTTCTGCTGGAACGAGTTCCTGTTCGCCATCTCGTTCACCTCGACGATCAACGCCCGGACGGCGCCGGCCTCGCTGGCCTACTTCAGCGGCGGCTCGGTCTTCACCATCCCGACCGGCCCGATCGCGGCCGCCGCGGTGGTCATCACCATCCCGATCATCATCTTCGTGCTGTTTTTCCAGCGCCGTATCGTTGCCGGGTTGACCTCCGGCGCGGTCAAGGGCTAGCGGATCCAAGGAGAGACCAGTGGCTGAAATAGTTCTGGACAACATCACCAAGCGCTACCCGGACGGCGCGCTGGCCGTTGACAAGTTCAACATGGACGTCGCCGACGGGGAGTTCGTCATCCTGGTCGGGCCTTCTGGCTGTGGCAAGTCGACGACGCTCAACATGATCGCCGGGCTGGAGGACATCACCGAGGGCGAGCTGCGCATCGGCGGCCAGGTGGTCAACAACAAATCGCCCAAGGACCGGGACATCGCGATGGTGTTCCAGAGCTACGCGCTCTACCCGCACATGACCGTGCGGGACAACATGGGTTTCGCGCTCAAGCTGGCCAAGACGCCGCGGGACGTCATCAACCAGAAGGTCGAGGAGGCGGCGCGGATCCTGGACCTGACCCAGCACCTGGACCGCAAGCCGGCCAACCTGTCCGGCGGCCAGCGGCAGCGGGTGGCCATGGGCCGGGCCATCGTCCGCGACCCGTCCGCGTTCCTGATGGACGAGCCGCTGTCCAACCTGGACGCGAAGCTGCGGGTGCAGATGCGCACCGAGGTGTCCCGGATTCAGCGCCGGCTGGGCACCACCATGATCTACGTGACGCACGACCAGACCGAGGCGATGACCCTCGGGGACCGGGTCGCGGTCATGCGCAATGGCCTGCTGCAGCAGGTGGCGTCGCCGCAGGAACTCTACGACCGGCCCGCCAACCTGTTCGTGGCCGGCTTCATCGGCTCTCCCGCGATGAACTTCATGGGCGGCACGCTGGAAGAGGGCACCCTGCGCACCGGGCTGGGCGAGATCCCGCTGACCGGCCGCCTGCAGCAGGTGCTGAGCAGTTCCACTGCTGGCCGGGACGTGATCGTGGGCATCCGCCCGGAGGACTTCGAGGACGCGTCGCTAGTACCCGGCGAGACCCGGCCCAACGGGATCACCTTCCCGGCCACCGTGGACGTGGTGGAGTCGCTCGGCTCGGAGAAATTCGTCTACTTCAGCAAGGAACTGGGCGGAGTGGACGCGGCCGAGCTCAATGAGCTGGCCCGGGACTCCGGGCGGGCTGACACGGGTTCGGACGCGGAGACCGTGGTCGCCCGGTTCGACCCGGAAACCCGGATCAGCGAGGGGCAGAACGCCGAGATCTGGGTGGATGTGCGGGCGCTGCACGTGTTCGATCCAGAGACCGGAAAGAACCTCACGCGGGGCGACTCCGGCTCACCGGCCAGCACCGCTGGGTCGGGTGACGGAGGCGCTCCGGCCCAGGCCGACGCAGGCCCCGAGGCCGGTGCCGGGCAGGACTCGGATTCAGCGGCCACGCCGCCGCGGTGACCGGAACTGCCGCTGGAGTTCCTCGATGACCTCATCATTCCATTCGTGCGTGCGGATCAGCCGGTAGCGCTCGGTGGCGATGATGAGGTAGGCCTCGGCCTCGGTGTTGCTACCGATCAGGTCGGCCGCGCGCAGTATCCGCACGACCGGGGTGTACTCCTCGGCGAACCAGCGGCGGGACGCCTCGGCGCGGTCGTAGAACTTGTGGTCGTGCTGCATGAGCCGGAAGCCCCAGGCTTCCACGGCCTCGCTCAGCTCGGCGTAGGACCACGGATCGGACACCTTGATCTTGGTGTACGCCTCCGGGGGCAGCCTGACCCGGGACCGGAACAGCTGTTCGTAGCTTTTGAACAGCAGATCGCTGCGGTGCCGGATGCCTTTCGCGGGTACCGCGGTAAGGATCTCGGTCACGTAAGCGTCGATCACCTTCTGCCCCGTGGCCAGCGCGATCGAGACCCGGTGGTGGCCATCCACCACGAAGTACAGCTCGCCGACCTGATAGACGTCGATCGGCGGGATAGATTCGCCGCGCCGCTGGGCCAGCGCCAGCCGCTCCCAGCGTTCCCGGACCCGGTTGGAGGTGGGCCGGAACCGGCGGTCGAAGTCCCGGGTGGAGTCCACCGTGCCGACGATCCGGTCCAGCCGGATCGTCTGCAGGCCGAGCCGCCGTTCGCCGACGCGGCCCAGCGCGGCCATCACGTCGTCGAATGGCAGGATCAGGTTGACGTCGTCCGGCTCCCGGCGCAGCCGCTGGACCAGCCGGGCCAGTACCTGTCGGCGCCGGGCACGGAGGAAGTCGTTCTCCACGTCGGCCCGTGGGAACCCAGTGTCAGCGGGCACGGTTATAGTCCATCTTCTCTGCACCGACCAGGCCGATGACCGGTTCGATCAGCATGAGCTGCCAGCCGGTCACGTTGCGCACGATGGTGCCGTCCAGCCAATGGTCCCGTCGGCCACCGGGCTCGGGATCCACGTGTCCGTGCAGCAGCAGAGCCGGGCGCAGCCACCGGGTAATGGCGTTCAGAATAGGAAAGCCCTGGTGGGGTGGGTCGGGTCCGTCCCCGGCACCGCGCGGCGGGGCGTGCGTGAGCAGGATGTCTATGGTGCGGGTCGCGCCGCGCGGGCGGCGCAGCCAGGCCCGGAAGGCCAGCCGGCGGCCCCGGCGGGCCTGCTGCCGGGCGGTGTACTGGTTGGGGCCGTCGCGGTACCGGGGGGAGCCGCCCAGGCCGGCGATGCGCAGGCCGAGCACGTCCACCACCTGGCCGTCGGCGTTGATGGCGCCGTCCGGCCAGGGCGGCCGGGCGGGCAGCCCGGCCCGCAGGGTCAGGCCGGCCCGGGACATCCGGTAGCCGGACACGTCGGGGTCGTGGTTGCCGGGCACGAAGACGAGCGGCACGTCGAGCCGGTTCATCAGGGCACCCAGGTAGTCGAACGGCAGGTCGCCGCAGGCCAGGATCAGCTCGGCGTCGCGGACCCCGGTGACATCCACGGCCAGGGCCTCGTCGACCACGTCGGATACGGCCAGCACCCGGACCATGGTCAGCGGGTGGCGGCGGCGCGGACGTCCAACCCCTGCTCGCGCAGGCTGGCCTCGGCGCGGTAGATCTCCGCCTGCGAGGCGTGGTCGCCGGGCGGCAGCGGGCTGACCTCAAGCCGCTCGCAGGCGATCCGCAGCAGGTCGAGGTAGGCACCGCGGAGCGCACGCAGCCGGACCCCCTTGACCGGCACGTCGGAGCGGTTCTCCAGGTCCTCGAGTTGGGCGCGCAGCCGGGCCAGCCGGGCACCCAGCCGCTCGATCGGCTCCGGGGGCACCGGGTGGGTGAGGGCCCGCTCCACCGACCGCTGCCGGGCGGCCCAGCGCGCCAGGCGCACGCTGCCCAGGATCGCGTAGCCGATCGCGGTGGGCAGCAGCACCACCCCGATCAGTTCGATGGCCGGGCTCATCTACCCAGTTTCCGCCTGACATCCTGGGCAAAGCAAGTCACCGGACACAGCAGCTCACCACGCGCGGGAGAATGATGGACACGCCAGAAACCAGGTCAAGCTGGTGGCGAGGGGCCACCCTCTACCAGGTGTACGTCCGGTCGTTCCGGGACACCAACGGGGACGGCTACGGCGACCTGCCGGGGATCACCGCCCAGCTGGACTATCTGTCCTGGCTCGGGGTGGACGGCATCTGGCTGTCGCCGACCATGCCGTCGCCGGACGACGACTGGGGCTATGACGTGTCCGACTACCGGGGTGTGCACCCGGACCTGGGCACGCTGGCCGACCTGGACGAGCTGATCGCCGAGGCGGGCCAGCGCGGCATGCGGGTGCTGCTCGACCTGGTGCCGAACCACACCAGCAGCGCGCACCCGTGGTTCGTCGAGGCGGTCAGCGGCCCGGACGCGCCGCACCGCGGCTACTACGTGTGGGCCGACCCGGCGCCGGACGGCGGGCCGCCGAACAACTGGATCGCCGCTACCGGGCAGCCCGCGTGGACCCTGGGCCAGGCCAGCGGGCAGTACTACCTGCACAATTTCCTGCCCAGCCAGCCCGACCTGAACTGGTGGGACCCCGACGTGCACGAGGAGTTCCGGCAGATCCTGCGGTTCTGGTTCGACCGCGGCGTGGCCGGGTTCCGCATCGATGTGGCGCAGGGCCTGTACAAGGACGCGCAGCTCCGCGACGACCCGCCAGCGCCCAAGGATGACGTGGTCACCAGCCGGTTCGGGCTGGCTCAGGTGTATAGCGCCAACCGGCCGGAGTCGCACGGGGTGTTCCGCGACTGGCGGAAGATCGCGGACAGCTACCCGTCGCCGCGGCTGCTGCTCGGCGAGACCTGGGTCGGCGACCTCAGCTCGCTGGCCGCGTTCCACGGCCACGGCGACGAACTGCAGCTCACCTTCAACTTCCCGTTCATCTTCACCCCGTTTACGGCCGAGGGCCTGGCCGGGGTGGTGGCCGAGACGCTGGCCAAGCTGCCCGCCGGGGAGTGCCCGGTGTGGACCGCGTCCAACCACGACATCAGCCGCTTCCCGACCCGCTGGTGCGACGGGGACGAGCGCAAGGTGCGGCTGGCCCTGCTGGTGCTGGCCACGCTGCCCGGCACCCTGGTGCTGTACTACGGCGACGAGATCGGGATGACCGACGTGGCCGTCCCGGCCGCGCTGGTCCAGGACAAGATGCGGGCCGGGGCGGGCGGCAAGTTCAGCCGGGACCGGAGCCGGACCCCGATGCCCTGGGACGCGTCGCCGCCGGCCGGGTTCACCGCGCCGGGGGTGACGCCGTGGCTGCCGCTTGGCGAGCACACCACCGTCAACGTGGCCGTGGAGCAGGCCGACCCAGCATCCATCCTGAGCCTGTGCCGGGACCTGGTCAGGCTGCGCCGGGCTGAGTTCGGTGGGCGGCTGGCCAGTTATACGGAGCTGCCCGGCCAGCCCGGGCTGTGGGTGTACCAGACCGGCGCGCTGACCGTGGTGACCAACTTCACCGCGTCGCCAGTGCGGCTGGCCGAGCCGGTGGCCGAGCTGGGTGAGGTGCTGGTCAGCACCGCGCCAGCCGGGGAAGCCGCGGAGGCTGGCGTGCTCGCGCCCTGGTCCGGGATCGTGGCCCGGACCGAGCCTGAGGATTGAGCTACCTGGGCTGGGTGGGTGCCGGGGAGGGGGTCTGCACGGCCGTCGAGGACGGGATGATGGTCGGGCTCAGCGCGGCCTGGTCGGCCAGGGCGATGGCCAGCTGCCCGTCGGCCGTGGGGTGGAACGGCGCCGAGTCGCCCAGGCCCTGCACATAGGGCTGCGGCGTGCACAGCTGGTGCCCGGCGAAGTCCGGCTTGACCGAGATGAAGCCGAACTCGGCCGCGCCCTTGGCCAGCACCGTGTTCAGCGTGTCCAGCCGGGAGGTCAGCGTGCCCAGTTTGGTCTGGGTCAGGCCGACCTTGGCCAGGCAGTTCAGCTGCAGGTCGAACGGGTTGTAGTAGCGGTTGATGATCACCTGCGGGTGGCTGGGCAGGTTGGCCAGCTGGGTGAGCAGCTGGAAATACTGCTTGCTGAACGTGGCCAGCTGCTGCTGGAAGTAGGCGGTGGTCGCCTTGTCGTTGCACGTCTTGGCCACCGCGCAGAGCCGCAGCATGGCCGCCCAGTCCAGGTCGTCCGCGCCGACGCTGACGATGACCGCCTGCGCCCTGGTGGCCTGCTGCGCGGCCTCGATCTGGGCCGGCACCATTTCCCCGCCGCGGCCCTCCGGGCCGAGCAGGCCCAGGCTGATCGTGGCGCTGTTGCAGGCTAGGTTCATCACCTGCCAGCCGTTGGACCGGGCCAGGTCCTCGGCGTAGGAGTCCGCGCTGCGGCCGCACATCTGGTCGGCGTGCGAGGCGTCGCGGACCCAGGGCAGCCCGGCGCCGGCCGCGGTCGAGTCGCCCAGCACCACCACCCGCACCCCCGGCGGTACCGGCACGGTCTTCTTGCTGTCCGGGTACTGTGGCTCGCTGCCCACCAGCTGGCTCAGCGACCGGACCTGGCGCAGCGTGCCAGGCGCGGTGTAGGCGGTCAGCATGATCGCGCCAAGGTTGATCACCTCGGTGGCGACCAGGCCGCCGGCCAGCAGCTTCACCGTGGTCCGGTGCGGCAGCCGGCGCCAGCCCGCCAGCGCCCCGAGCAGCAGCAGCGCACCCGCGGCGGTGATCGCGATTTCCCAGAGGAAGTAGTGGATCCAGCCGCTGGCCAGGGTGTTGCCCAGGATGCGTTCTGCCCCGGCGGGCCCGGCTCCCTGGACGAAGTTGGTCAGCTGACTGTTGATGGTGATCTGGGTCAGCGTCAGGCTGGGCCGGACCGGGCCGAGGAACTGCACGTGGGTGGGCAGGCTCTGGCCGAACAGGTTGACCTCGCCGGGCCCGGACACGCTCAGGCTGGGCGCGGTCGTGCCCACCTTGATGACCTGGCCGGCCACGGTGACGGTCTGCTGCGGCGTGACCTTCAGCGCGACCCCGATGGCGATGGCCGCGGTGCAGAGCAGGACGGCGACCCAGATCAGCCGCCGGGTGACGGTGCGCCGGCGGCGCCGGGCCTGGGCGGCCCGGTCGGCGCGCTTGCGTGCGGCGCCGAGCAGGGTGCGGTAGCGGTCGGGGCCGTGCTGGTGGTCAGGATTTGGTACATGGTCAGCGTCGGCTTGGCCCGGCCCGCCATTCGGGTGCGGCGGCGCCGGGGGAAGCGGGGGCGCACTGGCCGTGCGCTGCTCGGCCCGGGTCATCCGCTGCCGGTGCGGCGTCGCGGCCTGTCACCGGCCTGGCCACGGCCGGGCTGGCCCGCGTCCCGGCTGGGACCCAGGCCATCGCGCACACCACCGGCCATCGCCATAACTTCAACCGAAAGTACCCGCTGCGCAGCAGTGCGACACGCACCGCGGGTGCCTAGCGATTGCCGCGCGGAGCCAGCCGGAACAGTGCATGGCCGGGCGGCGTGATCCGCTCCGTCGGCTTCTGGAACAGCGCAGCCGACGGGTAGTCATCGTCGACCTCATCGCTCAGCCCATAAAACTCGAACCCGCGGTCCTGGTAGTACGCGTGCAGGGCCTTGTTCGTCGTCCACACGTCAACCCTGACCCACTGTGCGTTATGGCGATGCCTGGCCCGCAGGCCGGCCCAGTCCAGGAAGGCTGCCCCCAGGCCCTCGCCCGCGTGTGCCCGGCTCACCACCAGCCGGCAGACGTACACGGCCGGCTTGCCCTTGCTCCCCTTGGGCCAGACGAGGGAGTCCTCCTGATCGGCCGTGAGCGTGGCGACGAGGGTCCCGTCATCCGTCGCCACCCACGTCTTGCCGGCGCGCAAATCGCGCACAATCCGGTGGCTCCGGTCTTTGTGGCTTGGCCAGGGCTGGGCCCACTGGTCGGTGTTCTTGGTGCGTAACCACTCGGCGGCCCGGTCGATAAGCTCGACAATCGCATCATGATCGTCTTCGGTGGCACGACGAAGCCTCAGCGGCGAATGTCCCATGGTTCCATGTTCTGCCCGGATTAGCAGAACTTGGCACTAGACCGCACGCCACGAATGTGGCCGGTCCCGGCCGCCGGGCGGCGGTCACGGCGAACGATGAGGGCGATCGCGAACAGGTAAATCCTGGTGCTCAGAAGTCTCTTCTCGCCACGGTGGACCCAGCGGTCTGCTAATTTACAAACCCCGCTGCCGGCGCTGATCTGCACCTCACATGCCTGGACAGCGCCGGCGGCGCGGCTTGCAGTCGGGAAAGACTCGCTGAGGGCGAGCAATTCCACGACGAGAAAGCACTTACCCCAAGCGTGGGTCGTAGTGCTCGTAACGGTAGTGCGCCGAAGGGCGGCTGTGACGCTTCGCCATGACACCTCCTCCACCAATGCGCGGGCCGGATAACGTACGCGGCGTGAGCCGCGTACCCCCAGGGCGCTAGCCCTGAGCTGTGCTCGTGGCCACGCCGTGAGCGGGCCACGAAAATCTCTGCGGTGATTCCCGGTGGGCTCAGTCGCTGTCGGCTGGCTGGGAATCCGGTTCCTGCTCGGCGGCGGGCCGGACAGCCTTGGCCGTCGGCGCCGGGCCGCCTACCTCGGCGGGCACATTGCCCACGTCGATGACGAACTCGTTCCGGTCCGCGGGATAGACGCTGACCGTCAGCACGAACGGGGTCCCGGCCTTGTCGTAGCCGGTCCGGCGGGTTTCGATGACCGCGATCCGCCCGTCATCCGGCAGCCGGAAGCCATCCGTTTCCTGCTTGTCCGGCGTCCGGACCTTGATCTTGTCCCGCCAGCCGACCAGCTTGGTGCCGTTCTGGCTCAGGTAAGAGACCGCGCCCTCATCGATGTTCTGCGCCTGGAGCAGCTTGATGGCCCCCTGCTCGACCAGCCACATCGGGTAGAAAGAGGTCTGCAGCGACCAGAGCCGGCCGTCGATGGACCGGCGCTGGTGCCGGCTCACGACGTGCACGCCCGGCGCAAGCTGCAGCTCCGGGGCCAAGCCCTCGGAGGCCTGCTGGACCTCGACCCGCGGGATGGTGACTTCAGGCTTGCGGAGGCTGGCCTCGACCTCGGACGCGTAGGCCGCGCCCTCCACGCCGAAGACCTTCTCGATGTCCCCAGGCACCGCGGACAGCGGGGTCACGAACGGATCGATGGCTTCCGGGACGAACATGCCCTGTCCGGGCCGGGTCTCCACCAGGCGGCGGGTGATCAGCCACTTGATGGCGTCCCGGATGGTGTTCCGGGACGCACCGTACTCTTCCTGGAGTTCCAGTTCCGTCTTGAGCTGATCGCCCGGTGCGAGGTCGCCGGTCTCGATCTGGCGACGCAGATCATCGGCGATCTGCCGGTAGATCGGGTCAACCATGGTGCCTCCCCTCCAGGGATACCAACCAACCTAACCATAGGGCCGACTGGGCCGGAGTGGATCATACCCGCTGCCCGTGTTGTCAGACTCCTTGGAATATTTAGTTGGTTTCGCCGCCCCAACCGGGGTATAAGGGGAGTGTACCAGAGGTTGGGATGACTCGGATGGCTAGATCCATACAACTGAGCCTAGCAGTCAGACTGCTAGGGCGGGCCGGGATCGGCCAACAGGCTCCTAACAACCCCCTGGCCCCAGTGACCCATACTGTCCTGGCCAGTTCTCCCAGGGCGCGCACGGGCCGGGACCATCCGCAGCGCGGCGGTGTCACCGCCGCAGGCCATCAGTAAGGGGACCCACCATGGCCACCATCGTCGCTCTCGCCCTCCTAGTCAGCATCGCGATCTCCGTCGGCGCGGCCATCGTTCTGATCAGCGCGGGAATCCGCCACGAGGAGCGGAAGTACACACTCACCAGCAAGCAGGCGCCCGGCCGGGTCAGCGGGGGAGCGCGCCGGCTGACCGGTCTGTACGTCCGTGACGTGGTGCGGGACTACCGGGAGACCACTCTCGTCTGACCCGCCACCCGGGCCTGGCCTGCAGGCTAGGCCCGACCGCTCGAAGCTACACCCGAAATCAGGCCTGGGTTCCGGCATCGGCGCCGGGCCCGGGCCTAAGCTTTCCGGGCAGACATCCCAACCACCCTGATGGCTGGTCCTGCCTGGCCAGGTCGGACTGTACTTGCCGTCCACGTCTTACACGCTATTGGTCTCGCTGGCGGTTTATCTCGGCTTCGATCGTGGTATATGCCGATCATGGGGAAGGTTGGGATGACTGGGATGGCAAGATCCAGGGGGCTGGGTCTAGCCACACGACTCTTTGGGTGTGCCCAGCTCATTCACAACATTCTCACCCTCCCGGCCACCCATACCGGGAGGGACAGCCGGGCGGCGCGACCCGCCGCCCCATGGCCGGAAGGAAGGGGACCCTCATGGCCATCGCCGACATCATCATCGTGCTCGTGATCTTCGCCGCTGGCGCGGCCGCTGGTGGCGTCCTGCTGGTGAGCCTGGGCATCCGCCGCGAGGAGCGGGATTTTACCCTGACCCGCCGGGCCCCCAACCAGATGACGCAGGGCGCCCGCCTGCTGACCGGCCTCTACGTCCGCCAGCGGACTGACACCGAACCGGTTCCCACGCCGCGGCCAGGCAGCTTCGTCTAGCCGCCGAACCGAAAGGCGTCCGCGCCGCACCATTGCCGGGGCAGGGTGCGGCGCGGATCGTTATGCGCCCGGGTCGGCGATGCTGCCGGGCACCTGGCCCACGTTGATGGCGAACTGATTGCGATCCGCAGGATAGACGCTGATGGGTCAGCCGGATGGGTGTCCCGGATGAATCGAACGCGGTTCGCCGGGTCTCGATGACCGATACCCGTCCGTCGCCGGGGAGGCTGAAGAAGCTGGCCTCGGTCTGGTCCGGGGCCCGGACGGTGATCACGTCCCGGTAGCCGGCCTGCTCGACGCCCAATCTTTCGCGCAGGTAAGACACCGTTCCCTGGTCGATGCTGCAGGCCTGGATGAGGTCGGTGGCGCCCTGCTCGACGAAGCGCATCGGGTAGCAGGACGTCTGCAGCGACCACGGCGTCCGGTCGATAAACCGCTGCTGATGCCTGACCACCACGGCGCTGCCGGCGTCGAGCCGCAACCCGGCCGCGATGGCGTCGCTGGACGGCTGGATCTCCACCCGCGGAGTGCTGCCGGCAGCTCCCGCCGGGCGGCCTGGATCTCGCCCTGGTAACTGGCGCCCTCGCCGCCGGACGCGGTCTCCGGGTCGCCGGTGAGGGTGGTGACGAACGGCGTGATCTTTTCGGTCACGAATGTCCCCTGCCCGGGACGGATCTCGACCAGGCCGCGGGTGATGAGCCATTTGACCGCGTCCCGGACGGTATTGCGCGACGTCTGGTACTGCTCCCTGAGGGCCAGCCCGGCCGGCAGCTGGGCCCCCGGCAGCAGTTGGCCGGCCTCGATCTGGCGGCCCAGGTCATCCGCGATCAGCCGGTACATCGGTTCAGCCATCGTCCCCCTATTCAGCCGATCCCAGGCCGGTGACTGCAGCCATTAAACCGCCTGGGGCGGGCGGGCCCAAGGTGCTCACCCAGCGGGCCCGGGTACTAGGGCCAGCCCGGGGACACGCCTAAGCTCGGCTGCGTGCCTGATGAGGACAGTTCTGCCGCCGCTTATCCGTGGCCCGCGCAGAGTGCGACCGGGGTTGGCTCGATGCCGGGAACCGACCCGCTCGAAACGATGCGGCTGATCTTCGGGGAGCTGCCCGATCTGCCGTTCCTGGCTGAGCTGCCCGGCCGCGGCCCCGGCGCCGACCTGACCGGCCGCACCGCGGCCATGCTGGTCGAGCTGCCCGCCGAGACGACGCCGCGCGGCTGGCGGCTGGCCGACCGGCCGGGGCGGGATCTGCGGCGCGCGCAGTCGCTGCTGGCCCGGGACCTCGACGCGCTGGAAGAAGTGGCCGAGGGCTACACGGGGGTGCTGAAGATAAGTGCCTGCGGGCCGTGGACCCTGGCCGCCACCACCGAGCTGCCGCGTAGCCAGGAACCGGTGCTGGCCGACCAGGGCGCGGTCGGCGATCTGACCGCGTCGCTGGCCGAGGGGCTGGTCGGCCATGTGGCCGAGGTGGCCGCGCGGGTGCCCGGCGCCCGGCTGCTGCTCCAGCTGGACGAGCCTGCCCTGCCCACGGTGCTGGCCGGCAACGTGCCCAGCGCCAGCGGGCTGAACCGGGTCCGCGCAGTCGAGCCGGCCGACGCCGAGGCCGGGCTGCGCACCGTGCTGACCGCGGCGGGCGCGGCAGGCGCGCCGGTGCTGGTGCACTGCTGCGCACCGTCGGTGCCCCTTGGCATGATCAGGGATGCGGGCGCCGCGGCCGCCGGGATCGACCTCGGCCAGCTGCGCCGGGGGGAGGAAGACGTGCTGGCCGCGGCGGTCGAGGCAGGCCTGGGCATCTTTGCCGGCGCGGTGCCGGCCACGCCCGAACCAGGGCCGGCCCGTGCCGCCGCCGCGGCAGCCAGCCAGCCAGCCCCTCCGCCAGCCGAACGCCAGTCCGACCAGCCGCCGTCGGCCCGTGCCGCGGCCGGCCAGGTGACTGAGCTGTGGCGGCGGATGGGCTGGCCGGTGGCCCGGCCATCGGGCGTGGCGGCCAGCCCGGCGGCCAGCGCGGCCGCCCAGGTCGTGCTCACCCCGGCCTGCGGGCTGGCGGGCGCCCCGCCGGGATACGCCCGGGCCGCGCTGGCCAGCTGCCGGGAAGCCGCCCGGATGCTGCCCGAACTGATCGAGGAGGAGTCCCGGTGAGCCAGCCCGAGGTGGCCGGGGGGATACCCGGCTCGGACGTGGACGCGGCGGCGCGGCACCGGCACGCCGAGCTGAGCGCGGAGGTCACCGAGGCGAACCACCGTTACTACGTGCTCGACTCGCCCACCCTGTCCGACGCCGCGTACGACGCGGCCATGCGCGAGCTGCGCGACCTGGAGGAGCGCTATCCCGAGCTGCGCACCCCAGACTCACCGACGCAGCGGGTCGGCGGTGCGGTGTCCACCGAGTTCACCCCGGTGGACCACCTGGAGCGGCTGCTCAGCCTGGACAACGCGTTTTCCGCCGAGGAGCTCGACGCGTGGGCGGCCCGGGCGCAGCGGCTCGGCGGGGCCGGCCCGTACCTGTGCGAGGTCAAGATCGACGGGCTGGCGGTCAACCTGGTCTACCGGGGCGGCGCGCTGGTCCGCGCGGCGACCCGGGGCGACGGGGTCACCGGTGAGGACGTCACGCCCAACATCCGCACGATCGCCGCGGTGCCGTTGCGGCTGGCCGGGCCGGACGTCCCGGAGCTGCTCGAAGTGCGCGGCGAGGTGTTCCTCCCGGTCGCGGCGTTCCACGAGCTGAACGAGCGGCTGACCGAGGCGGGCAAGCCGCCGTTCGCCAACCCGCGCAACTCGGCCGCGGGCTCGCTCCGGCAGAAGGACCCGCGGGTCACCGCCACCCGGCCGCTGTCGCTCATCCTGCACGGCGTCGGCGCCGCGGCCGGCATCACCGCGCCGGACACCCACTCCGGCTGGTACGAGCGGCTGCGCGGCTGGGGCCTGCCGGTGAGCGAGCTGTTCCGGGTCACCGGCGAGCTGGACGGGGTGCGCGAGTACATCGCCTACTACGGCGAGCACCGGCACGACCCGCCGTATGAGATCGACGGCGTCGTGGTCAAGATCGACCGGCTGGACCTGCAGCGCCAGCTGGGTGCGACGAGCCGGGCGCCGCGCTGGGCGATCGCGTACAAGTACCCGCCGGAGGAGGTCAACACCCGGCTGCTGGACATCCAGGTGAACGTCGGCCGGACCGGCCGGGTGACCCCGTTCGCGGTCATGCAGCCGGTGGTGGTCAGCGGCTCCACGGTGGACCGGGCCACCCTGCACAACGCCGACGAGGTGGCCCGCAAGGGCGTGCTGATCGGCGACATGGTGGTGCTGCGCAAGGCGGGCGACGTGATCCCCGAGGTGGTCGCGCCGGTCACCGACCTGCGCACCGGCACCGAGCGGGCCTTCGACTTCCCCACCGTGTGCCCGGCCTGCGGCACCCCGCTGGCCCGCGAGGACGGCGGCGTGGACTGGCGCTGCCCGAACACCCGGGCCTGCCCGGCCCAGCTCCGCGAGCGGCTGTTTCACCTGGCCGGCCGGGGTGCGCTGGACATCGAGGTGCTCGGCTACGAGGCCGTGGTCGCGCTGCTCGACTCCGGCCTGGTCACCGACGAGGGTGACATCTTCTCGCTCACCGAGGAGATGCTGGCCACCGTCCCGTTCTTCGTGAACAAGCAGGGCGGCCTGACCGTCAACGCGGCCAAGCTGCTGGGCAAGCTGGATGAGGCGCGCACCCGGCCGTTGTGGCGGGTACTGGTCGCGCTGTCCATCCGGCACGCCGGCCCGACCGCGGCCCGGGTGCTGGCCGCCCAGTTCGGCTCGCTGGACGCGATCGCGGCCGCATCGGCCGGGGAACTGGCCGCCGCCGAGGGGGTCGGCCCGAAGATCGCGGCCTCGATCATCGAGTGGTTCGGCGTGGACTGGCACGTGGCCATCGTGGACAAATGGCGGGCCGCCGGGATGCGGCTGGCCATTCCGGACTGGGTGCCACCGCCCCCGCCCAGCCCGGCGGCCGGTGCCGCGGCGGCCGATCCGAGCCAGCCGCTGGCTGGGGTGACCGTGGTCGTCACCGGCACGCTGGAGGGGTTCAGCCGGGACGCGGCGGGCGAGGCGGTACAGGCGCTCGGCGGCAAGGTGTCGTCCTCGGTATCCAAGAAGACCGGCTTTCTGGTGGCGGGCGACAAGCCGGGGGCCAAGTACGACAAGGCGCTTTCGCTGGGCGTGCCGGTGCTCGACGAGGCCGGTTTCCGGGTGCTGCTGGAGTCGGGCCCGGAGGCGGCCACCGGGGCAGCAGAGACTGCTGCGCCAGCTGAGGGATGACACGGGTCCCTCAGCCGGAAGTTCCTCAAGATGGCCGCAAGCCCCTGACCTGCGGCAATTTAACGGCGGAACGATGTACCGTAACAGATAGTGTGCGATTGGCTTCGCGAAGTACGTTTTCCGCCGTACTCTGCTGCTGAGAGCAAGGTGTATCCGGCCGGCTACTGCAGCCACGAGGACGCCATGAAGGACCCGAGCGACACCAGGGATATCGGTCCGCGGATCGGCTCGCCAGTGTGGATCTACCTCACCCTGGTCACGGTGGCCGGGCTTGGAGCTCTGCTGGCGGCGCTGCTGCGCGAACTGCCGCTGGGCGGGCTGCGCGGGCTGGCCGGCCATCAGCTGTTCTGGGTGCTGGCCGCGCTGTCCGTGCTCGGCGAGCTCAAGCCCATCATCACCCCGGGCAAATCACGCCCGGACGCGGGCGTGGCGTCGGTCACGTTCTGCTTCGCCGCACTGCTGTACTGGGGGTTCCCGGTCGCGGCTGGGCTGCGCGCGGTCACCACGCTCTTCGTCGCGCTGTCCCGGCGCAAGGCGCCGCACCGCTGCGCGTTCAACGTGGCCCAGCAGACCCTCAGCCTGGCCGCCGCGGCCGTAGTGCTGGCCATCGGCGGGATCCAGCCGCGACCGCTGCGGCCCTGGGTGCCGACCGGCGGTGAGCTGGGCACGGTCGCGCTGGCCGCGCTGGCCTACTTCACCGTCAACTTCCTGCTGGTCGGAGTGGCGGTAACGCTGCACGAACGCACGCCGCTCCCGGTCACGCTGCGCCGGAACCTGCCCTACCAGGCCCTGGTCAGCCTGGCCCTGCTGTCGGCCGCGCCGCTGGTGGTCGTGGTGATGAGCCGCTCGGTGCTGCTTGTGCTGCTGTTCCTGCTCCCGCTGATCGCGGTCTACGCCAACGCGGCGATCGCCATGCAGCGCGAGCACCAAGCGCTGCACGACCAGCTCACCGGGCTGCCCAACCGGGCGCTGCTGTTCGACCGGGCCGGCGAAGCGGTGGCCGAGGCGGCCCGGACCGGGAGCAAGACCGGTTTCCTGCTGCTCGACCTCGACCGGTTCAAGGAAGTCAACGACACCCTCGGGCACCCGCTGGGCGATGGGGTGCTGCAGGCCGTCGCGTACCGGCTGGCCCGCAGCGTGCGGCCGGGCGACGTGGTGGCGCGGCTGGGCGGCGACGAGTTCGCGGTGCTGCTGCCCGCGGTCCGCGCCACGTCGGCCGCCCGTGAGGTGGCCGCCCGGCTGTGCGCCGCGCTGGCCGAGGCGGTCCGGCTGGAAGGCATGTCCTTCGAGATCAGCGCCAGCGTCGGCATCGCCCTGTACCCGGACGACGCCGACTCCGTCGAGCAGTTGCTGCAGCACGCGGATGTGGCCATGTACCTGGCCAAGGAGCGGCGCACCGGGGTGGAGCGCTACGCCGGCCCGGCCGGCCGGCACTTCCCGGCCCGGCTGTCGCTGCTGGGCGACCTGCGCCGGGGCATCGACCACGGCGAGTTCGAGCTGTACTACCAGCCCACCGTGTTCCTGGCCGGGGGGCGTACCGCCGGGATGGAGGCGTTGCTCCGCTGGCAGCACCCCAGCCGCGGCCGGATCGGGCCGGCCGAGTTCATCCCGCTGGCCGAGCAGTCGTTCATCATGCACGACCTCACCGCGTACGTGATCCGGGCCGCGCTGCGCCAGGCCGCGGCGTGGCGGCGGTGCGGCCTTCCGGTGCAGCTCTCGGTGAACGTGTCCGTGCGTGACCTGCTCGACGCCGGGCTGGCCGGCCCGGTCGAGGGCGAGCTGGCCGCGCTCGGCCTGCCGCCCGAGGTGCTGCTGATCGAGGTCAGCGACCGGGCGCTGACCAGCGAGGCGATCGATATCGCGGCCGGCGTGAGCGCGCTGCACGGGCTCGGTGTCCGGCTCAGCCTGGACGACTTCGGCACCGGGTACGCGTCGCTGGCCCGGCTCCGCCGGATGCCGGTGACCGAAGTGAAGATCGCCCCCTCCTTCGTCGCCGGCCTGGCCAGCAGCCCGGACAGCCAGGTCATCGTGCGCTCTCTGGTGGACCTGGTACGCGGGCTCGGCATCCGGTCGGTGGCCGAAGGGGTGGAGACCGCCGACACGGCCGCGGCCCTGCTCGCGATGGGCTGCGACGCCGCGCAGGGGCACGCGTTCAGCCGGCCGCTGAACGCCGCCGCGGCCACCCGGTGGCTGGCCGACGACCTGGCCGTCCAGCTGGCGCCGGCGGCACGCCGGGAGCCGCCCGTGCAGCCCGCCGCGGCCACTCCGGCCCCGGTCACCTCGGCCGCCGTCCCTGAGGCGCCGGGCGGCTGACCACCGGCGGATAATGCTGTCAGGCCGCCCCAGGGGCGGCCCTAGGATGGCATCCATGTCCATTGCGCGTGCGGAAGTGGCCCATCTGGCCCGGCTGTCCCGGCTGGCCCTCGGCGAGGAGGAACTCGATCACTTCGCCACCCAGCTGGACCAGATCATCTCGGCGGTGGCCCGCGTCCAGGAAGTAGCCGCCGACCAGATCCCGCCGACCACCCACGCCGTTCCGGTGACGAATGTGTTCCGGGACGACGTGGAGCTGCCCTGCCTCGGGCCCGGCCAGGCGCTGTCCCAGGCGCCCGCGGTGGAGCAGCAGCGCTTCCGGGTTCCGCGCATCCTGGCGGAGGACTGAGCCGTGGACACTGAGCTGACCAGGCTGACCGCCGCCGAGCTGTCGGCGGCCATGGCCGCCGGGGAGGTGTCCGCGGTCGAGGTGACCGACGCGCACCTGGCCCGGATCGACACGGTAGAGCCCCGGCTGCACGCGTTCCTGCATCTGGCCGCCGACCGGGCCCGGGCGGTGGCGCGCCGGGTCGACGACCGGCGCTCCGCCGGTGACGTACTCGGGCCGCTGGCCGGCGTGCCGCTGGCCCTCAAGGACGTGTTCACCACCACGGACATGCCGACCACCTGCGGTTCCCGGATCCTGGCCGGCTGGCAGCCGCCCTACGACGCCACCGTGACCCGGCGGCTGCGCCAGGCTGGCGTGGTCATCCTGGGCAAGTCGAACATGGACGAGTTCGCGATGGGGTCGTCCACCGAGAACTCCGCGTTCGGGCCCAGCCGCAACCCGTGGGACCTGAGCCGGGTGCCGGGCGGCTCGTCCGGCGGCTCAGCGGCGGCGGTAGCCGGGTTCGAGGTGCCGCTGGGCATCGGCACCGACACCGGCGGCTCGATCCGCCAGCCCGCCGCCGTGTGCGGCATCGTCGGGGTCAAGCCCACCTACGGCGGCTCGTCCCGGTACGGGCTGGTCGCGTTCGCGTCGTCGCTGGACACGCCGGGCCCGCTGGCCCGCACCGTGCTGGACGCGGCGCTGCTGCATGAGGCCATGTCGGGGCACGACCCGTGCGACTCCACCTCGGTGGACGCCCCGGTGCCGCCGGTGGTGGCGGCCGCCCGGCAGGCCGACGTGAGCGGGTTGCGCATCGGCGTGGTCCCGGAGCTGTCCGGCGACGGCTACCAGCCCGGCGTGCTGGCCCGGTTCACCGAAGCGGTGGAACTGCTGGAATCGCTGGGCGCCAAGGTGACCGAGGTGTCCTGCCCGCACTTCGGCTACGCACTGCCGGCCTACTACCTCATCGCGCCCAGCGAGTGCTCGTCCAACCTGGCCCGCTTCGACGGCATGCGGTACGGGCTGCGGGTGGGCGATGACGGCACGCGCAGCGCCGACGAGGTCATGTCGCTGACCCGGGCCGAGGGCTTCGGAGCCGAGGTCAAGCGGCGCATCATGCTCGGCACGTACGCCCTGTCCAGCGGTTACTACGACGCCTACTACGGCAAGGCCCAGCAGGTCCGGACGCTCATCACCCGGGACTTCGAGGCCGCGTTCGAGCAGGTGGACGTGCTGGTCTCGCCGACCACGCCGACCACCGCGTTCCCCATCGGCGAGCGGGCCGACGACCCGCTCGCGATGTACGTGGCCGACCTGTGCACGATCCCGGGCAACCTGGCCGGGAACGCGGCGCTGTCCGTGCCGTGCGGCCTGGCCCCGGAGGACGGGCTGCCGGTCGGCCTGCAGATCATGGCGCCGGTGCTGGCCGACGATCGCTGCTACCGGGTGGCGGCCGCGGTGCAGGCCGCGCTGGACTCGCGGCGCGGCGGCCCGCTGCTGGCCGCCGCGCACGGCCTGGACACGGGAGATCCTTCATGAGCGTGCGGACAGCGGCGAATGTGGTCCCGTTCGAGGACGCGGTAGCCCGGTACGACCCGGTCATCGGCCTGGAGACGCACGTCGAGCTGGGCACTGTGACCAAGATGTTCTGCGGCTGCCCGAACCAGTTCGGCGGCGAGCCCAACTCGCTGGTCTGCCCGGTCTGCCTGGGCCTGCCCGGCTCGCTACCGGTGATCAACCGGGCGGCCATCGAGTACACCATCCGGATCGGGCTGGCGCTGAACTGCTCGATCGCCAGCTGGTGCCGGTTTGCCCGGAAGAACTACTTCTACCCGGACATGCCGAAGAACTTCCAGATCTCGCAGTACGACGAGCCGCTGTGCACCGACGGCTGGCTGGACGTCACCGTGCACGACACGCCGGACGGGCAGCCCCGGGCGGTGCGGGTGGAAATCGAGCGGGTGCACCTGGAAGAGGACACCGGCAAGTCGCTGCACATCGGCGGCAGCACCGGGCGGATCCACGGCGCGGACTACTCGCTGGTCGACTACAACCGGGCCGGCATCCCGCTGGTGGAGATCGTCACCAAGCCGGTGACCGGCACCGGGGAACTGGCCCCGGCGGCGGCCCGCACCTACGTGACGGAACTGCGCGACCTGCTGCGCACCCTCGGCGTGTCCGACGTGCGGATGGAGGAAGGCTCGCTGCGCGCCGACGTGAACACGTCGCTAAAGCCCAAGGGGACCACTGAATTCGGCATCCGGACCGAGACCAAGAACGTGAACTCGCTCCGCTCGGTCGAGCGCGCGGTCCGCTACGAGATCGAGCGGCAGGCGGCGGTGCTGGACGCCGGGCAGCGGGTGGTCCAGGAGACCCGGCACTTCCAGGAGTCCACCGGCACCACGTTGCCGGGCCGGAGCAAGGAAGAGGCCCAGGACTACCGGTACTTCCCCGAGCCCGATCTGGTGCCGCTGGCCCCACCCGCGGGCTGGGTCGAGGAGATCCGGGCCGGGCTCCCGGAACTGCCCAGCGCCCGGCAGGCCCGGCTGCAGGCCGAGTGGGGCCTGTCCGACAAGGACATGTCCGCGCTGCACAATGCCGGTGCGCTGGACCTGGTGGCCGAGACGGTCGCGGCCGGCGCGTCGCCCGCGGACGCGCGGAAGTGGTGGCTCGGCGAACTGGCCCGGACGGCCAACGACTCGGGCACCGACCTGTCCGGGCTGCGAATCACGCCGGCCGACGTGGCCCAGGTGAGCGCGCTGGTCGAGTCGGGCGCGCTGACCGACCGGCTGGCCCGGCAGGTGATCGAGGGTGTGCTGGCCGGTGAGGGCACCCCGGACGAGGTGGTGGCCCGCCGCGGCCTGGCCGTGGTGAGCGACGACGCGGCGCTGGCCGCCGCGGTAGATGAGGCCATCGCGGCCAACCCCGACGTGGCCGAGAAGATCCGCGGCGGCAAGGTCGCCGCGGCGGGTGCGCTGGTCGGCGCCGTGATGAAGGCGACCCAGGGCAAGGCCGACGCCAGCCGGGTCAAGCAGCTCATCCTGGACCGGCTCGGCCAGGCATGACCCTGGTCTGGGTGCCGACGGCGGAGATCGCCGCCGCGCTGGACGGGCTGCCCGGGGCCCCTCCTCCGGAGGTGGAGGTGGTGGTCCCGGACGGTACCGCGCTGCCCGCCACGGCCGCCCAGGTCGAGTTCTACGTGCCGCCGTTCTTCCCGGCCCAGCCCGCCATCGCGGCCATCCGCGAACTGCCCAAGCTGGCCGTGGTGCAGGCGCTGACCGCGGGCGTGGACCGGCTTCGGCCGGAGATCCCGGCCGGGGTGACCCTGTGCAACGCCCGCGGTGTACACGACGCCAGCACGGCCGAGTGGGTGGTCGGTGCGATGCTGGCCGCACTGCGCGAGTTCCCGTTCTTCGCCCGGGAGCAGGCGGCCCAGCGGTGGAGCTACCACTTCACCGACTGCCTGGCCGGGAAGACCGTGCTCATCGTCGGGTACGGCTCGATCGGCGCGGCGGTGGAGCGGCGGCTGGCCGGCTTCGAGGTGAGCGTGCTCCGGGTGGCCCGGTCCGCCCGTCCCGAGGGCGGCGTGGCCCCGGTCAGTGAACTGTCCCGGCTGCTGCCCGCGGCCGACGTGGTGGTGCTGCTCGCCCCGGTGACGGCGGAGACCATCGGCATGGTGGACGCGGCCTTCCTGGCCCGGATGAAGGACGGCGCGCTGCTGGTCAACGCGGCCCGTGGCTCGCTGGCGGTGACCGACGCACTGGTCGCGGAGGCGCGCTCGGGCCGGCTTCGGCTGGCGCTGGACGTGACCGAACCGGAGCCGCTGCCAGCCGGCCATCCGCTCTGGGACCTGCCGGGTGTGTTCGTCACCCCGCACGAGGGGGCGTCCACCCCGGTGTCGGTGGCCCGGATGGCGGCGTATGTGCGGGACCAGGCAAGCCGGTTCCTCACCGGCCAGCCGCTGGAGAATGTGATCGCAGGCAGTTACTGATCGCGCGCGATTCAGAGTCAGATGACGCCCGCTGGACGCTCTTCCTCAATCGAAGTGTGACCTAAGGGCCCTAAAGTGAGCAGCATCGTGAAGTGACGGTGACCGCGACTAGCCCATTCGCGGCTCCCGCAGCGCACCCTGCGGGCGTCCAGTTTTGCCCTGGTAACTGACCGCCGTAGCTCGGTTGCCCAGGGACCGCCAGCCCCGGGCTCACAAGGCTCCGCTGGCCTCAATCATCGTCGGCGGATGCGGTGGAAGGAGACTCGGTGCCCCCGCAAGCATCGGGTGGCCTGCGATGAGCCTGCTCGCACAGGTGGTTACCGCGGCAGTAGCACTGGCCGCTGTGGCCAGCGCGGCCAGCCTGTGGCGCGGGGCCGGGCGGCACGCCGGCCCGGTCCGGCACGGCTACTGGCTGCTGGCGCTGGCCGCGCTGCTGGCCGGGCTGGGCGCGATCGGCCAGCAGGCGCTGGCCGGCGCGACCGCGGGCGCGGCCATCCCGCTCACCCTGGCCGACCTGCCCGGGCTGCTCGCGCTGGCCACCCTGGTGGCGGGCGTGGCCAGCCTGCGCTCGCGGCGGGAGGCCGCCCGGCACCCGCTGGCCCAGCGCCGCGGCCGGCTCGGCGGCACGCTGGCCCTGGCCGCCGACGCCTACGTGCTCGGCTGCGCGCTGTTCATCATCTGCTGGATCACCGTGTTCAGCGCCGCGTACACGCACTCCGGTGACGACCCGGCCATGTTTGCCGGCGAACTGGTCCACCCGCTGGCCGACCTGCTGGTGCTGGGCGGCCTGCTGCCGCTTGCGGTAGCCGCCGGGCGGCGCGGCGTGGCGCCGCTGATCGCGCTGCTGCTGATCACATTGAGCGACGCCCTGGCGGTGGGCGCCCGGGTCAGCAACGGCCACCCGGGCACCGCGGCCCAGTTGCTGCTGATCGCCGGGCTGTGCGTGCTGGGCAGCGCGCCGTGGCTGGATGCCCGGGATGCCGGGCACACGGAAGCCCGCCAGTTCCCGGCGGCCGGGCTGCACGCCACGACGGCCATTGCCGCCGTGGCCGCGGCGCTGGCCGCGCTGGTGGTGATCGGCGCGGGGCTGGCCGGCGGGGCGGTGGCGCGCCCGGTGCTGGCCGTGGCCGGCGGCACCGCGCTGCTCGCGCTCACCGGCCGGATCATTCTCCTGGTGCACCGGGACAGCGTGCGGTCCCGGCTGTGGCACGAGTCGGGCCAGCAGTTCCGCGAACTGGCCGACCGGACCAGCGATGCGGTGCTGGTCTGCGACTACTCCGGGCTGATCGGCTACGCCAGCCCGGCGGTGCGCGACTTTGGCTACGCGCCGGAGACCCTCGAGGGGATGACGCTGACCGACCTGGTGCACCCGGAGGACCAGCCGGACGGGCTGCGCGCGGTCCGCGAGGCGGCCGGCGAGCCGGCCACCCAGATCCGGTACTCCTGCCGGGTCCGGGCGGCCGACGGCACCTGGCGGTACGTGGAAGCGACCATGTCCAGGCAGCGCAGCCAGGGCGCGCCGGACCGGCTGATGATCACCGCGCGCGATGTCAGCGACCTGGTCGCGCTGCGCCGGCAGGTCGCGCAGCTCACCTACAACGACGGACTGACCGGGCTGCCCAACCGGGCCTACCTGGAGGACCGGGCGCGGGAAGCGCTCAGCCTGGGCCGTCTCGGCGCCCTGTCAGCCAGCACGGGGCTGGCTGGGGACGCGCTGGCCGGGGGCGGGCCGCCCGCGGCCGGGCCGCCCGTGGCCGGGCCGCCCGTGGCCGGGGACGGCGAGGAGCCGGGACTGGCCGGGGTCATCCTGGTCGACCTGGACGGCTTCACCGGGGTGAACGACATGGCCGGGCCGAGCGCGGGTGACCTGGTGCTGGCGCAGGTGGCGCGCAGGCTGCGCGCGGTCGTGCCGCCGCGGGGCACGGTGGCGCGCTGGGGCGGGGACGAATTCGCGGTCCTGATCACCGGGGCGGCCAGCGCCCAGGAGATCACCGAGCTGGCGGAACGCATCCTGGCCACCGTGTCCGCCGAGCCATACCGGGCCGCTGACCGGGCCGTCTCGCTGTCCGCCAGCGTCGGCCTGGCGCTGGCCGACGGCAGCCCGGCCGGCTACGTCTGGCGCAACGCCGACGCCGCGGTGTCCAAGGCCAAAGAGGCCGGCGGCGGGCGGCTGGAGGTCTACGCCGCGCTGCCGCACGCCGACGTGCGCCGCCACCTGCAGCTCGCGGCGGAGCTGAGCCAGGCGCTGGCCGACGGCCAGCTGGAGCTGGAGTACCAGCCCATGGCCGACCTGGCTACCTCGCAGATCATCGGGGTGACCGCGGTGCCGCGCTGGCGCCGCGACGGGACGGAGGTGCCGCGCGCCGAATTCCTCGACGTCGCGGAGACCTCCCGGGTCATCGTCGAGCTGGGCGACTGGATGCTGCGCGAGTCGTGCGCCCGGGCGGCGGACTGGTGGCGCAGCGGCTGGGAGGCCAGCGTCTGGCTGCGCTGCTCACCGCGGCAGGTCCGGGCGCCCCGGTTCACCGAGTCCGTGCTGGAAGCGCTGGCCGCCAGCGGCCTGGCCGCGCAGGCGCTGATCCTGGAGGTTGGCTGGCCGGAGCTGGCCGAGGGCGGTGAGGTGACGGCGCGCGAGCTCGGCGAGTTGCGGGAGCGCGGCGTCCGGCTGGCCATGGACGCGGCCAGCGCTGACGCCGCCGCGCTGGCCCGGCTCAGCCGGCTGCCGGTGGACATGATCCGGATCGGCCCGGCGCTGGTGGCCGGGCTGGGCGTGCGGGCCGCGGCCGAGACGCTGATCCGGGCCATCGTCCGGGTCGGCCGGGACCTGGGCATCGAGGTGGTGGCGGACGGGATCGAGCGGGCCGAGCAGCGCGACCTGCTCACCGCGATGGGCGGTTTGATCGGCATGGGCGCTTTCCTGGCCGGGCCGCTGCCGCCGGGCAGCGTGCGGAGCCTGGCTACGGGCAGCGACCGGACCGGCAGGGAGCCCCCTTTCGGCGGCGCGATCTCGCCAGCTGAGACGAATGTGCTCTCAAGTTGACGTCAGCCCGGGTCTGGGCCAGAGTGATACCCGTGTCAAGAACTATGACTCTCGTACTTGCCAGGCGCGCGAGCAGCTGACTTAGCCGGCTGCCAGCGCGCTACCCTCGTCCGCCATCCGGCGTCGAGGGTTTTTTGTTGCCCGGCACCTACCGACCCGCAGACGAGGAAGCTTGCGATGACTGACCAGACGACCGCGGCGACCCCCGGTCCCGGGGCAGGCCCATCCCGGAAAGGCAGCGGACCGTCCCCCCGCGACCTGGCCGCCCGGGCCGGGTCCGCCCCCTCAGCGCGTCCGGCTGCGCCGGACTCGGCGCCGAGCGACGATCAGGGGGACTCGGGGGGTCGCCCCCCGGCGGTAACACAGCCCCGGATGACCGGCGCGGCCGCGCTGGTCGCGACGCTGGAGCGGCTCGGCGTGGACGTCGTGTTCGGCATCCCGGGTGGCGCCATCCTGCCGCTGTATGACCCGCTGTTCGACTCGCCCTCGGTCCGGCACATCCTGGTCCGGCACGAGCAGGGCGCGGGGCACGCGGCCGCCGGGTACGCGCAGGTGACCGGGCGCCCCGGGGTGTGCATGGCCACCTCCGGGCCGGGCGCCACCAACCTGGTCACCCCGCTGGCCGACGCGTACATGGACTCGGTGCCGGTAGTCGCGATCACCGGCCAGGTGTCGAGCAGCCTGATCGGCACGGACGGGTTCCAGGAAGCCGACATCTCCGGCATCACGCTGCCCATCACCAAGCACAACTTCCTGGTCACCAACGCGGCCGACATCGCCCGCACGGTGGCCGAGGCGTTCCACGTGGCGTCCACCGGCCGCCCCGGCCCGGTGCTGGTGGACGTGGCCAAGGACGCGCTCCAGGCAAGCACCGACTTCCGCTGGCCGCCCACCTTCGACCTGCCCGGCTACCACCCGGTGACCAGGCCGCACTCGCGGCAGGTGCGGGAGGCGGCCCGGCTTATCGCCGGGGCCAGCCGCCCGGTGCTGTACGTGGGCGGCGGCGTGCTCAAGGCGGGCGCCAGCCCGGCGCTGCTGGAGCTGGCCGAGCTGACCGGCATCCCGGTGGTGACCACGCTGATGGCGCGGGGCGGCTTCCCATCCAGCCACCGGCAGAACCTGGGCATGCCGGGCATGCACGGCACCGTGGCCGCGGTCGGCGCGCTGCAGAAGTCGGACCTGATCGTCGCGCTCGGCGCCCGCTTCGATGACCGGGTGACCGGGAAGCTGGACAGCTTCGCTCCTGGCGCGGCGATCGTGCACGCGGACATCGACCCGGCGGAGATCTCCAAGAACCGGCGCGCGGACGTGCCCATCGTCGGTGACTGCTGCGAGGTGATCACCGAGCTGATCACCGCGGTCGGGGCCGAGTACGAAGGCGGCCACCGTCCCGACCTGACCGCCTGGTGGTCCCAGCTGGACGCCTGGCGCAGCACCTACCCGCTCGGCTACGACGAGCCCGCGGACGGCTCGCTGGCCCCGCAGTATGTGATCGAGCGGATCGGCGAGATCGCCGGCCCGGACGCCGTGTACGTGGCCGGCGTGGGCCAGCACCAGATGTGGGCGGCCCAGTTCATCGGGCACGAGCGGCCGGGCCACTGGCTCAACTCGGGTGGCCTCGGCACGATGGGCTACGCGGTGCCCGCGGCCATGGGGGCCAAGGTCGGCAGCCCGGCGGCGTGCGTCTGGGCCATCGACGGCGACGGCTGCTTCCAGATGACCAACCAGGAACTGGCCACCTGCGCGGTGGAGGGCATCCCGGTCAAGATCGCCGTCATCAACAACGGCAACCTCGGCATGGTCCGGCAGTGGCAGACGCTGTTCTACAACGAGCGGTACTCCAACACCGACCTGGACAAGGTGGCGCAGACCTATGACGAGGCGCTGAGCCGGGAGCACGCCCCGCGCCGGGATCCGGCGGCGGGCGGTGGCACGCGTATCCCCGACTTCGTCAAGCTGGCCGAGGCCTACGGCTGCGTCGGCCTGCGCTGCGAGGACGAGGCCAGCGTGGACGCGGTGATCGAGGAAGCCATGAAGATCAACGACCGGCCGGTGGTGGTCGACTTCGTCGTGCACCGCGATGCCATGGTGTGGCCGATGGTGGCCGCCGGCACCAGCAATGACGACATCGTCGTGGCCAGGAACATGGCCCCGGACTGGGATGTGACCGAATGAGCCAGGGACTGGCCCGGCTACGTGATCAGGAGCCGACTATGAACAGGCACACGCTGTCGGTGCTGGTGGAGAACAAGCCGGGCGTCCTCGTCCGGATCGCCGGCCTGTTCTCCCGGCGTGGGTTCAACATCGACTCGCTCGCGGTCGGGCCCACCGAGCACCCCGAGATCTCCCGGATGACGATCGTCGTGGACTGCGCGGATCACCCACTGGAACAGGTGACCAAGCAGCTGAACAAGCTCATCAACGTACTCAAGATCGTTGAGCTGGAGCCGACCGCGTCGGTGCAACGTGAACTGCTGCTCATCAAGGTGCGCGCCGACCTGGAGAGCAGGTCGCGCGTGCTGGAGACCGTGACGCTGTTCCGTGCCAAGGTGGTCGACGTGGCGCAGGACGCGGTCACCGTCGAGGCGACCGGCAACCGCGACAAGCTGGACGCCCTGATCCGGGTGCTCGAACCGTTCGGCATCAAGGAACTCGTCCAGTCCGGGATGGTCGCGCTCGGCCGGGGCGGCCGGTCGATCACCGACCGGGCGCTGCGCCCGGTGGACCGCGCGGCCCAGTAAGTACGAAGCGAACAGAAGGCAGGCAATGGCAGACATCTTCTACGACGACGGCGCCGACCTCAGCGTCATCCAGGACCGGCACGTCGCCATCCTGGGTTACGGCAGCCAGGGGCACGCGCACGCGCTGTCGCTGCGCGACTCGGGGGTGGACGTCCGGGTCGGGCTCCCGGACGGATCGCGCAGCCGGGAGAGCGCGGCCAACGAGGGCCTGCGGGTGCTCACCCCGCAGGACGCATGCGAAGAGGCCGACCTGATCATGGTGCTGGCCCCGGACCACGTGCAGCGGGCGCTGTACGCGGAAGCCATCGAGCCCAGCCTGGTGGACGGCGACGCGCTGTTCTTCGCGCACGGGCTGAACATCCGCTACCAGCTCATCCGCCCGCCGGCCGGGGTGGACGTGTGCATGGTCGCCCCGAAGGGCCCCGGCCACCTGGTCCGCCGCCAGTTCGCCGAAGGGCGCGGCGTGCCGGTCCTGGTCGCGGTCGAGCAGGACGCCACCGGCAACGCGTGGCCGCTCACCCTGGCCTACGCCAAGGCCATCGGCGGCACCCGGGCCGGTGCGCTGGTCACCACGTTCGCCGAGGAGACCGAGACGGACCTGTTCGGCGAGCAGGCGGTGCTCTGCGGCGGCGTCTCCGAGCTCATCAAGGCCGGGTTCGACACCCTGGTCGAGGCGGGCTACCAGCCGGAGATCGCCTACTTCGAGTGCCTGCACGAGATGAAGCTGATCGTGGACCTGATGTACGAGGGCGGCATCTCCAAGATGTACTGGTCGGTGTCGGACACCGCGGAGTTCGGCGGCTACACCCGGGGCCCGCGGCTGGTTGACGAGCGCAGCCGGGAGGAGATGCGGCGGATTCTCGGCGAGGTCCGCGACGGCACGTTCACCCGGGAGCTCATCGAGGAGTTCGACGCGGGGCGGCCGAACTTCCTCAAGCGCCGTGAGGCCTCCCGCGCGGACCAGATCGAGCAGGTCGGGGCCCAGTTGCGGCCGCTGATGAGCTGGCTCGACTCGGCCGATGACACGGGGAGTTCCTGAACCGACCGGTCGTCGGGGGCGCTGGCGCCAGCCCGCGGGCAGCACGGCATTGTGCTCGCGGGCGGGCGCCAGCCCGTCCAACCGCGGAGCGCACGGCAGTACGGTTCGTGAACACTTTCACAAGCTTGGCTAGACTGAGGGTTCCGCTGACCGACACGAGGGGCCACCGCCGTGCCTGCACCTGTCGTACTCATCGCTGAGGAACTGTCGCCGGCCGCCGTCACCCAGCTCGAAGCCGATTTCGACGTGCGGCACGTGGATGGCACGGATCGTGGCGCGCTGCTCGCCGCACTGGCCACCGCCGACGGGATCATCGTGCGCAGCGCGACCAGGGTCGATGCCGAGGCGCTGGCCCAGGCGGGCCGGCTCCGGGTGGTCGCCCGGGCCGGCGTCGGCCTGGACAACGTGGACGTCGAGGCGGCGACCAGGGCCGGGGTCATGGTGGTGAACGCGCCCACCTCGAACATCGTGAGCGCGGCCGAGCACGCGGTCGGCCTGCTGCTGGCGGTGGCCCGGAACGTGCCGCAGGCGGCGGCGTCGCTGCGCGACGGCCAGTGGCGGCGGTCCGCGTTCACCGGCGTGGAGCTGAACGGCAAAGTCGTCGGCGTCCTCGGGCTCGGCCGGATCGGCCTGCTGGTGGCGGAGCGGCTGGCCGCGTTCGGCATGCGGGTGATCGCCTACGATCCGTACGTGCCCGCGGCCCGGGCCGCGCAGGCCGGCGTGCGGCTGGCCAGCCTGGACGAACTACTGGCCGAGGCCGACTTCATCACCGTGCACCTGCCCAAGAATGCGGAGACGGCGGGCCTGCTCGGGGACCGGGAGCTGCGCCTGGTCAAGCCGACCGTGCGGATCGTGAACGCGGCTCGCGGCGGCATCGTCGATGAGCACGCACTGGCCCTCGCGCTGAAGGAAGGCCGGGTGGCCGGGGCCGGCATCGACGTGTTCGCCGCCGAGCCCGCCACGGGCAATCCGCTGCTCGAGTTCCCGTCCGTGGTGGGCACCCCGCACCTGGGCGCCAGCACGGCCGAGGCGCAGGAGAAGGCAGGTACCCAGGTGGCCAGGTCGGTGCGTCTCGCGCTGGCCGGCGAGTTCGTCCCGGATGCGGTCAATGTGCAGGGCGGCGCGGTCCATGAGGATGTCAAGCCAGGCCTGCCGCTGGCGGAGAAACTGGGCCGGATCTTCACCGCGCTGGCCGGCGGGATGGCCGCACGGCTCGACGTCGAGGTGCGCGGCGAGATCGCGGCCCACGACGTCCGGGTGCTCCAGCTGGCCGCGCTCAAGGGCGTGTTCGCCGATGTGGTGGAGGACCCGGTGACCTACGTGAACGCGCCGCTGCTGGCGGCGGACCGCGCGGTCGAGGTCAGCCTGGTCACCGACGCGGACAGCCCGGACTGGCGCAATCTGGTCACGCTGCGTGGCATCATGCCGGACGGCCAGGTGGTGTCCGTCGGCGGCACGCTCAGCGGGCGGCGCCAGCTGGAGAAGCTGGTCGAGGTCAACGGGTTCGACATGGAGATCTCGCCCGCCGAGCACATGGTCTTCCTGACCTACACCGACCGGCCGGGCGTGGTCGGCACGGTGGGCCAGATCCTGGGCAGCGAGGGCATCAACATCGCCGGCATGCAGGTGTGCCGGGACGCCCGCGGCGGGCACGCGCTCATCGTGCTGACCGTTGATTCGGCCATCCCGGCGGTCGTGCTGGATGACATCGCGTCCACGATCGGCGCCGTGGTGGGCCGGACGGTGGACCTCGACGAGCACTAGTCATCCGGAAACACGGGCCGCCCGGCCGCCCGGTGGTGGTGAGCGAATCAGTCTCAGCATGAGAGACGAATCAGCGGTCACGGGCGACAACGGCGCGTGCAGGTACTAGGATGTCCAACAACATGCGGCGCTTCGTATCGATCTTTAGCGGCCGTAGCGGGGCCTGACAGGGCAGGCCGGCCGACCCGCTGCGGGTTGTGGTGCTGGCCGTAAGTCCGCCCAGCGAATCTCATCCGTCAGGCCAGCCCGTGTGGGCGGCCCGGTGAGCAGCCAGCCTCTTCAGGAGTCCCAGCCGTGTATGACATGTACCCGTGGAATCAGCCCATGCCGCCGCCCCGCCCGGCCCCGTCCGGGCCTGCCGTCCAGGCCCTGCAGGAGGCCCTGGACCGGCGGGATAATGGAGGAGCGTCACCGGTCGCGGACGACCAGTAAGGTACGCGCATGGCATCTTCTGCGATCAAGCTCGCGGTGATCGGCGGCGACGGCATCGGCCCCGAGGTCGTCGCCGAGGCGCTCAAGGTTCTCCAGGCCGCGAACGTCTCCCTCGACCCGACCAGCTATGACCTCGGCGCGCAGCGCTGGCACCGGACCGGGGAGACGCTGCCCGATTCGGTGCTGGCCGAGATAAGCGCGCAGGACGCGATCCTGCTTGGGGCGGTCGGCGACCCCACCGTGCCGAGCGGGGTGCTCGAACGCGGGCTGCTGCTCCGGCTCCGCTTCGAGCTTGATCACTATGTGAACCTCCGCCCGGTCCGGCTCTACCCCGGGGTGGCCACCCCGCTGGCCGATGTCCGGCCCGAGGCGGTCAACATGCTGGTCGTCCGGGAAGGCACCGAGGGGCCCTATGCCGGGGCGGGCGGCGTGCTGCGCAAGGGCACCCCGGCCGAAGTGGCCACCCAGGAGAGCCTGAACACCGCGTTCGGCGTGGCCCGGGTGGTCCGGTACGCGTTCGAGCGGGCCGCCGAGCGGCCGCGGCAGCAGCTCACCCTGGTGCACAAGACCAACGTGCTGGCCTACGCCGGGGACCTGTGGCAGCGGACGGTGGACGCGATGGCCAAGGACTTCCCCGCGATCGCGGTGGACTACTGCCACGTGGACGCGGCGTCGATGTTCTTCGTGACCCAGCCGGAGCGCTTCGACGTGGTGGTGACCGACAACCTGTTCGGCGACATCCTGACCGACCTGGGCGCCGCGGTGGCCGGCGGCATCGGGATGGCGGCCAGCGGGAATATCAACCCGGAGCGGACCGCGCCGAGCATGTTCGAGCCGGTGCACGGCAGCGCGCCGGACATCGCTGGCAAGCAGAAGGCTGATCCGACGGCGGCGATCCTGTCCGCGGCCATGCTCTGCGAGCATCTCGGGCTGCCCGCCGAGGCGGCCCGGATCGAGCAGGCCGTGGCCGACGACCTGGTCGAGCGGCAGGGGGCCTGGGCGGCTCGGGTCACCCCAGAGATCGGCGACGACATCGCCGCCCGGGTAGCCGGGTAGGCGCATCGAACGGCCGGGCGACGGTGCCCGGCCGGGACAGAGCCCGGCCGGGCCGGGCCAGAGGAAGGACCAGTGATGACGGTAAGCCGCAGCCCCGAGATCGCGTTTGCGACCCGGGCCAGCACCGATCCCGTTCCCGCGACGGAACGTGACCAGATCCTGGCCAGCCCCGGGTTCGGCGAGGTATTCACCGATCACATGGTCACCCTGCGCTGGACGGCGGACCAGGGCTGGCATGACGGCGCGGTGCGGCCGTACGGGCCGCTCATGCTGGAGCCGGCCACCGCGGTGTTCCACTACGCCCAGGAGATCTTCGAAGGGCTGAAGGCATACCGGCAGGGCGGCGGCCCGATCGTGGCCTTCCGGCCGCAGGCCAACGCGGCCCGGTTCAACCGGTCGGCCACCCGGCTGGCCATGCCGGAGCTGCCCGAGCCAGCCTTCCTGCGGTCCATCGAGCTGCTGGTCAGCCAGGACCGCGACTGGGTCCCGGCGGCCGAGGGGCACAGCCTGTACCTGCGCCCGTTCATGATCGCGACGCAGCGCGGGCTGGGCGTGAACCGGCCGTCCCAGGAGTACCTGTACACGGTCATCGCGTCGCCGGCCGCGGCCTACTTCAAAGGCGGCATCCGGCCGGTCTCGGTGTGGCTGTCGCACGAGTACACCCGCGCGGCGCCCGGCGGCACCGGGGAGGCCAAGTGCGGCGGCAACTACGCGGCCGCGTTCGCCGGCCAGCTCCAGGCCACCGCGTCCGGCTGCGACCAGGTGGTCTGGCTGGACGCGGTAGAGCACCGCTGGGTCGAGGAAATGGGCGGGATGAACCTGTTCTTCGTGTATGGCTCCGGCGCACAGGCGCGGATGATGACGCCCGCGCTGACCGGGACCATGCTGCCGGGCATCACCCGGGACTCGCTGCTCACCCTCGGGCCCGATCTCGGCTTCCGCACCGAGGAAGGCAAGATCTCCGCCGACCAGTGGCAGGCCGAGTGCGCCTCGGGCGAGCTGACCGAGGTGTTCGCCTGCGGGACCGCCGCCGTCATCACCCCGGTCGGCCAGGTCAAGAACGCCACCGGCGAATGGACGATCGGCGATGGCACCCCCGGGCCGGTGACCATGCGGCTGCGCGAGGAACTGGTCGGCATCCAGTACGGCCAGCGCCCCGACCCGCACGGCTGGGTCTACAAGATCTGCTAGCTGGCTGGTGGGGCCAGGACATGCGGCTCGATGAGCGGATCCGGGAGGCAGAACAGCGGGTGTTCGCCCGCTACGGGCTGGCGGCTGAGGAGTCCTACTACGAGCTCGGACCCGCGGGGGTCCGGGTCCGGGTGCTTGGGGTGGGTGCTGGGCAGCCGGTGGTGATGTTGCATGGGGTGACGCTGGCGGCGGCGGTGTGGGCGCCGTGGCTGGGGCACTTCGCCGGGTACCGAGTGCAGCTGGTGGAGTTGCCGGGGCATGGGCTGTCCGGGCCGGTGCGGTACCAGCGCGGGGCGGTGCGCGAGCATTCCTTGCGGCTGATGGACGGGCTCTTCGGCGCGCTTGGGCTGGCTGGCGTGCCGGTAGTGGGGCACTCGCTGGGCGGGATGTTCGCGCTGTGGTACGCGGCGGCCCGGCCCGGGCGGATCGGCTCGCTGGTGGCCATCGGTGATCCGGCAGTCGCGCTGCCCGGGGTCACCGTGCGAATGCCGCTGTCGCTGCTGACTGCCCCGGGGCTCGGCCGGGCGACGCTGCGCGCCCCGTCGCCCCGGCCGGTGTACCGGAAGCTGCTCGGCCAGGGGCTCAGCCCAGCCGCCGCCGCGGCTATGCCAGCTGAGCTGGTCGACGTGCTCCGGCTGGCGGGCCGCCGTCCGGGCAACGCGCGGACCGTCGGCTCGCTGATGCATGCGATCAACGGGTTCCGCCGGCCTCGGCCGGAGAGCGTCATGACCGATGGTAACTGCAGCGGGTCAGCGTGCCCACCCTGTTCTGCTGGGGAACCAGTGACCCGTTCCCGGCTCCGGCCCGGGCCCGGCCGGCCATCAGCCGGATTCCCGGCGCGGTGCTGCACGAGGTCCCGGGCGGGCACGGCCCCTGGCTGGATGACCCGGCCGGCTGCGCCAAGCTGGTGACCGGCCAGCTCATCGCGACCGGGTTCGCGCCGGACGCCCGCTGACCCTGATCCGGCGATCCGGCGGCAGGCACTCGCTGGGGTATGGCAGACTGAGAGCATGACTTCCGGCCGGATCATTATCGGCAGGCGCGTCGGCTAACAGCAGCACAGCCGACGCGCAGACCTCTCGCATGCCGCGAGGGGTCTTTTGTTTTGTGCCTACACCCACGACAGAGACGGACCAGGTCAATGCCTGACGACGAGTTCCACGTCTACGACACCACGCTGCGGGACGGCGCCCAGCAGGAGGGGCTGAGTCTCACCGTCGCCGACAAGCTGGCCATCGCCCGGCGGCTGGATGAGTTCGGCGTCGGCTTCATCGAGGGTGGCTGGCCCGGTGCGATCCCGAAGGACACCGAGTTCTTCCGGCGGGCCCGCACCGAACTGGATCTCCGGCACGCGCAGCTCGCCGCGTTCGGCGCGACCCGCCGGCCCGGCGTGCAGGCGGCCGACGACCCTCAGGTCGCCGCGCTGCGCGAGTCCGGGGCGCCGGTCGTGACTCTTGTCGCCAAGAGTCACGACCGGCATGTCCGGCTGGCCCTGCGGACCACGCTGGAAGAGAACCTGGCCATGATCCGGGACACGGTCAGCCACCTGCGCGCCGAGGGGCAGCGGGTGTTCCTGGACGCGGAGCATTTCTTCGACGGATACCGGTCGGACCCGGCCTACGCGCTGGAGGTGGTCCGGGCCGCCACCGAGGCCGGCGCGGACGTGGTCGCGCTGTGCGACACCAACGGCGGCATGCTCCCCGGCGAGCTGGGCGACGTGGTCAGCGCGGTGGCCGCGGCCACCGGCGCCCGGCTCGGCATCCACTGCCACGACGACACGGCCTGCGCGGTGGCCAACAGCCTGGTCGCGGTGGAGGCGGGGGTCAGCCACGTGCAGGGCTGCGCCAACGGCTACGGGGAGCGGGCCGGCAACGCCAACCTGTTCAGCGTGGTCGCCGGGCTGCAGCTGAAGAAGGGCCGTGAGGTGCTGCCCGAGGGCTGCCTGGCCGAGATGAGCCGGGTGGCCCACGCGATCAGCGAGGTCACCAACGTCACGCCGAGCACCCACCAGCCCTACGTGGGCTTCTCCGCGTTCGCGCACAAGGCCGGGCTGCACGCCTCGGCGGTCAAGGTCGACCCGATGCTGTACCAGCACATCGACCCGGTGCTGGTCGGCAACGACATGCGGATGCTGGTGTCGGACATGGCCGGCCGGGCGTCGGTGGAGATCAAGGGCAAGCAGCTCGGCTACGACCTGTCCGGCGAGAAAGGCACGGTCGGCCGGGTGGTCAGCCGGGTCAAGGAGATGGAGGCCCGCGGGTACACATTCGAGGCCGCCGACGCCTCGTTCGAGCTGCTGCTGCGCGATGAGCTGGCCGGCGCGCAGCTGCGCCATTTCCAGGTGGAGTCCTGGCGGGTCATCGTCGAGCAGCGGCCCGGCGGTGAGGTGATCAGCGAGGCCACCGTCAAGCTGCACGCCAAGGGCGAGCGGATCGTCGCCACCGGCGAGGGCAACGGCCCGGTCAACTCGCTGGACAAGGCGCTGCGGCTGGCCCTGGAGCGGCTCTACCCGGAACTGGCCATGCTGGAGCTGGCCGACTACAAGGTGCGCATCGTGGAGGGCTCGCACGGCACCGGGGCGGTCACCCGGGTGCTCATCGAGTCCAGTGACGGCACCGGCGCGGCCGACGGGACGTGGAGCACCGTCGGGGTGGATGAAAATATCATCGCCGCGTCCTGGCATGCGCTGGAGGAAGCGGTCAGCTACGCGCTGCTGCGGGTCGGCTATCAGCCGGACGCAGCCAGCCCGGGCCAGCCAGGACCATCGGCCTGAGCGCCGGCCTGGAACTTATGGCCTCTGTCGGGCTAGCTGACCGGGCGCTATGGTGCGGCCATCCGCCTCCGTGCTCACGGCCGAGCTCCAGACCCCGGCTCGCCGTCCGTCAGCAGGTGCCAGGCCGCTGCCCGGGGCCCCCGGGTCAGTCCAGGGCTGACTGCGACGCCTGGCCAGTTGTGCTGCGCGCGCTGCCGTTCTTGGCTATTTCGTCCTGCACGGCCCGGACGCTGGCTGAGGTCATCGCCGCGTTGCTGGCGTTCGGTATCGCGGGTGGTGCGCTGGCGGTGGCGATGAACGCGGAGGGTGTCCGGGTGGAGCAGGGCTACGGGCGGCCGCTGATGGCCTCGTTCTTCGCGTCCTACAGCGTGGGCGGGCTGACCGGGGCGCTGTTAGGCGGGTTGCTGGCCGGGCGCCCGGCTGAACTGCTGAGTGTGCTGGGTGCCACCGTGCTGGCCTGCGTGACCGTGGCGATCATCGCCGGTGGGCGGCTGCTGCCCGAGCCGGCCGGGAACTGGCCCGCGCGGCCGGCCCGGGCCAGCCGTCCAGCACGCGCTTCCGCGCCGCCGCGGCTGATGGCGCTCGGCCTGCTGGCGCTGTGCTGCGTGATCACCGAGGGTGCGGTGGGCAGCTGGAGCGGCGTCTACCTGCGCGACGTGCTGCGCACACCGGGCTGGTTCGCGGTCGCCGGGTTCGCCGGCTTCTCGCTCGGCATGGTGGCCGGGCGGCTGGCGGGCGACCGGCTGGCCACCCGGTACGGCCCGGCCGGGCTGGTCCGCCGGTGCGGCCTGCTGGCCGTGGTGGGGCTGGCCGGCGCGCTGCGCACGCACCAGGCGGCGGCCGCAGTGGCCGGGTTCGCGGCCTGCGGCGCCGGGCTGTCCTGCACCATCCCGCAGCTGTTCTCCGCAGCCGGGAGCACCGACCCGGATCACCCGGGCCGCGCGGTCAGCTGGGTCGGCGGTCTCGGCTACCTGGGCCTGGTCGGCGGCCCGGCGCTGATCGGCGGGTGTGCCAGCCTGGCCGGGCTGACCACCGCACTGTGCATCCCGGTCGCGCTGGGGCTGTGCGTGGCCGGCTTGGCGTTCCTGCTGGACCGGCCGGGGGCCGGGTCACGCCGCCGGTCCAGCAGGCGGCCGTGCTCAGCGGAACGGGTCCTGGCCGACCGGGCGGATCACGATCTCGCTGACGTCCACGCTGGCGGGCTGGCTGACCGCGTACAGCACGGCCCGGGCGACATCGCCGGGGGCCAGTTTCGGATCGGCTTCCCGGCCGGGGCTGACCGGGCCGGTGTCGGTCAGCCCGGGCTGGACCAGGGTGACCCGCACCCCGGTACCCACGCACTCGGCCCGGATGCTGGCGGCCAGCGCGCTCACCGCCCACTTGGTGGCCGAGTACAGGCTGCCCGGGCGCAGCACGCGGCCCGCCACCGAACCGGTCAGCACCAGGTGCCCGCCCGTCTCGGCCAGCAGCGGCAGCACGGCCCGCGCGGTCAGCGCGGTGCCCAGCACGTTCGTCTGCACCATGCCCGCCCACTCGCCCGGCGGCCGGCCGCCGCGGCCGAGGAAGGAGGTGCCCATCGCGGTGGCCGCGTTGGCGAACACGACGTCCAGCCGGCCCAGGGTGCGCTGCACCTCGGCGATCAGGCTCTGCAGCTGGGCCCAGTCGGCGATGTCGCAGCTGACCGGGACGGCGCGGGGCGGGCCGCCCAGCTCGGCGGCCAGGGCGGCCAGCGGCCCCGGGCGGCGAGCGGCGAGCACCACCCGGTAACCGGCGGTGGCCGCGGCCCGGGCGGTGGCCGCGCCGATGCCCTGGGACGCGCCCGTGATCAGGAAGACCGGGTCTGGCACCTGGTCAAGGGTAACGGCCGGCTGGGGACCCAGGGTTCGCGGACCGGCCGCGCACCCGTACGGTGGAGCCATGAACGACAAGGAAATCCTGGGCCACATCGACGAGCTCATCAAGACCGAGCACGAGCTCCGGGCCAAGGTCGCCGACGGCTCGCTGTCCAGCGAGGCGGAGCGGACTCAGCTGCGCACGGTCGAGGAGTCGCTGGACCAGTGCTGGGACCTGCTGCGGCAGCGCCGGGCCCGGCGTGAGTTCGGCGAGGACCCGGGGGACAGCTCGGAGCGGCCGGCGGCCGAGGTCGAGGGGTACATGCAGTAGCGGCGCCCGGCGCGGCGGTGCGCCGTGCTCAGTAGGCTCTAGCGGGATGCCGGAGCGGCCGGGTGCCAGGACGGCTCGGGCAGGGAACTCATCGGTGAGGTTGAGCGGTGCGCATCGCGAGATTCGCCAAAGGTAGCGACGTCGCCTACGGCGTGGTCGGGGAGACCCGGGCCGACGGGGCCGCGGGCGGCCAGTCCGCAGCGCGGCCGCCGCTGGCCGTGATCGCTGAGCTGCGCGGCCACCCGTTCAGCCCGGGTAAGGGTGGCGTCCAGTTCACCGGGGAGACCTATCCGCTGGCCGAGGTGCGCCTGCTGGCCCCGGTGCTGCCCAGCAAGGTCGTCGCGGTGGGTGGCAACTACGCCGGGAACGGCCGGGAGAGCGGTGCCGAGCCGGGCGTCCCGGCCGCCGGGGAGCCGGTGCTGTTCCTCAAGCCGTCCACCGCCGTGGTCGGGCACGGCGACCAGATCGCCTATCCGGTCAAGCTGACTCAGCGGGTGGACTACCAGGGTGAGCTCGCGGTGATCATCGGACGGCTGTGCCGTGAGGTGCCCGCCGCCCAGGCGGCCGATGTCATCTTCGGCTATACCTGCGCCAACGACGTAACCGCCCGCGACCTGCAGGCCCGGGACGGGCAGTGGACCCGGGCCAAGGGCTTCGACACGTTCTGCCCGCTCGGCCCGTGGATCGAGACCGACGTGGACCCGGCCGATCTGGAACTCACCACGTCGGTGAACGACGAGGTGCGGCAGCGGGCCCGCACCTCGGAGCTGCTCTATGATGTGCCGGCCCTGGTGGAATACGTCAGCACGGTGATGACCCTGCTGCCCGGGGACGTGCTGCTCACCGGGACGCCGGCCGGGGTCGGGCCGCTGGAGGATGGAGACGAGGTGTCCGTGACCATCGAGAACATCGGGTCGCTGAGCAACACGGTGGTCGGCCGTGACTGACCTGCCAGCCAGCGGGGTGCGGGTCCGGTTCGCCCCATCGCCCAGCGGGGACCTGCACGTGGGCAACATCCGGACCGCGCTGTATGACTGGGCGTTCGCCCGGCGCACCGGCGGGACGTTCGTGCTGCGCATCGAGGACACCGACCAGACCAGGGTCACCCCGGAGTACATCGCGTCCGCGCTGGGCACGCTGCGCTGGCTCGGCCTGCAGTGGGACGAGGGCCCGGAGGTCGGCGGCCGGTACGGCCCGTACCGGCAGAGCGAGCGGCTGAGCATCTACTCGGAGTGGCTCGATCACCTGCTCCGCACCGGGGACGCCTACTACTGCTACTGCACCCCGGAGGAACTGGCCGCGCGCCGCGAGGCGGCCCGGTCCAGCGGCGGCCCGAGCGGCTACGACGCGCACTGCCGGGTGCTCACCGCCGAGCAGGTGGCCGAGTACCGGGCCGAGGGGCGCAAGCCGGTGGTCCGGTTCCGGATGCCCGACGGGTCGACCACGTTCACCGATCTGGTCCGCGGCGAGGTCACCTTCGATCACGCGCACGTGCCCGACTTCGTGCTGGCCCGGGCGGACGGCTCGCCGCTGTACACGCTGGCCGTGGCCGTGGACGACGTGCTGATGAAGATCACCCACGTGGTGCGCGGCGAGGACCTGCTGTCCTCCACGCCGCGGCAGATCGCGGTGTACCGGGCCATGGGGGTGGCCGAGGCCGACTTCCCGGTGTTCGCCCACCTGCCGTACGTGCTGGGCAAGGACAACCAGCGGCTGTCCAAGCGGAACGGCGTAGTCTCGGTCAACTGGTACCGGGAGGAAGGCTTCCTGCCCGAGGCGATCGACAACTACCTGGCCCTGCTCGGCTGGTCCCCCGGGGACAACCGGGAGGAGTTCAGCCTGGCCGACCTGGCCGCCGAGTTCGACCTGGCCCGGGTGAACAAGAACCCGGCCCAGTTCGACGTGAAGAAGCTCGAGGCGATCAACGGGGACAAGATCCGTGCCCTGGAACCGGCCGATTTCGTCGCCCGCATTACCCCGTTCCTGGAGCGGGTCGAGATGGTGGCGACCCCGCCGAGCCCGGACCAGGCGGCGCTGATCGAGGCGGCCGCGCCGCTGATCCAGACCCGGATCGGCAGGCTCACCGAGGCGGTCGGCCTGCTCAGCTTCTTGTTCGCCGGGGACGACGGCGGGTTCAAGGTCGAGCCGGAGGACGCCGAGCGGGTGCTCACCCCGGACGCGCTGCCGGTGCTGCAGGCGGCCGAGGTCGCCTTGGCCGAGGTCGAGCCATGGACACACGAGGCGATCAAGGCCGCGCTGTCAACCGCCCTGCTCGACGGCCTCGGATTGGCGCCGCGGAAGGCGTTCGCACCGGTCCGGGTGGCGGTGACCGGTAAGCGGGTCTCCCCGCCGCTGTATGAGTCGATCGAGCTGCTCGGCCGGGAGCGGACGCTGCACCGGCTGGCCGCCGCGATCAAGCCGATCGGCTGACTGGCGGCGCCGGCCACCAGCTGGCGTTCGGCAGGCTGGTTGTTCCTGGCTTCAGGCCGGCAGATGGGCGCGCAGGTGGCGGAGCTGGTGCTCCTGGTGACCAGGCGGCACGGCGTGCACGCCGAAGCTGAACACCGCGATGTCCTTCGGCGCGGTGATCTCGTTGTACGCGGCGAACACCGTGGACGGCGGGCAGATCGTGTCCATCAGCCCGACGCTGAGCAGGCACTGGGCGGTGATCCGGCGGGCCAGCAGCGCGCAGTCCACGTAGCGCAGCGTGTCCAGCGCGGTGCTTTCGTAGTCCACCTGCAGGGCCAGGAACTCGGCCACCTCGGTGTAGGGCATGTCCGGCGCCATGGTCACGCCGCGCTGGATGTCGCACAGGAACGGCATGTCGGCGTGGCACACCGCGATCTTGTCGCCGAGCAGGGCCGCCGTGGCCAGGGCCAGGCCGCCGCCCTGGCTCATGCCGCTCACCGCGACCGGTGGCCGGCCGGCGCCGTTGGTGGCCAGTTCGGCGGCCGTCTCGGCGGCGCGTACCGCGTCAGTGAACAGCCGGGTGAAGTAGTAGTCCGCCGGGTCCTCGATGCCCCGGGTCATCACTGACGAGTATTCCGGGCCGCCGCCAGGCTGGTCCCCGGTCGCCCCGACGGTCCACCGGCCGCCCTGGCCCCGGCTGTCCATCACGAACACCGGGTAGCCGACGGCGGGTAGCAGCATGTGGTCGGCGGGCAGCCCGCGGCCGCCGCCGTAGCCGATGAACTTGACCACCACCGGGGCCGCGCCGCCCGACCCGCTGGCCGGCGGCCGGATGTACCAGGCCCGGATCCGGTCCCCGCGGGCGCCGGAGAACGCCACGTCGTAGACCTCGGCTGGCCCGTACCCGGCCGCCTCGTACCTGGTCACCGTGGGCGGCTCGGCCAGCGCCCGGGCCTGGTCCAGCCGGTGCCGCCACCACTCGTCAAGACCGGGCGGCTCCTCGGTCGCGGTGCGGTAGGTACGCAGGTCTGCCAGGGGAAGGTCGAACCAGGGCATGGGCGCTCCGCGGATCGTGGGCCGGTTACCGGGTTACTGGCTTAATGGCCGGGCCCGGCGCCCTCGATGCGGAAGACACCAACCCCGAACGGGGGCAGGATAATGGTCCCGTTCAGGGTCCCACCAGCCAGCTCGCTTGATCACGAACGCCGGGCGATGACGGGGCGCTAGGGGCCTGGTTACACTGGCCAGCGCAGGAGCCAGGGGGCCGGGGGGAACGCGAGCGCCGTCGGTACGGATGCCGGTGCCGCTGGGAGGCATGGTGAAGCGCCCGACCATCGCGGACATCGCGCGCCGCGCCGGAGTGACCAAGGCAGCGGTGTCGTTCGCGCTGAACGGCCAGCCCGGCGTGTCCGCCGCCACCCGGGAGCGGATCCTGGCCATCGCGGAGGAGATCGGCTTCCAGCCGAACAGCGCGGCCCGCGCGCTATCCGACGGCCGGGCCGGCGCGTTCGGGCTGATCATCGATCGGCCCGCCCGCACACTCGGCGTCGAGCCCTGGTTCACCCAGTTCATCTCCGGGATCCAGGCCGAGCTGTCCGGCGACCACACCGCGCTGCTGTTCACCGTGGCCGAGAACCAGGACGCGGAGATCGCGCTGTACCGGTCCTGGTGGGCGCAGCGCCGGGTGGACGGGGTGTTCCTGGCCGACCTGCAGATCGGCGACCGGCGGGTGAGCATCCTCGAGGAACTCAAGATGCCCGCCGTAGTGATCGGCGACCCGGCCGGGGCCGGCTCACTCCCCGCCATCTGGCAGGACGACGCGGCCGCCGTCCGGGCCGTGGTGGAATATCTGGCCGCGGCCGGGCACCGGCGGATCGCCCGGGTCACCGGGCCGCCCCGGCTCTGGCACACCAAGATCCGCACCGACGCGTTCCGTGCCGCCGCCCGCGCCGCCGGGGTGCACGCGATCCTCCGCGAGGGCGACTACACCGGGGGGAACGGCGCCGCGGCCACCCGGGAACTGCTGCACGGCAGCGAGCCACCCACCGCGATCCTGTACGACAACGATCTGATGGCCATTTCCGGGCTCGGCGCGGCCCAGCAGCTTGGCGTGCCCGTGCCGGCCGAGCTGTCGATCGTGGCCTGGGACGACTCCGCGTTCTGCGAGGCCGTCCACCCGTCGCTGAGCGCGCTGACCCGGGACGTGGCCGGGTACGGCGGGCGTGCCGCCCGCGCGCTGGTACGGGCGGCGGCTGGCGCCGAGGCGTGCAACGAAGAAGAGCCGGTGGCGATGCTCACCGTGCGCGGCAGCACCGGCCCGCCCCCCTGGCTGCCCGCCCAGCCCCCCCAGCCCGCCCAGCCCGTCTAGTCCAGCCCACCTCCATCGGCGGTACCGCCCGGACGGTCCGCCACCCGGGCTGAACGGGTCAGGCGCCGCGGACGTGGTGAGGACAGGGACACCGGTGGGGGCGGAGAGCAGCGGAGGTAATGGTGATCAGCCTGGGCAGCGCGCAGCGCGACATCGCCTGCGTGCCCGCCGAACCAGGCCGCGGCACGCTGTACGCCGAGGGCTGGCAGTCCTGGAGCGCCGTCGCGCAGCGGCCGCCCACCGCCAGCCCGCAGCCGGCGACCGCCCCGGAATCGGTGGCCATCGACTGCCAGTACGGCACCGCCGCGCCGCCCGGCGTGCACCAGGGCGCGGGCCTGCTGGCCATCGACCCGGGCGACGAGGGCCCGGTGGAGATCTTCGCCGCGGTCAACGTGGCCGAGCAGGTGCCGGTGATCCAGGCCCGGGTGTGCGACGGCTATCTCATCGTGTCCGCGGACGGCGTGGTGACCCGGCGCACCGACGCCGGCGGCGGCGGCCTGACCGGCGCGCTGGGCCGCTGGGCGGCCGAGTTCGCCGCCCAGGCCGGGGTGCCGTCGGCCGGGCTGCGCCCGGTTCCCCCGGTCTGGTGTTCCTGGTATCAGTACTTCGACGCGGCCACCGAGGACGACGTCCGGGCAAATCTGCGCGCCATGGACGACCTCGAACTAGGCATTGGCGTTCTGCAAATTGATGACGGGTACCAGCGCGCGCCGGGAGATTGGCTCCAGTCCTCGGGCCGGTTCGCGGACCTGCCCGGGCTGGCCGGCCGGATCCGCGACGCGGGCCGGCGGGCCGGCCTGTGGATCGCGCCGCTGCTGGTCGGCCGGTCCAGCGACCTGCTCCGCGACCACCCCGGCTGGGTGGTCCGCGACCCGTCCGGGGAGCCGGTGCCGGCCGGCCACGTGTGCCGCCAGGAGTGCACCGCGCTGGACGTGACCCACCCGGACGCGGCCGCCTACCTGGGCCGCGTGCTGCGCACCATGCGGGGCTGGGGCATCGACTACTTCAAGATCGACTTCATGTACGCGGGCGCCATCGAGGGGCGCCGCCACGAGGACGTCACCGGGGTGCGGGCCTACCAGCGCGCGCTGCGGCTGATCCGGGACGCGATCGGCCCAGACGCGCTGCTGCTCGGCTGCGGGGCGCCCATCCTGCCCTCGGTGGGCCTGGTCGACGCGATGCGGGTCGGCCCGGACATCGCTCTGGACTACGAGCCAGCCGCCGGCAACCCGTCACTGCCGTCGCAGCGCGGCGCGGCCCGGAACACGGTGGCCCGGGCCTGGCAGCAGGGCCGGTTCTGGGTCAACGACCCGGACTGCCTGCTGGCCCGGCCCGGCGTGCAGCGCCGCGAGGACTGGGCCGCGATCGTCGAGGGGTACGGTGGCCTGCGCTCATCCGGCGACGGGCTGCGCAACCTGGATCCGTGGGGCCTGGAGACCACCCGGCGGCTGCTCGTCCCGTCGCCGACCGGGCCTCTCCCCTGATCCGGCGCTGTTTCGCGGGAGGGTCCCGGTTTCGGCTACACTGCACGAACGCGCGGTGGAGCGTCGCCGACCGCGATGGGGTATGGGGTAATTGGCAGCCCGACGGGTTCTGGCCCCGTTAGTCTAGGTTCGAGTCCTGGTACCCCAGCAGTACCAAACCGGCAGGTCAGCGGCCTGCCGGTTTTTCATTGCCGGAGTTCGAAGTCGGCGAAGTCGAAGCCCGGCGTGACCAGGCAGGCGGCCAGCGACCACGGCCCGGCGCACGGCGTGGCCGACTGCCAGGCGCCGCCGGGCACCAGGACCTGGGGCTGCTGCCCGGCCGCCGGGTCCGGCCCGAGCAGCTGGGTCTGCCCGGCGATCCGCAGCTCCATGGCCGCGCCGCCCTGCCACAGCCACACCTCGTCACCGCGCACCCGGTGCCACGCCGACCGCTGGCCGGCAGCAGGTACAGGATCGCGGTGGCCAGCGCCCGCTCACCCGGCCAGCCCACTGGCGCCGTGTGCCGCGCTGACCGGTAGGTCTCGCGGAAGAACCCGCCCTCCGGGTGCGGCTGCAGCTGCCACGCCTGCACCGCTTCGGCAACATCCATAGTTTGCCGAACGCCAGTCTGTGGCCGGTCCATCCCGCTGCCGCGCGGCCGTCACCGGGGAGCGCGCCGCCGCGATGCGGTGCCTGGCCGCTAGCGACGGCCAGGCATCCGGTCTGGGTCGGTCAGCGCCAGCTCCGGGAGCGCCGGTAACCGCGCCGGTAGCCGCTGCGCCGGTGACCTCGCTCATGACCGGACAGCCGGTACAGGATCAGCAGGATGATGGCCCCGATGATCGAGCCAATTATGCCGGCCAGCCGGATCGAGTGCGTGAACACCTTGTGGTACTCGACCAGGTTCAGCACGATCCCGCCGAGGAAGGACCCCAGCACGCCCAGGACGATCGTCCCGAGGAACCCGATGGGGTCGCGGCCGGGCACCAGCAGGCGAGCCAGCGCACCGGCGATCAGTCCCACGATCAGCAGCACAACAATGAATGCCAACATGGGCTGCCAAGTACCCGTAAAGACGGACAGCATGCGGTCGCTGCGGCAGCTTCCAGAAACCTGGAAGCTGCCGCCCGGACCAGGGGCGCCGCGCCCGGTTTGGCGTCACTGTTCGCGGTGCCCTACCATGCAGTGTCTGGCAAACGCAGTTTCTGGCCCCGTCGTCTAGCGGCCCAGGACGCCGCCCTCTCAAGGCGGTAGCGCCGGTTCAAATCCGGTCGGGGCTACTGATCGAAGTAGCAGCTCACAGGCCCGGTTCCCGCTCCAGGGAAGCCGGGCCTTGATCATTTGTCACCGGTTTGTCATCGAGTTCTGCCGTCATCGTGTGGCCTCCGATGGCAGCGGGCGCCACGGAAAGATGTTCGTCAGGGCCTGGACAGGCCGGGCGGAACACGGTTGAGCAGGTTCAGCTCCTGAGCACGGTCAAGAATGTCCGCGGCAACCGGGTTGCGCTGCACGGCCAGTTCGAGCGCGGCGATCTGCTCTGCGAGCGGAGCATCCGCTAGCGCCCGCCCCGGTCCTTGAACATGTCACGCACCCCACCCCCAATGGTGCCTGCCCGCCGGCTGTCGGCTCGTGGCGCACATCCGGGGATCGGGCCAATCGGGCTTGTTCACCTTTCATTCATCTCTCAGTCGGTTGAGCGTTGCCTGAGCCAGATACGTTCCGCTCCAAAAGCACTGGAGCGGCCGGCGGCGAGCAGGCGGCATGAGCGTCGGGGGGTGCCATGACCGAGATCGGGGCCAGGGACTTGATCGCCGAGCTGGACGAGGCTTCGCTGAGCAGGTTTCATCTCCGGGCGGTGCTGGTGTCGGGGATGGGGTTCTTCACCGACGCCTACGACCTGTTCGTCATCGGGATCGCGTCCACACTGATCGCCAAGGAATGGGACCTCAGCTCGGCCAGGCTCGCCCTGCTGAACAGCACGATGCTGGCGGCGGCCTTCCTCGGGGCGTTCGTGTTCGGGCGGTTCGCCGATGTGGCTGGGCGTAAGCGCGTGTACTGGATGGTCGCCGCGATCATGATCGTGGGCGCGCTGGGATCGGCGCTGTCGCCGTCGTTCTGGCCGCTCATCGCGTTTCGCTTCGTGCTCGGATTCGGGGTCGGCGGTGATTACCCGGTCAGCGCGGTGATGATGAGCGAATACGCCAACCGTAAGGACCGCGGCAAGCTGGTCGGGATGGTGTTCGGCACCCAGGCACTCGGGCTCATCGTCGGCCCGCTCATCGCGCTGGCCCTGCTCGGCGGCGGAACCAGCGATGACGTCGTGTGGCGGGTCCTGCTCGGGCTGGGCGCGGTGCCGGCCGCCGCGGTGCTGTACCTGCGCTGCCTGATGCCGGAATCGCCGCGCTACCAGGCCCAGGTGCAGGGGCAGGCGGCCCGGGCGGCGAGCCAGCTCGCTGACTTCACCAGCGGGAAAGTCGGCGGCGACGGGTCCGGTGTGGTGCACCAGGAGATGGGGCTGCGGGCATTCCTGACCAACCGCCGCTACTTGATCCTGCTGGCCGGGACGGCCGGCACCTGGTTCCTGCTCGACTACGCCTATTACGGGAACACGATCTCCACCCCGCAGATCCTCGGCCTGATCTCGCCGCACGCCTCCACCATGGACAAGATCGCCCTCCAGCTGGCCATCTTCGTGGTCGCGGCCGTGCCCGGCTACGTGCTGGCGATCGCCCGGCTGGACCGGATCGGGCACCGCCGGCTGCAGTTGCTCGGGTTCGCGATGATGGCGCTCTGCTTTGCTGTCATCGCGGTGGTGCCGGGGATGACGACCGTGGTGGTCCCGTTCCTGCTGGTGTACGGGGTGAGCTACTTCTTCACCGAGTTCGGCCCGAACATGACCACGTTCGTCATGCCCAGCGAGCTTTACCCGGTCAGCATGCGCGCCACCGGGCACGGGATCTCGGCGGGTGTCGGCAAGCTCGGCGCTTTCATCGGCGTGTTCCTGTTCCCGGTGCTGAACAGTTCCCTGGGCCTGCGCGGGACGCTGCTGCTCACCGCTGGGGTGGCCGTACTCGGCTTCGCCCTCACTCTGGTGCTGCCCGAGCCTGCCGGGCGCAGCCTGGAGGAGATGGCGGCCACCGGCGCTGCGGACATGAGTGTCCAGCCGCTGCGGGTGGCCGGACAGGCGTCCACGACCTGATGATCCTGGTCCTGCACGCTGGCCGGGCGGGTTCTATTCACCGTGCGGCATCAGCGCTGATGTCCAAGGCTGACGGCGAGTCCGCAGCGGCCAGCTTGAGGAATGCCGCGGCGCGAGCGAAGATCTCCCCGATGGTATGGCCCGCCAGCCGCGCCTGGTACGCCTGATACCGCGACATCTCCCAGGCCCGCCCGCGGGCTGACAGTGACTCGAGCGGAGGTTGCGGCGCCGGTTTCCACAGCCACGCGGTGATCGGCTTGTTCCCCGTCCCGGGACCGGGCCAGCGTGGGTCGATGAGCTCAGCAAGATCGACTTCGTCGCCGATCCTGTTCCGGACGAATCGCAGCCCGGCCAAGGTTTCCTCGATCAGCTGGCGCTCCGCCGGGGGCTGGCCCGCGATCACCCTGTCGTAGGGCTGGGGGTGGTGACGTACCAGCGTGGCATCGACGATGGTGATCCACCACACCGCTTCCCCGATCACCGCGAACGCCCGCGGCTGGTCGGCCGCCCTGACCCGTGCGAGCCGGCTGGTGGTGTCGCTCATCGCGGTGATCGACCACATCAGCGCACTGGCACCGGCCAGTGGATCCCCCACGTGCGCACGGTTCCATGCCGCCCGGCAGCGGGAACAGCAGAACCGGGCATGTTCGCGCCGCGGCGTGAACAGTGTCCCGCACTGCTCGCAGCTCCGGCTATCACCCATTGCGCTATGTTACGTGGGATATACGTCCTGGCCAGATCGTCGGCTAATTGTTTGCCTAATAAAGCCTGTGCTCAAGGCCGGCGTGGGGTGGCGCGGTGCGGGTGGTGGGCCCGCACCAGCCCCATGCGTCTACCCCAGCACCAGGGCGCTCCTTAGCAGCAGGCTTAAGGTGCTGACCTCGTGGATGAGCAGAGATTGGCCAGTCCTATGTCCAAATGCCATTGTGTTCACTATCACGCTTTGTTCTGTTCATCTTTTGTTCATCTTCTGGTTGCCTGGCCGGATGATTGCAGTTAACGCACTGGGCTCTGCGGCAGGGGCAGCACACGCGCTGAACGGCGAGGGCTGGCTTCAGGCTGGCGAGCTTGGCCTGGCCTTGCTGCTCTCAGCGGCCATCGGGCTGGAGCGCGAGGTCCGGCAGAAGAACGCTGGGTTGCGAACCCACACTCTGGTGGGTGTCGGCGCGGCACTGTTCATGCTGATCAGCAAGTACGGATTCACTGATGTGCTGGAGCCCGGCCTGGTGGTCCTGGACCCCTCGCGGGTCGCTGCACAGATCGTCACCGGTAACCCGCCGGCTGCCCAGATCGGCAACTGCCAACTCCGCACTGCGGGTTCGCTATCCCGACGGCCGGGGTATCCTGCGCGACGTGCTTCGGGAAGCCACCAACCGGGGCTTCGCCATAGACGATGTCGCCACGGAGGCCCTCGGCTACCGGAGGTCATCAAATCCGGAGGACACGCGCTCTGAGCGGCGCATGGTGGAAGTCACCCTTCACGTTCATGGCAAGAATTCCGTCAACGAACTGGCCGCCGTGCTCTCTGAGCAGGCGGACGTTGAGGCGGTTCTGACCAGCGACGCCAACGCGATCGACGAGTAGCACCGAGTCGTCGGCTAGGACAGATGCCGGGCCCGCCGCCGGCCGATGTCGGTGATGGCGGCGCGCCCGGCGCTGTCTGGGTCAGCTGTGGCTGACGATGAGCGGCCAGAGCGGATGCACCTGGCTCGCGTCGCTGGTGTAGCCGAGTTCGGGTAGCCCGAAGCCCTCTTCGATGGTGAGCAGCATCGAGTAGTGGTTGGCCGGAGTTGGGTCCGTGACATGGCGCGGTCCCAGTCGGCTGATCACGATCATCGGCGCGGAGCCGCCGCCGTACAGGCCGCCCGGCCAGTTCGGGCTGATCTCTGGATCCCCGGCCGGCAGGTACGGCGAGTCACAGCACCCAGCCGTGGACAGGTAGTAGTTGTCGGCCGAGTCGGAGCCGTCATAGTCGGACTCGTCGGCCGTGACGAAGATGACGCTGTTGCCTGACCAGGCCCGGCTGGACATGATCGTGTGGACAGCCTGCTTCACGAAGGCGTCGGCCTTCGCCTTCAGCAGTTCGTCATTGTGGTCACCGGCCACGTTCGAATAGGGGCACGGAGTCTCCGGGAACCCCTTGATCGCGGTGGTGACACCGCCGTGCATGTCGTTGCACAGGTCCGGGCTGATCCACACGTACCGGGGCGGGTTTGGGCCGTTCAGGTCCGCGGTCATGTCCTGGTACGGCTTGATGTGATCACGCCATTGGGGATTGAAGCGGACGTCGTTGTAGAGGATGAACGGGTTGTGCTTGCTCACATAGAGCGGGCTGGCACCAGACGTGTCCGGCCAGCTGTCCGGAAGGTAGCCGCTGCTCGGCATGGCCTCCATGTACGCGTCCCACGGGATGTGGCGAGACTCCATCTCAGTGACGATGTTGGTGTGCGGAAAATGGTTCCCGGCGATCTTGGGATTGGGGTAGTGATTGCCCGTGTACCAGCCGTCATCGTCGTTGTTCCACCACGTTGACCCGCTGGTGGCGGCGATGTAATTGGGCTCACTGGTGTGGGTCACCCCGTAGTACCTGGTAGCCACCCCGTACTGGTGCGCCAGTGACGTGATGAACGGTGTGTTGGGGTCGCCGATCACATGATCGGCCTCGTGGTTCTCCAGCATGATGATGAACACATGATCGAGCCGCGGTGCGCCACTCCAGCCCAGGCCAGCCGGCTTGCCCGCCGCAGAAGTTGCCGCAGGGCTCGCGTCAGCCGTCATCGGGACGAGAACCGCGGCACACAAGGCCACGGCGGCAGCTAAGGTGCCGCCGTAGCGCGCTGCGATGGGCATCTGGCTAAGGCGTCGTCGCACGTTGAACATGGCACCTCCACTGAGCTGGTCCGTCACCGGAAGTTCACCTGCATGACACTCACAATTCACCATGGCCCGCCTGGCGATCAAGGTCTGCCTGCGCGTGGCGCCGCCCGGTGACCGGCGGTGCCGCCATGCCTCCGCGAAGGCGCGGCAAACTGGCCCACTAATGCGCTCCGGAAGAACCTGACCTCAGGCGCGAATGAGATGACAGGGTCCAGGACGCGATGATCTACCGGCTGCTGTCGCTTAACCGGGGTTCGCGTGTGTTGGAGATGAACATTAGGGTGCCGGGCTCTCAAGGCGGTAGCGCCGGTTCAAATCCGGTCGGGGCTACTGATCGAAGTAGCAGCTCACAGGCCCGGTTCCCGCTCCAGGGAAGCCGGGCCTTGATCATTTGTCCGGGGCCTGTCTGGTGTCCGGTAGTAATCTCCTGTGTTCATGCGCTTGCAGCTGCGCTGGCATCGTCAGGACGGGATGCGCCTGCCGGTTGCGCTGTGGTGTCCCGGCCCCGGCTACCGGATGATTTCCAGCGGCGTGGCAGGCGGCGGAATCGGGCCACGCGAATGGGTGCTCAACGCGCAGGTACCGGCCTCCTACAGCCGGACGGACCCGACCGTGCACGTAGCTGAGCTGGCGGCCGGCCTGGGCCTGGCGGGCGAGGGCGTCGGGCTGCTCACCGCGGCCAGCGTGCCCGGTGTGGTGCAGCGCGAAGACGACGGGGTATGGGTGGCGGCCACGGTCGGGCTGCGCGTCCCGACCTGGGCCGCCGCGCCAGCTGGCGCAACGGATCACGAATCGACGGTGGCCGGGCAGCCCGGCACCATCAACATCATCGTCTCGGTTCCCGTACCGCTGCGCGACGCGGCTTATGTCAACGCCGTCATGACCGCGACTGAGGCCAAGGCCCAGGCTGTGCTGGACGCGGGCTTTCGCGCTACCGGCACGGCCTCGGACGCCATCTGCGTGGCCGCCCCGGCGGCGGGCGAGCCTGCGGACTTCGCCGGGCCGCGGTCACTGTGGGGTGCCCGGATCGCTCGCGCGGTGTATTCCGCCGTGCACACGGGCGCGCTGCGCTACCCGCGCGATGGCAGCCCGGCATAGTCCTGGGTTTCGGTCATGAGCCGTCGGCCGGTGATCGCACGCCCGGATAGCTGCCAGACATGTTTCCAGTGCAAGGGCTACTGTCCAACCGACGCGCTCTTCGTTGCGCCGCTGGTGGCAGCGGTCCCCCAGCGACTCCCGGTTCCGCGACATCAAGGAGCTCGCGACGACCGGGCTGCTCGGTACCGCCCAGAACTGGGCTGGGGACATGGCCGCAAGCTTGGTGCCCGGACGGCCATCGGACCCGAGTTCCCCGGCTAGCAGTGGTGCGGGTACCGATTCCCGGGCGCAGCACTCGCTTGTGAACGGCGAGATCACGGCGTTACTGTCACGCACAACGTGGGCGGATCGGGCCGGCGTTTACGGAGGGACAGAACGTGCGCGACCCCAGGCAGTGCCGTTCCGCCGCGAACTGACCGCGCTGGCCATCAGGGATCCTGGCTGATCAGGGCAGCCGTGCGCTCGGCGGTGATCATGACGGTCACGACCGGGTTGACCGACGGGATGGCGGGGAAGACCGACGCGTCGGCCACCCGCAGTCCCTGGACGCCGCGCACCCGCAGTTCCGGGTCAAGAACGGCGAGCGGGTCGTCCGGGGCGCCCATCCGGCACGTTCCGCTTGCGGACGTGACTATGAACGGCGTGGTGTTTACGGTCCAGGTGCTGCAGCTCGCGGACGCGCTCTCGGCCGAGCTGGGCGTGACTTTCACCGATGAAGCCGTCGTCGAGGATGGCCAGGGCAAGGGCTGAACGGCTGGCACGTGTCAGGGGCCGTCCGCGGCGATGAGCGCGTCACCGAGTGCGGTGCGCCAGTACAGCACGTGCCGTCCGGACCGGCGGCGGGCGACCACGCCGGCGTCGAGCAGCACGCGCAGGTGGTTGCCGACCGATCCGATCGGCAGTCCGGAGCGGGCGGCCAGGTGGGTGGTGCCGGCTGGCTGGCCGAGCAGGCGCAGCAGCGTGGCGCGGTTGGAGCCGAGCAGGCGGTTCAGCCCGCCGTGGCGCTGCCCGTCGGTTGGGGCGAGCCGGCCGGTGACCGGGTAGTAGATGGCGTACCTGACCGGCTCGTCCCAGCCGACCCAGCCCGAATACGACGTCACCGGGATGAAGTAGAGCTGCGCGCCGGGCGGGAGCATCCGGGTGGGCAGCTCGTAGCGGTTGATCCGCAGCTGGCCCGCACCGGCCCATTCGCGGTTCCCGCCGAGGTCGCGGAGCACCGCCGCCCAGCCCTGGCTGGCCAGCTGCCCGGTCCGCGCGACGATGTCGGCGCGCAGCAGCCGCTCGCGCCGCGGCCAGTCGGTGGCCACGGTGTGCGTCCACACCCAGTCCAGCAAGGTAGCGGCGGCCTGCGCCAGATTCGCCGAGACCATCTGCCCGGGAACCGCCTCGTGGTTCCTGCTGTCCGCTTCGGACCTGCTGCGCCCGCGCCAGGCCCTGGCCGCGGTGGCCGCGATAGGCTGCGCGGCCGACCTGCTGCAGGCCATTCCCGGGATGCCGTGGGGGCTGCGGTTCGTGATCCTGGCCCTGCCCTGGATCGCGATGTCGGCCGCCGGGGGATCCATGCTGGCCCTGGTCTCGGACATCCTGCCGGACGGCAGCTACGTGTTCGGCCGCGCGACCCTGAACATCGCGGTGGGCGGTATGCAGATCGTCGCCTACGCGCTCGGCGGGATCCTGCTGCTGTACCTGGACACGCCCGCACTGTTCCTGTGCGCCGCCGCCGCGTCCGCGCTGGCCTTCGTGCTCGTGGTCCGGGGCGTCGGCGACCACCCGCCGCGGTCGGCCGGCCAGCTGGTGCAGCGGGCCCGCACCGTGAACCGCATGCTGCTCGGGTCGCCGCTGCTCCGCCCGGTCTTCCTGGCCGCCTGGGTGCCCAACGGCCTGATCGTGGGGTGCGAGTCGCTGTTCGTGCCGTTCGCCGGACGCTCGGCCGGCGTACCTGTTCGCCGCCACCGCGGCCGGGATGCTCACCGGCGACATCATGGTCGGCCGGTTCCTGCCCGCGGCGGCCCGGACCTGGCTCGTCGAGCCACTGCGCTTCCTGCTCGCCGCGCCTTATCTGCTGTTCTTCCTGCATCCGGCGCTGGCGCCGGCCGCCCTGCTCGGCTTCCTCGCCTCGGCGGGCTACGCGGCCAGCCTGCCGCTGCAAGAGCGGCTGATCAGCCACACCGGTGCCGGGGTCCGTGGTCAGGTCCTCGGGCTCAACTCCACCGGCGTGACGGCCATGCAAGGCGTCGGTGCCGTCCTGGCCGGGCTGCTCACTCAGCGGCTGCACGGCGGGCCTGCCGCCGCGGCCACCGCCATCGGCGTCATGGGCTGCGCCTCGCTGGCCATCACCGTGGCCCTGATCCCTGGCCTGCGCCGGACCCGGCCCCGGCGTGCCCACTACGACTCAGGCATGGCCTCGGGTGCCGGTGGTGGCCCGGCGCCCACCCCGGACGACCACCGGTCTTCCACGTTGCCGAGCCGCCAGTAGATCAGCGCCGCCGCCCAGACCAGGATGAACAGGCCGGCGATGCAGAACCCGGCCAGGGTGTCGAACAGCATCATGCCGCCCGCGAACAGGAACGGCAGTGCCAGCACCGCGAAGTAGGGCAGGCCCTGGATGGCGGCATAGGCGGTGGCGGCGAGCAGCACCACCTCGGTGGCGGTGCCGAAGCCGATGCCGAAGACCAGGCCGACGAAGTAAAGCTGCCAGGTGTGGTCGATCGAGCGCATGAACCGGCCGAAAAACCGGTACATCAGCCCGCGGGCCTGCAGGTGCGCTTCGAGTTGCTGCTCGTCGTAGGCGCCGGCCCGCATGCCGCGGAACACCTTGCCGATGCCGGCGGACTGGCTGCTACCTGGGCCGTGGGCCCAGGGTCATCCGGCACCGTAGTGCATCTGCTCGGCGGCGGCGCGGAGGAACGCGGCCGCGTTCTCGGTGATCGGGTCCGCGTGGCCAGCGCAGACGATCTCGGTGTCCAGGGCGGCCAGCCGGGCAAACGAGGCCGCCGCCTGGGCCGGATCGACGTTGAACACGCCCAGCATGGCCTGGCCGTCCGGGCGCCGGGCGATCGTGTCCCCGGCGATCAGAACCCGGGACCGGGGCAGGTAGCAGGCGATGCTGCCGGGGGTGTGCCCGGGCACGGCGATGGTGACCGCACCGCCGCCAAAGTCGAGTTCGTCGCCGTCGGCCAGTTCCTGATCGACCCGGACCGGCGGCACCGGGGTGGCCGGAAGCTGCCGGGTGACCTGGTCGTAGATCGGCCGTTCCCAGTCGGCCAGGTCTGGCGCCGGGAGTGGCGCGTCGGCCCGGAGAAACGGTGCGTCAGCCTGGCCGGCCAGGACCGCGGCGCCGGTCCAGGTGCTGACCTCGGCCGCGGAGCCAGCGTGGTCGGCGTGGCCGTGCGTGAGGACGACCTGGCGCAGCTCACCGGGGTCGCGGCCGGTCTGCCGGATCGCGGCCGCCAGCTGCGGGGCGGAGCCGGGCAGGCTGGTGTTGACCAGGGTCAGGCCGTCACGATCCACGCTCAGGTAGGCGTGCCCGACCGGGAAGCGCAGGAAGAACAGGCCTGCCACCAGCTCCACTACGTCCATGCCGCCAACGCTAGACCGGGCCGATCAGCCGAGCCGGGCCTCTGCTACGGGCATAAGAGATTTACCGGGCCGGTGGTCGCCGGTGGCGCACCCATGCGGCGCGGGCCCGGCATGTGCCGGGCCCGCGCCGCGAGCCGGATACCGGTCAGTCGCCAGCGGCCTTCGTGTTCAGGAAGAACTGGTCGGCCTGGGCGGTGGCACCGGGCGCGGCGACGTAGAACCCGGCCGGGCTGATCGACTGGGCCGCCGCGGTCATCTGGTCGGCGGTCCCGTTGGCCGTGGACACCTCGGAGTAGACCTTGACGGCGGAGTTGGCCGCCCGGGCCTGGCCGGCCGAGCTGGTGTAGAGCGAGTCGTACACGCTGAGGTTGGCCGTGTTGGACTCGTCCTGCAGCACGTACAGGTCGGCGTCGGTGGCGGCGGCGCCGGCGATGTTGACCCGGGTGTACCACTGCGCGCACGTCTCTCCGGACAGCCGCGGGTAGGCGGTGCCGGACACCGAGCACAGGTCCATGGCGGGCGCCTCGGCCACCTTGAGCCCGTGTGCGTGGGCCAGCTGGCCGAACAGCTTCATGTACGTGATCGGGTCCTGCTGCTCGTTGACCGGGGTCTGCGCCCAGTCTTCGGGGTCATACATGACCCACTTGTACGGGTATTTGATCGCGCCGCTGGCGATGTCGGAGCTGAACTGGGCGTACGAGGTGTAGTTCAGCACCGGGGTGGTGGCATAGCCGGCCTGGACGGGCGTCTTGACCAGGCTGGCCCCGGCCCCGTACGCGGTAGCCGTGTTGAAGAAGTGCGACGCGGTGGCCGAGTCCATCCCGCTCAGCGACTGGACGTTGGCCGCGGTCATGAACCAGGCCGGCTTGGTGGCCGCCGATGCGACCCCGCCGGACAGCATGCTCAGCGTGGCCCCGCCCGCCACGGTAGCGGCCGCGCCGACGGCGGTGGCCTTGGCCAGCGGCCGCCAGCTGTGAATACGGGACAGTGCGGAATGGAGGTGAGTGGAATTGGTGGTGGTGGAAGGCATGGCTTCTCCTGATGATTTAGCGCGGGTTTTTGCCATGCCATCAGTGTTTAAAGAAATAACCATGTGCCCCAGAGGATTGCGACCCGTCCCGGCCGGGGGAATTCTGCCCTGGCCATTTCCGGCCAGGTCCCAGCCAGCCAAGCGCTACGGCCCGGGCCATAGGTCCTTCTCTGATAACAGCAAGATACTGGCCGCTTCGCACCGGCCGGGCTCTGCTCTGCGGGCCGGGCTACGGCGTGCTGACGGGCAGTGAGGAGCAGACGCTGGCTGGCCGGTCGCCGGTCATCTTGCAGATGGCCGCGGTCATGTAGTTCGCCGCGCCGAGCGCCCCCCGGGCGATCGCGCTGGACGGGTCGTGCAGCGCGGCGGCGATCTGCGCCCAGGTCTTGCCCTGCAGCACCTGCGGATCGTAAATCGGCGACGTGATCACGTATTTGCCGCCGAAATAGATGAACGGGTAGGAGTTCGCGTCGTACTTGTCCCAGATGGCCTGCTGCTGCTTGGTGGTCGCCTGCAGTGGCGTGCGGTCCACCGTCTCGTTCTCCACCGGGGTGAACGTGAGGTACTTGCTGGTGTAGCCCGCCCGGTAGAACGTCAGCGTCGCGGTGTTCGGGTAGACGTCGGTGCCGGAGGAGTGGATGCCGCGCAGCGGCGTGGTGAACGAGCCGAACCGGCTCAGCGCGACCGCCATCGACCAGCGCAGCTCGGCGCAGTACGGGCAGAACTCGGCCCCGATATACAGCATCTCCGGCTTGCCGTTACTGGTCAGCGGGGTGCCGGAGATCGCCTTCACCGGGTCCGGGTTGTACGACCGCACCGAGCCACTGCCCACCGTGGCCAGCGCGCTGGCCGGCACGCTGGTCACCAGCCGGGCCACGCTGGTGGGCAGCACCGTGCCCTCCGGCGCGCTGGCCTTGGGTGTCTTCTTGCCCGCGCTGACCACGACGAAGATCACGACCACGACGACGACCAGGACGATGATGCCGCCGGTGAGCAGTATCCGGTTACGCACCTGCTGGCGCCGGGCCGCGGCGCGCTGCTCGGCGATCCGGGCCCGGGCGCTCTGCTGCCTGGTTCGCGACGGCTTGCTCATATCTGCACGTTACCGGCGTGGCACGGATCGGAAACCACACGGTTGTGCCAAACGCAGGCAAAGAGCGATTAAACATGTCTTGGCGCGACGTATGCACGCGATTGTCCGTAAACCGCGCATGCCCATCTGGCGTCTCCCACCCAGAAGAACTTTCAGGTGGCGAAGGAGCCGCGGGTGCCAAGGTCACGGATAGTGCCAGGGTCAGCAATGCAACGAGTGATCGCGGTGGCGGCGGCCGCCGTGCTCGCGGTGGGCGGTACCGCCGCCGCGTCGGCGGCGACGTCCGGTGGGGCGCCATCCCCGAAGTACTGGGTGGCCACGACCGGCTCGGCCAGCAACGCCAACACCGACTGCGCTACCGCCCGGTACAGCACCGTGCAGTCGGCCGTGACGGCGGCGGAAGCCGCCAAGACCGCGGGGGCGCCGACGATCGAGATCTGTCCTGGCACCTACCAGGAGCAGGTGACGATCACCAAGAGCCTGAACGTCACGCACGCCCCCGGGTCTGGCCGGGTCACCATCGAGGGGCTGGCCGCTCCGGCCGGGTCCACCAGCAACTGCCAGGCCACGGACACCTCCAGCCAGGTACCGCAGTCGGTTCTGGAAATCTGCGCGGCTAAGAAGGGCGGCGCGAACGCCACCGGTGTAGCCGTCAGCATCAGCCGGGTCACCATCCAGGGTGACTGGCCGGCCAACGTGTGCAACGACAACCTGTACGGCATCCTGGTGGAGGGCGGCGCAGCGCTGTATCTCTCCCAGTCCGTCGTGGAGGACATCGGTGCCGACCCGCTGACCTCAGCCGGCGGCTGCCAGGGCGGCGTCGGCGTCGAGGCGGGCAACTCCAACACCAACCAGATCGGGCACGTCCTGCTCGACTACGTCACGGTCCAGGGATACCAGAAGAACGGCATCACCGCCGACGGGGCCGACTCGACCGCGTTCGTCGCACACAGCACGGTGACCGGCGCCGGCGCCACCCCGTACATCGCGCAGAACGGGATCCAGATCTCGACCGGCGCCCGCGGGCTGGTCGTCGACAGCACCATCTCCGGCAACAACTACACCGGCACCGGTGAGGCGTCGTCCACCGGCGTCCTGATCTACGGCGGCGGCGCGTCGTGCAGCGGTGGCGACCCGCAGTCCGGGCTGGTGCGCAACACCGGCGTCGCCAGCAACACACTGGTCAACAACGACATCGGCATCGCGCTGTTCAACCTGAACCCGGCGTGCAACAAGTCCGCCGCCACCCCCACCCGCGACTCGGCCTGCTACAACACGATCAGCAACAGCCACGGTTACCCGGGCGGTGTTGCGTCGGCCGACGCCAACATCAGCGGGCTGGTCACCAGCACCGGCTACGTAGGCGACCAGGCCGGGGTCAGCGACACCGGCAACCGCGACACCATCTGCCACAACAGGATCAGCGGCGCCGGGTACCAGCCGCGGGACGAGGCCAGTTCGCTGCCCAACCCGCCCAAGCCGGCCTGGGTGCGCCCGGTGGACATCTACTCGTTCGCCGCGGCCATCCACCCGCAGGTGTCCGGCAACCGGTACGACGGCAAGCCGTACAACCCCTAACAGACCGGCGGCCGGCCAGCATCCCAGCGGGGAGATGCTGGCCGGCCGGTCACAGCCCGTCCAGCACGAGCGGCGCCCGGCAGCTACATCCAGCCGGGCGCCGCTTTTGGCATCCTGCGGCCCGCCCGCCGCTACCGCCCGCATCCAGCCGCACCTGGGTTGAATAGGGCCTTTCTTTACCGAACGCCAGTGCCCGCGACCCGGCTTATCCGCAGCGATGTTCACCGGAAAGCCAGATAACAGACGCCGGAAGTTTTTTGTCATTCCGGATTCAGCATCTTCCTGGCCGGGGACCTCATCCCTGCCGGGTGAAGCGCCCTCGCTAGATGCGGGCGAAGACTGGGCGGCATACGTTTCCGAAAAAGCACGAGATTCCCGGGACTTGAGTGATGAGTGCTGAAAATGACCGGATCGCTTCATTTGGGCGACTAGAGGACGGGCTGCGGCAGGCGGGCGACTGGTACCTGTGGGGCCCGTATGTCAGCGAGCGGCAGTGGGGCACGGTCCGCGAGGACTACAGCCCGGACGGCGAGGCGTGGAACTTCCTGCCACACGACTGGGCGCGGTCGCACGCCTACCGCTGGGGCGAGGACGGCATGGCCGGGTTCTGCGACGTCGAGCAGCGGCTGTGCCTGGGCCTGGCCCTGTGGAACGGCCGTGACCCGATCCTCAAGGAGCGGATGTTCGGGCTGACCGGGGCCGAGGCCAACCACGGCGAGGACGTCAAGGAGTACTGGTGGTACCTGGATGCGCTGCCCAGCCACGCCTGGAACCGGTGGCGCTACCACTACCCGCAGCAGGCGTTCCCGTATGAGAACCTGCGCGAAGAGAACGGCCGCCGGGGCAAGCACGACCCGGAGTACGAGCTGCTGGACACCGGGGTGTTCGACGCCGGTTACTGGATCACCGAGGTGCACTACGCCAAGGCGGCCCCCACCGACCTGCTGATGGTGATCAGCGTGACCAACGCGGGCCAGGACACCGACACGCTGCACGTGCTGCCCACCGCGTGGTTCCGCAACACCTGGTCCTGGGACACCGGCGCGGCCAAGCCGGAGATGGCGGCCAGTGGCAACGCGGCGGTCCAGGTGGAGCACCCGTACCTGGGCACCCTGGAGCTGCTGGCCGACAAGGGGCCGGATGGCACCGAGCCGGAACTGCTGTTCTGCGAGAACGAGACCAACGTGGCCCGGCTGTTCGGCGCTGCGCCGGAGACGCCTTATCCCAAGGATGGGATCAACGACCACGTGCTGCACGGCGCGCCGACCGTCAACCCGGACCGCCGCGGCACCAAGTGCGCGGCCTGGTACCGGGTAGAGGTGGCGCCGGGCGGCACGGTTGAGCTGCGGCTGCGGCTGCGCCCGCAAAAGGCTCGGTCAGCGGCGGCGTTCGGCCAGACGTTTGGCCGGACGATCGCGACCCGACGCAAGGAAGCCGACGAGTTCTACGCCGGGCTGACCCCGCGCACCGCGACCGAGGACGAGGCCGAGGTCATGCGGCAGGCGTTCGCCGGGCTGCTGTGGGGCAAGCAGCTCTACTACTACGACGTGGCCCGCTGGCTGGACGGCGACCCGGCCCAGCCGCCCCCGCCGGCCAGCCGGCAGACCGGCCGCAACTCGCGCTGGCGGAACTTCAACAGCTTCGACATCATGTCCATGCCGGACAAGTGGGAGTACCCCTGGTTCGCCGCCTGGGACCTGGCCTTCCACTGCGTCGCGCTGGCCCACGTGGACCCGGCGTTCGCCAAGTACCAGCTGGTCCTGCTGTGCCGGGAATGGTTCCAGCACCCGAACGGCGCGCTGCCCGCCTACGAGTGGGACTTCAGCGACGTGAACCCGCCGGTGCAGGCCTGGGCCGCGCTGGAGGTGTTCGGCATCGACGGTGGCCGGGACCTGGCCTTCCTGAACCGGGTCTTCGACAAGCTGCTGGTCAACTTCACCTGGTGGGTGAACCGGGAGGACGCCGAGGGCAACAACCTGTTCGAGGGCGGCTTCCTCGGCCTGGACAACATCGGCCCGATCGACCGCTCCCACCTGCCAGCCGGCGACACCCTGGAGCAGTCCGACGCCACCGGCTGGATGGCGTTCTACGCGCTGGCCATGGGGTCCATCGCGGCCGTGCTGTACTGGGGCGGCACGGCCGGACACCGACCTGGTGCTCAAGTTCCTGGAGCACTTCGCGGCCATCAGCGAGGCCATCGATACCCAGGGCCTGTGGGACGACCAGGACGGGCTGTACTATGACCGGCTGCTCACCCCGGACGGCCAGGAGGTGCCGGTCAAGGTCCGGTCCATGGTCGGCATCATCCCGATGCTGGCCGCGGCGGTCATCGACGAGCGGATGCTGGACCGGGCGTTCACGGTCAGCAAGCAGTTCGCCGACTACGTCCAGCGGCACGGCCTGCACGACCGGCAGAAGATGCAGGAGACCGGGGTGATGCGCGGCGAAGCGGGGGAGCAGCGGCTGCTGCTCAGCGTGGTCGGCCTGGACCGGCTGGAGAAGCTGTTCAGCAAGCTGTTCAGCGAGAGCGAGTTCCTCTCCCCATATGGGCTGCGCGCGCTGTCCGCCTACCACCGGGACCATCCGTACCGGCTGGATGCGGAAGGCGTCAACGCCAGCATCGACTACGAGCCGGCTGAGTCGACCACGGACATGTTCGGCGGGAACTCCAACTGGCGTGGGCCGCTGTGGTTCCCGCTCAACTACCTGATCTGCACGTCGCTGGAGCGGTACGCCCGGTTCTTCGGCGACGACCTCACGTTCGAGTACCCGACCGGCTCCGGGCAGCGGCGGACCCTGAACGACATCGTCACCGACCTGCAGACCCGGCTCGTCTCGATCTTCCTGACCGGCTCGGACGGCCGCCGCCCGTGCTTCGGCTGGGTGGAGCGGCTACAGCACGACCCGGCCTGGAAGGACAACCTGGTGTTCAACGAGTACTTCCACGGCGACAACGCGGCCGGGCTCGGCGCGTCGCACCAGACCGGCTGGACCGCCGTGGTCGCCGACCTGATCCGCCGCAAGCACGGGGACATCCGCCCGATCGGCGACACCATCCGCGAGCTGCGAGAGCAGGGCCTGCGATGACCGCCGTGGCCAGCCCGCCGGCCCGCGATGAGCTGCCGGGCACCGAGTTCCCGCTCGGCGCCACCCCGGCTCAGGGCGGCACCAACTTCGCGGTGGCCTCCGGCATCGCGGACGGTGTGACGGTGTGCCTGTTCGACGACGCGGGCCAGGAGACCCGGGTCCCGCTGCGCGACTACGACGCCGGCATCTGGCACGGCTTCGTCCCGGGCGTCGGTCCCGGCCAGGCCTATGGCTACCGGGTAGCCGGGCCCTATGACCCGGCCCGCGGCCTCTATTGCAACCCGGCCAAGCTACTCCTCGACCCCTACGCCAAAGCGATCAGCGGGGCAGTGGCGTTCGGCCAGGAGGTCTTCGGTTATTCCGGCGGTGACCTGGGCACGGCCAGCACGCTGGACTCGGCCGGTCACGTGCCGCGCAGCCTGGTGGTGGATCCGGCGTTCCGCTGGACGGATGCCGCGCGGGTCTGGCGCCGCTACTCGGACACGGTCATCTACGAGATGCACGTCAAGGGGTTCACGATGCGGCACCCGGGGGTGCCGGAGGAGCTTCGCGGCACCTATGCCGGGCTGGCCCACGAGGCGTCGCTCAGCTACCTGACCGGCCTCGGGGTGACCGCTGTCGAACTGCTGCCGGTGCACCAGAACGTGCCGGAGTCGTTCCTGCCCGCCCGCGGGCTGACCAACTACTGGGGCTACAACACGATCGGCTACTTCGCGCCGCACCACGGCTACTCCGCCGCGGTTCGGGCCGGCCAGCCCGGCGGCCAGGTGGCCGAGTTCAAGGCCATGGTGGATGCGCTGCACGCGGCCGGCCTCGAGGTGCTGCTGGACGTGGTGTTCAACCACACCGCCGAGGCCGGCGCGATGGGCCCCACGCTGTGCTTCCGCGGGCTGGACAACCCGGCCTACTACCGGCTCGACCCTTCCGACCCGGGTCAGTACATCGACACCACCGGCTGCGGAAACTCGCTCAACGCCGGGGATCCCCGGACGCTGCAGCTGATCATGGATTCGCTGCGCTACTGGATCACCGAGATGCACGTGGACGGCTACCGGTTCGACCTGGCCCCGACGCTGGCCCGGCAGGACGGCAGCTTCGAGACGGTGTCGGCGTTCTTCGACCTGGTCTCCCAGGATCCGGTGGTGTCCCAGGTCAAGCTCATCGCCGAGCCGTGGGACGTGGGCCAGTTCGACAGTTACGACCTGGGCCGGTTCCCGGCGCTGTGGCGGGAGTGGAACGGGAAGTACCGGGACAGCATGCGCGACTTCTGGCGCAGCCACCCGATCGGCATCGGCGAGTTCGCCACCCGGTTCGCCGGCTCGGCCGATCTGTATGGCGGAGGAGGGGCGCGGCGGCGGCGGCCCACCGCGTCGGTCAACCTGCTCACCGTGCACGACGGATTCACGCTGCGCGACCTGGTCTCCTACGACAGCAAGCACAACGAGGCCAACGGCGAGTCGAACCGGGACGGAACGGACGACAACCGGTCCTGGAACTGCGGTGTGGAGGGCCCGGCCACCGACCCGGCGGTGCTGGCGCTGCGCGAGCGGCAGTCCCGGGCCATGCTGACCACGCTGCTGCTGTCGTTCGGCGTGCCGATGCTGCTGGCCGGGGATGAGGCGGGCCGGACCCAGCAGGGCAACAACAACGCCTACTGCCAGGACAACGAGATCACCTGGCTCGACTGGTCCAGCCAGGACAAGGAACTGCTGGACTACACCCGCCGGCTGATCGCGCTCCGCCGGGAGCACCCGGTCTTCCGCCGCCGCCGTTACCTGGCCGGGGTGGACGCGGCCGAGCTCGGCTGGTTCACCGTGGCCGGCACGCCGATGACCGGCGCCGACTGGGCCGACGAGAGCGCGCTGTCGCTGGGCATCTACCTGGACGGGTCGGACGCCCCGGACCGCACCCAGGACGGCACGCTGATGCTGGATGACGACTTCCTGGTGTTGATCAACGCGTGGTGGGAGCCGCTGGACTTCGCCGTCCCTGCGGGGACCCGGGACGGGCAGGCCTGGCGGCCGGTGCTGGACAGCTACGATCTGACCTCGGCCGGCTCGGGCGAGGCGGGCGCGCCGCTGCAGGCCGGCGATAAGGTCATGGTCGGCCCGCGCTCGATCCGCGTGCTCCGCGGCCTGCACCGCGGCTGACGATTCCTGGCCGCTACGCGCACTAGCCGCCAGCTTTCGGCTCGGATACCGTTGCGCCGTTGGATCCAGAGGGGGATGGGCCATGGACAGGGATCTGGCTGACCAGGTAGTGGATGTCGCCCGGCGGGTGGTGGCCAGCGGGGCGATCTCGGCCAATGGGCACGGCAACGTGAGCCTCCGGGTGCCCGGGGCGGAGGAGATGTACTTCACCGCCGGGCCGTCGCTGCACGACCATCCGGCCTCCGCGGTGGTCCGGGTCGGGCTGGACGGGACCTTGCTGGAAGGCGATCTGCCGCCCATTCAGGGTGCCGTGGTGGCCATGCATACCGCCATGTACGCCGACCACCAGGACGTCGGCTGCGTGGTGCACACGCATTCGCCGTACGCGACCGCGTACGCGGTCGCCCGGCACCCGATCGGCTGCTGGGTGGAGGCGCTGGCCATGTTCGGCCTGGCATCCGGTGTGCCGGTGGCCGGCTACGGGCCGCGCGGCTCGGCCGAGGCGATCGCCAACATCCGGGCCGCGGTCACCCCGGGAGTCCCGGCCGTGCTGCTGGCCAACCACGGCGTGCTGGTCTTCCACCGCACCCCGGAGCTGGCCATCCTGGTCGGCGGCGTGGTCGAGGAGGCGGCGCAGGCGGGCATCAACGCGGCCGCGCTGGGTGGCCCGGCCGAGATCCCGCCCGGGCTGCGCGCGGCCGCCCTGCAGCGCGCGATGACGTTCGAGAGCCAGGGCACGGTACACGCGTAGCGGGAGACGGGCATTGCTCAACGACCTGGAATACGACGACCTCGAATCCCCGGCGCTTGGCCTGGTGCCCGGGGTCGTCTCCTGGGCAGACGTGCTGGACCACATAAAGATCGGCCACAGCCCGCTGCTCGTGCAGCTGGCCGAGGGCGCCGAGTACACCGGGGTGTACTGGACCGGCACCGAAGCGATCCAGGTCCAGGAGCTCGGCGCCGACCTCGAAGAGGCGATAGACGAGTTCCGCGCGGTCCTGAACGAGCGCGGCGAGGTATAGCGCCGGGTCCCGGCGGTCAGGGGACGGCGATGACCAGGGTGATCCTGGTGACATGGTGCCCGGTGACGGTCACCGTCACCGGGCGGGACCAGGTCTGGCGGGCGATCCCGTTGGCCGCCACCAGGAGCAGCCGCGGCGAGCGGTCGGCTACCTGGTACTTCCCGGCCGGCAGCTGAACCGAGAACCGGCCGGCGCGGCTGGTGCGGACCATGACCACCCGGTGCCGGCCGGCGGTGAACCTGATCGTCCCCGGGATCGGGTGCGCGCCTGGCTGCTGGCCGCCCGGGCCGATCGGCCCGCCTTCGCGAACCAGCCGGCCGGTGACGGTGCCGCGCGCGGGTTCCTGGCCGGAACCCGCTGCGGTGTGCTGGCCGGAACCCGCCGCGCACGCGGCGAGCAGCGGCAGGGCGGCGACGCCGCCGACGGCCTGGGCTAGCTTCACGAGTCCTCCTGGCGGTTCTGCTGCCAGGTTGGACGGGACTGCCGCGATCATGGTTCCGCCATCGCGGATTACCCGTACCCGGTGTACAGCCGAGTCCAGATACCAGATCATGCATTTCGTGGCTAAGACGGATAAAGCGGCTATGGCTGAGACGCCCGTGCTGGTGGCGGGCGGCGGCCCGGCGGGGCTGGCCGCCGCGGCCGAGCTGGCCCTGCACGGGGTGGCCTGCGTGGTGATCGAGCCCAGGACGGTCGTCTCGCATCGCCGGCCGCGAGCCAAGACGACCAGCGTGCGGACCATGGAGCACCTGCGCCGGTGGGGGATCGCGGACACGCTGCGGGCGGCCGCGCCGCTGCCGGTCGCCTGGTCGCAGCGGGTCACCTTCTGTGAGTCACTGTCCGGGGCCCGGATCACCGACTTCGACGGCGCGTTCGGGTTGACCACCGAGCGGGACGAGCGGTTCGCCGAGCCCGGCCAGCAGGTTCCGCAGCCGGTCGTGGAGGAGGTGCTGCGCGGCCACGTCGCCGGCCAGCCCGGCGTGGACCTGCGGCTCGGCCACATGGTGATCGCCGCGCAGCAACGCGACGACGCAGTCATCGTGACGGCACGGGACCTGGCCGGGACCGCTTACCAGATCCGCGCCCGTTACCTGCTCGGCAGCGACGGCGCAGCCGGGGTGGTCCGGAACCAGATCGGCGCCCGGTATATCGGGTACTCCGATCCCCGGCCCAACTTCAACATGGTGTTTCACGCGCCCGCGCTGGACACCCACCTCGGCCCGGCCGTGCAGTACTGGGTACTGAATGCGCCCGTCCCGGGCCTGATCGGCCGGCTGGACCAGGCCGGGACCTGGTGGGCGATCCTGCCCGGGGTCGAGCCGGACTACGGCACCGCGCACGCCGCCGACCTGATCACCGGCCTGGCCGGGGCACCGGTCGAGCACCAGGTCCTGGCGTCCGATCCGTGGCTGGCCCGGATGCTGGTCGCCGACCGGTTCGCCGACCGCCGGGTGTTCCTGGTCGGCGAGAGCGCCCACGTCAACCCGCCGTGGGGCGGCCATGGCTTCAACACCTCGGTCGGCGACGCGGTCAACGTGGCCTGGAAGATCGCGGCCGTGGAGCACGGCTGGGCGCCGGCCGGACTGCTGGCCAGCTACGAGCCAGAACGCCGGCGCGTGGTCGAGCACACCGTGGCCAGCGCGGCCGCCAATATGCAGAACCTGGCGCATGACCTGCCCCCGGATGAGCAGGCCATCCGGCGGGCCAAACGGTCCGAGTTCCACAGCCTGGGCCTGGTGCTGGGTTACTCGTACGCCGGGTCGCCGGTCATCCAGCCCGCTGGCGGCGCGGCCGGTGCCGCCGGTGCTGCCACGGCCGCGGACGGCACCGACCCGGACGTCACGGACTACACGCCGGACGCCACCCCGGGGGCCCGGCTGCCGCACCACTGGCTGCCCGACGGCTCGTCGCTGTATGACCGGCTGGGGGCCGGGTTAACCCTGGTCGGGCCGGCCCACGACGGTGCGCCGGAGGTGGCCGCGCTGGCCAGCCGGGCGCGGCAGCGGGGCATCCCGCTGGCCGTGGTGCAGCCGCCGCCGTCCTACCCGTGGCACCAGGAATACCTGCTGGTCCGCCCCGACCAGCACATCGCCTGGCGGGCCGGCCGGGCGGCCGACATCGATCTGGACGTGGCCACCGGCGCCGCTACCGGACACTGACGGTGCCGGCCGCTACCGTGCTGCCGTGGCCGCTGATCTGTTCGACTCACGCCCAGCCCGGATGATGCGGGCCGACCTGCCGGTGATGCTCGACCGGACCCGCGATGACCTGCCAGACATCCAGCAGCTCTGGCCCCGGTTCGAGGAACTGGTCGGGCTGCCCGGGCGCAAGATGTACGCCATGGTCGACACCCAGGCCGGCACGTACGCCGCGTGCACCCCGGTCCGGGACGACGACGACCCGGACCGGCTCGGGCTGGAGACCGGCACGCTGCCGGGCGGCTGGTATCTGCGAGCCCTGATCGCCGGCGACCCGCCCGCCCTGTACGCGCGGATCGCCCCGGCCATGCAGGCGCTGACCCGGCTGGTCCTGCCCGCCGACCCCGGCCGCCCGCTGGTCGAGTACTACCGGCGGCACGACGAAATCGAGCTGTGGGTCCCGGTGCCATAACGCGCTCAGGCGGGCTGCCACAGCTCGATCCGGTTGCCCTCCGGATCGGTGACCCAGCCGAACCGGCCGACACCCTCCATGTCCTGCGTTTCGCCGGCCACGGCCGCTCCGTTGGCGCGCAATTGTTCGAGCATCGCGTCCAGGTCGCGGACCCGGAAGTTGAGCATGGTCTGCTGGGCGTGGGAGCCGAAGTAGCCGGTCTCGGATTCGAACGTCGCGAACACCGTCGGGCCGGCGCCCTGACACCACAGGCCGTTCTCATCGGCGTCCAGGCCGAGGCAATCGCGATACCACGCGCTCAGGGCGGCCGGGTCGGCGGCCCGCAGGAAGTACCCGCCGATCCCAAGCACACGTTCCATGCCGCCATCTTGCCAGGACGGCGACCAGGCAGGCTGGTCACGGGTTACGGGGCGGCTCGCTTCCGGTCACATACGAGCCCCAGCCCTTGTCCGTCTGGATCAGCCCTTCTTCCCGCAGCGCAGCCATCGCCTTGCGAACGGTGTTCACCGCCACGCCGTACTCCTGTGCGAGCGTCTTCTCGCTCGGAAGACGGCCGGTCCACTCACCGGCCTGGATCCGGTGGCGCAGGTCCTCCGTGATCTGACGCCACGGCGGCGGCCCGCGGTCGATGCTGATCATATTCAGATCATGCCTGACCAGGGAAAACCATGGATCATCTGGCCTCTGCATAGATCATTAGTAGACTTTACTCATCTCCATATACTGAAGAGATATGCAGATGTTTGATCATGCTCTGGCCATGACGAACTCCCCAGAGTCATCTGGCCCAGCGATGGGTGAGCTCCTCCAGGCCGTCCGCCGCAAGCATCCCGGGGCACGCATCGAGCGCGACCAGATCACCGGCCATTGGGGCGCGATCGAGCACCCGTCTGGCGGGGGGGAGATCTTCACCCATGCTCCGACTCTGGCCGAGCTGGATATCAAGCTCGGTGCCGAGAGCAGCGAGGCGGGCTGACCGGCGGCTGGTGCGGCATCCTAGCCAGGTGAAAGTCACGCTTTGTGTGCTGCTCTGGGCGCGGCCCGGGGCCGAGGATGGCCTAGTCGTGTATGAGGACCAGGTCCTTGATCTGGTTCCTGGGCACGGCGGCCGGGTCGTGCAGCGAGCCCGGAGCAGCGGGGCGGACGGGCAGCCGCTGGAGATCCAGGTGCTGGAATTCCCGTCCGCCGCTGCGCTGGACTCCTATATGACGGACGGCCGCCGGACGTCGCTGGCCGCCCAGCGGGACCAGGCCGTGGCCAGGACCGAGGTAATCCAGGTCCAGCTGGTCCCGCCGAGTCCCGGGCAGTAACCTGCCTTACTCGCCGGTCTCGCCGTCCAGCGACTCGCGGATCAGGTCGGCGTGGCCGTTGTGCCGGGCGTACTCCTCGATCATGTGGGTGAGGATCCAGCGCAGCGAAACGCGGTCCCGGCCGCCCCACGCCGGGTGGGTCTGGCTGAGCGCCTTGTCCTCGCCCGACCGGAGTTGCTCCTGCAGCACGGCCCGGGACCGGTCAACCCGCTCCGCCCACAGGGCACGCAACTCGTCGCCGGAGTCGCTGGCCGCGGTGCGCCACTCCCAGTCCGGGTCGGCCTCCCAGTCCACGCTGGCCCACGGCTCGGGAATGGGCTGCTCGGCCGCTACCTCGGTGAACCAGCCATCCTCGACAACGGCCATGTGCTTGAGCAAGCCGCCCAGCGTCATCATGGTCGGTGCCAGCGCCACCCGCAGCTGCTCATCGCTCAGGCCCTGGCACTTCCACGCCAGCGTGCCGCGCTGGTAGTCCAGGAAGCCGGTCAGCGTGGCCGCCTCGCCTCCGTCGTGCGGCGGCTCCGGCCGCCCGTGCTCGTCCGTCTGGTTCTCATCCATGACCGTCACGCTAGCCGCCGACGCCGTCAGCGCATGTTGATGCCCCGGCCGTCGTCAGCATATGCTGACGCAATGCAGTCCACACTAGAGATCGCCGAGGGCGCCGCCAGCAACGACCCCGATGTCGGGCTCCGCGCGGTGGCTGCGCTCCGGGCGCTCACCGAGCGCCTGGAGATCCTCCAGGTGGAGAACGCGCGCAAGCTCGGCTGGTCCTGGCAGGAGATCGCGGAGCGGCTGGGCGTCACCAAGCAGACCGTGCACCGCAAGCACGGCAAGCGGATCGGCCGCCGGTAGCTACCGTGGTTCACCGGATTCGGTCAGGTAGTCCCGCCAGCCGCGGGTGGCCCGCCAGCCGAGCAGGCGCTGCGCCTTCCCCGAGTCGATGCCGCTGGCGTCCGGCCGGGGCACCGGGCGCAGTTCGGTGGCCGCGTCCGGGTTCGCGGCCCGCCAGGCCGCGTGCAGGTCGAGGCCGCCGGTCGTGTCCGGCGCCGCGATGAAGAACGCCTCGTGCCCGGGCAGGTCACTCTCGGCCGCCAGGCGGATCGCGTCGGCCAGATCGTTGGCGTCCACATACGGCCAGCCAGCCACCCCGCGCGGCGGCCGGGCCCGGATGACCGGCCCCAGGTCGGTGGCGTAGCTGGCGGCGTCCTGCACCCAGGCCGGCCGGAGGGAGGTGCAGCGCAGCTCAGACCGCGCCACGGCCGCGTCGCAGAGTTGCTCGCCGAACAGCTTGGCTAGCCCGTAGGGATCCTGCGGGCGCAGCGGGTGATCTTCATCGATGGGCAGGTACTCCGGCAGCAGCCGGCGCTGCGCGTAGTGCAGGCCGAGCACGCCGATGCTGGAGATATTGACCAGGCGGCCCACCCCGGAGCCGACACACGCCTCGATCACGTTGAACGTCGCCATCAGGTTGTTGCGCAGCAGCACGTCCGGAGGGTGCTGCCCGGGCTGCGGGATGGCCGCCGCGTGCACCACCGCGGCGAACCGGCCACCGCCGACCAGGGTGGCGGCCTGCGCCGCATCGGCCAGGTCGGCCTGCGCGTCCAGATCGGCACCTGGACCGGGCCGGTCGGTGGTGATCACCACGTGCCCGGCCGCTCGCAGCACCGGGGCGACGGCCCGGCCGACCAGCCCGGCCGCCCCGGTCAGGAGGACCCGCATAGCTTCACTCCTGCCAGTGGCCCGGCGGCTGGCCTGCCCGGCCGCATCGGCTGTCGATTTCTGGCGAGCATGTTCGTCGGGTGGGTAGGACGGGCAATAATGCGCCTGCGCCGATGATGTACCGAGAGTAAGCGCAACTGCACTGGCTTTACAGGGGGAGTCATGCCTAACCGCACCAGCTATGCCCAGGGCACGCCGAACTGGGTTGACCTGCAAACCACCGATACCCAGGCCGCGAAGGCGTTCTACGGCCGCCTGTTCGGCTGGGAGTACGACGACCAGCCCATGCCGCAGGGCGGGGCCTACACGATGGCCACGCTGCGCGGCGAGCAAGTGGCCGCGATCGCGCCGCAGTCACCGGAGATGAAGGCCGCGGGCATGCCGCCGGCGTGGAACACCTATCTCGCGGTCGACTCGGTGGACCAGGCCGCGGCCCAGGTCCAAGCGGCCGGCGGCCAGCTCGCCATGGAGCCGTTCGACGTCATGGACGCCGGCCGGATGGCCTTCGTCATCGACCCGTCCGGCGCTGCGGTGGCGCTGTGGCAGGCCAACAAGCACATCGGCGCCACGCTGGTCAACGAGCCCGGCGCGCTCATCTGGAACGAGCTGATCACCGACGACCCCGCGGCGGCCGATTTCTACACCCGGCTGCTCGGCGTGACCACGTCGAAAATGGACATGGGCACTGGAGAGTACACCCTGTTCCACGTGGGCGGCGACATGGTCGGCGGCACCATCCCGCCACCCGTGCTGGGCGTGCCCAACCACTGGCACGTGTACTTCGCGGTGGACGACGCGGACGCCACCGCGGCGAAGATCTCCGAGCTGGGCGGCTCGATCCTGGTCGAGCCGTTCGACAGCCCGGTGGGCCGGATCGCCGTAGCCTGTGACCCGCAGGGCGCCATGTTCAGCGTCATCCAGCCCGCACCGCCCGAATCTGCCTAAACCAGCCGTACCAAGGCCCAGTAAATAGCTACTCGCGCGTAGGCAAAAAATGCTGTGATCTGCGAGGAGTCAGCCGGCCGAGACCGGGCATGAGACAGCGAAACGGAACCGGCATGTCGGGGGGCCGGCCGGTTAGACCTGCGTGTACGGCACGCACGGTCACCCCCGGCGCGGTACATCCGGATCTTGGTTCCCGCCTGAACGGACCTGCCTCGGGCTACGTGCTCAGAGTAGGTAAGTGGTCTCTTGCCGCGGGAGGTTGTGATGCGTAGTAGATGGTGGGCGCCAGCTGGCCTGGCCAGCCTCGCCCTGATTGCCGCCGCGTGCGGCAGTTCGGCGCCGTCCAGTTCGTCCGGCGCCGGTTCCTCATCCTCAGCCGGTACGACCTCGTCAAGTTCGGCGCTGAAGACGGCGAAGATTGGCGGGGCCACCGTGCTTACCAACGCCAAGGGCTTCACGCTGTACTCGTTCGCCCCGGACACGTCGACCAAGTCCAACTGCAACGGGTCCTGCACCCACTACTGGCCACCGGTCAAGGGCCCGGCCACGGCCGGCCCGGGTGTGACCGGCAAGCTGACCGTGATCACCCGGTCCGACGGATCCAAGCAGGCCGCCTACAACGGTCATCCGCTGTACACCTACGTCGGCGACACCGCGCCCGGGCAGGACAAGGGCAACGGCCTTAACCTGTCCGGCGGGGTGTGGCACGTGATCACGGTGTCCGGCTCGGCCGCGCCGGCGTCCAGTTCGTCTGGTGGCGGCGGGTACTAGTCCGTCCCCTGAGCAGAAGGCGGGCGCCCTATGGCCCACACGCTATCTCGATCTCGGCAACTCACCCGGCCGTGGCCGCTCATTCTGCGCGTGGCCGGGGCAGGCCTGCTCATCGCCACCGGGGCGATTCACCTGGATCTGTACCTGACCGGCTACCGGACGATCCCCACCATCGGGTGGCTGTTCCTGCTCCAGGTAATCGCGGCCTTCGGCCTGGCCGTCGCCGTGCTGCTCACCGGCAGCCGGCTGGCCGCGGCGGCGGGCGCCGGGTTCGCCCTGGCCACGCTGGCCGGCTACCTGCTGTCGATCTGGGTTGGGCTGTTCGGGTTCACCGAGGTGCGCACCACGGCCGGGATCGTCGCCGGGATCATCGAGGTGGCGGCGTTCGCGGTGCTCGCGTTCATGACCGTGGCCCCGGTCACCGGCCAGCCCGGCCCGGCCGGGCCGCTGGACCGGCTGGTGGCCGCCATCCCGGCGGCCGGGGCCCTGATCGCCGGGGTGTCCGTCGTCGCGCTGGTGCTGCTCGGCGTGGCGGCGGGCACGGCGGGCAGTTCCAGCACGGTGGCGTCCGGCACCAGCCTCAAGGCGGTGCAAATCGGCGGGGTGAGCGTGCTGGCCAACGCCAAGGGCTTCACGCTGTACTGGTTCGCGCCCGACACCGCCACCAAGTCGGTGTGCAACGGGTCCTGCGCCGCCTACTGGCCGCCGGTCAAGGGCCCGGCCACCGCCGGGCCGGGGATACCCGGCAAGCTCGGCACGATCAAGCGGGCGGACGGCTCGACCCAGGCGACCTACGACGGCCACCCGCTGTACACCTACGTCGGCGACTCAGCACCCGGCCAGGCCCGGGGCAACAACCTCAACCTGAACGGCGGCCTCTGGCACGAGGTCACCACCTCCGGTTAATCGCGCTGTGTCAGGCTGGTCCTTGGGGCCCTGCTGGCGTTGACGCGCGGAACTGGAGGAATGCCTCATGTCTGACGGGGCGCAGGGTGACGGGGCGTACGGTGTCGGGGAGCATGGTGTCGGGGAGCACGGGGGCGTGGCGCAGGAACTGGACGCGGCCGAATGCCTGCAGCTGGTGGCGGGCCAGCAGATCGGCCGGGTCGCGTACAACGGCCGGTCCGGCCCGATGGTGCTCCCGGTGAACTACCGGCTGTTCGAGGACAGCATCGTGTTCCGGACCACGCAGGGCAGCGCCATGGACGAGGACCTGACCACCGGGATCGCGGACGCGGAATACCTGATCGCGTTCGAGATCGATGAGCTGGACCCGGACCGTGAGGAAGGCTGGAGCGTGCTCATCCACGGATCGGCGCACCACGTCACGGACGAGGACGAGCGATCGTCAGTGACCCAGGCCGGGGTAACCCCATGGGTCGGCGGGGTCCGCGACCTGTACATGCGGATCCGGCCCACGCACATCGCCGGCCGCCGGATCATCCACCCCGGCTGACCGCGCCGCCTGCCCCGCGCTCCGGTTCGGCGGGCACCGCCAGCAGCGGCAGCCGGACGGTGAACGCGGCGCCCTTGCCCTCCTGGCTGTCCACGGTGATGGAGCCGTGGTGCGCGTCCACGATGGCCTTGGTGATGGTCAGCCTCAGCCCGGTGCCCGGGATCACCTGCCGGGTGGCCGACGCCGACCGGAAGAACCGCTCGAAGATCCGCTCCTGGTCGGTGGCGGGGATGCCGATGCCGGTGTCGGTCACCGCGAGCACGGCGTGGTCGCCGTCGGTGCGCACGCTGACCTCGATCCGGCCGCCCTCCGGGGTGAACTTCACCGCGTTGGAGATGAGGTTGCCGAGCAGCTGGGCGATCCGGGTCGGGTCGGCGGCGAACGTGGGCGCGTCGTCGCTGGACAAGGCCAGGCTGATGTTCTTGCGCTGGGCTTCTGGCCGCATCTCGGCCACTGTGTCGGCCGCGATAGCGGCCAGATCGGTGCCGCGCAGCTCCATGGCCAGCTGCCCGGACTGGATCCGGGACAGGAACAGCAGGTCGCCGACCAGGCGCAGCAGCTGCTGTGCGTTGCGCTCGATCACCTCGGCGAAGTGGTCCGCGTTCAGCCCCTTGGACCGCTCGTCGCGCAGCAGCGCGATGTAGCCGATGATCGAGGTCAGCGGGGTACGCAGCTCGTGCGAGACCAGCCCGATGAACTCGTCCTTCAGCCGGTCCAGCTCGCGTAGCTGCTCGTTCTGCGCGCTCAGTTCCTCCGTCTGCTGGGCCAGCGCCTGCTCCGCCCTGATCTGCGCGGTCACGTCGCGGGAGATGCCGAACATGCCGATGATCTGGCCATGCGTGTCCAGCAGGGGCATCTTGGTGGTGGACACCCAGGCGTCCGCGCGGCCGCTGTAGGTCTCCCGTTCCACCAGGCCGGCGATCGGTTCCCCGGTGCGGATGATCCGCTGCTCGTCGGCGAACGCGGCCGCCGCGTGCTGGCTGCTGAACACGTCGAAGTCGGTCTTCCCCATCAGCTCCTCGGCGCGGCGGCCGGGCGCGTACGCATCGATCCAGCCCTCGCTGACGAACAGGAACCGGCTCATCAGGTCCTTGAAATAGACCCGCTCCTCGGTCGCGGACAGCAGATTGCGCATGCAGATGAGCTTGAGCTCCCGCAGCTCCTCGGGCTCCGGCCGATCCGGCGGTTGCAGGCTCATCGTGGCCAACGCACCCCCCGAAGCAGCGCGGATGACGAGCGTGGGCGCGGGGGGCCCTTCTTGCGGTATCTCCGCAGTTCAGCTCCGCTAAACCGGCCCGAAACCAGGCTGAACCGGCGGATTCACGCTGGCCAGGAAGACGCGCGGGGACACCGGGCGGGTGTCCGCCCCGGTGTCCCCGCGGCCGGCCGGCCTGGCCGGGCTGCGCTGCCAGGCTGCGCCGCTGGTCAGGCGGCGCTGCCGCTGCTCACCCGGGCCGTGCGGCGGCTCAGTCCGGCGGCGCCCGCGCGGCGGGCCCGGAACATCCGGTCGGCCAGCACGGCCAGGGCCGCAGCCAGCACCGCGGCGGCCGCCGCGATCAGGGCGATCTGCCAGCCCGGCATGCCGCCGACGATGACGGTGTGCACGGTGCTGGCCGGAGAGTCGTTGACTGTCCCGTCCGCCGGGCCCGGCGGGACGATGGTCGCGAAGGCCGCGGGTGCGGCCACCGCGCTGGCGGCCACGGCGGCCAGCGCGGCCACCAGGCAGGAAGCGAAACGTCGAATGCGGATCATGGTGCTTCTCCATCGAGTCAGGTTTGGCCGGCCAGGCCGGCATTGGTAGTAGCGGTGCGCGGCTAGCTGCCTTCCTGCACCTGGTAGATCGCGTCGGCGACTAGGCCGTGGGCCTTCCGGTGCACGTCCGCGGCGGCCTCCGCTGAGGGAGCCTCGACCAAGCAGAACACCGCGCCCTGGGCCTCGTTGACCCAGTACCGCAGGTAGCGGACGTCGTATTCGCCCTCGGTCTGCAGGTCGGCCTGGTGAGCCTGGGCTACGTCGTCGCACGAGACCCCCCCGGCGATGTTGTGTACGTCCATGTAGAGCGGCATCGTGCCTCCTGGTCGTGGTTATCGACTTCACCGTGACCGTATGGCGGCAGGCCAGCACTCCGGATCGGGAGCAGTTACCCAGTTTCCGGTCCGCGCTACCTACTTTTCGCACCGCTGCGACCCAATCTGAGCCAGTTGCCCGGTTGGGGCGTTATGCCTGCTAGTGCTGGGGGGTTTAGTCATGGACACTGTGACGGTGGGGCTGCTGGAACGGGATGCGCAGCTGGCGTCGCTCACGGGCTACGCGGGGGAAGCGCGGCACGGGGACGGCCGGCTGGTGCTCGTCGCGGGCGAGGCCGGGGTCGGCAAGTCAGCGCTGGTCGAACAGGCGCAGCGGGATCTGCCCGCCGCGCGCTAGTTCTGGGGTGCGTGCGATGGGCTGTTCACCCCGCGGCCGCTCGGGCCGCTGTTCGACATCGCCAGCAAGCTCGGCGGCGAACTGCTGGAGCTGTGCCGGGCGGACGCGCCCCGGGAAGATCTGTTCCGCGCGCTGCTCCGCCAGATCAGCGAGCCAGCCGAGCTGCATGTGCTGGTCATGGAAGACGTGCACTGGGCTGACGAGGCAACCGTGGACCTGCTCCGCTTCCTCGGCCGTCGCCTGCGCGACGCCCCGGTGCTGCTCATCGCCACCTACCGGGATGACGGGCTGACCCCGGATCACCCGCTCCGCGTCGCGCTCGGCGACCTGGCCACCCAGCGCTCTACCAGGCGCATCGGGCTAGCGCCGCTCAGCGAGCAGGCAGTCGGCCTGCTGGCCGCGGATTCCGGGCTGGAGGCTGCCGCGCTGCACCGGCTGACCGGCGGTAACCCGTTCTACGTGACCGAAGTCGTGGCGTCCGGGGTGGGCCAGGTGCCGCCCTCGGCCCCGGACGCGGTACTGGCCCGGGCCGCCAGGCTGAGCGGCGCGGCCCGCGCCGTGCTGGACGCCGCCGCGCTCACCGGCGCCCGGGCCGAGCTGGACCTGCTCGAGCAGGCCACCAACTGCTCGCCTGCTGCCATCGACGAGCTGATCATCTCCGGGCTAGTCACGGCAGACGGCGGGCAGCTGAAGTTCCGCCATGAGATCGCCCGGCTCGCGGTGGCCGAAGCCGTCGCCCCGCACCGGCGCGGACCGACCCACGGCCGCATCCTCGCGGCCCTGCAGGCGGCGGGCTGTACTGACGACACCAGGCTGGCTTTCCACGCCGAAGCGGCCGGTGCCGGTGCCGCCGTGCTCCGGTACGCGCCTGCCGCCGCCCGCCGCGCCGCTGAGCTGGGCGCGCACCGCGAGGCCGCCACCCAGTACGAGCGCGCACTCCGGTTCGCCACCGACCAGGACCCCGGCATCCTGGCCACGCTGTACGACGCGTTCGCCTACGAAGCGGGCCTGCTGGACCGTTGGCAGGACGCGGCCGACGCCAGGGAGCGCGCGCTCGTCCTGTGGCGGCAGGCCGACGACCAGCTCCGCGTGGGCGACACGCTGCGCTGGCTGGGTTGCAGCCTGTGCTATCTGTGCCGGGGCGCTGAGGGGGCCGAGGTTGGCGAGGCGGCCATCGCCGTGCTCGAACCGCTGGGCCCGACCGCCGAGCTGGCCTTCGCGTACTCCAGCCTGGCTTCGCATCGCATGGTGACCAACGCCAACGACGATGCGATCCGGCTGGCCCGCCGGGCGCAGGCGATCGCCCGGCCACTGGGCCTGACCCAGGTGCTGGCCGGCGCGCTGAACAACGAAGCCTGCGCCAGCCAGGCGGCCGGTGGCGAATGGGCCGGGACCATCCGCGAGGCACTGGACATCGCGCTCGCCGGACGGCATGAGGAGCAGGCCGGCCGGGCCTACGTGAACGCCTACTCGCTGCACAATGCGGAACGCATGTTCGCCGAGGGTGAGCCGTACTTCACCGATGGCGCCGCCTACTGCGACGAGCACGACATCACCACCTACGCCATCTTTCTGCGCAGCGAGCGGACCAGCATGCTGGAGCGGACCGGCCGCTGGGACGAAGCGGCGGCGCTGAGCGCGGAACTGCTGGAACGCGGCGGCCCATCATCCATCATCCGGCTCTGCCCACTGAACCAGCTGGGTACGATCCGCGCTCGCCGCGGTGAGCCCGGTGCCTGGGCATGCCTGGACGAAGCCATCCAGTACGCGGACGCCGCGGGCGAGCCGCAGGGCATCGTCCAGGTCCGGCTGAACCGCGCCGAAGCGTGCTGGCTCGACGGCAACACCGCCCAGGCCGTCCGCGAGGCCGAGCTGGCCGACGACGTGGTTGCTGACAGCGACCACTGGGAGCGTGGCGCGGTCGCGGTCTGGCTGCGCCGCACCGGCTCGGGCCGCCCGCCCCGCGGCCCGCTGGCCGCCCCCTACCAGGCCGAGATCGACGGCCGCTATCAGGACGCCGGGCGGCTGTGGACCGGGCTGGGCTGCCGCTACGAGGCGGCCCTGGCCCTCCTCGGCGCGGCCGACGAGGGCTCACTGCGCACTGCGCTGCAGATCTTCACCGAGCTGGGTGCCGCCGCGACCGCCCGGCTCACCCGGCAGATCATGCGCGACCGGGGCATCCGGTCCATCCCGGCCGGCCCGCGCGCCACCACCCGTGATCACCCCCTTGGGCTGACCCGCCGCGAGCAGGAGGTCCTGGGCCTGATCTGCGCCGGCCACACCAACGCGGAGATCGCCGAACAGCTGTTCATCTCGGCCAAGACCGTGGACCACCACGTGTCAGCCGTGCTGGCCAAGCTCGGCGCGCCGACCCGCGGCGCGGCCGCCTCCCGGGCGGCCCGGCTGGGCCTGGTGGCGGCGGCCGACTTAGGCTGCTGCCATGCCCGCGACCTGGCCTGCGTGCTCGTATGAGGACTGGCAGGCGACCTGTGACACTTTGCACGCGCATACCCAGGTGCTCGGCAAGCTGGCCGTCCGGCTGGCCGCGCCCGAGCCGCAGTTGCAGCACGCCGCGCTCCGGCTGACCGCGCGCGGCTGGGAGACCGCCCCGCTGCCCGCCCCGGATGGTTCCGGCGCTCTGGTCGCCGCGCTCGACCTGCACCGGCATGAGGCGGTCGTGGAGCACTCGGACGGCCGGGCCGGCCGCGTCCCGCTCACCCCAAGCCGCCCGGTCGGCGACGTTGCCCAGGAACTCCTGGCCGCCGTCCGCCGCCTCGGCGGCCCGGTGGAGATCGATCCCACCCCGCAGGAAGTGCCCTGGACCATCCCGCTCGACCAGGACACCGAGCACCACGAATACGACCCCAGCCAGGTCGGCGCGTACTTCGCCGCCGCCACCCACGCGGCCCTCGTGCTGGCCGCCTACCGCGCGCCGTTCCGGGGCCGGTCCACCCCAGTCAACGCCTGGTGGGGTTCGTTCGACCTGGCCGTCAGCCTGTTCTCCGGTGTGCCGGCCGACCCGCCGTCCACCGATTTCATCATGCGCAACGCAATGGATTCGCAGGAAGTCGCGGTCGGCTGGTGGCCGGGCGACGGCCGCTACCCGCACGCCGCGTTCTACGCGTACCCGCATCCCACCCCGGACGGCTGCAGCACGCTGACCCTGTCACCGGCCGCGGCCCGCTGGGACGTCTTGCTCCATGAGTTCATCCTGGACTGGGACGATGTGCGCGCCGCCGACGACCCGTTCGCGACCGCGCTGGAGTTCGCCCGGTCCGCGTTCCGCCAGGTCTGCGTGGTCAGCGCCTGGGACCCCGCCCTGGTGGCCACGACCGACAGCCACCCACCCCCAGTGCACTGACGGCGGTCTCGTCCCCCCGCGCGCGAGCCGTCCCGTCCCGCACCCAACCGCGTTGACGAATCATTCATGTTGTCTGCTGCGCATGAATGATTCAGTCACGCGGTGCAGGGTCGGGCGCTCAGGGGCATGGGTGAAGGATTTGCGTGGCCGGCGGCCGGGGGCACCCTAGTGGGCCGGCGGCCGGCGCCCGGAGGGCAGCGGGGGGTTGCGCTGCGCAATTAGCCGGGCATCGGCTGGTGGCCTGGTCAGGGGCTGGTTAGCGTGATCACGTGCTGGGCGCGGGCTGGACTGAGCTGGTCGCGCTGGCGGCTGCGTTTGTGATCGCGGTGCTGGCGACGCCCGCCGGGGTGTCCGGCGCGGTGCTGCTGCTGCCGTTCCAGGTGAGTGTGCTGGGCACGCCCAGCCCGGCCGTCACCCCGACGAACCTGCTCTACAACGTGGTGGCGACGCCGGGGGCGCTGTACCGGTACTGGCGGCAGGGGCAGACCGGCGGGCGGCTGGCCCTGGTGCTGATCGCCGGGACGCTGCCGGGGGTGGTCGCGGGTTCGGTGATCCGGGTCGAACTGTTGCCGGGCGCCCGGGTGTTTGACCTGGTGGTAGCCGGGGTGCTGCTGCCGCTCGGGCTGTGGCTGGCGCTGACCCGGCCGGGCTTCCCGCACGACACAGGCTTCCCGGCGGGGACGGGCGGCCGGCGGGTCCGGGTGATCCCGGTGCCGGCGCTCGTGCTGCTGGCCGCGGTGGTGGGATGTATCGGCGGGATTTACGGGATCGGCGGCGGATCCATCCTGGCCCCGGTGCTGATCGGGTCCGGACGGCCGCCATCGGAGGTTGCCCCGGCCGCGCTGGCCTCGACGTTCGTGACCTCGGTCGCTGGCGTCGTCACGTTTACCGTCTTGTCGGCTCATGCGCAGGGCCCGGTGGCGCCGGACTGGCCGACCGGCATCGCGCTCGGCATCGGCGGTCTGGCCGGTGCGTATCTGGGCGCCCGCCTGCAGCCGCGGCTGCCGGATGCGCTGATCCGCCGCCTGCTCGGGGTCCTGGTGGTGGCGATCGGTGCCCGGTACCTGTGGTCTGGCCTGGGCTGATGGCCTGGGCTGACCGCGGGCCAGTCCGGCCAGCCCGTCTAGATCCGCTTGATGGTCGCGAGCCAGGCTGGGGCGCCGTTGGCGTCGTGGAATCTGGTCTGGACCCGGTCCGGTTCGATGGCGACGACGGTCCATCCGCTGTCCGGGCGGAACGCCGCTCTCAGGTCGTCCTGGCTGACCGGGTGCGGGCCGGTATCGGGTCCGGCGTCACTGAAGCACAGCACGTACAGCGTCCCGCCGTGCTCGGTCACCGACGCGAGGCTCGCCACGTACCCCGGTCGCTCGGCGCCGTCGAAAGTGTGGAGAAGCCCGCAGTCCAGCACCGTCGCGAACCTGCGCCGCAACCGCTCCAGGTGCAGCGCGTCGGCCGCCACGAACTCGGCCTCGATCCCGCGCTCGGCGGCCTTCTCCCGGGCCATCGCCAGGGCCGTCCCGGCCACGTCGAGGCCGAGCACCGGCACGCCCAGCGCGGCGATATGCAGCGCGTTCTCGCCGGTCCCGCAGCCCGCATCGAGCACCGTCCCGGCGAATCCGCCGTCGGCGGCCAGGCGCACTACCGCCGGCTGGGCCGGCCGATATCCCACGGCGCCGGGCCGCCCTGGTACGACGCGTCCCAGGGCAGGCCGGTCATCCGTTCGTGACTGGTTGGCGCCCGGCCACCGAACGGATCGTCAGCCGGGGTCTGCGGTCGTGCCATCCCGTCCAGGCTAATGAAACACCCGGCCGACGTTCTGCTCGCCGTGCTCGGTCCCCTCATATCTGGACAGGTCCTCGTCGATCCCGACCAGCCGGAAGACCTGCCCGCCCGGGGCCTGGAAGTACAGATGCGGATCCGGCACGTCGAGCACCCTGACCCCGAAGGCGACGATCCGCTGCCGCAGTTCTTCGACGTCGCTGGCCTTCAGCTCCAGGTAGATCGCCCGCAGAAAGCCGCTCTCATCGAGTGCGGCACCCTCGTCCTCGTAGAGAAACGCGAAATAGAAGCCGTCGCCCAGCCGGAAGTCGTCCTTGCGGTCGCCTGACCTGGTCATCTCGCAGCCCAGCACATCACGGTAGAAGCTGCGAACTGCGTCTCGTTCCGCCCGGGGGACCCGGACCGCCGAATGATTGCCAAAAGCGACCTTCGCCATGATCACTCCCTGCCCTGGAATCTAGCCGGTGCACGCCGGGCACCGGCTTAGACACCGGCTGGCTCGCGATGTGGGCGGTCGCCGGGTCAGGTCAGCTTGATCCCGGGTTCCAGGGCGCGGTGCGGGCCGGGGTGGCGGGGCGGGCCGGTCAGCGTGCAGCGCAGGGTGGCGCGGATGTCGGCGCTGGAGGCGCCGACCCGGAGTTCGACCGCGCCCGGATCGACCTGGCGGCGGCCGGACCGGCCGGTGTACGAGGTCAGGTCGGCGTGCAGGGTGATCACCGCGGTGCGGGTCTGCCCCGGGGTGAGGTCCACCCGGCTGGCCGCGATGAGCTGCTGGGTGGGCCGGGCCACCTCGGCCACCGGGTCATGCAGGTAGACCTGGACCACCTCGGTGGTGGGCCGGCCGGCGTCATTGCGCAACGTGACGGCGAGCTGGCAGGTGCCGTCGGTGGGCCACTCGGCGGCGCCGGTCAGGGCGACATCGATCCAGCTGGCTGGGGCGTAGCTGAGGCCGTGGCCGAACGGGAACACCGGGGTGGGGTCGACGATGCTGACGTCGTTGCGCTGGCCAAGCTGGGGTGCCAGATACGTGCTCGGCTGGGTCGCGCCAGCCGACGGGAAGCTGATCGGCAGGTGCCCGGACGGGTTGACCCGGCCGCTGAGGATGTCGGCCAGCGCGGTGCCGCCTTCCTCGCCGGGGAAGAACCCGCACAGCGCGGCGGCCAGCCGGTCCACCTGCTCGCTGAGCTCGTAGGGCCGGCCGACCAGCAGGATGAGCACGACCGGCGTGCCGGTGTCCAGCAGGGCGTCGAGCAGCTCACCCTGGCGCCCGGGCAGCCGCAGGTCGGCGGCGTCGCAGCCCTCGCCGGAGGTGCCCACGCCGAACAGCCCGGCCTGGTCGCCGAGGACCGCGACGCACACGTCGGCGCCGGCGGCGGTGCGCGCGGCGGCCGCGATATCGGCATCGGTGCCGCCGAGGACCGGGCAGCCCGGGGCGTAGCTGACCAGGTAACCGGCGGGGTCGGCGCGCAGCGCGGCCAGCACGGTGGGGATCTCGATGCCCAGCGCCACGTCCGGGTAGTGCACGCCGACGTGCCGCGGGAACGAGTAGCAGCCGAGCATCGCGCCCGGGTCGTCGGCTCGCGGGCCGACGACCGCGATGCGCTGGCCCGGAGTGAGCGGCAGTACGCCCTCGTTGCGCAGCAGCACGATGGAGCGGCGGGCCAGCTGGCCAGCCAGCGCACGGGACCGGGCGTCGTCCAGGTCCACGTTGGTGCCATCGGGGTCTGGCCCGGCGTCCCAGTCCGGGTCGAGCAGGCCGAGCTCGCATTTCTGGCTGAGCACGCGGGCCACCGCCCGGTCGAGCAGGGCCATGTCGATGACGCCGGACTCGATGCCGGCGCGCAGCGGCTCGCCGTAGCAGTTGACCATGGGCAGTTCCACGTCGATGCCGGCCTGCAGGGCCAGGTGGGCTGCGCTGGTCCGGGTGCCGGCCACGCCGTGCAGGGTGTGCAGGAACGCGACCGAGAAGTAGTCGGAGACGACCGTGCCGGTGAACCCGTAGCCGTCCCGGAGCAGGCCGGTGAGCATGCTGGCGATCGGCGGCCACCGGGACGCCGTCCAGGTCGGTGTAGGAGTTCATTACCGAGCGGGCGCCGGCCCGCAGCGCCATCTCGAACGGGGGCAGCAGCACGTCGGCCAGCTCGCGCGGGCCGATCGAGACCGGGGCCAGGTTCCGCGCGCCCCGGGAGGCCGAGTAGCCGGCGAAGTGCTTGAGCGTGGCCACGATGCCGGCCGACTCCAGGCCGCGGACGTAGCCGCTGCCGATCAGGCCGACCAGGTACGGATCCTCGCCGATGGTTTCCTCGGTCCGTCCCCAGCGCAGGTCGCGCACGACGTCGAGGACCGGCGCCAGGCCCTGGTGCACGCCGAGACGGCGCATGACGGTGCCGATGTGCGCGCTCATCTGCTCAACCAGCACTGGGTCGAAGCTCGCCCCCCAGCACAGCGGCGACGGGAACACGGTGGCCTGCCAGGCCTCCAGCCCGGTCAGGCACTCCTCGTGCACCATGGCCGGGATGCCGAGCCGGCTGGCCGCGATGATCTGGCGCTGCCGGCCCGCCAGCGCGCGCGCCCCGTCGGCCGGGCTGACCGGCGTGGTGCCGTACGGCCGGGTGAGCTGCCCCACCCCGTCGCTGATCAGCGTGGCCCACGGCCCGGCCGAGCTGACGGACTCGTGCTGATGGGGCGCGACCGCGGCGCTGGCCGCGCCCATGTTCACCCACAGGCTGGAGAGCTGGGCGATCTTCTCCCGGATGGTCATCCGGGCCAGCAGGTCCCGCACCCGGTCCGCGGTCGCGGCGGCCGGGTCGCGCCAGGTTTCGGTGGAGAGGCTGCGCTCAATGGTCACGTGCGGTCCGTCCGTCGTCCTGATGGGTCAGCGGGTCAGGCCAGGGCGGCGTCACCGCGGCGGGCAGCGGGACCGGGCCGGGCCCGCACCGCGGGGCCCCGGCCGCCCCGGACTCCGGGACCGCGGCCGCCCCGCACCGCGCTCGGCGCGGTCGCGGATAGTGACGAACGAGGTTGGCTCCACGCCGGGAGGATAGCGCTATAAAACGTTATCGACAACGATTGACATTGCCCCGGACACGGGGTCAGACTCTGCGGCGAGCCGGGCGGAGCAGGCCGGCGCGGCGCTCGGGTGGCGACACCAGGGCGGCATCGTCAGGAGATGAGCCATGCGCAGCAGCCCTCAGCGCCGCGCCTGGGTCGCTCCTGGGCGGCCTGCGCAGCGCCACCCGGGTCCGTGGCTGTCGGCATCGATCCAGGTGACAGCCACCCTGGCCAGCCACCTGCCGGCAGGTCCAGCTCGCCGTCCCAGGCCGGGCGGCGGCGGGCGGACCCGACGGCTGCGCAGCGAGAGGAGGGCAGTCCAGCACCTGTTACCACGCGGAGCGTCCCGGGAGCCGGGCGCTGCGCGAGATCAAGGAAGGAAAGTTACTGTGCTTGACCGCATCAGGCGCCCGGCCGGTGCCGCGTTAGCCGCCGCCACGGCATTACTGACAGTCACCGCGATGGGCCTGCTGGCCCCGGCGGTCCCGGCCCTGGCCGCGGACACCGCGACCATCAACGGCACCACCACCTACCAGACCATCACCGGCTTCGGCGCCTCGGAAGCCTTCGGCGAGGCGCAGACCGTGATGAACGCCTCGTCCTCGGTCCAGCAGCAGGCGCTCAGCCTGCTCTACAGCCCGACCAGCGGGGCCGGGCTGAACATCCTCCGCAACTGGGTCAGCGCCGACTCGGGCAGCACCATCGAGCCCAACTCGCCGGGCAGCCCGACCGCCACCCCGACCTACCTGCCGATGTCCTCCACCGGCCAGGACGCGGGCCAGTTGTGGTTCGCCCAGCAGATCAAGGCCGACTACGGCGTGACCAACGTGTTCGCCGACGCGTGGACCGCGCCCGCGTTCATGAAAACCAACGACGCGACCGACAACGGCGGCGCACTGTGCGGCACGCCCAGCGCCACCTGCTCCAGCGGCGACTGGCGCCAGGCCTACGCCAACTACCTGGTGCAGTACGCCAAGGACTACGCGGCGGCCGGGGTGCCGCTGACCTACATCGGCCCGGAGAACGAGGCCAACCTGTCCACCAGCTACGACAGTATGCAGCTGACCCCGGCCCAGACGGCCAACTTCCTGGACGTGCTCGGCCCCACGCTGGCCTCGTCCGGGCTGTCCACCAAGATGGAGTGCTGCGCCACCGAGGGCTGGGACTATGCCCAGCAGTACGCGGCCGCGATCGAGGCGGACCCCACGGCCAGCGCGGACACCGCGGTGTTCACCAGCCACGGCTACACCGAGGCGCCGGCCACCCCGCTGTCCGGCTGGTCCAAGCCGGCCTGGGAGACCGAGTGGTCCACGTTCGAGAGCTGGGACCCAGCCTGGGACGACAGCACCGACGCGTCCGGCCTGACCTGGGCTCAGCACATCTACCAGGGGCTGACCGGGGCCAACCTGAGCGCGTTCCTGTACTGGTGGGGTTCCACCACCCCGTCGGAGAACGGGGACAACGAGGGCCTGATCCAGATCAACGGCTCGACGGTCACCGCATCCGGGCGGCTGTGGGCGTTCGCCAACTACAGCCGCTACGTGCACCCCGGCGCCGTGCGGATCGCGGCCACCAGTTCCAACAGCGCGGTGGACCTGGCCGCGTTCAAGAACACCGACGGCACGGTGGCCATCGTCGCGCTGAACACCGGGACCAGCGCCGACCCGATCACCTACTCGGTGTCCGGCACCGGCACGCCGAACGGGGCCACCGTGACCCCGTACCTGACCGACAGCAGCAACGACGTGGCCGCACAGGCCACCTCGTCGGTCAGCGGCGGCTCGTTCAGCGCCTCGATCCCGGCTCGCTCCCTGGTCACCTACGTGCTCGGCAGCACGGGCAGCGGAAGCGGTGGCGGCAACACCGTCACCGTCACCAGCCCGGGCAACCAGACCGGCACCGTGGGCACCGCGGCCAGCGTGCAGGTGCACGCGTCGGACTCAGCCTCCGGCCAGACGCTGAGCTACGCCGCGACCGGGCTGCCCGCCGGGCTGTCCATCAACTCCTCGACCGGGCTGATCTCGGGCACGCCGACCACGGCGGGCACGTCCACCGTCACCGTCACCGCCACTGACGGCACCGGGGCATCCGGGTCGGCCACGTTCAGCTGGGCGATCTCGTCCAGCGGCGGGGGAGGTGGTGCCGCCTGCCAGGTCGTGTACAGCACGCAGAGCCAGTGGACCGGCGGCTTCGTGGCCCAGATCAACATCACCAACACCGGCTCGTCCGCGATCAGCGGCTGGACGCTGGGCTTCACCTTCCCGGGCGACCAGACGATCACCACCGCGTGGAACGGCACCGCCAGCCAGAGCGGGGAGACCGTGTCGATCACGAACGCGAGCTACAACGGCGCCCTGGCCGCCGGGCAGTCCACCTCGGTGGGCTTCCAGGGCACCTGGGCCAGCAGTGACGCGGCCCCGACCGCGTTCACCCTGAACGGCGCCACCTGCACCACCTGACGCCGTTCGAGGCGGCCTGCCCTGCGTCCCGCCGCGTCATCCCCTCCCGGGGCGCGGGGCAGGCCCGCACCAGCAACGAAAGGAACGAGTCCTGTGCACAACATCAACCGGCGCTACACCAGTGCGCCCTTAGCCGCAGCGGTGGCCGTACTGGCCGCCGGCACGCTGGCCGTTGCGGCCAGGCGTCCCGGCGTCCGCCCAGGCCGGGGCCGGGCACACCGCCGTCATCAACGGCGCGATCCGGCACCAGGTCATCACCGGGTTCGGCGCCTCCGAGGCGTTCGGCCAGGCGGAGACCGTGATGAACACCCCGGCCGCGGTCCAGCAGCAGGCGCTCAGCTTGCTGTACAGCCCGGCCAGCGGGGCTGGGCTGACCATCCTGCGGAACGAGATCAGCGCCGACCAGGGCAGCACCATCGAGCCGGCCGCCCCGGCCAGCCCCACCGCCACCCCGGCCTACCTGCCGCTGTCCGCCATCAACCAGGATCAGGGCCAGCTCTGGTTGGCCCAGCAGATCCGGGCCGAGTATGGGGTCCGCGACGTGTTCGCCGACGCGTGGAGCCCGCCCGCGTTCATGAAGACCAACGACTCGGTGGACAACGGCGGGACGCTGTGCGGCGTCCCCGGGGCCAGCTGCGCCAGCGGCGACTGGCGCCAGGCCTACGCGAACTACCTGACCCAGTACGCCAGGGACTACGCGGCCGCCGGGATCCCATTGAGCTACGTCGGGCCGGAGAACGAGGCCAACATCGGGCCGGGCTACGACAGCATGCTGCTCAGCCCCACGCAGACGGCCAACTTCATGCCCTACCTCGGCCACGCGCTGGCCGCCGCCCACCTGGGTGCTGCGCATCTGACAACCAGGGCGGAATGCTGCGCCACCGAGGGCTGGGACTACGCCCAGCAGTACGCCGCGGCCATCGAGGCCGACCCGGCCGCCCGCGCGGCCACGCCGCTGTTCACCAGCCACGGCTACACTGCACCGCCCGCGTCGCCGCTGGCCGGATGGCACGGGCCGGTCTGGGAGACCGAGTGGTCTACCTTCGAGAGCTGGGACCCCGCCTGGGACGACGGCACCGACGCGTCCGGGCTGACCTGGGCCCAGCACATCTACACCGGGCTCACCGCGGCCGACCTGAACGCGTTCCTGTACTGGTGGGGCAGCACCACCCCGGCCGAGAACGGCGACAACGAGGGGCTGATCGAGATCGACGGGTCCACCGTCATCCCGTCCGGGCGGCTGTGGGCGTTCGCGGGCTACAGCCGGTTCGTCCGCCCCGGTGCGGTCCGGATCGGGGCCAGCACCAGCGACGGCGGCCTGGACCTGACCGCGTTCCGCAACCGGGACGGGTCGGTGGCCATCGTCGCGCTGAACACGGCGACCAGCCCGGACCCGGTCACGTTCACGCTGGCCGGGACCGGGATCAGGGACGGCTCGGTGGCGACCCCCTACCTGACCGACGCCACCAGCGACACCGCGCGCCAGCCTGGCGTCACCGTCCACCAGGGAGCGTTCAGTATGACGCTGCCCGCCCGCTCGATGGTCAGCTTCGTGCTGCCGGGACGTGGCGGAGACGTGGGCTAACCGCGCCGGCACCCACGGCCGGCGGGTGCGCCTCCCTCTGCCCGCCGGCCGTGGCCGGCGGGCAGAGGAGTCGGCTAGCGGGCCCGGGCCGACTGCCGGACGACCAGATCGGTCTGCAGCGTGATGTGGGTGTCCTCGACGTGATCCCCGCGCATCAGCCGGAGCAGCAGCTGAATGGACCGCTCGCCCATCTGCCGGATGGGCTGGTTGACCGTGGTCAGCGGCGGCGCGCACAGCGCCGACTCCGGGATGTTGTCGAAGCCGACCACGGACAGGTCGGCCGGCACCCGCAGGCCCAGCCCGACCGCGGCCTGGATGGCGGCGATGGCCGACACGTCGTTGGCCGCGAAGATGGCCGTCGGCGGGTCTGCGCTGGTCAGCAGCGTGCGGGTGCATTCCGCCGAGGCCTGCGCGTCGTACCCGCCGACCAGCACCAGGTCCTCGCTGACCGGCACCCCGGCGGCGGCCATGGCCTGCCGGTAGCCCTGCTCGCGGAGCCGGGAGGATTCCAGGTCGGGCAGCCCGCTGAGCATCGCGATCCGGCGGTGGCCCAGCCCGAGCAGGTGGGCGGTGGCCAGCTGGCCGCCGCGCAGGTTGTCCGAGTCGATGGTGGGCAGCTCGGACTGGCCGGTATGCGGGTCGATGGCGACGATGGGCGCGCCGTAGTTCACGTCCACCACGGTGGGCGTGACCAGCACGGCCCCGTCGATGAGCGTGCCGCTCAGCCGGGACAGGTAGCGCCGCTCCCAGCCCACGTGATCATCGGCCAGGCCGCCGGCCGAGTACACCACCATCTCGAACCCGGAGCCGCGGATGGCGTCGGCCGCGCCCTTGAGCAGCTCGGCGCTGAACGGTTCAAGGTCGGCGACCAGGATGCCGATCACGTTGGTGCGGTGATTGCGCAGGCTCTGCGCGACCAGGCTGGCCTGGTACCCCAGGTCGTTGATGACCGCGTTGACCCGGGCCATGGTGTCGGCGGCCACGCCATACCGGCCGTTGATGACCTTCGAGACCGTCGCGACCGAAACGCCAGCTTGCGCGGCGACCTCCCGGATCGTCACGCGAGGGGTTGAATCCACGTCGTGAGGATAGCGTATAAAACGTTATCGACAACGATTGACATGTCCGATGTGACGCGCAAAACTCGGCGGCAAGCCCAGGTTGGCCAGGCTCGGCACACTTCAGCCAACGTCGTCAGGAGATGACCAACATGCGCAGCCTCCGGAAGCCTGCCGTTGCCGCCGTGGTCGCGGCAGCGGCGCTCGCCCTCGCTGCCTGCGGCAGCAGTGGCGGGACCGCCACCACCTCCAGCAATGGGCACGTCACCCTCACCTGGTGGACCAACGCCACGACCGGGCAGCTCAAGACCGTCTGGCAGCAGGCGGCGGCCGCTTTCCACAAGGCACACCCCAATGTGACCATCCAGGTCGTGCCTATCCAGAACGAGGCGTTCACCACCAAGGTCCCGGCCGCGCTGGCCTCGAGCAACCCGCCCGCCATCTACCAGCAGTGGGGCGGCGGCCAGGAAGCCAGCCAGGTGCCGTCGGGCAAGCTGACCAACCTCAGCCCGTACGTGTCCGGCTGGATCGGCCAGATCGGTGCCGCGGCCCAGGGCTGGCAGGTCAGCGGCAAGCAGTACGGCGTCCCCTACGACCTGCACACGGTCGGCTTCTGGTACCGCAAAGACCTGTTCGCCAAGGCGGGCATCAGCAAGCCGCCGGCCACCATGCCGGAACTGGACGCCGACGTGACCAAGCTGAAGGCCGCGCACATCGTGCCGATCGCGGTGGGCAGCAAGGACAAGTGGCCGGACGCGTTCTGGTGGGAGTACTTCGCCATCCGGGAGTGCCCGACGGCCACCCTCCAGGCGTCGATGAAGGCGGTCAACCTGTCCAACTCCTGCTTCAGCAAGGCGAGCAAGGACCTGACCGCGTTCATGAACACGCACCCGTTCCAGGCCGGCTTCCTGGGCACCGCGTCTCAGGTCGGCGCGGGCAGCTCGGCGGGCATGGTGGCCAACGGCAAAGCAGCGATGGAATTGCAGGGCGACTGGGACCCCGGCGTGATGGCCCCGCTCACCTCGAACAAGAGCCTCAACTCCGACCTCGGCTGGTTCCCGTTCCCGTCGGTGCCCGGCGCCGCTGGGTCGGCCACCACCGTGCTCGGCGGTGGCGACGGGTTCTCCTGCACCACGGTGGCGCCGGCCAAGACCTGCGCCGAATTCCTGAAGTACATCGACTCCACCCCGGTGCAGACCAAGGTGGTCGGGGCCAACGTGGGCCTGCCCGCCAACCCGGCCGCGTCGTCCGCGCTGGGTTCCGCGCAGAAGCAGGTGCTCACCTACAGCCACGCGGCCCCGTACATCCAGACCTACTTCGACATCGCCTTCCCGACCAACGTCGGGCAGGCCCTCGACGCGGCCATCGCGAGCTTCTTCGCGGGCCAGGGCAGCGCGCAGTCCATCATCACGGCGGTGAGCCAGGCCAAGTCCCAGTAGTAAGCGGTGCGCCAGTAACGGGCGCCCACCCGGGCCGGGGCAGCCGGCCCGGGCGGGCGCCGCACCGCGCCCAGCCGGCGCAGCTCGGCCCCCGGACGGCGCAGCATCGCGCATGGAAGGCGCGGGACCGCGCCCGGAACGTGAGGAGGATCTGATGGCGGTCGCCGGCGACACCGACCTCGACATCCAGGCTGGCCCGCTCGGCTCCGGGCCGGCCACCCGGCGCGGCCGGAGCGGCCGGCTCCGCGGGCCCGGGCTGCGCCGCAAAGCCGAGCTGACCCTGCTGCTCGGCCCGGCCCTGCTCCTGTTCGCCGGGTTCGCGTTACTGCCGATCGTGCTGGCCGCCTACGACGGGATGTACAAGTGGACCGGCTTCGGGCCGCTGGGCAGCTTCGCCGGGCTGTACAACTACCGGCTGGTACTGGACGACCCGGTGTTCCGGCAGGCGTTCGGGCACAACCTGATCATCGTGGCCGCGTCGATCCTCATCCAGCTGCCGCTCGGCCTGGGCATGGCCCTGCTGCTGAACCGGCGGATCTGGGGCCGCACCGCGCTGCGCACCCTGGTGTTCGCCCCGTTCGTGCTGCCCTACGCGACCACCGCGGTGATGTGGCTGCTGCTGCTGCAGCCGGGCGGCTTCGTGGACCAGGTGCTGAAGCTGACCGGGCTGAGCGGGCTGACCCAGCTCTGGCTGGCCAACCTGCACCTGGTGATCTACACCATGATCGTGGTGCTGACCTGGCAGTTCTTCGGCTTCGCCATGCTGCTGATGCTGGCCGGGCTGCAAGGCATCCCGGCCGAGCTGCTCGAAGCCGCGGCGCTGGACGGCGCGTCGGCCTGGCGCACCACCTGGCGGATCACCATCCCGCTGCTCGGCCCGACGATCCGGATTTGGCTGTTCCTGTCCATCGTCGGCTCGCTGCAGGTGTTCGACCAGGTGTGGATCATGACCGGTGGCGGGCCGGCCAACGCGTCCAGCACGATGGCCACCTACCTGGTCCAGCGCGGCTTCCAGAGCAGCGAATTCGGCTACGGCAGCGCGGTAGCGGTGATCATGTTCGGCATCTGCTTCATCTTCGCGCTGGTCTACCAGCGGTTCGTGCTGCGCCGGGATACGGCCGGCGCGCTGACCCGGGCTGTGGGGTGACGCCAATGTCCGCGATCGCTGTCCGGGCCCCCGCAGGGCGCCGCAAGCTGTCCCCGGTCACCATGGTCACCTACCTGGCCGGCCTGCTGCTGGTCGGCATCACCGTGGTCCCGCTGCTGTTCGTGTTCCTGGACGGCGCCAAGACCAACGCGCAGATCAACATGTCGGCCACCGGGCTGCCGCACCCCTGGGCCTGGCACAACTACGCCCAGTTGCTCAGCTCGTCCGCGTTCTGGCAGCCGCTGGCCAACAGCGCCGAGGTCGCCGTGCTGGTCACCGCGCTGGTCCTGGTGCTCGGCTCGATGGCCGCGTTCGCGCTGTCCCGGTACTCGTTCCGCGGCCGGGAGGGCCTGTTCCTGGTGTTCGCGATCGGCCTGCTGTGGCCGCTGAACGCGGCCGCGCTGCCGCTGTACCTGCTGCTGGACAAGATCGGCATGGTGGACAGCATCCTCGGCCTGGTGCTCTGCGAGGCGGCCTTCGCGCTGCCGCTCACCGTGGTCATCCTGCGCCCGTTCATGCGGGAGATCCCCGGCGAACTGGAGGACGCGGCCGTGGTGGACGGGGCCAGCCGGCTGCAGTTCTTCCTCCGCGTGCTGCTGCCGCTGTCCCGGCCCGCGCTGGCTACCGTGGCCGTGCTGGCGTTCATCAACAGCTGGAACCAGTACCTGCTCCCGCTGCTGCTGTTCACCAGCACCGACCACTACACGCTGCCGCTGGCGGTGGCCAACTTCCAGACCCAGTACGCCCAGGACACAGCCAGCATCCTGGCCTTCACCGCGCTGTCCATGCTGCCCGCGCTGGCCTGTTTCATCTTTGCCCAGCGGCATCTGGTCGGCGGCTTCACCGGCGCGGTCAAGGGCTGATTCCCCGGCCTGGTCATGGGCTGGCCGCCGGTAAGACGAAAGTCCCGCCCGTTCAGGCCGGGTGCCGCTCAATCCTGTCTCCGGCTGCGCGCACACTGGTAGCAGGAGAGGGATCGCGATGAGGCAGAGCCGGGCCACGCAGCCGCGGCCGCCGCGCGCACTCTGGCTGCGCGGGCGGTGGCCGGATCACAACCCGCTGCGCCGCACCTCGGACCGGGTCGAGGCGGCCATTGTCGCGGCCGCGCTGATCCTGTTCCTGGCCGGCGCGCCGCTGCTGGCCCTGTTCGGCTGGCACTGGGCCGACAGCGCCGCGCTCCGCGTGCAGCAGCGCCAGCAGGCGGCCTGGCATCAGGTCAGCGCGCTGCTGCTGGCCGACGCCCGGCCGGTGGTGGACATCGGCTACGGCGGGGTGGCCGGGTCCGAGGTACCGGGCCGGTGGACCGCCCCGGACGGAACGGCCCGGACCGGTGACGTGGCCGCCCCGGCCAGCGCCCAGGCCGGCAGCACGGTGCGCATCTGGGTCGATCAGTGGGGCGCGCAGACCGGCCCGCCGCTGCGCGCCCAGCAGGCCACCGGCCAGGCCGCGCTGGCCGCCGTGCTGGCCCCGTTCGGGCTGGGCACGGTGCTGGTCTGCGCGGTATCGCTGGCCGTCTACATCCTTGACCGGCGCCGCCTGGCTGCCTGGGCAGCCGACTGGCGGTCCACCGGCCCGCGCTGGAACAGCCACCGCTGAGCCGGCCGCGCAGCCCGATACCTCAGGCAGGCACCGGCAGGTCGGTCATCGCGTCGCTGACCACGACCACCGGGCACGGCGCATGCCGCAGGCAGGCCCGGGCCACCGGCCCGATGCCATCCGGCGCGCAGCGCGTCGCGCTGCCCAGCACCAGCAGGTCCGCGCCAGCGGCGTGGTCGAGCAGGACCCGGGCCGCGAGTCCCTCCGCGACCTGGACCGCTACCGGGACCAGCGGGGACGGGCCGAGTGCCCCGGCCACGTCGGCCCGCAGCCGGTCGGCCGCGCGGCGATGGTCTTCCGCGCCGCCCGGCAGGCGGGTGTGTGAGGCGTACGGTGCCGCCCGCTTCGCCGCGTCTTCCCAGGCGCGCACGACCTGCAAGGCGGATTCCCGCAAACCTGCTTCTCTGACTGCCCAGCGCAGCGCGGCGAGTGAGGCCATCGATCCGTCCACTCCCACCACGATGCGCGGCAGCGCCAGATCCTGATTCAGCTCGGCACCCCCTTAGCAGGTCCGTCGGGAGGGCCGGCCTCCGTACGGAGTACCGCGGCGTCCTGCTGCCGGAGGTACAAATACCCAAAGCCGACCTCTCTCACCCACGCGTCCCATCATGGACCGCGGCTTCGCCCCCGACATCACCCGTTGTGAGGGGTAGCTGACCCGCACCTGGGTGTCCCGACCGTTGATCAAGGAAACACCAGCTGGGGTGGGGGACTACACGAACTTCTACCTGGGCAGCGTCACCGTGGCCGGGGCGCTGGCCGCACGGAGCCCAGGCGTTCGGGGCCAGCCTGGTCACCATCTTCTTCGCGATCGGCATCGCCCGGTCCTGGGAGCTGCTCGGCCTGGCCGCGGCGGCTTGATCAGCGAGTTCGCCGACCATGCCGGCCGCATCACCCGCCGGGAGCGGGGCGGGCCGGCCGACGGCTCACCGTCGCAGCAGTGACATCCGGTCCACCGGCGGCGCCGGCAGCGGCCGCCCGTGGTACCCGCTCACCTGGCCGAACCGGGTGCTCTGCGTCCAGTCCCTGGCCGCCTGGATGATGTCCTCCGGGGTCCGGCCGACGAAGTTCCACCACATCAGCAGCGGTTCACCGAGCGGCTCGCCGCCGAGCAGCAGCAGCGTGCTGCCCGCCGCCGCGGCCAGGTCCACGCCGTCCCGCCCGGTGCCCAGGTAGAGCAGCTGGCCGGGGGACAGCTCGGTGCCGTCAGCCCGGGCCGCACCGGTCACCGTGAAGATCATGTGCTCGTGCGCCGGGTCCAAGCCGAGCCGTCCGCTGGCGGGCCGGGCCGCCCGCAGCTCCGCGCCGGTGACCGGGGAGAACACGGTGGCCGGCGAGCGCACCCCGGCCAGCGACCCGGCGAACACGGTGATCTCGAACCCGCCCAGGCCGGCGGTCGGCAGCTCGGCGTGATGCTCGAACGCCGGGGCCACCGCGCGGTCCGCATCGGGCAGGGCCAGCCACAGCTGCACGCCGTGCAGCGATGGGTCATGGTCCTCCGGTGACTCCTCGGAGTGCGCGACGCCGCGGCCGGCCGTCATCAGGTTCAGCTGGCCGGGCCGGATCTGCTGCTCGCTGCCCAGGCTGTCCCGGTGCAGCACGTTCCCGGCCAGCAGCCAGGTGACGGTCTGCAGCCCGATGTGCGGGTGCGGCGGCACCTGCATGCCGGCCACCCCGTCCACCGACATCGGCCCGTAGTGGTCCACGAAGCACCAGGCCCCGACGCTGCGCCGGCGCCGCAGCGGCATCAGCCGCCGTACTTCCAGGTCACCGACCCGGGCCACCCGGGCCATGGTCAGTTCCGCTTCCGCCGCGTCCGGGACTGTCACGTCCGCGTCGACTGTGCTCATAACCCCCTATTTTGCCGAACGCCAGTACCTGCTCACTGCCGCCCGGCCGGTGCGCCGGGCGGGCGGCGCCGCGCCGGGCACGGAGATTACGCTGACCCTGCGGTTGCGGACCCGGGTCCGCCCGCCGTCGGTGCGCAACCCCCTGGCGCCCAGCCTGACCGCTGTGGCCACCGCTGCCGCACCGGCGCCCGCCCCAGCAGGAAGGACGACCAGCACCCCATGCGACTCGCGCGAAGCGGACCACCCGGCGGTGAGATCCCGGTCGTGGCCGGCCCGGACGGCCGGTGGCATGACCTCCGGCCGGTCACCGCGGACATCGATCCTGCTTTCCTGGCCGGCCACGGACTGAGCTGGGCCCGCGGTGCCCTGGACGAGGGTGAGCTGCCACCGGCCGAGAACCCAGCCCGGTTCGGGCCGCCGCTCGCGCCGACCGGCAAGATCGTCTGTGTCGGGCTGAACTACTCCGATCACGCGGCCGAGACCGGCGCCGACCTGCCCGCCGAGCCCATCCTGTTCATGAAGGCGCCGGACACCGTGGTCGGCCCGGCCGACGAGGTGCTCATCCCGCGCGGTTCGGTGAAGACCGACTACGAGGTCGAGCTGGCCGTCGTGCTCTGCCGGGAGGCGGCCTACCTGGACGGCCCGGAGCACGCGGCCGCCGTCATCGCGGGCTATGCGATCAGCAATGACGTGTCCGAGCGGACCTTCCAGATCGAGCGCGGCGGGCAGTGGGACAAGGGCAAGAACTGCGCCACGTTCAACCCGCTCGGGCCGTGGCTGGTCACCGCGGACGAGGTGCCTGACCCGCAGCAGCTTGGCCTCCGGCTGTCGGTGAACGGGGCGGTCCGCCAGGACAGCAGCACCAGCAAGATGGTGTTCGGCGTGCACTACCTGGTCTGGTACATCAGCCAGTTCATGACGCTGTATCCCGGCGACGTGATCAACACCGGGACGCCGGCCGGGGTAGCGCTCGGCGACCCGGAGCGGCGGCCCTACCTGCGGGCCGGTGACGTGGTCGAGCTGGAAATCGACGGCCTCGGCCAGCAGCGGCAGACGATGAGGGATGCCTGAGATGAGCGAACTGGATGGGCTGCGCGCCCTCATCACCGGCGGGGCCTCCGGCATCGGGGCCGCGATCGCGTCGGCCTTCCGCGCGGCGGGCGCGGACGTGGTGGTGCTGGACGTGGCCGCCGAGGCGCCCGCCGGCCTGCCCGCCGGCGCTGGCTACCAGCAGGCGGACATCACCGACGACGCCGCGGTGCGGGCCGCGGTGGCCGTCGCGGTGGACCGCCTCGGCGGGCTGGACGTGCTGGTCAACAACGCGGGCATCGGCGCGCAGGGCGGCGTCGTGGACAGCACCGACGAGGACTGGCTGGCCGTGCTCAACGTGAACGTGATCGGCACCGCCCGGGTCTCCCGCGCGGCCTGGCCCTACCTGCGCGAGTCGCCGCACGCCGCGGTGGTGAACACGTCCTCGGTGGCGGCCATTACCGGCCTGCCGCAGCGCGCGGTGTACTCGGCCAGCAAGGGCGCGGTGTCCGCGCTGACCCGGGCCATGGCCACCGACGGGCTGGCCGAGGGCATCCGGGTGAACGCGGTCAACCCGGGCACGGCCGATACGCCCTGGGTCGCCCGGCTGCTCGATGCGGCCGACGACCCGGTGGCCGAGCGGGCCGCGCTGGCCACCCGGCAGCCGCACGGCCGGCTGGTCACCGCGGACGAGGTGGCTCAGGCCGTGGTGTACCTGGCGTCGCCCCGGGCGGGCTCGACCACCGGCACCGAGTTCGTGGTGGACGGCGGCCTGTCCCACCTGCGGCCCCGGCCCCGGTCGTGACCGGCCCGGAGTTGCCGCGGCGCCGGGTGCGGCAGACCCCGGTCATGGTGTCCGAGGTTGGTTTCGGCGGTGCGTCGGCCGGCAACCTGTACCGGGAGACCAGCGACGCCGAGGCCGCGGCCGCCCTGGACGCGGCCTGGGTCGGCGGGATCCGCTACTTCGACACCGCGCCGCACTACGGTCTCGGCCTGTCCGAGTCCCGGCTGGGCGCCGCGCTGCGGTCCCGGCCCCGTGCCCAGTTCGTGCTGTCCACCAAGGTCGGGCGGCTGCTGGAGGACAACCCGTCGCCGGCCGGCTCGGATCTGGCCGCGGGCGGGTTCGCGGTGCCGGACCGGCTGCGCCGCCGGCTCGACTACTCGGCCGCCGGGGTGCGGCGCAGCCTGGCGGCCAGCCTGACCCGGCTGGGCCTGGACCGGGCGGACATCGTCTACGTGCACGACGCCGACGACCACGTGGACGAGGCCATCGCCGGGGCCATCCCGGAACTGGTCCGGATGCGCGAGGAAGGCATCATCGGCGCGGCCGGGGTGGGCATGAACCAGTGGCAGGCGCCGCTCCGCATGGTCCGCGAGACCGACCTGGACGTGATCATGCTGGCCGGCCGGTGGACGCTGCTGGACCGGTCCGGCGCGCCGCTGCTGGACGAGTGCGCGGCCCGCGGCGTGTCCGTGGTGGCCGCGGCGCCGTTCAACTCCGGCCTGCTGGCCCAGCCCTGGCCGCCGGACGACGCCCACTTCAACTACGGCCCGGCCGGCCCGGCCCTGCTGGACCGGGCCCGCGACCTGGCCCGGATCTGCACCGAGCACGGCGTGGACCTGCCCACCGTGGCCGTGCAGTTCCCGCTCCGCCACCCCGCCGTCGTCTCGGTGGTCAGCGGCATGCGCACCGCCGCCCAGGCCGAGACCACCCTGACCCGCCTCACCACCCCGGTCCCCGACGACCTGTGGTCCGAGTTCGCCACCCTGCCCGAACTCACCCTCTGACGCCGCCCGCCAATTCTGGACGCCCTCCAGCGGGCCGGCGCTGCTCGCGCAGCTCTGCATGTATGTGCTCGGTCGCGCCAGTCTTCTGCCGGCCGTCGGCGTAGTCACAGACGGTGCGCCAGTGCGGAAGATCCGCGGGCATCGCCCGCCACTGGATACCGTCCTTGACCAGGTAACGGATGGCGTCAACGATGTCGCGGCGGCAGCGCTTAGCCGGTCGGCCGGCGTAGCCTGGGCATGCGCGGGGTTAGGTGGCGTGGCGGCGGACCAGCCAGATGGTGACGGCGAGGAGCAGGATTGACAGGGCGAGCAGCCAGCCGCCCTCGATCCACTGGAACGGCCAGAACCGGCTGCCGGGCTGGTAGCTGGTCCACTGCGTGTAGCCGTGCTGGGCCAGGCACTGCGAGCCGTTGACCACGTGGAGCACGTTCCCGCCCACGCGCCCGCCCACGGCGCCGCAGAGCTGCGTGAGGGCGCTGACCATCCCGTTGCCATGGTCGCCGAACGCGAACGTGCCGCCCTTGGTGTACCAGCCGCTGATGACCCACGCCGAGCCGGGCGGGTTCGGGTTACTGGTGACCAGCGGTGTGATGTAGTGCTCGCGCAGCCACAGGCCGGTGGTGCAGGCGAGCCCGGCGTAGACGGCCAGGGTGGCGGCGATCGCCGGGACGGCCCGGCGGATAACCATCCCGGCCAGGACGCCGATCGCGAAGGCGGCCAGGGCCCAGGCGGCGAACGCGACGCCGAGCAGGCCGAACACGCGGGCCGAGAACGGGATCGCGTAGCCCGCGGCCGCGAACGGCTGGTTGTACCAGGAAAGCAGCACGGTGAACGCCCCGGCCGCGGCTGTCACCGCGACCGCGAGCGGCACTAGCTTGCCGACCGTCCAGCGGAGCCGGCCGATGCCCTGGGTCCAGGCGTACCGGTAGGTGCCGGTTTCCAGCTCCCTGCCTAGTACCGGCGCCCCGGTGAACGCCCCGATCAGCGCCGGCACCGCCTGCAAGGCGATGCTGACCAGGATCGCGGTCTCGCCGTATTTGCCGGTGAAGTTGATGCTGCAGGCGATTGAGCTGGCCGGGTGGCAGTAGGTCGCCTCGGCGTGGTGCATCTGCAGGCCGGTCAGCCACAGGTACACAGCGACCGCGCCGAGGAAGGCGGCCACGGCGCCCAGCGCGGCCCGGTGCTGCCGCCAGGTGGCCCAGGCCATCCGCCGCAATGGCAGCGGCCGCAGGCGCGCGTCCTCCCCCGGGCGGGCGGGTATGGTCGGCGCGGTCATCTGATCACCTTCGATGGTTCGGCCTGCCGGCTGCGGGCCGGGCCGGGCAGCGCTGCGGCGCCGGGCTCGCGCAGGTAGGCCAGGGCGAGTTCTTCCAGGCCGACCGGGTGTGCCTCCCAGCCGGGCGGGACCGGGTCGCCGGCCGTGGCGCGGACCAGCAGGTGAGCCTGCGCCGCGCCGCGGCGGGCGTGCACCACTGGCCGCTGGGTGTACGTGTCGGCCTCGGCGGCGGGGCCGGTCAGCATGCGGTGGCTGGCGAGCACGTCATCGACCTGGCCGGCCACCTGCACCTGGCCTCTCGACAGCAGGATCAGGTAGTCGGCCACCCGCTCCAGGTCGGCCAGTACGTGCGAGGACAGCACCACCGACACGCCGTCGGCAGCCGCCGCGGTCATCACGTTGGCCATGAAGTCGTGCCGGGCGATCGGGTCCAGCATCGACACCGGCTCATCGAGGATCAGCAGCGTCGGCCGGCGGGCCAGCGCCACGGTCAGCGCGAGCTGTGCCCGCTGCCCGCCAGACAGCTTCCCGGCCTTGCGGTCCAGCGGGATGCCGAGCTCGGCCAGCCGGGCGCGGGCGTAGGGCTTGTCGAAGCGCCGGTTCAGGGTGGCCGTCAGGTGCAGCATGTCGGCGGCGGACAGGTTCTTGTACACCGGCGTGTCCTGGGCGACGAACGCGATGCCGTCCAGCGCGGCCCGCGACCCGGCCGCCAAGCCGCCGAGCACCGAGACCGTGCCCGCGGACGGGGACGCCAGCCCGGCCGCCAGGTTCAGCAGCGTGGTCTTGCCGGCGCCGTTCGGGCCGATCAGCGCGGTCACATGCCCGGCCGGGACCGCCAGCGTGCATTCGCGCAGCGCCCAGGTCCGGCCGTAGCGCTTGCCCAGGCCGCTGGCCTCGATCACGTTGATGTTCATGCGATGTCCTCCTTTTCGCCGCTCACCGCGCCGCGGCGCACCCCTGTGCCGCCGCGGCGCTCATGGAAATCCCGCAGTGCGCTGGTGAACAGCGCGACCATCCCGTCCTCGTCCAGTCCCGCCTTATCCGCGGCGGTCAGCCAGCCGAGCAGGGCCTTGCGCAGCCCGGTCAGCTCAGGAAGCGCGATCTGGCGGAGGGTGGCCCGGACGAACGTGCCCTGGCCGGGCCGGCCGGCCACCAGGCCCTTGACCTCCAGCTCCTTGTAGGCCTTCAGCACCGTGTTCGGGTTGATCGCCAGGGAGGCGACCACGTCCCTGACCTTCGGCAGCTGATCGCCCGGCTTGAGGTAGCCCAGCCGCAGCGCGTGCTCCACCTGCTGCACAAGCTGCAGGTAGGTCGGCACCCCGGAGGCCGGATCCAGGCGGAACTCGATCGGCGACCCGGCCGCCATCCTCCCGGACGGGGCCGTGTCACCCCCGCCGGAGCCGGGCGGGGAGACGCCACGGTCCCGCCCGATCCCTTTATCTATATTCATAGGACAAAAGATACAACGGCGGGCGGCGCTGTCAGGCCATGCCTGCGGCAAGGCGCGTGTGAGAAGGTAGCCGAGCCATTCCGGGTCAACCTTCCCGCACCGCCAGGCGACGCGATCGACGACCGGATCGCCGAGATCCTGAACGAACTGCCCGAAGAGCCGAACGCCACCCGTCCGCACCGGCGGATGCCCCAGGTGCTCGGCAGGGCCGGCCTCATCCTGGCCCGCCAGACCTGGGCCCCGGGTGGTCATTTGTCTGATGAAGTCCATCATTCATCAGACAAATCTTGCTCGAGCGGTACGGCCGACGTAAGCTCCGGAGAAATCCCAGGAAAGAGGGCTCGCCCCGAGATGACCACCGACCTGGCGGTCGGCTCAACCACCGGCTCAACCACCGGCCTGGCCGCGGCCCGGAGCTACCGCAGCGACGGCGTGCACGGCCGGCTGGTGCACGCCCTGGGCCGCCGGATCGTGTCCGGCGAGCTTGCCCCCGGTGACCTGCTGCCCACCGAGACCGCGCTGGTCACCGAGCTGGGCTCGGGCCGGTCGGCGGTCCGCGAGGCGGTCAAGGTGCTGACGGCCAAGGGGCTGGTCCGGACCAGGACCAAGACCGGCACGGTGGTGCTGCCCGAGGCCACCTGGAACCTGCTCGACCCGGACGTGCTGGCCTGGCGCTACCAGACCGCGCCGACCGGCCAGCAGCTCGATGACCTGGCCGGGCTGCGGGTGGCGCTGGAGCCGGAGGCGGCCCGGCTGGCCGCCCGGGCCCGCAGCAAGGCGGCCACGGCGCCGATCGAAGCGGCTTACCGGCGGATGGCTGAGACGGTGGCCGACCCGGACACGTTCATCGAGCACGACCTGGCCTTCCACCGGGCCATCGTGGCTGCGAGCGGCAACCTGCTGATGGCCCAGCTGTCCGACCTGCTGCACACCGCGCTGGCCGCGGCCCGGCAGGTGCACACCCGCAACGTCCGCCGCAACAAGCGCTCGCTGCTGCAGCACCAGGCCGTGCTGGACGCGATCACCAGCCACGATGCCGAGGCGGCCGCCGCGCTGATGCGCAAGCTGGTCACCGGCGCCGCCCGCGACATCCGCCGCGACCGGCAGCGCAGCGCCCGCTGACCGACGAGGGGAGACCCATGCCCGTGCTGGACGGATACACCGTGCTGGACCTGTCGATCGCGATGGCCGGCCCGCTGGCCAGCATGCGCCTCGGCGACCTGGGCGCTGACGTGATCAAGGTCGAGCCGGTCGGCGGCGAGTGGCAGCGGCACACTTCGGCCGGCGGCGCCCAGGGCCATGAGGTCAACGCCTCGTTCCTGTCGCTGAACCGGAACAAGCGCAGCCTGGCCATCGACCTCAAGTCCGCGCGCGGCCAGCAGGTGCTGCACCGGCTGGTCGCCCAGGCAGACGTCGTGCTGCAGAACTACCGGCCCGGCGTGGCCGAGCGCCTCGGCGCGGACTACGCCACGATCAGCGCGATCAAGCCGGACATCGTCTACGTCTCGGTGTCCGGTTACGGCGAGACCGGCCCGTACGCGAAGCGGCCCGGCCAGGACATCCTGCTGCAGGCCATGGGGGGCGCGCTGTTCAGTTCCGGCCAGCTGGACCAGCCGCCGCAGCCTGCGCCGTACTTCCTGGTCGACGCCGTCACCGCCTACTCCGCGTTCGAGGGCGTGCTGGCCGCGCTGCTGCACCGGGAACGGACCGGAGAGGGCCAGCTGGTCCAGGTCAACATGCTCGACGCGCTGATCGCCATGCAGATGCAGGAGCTCACCGTGCACACCGTGGGTGGCGTGCCGCAGCAGCGTGGCCAGCAGATCCATGCGCACTGCTACATCCGGGCGCCGTACGGGGTCTTCCCTACCGCCGACGGCTACCTGGCGCTGGCCTTCCCGGACCTGGCCGGGCTGGCCGAGGCGCTGGACAGTCCCGAGCTGGCTCAGTGGGACGCCGAGGCGGACGGGTTCGAGCAGCGTGACGCCATCTCGGCCATCGTCACCGGCCGGCTGCGGACCCAGCCGACCGGGCACTGGCTCAGCGTGCTCGGCGAGCGGGGCATCTGGGCCGGCCCGGTGTACTCCTACGACGACCTGGTGGCCGACCCGCAGGTCCAGCACAACGGCTCGTTCGTGAGCTACCAGCACCCCACCGAAGGCCGGGTCACCACGCCGGGCTTCGCGTTCTCGATGAGCGCCACGCCGCCCGCCGTCACCCGGCCCGCGCCCACCGCCGGCCAGCACACCGTCGAGGTGCTGGCGCACGCGGGGCTGCCCAGCGACGAGATCGATCAGCTGCTGGCCGACGGCGTGATCGGCGCCCGATGACGCTGCGCGGGCTGACCTGGGATCACCCGCGCGCCTACCGGCCGCTGCAGGCGTTCGCCGCGCACCGCCCGGACATGGCAGTCAGCTGGGACCGGCAGTTGCTGGCCGACTTCGAGGCGCGGCCGATCGCCACCCTGGCCGAGAGCTACGACCTGATGATCATCGACCATCCCGGGCTGGGCGCGGCGCTGGCCGCCCGCGCGCTGCAGCCGCTGGACCAGCTGGTGCCCGCCAGGCAACTCGCGCAGTGGCAGGCTGGCTCGGTCGGCCCGACCTGGGCCAGCTACACCATGTCCAGCACCACGGGGTCCAGCACCACGGGTGCCAGCCAGCAGTGGGCGATCCCCATCGACGCGGCCACCCAGGTTTCGGTATTCCGCCCCGATCTGCTGGGCGCCGTGCCCCGCGACTGGGCCGAGGTACCCGCGCTGGCCCGGCGGCACCGCACCGCGCTGTGCCTGGGCGGCCCGCACGCGTTCCTCACCCTGCTGGCCATGTGCGCCTCAGCCGGTCCCGCCCGGGACGAACTGCTCCCCCCGCGCGAGGCGGCCGAAGCCCTCGGCATCCTGCGGGCCGTCTGGGCCGCCGCGGACCAGGAACTCGGCCAAGCCGACCCGATCACGGTGCACGAGGCGCTGGCCGCCGGGACCGTGGCCTACTGCCCGCTGGTCTACGGCTACGCCAGTTACGCCCAGCCCGCGGCCGGCCGGTACGCCCTGGCCTGGGCCGACGCGCCCACGTTCGGCTCGGCCCGGCCGGGCAGCGTGCTCGGCGGCACCGGCCTGGCCGTGTCCGCAGCGCGCCGCCCCGATCCGGCCGGGGTGCGCGCCTTCCTGACCGCGTTCCTGGCCCCGGACGTGCAGTCCGGCCTGGTCCCGGCGCACGGCGGCCAGCCCGCCCAGGCGGCGGCCTGGGACAGCGCCGCGGTTGACCAGGCCTGGGGCGGGTACTACCGCAGCACTCGGCGCTCCCTGGACGCGGCCTGGGTCCGGCCCCGCGCTGACGGCTGGATCGCCCTGCAGGAGCACGGCTCGGCTCTGGTCCGCGCGGTCATCACCGGCCAGGTCCGCGCCCACGAAACCATCAATGTGATTAACGCTAATTACCGGGACCTCACCCGGCCTGAGCGCGCGGAGGCAGGCAGGACATGACAGGCACGGTGCGTATCGACGTTCGCGACGACGGGGTGGCGCTGCTCACTCTGGACCGGCCGGGCAAGCTGAACTCGGTCACCGATGAGATGAGCCGGGAACTGATCGGCCTGGTGGCCCGGGTGGACGCCGACGAGGACATCCGGGTCGCCGTGCTCACCGGGGCCGGTGACCGGTCGTTCTGCGTCGGCAGCGACATCGGGGAGGTGGGCGAGTACGCCGGCCCATGGCAGTTCCGCAACCGGCGCGATTACTGCATGACGCTCCGCGAACTGCGCAAACCGGTTATCGCCGCAGTCAATGGCTATGCCTACGGCGGCGGCCTGGAACTGGCGTTGGGCAGCGATATCCGGCTGGCCAGCACCACTTCCTCGTTCGCGGCCGCGGAGATCAAGCTGGGCTGGATCGGTGGCGGCGGGGTGAGCGCGCTGCTGTCGGCCAGCGTGCCCGCCAGCGACGCGGCGCTGCTGCTGCTCACCGGGGATCCGGTGGATGCCGCCGAGGCCTACCGGATGGGCCTGGTCAGCCGGCTGTACGAGCCGTCTGAGCTGCTGCCCGCCGCGCTCGCGCTGGCCGCCACCATCGCGCAGCGGCCGCCGATCGCCGCCCAGGCGGCCAAGGCCAACCTGCTGGCCGCCCGGAACATGGGCCTGGCCCAGGCCATCCAGTACGAACGGGAAATGCAGGCCATCTGCCTGGCCACCCGGGACGCCGCCGAGGGGCGCGCGGCGTTCGCGGACAAGCGGCCCGGCCGGTTCACCGGGAGGTAACGGACGTGCGGCTGAACGGCATCGACTATGACCGGGCCGGGCTGGCCCGGATGGCGGGCGACCTGCCCGCGGCGGGCGGGGTGCGCTCGGTGGTGCTCGACGACGGCGCCGAACGCGGCATCCGGGTGCTGGAGTTCCGCACCGGCGGCGGGCTGAGCTTCGACGTGCTGGTCGATCGCGCGATGGACATCGGCGCGGCCGACTACCGCGGCGTCGGCTTCGGCTGGCGGTCCGCGACCGGGTTCCGCCATCCCAGCCTGCACGAGTACCGGGACGAGGACGGGCTGTCCTGGCTGCGCAGTTTCTGCGGGCTGACCGTCACCGCCGGGCTCGACCACACCCTGTTCACCGCCGAGGTGGACGCATCGAGCTATCAGTACCCGTACCGGCCGGCGGTGTGGAACGGGCTGCACGGGCGGGTGGCCAACATCCCGGCCCGGCTGCACGGCTACGGCGAACGGTGGGACGGCGACCGGTGCGTGCTGTGGGCCGAGGGGGAGATCCGGCAGGTGGCCATCTTCGCCGAGCACCTGCGGCTGACCCGGCGTATCGAGGCTGACCTGGGCGGCCGGGAGATCCGGCTGACCGACACGGTGCGCAACGCCGGCTTCGACCGGACTCCGCACATGTACCTGTACCACATCAACGTGGGCTGGCCGCTGCTCGAAGAGGGGGCCAGGTTCGCGGCGCCGATCGAGTCCACGCTGTGGGCCAGCGACAGCGTCGCCGGGCAGGGCGCCTCGCACCTGGAGTTCGGCCCGCCGCAGCCCGGCTTCGTGGAGCAGGTGTACCAGCACCGGCTCACCGCCGGCCCGGACGGCCTGGTCCGCGCGGCGCTGGTCAACGACCGGCTCGGCCTCGCCTTCGAGCTGGAGTATGACCAGCGCCAGTTCCCGGCGTTCTTCCAGTGGCTGCACCTGCGCGAGGGCGCGTACGCGGTCGGGTTCGAGCCGAGCACGCACAACGTGACCGGCGAGGCCGCGGCCCGCGCCGACGGCAGCATGATCTGGCTGGACGCGGGGGAGTCGCGCAGCTATGCGTCGGTGCTGCGGATCCGCGAGGTAGCTGGGGGTTAGCCGGCCGGGGCGGTTACGGCTTGCGGGCCACGCCGCACCAGCCGGTGGCGTACTCGGCTGGCACGTCGGCGGAATCCGGCCGCCAGTTGGGCAGCGCCACCACACCCGGGTTGACCAGGTCCAGGCCGTCGAAGAAGCGCGACACCTCGGCGTGGCTGCGGGGGGCCATCGGCGGGCCGAGCCGGGTCAGCAATTCGGCCATGTCGGCCATGGACTGGGCGCGAATGTCGCTGGCCGGGTGCGAGATGACCAGGTAGCTGCCGGACGGCACCGCCGCCATGAGCCGGCTCACCAGCTCGTGCGGCTGCTCGCTGTCCGGGATCATGTGCAGCAGCATCAGCACCATGACCGCGATGGGCTGGCCGAAGTCCAGCTTCCGCCGCGCCTGGTCCAGCAGTTCGCCGACGTCGAGCAGGTCGGCGTCCAGGCAGCAGGTCTCCCCGCCGGTGTCGCTGGTCAGCAGCGCCCGCGCGTGCGCCGCCACCATCGGGTCGTTGTCCACGTAGACGACCCGGCTGTCCGGGGCGATCCGCTGCGCCACCTCGTGCGTGTTGTCCCCGCTGGGCAGCCCGGCGCCGATGTCCAGGAACTGCCGTATCCCGGCCTCGGCCGTCAGCAGGCGGACCGCCCGGCCGAGAAAGCCCCGGTTGGCGCGCACCTCAACCAGGATGCCCGGGTTGGCCGCGATCGCGTCGTGCGCCGCTTTCCGGTCGGCGGCGAAGTTGTCCTTTCCGCCCAGCCAGTAGTCGTACACCCGGGCGGGGTTGGCCGTGCTGGTATCCAGCTGCACCGGCCTGTCGGCCGTGGCCTCAATGGCCGTGAACCACTGTTCCCCCACCGGCTTGCCTCCGGTGCTGATTCCCACCCCGCTGACCCCCTTGCGGGCAGATTATCAATCCGGGCTAAACCCTGCCTGGCTGTTCAGCTCAGCCGACCAGGGTTTTGACCGCGCTGGTCAGCTCGGCCAGCGCGGACTTCGCGTCTGAGAAGAACATGCTGGTCTTTGGGTTGTAGTAGAGCTCGTTGTCGATGCCGGCGTAGCCGTGGCCCATCGACCGCTTGATCACGATGATGCTCTTGGCCGCGTCCACGTCCAGGATCGGCATGCCGGAGACCGGGTTGCCGGGCCGCCGCGCGGCCGGGTTGGTGACGTCGTTGGCCCCGATGACCAGGGCCACGTCGGCCCGCGGGAACTCGGGGTTGATCTCGTCCATCTCCTTGAGCTGCGGGTAGGGCACGTTGGCTTCGGCCAGCAGCACATTCATGTGCCCGGGCATCCGGCCCGCCACCGGGTGGATCGCGTAGCTGACCTCGACGCCGCGCTCTTCCAGCACGGCGGCCAGCTCGGCGCACTGATGCTGAGCCTGGGCGGCGGCCAGCCCGTAGCCGGGCACGATGATGACTTTTTGCGCATAGGCCAGCTGGATGGCCGCGTCGTCGGCCTGGATGGACCGGACGTCCCCGCCCGGGCCCTCGATGGCCGGGCCGGTGTCGCCGGTGCCGAACCCGCCGATCATGATGTTGGCCAGCGACCGGTTCATCGCGTCGGCCATCAGCTTGGTCAGGATGGAGCCGGACGCGCCGACCAGCGCACCGGCGATGATCAGCGCCCAGTTGCCGATGACGAACCCGGCCATGGCCACCGCGGTGCCGGTGAACGCGTTCAGCAGCGAGATGACCACCGGCATGTCCGCGCCGCCGATCGGCAGCACCATCGTCACGCCGAACGCCAGCGCGGCGGCGATGATGATGATCAGCACCGGGACGCTCGGGCTGACCAGCAGGTAGATGGCGCCGCCGACGCTAACCGCGGCCGCGGCGAAGTTGACGGCCCGGGAACCGGGGAAGGTGATCGGCGCGCCGTCGATCAGGCCCTGCAGTTTCCCGGCCGCGATGATCGATCCGGAGAAGGTAACCGCGCCGATCAGCACGTCCAGGATGGTGAAGATGGTGACCGACTCGGCCACCCCCGCCGTCGAGCCGGTGACATGCACGTAGTCGTTGATGGCCACCAGCGCGGCGGCGCCGCCGCCCACTGCGTTGAACAGGCTGACCAGCTGCGGCATGGCCGTCATCTGGACCGTGCGCGCCGCCCACAGGCCGGCCGCCGCGCCGACCAGGGTGCCGAGCAGCATCACGGTCCACCCGGTGGCGGTGACCGTGCCCGCGTGGATGACCAGGGCGAACGTGGTCGCGATGGCCAGGGTCATGCCGGCCGTGGACACCTGGTTTCCGCGCCGCGCGCTGGCCGGCGAGTTCATCAGGTGCAGCCCGAGCACGAAGCAGACCGCAGCTGCCACGTAGAGCAGCTGGGTGATCCAGTCGAAGGCGCTCATGACCGGCCGCTCGGCTGGGTGCTGGCCGGGGCCTGGCCGTTGCCGCTGACCGCTGCGGCGCTGTCCGCCGCCTGCACCGGCGTCCGGGTCCGCTTGAACATCTTGAGCATCCGCCCGGTGACCATGTACCCGCCGACCACGTTCATCGCCGCGAACGCGCAGGCGATGAAGGCCAGGATGTAGCCGAGCGCGTCATGCGCGGTCACCGCGATGAGCATGGCGCCCGCCAGCACGATGCCGTGGATCGAGTTGGCTGCCGACATCAGCGGGGTGTGCAGGGTGGCGGGCACCTTGCTGATCACCTCGAAGCCCACCAGGATGGCGAGTACGAAGATGGTGATGTCGGTGAGCAGTACAGGGGTCACGAGGTAGCACCTCCGGGCTGGTCCCCGCTGGGGCTGGTATCGGCGAGCAGGGCGGCGGTCGCCTGCTGGATCACCGCGCCGTCGTGCGTGATGACGACCCCGGCCTGGATCTCGTCGGCCGGGTCGATGGCCAGTGCGCCGTCCTTGACCAGGTGCAGCAGCAGCGCGCTGATGTTGCGGGCCAGGAACGCGGAGGACGCGCCGGGCACGGTGGCGGCCAGGTTCCCGGCGCCGATGATGGTGACCCCGTTCCCGGTCACCGCCGTCTGGCCGGGCACCGACCCGGCCACGTTGCCGCCGAGCGGGCCGGCCCCCATGTCCACGATGACCGCGCCCGCGGTCATCTCCTTCAGCGCGTCCTCGGTGACCAGCAGCGGCGGCTTGCGCCCGGGCACCTGGGCGGTGGTGATGATCACGTCGTGCCGGGCGATGTGCCCGGCCAGCTCGGCCTGCTGGGCCTGCCGTTCCTCGTCGGTCAGCGCCCGCGCGTAGCCGCCCGTCCCGGCCGCGTCGGCCACGGACTTGAGCTCGATGAACGTGCCGCCGAGCGACTGGACCTCGGTCTTGGTCTGCGGCCGCACGTCGTAGGCGGACACCACGGCGCCGAGCCGCCGCGCGGTGCCGATGGCCTGCAGACCGGCCACCCCGGTGCCCAGGATGAGCACCTTGGCGGGCCGAGCGGTGCCGGCCGCGGTGGTCAGCATGGGGAAGAACCGGCCGAATGCCTCCGCCGCCACCAGCACCGCCTTGTACCCGGCCACGTTGGCCTGGGAGCTGAGCGCGTCCATGGACTGGGCCCGGGACAGCGTCCGGGGCAGCCCGTCCAGGCTGATCGCGGTCACCCCCTTGGCGGCCAGCGCGGCGGCCAGGCCGGGGTCAGCCAGCGGGTTGAGCATGCCCAGGATGGCCTGGCCCGGGCGCAGCGCGTCGGTCAGCTGGGGGTCCGGTTTCCCGACGGTCAGGATCAGGTCGGCGTCGGCCAGCAGCTCGGCCCGGCTCACCACGCTCGCCCCCGCGTCCGCGTAGGCGCTGTCCGCGAACCAGGCGCCGTCACCCGCGCCCGACTCGACCAGCACCTCGAGCCCGGCGCCGCGCAGCCGCCCGATCAGCTCCGGGATCAGCGCGACCCGGCGTTCGCCAGGCGCGGTTTCCTTGACGACGGCTACCTTCATGGGCGCGACCTCACGATGTCAGGGGCGTGGCCTCGAGTAGCCTCGTCCGCGCGCGGCAGAGGCGGTCAGAGGCCACCGTCCCGCCGCACGGGGGACCTTCGGGCATGATCGCACAAGATCACCTTTGCTCTCTAGTATCGACGATATAGCCCACCCCTTAGCTCCCCCGCACGGGTGAGAGCGCGCTGCCGGGCGGCCAGCCCGGCCGAAACCATCGCCGCCTCACACCCGCGCCCGGAGTCGCACCAGCCCCACCCCCGCGTCCGGAGTCGCACCAGCCCCGCATCCGCGTCCGGAGTTGTACCAGCCCCACCCCCGCGTCCGGAGTCGCACCAGCCCCCGCACCCGCGCCGTCAGCGGGGCTCGTTTAACAGCGCGGTCCGTTTTGGGTCATGAGCGCGGTTCATTTCATCAGCGCGGTGGGTTGTGTCACCTCCGCGTGCCAAAAGGAACCGCGCTGCCAAAAGGAACCGCGCTGATGGCGGGCGGGGCGCTGGCCCGGCCAGGCTGTTGGCCCGGGCGGAGGCTGCTGGCCTGGTGGGAGTCCTGCTTGTGCGACACGAGTCAACTGGCGCGGCGGAGGGCGCTGGTGATCCGGTCGCCCGCGGTGACCACGGCGTTGGCGTGCAGCCGGCCCGGCGACCGGGTGAGCCGCTCGATCGGCCCGGATACTGAGACGGCCGCAATGATCTTCCCGCCCTGGCCGCGGACCGGCGCGGACACCGAGGCCACCCCGGCCTCGCGCTCGGCCACACTGGCCGCCCAGCCCCGCCTGCGCACCTGGGCCAGCGCGGCGGCGGAGAACTTCGCCCCGCGCAGCCCGCGGTGCAGCCGTTCCGGCTCCTCCCAGGCCAGCAGGATCTGCGCGGCCGAGCCGGCCGTCATCGGCAGCGCCGAGCCGACCGGCACGGTGTCCCGCAAGCCGGTGGCCCGCTCCGCGGCGGCCACGCAGATCCGGCTGTCCGCCTGCCGCCGGTACAGCTGCGCGCTCTCCCCGGTCAGGTCCCGCAGCGTGACCAGCACCGGCTGGGCCACCGCGAGCAGCCGGTCCTCGCCGGCCGCGGTGGCCAGCTCGGCGATCCGTGGGCCCAGGATGAACCGGCCCTGGGCGTCCCGGGCCAGCAGCCGGTGCCGCTCCAGGGCGACGGCGATCCGGTGCGCGGTCGGCCGGGCCAGCCCGGTCGCGGTGACCAGCTGGGCCAGTGAGGCGGGACCCGATTCCAGGGCGTTGAGCACGGCCGCTGTCTTGTCCAGCACCCCGACTCCGCTAGAGTTGTCCATGGTCCGATATTGCCGTCTCGAAATGCGAGACGCAACTCGACATTAAGCTGGCCCACGCAGGTACCGGCGCCCGGCTGGGCGGATCGCGATGACGCGCCCGCGGAAAGGGGCACAGGATGGGACGTACGCTCGCGCAGAAGATCTGGGACTCACGTGTGGTGCACCGGGCCGACGGTGAGCCCGACCTCCTCTATATCGACCTGCACCTGATCCACGAGGTGACCAGCCCGCAGGCGTTCGACGGGCTGCGGCTGGCCGGCCGCGGCGTGCGGCGGCCTGACCTGACCGTGGCCACCGAGGACCACAACGTGCCCACGCTGGGCGTGACCGGCCCCGGGCTGCCGCTGATCGGCCCGGGCAGCCCGGTGACCGACCCGGTGTCCCGGGTCCAGGTCGAGACGCTGCGCAAGAACTGCGCTGAGTTCGGCATCAGCCTGTACCCGATGGGCGACGCCGGGCAGGGCATCGTGCATGTGATCAGCCCGCAGCAGGGGCTCACCCAGCCCGGCATGACGATCGTCTGCGGTGACTCGCACACCAGCACGCACGGGGCGCTGGGCGCGCTCGCCTTCGGCATCGGCACCAGCGAGGTGGAGCACGTGCTGGCCACCCAGACGCTGCCGCAGCAGCAGCCGGCCCAGATGGCGGTCAACGTGACCGGCGCGCTGCCGTACGGGGTGACGGCCAAGGACCTGATCCTGGCCGTGATCGCGCAGATCGGCACCGGCGGCGGGGTGGGGCACATCATCGAGTACCGCGGCGAGGCGGTCCGCGGCCTGCCGATGTCCGGCCGGCTGACCGTCTGCAACATGTCCATCGAGGCCGGGGCCCGGGCCGGGCTCATCGCGCCGGACGACACCACGTTCCGGTACCTGGAAGGCCGGCCGCACGCGCCGCGCGGTGCGGACTGGGAGGTGGCGCTGGACTACTGGCGGTCGCTGCCCACCGACCCGGACGCGACGTTCGACAAGGAGGTGACCCTGGACGCGACCGCGCTCAAGCCGTTCGTGACCTGGGGCACCAACCCGGCCCAGGCCGCTCCGCTGGACTCGGCGGTGCCCGACCCGGACGCGCTGGCCGACCCGGGAGAGCGGTCCTCGGCCCAGCGCGCGCTGAGCTACATGGGCCTGTCCGCCGGCACCCAGCTCACCGATATCGCGGTGAACACGGTGTTCGTCGGCTCCTGCACCAACGGCCGGCTGGAGGACCTGCGGGCCGCGGCCGACGTGCTGCGCGGCAAGAAGGTGGCCGACGGGGTCCGGATGCTGGTCGTGCCGGGCTCCATGCAGGTCAAGGTGGCCGCCGAGGAGGAAGGCCTGGACCAGGTGTTCACCGCGGCCGGCGCGCAGTGGCGGTCGGCGGGCTGCTCGATGTGCCTGGGCATGAACCCGGACACGATGGGCCCCGGCGAGCGCAGCGCCTCCACCTCGAACCGCAACTTCGAAGGCCGCCAGGGCAAGGGCGCGCGCACCCACCTGGTGTCCCCGCAGGTGGCCGCGGCCACCGCGGTGACCGGCCGGCTGACCGCCCCCGCTGACCTCTGACCTGGAAGGAACCGACGACGATGGAGCCCTTCACCGCGCACACCGGCCGTGGGCTGGCCCTGCGCCGCAGCAACGTGGACACCGACCAGATCATCCCGGCCGAGTACCTCAAGCGGGTCAGCCGGGTCGGCTTCGCCGACGGCCTGTTCGCGGCCTGGCGGGCGGACCCGGAATTCATCCTCAACCAGCCCGTCGCGGATGGCGCGACCATACTCGTGGCGGGTCCCGATTTTGGCATCGGATCATCGCGGGAACACGCGGTCTGGGCGCTCAGTGATTACGGTTTCCGGGCCGTCATCTCCGCGCGATTCGGCGATATTTTCCGCAATAACGCAACAAAGGGCGGACTGCTCCCGGCCCGGGTAACCGCCGAATTCGCGGCCGAACTCCAGGACGCCATTGAGGCGAACCCGGACGCCGCGGTAACCGTCGATCTGACCGCCCGTGAGGTGCGCGTCGCCGCCCCGGGGACCGGGCAGGCGCCGCTGTCCGGCCCGTTCGAGATCGACGACTACACCCGGTGGCGGCTGATCGAGGGACTCGACGATATTTCCCTGACACTGCGTTATGCGGACGAGATCACCAGCTTCGAGGAGCACCGGCCGAGTTGGCTGCCAACGGCCGATCCGGTGCACTGAAATCGCTTGCAGGACTGAAAATCTGGGTGTCCGGAGCGCGACACGCCGTGTTTTTACGCTCAGGTGATTGTGCCAGCGCGCTGGATCGCCTAATTTCGGGCAGGTCAGAGGTCGCGGTTACGGCTGCCCTGTCCGCGCGACCTCCCGTCAGGGGGAACCGCAGGAGTGATACATGAACAAGCGTGACCTGATCGATGCGATCTCCGGCCGGCTGGGGGACAAGAAGACCGCGACCGAGGCCGTGAACGCGGTGCTCGACACGATTCAGCTCACCGTGGCCAAGGGCGACAAGGTCTCGATCACCGGGTTCGGCGTATTCGAGAAGCAGAACCGGCCCGCCCGCACGGCCCGTAACCCGGCTACCGGGGCGACCATCCGGGTGCCGAAGTCGTCGGTGCCCAAGTTCCGGGCCGGCGCGGACTTCAAGGCCGTCGTCAACGGCGACAAGAAGGTCGCGGCCGCTAAGAAGCGGTAACGCCTTTCCAGTCGTGATCATGGGATTGGTGCCGTTCTAGCAGCACCAATCCCATGATCGCGCGGGAAGCCCTGTTAGGACGGCAGGGGGAACGTCAGCAGGGTCAGGGCGGTGATCCGGGGTGGGTCACCGTCGGTTCGGAAATGTATTCGCTGGCCGGGGCGCAGCAGGCGCAGGCCGGAGCCGGCCAGCGCATCGGCGCCGAAGGTCAGCACGGTCCCGTCGTCGGTGAACACGCTGCCCGACCGGGTGCCGCCGTCGTAGCTGCGCACCGTCGCCTGCACCACGGACCCGCTCAGCGCAGCCCGGGCCGCTTGCGCAGCGCGGTGCTGATCAGCCGGTCCAGCAGATCAGGCAGGGACAGCCCGGCCGCGGCCCACATCTTGGGGAAGTACGACGCGGCCGTCATCCCGGGCATGGTGTTGATTTCGTTGAGCAGGATCTCGCCGTCCGGGGTGTAGAAGAAATCGACCCGGGCCAGCCCCTCGCCGGACACCGCCTCGAAGGCGGCCGCGGCCAGGCGGCGCACCTCGTCCAGGTGCTCGGCCGGGATCGGCGCCGGGATCACCATGTTGTTGACGGCGTCCAGGTACTTCGCCTCGAAGTCGAAGAACTCCTCGCCGCCGTCCACCATGAGCTGCCCGGGCAGGCTGGTGTCGGGCGCCCCGCCGTCCACGCCTTCCAGCACGGCGCACTCCACCTCGTGGCCGGGAATGGCCCGCTCCACCAGCACCTTGCGGTCGTAGCTCCGCGCGGTCTCGATGGCCTCGTGCAGGCTGGCCAGGTCGGTCGCCTTGGAGGTGCCGATGCTCGAGCCGCCCCGGGCCGGCTTGACGAACAGCGGCCAGCCCAGCTCGCCGATCGCGTCCAGCACCCGCTTGCGTTCCGCGGTCACCGGCACCGGCCCGCTGACCGCGTCCCCGGCCGGCTGCCAGTCCTGGTCGCGGACGACCACGAACGGGCCCACCGGCAGCCCCTTCGCCTTGAAGATCAGCTTCATGTACTCCTTGTCCATGCTGACCGCGCTGGCCAGCACGCCGGCCCCGACGTAACGGATGCCCGCCATCTCGAGCAGACCCTGGATGGTGCCGTCCTCACCGAACGGGCCGTGCAGCATCGGCAGCACCACGTCCACCTCACCCAGCTCCCGGGGGATGGCACCCGGCTGGGCCAGGGTAAGTGCGCCGGGCTCCGCGGAGCCCCAGGGCAGCAGCTGGCCACCCGGTTCGGCCACCGCCTCGACCGACGGCAGGTTGCCCTCGGTGATGGCCAGCCGCTCTGGCTCGTCCGCGGTCAGCACCCACCGGCCGTCCGGCAGGATGCCGACCGGGATGACCTCGTACCGGTCCCGGTCCAGGGCGGCCAGCACCGTCCCGCCGCTCGCGCAGGAGATCGCGTGCTCCGGGCCACGGCCGCCGAACACGACCGCCACCCTGATCTTGCGCTGCTGGTTCACTCCCGCTCCTCTCGTATCCCGCCGAGCGCGTCGAGGGCCTGCGCCGCGTCGGCGATCAAATCCGTGGCGTCCTCCAGGCCGACCGAGAACCGGACGGCAGCTGGGTCGATCCCGGCCGCGGCCAGCGCCGCGTCGTCGAACTGCCGGTGCGTGGTGGACGCCACATGACTGACCTTGGTGTGCGTGCCACCCAGCGACGTGGCCACCTGGGCCACCCGCAGCCGGTCAGCCAGCGCGTACCCGCCAGCCCGCCCGCCATGCGGGGTCACCGTGACGATCGCGCCGAACCGGGTGCCTTCCGGGCCGGCATCGAAAAGCCGCCGGGCCACCTGGTGCCCCCGATGCCCGGGCAGCCCGGGGTAGTCCACCCGGCGCACGGCCGGGTGGCTGGCCACGGCGGTGGCGAAGGCCAGCGCGGTGGCGCACTGCCGGCTGACCCGCAGCGGCAGCGTCTCCAGCCCGCGGCGGAGCAGGAAGGCCTCGTCCGGCGCCAGCGAGCCACCCGTGTCGATGCGCACCGCGCGGATCCGGGCGATGAGCTCGGGGGAGCCGGTCACCACGCCGCCGGTCGCGTCCGAGTGCCCGCCCAGGTATTTGGTGGCCGAGTGCAGCACCAGGTCGGCGCCGTGTTCCAGCGGGCGGCACACCGGCGGGGGGCCAGTGTGGAGTCCACCACGAGCAGCGCGTCGGCCTGGTGCGCGAGGTCGGCCAGCGCGGGCAGGTCAGCCACCGCGGTGGTCGGGTTGGCCACCGTCTCCGCGTACACGATGCGGGTCTGGCGGCGCAGCGCCGCCCGGACCTGGTCGAGGTCGGTCACGTCGATGAAGTCGGTGCGCACGCCGAACTTGCCGGCCACGTCGCGCAGGAAGCCGTAGGTCCCGCCGTACACCGCGGCCGGGGCCAGCACGTGCGCCCCCGCCTCGGTGAACGTCCAGAACACCGCGCTGATCACGGCCATCCCGGAGGCGAACGGCTGGGCCGCGGCCGGCCCGGGCAGCCGGGCCGCCTCCAGCGCGGCCACCGAGGTGGCGAAGCTGTCCGCGGTCGGGTTGTCGATCCGGCTGTAGCTGTAGCCCGCCGCGCTGCCGTTGAGCAGCGCCGCGTACTCGGCGCTGGACCCGAACGCGAACGCCGCGCTGCGGTAGACCGGCACGGCCAGTGGCTGCTGTGCGAGCGGCGGGGGCGCGGGCAGATGCACCGCCCGGGTGTTCTCCCCCGCTCGGCCGGGTCAGATGCCATAGCGTTCGGGCTTGGCGGAGCGGGAGGTGAGCAGCGCGGCGGCCTGGCCCACGTCGATCTGCTCGCTCATCACCCCGACCACAACCTCGGTGATGGGCATCTCCACGCCGAGCGCTTTGGCCAGTTCCAGCACCGGCCGGGCCGACTTGGCGCCCTCGGCAACCTGGGTGGTCACCGCGGCCACGTCGGCCACTGGCATGCCCCGGCCGATCATCTCGCCGAACGTCCGGTTCCGGGACAGCGGCGAGCTGCACGTGGCCACCAGGTCACCCAGCCCGGCCAGCCCGGCCAGGGTGTGCTGGTCGGCGCCGAGGGCGGTGCCCAGCCGCGCGATCTCAGCCAGCCCGCGGGTGATCAGCGTGGCCCGGGTGTTGTCCCCGCAGCCCATGCCGACCGCGATGCCGACCGCCAGCGCGATCACGTTCTTGACCGCGCCGCCGAGTTCGCAGCCGGTCACGTCCGGGTTGGTGTACGGCCGGAAGTACGGCGTGTGGCATTCCTGCTGCAGCCGTTTGGCCAGCGTGTCATCGGCACTGGCGACGACCGTCGCGGCCACCCCCTGGCGTTCCGCGATCTCACGGGCCAGGTTGGGGCCGGACACCACCGCGATGCGTTCCGGCCCGGCCCCGGTGACCTCGGCGATCACCTGGCTCATCCGGTCGTGGGTGCCTATCTCGATGCCCTTCATCAGGCTGACGAAGGCGGCATCAGCCGGCAGCAGGCCGAGCCAGGCCTCGAGATGATGGCGCAGCGTCTGGGCGGGCACGGCCAGCACCACGATCGCCGCCCCGCGCAGCGCGCCGGCCGGGTCGGCCGTTGCGGTCAGCCCGGGCGGCAGCGTGATGCCGGGCAGGTAGTCCGGGTTCTCGTGCCGCTCGTTGATCGTCGCCACCAGGTCGGGCCGCCGGCCCCACAGCGTTGCCGGGGTACCCGCGTCGCAGAGCACCTGGGCAAACGTGGTGCCCCACATGCCCGCCCCCATGACTGCGGCTTTCATGTCGGCGTCGCCTCACGCGGGTCGGCGCCCGGGCCGGGCGGCGGCGGCCCATCCGGGCCCGCGGCCGGCGCGGACTCCGCCTCCCGGGCCGCCTGGCGGGCGGCCCGGCGGGCGACCGCCGGGTGGTACGGCTCGGCCGGCGGCTGCCCGCCGCGCAGCTCAGCCAGCAGCCGGGCCACGTCGCCCATGATCTTGTTGGTGGCGCCACGCAGCACGTCCCGGGTGAACGGCTTGCCCTCGAACTCGGTCAGGTCCACCGGCGGCCCGGCCAGCATGTGCACCGTGTGCCGTGGCCACAGGTGCGGCTTGGTCGTGCCATACGGCAGGATGGCCTGCGCCCCCCAGGTGGCCACCGGGACGACCGGGACCCCGGAGGCCAGGGCCAGCCGGGCCACCCCGGTCTTGGCCAGCATCGGCCACTGCTCCGGGTCCCGGGTCGCGGTGCCCTCCGGGTAGATGATCACGCACTCGCCGGCGGCCAGCGCCTGCTCGGCCACCTTGAGCACGTTGGCCGCGTCCGCTTCGCCCCGGCGCACCGGCAGCTGGCCGCAGCCACGCAGCAGCGCGCCGATGCCCTTCACGTCGAACGCCGAGGACTTGATCATGAACGCCGGGTAGCGCCCGGCCTCGTGCACGAACAGCGCCATCGCCGCCCAGTCCACGTAGGACAGGTGGTTGCCCGCCACCAGCATCCCGCCCTGCCGGGGGAAGTGCTGATAGCCGTGCCAGTCCCGCTTCATCACCGCCTTGATCAGCGGCGGGAAGAGCACCGTGGTCATGGTCCGCCAGGCGGCCGAGTAGCGCCGGCCCCGCTGCTGTCCGCTCATCGGTGCACGCTCCCGCCCGCGCTCAGGAGGTTTCTCATCGCTGCCAGTCTCCCGTTCCGCCCATCGCCGTGTCGAGGCATGGCCATGACCCTGCGCAACCGCCGGTCAGCCCGCCCGGCCGTGGGCACAGTATGGTCGCCGGTGTGACCGAGAGCCCGCTCAGCTGGTCGCTGGTGATCCCCGTCAAGGTACTTGCCCGCGCCAAATCCCGGCTGGCCGGCCTGGCTGGACCAGCCCGGGAGGAGCTTGCCCTGGCCATGGCGGCGGACACGGTGAGCGCCGCGGCCGCCTGCCCGGTGGTGGCGGCCGTGCTGGTGGTGACCGACGACGCGGCCGCCGCGAGCACGCTGGGTGAGCTGGGTGCGGTAGTTGTGCCGGACGAGCCGGCCGCCGGGCTGAACCCGGCGCTGGCCCACGGCGCGTCGCTGGCCGCCGCCCGCTGGCCCAGGTCGGGCACGGCCGGGCTGGCCGCGGACCTGCCCGCGCTGCGGCCCGCGGAGCTGGACCGGGGGCTGCGCGCCGCGGCCCGCTGGCCGGAGGCGTTCGTCGCGGACGCCGCGGGCACCGGCACCACGCTGTACGCCGCACGGCCCGGGACGCCGTTCCGGCCCCGGTTCGGCGCTGGTTCGGCCGGCCGGTACCGCGCGGGCGGGGCGGTCGAGATTCTGCTGGCCGACGTGCCCAGCCTGCGCTCAGACGTGGACACGGCCGCCGACCTGCGGCACGCGACCAGCCTCGGGCTCGGCCCGCGCACCGCTCCGCTCGCCGCCCGTCTCGGCTGAGCCGAGGCGCTAGTCAGCGCGTCACGCGGTTCCTCCGGCGCCCCATCCGGACGCCGAGCAGCACCAGGTCTACGAGAATTACCACCACCCCGATGATCAGCAGCCAGAACAGGCCCTTGACCACCGCCCCCACGATGCCCAGGGCGATGGCCACGATGATGAACAGCAGGAACAGCGCCATGCGACCCTCCGATCTCGTATCAGCGCCGGGCGAGCCGGCGCTCGCCGCTCGCGCCGGGCTGGTAGGCCAGTTCGTAGTGCTCGAAGACGGCCGCCTCCTGGGTGGCCGGCAGCTCCCCGTCGGTGTCGATCGACGGCGCGTCACGGACCAGGTTCTTCGGCCGGGTGACCTTCAGGTACCCCGGGCCCACGGTGGCTCCGTCCAGCGGCACGAAGACCAAGCGGCGCCGGGTCGGCAGGCCGACGGTGACGGTGGCGAACGCGGGCTGGTCGGTGGCGGTGTCCACGTAGACCGACTCCAGCGTGCCGACCTTGTGGCCAGCGTCATCCACCACGTCGTGGCCGCGCCACTCCCGGATATCCGCTGCCTCGAACATGACCCCTCCGCTCGTTCGACTGGGCATGCAGCTACCCACCAACGGAGCGGATATACGTGGCAGCGGCCGCGCTAAATATGCACGATGGGGCAGGTCAGCGTCCGGGTGATGCCGGTGACCCCCTGGATCTGGGCGACCACGAGCCGGCCCAGGTCATCGACGTTGCTCGCCTCAGCCCGCACGATCACGTCGTATGGCCCGGTCACGTCCTCGGCCAGGGTCACCCCCTCGATGGCCCCGATGCGGCGGGCGACCTCGGCGGCCTTGCCCACTTCCGTCTGTACGAGGATGTACGCCTGAACCATGCGTCCCTCCCGGGGGCCTCATCGCCTGCGGCCGGAATGGCCACGCTACCGTAAAGCCAACTCGGCAGTTGGGAGGGCCCCATTACCGTCGCAGACCTGGGGGAATTCGGCCTCATCGCGGCGCTGGCGGCACGGCTGCCAAGCACCCAGGCCCTGCTCGTGGGCATCGGCGATGACGGGGCCGTGGTCCGCGCCCCGGACGGCCGGGTGGTCGCCAGCACAGATCTTCTGGTCGAAGGCTGGCATTTCCGGCGCGACTGGTCGTCGGCCACCGAAATAGGCGGTAAGGCGGCCGCGCAGAATCTCGCCGATATCGCGGCCATGGGCGCGCTGCCCACCGCGCTGCTGATCGGCCTGGCCACGCCGGGCGACCTGCCGGTGGCCTGGGCCGAGGACCTGGCCGCCGGGCTGGCGCAGGAATGCGCCCGGGTCGGCGCCGGCGTGGCCGGGGGCGACATCTCGGCCGGGCCGGTGCTGATGCTGGCCGTCACCGCCCTGGGTGACCTGGCCGGCCAGTCGCCGGTCACCCGGTCGGGCGCCCGGCCCGGCGACGTGCTGGCGGTGGCCGGCCACCTGGGGCGCTCGGCGGCCGGCCTGGCGCTGCTGCAGGCCGGCCTGGACCAGCCGGCCAGCCTCCTGGCCGCGCACCGCTGGCCGCATCCGGACTACGCCGCCGGGCCCGAGGCGGCCCGGCTTGGCGCCACCTCGATGATCGACGTGAGCGACGGGCTGGTCCAGGATGTGGGACACCTGGCCGAGCAGAGCGGGGTGCGCATTGAGCTGGAATCTGTGCGTTTGCCGCGTGATGACGCGCTCCGGATAGCGGCGGAGGCGGTGGGCCGGCCGGACTCGCTTGACTGGATTCTCAGCGGCGGGGAGGATCATGCCCTGGCCGCAACTTTCCCGCCGCGAGCAGCCCTGTCCGGGCGCTGGACGGTCGTTGGACGGGTCGGTGACGGCCAGGGGGTCTGGGTGGATTCACGGCGAGTCGAGAGGCTGTCCGGATGGACTCATTTTCGTGGATCGAACGCCCCTCACTGAGCGTGTTCGGTAAATTACAGCTTTGTCACTATAGTTAGCCTGCCCCATCCTTAGGTATAAACCCCCCAAATGCGATCACCGGGCAAGAGAGCAGCGCCCCGCCACCGGGCGCCATCCGGCGCTGCCGAGGACGGGGCTGACCGCCCTGGCGGATGGCGTGCGCTCGTCAGCGCGTGGCATCCAGGCCGGCGCGGCGGCGCACGACGGTCCCGGCCGGGCGGGCACAAGCTCGGCCCGGCCGTCCGCCGCCTGATGGTCACCCCGACGTTCGCGGCTGGCCTGGGCGTGCTGGTGGCGGCCGGCCTGGCCGCCAACATGCCCCGGACGGTGCTGCACTTCAGCTCCCCGGTGCCCGGCATGCAGTGCTCGGCTGGGGTATGCGCGACCGAGCCGAACAACGGCACGCTCGCCTCGGCCCGCCCCGGCGTGCACATCTCGCCGTCCTCGCCCGGCGCATCGGGGGCCGCCGCAGGCAGCCACGCGGACCGGCGCGGTGCCGACCCGGACCGGTCGTCCGGCTCAGCCGCCCGGGTCAGGGTCACCTACCAGCTGACCCACGAGTGGGCGGGCGGTTTCATGGACCAGATCAGCATCACCGGGATGAACGCGCGGCGCCGCACCTGGAGCCTGGCCCTCGGCTATCCGGGCGCCCAGGTGGCCAACGTGCAGGGCGCACAGTGGCAGGCCACCAGCCCGGATGCTGGGGTGGCCGAGGGTTACGCCGAGCCAGCGCCCGGCGGGGCTGGCGGGCCCGCTGGCGACGGCCGCCGGCCCGGCCGGCCGGGCTCCTCGTGGGTGCAGTTCACCGTCGTGCTGGACGGCCCGCCGATGGCCCCGGTGGGCTGCGACTTCGATGGCAGCCCGTGCACGTTCAGCAGCCCCGGCGCGCCCTGACGGCGGCCGCCCGGTGCTGGGTCAGACCTGCCGGTGCCGGGGGCAGAGCTGACAGCTCAGCGGGTGACTTTGCCGGCCTTGATGCAGGACGTGCAGACCCGGATCCGCCGGGTGTTGCCGCCCACGGTGGTGCGCCGGATCTGGATGTTGGGGTTGAAGCGGCGCGGGGTCCGGCGGTGCGAGAAGGAGACGTTCTTGCCGAATCCCGGCCCCTTGCCGCAGATCTCGCAGACAGCAGCCACGGGATTCTCCCTTGCATGAAGGCGGTTGCGCTAGCCGATGCGCCCTGACTGGGGGCGGGCACCACTCAGCCACGCCCCGGGCAGCCTGGACACACTATCCGACCTACGGCCTGTAGCGCGAATCGCGCGCCAGCTCCCAGAGGCGCAAAGAAAGTCAGTCCCGCCCCCTATCCTGTGGGGACATGGCAAGGCTTGACGACCGGATCGACCGGGTGTTCGATCCCCGCACGGCCAAGGTCCTGGCCAGCTCGCTGGACGTGCACACGGTCGGTGAATTGCTCCGGCACTACCCGCGCCGGTACGAGCAGCGCGGCGAGCTGACCGACCTGGCCAATCTGCGCGACGGTGAGCACGTCACCGTGCTCGCGCAGATCAAGGCGGTCACCACCCGGGCAATGCGTAACCGGCGCGGCAAGCTGACCGAGGTCACCGTCACCGACGGCCGGGGCACGCTGACGCTGGCCTTCTTCCGCCAGCCGTGGCGCGAGAAGGAGCTCAAGCCGGGCCTGCACGGCCTGTTCGCCGGCCAGGTGTCCAGCTATGGCCGCAAGCGGCAGCTCATCCACCCCGACTGCGAGCTGCTCGGCGAGACCGACCCCGGGACCGAGCTGGCCGCCGAGCACGCGGCGGAGATCATCCCGGTCTACCCGGCCACCAGCCAGCTGCCCTCGTGGAAGATCGCCAAGGCGATCCGCACCGTGCTGGACACGCTGGACCTCGCGGACGACCCACTGCCCGACGCGGTCCGCGAGCGTTATGGCCTGCCGCGGCAGGCGGCCGCGCTGCTCGGCATCCACCGGCCGCTGGAGTGGGCCGACATCGACCGGGCCAGGCTGCGGCTGAAGTGGGACGAGGCGTTCGTGCTGCAGGCGGTGCTGGCCCAGCGGCGGCGGGCCGAGGACGCGCTGCCGGCCACCCCGCGCCTGCCGCACCGCGGCGGGCTGCTCGATGCGTTCGACGCCCAGCTCCCGTTCCAGCTGACCGGCGGGCAGCGCGCCGCGGGCGAGGAAATCATGACCGCGCTGGGCCGGGAGCACCCGATGCACCGGCTGCTGCAGGGCGAGGTGGGCTCGGGCAAGACCCTGGTCGCGGTCCGGGCCATGCTCCAGGTGGTGGACGACGGCGGCCAGGCGGTGCTGCTCGCGCCGACCGAGGTACTGGCCCAGCAGCACTACCGGTCGCTGACCCAGCTGCTCGGCCCGCTCGGCCGGGCCGGCGAGCTGGACGGTGCCGACCAGGCCACCCGGGTCGCGCTGCTCACCGGCTCGCAGGGCGCCAAGGCCCGCCGGGCCGCGCTGGACGACGTGGCCTCCGGCACGGCCGGCATCGTGATCGGCACGCACACCCTGCTCTACCACCGGGCCCGGCAGGACGACCAGGTCGTGTTCAAGGACCTGGGCCTGGTGGTGATCGACGAGCAGCACCGGTTCGGCGTGCAGCAGCGCGACGCGCTGCGCGAGAAGGCCCGCGGCAGCCGCCCGCACGTGCTGGTCATGACGGCCACCCCGATCCCGCGGACGGTGGCCATGACCGTCTACGGCGACCTGGACGTGTGCACGCTCAGCGAGCTGCCGGCCTGCCGCACGCCGATCACCAGCCACGTGGTGCCCGCCGCGGAGAAGCCGCGCTTCCTGGAGCGCGCCTGGCAGCGGCTCCGCGAGGAAGTGGACGGCGGCGGCCAGGCTTACGTCGTGTGCCCGCGCATCGGCCTGGACGACGACGTTTCTGATCGAACGCCAGTGCCGGGTGAACTCGACCCCACCGACCCCGACGACGCCGCGGGTGAATACGAAGAAGAGGCCGACGCCGCCGGGCGGCCGCCCCGGGCCGTGCTCGAGATGGCCGCGGAACTCGAGCACGGGCCGCTGGCCGGGCTGTCGCTGCGGGTGCTGCACGGCCGGCTGCCCGCGGACGAGAAGGACGACACCATGCGCGGGTTCGCGCACGGCCAGGTGGACGTGCTGGTGGCCACGACCGTGGTGGAGGTGGGCGTGGACGTGCCGAACGCCACCATCATGGTCATCCTGGACGCGGACCGGTTCGGCGTATCCCAGCTGCACCAGCTGCGCGGCCGGGTCGGCCGCGGCGCCAAGCCCGGGCTGTGCCTGCTGGTCACCGACAGCCCCGAGGGCAGCCCGGCCCGGGCCCGGCTGGACGCGGTGGCCAGCACACTGGACGGCTTCCAGCTGTCCCGGCTCGACCTGGAGCAGCGCCGCGAGGGCAACGTGCTGGGCGCGGCCCAGGCCGGGCGCAAGTCCAGCCTGAAGATGCTCACCTTGCTGCGCGACGAGGAGCTGATCGGCCAGGCCCGGCAGGAGGCCACCGCGCTGGTCGACGCCGACCCGGCGCTGGCCAGTCACCCGGCCCTGGCCGCCGCGATCAGCGCCCTGCTCGACGAGGAACAGGCCGAGTTCCTGGAGAAGGCGTGACTGTGCTTGCTTTGCGCCGCCGGGGGCGCTGTACCCGCCGAGCTTCCCTCGTCGCTCGCTCGCTCGTTCCTCGCTCCCTCGCTCCTCAGTCCAGTCGGCGGCGCGCCCCCTTTGGCGCGGGGCGCCTCCTTCCTCCTCGCTCGTTCCTCGCTCGTCGTTCGGTCGGCGCCGGGTGCCTTTCGCGGGGATCAGGTCAGCTGGCGGCACTTCACTTGGGCTCCTCATGACCAGGGTTATCGCTGGGGTGGCCGGGGGGCGGCGGCTGGCCGTGCCGGCGGGGCGGGGCACCCGGCCCACTAGCGACCGGGCTCGGGAGGGCCTGTTCGGCACGGTACTGGCGTTCTGCGGAAGCCTTGATGGGCTGCGGGTACTCGACCTGTACGCGGGCTCCGGAGCGGTGGGGCTCGAAGCGCTGTCCCGCGGCGCGGGGCATGCGCTGCTGGTCGAGGCCGACGCACGCGCCGCCCGGGTGATCCGGGGCAATATCGAGGCGGTCGGCCTGCCCGGCGCCGAGCTGGTCACCGACCGGGTGGACCGGGTGCTGGCCCGCGGCCCGGGCCAGAGCCGGTACGACCTGGCCGTGGCCGATCCGCCCTACGCCGTCCCGGGCGAGGAGGTGACCGGGATGCTGGCCGCGCTGGCCGGCGGCGGCTGGCTCGCCCCGGCCGCGCTGGTCGCGGTGGAGCGGGACACCCGGTCCGGCGCGGTGGACTGGCCGCCCGGGTACACCCCGGACCGGTCCCGGCGCTACGGCGATACCACCTTCTGGTACGGTCTCGCCGCAGGTGGATGTCCCCCAGGAAGGGCGTGACCGCGTGCGTCGTGTCGCCTGTGCAGGCTCATTCGATCCGGTGACCAACGGGCATCTCGACATCATCGGGCGGGCCGCCGCGCTGTACGACGAGGTGGTCGTCGTGGTCGGGGCCAACCAGGCCAAGGAAGGCCTGTTCACCGTGGACGAGCGGGTGGAGATGCTCCGCGAGGTGACGGCCGGCATGGCGAACGTCGAGGTCAGCACCTTCCGCGGGCTGCTGGTGAACTTCTGCAAGGCGAACGACATTTCCGCCATCGTGAAGGGCCTGCGCGCGGTCAGCGACTTCGAGTACGAGATGGAGATGGCCCAGATGAACTACCGTCTCGCCGAGGTCGAGACGCTGTTCATCGCGGCCAACCCGGCGTACAGCTTCCTGCGGTCCAGCCTGGTCAAGGAGATCTGCCAGTACGGCGGGGACGTCTCGTCGCTGGTGCCCGGACCGGTGCTGGAGCGGCTCAAGAGCCGGCTGGCGGGCCGCTGAGCCACCCGCCTGGCGGGGGACCCCCCGTTAAGTTGGGAAATCGGTTGCAGGCCGGTAGGCTGGCTGTCTCAACCGTGCCGAACACAGTCCTTGCCATGCCACAGTCACGAAAGCACTCCCCAGCGCGCCTCGATCCCCGCAAGCCGCTGGTCTTCAGCATCCTTGACCTGGGCCGCAGCCCAGGCTCGGAGCATTCGCAGACCCGTACCGTCCCGGCCCCGGCCCATGTGCAGGCCGGGCTGGCTGGCGTGCCCGAGGGCGCTGAGGTGCAGCTATCCGTCCGGATGGAGGCGGTGTCCGAGGGCGTTCTGGTCACCGCCACCGCGCATGCGCCGGTGACCGGGGAGTGCGCGCGCTGCCTGGAACCCGTGCACCAGCAGGTTGACGTTAAGGTGCAAGAGCTTTTCGGATATGCGACGGACGACGGCGAGGACGCCGCGGACGGGTACGCTCTGCAAAGGGACCTGCTTGATCTTGAGCCGGCCTTGCACGACGCGCTGGTGCTGGCGCTGCCGCTGGCCCCGCTGTGCCGGGAGGACTGCCCGGGGCTGTGCGTGGAATGCGGTGCGCTGCTCGCCCAGGCGGGACCCGATCATGGGCACGCGCCGGCCGTCGACCCGAGGTGGGCCGGCTTGCAGCAGCTGAGCGGGCCAGGGTCGGACGGGCCGGACCCGGCGAGCGAATGACTTGAGCGCAGACGATTGAAGGAGAGTTAGGTGGCAGTACCGAAGCGGCGTATGTCGCGGAGCAACACCAGGTCACGGCGGTCGCAGTGGAAGACGTCCGCCCCGGGTCTGGTGCGCTGCCCGCAGTGCCGGGACCCCAAGCTGCCGCACACGGCATGCCCGACGTGCGGGACGTACAACCGCCGTCAGGTGATCACACCCAGCTGATGCGCTGAAGGGGCCACAGCGTGCGAGGCGGGTCAAGCAGCGGTGCAGCAGGCGGGCCGGACGGCGCGGAACTGCTGCGCACTATCGACGCTGGGCTGAGCCCAGGGCTGCTCGAGCGCGCCCTCACGCACCGTTCCTACGCATATGAGAACGGTGGGCTGCCAACCAACGAGCGGCTGGAGTTCCTCGGCGACGCGGTGCTCGGGCTGATCGTCACCGACACCTTGTTCCGGTCCTACCCGGATCTGCCCGAGGGCCAGCTGGCCAAGCTGCGCGCCGCCGTGGTGAACATGCGCGCGCTGGCCGACGTGGCCCGTGAGCTCAAGCTGGGCGACTACGTCCGGCTCGGCCGGGGCGAGGAAGGCACCGGCGGGCGGGACAAGTCATCGATCCTGGCCGACACGCTGGAGGCCCTGATCGGCGCGGTCTACTTCGAGCTGGGCCTGGTCACGGCGGACGGCCTGGTGCACCGGCTGTTCGACCCGGTGATCAGCCGGTCGGCCGGGCTCGGTGCCGGGCTGGACTGGAAGACGTCGCTGCAGGAGCTGACCGCGTCCGGGTTCCTCGGCGTGCCCGAATACCAGGTCGAGGAGAGCGGCCCCGATCACCAGAAGTTCTTCCGGGCCACGGTGAAGGTGGGCGGCCGCAGCTACGGGACCGGCTCCGGCCGGTCCAAGAAGGAAGCCGAGCAGCAGGCGGCCGAGGCGGCCTGGAAGGCGATCAGCAACGGTCACGAGTCCGCCGCCGGCAGCAACGGGGTGATCCCAGCCGCCCGGACGGGGCCAGGGTCCGGGGACGCCGCGCCCCGGGACGCCGCCGCGCCCGGGGACGAGCCGGCCGGGAGCTGACCGGTGCCGGAACTCCCCGAGGTCGAGACCGTCCGGGCCGGCCTGGCGGACCACCTGGTGGGCCGCACCATCGAGAAGGCCCAGGTACTGCACCCACGCGCCATCCGGCGGCACCTGGCCGGCCAGGCCGACTTCGAGGATGTGCTGCGTGGCCGGACCATCACCGGAGCCCGGCGCCGGGGCAAGTACCTCTGGCTGCCGATGCACGACGACGCGCTGCTGGCCCACCTGGGCATGAGCGGGCAACTGCTGGTGGGCGCGCCGGACCGGCCGCTGTCCAGCCACGTCCGGGTCCGCTTCACGTTCACCGATGCCGGCCCTGACCTTAGGTTCAGCGACCAGCGGACGTTCGGCCACCTGGTCTGGTCGCCGGGCGGCGCGGAATTGCCGTCGCTGATCGCGCACATCGCGCCGGACCCGATGGAGGCCGCGTTCGACGACGCGGCGTTCCTGGCGCGGCTGCGGCTGCGCCGGACCGGGCTGAAGCGGGCCCTGCTCGACCAGTCGCTGATCAGCGGGGTCGGCAACATCTACGCCGACGAAGCGTTGTGGCGGGCCCGGCTGCACTGGGCCCGGGCCACCGACACGCTGACCCGGGCCGAGGCGGCCCGGACGCTGGGTGAGGTCCGCGCGGTGCTGCTGGATGCCCTCAAATCCGGCGGAACCTCGTTCGACAGCCTGTATGTGAACGTCAACGGGGAAAGCGGGTATTTCTCCCGGTCACTGTGTGTATACGGCCGGGAGGGCGAACCGTGCCCACGATGCGGCACGCCGATCCGGCGCGATCCGTTCATGAACAGATCCGCTTACAGCTGCCCGCGTTGCCAGCCCCGGCCACGGTCCGCACACCGCCATCGTGACCTGCATGATCGCTCAACTTGACCGAAATCCCGCGGGGTGGGACCCTAGGAGTGTCACCTGCGCGCACTCATGCGAGTCTTCGCGTGTGCGCCCACCCTGGTCACTCAGTGTGGAGGACCCACTACAATGGCGAAGGCTCTACTCGGCCACGTCGGCGGGCCTGATCCCCGCATGGTCTCAGAGATGCGCCGCCTTCAGCAGCGAGTACGCGACCTGGAAGCCGAGCTGGTCAGGCTCCAGGACGAGAACGAAGCTCTGTCTGCCGAAGCCGGTCATGAACTGCTCGTTACAGATCGGGAGCGCGAGCCGGCGCTGATCTGACGCGCCGAACTATCACCACGAAACGGGGACGCCACACCCGGCGTCCCTCTTCGTGTGTCTGGCGCCTTGTCACTTACGGCTCGTACGTCAGTTACGTCGCTTTAGCCGCTTATGTCACTAGGCTTATCCCAGCCCGCCGACCTGCCCGGACCCTGTTCGTGAACTGCCGGGAAACCCGTGAATGCCCGGCCGTGTCGGCCCCGCGCGATAAAGTTCGGACAGGCTGGATCGAGCCCATAGCGGGGAGGGGAGCCTGCAGGTGTACCTGAAGACTCTCACCCTGCGCGGGTTCAAGTCGTTCGCGTCCGCCACCACGCTGCGCTTCGAACCGGGCATCACCTGCATCGTCGGCCCCAACGGGTCGGGCAAGTCCAACGTGGTGGACGCGTTCTCCTGGGTCATGGGCGAGCAGGGCGTGAAGACCCTGCGCGGCGGCAAGATGGAGGACGTGGTCTTCGCCGGGACCGCCTCGCGGCCGCCGCTCGGCCGGGCCGAGGTCACCCTGACCATCGACAACAGTGATGGTGCGCTGCCCATCGAGTACACCGAGGTCACCATCAGCCGGCTGCTGTTCCGGTCCGGGCAGAGCGAGTACTTCATCAACGGCGATCACTGCCGCCTGCTCGACGTTCAGGAACTGCTGTCCGACTCCGGCCTGGGCCGGGAGATGCACGTGATCGTCGGCCAGGGCCAGCTGGACCAGGTGCTGCACGCCGGGCCGGAGGCCCGGCGTGCGCTGATCGAGGAGGCGGCGGGCGTGCTCAAGCACCGCCGCCGCAAGGAAAAGGCGCTGCGCAAGCTGGAAGCCATGCAGGTCAACCTGACCCGGCTGGTCGACCTGACCGCGGAACTGCGCCGCCGCCTCAAGCCGCTCGGCCGCCAGGCCGCGATCGCCCGCAAGGCCGCCGTTATCCAGGCCGACCTGCGCGACGCCCGGCTCCGGCTGCTCGCCGACGACTACGTGACCGCGTCCGCCGCGCTGGAGCGGGACGAGACCGACGAGGCCGCCGCACTGGCCCGCCGGGCCGACCTGGAGCGCACCCTGACCCAGGCCCGGCAGCGCGAGGCCGGACTGGATGGCGACGAGCAGCAGCACGCGCCTCGGCTGGCCGCCGCGCAAGAGGCCTGGTTCGCTCTCTCCGCCTGGTCCGAACGCCTCCGCGGGGTGGCCAGCCTGGCCCAGGAGCGGCACGCCCACCTGGTGGCACAGCCGGACGCGGCGCGCCCGGGCCGGGACCCGGACGAGCTGGAACTCGAAGCGGAAGCGCTGCGCGAGCAGGAGGCGGTGCTCGGCGAGCGGCTGGAGACCGCACGCGAGCAGCTAGCCGCGGTGACCGCGGAGCTTGGCGCGGCCGAGGCCGCGCTGGCCGAGGAGGAGCGCAGGCTGGCCCTCGCGGCCCGGGCCGAGGCCAAGCGGGCGGAACAGCTGGCCCGGCTGCGCGCCCAGGTGGAGGCGGGCCGGAGCAAGGCGGCGGCCGCCGCCGAGGAGGCTGGCCGGCTGGCCGAGGCGTTCGAGTCGGCCCGGGACCGGGCCGACGAGGCGGAGCGCGAATACGAGGAGCTGCAGGACGCCTGCGCTGGGCGGGACGACGACCGGACCGGGCTGGCCTGGGAACACGAGCAGGCCGCGGCCAAGCTGAGCGGCGCCTCGGCCCGGCTCAGCGAGCTGCGCGCGGCCGAGCGGGAGACCAGCGCCGAGCACGCCGCGCTGACCGCCCGGGTGCAGGCGCTGCGCGAGGGAGTGCACGCGCTGCGCACCGGCAAGGACGCGTCGGCGGCCCTGCTCGGTGAGCCGGGCCGGTTCGGCGGCGTGCTCGGCGCGGTGGCCGAGCTGCTCACCGTGGCTGACGGGGCACAGGAGGCGATCGCCGCCGCGCTGGGCAGCGCGGCCGACGCGGTGGCGGTGTCTGGCCTGGCCGCCGCGGTGGCCATCCTGGAGACGCTGCAGGGCGAGGACGCGGGCAGCGCCTGCCTGGTCATCGCGTCAGAGCTGGCCGCCGCCCCGGCCCTGCCACCCGGGGTTGAGCTGCCAGACGGCGTGCAGCCCGCGCTCGACCTGGTGCGCGGCCCGGCGGAACTGACCGCCGCGCTGGCCAGCCTGCTGGCCGGCGTGCTGGTGGCCGCGGATCTCGGCCAGGCCCGGGATCTGGTCCGGGCCTACCCGGAGGTGCGGGTCGTCACCCGGCAGGGCGACCTGCTCGGCGCGCACTGGGCCTCCGGCGGGTCAGCCAAGGCGCCGAGCGAGTTCACCCTGCGCGGGGTGGCGGACGAGGCCGCCGCCGGGCTGGACGAGGTGGCCCGCCGCGGCGAGCAGGCCGCGGCTGACCTGGCCGACGCGGTGGCCGACGAGGACGAGGCCCGCGAGGTGCTGGCCGCGGCCCAGGCCAAGATCCAGCAGGCCGACGCGGCCGCCGCGGAGATCTCCGGCCGGCTGGGCCGGCTGGCCGGCGCGGCGCGCGCCGCCCGCGAGGAGGCGCAGCGGCTGGAGGCGGCCATCACCAAGGCGCAGCACGCGCAGGAAGCCGGCGCCGCCTCGGTCAGCGAACTGGAGACCAGCCTGGCCCGCGCCGAAGGCGGCGCGCCGCCGACTGGACAGCGAAGCGGGAATGGGGAGGTGGGTGGGGAACGAGCGAGGAACGAGCGAGAGAGCGACGAGGGAAGCTCGGCCAGTGAAGCGGGAATGGGGAGGCGGGTGGGGCCGCCGGAGGCGCAAGGAAGCACCGCCGACCGGGACGCGCTGGCCGCGGCGGTCAGCGCCGGGCGCAACGCCGAGATGGACGGCCGGCTGGAGGTCAGGACGGCCGAAGAACGGCTGCGCGCCATCGCCGGCCGGGCCGACGCCCTGGTCGCCACGGCCGCCGCGGAACGCCAGGCGGCCCAGCAGGCCGCCGTCCGCCGGGTGCGGCGGGCCCGCCAGGCCGCGGTGGCCAAGGCGGTGGCCGAGGGCGCCACCGTGGCGCTGGCCCAGCTCACCGAGTCACTGGCCGCGGCGGCCGAGCAGCGGCAGGCGGCCGAGCAGGCCAGCAAGGGCCGCGCCGCCGCGCTTAAGGAGGTCCGGGCCACGGTCCGCGACCTGGCCGCCGAGTTCGATCGCGTGGTGGACGCCGCGCATGGCACCGAGATGGCCCGGGCCGAGCACGGGATGCGGCTGGAGCAGCTGGCCGCCCGCGCGGCCGACGAGTTCGGCGTGGCCAGCGACGCACTGGTCGCCGAGTACGGCCCGGATGTGCCGGTTCCGCTGGCCGCGCCAGAGCCGCCCGCCCCCGGCCCCGCCAACGGTGCTGAGAGCGCCGCAGAGCCGGCGGTAAACGGTTCTGACCCGGCTGGCCCGGTGGCCGGGCAGGATGCCGCTGAGGGCCGCGGCAACGGGGCTGTCCCGGCCAACGGGAGCGCCCCGTCCAACGGCGCCGGCCCGGCCAACGGCGCCGGCCCGTCGAACGGCAGCGAGCCGCAGGGCGAGCAGCAGCCGGTGCTGGCCGGCGCCGAGCAGCTGACGATCCCGTACGTCCGGGCCGAGCAGGAGCGCCGGGCCGCTACCGCGCAGCGCCAGCTCGACCAGCTGGGCAAGGTGAACCCGCTGGCGCTGGAGGAGTTCGCCGCGCTGGAAGAGCGGCACGCGTTCCTGAACACCCAGCTCGAGGACCTCAAGAAGACCCGCCGCGACCTGCTGGTAGTGGTCAAAGAGGTGGACGACCGGGTGCAGGAAGTGTTCGCGGCGGCCTTCGAGGACACCGCCCGCGAGTTCGAGGGCATCTTCGGCCGGCTGTTCCCTGGCGGCGAGGGCCGGCTGATCCTCACCGACCCGGACGACATCCTGGCCACCGGCATCGACTTCGAGGCCCGCCCGCCGGGCAAGAAGGTCAAGCGGATGTCGCTGCTGTCCGGCGGCGAGCGGTCGCTCACCGCGATCGCGTTCCTGCTCGCCATCTTCAAGGCCCGGCCGTCCCCGTTCTACGTGCTGGACGAGGTCGAGGCGGCCCTGGACGACACCAACATGCAGCGCCTGCTGCACGTCTTCGAAGAGCTGCGCTCGGCCTCCCAGCTGCTGATCATCACGCACCAGAAGCGCACCATGGAGATCGCCGACGCGCTGTACGGCATCAGCATGCGCGGCGACGGGGTGTCCACCGTGGTCAGCCAGCGGCTGCGCGAGCGCGAATCCGCCTGAACCCGCATGAGCCACCGCAGACGGGGGATTAGCCCGGCTGGAGTGTCTGCCAGACTGGGGCCGTTATGGAACTCGCGATCATCCTTGGCTTGATCTTCATCCTGCTCATCGCCGGGGCCGGGACGGCGCTGCTGGTGCGCCCCGGCCGCCGCCGGGTGAGCGCGCCGCCCGCGCCGCCCAGCGTGCCGCCGGCCGCACCGGACGGGCAGCGGACCGCCGCGCCGCCCGGCCAGGACGTGCCCACCGCGACCCCCGGCGTGGAGGAAGTGCTGCCCCCCGCGGCCGGGCAGGCCCCGGTGGAACCCGCGCCCGCCCCGCTGCGCGGCCGTCTGGTGCGGCTGCGCGGGCGGCTGGCCGCCTCCCGCGGCGGCTTCGGTTCGGTGCTGCTCAACCTGCTCTCCCGGGACGTCCTGGACGACGCCGCCTGGGAAGAGATCGAGGACACGCTGATCACCGCGGACATGGGCGTCGCGCCCGCCCGGCAGGTCGTCGAGGAGCTCAGAACCCAGGTCAAGGTGACCGGCACCCGGAGCCCGGACGAGGTGCGCGGCATGCTGCGCGCCGAGCTGATCATCCAGCTCGGCGCGGACACCGACCGCACCCTGCACACCGCGCCGCACGGCGACCGGCCCGCGGTCGTGCTGATCGTCGGGGTCAACGGCACCGGCAAGACCACCGTGTGCGGCAAGCTCGGCCGGGCCCTGATCGGCGAGGGCGAGACGGTGCTGCTCGGCGCGGCGGACACGTTCCGGGCCGCGGCCGCCGACCAGCTGCAGACCTGGGGCAACCGGATCGGCGCCCCGACCGTCCGCTCCGACAAGGAAGGCGCGGACCCGGCCAGCGTGGCGTTCGAGGCCGTCAGCACGGGCATCGACCAGCGGATCGGCTGCGTCATCGTGGACACCGCCGGGCGGCTGCACACCAAGACCGGCCTGATGGACGAGCTGGGCAAGATCAAGCGGGTGATCGAGAAGAAGGCCACCGTGGACGAGGTCCTGCTCGTGCTGGACGCCACCACGGGGCAGAACGGGCTGCGCCAGGCCCAGGTGTTCGCGGAGGCGGTGGACGTGACCGGGATCGTGCTGACCAAGCTGGACGGCACGGCCAAGGGCGGCATCGTGTTCCAGGTGCAGCGCGAGCTCGGCGTACCGGTCAAGCTGGTCGGCCTGGGCGAGGGCATGGACGACCTGGCCCCGTTCGAGCCGGACGCGTTCGTGGACGCGATCCTCACCGACTGACCCATTACCAGGGCAGAAACGTTCCCGTAACATCTGACCCCGTCTTTCACGCCGCCGAAACACTCCGGGTGGGCGGGCGAAACGCCCTGGGCAGAGGGTCGGCACAGGACAGGGTGCCCCGAGAAGGTGGTCGCATGAAGCTCATCACTGCCGTGATCAAGCCGTTCAAGCTGGACGAGGTGAAGGCGGCGCTGCAGGCCTTTGGTGTCCATGGGATGACTGTGAGCGAGGCCAGCGGCTACGGCCGGCAGCGCGGCCACACCGAGGTCTACCGGGGCGCCGAATACCAGGTTGACCTGGTGCCCAAGGTCCGGCTGGAGGTGCTCTGCGACGATGAGGACGCGGACGACCTGATCGGGGTGATCGTCAAAGCCGCGCAGACCGGCCGGATCGGCGACGGGAAGGTCTGGGCCACCCCAGTGGACGCGGTAGTGCGGGTACGCACCGGCGAGCGCGGGCCGGGCGCGCTCTAGCCCGGGGCAATGTCCGCGCCCGCTGCCCGTTCCCACTCCGAGGGGCCACCGCTGACCTCCTTCGCCAGCGACCGGGTCCGGCGCAGCGCGGAGACGGACCGCTGGCTGGCCGCCCTCCTTGGGGCGGAGCCCGGCGTCGCGCTGGTCGCGGTGGGCGGCTACGGGCGCCGGGAACTGCTGCCCGGCAGCGACCTGGATGTGCTGCTGCTGCACGATGGCCGCAAGGGCATCGCGGCCATGGCCGACCGGATCTGGTACCCGATCTGGGACTCGGGCACCCGGCTGGATCATGCCGTGCGCACCACCAGCGAAGCCCGCAAGGTGGCCAGGAAAGACCTCAAAGTAGCGCTGGGGCTGCTCTACGCCCGGCACGTGGCGGGCGACCCGGAGCTGACCAGCGTGCTGCGGGTTGGCGCCCTGGAGGACTGGCGTGCCTCGGCCGGCTCCCGGCTGGCCGAGCTGCAGGCGCTGCACGTGGAGCGGACCGAGCGCAGCGGAGAGCTCGCTTTCCTGCTCGAGCCGGACCTCAAGGAGGCCCGGGGCGGGCTCCGTGACGTGCACGCCATCCAGGCCATCGCGGCCGCCTGGGTGGCGCCGGGCCCGGGACCGCGGGTCCGCGCCGCCTACGAGTCGATCATGGACGCGCGGCACGCGCTGCATGAGATCACCGGGCGGCCCACCGACCGGCTCGTGCTGCAGGAGCAGGACGAAGTGGCCCGGGTTCTCGGCCTGCTGGACGCGGACGCGCTCATGCGCCACCTGGCCGGCGCTGGCCGGACCGTGGCCTACTCGGTGGACCAGGCGTTCCGCCAGGCGCAGCGCAGCCGGGGCGGCCGGCGGCGGGGCAAGGCACAGCGCCGCCCACTGGCCGACGGCCTGGTCGAGCAGGACGGCGAGGTGGTGCTGGCCCGGGCCGCGGACCCGGCCACCGACCCGGCGCTGCCGCTGCGCGCCGCGGCCGCGGCCGCCCAGGCCGGGCTGGCGCTGGCGCCGCGCACGCTGGCCCGGCTGGCCGACTGCCCGCCGCTGCCGGTGCCCTGGCCGCCGGAGGCCAGGGACGCCCTGACCGCGCTGCTCGGGGCCGGCCCGGCCACCGTCCCGGTGTGGGAGGCGCTGGACCAGGAGGGCCTGGTGGCCACCCTGCTGCCGGACTGGGACCGGGTGCGGAACCGGCCGCAGCGCAACCCGCTGCACACCTACACCGTGGACCGGCACCTGGTCGAGGCGGCCGTCCGGTCGGCGGTGCTGACCCGCGACGTGGGCCGGCCTGACCTGCTGCTGCTGTCCGCGCTGCTGCACGACATCGGCAAAGGCTGGCCCGGGGACCACCGGATCACCGGGGAAGTGGTGGCCAGGGACGTGGCCCGGCGGGTCGGGCTGGGCCCGTCCGACGCCGAGCTGGTGGCCGGCGCGGTCCGGCACCACCTGCTGCTGCCGCAGACCGCGACCCGGCGCGACCTGGACGATCCGGTCACCGTGTCCCAGGTGGCGGCCATCGTCGGCGGCCGGCCGCTGCTCGGGCTGCTGCACGCGCTGGCCATCGCGGACGGCCTGGCCACCGGGCCGGCCGCGTGGAACGACTGGAAAGAGGGCCTGGTCGGCGACCTGGTCCGGCGGGTCGAGTCGCGGCTGGCGGGCGAGCCGCCGCCGGAGCCGCTGCCGCTGCGGCCCGATCAGGCCGCCCTGGCCGAGCAGGGCGGTCTCGCGGCCCGGGTCACCGGGTCCGAGGTGACCATGGTGGCCCCGGACCGGCCGGGGCTGCTCTGGCAGGCGGCCGGCGTGCTGGCCTCGCACCGGCTGGCGGTGCGTTCGGCCAACGCCACCTCGCACGGCACGATGGCGGTGGCGGCGTTCACCGTGGCGCCGGAGTTCGGTGACCCGCCGGACGCCGAGCTGGTCAGCAGCGACCTGCGCCGGGCCCTGGAGGGACGGCTGGACGTGGCCGAGCGGCTGGAGCGGCGGATGCGGGCCTACCGGGAGGCGCCGGTCCCGGTCCCGGTCGCGCCGCCCAAGGTCACCCTGCTGGACGACGCGTCGCGCACCGCGACGGTGGTCGAGGTCCGCGCGCACGATGCGCCCGGCCTGCTCTGGCGGATCGGCCGGGCGCTCGGCGACTGCGGCCTGGACGTGCGGGCCGCCCGGGTGGAGACCCTGGGCGCGGAGGCAGTGGACGTGTTCTACGTAGTGGACGCGTCCGGTGGGCCGGTCGGCGGGTCGCGCATCCGCGGCAAGATCGCCGCCCAGGTGCTGGCCGCGCTGGCCTAGGGTTCCAGGTCCACGCTGAAGTCCGCCCCGGTGCTGTCCAGCCCGGATGGCGCCGCCTCAACCACACTGCCCGGCCCGGTCATCTGCACCTGGCTGGCTGTCCACCAGGAGTCCAGGGTGGCCGTGTGCCCGGTGTAGCTGGTCAGCGAGGTGCCGGTGAAGGCGGCCAGCTTGACCGCTGCCGCGGGTGGGTTGTAGGTGGGCGCGCTCCACGGCGTGGCGCCGAACTCCGCCCCCACCCGGGCCTGGGTGAACGACACGCTCGTGCCCACGTCGTAGGTGAACCCGGACGAGGTGCCCGTGGTGTCGTCCCGGACCACGAAATGCACGGTGCCCAGCGACTTGCTGTAGGACACCTGCAGCGTCACCGTGTCCCCGGCCGGGTAGCTGACCGAGCCACTGGTCCAGTTGGCCGGGGTGCCCGGGCATTCCTGCGCCCCGGACCCGGCGGTGCTGCAGGTCAGCGTTTTGGTGGCCGGGTTGAACACGGCCGCGGCTGGGCTGAACGGGCTGGCCGAGGTGCTGTCCGAGACGCCCAGCACCATTAATTGATTGGCCGCCCAGAGCTGGACGGACAGCCCGTAGCCGGCCACCTCACTCGCATACTGGGCTGGTTTACGCAGGTAAACACTGGTCTGCACATTGTCGAACTGGGCGCCGGTGGCGGCGTACCCAGCCTGCTCGACGGTGGGCACCGTGGCCCCGGTCGCGGCGCTGGCCGTCCCCACCAGGCCGGTGACGGCGAGAGCCGCCGCGGCTGCGAGCGTCCCTGCTCGCGCGAGTACGTTCATGGTGATCTTCTTCTGTTATCCGGGCCGCCTTTCACGGCCCCCCCTAGGGCGAATGATCGGATGTTTCTGCCGGTCTGTCAGAAGATGTTTTCTTCACCATTCGGTAAGTGATGGGCTGGGCGGACGATCCAGCAGCACTGACCCGGTGGCCCTGACCGGATAGCCTGGGATGCGTGTTCGAGACTCTCTCCGACCGGCTGACTCAGGTCTTCTCCAATCTGCGCGGGCGCGGACGGCTGTCCGCTGCCGACATCGACGCGACGGCCCGCGAGATCCGCATCGCGCTGCTCGAGGCGGACGTCGCGCTGCCTGTGGTGCGTGAGTTCATCGCGCGGGTCAAGGAGCGCGCGTCGTCGGAAGAGGTGTCCCAGGCGCTGAACCCGGCGCAGCAGGTCATCAAGATCGTTCATGAGGAACTGATCGGGATCCTGGGCGGCGAGGCCCGCCGGATCCGGTTCGCCAAGGTGCCGCCGACCGTGATCCTGCTGGCCGGCCTGCAGGGCTCCGGTAAGACCACGCTGGCCGGCAAGCTGGCGCTGTGGCTGAGGCAGCAGGGCAACACCCCGATGCTGGTCGCGGCCGACCTGCAGCGCCCCAACGCCGTGCAGCAGCTGCAGATCGTCGGAGAGCGGGCCGGCGTTCCGGTGTACGCGCCCGAGCCTGGCAACGGCGTGGGCGACCCGGTCCAGGTGGCCCGGCAGTCGATCGACGAGGCGCGCCGCCGCCAGCAGAACGTGGTCGTCATCGACACCGCGGGCCGGCTGGGCATCGACGAGGAGATGATGCAGCAGGCCGCCGCGATCCGGGACGCGACCGACCCGGACGAGATCCTGTTCGTGGTGGACGCCATGATCGGCCAGGACGCGGTGGCCACCGCCCAGGCCTTCCTGGACGGCGTCGGCTACGACGGCGTGGTGCTGACCAAGCTGGACGGTGACGCCCGCGGCGGCGCCGCGCTGTCCATCGTCCAGCTCACCGGCCGCCCGATCATGTTCGCCTCCTCCGGCGAGAAGCAGGAAGACTTCGACGTCTTCCACCCCGACCGGATGGCGTCCCGCATCCTCGACATGGGCGACGTGCTCACCCTGATCGAGCAGGCCGAACGGGCGTTCGACGAGGACCAGGCGGCCAAAATGGCCGGGAAGCTGGCCTCGGGCGACGGCTTCACCCTGGAAGACTTCGTCGAGCAGCTGGCCATGGTGCGCAAGCTCGGGCCGATCGGCAACCTGCTCGGCATGCTGCCCGGCGCGGCGCAAAACCGTGAGCTGCTCAATCAGATCGACGACAAGGACCTGGACCGGGCGGCGGCCATCGTCAACTCGATGACCCCGGCCGAGCGGCGCAACCCGAAGATCCTGAACGGGTCCCGCCGGGCCCGCATCGCCAACGGGTCCGGGGTCACCGTCGGCGAGGTCAACAACCTCGTCGTCCGGTTCCAAGAAGGCCAGAAGATGATGCGGCAGATGATGGGCGGCGGCGGGATGCCCGGCATGCCGCCTATCCCGGGCATGCGCCGCGCGGTCAGCAAGAGCGCCAAGAAGAAGGCGAAGAAGAAGCCCAAGGGCGGGCGGCCCGGCGGCAACCCGGCCGCGGGCAAGACCGGCGGCAAGCCAGCCGCCCCGCACGCGGGCAACGGGGCTGGCCAGGGCGTGGGCGGCGGGCTGCCCAGCTCACCCGAGGACCTGGCGGCCAGCCTGGACGCGCTGAACTCCAACCCGGCCCTCCGCCGCGCCATACCTGATCTCAGCAAGCTCCCGTCGCCCGACGGCACGTCCGGCGCCGCCACCGGCCCGGGCAGCCTCCCGGCCGGCTTCGGCCTGCTCGGCCGCCGCCGCCCCAAGAAGGACGACGACAAGTAAGGCTCCTCCGCAACCGCCGCGCGCCTGGACCAGCAGCTCGTGGATGGTGAGGTCTGAGGTGCTGGTGTGACTAGTGATGGCACCCAGGGACGGGGACCGATTGTTGATGTTGACGTAGGTGTCGCTGGAACGACATCAGGTTCAACATCAACAACTCTCGGCGTGGCACGGCTGTGTGGGACTGCGATTCGGTCGCGATTACGCCCCACCCTCGTGTGTCTGGCACAATGTCTGGGACACTTCCCGGTCTGGCGACGCCCTCTCACGCTCGCCGGCCCGGGATACGAGCGGGCCGACGCGGTGGTCCCCACCCGGCGCGAGCGTTGCCCGCATCCGAGCGTTCTGGGAGAGACCACACCCGTGGCTGTCAAGATCAAGCTGAAGCGCATGGGCAAGATCCACGCGCCGTTTTACCGGATCATCGTGGCTGACGCCCGCACCAAGCGGGACGGCCGCGCGATCGAAGAGATCGGGAAGTACCACCCGATGAGCGAGCCCTCGCTCATCGAGGTTGACTCCGAGCGGGCCCAGCACTGGCTGTCCGTCGGCGCGCAGCCGACCGACCCGGTGCGCAAGATCCTGGAAGTGACCGGGGACTGGCAGAAGTTCAAGGGCCTGCCCGGCGCCGAGGGGACCCTCAAGACCGCCGCACCCAAGGCGGACAAGAAGGACGCTTACGCGGCCGCGGTGGCCGAGGCGCTGGGCACCGGCGACGGCGGCAAGGGCAAGGGCGGCCGCAAGCCGGCCGGCAAGGCCGCCGACGACCAGGCCGACGGCGACGCCAAGGCGAGCAGGCCAGCCGGCCGGACTGGCGGCAGGCAGGCCAGCGCCAAGGCCGACACGGCCAAGGCGGACACCGCCAAGGCGGACACGGCCAAGGCGGACACGGCCAAGGCCGATACCGCTAAGGCCGACACGGCCAAGGCGGACACGGCTAAGGCCGATACCGCTAAGGCGGACACCGCTAAGGCCGATACCGCTAAGGCGGACACCGCTAAGGCCGATACCGCTAAGGCCGATACCGCTAAGGCGGACACGGCTAAGGCCGATACCGCTAAGGCGGACACCGCTAAGGCCGATACCGCTAAGGCCGATACCGCTAAGGCGGACACGGCCAAGGCGGACACCGCTAAGGCGGACACCGGTAAGGCGGACACGGCCAAGGCGGACACGGCCAAGGCGGACACGGCCAAGGCCCACACCGCTAAGGCCGACAAGGCCAAGCCCGAGGCGGCCAAGGACAAGGCTGACGCGGACGAGGCCCCGGCGGCCAAGGGTGCCAGGGCTAGCGCCAAGAAGGACAGCGCCGCGAAGGCCGAGCCGGCGGCGGACGCTGGCGAGGCAGCGGAGGCTGCGGCCACGGAGCAGGGCAACGGAGCCTGACATGCTGGAAGAGGCCCTTGAGCACCTGGTGAAGGGCATCGTGGAGTACCCAGATGACGTCCGGGTGAACAGCCACGGGCTGCGCAGGGGCCGGGTCCTGGAAGTGCGGGTGCACCCCGAGGATCTGGGCAAGGTCATCGGCCGCGGCGGCCGGACCGCCAAGGCGCTGCGCACGGTCATCGGCTCACTGGCCGGCGGCAAGTACGTGCGGGTCGACCTGCTCGACGTGGACGAGGTCCGCTAGCTCGTCATGCAACTGGTCGTGGGCCGGATCGCCCGGCCGCACGGGGTGCGCGGCGAGGTGTCGGTAGAAGTGCACACCGATGAGCCGGAGCGCCGGTTCGCGGTGGGGTCGGTGCTGGCCACCGACCCGGCCGGAGCCGGCCCGCTGGCCGTGGCGTCGGTGCGCTGGAACACCGGGCGGCTGCTGGTCGGCTTCGATGGGATCACCGACCGGGACCAGGCCGAGGGCCTGCGCGGGGTCTGGCTCACGCTGGATTCCGCCCAGGCCGGGTCCTCGGACGACCCCGACGAGTTCCACGATCACGAGCTGATCGGGCTGGCCGTGGTCACCGTGTCCGGCGAACCGGTCGGCCGGGTGACCGACGTCCGCCACTTCGGCCAGGACCTGCTGGTGATCGAGCCGGCCGGGCGGGCCGGTGCCCAGCCCGCCACCGCCGGGCCCGCGGGCCCGGTCCGGCCGGGCCAGGCTGTCCAGCCGGACGGGCTGCTGGTGCCGTTCGTGGCCGCGATCGTGCCCGAGGTCGACGTGGCCGCCGGCCGGCTGGTCATCGACCCGCCGCCGGGGCTGCTCGAACTCGGTGCCGCGGAACCCGGGCCGGGGTGAGGTGACCCAGGTGCGTATCGACATCATCACGATCTTCCCGGAGTACTTCAGCCCGCTCACCGTGTCCCTGCTCGGCAAGGCGGCCGCTCGTGGCACCATCCAGCTGCAGATCCATGACCTGCGCCGGTGGACGCACGACGTGCACCGCACTGTGGACGACGCTCCGTTCGGCGGCGGCCCGGGCATGGTCATGTCGCCCGAGCCGTGGGGCGAAGCCCTGGATGAAGTGACCGGGAGTGAGCCGGGCCAGCCTCGGCTGGTTGTCCCCACCCCCACAGGGCTGCCGTTCAGCCAGGCGGCAGCGGCCGGGCTCGGGCGTTCGGCATGGCTGGTCTTTGCTTGTGGCCGGTACGAGGGGATCGACGCGCGCGTGGTCGTGGACGCGCGGGAGCGGATGCCGGTGGACGAGCTGTCCATCGGGGACTACGTGCTGTCCGGCGGCGAGCCCGCGGTGCTGGTCATGATCGACGCGATCACCCGGCTGCTGCCCGGGGTGCTGGGCAACGCGGGGTCCGCGGCCGACGACTCGTTCGGCGGCGGCGCCGGGCCAATGGCCGGGCTGCTGGAAGGGCCGGCTTACACCAGGCCGCGGGTGTGGCGCGGCCGCGAGGTGCCGCCCGTCCTGCTGTCCGGTGACCACGCTGCCATCGCCCGCTGGCGGCGCGATGAGGCGCTGCGCCGGACCGCCGCGTTCCGCCCGGATCTGGTCGCCCGGCTGGCCGCCGGGACGCTGGACAACCGGGACCGGGAGGTGCTCCTGGGCGCTGGCTTTCCGGTCAGCGCCAAAGATATGGCACACTGATAGTTCGCCACCCGCATGAGGCCGACGCTGTGGGTGCGCGTCCTGGCGACCGCCGCGGCCCAGGACACCGACTAGACCGACGCCACGCGTTCGCTGGCCTGTGCGCGCGTGAGGACAACTGAGGAACTTTAGCCATGCACACCGCGATCGCCGAGCTGGAGCAGGCTCAGATCCGCTCTGACATCCCCGACTTCCGTCCCGGGGACACGCTGAAAGTACATGTGCGGGTCACGGAAGGAACCCGGTCGCGGATTCAGGTCTTCCAGGGCGTCGTGATCCGGCGCCAGGGCGGTGGGGCCCGGGAGACGTTCACCGTCCGCAAGATCAGCTATGGCGTGGGCGTGGAGCGCACGTTCCCGGTGCACAGCCCCTCCCTGGACAAGATCGAAGTGGTCACCAGGGGCCAGGTCCGCCGGGCCAAGCTGTACTACCTCCGGTCGCTGCGCGGTAAGGCCGCGCGGATCCGGGAGCGCCGCGAGCCGGCCCGCTGACCGCTGCATTCGGTGGCCGGCAGCGACGACGGCGGGCTAGCCGGAGGGCGGCCGCGGGCGCGACGCAGCCTGCGGGCACACTTCCCGGCACCCCGGCGCTAGGGTTGACGTAATGAATGATGACCGGGGCATGGGCGATCCGCCGCTGAGCGGCGCACCGGGACCGGGCGGGCCTGGCCAGCGCGGCGACGCCGTGGGCGCGGACCAGAACCCACCGGGCGCCGAGACGATCACCGGGTCGCCGCACCGCGGCACAGCGGGCGCGGATGGGCCGGCGGCCAGCACCGCCGCGGCCAACGGCGACGGGCAGGCCAGCGGGACCGGGACAGCCCCCGCGACCCGGCGCGCCGCGACGCAGGCCCGGCGGCGACGCCGCGTCTCCTGGTGGGTCGAGCTCATCACGCTGTTCGCGTTCGCCCTGGTGATCATGCTGGTCATCAAGACCTACGTGATCCAGGCCTTCTTCATCCCGTCCTCGTCGATGGAGAACACGCTCGACATCGGGGACAAGGTCCTGGTCAACAAGCTGATCTATCACTTCCGCCCGATCGACCGCGGGGACGTCGTCGTGTTCAACGGGGAAGGCTCCTGGGACCCGCCCAGCCCGCCCCAGTCCAGCGACCCGATCGTCCGCTGGGCCAGCGAATTCGGCCACGCGGTGGTCGGCCTGTTCGGCATCTCCCCCGGCGTGCACGACTACATCAAGCGGGTCATCGGGCTGCCCGGCGACCACGTCGTCTGCTGCAACGCGCAGGGCGACGTGACGGTCAACGGGGTGGCCCTGCACGAGAAGTCGTACCTGTACCCCGGCAACCCGCCGTCCCAGACCAAGTTCAACATCCGGGTACCACCCGGGCGGCTGTGGGTGATGGGCGACCACCGCAACGTGTCCTACGACTCGCGCGGCCACATCGGCGACCCAGGCGGCGGCACCATCCCGGAGAGCCAGGTGGTCGGCCGGGCGTTCCTGATCCTCTGGCCGCCGAGCCGGTTCCGGGCGCTGCCCATCCCCAGCACCTTCAACAAGCTGAACGCCACCAGCACGGCACTCGGCGCACTGACCAGCCCGCCCGCCCCGGCCGCGGTGGCGGGCGCCGCCGCGGTGCCGCTGCTCATGCTGGAGCGCCGGATCCGCCGCCGGAGCGGGCGACGGGTGGCCACCTGGCTGCGCACCCGGCGCGGGCGCAGGTGAGCCCATGGCAGCGCCAGAATGGCGGCATCCCGGTTACACCCCCCGGCGTGCGGCCCGTCTGACCGGATACGAGCGCGTCCTGATCCGCGCCGGGCTATCCCCGGTAGCGGGCATCGACGAAGCCGGCCGCGGCGCCTGCGCCGGCCCGCTGGTGGTCGCCGCGGTGATGCTGAACCCGGCCAAGCTCTCCGGGTTGACCGGCATCGCCGACTCCAAGCAGCTCACCCCGGCCGCCCGGGAGGAGGCCTACCAGGAGATCACCCGGACCGCGCTCGGCTGGCACCGGGTCATCATCCCGTCCCGCGAAATCGATGCCTGCGGGCTGCACGTGTGCAACATCGAGGGCATGCGCCGGGCCCTGGCCGGGCTCACGCCCCGGCCCGGATACGCGCTCACCGACGGGTTCCCGGTACGCGGCCTCGCCGTGCCCGCCCTGGCCATGTGGAAGGGCGACGAGGTGGCTGCGTGCGTGGCCGCCGCCTCGATCGTGGCCAAGGTGACCAGGGACCGGATCATGACCGAGCTGTCGGGCAGCTACCCGGAATACGGGTTCGCGCAGCACAAGGGGTACTCCACCCGCAGCCATATGCGCGCGCTGACCGAGCACGGGCCCTGCCCGCAGCACCGGGCCTCGTTCGCTAACGTCATGAGCCTGGCCCAGCGCGGCGCCGAGCCGCCGGAGGGATGGGAGGAGGACGTCCCGGCGGAGGATGACCTGACCGCGATTCCGGAGCAGATCGTGCTTCCGGAGCAGATGAGGTCCGGGGAATTGCTGGATGGAGAATTGACTTATGGTTGATCCCAGCCAGGCCGGACCTCCCGACGTCTGAACGGAGGGGGAGCAGATGAGCGCAGAGGATCTCGAGAAGTACGAGACCGAGATGGAGCTGCAGCTCTACCGCGAGTACCGGGACGTCGTGGGGCTGTTCACCCATGTGGTCGAGACCGAGCGCCGGTTCTACCTCACGAACCAGGTCGAGCTGAACGTGCACAGCTCCGAGAACGGCGAGGTGTACTTCGAGGTCATTATGCAGGACGCCTGGGTCTGGGACATGTACCGCCCGGCCCGGTTCGTGAAGAACGTACGGGTTGTCACGTTCAAGGACGTCAACGTCGAGGAACTGGCCCGCGCCGAGCTCGAAGTGCCCGACAAGTAGCCATCCCCGGCAGCATTTAAGCATCCAGGGGCGACAAATCGGCCCCGTTATCCACAGCCGCGCGGTTTCGCGCTGCTTGTCCACAGCGCCGTGATTGACCGTGGGCGCCCGCCGCCATCTCCGGCAGCGTTCGGCATCGGAGGTGATGCCGGATGGCAGACAAAGATGATCTGGGCCGGCTGGGCGAGCAGCTGGCTGCCGAGTACCTGCAGCAGGCCGGGATGCGGATCCTCGACCGGAACTGGCGCTGCGCCGAGGGCGAGCTGGACATCGTTGCGGCCGAGCGCCGGGTGCTCGTCGCCTGCGAGGTCAAGACCCGGTCCGGGCTGGGCTTCGGCAGCCCGCTGGAGGCCATCAGTCGGCGCAAGCGGGCCCGGCTGCGCGGGCTGGCCATCAGCTGGATCCGGGCCCACGGGGTGCTGTTCGACGAGGTGCGGATCGATGCGATCGGGCTGGTCCGGGACCGGGCCGGGCACTTCACCATCGACCACGTCCGGGGAGTGGGCTGACGTGCCGGTCGCCCGCACCCACGCCATCGCCCTAGTCGGGGTGGAGGGTCACGAGGTGGAGATCGAAGCCGACATCCAGAACGGCCTGCCGGGCCTGCTCCTGATTGGGCTTCCGGACACAGCTCTGCGCGAGGCGAGAGACCGGATCCGGGCTGCGATCGTCAACAGCCACGAGCAATGGCCGCAACGCCGGATCACTGTTGGCCTGTCACCCGCCAGCCTGCCTAAGCGGGGCAGCGGATTTGACCTGGGCATAGCCGTCGCGATCTTGAGCGCAGCGGACGCGATCCCGGCTGCAGCCCTGGAGGGCGTGGCATTCCTTGGTGAACTTGGACTTGACGGCCAGATTCGTCCGGTTAGAGGGGTGCTGCCTGCTATGGCCGCTGCGGCCGCCAGCGGATTCCGCCGGGTCGCTGTGCCGCATGCCAACGCTGCTGAGGCGGCGCTGGTACCTGGACTTCGTGTGTTGAGCGCTAAGTCCCTACGCGGCCTCCTTGGCTGGCTTCGCGGTGAGGCTATGGGAGAAGAGGCGGATCCGGTTCAGATCACAGAGGGTGGCACAGAGCCGAGCCTTACCCCGTTGCGCACTGGGCGGTCGACCGGCTGCAGGCTGGATCTGGCTGATGTGCTGGGTCAGCCCACAGCGCGCCGGGCCGCCGAGATATGCGCTGCCGGCGGGCATCATCTCTCCATGCTTGGGCCACCGGGGGCGGGCAAAACCATGCTGGCGGAGCGGATTCCAACTGTGCTACCAGGCCTTGACAGGACGGCAGCCCTGGAAGTCACTTCGATCCACTCGGTGGCAGGCGTGCTCCCTGATGGAAGCCCGCTGCTGACGGAGCCGCCCTTCTGCGCGCCGCACCACACCGCGACTAAGGCGGCGATCGTTGGCGGTGGCAGCGGCATGATCCACCCTGGGGCTGCGTCGCTGGCCCACCGGGGCTGCCTCTTCCTCGACGAGGCCCCAGAGTTCGGCCGGGACGTGCTCGACGCATTACGCCAGCCTCTCGAGTCCGGAGAGGTCGTGGTGGCCCGCTTAGGTACCATTGCGCGCTTCCCAGCTCGCTTCACGCTGGTACTTGCCGCTAATCCCTGCCCATGCGCGAAAGGGTCCGGTGGGCGGGCCGCCTGTGAATGCTCTCCTGCGGAACGTCGTAGATACCTGGCCAGGTTGTCTGGGCCACTGCTGGATCGGGTCGACGTGAAGGTCGAGTTCCTCCCGGTGAGCCGGAGTGAGCTGCTCAGCGACAGGAAGTTCGCCGAACCCAGCGCGAAGGTGGCCGACCGGGTTGCTGCAGCGCGGGAGCGCGCGGCGGATCGCCTGCGAGATACCCCGTGGCAGCTCAACGGGGAGATCCCTGGCAGCGAATTACGCGGGCGATTCAGGCCAACCCCAGGCGCGTTCGCCCCTCTGGAACGAGCCATTGATCTCGGGCAGATTAGTGCCCGCGGATTCCACCGGGTACTCAGAGTGGCCTGGACACTCGCTGACCTGGCCGAGGTATCCCGCCCGACTGCCGATCACACCAGTTACGCGCTCGGCCTGTGGCTAGGGGTGTCCGGATGACGCGCCGGCCGGACCCCTGCGGGCCGGGGTCCGTTGGGGCTGCGGAACCGGACCGGTACGGGCCGGGGTCTGCCGGGCCTGCGGGGCCGGGCGGACCGGCTGCGGGGCCGGACCGGCTGGCCCGGGCCGTGCTGAGCTGGCTGGCCGAGCCGGCTGACCCGCAGTTGACCGCACTGCTGCGGACCTACTCGCCGGGCGCGATCGTGACCGCGCTGGCTGACGGGACGTGGCCGCCCGCCGGCGTGCGCGGCCCGGCCGTCCCCGGCCTGAAAGCCGGGCTGCAGCGCTGGACCGCCCGGCTGGGCGGCATGCCGACCCAGCGGACCGTGGACGGCTGGGCGCGGGCCGGGATCCGGCTGCTGTGCCCCGGCGACCCGGGCTGGCCCAGCCAGCTTGCCGTGCTCGGCGACAGCAGCCCGTGGGCGCTCTGGGTGCGCGGCAGCGCCGACCTCAGGTTCGCCTGCCTCCGCTCGGTCTCCATCGTCGGCACCCGGGCGGCCACCGGCTACGGCCGTCACGTCTGCGCCGAGCTGGCCGCCGCCCTGGCCGAACGCGGCTGGGCGGTGGTGTCGGGCGGCGCGTTCGGCATCGACGGCTGGGCCCACCGGGGCGCGCTCAGCGCCGAGGGAATCACGATCGCGGTGCTGCCCTCCGGGCTGGATGACCCGTATCCACGCGGCCACGACGAGCTGTTCCAGGCCGTCGCCGCACACGGCGTGCTGGTCAGCGAACGGCCACCGGGCCGGGCCCCGACCCGGCCCGGGTTCCTGGTGCGCAACCGGCTGATCGCCGCGCTCAGCCGGGGCACCGTGGTGGTCGAGGCGGCGCTGCGCAGCGGCGCGCTGAACACCGCCCGGCACGCCCGGGATCTGGACCGGCCGCTGATGGCCGTGCCCGGCCCGGTCACCTCGGCCGCTTCGGCCGGCTGCCATCTGGCCATCAGGGAGTGGGGCGCGGAGTGCGTGACCAGCGCGGCCGATGTGCTCAGCCAGCTGTCGTTCGGCCCGGATGAGGCGGCCGGCGGGCCGGGCGGGCGCGGCCCGGTGCTGCCGCGCGACGAGCTGGATCCGGTGAGCCGTGGCGTGCTGGAGGCGGTCCCGGCCCGCACCGGGTGGGGGCCGGCCCGGATCGCGGTGTCGGCCGGGGTGGACTTCGATACCGTGATGCGGTGCCTCGGCCAGCTCGCGGCGGGCGGGTACGTGGAACGCTGCGAGCGCGGCTGGCGGCTGCGATTTCCGGGCTGATTCCGGGAAATCCTGCCCATATTCGGGCAGGATCTTTGCCTTCCGTGCCTGAATCGCTCATGCTGGGGCGGTGGCAGGGGTGCAGCAACCGTTCGAGGACCTGGTCGCCCATGTAAGCCGGAGCAGCACGCTGGGCACCGGGGAAGCGGAGCGATTGATCGCTGAGGTGCTCGGGTACTTCTCCGAGCCAGCGGAGACGTTCGTCCGGCGGCGTCACGGCGAGCTGAAGACACGCGGCCTCACCAACGACCGGGCCTTCCAGCAGATTGCCGGTGAGCTGCGGCAGCGGCTGGTGCCACCACCTGACTATTCGCAGCGCCAGCTGCGCCGCATCATCTACGGCTGACAGGGGGAAGTGTATGTGCGGAATCGTCGCTCATATCGGGGGCCGTGACTGCGTCCCCATCCTGCTCGAAGGGCTGACCCGGCTGGAGTACCGGGGCTACGACTCGGCTGGGCTGGCGGTGCTGAGCCGCAGCGGCGAGATCCGGGTGCACAAGACCAAGGGCCGGGTCGCCGACCTCACCGGCGGGCTGCCCGCGCGGTTCAAGGGCAGTCCCGGGATCGGGCACACCCGGTGGGCGACGCACGGCGAGCCGAGCGACGAGAACGCGCACCCGCACATCTGCGGGCCGATCGCGATCGTGCACAACGGCATCATCGAGAACGCCGATGAGCTGCGGGCCAAGCTGATCGCCGAGGGGGAGACGTTCGAGTCGGAGACCGACAGCGAGGTGCTGGCCCACCTGATCGCGGCCAGCACCGCCGACGACCTGGAGGAAGCCGTCCGCCAGGCGCTCACCTCGGTGGTCGGCACCTACGGCATCGTGGTGCTGGATGGCAGGCAGCCGGACCGGATCGTGGCCGCCCGCAACGGCAGCCCGGTCGTGCTCGGCCTGGGCGACAAGGAGATGTTCGTCGCCTCGGACATCGCCGCGCTGGTCCGCTACACCCGCCAGGTGGTGCACCTGGATGACGGCGAGGTGGCCACGGTGCGCGCGGACGGGTTCCGCACCGCCACCCTGGACGCCCGGGCCACCACCAAGCAGCCGTCCATCATCGACACCGACTTCGGCTCGTATGACGCCGAGGGCTACACGCACTTCATGCGCAAGGAGATTCACGAGCAGCCCCGGGCGGTGGAGCGGGCGCTGCGCGGCCGGATCGACGGCCGGTTCAATACCGCGCACCTGGGCGGGCTGAACATGGACGCGCGGCAGCTCCGTGAGATCCGCCGGGTGCTGGTCCTCGGCTGCGGGTCGGCTTACTACGCCGGGCAGGTGGGCGCGCAGCTCATCGAGGACCTGGCCCGGATCCCGGCGGCGGCCGAGCCGGCCTCGGAGTTCCGCTACCGCAATCCGGTGGTGGAAGCGGACACGCTGTACGCCGGGGTGAGCCAGTCCGGCGAGACGTACGACACGCTGGCCGCGGTGCAGGAGCTCAAGCGCAAGGGCGGCCAGGTGCTCGGCGTGGTCAACTCGGTCGGCAGCGCCATCGCCAGGGAGTGCGGCGGGGGCATGTACCTGCACGCCGGCCCGGAGGTCTCGGTCACCTCGACCAAGACCTTCACCGCCACGGCGGTGGCGTTCGCGCTGCTCGCTTTGCACCTGGGCCGCATTCACGACCTGTCACCCGGCGACGGCAGGCGGATCATCGCCGGGCTGCGCGCGCTGCCGGACCAGATCGAGGAGATACTCGCCGACGAGGAGCACATCGCCAGCGTCGCCGCCGAACTGGTCGGCAGCCAGGGGCTGTTCTTCATCGGCCGGGTCCGCGGCTTCCCGGTCGCCCGGGAGGGCGCGCAGAAGCTCAAGGAGGTCTCCTACCTGCATGCGGAGGCCTACCCGGCCAGCGAGCTCAAGCACGGGCCGCTGGCTCTGGTCTGCCCGGAGCTGCCGACGGTCGCGATCGTGCCGGACGACGACCTGCTGGACAAGAACCTGTCCACGCTGGGTGAGATCAAGGCCCGGCGCGGCCCGATCGTCGCGGTCGGGCACACTGACCTGGACAGCAAGCTGGCCGATCACTTGATCCGGGTGCCGAAGAGCGAGCCGGAGCTGGACCCGATCCTGCTCTCCGTGCCGCTGCAGATGCTCGCCTACCACGCGGCCGTCGCGCTGGGGAACGACGTGGACAAGCCGCGCAACCTGGCCAAGAGTGTCACGGTGGAGTAGCCGCCAGCCGGTGCCACACTGGGTGGATGGCTGAGTCAGCACCGGACGCCCCGGCCCACGACCAGGGCCAGCTGGCCGAGCCGCTGGGCCGGGCGCTGGACAGTTTCCAGCGGCACCTGGCGGCCGAGCGGAACACCTCGCCGCACACCGTCCGGGCCTACCTCGGGGACGTCCGCGCCCTGCTGGAGCACGCCACCCGGGCCGGGGTGACCAGCCCGGACGGGCTGAGCATCACCGTGCTCCGGGGCTGGCTGGCCGGCCAGCACCGGGCCGGCCTGGCCCGCAGCACGCTGGCCCGCCGCGCCGCCGCGGCCCGCGCGTTCACCGCGTTCGCGCATAGCCGGGGCCTGCTGGCCACCGACCCGGGCCCGCTGCTCGGCACCCCCCGGATCCGGCGCAGGCTGCCCGAGGTGCCCCGGCCGGACCAGGTGGCCGCGGTGCTGGACGGCACGGCTGCCCCGCCCGCAGGCGCGGGTGAGCTGGACCCGCGGGAGCGCGCCGTGCTGCTCCGCGACGCCGCGATCATGGAACTGCTGTACGCCTCTGGCATCCGGGTCAGCGAGCTGTGCGGGCTGGACGTGGGCGACCTGGATAACGGCCGCCGGACGATCCGGGTGCTGGGCAAGGGCGGCAAGGAACGCACCGTGCCGGTGGGCCTGCCCGCCGAGCGCGCGGTGCGGGGCTGGACCGAGGCGGGCAGGCCGGTGCTGGTCACCCCGGCCAGCGACCACGCGCTGTTCCTCGGCGCACGCGGCCGGCGGCTCGACCCGCGGACCGCGCGCCGGGTGGTGCACGCCAGGCTGGCCGCGGTGCCGGCGGTGCCGGACAGCGGGCCGCACGGCCTGCGCCACGCGGCCGCCACCCACCTGCTGGAAGGCGGCGCGGACCTGCGCAGCGTGCAGGAGATCCTGGGCCACGCGTCGCTGGCCAGCACGCAGATCTACACCCATGTGTCGGTGGCCCGGCTGCACGCCGCGTTCAACCAGGCCCACCCCCGCGCCTGATCACACCAGTCACGGCAGCCTCTCGCCTGGGTGACCAAGCCCGTGATCAAACGTTTGGTGCTGGCTCTGGCGACACCAAACGTTTGATCATTCCGAAGATCGGTCCGGCGCATCGTACGCGTGATCGCCAAGTTGTTGATGTTGACGTAGATGCACCTCCAGCAGCATCTACTTCAACATCAACAAAGGCTGTGCTGGATGGATCGTCGCAGTTGGCGCTTCCGTCACAGGAGTAACGGACGGCGGGGCTGCGGTCTGCCGCGTGCCCCTGACGGCAGGCTCGAGATGCCCCGGGCCGGGTGGAGGGCTGGGATGCGGCTCCGGGCCGGGTGCCGACTGGTTCCGGCCCGCGGGCATTGGCGTTAGGCAGCGTCAAGGGTCTTGCTGGAGCCTGTAGACTTTGCACAGGCCGCAGAAGCGCCCGCCGAACTGGGGGCGATTCCACGGTCAAATTCGCGCGTCCGCTTGCCGCCAGGGTTCCGTAGTGAATCCGGCGGGACGCTGCCCACCGGTCCGCGGCTGCTATGCCGCGGCGGGTACGTCCGGGCGCCAGGCATAACCGAGAGCGTCGGCGCGATCAGGGCGCGGCGCGTAACAGGAAGGGGACCGTGGGCATGGCTCCGGTCGTCACCATGCGGCAGCTCCTCGAGAGCGGCGTGCACTTCGGGCACCAGACCCGGCGCTGGAACCCCAAGATGAAGCGATTCATCCTGGCCGAGCGCAACGGCATCTACATCATCGACCTCCAGCAGTCACTCGCCTTCATCGACACCGCGTACGAGTTCATCAAGGAGACCGTCGCGCACGGCGGCTCCATCCTCTACGTCGGGACCAAGAAGCAGGCCCAGGAAGCCGTGGCCGAGCAGGCCCGCCGGGTGGGCATGCCGTTCGTCAACCAGCGCTGGCTGGGTGGCATGCTGACCAACTTCTCCACCGTGTTCAAGCGGCTGCAGCGGCTCAAGGAACTGGAGGAGATCGACTTCGACGACGTCGCCGGTTCCGGGATGACCAAGAAAGAACTTCTCCAGCTGCGCCGGGAGCGGGACAAGCTGGAGCGGTCGCTGGGCGGGATCCGGGACATGTCCCGGGTGCCGAGCGCGATCTGGGTGGTGGACACCAAGAAGGAGCACATCGCCGTCAGCGAGGCCCGCAAGCTGGGCATCCCGGTGATCGCTATCCTGGACACCAACTGCGACCCGGACGAGGTCACCTACCCGATCCCCGGAAATGATGACGCGATCCGCAGTGTTTCACTACTGACCAGGGTGGTCGCCGACGCCGTCGCCGATGGGCTCATCGCGCGGGCTGGCGCGGCGGACGGCGAGGCTAAGCCGTCCACCCCGGCCGCAGGCGATATCGGCGCCGAGGAGCCGCTGGCCGAGTGGGAGCTCCAGGTCCTGGAGGGTGGACTGGCCCACGACCAGGCCGTGGCCCAGTCCGTCGCGAACGGCACCGCCAACGGCACCGCCAACGGGACCAGCCCCGCCACTACGGCTGAGCAGCCGGTGGCTGAGCAGCCGGTGGCTGAGCAGCCGGTGGCGGAGCAGCCGGTGGCTGCTCAGCCCGCGGCCGAGGCGGAGCAGCCTGCGGCCGAGGCGGAGCAGCCTGCGGCCGAGGCGGAGCAGCCTGCGGCCGAGGCGGAGCAGCCTGCGGCCGAGGCGGAGCAGCCTGCGGCCGAGCAGCCTGCGGCGGAGCAGCCTGCGGCGGAGCAGCCTGCGGCCGAGGCGGAGCAGCCTGCGGCCGAGGCGGAGCAGCCTGCGGCCGAGGCGGAGCAGCCTGCGGCCGAGGCGACGGAGATCCCCGCAGCCGAGCCCGAGGCCTGACCCGAGGCCGGCGGCCGGGGTCAGCAGGGCCAGCGGGCTCCGTCCACCCACCACGTACAGACAGCGAGAGATGAGGACATGGCGAACTTCACCGCCGCGGACATAAAGCGGCTGCGTGAGCAGACGGCCGCGGGAATGCTTGACTGCAGGAACGCCCTGACGGAGGCCGACGGCGACTTCGACGCCGCGGTCGAGATCCTCCGGGTCAAGGGAGCCAAGGATGTGAGCAAGCGGGCTTCGCGGACCGCCGGGAACGGCCTGGTGACCGCGGAGCTGGCCGGCACCGAGGCCGGGGTGCTCGTGGAGCTCAACTGCGAGACCGACTTCGTGGCCAAGACCGAGGTGTTCCAGGACGTGGCCGCGCAGATCGCGAAGGCCGCGCTGGAGCACCGGGCCGCGGACCGGCTGGCCGTGCTCGGCCTGGAGGTCCGCTCCGGCGTGACCGTCCAGCAGCTCATCGAGGAGGCCAGCGCCGCGCTCAAGGAGAAGCTGGAGCTCGGCCGGTACACCCTGTTCGAGGGTGGCTACGTGGCGACCTACCTGCACAAGTCCGACCCGGCCCTGCCGCCGACCGTGGGCGTGCTGGTCCAGCTGGACAAGCCGTCCGCCGAGGCGGCCAAGGACGTGGCGCACCAGGTGGCCGCGATGCGCCCGCAGTACCTGACCCGGGACGAGGTGCCCGCCAACGTGGTCGAGCACGAGCGCGGCATCATGGAGCAGATCACCCGGGACGAGGGCAAGCCGGAGCAGGCCGTGCCCAAGATCGTCGAGGGCCGGCTGAACGCGTTCTTCAAGGACGTGGTGCTCACCGAGCAGCCGTTCGTACGCGAGCCGAAGAAGACGATCAAGCAGCTGCTCAGCGAGCAGGGCGTCACCGTGCGGGCCTTCGCCCGGTTCCAGGTGGGCCAGGCCTGATGGCGGCCGGCGGAGGACAACGTCCGGCCAGCGGCGGGGTGACCCAGACAGCGGCCACCGCCGCCGGCCAGGACGTCCCGTCCGCCGTCGGGACGCTGGACGCCCCCGACTCAGCGCCGGTGCACCGCCGCTGGAAGCGCGTGGTAGTCAAGCTGTCCGGCGAGGCGTTCTCCGGGGACGAGCCGCTCGGCATCTCCCCCGACGTGGTGTTCCACCTGGCCAAGGAGATGGCCGCGGTAGTCACCGACGGGGTCGAGTTGGCCGCCGTGGTCGGTGGCGGCAACATGTTCCGCGGCCGGCAGATGGCCGAGCGCGGCATCGACCGATCCCGGGCCGACTACATGGGCATGCTGGGCACGGTCATCAACTGCCTGGCCCTGCAGGACGTGCTGGAGAAGCTGGGCATCGAGACCCGGGTGCAAACCGCGATCACGATGGGCCAGGTGGCGGAGCCGTACATCCCGCGCCGGGCCATCCGGCACCTGGAGAAGGGCCGCGTAGTGATCTTCGGCGCGGGCCTCGGCGCGCCGTTCTTCTCCACCGACACCTGCGCCGCGCAGCGCGCGCTGGAGATCGGCGCGGAAGCGGTGCTCAAGGGAACCCAGGTTGACGGGGTCTACGACGCAGATCCGCGGCGCAGCCCCGGCGCGACCAGGTTCGCCCAGATCGACTACGGCGAGGTGCTGCGCCGCGAGCTGAAGTTCATGGACGCGACCGCGGTCAGCCTGTGCATGGACAACGGCCTGCCCATCGTCGTCTTCGACCTGATGGAAGAAGGCAACATTGCGCGGGCGGTACGCGGTGAGAAGATCGGCACACTGATATGCCGGTCAGGAGACTACTGACGGTCAGCACCCCAGCCGGCAGGCGCGAACCCGTGAAGGCACCAGGACCACAGGAGCCGCAGTGATAGACGAGACTCTCCTCGAAGCGGAGGAGAAGATGGAGAAGGCCGTCGCGGTGGCCAAGGAAGACATGGGCGCCATCCGTACCGGCCGCGCGCACCCGTCCATGTTCGCCAAGATCACGGTCGAGTACTACGGCACCCCGACGCCGGTCAACCAGCTGGCCTCGTTCCACATCCCGGAACCCCGGATGGTCATCGTCCAGCCGTTCGACAAGTCCTCGCTGAGCAACATCGAGAAGGCCATCCGGAACAGCGACCTCGGGGTGAACCCGTCCAACGACGGCGCCATCATCCGGGTCGTCTTCCCCGAGCTGTCCGAAGAGCGGCGCAAGGACTACATCAAGGTGGCCCGGCACAAGGCCGAGGACAGCCGGGTCTCCATCCGCAACATCCGGCGGCACGCCAAGGACTCGCTGGACAAGATGGTCAAGGCGGGCGACGCGGGCGAGGATGAGGTGCACCGCGCGCAGGCGGATCTCGAAGAGCTCACGCACACCTATGTCGGGCAGGTGGACGACCTGCTCAGGCACAAGGAAGCCGAGCTTCTTGAGGTCTGAGCTTGACCGCTGACGAGCTCAACGACCCCGGCCATACCGAATCTGACCGCACGGGGCCTGACCGCACGAGCAAAGACCTTTCCAGCCGAACGCCAGTGCCCGGCGCGTCTCCGTCAGCTGGCTCGCCGCCCCTAGCGGGTGAGGCGCCGCCGCCGAATGGCGCGCCGCCGAAGCGGTCCCGGGCCGGGCGGAACCTGCCCGCGGCCATCGGGGTCGGCGTCGGCCTGGGTGCGCTGGCCATCGTGTCCCTGTTCACGGTCAAGTGGACGTTCCTGATCTTCATGGCCGCGGTGATTGGGCTCGGGTTGTGGGAGTTGGGCCGGGCGCTCGGCGAACGGGAGATCCGGCTGCCGTCGCCGCCGGTGGCGGCGGGCGGCGCGCTGATGCTGGCCCTGGCGTACACCAATGGCACCCGGCCGCTGGTGGCCGCCCTGGCCGTGACGGTGATCGGCGTGCTGGCCTGGCGGATGCCCGGCGGCAGCGCCGGGTACCTGCGGGACATCACGGCCGGCCTGTTCGCGCTGGCCTACCTGCCGCTGATGGCCTCGTTCGTCGGGCTGATGCTGGCCGCGCCGGACGGCGCCCGGCGCGTCCTCGCGTTCATCATCCTGCCGGTGTGCAGCGACGTCGGCGGCTACGCGGTCGGCGTGCTGGCCGGGCGGCACCCGATGGCCCCGGTGATCAGCCCGAGCAAGACCTGGGAGGGGCTGGCCGGCTCGGTGGCCGCCTGCGTGGTGGGCGGCGTGCTGGTGCTCACGCTGCTGCTGCACGGCACCTGGTGGCAGGGCATCGTGCTGGGGGTGGCGGCGGTCGCCGCGGCGACGCTCGGTGACCTGTCCGAGTCGATGATCAAGCGTGACCTGCAGATCAAGGACATGGGCCGGGTGCTGCCCGGGCACGGCGGCATCCTGGACCGGATCGACTCGCTGCTGATAACGGCGCCGGTGGTCTGGCTGCTGCTGACGATCTTCCTCAAATAACGTTTGCCGGTGCATTCCCCGGGGACTTTGCGTGCGACTCGTACGTACCGTCGGGGGAGATGCGGAGCAAATTAGGATGTGGATCTTCAGACGCCGGTTCGGCCTCGTTTTCCTGCTCTACGTGATCATCGGCCTGGTGGTGGCCTGGGAGAAGCACTACATAACCGTCGGCCTGCTGAAGGGCGTGCTGTCGGCCCTGCTGGCCATCTTCCTGTGGTGGCTCGCGCTACTCGGAGTGAACCTGCATATCCATTGACACATGATTAGCGCGGTGCATTGTGCCCTACGGGCGAGGCGCAATGCACCGCGTTAATGTTCAGCGCTATTGGGTCACCACCCAGGATCGGCGGTGCGCGGCGAGCTGGGTGACCAGGCTGGCCGAGCCGCGCTCCTTGGCGAACAGCCGCTCCCGCTCGCTGATCGGCAGCACCCACAGCCAGCGCACCGGGTCGCCGCCGAACGAGAACCCGGCCATGTCCGGCACCTCCGGGCCGATCAGCTGGGCCGGGTCATCAAGCAGCAGCACGGCCGTGTTCCCGCCGCCGAGCGGGAACGTGGCCGGTTCGTGGTACCAGCGGATCGTGTGCCCCGCCCCAAACCAGGTGACGGCCCGCCACGGGTAGTGCGCCAGCCACAGGAAGATGCGCGCCGCGTCCGGGCTCGGCATGGTGGTGGCCAGGGCCAGCTCGATCCGCGCCGATGACGTCGGCTCCTCGGAGTACTGCTCGACCACGGGCATCCGCTGGCAGCTCATGCCGATGGTGGACAGCACGGTGAACGGCCGGTCCCGGGTCGGCGGCCGCTCAGACACCCCGGCCAGCGGCATCTTGCCCGCGCTCACGTCCCAGTACCGCGATCCCGGGCCGAGCCGGCCGAGCAGGTGACCGAGCAGCGCCTGCTGGAACCCGGCCCAGGCGCCCTCGCTGGCCCGCCAGCGCCAGAACCCGGTGGCCCGGTCGGCCCGCGGGCCGAGCCCTTCCATCGCGTCGTCCAGCGCCCAGGCGAACGGGGTCTGGCCGATGCACTCCCGGCTGTACCCGGGCATGCCGCGGGACACGTCGGACCAGCCGGGGATGACGGCCAGCAGCCGCCCGCCCTCGACCACGGCCACGCCGTCGCCTTCCTCGAACCACAGCGCGCGCAGCACCCGGCGGTCCAGCTGCGGGTAGCCGTCCGGGTGCTTGGTGTGCCCGGCCGGCATGACCGGGGCCTGGCCCGCCGTGACCTGCGCCGGATCGGCCGCCCGCGGCGCGGGCCCGTGGTTGGCGATCCACACCGCCGCGATCACCGCCGACTGGTCGTAGACATAGGCGGCGCTGGTCGAGCCGTCGTACTCCAGCACCAGGCGGCGGCTGCCGTACGGGCTCTCGCTGCTGAGCAGGATCTCGGGCCGGTCTGGCGAGGCCGCGAGGCCCGCGTCCCTCCCGCTCCTGCGCAACGTCGGCATGTCCGAAAAGATACTGATTCTGTGCAGGTCACCGCGCCCGCACCGGAGGATATTGTTAAGCGTTTTGCAGACTGTCCCACGGAGCCCAGGTGCCTGCGATGCGAATCCTGACCCGCCCGCCGCGGCATCTGGCCGACCTGGACCCCGCCGACCGCCGCCAGGCCGCCGCTGAGCTGGGCGGGCCGCCGTTCCGGGCCGACCAGCTGGCCCGGCACTACTTCGCCCGGCTGACCGACGACCCGGCCGAGATGACCGACCTGCCCGCCGCGGCGCGGGAGAAGCTGGCCAGCGCGCTGCTGCCCCGGCTGCTCAGCGCGGAACGTGAGCTGTCCTGCGACCAGGGCACGACGCGCAAGACGCTGTGGCGGGCGTTCGACGGCGCGCTCATCGAGTCGGTGCTGATGCGCTACCCGGACCGGATCACCATGTGCGTGTCGTCGCAGGCCGGCTGCGGGATGGCCTGCCCATTCTGCGCCACCGGCCAGGCCGGGCTGACCAGGAACCTGTCCGCGGCCGAGATCGTGGCCCAGGTGGTGGCGGGTGCCCGCGCGGTGGCCCGGGGCGAGATCCCCGGCGGCCCGGGCCGGGTATCCAACATCGTGTTCATGGGCATGGGTGAGCCGCTGGCCAACTACGCCAGCGTGCTGCGGGCGGTGCGCCGGATCACCGACCCGGTCCCCGACGGTCTTGGCATCTCGCAGCGGTCGGTCACCGTGTCCACCGTCGGCCTGGTGCCCGCCATCGGCCGGCTGGCCGCGGAACGGCTGGCGGTGCGGCTCGCGGTATCCCTGCACGCACCGGACGACGGCCTGCGCGACGAACTGGTGCCGGTGAACCGGCGCTGGAAAGTGGCCGAGGTGCTCGACGCGGCATGGGGCTATGCCGCCGCCACCGGCCGCCGGGTATCCATCGAGTACGCGCTTATCCGGGACATCAACGATCAGCCGTGGCGCGCCGACCTGCTGGCCGAACTGCTCGCCGGGCACCTGGCGCACGTCAACCTGATCCCGCTGAACCCGACCCCCGGCTCCCGCTGGACCGCGTCGGCGCCCGGCGCGATGCGCGAATTCGAGCACCGGCTGGCCGCCCGGGGCATCCCGGTCACCGTCCGGGACACCCGGGGCAGCGAGATCGACGGGGCCTGCGGCCAGCTGGCCGCGCCGGTTTCCGGCCGCCGGGCGCTGCCCGTCACGCCCCGGGTACCGTAGTCGTCCATGCCGGGCAAGGGCGCTGTTACCAGTGCGGGCCGCAGGGTGGCCTGGCGGCTGGTGCACCGGGCCTGGCGGGTGGCCCAGCAGGCCGGCGCGATCACCGCGGACACCCCGGCCAGCCGGCGGTTCGCCGGGTTCGGCGCGGGCTCGATCATCGCGTTCCCCACCGGCGCGCTGTACGGCGAGAAGTGGATCGAGATCGGGGCCGGCACGATGATCGCCGCGCAGGTCTCCCTGTCCGCGGGCATGGTGCCCGGTCACGACCTCGGCGACGCCTCCGTGCTGCACATCGGGAACCGGTGCGTGATCGGTCGCGGCAGTCACCTGGTGGCGCACTACTCCATCGTGATCGGGGACGACGTCTTCACCGGGCCGTACGTCTACATTACCGACCAGAACCACGGCTACACCGACCCTGACGTGCCCATTGGGCGGCAGTGGCCGAGCAACGCCGCGGTCTCCATTGGCCCGGGAACATGGCTGGGAGCTGGCGTGATTGTGCTGCCCGGGGCACAGATCGGCCGTAACGTGGTGGTGGCCGCGGGCTCGGTGGTCCGCGGCCGGGTGCCGGACCGGTGCGTGGTCGCTGGTGTCCCCGCCAAGGTGGTGCGGGAGTACGTGGCAGGCGATGGCTGGCCCCGGCCTACGCCGGTGCTGGGTGACCGATCCTGATCGCCCGGAGCAGGGTCACGACTCCGTCACGATGATGGCGGTCCCGCCCCCCGGCAGCTCACTATTCGATATGGCTGGTCATCCCGCACCTCGCAGGGAAGCGGCCGGACGGTATCCGCCTGGACAGCCGAGGGGGCATGTGAAGGGGCGCAACGATCTCGTCGTGAGCGCGGCGTACCGGCCCGAGCCGGCGGCCGTGGCATCGGCGCGCAAGTTCGTCCGGGACACCCTCCAAGACTGGCTGGACACCCGGCCCGGGCCGACCAGCACCGGGCCAGCCAACCCCGGGCCGGCCGATACCGAGCTGGTCGACGATGCCGTGCTGCTGACCAGCGAGCTGGTCACCAACGCCGTGGTACACGCGGGCACTCAGGTGCAGGTCACCTGCAAGCTCGCGGCCAGTGCGGTCGAAGTGGTGGTCCGGGACAGCCACCCGGCGCGGATGGTGCCCGGTCCAGATCATGACGACGCCACTCCGGCGGAACGTACCCACGGCCGCGGGCTGCTGCTGCCGTCCGCGCTGGCCTCGGCGTGGGGGGTCAGCTACGGGGCCGAGGCCAAGGCCGTCTGGTTCCGGATGGGCCTGGCCGGCCAGAAAGCCAGCCTGACCGAGCCGGTCGCCGACCCGGACGCCACCGAGTCGGCCGCGCCGGCGCCGGGCTGGAACGTGCGGACGGCCAGCCCGGCCGCGGCCGGCCAGCCGCCCGCCGAGCCCTCGTATGACGATCTGCTCCGCCAGGCCGTCGGCTCGGCCCGGGTCATCGTGGCCGGTGACGCCGCCTACGCCCTGGTGGCCGACGAGGACGGGGATCTGTCGGTGCGCGCCGCGACCGGGATCAGCCCGGCCGCGCTGCTCCGTACCGCCCCCTCGGTGGCCACCGTGCCGTTCATCGTGGACGGCCGGGTGACCGGGGTGCTCGCGGTGGCCGCAGTGCTCCCCGGCCGGTTCGGCGACAGCGACGTGCAGCGGCTGCTGCAACTGGCGGACAGCATGGCCGCGCCGCTGGAACGGGCCCGGCTGGCCGGGCTGGAACGGGCCCGGCGGGCCCGGATCGATGTGCTGGCCGAGGCCAGCGAGCTGCTGGCCGGGCCGCTGGACGCGGACCGGATCCTGACCGTGGCCGGGCAGGTCGCGGTGCCCCGGCTGGCCGAGTGGTGCGCGGTGCTGGCCGCGGGCCCAGACCCAGAACTGAGCGTGCTGGCCGCCCGGCACGCCGATGAGCGCCAGGCCGGTGCGCTGGGCTGGCTGCTGGAGCAGGCGAAGGCCAGCGCGCCGTGGCCGCACCCGGGGCGGCCGGGTAGTGCGCCGCTGTCGCGCGCCGCCCAGCGCTGGCCGCTGGCTGGGGCCGGGTCGGCCGATGCGCCGGCTGGGCTGGCCGGGCTGGCCGGCGCCCCGGCCGGAGTGGCTGAACTGGCGGCCCGCGGCGCGTGGTGTTTCCCGCTGGCCACCCCCGGGGGTGTGCTGGGCGTGCTGGTGCTGGGCGGACCCAACATCGGGCGGCCGTCCCGGGAAGTGCTCAGCTTGGCCGAGGATCTGGCCGGCCGGATCGCGCTGGCCCTGGAGAATGCCCGGCTCGCGGCCCAGCAATTGGCGGCCGGCCAGGCCCTGCGCGCTGTGCTGCTGCCCGCCGAGCTGCCCCGGGTACCCGGGATGGAGCTGGCCGTGGCGCACGACCTGCCCGGCGCCGGAATCGCGGCCGCGGCCGGCGGCGACTTCTGCGACGTGTTCCCGGCCGGGCCGGGGCGCTGGCGGTTCGCCGTCGGGGAAGTGTGCGGGACCGGCCCGGCCACCCTGGCCGTGACCTCGCTGGCCCGCAACACGCTGCGGATCCTGGCCGCAGATGGGCTCGGCATCCCGGCTGTGCTGGACCGGCTCAACCAGCTCATCCTGGACGAGCGGGCGCCCGAGACGTTCCTCACCCTGGTGCACGGGGAGATCACCGAGGCCGCGGCGGACGGCACGGTACGGCTGTCGCTGGCCTGCGCCGGGCAGCCGCTGCCGCTGGTGCTGCGGGACCGTGGCGCCGCTCCGGAGCCCGCGGGGGTGCCACAGCCGGTACTCGGGGTGATTGACGGGCTCCGCTTCGCCGCGCAGCCGGTCCGCTTGGGCCTTGGCGACCTGCTGCTCTGCGTCACTGACGGGGTGACCCGGCGGCGGGACGGTGACCGGCTGCTCGATGACGACGATGGCCTGGCCCGGCTGCTGGCCGGCTGCGCCGGGCTGACCGCCGAGGTGGTGGCGTCCAAGGTGCACGAGGAAGTGCGCGGCTTCGGCGGCCGCCCGGCCGCCGACGGCATAGCCGTGCTGGTGCTCCGCGCCGAGAGCTGAGCCGCACTCGCCGGGTTGCCTCAGTTGTCCCGGAGCCGGGGCCGGAACACCTCGCCGCGCAGCGCGCGCCCGATCAGGTCGGCGGCCTGCGCGGCCGCCACCAGCCGGTGTCCTTCGGCGCGGTACGCCTCCAGCACCGCGTCCACCCCGGCCGCCGGCAGCGCCCCGCCCAGCTCGGTCCGGGTGCTGCGGTAGCCCTCGCGGGCCCCGCGCACGCAGGCCTCCAGATGATGCTTGGCCATGGTGGCCAGCGCGATCGGGTGCCGCCGCAGCACGCCGTACAACCGGTAGTCCGGCGGGACCACGTCGAGCAGCCAGGCCACCGCCGTGGCCTCGAAATCTGGTCCTCCCGGCGGATGCACCCCGGCCGGCCAGCCCGGTGGAACGTACTCTGCCACCCCACCACATTAGCAAATATCGAACATGTGTTCTTAATCGAGCCCGGACCAGTCGCGCTGATATCCTGGCTATGCCCACCGCGACGAGGAGCCCTAGCCTGCGATGGATCCGGCCGGACCAGCGACTATCGCCTCGATACACATCTATCCGGTCAAGGCCGGCCGGGCTATCGACCTGACCGAGGCGGAGGTCGAGCCGTGCGGCCTGGCCGGTGACCGCCGCTGGCTGGTGACCGACCCGGACGGCCGGTTCATCACCCAGCGCGCCGAGCCGACGCTGGCGCTGGTCTGCGCCCGCTACAGCACGCGCGGAAGCCTGCACCTGTCGGCGGCCGGGCAGCCGCCGCTGCGCGTCCCCGCCCCGGCCGAGGTGCATGGTGCGGAGATGCTGTGGGTCACCGTGTGGCAGACAAAGGTCCGCGCCGCCGCCGCGGGGCCGGCGGCCGATGCGTGGTTCTCACGCTTCCTGGGCCGGCCGGTCCGGCTGATGCACCTGGATGACCCGACCCGCCGCCAGGTCGATCCGGAGTTCAGCGTGCCTGAGGACCGGGTGAGCTTCGCGGACGGCTACCCACTGCTGCTCACCAGCATGCGTTCGCTGGACGCGCTGAACCAGTGGCTGATCGAGGATGGCCAGCCGGCCGTGCCGATGACCCGGTTCCGGCCCAGCGTGGTGGTGGCGGCCCCGGCCCCGTGGGCCGAGGACGGCTGGCGCCGGATCCGGATTGGCACGGTTCCGTTCCGGGTGGCCAAGCCGTGCGGGCGGTGCGTGGTCACCACGATCGACCAGCAGACCGCGGAGCGGGGGCGGCAGCCGCTGGCCATGCTCGGCCGGCGCCGCCGGTTCGGCCAGCAACTGGTGTTCGGCCAGAACCTGATCCCCGATGCCACCGGCACCATCCGGATCGGCGACCCGGTGCAGGTTCTCGACGCCGGGAAATAACTAACCTGCCCCGGGGAGGGGACTCCGGGGCAGGTCAGCATGGGGTGCGGGCAGCGCAGGGTGTGGCCCGCGCCGGTGCGGTCAGCACCGTGTGGTCAAGCACCGTGTGGTCAAGCACCGTGTGGTCAAGCACCGTGTGGTCAAGCACCGTGTGGTCAAGCACGGTGCGGTCAGCACGGGGCGGTCGTGGCGCCGTGCCCGGTCGTCCGGGCCGCGACGGCCGACGCTGGCCGGCTGGCGGTCCGCGTCCGGCGGGCGCGCCGGACGGCGGCGGCCTGGTGATCCTGCGCTGCCTGGTCCAGCATGTCCTTGACGTGCTGGGCGGCGACTGCTGCGCCTATCGCTGAGTACACGGTGTCCTCCTCGGCCTGCGGCCGTGGTCACGGCCGTACATCTTCGAGCTTGCTGCTAAGGGGGTCGCCGCCACATTGGGCGAACGCCCTATCTCTGCGCCGGGCCGGCCGGCTAAGCACCCTGGCCGCCTTAGCTTGTTCTTTAACCTGCCCGGCTGTGGCCTGGGTGTTTCGCGCGCCTTCTGCCGGGTGGCACCGGCGTGTCGGGTGCGTGAGTACGGCCTCCGCATGATCATGTGTTCTCGCCAAAGAAGCATGATCATGAACGAAGGCCGTGATGGATAGCTTGCCAGAGGACGCCGGTACCGGGCCAGTCGCGCTCGGTGTGCTGGCGCGGTTCCGCCGGGATTTCCATGCCTGCCTGACCGCCCGCGCCGATGAGCTGTCCGAGCTGGCGGATGCGGTGCTGTGCGCGGGCGGCCCGGTTAGGTGCCTGGCCGGCTTGTCGCTGACGCCGGAGCACCGCCGTGGCCACGGCGCCCTGTATGACGCGGTGAACTGCGGGCGGATCGATATTGCCCGGCTGCGCCGGTGCCTGGCCGGGCTGCCGTTACCGCGGGCGGCGGATGGGCGGCTCATGCTGGCCGTGGACGTGAGCAACTGGCTGCGGCCCGGTGCGGCCACCAGCCCGGGCCGGTTGTTCTGCCACGTGTATGGGCGGGGGAAGGGGCAGGCGCAGATGATCCCGGGCTGGCCCTACTCGGTGGTCGCAGCGCTGGAGCCCGGCCGCACCTCCTGGACCGCAGTGCTGGACGCGGTGCGGCTGGGCCCCGGTGACGACGTGGCCGAGGTCACCGCCGCGCAGGTCCGGGAGGTCATCACCCGGCTGATCGAGGCGGGCCACTGGCGCGACGGTGACCCGCCGGTCCTGGTGATCTTCGATGCGGGGTATGACCCGATGCGGCTGGCCTACCAGCTCACCGGCCTGCCGGTGGAGATCCTGGGGCGGCTGCGCAGCGACCGGGTGCTGCACTTCCCCATCCCACCGCGTCAGCCCGGCACCAACGGCCGGCCGCCGCGGCACGGCCGCGAGTTCGCCCTGGCCGGCCCGGCCACCTGGCCAGACCCAGCGGTGACCACGACGACGCAGACCACCCGGTATGGCACCGCGGCCGCGCAGGCCTGGGACCGGCTGCACCCCCGGCTGACTCACCGCTCCGCGTGGCTGGGCCACGATGGCTCGCTGCCGGTGATCGAGGGAACCCTGATCCGCCTGCAGGTGGATCACCTGCCCGGTGACCGCGACCCCAAGCCCGTGTGGCTGTGGTGCTCAGTCACCGGCGCTACCCCGGCTGAGGTGGACCGGTGCTGGCAAGCGTTCCTTCGCCGTTTCGATCTTGAGCACACCTTCAGAATGTTCAAACAGGTCCTGGGCTGGACCACCCCGAAACTCCGTGACCCGGCCGCCGCGGACCAGTGGACCTGGATCATCCTCGCCTGCCATGCCCAGCTCCGTCTCGCCCGCCCCCTCGCCGGCGATCTGCGCCTGCCCTGGGAACGGCCCGCCCCGCCGGGCCAGGCTGACCCCCGCCCGGGTCCGCCGTGGGTTTAGGAACATCCGCGCGACCCTGCCCTGCCCGGCCGGTGCGCCGAAACCCGGCAAGCCCGGGCCCGGCCGCCCGCCAGGCTCAAAGAACCGCCGGCCCGCACCCCGCCATGACGTGGGCAAAACGACAAAGAGGGACCTCACGCTCAAGGCACGACGCCAACGCGCAGGTTAAACGACAAGCTTAGGCCCTGGGTGCTTAGCCGTGGGTCACGACGGCCTGCCGCTGCCGGCGGCCATGCGGTGCGCCTCGGCATGCACCGCGCACTGGCCGGTCAGCAGGTAGTCCGGGCAGCAGAAGTCCGGGCTGTGCTGCGCGGCTCGGGCCGCCCCGCGCCGGTCGGCCAGGTCAAACAGCCAGGCCAGGTGGGGGGAGCGGCCCTCGCGGGCCGTCCGGGCCTTGGCCGTCCGGGCCTTGGCTGTCCGGGCCGCCTCGGCCTGCATCTCCAGGATGTGCTGGGTGGCGACTTCGGTCAGGATCACCGGATGCACGACTTCCTCCTTGGTACCGGCCACCCGTCGTGGCCGTACACCATCGAGGTTCGTCGTAAGGCGGCCCGGCCCGCATCGGGCGGATGCCTTATCTCCGGGCCGTCCCGGAGATAAGGCATCCCGGACCCGATCCCCGTGTTAGGTAGGCCTGCTCAGTCAGCTGAGGGTTGCCGGGGACCGGTATGGCTGCTTTCCTGGGGATAGAGGACGGGTTTCCGAGGATTCCCGCGTCTTCGGTGCGGGCACCGGGCTCTCCCCACTCGGGCTCGGTGTCCGCGTCCCGTGGCGGGCCGCCGTTACGCCGCGCCCGGCCGCTGGCAAAGAGCGGCCGGATAGAATGGAACCGTCGCGCCAGCATGCGCGGCAGCCCAGCCACCAAGCAGATGAGATCTCGTATGCCCGCACGCCAGCCTCAGCTCGCCACCCGTGATGAATTGCGCAACGTGGCCATCGTCGCGCACGTGGACCACGGCAAGACCACCCTGGTGGACGCCATGCTGTGGCAGTCCGGCGCGTTCCGGGCCGGCGCCCAGGTAGCCGACCGGGTACTCGACTCCGGTGACCTGGAACGGGAAAAGGGCATCACGATCCTGGCCAAGAACACCGCGGTGGCGCACGGCGGGCTGACCATCAACATCGTGGACACCCCAGGGCATGCCGACTTCGGTGGCGAGGTGGAGCGCGGGCTGTCCATGGTGGACGGCGTGCTGTTGCTGGTGGATGCCAGCGAGGGGCCGCTGCCGCAGACCCGGTTCGTGCTGCGCAAGACGCTGGAAGCCAACCTGCCGGTGGTCCTGGTGATCAACAAGGTGGACCGGCCGGACGCCCGGATCGCCGAGGTGGTCGACGCCACCTACGAGCTGTTCCTCGACCTGGACGCCACCGAGGAGCAGATCGAGTTCCCGATCGTATATGCGTCGGCGCGGGCGGGCCGGGCCTCGCTGACCCGCCCGGCGGACGGCACCCTGCCCGACTCACCGGACCTGGAACCGCTGTTCGCCGTGCTCCGGGACACCGTGCCGGCGCCGACCTACGACCCGGCCGAGCCGCTCCGGGCGCACGTCACCAACCTGGACGCCTCGGCCTACCTGGGCCGGATCGCGCTCTGCCGGGTGGAGTCCGGTGTGATCACCAAGGGCCAGCAGGCGGCCTGGTGCCGCCGGGACGGCTCGATCGAGAAGGTGAAGATCACCGAGCTGTTCCGGACCGAGGCGCTCGACCGGGTGCCCACGCAGAGCGCTGGGCCCGGCGACATCATCGCGGTGGCCGGCATCCCGGACATCATGATCGGTGAGACGCTGGCCGATCCGGACGACCCGCGGCCGCTGCCGCTGATCACCGTGGACGAGCCGGCCATCTCGATGACGATCGGGGTGAACACCTCGCCGCTGGTCGGCCGGGAGAAGGGCAGCAAGGTCACCGCCCGGATGGTCCGCGACCGGCTGGACCGCGAACTGGTCGGCAACGTGTCACTCCGGGTGCTGCCCACCGAGCGGCCGGATACCTGGGAGGTACAGGGCCGCGGCGAACTGGCCCTGGCCGTACTGGTGGAGACCATGCGGCGGGAAGGCTATGAGCTGACCGTGGGCCGGCCCACCGTGGTCACCCGCGAGGTGAACGGGAAGCTGCACGAACCAGTGGAGCGGCTCACCGTGGACGTGCCCGAGGAGTACCTCGGCGCGGTCACCTCGCTGCTGGCGCTGCGCAAGGGCCGGATGGAGCACATGACCAACCATGGCACCGGCTGGGTCCGGCTGGACTTCATCGTGCCCGCCCGGGGCTTGATCGGCTTCCGCACCCAGTTCCTCACCGACACCCGGGGTACCGGCATCGCGCACCACGTGTTCGAGGGCTACGAGCCGTGGTCCGGCGACATGCGGATGCGGCCGACCGGGTCGCTGGTCGCCGACCGGTCCGGGACGGCCACCGCCTACGCCATGTTCTCGCTGCAGGAACGGGGCACGCTGTTCGTCGGGCCGGGCACCGAGGTGTATGAGGGAATGATCGTCGGGGAGAACTCCCGGTCTGATGACATGGATGTGAACATCACCCGGGAGCGCAAGCTGACCAACGTGCGGCAGTCCACCGGCGAGGAACTCGAGCGCCTGGTGCCGCCGCGCGCGCTCAGCCTGGAGCAGGCCCTGGAGTTCTGCGCCAGCGGTGAGTGCGCCGAGGTCACCCCGGCCACGGTCCGGCTGCGCAAGGTGGTGCTGGACGCCAAGGAGCGGATGCGCGAGCGGGGCCGCCGGGCCACCGCGGCGCGTAATCCGCAGCACTGACCAGGCGGCAGCCGGCCAGGTGCTAGCCCGCATTACCCCCGCGATCGATTGCGGGCTACGGCGCCGGGACCGCGTCCTTGGCTGGCCACCTTCGGCCAATTTCCCTAGTCAGGGCGGCAACTCCGGCGCCGTCGGCGAGCACCAGACGCGGTCGGCGGCCTGGCTGGCTGGACGGCTCCCAGCAGGTCGGCCACCCTACGTGGCCCGCTCCGGGCTGGGGTAGGCAAACCGTACGACAGCTATGACTTCAGCGCGGTCACGCCGTTCATCGGTCATCCGCGTGCCGGGACCGAACTCGTGCTGGGCAATCGGTTCGTGGGGGGAATCAAGCCGGGTGCCATGCCCGCGCTGCACCGGTACCTGGGTAACCCGGTGCTGAGCTTCATGGGCCGGCTTTTCTTCCACATTAAAGCCGGTGACCTGCACTGCGGGCTGCGCGGCTTCAGCCGGGACAGCGTGCTTTCGCTGGGCCTGCAGACCTCTGGCAGGGAGTTCGCCAGCGAGATGGTGGTCAGGGCAACGCTGGCCGGGCATCGCGTCGAGGAGGCGCCAACCACACTGTCGCCGGATGGCCGCAGTCGGCCGCCGCACCTGCGTAGCTGGCGGGATGGCTGGCGGCATCTGCGGTTCCTGCTGCTGTTCAGCCCGCGCTGGCTTTTCCTCATCCCGGTACCGTGCTGCTCTCGGCCTGCCCGCCGCGGCCGCGCTGCTGCCCGCCCCGCTCCGGGTGGGTGGCATCACCTTCTACGTGAACACACTGGCCGTCGCGTGCGCGCTGGTGGTGATCGGTTTCGAGGCCGTGCTCTGCGCCGTGTTCACCCAGGTCCACGGCATCGCGGAGGGACTCCTGCCGGAGGACGCCAAAGTCAACCGGCTGGTGGCCGGGATGGAAATCGGCTCACACGGATTCCAGCACATCGCGCTGCCGACGGTGCCCGGCACTGACCTGGCCGCCGGGACAATCGCCAGCCGGGACGTGCTACGGCGAGTCAGCGGCCAGGACGTGGCTGGGTTCTGCTACCCCTACGGAAGCATCGAGCCGCGTGTCATCCAGGGTGTCAAGGACGCCGGCTACGACTACGCCTGCGCCAGCTGGCCGTCCGCGCACACCGGCCGCCACGCGCTCCGGCGCGTCTTCATCAGCAACAACGACTCGCCATCCCGGCTCTGGGCTAAGGGTCTGTGGTACTGGCTGGCGTTGTCTTACCAGGGACCAGGCGCGGACCGGGTCGGCCCGGCGGCGGTGGCCATGGACCGGTATCAGCAGCCTGGATTACGGGTGCGGCTGGCCATGGCCGCGATCTGCAGGCGATTGTGCAGCCCCAGCTTGGCCAGGACGTTCTTGACGTAGGAGCGGACAGTGTCCGGAGTGACATGCATCGCGGCCGCCATCTGCCTGGTGCTCTCACCGTTGACGATCCGGCTGACGATCTCGTGTTCGCGCGCAGTCAGCTCATCCATCGGCCCGCGTGGCTGCGGCTTGCTCTCCCGGCCGGCCCAGGTACGCCGTACTGTCGGCGCGATCAGAATGCCACCGGCCGCGATGACCTCTAGCGCCGTCGCGATCTCGTCCACACTCTGGTCCTTGCGGAGGAAGCCGGCCACCGGGAGTTCCACCGCCTCGGACAGTGTCTCCGGGTCGCAGACCCCAGAGAGCACCACCACCTTGGTACGGCTGCGCATCGCGAAGATGGCCCGGGCCGCGTCCAGCCCGCTGCGCTCGCCATGAAAGGACAGGTCCAGCAGGCAGATGTCGGGTTCCTGAGCGCGTACCGCGGCCACCGCGCTGTCCGGAGTGCTGGTCACCGCGAGCACGTCATGACCGCGCGCCGCCAGCACGACACCCAGCGCCTCGGCGAGCATGAGATGGTCGTCGCACAGGATGAGCCGCATCTGGCCCCGCCACCCCGTTCAGCCACTGGCCAGCGGCAGTGAAACGGTAGCTTTGACGCCGCCGTCCGGGCTCCGCCCGTAGTCGATCTGCCCGCCGCACCGGACCAGGCACCGCGCGATCACACCAGCGCCCAGCCCGGTGCTCCGCGGGATCTTGGCAAAGCCGGGTCCACTGTCCAGCACAGTGAGCTGGGCGCAGTCACGATCGCAGCCGACCCGGACGGTGACGCGGCCGTCCGGCCCAGCCGCCCGGGTTGCGTTGCTCAGCAGGTTGGCAATGATGCGCCGGGCGTCGACGTGGTTGATGCCGGCCAGCACCGGGCGGGCCGGAGCTGTCATCCGCAGCAGGCCCCGGTAGGTCAGCTGCTCTCCGGCTACCGCCTGGCTGGCGAGCTGGCCTAGATCGGTCTGCGCGGTACGGGCTGCGGGATCGGCGTGGTGCAGGGACTGCTCGATCAGCTCGGCCAGCGTCTGCGCCTCGGCGACGATCTGTTCCAGCCGGTCGCGTGCGGCGCCCGGCAACTCGGGTACGGTCAAAGCGGCCGCCGCGAGGAACAGCACCCCCGCCACCGGCTGCCGCATATCGTGGCAGATCTCCCGGAACTGCTGCTCGGGTACTGGCGGCCCGGTAGGGCCCCGCGCATCCAGCGCCGCCTCACGCAGCACGAGGTACGCTCCGGCACGCTCAGCCGCTCCGTCCACCAGCTCCATTGCTGCCCCCGCCTGTCGCTGCAGGTCCCTTGGCTAGCTCGCTGCTGCGCTGTTGCCAGTCAGAGCGCCTCCGCGTGGGCGGCAGCACTGCATGCCGCAGCAGCGGGGCCGCACGAGGACGAGTTGGGCCGGCCAGAACGCGGGCACACAGAACCGCTGAGAAAAACACTCCCCCGTTTGCACCTGGTGCCGGTCCTCCTGGGGAACCGTGCAGCGCCAAAAGTGCCTATTTACGATTACTCAAGTCTTGCTCATCCGGCCGCAAAGAAAGCTACAGTGCAGAAGCATCTGTTACCTTTTTGTTATCTTCACTTTTTGGGGCCACTCTTTAACTCTTCGTATTTACAGCGGGCCAGCAGCGGTTCGGTCGCGACGACTGGATGTGCCGAGCGGCGCTCGGATGACCCCTTTTTAACATTGTGTAATCGGTCCACTGCGTACGGCCGCAAGATGTGGTTACCAGTGTTAATTCAGATGCCAGCGAGCGATTTGGGATTTTTCTGCAGAGTTGGTAACGGGCTAACGAGCAAAAGTAAAGCGCAGGAAAAGGCGCTGGCTTTCCGTGCTCCGGCCTACTTGAGTACGCCCAGGTAGATGACGCTGAGCAGGCCGAAGACGAAGCAGTAGATGGCGAACGGGGTCAGCGTGCGGGTCTGGAAGTACTTCATCAGGAAGCGCACCGACAGGTAGGCGCCGACGAAGGACAGCACGCTGCCGACCAGGATCTGGCCGTGGATGCCGTTGCCCAGCGGGCCGGTCAGCTTGGGCAGTTCCAGCACACCAGCAGCCAGGATGACCGGGGTGGCGAGCAGGAACGCGAACCGGGCCGCATCCTCCCGGGACAGCCCGCGGGTCATGCCCGCGACCATGGTGACGCCGTCCCGGCTGATCCCGGCGAGCAGGGCCAGGATCTGCGCGGCCCCGATGGTGATGGCCTTCAGATAGCCGATCCCGATGAGCCGCTCATCGGCCGCGAGCGACTGGGCCAGTTCCTCCTCGCGCAGCGCCTGGTGGCCGGAGACCTGCCGGTGCCGGGCCCGGGGAGCCTGGCCGCCTGCCCGGGAGGCCGGCTGACCTGGCCGGTAGCCGGGCTCGCGCGGCTGGTACAGGGCCTGGTACGGGTCCTGCTCCGGCCCGTACCCGGAGGGGCCTGCCTGGTACGCGGTGGGACCGTCCTGGTACGCGGTGGGACCGTCCTGGTACCCGGTAGGACCGTCCTGGTAGCCAGTAGGACCGTCCTGGTAGCCCGTGGGGCCCGTCTGATACCCGGGTCTGGCCGGCTGGTACCCGGCTGGGCCGGTCGCCGAGACGAGCTCCCGGTCCCGCTCGGCCGCCACGACCTGGTCGGCTTGGATCGAGGCGCGCGGCCGGAACTTCTCGCCGCAGTACAGGATGACCCCGTTGATGATCAGGAAGACTCCGGCCACGATGGGCTTGCCGAAGACCTCACGGAATGGCTTGTCTGCGACCACGCCGACCAGGCCGACCGGAATCGTGGCCAGGATGATCATCCAGGCCAGCTTCTGGTCCCGGGTCTGCACCTGGCGGTGCCGGATCGAGCTGAAGAAGCCGCCGATGATCCGGACCCAGTCCCGCCAGAAGTAGATGAGCAGGGCCAGCGCGGTGGCCACATGCATGCCGACGATAAAGGCCAGGTACGGGGAGGACGCCTTGGCCACGTTCAGGTCGCTGGCCCAGCTGCCGCCGATGAGCGCCGGGAGCAGCACGTTGTGCCCCAGGCTGGACACCGGGAACAGCTCGGATACGCCCTGAATCAGGCCGACGACGGCAGCCTCGAGGTACGTGATGTGCGACATGAAGGCCTTTCCGGTCGGCCGGTCCGAGCGGCCGGATTGGTAACCCTACTTGATCAGGCCCAGGTAGATCACACTGCCCAGCCCAACTACGAAACAGTAGATGGCGAACGGGGTCAGCGTGCGCGTCTGGAAATACTTCATCAGGAAACGCACCGAAACGTAGGCGCCGATGAAGGACAGCGCGCTGCCCAGCAGGATCTGGCCGTGGATGCCATTGCCCAGCGGGCCGGTCAGGTCGGGCACCTTCAGCACCCCGGCCGCGAGGATGACCGGGGTGGCGAGGAGGAACGCGAACCGGGCCGCGTCCTCCCGGGACAGCCCGCGGGCCATGCCCGCGACCATGGTCACGCCGTCCCGGCTGATCCCGGCGAGCAGGGCCAGGCACTGCGCCGCGCCGATGATGACCGCCTGCGTGTAGCCGATCTTGGCCAGCCGCTCGTCGGCCCGCACGGCCAGCGCCATCTCCTCCTGCCGCACCGCCTGATGCGACGGCGGCTGGGCGGTGGGCTGGCCCGGGGGCCCGGCCCCGGCGGACACCAGTTCCTGCTCCCGGTCCCGCTCGGCGGCCACGGCCAGGTCGGCCTGGACCGACCGGCGGGTGCGGAACTTCTCGCCGCAGTACAGGATGACTCCGTTGGCGATCAGGAAGAACCCAGCCGCGATCGGCCGGCCGAAGATGACCCGGAACGCGTGCTCGGCCAGCAGCCCGACGATGCCCACCGGGATCGTGGCCAGGATGATCATCCAGGCCAGCTTCTGGTCCCGGGTCTCCAGCCGCAGCCACGGGAAGCCGGGCCGCAGCCGGAGCGAGGTGAAGAACCCGCCGATGATCCGGACCCAGTCCCGCCAGAAGTAGACGAGCAGCGCCAGCGCGGTGGCCACGTGCAGCCCGACGATGAAGGCCAGATAGGGCGACTCCGGTTTGGCCACGTTCAGATCAGTGGCCCAGCTCCCGCCGACCAGCGCCGGGATCAGCACGTTGTGCCCGAGGCTGGACACCGGGAAAAGCTCGGTTACCCCCTGTACGAGGCCGACCACGGCAGCCTCGAGGTAGGTGATGTGGGACATGGCAGCCTTCCGATCCCGCCGGTGCGCAGGTCACATGCTACGGGCCGGATGTAAAGGCCGGGCCGCGTGCGGCGGCGACTGAACCAAATCTGAACAAAGCTCGCCCCGCAGGCGGACCCAGCAGCGCGCCCCATGGCGGCGGCGCGCCTGCGTGGCGGCAGTTAGCCGGTACTGGCGTTCAATAAAAGAAGGGCTTATTGCTTTTTGCCGGGGATCGCGGGGGTGTCCTCGCGCGGACGGCGGGCGATCTTGCTGCCGAGCCAGACCAGCGGGTCGTACTTGCGGCTCATCACCCGCTCCTTCATCGGGATGAGCGCGTTGTCAGTGATCTTGATGCCCTCGGGGCAGACCTCGGTGCAGCACTTGGTGATGTTGCAGTAGCCGAGGCCGAAGTCGTCCTGGGCGATCTCCCGCCGGTCCGCCTCGTCGGCCGGGTGCATCTCCAGTTCGGCCACCCGCATCAGGAACCGTGGGCCGGCGAACGCGCGCTCGTTCTCCGGGTGGTCCCGGATCACGTGACAAGTGTTCTGGCACAGGTAGCACTCGATGCACTTGCGGAACTCCTGCGACCGGTTCACGTCCACCTGCTGCATCCGGAACTCGCCCAGGCCGATGGCCGGGTCCGGGGAGAAGGACGGGATCTCGCGGGCCTTCTCGTAGTTGAACGACACGTCGGTGACCAGGTCGCGGATCACTGGGAAGGTGCGCAGCGGGGTGACGGTGAGCGTCTCGTCCTCGGCGAACACCGACATCCGGGTCATGCAGGCCAGCCGGGGCCGGCCGTTGATCTCCATCGAGCACGAGCCGCACTTGCCGGCCTTGCAGTTCCACCGGATGGCCAGGTCGTTGGCCTGGGTCGCCTGCAGCCGGTGCAGCACGTCCAGCACGACCTCGCCGTCGTTCACCTCGACGGTGTAGTCGGCCAGGCTGCCCTGGCCATTGTCGCCGCGCCACACGCGCAGCGCTGCCTTGTAACTCATCAGCGCGTCTCCTCCGGCGCGGCGGCCGCGCCGGCCTGCAGGCCAGCCAGCTCGGGTTCGGTTAGGTACTTCTCCAGCTCACTGACCTCGAACAGGCCGAGCAGATCGGGCCGCATCGGGATCATCGGCTGGCGGGCCAGGCCGGCCGTCTCGCCGTGCAGCGTGCAGACCAGGTTGACCTTGCGCCACTCCGGCGACATCTCCGGGTAGTCCGAGCGGGTGTGGCCGCCGCGTGACTCCTGCCGCTCCAGCGCCGACTGGGCGATGCAGTCCGACACCAGCAGCATGTTGCGCAGGTCCTGGGCCAGGTGCCAGCCGGGGTTGTAGGCCCGGCCGCCCTGCACGCTGACCTGAGTCGCGCGGGCCCGCAGCTTCTCCAGCTCGGTGAGCGCGCTCTTCAGCTCGTCCTCGGTGCGAATCAGGCCGACCTGGTCGGTCATCAGCTGCTGCAGCGCCGCGTGCACCTCGTACGGGTTCTCCCCGCCGGACCGCTCCAGCGGGGCCAGCGCCTCGGCCATGGCCGCGTCCACGTCGGCCTGGCTGACCTGGGGCCGCCCGGCCGCGCTGACGTCGTCCACGTGCCGCGCCGCGCTCTGCCCGGCCCGGCGGCCGAACACCAGCAGGTCGGACAGGGAGTTACCGCCGAGCCGGTTGGACCCGTGCATGCCGCCGGACACCTCGCCCGCCGCGTACAGGCCGGCCACGCTGGACGCCTGGCTGTCCGGGTCCACCTCGACCCCGCCCATCACGTAGTGGCAGGTGGGCCCGATCTCCATCGGCTCCTTGGTGATGTCCACGTCGGCCAGCTCCTTGAACTGGTGATACATGGACGGCAGCCGCTGCAGGATGTAGTCGGCCGGGCGGCGCGAGGCGATGTCCAGGAACACCCCGCCATGCTCGGTGCCGCGGCCTTCCTTGACCTCGGAGTTGATCGAGCGGGCCACCTCGTCCCGGGGCAGCAGCTCAGGTGGCCGCCGGTTGTGATCCGGGTCGGTGTACCAGCGATCGGCCTCTTCCTCGGTCTCCGCGTACTGCGCGCGGAACACGTCCGGCACGTAGTTGAACATGAACCGCTTGCCCTCGCTGTTGCGCAGGACGCCGCCGTCGCCGCGGACCGACTCGGTGACCAGGATGCCCTTGACCGACGGCGGCCACACCATGCCGGTCGGGTGCAGCTGGACGAACTCCATGTTCAGCAGGCTGGCCCCGGCCAGCAGGGCGAGCGCGTGCCCGTCCCCGGTGTACTCCCACGAGTTCGACGTGACCTTGTAGGACTTGCCGATTCCGCCCGTCGCGAGCACCACCGCCGGGGCTTCGAACAGCAGGAAGTCACCGCTCCCGCGTACATAGCCGAACGCCCCTGCCACCTGGCCGCCGTCCAGCAGCAGCCGGGTGACCGTGGTCTCGGCATAAACCTTGAGCATCGCCTCGGGGTCGCCAAGCTCGATCGCGTCCTGCTGCTGCAGGGCCACCACCCGCTGCTGCAGGGTCCGGATGATCTCCAGGCCGGTACGGTCGCCGACGTGGGCCAGCCGGGGGTACTCGTGCCCGCCGAAGTTCCGCTGGCTGATCTTGCCGTCCTTGGTCCGGTCGAACAGCGCGCCCCACGCCTCCAGTTCCCAGACCCGGTCCGGCGCCTCCTTGGCGTGCAGTTCGGCCATCCGCCAGTTGTTCAGGAACTTGCCGCCGCGCATCGTGTCGCGGTAGTGCACCTGCCAGTTGTCGTTCGGGTTGGCGTTGCCCATCGACGCGGCGCAGCCGCCCTCGGCCATCACAGTGTGCGCCTTGCCGAACAGTGACTTGGAGATCACCGCGGTCTTCTTGCCCGCCTGGCGGGCCTCGATCGCCGCCCGCAGGCCTGAGCCGCCGGCGCCGATCACTACCACGTCGTAGGAGAGCCGTTGGATGTCAGTGTCACTCATGTGGGCCTTCTTGCCTCGCTTCGCTCGGCTTGCTGCTGGCGGCCTAGAAGAACCGCGGGTCGGAGATGGCCCCGCTGGCCACCAGGCGGATGTAGAGATCGGTGAACAGCACCCAGAACAGGGATACCCAGGCGAACTGCTGATGCTTGACGTTCAGCTTGGAGACCTGGGTCCACATCCAGTACCGGGCCGGGTGCTTGGAGAAGTGCTTGAGCCGCCCGCCGACCGCGTGCCGGCAGGCGTGGCAGGACAGCGAGTACAGCCAGAGCAAGGCCGCGTTGACGAGGAGGATCAGCGTGCCCAGGCCCATGTGCCCCCACTGGCCCTGGTGGTTGCGGAACGCGATCACCGCGTCGGCGGTCAGGATCACGTTGAACACGATCGCGATCCAGAAGAAGTAGCGGTGCACGTTCTGCAGGATCAGCGGAAACCGGGTCTCGCCGGTGTCCTTGGCGTGCGGCTCACGCACCGCGCAGGCGGCAGGTGCCCGCCAGAACGCCCGGTAGTAGGCCTTCCGGTAGTAGTAGCAGGTCAGCCGGAAGCCCATCGGGCCGCCGATGATGATGATGGCCGGGGTCAGCCAGGTCAGCCACGGGATCCAGTCGAACCCGGCGCCCTTGGCGCACGTGGTGGCCAGGCACGGCGAGTACAGCGGCGAGATGTACGGCTTCCAGAAGTAGTCCGCGTTGACCAGGGACGCCCAGGTCAGGTACACAACCACCACGGTCAGCGCGGCAGCGGTGATGGCCGGCTGCCGCCACCACGGGTCCTTGCGCAGGGTGGCTTCTTTGATCTGCGCCCGGGTGCTCGCTGGCGCCTGGCTTACCTGCGTCATCGGTGACGTCTCCGCCCTTGAAGCTCAATGAGGTCGTCTCGCGCCGCGGCGGCGCAGTACCGCGCCGGCCGTTTTCGCGGAAAGCGAAGCGAAACTTTAGTCAACTGAATACCACCACGAAGCCGGTCAGGGTGTTTCGATCCGTGTGACTCTCGCTACATCGCCTGCTCACCAAGGGCCTTGGCCTGGGCCGGGTCCATTCCGAGGGCCTGGTAGAGGAAGTCCACCTGGAGCAGAAGCAGGTTTTCGGCCACCTCTTCCTGCGGTGTCATATGTGTCACGCCGGACAACGGCAGCACGCTGTGCGGCCGGCCGGCGGCCAGCAGCGCGCCGGACAGCCGCAGCGTATGCGCCACCACCACGTTGTCGTCGGCCAGGCCGTGGATCAGCATGAGCGGGCGGCTCAGCTTGGCCGCCTCGCTGATCAGCGAGCAATGCTGGTACGGCGCTGGGTCCTGGGTGGGGTTGCCCAGGTAGCGCTCGGTGTAGTGGGTGTCGTACAGTGCCCAGTCGGTGACCGGCGCACCCGCCACCGCGGCGTGGAACACGTCCGGGCGGCGCAGCACGGCCAGCGCGGCCAGGTAGCCGCCGAATGACCAGCCGCGGATGGCGACCCGGCTGAGGTCCAGGTCTTTGTGCCGTTCGGCGGCCGCTTGCAACGCGGTGACCTGGTCTTCGAGGACCGGGCCGGCCAGGTCGTGCCAGACTGCGCGGTCCCAGTCCGGGCCGCGGCCCGGGGTGCCGCGGCCGTCCGCCACCAGGACCGCGAAGCCCTGCTCGGCCAGCCACTGCGAGGTGTGGAACGCGCTCTGGGCGGCCAGCACCCGCTGCGCGTGCGGCCCGCCGTACGGGTCGAGCAGCACCGGCAGCCGGGCCGTGCCGGGCCGGTGCCAGGACGGCAGCAGCAGGGCGCAGCGGATCTGCTCCGGGCCGGCCGGGAACAGGTCCGGCGCCGGGGCCGGCAGGCTGGGCTGCTCGGCGCGGACCTCGATGCGGGCTGCTGGTTCTTGTTTGCCCTGGAGGATCTGGACCGCGGGCCCGGGGTCGGCCAGGGTGCGGCTGACCAGGACCGTAGTGCCGCCGGACCGGGTGCCGCCGTGCACGCCGCCAGGCGGGCTGAGAAGCTGCGGGCCAGTCTCATCGCGGTAGAGCCAGAGGCCGATCTCGGCTGGGTCGTTGCCGGACGCGGTGAACAGCACGGTGTTCCCGTCGGTGCCGAGCACGTCGCGGACCTGCAAGGTGGCCGGAGTGACCGCGGCGGCGGTGCCCGATTGATGCTCGGCCGCGGTGCCCAGCAGCAGGCGGCGTGCCCCGTCGACGTCGGCGGTCCAGGCGATCCGTCCGTCGCTGGTCCGGGCGGGCACCCCGGGCACGATGTCCAGCCACTTCGGGTCAGTGTCCTCGCGGATCAGCGTGGTCTCACCGGTGGCGGGGTCGGCTTGCAGCAGGCGCATCCGGCGCTGGTCCCTGGTCTGGACCACGAGCAGCGGGTCGGCCGAGTCCCAGCTCACCGCAGCCAGGTAGGGGAATGCGGTGCGGTCCCAGCTGACCTCGGCCTGACTGCTGTCCAATCTGATGAGGAGCAGCGACACGTCCGCGTTGGCGGTGCCGGCCGCCGGGTAGCCAATGTCGGCGGCCGGGCGGTCCGGGTGGGCCGGGTCGGCGATGTGCCAGCGCTGCACCGGGCTCTCGTCCACCCGGGCGGTGAGGATGGCCGAGCCGTCCGGCGCCCACCAGTAGCCGCGCAGCCGGCCCATCTCCTCGGCCGCGATGAACTCGGCCAGCCCGAAGGACAGGCCAGCCGTGCCGCCGGGGTCGGCCAGGACCCGGTCCTGGCCGGTCCGGACGTCGATGACGTGCAGCGCGCCCGCCGACACGTACGCGATGTGCCGCCCGTCCGGGTCCGGTCGGGCGTCGTGCGCCGGGTGCTGCACGTCGAGTTCCTGGGGCGGCCCGGCTGGGCTGCCCAGGTCGGCTAGTTCGGTCAGGTAGCTGCGGCCGCCCAGGGTGAACACGGCCAGCCGCAGATCGCGGTTGGTGGCGTAGCTGACGATCCCGCCGGCCTGCTCGCGGGCCCGTTCCCGCCGGGCCTTCTCTGCCGCCGGCAGATCGCCCTCGGCCGCGTCCAGTGCGGCCGGGTCGGCGACCAGTTCCTCCTGCCCGGTAGCCAGGTGCAGTTGCCACAGGCAGGTCAGCGGGTCGGTGCCGGTCTTGGTGCGCAGGAACGCGACCCGGCTGCCGTCCGGCGAAACCCGGAACGAGCGGGGCACGCCCAGCGTGAACCGCCGGGTCCTGGCCTGCTGCCGCGGGAAGCTCTCGGTCATACCCCGATCTTGCCAGTCCTGACGCCCGGTTAGGCTGCCCAGCATGGTGCAAGCGGGGCGGGGGACAGGCGCGCCGGGAGGCGGCCTGCTGCTGGTGCATGCCCATCCGGATGACGAATCGATCCACACCGGTGCCACCATGGCCCGGTACGCGGCCCACGGCGTCCCGGTCACGCTGGTCACCTGCACGCTGGGCGAGCTGGGCGAGGTCATCCCGGCCGAGCTGGGCTACCTGGCCGCGGACCAGGCGGACCAACTGGGCCAGTACCGGATCGGCGAACTGGCCGCGGCCTGCGCCGCGCTCGGGGTGACCGAGCATCGCTTTCTGGGCGGCCCGGGCCGGTGGCGCGATTCCGGGATGATGGGCCTGCCCAGCAACGCGGACCCGCGCTGCTTCTGGCAGGCCGACCTGGACGAGGCCGCCGGCGAACTGGTCGCGGTCATCCGCGAGGTCCGGCCCAGCGTCATGATCAGCTACGACGACAACGGCTTCTACGGGCACCCGGACCACATCCAGGCGCACCGGGTGGCCTGCCGGGCGTTCCAGCTGGCGGCCGGCTCGTGCCGGGTGGCCAAGCTGTACGCCACGGCGCTACCCCGCTCGGTGCTGGCCCGGGCGATTCGGCTCGCCGGCCCGGACGCCGGCCCGGACGCCGGGCCTGCGCCGCCACCCGGCTTCACCGAGGTGACCGCCCTCGACGAACTGCCCTTCGGCGTCCCGGATGACCAGGTGACGACCGAGATAGATGGCACCGCCTATCTGGCCGCCAAGGTCGCGGCCATGCGCGCGCACGCCACCCAGATCGCGGTGCACGAGCCGTTCTTCGCCCTGTCCAACGGCGTTGGCCAGCGCATCCTGGGCCGGGAGTACTACACGCTGCTGGCCGGGCCACCCGGCCCACCCGGCCCCGCCGGGCGGGAGGCCGATCTGCTCGCCGGGCTGCCGGATGCGTACGTATAACCTGCACTCCGTGGACAGCTTGCCGCCGCCGCGCCCGCAGCGGGACAGCCAGGCCTTCGTGACGGGCGGGGCGTATGCACTGCTGTTCCTGTTCGGCGCGGCGCAGGGGCTGATCGGCTGTTTCCAGTTCAGCCACAGCGCCGGGCCCATCCCGGTGGCCGCCCTCGTCCTGGCCGTGCTGATCCTGGTGACCTGCGTGCTGGGCGCAGCGGGCATGGGCTCCGCGGCGGGCGCGCTGGTCCCGGCGGCCGGCTGGCTGCTGGTCTCGGTGGTGTTCACGCTGCCCACGGCGGGCGGCAGCGTGATCGTGACCAACACCGCCGCGGGCGCGTGGTACCTGTACGGCGGGTCGGTGTGCGCCGCGGCCGGGGTGGTGTTCGCGTTCGTCAGCCGGAGCCGGGCCCGGATGCGCCGCTCATGACGCCGGTCGAAAACGCCGATTTCCGCCGGGTGGCCGGGCAGTTCGCCAGCGGCATCATGGTCGTCACGACCACGCTGGACGGGGCCGACCACGCGATGACCGTGACCGCGTTCTGCTCGGTGTCGCTGCAGCCGCAGCGGGTGCTGTTCTGCGCGGAGAAGATCGCGCGCTTCCACGACACGGTGCTGCGCACCGGGACCTGGGCGGTGTCCGTGCTGGACGAGCAGGCCGAGAAGACCGCCCGCTGGCTGGCCACCCGGGGCCGCCCGCTGGACGGCCAGCTGACCGGGATCGGGCATTTCCCCGGCCCGGTCACCGGCGCGCCGGTGCTGGCCGACGCGCTGGGCGCGCTGGAGTGCCGGACCACCGCGGTGCATGACGGCGGCGACCACAGCATCGTGGTCGGCGAGGTGATCGGGGTGGCCGAGCCGAAGCCGGACGGCCTGCCGCTGATCCACTACAGCGGCCGGTACCGCACCCTCAGCGACGGCTGACGCCGCCGGTCAGTCCCGGATGGCCAGTTCGAGCTGGTCGATGCCCCAGTCCAGGTCAGGCTCGCTGATTACCAGCGGCGGCGCGAGCCGGATCGCGGTGCCGTGGGTGTCCTTGGCCAGCACCCCACGGGCCGCCAGCCGTTCGCAGGCGGCGCGGCCGGACAGGCTGGTGAACTCCAGGCCGGCCCACAGGCCGCGGCCGCGGACTTCGCGGACCACGTTGGCCGGCAGCGTGGCCAGCCGGTCGAGCAGGTGCGCGCCCAGCTTGGCCGACCGGTCCTGGTACTCGCCCGTGGCCAGCATGGCGATGACCTCGCGGCCGACCGCGCAGGCCAGCGGGTTGCCGCCGAACGTGGACCCGTGCTGTCCGGGCTGGAACACGCCGAGGACGTCCCGGGACGACACCACCGCGGAGACCGGCACGAGGCCGCCGCCGAGCGCCTTGCCCAGCAGGTACATGTCCGGGACCACCTGCTCGGCCTCGCAGGCGAACGTGGTGCCGGCCCGGCCCAGCCCGGACTGGATCTCGTCGGCGATCATCAGGGCGCCGTGGGCGGTGCACAGCTCGCGCACCGCGGCCAGGAAGCCTGGCGGCGGCACGACCACACCCGCCTCGCCCTGGATCGGCTCGACCAGCACCCCGACCACGACCTCGTCCATGACCTCGGCCAGCGCGGCCGCGTCCCCGTACGGCACCACCCGGAACCCGGGCGTGTACGGGCCGAACGAGGCCCGGGCGTCGGGATCGGTGGAGAAGCTGACGATCGTGGTGGTCCGGCCGTGGAAGTTGCCTTCGAAAGCCACGATGACGGCCTGGTCCGGGGGGACCCCCTTGACCTCGTAGCCCCACTTGCGGGCGGTCTTGATCGCCGTTTCCACCGCTTCCGCGCCGGTGTTCATCGGCAGCACCATCTCCATGCCCGCCAGCTCGGCCAGCTCGGCGCAGAACGGGCCGAACTGGTCATGCTCGAACGCCCGGCTGACCAGGGTGACCCGGTCCAGCTGCCGCTGGGCGGCGGCGACCAGCGCGGGATGGCGATGGCCGAAGTTCAGCGCCGAGTAGGCCGCCAGCATGTCCAGATAGCGGCGGCCTTCGGTGTCGGTCACCCAGGCGCCCTCGCCCTCGGCGATGACGACGGGCAGCGGGTGGTAGTTGTGCGCGCTGTGCGCCTCGGCCAGCGCATGCAGGTCTGCTGCCGATGTGGTCACGGTACTTTCCCCTCGCACGGCTGTTCCCCCGATCATGGCCGCAGCTCCAGTGTGCAGCACTTCGGCCCGCCGCCGGCCTTGCGGAACTCCGACATGTCCACCGGGACCGGCTCGAATCCGCGGGCGGCCAGGCCGGCGGCCAGCCCGGTGGCCTGGGCGGGCAGGATGACGTGGCGGCCATCGCTGACCGCGTTCAGCCCGAGTACCCCGGCGTCCTCGTCGCTGGCCTCGATCAGCTGGGCGAAGTGCCCAGCCAGCGCGGCGCGCCCGGCCGGGTCGAACGCCGCCGGGTAGTAGGCGGCGGTGTGCGCGTCGAGCACGCACAACGCGGTGTCCAGGTGGTAGAAGCGCGGGTTGACCAGGCGCAGGCTGATGACCGGCAGCCCGAACAGCGCTTCGAGTTCGTCCCGCACGCCGGCTTCGGTGCGGAAGCCGTGCCCGGCCAGGATGACCCGGCCCGCGTGCACGATGTCGCCCTCACCCTCGTTGACCCGGCCCGGTTCGTGCACCGCGCGGTACCCGCGGCGGCGGAACCAGTCCAGATAGGCCGGGCCTTCGGCGGCCCGCTCCGGATAGCGGAACCGGGCGCCCAGCACGGTGCCGCCGATCACGGTGGCGCCGTTGGCCGCGAACACCATGTCCGGCAGGTCTGGACGGCCGTCGATGAACTGCACCGCGTGGCCGAGGCTGGTGTAGGCATTCAGCAGCCCCTGCCACTGGCGGATAGCCCGGGCCGTGTTGACCGTTTCGCCGCTGGCCATCCACGGGTTGATGGCGTACCGCACGGTGAAGTGCTCTGGCCGGCACATCAGGTAGGACCTGGGCTGCGGCGTCCGGGCGGTGGGCTGCTCGGCCAGGCCGGTGCCGGGCTGCTCGGCCAGGCCGGTGCCGGGCAGGCCGGTGCCGGGCAGGCCGGCCAGGCCGGTGCCGGGCGCCGGTCCGGTCAGCGCGGCCGGGTAGGTAGCGGTCATCGAACTCCTCTCGGTACCAGGTGCAGATGATCAGCTAATCCAGCGTAAGAGCTGGATCCAATGGGATGAATGCGCGCAAGCTGCGTCCAGCCGTCGATTCGTTGCGAATATCTGGCTGGGACGGCGAATCGTTGCGTGATCAGGATGGGGCGACGGTCCAGGCCTGGCCCTGCGATGAGTCCCGCACCGTGATGCCCAGCGCGGCCAGCTCGCCGCGCAGCCGGTCCGCGGCGGGCCAGTCGGCCGCCTCGCGGGCCGCCGCCCGGGCCTGGAGCAGCTCGGCAGCCCCGGCCGGCAGCGGCGGCGCGGCCGGTGCGCGGCCGATGTCCCGGGCCAGATCCAGGCCGAGCAACTGGTCGGCGTAGACGAACGTCTCGAACTTGGCGCCCGGCGGGATCTCGCTGTCTTTCTCCAGCGTGCGCAGCACGCGCAGCGCGGCCGGGGTGTCCAGGTCGTCGTCGAATGCGCCGAGGAAGTCGGCCACATACTGAGCGCACATCGGCCGGCTCGGCGAGTTGGCCCACTCGGCCACCCGCTGCCGCCACCGGCGCACCGTGGCGTCGGCCGCTTCCAGCGTGCTCCAGGTCAGGTTCATCTGCTGCCGGTACCGGTGCTCGGAGAACGCCAGCCGGAGCGCCAGCGGGTCAAGCCCACGCCCGGCCAGATCGCCGAGTAGCACCACGTTCCCGGTGGACTTGGCCATCTTCCGGCCCTCGAACAGCAGGTGCTCGCCGTGTACCCAGTGCCGGACCACCTCGTGCCCGGTGACGCTGTCCGACTGCGCCCGCTCGTCCTCGTGGTGCGGGAAGCGCAGGTCGATCCCGCCGGTGTGCACGTCGATGGTGTCGCCCAGGTGGTGCAGGGACATCGCGGAGCACTCGGTGTGCCAGCCCGGGAACCCGGTGCCCCAGGGCGCCGCCCAGGTCAGCTCCCGGCCGGCCGGCGCGGCTTTCCACAGCGCCCAGTCCGCGTGGAACCGCTTGTCCGGGTCAACGCTCTGTCTGCCACCACGGGCTTCAGTCCGGTGCCCGGGGCGCAGGTCCGCGAGCCGGTTCCCGGACAGCTCGCCGTAGCTGGGGAAGGAGCGGGCCGCGAAGTACACCGAGCCGGCCGCGGTCGGGTACGCGTGGCCGGTCTCCAGCAGCGTGCTGATCAGCTCGATCATCAGCTCGATGGACTCGCTGGCCCGCGGCGCGGTGCCGGCCGGGCGGATGTTCAGCGCGGCGCAGTCCGCGTCAAACTCCGCCTCGTAGTGCCGTGCGATGTCCAGCGCACCGCGGCCCTCGGCCCGGGCCTGGGCGATGATCTTGTCCTCGCCATCCGGGTCGCTCTCGTTGTCGTCGGCCAGGTGCCCCACGTCGGTGATGTTCTGGCAGCTGATGACCGTGAGCTGGTCGTGTTCCGCGGTCCGCCGGATCAGGTCGGCCAGCAGATAGGAGCGCAGGTTGCCGACGTGCGCGGAGCGGTACACGGTCGGCCCGCAGGTGTAGACGCGCAGGCTGGCCCGGCCAGCTGGCTCGATTGGTTCCACCTGCCGGGTCCGGGTGTCATAGAGCCGCAGCACGCCCCCAGCCTATGGCGGGCGCCGGGGTTAGGACGCCAGCGCCTGATCAGAGCCGCAGCCCGCGCACCAGGTCGGCGGGCACCACCCGCACCGGAAACGGCCGGGTTGCATCCCAGGGCTGGTCGCCTGTCACGTGCCCGGCCTCGGTGTACTCCCGGCCGGACAACTCGAACACGGTGAGGGACGGTTTGCCCGGGTTCGGGTTGACCAGCCAGTAGGAGGGGGTGCCCAGCCGGGCGTAGACCGCCTTCTTCAGGCTGGCGTCGCGCAGCCGGCTGGTCGGTGAGATCACTTCGACAGCGAGCCGCGGAGCCCGGGGCAGGCCTTGCTCCGTGAGATCCTTGTACCGGGCTACCAGGACATCGGGCTGGACCTCGTTGTTCTTGTCCGGGCGCACGGCGAACGGCGCCATAAGCACCCGCATGCTGGCCGGGCAGACTTGATACAGCGCCACATATAGGGCACCTGTCGCCTGCTGATGTGCCCAGCCCGGAGCTGGGCTCACCAGGAGTTCCCCGTCGATAAGTTCGTACCGGCGACCGTCATCCGGCATCTCCTCCAGGTCGCTGACCGTGAAGGGGTGTGCGACATCGCCGGGAGTGGTCACGACTGTCATGGTCCCCTCCTTTCTGTCTGGAGGCAACGATCCCGGAGACCTACGACAGTTCCGCGAGCCGCTGTACCGCCACGTCGATGCGCTCGTCGGTGGCGGTAAGTGCGATCCGGACGTGCTCGCGCCCGGCCGGACCGTAGAACTCGCCCGGGGCGACCAGGATGCCCAGGCCGGCCAGCAGTTCGACCGCCCCCCAGCCGTCCTGGCCAGGCCGCCGCGCCCACAGATACAGCCCGGCCTCGGAGTGGCTGATCTCCCAGCCGGCCCCCTGGAACGCGGCCAGCAGCCGGTCGCGCCGCGCCGCGTACACCGCGCGCTGCCGGCCGGCGTGCTCGTCGTCGTCCAGCGCGGCGGCCATCGCGGCCTGAACCGGCGCCGGCATCATCATCCCGGCGTGCCTGCGGATCTCCAGCAGCCTGCTGACGAGGTCCGGGTCGCCGGTGACGAACCCGGCCCGGTAGCCGGCCAGGTTCGACCGTTTGGACAGCGAGTGCACCGCGAGGACGCCCGCGGCGGAAGACCCGGACACGTCGGGATGCAGGATCGAGACCGGTTCGGTGGTCCAGCCCAGGCCGAGGTAGCACTCGTCGGACGCGAGCACCGCCCCGCGCTCCCGGGCCCAGCTCACCATCTTGGCCAGGTGCGCGGGCGGCAGCACCCGTCCGGTCGGGTTGCCCGGCGAGTTGACCCAGGCCAGCCGGACGCGCTCGGGGCCGAGCGTGGTCAGGCCGTCGGCGGCGACGCCCTGGGCCCCGGCCAGCCGGGCGCCGATGTCATAGGTCGGGTAGGCGAGTTCCGGATAGACGACCACGTCGCCGCGGCCGCAGCCGAGCAGCGTGGGCAGCCCGGCGATGAACTCCTTGGTGCCGATCAGCGGCAGCACCGACTCCGGCGGCACGGTCACCCCATGCCGCCGGGCCAGCCAGCCGGACGCCGCCTGGCGGAGCGCGGGGGTGCCGTGCGTGGCTGGGTAGCCGGGGGCGTTGGCGGCGGCCCGCAGCGCGTCGGCCACCACCGGCGGCACCGGGTCGACCGGCGTGCCGACGGACAGATCCACGATCCCACCGGGATGGGCCCGTGCCTTGTCGCCGTACGGGGCGAGCCGGTCCCAGGGGAAGCGCGGCAGCCGCGCGGCCAGGATCAGCTCTCTTCGGCCTGCGGCGGCAGCGCCACGATCAGCGCGTGATCCTTGTTGATCTTGCCGACCTTGGCCGCGCCGCCAGGCGAGCCGAGGTCCTCGAAGAACTCGACGTTGGCCTTGTAGTAGTCCTTCCACTGGTCCGGCACGTCGTCTTCGTAAAAGATCGCCTCGACGGGGCAGACCGGCTCGCAGGCACCGCAGTCCACGCACTCGTCGGGGTGTATGTAGAGCATGCGCTCGCCCTCGTAGATGCAGTCGAACGGGGCATTCCTCAATGCACGACTTGTCGAGCACATCGACGCAGGGCTGCGCGATGATGTACGTCACGTTCGGAACTCCTCTTTCCCGCGCTGTCCCGGTGGGGGGACTTGTGAGCAGACCCAAATAACTGCAGGGCTCCCAGTATCCCGGGTCCTGATAAGTATCCCGGCCAGGCGGGCCCCGGCGCACCCTGGGCGGTGAGATTCCCCAGCCGGCCGCAGGCTATCAGCTCAGCTCCAGGCTGCCCGTGGGCGGTGCGCCCGCGTCGCGGACCCAGCCCTTGCTGCTGGCCGTGGCGCGCCACTCGAACCCGCCGTAGCGGATCTGGTGGATGTGGTACGTGCTGGCGTGAGTCACCAGCCACGAGGCCACTTCCCAGCCGAATCGTGGCGGCCCGACCCGGACCTGCAGACGGGTGCTGTTCCCATCCGCCGAACTGCCCCGGCTGTCCCGCTGAGCGGTCACCTCACGGGTCACCGTCGCGCCGAACGTGCTGCCGAGCCCGCTGGTGATCCCGGTCACGTCGGCCGGTGCCCGGCTGGCCGAGCCGGACCAGCAGTAGACCGCATGCCCGCGCTGCCCGGTGAACGCCGGGGTCATGGCCGCGGCCATCTTCTCGTACTGGGTGTAGGCCGCCCCGTCCGCGCTGTGCTGGACCGCCTGCGCCGCCTGGTACACGGGCATCTTCTGGTAGCCGGGGATGGCCTTGAGCGCGCGGAAGAACTTGGTGCTGGCGTAGATCGGGTCCTCCAGGTCCTTCCGCGGTCCCCAGCCCTCGGAAGGCCGCTGCTGGAAGACGCCGACCGAGTCCCGGTCGCCGTAGTTCAGGTTGTGCAGCTTGGACTCCTGCATCGCGGTCGCGTACGCGATGGTGACGGCCAGCCGCGGCATCGCCTGCCGGTGGGCCACGCCGGCGATGGTGGCCGCGATGGACCCCTGCTCGGTGTCGAGCAGGATGCTCTGGTGATCGCCGGTGGCCACGCAGCCCGACCCGGTCAGCACCGGGGCGATCACCGGCGCGAACGCGTGCCACACCAGGTAACCGCCGCCGGCCAGCACGGCGAGCAGGACGGTCGCGATGAACGCCCGGCGGCCGCTCTTCCTGGGCCGCGCGGTGGGCCGGCTTCTTGGCACATGCCGAAGTTACCCGTGCGTGCGGAATTACGTGCACAAGCCGCCAGGGAACGTCCCGCGGTGTGTCCCGGTCCGCCCATCCTCAGGTGCGCTGAGCAGCCCAGAGTGCATGGCAGGATCGGGAGAGTGCAACCAGAATCACGTCGCCGCGTCCGCCGTCAGGGCCCAGCCACGCTGCGCGGCGACTTCATCCCGAAGACCACGACCGACCAGCGGCTGCTCGACCGGCGCGGGCCGGGCGACTGGGTACATACCGACCCCTGGCGGGTCTTGCGGATCCAGGCCGAGTTCGTGGAGGGCTTCGGGCTGCTCGCCGAACTGGGCCCGGCCGTGTCGGTGTTCGGCAGTGCCCGGGCCGAGCCGGGCAGCGTGGAGTGCGACCAGGCCGAGGCGATTGGGAAAGGCCTGGCCGAGGCCGGGTACGCGGTCATCACCGGCGGCGGCCCGGGGGTAATGGAAGCGGCTAACAAGGGCGCCACCACCGCGGGCGGCGTCTCGGTCGGGCTGGGTATCGAACTGCCCACGGAGATGGGCCTGAACGATTACGTCGAGATCGGCCTGGAGTTCCGCTATTTCTTCGTCCGCAAGACCGTCTTCATCAAATACTCGCAGGCGTTCGTGGTGCTGCCCGGCGGGTTCGGCACGCTGGACGAACTGTTCGAGGCGCTGACCCTGGTGCAGACCGGCAAGATCACGAAGTTCCCCATCGTGCTGGTGGGCAGCGAGTACTGGTCCGGCCTGCTGTCCTGGATCCGGCAGAGTGTGCTGGGCAGCGGCAAGATCTCGGCGGGGGATGAGGACCTGTTGTTCGTGGTGGACGACCCGGCCGAGGCGATCAGCGTCATCCAGCGGGCGCACGCGCAGCGTAATGGCTCCGATCCGGCCCCCGGGGTGAGCTGAGCCAGCGGTTCGCCGGCGCCGGATCCCCCCCGCGGTCGCCGCGCATGGCACGATGCATACTGTGTCCGTTCTGCTGCTACTTGCTGGGGCAGTCATCCTCGCCGGCGTGGTCGCCGTGGCCATGGGCCACGGTGGCGAGATGGCGGAATTCCCCCGCGACTACATCCCGCCCGCGCTGGGCGACCTGCTCACCGCCGCCGACGTGGCCATGCTGCGGCCGCCGGCTGCGCTGTGGGGATACAACACGCAGGTGACCGATGAGGCGCTGAGCCGCATCGCGCAGATTGTCACCGAACGTGACGTCGAAATCGCTGTTCTCCGCCAGCAGCTCGCCGATTTCCGGTCCGGCCCCAGGACCGCCGCGCCCGCCGGCAGCGCGACGTTCGCCAGTGCGACCCTGGCCGAGCCGGAGCCGGCCGCGGCGGCCGAGCCCGTTGCGCCCGAGCCTGCGGCAGCCGAGCCTATGACAGCCGAGCCTGCGGCGGCCGAGCCTGCGGCGGCCGAGCCTGCGGCGGCCGAGCCTGCGGCGGCCGAGCCTGCGGCGGCCGAGCCTGCGGCGGCCGAGCCCGAGCTGCCCGAGGCGGAGGCGGCCGAGGCCACGACGGGTGCCGCGGCCCAGGACGACGCACCGCCCGCCCCGGCGGTGCCCTCCGGCGAGGCGGCCGCCCCCGGCGATGACTGACCGGCCCGGTACGGCCCAGCCCGGCCCGGACGGCCAGCTGCGCTGCCCGTGGGCGATGAGCGGGCCGGAGCTCCTCGGCTACCACGACGCGGAATGGGGCCGGCCGGTCCGCACCGACCAGGGCATCTTCGAGCGGCTCTGCCTGGAGGGCTTCCAGTCCGGCCTGTCCTGGCTGACCGTCCTGCGCAAGCGGGAGAACTTCCGCGCCGCGTTCCGCGGCTTCGACCCGGCCCAGCTGGCTGGCTTCGGCCCGCCGGACGTGGACCGGCTGCTCAGCGACCCGGGCATCATCCGGAACCGGCGCAAGATCGAAGCAACTATTCAGAACGCCAGTGCCGCGCTGGCCATCCCGGGCGGGCTCGCCGCCCTGGTCTGGAGCTACGCGGTGGATCCGGCGCCAGTGCCCCCGGTCAGCCTGGCCGACCTGCCTGCGTCGACCCCGGCGTCCACCGCGCTGGCCAAGGACCTGCGCGGCCGTGGTTTCACGTTCTCCGGCCCGGTCACGGTTTACGCCACCTTCCAGGCCTGCGGCCTGGTCGACGATCATTTGCGGGACTGCTTCCGGCGCGGGGCGTAAGGCCGCTTTCCCGATCTCCCTTCGTGAATCACACAGACGGTGTCACAATATGAGCAGAGCGTGGCTGGAGGGGGCGTGACGGACGGACCTGTAGAGGAGCCGCCGGTTCCGCCGGGTGTCGACCCGGAGGTGCCCAGCCCAGCCCGGCTCTACGACTACTACCTGGGCGGCCGGATCAACTATGTGGCCGACCGGGAGGCGGCCGAGCGGATCCGCGCGGGCCTGCCCGAGATCTCGGACATGGCCTGGGCGAACCGTGGCTTCCACCAGCGAGCCGCGAAGTGGCTGGCGGAGAACCGCGGGATCACCCAGTTCATCGACATCGGGTCCGGCCTGCCCACCCAGGGGAACACCCATGAGGTCGTCGGGGCGGTCACGCCGCTGGCCCGGGTGGTCTACGTGGACAACGACCCCATGGTCCGGGCCTACGCGGGTGAACTGCTGACCGGCCGGCTCACCACCTTCGTCTTCGGTGACCTGCGCGAGCCGGACGCCGTGCTGGGGGACCGGCTGCTGCGGTCGCTGATCGACTTCACTGAGCCGGTGGCGCTGCTGATGACGGCGGTCATGCATTTCGTGGCGGACGACGCGGACCCCTGGGCCCTGGTGTCCCGGTATGTGGCCGCGCTGCCGTCCGGCAGTTACCTGGCGCTGTCCCACGTGACCGCGGACAACGTGCCGCCGCGGGCGGTGCGCACCGGGCTGGCCGAGTACGCCAAGGCGACCGAGAACATCCATCTGCGGCCCCGGGCCGAGGTGGCGCGCTTCTTCACCGGCCTGGACCTGGTTCCGCCCTGGCCGGGCGAGACGCCCCAGCTGGTCTTCATGGGCGAGTGGGGGGCCGACGACCCAGAAAGCGCCGATAGCGATGGGTCGCATTGGGGCTATGCCGGAGTCGCCCGGGTGCCCCGACGGTAAGGTGATCAGACAGGTGTGGGCGGGAGGGGGCGACAGACATGACCGACGCTCAGCCTGGCCCCGGCGGGGTGGACAGCGGCGTCCCGGCTCCGGCCCGGATTTATGACTATTTGTTAGCAGGCAGCAACAATTTCCCGGCCGACCGCGCCGCCGCCGAGCAGATCCTCAAGGCCGTTCCGGAAGTGCGGGACGCGGCGTGGTCCAATCGCGGCTTCCACCAGCGGGCGGCCAAGTGGATCGCGGAGCAGGGCATCCGGCAGTTCGTCGACATCGGGTCCGGGTTGCCCACGGTCGGCAACACACACGAGGTGGTGCAGCGCCTGGTCCCGGAGGCCCGGGTGGTCTACGTGGACAACGACCCGCTGGTGCGGCTGCACAGCGAGCCATTGCTGGCCGGCAACGGCTCGACCACTGTCATCCTGGGCGATCTGCGCGAGCCCGAGAGCATCCTGGGCCACCCGGAGCTGCGCCGGCTCATCGACTTCAGCGAGCCGGCCGGGCTGCTGATGACCGGCGTGCTCATGTTCGTGGCGGACGAGGACGGCCCGTACCAGCTCGTCGACCGATACGTCGGCGAACTGGCCCCGGGCAGCTACCTGTCACTGTCCCACCTGAGCGCCGATCACAAGTCCGATCAGGCGGTGGCGGGATTCCGCGCCGTCTTCGACACCGCCACCGAGCACATGCACTTCCGGTCCCGGGCCCAGGTGGCCCGGTTCTTCACCGGCCTGGAACTGGTGCCGCCGTACCGGGGCAGTCCGGCCGAGCTGACCTATGCCGGCCTGTGGGGCGCCGAGGACCCGGCCGCGGCCGACACCGATGGCTCCCGCTGGCTGTGGTGCGGGGTTGGCCGGCGTCTGGCGAATCCGGCGACTGCAGATAGTGACGAGTGATCATGCTCTACTGTTGGGGTTGCCACGCGGCGCCCTGCCGCCCGAGGAGGATGCAGCAGTGACCGGGAAGCCGACCGTAGACGAACTCGGCGTCAACCTGGCCGCGCAGGAATGGCGGCGGTCTGGCGACCGGAACGGGGCGATCGAGATCGCGTTCGTGGCAGCGCACGCCCTGGCCACCGCGGCCGTAGCCGCCCCGGGGGCGGCTTCCGAGCACACCGAATACGTGCTGATGCGAGTCGCTGGCGACCCCACGGGCCGGGTGCTCGTGTACGACCGCCACGAGTGGGAGTGCTTTCTCGACGGCGTACGGAACGGCGAATTCGACGAGGGCGCGAGCTAGCCCGCCTCGGCCGGCCGTCACCGGGCATTCCGGTCAGCGAATGCCACCCCGGACGCTGGATTGTGCTTACCCTGAACACAACCTGAGAGTCCCAGGAAAGTGGCCGAGAATCTGCGATTCACAAGTTAGGTAGCGCTATGCTTAATCCGGCGCCTTGTCAAGGAGGTGGGGCAGGATGACCGACGATGCCTACGGGGCGACCGTGGCCAAGCGTCGGCTGTCCCGCCGCCTCGCCGAACTCCGGCTGAACAGCGGGCACACCGCTAACCACGTCTGCGACATCCTCAACTGGGGCCGCGGCAAGGTCGGCCGGTTCGAGGCCAACCAGTGGAAGCGGCCCGAGATGAGCGACATCCGGGACCTGCTGCGAATTTACGGCGTAGACAGCGCCACCGCGGAAGAACTCGAGGACCTGGCCATCCGGTCCCGCACCCGGCCGTGGTGGCGTGACTACACCGACATCTTCGAGAACGAGTTCCCCGGTTTCGAGAACGACGCGGAGCGGATTCAGGTCTGCATGCCGCTGGTCGTGCCCGGTCTGCTGCAGACCCAGGACTACGCGGAGGCGTTCATGCGGGCCGGCCCCCGGCCGCCCGCCTGGCGGCGTAAGGCAATGGAGACCCGGCAGCGCCGCCAGGAGATCCTGGACCGGAACAACGGGACGGCGCCCCGCCTGGTGGCGGTGATCACCGAGGCGTCCCTGATGTACCACTGGGGTACCCGGGCGGAGCGGCGGGAGCAGATCGAGCATCTCATCGAGATGAGCCGCCGCCCCAACGTGGAACTGCGTATCCAGCGTTTCGCGGACGGCCCGAGCCCGGGCGTGACGTCCTCGATCAACATCTTCGAACTGCCCGGCGACGAGCCGAGCGTCGTCTTCACCGAAACCGATATCGCCGTCCAGGAGGTGAGCAGGCCAGAAGAGGTGAACTTGTATGTCCAAGCATTCGGCCGGATCCGCGACTCCTCACAGGAGCCCGGAGCTACCACGGTCTACCTAGAACACCTCGCGCAACAACTGGAGTAGTCATGACCGATCTGTCTCGAGCTGAGTGGCGTAAGGCACGCCTGAGTAGCGGGTCCAACGGTGGCTGCGTGGAGGTCGCGGCCAATCTGCCAGATGTCGTCGCCGTCAGGGACAGCACCCGTCCCGGCGATGGCGCACACGTGGTCAGCCGGGCGTCGTTCGCCCGGTTCCTGGCCGAGACGAAGGCGGGCCGCTTCGACCTCGACGGCGAAGGCTGAGCCACCCAGGTACCGAACGAAAGAATCCCCCGGGCCGCCACCCGGGGGATTCTTCTATCAGGACCTGTCTCGAGGCCCGGCGGCTGCCGCGCAGCCGCCGCGGCACGACTGTACTGCGCGGCTCGCCGGGCGGAAACACCCAGGCCATGCGGCTTGCGTTACCTGTTAGCCACAGCACTAATACTTTACGTAATGTCCACTTTTGGGACGCTTCTGTCCGGACAGAAAAAGTAAAGACTGCTTCAAGCCCGCACTTCCGTCCCGGATGTCGTTGCGCGGTCGGCGCATGACTCATAATCTGTGTTTCACAGATTGCGGCCCGGGAAGGCTGAAAGATCATGCTAGGGTCACTTGCGGCCGATGCACCGCACCCCTCCGACGCGGTGCATCCTCCGGCCGCGACCGTGTCTGCGGGGGGATGTTCGGCTTCGCCACTGCCGATGGATGCCAGTTGCGCGGCCACTGCCCGGCAGCTGTTCCGGGCGGCGGCGACTGGGATCGGGCTGCCGGACGAGGCGATTGACGACGGCGTCACGATGGCCAGCGAGCTCGCTGCCAACAGCATGCACGCGCGGGCCGCGATCCAGTTCGACGGCGTCCTGGGCTGCCCAGTGGCCGGTGCCCCGGAGCTCTGGCTGTACCTGCGCCGGGCTGCTGGCCAGCAAGAACTCGTGTGCAAAGTGTTCGACGCGCTGCCCGGCTGGAAGAACGGCCAGGCACCGGACCCGCTGTCCGCTGATGTGCCGGCCGAAGAGGATGAGAGCGGCCGGGGCCTGTGCGTGGTGCACGCGCTGTCCGACGGCCATTGGGGCCATCATCTGACCCGCGCCCGGCTCGGCGGCTGGAAGGTGTCCGGCAAGGCCGTGTGGTTCGCGCAGCCGGTGCCTCCCGGCACTGCGCTGGACCGGTTCCGGCGGGCCCTGCCCGGCTCGCTTCAGGCGGCCGCCAGCCTGGAGCGGATGCTGGCCGATCGCGGCCTTGGGCACATCGTCCGGGCCGACGCGCCGGCCTCGGGCATGTCCGTGCTGTCCATCCGGCGCGGCCTGACCGTGTGGGTGCGCAGCCGGGTGGTGTCCTGGACCAGCCGCACCGGGGGGCGCGAGTGGCGGGAGTTCTCCGACCTGGTCGACGCGGCCGAGCAGATCGTCTGTGCGCACGAGGAGATGGTCAGCGCGGACGCCAGGTAAGGCCGGTCCGGCAGATCTTGGCCTAGCGGCCCTGGAATGTTGGCCGCTGCTTCTGGGCGAACGCAGCCGTGGCCGCCAGGTGGTCCGCGGTGCGGCCCAGCGCGGCCTGAACCTCGGCCTCCTGCTCCAGCGCCGCGGCCAGGTCATGGCCGGCCGCGTAGTCGAGTTCCGCCTTGATGCCCGCGTACGCGGCGGTCGGGCCCATGGCCAGCCGGGCGGCCAGCGCGCCGGCCGCCGCGGGCAGGTCCGCATCGTCCACCACCTGGCTGACCAGGCCCAGCTCCAGGGCCCGGGTCGCGGCCAGCGGCTCGGCCAGGAGCAGCAGTTCGGCCGCCCGCCCGGCCCCGACCAGCCGCTGCAGGGTCCACGAGGCACCGGTGTCGGCGGCCAGCCCGACCCGGGCGAAGGCCATCAGGAAGCTGGCGCCACGGGCCGCGATGCGCAGGTCACAAGCCAGTGCCAGGGACGCGCCGGCGCCCGCGGCCACCCCGTTCACCGCGGCGATGACTGGCTTGGGCATGGACCTGATGGCCAGCACGATCGGGTTGTAGTGCTCCCGGACGGTATCCATCGCCGCCCCGGTCTGCGCCGCCGCCGTCAGCAGCCCGGCGTGTTCCCGCAGGTCCTGGCCGGCGCAGAAGGCTGGTCCGGCACCGGTGATCAGCACCACCCGGACCTCGGGACTGGCCGCCGCCTGGCGCAGCGCGGCCAGCAGCGCGGTCTTCATCTCCGCGGTGAGCGCGTTATGAGCCCGCGGCCGGTTCAGCAAGATGGTGCCGACCGCCTCAGTAAGGTCCCAGCGCACCGTGTCTGATTCCGCGTCCGGCACTGGACTCTCCTTAGGTGCAGGTAAACCTAACCACCCGTGACCGATGGTGCACGAGGTGCTGTTGAGACCCTAGTTACCGACGGCAGGGGGCGGAAGGGAGTGCTGATCGTTACCACTGTAGGCCGGAACTCTGGATAATAGAGGTACTGATCATTCGGCTGTGGGTGGCCGGACCCGCCGCAGGTGCCGGGATCCCGGCGCGGCAGGCCTCAGCGAGGTCTCATGCGGCCCGGGCAGGAAGGGGATGCGGAATGGCGGCGATGAAGCCGCGGACGGGCGATGGTCCGCTCGAGGTCACCAAAGAGGGCCGCGGCATCGTAATGCGCGTACCGCTCGAAGGTGGCGGGCGGCTGGTGGTCGAACTGTCCGCGGATGAGGCGGCCCGGCTTTCGGACGCGCTCAAATCCGTCACCGGCTGAGCCTTGCCGGTCAAGGCAAGGGTTACCGCTGTTCCAGCGGCTGACCAGCAACCCCTGGAGAGTTTCCTCCGCGCGGCCGGCGAAGCCGGGCCCGCGGTCATCGTGATTCCGGTGCGCAGCCCGGACGAGCCCGGCGCCAGCCCCGGGCCCGGCGCTGGCGCCGCCGAGCTGGACAGCTATCTTCCGGTCCCGGCCGCCGACATCATCGCCAGCGGCGAGCTGACCGGCCGCGCGGGCGAAATCACCCAGACCGTCATCCGGCTCGGCGCGCGCCCGTGCACGGTCATGTTCCTCGGCATCGCCGATGCCGCACCAGCCGCGCTGCGCCGGGCCGGGGCGGCGCTGGCCCGGCGGCTACCGGCTGGCCGGGCCGTGGTATGCACCGCCGTCCTGGCCGAGCCGGATGACTCGGTGCAGGCGTTCGTGGCCGGGCTCATGCTCGGCTCGTACCAGTACACGCTGAAATCCACCGCCTCCGGGGAGACCGGGCCGGCCCAGGTCCAGCTGCTGCTGGCCGGGCGCCAGGACGCGGCGGCCCTGGTCGAGCGGGCCGCGATCGTGGCCGACGCGGTGGCGCTGGCCCGGGATCTCACCAATACCCCGTCGATGACCAAGTCACCGGCCTGGCTGGCCGACGAGGCCGCCCGGATCGCCGCCGCCCGTGACCTGTCCTGCCGGGTCTGGACCGAGGCCGAGCTGGCCCGGGACCAGTTCGGCGGGCTGCTCGGGGTGGGCTCAGGATCGGTCCGGCCGCCCCGGCTGATCGAGCTGAGCTACCGGCCGGCCGGTTCGCGGCGGCATGTGGTGCTGATCGGCAAGGGCATCACGTTCGACAGCGGCGGCCTGTCGCTGAAGCCCACCGACAACATGAAAACGATGAAGACCGACATGGCCGGCGGGGCCGCGGTGATCGCCACCATGTCGGCGCTGGCCGCGCTGGGCGCCCCGGTCCGGGTCACCGGGCTGGTGGCCGCGGCGGAGAACCTGCCATCCGGTACCGCGCTGCGGGTCGGGGACGTGATCCGGCACTACGGCGGGCGGACGGTGGAGGTGCTCAACACCGACGCGGAGGGCCGTCTGGTGCTGGCCGACGCGCTGGCCTATGCCGACGCCGAACTCGCCCCCGACGTCATGGTCAACCTGGCCACGCTGACCGGAGCCGCGCGGGTGGCGCTGGGCTCGGTGATGGCCGCACTGTACGCCACCGACGACTCCCTGGCCGCCGGGCTGCTGGCGGCCGGGACGGCCAGCGGTGACCGGCTGTGGCGGATGCCGCTGGCCGAGGATTACCGGGCCGGGCTGGATTCACCGGTGGCCGACCTGGCCAACGTGGCCGGCGGGTCCGGCCGGGCCGGGTCGATCGACGCGGCGCTGTTCCTGCGCGAGTTCACCGGCGGCCGGGCCTGGGCTCACCTGGACATCGCCGGGGCGGCCCGGGCCACCGCCGACGACGGCGAGATCACCAAGGGCGCGACCGGGTTCGGCACCCAGCTGCTGCTGCACTGGCTGACGGCGGGTGCCCCGGTTACCGCTTGACCGCGGCCAGCAGTCCGTCGCCGACCGGCAGCAGCACTGGCACCAGGCGCTCATCCTGCCTGACCTGCTCACCCAGGTCCCGGATGGCCAGCGTGCCCCGGTCGGCCTGGCTGTGGTCCGCGACCCGGCCGCCGTACAGCGCGTTGTCGAAGGCCAGCACGCCGCCCGGCCGCAGCAGGCGCAGCGCGGCGGCCAGGTAGTCCGGGTATTCCTGCTTGTCCGCATCGCAGAACACCAGGTCGTATCCGCCGTCGGTGAGCCGGGGCAGCACGTCGAGCGCCTTCCCGCTGATCAGCCGGAACCGGTTGGCCGGGAAGCCTGCCTCGGTGAACGCCTTGCGGGCCAGCCGCTGATGCTCCGGCTCGGCGTCCACACTGGTCAGCACCGCGTCCGGGCGCATCCCGCGGAGCAGCCAGATGCCCGACGTGCCGCAGCCGGTGCCGATTTCCACTACTGACCGGGCGTTGATAGCGGCCGCGATGAAACGCAGCGCCGCGCCGACCGCCGGCCCGACCGGGGTGGCCCCGCCTACCTCGGCGGCCGCCCGGCGCGCGGCCAGCAGCGGCTCGTCCTCCTGGAGGTAGTCCTCGACATAGGCGAGATTGGCCTCAGCGCTCACTATCGGCTGCCTTCCCGGTGCCCGCATATTCCCAGTCCCGGCAGCCTATCGCCACCCACCGCCGTGGACGGCCCGTGACCCGGGAACTACCGCAGTGGCCGGTGAGCCCGGGAACTACCCGGGCCCGCTGCGACGTTGACACTGACGCGAGCCGGCTGGGCCGGCCGTGGCTGGTGCGGAGAGGGGATGCCTGAGGCACCATGGTGGTACGGGCACATGGCACGGGTCAGGAGAGCGAGACAGTGGGCGAGCTCGCAGCCAGCACGGACAAGGCGTCCGAGTGGACGCCGCCGTCCTGGGAAGAGATCGTGCGGGAACACTCCGCCAGGGTGTACCGGCTGGCCTACCGGCTGACCGGCAACTCCCACGACGCCGAGGACCTGACTCAGGAGGTCTTCGTCCGGGTCTTCCGCTCGCTGTCCAGCTACACCCCGGGCACGTTCGAGGGCTGGCTGCACCGGATCACCACCAACCTGTTCCTGGACATGGCCCGGCGCAAGCAGCGGATCAGGTTCGAGGGCCTGGGCGACGACACCGAGCAGCGGCTGCGCGGCGGCGAGCCCACCCCCGCGCAGGCGTTCGACGATCGGCATCTGGACGGTGACATCCAGGCCGCGCTGAAGGCGCTGGCCCCTGAGTACCGGGCCGCGGTGGTGCTGTGTGACATCGAGGGCCTGTCCTATGAGGAGATCGCCGGCACGCTCGGCGTGAAGCTGGGCACCGTGCGGAGCCGGATCCACCGCGGCCGTGCGCAGCTCAGGACCGCACTTGACCACCGCCGCCCGCGGCGCAGCGGGATGGCCGCTACCGCACCGGCGCCCGCGGGGGAGGTCGTCGTCCCACTGGTCGGTGACCGGTGAGCCATCTGGGGCAGCGCATCTCCGCCCTGATCGACGGCGAGCTGGCGGATGCGGAGCGGGACCGGGTGCTGACCCACCTGGCGGGCTGTGACGAGTGCCGCCAGGAGGCGGTGGCGCTGCGCGCGCTGAAGCGGCGGATGCACACGCTGGGTGAGGCCATGGTGGACGCCGCGCTGACCGGGCGGCTGATGGCGATGGCCGCGCCCGGGGAGAACAGCGGCTGGCCGGGCCGTGCGCCGTGGCGGGCCAGGACCGCATTCCCGGCCACCAAGCTGCTCACCGCGGGCCTGCTGGCCTCCGCCATGACCGGCTTGGGCGCTGCCGCGTTCTTCGTTGGCGGCGAGCCGCAGACGCCCGGGCCCAGGGTCACCCCTGCGGTGGACACGTTCCTGGTCCAGCACGCGGTGGTGACCGGCGACATGCCGGTGGCCCCGGCCGCCGCGGCGGCCACCCAGGCCCCGGCCCAGCCGGCCCGGGCCAGCCGGGTCGCGCAGACCGCGCCCAGTCACCGGGGCGGCCCGGTGGCCCGGCCGTCGGCGACCCCGGGACCGTGAGCTGAAAGATGTTCTCCCGCACCACACCGGGTGACCGGACTGCCCCCCAGCACGATCCGCTGCACCTGCGCATCGCCACCGCCGTGATGGTCCTGGGCCTGATCGCCGGCGGGGTGGCCGTGGTGTGGCGGGATATGGCCAGCCGGAACGGCCTGCTGCAGACCGGGGCGGCCGGACCGGGCTCCGCACCCAGCCGGGCGCTGCTCAAACTGCCCTCGGCCACGCTGACCCCGGCCGAGACCGGTAACGCCGGCCTGCGCCTGCTCAGCGAGGCGGCCACCGCCTGCCGCCAGGTGTCCTACCAGGGGGTGCAGATCACCCAGTGGCACGGCGCGGACGGCAGCCTGACCTCGGTGGTGAACGTCTGGCACCAGCGCGGTCACCAGACGCTGATTCAGGCGGCGGCGGTACCAGCCGACCAGGCCGCCCAGCCGCTCCGCACGGCCCGCGCAGCCGACCCGGACCCGGCCGCGGCCGATGCCGCGGCCCAGCGTGGCCCGGAGGGAGTCATGAGCATGACTCCGCAACTGGTCGCCCTGCTGGCGGCGAACTACCGGGTCGCGCTCGGCGGGCAGGGCTGGGTGGCCGGCCGCCAGGCCCAGGAAGTGGTGCTGTACCGCCCGGCCGGCGCGGTGGCCGCACGGTTCTGGCTGGACAGCGCGACTAAGCTGCCGCTGCGCCGGGAGACGTTCGACAGTCACGCCCGGCTGGTCACCGAGGATATGTTCGTCAGCCTGACCCTGGGCGTCCCGGCGGCCACCCAGTTGCCCGCCACCGGCAGCATGCCGTCCAGCACGTCGCTGGCCACGCCGCAGCTGTCCCGGCTGCGCGCCGCCGGCTGGCCGCTGCCCGGGCGGCTGCCCGGCAACCTCACCCTGGTCCAGGCCGACCAGACGAGCACCCCCGGCGGCCGGGTTGTCGATCTCGCCTACTCCGACGGCCTGTCGGTGATCTCCCTGTTCCTGCAGCGCGGCCACCTGCCGCCCGAGATGAGCGGCTGGCAGTTGGTGGCGGTGCGCGGGGAGCAGGTTTATGTCGCCGACCCGGACCAGCGCAGCGTGGCCTGGTCGGCGCATGGCTTCGTCTACACGATGATCGCTGATGCCCCGGCCCAGACCGTGGACCAGGCGGTCAGCGCGCTGCCGCACACCGGGAAGGCCGGTTTCTTCGGCCGGATGGACCGGGGTCTGCACCGGCTCGCCTCGTGGCTCAACCCGTTCCGCTGACCCGGGCGGCCCCGGCGCAGCCGGAATGCACCGGATCTGGGGGGCGGCGCAGCCGCCATGAGGGGTCTACAGTGGTAGCCAGACCGTGCGCGCCGCCCTGGTGGCGCACCTGCCGTGGAGAACTGACGTGTTTCTCGACCTGTCCTTTGGCAAGCTCCTGGTCCTGGCCGTGATCGCCATCGTGGTGTTCGGCCCGGACCAGCTGCCGAAGATGGCCCAGCAAGCCGGCCGGACGCTGCGTGAGCTGCGCAAGCTGGCGGATGGCGCCACCCGGGACATCCGGGAGGGACTGGGGCCCGAGTTCGCCGACTTCGACGTGCGGGACCTGCACCCGGGCAACTTCGTGCGCAAGCACCTGTTCGAGGACGACATGGATGGCAGTGCCGCGGCGGCCGCGGCCGCCGCCGCGGACCCGGTGGAGTACGCGGCTGACCGGCGGGCCACCGCCACGATTGCCCATGAGGAGCAGCCTCCGCCGTTCGATGCCGAGGCCACCTGAGCGCGGATTAGGCCGGGGTCAGCCCGAGCCGCCGCCCGGCCAGCCCGCGGGACCGGCTCAGCAGCCCATTAGCGATCCCGGACAGCTGCTGTGCGGCCGCTGACTCAGGGTCGCTGAGCACCAGCGGCACGCCGCGGTCGCCGCCCTCACGCAGGCGCATGTCGATCGGCACCTGGCCGAGCAGCGGCACGGTCGCCCCGGTCACCCTGGTCAGCGCATCGGCCACGGCCTGGCCGCCGCCGGAACCGAACACCTCCACCGGCTCACCGCAGTGCGGGCAGGCCAGCGCGGACATGTTCTCGATGACCCCGGTGATCCGCTGGTGAGTCTGCACCGAGATCGCGCCGGCCCGCTCGGCCACCTCCGAGGAGGCCAGCTGCGGGGTGGTGACGACCAGCAGCTCCGCGGTCGGCACGAGCTGGGCGACCGAGATGGCCACGTCCCCGGTGCCCGGCGGCAGGTCCATCAGCAGCACGTCGAGGTCGCCCCAGTACACGTCGGCCAGGAACTGCTGCACCGCCCGGTGCAGCATCGGGCCGCGCCACACCACCGGCGAGTTGCCCTGGGTGAACATCCCGATGGAGATCACCTTCACGTCATGCGCGACCGGCGGCATGATCATCTGCTCGACCTGGGTTGGTTGCCCGGTGACGCCCAGCATCCGCGGCACCGAGTGACCGTAGATGTCCGCGTCGAGCACGCCGACCTTCTGCCCGGCGGCGGCCAGCGCGGCGGCCAGGTTCACCGTGACCGAGGACTTGCCCACCCCGCCCTTGCCGCTGGCTACGGCGAACACCTTGGTCAGCGACGTGGGCTGGGCGAACGGGATCTCCTTCTCCGGGCGGCCGCCGCGCAGCCTGCCCTGGAGTTCCCGGCGCTGCTCCTCGCTCATCACGTCCAGCTCCACCCGGACCCGGGATACCCCGGCCAGCTTGCTGACCGCGGCGGTCACGTCCCGGATGATGGTGTCCCGCAGCGGGCACCCCGCCACCGTCAGGTAGACATCCACCCGGACCACGCCGTCCGCGCCGACCTCGACGGCTTTCACCATGCCGAGCTCGGTGATCGGGCGGCGGATCTCAGGGTCGATGACCCCGGCCAGCGCCTGGGTGACCTGCTCAGGCGTGGGGAGTGCGGAGACAGTGGGCGTTGCCATGCCCTCATGCTACGGAGCGTCGCACGTAGCGTCGAACGCGGTCCGCATGCACCGGTTCCCGGGCCTGGTCAGCTCACTGGGGTGTGAGGCGGTAGACATTTCCGGCCGCCGCCCAGCGCTCGGCGGGCGCAGCCGCGGGCTCATTCAGCCGCCCGGCCAGCAGCGCGCCGATGATGGCCGGCCATTCCAGCCCGCCTGGATCCACCCGGCTCACCCGCGCGGTCCAGGACACCAGGCAGCCTCCGGTGTCCTTGCTCGGCACCTCCACGTTGACCTGGCCGGCCGCCGCCAGCCCGGGCACATCCTGCTCGCCCGGGCCGGTCAGCACGTAGGCCGCATCCCGCCAGACGTGCCAGGCGGGCCGGGGCCGGCCGCCCGGCACCGTGATCCAGATCAGCCCGGCCCGCTTGGTAGCCTCCGCGATGAGGGCGAGCCGGCCGGTGTCCGGCTGGGGTGCTGTCACCGGATCAGGGTGCCACGATCGTCAGGAGGCCGTGCGCATGACGCAGCCGTACCGTCCGCGCCGGACCTGCCTGGCCGTGCCCGGCAGCAGCCCCCGTTTCCTGGCCAAGGCCCGCGGCCTGGCCGTGGACGAGGTGTTCCTCGATCTGGAGGACGCGGTGGCCCCGGCGGCCAAGCCGGAGGCCCGGCCCGCGGTGGCCGCGGCGCTGAACGCGGGCGGCTGGGGGAGCAAGACCCGCGCGGTGCGGATCAACGACGTGGCTACCCCGTGGGCCTACCGGGATGTGATCGAGGTGGTCGAGGCGGCCGGGGCCAACCTGGACGTGATCGTGCTGCCCAAGGTGGCCGCGCCGGACCACGTCCGCTGGCTTGACCTGCTGCTCGGCCAGGTTGAGCAGGCCACCGGCCTGGAGCCGGGCCGGATCGGCATCGAGGCGCAGATCGAGGACGCCAGCGGGCTGGCCGTGGTGGATGACATCGCGGCCGCGTCCGGCCGGCTGGAGGCGCTGGTGTTCGGCCCGGCCGACTTCATGGCCAGCATCGGCATGCGCTCGCTCCAGGTGGGCGCCGAGCCGGACGGCTACACCGGCGGTGACGCATACCACTATCCGCGGCTGCGCATCCTGGTCGCGGCGCGCAGCCGCGGCCTGGCCGCCATCGACGGGCCGCATCTGGCCATCCACGACATCGACGGCTTGCGGCGCGGCGCGGCCAGCGCGGCGGCGCTCGGCTACGACGGGAAGTGGGTGCTGCACCCGGGCCAGGTCGACGTGGTCAACCAGGCCTTCTCCCCGGACCAGGCCAGCTACGACCGGGCCGAGCAGATCCTGGACGCCTACGCGGTGGCCACCGGTGTGCAGCGCCGCGGCGCGGTCATGCTCGGCGACGAGATGATCGACGAGGCGTCGCGCAAGCTGGCTATGGTCACCGCGGCCAAGGGCCGCGCGGCCGGGCTGGCCCGCGGCGGCGCCATCAGCCCTGACTCAGGCAGCCCTGGCTCAGGCGGCCCGGGCTCAGCCGAGCACGCCCCAGCTGGCCAGCGTCTCGGCCAGTCCGGTGGTCAGCGGTAGGCTGCCCAGCTCGGCGGGGCTGACCCAGCGCGCGTCGGCGGCATCGTCGCCCGCACCCAGCGTGCCGCCGGTGACCGTGGCGGCATAATCCCTGATGTCCAGCACCGCATCCGGCGGAGAATTTCGGTGAACGCTACCAACTAGCTGGTCGCAGCGTATGTGCAGCCCGGTTTCCTCGCGAATCTCCCGGATCACCGCCTGCTGGTCGGTCTCCCCTGGCTCCACCCGGCCGCCGGGCAGCGACCACCGGCCGGCCTGCGGGGCGTGACCGCGCTTGATCAGCAGCAGCCGCCCGCCGGGGTCCTTGATGATCGCCCCTACGCAGGGGATCCGCCGCCGCTGTGCCGTGTCCTCACCCACCGGCTAAGTATGCAGGTCGTGGTGCTTGACGTGAGCGCTGCCGGAGATCACCGTCGATACACATGATGAAGGATCCGGTCTGCCCGCGGTGCCAGGGCGCGCTGAGTGAGCCCAGCGCCTGGCACAGCGCGTGGCAGTGCGACCTGCACGGCGCGGTCCAGCCGCTCCGGATGACCCGCACCCCGTCGCCGGGCGGGCTGCAGGCCCTGCTCAAGGCGGCCAAGGTGCCGGTCTGGCTGCCCTGGCCGATCCCGCTCGGCTGGCTGGTCACCGGATTCACCGGAGCCGGCGACGACCGCAGCGGAACCCGCGGCTGTGTCGTTGCGCTGTCCGGGCCCAACCCGGTCGGCGGCCCTGGTGAGATGCTGCTCGTCTCCGAGGAACCCGGGCTCGGCCTGGGCGCCGGCCTGGCCGGGCTGACCGGCCCCGACCCGGGCGAGGGCTTCGCCACCGGGCCGCCGCACGCGCTGGTCCAGTTCGGCAACCACGAGTTCCCGCTGTGGCATGTGGACGCGCCGGACGTCGCGGTATTCGCCGGGGAAGTGCTCGGCACCTGGCTGTGGATCATCCTGTGGCCGGACACGGCCGGCATGCTGTTGGTGGACACGCCGACGCTGCGCGATCTCCGCGACCCCATGCAGGATCTCGATCTTCCGTTCGGCGCGAAGTCCCCGCGGCTGCCCGGCTTACCGGGTACGCCGTAGCATGAGCCCCCGTGCGCATCGACCTGCACTCCCACTCGGCCGCCTCGGACGGCACTGACCCGCCCGCCGAAGTGGTGGCGCGGGCCCGCGCGGCCGGCGTCGACGTGCTGGCGCTCACCGACCACGACACGCTGGCCGGTCTCGACCCGGCCCGGGCCGCGCTGCCGCCGCCGCTGACCCTGGTCAGCGGGATGGAACTGTCCTCCCGGCTGGATGGGCACAGCGTCCACCTGCTCAGCTACCTGCCGTCCGGGATGAGCGCGGAACTGGCCGCCGAGACCCAGGCCATCCGGGACGACCGGGTGCGCCGCGGCCAGGCCATGGTGGCCCGGCTGCGTGAGCTCGGCGTGGACGTCAGCTGGGACCAGGTGGCCGCGCTGGCCGCCGGGGGCAGCGTGGGCCGGCCGCACATCGCCCGGGCCATGGTGGCCGCCGGGGCGATCGGCGAGCCGCGCGAGGCGTTCAGCCCGGACTGGATCGGGACCGGCGGCCGGGCCTACGTGAGCCGGTACGCGCTGCCCCCGGTCCAGGCGATCGGGCTGGTCCGGGACAGCGGGGGCGCGGTCGTACTGGCCCACCCCGGCGCGGTGTCCCGGGGCTGGCGGATCCCGGACGGGGCCATCGCCGGGCTGGCCGCGGCCGGGCTGGCCGGCCTGGAAGTGGACCATCCGGATCACGACCCGGCCGAGCGGGCCCGGCTGCGCGAGCTGGCCGCCGGCCTTGGCCTGCTGACCACCGGCGGCAGCGACGATCATGGCAGCCTGACCGGGCACCGGCTGGGCTGCGAGACCACCAGCCCGGCGGCGTTCGAGCGGCTGATGGCCCAGACGTCCGGGTCATAACCGTCGGGCCGCACGGCCATAATGGGGCCGGACTCCTGACGTGACGCGGAGAGGCAGGCTGGCATGGAGGCGCGGATAGAACAGGTCACCTCGCCCGGCAGCGACGGTGCCCCGGACGGCAACACCTGGATCGTGGGCGATGACGAGGAGGTCATCGTCATCGACCCGGGTACCGACGCCGGCGCGGTGCTGGACGCCGTCGGTGAGCGCGAGATCCTGGCCGTGATCTGCACCCATGGGCACGCTTCGCACGTCGCGGCGGCCGTCGAAGTGGCCGGCCGGGACGAGTCCCCGATCGCGCTGCACCCGCGGGACCTGCTGCAGTGGCGCGGCGCCAAGGCCGGCGACGACCCGGAGATCGACATGGCGGACGGCGGGATCTTCGAGGTCGCCGATGTGTCGCTGGAAGTGATCCACGCGCCCGGGCACAGCCCAGGGTCGGTCTGCCTGTACAGCGAGGAACTCGGGGCCGTGTTCTCCGGTGACTGCCTGCTGGCCCGCGGCCCGGCGCCGCACCAGGGCAGCTACCCGGACTTCCCCGCGCAGCTCAGCGCCATCGGCGAGCATTTGCTCACGCTGGACGCGACGACCCGGGTGCTGCCCGGGCATGGCGCGGAGAGCACGGTGGCGAACGCGCAGAAGCGGTTCGACTCCTGGGTGACCGCGGGCCCGGTGCTGGCCGCCCTGGACGACCCGGACTGAGTGGCATGCTGCACGGGGAACAACTCGGCCTGGCGGGCATGCCGCGCCGCCTGTATCCGTGTACCCCGACCCGGCTGACCACCTGGCTGGCCTGCCGGCGGCTGTACCGGATGAACTACCTGGACCGGCCCGCGCCACGCAAAGGGCCGCCGTGGGGGCACAACAGCCTGGGCGCCAGCGTGCACAACGCGCTGGCCGGGTGGTGGCGGCTGCCCCCTGCGCAGCGGACGGTCGGGGCGGCGGGCGGTCTGCTGGAGCAGGGCTGGATCAACGAGGGCTTCGCCAGCGGCGCCCAGTCGGCCGCGGTGCGCAGCCGGGCGGCCAGCATGGTCGAGGCGTACGTGGCCCGGCTCAACCCGGCCGCCGAGCCGGCCGGGGTGGAACGCACGGTGGGGGCGCGCACCGAGCGGATCGCGGTGTCCGGCCGGATCGACCGGCTCGATGACCGGCCGGGCCCGCCCGGGGCCGGGCGGGACCTGGTCGTGGTCGACTACAAGACCGGCCGCCGGCCGCTCAGCACCGACGACGCGCGCAGTTCGCTGCCGCTGGCGCTGTACGCGGTGGCTGCGGGGCGGGTGCTGCGCCGGCCCTGTCATCAGGTGGAGCTGCATCACCTGCCGACCGGCACGGTGCACGCCTGGACGCACACCGACGCCACGCTGGCCAGGCAGGTGGGCCGGGCCGAGGACATCGCGGCCGAGTGCGCGGCCGCCGACGACGAGTTCCGCGCCGGGCTGCCCGGCCCGGGCGGCGTGGACCAGGTGTTCCCGCCCAGTCCCGGGCCGGCTTGTGGCTGGTGTGACTTCCGCGCGCTGTGCCCGGAGGGATCCGCGGCCGGGCCCGCGCACCGCCCCTGGGACGGCCTGGACCTCCCCGCCGAGGATTAGCCTCAGGAGGTGCGGCCCGTGCGGCCCTGGGTGCATTCGACGGTGTTCCAGAAGCCGGTGAGGATGCTGGCGGTGGTCTCTGGCGCCTCGACCGCGGGGGAGTGCGCGGCGGCCGGGATGCAGACCCGCTGTGCGCCGAGCCGGGTGGCCATGTCCTCCTGCGCGGCCGGCTCCCACGCGTCGTCGTTCTCGCCATAGACCACCATCAGCGGGACGCCGTCCCGCTCGGCCAGGGCCGCGGTGCGGTCCGGGCAGGACAGCAGCACCTCGCCCATGGCCCGCAGCCCGGTCGGGCTGCTCGCCAGCATCCGGGTGCGCAGGAAGTCGATGATCCCGGTGGGCACCCCGCCGGCCACCGCCTCCGGCTCCATCCGGGTGTTCCAGATCCGCTCGACCTCGGCCCGCAGCCCGGCCGGGCCCGTTCCGTCCAGTTCGGCCAGCAGCCCGCTCAGCACCGCCGCCCGCGGCCCGGTGAGCGCCCCGGGGCCGGAGCTCATCAGCGTGAGCGAGCTGAGCCGGGCCGCCCCGGCCAGCAGCACCTCCCGGGCCACCAGGCCGCCGAGGGAGTGGCCGAGCAGGTGGATGCCCCGCGGCGGTGGCCCGTCCCCGGCCGGGTCGGCCAGGCCCGGACGGCCGAGCCAGCTGGCGATCATGGCCACGTCCGCGGCCAGCGCGTCCAGCTGGTAGGCGGTGGCGTCGTCACCGCCCGGGGTCTCGTACTGACCCCGCATGTCTATCGAGATGACCTGCAGGCCGGCCGCGGCCAGTGCCTGCAGGATCAGCAGGAAATCTTCTTTGCTACCGGTGTAACCGGGAACCAGCAGCGCGGGCTGCCGCTCGCACACGCCGGAGACCGGGAGCGCCTCGAACGCGGCGAATATGCCCCGGCTGGTTTCGATGGTCCGCTGCCGCACCCCAGAGGGCAGTTGCAGCGATTTGGGTGTGCTCACAGGCGGCCAGCCTACCCACCGATGCTGGAGGTGCGCCTTACCTGCCCTTGGTGATTCCCGGACGCTGGTCGCAGGCCCACTCAGCCCGCCGCGGTGTCCTTCCGGCCACCCCGCCGGGACCGGCGGCGCCGCCGGCGGGCCGGCTGGCTGTGCTCGGCGGTGCCGTCACCGGCCGACTGATGCTGCGGGCGGCTCTCGGTTTCCGGCTTGGCCGGCTCGCTGCCGCTTACCGTCACGCCGCCCCGGGTCCGCTTGCGGACCCGGGTCTTCCGGGGCGCCCGGTCATCGCGCTGGCCGCGGCGCGGCGCCTGGGACCGGGCCCGGCCGGTCTCGCCCACGTCTTCCAGCTCCTCGGCCTCGATGCCGGCCCGCTCCCGGCTGGCCCGGGGCAGGCTGCCGGTGACCCCGGCCGGGATGTCCAGCGTGGCGTACAGGTGCTCCGAGGTCGAGTACGTCTCCGGCGGTTCTGGCTGGCCCATGCCGAGCGACTCGTTGATCAGCTTCCAGCGCGGCATGTCGGACCAGTCCACGAACGTCACCGCGATGCCGTCCCGGCCGGCCCGCCCGGTGCGCCCGGTGCGGTGCAGGTAGGCCTTGTCGTCTTCCGGGCACTCGTAGTTGATCACGTGCGTGACGTCGTCCACGTCCAGCCCGCGGGCCGCCACGTCGGTGGCCACCAGCACGTCGATCTTGCCGTTGCGGAACGCCCGCATCGCCCGCTCGCGCTGGCCCTGGCCGAGGTCGCCGTGCACCGCGGCGGCGGCGAAGCCGCGCGTCGTCAGCGCCTCGGCCACCTGGTCCGCGGACCGCTTGGTCCGGCAGAACACCATGGCCAGGCCCCGGCCGTTGGCCTGCAGGATGCGGGCCAGCATCTCGATCTTGTCCATCTGGTGCGCGCGGAACACATGCTGCACGGTCAGCGGCACCAGGTCGGTCTCGTCGTGCTGCTCGGCCCGGACGTGCAGTGGCTGGCGCAGGTGGCGCCGGGCCAGGGTGACCACTTCGCCCGGCATGGTGGCGGAGAACAGCATGGTCTGCCGCTCGGCCGGGGTGCGCTCCAGGATCCGCTCCACGTCCGGGAGGAACCCGAGGTCGAGCATCTTGTCTGCCTCATCCAGCACCAGGGCGCGGACCGCGGACAGCTTCAGGTGCCGCTGCCCGACCAGGTCGAGCAGCCGGCCCGGCGTGCCGACGACGATGTCCACGCCGCTGCGCAGCGCGTCGATCTGCGGCTCGTAGGCCCGCCCGCCGTACACGGTGAGCACCCGGGTGCCCAGGGCCACGCTGGCTACCCGCAGGTCGTCGGCGACCTGGCCGGCCAGTTCCCGGGTCGGTACCACGACGAGCGCGGCCGGCGCGGTCGGCTCACTGGCCGGGGTGTCGGCCAGGTGCTGCAGCAGCGGGATGCCGAAGGCCAGCGTCTTGCCGGTGCCGGTGCGGGCCTGGCCGATGATGTCGTGCCCGCCCAGCGCGACCGGCAGGGCCAGGCTCTGGATCGGGAACGGTGCGGTGATGCCCACGCCCTCCAGGGCCACGCAGATCCGCTCGTCTACGCCGAGGTCGCGAAACGTCTGTGCTGCGTCCACGTCCGGAGAACCGGCTGCCGGACGGTCCTCCGCCGGGGGTTCTGCTACGGATGAGGTCAATGTGTGCGTTGTCAGTTCAATCAGCTTCCATCAGTGGCCCGCTGGCTGGCGGCACGCTACGCGCGCGTGATGGCCTCTCGGGCCTCGCTAGTGGCTCCGCTGACGGGCGGTCTGGCCCACCAGCGCAATAGGGCTTCCAGTCAGTCCAACGACGAGCCCTACACCACCAAGAACGCGACCGGGGTTTGCCGCATTCCCAGCACAAAACTGCAAGCAGTGTACCAATGTGTACTGCCCGCTGGTGGACACGACGCGCAGCGGCCTTCGGGGGGCTCGGGGGGTGTGGGCCGCGGCGGGGTGCCGGGTTCGGCGCGGAGCGGCGATCGGGGGGCTCGGGGGGTGTGGGCCGCGGCGGGGTGCCGGGCTCGGCGCGGAGCGGCGATCGGGGGGTTCCGGGGGGGTCGTCCCCCCCGGGCTGACACAGTTAGGCTTCGCGGGTGACCGAAGCACGGCCGCGCCAGGACGCGGCCCAGCCGCCGGACGGCCCGGACCGGGCTGGCGTGCTCGATCTGCTCGGGCTGCTCGCCTACGCCGAGCTCGTCGCGTTCTTCCGGCTGTCCGGCGACGCCGCGCTGGCCCCGTCGCTGGCCGACAAGGCGGCACTGGGTGAGATGGCGGTGGCCGAGTTCGGCCACTTCCAGCTGCTCTGGGAGCACATCACCGCGCTGGGTGCGCAACCCGACCAGGTGATGCTCCCGTTTACCGCGGCACTGGACGCGTTCCACGCCCGCACCGCCCCGTCCGACTGGCTGGAGGGCCTGGTCAAGGCGTACGTCGGGGATGGCATCGCGGCGGACTTCTACCGCGCGGTGGCCGAGCTGGTCAACCCGCAGACCCGCGACCTGGTGCTCCGGGTGCTGGCCGACACCGGGCACGCCGAGTTCGTGATCGCCCGGGTGCGGGCCGCCATCGCCGCCGACCCGCAGGTCGCGGGCAGGCTGGCGCTGTGGGCCCGGCGGCTGGTCGGCGAGGCGCTGGCCCAGGCCTACCGGGTGGTCGCGGACCGGCGCCCGCTGGCCACCCTGCTCTCGGCCGGCTCAGCGGCTGCGGCCGCGGCCAGTCCAGCGCCGGACCGTGCCGCTGCGGGCCAGCCCGCCGCGGACAGCGACCTCGGTGACATCGGCCGGATGCTGGCCCGGATCACCGACGCGCACGCGCAGCGGATGGCCGCACTGGGTTTGGCTGGCTGAGCTGTTAGAGGTTGCCGAAGCCGACCCGGCGCTGCTCGGTGTCGGTGAACTCGATGTAAGCGATCTTGTCCGCCGGGACCAGGAACTTGCCGCCCTTGATGTCCGGGAGCACCAGCAGCCCGCCCTCGTCGGCCAGCGCCTCGCTCAGTAGCCGCTGCACCTCGTCCGCGGAGACCTTGGTCTCCAGGACCAGTTCCCGCGGGATGGACTGGATCCCGATCTTGACTTCCACAGCGCTCCTGTCGTCAGGCGGTGCGTGGCCAGCCGCTGATGCCACGCCAGGCCAGCCGGGCCATCATGTCCTCGGCGGCGTTCTTGGGAATGGCCCGGTCGGTGCCCAGCCAGTAGGTGGCGCTGATCCTGGCCATGCCGACCAGGCCGATGCTGAGCAGGTGAGCCTCGGCGTCGCTCATCCCGGTGTCCTGGCGGATGACCTCGCTGATCATGTCGGCGTGGTCCCGCATGGTCTGGTCCAGCCGGTCCCGGACGGCCGGCTCGTTCCGCAGATCGGACTCGAACACCAGCCGGAACGCCCCGCCGGTGTCGGTCACGAAGTCGAAGAACGCCTGGAACGTGGCGGTGACCCGCTGCTTGTTGTCTGAGGTGGAGGCCAGCGCGTTCCGGATGGTAGCGGTGAGTGCCTCGCCGCTCTCGTCGAGCAGCGCCAGGTAGAGCTCCAGTTTGCCGGGGAAGTGCTGGTAGAGCACGGGCTTGCTGACCCCGGCCCGTTCGGCGATCTCGTCCATGGCCGCCGCGTGATAGCCCTGCGCGACGAAGACCTCCTGGGCAGCGCCTAGTAGCTGCCGGCGCCGGGCGGGCCTCGGCAGCCGCGTACCGGCCGTGCGGGCCTGCGGTGTTGCTGTCACGAGACACTCCGATGCGTTTGTCCGGCGGCAAACCCGCCTGATCACGCCATCCTACGACCGCGCGGACGCGCGGGAACCGGTAACAGAACGTGACTCGCAGGTTGGCCGGTCAGCGGTATGTGTCCTCGTCGTCGCTCACTTCGAGGTACTGCTCCGCGACGTCCGCGACGTCCGCCTCGTCGGGCAGTTCGCGCGGCACGGAGTCGGCCGGCTCGTCGTCCTGCCCGGGCAGCGGCTGATGCTGCTCGACGACATCGTCGGTCGGCGCTTCTATGTCCTCGCTGGCATCCCAGCTTGCGTCGCTCACGACGTCACCTCATTCATTAGCTGGCTGGCTGGCTCCGCCTCGGGCCGGACCGAGTCTTCCGCAGCTGGGCCCTGGTTGCCCGCTGCTTCGGCGGTCTGCCCGTCCGGCTCCGGGCCGGCCGCCGCCGGGCCGGCCGCGGCCAGCCCGCGCAGTGGCGCACCTACCGCCTCCCCGTAGCTGGGGAACGCATGCACCATGTCGGCCAGCACATCCAGCGGGATCTTGGCCCGGATGGCCAGCGTCACCTCACCCATCCACTCTTCCGCGTACGGGCCCACCGCGGCCGCACCGACCAGGATGTCGTCGTTGCCCGCGTCCGCGTACAGTTCGACCCGGCCCCGGTCGTCATCCTCTACCGTGGCCCGGGCCGTCTCGGCCAGGTCGCAGCTCACCGTGACCAGGCCCACCCCGCTGGCTTCGGCCAGCGCCGGTGACATGCCTACGGTGACCACCGACGGCGAGGTGTACACCGTCCGGGGCACCGCGCGGTAGTCGGCGCAGCGGTTCCCGCCCAGGATGTTGGCGGCCACGATCCTGGCCTGGTACCGGGCCGTGTGCGTGTACGCGGCGACCGCGGTCACGTCGCCCGCCGCCCACAGCCGCCCGGCCGGTTTCCTGGCCCGCTGGCCCGCGCCGAGCAGCGTGGCGCTGGGCGCCGCGGCCGGGACGACCCGGCAGGTCTCGTCGAGCGGCAGTGCCGCACCGGCCGGGATGCCCAGCACTTCGAGCCCGACCCCGGTCACCCGCGGCCGCCGGCCGGTGGCCAGCAGCACCCGGTCCGCCTCGATGCCGGGTCCCGTCGGCCAGGGTCAGCGCCAGCCCGAACTCCAGCGTCTCGGCCTTCACCACCGGTGAGCCCAGCCGCAGGTCCACTCCGGTGCGGCGGAGCGCGTCGCCGAGGATTTCCCCGGTGAACGCGGCCTCGCCGGGCAGCACATGTGGTTCCGCTTCCAGCAACGTCACCTGCGAGCCGAACGCCGCGTAGATCTGGGCGAGCTCGCAGCCGACCGGGCCGGCGCCCAGCACGATCAGCCGCCGCGGCAGATCGGGGCAGGTCAGCGCCTCGGCGCTGGTCCAGGTGGGCACGTCGGTGAGCCCTTCGACAGGTGGCGCTACCGGCTCGCTCCCGGTCGCCAGCACCAGGTCCTTATAGCGCAGCGTCACCGGTCCGGAGGGGGCGGCCCCGTCCAGGCTGGCCTTGACCGGGTTCGGCACCACCACCACGGTGCCTGGCTTGGTCACCCGGCCGGTGCCGCGGAGCAGCGTCACCCCGGCCTCGGCCAGCCGCGCGGTGGCCACGGTGTCGTTCAGGTGGCCGGCCACCTCGTCCCGGCGGGCGACCGCGTGCTCCCAGGTCTCGCCGCGGCGCGCCGACTGGAGCAGTGACTTGGACGGCATGTCAGCCAGGTACGGTGACTCACCGCCGACCAGGCCGGCTTCCACCAGGGCCGCCGAGCGGCCGCCCCGGGAGACCTCCATCGCGATGAGCGTGCCGGATGTTCCCCCGCCCAGCACGACGACGTCGAAGTCAGGCATGTGCTGATCCTCCCCCGCCTCGCTATGCCTACGCGGTACGTTCACTGCCGACGCGGTCCGTTCATTCTGACAGCCGGAGCCACGCCGGGCCGCCCCAGACGGGCACATTCAGCGCATCCTGGGTACTGACACTGCATGCGCAGCATGTGGAAAGGTGCTATCTCGTTCGGGCTGGTGATGATCCCGGTCAAGCTCTATACCGCTACCGAGCAGCGGGACGTTACTTTCCGTCAGGTACACGTAGCGGACGGCGGCCGGATCAGGTTCCGCCGGGTCTGTGAGCTGGACGGCGAGGAAGTACCGTACGCCGACGTGGCCAAGGGGTACGAGCTGGAGGACGGCCGGACGGTCGTGCTGACCGACGAGGACTTCGCCCAGTTGCCGCTGCCCACCGCCCGCAGCATCGAGGTGCTGAACTTCACCCCGGCCGACCAGATCGATCCGATCCTGATGAACCGGAGCTACTACGTGGAGCCGGAGAAGGCCGGGACGCGGGCCTACGCGCTGCTCCGCGACGCGCTGGAGCGGTCCGGCCGGGTCGCCGTGGCCCGGGTCGCGCTGCGTCAGCGGGAGTCGCTGGCCACGCTGCGCGCCCGGGACGGCGTGCTGGTGCTGGAGACGCTGCTCTGGCCGGACGAAGTGCGGGCCGCCGACTTCGCGTTCCTGGACGAGGACATCGAGACCCGGTCGCAGGAGCTGAAGATGGCGTCCTCGCTGATCGATTCGATGACCGAGGACTTCGATCCCGAGCAGTACCACGACAGCTACCGGGAGGCGCTGGAGGAACTGGTCGCGGCCAAGGTGGACGGCCTGGCCCCGCCGGAGCCGGCCGAGCGGCCGGCCGCCGAGCCGGTCAGCTTGCTGGACGCGCTGCAGGCCAGCCTGGACGCGGCGGGCAAGGACCGCACCGGGACCGCCCGCAAGCGCCCGCCACGCAAGCGGGCCAGCGCCTGAGCCAAGTAACCTGGCCTGGCCCGCAGAACCCGCACGATTGGTGGCTGATGAAGACGCGCGCGCTTGGCCAGGGCCTGACCGTCACCGAGCTTGGCCTCGGCTGCATGGGGATGAGCCAGTCGTACGGCACGCCGGACGACGCGGAGTCGGTGGCCACCATCCACCGCGCGCTGGACCTCGGCATCACGTTCCTGGACACGGCGGATGCCTACGGCCCGTTCACCAACGAGGAACTGGTCGGCGGGGCGATCAAGGACCGCCGGGACGAGGTCGTGCTGGCCACCAAGTTCGGCAACCAGCGCCGCCCGGACGGCACCCGGACCGTTAACGGCCGGCCCGAGTACGTGCGCGAAGCGTGCGATGCCTCGCTGCGGCGGCTCGGCACCGGCCACATTGACCTGTACTACCAGCACCGGGTCGACCCGACCGTGCCGGTCGAGGAGACCTGGGGCGCGATGAGCGAGCTGGTGCACGCCGGCAAGGTGCGCTACCTGGGCATCTCGGAGGCCGCGCCGGCCACCGTGCGGCGGGCGCACGGGGTGCACCCGATCGCGGCCGGCCAGTACGAGTATTCGCTGTTCAGCCGGGAACCCGAGGACGAGCTGCTGCCGTTGTTCCGCGAGCTGGGCATCGGCCTGGTGGCCTACAGCCCGCTCGGCCGCGGGCTGCTGACCGGCACGCTGGACGCCGGGGCCGGGTTCGGCACGGCCGACTTCCGGTCCCGCGCCCCCCGCTTCCAGGGTGACAACTACACCCGCAACCTGGCCATGACGGCCGCCGTCGAGCAGCTGGCCGAGGCCAAGGGCGTTACCGCGGCGCAGCTCGCGCTGGCCTGGGTGCTGGCCCAGGGCGATGACACCGCGGCCATCCCGGGCACCAAGCGGCGCAGCTACCTGGAGCAGAACGCGGCCGCCGCGGACATCACGCTGAACGCCGCCGACCTGGCCGCGCTGGAGGCGGCGGTGCCGCGCGACGCGGCCGCCGGGGAGCGCTACCCGGCCGAGTTCATGGCGCACATCGGCCATTGACCATCCTGCTGTGATCATCACTGCGCCGCGGGTCATCCCGGCCCAGCCCGGTTCCGGCATCCTCGAACCAGGCTTCGTGCGGATCGCCGACGGCGTGATCACCGAGGTCGGCCAGGGTCTGCCGCCAGGCCGCCCCGATCTGGCGCTGGCCTCCGGGATGCTCGTCCCCGGTTTGGTGGATCTCCAGGTCAACGGCTACTTCGGCGTCGAGCTGATGGCCGCGGACCCGGACGGCTGGACGGCGGTGGCGGCGGGCCTGCCTGCCACCGGGTGCACCGCGTTCCTGCCCACGTTCGTCACCGCGCCGGTGCCGCGGCTGGCGGGCGCGCTGCGCCGCGCGGCCGGGTTCGCCGGCCGGCTGCCGCCCGGCGGCGCGCGGGTGCTCGGCGTGCACCTGGAGGGGCCGTTCATCTCGCCGGCCCGGCGCGGCGCGCACAACCCCGACTGGATCATCCCGGCCAGCCCGGCGGATGTCGGCGAGTTGCTGGCCGCCGGGGCGGGCCTGCTCCGGCTGGTCACGCTGGCGCCCGAAGTGGCTGGCGGGATGGCCGCCATCGAGCAGCTGACCGCGGCCGGCGTGCTGGTCAGCGTCGGGCACAGCGACGCGACCGCGGCCCGGGTGGCCGCGGCGGCCGGCGCCGGAGCGCGGATGGTCACTCACCTGTACGACGCGCAGCGGCCGCTGCATCACCGGGAACCGGGTGTCGTCGGCCAAGCCCTGGCCGACCCCCGGCTGACCAGCGGCCTGATCGCTGACCTGCACCATGTGTCGGCGGTGGCCTGCGCGGTCGCGTTCGCCGCCGCGCCCGGCCGGATCTGCCTGGTCACCGACGCCGCCGCGTGCGCGGGCGAGCCGCCAGGGGAGTACCTGCTCGGCGGTGAGCGGATCGTGCTGCTGCCCGGTGACGGTGCGCCGCCGCGCCGGGCCGACGGCACGCTGGCCGGCTCGGCGCTGCGCATGGACGTGGCCGTCGCCAACATGGTCAGCACCGGAGCGGATCTAGCCGCCGTGATTGCCGCGGCCACCCGGATCCCGGCCGACCTGATTGGGCGGCCCGGCCTGGGCCGGCTGGCTCCCGGTGCGGCCGCCGACCTGACCTGGCTGGATGATGAGCTGCGCACTGCCGCGACCTGGATCGAGGGTGAGAAGGTGTATCCGTGACCGTGTCCCTGCCCACCGCGATGCGGACCGAGATCGGGCAGCAGCCCGCCGCGCTCCGCGCCACGCTGGACGCGCTGCTGCCCCGGGCGGCCGAGGCCGGTGAGCTCGCGGCCGGCTGCCGGCAGGTGCTTTTCATCGCCCGGGGGACTTCGGACAACGCCGCGGTGTACGGCAGCTATTTGCTCCAGGCGCACGCCGGGATGCTGGCCACGCTGGGCTCACCGTCCATCGCCACCGAATACCACAGCCGGCTGAACCTGTCCGGGGTGCTCGCGGTGGCGCTGTCCCAGTCCGGCCAGACCGAGGAGATCGTCGAGACGCTGGCCTGGGCCCGGGATGGCGGCGCCCGGACGCTGGCCATCACCAACCGGGCCGGCTCCGCGCTGGCCGAGGTGGCCGATCTGGCCCTGGTCACGCTGGCCGGGCCGGAGCACGCGGTGCCGGCCACCAAGACGTTCACCACCCAGCTGGCCGCGCTGGCCGTGCTGGCCATCGGGCTGGGCGCCGACCTGGACCCGGGCCAGCTGTGCGGCGTGCCGGACGAGATCGAGGCGATGCTGGCGGCCGGCCTGGACGACGTCCTGGACCCGATCGTGGCCGAGCTATCGGGAGCGGCCGGAGTCGTGGTGTCCGGGCGCGGCATGGCCTACGCGGCCGCCCTGGAACTCGCGCTCAAGCTCAAGGAAGCCTGCTACCTGCACGCGATGGGGCTGTCCTGGGCCGACCTGCTGCACGGCCCAATCGCGGTGGTGGACCCGGCGACCCCGGCCATCTTGCTGGCCGCCGATTCCGGGCCGGCCCTGCCCGGCACCATCGAGCTGGCCCGGCGGGTGGTCGCGGCCGGCGCGCGGGCCTATGCGATCGGCGGCGGCCCCGGGCTGGCCGCGGCCAGCAGCCGGGCCGTGCCCGGCCTGCCGCTGCCCGAGTGGCTGGCCCCGTTCGGCCTGATCGTGCCCGGGCAGCTGCTGACCGAGGCGTTGTCCCGGCGGCTGGGCATCGACCCGGACAGCCCGCGCGGTCTCAGCAAGATCACCCAGACCAGCTGATGGCCGGGCCCTTCGCCGCGGCCGTCTTCGACCTGGACGGCACGCTGATCGACAGTGAGGAACGCAGCCGGGAGGCCTGGCTGCACGTGTTCCAGGCCCGTGGCCTGCCCGCCGACGAGGAACTGATCCGCTCGTTCATCGGCCGCCGCGGCGTGGACACCCGTGACCTGCTGCTGGCCCGGCTGCCGGACCACGATCCGGCCGAGCTGATGGCGGCCACCCACGGGTACTTCCATGGCCCGGATCAGCCGCCGCTGGAGCCGATGCCGGGTGCCGCACGGCTGGTCCGCTCGATTGCCGCCGCAGACGTCCCGCTCGGGCTGGTGACTTCAGCCGGTCGGCGTTATGCCGAAGAATCGCTCGTGGATCTGGGCGTGCGCGAGCTGTTCACGGTCGTGGTGACCGCGGAAGACGTAACGGTGGGCAAGCCGGACCCGGAGGGATACCGGGCCGCCTGCCGCGCGCTGGGCGTGGCTCCGGCGGCCTGCGTCGTGTTCGAGGACGCGCCGGCCGGCCTGGCCGCGGCCAAGGCGGCCGGGGCTTACTGCATCGCGGTGGCCACCTCGCACGACGCGGCTGAGCTGACCGCCGCCGACCGGGTGGTGCCCGACCTGGCCAGCGTCGGCTGGCCGCTGCGCTGAGTCAGGTGTTCTCCCGGTAGACCTTGTGCTGGGCGGCTTGCGCGCGCGGGCGGAGCACGAGCAGGTCCACGTTCACGTGCGGTGGCCGGGTGACCGCCCAGACGATGGTGTCGGCCACATCCCCAGCGGTCAGCGGCTCGGCCACGCCGGCGTACACCGCGGCCGCCTGGCTCGCGTCGCCCCGGTAGCGGTTCAGCGCGAACTCGTCGGTGCGCACCATGCCCGGCGCGATCTCGATGACCCGGACCGGCTGGTCGTACAGTTCCAGCCGCAGCGTCCCGGCGATGGCGTGCTCGGCGTGCTTGGCCGCCACGTACCCGCCGCCGCCTTCGTACGCGATGAACCCGGCGGTCGAGCCCATGATGACGATGGTGCCGGCTCCGGATGCGATCAGCTTGGGCAGCAGCGCCTGGGTCACCTGCAGGGTGCCGAGCACGTTGACGTCGTACATGGCCTGCCAGTCGGCCGGGTCGCTGTCCGCGATGGTCTCCGCGCCGAACGCGCCGCCCGCGTTGTTCACCAGCACGTCGCAGCGATCCAGGTCTCCGGCGAACGCCTGGACCGCATCTGGGTCGGTCACGTCGAGCAGGGCCGGGTCGGCCTGCCCGCCGTCAGCCCGGATCCGCGTGGCCAGGTCCTCGATCCGGTCCGCCCGCCGGGCGGCCAGGATGACCTGGTAGCCGGCCCCGGCCAGGCGGGCCGCGGCGGCTGCGCCGATCCCGCTGCTCGCCCCGGTGACCACCGCGACCTTGGTCATGTGCTGCCCCTTTCTGTCCAGTCCAGCAGCTCGTCTGCGGACCGGGTGTTGACCACGCGTTCGGCTGGGATGCTGAACGCGTCCGCCCGGGTGGTCCCGTTGCCCAGCCAGTCCAGCTGCCCGGGCGCGTGCGCGTCGGAGTCGATGGCGAACACGCAGCCGGCCTCGATGGCCAGCCGGAGCAGTCGGCCGGGCGGGTCGCGGCGTTCCGGCCGGCAGTTGATCTCGACCGCGACGCCGTGCTCGCGGCACGCGCCGAACACCGCCTCCGGGTCGAACTCCGACTCCGGCCGGCCCCGCCCGAACAGCAGCCGGCCGGTGCAGTGCCCGAGCACATCCGTGTGCGGGTTGCTGACCGCGGCCACCATCCGCTCGGTCATCGGCCCGGCGGGCATCCGCAGCTTGGAGTGCACGCTGGCCACCACCACGTCCAGCCGGGCCAGCAGGTCCTCGCGCTGGTCGAGCGCGCCGTCCTCGAGGATGTCCACCTCGATCCCGGTCAGGATGCGGAACGGGGCCAGCTCCGCGTTGAGCCGGTCGATCAGGTCGAGCTGCCGCAGCAGCCGGTCGGCGGACAGGCCGTTGGCCACGGTCAGCCGGGGTGAGTGGTCGGTCAGCGCGATCCACTCATGACCCAGGCGGCGCGCGGTATCGGCCATCTCGTCCGGCGGGCTGCCCCCATCCGACCAGTCCGAATGGGTGTGGCAGTCGCCGCGCAGCGCGGCCCGCAGGCCGGCCCGGGCCCCGGCCGTCCCGGCGGGTTCGCCGGCCGGCGCCTCGGCGAGCAGGGTGGTCAGGTAGGCCGGCTGCTGCCCGGCCGCCGCCTGGGTGATCACCTCGGCCGTGGTGGCGCCGATGCCGGGCAGCGCGCGCAGCGTCCCGTCCCGGACCCGCTGCGCCAGCTCGGCCGCGGGCAGGTCGCGGACCACCTGCGCGGCCCGGCGGAACGCCCGCACCCGGTAGGTCGGTGCCCCGGCCCGTTCCAGCTGGAACGCGATCTCACGCAGCGCCTGCTCCGGATCCACCCGCCCACCAATACCCGACCCGGCCCTCGCGCGCCACCGGGACCCGCCCGCCCGCGGCGCCGGAGACCAAGTGTCTAAACTTGAGTCATTCGTTGTCTTGAGCTGTTCACGTTTAAGCCGATAGGTTTGGTCGCGTGACCGCAGGCCAGACTCCGACCATCGCCGAGGAGCTGCGCGGCGCCGGATTGCGCGTGACGGCCGCCCGGGTCGCCCTGCTGGACACCGTCCGGGCCGGTGACCACCTGGGCGTCGAGGCGATCGCGGCCGGGGTGCGCGACCGGATCGGCCAGGTCTCGCTGCAGGCCGTGTACGACGCGCTGAACGCGCTCACCCAGGCAGGACTCGTCCGCCGGATCGAGCCGCCGGCAGCCCGGCCCGGTACGAGGGGCGGCTCCGGGATAACCACCACCACATGGTGTGCCGCTCGTGCGGTTCCGTCGCCGACGTTGACTGCGCGGTCGGCCACCCGCCGTGCCTTACTCCGTCCGACAACCACGGCTTCGCAATCGACGAGGCCGAGGTCACCTACTGGGGCCTGTGCCCCGGCTGTTCCATCACCCGCACTGCTTAATCAACCGCGATCTGTCGCTAAGTCCGGAGGGAATCTCATGACCGAGAACCACGATCCAACAGTCATCGAAGGTGCGACCCCCGAGGCCGGGCAGGACGAGCAGGTCGGCGGCTGTCCGGTCGTGCACGGCCTCACCCAGCCGACCATGGGGGACGCCAACTATGAGTGGTGGCCGAACAAGCTCAACCTGAAGATCCTGGCCAAGAACCCGCCGGTGACCAACCCGATGGGTGCGGACTTCAACTACGCCGAGGAGTTCAACCGCCTCGACCTCGCGGCGGTGAAGCGGGACATCGCCGAGGTGCTGACCACCTCGCAGGACTGGTGGCCGGCTGACTTCGGCCACTACGGCCCGCTGATGATCCGGATGGCCTGGCACGGCGCGGGCACCTACCGGATCGGTGACGGCCGCGGCGGCGCCGGCTCCGGCCAGCAGCGCTTCGCCCCGCTGAACAGCTGGCCGGACAACGTCAGCCTGGACAAGGCGCGGCGGCTGCTCTGGCCGGTCAAGAAGAAGTACGGCCGCAAGATCTCCTGGGCCGACCTGATGATCCTGACCGGCAACGTGGCGCTGGAGTCGATGGGCTTCAAGACCTTCGGCTTCGGCGGCGGCCGGGCGGACGTCTGGGAGCCGGACGCGGACGTGTACTGGGGCCCCGAGACCACCTGGCTGGACGACGAGCGCTACAGCGGCGACCGGGACCTGCAAGACCCGCTCGGCGCGGTGCAGATGGGCCTCATCTACGTCAACCCGGAGGGCCCGAACGGCACCCCGGACCCGGTGGCCGCGGCCCGGGACATCCGGGAGACGTTCCGCCGGATGGCGATGAATGACGAGGAGACGGTGGCCCTGATCGCGGGCGGTCACACGTTCGGCAAGACGCATGGTGCGGGCCCGGCCGAGAGCGTCGGCCCCGACCCGGAGGCGGCCCCGATCGAGCAGCAGGGCCTGGGCTGGCAGAGCTCTTACGGCACCGGCAAGGGCCGCGACGCGATCACCAGCGGCATTGAGGTGACCTGGACCGCCACCCCGACGCAATGGGACAACAGCTTCCTGGAGACGCTGTACGGTTACGAGTGGGAGCTGACCAAGAGCCCGGCCGGCGCCTACCAGTGGCAGCCGAAAGGCGGTGCGGGCGCGGGGACCGTTCCCGACCCCCAGGACCCCGCGCAGAGCCGTCCCCCGACGATGCTGACCACCGACCTGTCGCTGCGCGTGGACCCGGTCTACGAGCAGATCACCCGGCGCTTCATGGCGAACCCCGACGAGTTCGCCGACGCGTTCGCCCGGGCCTGGTTCAAGCTGACCCACCGCGACATGGGCCCGAAGGTGCGCTACCTCGGGCCGGAGGTCCCGGCCGAGGACCTGATCTGGCAGGACCCGTTGCCGGCCGTGACGCATGAGCTCATCGACGCGTCCGACGCGGCCGCGCTGCAGAGCCAGATCCTGGCCTCGGGCCTGCCGGTGTCCCAGCTCGTGTCCACCGCGTGGGCGGCTGCCTCGTCGTTCCGGGGCAGTGACAAGCGCGGCGGCGTGAACGGTGCCCGCATCCGGCTCGAGCCGCAGAGCGGCTGGGAGGTCAACCAGCCTGAGCAGCTGGCCACCGTGCTGCGCACCCTGGAGGGCATCCAGCAGTCCTTCAACGCCGGGCAGAGCGGCGGCAAGCAGGTCTCGCTGGCCGACCTGATCGTGCTGGCCGGCGCCGCGGCCGTGCAGAAGGCGGCCAAGGACGCCGGCTTCGACGTCTCGGTCCCGTTCCGGCCGGGCCGGGCGGACGCTTCGCAGGAGCAGACCGACGTCGAGTCGTTCGCGGTCATCGAGCCGCAGGCGGACGGGTTCCGCAACTACCTCGGCAAGGGCAACGGGCTGCCGGCCGAGTACCGGCTGCTGGACAAGGCCAACCTGCTCACGCTGAGCGCCCCGGAGATGACGGTGCTGGTCGGTGGCCTGCGCGTGCTCGGCGCCAACTACCAGCAGTCGCCGCTCGGCGTGTTCACCGCCAGCCCTGGGTCGCTGACCAACGACTTCTTCGTCAACCTGCTCGACATGGGCACGACGTGGCAGCCGACGGCCCAGGACGCGAACACGTTCGAGGGCCGGGACGGCTCCGGCCAGGTCAAGTGGACCGCCAGCCGGGTCAACCTGATCTTCGGGTCGAACTCCGAGCTGCGTGCGCTGGCCGAGGTGCACGCGTGCGACGACGCCAAGGAGAAGTTCGTCCGCGACTTCATCGCGGCCTGGGACAAGGTGATGAACCTGGACCGCTTCGACGCCGCCTGATCCGGGCCGGGCCCACCACGGGCCAGCTCAGCCCAGGGGACATGCACGGGCCGCCGCCCGCCACAGCGCGGGCGGCGGCCCGTGCTCATCTCAGAGCTGAGGCGTCCCCTCTCGCTTCCGGACCGTATGGATGATTCATGGGTGTGGCTCTTTTGGAGGGAGTTGTCTGGGTGGTGAATCAGGGAGGGCTCCGGTAGATCGGTGGTTGTCGGCCAGATCGATCACCGGGAGCCCTCGATGGCATTGTCGCCTGCCTGTACGTGTGTGTCATGTCCTGCTCATCGCGGTGTGCCTGCCGCCCCGGCGGGTTCGGCTGCCGCTGTGCCGGGGTTATTCGCCCCGGCGGGTGAGCTGTTCGGGTCGGTGGTGGCCTGGCTGGGCGGCCCGGTGGCCGGGGCGCTTGATCATGCTGGGCTGGAGGAGCGGCTGGTGGCTGATGCCCGTGAGCTTGGCCGGCTGCTGCTGCAGGCCCATCTGGACCTGCGGGCCGCCCGTGAGGAACGCCGCGCCGCGGTGACCGGCCCTGACGGAATCACCCGGATCCGGGCCGAGTCTGGGCATCAGCGGTGCCTGGCTACCCTGGCCGGCCAGGTGAGGGTGACCCGGATCGCCTACCGTGCGCCGGGCGCGCCGAACGTGCACCTGGCCGACGCGGCGCTGAGCCTGCCTGCGGGCAGGCATTCACACGGGCTGCAGCGGCTGGCGGCCATCGAGGCCACGCGGGGCTCGTTCGCGGCCGCCGCGGCGGCGATCGGCCGGGCCGCTGGGGTCCCGGCCGGGAAGCGCCAGGTCGAAGAGCTCGCCCGGGCAGCCGCGGCTGACGTGGACTGCTTCTATGCCCGCGGGCGGCCAGCGCCGGAGCGGGCCCCGGCCTCCGGCGTGCTGGTGCTGTCGGCCGACGGCAAAGGCATCATCATGCGCCCGGACGCGCTGCGCCCCCGCGCCCGCGCCGCCGCCGCGAAAAGCCACGCCAAGCTGGCCACCCGGCTGACCCGCGGCGAGGTCCGCCACCGCAAGCGGATGGCCGAGGTGGCCACCGTCTATGACATCACCCCCGCCCCCCGCACCCCAGCGGCCATCATCACCATGCCGGGCGAAGACCCGCCGCGGCCCGCGGCACCAGGCCCGGCCGCTCGCGGCAAATGGCTCACCGCCAGCGTCACCGCGGAAATCCGCCAGGTCATCGCCGCGATGTTCACCGAAGCCGCCCGCCGCGACCCCGGCCACGCCCGGCCCTGGGTCGCCCTAGTGGACGGCAACCCACACCAGATCCGCCGCATCAGCACCGAAGCCCGCCACCGCGCCACCCCGGTCACCATCGTGATCGACTTCATCCACGTACTGGAGTACCTCTGGGACACAGCCTGGTGCTTCCACCCCGAAGCCGATCCGGCCGCCGAGATCTGGGTCGCCACCCACGCCCGCGCCATCCTCGCCGGGCAGGCCAGCCACGTAGCCGCCACCATCCGCCGCGCCGCCCAGGCAGCTCAGCTCACCGGCAAGCGGGCCACCACCGCCGGAAAATGCGCCCGCTACCTCGACACCAAGCAGCCCTACCTCAACTACGAGGCCGCGCTGACCGCCGGCTGGCCCATCACCACCGGCGTCATCGAAGGCGCCTGCCGCCACCTGGTCAAAGACCGCATGGACATCACCGGAGCCCGCTGGAGCCTGCCCGGCGCCGAAGCCATCCTCAAACTCCGCACTGGACCGTGCCCGCTTCGGTGGACATCCGGCTTAGCTGCCCGATTCGTCGGGAGCGTAAGAAATGGGTTCGACACGCCGCTCATATACGCCGGAGTACAAGGCGCAATCGGTAGCTTTCGTCCTTGACGGTGGCCGCCCGGTTGCCGAGGTCGCCCGCAATATCGGCGTCCACGAGATGACTCTTGGCAAGTGGGTGAAGGTGGCACGAGATGCCGCGGAGTCCGGGAAGTCCCCGGATGTGCCGCTGGGTGAGTCCGAGCGGGCCGAGCTGGTGCGGCTGCGCGCTGAGTCCCGGGATGACAAGTCCACAATCGCTGAGCTTCGGATGCAGGTGGAGTTCGCAAAAAAAGTTGCGACCTGGTTCGCGAAAGGCAGTCAGTAAGATTCGCTGCCATCGCGGACTGGGCTGATTCTGGCGATTACCCGGTGTCATTCATGTGCGCCTGGCTCGGGGTCTCCCGTTCCGGCTATTATGCGTGGCGGGGCGCGGAGCCGTCCCAGCGGTCCAAAGACGACTCGGCGCTGGTCGCGGTTATGAGGAAAATCTATGAGGACGCGCGGGGCAATCCCGGGGTGCGCCGGATGCGCGCGGGCCTGGCGGCGCTGGGGCACCTGGTGTCGCACAAGCGCGTGCACCGGCTGATGCAGGCCGCTGGCCTGCGCGGGCGCCACCCGAGAGCCTGGAAGCGGACTACCATCGGCGGGGACAAGCCGGTGCCCGCCCCCGACCTGATCGGCCGGGACTTCACCGCCGGCCGCCCCGATGAGAAATGGTGCGGCGACATCACGTACGTGAAAACGTGGGATGGGTGGGCTTACCTCGCGACCGTCATCGACCTGCACTCACGCAAACTCATCGGCTGGGCCATCGCCGATCATATGCGGACCAGCCTGGTCACGGCGGCCCTCGATATGGCCATCTCTGCCCGGAAACCGCCCCCGGGAGTCGTCTTTCATTCCGACCGCGGCTGCCAATATATCCCTTATTAACTAACATAACTCCATTTCTATACCTCTCCATACCTTCTCCACCTGCTTTACTTTGAAAGTGCGTCCTTTGTATTTCTTGATTACGCTGGTGTAAGTCCGCTTGCGGCGGCCTTTACTCACTCTTTCGAGGATCTCCCGGATCGCCATGGTCCTTGAGGTGCTTAGTCGTCCGGCGTTAAAATGCCGCCTGGTCTGTGACCTGGCGGCGACAACGTTGATACTTCGGATGAAGGACAGCCTGTCGGTATCAAGCCCGGCCGATTCTGCGGCCTCGGCCATCAGCGCGCGTATGGCGTAGTGGGCCAGCAGCAGGCCCCAGAACTCCTGGCGGACGAGTTCCGGGGACTTGGAGCGGAGCCCGCCGCCTGGCTCGAGCATCTGGGTCTCGATCTCTTTCAGGGTTATCTCATATTCCCAGCGCTGCTGGTAAGCCGCAGCCAGCTCGGCGGCGTCAGCTCATCGGGATCAAGGATCGTGGTGATCAGCCGGAAGACTTCCGCCTGCCTGCTGCCTGCGGCCGCGGTAACGGTGTACTCAATCACCCGTACCGGAATGTGCGTGGCGCGCCTGAGATCCCCGGCGACAGACAGAGGAATCTGGAACCCGCTGCTGCAGGTGCCCCTGTAACTGATGACGGATATGTATAACCCATCTGGCAGGACTTCGCTAACCGGCAGCTTAATGCCAGAGGCAAGCCGGAACAGCAGGTCAGCGCCGGAGGCGAGGAATTCGGACCACAGCTGGAAACTGTATAAACCCCGGTCAGCGATCACCAGCATTCCCGGCTCCAGCGACGGTGCCAGCTTTTCGGCGATCTCCCGCTCACCCACGCTGACCGTGCCGATTTCAGCTGCCACCACGGCATGCGTTCCGCATTCACCAAGGCCGACAACCTGGATCTGCTGGAACCGGCGCCTGGTCAGGCCGCCGGGCGGCCGAACCCCTCGATATTGGCCGAGTGTCGAGCACGTCCAGTTTCACCCCGTCAATCGCCATGAGCCCGCGCCCCCAGCCAGGCGCCCAGCGTTCCCGCCACAGCCAGCGCTCCGCCACCCGCTCTAATAGCATCTTCAGCAACGCCTCACCCAGCCAGTCCCGCGCCTGAGAGATAACCCCCGTGATCTGCACTACCCATTCCTTCTGCCAAGCGCTCATGAACTGCAGCCCACCTGTCAGCCGCCTCATCACCTCTTCATAGCCATCGCGGAATACCGCCATAGCCATCACGAAATACACGACGACATGAGCCAGAAGCAGACGTTACCTTTTCTGCCTGCGACCCGTCTCCGCCAGAACCTCATCCACCAGGTCCCTCGGCACCAGACGGTCAGCACCCCTATCCCTATCCGGTCAGTAAGCCGTCCGCCTCCTGTAACCGCATCATCCACACGTAAAATAATACATCAAAACAAAAAAAACATCCACAATTAAACAGATAATCCACAAACCCAACATATCACCCTTAAATTAATATACCCTTATCCTTAACTAAGCGCATTGCTGCCAATATACATCTTCGGTGTTCGACGATTACTGCACCAGGAATAACATCAGGAGGTCCCTGGGAAGGACGGGAATCTGTTACGACAATGCCGTATCGGAATCGTTCTTCGCGACATACAAGAAAGAGCTGATCCATACCCGCCCGTGGCCCTCGCTGGCGAGCTTGAAGAAGGAGACGTCTGACTGGATCAGCAACTACTACAATCCGCTGCGGAGGCATTCGACGCTCGGGTACTTGACACCTGAGGAATACGAACTAGGATATAGGCAACTCAGTCAATTGGCAGCCTAATTCGGTGTCCAAAAAAGTGGGAACGCTCCACACCGTCATCAGCAACGGCGACTTCGACACCTACTGGACCTACCACCTCATCCGCGAACACCAGCGAAACCACCCCCAGCCCCGCACCAGCTACCAACTCGCCGCATGACTCCCGTCACTCCAAAAGAGCCACACCCATGATTCATTCACGCGGTCAGGTGCGCGTGAATGAATCATCCATGTGGTGCCTGATGGCTGAGGTAGGTCCGGGTTGCCCAGGCGGGTTTGCCCGGGGCGGGGTGGTACTCGCGCGGATTGTCTGGTCACCGGGCAGCACAGCCAGCCCACTTAGCATGCCGCTGATCTTCCGGACACTACGGGGGTAGGCGATGCTGAAGCGGCGCATGTGGCCGGTGTACCCAGCCGGGCTGGCCGTCGCCGTGCTGGCCGGCCTGGCCGGGACGGTGGGCGGGCCCGCCGGGGCCGCCGGGGCGGCCACCGCAGCCCAAGCCCAGGCGGCTCAGGCGCAGACCGGGTCGGGGATGGCGCCGGTCGGCACGGCGCCGGCGCTGCCGCCGGGGGCCGGCTGGCTGGGCCGGAGCCCGGGGCGGTCACCCTGCACGTCACGGTCGCGCTGCGGTCGGCCCACCCAGCCGGGCTGGACCGGCTGGCTACCCGGGTGGCCACCCCGGGCAGCACACAGTTCCGGCACTTCCTGCGCCCGGCCCAGGTGCAGCGGCGGTTCGGGCCACCGGCCGCCGCGCTGGCCCGGGCCCGCGCCTGGCTGCGGAGCCAGCATCTGGTCACCCAGCCGGTCCTGGCGGACGGCCTGCTGCTGCCGGTCACCGGCTCGGTCCGCCAGTTCGAGGCGGCGTTCCGGGTCAAGGTCGCCCGGATCCGGCTGGCCGGCGGCTGGCTGGCCTGGGCCAACCAGTCGGCTCCGGAGCTGCCCAGCGCGCTGCGCCGCTGGGTGGCCGCGGTCATCGGCCTGGACAGCCTGCACGTGCTGCACCCCGAACTGGCCCGCGGCGCGACGCCCAACCAGGTGCCGCAGCTGACCGCGCAGCCCGAGCTCACTTCGGGCGGCGGATCGGTGCCCGGGCCGCGGGCCTGCCCGGCGGCACGGGCCACCCCGCATGTGTACACGGCCGCCTGGCTGGCCACCGCGTACAAGTTCAACCCGCTGTACCGGGCGGACGACTTCGGCCAGCACGTCACGGTGGCGCTCTATGAACTGGCCGACTACGCCAGCCGGGACATCCAGGTCTACGACCAGTGCTACCAGATCAGCCCACCCATCCAGCGGGTGCGGGTAGACGGCGGCACCAGCATCGCGGCCAACCCGGACGGCACGGTGGAGGCCACCTCGGACATCGAGGTGGTCCAGGCCATGGCGCCGCAGGCCAGCATCCTGGTCTACGAGGCGCCGGCCAGCGACGGCGCCACGGCCGAGCTGGACAACTACGGCGCGATCGCGCAGCAGGACCGGGCCCAGGTGGTCAGCACGTCGTGGGGCGGCTGCGAGCCGCTGAACGGTGCCCGGCTGCTCAGCATCGAGTCGAAGATCTTCCAGGAGATGGCGGTGCAGGGCCAGTCGATGCTGGCCGCCGCCGGGGACGAGGGGTCGATCGACTGCCTGCCGGGGCGGGGCGTGCAGGTGCCACCGAACCCCGGCTGCTACAGCCGGCAGGTCGATGACCCGGGTAGCCAGCCGTTCGTGACCGCGGTCGGCGGCACCGAGATCACCCGGTTCGGCTCACCGCCGGTCCAGTCGGTGTGGAACCAGACCCCGTACGGGCAGGGGTTCAAGGCTCCGTTCAACGGGCGGCCCGGGCATCCGGTCGCGAGCCCTGGCAACCTGGTCGGCGGGGGCGGCATCTCCCGGATGTGGAAGATGCCCGGCTGGCAGGTGGGCTTCGATCACAGCGGCAACTCCAGCGGGAAGCCCTGCCATGCCCCGCGCGGCCAGGACTGCCGGGAGGTGCCCGACGTGTCCGCGCTGGCCGCGGTGGGCACCGGAGCCAGCCCCGGCGAACGCAGCACCCGGGGCTACGTCGTCTACGGCACGGCCGGCAAGTTCAACGGCCACGGCCTGACGACGGTCGGCGGGACCAGCCTGGCCACCCCGCTGTGGGCCGCGCTGACCGCGCTGGCCGACCAGCAGCGCGGCAGCCACCGGCTCGGCCTGCTGTCACCCAGCCTCTACCGGACCAACCCGAAAGCGTTCACCGATGTGGTCACTGGCAACAACGACTACCTGGCCCGGGGTGGCCGGTATCCGCATCACACCTGCCGGTACGGCGGCAAGCGCGGCAAGCCCTGCTACCACGCCACCCGCGGCTACGACATGGCCTCCGGCCTCGGCACGCCGCAGGCCAGCTACCTGGTGGCCGCGCTGCTGCGCGAGCACAGCAACGCGGGCCTGGGCTAGCGCATGGGGCAGGCCTCAGCCCATCGACTTGGCGCCGTCCAGCGACTCACGGATGATGTCCGCGTGCCCGGCGTGCTGCGCGATCTCGGCCAGCACGTGCAGTAGCACCCGGCGGGCCGACCAGCTGGCGCCGCGCTCGAACCAGGGCGCCTCGGGCAGCGGCTGCGTGGCGTCCAGGTCGGGCAGCGTGGCCACCACTTCCGCGGTCTCCTGGGCGACCTGCTCATAGGCCTGCAGCAGCCCGGTCAGCGTCTCCCCGGGCAGCATGCGGAATCCGGCCATCCAGTCGGACATGTCGGACTCGCTCCAGCTCATCGCGGCCGGGCCGTCCTGGATGAACCGGATCCAGCGCCGTTCGGTGAGCGTGACGTGTTTGATGATGCCGCCGACGGATAGCTCACTGGCCGTGCTGCGCTGCGCGGCCTGCTCATCGGTCAGGTCGCGGGCGGTGAACCGCAGGAAGTGGCGCTGCTTAGCCAGCGCGGCCAGCAGGTCGGCTCGCTCGCCAGTGACGACGGGTGCGCTGGTCTCAGACATGGTGGCTTTCCCCTCCGGCCCGTCCCGACTGCTAATCAGCACGTTACGGCCTGGTGCCGACAGTCCCGGGATCCCGGGTCCCAGGACCTGCGCCCGATTCAGAGCCAGCACAGAAGCTCTGCCAACGGCCAGCAGAACGCCCCGGGGCATCGTGAAGACATAGCAACCGGCGGCCCCCCGCCGGGACGAGAAGAAAGAGGAGATAACCGTGACCGGCGCTGTGATCGCCAACTTCCCCATCATCGCCCTCATCATCCTGGGCATCGTCGGGGTGCCGCTGTGGATGACCTTCAAGCGCCCGTACCAGCACCCGGACTACGCCGAGGCCCGCGCTTACTTCCGGGCCAAGGAAGCCGCCGAGCCGCACGTCAGCGACTTCGTGCCGACCACCCCGGTGGCGGCGGTGGACGGCCTGACCGTGGCCCGGCGCCACCTGGCCCCGCACCGTGTGCTGCCCGGCCGCCGGCACGCGACCGAGCCTGCCGTGCGTACGCACACCCGGACCGGGCAGCCGGCCGTGGCCAGCGAGACCCGGTAACCCCCGGTGCCGGGGGAACACCCGGGCGGAGTAGCCGCACCACTGCCGAGGCGGCGGGAACCTAGCCAGGTTCCCGCCGCCTCGTACCATCAGGGTGTGCTGCGTGGCGTGATAACCGACTGGGGCGGTGTGCTGACCGGTCCGCTGCTGGACACGGTGCGGGCCTGGATCGCCGCCGACGACATCGACTTCGACAGCTACCTCGCGGTGATGCGGCCCTGGGTGACCGGCGCCTATGAGTCCACCGCGGAGGTCAACCCGATCCACGCGCTGGAACTCGGCCAGTGCACCGACGCGGAGTTCGAGCAGTTGCTCGCGGCGCAGATCGTCCGCCGCGACGGCACCCCGGTGCCGGCCGCGGGCCTGCTGGACCGGATGTTCGCCGCGACCACCCTCAGCCAGCCCATGCTCGAACTGCTCCGCCAGCTGCGCGCGGCCGGGGTGCGGACCGCGCTGCTGTCCAACTCGTGGGGCGTCACCGGCTACCCGACCCACCTGTTCCCCCAGCTGTTCGACGCGGTCGTCATCTCGGCCGAGGTCGGCATGCGCAAGCCGGAGGAGCGCATCTTCCGGCACGCCGCGCAGCTACTCGGGCTGGACCTCGCCGAGTGCGCGTTCGTGGACGACCTGGAGGCCAACGTGCTGGCCGCCGAGGCGCTCGGCATGACCGGCGTCTGGCACACCGACCCGGCGGAAACCGTGACCCGGCTCGGCGAGCTGGTTGGGCTGCCCACCGGGGACGCGCTGCCCTAGCCTTAGCCAGTGGCTGACTATCCGAGCCCGTCCAGCCCGGGACGCTCGGCGAACATGCGGGCCATCAAGCGCACCGGCACCAAGCCGGAACTGGCCCTGCGCAGCGCGCTGCACCGGCAGGGTTACCGGTTCCGCAAGGACTACCGGCTCGACCTGGCCCCCGGCACCAGGGTGCGGCCGGATATCGCGTTCACTGCCCGCCGGGTGGCCGTGTTCGTGGACGGCTGCTTCTGGCACGTCTGCCCGGAACATGGCCGGGACCCGACGGTCAACGAGTGGTACTGGGCGCCCAAGCTGCGCCGCAACATGGAGCGGGACCGGGCCGCGGACGCCGCGCTGGCCGCGGCCGGCTGGCAGGTCGTCCGGGTCTGGGAGCATGAGTCGCTGGACGCGGCGATCGCTGCCGTGGTGGCCGCCCTGAATGGCAGACTTACCGGCAGCGCAGCACCGGACAGCACGGGCTGACCACATTTTTCATCGGGGACAACATCATGCGCGTCTACCTGCCGGCCACGGTCAGCATGCTCGACTCGGTACTGCACGACGCTGAAATTGGCCCGGCGCCGGTCACGGCGTTCGCCGTCACCCCCGCGCTGCGCGAGTGGTACGCCACCGGTGACCTGGAAGAACTCGAGTACGTCGCGATGATGCACGCGGCCCGGGCGTCGCTGCGGCTGCTGCTGGCCGACCCCGGCGCCCCGCGCCGCCGCGTGGTGCTGGCCGCCGACGTGCCGGACGATCAGGTGGACGCCAAGGGCGGCTTCGACGAGCCGACCCTGGTTCAGCTGGCCGCGCCGGTCCCGCTGGCCCGGGTGGCGTCCGGGCACGTGGACGACCGGGTCGCGGCGGACGACATCGACGCCGCGGCGGCCGCGCTGCCCGCGGCCGACTCCGGCGACGACGACGCCCAGTTCCTGGTGGACAGCGCGGAAGGGCACGAGCTGCTCTGGTTCGCCACCCAGGAACTCCGCTACGTCGACGACGAGTAGCCCTTCCCCCAGCGACGGCCGGGCAGCATAGCGCCCTATTGAGTTAGCCTAACCTAGGTTAGGCTAACCCCGTGTACTTTGACATACTGACGCTGCGGGTGCTCCGCGACCAGCCCCGGCACGGGTATGAGATCAAGAAGCAGGTCGAGCGGATCCTGGGCGGCCGGTCGATCAACAACAACGTGCTCTACCCGGCGCTGCACCGGTTCGAGGTGCAGGGCGCGGTCGAGCGGGCGGCCGCCGAGGCCGACCCGGGCCGCCCGCCGCGGAACGTGTACCGGCTCACCGACACCGGCCACGGCCTGTACCAGTCGATGATCCGCGACGCCGATCCCGCGCTGCTGGCCGACGAGAACGAGTTCCAGGTGCGGGTGTCGTTCTTCGCCGACCTGCCGCCCGAGGACCGGCTGCGGATCATCGGGGTACGCCGGGCCGTGGTCCAGGGCCGGATCGACCACCTCGACTCACTGCGCCCGGACGCGCAGGCCGAGCCGTGGGGGCTGCGGGTCATGGACTTCAGCCGGGACGCCGCCCGGCACGAGCTGCGCTGGCTGGACGAACTGGCCGCGGCGGCGGGCGGCCTGCCGTGACCGCCGCCCGCGCCGCCGCCGGGACCGGCACCGGCCGGCCGCGCGTCCCGGCGGGCGTGCTCCAGCTGGTCCTGCTGGCCGGCCCGATGCTCTCGATGATCGACTCCTCGGTGGTCAACGTGGCCGTGCCGGTCATCGTGACCGACCTGCACACCACGCTGGCCACCGCGGCCTGGGCGCTGAGCGGTTACCTGCTCGGCCTGGCCTGCGGGCTGGCCGCCAGCCCGTGGCTGGCCCGGCGGTTCGGCACCGTGCCCGCCTACCAGGCCGCGCTGGCCGGCTTCGTGCTCGCCTCGGCCGCCTGCGCCATGGTGCCCAGCGTGGGCCTGCTCATCGCGGCCCGGGTGGTGCAAGGCCTGCTCGGCGCGCCGATGGTGCCGCTGGCCATGGGCCTGCTGCTGGGCCGGGACGGCGCGGCCCGGACCATGCCGCCGAGCGCCGGCATCATGCTGTTCGCCGCCCCGGCCCTTGGGCCGGCCCTCGGCGGCCTGCTGATCGGGGCGTTCGGCTGGCGGTCGGTGTTCCTGATCAACGTCCCGGTCGGGCTGGCCGCGCTGGCCGGCCTGCGGCGCTGCCGCCGGGCCCGCGGCGGGCCGGGCGGCGACCCGGCGGCCCGGCTCGACCTGCCCGGCCTGGTCCTGCTCAGCGCCGGCCTGGGCCTGGCCAGCTACGGCGCCAGCCAGGGCCCCGGCCACGGCTGGCTGTCCGCCGCGTCGGCCCCGGCCTGGCTGGGCGGGCTGGCCCTGATCGTCGGCTACCTGCTCTGGTACCGGGGCCGGCCGGGCCGCGCCCGTGGCATCAGCCCCGCGGTCAACCTGAGCGTGCTCGGCGCACCGCGCCGGGCGCTCACCCTGGCGCTGGCCTGTGTGGCCAGCGTGGTGCTGTTCTCCGTGCTGTTCCTGGCCCCGGTCTACCTGCAGGACATCCAGCACCGCACGGCCGCCCTCACCGGCCTGGCCCTGCTGCCGCAAGGCGTGGTCATGGGCCTGGCCAGCTGGCTGGGCAGCGTTCTGATCGAGCGCGGCCGGGCCCGCCCGGGGATCATCGTGGGCAGCGTGGTGGGCGGGCTGGCCCTGCTCGCCGTGGCCACCCTCAGCATGCTGCTGCTCGGCCCGGCGACCCCGGTCTGGGCCAGCGCCACGCTCTTCTGCGGGCGCGGCGTGGCGCTCGGGCTGACCGTCCAGCCGCTGGTCATGGAGCTGGTCGGGGATCTGCCCGGAGATAAGCTGCCGGACGCCAGCACCCTGTTCAGCATTACCGAACGCCTGTCCGGTTCATTCGGCATCGCGTTGCTGGCGACGTATTACGCGCAGCGGGTCAGGATCACCGGGCTGCCGATCGCGGCCTTCCACGACTGCGTGCTGGTGCTGGCCGCGGCCTCCGCCGCAGGCGCGCTGGCCGCGCTGGGCCTGCGGCGTGGCACGATGGGCACACCGCCAGAGTGAGACCTTGATCCGGGGAGACCCTCATGGATGCCGTCAGCACCGTTCCGCAGCCCAGCAACGAGCCGGTCCGGCCGTACTCACCCGGCAGCGCGGAGCGCGCCGCGGTCGAAGCCAAGATCAAGGAACTGGCGGCCAGCCCGGCCGAGCTGACCATGACCGTGGGCGGGGAGCAGCGGATGGGCGGCGGCGAGCGGATCGCGGTGGTCCAGCCGCACAACCACGCGCACGTGCTCGGGCACCTGGCCAACGCCGACGACGTAGACGTGGCCGCCGCCATCAAGGCAGCCGCCGCGGCCGCCGCGGCCTGGCGGGCGATGTCCTTCGACGACCGGGCCGCGATCTTCCTCAAGGCCGCCGACCTGCTGGCCGGCCCGTGGCGGGCCACCATCAATGCGGCCACCATCCTGGGCCAGTCGAAGTCGGTGTACCAGGCCGAGATCGACGCCGCCTGCGAGCTGATCGACTTCTGGCGGTACAACGTGCACTTCGCCCGGCGGCTGCTGGCCGAGCAGCCGTCGTCCGCCCCGGGCGAGTGGGACCGGATGGAGTACCGGCCGCTGGAAGGCTTCGTGCTGGCCATCACCCCGTTCAACTTCACCTCGATCGCGGCCAACCTGCCTACCGCGCCCGCGCTGCTCGGCAACGTCGTGCTGTGGAAGCCGTCGCCCACCCAGCAGCTGTCCGCGCACTACACGATGCGGCTGCTGGAAGCGGCCGGGCTGCCGCCCGGCGTGATCAACCTGGTCACCGGGGACGGCCAGGCGGTGTCCCGGGTCGCGCTGACCCACCCGGACCTGGCCGGCATCCACTTCACCGGGTCGACCCGGACGTTCCAGCACCTGTGGCGCACCGTGGGCGAGAACATCGCGGGTTACCGCGGCTACCCCCGGCTGGTCGGCGAGACCGGCGGCAAGGACTTCGTCATCGCGCACCCGTCGGCCGACCCGGACGTGCTGTCCGTGGCGCTGCTCCGCGGCGCGTTCGAATACCAGGGCCAGAAGTGCTCGGCCGCCTCTCGCGCATACGTGCCCCAGTCGGTGTGGCGCCGGATGGAGGACTCGTTCCTGGCCCAGGTGGACTCGCTGACCATGGGCGACGTGTCGGCCGACCTGTCCCTGTTCCTCGGCGCGGTGATCGACGCCCGCGCCTTCCACAAGCTGTCCGACGTGCTGGCCAGCGCGCCGGACCGGCCGTCGATCCGGGTGCTGGCCGGCGGGACCGCGGACGGGTCGCAGGGCTACTTCGTCCAGCCGACCGTGCTGGCGTGCTCCGATCCCACGGACGAGGTGTTCCGCACCGAGTACTTCGGCCCGCTCCTGGCCGTGCACGTGTTCAACGACAGCCGGTACGCCGAGGTGGTGGCCCAGGCGGCCGACGTCGCTCCGTACGCGCTGACCGGCTCGATCATCGCCCAGGACCGGGCCGCGATCGCCGCCGCGGCCGAGGCGCTGCGGTACTCGGCGGGCAACTTCTACATCAACGACAAGCCGACCGGCGCGGTGGTCGGCCGCCAGCCGTTCGGCGGGGCCCGGGCCAGCGGCACCAACGACAAGGCGGGCTCGATCTGGAACCTGACCCGCTGGGTGAACGCGCGGGCCATCAAGGAGTTGTTCGCCCCGCCCACCGATTACCGCTACCCGCACATGGGCTGAGGCCACCGCTATCCCCCGTCAGTGGGCGGGCTGGCTGGGCAGGGTGTTGGTCCAGCCGCTGCTGACCCGCTCGTTGTAGGTGAGCACCGAGCCAGGCGGCAGGCCGAGCAGCGGCGTCACGGTGATGTTCTCGTCGCCGAGCAGGTAGCCGTTGGCCGGGTCGATCAGCTCGTAGTCCACCGCGCGATCGCCGGGGTGGCTGAGCCAGACCGCGGTGCCGACCTGCCTGGCGATGTCCCGGATGCCCGGCTTGACCTGCACGCCCGGCACGCTGGCCAGCACCCGGTAGGCGGCCGCCCGGACCGCGGGCCGGACCGGGTCGCCCATCACCCCGACCGCCGCGTAGAACAGCATGCCGTTGCGGATCATCCGGTAAGACCAGCCGGTGCTGTGCTCCTCCATCTTCATGACCGCACTGTCCGGGCCGGGCAGCCCGGCCGAGAGCTGTGCCTTGAGCGTGGCCGGGTCGGCGGACAGGCTCGCGTAGTTGCTCCAGCCCTGCTTGGGGCCGGTCCGCAGCCGCGGCCCCGGCTGGAACGAATCCGGCTGGTTGGCGTACCAGGCGCCGACCCGGGTCGGGGAGCCGTCGCGCTGCCAGGTGGCCCGGTCCGCTGCCGTCGGGAACTGGGCACCCAGCGACTGGTAGTAGCCGGTGACCGTGCCGCCCGGCCAGTTGCCGTGCGGGGCCTCCAGGCAGTCCTCGGACTGGCTGCGCTCAATGACCGAGTACTGGAATCCGGCCGGCCGGGCCGTGCTGGGGCTCCGTCCCCCACCGTCCAGCCAGGGCACGGAGATTTCCTTGTTGCCCGCGACGACCATCTCCCGGCTGCCCTGGCGGACCACCGAGCACCAGTACCGCCCGGCGACCTTGGCCTGGCCGGCCGTGCTCGCCATGGCCAGCAGGTACTGCCGGGCGTTGGACGCGGTCAGGCTGCGGGGCAGCCCAGGTGCCTGACCGTGCCCCGGGCCGGCTGGGCGGCCGCTGGGCAGCAGGGTAACGGTCAGCAGCGCGGCGGCCGCGCCCGCGGCCAGCACGCCGGTGACCAGCAGGATCGGCCGCCCGCGCCGGGGCCGCCAGTGCCGCCGGCCCGGGCCGTGCATGCGGGCGTCCAGCCGGTCCCGGGCGGCCGCGACGACCGGCCCGGCCGGCGGCGGCGCGTCCGGCAGGAGTTCCCGGACCAGGGTCATTTCATCCATCGGTGGGCTCCTTCACCTGCATCGGGTTGATGTCGCCGAGTGCGCCGCGGACGTGCCGCCGGGCCCGGCTCAGCCGGGAGCACACTGTGCCGTACGGGATACCGAGCGCGGCGGCCACCTCCGGGTAGCTCAGCTCGGCCAGCGCGACCAGCAGCAGCACATCCCGGTCGCCCTGGGCCAGCGTGGCCAGCGCGGCAGCCAGAGCCGGCCCGGCCGCGGCCGCGCTGACCCGGTCGGTGAGCCGCTCCTCCTCGTCGCTGTGGGCCGGGGTGACGGCCGCGGTGCGCGCCAGCGCGCGGTAGTAACGCTGCTCCCGGCGGCGCTGCGCGCCGACCAGGTTGGTGGCGATCCCGTACAGCCACGGGCGTGCGCATTCCTGGTCCAGGTCGTAGCGGGTGCGCTGGGCGAAGGCGGCGGTGAACACGTCGGCCGCCAGGTCGTCGGCCAGCTTGCCGCCGACCCGTCGGGCCAGGTAGCGGTGGATCTGGCCGAAGTAGCGATCGAAAATGGCGGCGAACTGCTCCGGGTCGGCCCAGGATTTCTCGATCACCCTGGCATCGGTCAATGGTCACGTCCCTCAGGTGGTGACTTGGTCACCCGGTTCTTAGCCGGACCTGGCTGCTCCCTTCGCGCTACGCTGACCGGGGCGCCGCGCCCAAACCACCCCGGAGGCTTCCATTCACCGCCTGGTTCTGTGGAATATCGACCTGACTCTGATGGACGTCGGACGGGTCACCCGGGATGCATATGTCGAGGCGTTCCGCGCGGTCACCGGGCGGCCGCTGGTCCAGCTGCCGCAGCTGGCCGGCCGGCTGGAGTCGGGGATCTTCTTCGACGCGCTGGCGCTGAATGGTGTCACGGTCGCGCCCGGCCCGGCCAGTCAGGAACTGCTGGCCCGGTTCAGCCACGAGCTGGCCGGCGCGTTCGCCGCCCGCCGGGATCAGCTCACCGAGCGGGGCCGGCTGCTGCCCGGCGCGGCCGATGCGGTGGCCGAAGTGGCCAGCCTGCACGGGGTGGTGCAGTCCGTGCTGACCGGCACCCTCCGGCCCAACGCGGTGCTGAAGCTGCATGCGTTCGGCCTGGACCGGTTCTTCGACACCGAGGTGGGCGGGTACGGCTCGCAGGTGTACCCCAAGGGCGCGCAGCTGCTGATGACCCGGTCCAGGGCGGCCGAGAAATACGGCGTGCCGTTCGGCGAGGACGCCACCGTGTACATCGCCGACTCGACGCTGGACGTCGAAGCGGCCCGGACCGGCGGGGCCCGCTGCCTGGCCGTGGCCAGCGGCCGGTCCACGGTCAGCGAGCTGCGCGCGGCCGGTGCCGACGCGGTGTTCGCAGACCTGACCGACACGGCCGCCGTGGTGGCCGCCGTGGACCGGCTCACCCTGGCCGCCGCCGGTTAACCTCCGGAGCGTAGGTTGACCCCGTGTCTGGGGACGCAGCGCCGGATGGTGCCCCTGCGCAGCCTGCGGAGCCGCCCACCGTTTCGCTGCGCACGATTGCCCGGGAGTGGGGCCGGATCGGCTGCATCGGCTTCGGCGGGCCGCCGGCGCATATCGCGCTGCTCCGCCAGCTCTGCGTCGAGGACCGGGGCTGGCTGCCGGCCAGCGAGTTCGAGGACGGCGTCGCCGCCTGCAACCTGATGCCCGGCCCGGCCTCCACTCAGCTGGCCATCTTCTGCGCCTGGCGGCTGCGCGGCACGGTGGGGGCGCTGATCGGCGGGCTGTGCTTCATCGTCCCTGGCCTCATCGTGATCCTCAGCCTGTCCGTGCTGTTCCTGGCCAAGCACCCGCCGGGCTGGATCCGCGGCGCGGCGGACGGGGCCGGTGCGGCGGTGCCCGCGGTGGCCGTGGCCGCCGCCATCGGCCTGGCCCCGGCCAGCTGGCGGCGGATTCACCAGTCGGGTACGAGCCAGCAGGCGGCCCAGGCGCGCTGGATTGGCTATGCACTGGCCGGCGGGGTGGCGGCGGCCACCGTGGGGCCGTGGCTGGTGCTGGTGCTGGCCGCGTGCGGGCTGGCCGAGATGGTGCTGACCACGCGCCGGGCGGACCCGGCCCGGCCACGTCCGGGCCAGTCACGTCCGGGCCGGGGCGCGCTGCTGCTGCCGCTGGCCGCGGTGCCGGTCACCGGCGGGCTGCTCGCGGTGGCCTGGGTGGCGTTCAAGGTGGGCGCGCTGTCCTACGGCGGCGGCTTCGTGATCATCCCGCTGATGCAGCACGACGCGGTGCACACCTACCACTGGATGACCGCCGCGCAGTTCCTCGACGCGGTCGCGCTGGGCCAGGTCACCCCGGGACCGGTGGTGCAGACGGTCGCGGTGGTCGGCTACGCGGCACACGGCGTGGGCGGCGGGCTGCTCGCCTCGGCGGTCGCGTTCACCCCGTCGTTCGCGTTCGTGCTGGCCGGTGGCCGCTACTTCGACCGGCTCCGGGCCAACCGCCGGGTGCAGGCGTTCCTGACCGGGGCCGGGCCGGCCGCCATCGGTGCCATCGCCGGGGCGGCCATCCCGCTCGGCCTGGCCCTCGGCCATCTGTGGCAGGCCGGCCTGCTGGCGCTGGCCGCGCTGTGGCTGATCGGGCTGCGCCGCGGCGTGGTCAGCGGCATCGTCGGGGCGGCCGCGCTCGGCGTGCTGGCCTTCCTGGCCGGCGCGCCTGTGGGATAGATCAGTGGGATAGATCACCTGATCCGCTGCGCGCGGGCACATTGCGCGACCCGGGCTGACCCCCGATGCTGGGGCCTATGCCACGAGACGAGGACGTCACCGCGCTGCTCGGCGCCGGGTACGGCACCGTGCTCTGGGAGCCGGGTCCCGAGGTGGTCGAGCGCGCCCAGATCACCCGGTACCAGCGCTGGCTGGCCGGGGACCGGGGCGTGGCCACCGGCAGCTACGCCGAGCTGTGGGACTGGTCGGTGACCGAGCCCGCCGCGTTCTGGGACTCGATCTGGGACTACTTCGGCGTGCTCGGCGAGCGCGGCCACGGCCCGGCGCTGACCGGCCGGCTGCCCGACGCCGAGTGGTTCTCCGGCGCCACGGTGAACTACGCGCGGAACGCGCTGCGCATGGCCGAGACCGATCCCGGCCGGGTGGCCATCATCGCCGCCGCCGAGGACGGCGAACCGCGCCGGGTGACCTATGGCGAGCTGGCCGCCGAGGTGACCCGGGTCCAGGCCGCGCTGCGCGAACTCGGCGTGACCCGGGGCGACCGGGTGGCCGGCTACCTGCCGACCGTGCCCGAGTCGCTGATCGCGCTGCTGGCTACGGCCAGCCTGGGCGCGATCTGGTCGTCCTGCTCACCCGACTTCGGCGCGCACAGCGTGATCGACCGGTTTGCCCAGATCACCCCGAAAGTACTCGTCGCCGTGGCGGGCTACCGCTACAACGGACGGGCGTTCGAAAGAGAAAATGCCCTGGCCGAAATCGTCGCCGGCCTGCCCGGCCTGGGCGCGGTGATCATGGTGGGCGGGCGGCCGGACGGGCCGCCGGTGACCGCGGCGGTGCAGGCGGCCGGGGCCAGCCTGCTGGACTGGGCCGAGCTGCCCGGCGCGGCCGGGGACAGCCTGGAGTTCGACGAGGTCCCGTTCGGCCACCCGCTGTGGGTGCTGTACTCGTCCGGCACCACCGGGCTGCCCAAGGCGATCATGCACGGGCACGGCGGGGTCGTTCTGGAGCACATGAAGGCGCTGTCGCTGCACCAGGACCTCGGGCCCGACTCGGTGTTCTTCTGGTACACCACCACCGGCTGGATGATGTGGAACTACCTGGCCGGCGGGCTGCTGGTCGGCGCGACCGTGGTGCTCTACGACGGCAGCGCGACGTACCCGGGCACCGACGCGCTGTGGCGGCTGGCCGCCCGGACCGGGGTGACCTACTTCGGCACCGGCGCGCCGTACCTGCTGGCCTGCGCCAAGGCCGGGCTGTCCCCCGGCCGCGAGCTGGACCTGTCCGCGGTGCGCGGCATCGGCTCGACCGGGTCGCCGCTGCCGCCCGAGGGTTTCGACTGGGTCTACCGCGGGGTCGGCGCGGACCTGCAGCTCGGCTCGTTCTCCGGCGGCACCGACCTGTGCACCGGATTCGTCGGGCCGTCGCCGCTGCTGCCGGTGCGGGCCGGCATCATCGCCGGCCGCTGCCTGGGCGCCCGGGTCGAGGCGTTCGACGAGTCCGGGCAGCCGGTCACCGGCGAGGTCGGCGAACTGGTCATCACCGCGCCGATGCCGTCGATGCCGGTCGGCTTCTGGAACGATCCCGGCCGGGAGCGCTACCACGCCAGCTACTTCGACGCCTATCCCGGGGTATGGCGGCACGGGGACTGGATCACCGTGCTGCCGGACGGCGGCTGCGTGATCTACGGGCGCTCGGACGCCACGCTGAACCGCGGTGGCGTGCGGATGGGCACCAGCGAGTTCTACGGGGTGGTGGAGCGGCTGCCGGAGATCACCGACAGCCTGGTGGTGGACACCGGGCAGCTGGGCCGCCCGGGGCGGCTGGTGCTGTATGTGGTGCTGGCCGACGGCTGCACGCTGGATGACGAGCTGACCGGGCGGATCCGCGGCGCACTGCGCGGCGAGCTGTCGCCGCGGCACGTGCCGGACGAGATCCATCAGGTGCCCGGGGTGCCGCGGACGCTGTCCGGCAAGAAACTCGAGGTCCCGGTGCGCAAGATCCTGCTCGGCACCCCGGTGGCCCAGGCGGCCGACCCGGACGCGCTGGCCAACCCGGAGGTGCTGGCTCTGTTCGCGAGCCAGGCTGACCCCGCGTACAGTCGGGACGAGGTGCAGCGCGGCAAGAAGGGTGATTGAGGGGCGTTATCGGGTGACAACACCACAACGGCGTGGTGCGGGCGGATCCAGTTCAGCCTCCTCAGCACGGCTGGCTTCGCCGAGTCCGCGCAACTTCGGCGAGGAAGGCGGGCTGCTCACCTACGGCAGCTACCTGCGGCTGCCCGAGCTGCTCGCGCAGCAGGTGCCGCAAGCCGACCCGCCCGCGCACGACGAGCTGCTGTTCATCACCGTGCACCAGGTTTACGAGCTGTGGTTCGGGCAGCTGCTGCATGAGCTGGCGGCGGTCCGGGACGCGATGACCGCCGGCGAGACCTGGCGGGCCCGGCATCTGCTGCGCCGCGTGCACGCCATCGAGCGGCTGCTGATCGCGCAGGTGGACATCCTGGAGACGATGACCCCGCAGGACTTCCTGGAGTTCCGCGCGCTGCTCTCCCCAGCCAGCGGGTTCCAGTCGGTGCAGTTCCGCGAGCTGGAGTTCCTGTCCGGGCTCAAGGATGAGCGGTACCTGGGCCGGTTCCGCGGCGAGACCGAGGCGGAACGCGGCCGGCTGCGCCGCCGGCTGGCCGAGCCGAGCGTCTGGGACGCGTACCTGGGCCTGCTGGCCGCCCGCGGGCGGCCCGCCGGGTCGGACGCGGAGGTGCTCGACTCGCTGGCCGCGGTGGCCCGGGACCGGGCCCAGTACGACGACCTCTGGCAGCTGGCCGAGGATCTGCTCACCCACGATGAGCTGGCCGGGCTGTGGCGGGCCCGGCACGTGGCCATGGTGGAGCGGCAGATCGGCACCAAATCCGGCACCGGCGGGTTGACCGGGGCGCCGTACCTGCGGTCCCGGGTGCCGATTCATTACTACCCCCTGCTGTGGGAACTGCGGGACGTGCTGTGACCACTTGGAGCGTGACTACCTATGTCGGATAACCGGGATGCGCTGCTGGCCGAGGCGGCCGAACTGGCCAAGACGGCCGGGCCGGCCGAGGCGGGCGGGGTAGGCGTCGGCGACATGCTGACCTACCTGCGCGCCTACTTCCGGCACGTCCCGGATGAGGACCTGGCCGCCGCCGGGGCCGGGCCGGTGGCCGCGGTGGGCGTGGCGCAGGCCCGGCTGGCCGCCGACCGGCCGCAGGGCCGGGCCCTGGTCCAGGTCGGCCAGGGCGGCTCGATGGCCGCGTTCGACCCGGCCGCCACGGTGATCGACATCGTCACCGACGACATGCCGTTCCTGGTCGACTCGGTGACCATGGAGCTGGCCCGGCACGGCGTGACGAGCTACCGGGTGGTGCACCCGCAGCTGCTGGTCCGCCGGGACGTGGCCGGGGCGCTGCGCGAGGTGGTCGGCCCGCTGGATGCCAGCCGCAGCGGGCACGACGAGCAGGCCGAGTCCTGGACGCACATCGAGATCGACGGCCGGGCCTGCGACGTGCCGCTGCCCGGGCTGGAGAAGGACCTGCACCGGGTGCTGCACGACGTCCGGGTCTCGGTCGAGGACTACCCGCGGATGCAGGCCAAGGCCAGCTGGCTGGCCGACCGGCTGTTCGCCGAGGGGGCCAGCGCGCCGGCCGAGACCATCGCGCTGCTGCACTGGCTGGCCGACAACCACTTCACGTTCCTCGGCTACCGGGAGTACGACCTGGTGGACGACCCGGCGGAGATGTCGCTGCAGGCCGTGCCGGGCACCGGTCTCGGCATCCTGCGGCACGACCGGGCGGGCTCGAAGTCGTTCGGCGCGCTGCCGCCCGAGGTGCGCGCCCGGGCCAAGGAGCCGATCCGGCTCATCATCACCAAGGCGAACTCGCGGTCCACCGTGCACCGGCCGTCGTACCTGGACTACATCGCGGTCAAGCGGGTGGACGAGGCCGGGCAGATCAACGGCGAGTACCGGTTCCTCGGCCTGTTCACCCACGCCGCCTACCACGAGAGCATCACCCGCATCCCGGTGCTCCGGCGCAAGCTGGCCAGCGTGCTGGAGGCGGCCGGGCTGGCCGCGGACAGCCACGACGGGCAGGACCTGACCGAGATCCTGGAGGGCTACCCGCGCGAGGAGCTGTTCCAGATCATGCCGCAGGAACTGGTCCCGATCGCGCTTGGCGTGCTGGCGCTGCGGGAGCGGCGGCAGACCCGGCTGTTCCTCCGCCGGGACCGGTACGGCCGGTACATGTCCTGCCTGGTCTACCTGCCCCGGGACCGGTACACCACGGCGGTGCGGCTGCGCGCCCAGGAAGTGCTCCGGCAGGCCTTCGGCGGGGTGGCGGTGGAGTACAGCGCGACCGTCGGCGACTCGGCGCTGGCCCGGCTGCACGTCGTGGTGCGGGCCGAGCCCGGCACCCGGCTGCCCGAGGTGAACACGGCCGAGCTGGAAGCCAGGCTGGCCGCCGCGGTGCGGTCCTGGGACGAGGACCTGGCCGCCGCCGCGCACGAGCGGCTGGGTGAGGCGGAGGCCAAGGCGCTGCTCGGCATCTGCGCGTCGGCCATCCCGGAGACCTACAAGACCGACGTGCCCGCGCTGTACGCGCTGGACGACCTGACCCAGATCGTCCGGATGCTGGAGACCGGCGAGCCGGTCGCGTTCGAGTTGTGGGAGGCCGAGGGGTTCTCCGGCGGGGTGCCGGTGGAGGACGCCCCGCCTGGCCGCCCGCTGGTCTGGCGGCTGACCATCTACCGCACCGGATCCCCGATCACGCTGACCGATGTGCTGCCCCGGCTGCAGCACATGGGCGTCGAGGTGGTGGACGAGCACCCGTACGAGTTCCGGGGCCCGGGCCTGGCCACGCCGTTCTGGATCTACGACTTCGGGCTGCGCCGCCTCGGGACCTCAGGCCCGGCGGCGGTGCCCGCGCCGAGCGCGGTCAAAGGGCTGTTCGAGGACGCGCTGTCCGCGCTGTGGCGCGGCCAGATCGAGGACGACGGGTTCAACGCGCTGGTCCTGGACGCGCACCGGAGCTGGCGGCAGATCATGATGCTGCGCGCCTACGCCAAGTACCTGCGCCAGGCGGGCACCCGGTTCAGCCAGGACTACATCGAGCGGGTGCTGCGCTCCAACACCACGGTGACCCGGCTGCTGGTCCGGCTGTTCGAGTCCCGGTTCGACCCGGCCCGGCAGGCCGGCCAGGCCGAGCGCAGCGAGGCCATCACCGAGGAGATCCGCGGCGAGCTGGATGACGTCGCGGTGCTCGACCACGACCGGGTGCTGCGCGCCTACCTGGCGCTGATCCTGGCCACGCTGCGGACCAACTACTTCAGCACCCCCCGGGCGGGCGTCGGCGCGGTCCCGTACCTGGTGGTCAAGCTGGACGCGGCCCAGGTGCCCGACCTGCCCGCGCCGCGGCCGCAGTTCGAGCTGTTCGTCTACTCGCCACGGCTGGAAGCGGTGCACCTGCGGTTCGCCGCCGTGGCCCGGGGTGGGCTGCGCTGGTCGGACCGCAGTGAGGACTTCCGCACCGAGATCCTCGGCCTGGCCAAGGCCCAGGAGGTAAAGAACTCGGTCATCGTGCCGTCCGGGGCCAAGGGTGGCTTCGTCTGCAAACGGCTGCCGGACGCCGCCGACCGCGAGGCGCACCAGGCCGAAGTGCTGGCCTGCTACCGCACGTTCATCAGCGCCATGCTCGAGGTGACCGACAACCTGCAGGCCGGCCAGGTGGTGCCGCCACCCGGCGTGGTCCGCTACGACACCGACGATCCGTACCTGGTGGTCGCGGCGGACAAGGGCACCGCCACGTTCTCCGACACGGCCAACGAGATCGCCACCAGCTACGGGTTCTGGCTGGGCGACGCGTTCGCGTCCGGTGGGTCCGAGGGCTACGACCACAAGAAGATGGGCATCACCGCCCGCGGCGCCTGGGAGTCGGTCAAGTTCCACTTCGCCACGCTCGGCGTGGACACCCAGACCACCGACTTCACCGTGGCCGGCGTCGGCGACATGTCCGGCGACGTGTTCGGCAACGGGATGCTGCTGTCCCGGCACATCAAGCTGATCGGGGCGTTCGACCATCGGCACGTGTTCCTGGACCCGGTGCCGGACCCCGAGGTGAGCTTCGCGGAACGGGAGCGGCTGTTCGCGCTGCCCCGGTCGTCCTGGGCCGACTACGACGCGACACTGATCTCGTCCGGCGGCGGGGTGTGGCCGCGCAGCGCGAAGTCGGTCCAGGTGTCCGAGCCGGCCCGCCAGGCGCTCGGCCTGGCCGAGGACGTCCGCGCGCTGTCCCCGGACCAGCTGATCTCGGCCATCCTGGCCGCGCCGGTGGACCTGCTGTGGAACGGCGGCGTCGGCACGTACATCAAGGCCAGCACCCAGTCGGACGCCGACGCCGGGGACCGGGCCAACGACGCGGTGCGCATCGACGCCCCCGCGGTCCGGGCCAAGGTCATCGCGGAGGGCGGCAACCTGGGCGTGACCCAGGCCGGCCGGATCGAGTACGCGCTGGCCGGCGGTCTGATCAACACCGACTTCATCGACAACTCGGCCGGGGTGGACACCTCCGACCACGAGGTGAACATCAAGATCCTGCTGGCCGAGAGCGTGAGCCGCGGCGAGCTCACCATGGAACAGCGCAACCGGCTGCTGCAGGAGATGACCGACGAGGTCGGCCAGCTGGTGCTGCAGGACAACTACCACCAGAACCGGGCGCTGGCCTCGTCCCGGGCGCAGGCCGCGGAAATGCTGCACGTGCACAGCCGGATGATACGGAAGATGGCCCGGGACGGGCGGATCAGCCGGCGCCTGGAGGTGCTGCCGGGAGACAAGGAAGTTGCCGAACGCCGGTCCGCCGGACTGGGGCTGACCACACCCGAGTTTGCCGTGCTGCTGGCACACGTGAAGATCGGGGCGGAGCACGAAATGCTGGCCTCGGCGCTGCCCGACGACCCGTACCTGCGGTCGGTGCTCACCGACTACTTCCCGGCGCCGCTGCGGGAGAAATTCGCCGCCCAGATGGACGCGCACCCGCTGCGCCGGGAGATCATCACCACCGCGGTGGTCAACGACATGGTGGACCGGTCCGGGACCACGTTCCTGTTCCGGATGAACGAGGAGACCGGGGCGTCGGTGCCCGACCTGACCGCGGCCTACCTGGTCGCCCGCCATGTGTTTGACATGGCCGGGTTCTGGGCCCAGGTCGAGGCGCTGGACGGTCAGGTGGACGTACCCACTCAGCTGGATATGCTGCTGGAGGGGCACAAGCTGACCGAGCGGGGCACCCGGTGGCTGCTGCACCACCGGCGGCCGCCGTTCGACATCGCGGAGACCATCGACTTCTTCTCCGGCGGGGTGCTCAGCGTCACGTCCGGGCTGCCCAAGCTGCTCACCGGCCGGGACCGGTCCGAGTTCGGCGGCCGGCTCGACTCATTCACCGCCCGCGGTGTGCCGCAGGCGCTGGCCGAGTGGGTGGCCGGGATGGTGCCCGCCTACTCCGCGTTCGACCTGGTCGAGATCGCCGCGACGGTGAACCGCAGCGTGGAGGAGACCGCCGAGGTCTACTTCGACCTGGCCGACCGGCTGCAGATCGCCCGGCTGCGGGACCGGATCACCGCGCTGCCCCGGGACGACCGGTGGAACACGATGGCCCGGGCCGCGCTGCGCGACGACCTGTACGCGGCGCACGCCGCCATCACCCAGGACGTGCTCGAAGTGACCGGCCCGGGCCGGCCGGAAGAGCGGCTGGGCCTGTGGGTGGAGCGGAACGGGACGGCGGTCAGCCGGGCCGCGCAGACGCTCACCGAGATCTGGGAGAGCGACCGGTTCACCGTGGCCATGCTGTCGGTCGCGGTCCGGGCGATCCGGACACTCGTGACGGCCAGTTCACTTCCCGAACATCCTGGGTGAGTTGGCGGGCGATCGTCCTTTCGAATGCCTGCGCTCGCGTAGGCTTTCCCGCATGGCAGGTACCGATCCCGCAAATGAACTCTCGGAACTGTCGTCAACGCTTACCAGTGTGGAGTCCGTTCTCGACCCCGAGGCCATGCGGCGTGAAGCAGACAATCTGCGCGCCCGCGCCGCCGACCCCGGGCTCTGGGACGACCAGGAGAAAGCCCAGGCAGTCACCCGCCGGCTCTCCTACCTGGAGGGGGAACTCAGCCGGCTGGACAGCCTGCGGCGCCGCCTCGACGACACCCGGGTGATGTTCGAACTGGCAGACCAGGAGCATGACGAACCGACTCGCGAAGAGGCCACCCGTGACCTGGCCGCGCTGCGCAAGGAGATCGACCAGCTCGAGGTGCGCACCCTGCTGTCCGGCGAATACGACGCCCGGGAAGCGCTGATCACGATCAACGCCCAGGCGGGCGGGGCCGACGCGGCCGACTGGGCCGAGGGGCTGCGGCGCATCTACCTGCGCTGGGCGGAGCGGCACGGGTACCCGAGCGAGATCTACGACACGTCCTACGCGGAAGAGGCGGGCATCAAGTCCACCACGTTCGCGATCAAGGCGCCGTACGCCTACGGGACGCTGCGCGGCGAGCACGGCACGCACCGGATGGTGCGCATCTCCAAGTACGACAACCAGGGCCGCCGGCAGACCTCGTTCGCCGGGGTGGACGTGATCCCGGTGGTGGAGCAGGCCGATCACATCGACATCCCGGAAGACGAGATCCGGGTGGACGTGTACCGCTCCAGCGGCCCGGGTGGCCAGGGCGTGAACACCACCGACTCCGCGGTGCGGCTGACCCACCTGCCCACCGGGATCGTGGTGTCCTGCCAGAACGAGCGCAGCCAGATCCAGAACAAGGCGACCGCTATGGCGGTGCTGCAGGCCAAGCTGCTGGAGCGCAAGCGGGCCGAGCAGGCGGCCAAGATGGCCGAGCTGCGCGGCGACTCATCCGGCAGCTGGGGGACGCAGATCCGAAATTACGTGCTGCACCCGTACCAGAACGTCAAGGACCTGCGCACCGGTTTCGAGACCGGGAACACGGCGGCGGTGATGGACGGCGAGATCGACGACTTCATCGAGGCCGAGATCAGGTGGCTGCGTAAGAACGCGGCTGCTTAGTGCGCGAGCTGCTGTAGCGAGAGCGCGACCAGTAGCAGCACCAGCAGGATGGCCAGGACGAGCGGCTTGCTCAGGTGGGAGTGATGGTGCACCTGGGCCCGTGCGGCCTGGCAGGCGGGGCAGCGGGCCTCGACCACAGGCCCCGCGCACTGCGCGCAGATCAAGTGTTCACAACTCACCTGGGTCCCTCCGGTCCGCGCCCGCTCGGGCCAGTTCTGTAGTGTTGGCCGCCGCGAGCCGCATTCCCCCCTAGACTAGCCCGTGGCCAAACCGGACAGTTCCCCAGCGCCCGGACGGCCGTCTGGCAGGCGCATCCGGCCGCCTGGTCCCGCATTTCCGTCGAGCGAGTGATGGGCCCGTGATCCACTTCGATAACGTCACTAAGGCGTACCCGACCCAGGGCCGCCCGGCGCTGGAGAACGTCACCATTGACGTCGAAAAGGGTGAGTTTGTCTTCCTGGTCGGCTCATCCGGCGCGGGCAAGTTGACGTTCCTGCGGCTCATCCTGAAGGAAGAGAAGCCGACCGAGGGCAGGATCCACGTGGCCGGCAAGGACCTCGCCCGGCTGACCAACTGGAAGGTGCCCTACCTGCGCCGCCGGATCGGCTGCGTGTTCCAGGACTTCCGGCTGCTGCCGAACAAGAACGTCTACCAGAACGTGGCCTTCGCGCTGCAGGTGATCGGCAAGCCACGCCGGTTCATCCGCAAGGTGGTGCCGGAAGTGGTGGACCTGGTCGGCCTGGAGGGCAAGCACGACCGGATGCCACATGAGCTGTCCGGTGGCGAGCAGCAGCGGGTCGCGATGGCCCGGGCGTTCGTGAACCGGCCGATGATCCTGCTGGCCGACGAGCCGACGGGGAACATCGACCCGGCCACGTCCATCGGGATTATGAAGGTTCTCGACCGGATCAACCGGACAGGGACTACGGTCGTCATGGCGACGCACGACGCGGCGATCGTGGACTCGATGCGTAAGCGGGTCATCGAGCTGGAGTACGGCAAGATCGTGCGCGACCAGTCACGCGGGGTGTACGGCCAGGCGTACTGACCAGCTCAGCGGCCCTTGACGCCGTCGAGGGTGGCTGACGGGGTCTGGGCGGTACCGGATACCGAGGAATTACCGAGGGATTCAAGCAACCATGCGTGGACAGTTCCTGTTTCAGGAGGTCTGGACCGGCCTCCGGCGCAACCTGACGATGACGGTTGCGCTGGTCGTCGTGGTGGCGATCAGCCTGTCGCTGCTCGGCACCGGGTTCCTGTTCGTCAAGCAGGTGGACAACACCCGGACCTACTGGCAGGGCCGGGTCCAGCTGTCGATCTACCTGTGCACCACGACCAGCGTGAGCCCGCAGTGCAAGCAGAACGGGCCGGCCACGGCGGCCGAGCGGCAGCAGATCTACAACGACCTGCTCTCGCTGCGCTCGCACGGCGTGCAGCATGTCTACTACGAGTCGCAGGCGCAGGCGTTCGCCCGGTTCAAGCAGGACTTCGCCCAGGACAAGTCGTTCTCCAGCCTGGTCACCGAGAACGAGATCCCGGACTCCTTCCAGGTCAAGCTGGCCAACGCGCAGGCCGACTACAGCGTGGTGGCCGGCACCGTGCAGGGCCGCCCGGGCGTGGACAACATCGTCAACGTGCAGTCGATCCTGTCCAACTTCTACAAGCTGCTGAACGGCGCGCGGGACGCGGTCGTCATCACCGCGATCATCCTGGTCATCGCGGCCATCCTGCTGGTCGCCAACACCATCCGGCTGTCCGCGTTCAACCGCCGCCGGGAGACCAGCATCATGCGGCTGGTTGGCGCGTCCAACTTCTACGTTCAGCTACCCTTCCTGCTGGAAGGAGTCATCGCGGGGTTGATCGGCTGGGCGATCGCGGCCGCGTTGCTCGTCGCGGTCAAGACGATGGGCCTGGATGCGCTGCAGCAGTACTTCCCGTACAACGTGCAGCTCAGTCTGGCCGACCTCATCGAGGTCATCGTCCTGGCCATGGTCATGGGAGTGCTGCTCTGTGGCGTCACGTCCTTCCTCACTCTCAGGCGCTACCTACGCGCCTGAGCCCGGCGGACGCTGAACCATGGCCGCCACGTCCACGTCTAGGTCCAGGCAGCAGCAGTCCACGGTCATCGCCCGTAACCGGCGGGCCAGGCACGACTACCACATCGAGGACACCGTCGAGGGTGGCCTGGTGCTCACCGGCACCGAGGTCAAGTCGCTGCGGGCCGGCCGTGCGTCGCTTACCGACGGGTTTGCCCAGATCCAGGATGGAGAGGTCTGGCTACACGGGGTGCACATCCCCGAGTACACCCAGGGCACCTGGACCAACCATGAACCACGTCGGCCGCGCAAAGTGCTGCTGCACCGCCGGGAGATCGACCGGTGGGCCCGCGCGACGGCAGAACGCGGGCTCACCATTGTGCCGTTGGCGCTGTACTTTAAAGATGGCCGGGTCAAGGTCGAACTTGCCCTGGCGCGCGGCAAACGTACCTACGACAAGCGTCACGACTTGGCGGAACGCGATGCCGCCCGGGAGGTGGAACGTGCCTTCCGGCGGCGGGGCTGATGGCGAAGCAGGCCGTGGCCTCCTACCGTAGACGTGGGGCGCACGCGGCTGCCCGCAAGCCCGTCACGCCCTTCGTCTCAGTAAAGCGTGATCCGCAGCCTGCCGTCGGCGGACACGCACCGCGCAGCGGCGGCGCCGGGGGAGTCGTGAGCGGCCTGCGCTCAAGGTCGCGGCAGCTCAAACTGGGGGCTGCCGGGCTGGTGGCTGCCCTCCTGGTGGCCGGCATCGCCACCGGGATCGTCAGCGGCGAGCCATCCGCCGAGCCGGCCGCGCAGAACTTCCTGCTGGCCTGGGCCCAGGGCCAGTACCAGGAGGCGGCCGCGCTGACCACCGGGCCGCCCGGCCCGGTGACGGTGGCCTTGCGCACCGCGTACCAGCAGCTTGGCGCGGCCGCCTATTACCTGTCGATGGGCCAGATCAGCCAGCATTCCGGGGTCGCGACGGCCTATTTCCACGCCTCGGTGGACCTGGGCCAGGATGGGGCGGCCTGGGACTACACCGGCCATTTCACGCTGCGCAAGCTGTCCGGGTCCTGGAAGGTGGTGTGGAGCCCGGCGGTCATTAACCCCGGGCTGCGCCAGGGCGTCCGGATGGCTGTGGTCTCCCGGATGCCGAACCGGGCCCCGGTGCTCGACGTGGGCGGCGGGTCACTGATCCGGCCGTCGGCGGCGTGGATCGCCCAGGTGCGGCCGGGAGACTTGCAGGACCCGCAGGCCACCGCGACCGCGTTCGCCAACGCGACCGGGCTGGACGGGGAGCAGGTGCTCAGCGTGATCCGGGCCGCCCCGCAGTCCGCGCCGCTGACCCTGCTGACCCTGCAGCCGTCCAACTACCAGAAGCTCCGCCACAAGCTGGACAAGGTGCCCGGGCTGACCGTGCGCCGGGTGTCCCGGCGCCTGTTCAGCAGCCTGGCCAGTGATGTGACCGGGTCGGTCGGCACCGAGACCGCGCACGCGCTGCAGGAGCAGGGCATCGCGTACCGGCCGGGCACCACCGTGGGTGTGTCCGGGCTGCAGGAGGTCTACCAGCGCATGCTGGCCGGCTCACCGCAGACCATGATCGTGGCCGAGAACGCGGCCGGGCACCAGGTGGCCGTGCTGAAGAAGTGGGACGGGCAGCCCGGCACCCCGATACACACCACCATCGACGGCGGTGTGCAGACGGCCGCGGACCGGGCGCTGGCCGGCCAGTCCTCGGCCGCGGCCATCATCGCCGTGCAGGCGTCCAACGGGCACATCCTCGCGGTGGCCGACCGGAACGCGGGCGGCGCGCCGAAGATCTACCCGCTGAACGGCCAGTATCAGCCCGGCAACGCGTTCACCATCGTGTCCACCGCCGCGCTGCTGTCCGGCGGCAAGGTGTCGCTGGACACGCCGATCCCGTGCCGGTCCAGCACCAGCGTGGGCGGCCGCACATTCAGCAACGTGCCGACCGCGCCCCGGCTGGGCGCGGCGCCGCCGTTCAGCAGCGACTTCGAGCAGTCCTGCGGGACCGCGTTCACCACCCTGTCGCTAGGGCTGACCGGATCCCGGCTGGCCAGCAGCGCCTCGAACTTCGGGCTCGGCCTGAACTGGAAGCTGCCGCTGAGCGCGTTCACCGGGTCGTTCCGGGCCGCGGTGACCCAGGCCGGCCTGGCCGCGAACACCGTCGGCCAGCAGGGCGTCGAGGTCAGCCCGCTGGACATGGCCCTGGTGGCGGCCGGCGTGGACGCCGGCACCTGGCACCCGCCGGTGCTGGTCACCTCGCCGCCCGACCCCGGGCTGAGCCCGCGCGCGGTGGCCGGCGCGCAGACCGTGGGGGCGCTCCGCCAGCTGATGCGGGCGGTGGTGACCAACGGCGCCGCCAAGTCGGCCAACCTGAGCGGCGCGGCGGTGGCTGGGCAGGTCGGGACGGCCCAGGTCACCCCGGGCAGCAAGTGGTGGGCGCACTGGTTCGTCGGCTACCGGGGCGGCGTGGCGTTCGCCGTGCTGCAGCTGACCAAGGGCCCGGACGGCTCGGCGGTCCCGCTGAGCCGGTCGTTCCTGGCTGGTATGGGCGGGTAAGGGACGGGTCCGCGATTGCGCAGCGTGAACGCGCTGGCGTTTTTTTGTCACTCTGAGCAACCAGGCGGGTGCTCCCTGGCGTCTTACCTGTTGACTGGGAGCCGCTTGGGGGGTTGCGCCCCAGTCGCCGTGATGAGAACCGGACCTCATCTCGGGGGAGGTCCGGGCATAAGACCGGCCCCGACCCTGCCGGTCGGCCCCCGTGGGCGCACTTCGGCCACCGCCAGCGTCCACGGGGGTATCTCATCACCACGTGGGATGCCCGATGGGGCCCGCACTGCGGGCAGCCCATCGGGCATCTTGTGTTGTTGCCTGGTGGGCCGGAATTCCGGTTGGTGCTTAGGTGTTGACTCCAGTACCGTCGTGAGTCACCGTGTTCTGACTGGCGTGGCGCACGGCAGCTTGACAACTGGATAGGTTGTTACCCACAGGGGGTGACAGGCTTCGACTTCAGTGGTTGAGCCAGGGGAAGCGAGCCGAGGACGGCGGACATAACCTCGTTAATACTGTGACCGCACATTTATAAGTGCCAATGTTAAGCGCACTCACCTCGCCCTCGCGGCCTAAATAACCGCGAGTTAGGGGTTGTCAGCCCGGGAGCGCCTCCGGCCCGGTGTCTGGCATCAGCTAGGAGGATCCACCGGTCGGCCCGGTCGCGGGGCTGAGCGGGACACTAAACAGCGACTGAGCCCGTCGGCGACCCGCCTGCAGGACCGCCGGGGCTGAGAAAAGCGACGCAGGCTGCGCTCGGAGAAGCCCTGGTGATGTACTGAAGGACGCGGGTTCGATTCCCGCCACCTCCACTGCTGGCCCATGGCCCCGGCGACCACCCGTCGCCGGACGCCATGGGCCGTACTTCTTTTCCTGCTGCGCCGTCACTGGTCCCGGACTGCTAAGGGACCGGTGAACCCCAGCCGTCCCACCTGCCCCGCCAGCCTCACCGGCACCAGCCCGGTCCGGGCCGCTCCCCACTCTTCACGTAGGTGGTGCAGATAAAGGTCCGTTTTGCCCGGAATGGCCGTACCAGATCCGTGAAAAGTCCGCGCACGCGGGGCGCTAGGGCTGGGCGGGGGCTAGGCCGGCCAGGCGACACTGGGTCCGGGTCTGCCGGGCCAGGGTGTCGTTGTGGCGGAACGCGCTCTTGCACAGGGCGCGGGCCTTGGCCCCGCAGCTGTGGCTTACCGCGCCGCCCATGGAACTGACTACATTCACGGTGACGCAGCCATCCCGGGATGGGCCGTAGCTGCTCTTGCCGACCACGGACCACACGCCCACACCGGCCAGCACGGCCACCAGGACGACGCCGATCGCACCCATGACCCACTTGCCGCGGGGGCTGAGCGACTGGCCGAAGTGGCCCGGGTTGCGGCCTGTCATGGATAGCGAGCATAAGGCAAACGCCAGGTAAAAGCGGCCCGGCCGGTGCCGGGGCGGCCCGATGGGGAAGTATGTCCCATGTGACTGAGCCGGGATCGGCCGAACCGGGGGACGGGCCCGGGTCCAGCCGGAACGTACCGAGCGGCGGCCGGATGCAGCGTGGTTTCGAGCATGGGCTGTCGCTGGCCCAGTTGACCGTGCTGCTCCCGGTCGTGGTCCTGCTGCTGTCCGCGTTCGGCGCGTTCGTCTACGGCACGGTAGTTGTGATCCATTTCGTGTTCGACATCGCCGCCGAGCCGTTCGCCGTGCACAACCTGCGGCTGTTCCTCACCGAGATCGACTTGTACCTGATCGGGGCGACGCTGATGATCGCGGCGTTCGGCCTCTACGAGCTGTTCGTGGCCAAGGTGGGCGCGGCGGGCGGCCGGCGGCCGCTGCCGCTGCCGGCCTGGCTGGAGATGACCGACCTGGACGACCTCAAGGCCCGGGTCATCTCCATGATCATCCTGGTCACGGCGGTGACGTTCGCCGATGTGCTGCTGGAGTTCCACGACGAACTCGACGTCCTGTACCTGGGTACTGGAGTGGCTGTATTCATCGTCGCGCTCACCGTTTACCTGCGGTTCGGCTCGAGCTATAACCGGGACTGAGCGGCGGCGCTAGAACTGCCTGGCGAACCGGCGCAGTGACGAGATCAGCGCCTGCTCGGCCAGCGGCCGGATCACCCGGGCCACCAGGCCGCCCAGCCCGGCGGGCAGCGGCAGCCGCAGTTGCTCGGTCCAGCGGAACTCGGATTCCATGCCCGCCGCGCGCACCTCGAAGATGCCGGCCCCGCGGATCAGCCGGCCGGTGTGCTCGACCACACAGCGGCGTGGCGGATCCCATTCGGTGATCACCATGGTGTCGGTGAAGCCGACCGGCCCCAGCCCGGTCCGGCCGGTCACCGCCGCGCCCACGCCCTGGCCGCCGTGCACCTGGGTGGCCCAGATCCACTCCCCCTGCCGGGACCAGTCGGTGGCGGCCCGCCAGACCCGCTCGGCGTCGGCCGCCACCCGGACCTGCGCGGTGACATCGAGTGGGCTGCTCACGCCGACCAAACTAGCGAACCGCCCGGCATGGTCACTGTGGGTGGCAGCCGACCGCGGCCTCGTACTGGCGGAACGGCATCCGGTACTGCGCCGCCGCGCCCGGATTGCTCAGGATGATGTCGAACACCCAGCGGTGATCCTGGTAGAACCAGGTGTCCACCGCCTGGGACCCCTCGACCTCGTAGCGGACCAGCCACCGGCCCGCGTGGCCCCGGATGGCGCTCTCCACCCGGACCGGCGCGCCGGTAGGCGCGGTCGGGCACTCCAGGTGGCGCTGGATGTACCCGGCCCGGGAGATGATCGCCTGGCTGCGGGCGTCCCAGCGGTCGTAGACCGCGCCGTACCGGCCGCTGTCGTAGTCCGTGTTGAACACCTGGGCGATGCGCAGCAGCGCGGCCATGGTCGGTGGGTCGGGCGGCCAGGTCGTGGTGGCGGCGGCCGCGGCGGCCGGGCTGCTGGCCGGGGCGGTGTGACTCGCGGTGGCGGCCGGCCCGGCCGGGGCCGAGCAAGCGGCCAGCGCCAGGCTGCCCGCCAGCACCATCCCTAGCGCCGGGCCAGCGGCCGGCCGGTACCTCCGCATGACGTCACCTCCGGGTCCGGCGATCACCTTACTGGCCGAGGGCTTGACAGGCTGACCTAGATAACGGTTATCTACGTAGATAACCGTTAGCTAGGAGGTCTCGTGCCGCAGACCACGGCGATGCCGATCCGCGCCGGCCGGGCAGGCTGAGCGGATGGGCCGGATCCTGCTCGTCAGCCGCCTGGCCGGCCGCGACCTGCGCCGCCGCCCGGCCCAGTCGGCTCTTCTGCTCCTGGTCATCGCCGTGGCCATGGCCACCCTGTCGCTCGGCCTCATCGTGCACGGGGTGCTCAGCCAGCCCTATGCACAGACCAAGGCGGCGACCGCCGGGCCCGACGTGGTGGCGAGCAACATCGGCCTGTCCGGGCCGGCCGGATGGCGCCGGTTCGCGGCGCTGGCGGATGCTCCCGGCGTCACCACGCACAGCGGCCCCTACCCGGTCGCCTGGCCGGTGCTCCGGGCGCACGGCATGACGGCTGACGTGATGGCGGAAGGGCGGGACCAGGTGGCGGCCCGGGTCGACCAGCCCGATGTCGTCCAGGGCGGCTGGGTCCGCCGCGGTGGGATCGTGGTGGAGCGTGCGTTCGCCGAGGCGATGGACCTGCACATCGGCCAGCGCGTCAGCGTGGGCGGCCGGGCATTCCGGATTACCGGGATCGCGGTGACCGCCGCGGTCCCGGTGTACTCGCAGGTGTGCTTCTACAGCGGATGCAGCGGCCCGGGTGGTCACCCGCGATCCTTCGACACCGGGCTGATCTGGCTCACCCGGGCGGCCGCGCGCAGCCTGGCCACGCCGGGCAACCCGGTGACGTACTACCTGAACCTGCGGCTGGCCAGCCCGGCGCTGGCGCCGGCCTTCGTACGCGCGCACCAGCCCCGGCTGGCGTCCGGCCAGCAGCCGCTGACCTCGTGGCAGAGCCTGCGTGACGCGGCGGCCAGCCTGGTCGATCAGGAGCAGCAGGTCCTGCTGCCGGCCAGCTGGCTGCTCGCGCTGCTCGCGGTGGCCAGCGTCGCGGTGGTGGCCGGTGCGCGCATGGCCGAGCAGGAGAAGCGCGTCGGCCTGCTGAAGGCGGCCGGCGGCGGCCCGCCGCTGACCGCGGCGGTGTTGCTGGCCGAGCATCTGCTGGTAGCCGTGCTGGCGGCGGCGGCCGGGCTGCTCGTGGGGCGGCTGGCCGCCCCGCTGCTGACCAGCCCGGGTGCCTCGCTGGTGGGCAGCCCGGGGGCGCCCGCGCTCACCGTGCCCAGCGCGGCACTGGTGCTGGCTGCCGCGGTGGCCGTGGCGGTCATCTCGACCCTCATCCCGGCGTTGCGGGCCGCCCGGATCAGTACGGTCGCCGCGCTGGCCGGCTGGTCCGGCCGCCGCGCCGGGCGGCCTGGCTGATCAGATTCTCGGCCTGGCTGCCGCTGCTGCTGCTGCTGGGCACGCGCCTGGTCACCCGCAGGCCGCGCCGGGTCCTGCTGAGCGTGGCCAGCTTCGCCGTCACCGCCGCGGCCATCGTCGCGGTGCTGACTTTTCACGCCACGGTGGATCAGACCCGGTTCGGCCCGTTCGCCGGGCCGCCGCCGCCCGGCAACGCCCGGGTCAGCGTGGTACTGCTCGTCATCACCGTGGTGATGGCCATCCTGGCCGCGGCCAACGCGCTGTTCACCACCTGGGCGGCGGTGCTGGACACCCGCCGGTTCTCGGCCGTCGTGCGGTCGCTCGGCGCGACCCCGGAGCAGACCGTGGCCGGGATATCGCTCACCCAGCTGCTGCCCGCGCTGGCTGGCGGGCTGCTCGGCATCCCGGCGGGCACCGAGCTGTACCGGGCCGTTCAGCAAGGCGGCCCAGTGGGCAGCCCGCCGGCCTGGTGGCTGCTGGCCATGGTGGCCGGGATGCTGCTCGCGGTGGCCGGGCTCACCGTCATTCCGGCCCGGACTGGCGCCCGTCGTCCGGTGGCCGAGATCCTGCAGGCCGAGACGCCCTGACCCGGGTGTCCGGTCTGGACACGCCGCAACCGGCTGCCTATCCTTGACTGTATGGTCAGTCAAGATCTTCGCACTAGCGCGCCCACGACCACCACGTCTACCGCCCCGGCGGCCACGCGTCCCGGATACCCACCGGCTCCGCTGGATCTGGCCGGGGTCCGCGAGGCGCTCCGCCCGTTCGGCCAGAGCAGGATGCTGCCCCCGGCCGCGTACGTGAACGAGGACGTGTTCGCCTGGGAGCAGCGGCACTTCTTCGGTGGCGGCTGGATGTGCGTGGGGCGCAGCGCGCAGACCCCGGAGCCCGGCGACATGCGCGCCGAGCGGATCGGTCCGGGCAGTGTGCTGATCGTCCGCGGTGACGACGGAGTGCTCCGCGGGTTCGCGAACTTCTGCCGGCACCGCGGCCACGAACTGCTGCCCTGCGGCGCGGCCAGCCAGCAGAAAGTGATCATCTGCCCGTACCACTCGTGGACCTACGGGCTGTCCGGGAACCTGCGTGCGGCGGCCGGCTTCAAGAACAAGCCGGGCTTCGACGCCAGCCAGTGGGGACTCGTCGAACTGCCGGTGCAGGAATGGCACGGGCTGGTGTTTGTGGACGCCTCTGGCCAGGCCGGGCCGCTGGCCGACTCCCTCGGCACGCTGGACGAACTGATCGCCGGATACGAGGTGGAGCGGCTGGTGGTCCGCGGCCAGCACGACTACGAGGTCGCGGCCAACTGGAAGATACTCACCGAGAACTACCACGAGTGCTACCACTGCCCGCAGATTCACCCGGAACTGTGCAAGGTCAGCCCGCCGAAGAGCGGTGAGAACTACGCCGCCCCCGGGTCCTGGGTCGGCGGCTGGATGGACCTGCGCGACGGGATGGCCACGATGTCCCTCGACGGCACCAGCGGGGGAGTGGCGTTGCGAAATCTGGATGCGAAGGGGCTACGGACGGTCATCTATGTGAACGTCTGGCCCAACATTCTGCTCAGCTTGCATCCGGACTACGTGATGACGCACCGGCTGACCCCGCTGGCCGCGGGCCGCACCCGGATCGAGTGCACCTGGTCGTTCGCCCCGGAGTCGGTGGCGGCGGCGGACTTCGACCCGGGATATGCGGTGGACTTCTGGGACATCACCAACCAGCAGGACTGGCACGCCTGCGAGTCGGTGCAGCGCGGGCTGGCCTCGCCACGCGCCATCCCCGGGCCGCTGTCCGCCGAGGAGGACGCGGTCTACCAGTTCGTCACCATGGTGGCCCGCGGCTACCTGGGCGAGCGGGTCTGGAACCCAGGCAGCCCTGGCGCCTACCAGTCGCAGCCGGCCGGGGCCCGGTAGGCCTCGGCCGGGCCAGCCCGGTCAGTCGTGGCCGGGGATGCGCCGCGGCAGGGCCAGCACGAGCAGTAGCGCGAGCACGACGAACCCGACGTTGGCCAGCAGGGCTAGCTGGGCGCTGTGGGTGAACGCCACGGCGACCGCGTCCGGGCCGGGGTGCACATGCAGGCTGCCGAACAGCACGGTGCCGATCACTGCGATGCCCAGCGCGGTGCCGATCCGCTGCGCGGTGCCCAGGATGCCGCTGGCCGTGCCCGCCTCCCGGCGGGCCACCGTGGCCAGTACGAAGTCCTGGTTTGGCGCGATCGTCATGCCGGTGCCCAGGCCGGCCACCAGCAGCGGGGCGACCAGGTACCAGCCGCTAACCGCGGGTGCGGTGAGGTGCACCACCAGGACCGTACAGCCGAGGCCGGCGATGACCAGGATGCATCCGGTGACCAGGACCATCCGGCCCAGCCGGGCGGACAGCTTGTCGCTGTTGGCCGCGGCGACCAGGCTGCCCACCGAGAACGGGGCGATGACCAGCCCGGTGATCAGCGCGCTGTGCCCGAGGCCTTCCTGCCACAGGATGGACAGGGTGAAGAACACGCTGGCGAACCCGGCGAAGTAGACCACGGCGAAGATCGCGCCGGCCGAGAACGACATCTGCCCGAGCAGGCCCGGCTTGAGCAGCGCGTCGCCGCCGCGCCGGTCCTTGGCCACCTCCCAGAAGCCGAGCAGCACCAAGGCTGGCACGCTGGCGGCCAGGCAGGCCCAGCACCAGGCCGGCCAGCCCACCTGCTGGCCTTCGACCAGCGGGATGAGCAGCAGCAACAGCGCGGCGGTGAACAGGCCGAGCCCGACCGGGTCAAAGCCGCGGCGGGCGCGGGCCGACGAGCGGGGCAGCAGCCAGGCGGCCAGCGGCACGGTGACCGCGCCGATGAACAGGTTGACCAGGAACACCCAGCGCCACCCGTCGTCCGCCCCGGCGCCTGCGATGATCAAGCCACCGAGCAGCGGCCCGAGCGCGGTGGACACCCCGATGGTGGCGCCCAGCATGCTGAACGCCTTGGACCGCGCCGGGCCGGTGAACGACAGCTGGATGGTGGCCGAGATAGCCGGATAGAACAGGCCGGCGCCGAAGCCCTGCACGATGCGGGCGGCGACGATCTCGCCGGGGTGCTGTGACACTCCGCAGGCCACACTGGCCAGCGTGAACACGGTCAGCCCGATGAGGAACATCCACTTGTGCCCGAACCGGTCGCCGGCCCGGCCGGCCGGTACCAGGGCCAGGCCGTAGGCCAGCGCGTACCCGGCCACAATCCATTCCAGGCTGGCCGGCGAGGCGTGCAGGCCGGTCCGGATGGATGGCAGCGCGACGTTCACGATCGTGGTGTCGAGCAGCGCCATGAACGCGCCGACCAGCACGATCGAGACGGCCCGCCAGCCGTGCCCGGCCGGCGCGGCGGTATCGCTGGCGGTGCTGGTGGCCCGGTCCGGGCCGGTGCTCGTGCTCACGTCTGCTCCCTGGTCTGGCTGGTGTGGCCGGGCTCGCCGAAGTGCGGCCCGCCCACTCCCTCGCGGAAGTCCGCGGCGATCTTGGGCATGCGCGCGATCAGCTCTTCGTGCCAGCGGATCTCCGCGGCCACCCGCTCGATCTGGTGCCGCAGGACCATCCGCTCCGACTCGTTGAGGTAGATGTCGGCGGTCTCCGCCCGGTGCCGCATCGAGGACTCGGCCACCCGCAGCCCGGCCAGCCGGTTCTCGACGATCTGGGTGAGGACCTCCTCGGGCAGGTCCCGGGACTGGGTGAGGGCCAGATCGAACGGATCGTTGTGGTGGTCGAGCTGGCGCAGCGCCTGCTCACGCAGCACGGACAGGGCCCGCCGGCCGTCCGTCGTGATCTCGTAGACGGTCCGCTCGGGCCGGTTCCCGACTCGTTCCGTGCGCACCTCCCGGACCAGGCCCTCGTTGGCCAGCCGTTTCAGCGCGCCATACAGCGATCCGACGTGGACGTCGGCCCACAGCTCGGCGTGGTCCGCCTGCGCCTGCTGCCGGATCTGATGACCGTGCAGTGGCCCGCTCTGGGCGAGCGTGCCAAGGATGAACACCCGAATTGATGACACGCGATTACTCTCGCACGACTAATCGCGTGAAGTCAACCCGCGTGCAGGCGGGGTTCACCGGGCTAACACGATGTGCGCTTGGTGCCTGGGTCAGGCCAGGGCGGCCGGGCCGCGCTTGGTCATCTGGGCGGCGATGATGGCCCGCTGGACCTCGCTGGTGCCTTCCCAGATCCGCTCGACGCGCAGTTCCCGGTAGAAGCGTTCGGCAACGTTCTCCCGCATGTAGCCGCGGCCGGCGAAGACCTGTACGGCGCGGTCGGCCACCCGGCCGGCCATCTCGGAGGCGTACAGCTTGGCCATCGAGCACTGCGCGTGGGCGATCTTGACGTCGTTGCCCCGGTCGATGCCGCGCGCGGTCTCGTAGACCAGCGAGCGGGCCGCGAACAGCTCGGTCAGGCTGTCGGCCAGCATCGCCGCCACCGTGCCGAACTCGCTGATCGGCCGGCCGGACACCTGCCGCTCCTTGGCGAACGTGGTCATCTCGCTGGTCAGCCGCTCGGCGGCGCCCAGACAGCGGGCCGCCACCATCAGCCGCTCGAAGCGGAACCACTCGTAGGCGAACGTCATCCCGTCGCCCTCGGCGCCGATCAGGTGGCTGGCCGGCACCCGGACGTCGGCGAAGTCGACGATCGGGTGATGGTGGCTGATCGTGTGCGAGTAGGCCGGGTTGCGCACCACTGTCACCCCCGGGCTGGGCAGGTCGACCAGGAACATGGCGTGCTCCCCGGCGTGCGGCCCATCGGCCAGCACCCCCTGGAAGAACGCGAAGTCCGCCGTGTTGTACGACGTCACGTGCCACTTCACGCCGTTCAGCACGTACTCGTCCGCACCGGCCTCCCCATCCCCTTGCACCCGGCGGGCGGTCGCCTGCAGGCCGGCCACGTCTCAGCCGGCCCCTTCCTCGGTGATCGCGTAGCACTCCTCGCGCTCGCCCGCGACGGCCGGCCGGACGAACTGCTCGATCTGGTACGCGCTGGCGATGGGGGGCAGCCAGGACGGTGGCGTGGCGGCGACCCAGCCGAGCGCGTTCGTCACCCGGCCCATCTGCTCCTGGACCAGCGCGACCTGGAGCATGCTGCACCCACCGCCGCCGAGTTCGGTGGGCATGTTGGTGGAGTGCAGGCCGAGTTCCTGGGCCCGCTTGGCGTGCCCGGCGGTCACGTCGGGCGGCAGTTCGCCGCTGTCCATCTCGGCCTGGACCTCGAACGGGATCAGTTCGTCCGCGAAGCTGCGGGCCCGTGACTGGATGGCCAGGTCCTCGTCCGACAACCCGTACACGCTGCACTCCTTTGGCTGGCCAGGGCGCACAACCAGGCGCCGTCACTGCACACTTACCGACCTTGACTGACTGTTCAGTTTATGCCAGCATCGGTCTCGTGCCAATGCCCTTCACTGGCCAGCCACCCGCCGCGGACGTCGTCGTCGTGGGCGGTGGCACGGTCGGCGCCTGGTGCGCCTACTTCCTGCGCCGGGACGGCCTCCGGGTCACCCTGATCGAGAAGGGCATGCTCGGCCAGGGCGCGAGCAGCCGGGCGGCCGGCGTGGTCCGGGCCCAGGGCGGCACCGCCGAGGCGGTCCGGCTGGCGCACTGGACCCAGCGGTTCTACCTGCGGCAGCGGGATGAGCTCGGCATCGACTCCGGGTTCACTCCCCAGGGCTACCTGCTGCCCTGCTTTACCGAGGCCGAGGTCCCGGTGGCCCACCAGCGGATGGCCATGCAGAACTCGCTCGGCCTCGACGTGGAGTGGCTCAGCCCGGACGAGGTGGACGAGCGCAACCCGACGCTGGCCCCCGGTCAGACGCTGGGCGGCACGTTCTACGCGGCCGACGGCTACCTGCCCCCGCCGCGGAACGTGACCGCTTACACGGTGGCGCTGGAGGGCAGCGGAGTGGACGTGCGCGAGCGGGTCCGGTTCCAAGGGCTGCTCCGCGCGGGCGGCCGGGTCACCGGCGTGCAGACCAGCGCGGGCCCGGTCAGCGCGGGTTCGGTGGTGCTGACTGGCGGGCCCAAGCTGGCCGAGGTCGGCCGGCTGGCCGGGCTGCGTATCCCGGTCGGCGGCGCCCGGCACCAGGTCGCGGTGACCGAGCCGCACCCGGACCTGCACCCGTCCCGGGTGCCGATGGTCTTCGACCTGCCCTCGGGCCTGTACTGGCGGCCCGAGGAAGGTGGCCTGCTGTTCGGGATGAGCAACCCGGAGGAGCCGCCCGGCTGGGCCCAGGCGGTGGACGAGCCCTACCTGGCCCGGATGCGGTCCCGGCTGAACCAGCTGGTGCCGGTGACCGCCGGGCTGGGGCTGCGCCGGGTGTGGGCGGCCACCATCGAGTACACCCCGGATCACCTGCCGATCGCCGGCCCGGCCCTCGGCCCGGACGGCGGCGCGCTGCCCGGCGTGTTCGTGGCCACCGCCGCCGGGCACGGCATGATGTGTGGCCCCGGCGTGGCCCGGACCGTGGCCGACCTGGCGCTGACCGGCTTCTCCGACGTGGTCGACACAGCCGGGCTTGGCCTGGACCGGTTCGACGAGCACGGCCACAGCAAGCTGTCCGCCGACCCGATCGCGCTGCCGTTCCCCGAGCAGGCCTACCCGGACACACTGTCCATCCCGTAGATCGCTGACCCGTCACCGAGAGGACCAGACCGCACCATGACCGAAACCATGCCGGTTACCCCGTTCCTGTCCGCCGCCGCGCTGCATGGCGAACTGGAGGACTGGGGCCCGCTCGCCGAGGCTACCGGTGAGCCCATGCACACCTCGGGCGTCACCACCTGGGCCGACGGCGACCTGGAGGTGGGCGTCTGGGAGTGCACCCCGGGCCCGTCCTACTGGAAGCTGGAGACCAACGAGGCCATCCACATCGTGTCCGGCCGGATGACGTGCACCCCGGACGGCGGCGAGCCACAGGACATCGGCGCCGGAGACAGTGCCGTCTTCCCCCGCGGCTGGGCTGGCACGTGGCAGATCCACGAGACGATCCGGAAGCTCTACGTTCTCTTCTGAACGCCAGTGCCTGCTAACTGACCCCGGGAGGTCCCCGGGGGTTCGGGCTCGGCGCTGACTGCCGCGGTCACCACGGGCCGCGGGGGAAGCGGCGGGTCCACTCCCGGGCCCGGATCAGCGCCCCGTTGCAGCGCAGTTCCCGGCGGAACCGGTAGCGCAGCGCGGCCTCGTCCCCGGCCAGGTCGAGGGTGGACGAGGCGACCAGCAGCCGTCCCGGCAGGTGGATCTCGGTCCGTGCCGTGCCGTGGGCCCGGGCGTTCGCCGGGCGTGCGTCATTGACCTCGTAGCGCAGGTACTCCTCGTCGACCACGCGGCCCCACGGGAAGTCCGTGCCTGACGTGCCCCGCCAGGACACCGCGGCCGTGCCGTCCTCGTCCCGTTCGGTCGTCCAGCGGACCGGCAGGATCTCGCCCCAGTACCGGACTCCGTCCGGGTAGCGGGCCGGGCCGGGCACCGGGAACTGGGGTGCCGGGAACTGGGGTGCCGGGAACTGGGGTGCCGGGAACTGGGGCTCGGGTAGCGCTGCGGCCGGGTCGGCGGCCGCTGGGACGACCGGCAGCAGGATGGCGGTCAGCCCGGGCCCGAGGTCGACCTCGGCCGTGGCGGGCACCGGTGTCGGCCAGATCATCGGCCACAGGGCGTTGCTGACGGCCAGCCGGATCCGGTGCCCGGCCGGGAACACCCACGACGTGGCGTGCAACTCGATCGGGAGCAGGCCGTCGGCCGCGGGCGCCGGGTCGCGTAGCGGGTCCGGGGCGCTGCCCCGTCCGGCCCCGGTGACCAGCGTGCAGGTGCCGTCCGGCGCCACGTCGCAGAGCCGGGCGAACCAGTGCAGCGGGGCGGCGTCGGCCCGGCCGTGGATGTCCACCCGGGGCGAGCCGAGGATCTCGGTGTCCGCGGCCAGTGGTGCGGAGTCGAAGGTGAGGCTCCATGCGTCCACCGAACGCTGGTCGTCGGTGAGTTCCCCCCACCAGTGCCCGGCGGCCGCCCCGGCCGACGGTACGTAGCGTAGCTGCCGGGTGCCCGGCTCCGGAGGGTCCAGCGCCAGCGAGCCGGCCGCCCCGCAGGACCAGCGTTCCCACCGGGTCCGCTCCGGCGGCAGCGCGGCCTCCCGCCGCCACCGGCCGGGGATCTCGGCCAGCCCGGTGTCTGGCGGATGCCAGTGCCGGACGAACACGGTGACCGGTGGCTCGGCCATGATCCCGGTGCCGGCGTCCTTGAGCCAGTGATCCCACCAGCGCACCGCGTCCGCGCGCCACTCGATGGCCGGCCCGGGTACCGCGTCGTGCGGGAAGGTATGGTTCCACGGGCCGATCAGCACCTTGACCGGGCCGCCGGCGTGCGCCAGCATCCGGGGCACCGAGTCCCGGTAGCCGTCGTACCAGCCGCCGATCAGGAACGCCGGCACGGTGAGCCTTGTGTAGTCCGGGCGCAGCGAGCCACGCCGCCAGAACGGCCCGTCCTGCCCCTGCCCCAGGAAGCTGATCAGCCACGGCTCGGTGTCCACCCGGGCCAGGGCCGCCTCGTCCAGCGGGAAGTCCGGCGCGGGCGGGAGCATGTTCAGGTGGTCGATCATCAGCGCGTACTCGTCCAGGTGCGGCAGCCCGTCGATGTAGTGCACGTCGTCGTGGAACAGGTCGTCCGAGGCGTCCACCGCGATGATCGCCTTGAGTGCGGGCGGCTGCCGCAGCGCCACCTGGATCGCGTTGAAGCCGCCCCAGGAGATGCCCCACATGCCCACCGCGCCGGTGCACCAGGGCTGGCCGGCCAGCCAGGCGATGACCGCTTCCGCGTCCCGCTGCTCCGTCTCGGTGTATTCGCCCTCGGGCAGCGTGCCGCGGCTGCGCCCGGTGCCGCGGATGTCCACCCGGGCCCCCGCGTAGCCCCGCTCGGTCAGGTAGCTGTACAGGTCATGGTCCCGGGCCAGCATCGCGTCGTCCTTGCGGTACGGCAGGTACTCCAGCAGCGCGGGCACCCGGGCAGCCGGGTCGTCCGGCAGGTACAGGGTGGCGGCCAGGTCCACCCCGTCCGGCATGGGGATGGCGGCCTGCTCGGCTCTCACCGCGCCCCCACCGCGCCGCGCAGCAGCTCGACGAACTCACGGACCCGCAGGTCGCGGACCTCCGGCGGCTGGGTGTGGTAGCCGAACAGGCCCGGGTCGAGTTCCTCGGTGACGATCGCGTCCTGACAGCGGTCCATCAGCCAGTCCACCATGGACACGATCATCCGCGGGTCGATGTCGTCGCGTACCTCACCGCGTTCAATGCCGAACCGGACGAACGCCCGGGTGCCGTACGGGTCCTCGCGCAGCAGGAACTGGGTGATCTCCCGGCGTAGCTGCAGCCCGGAACAGTAGTTGCCGATCAGCGTCACCCGGTACGGGATCCAGTCCTCGTGGATCAGGTGCGGGCTGCGCTCGATCCAGTAGCTGATGACCGCGAAGAAGCCCTGCTCCCGGACGTCGGCCGGGACGTCCAGGTATGGCTGGAAGGACCGGGTCGCGGCCTGGTAGGCGGCCAGGAACAGGCCGGCCTTGGTGTCGAAGTAGCCGAACACCGCGCCCTTGGACACCCCGGCCTCGGCCGCGATCTCCTCGATCCGGGCCGCCTCGTAGCCCCGGGTGGCGAAGTGCTCCATGGCCACCTCGACGATGCGCTGCTGCTTGGCCCGCTGCCGCTCCGGCGCGCGCTGCGGCGTGTGGCTGGGGGCCAGTTCGCCAATTGCTTGACCGCTGGTCATATTTCGTTCTGTTTCCTTTTGGCCCAGATTATTGACATTATCCTGGGTATCTAATCATACTTTCGAGCATCTCGCCTTCTAAAGTGACCAGAAGTCAGATAGGGAGGACGGCTGTGATCAGGCCCGGTCCCGCGACCCGCCGGTGGGACGTCATCGTGGTCGGCGCCGGTCACAACGGCCTGACCGCGGCGGCGCTGCTGGCCCGGGCTGGCCTGGCCACGCTGGTCGTCGAGGCGCGGGACGTGATCGGTGGCTGCTGCGTGACCGAGGAGATCGCGCCCGGCTGCCGGGCCTCGACCACCTCCTACATCGCCAGCATGCTGCGGCCCGAGGTGATCCGGACCCTGGACCTGGGCCGGCACGGGCTGCGCATGGTGCCCTGCGAGCCGGCCCTGCAGGTGGCCCTGGACGGCGGCGAGGTGCTGGCCGACTGGGCCGACCCGGCGCGCACCGCGGCCGGCCTGGCCCGGTACTCGCCGGCCGACGCCCGTACCTACCAGGCGGTGCACGCCGAGCTGCGTGAGCTGGCCGCCCGGCTGCAGCCGCTGTTCATGGAGCTGCCGCCGGACACCCGGGCGCGCGGGCTGCGCGGGCTGGCCGAGGTGGCCCGGCTCGGGCGGCATCTGCGCGGGGTGCGCGGCCGAGACGTCGAGGGCCTGACCCAGCTGCTGACCGGCAGCCTCGGCCAGTTCATCGACACCCGGTTCGAGTCCCGGCAGGCCAAGGCGCTGCTGCTGGCCAACAACCTGTACGGCAAGCACGGCGGCCCGTACCAGCCGGGCACCCTGATCGGGCTGGCGTTCCACCTCCTCACCGGCGGGGACGACGCGGTGCAGGGATTCTTCGGGCACGTCATGGGCGGGATGGGCGCGATCAGCGAAGCCATCGCCGCGGCCGGCCGGGCGCACGGCCTGGAGATCCGCACCGGGGCGCCGGTGGCCCGGATCGCGGTCACCGGTGGCGTTGCGTCCGGGGTCGTGCTGGCCGACGGCACCGAGCTGGCGGCGGGCACGGTGCTGTCCGGCGCCGACCCCAAGCGCACGTTCCTGCACCTGGTGGACAAGGCTGAGCTGCCGGAGGACTTCCGGGCCGCGGTGGCCGGGATCAGGATGGACGGCCCGTGCGCCAAGGTCAACCTGGTGCTGGACGCCGAACCGCAGGTGCTGGGCATGCCTGCGGCGGCGGGCCCGGGCCAGCGGGCGCTGTTCACCCTGCCGCCCGACCTGGCCGTGGCCGACGCCTGCTACGACCGGGCCAAGCGCGGTGAACTGGCCGACGCCGACCAGCTGTTCATCGACTGCGTGGTCGCCTCGGCGGTGGATCCGTCGCTGGCTCCGGCGGGCCGGCACATCATGACCTGCTTCGTGCAGTACGTGCCGTACCGGCTGGCCGAGGGCGGCTGGGACGACCGGCGGGACGAACTGGGCGACCGGGTGCTGGCCCGGATCGGCCGGTTCGCGCCCAACGTGCCCGGCGCCGTCACCGCCCGCCAGGTGCTGACCCCGCTCGACCTGGAACGGACCTACCGGCTCACCGAGGGCAATATCTTCCACGGCGACATCCAGCCGGACCAGCTGTTCCACATGCGGCCGGTGCCGGGCTGGGCGCGGTATGCCACCCCGGTGCGCGGGCTGTACCTGTGCGGGGCGGGCGCGCATCCGGGCGGCGGGGTGACCGGCGCCCCCGGTTACAACGCGGCCCACCGGGTGCTGGCCGACCTGAAACGGCGGTCGCGAACCGCACGGGAGACACGATGAGCGGCCCGGCGGACCGGGCCGGGGCCGACATCGTGATCGTCGGGGCCGGCGTCATCGGTGCCGCGATCGCCTTCCATCTCAGCCGCCTGGGCGCCGGGGACGTGCTGGTGCTGGACCGGGACGCGGCCGGGGCCGGGATGAGCAGCCGGTCCTCGGCCCTGGTCCGGATGCACTACACGTTCCCGCCCGAGGTCGAGCTGGCGGTGCGCAGCGAGCGCATGCTGGCCGCCTGGCCCGAGCTGACCGGCCGCCCGCCAGTGCTGCGCCGGACCGGCTTCGCCCGCATCGTCCGTCCCGGCGAGGAGGACGCCCTGGCGGCCAACGTGGCCATGCAGCGCTGCCGCGGCGCGCTGGCCGAGGTCATCGACGCGGCCGCGCTGGCCCGGCTGGCCCCCGGCCTGCGCACCGACGACCTGACCCAGGTGGCGTGGGAGCCCGAGGGCGGCTACGGGGACGGCGCGGTAGTGGCCGGTGACCTGCTGGCCGCGGCCCGGGAGCGCGGCGTGCGGTACCGGCCGCGGACCCCGGTCACCAGCCTGCAGCGCGCGGATGGCCGGGTGACCGGCGTGCTGACCGCGGATGGGACCATCCCGGCCGGCACCGTGGTGCTGGCCGCCGGTGTGTGGTCCCCGTCTTTGCTCGGCGCGGCCGGGGCCGGCCTGCCGATCGAGACCGAGCTGCATCACGTGGCCGTGCTCAGCCACCCGCCCGGTCACGGCGCCCCGGTGGCCTGCATCGACTCGACGACCCAGACGTACTTCCGGCCGGAGGCAGGCGGCCGCAAGACGCTGGTCGGCAGCTTCACCGGGCCGCGCGGGGTGGACCCGGACACCGCGCTGGCCACCCGGGACGCCGCGGCCGAGCTGGCCGGGCTGGTCGGGGCGGCCGCCCACCGGGTGCCCGCGCTGGCCGACGCGGGCATCGCCGGCACGGTCACCGGCGCCTACGACATGACCCCGGATGCGCGGCCGATGCTGGGCGAGGTCCCTGGCCTGCCCGGGCTGATTCTGGCCGCCGGGTTCTCCGGCATGGGGTTCAAGATCTCACCCGCGGTCGGTGAGGCCGTCGCCGAGCTGATCACCGCGGGCGCAGCGCAGCATGTGGACATCGGGCCGTTCCGGCCGGGGCGGTTCGCCGAGGGCCAGCCGGTGGCGGTCCCGTTCCCGTACTCGGACGACTGAGCGAGGAGCAGGCCGATGACCCCCAGGGTGGGGCAGGACGTGGAGCAGGACCCGCAACTGCCGCTGGACCGCAGCCTGCCGCAGCGTAGCTACACCGACGAGGCCGAGTTCGCCTGGGAGCGGGACCAGGTGCTGTTCCCCGGCTGGTTCTGTGTCGGCCGGGCGGACGGCCTGGCCGGCCCGGGCGACTACGTGGCCGCGGACGTGGCCGGGGAGAGCATTATCGTGGTCCGCGGCCCGGATGGCACCCTGTCCGGCTGCTACAACCTGTGCCGGCACCGGGGCAGCCGGCTGGTGCCGGTGGCGGGTGCCCAGCCGTCCGGTGACCCCGGCCGCACCGGGCGGTTCGACGGCAGCATCCGGTGCCCCTACCACGCCTGGACGTACGCGCTGGATGGCCAGCTGCGGGCCGCGCCGTTCCTGCCCTCGCTGCGTGGGTACCGGGCCAGCCTGGCCCTGCACCCGGTCGACGTGGCCTGCTGGGCCGGGTTCGTGTTCGCCCGGCTGGACCCGGGTCCGGAGCCGGCCGAGGCACTGCGCCGCCAGCTGGCCGGAGCCGACCAGCGGCTGGCCGGCTACCTGCTGGCCGAGCTGCGCTGCGGTGCCCGGCAGCGCTACCGGGTGGCCGCCAACTGGAAGGTCATCCTGGAGAACTACAACGAGTGCTACCACTGCGGCCCGGTCCACCCCGAGCTGTGCGAGCTGGTGCCGGTGTTCCGGCGCGGCGGTGGCGACCTGGACTGGGACGCGGGCATCCCGCACCGCCGCGGGGCCAGCACGTTCACGGTGACCGGGACCACCCGCCGGGCCCCGTTCCCCGGGCTGACCGCGGCCCAGCGCAGCCGGCACTTCGGGGAGCTGGTGCTGCCGAACCTGATGCTCAGCCTGTCCGCCGATCACGTGGCCGCGTTCACCGTGTGGCCGGAGGCGGCCGGGCGCACCACGGTGCTCTGCGATTTCCTGTTCCACCCGGACGAGCTGGCCCGGCCGGACTTCGACGCCGGCGACGCGGTCGGCTTCTGGGACCTGGTCAACCGCCAGGACTGGCTCATCTGCGAGCAGGTCCAGGACGGCATGCGATCCCGCCGGTTCTCGGCCGGCTACCTGGCGCCGATGGAGCAGCCCAGCGCCGACGTGGGCCGGTACGTCCGCGCGCACCTGCCGGCGGAGCACCCAGGTGACGGAGAACCCGAATGACCGGCCGGCCGACTATCCAGCCCGGCGGCGGGCCAGCGTGACCAGGGCGGCCCCGGATGCCGCCACCGACCCGGCCGCTAGGGTGGCCGGGTCGGGGATCGCCAGCCGGTCAGCCGGCCGGGACACGGGCCGGACACACAACGAGGAGGGATCGCGGCGGTGACAGCACGTCACGACGTAGTGATCATCGGCGGCGGGCACAACGGGCTGGTGGCCGCGGCGTACCTGGCCCGGAGCGGGCTGGACGTGCTGGTCTGCGAGCGGCGGCCGGTGCTCGGCGGCGCGTCGGTGAGCGAGCACCCGTTCGGCCCGGACTACACGGTGACCTCGCTGTCCTACGTGGTCTCGCTGCTGCCGCCGGCCCTGGTCAAAGACCTGGAGCTGACCAGGCACGGCTACCACGTCTACCCACAGGGCCCGTACTTCGCGCCGCGTGCGGACGGCCGCTATCTGCGGCTGCCGGATAATCCAGCGGAGCGGCATGCGGAGATCGCCAAGTTCTCCGCCGCGGACGCGGACGCCTACCCGCGCTATGAGGCCCACCTGGCCGGCCTGGCCCAGGTGCTGGGCCCGATGCTGGACGAGATCCCGCCCCGGCTCGGCTCCCGCCGCCCGGCCGACCTGTGGCGGCAGGCGCTGCTGCTGCGCCACCTGCGCGGGCTGGACGAGCGCCGGATGGTGGATGTCACCCGGCTGATGGCGGCCAGCATCGCCGACCTGATCGAGGAGTACTTGGAGAGCGACGCCATGCTCGGCTTGCTCTCGGTGTCCGGGGTGATCGGCACCTGGGCCGGCCCACGGTCGGCGGGCACCGCGTATGTGATGCTGCACCACCACATCGGCGACACCGGCGGCCAGGCCGGCGCCTGGGGTTTCCCGCGCGGCGGGATGGGCGGGGTGAGCAGCGCGCTGGCCGCGGCGGCCCGCTCGTTCGGCGCGCAGCTGCGCACCGATGCCGAGGTGGCCCAGATCCGCACCCGGCCCGGCCGCGGGGCCGGGCCGTCGGTGGCCGGCGTGACGCTGGCCAGCGGCGAGGAGATCGACGCGGGCACGGTCATCACCACCGCGCACCCGCAGATTTCCTTCCTCCGGCTGCTCGACCCGGCCGTGCTGCCGCCGGACTTCGTCGCCGACATCCAGCGCTGGCAGACCCGCAGCGGCACGGTGAAGATCAACCTGGCCCTGGACCGGCTGCCGGTGTTCGCCAGCCATCCCGAGCCGGACCGGCAGATCCACGGCGGCACGATCGTGCTCGCGGAGAGCCTGGACGACATCGAGACCGCGTTCCAGCAGGCGGTCAGCGGCCAGCCGTCGGCGCGGCCGTTCGCCGACATCTGCATCCCGAGCGTGTTCGACGACTCGCTGGCCCCGCCGGGCAAGCACGTCATGTCGATGTTCACCCAGTGGGTGCCGCACCGCTACGCGGCCGCCCCGGACGAGGCGGAGCTAGCCGCGTACGCGGACCGGGTGCTGGCCCGGATGGACACGGTCGCGCCCGGCTTCACCAGTTCGGTGCTGCACCGGCAGGTGATCGGGCCGCACCAGATGCAGCAGGAGTACGGCCTGGTCGGCGGCAACATCTTCCATGGCGAGCTCAGCCTGGGCCAGCTGTTCCACGCCCGTCCCGCGGCCGGCTATGCCGACCTGCGCACGCCGGTGGCCGGCCTGTACCAGGCTGGCTCGTCGACGCACGGTGGTGGCGGGGTGACCGGGATCCCGGGCCGCAACGTCGTGCACCAGGTCCTCGCCGACCGCCGTGCTGACCAGGTGCGCCGCCGGGCGGCGTCGCTGACGGCCGCGGCCCGCGGCGGCCGCCGCCGGACCGGCCCGGCCTAGCCCCGGCTTTAGCCTGCCGCAGCGCGCTGCGCAGCGACCTGACGAAGCCCGTGCTCAGCGAGCCCGGTCCGCGCCCACCCCGCGCTCTAACGGCAGCGGCCGGGCCATCAGCGCGACCTGCACCACCACCCCGTATCCGGCCAATGACGGCTCGGGCATTTCCGGGTAATTGGCGCATGACGGCTGGCTGGTCATTCCGTGTGCTAGCGTCCCGCTCGATCAGCCGCACAATTACAGGGGGAAATTATGCGGAAAATTCTGGCCGCGGCCGGGGCCTTGCCGGCCGCCGCGGTGATCACCGGCAGCAGCCTGCCCGCGGCCAGCGCGGCCGCGCACCACACAACGGTCAAGACGGAGTCGTTCCGGCTGGTGTCCGGGCTGGTCTCGGGCCGGGGCAGCGTGGTCGCCACCGGCGCGTTCACGGCCGGCGGCAGCACCAACCTGAATACGCCGGTGGGCGTGCTGCATTTCCCGCACGGCAGCGTCAAGGCATTCCCGCACGCCACCTCGACGGTAACCCAGGTCAGCCGGCGCACCTGCCTGATGACCATTGTGCAGCACGACACCTACCGGCTGGGGCGGGGCACCGGCCGGTACGTTCATCTCACCGGTCACGGCACGTACGTCGCCCATATTCTCGCCGTGCTGAACCGCACTAAGAAGGGCCGGTGCTCGCAGTCCAAGCGGCCGCAGGCGCTGCAGCAGGTCATCAACGCGCACGGGCCAGTGTCCGGCATCTGACCGAGCCTGCCTGCCTGGGTTGGTCAGCGGGGTGCGTGGCTGCCCTGGCGCGGAATGGCCAGGGCATCCACCGCCACCGCGCCGTGCGGGCCGCAGATCAGCGGGTTGATGTCCAGCGCCTCCAGCGCGTCGCCGAGCTCGGCCGCGAGCTGGGACAGCCCCGTGATGGCGGCCACGACCGCGTCCAGGTCGGCGGCGGGCTGGCCGCGCGCCCCGGCCAGCAGCGCGGCCATCCGGAGCTCGGCCACCATCGCCCGGGCCTGCTCCGGCCCGACCGGGGGCAGCGCGACGGCCCGGTCCGCGAGCAGTTCGACCAGCACTCCGCCCGCACCCACCACCAGCAGCGGGCCAAGCTCGTGGTCCCGGGCCAGGCCCAGGGACAGCTCCGGGCCGGCCGGGATGGTCTCGCAGACCAGCACCCGGCGGCCCAGCCGCTCGGCCAGATCCTGGTAGGCCGCGGCCAGCGCGGCCGGGCAGGCCAGCCCGAGCAGCACCCCGCCCGCGTCCGACTTGTGCGCGATACCGGGCTCGTCGGTCTTCAGCACGACCGGGTAGCCAAGCTCCGCCGCGGCGGCCAGCGCACCGGCCTCGCTGACCGCGCCGCGGCTGCGGGCCACCGCGATGCCGTAGTCGCGGAGCAGGCCGCCCAGCGCGGTCCCGTCAGCCTCGCCCGTCGCGAGCAGCGCGGTCCATCGGGCCCGCCGACCCGGATCGATGGACGGAGCGTGGCTGGCCGGGGGCGGCAGGTGGGGCGAGAGCCCGTGCCTGTGCCGGAGCAGCCCGTGGTCAAGCAAATGGCCCAGCGCGAGCAGCCCGGTCCGGGTGCCCTCCAGCACCGGGATGCCGCCCGCCCGCAGCCGCGCCGCGACGTCCGGGTCAATGGACGTGGGCAGGTTGCTCAGCACCAGCACCGGCTTGCTGGTGTGCCGCGCGGCTTCGGTCACCGCGTCCGGATAGGACTGGTCGCCGTCGTACTCGTGCACCAGGTCCACGGCCAGCGCCACCGCGGCCACGGCTGGATCGCCAGCCAGCGCGGTCAGCGCCCCGGACAGCTGTTCCTGCGCCCGGGCGCCGGTGCCCCAGATGTCCAGCGGGTTGGCTGGCTCGAGCCCGGGGTCGAGCAGCCCGGCCAGCCGCGCCGTGGCCGGCTCGCCGATGGCCGCGAACGGCACCCCCAGCTCGTCGGCCACGTCGGCCACGTACGCGCGTTCCAGCCCGGAGTCGTGCACGGTGGCGATCCCGGTGCCGCCCGGCGCGCGGCGGCCGATCGCGAACAGCTCCAGCGTGTCGGCCAGTTCGGCCAGGTCGCCGACCCGGTGCACGCCGTAGCCGCGGGCCAGCGCCTCCCAGCCGCCGTCCGCGGCGGCCAGCGCGCCGGAGTGGGCCGACACCATGGCCCGGCCGCGCGCCGACCGGCCTGCGGTGAGCAGCACCACCGGGATGTCCCGGGCCGCCGCGGCGGCGAGCACGGCCCGCAGCCGGCTGGCGTCCCGGACCGCTTCCAGCACTAGCGCCAGCACCCGGGTCTCTTCGTTGCCCAACGCCCAGTCCGCGTACTCGGCCGCGCTGGTGACGAGTTCTTGCCCGGAGGACACGGCCACCGTGTAACCGAGCCCGCGCCGGGTGCGCAGCATGGCGGAGAACACCGACCCGGAATGGGTGACCAGCGCGACCGGCCCGGCCGGCAGCGGGTCAGGTTCCACGTAGCCGACCGCGCGCAGCCCGCGGGTTACGTTCACGAACCCCATGCAGCCCGCCCCGCACACCGCCATGCCCGCGGCCCGGGCGGTCGCGGTCAGCCGGTCGCGCAGGCTGGGCTGGCCCGCCGGGCGCGGGCCCGGCGGGTCGAACGCGCTGCCGTAGATGACCGCCGACCGGTCACCGCGCCGCGCGGCCAGCGTGAGCTGCTCCTCCAGCGCGGTGTCCGGCACGGCCAGCAGCACCAGGTCGATCGGTTCCTCGGGCAGATCGGCCAGGGATGCGTAGCACCGGGTCCCGGCGATCTCGGTGTACCGCGGGTTGACCAGGTAGCTGCGCGGGGTGGGGCTGCTCCGCGCCATCTCGCTGATCATCCGCTGGCCCAGGCTGCCGTCCCGCGGGCTGGCCCCGACCAGCGCCACGCTGCGCGCCTCCAGCATCGCGCTGAGTGAGGTCCGCTCATCCGCCTCCGGGGCGCCGGGCGCGCCAACCCCCAGTTCCGAACCGCGTGACTGAATCATTCAGGTGGTCCTGACCGCGTGACTGAATCATTCATGTCGTGTGTCGGGGCCGGAGCCGACGATGGGTGAAACATCTGTGCGGTTGGTCGGGGTCCGGCAGGCCCCCGGCCCCCGGCTGCTACGACGCTGGAGCGAGCCGGGGGCGGGGGAGTCAGCGGCGGCGGCGGCGCGCTGGTGGCGGCCGATACCGGGTACTGGCGTTCAGCTGAAGAGGGGTTGGTCATGACCGCCGGGTGAGCCGGCGCACGCTGCCGGACCGCTTGGCCGCCTTCTGGTCGGCGATGGCCGCCCGGGCCGCCTGCCAGCCGGGGATGCCGCACACCCCGCCGCCCGCGTGCGTGGCCGAGCTGCCGTAGTACATGCCGGCGATCGGGGTGCGGTAGTCGGCGTAGCCGGGCGCTGGGCGCATGTGGAACAGCTGCTCCAGGGACAGCTCGCCGTGGAAGATGTTCCCGCCGATCAGCCCGTACTCCTGCTCCATCTCGTACGGGCCGACGATGTCCCGGTGCAGGATGGACGCCTTGAAGTTGGGCGCGACCTCGTTGTAGCAGTCGATCATGCGGTCGGTGTAGGCCTCCAGTTCCGCGGTATGCGGCTGCTCGTTCCAGTCCTGCGGCACCCACTGGGTGAACAGCGACATGATGTGCGTGCCCTCGGGGCTAAGCGTCTTGTCGAACGCGGTCGGGATCACCCCGTCGCTGAACGGCCGGGCGGCGGCAGGCCCTCTCGTGCGTCCTGGAAGGCACGCTCGATGTATTCCATGGTCGGCGCCATCTCGACCGAGCCGGTGTGGTGCTCCTGCAGGTTGGACCCGGGGTCCGCGGTGAAGTCGGGCAGCTCGGACAGGGCCAGGTTGATCTTCACCACGCCGCTGCGCGTCTTCCAGTGCTCGATGTCGGCGGTGAAGTCCGGCGGCAGGTGCTGCCGGCCGACCTGGTCCAGGAACGCGATCTTCGGGTGCACGGTGGACACGACCACGCTGGCCCGCAGTTCGTCGCCGTTGTCCAGCACCACGCCGCGGGCCCGGCCGTTCTCGACGATGACCTTGGCCACCCGGGCGTTCAGCCGGACCTCGGCGCCCTGCTCGCGGGCGGCCGACCCGATCGCGTCGGCCACCGCGCCCATGCCGCCTTCCTGGAAGCCCCAGTTGCCCAGGTGGCCATCGCCCACGTCGCCGATGGAGTGGTGCGCCATCACGTACGCGGTGCCTGGCTCGTATGGGCAGGCCCAGGTGCCGATCACGCCGTTGACCGCCAGCGCGCCCTTCACCTGCGGGGACTCGAACCAGTCGTCGAGCAGGTCGGCGATGCTCATCGTCATCAGCCGGGTCACGTCGGCGATCGTGCGCACGTCCAGGCCGCGGTTCCGCCAGGCCAGCCGCAGCGTCTCGCGCAGCTCGCGTGGCTTGCGCGAGCCCAGGTTCGGCGGCACGGTGAGCAGCAGCGGGCCGAGCACCTCAGCCAGGCCGGCCAGCCAGGCATCCCAGCGGGGCATGGCGTCCGCGTCCTTCTTGGACCACTTGGACACCTCCTCGTGGTTGCGCCTGGCGTCGTCCGCGTACAGCTTGATCGAGCCGCCCTCGGGGAACGCCTGGTAGTACGGGCCCATCGGGTAGATCTTGTAGCCGTGCCGGGGCAGGTCCAGGTCGTTGATGATGGTCGGCGGGAGCAGGCTCATCACGTAGGACAGCCGGGTGACCTTGAACTCGGGTGCGTCCGGCCAGGGCGCCTCGGTGGTCGCCGCGCCGCCAGTCTTGCCGCGCCCTTCCAGGACCAGCGTGCGGGCCCCGGACCGAGCCAGGTAGGCCGCCGCCACCAGCCCGTTGTGTCCCCCGCCGACGACGATCGCATCGTAGGTTCCGGCCTGTGTTGCGGCCATCTGTCCATCCTCCATACAGGTGTGCTAAGACGTTCGCGGGAGGTTTCCCACGAGATTGACTGAATGTTCAGTCTAGAAACCTGATACGGTTGTCCACAAGAGGCCGGCCCGCAATCGGTCTCGAGGAGGCGGCGGATGAACGCACCGGAGTCAGCGACCCTGGTGCGCCGAGTGGGCGAGGATGTTCGCATGACTGAACGTGCTGGCGCTGTTGCCGACACCGCCGACCAGCGCCGCCAGCAGATGCTGCGTGCCGCCCTGGACGTGATCGAGGAGCGCGGCTTCCCGGACACCAGGATCGCGGATGTCGCGGCCCGCGCTGGGACCAGCCCGGCCCTGGTCATCTACTACTTCAAGACCAAAGACCAGTTGCTGACCGAGGCGCTCCGGTACGCCGAGGACACCTGGTATGAAGCGGGCATGCGCAGGATAGCGGTGATGCCCAGCGCGGCCCGGCGGCTCGAGGAACTCGTGGCCATCACGTTCGTGGAGGACGTCGAAGGCGAGCCCACCGGCAGCTGGCTGCTCTGGCTGGACCTGTGGTCGGCGTCGGTGCGGCTACCCGAGGTGGCCGCCGTCCGGCAGAAGTTCGACGACCGGTGGCGGGAGACGATCACCGCCCTGGTGCTGGCCGGGCAGGAAGCCGGTGAGTTCGGCCCGGTGGACGCGGATGATTTCGCGGTGGCCCTGTCCGCGCTGCTGGATGGGCTGGCCATCCAGATCGCGCTGCAGGACCCGTCGGTCGGCGCCAACCGCGCGTTCGAGCTGAGCATGCGGTTCGCGGCCAGCCAGCTTGGTTTCGACTGGTCCGGGCGGGCGCCCGGTAGGTAAGCGTAAGGAGGCCCCCGGTGGCCGGTGGACATATCCAGCTCGTCTCGCTGACCAAGCGGTTCACCGAAGTAGCGGTGGACGACATTGACCTCACCGTGGACAGCGGCGAGTTCTTCTCCCTGCTCGGGCCCTCCGGCTGCGGCAAGACGACCACGCTGCGGCTGATCGCCGGCTTCGAGCAGCCGACCGCGGGCAAGATCATGCTCGACGGGACCGACATGTCCGGGGTGCCGCCGCACAAGCGCAACGTGAACACGGTGTTCCAGAGCTACGCGCTGTTCCCGTTCATGTCCGTGTTCGACAACGTGGCGTTCGGGCTGCGCTACCAGAAGCTGCCCAAGCGCGAGGTCGTCAGCAAGGTGAACGAGGCGCTGGACCTGGTCGAGCTGCGCTCCTACGCAAAGCGGCGTCCGGGCGCGCTGTCCGGCGGCCAGCAGCAGCGGGTGGCGCTGGCCCGGGCGCTGGTCCTCGGGCCCGCCGTGCTGCTGCTCGACGAGCCGCTCGGCGCGCTGGACGCTAAGCTGCGCCGCTCGCTCAAGGTGGAGCTCAAGGCGCTGCAGGAGCGGGTCGGCATCACCTTCCTCTACGTCACCCACGACCAGGAGGAAGCGCTGACCATGTCGGACCGGCTGGCGGTAATGCACGAAGGCAAGATCGTGCAGATCGGCAATCCGCGGCAGGTGTACGAGGAGCCCGCGGACACCTACGTGGCCGACTTCCTCGGCGTATCCAACCTGATGGAAGTGGACGTGGTAGAGCAGGGCCCGGGCACCCAGTGCACGGTCAAGGTCGGCGAGTCCGCGCTGGACGTGGACCGGTCCGATGTGGCCGCGCTGGGCACCGCGCACGCGGTGATCCGCCCGGAGCGGGTGCGCATCGAGGAGCACAGCTCGGCCGGGCCGAACCGGATCCCGGGCATGGTGGAGCGGCTGGTCTTCCTGGGCGCAGCCACCCAGGTGCTGCTCCGGCTGGCCCCTGGCGCCCAGCTGCAGGCGCTGGTGCAGAACGACGGCGACCACCCGCAGCACCTGACCCAGGGCACGCCGGTGCAGGTGTACCTCGCCTCGGACGCGCTCCGGGTGCTGCGCGGCAGCGCGCTGGGCGCGGCCGATGAGGACGAGCTGCGGGTGACCAGCGCACCGGTGCAGGCCGGCTGAATCATTCTGAGAACCCAGTGCCGGGTGATGTGCACGGCGCCGGACCAGCGGGAGGACCGGCCCGGGGTAAGATCTGCGCAGTACCTGCGAAACAGCTTTGAATGACTTTTGGGTCGGTTTACGCCTTTCGGGCGGGCGCCATGAGGTGCCGGGCGGGGTGTCTGGAGGAACGATGACCGAGGTCCCCCCGGTGCTGCCTGTCGTCGATACGAGCCGCCCTAGTGCGGCCCGGATCTACGACTTCATGCTGGGCGGCTGCCACAACTTCCCGGTTGACCGGGAGGCCGCGGCCAAGGTGCGGGACCTGGTGCCGGAATTCGGCGAGATCGCCTGGGCGAACCGCGGCTTCCACCAGCGGGCCGCGCGCTGGATCGCGGACCAGGGCATCAGCCAGTTCCTCGACATCGGCTGCGGGCTGTTCACCGTGGGCAACACGCACGAGGTGGTCCGGGAGGCCCGGCCGGACACCAGGGTCGTGTACGTGGACCTGGACCCGATGGTGGCGCAGCAGGCCGCCGCGCTGCGCGGTGACCCGGACGCCACGTTCATCCAGGCTGACCTGCGCGACCCCGCGCCGTTAATCACTGACCCGCGGCTGGGCGAGCTGATCGACTTGGCCCGGCCGGCCGGGCTGGTGCTGACCGGGGTCATGCACTTCGTGGCGGACGGTTCGGATCCGTGGCGGCTGGCCCGGGCCTACCTCGACCAGCTCGCGCCGGGCAGCTTCGTGGCGCTGTCCCACGGCACCTCCGACGGGGTGCCGCCGCTCGCGGTGCAGCGCTGGCAGGAGGTGTACGCGGACGCCCCGGTGCAGTTCCACCCGCGGTCCCGTGGCGCCATCGCCCGGTTCTTCGACGGCCTCGACCTGGTGCCGCCGTTTGCTGGCGCCCCGGCTGAAGTGGTGCACCTGGGCCTGTGGGGCTGTGAGGACCCCCGGCTGGCGGACAACGAGAGCTCCCGGTGGGGGTACTGCGGGGTCGCCCGGGTCCGCTGACCGATCACTCGGTGCCGGCGATCGTGGTCAGCGCCTCCACCCGGCTGCCCCGCTCGCCACGGGTCATCCAGCGGTAGCCGATGAAGCCGATGACCGCGATGATCAGCGACATGACCAGGGCGATGGTGCCGAGCGCGTTCAGCGCCGGGCCGCCGTTGCCGCCGTGCTGCTGGGAGTAGATGATCACCGAGATCGGCGTGTTGCTCGAGTTGGAGGACAGCAGGTCCACGATCACGAAGTCGTCGATGACGCTGGAGAAGACCAGCACGGCGCTGGCGAAGATCGCCGGGCCGAGCAGCGGGACCATCACCCGTCGCATCGTCTGGAACTGATTGGCGCCCAGGTCGGCCGCGGCCTCCTCATATTGCTTGCCCAGGCCGACCAGCCGGGCCTGCACGATGATGGCCGGCCAGCTCACGTTCCAGGTGACCAGGCCGAGCACCTCGGCCAGGGTGCCCAGGTGCACCGACTTGAACAGCACGGTGAAGGCGAAGAACATGGCCACGCCGAAGAGCAGCTCGGGGATCACAAAGGACAGGATCATCAGGAAGTTGAAGCTGGACGACGTGATCCCGCGCCATCGGTTGATGCCCAGCGCGAACGAGACGCCGAGCGGTACCGCGATCAGCGTGGTGAGCACGGACAGCCGCACCGTCTGGATGACCGCCGCGTGCAGCTGCGGGTTGTGCAGCACCGAGTTGACCGGGTCGCTGAAGTACCACCGCCAGGAGAAGCCCTGCCAGGCGCTCTGCGACTTCCCGTTGTTGAACGAGAACAGCACCGCGATGCCGATCGGCACCAGCGACCAGATCAGGTACAGCCAGGTGAAGCCCTCCAGGAACCAGGGGTGGCCCCACGGGTTGCGGCGCGGCACCATCCGCCGCAGCCCGCTGCGGGGCGCGGCTTCGGCCCGGCCCGGCGCCTGCGCCGGCGCGCTGGTCGCGGTCATGACGCCTCCCGCCCGGACCGGTTGGTAGCCACCACGTAATAGATCATTGGCACCAGCAGCACGAGCAGCAGCGCGATGGATAGCACCGCGCCCTGCCCCTCCAGGCCGGGCGTGCCCAGCTGGCCCTGGATCAAGTTGCCGATCATGGACGTGCTGGCTGCGCCGGACATCAGCTGGTTGGTGAAGTAGTCACCGACCATCGGCAGCACGGTGATCAGCATGCCGGTCAGGATGGTCTGCCGGGACAGCGGCAGCGTCACGCGCAGGAACGTGCGCACCCGGTTCAGCCCCAGGTCGCGGCCGGCCTCGATAAGTGCCGGGTCGATCCGGTCCAGCCCGGCGTAGAGCACCAGGATCAGGTACGGGATGTAGCCGTAGACCAGGCCGAGGATCACGGTGAAGGAGTATCCGCCGAGCCAGTTGACCGGGGTGGAGATGAGGCCGATCGAGGTCAGCGCCTTGTTCACGTAGCCGCTGGTCTGCAGCAGGTCGATCCAGGCCAGCATGCGCATCATGTAGCTGATCCAGAACGGCGCGATCAGCAGGATGAGGAACAGGCCTTTGCGGCGTCCGGCGAACCGGGCCACGAAGTAGGCCGTCGGGTAGGCGATCAGCAGCGAGAGCAGCGACGCCACCGCCACGTACCAGATCGTCCGCCACACGATCGGCCCGGCGAACGACGTACTCCCGACCAGGTCATGCCAGACGTTGATGACGTTGGACGAACTCCAGCCCAGCGGGTTCCACACCGCGATCGGCGACTCGAACAGCCGGTCCAGCTGGCCCATGGCGATGGCCAGCACGGCGTAGAACGGCACGATGAACAGCACGACGAGCCAGATCATGCCGGGCAGCGCGAGCAGCATGTAGAACAGCTTGCTGTGCTGGGGGTCGTCCCGCCGCGCCCCGCCCGGCTGGTCTGGCATCCGCGGCGCGCGAGCCTGGTGGCTGGTCGCTGTCATCGCCGGCGCCCCCTAGATCCCGTTGCTCACGACGAGCCAGGACTGCTGCCAGTCCGCGTCCGCATCAACTGGAAGCTGCAGCTCGCTCACTCCCCGCCGGAAGTAGGACGGCACCACCGCAGTGGAGATCAGGCTCTTGGGCAGCAGTTGCTCCTTGACCAGCCGCTGCGGGGTGACCGCGGTCAGCGGCTGCATGTAGCCGTTGAAGCTGATGTTCTCCAGCACGTTCGGCAGGTCCAGCAGATAGTCGAGGAACAGGTGAGCCAGCACCGGGTTGCTGGCCCCCTGCTGGATGGTGAGTGTGTCATTGGCCACCGGGCCGCGGCCGTCCGGCGGGAACCAGTAGCCGACCGTCTCCACCGGGACTCCCTTCGGCATGTAGTACTGCGCCGAGGCCATATCCCCGGACCAGGCGTGGTGGATCCAGACCTCACCGGTCGGCACCTCGGTGTAGTCGTTGTTGTCGATCCGCACGTTGACCAGCTTGGTCAGGTCTTCGAGCGACTGCCGGGACAGCGCGATCTGGTTGCGGTCGGTGGTGTTCAGGTTGAAGACCCCGTTCTTCATCAGCCCGAGGCTGATGCTCTCCCGGTAGTCGTCCAGGATCGCGACCTTGCCCTTGTACTTGCCCTGCCAGGGCATCGCCCACGGGTTGCGCATCGCGTACGGGTTCTCGTGCACCAGGTCTTTCCGCCACGCCATGCCGGTGGTGTAGATGGTGTACGGCGTGGTGTACTGCCAGCCCCGGTCGTAGAACGGGTGGGTGAAGTCCGGCCAGGCCTGGCTGATGTTCGGGATGTAGCTGTGGTTCAGCGGCTGGATCAGCTTGGACTCGATCATCTGGCCCAGCACGTCCACCGTGACGCCCATGATCACGTCGAAGGTCAGCCCGGCGCGCAGCTTGGACAGCGCCTCGTTCATCGTGTTGAACGTGGTCAGCTGCACCTTGCAGTTGTACTTCTTGGCGAAGTGGTTCAGGCAGGCCTGGTTGACGTAGGCGACCCAGTTGTAGACCTGCAGGGTTGCCCCGGTCTCCGGCTTGAGGCCGCTGGCGATCGGCTTGTTGCCCGGGAAGACCGGCCAGGTCACCGGGTTGTTGGGCCGGGGCAGGGGGCTGGTGACCCGGCCGGCCAGGGCGGGCGCGCACGCGTCGAGCAGCGCGGCGCCGCCCAGCGCGGCCAGGCTCGCGCCGCCGGTCCGGGCCAGGAAGCTCCGCCGGGAGACCGGCCGGGAGAACAGGGGCGGCCTCGACCCGTCTTTGGGCCACCCTTCTCGCGGATGCACCAGGTCGCCCCTTCCTGTTCCGGGTTCCTCTGGGCGGGTTCCTTTGGAGGTTGTTAACCTTGACTGAACGGTCCGTCAATAAGAGGTACTACTGCGCCAGCTTAGGCGCAAGCCCTCTGTGGTAAAAGGGTCGGGACCAGCCGATACACGACCGAAACCTGCAGCTCAGCTGGTGACCGCGGTGGCGAACGCGGCGAAGTTCGCGACCAGCAGGTCAATGTCTGATTCGTCGTGCTGCACCGAGATCAGCCACTGCTCGATCTTGCCCCAGGGCGGCAGGAAGACCCCGCCGTTGTGCTGGAAGAGCCAGTGCGCATGGCTGTACCGGTCGTCGATGCCCAGGAAGCCGCGGTAGTTACGGACCGGCTCGGGGGAGAACACCACACAGCCCTTGGCCCCGACCGCGACCACGTGCGCCTGCAGCCCGGTGCGGGCGATCTCCCGCTCGATGCCGGCCACCGCCTGCTCGCGCAGCTGGTCGATGCGCTGGTACGCCTCGGGGGTGGCCACCTCGGTCAGCATGGCCCGGCAGGCCGCGATGGCCAGCGGGTTGCCGTTGAACGTGCCCACCATCTCGTAGTCGTTGTTGGCGACATGCTCCATGACCTCGGCCGAGCCGCCGATGGCCGCGATCGCGACGCCCCCGCCGATGGCCTTGGCCAGGCAGATGATGTCCGGGGTAACCCCGGTCCGCTGGGTCGCGCCGCCCGGGCCGGCGGTCAGGCCGGTCTTGACCTCGTCGAAGGTGAGCAGCGCGCCGTGCACGTGCAGCAGGTCCTTGAGGCCCTGCAGGTAGCCCGGCTCGGGCTCGATGATCCCGGCGTTCATCATCACTGGCTCGATGATCATCCCGGCGACCTGGCCCGGGTGCTGTTCCAGCAGCCGCTTGACGCTGCCCAGGTCGTTGAACGTGGCGACCAGGGTCAGCCGGATGATCGCCTCGGGGATGCCAGCGCTGCCCGGTACCTGGGCCGGATCGTCGGCCGGGCCGGCCTCCTCCGCCTCCGGGGTTACCGAGACCTGGACCGAGTCGTGGTGGCCGTGGTAGCAGCCCTCCACCTTGATGATCAGGTCCCGGCCGGTGATGGCGCGCATCAGGTGCACCGCGTCCATGGTCGCCTCGGTGCCCGAGTTGGCGAACCGCCACAGCGGCAGGCCGAACCGGCGGGTCAGTTCCTCGCCCACGGCGACCGCGCTGCGCGTCGGCTGGGCGAAGTGCGTGCCCAGGCCGACCTGGCCGCGCACCGCCTCCACCATGGCCGGGTGCGCGTGGCCGGCCAGTGCCGCGCCGTACCCGCCGTGCAGGTTGACGTACTCGTTGCCGTCCACGTCGTAGATCTTGGAACCCTTGCCGTGGCTGAGCCAGACCGCTTGCGGGACGGTGATCTGCCAGCTGGAGGTGACGCCGCCAGCCAGGCTGTGGCTGGCCAGGCCGGCCATCCGGGCGGACTCCGGCTGCCGCTCGACGAAGATCTTTTCCTGCTCGGCGATGATGTCCTGGAGATTGGCGGAAGGCCCTGGCTGTGGGCTCGGCACGGTCATGCTCCTTTGGCCTGGCGCCGTCGTAGGGCACGCGGCGCCGCTGGTGGCTGACTGAACGTTCAGTCTACGAGCGTGGGCCGGTCGCTGACAAGACTCGATGCCATCTGGCGTCGCCGGCGGCAGTACCTGCTACGGCGGTAACAGGCTCCTTGCCAAGATACATTGATCACCGTTACATTGCGCTCATGGGCGATGCGCTTCGCGAGCCCACCTTCTTGATCCTGGCCGCGCTGGCCCCCCAGCCGCTGCACGGCTACGCGATCATCGGTGAGGTGGCTGCGCTGTCCGGCGGCCGGCTGGAGTTGCGGCCCGGCACGCTGTACGGCGCGCTGGACCGGCTCGCCGCCGAGGGGCTGCTGGAGCCGGACCGGGAAGAGGTGATCGAGGGCCGGCTCCGCCGGTACTACCGGCTGACCGACACCGGAGCCGGGGTGCTGGAGCAAGAAGCGGCCCGGCTGCAACGCAACGCCGACGCGGCCCGGCAGCGGCTGGCCCGGCGGCTCGCGTCCCTGGGCTCAGGCCGGGCCGCCCCGGCCGCTGCGGCGGCCGGGGCGGCGCCCGGGTAATGGCCCGCCGGTCGGGTATGGGCCGCCGGGTGGGTATGGGCCGCCGGGCGGATATTAATTAATGGCTGCGGCCGATCCGGCCGGGCAATCCGTGGTTCTCCGGCCCGCGCCGGGCCAGACGCTGCCACAGCAGCCGCCAGCCGAGCTGGAACAGGCCGAGGAAAGCCAGTGCGACCAGGATGAACGCGAACGCCGTGCCCTGGCCGGCCAGCACCCGGAGGATCATCCCGACCGCCACCGTGCCCAGCCATACGCCAACCCCGGTCGGCAGCAGCGCGGCCGGGCGCCGCCACCAGCGGGTCGCCACCAGCCCGGCGACGGCGCCGGTGGCGAATGGCCAGAACGTGTCCCACAGCCCGGCCAGGCCGCCGCCCGCGTGGTGATTGGCCCGGCCGATCACCACGAACAGCAGCACGCAGCCGAGGTCGGCCGCGGCGGCCCCAGCGGCAGAACGCATGACCCTCCTCGCCGGCTCCGGCAGCGGATGATCCAACCTACCGGCACCGCGTAGGCTCCGGGTGTGGCCGGCCGGCACGCTGCGCCGGATCGAGGCCGGCTCGGGACGCCCCTCGGTAGTGCTGGAGGCCGGCCGGAACGACGTGGCCGCCTCCTGGCGGCCGGTGATGGACCTGCTGGCGCCATACCTGCACGTGGTCGCGTACGACCGGGCCGGGCTGGGCGGCAGCCCGCCCGCCACCGACCCGGTCATCCTGGCCCGTCAGCTAGCCGACCTCAGGGCGGTCATCGCCGCCGCGACCACCGGCCGGTGCGTGCTGGCCGGGCACAGCTGGGGCGGCGTGCTGGTGCAGTTGCTGGCGGTGCAGTGGCCGGACCTGGTGGCCGGCCTGGTCCTGGTCGATCCGGCTGATGAGCAGCTGGCCGACGCGCTGCCCTGGGTGATCCGGCGGGGGGCCCGGCTGGCCCGGCTGGGCCGCCCCGACGAGCTGCGCGGCGGCGATACCGCGGCCAGCCTGGCCCTGCTGCGCGAGCTGCGCCGCGCGCAGCCGCCGTTTCCCGACGTGCCGGTCGTGGTGCTCAGCGCCACCCGGGGCTTCCCGCGCCGGTTCCGGGCGCGCTGGACGCAGCGGCAGGCCGGCCTGGCCGCGGCCGCGCCGCGCGGCCGCCACCTCGTGGCGCACCGGGCCGGCCACCAACTGCACCGGCAGCGGCCGGATCTGGTGGCCGGCGCGATCCGGCAGGTCGCCGCCGAGGCCGGCCCGTAGTAGCTGGGCGTACACTCGCCAGGTGCTAATACCAGCCCAGCCCGGTGGGCGATGGCCAGGCTGCTGATCGTGCACCACACTTCCTCACCGTCCATGCAGGCCATGCTGGAGGCGGTGCTGGCCGGCGCGGGCACCGACGAGATCGAGGGTGTCGACGTGCTGGTCCGGCCCGCGCTGGCGGCGGCCGCGGTGGACGTGCTCGGCGCGGATGGCTACCTGCTCGGCACGCCGGCCAACATCGGCTACATGTCCGGCGCGCTCAAGCACTTCTTCGACACGATCTACTACCCCTGCCTGACCGCGACCCAGCGCCGGCCGTATGCGCTGTACGTGCACGGCAACAGCGACACCGGCGGTGCGGTGCGCGCGGTCGAGTCCATCGCCACCGGGCTGGGCTGGCGGCAGGTCCGGCCTCCGGTCACCGTGCTGGGCGATCCCGGGCCGGCCGACCGCGAGGCCTGCTGGGAACTGGGCGCCACGGTGGCCGCGGAACTGGTCACATGATCCTCACCGTCGCGCTGAACGCCAGCCTGCACGTCAGCTACGAGACACCCCGTGTCGCCTGGGGCGCGGCCAACCACGTCAGCCGGATGTACACCCGGGCCGGCGGGGGCGGCCTGGCCGTGGCCCGGGTACTGACCGGCCTGGGCGAGGACGTGGTGGCGGCCGGCTTCGCCGGCGGCGGTGCCGCCGACCTGATCGAGGCCGACCTGGCCCGGTCCGGAGTGGCCACCGCGTTCACCCGGATCGGCCACGAGTCGCGCCGGGTGGTCGAGGTGCTGGACGAGGCGCTGGAGGAGAGCACCCGGCTGGCCGAGCCGCCGCCGTTCATCACCACCGAGGAACTCGGCCGGTTCGCGCGCGAGTACCGCAAGCTGCTGTCCGGCATGGACGCGGTGGTGCTGAGCGGCGCGCTGCCGGCCGGCCTGCCGGTGGACGTCTACGCGTCGCTGGCCAGCTACGCCGCCGAGGCCAGCGTGCCGGCCATCGTGCACGCCGGCGGCCCCGCGCTGTGGCACGCTCTGGACCGGCGCCCGGCGCTGGTGCTGGCGGCGTCCACCGCGGGCGCGCCCGGCGCCGGGATCTCGGTCGGCCCGGCCGGGCTGGTGGACCGCGGGGCGGCCGCGGCGGCCATGGTCTCCGGCCCGGCCGTGCTGGCCGCGGCGGACAGCCGCGGCTGGCGGGCCGCGCTGGCTGACCTGCCCGGGCTGTCGCTGTCCGGTGAGGCGGTGGTGGCCGGCCTGCTGCCGGCCGTGCTGCACGACTGGACCTGGCCGGACACGCTGCGGCACGCGGTCGCGCTGGGCGCGGCCGCCGACCCGGCCGGCGAGGTCGACCTGGACGGCTACGACCTGCTCGCCGCCGAGGTCTCTGTCGAGCCAGCCGGCTGAGCTAACTCGCCAGGGTGGCCCGAGCCAGGATGCCGGCCAGGCCGGCGGGCCAGGCCGGCCGTCCATCCCGCCGCGGTCACGATGAGCGGAACGCCAGTGCCCCGTAGCCCGGGCGCACTCTGCTGCGCGGTCGCCAGCAGCGAGCCCAGGAAGACGAGGTACGAGCCGATGATGAGCACGCCGGTGGCCCGGCGCACCCCGCCATCGCGGTAGGTGAACGCCATTGAGACGGCGGTCAGCCCGAGGTACCAGACCGCGATGAGGACCGCATGCACCGATGGGGTGCCCAGCCCGATGATCGTGGCGGGCAGCAGCAACCCGGCCGTGACGTTCAGCGTGTTGCTGTTCAGCGTGGTGCTCAGCATGGCCGCGCCGCGGCCACGCGCGGCCAGGTACACCGCGGCCACCGCGTTCGGCAGGCTGGTCACCCCGGCCAGCACCACCCCGCCGGTCACGATCTGCGGCACGCCGAAGTGGGCGCCTAGCGAGGTGGCTGAGCGTTCCATCAGCACGCTGGCCGCTACCACGACGACCAGCGCCGCCGCGCCTACCAGCACGTCCCGGCGACGGCCGTGCGGCGGGTGGATGACCTCTTCGAGTTCCTCTTCCTCTTCGTGGATGGCCACTGCCAGCCAGTCCGCGTAGCGCCGGGCCACCGGCAGCCGGCCGAGCCGGGCCCGGCCCGCGCCGAGCAGCACCAGGTAGGGCAGCAGCACGGCGAGCACCGCGGCCAGCCCGGCACCCGGCGGGATACTGCCGGTCGTGGTGACCAGGCAGACCACGGCCACCCACAGCCCGACCGACCCGCCCAGCAGCACCACCTTGCGATGCAGCGCGATCCGGCCCGCCACCAGGGCGCCCAGCCCGAGCAGCGCGGCCAGGTTGAACACGTTGGAGCCGATGATGACGCCCGCGCCGACCTTCTGCTGGTGCGCGGCCAGCGCGCTGACCGCCGAGGTGATCTCCGGGGCGTCGGCCGCCAGCGCGGCCACCATGCCGAGCAGCGCTTCGGACAGGCCGAGCCGGTCCCCGATCCGCTCCAGCCGGGTGACCAGCAGATAACTGGTGGCCAGGCTGACCGCCGCGCCGAAGCAGAACGCGGCGACCTCGGCGGCGACCGGCATGGGCAGCGTTCCCTCGGGCAGGCGGGCAGAAACGCCGACCAGTCTTCCCGGCACACCTGCCGCCACCTTATCGGTGCTGGGTCACCAGGGGTTGGGCGTGGCGCTCCCGTACACCTTGTCCTGCAGTTGCCGCGCGCTGGCCGACGTGCCGCACACCGTCGAAGGGAGCTTGTCGTTGGTCGCGGTCCAGTTGGCCCAGGCGATCAGCGAGTACTGCCCCGCCGTCGTGTTCCCGGTGTTGACCGGCACCCAGAGCGCGCCCTGTTTCTTCCAGGGCGTGCCGAACTCCAGGTAATGCGTGCGGTGCCCGGCGATGGTGAACGTCTGCGGGTACGGGCCGGGGCGGCCGTGCGTGGTCCACCAGCTAGTGAAGTTGCTGGCGTCCGTGGTGTTGATGCTGACCTGGCCGTTGCTGAACCAGTCCAGCCCGCTGCCCGGGTGCAGCCCGGCCTGGTCCACCGCGCACTGCACGAGCAGCGCGGGCGCGTCGGCGGCCCGCGCCCCGTACGGGTCGGCCATCGTCGGGCTGGCGCTGGCCGCCGCTTTGGCCGGGTGCTTGGGCGGGACCACCGCGAAGTGGCAGCCAGCCAGGATCACGGCCGCGGCCAGGGCCGCGCCCGCGCGGCCGGTCCGTGCCAGCATCCGCCCCATGCCCGCCTCTCATCCAGCGCAGTCGGTGTCGCTCCCTTGTACCGTACGGCGGCCGGCTGAGTGCCTGTTATCCGGCAAAGTGCGGGTACGGCTGGGCGGACGCGGCAGACCGTGATCTACTCCGGAGTAGGGTTTCTGGGGAGGTGAGCCATGGCGCTCGCGTTCTGGCGCCGCGCGGAGCAGGATCCGAACTGGACCGCGCTGATCGAGCCGGACGGCACCCGGGTCACCGCAGGCGAACTGCTGGCCCGGGTGAATCAGCTGACCCACGTGCTGCGCGCGCTCGGGCTGCGCCCCGGCGACGGCATCGCGGGCGTGCTGCCTAACGGTTCCCCGGCGCTGGAGGTTTACCTGGCCGCGCTGCAAGGCGGCTGGTACTACACCCCGATCAACTGGCACTTCACCGCGCCCGAGATCGCCTACATCGTGGCTGACAGCGAGGCGAAGGCGTTCTTCGTGTACGAGCGGTACGCGGCGGTGGGCATGGCCGCGGCGGACCAGGCCGGTGTCCCGGCCAGCGGCCGGCTCAGCTACGGCGACGTGCCCGGGTTCACCCCGGTCCGCAACCTGCTGGCCGGCCAGCCAGCCAGCATGCCCACCGACCGGACCGCGGGCTCGTCCATGCACTACACCTCGGGGACCACCGGCCGCCCCAAGGGTGTCCGCCGCCCGCTCAGCGGGCTTGATCCGGACGAAGCGGCCGAGCTGACCGCGATGCTGCTCCAACTGTTCGGCGTTCCGCCTGGTCAGCCGAACGTGCACCTGGTCACGTCGCCGAACTATCACACCGCGGTCACCCTGTTCGGCGCGTCCGCTATCCACCTCGGCCACACGCTGGCCTACCTGGATGCGTGGGACGCGGAGCAGGCGCTGGCCTGTGTCGAGCGGTACCAGGTGACCAGCACGCACATGGTGCCGACCCACTTCAAGCGGATGCTGTCGCTGCCCGAGGAGACCCGGGGCCGGTACGACCTGTCTTCGATGCGCTGGCTGCTGCACGCCGCGGCGCCCTGCCCGGTGCCGCTCAAGCGGGCCATGCTCGACTGGTGGGGTCCGGTGGTGTACGAGTACTACGCGGCCACCGAGGGCGGCGGCACGCTGGCCACCCCGCAGGACTGGCTGGAGCGCCCGGGCACGGTGGGCCGGCCCTGGCCGGTCAGCGAGGTGATGATCGCCGACGACGACGGGGCCGAGTGCCCGCCCGGCAAGCCCGGGACGGTGTACCTCCAGATGGGCCTGGACTTCGAGTACAAGGGTGACCCGGCCAAGACCGAGGCGGGCCGGCTGCGCGGCTTCTTCACCGCGGGCGACATCGGCTACCTGGACGAGGACGGGTACCTGTTCCTCTGCGACCGCAAGTCGGATGTGATCATCTCCGGCGGGGTGAACATCTACCCGGCCGAGATCGAGGCCGAGCTCATCATGCACCCGGCCGTGGCCGACGTGGCCGTGTTCGGCGTCCCCGACGATCAGTGGGGCGAGCGGGTGCTGGCCGTGGTGCAGCCCGCGGCGGGCCAGCCGCCCGGGTCCGGCCTGGCCGCGGACATCCTCGCCTCGCTGGACGGGAAGCTGGCCCGGCTGAAGTGGCCGGCCGCCATCGAGTTCACCGCCGAACTGCCCCGCGACCCGAGCGGGAAACTGCTCAAGCGCAATCTCCGCGAGCCGTACTGGCAGGCCGCGGGCCGGTCTATCTAGCCGCGGGCTAGCCCGCACCGACGGGACGGTCCGTCCCGGCGGTCTGGCTGAGCACGTCGAGCAGCCGGGCGATGGCGGGCGGCTCCGGGCTCTCGCCGTAGGTGACCGCCAGCACCTCACGGTGCGATCCGGGCAGCACCGCGGTCTGCACGCCCGGATGCCGGGCCGCGCGGAGCGCCAGGCCGGGCAGCGTGGTGACGCCCAGGCCGGCCGCCACCAGGGCCTGGACGGCGACGAAGTCGTCGGTGGTGAACGCTATCTTCGGCGCGAAGCCAGCCAGTTCGCACTGCCAGACCAGGTAGCTGCGGCACCGCTCACAGCCGCCGATCCAGCGCTGGTCCGCGTACCCGGCCAGGTCTGGCCGCTCCGGCAGCGGCTCGGCGTCGCCGCCTGCCGGAGCGCGGGTGACCAGATGGATCGGGTCGTCCAGGATCAGCCGGGACCGGGTGCCGTCTTCCGGGTCACTGGGCGGGCCCGCCGCCGCGCCGTCCTGGTAGTGCCGGAACACCAGCGCGACGTCCACGTACCCCGCGCGCAGCATGTGCAGCGCTTCCGGCGGCTCGGCCTCGGCCAGGCTGAGGTCCAGGCCCGGGTTCTCCGCCTCCAGCCGGGTAGCGGCCGCGGGCACGATCGTGCTCAATGCGGACGGGAACGCGGCCAGCCGGATCCGCCCCGCCCGCAGGCCGACATGCGCGGCCAGTTCGTTCTCGGCCGCATCGAGCCTGCCCAGGATCTCTTCGGCCCGCTCGGCCAGCAGCCGGCCCGCGTCGGTGAGCCGGACCCCGCGGCCGGCCCGCTGGGTGAGCAGCGCGCCGGTCTCTGCTTCCAGCCGGGAAAGATGGTGGCTGACCGAGGGCTGCGCGTAGTTCAGCGCCCGTGCCGCGGCGGTTACCGAACCGTGCCGGGCCACCGCGACCAGCACGCGCAGCCTGGTCACGTCCAGCATTCAGCAAGTATAGATCCGCTCGATTTGTATGGATCGTTTCCAGTAGCGGGCCTATCTGACCAGCTGACGCCGGTCTTCAGCCGCAGCTGGCCCGGCTGGCTGGGCTGGCTGGGCTGGCCGCGGCGCTGGGCGGGCACGGTCAGCCGCCCACCTGGTCCGGTCGGCCCGCCGACCTGGAGAGCCGGGATGACCAGCAGTTCCGGCTCGGGCAGCCCGGGCCGTCCATGGCCCGCGTCGGCCTGCCCGGCTACGCCTGCCTGTCCGGCTACGCCTGCCTGCCCGGCCACCCCGGCCGCGCCAGCCTGCGCGCCCATGGCTGTGCCTGGCCCCACCGGCCCGGCCGGCGCGGCGCTGCTCGGCACGGTCCGGATCCGGCTCCATCAGCCCAGCCAAGTCAGTCTGTCCGCCCCGTTCAGCCGGCCCAGCCGGGGCAGTCTGTCCGTTAAGTTCGGCCGGCCCGGCCGGGTCGGCCTGCCGGTCCGGGTCAGTTGGCCCAGCCAAGCTGGTCGGCCCGATCAAGCTGGCCGGCCCGATCAAGCTGGGCGGCCCGATCAAGCTGGGCGGGCCGATCAAGCTGGGCGGGCCGATCAAGTCAGTCGGCCCCATGAAGTCAGTCGGCCCGGTCAGTTCAGCCTGCTGGTCCAAGTCGGCCGGGCCGCGCAGGTCAGCCTGCTGGTCCAAGTCGGCCGGGCCCAGTTCAACCCGCCGGTCCAAGTCGGCCGGCCCGTCCGGGGCAGTGGCTCCAGTGGCTTGCCCGGGACGGCCGTGCTCCGGTTGGCCGGCGGTGGCTGTGCCCGGGGTTAGCTGGCCGTTTGCCGCGGCCGGGGCCGAAGCGCCCAGCGTGGGTGCCAGGCCCAGGCCTAGGCCCAGTTCCAGTTGCGGCGGGGCATCTTCGTCCGCGCCCATCGCCGACCCGGCGGGTTCCGGCCGGACGGGTTCCGATCGGGCAGGCTCCTGCCAGGCGGGTTCCGGCTGGGCGGGCTCCGGTGCGAAGGGCTCCGGCGGGGTGAACTCCGGCGCGACGTCTGGCCGCGGCGCGATGAATTCCGGGGGGATGAGTTCCGGAGAGATGGGCTGCGGTGCGATGGGCTGAGCCGGATGAGCTCCGGCGCGATGTCTGGCTGCCCGGATTGGCCGCCCGCGGCTTCCTGTGCCGCGGGCACGGCCGATGTGGTGGGCCGCCCGCAATTACCGCAAAAGGCGTCGCCAGTAAACAGCCCCTCGCCACAGCTGACGCATTTCTCCCACATAGGCCGACCCTCCCCTGTGCCGGGATTATCGGGCATGCGACACGCCCCGGCCCGCCGCGCGAGAGGTAATTTACCAACTCCCTGATCAGCAGTAAGCGATCATGCTCAACCCCGTGGCCGGCTGCCAAATATAAATCGTGATCATGACTTTGGTGTCGTTCTAATGACACCAAAGTCATGATCACAAACTAGAGCGGGTGGAATTAGCGGGTGGCGGGGACCCGGACCGGGGGAGCCGGGGGGGGGGTGGGGTCGGCCTCGGTCAGGGCGGTGCTGGGCAGGATGCGGGCCAGCGGCCGGGGTAGCCACCAGTTGGCCTTGCCGAGCAGTTCCATGACCGCGGGGACGAGCACCATCCGGACCACGGTCGCGTCGATCAGCACGGCTACGGCCAGGCCCAGGCCGACCTGTTTCACCGACACGTTCGCGCCGAGCACGAAGGACAGGAATACCACCACCATGATGGCCGCCGCCGCGGTGATCACCCGGGCGGTGCGGGCCAGGCCGGTGGCGACCGAGGCCGCGTTGTCGCCGGTGATGTCGTAGCTCTCCCGGATCCGGGACAGCAGGAACACCTCATAGTCCATGGACAGGCCGAACAGGATGACGAACAGGAACATCGGCACCCAGGTGGTCACCGGCATCTTCTCCGGGAACCCGAACAGCAGGCCCAGCCAGCCGTCCTGCGCGATGAGGACCAGGACCCCGTACGCGGCCGAGATCGACAGCAGGTTCATCAGCGCCGCCTTCACCGCCACGGTGACCGACCGGAACATGATCAGCAGCAGCACCATGGACAGCGCGACCACGACGCCGATCAGCCAGGGCAGCCGCTGGCCGACCAGGTTGGCGAAGGACACGTTGGCCGCGTTCGGCCCGGTCAGGTAGGCCCGGATACCGGTGCCTGCGGTGGCCCGTGGCAGCACGTGCCCGCGCAGCTGGTTGACCAGCGCGTTGGTGGCCGCGTTCTGCTCACCGGTCGTCGGGTAGGCGATCATCATGGCCGCCTTGCCGTCGTGGCTGACCTGCGCCGGGGTAACCCGCGCGATGCCCGGAGTAGCCGCGATGGCGGTGCGCAGCTGGGCCGTGCTGGTAGCCGGTGAGGGCAGCGCGGCCGCCACGATCAGCGGTGCGTCGAATCCGGGCCCGAACCCCTTGGCCATGGTGGCGTAGCTCGCGTACCCCATGGTCCCGCGGGCCTGGCTGGACTCGTCGGGCATGCTCAGCTTCATGCCGAGCGCCGGGGCGGCCAGGGCCAGGATCAGCCCGGCGGACAGCACCGCGGCCGCGGTCGGCCGCCGCTGAATCAAGGCGGCCCACCGCTCGGCGGCCGGGCGCTTGGCCGAGGCCGCACCCGCCGGGCTGGCGGTCCGCCCACCCAGCCAGCGCGGCAGCCGCACCCGCGACGGCTTGGCCAGCCGGGCACCGGTGAAGCCGAGCAGCGCGGGCAGCAGAGTCAGCGAGCCGAGCAGCACCATCGCGACCGTGGCGGCGGCCGCGATGGCCACCCCGTTCATCAGCGACTCGCGCAGCACCAGCAGGCCGAGCATCCCGATGATCACGGTCGTGCCGGCGATCAGCACGGTCCGGCCCGCGGTCCGCATGGCCAGCACCGCGGCGTCCTCCGGCGGGCGGCCGCTACGCAGCGCCTCACGGAACCGGGTGACGATGAACAGCGCATAGTCGACGCCCACCCCGAGACCGATCATGGACGCGACGATCGGCGAGAACGACGGCGCCGGGAAGATGTGCCCGAGCAGCGCGATCAGCGACAGCCCGGCGCCGATGCCGAGCACCGCGGTAAGCACCGGCAGCCCCATGGCCAGCAGCGAGCCGAACGCGATCAGCAGCACGATGGCGGCGGCCAGCACGCCGATGCCCTCGGTCGGCCCGCCATACGGCGTCTCGGCCTGGTCAACCACGTCGCCGCCCAGGGCGAAGCTGACCCCGTGCCCCGACGCGGCCCGGGCGTCGTGCATCAGCGACAGCGCCTCGGCGTTGCTGATGCTGGCGCCGGGGACGCCGAACTGGATGGTGGCGAACGCGATGTGCCCGCCGGCCGAGATCTGCCCTGGTACCCGGTACGGGCTGTCCACCGCGGTGACATGTGCGGCGTGTGCGAACGGGACCAGCGCGCTGGCCACCCGGGCCCGCACCGCCGGGGAGCCGACCGGTGCGGTGGACTGGATGGCCAGCGTCAGCGTGTCCCCGGACTGCCGGTGGAAGTGCTGGTTCAGCAGAGTCTGGCCGGGGTCGTTGCCGGTGAAGTTGTCCTGGGCCGGCGCACCGAACCTGGTCCACAGCGTGATCAGGCAGGCCACCATGATGAGCCAGGTGACCAGGGTGAGCCAGCGGTGCCGGAAGCAGGTGCGCCCGAGCGTGCCCAGCAGCCCGGGACGGAGCGTCCCCGGGGTGCCGGTGCCGCCGGGGCGGAGTGCGGTGGATGAGCCAGGCATGGTCGGTCTCCTGCGAGCCGGAGGAGTGATGGCTCTTCCGATCCTGCTGACCGGCGCCGCCTGGCACGTCCTGCCGGTGGAGGCAGTTGACCGCCGTCAGGACCCCGTTGTGTACTCCGCGCGGAGTAGCCGTCCTGCTCCCGGCGAAGGCACCGCCCAGGTCAGAAGCACGGGACAGGTCAGAAGCACGGGCCAGGTCAGATGCACGGCCAGGTCAGCCGCAAGCCAGCACGGACTGCGGGAAGCCGGGCCGCGGGTGCCGGATGTGCAGCGCGGCGCCCTGCTGCTTGAGGAACAGGGTGATCAGCCAGCTGTCGCAGCTGGCGCCGTCCGGGCTGTTGGCCGGGTTCTGGTGGCTGATGAACGCGACCGTCGCGGCCAGCCCGTGCGGCCCGGTCGCGACGAGCTGGGTCAGCGTGGCCCCGGAGTCGAAGGTGCCGGCGTAGCCGCTGCCGAAGTGGGTCATCATCCGCTGGATCGACGGGACGAACAGGCTCTGGTACTGCGCGAAGTTCTGGTCGTTGATCGACTCGAAATACGTGGTCAGCAGCGCCACCACGCCGCGCACCTGCGGCCCGCGCGCGGCCTGCGGGCCGACGGTCACCACTCCGTTCCCGGCCGGGGCGGGCGTCGCCGCGCTGCGTGCCGCGGGCGGGGCGGCGGACCGGGACGCCCGGGGCAGCGCCGCGGGCCGGCCGTGCGCCGCGGGCCGCGTCGAGCCCGGGTGCCTGGTCCCGCCGGCCAGTCCGCGGTCTGGCCGGTGCACGCCGGTCGCTACCGCGTCCGGCTGCGCGTGCAATTGGCTGACCTGCCAGGCGGCGATCCCGGCCGTGCCGACCAGGGCCAGCGTGACCACCATGGCGGTGATCGTCATGCGGTGGCCGGACCACGCCGCCCGGCGCCTGCTGCCCGGGGCCGCGCGCCGCGATGCCGTCGCGGGCGCGGCCCCTGGCATCCCATCGGCCTGCGGGTGGCCGGCGGGAGACACGGTGTCGAACCAGTTGGGCGGGGAGGTAACCGAGGTCGCTGCGGCCCCGGCGAGCGAGCCGGCTAGGCCCGTCGCGGTCCACGGGTCGGCCACTTCGTGGTGCGTCCAGGGATCATGGACCTCGAACCCGGTGGTCTGGCTGGGCCTGGCCGCGGCCAGCTCCGCGGGTAGCCAGGACTCCGGCACGCCAGCGGCGGCCGGGGCCGCCACGGCCTGCTCGCCGGGCAGGGACTCGGCGACGGACACGCTGCCGGCCGGCTGGGCGTCGGCCACTCCCAGGACGTCGGCCGCCCCCAGGCGCAGCGGCGCGCTGTCGAATGGCCCGCGCACGGCCGGCGCCGGTCCGGCCCGGGACGGGACAGGTTGCGCCGGGGTGACCTGCGTTCCGCAACCGGCGCAATAGCGGGGCGACTCGCCGACCGGTATCCCGCAGTTCGGGCAGAACCGCATGTCGTGCTCCCACTGGCTCCGTCAAACCCTGCGCCTGATGTGGCCATTGTGGTGCTGGTTCGGCCGGTTTCGGAACACTCGGCTACGTCCTGTTAGTTGCCCGTAATTGTTACTCGCGAGTAGCTTTCTCGTCACGCAACCCGAGTCGGCTCACCGCGAACCAGCAGGTCAGCCGCGATCCTCCAGCAGCGGCCGCCGTGGATCGCGGGCTGGCTTATCTGGCTGCCCGGCCGCCCGGCGGCGCCGCCAGGCGATTCCGGACAGCGCTTCCAGCACCACCCGGCTGGCCAGGAACGCGGTGACCTCAGCATGGTCGTAGGGCGGGGCGACCTCCACCACGTCCACGCCGGCCACCGGCAGCTCCATGGTGATCCGCCGGACCGCGTCGAGCAGTTGCCGCCCGGTCAGCCCGCCCGGCTCCGGGGTGCCCGTGCCGGGTGCCATGCCCGGGTCGACGACGTCCACGTCGACGGACAGGAACACGCCGTCGCAGTCATCGACCGCGATGCTGAACGCCTCGGTCAGGCAGTCATCCAGGCCCCGCGCGACGACCTCGGTCATCTCGTAACTGCGCATCCGCTGGCCGGCCATCCAGTCCAGGGTCTCCGGCTCCGGCCAGTAGCCGCGCAGCCCGATCTGCAGGAACCGGTCGCCGCGCACCGCGCCGGACTCGATCAGCCGGCGCATCGGGGTGCCGTGCCCGTACAGCGAGCCGAACTGGGTGTCGCCGGTGTCGGCGTGCGCGTCGAAGTGGATGACGGACAGCCGTCCCCAGCCGACGTGCCGGGCCACGCCGGTCGCGTCCGGGAACGCAATGGTGTGGTCACCGCCGAGGATGACCGGGATCGCGCCGCCCTCGGCGGCCCGCTGCACCGCTCCCTCCAGGCGGCGCAGCGACAGTTCGGTGTCCCCGGACGGCATCTCGATGTCGCCCGCGTCGGCCACCCGGAGCTCGGTCAGCGGGTCCACGCCCAGGGCCAGGTGCGGCCGGGACCCGTCGTGCGGCAGGTAGTCGGTGAACCGGATGGCCTGCGGGCCGAACCGCGCGCCGGGCCGGTGTGAGGTCCCGCCGTCGAACGGGGCGCCGATGATCATGATGTCGGTGCCCGCCCAGGAGGCCGGGTCGCCCAGATCCGCCCGGGGCACGCCGAGGAAGGTCGCATCCGGTCCGTACATCCCACCCAGCCGTGCCATGACTTCTCCCCAGCTCATCGGTGCACCCTCAGCGGCGCTAGTATGCCCGCCCAGGCCCGGGCCAGCCCAGGGCCCCTCAGTCGCAGGCGTGGTGATAGGGGTGGTAGCCGCTCGGCGCGGCCCCAATCAGGAAGCCGCTCCCGTGCTCGCCGAGGAACAGGGTGACGGCCCAGTAGGTACATCCGGTCACGCCCAGACTGGGCACCGGTCGCTGGGTGCTGGTGAACGTCACCGTGACGGCCAGACCGTGCCGCGGCGCCATGCCGATGCCGACCAGGCTGGCGTTTGAATCCCGGGTGGATTTGTACCCGCTGGCGAACGAGGTCGCGCTGAGCTGGTGCCGGAGGCTGGGCAGGAACGTGCTCGCATACTGCCCGAAGTCGTGCGTGTTGATGGCCGTGAAGTAGCTCATTAGCAAGCCGTCTACCTGGTGCGCGGCCGGATTGCGCCTCAGCCCTGGCGCGATCAGCACGGTAAAGCCGTCCGGGCTGGACGCCCGTGGGGTGCCGGACGGTGTGGCGGACGGCGCGTCGGACGGGGCGGGCGTCGTGGGCCACCCCGAGGTAGCGGGCCGCGGGCTGGGCGTGGCTCGCCGCGAGTGCCCGGAGGTCTGGCTGTTGCTGGACAGCCGGGCGCCCGAGTCCATCCGCTGGTGATGGCCGAACGCGCTCCACGCGGTCACCCCGCCGGCCAGCAGGGCCACCGCGGCCAGCACGGCGCTGATGATCTGGGCCCGGCGGCCGGCCGAGGCGCGCCGGGGGTCGGCCGATGGGTAGTACAGCCGGCCGCCGCGGCCGGCCTGGTCCCAGTCGCCGTCCTCAGCCGGGTCGTCCACCAGCAACGGCATCACGCTGGTCTCCGCCTCACCGCCGGCGAACCAGTCGTCCACGGCGCCCGGGTCGGACCAGTAGGGGTCGTCCTCCCACCACGGAGCGGGCCGGGTATCGGCTGGCTCCGCCGGATCGAGCGGCGCGACACACCGGGTGCAGAACCGCTGCTGCCCGGTCGCCACGTTTCCGCACTTGGTGCAGACCCTCATGACGATCCCTTGCTCCCAGTCCGTCAGCGCAGTCAGAGCGTGCAGTGCGGGCACTGGCCGGCTCCGCGGTGCGGATCTGCTCACCGGGCGGCGGTCGGCGGGTAACGGTCACAGGCGGACTGGTGTTGGTCCTGCTTCCCGGCGGTAAGGTACGCGAAACGGGCAGTTCTCGCGATTTGCCACGCTGTCCCCGCTAATGATGCTCGGGCCGCTGGGTCGTGCGGGTATCGCCTGGGTGGCGCGCCGGTATCGTCTGGTTACCGGAAAGTGTCTTTGCTAATTAGTAACCGACCGGGCCGACATGGTCGGCTGGCGGCCTGGGCTGGCAGGATCGGATCGTGCCTGGACGTGCTGCCGCCCTCGATGAGCTGGATGAGCGGATCGTCGCCGCGCTGGTGGCGGACGCCCGGGCCAGCTACGCCGACATCGGGGGCCGGGTCGGCCTGTCCGCGTCCGCGGTCAAGCGGCGGGTGGACCGGCTGCGCGCGTCCGGCGCGATCACCGGGTTCACGGTGACCGTGGATCCGTCCGCGCTGGGCTGGACCACCGAGGCGTACGTGGAGCTGTTCTGCCTGGGCCGGACCTCGCCGAGCAGCATCGGCGCGGCGCTCAGCAAGTACCCGGAGGTGACCGGGGCCTGCACGATCACCGGCGAGGCGGATGCGCTGCTGCACATCCGGGCGGCCGACGTGCAGCATTTCGAGCGGGTGGTGGAACAGATTGTCGCGGAGCCGTTCGTCGTCCGCACTCGCAGCGTAATCGTGCTATCGCGATTGGTCAGCCGCACCGACATCCAGCCACGGAGCGACGCCGGGGGGTAAGCATAGATCGCCGGGAAAGCATCAGAGCGCGGTAAATTCACCTCGAATCCGTAATAAACCCCGCGATGGCCTGGTCACCGCCGCTACAGTCGAGCGCATGCCTGACCGTGACATGGACCCGTCCGCCAGCACCGCGCAGTTCCGCGCATTTGCGGACGGGCGCTCAGGTGCCGACTCCGCGCCGTGGCAGATGCGAGCCTCCCGCAACCGGGTGGCCATCCTGGCCGCGGTCGTGATCGGTGTGGCCGTGGTCCTGTTCCTGATCGCCCTCCTGGTCATCGGGTAGCTGGGCTCTTTCCCGGATATTCCGGACAGCCACGTTGTCCCGCCTCTTTTGTTAAGGCTCGGCGGCAGCGTGGCTGGGTAAATCCCCTCGTGGTTTGTGTCCATACTCTGCCGTGCAGTGAAACTGTGCCGCGCCGGAGTGTGGCCTATTTCTCATAACGGGGGGTATACGTGCGAATCAAAGTACCCAGAACACTGCTAGTGCCAGCCGCGATGGCCGTCGTCATCGGCCAGCTGGCCTTGGCCGGCCCGGCGTCGGCGACACGGGTCGGCGGCGCATCGGCCGGGACCAGCCGGGTCTCGGCCCAGGGACCCGGCAAAGTCGTGATTTGAGGCTGTGACCTGCGGTGTCGTGATGGCAGGTGAGGCGCCCGGCGTGTCTACGAGTGGCGGGCAGGGCCCGGACGGAACGATGGAAGTTCTCACGCTCGCCATCGCCTGTTACCGGACTTGGCTCGCGATCATGGACTTTCGACCGGCTTAATACGCTGACCTGCTGATTTACTTCTCAAGTTGACGAAATCTGCGCGCTAAAGTAACCAGGTTGGACTCGTAGTGGATGGGATCACCAGGGTTCGAGCTTGAGTCCCCGGTGCGGGGTACTTCCGCACGGAGGTGACACGGGCCCCGCAGTCCGGCCAGGAGATCCTGGTTGAGCAGGTGAGCGGCGGGGTGCTAGCGCGGATGCGGCCGGAGCTGAGCGTCGGCGCCGCCCTGCCCCCCGCCGGGCGGCAACCTCGGGGTAGCGGCAGCCCGGGAGCTTGGCACGCACGCGTCGCCTGGGCGACAATGCCGGGATGGCTCGTGATGACAGCTGGGCCCAGGTGCTGCGGGTGGCCTTGCCCCCCATTCTGGACGAGGCCAGGCCCTCGGGGATGCTCGGGTGGGTGCCCATCGTCGCCCCTGTTGTTACCCAGGCCGCCGTCGGGGCCGGGCACTGGGCCGCCGGGCGCCGGCGGCGGGCCCTGGCCGCGTGGACGAGCGCTGCTGGCTACGGGCTGGTGGCGTGGGGCCTGGGCACGGAAGCGCCGACCCCGGCCGAGGTGCGAGAGAACATCCAGCGGCTGCAAAGGGAGGGGGTATTGCGCAAGCCTGGCCCCAAGGCCCCGGCTGCCGCCGGGACGCCGACACCCGCGGCCCGCCACCTAGAGCGCCACCTATCGCGGGCCGCCCCCTTTTCAGGGCCACGAACACCCCCCAGTACAGGCTTGCTTCCACTGTCGTGGGGATGGTCCTCGGCGTGTGGTGGGCCTGCGCTGGCGGCGGCTGACGGTGCTCGCGATCGCCGTCGAAGCCCCGAACGCCGTGATCCATGTCCCCTGGGTGGCCCGGGCCGTGCAGCGGCGCAGGCCGAGGATCGCCGCCGGGTGGGCCCTGGTCGCAGCCGGATCGGTAGCCCGGCTGCGGGCAGCAGCGGCTGAACCGCTCCGGTAACAGCAGGCCCGCAGCGGCCCCCGCGACAACAGAACACCGGTGTCCGCGAATCGTTCGAAACCCGACGCTCCGGCCCACGCCCGCGTCGGCGTGTTCGCGGGCGATCACCGACCACGCCGCAACCCTGATTCAAAATAAGCCGGGACCAGCCGGTAGAACCGTGTTCACGGTACCGATCACCGTCACTGGCGGCGAGGCGCTCATTGTCGATGTGACCAGCCGGTCCCTCTCGCCTTTCGCGGGAAGGAGCGGCTCGCTATCCGGCAAGCCGGGCCGAGACCCCGCGGCAGACAATCAAATCAGCTCCGCTCGGCGGCGCCCGCGCCTTCCAGGAACCGCAGCACTGCCAGGACCCGCCGATGGTCGCCTTCGGTCGGGGACAGGTCCAGCTTGGTGAAGATGCTGTTGATGTGCTTGGCCACCGCGCTCTCGCTGACCACCAGGCATTCGGCGATGCCGGCATTGGAGCGGCCTTCGGCCATCAGGGACAGTACTTCGCGCTCCCGGGCGGTCAGCCGGTCCGTCGGGCGGTCTTGGCGGCGCAGTAGCAGTTGGGCTACCACCTCCGGATCGAGGGCAGTCCCGCCCGCAGCGACCCGGCGCAGCGCCTCCAGGAACACGTCCACGTCCGCGACCCGGTCCTTCAGGAGATAGCCGATACCGGTCGTCTGGGTGGCCAGCAGGTCCGCGGCGTAGCGCTCCTCGACGTACTGCGACAGCACCATGATTGCCGCCTCCGGCCATTGGCGTCGGATCACCAGGGCCGCGCGGATGCCCTCGTCGGTGAAGGACGGCGGCATTCGCACGTCCGCGATCACCAGCTTCGGGCGGTGCTGTTCCACCGCGGTCAGCAGCGCGGTCGCGTCGTGCACCGCCGCCACCACCTCGAATCCGGTGGTTTCCAGCAGCTTGGTCAGTCCGGCGCGCAGCAGGACCGAGTCCTCGGCGATCACAGTTCGAATGGCAGGTCCACCTTAATCGTCGTCGGTCCGCCGAGCGGGCTGCTGATCCCGAAGCTGCCGTCCACCGAGGCGGCCCGCTGCGCCAGCCCGGTCAGGCCGGTGCCCCGGCCCGCGTCCGCGCCGCCGATCCCGTCGTCCGTGATCGAGATCCGCAGCATCAGGCCGTCCAGTCGCACGTCCACCTGCACCGCCGTGGCCCGGGCGTGCTTGTTCACGTTGGCCAGCGCCTCGGAGACGATGAAGTACCCCACCGCCTCCACCGTAGGCGAGACCCGGCGGGGCACGTCCACGCTCAGCCGTACCGGCACCGGGGAGCGGGCGGCGATCCCGGTCAGCGCGGCGTCCAGGCCGCGGTCTTCGAGCACCACCGGGTGCAGTCCGCGCACCAGCTCCCGCAGCTCGGTCAGTGCCTCCTTCGCCTCCTCGTGCGCTTCCTGCAGCGCCTGGCGGGCCGGCTCGGACAGCTCGTGCGCCAAGGTCGCCCGGGCCAGGCCGAGGTTCATCGCCAGCGAGACCAGCCGTTGCTGTGCGCCATCGTGCAGGTCCCGCTCGATCCGACGGCGCTCGGTGTCGGCCGCGTCGACCGTCGCGGCCCGGCTCTCGGTCAGGTTCGCCACCCGCTGCGCCAGCTTCTCCGCCCGGCTCGGGCCGAGCAGGTCGGCGGCCGCCCGGGTGTCCATCCGCACCGCTGCCGAGACGATCCACGGGCTCAAGTACACCAGCACCACGCTGAGCAGCACGAACCAGATCTCCGCGCCGTCCCAGACACGCTGGCCCGCGTAGCGGAACACGCCGACGGCGGTGCACAGCGCGAGCACCGCCGACGTCGCCAAGCCGATCAGCGCGGCGGCCCAGAGCAGGCCGCCGAGCAGGCCGAGCAGGTTCACCGCCGGGCCGACGACCAGGTGGTAGCACGCCTGCCGCCAGGTGCGCGGCGAGCGCAGGCGATCGCGAAGCGCCGACCACACGCCGCCGGAGGAGTCCGGGGACCGCTCGAGCGTCGGCGGCCTCGGGATCCGCACCCCGAGCACCTCGTAGAAGCACGCCCGGCGCGGCACCGTCAGCCACGGGCAGAGCGCCACCGCCGCCGCAACCGAGACGAACATGCAGGTGAGCACGGCCAGCAACGAAATCGGCACGTAGAAGGTCCAGGTCCATGGCAGCGCCATGACGAGCAGGGGCAGCAGGTTCAGACCCGCGGACAGGACGGTGAACCCCAGATCGCGCCAGGTCCGGCGGGCCCACGGGCTGGCCAGGACGCTGCGGAGCCCTCTCGCTCCCGATTCGGTGTCGGCGGTGCCGGAGCTCACGGAGCCCACCGTATAAGGCCTGATCACCACTGGTCCATGTCGCTACCTACCGCGTGCGGCTGTACCCAGCACCAGCCCGAAGACGGAAAGCCACGCTACTGATTCACCGGCCGGTGGCGGCCAGAGTGGTTCCCGGCCCGAACGATCGGGCGGCGAGACAAGGAGACCACTGTCATGCTCGGCACGCTGAACCAGGCGGATCGGCTCCGATGCCCGGTTCAGTCGGGCAATCCGCCCGGCCCGGCACGCCGCGGCACGCGCAGCCGGCTCGGCCGGGCGTACGTCACGGCGGGCGTGGCCATGATCCCGTGGCTGCTCTACCTCGCGTTCACCCTGCCAGCCAGCGCCACCGACGGCCACTGGGCGCTGGCCTGGGTGGGCCTGGACAGCTGCGAGGCACTGGCCCTGTTCGCCACCGGCCGGCTGCTGCTGCGCGCGGACAACCGCTGTGTCCTGGCCGCCACCGCCACCGCGGTGCTGCTGCTGACCGACGCCTGGCTCGACGTGACCTCGGCCGCACCGGGCGGCGAACTGCTCACCGCGATCGCGATGGCCGTCTTCGCCGAGGCCCCGATAGCCCTGGCCTGCATCGCGCTGGCGCTGCGGCTGATCCGTCACCCGTTCCCATCGGCCACCGAGACCGCCGGAACCGACACGCAGGAGGAGCAGAGATGTCCCTGACCCACGCCGCAACCCACCTGGCCACGCGCCGCACCGCCCTGACCGCCGCGGCCGGGCTGACCGCCCTGGCGGCGGGCGCCTGGTGGTTCACGGATCAGGCGCCCTACCCCTACGCCCAACGCCGACTGCTGGACCTGCAGTTGCCGTTCCTGGCCAAGGCGGACCTGGACCAGATCCTGCAGCCCCGGACCGGGGAGCGGATGCTGGAACTCGGCCCGGGCACCGGCCTGCAGACGCTGCACATAGCGCCACAGCTCGGCCCGGAGGGCCGGCTGGACATCGTGGACATCCAGCAGGAAATGCTGGACCACGTCATGAGCCGGACTGCCGAGAAGGCGCTGGACATCGTCCACCCGCACCGCGCCGACGCCCGCGAGCTGCCGTTCGAAGACCGGACCTTCGACGCGGTCTACCTGGTGACCGCGCTCGGCGAGATCCCCGAACCGGACCGGGTGCTGGCCGCGGCGGCCCGAGTGCTCAAACCTGGCGGACGGCTGGTGGTGGGCGAGTTCTTCGACCGGCATTGGATCCCGTTCGGCCGACTGCACCGCCTGGCCGACACCCAGGGGCTGCACCTGACCGCCCGCCGCGGCCCGAGCGTGGCCTATCTGGCCCGATTCCGCCCCTGCGCCGCGGCCTGACGAATTCTTGGACAAGCAAACAGGGGCAACCCCGGCACTGGGAAACGATCAATCCGAACGCGGGAGAACCAGCCGCCGACGACCTAGCTCAACCAGCTCACCCGACTTTCGTCGGTGCACCTACATGAGCCCCCGGCCGCCCAGTCCGGCGTACGTTGCGCACTAAATGAGCCGACTCGGGTCGTGATTTGAGGCTGTGACCTGCGGTGTCGTGATGGCAGGTGAGGCGCCCGGCGTGTCTGCGAGTGGCGGGCAGGGCCCGGACGGAACGATGGAAGTTCTCACGCTCGCCATCGCCTGTTACGAGGGACACCCGCCCGCCGATGACATCTTCGCCTGTCCCGGCTGCCCGCAGCCAGTACCTGCTCGATCTCCTTGCCCAGGTCCCGGACCCGCGGAAGAAACGCGGCCGCCGGCACCCGCTGGCCGGGCTGCTCGCCGTCGGCATCGCAGCGGTGACCGCGGGGTCGCGGTCGTTCGCCGCCATCGGGCAGTGGGCCGCCGATGCCGGCCCGGAGGTGCTGACGGTGCTGGGCTCGGCTCGCGGCCCGGCGGAGGAATCCACGTTCCGGCGCGCGTTTGCCCTGGTCAGCGCAGACACGCTCGACGGGGTCTTGGGTGCGTGGCTGTGGACCAGGGCCGTGCGGGCAGGCGGCCGGCTGGTGATCGCGGTCGACGGCAAGACCGTCCGCGGCGCGAAGAACAAGGACGGGAAGGCCCCGCACCTGGTCGCGGCGCTGGCGCACGGTATTGGCGCGGTCCTCGGCCAGGTCGCCGTGGACGAGAAGTCGAACGAGATTCCCGCGGTGCGGGAGCTGCTCAAAGCGTTCGCCACCCTGGCCGGCACGGTCATCACGATCGACGCAATGCACACGCAGCATGACACTGCGCGGCTCATCATCAGCCGGCACGCCGACTACGTCATGACCGTCAAGGCGAACATGCCGACGCTGCATAAGCAGCTCAAGAGGCTGCCCTGGGTCGGCGTCCCCGCTGTCTCGGACGTGAGCACCGGACACGGCCGCCGGGCCCGCCGCACCATCAAGGCCGTGCTGGCGCCGGCCTGGGTCGAGTTCGAGGGCGCAGCCCAGGTCGCGCAACTGCGCCGCACCGTCACGAAAAACGGCAAGAAGACCGTCGAAGTCGTGTACCTCATCACCAGCGACCGCGACGCCGACCCGGACACCCTGGCCGCCTGGGTCCGCAGCTACTGAGAGATAGAAAACCGCCTTCACTGGGTGAGGGACGTGACCTACCAGGAAGACAATTCCCTGGTCAGGACACGAAACGCGCCCCGCGTGATGGCATCACTGCGCAGCCTGGCCATCAGCCTCCTCCGCCTGGACGGCCGCACGAACATTGCCGCCGCCAACCGCCACCACGCCCGCGACCCGCAGCGGACGCTCCAGCTACTTCAGACCGCATGAACGACTTTGCCGGATCCCTGGGTCTCGGCCGGGATAGCGCCGAAGGCCGTGAACGAACTGGATTGCAACGGCTGGAGCCCGAAGTACAAGTCGGTACGGCCTGCGATGCGTGGGCTGTGCACCGACCCAGTGCTCCGCCGGCCAGGCAAGAAAGCGGCGCGATTCATCGACAATGGCTGGTATGTCGGCCATGACGAGCCAAGCGTTAAATTCATCTCGAATGCGGCCGGCTCGGGCAACACGATGACCTATTTCATGAAGCTCCCGGTCAACCCGAAGCACAAGCCGACCGCGAACGGCCGGGTCACCAGTTACGGGGAACTCAGCGTGGCGCCCTGGTTCGGGCTGCCGATCTGTGACGCCCGGTCCTACCCGCAGAACCCGTGCACGCCCAATAGCGACAGCAACATCGGGACCAACACCCCCGACGCGGCCGGGTCCGCACTCATGGAGCTGCAGTTCTACCCGCCCGGCTTCACGCCGTTCCCGGACAGCGAGAGCTGCAGCGCCACCCAGTGGTGCGGCGCGCTGACCATCGACAGCCTGGAGTGCTCATACGGCTTCGCCACCTGCAACAACAACTGCATCGAGCCAGTGAACTTCGCGTTCCTGCAGACCAACGGCGTGCCCGTCGGCCCGCCCGCGCCGCAGATTTCTACCCTGCGCTCGATGCTGGGCAACGGGAAGACGCTGAAGCTGAACCCGGGGGACGTGGTCAAGGTATCGATCAGCGACCCGCCGTCCGGGCTGACCACCGTGGTGCGAGATCTCAGTACCGGGCGGACCGGCTACATGACGGCGAGCGCCCGGAACGGGTTCATGAACACGTCGATGTCCAACTGTGACGGCCACCCGTTCACGTTCCACGCGGAGTACAACACCGCGCGGAAGCAGAACATGGTGCCGTGGACCGCGCTCGAGGCCGGCGTGCTGATGGAGCAGGAGATCGGCCACTTCGAGACCTGCAACTCGCTGCGCTACCGGGACGGCTTCCGGCTCACCGGAGCCGGGCAGTCCTACGTCGACCCGAAGGTCTACCAGACCTGCATGGGCGGCTCGGAAGGCCGGCACAGCCGGCAGAATCTGGGCGGGCAGAGCCTGGGCGGCGTGCCCGGGTCAGCCCGGGTGTGCCTGTGGAACTTCGGCGGCACCATCCCCGGGCAGACCGTCCGGGACTTCGGCAAGGACGCCCAGTACGGCTCACCTGACTTGTCGTTGTACGGCGGCACGCTGATCAGCAAGGTTCAGCCCAACCCGCAGTTCTCCGGTAAATGCCGGTGATCGGCTAGTTGGCCGCCCCCCGGCTGGGTAGTTCCCCAGCCGGGAGGGCGGGGGGCGCGCCGCGGAGCGACAGGGCAGGATAAGCAGACATGACGGTCCGCGACGCTGTGCCGCACCCGCCTGAAGCGCAGGACACCGAGGAAACGCACCGGCTGACCGCACTGGAGGGCCTGGCCGCCCTCTCCCTCGACGCACTCTCCTCCGTCGCCTACGGTCCCGAGGCCATCGTCATCGTGCTGGCCGCGGCGGGCACCGTCGGGCTGGACTACACGCTGCCGGTCACGCTGGCCATCGTGCTGCTGCTGGTCGTGCTGGTCATCTCCTACCGGCAGGTCATCGCCGCGTTCCCGAGCGGCGGCGGCGCCTACGCGGTGTCCAAGCGGCATCTGGGCCTGCGGCCAGCCTGGTCGCGGCCGCCTCACTCACCGTTGACTACGTGCTGAACGCCGCCGTCGGCGTCTCGGCCGGGGTGGCCGCGCTGACCTCCGCCTTCCCGGCCTTGTATGGCGCCCGGGTGTGGCTGTGCCTGGCCGTGCTGGCGCTGATCACCGGGGTCAACCTGATCGGCGTGGCCGAGTCGGCCCGGGTGTTCATCGTGCCGACGCTGCTGTTCATCCTGGCCATCGCCATTGTCATCGTGAGCGGCCTGTTCCGCTCCCACCCGCTGGTCGCGCCGGTCGGCCACCTGCCTTCGACCGTCGAGGCGGTCGGCCTGCTGCTGCTGCTCAAGGCGTTCGCCTCGGGCTGCTCGGCGCTGACCGGCGTGGAGGCCATCGCGAACGCGGTGCCCGAGTTCAAGCGGCCACGGGCGCACCGGGCCCAGCACACCGAGATCATGCTGGGCGTCATCCTCGGCCTAATGCTGATCGGCATCGCGGTGCTGATCAAGAAGTTCCATATCACCCCGTCGGCCACCACCACGACGCTGGCCCAGCTCACGGCGGCTGGCGTTGGGCACAATGTGCTGTTTTACGGGATCCAGCTGATCACCACGGTGCTGCTGGCGCTGGCCGCGAACACGTCGTTCGGCGGGCTGCCGGTGCTGGCCAGCCTGGTGGCCAAGGACAACTACCTGCCGCACATGTTCGCGCTGCAGGCCGAGCGGCAGGTGTACCGGTACGGGATCAGCGTGCTGGCCGTGTTCGCGGCGGTGCTGCTGGTGGTGGCCCGGGGCAACACCCAGGCGCTGATCCCGGTGTTCGCGATCGGGGTATTCGTCGGGTTCACCCTGTCCCAGGCCGGCATGGTGCGGCACTGGCACGAGCAGCACAGCCCGGGCTGGGCCGGCCGGGCCTTCATCAATGGGCTGGGCGCGGTGCTGACCACGGCCGCGCTGGCCATCGAGCTGGTCAGCAAGTTCACCGAGGGTGCCTGGCTGGTCGTGATCGTCATCCCGCTGCTGGTGCTGTTCTTCGAGCGGATCCACCGCGCCTACCTCCGGATCGGTGCGGAGCTCGGGATCGGCCAGCCGCTACCCCCGCCGCAGCAGATCCCGTCGCTGGTGGTGGTGCCGGTCCAGGGGCTGTCCCGGCTGACCCGCGAGGGGGTGTCCGCGGGCCTGTCGCTGGGCGACAAGGTCATCGCCGTCACGGTCTGTTACGACAACCCGGACAAGGCGGAGGACCAGCAGCATCACGCCCAGTTCGATGCTGCCTGGCACGCCTGGGACCCGGATGTGCCGCTGGTCACCCTGCATTCCCCCAAGCGGACGCTCGGCCCGCCGATCGTGGACTACCTGCGGGCCAAGGAGGTGGAGAACCCGCACCGGCGGATCGTGGTGCTGATCCCGGAGGTGCAGCCGGAGCACTGGTGGCTGTGGTTCCTGCACAACCAGCGCGGCGCGGTGCTGAACCGGGCCATCATGAACGGCACCGACAGCGTGGTGATCTGCCGGCTGCGGTTCCGGCTGGCTCATCTGTCCCCGGACGAGCAGCCGGGTACCGTCCCGGTGGAGCGCGCTTAGCGCTGGCCCTAGCCGCCCGGCTGGCTCGACTCGACCGCGGCCAGCAGGAAGTTGACCAGCTGCCCGGCGTACTGGGTGGTGTTCGCGCGCAGCGCCGGGCGCAGGTCGGCCGGGGTGGCCTGCACGTGGGTGGTGGCCCCGCCGGCCAGCGTGTCCAGCAGCAGGGTAACCGACGTGCCGGCCGGGATCTCGCCCCGGTCGATGCCGCGGTGCACGATGCCCCGGGCCGCGCGCACCTGCGAGGTGCGCAGCGCGCTGAGCCGTTCAGCCAGGCCGGGGATCAGGTCGCCGTCCAGGGCCAGCCGCAGCGCGGCCTTGCCCGCACTGCCCAGGTACAGGTCGAGCACCTGGCGGGCGAGTTCGATGAGGTCGTCCCGCAGCGTGCCGGTGTCCACATCGGCGATCATCCCGATGCGCCGCTTGAGCGCCTCGGCCAGCAGGTCCTCTTTGGCCTGCCAGCGCAGGTAGATGGAGGCCTTGCCGACGCCGGCCCGGCGGGCCACCGCCTCCATGCTGAAGCCGGCCCAGCCGGCCTCGCCGAACAGCGCCACCGCCGCGTCCGCGACCCGGCGGTCCACATCCGGATCGCGGGGCCGGCCCGGCTGCGTCGCGCTGATCGTCACGTGGTCCCACCTGTCGTCTCGCGGACCCACGGTATGGGGAGCGACGGTGTGCGGAGAATCGTGTGCTGAGACTATAGCCACGGCCCTGCCTGACGAAGCCCACCGGACCGGAGGACGCGTGCCCATCCCTGACGAGACGATCGCCGACTTCCTGGACCAGCTGGCCGAGCGGGTGCCCGCCCCGGGCGGCGGCGCCGCCTCCGCGCTGCAGGCCGCGCAAGGCGCGGCCCTGCTTGGCATGGTGGCCCGGTACACCACCGGGGAGAAGTACGCCGAGCATGAGGTGACCATCGGCCGGATCATCACCGAGGTGGACGAGCTGCGCGCGATCGCGCTGCGGCTGGCCGAGGCGGACGCGGACGCGTTCCGCGCGGTGACCGACGCCTTCCGGCTGCCCCAGTCCACCGAGGAAGAACGCGCCGCGCGGTCGGCCGCCGTCAGCCAGGCGCTGGCCAACGCGGCCTGGCCGCCCGCTCAGGTGATCAGCGTGGCCGGGATGGTGGTGGACCTGGCCGAGGCGCTGCTGGTCATCGGCAACCGGAACGTGCTCAGCGACGTGGCGGCGGCCGCCGAATCGGCCCGGGCCGCGGTGGCCACGGCCCGGGTCAACGTGGAAGTCAACCTGGCCGGGATCAGCGACGAGCAGACCAGCCTGGAAATGATCGCCGAGACCGGCAAGGCCGACGACATCATCGCCCGGGCCGGCCGGATCACCGCCGCCGTCCGCGACCAGATCCGCGGCTGACCGTGCCGGGAATGTGCTGCTAGGGAAACATTGCTGAACAGTGGGGGAATGTAGCACTATCTCGCCATGAGGACGTTGCCATGCGCTTGCTGCTGATCGGCGCGCCGGGATCCGGCAAGGGCACCCAGGCCGAGCGCCTGGCCCAGCGATATGGCATCACGCACATCTCCAGCGGCGACCTGCTCCGCCAGCACGTCCAGGAGCAGACCGCGCTGGGGCGGCAGATCCAGTCGTACGTGGACCGGGGTGACCTCGTACCCACTGGCATTGTCGTGGACATGCTGCGCAAACCGGTGGTCGCCGCCGTCGAGGCGGGCGGGTACGTGCTGGACGGATTCCCGCGTACGGTCGAGCAGGCCCAGGCAGCGTTCCCCACCGCCCATGCGCTCGGCGCGGAGGTACAGGCCGCAGTCCATCTCGACGTCCCGCGGGCGGAACTGGTCCGGCGGCTGCTGGCCCGGGGCCGCGGCTCCGACGACACGCAAGAGGTCATCGAGCACCGGCTGCAGGTGTACCTGGACGAGACGGTGCCGTTGCTGGAGTACTACGCGAACCGGGAATGGATGTTCGCGGTGGACGGCGCCCAGCCACCCGAGGCCGTGCACCAGGAGATCGTGACCCGGCTGCACAAGCTGGCCGCGTTCGCCTCCGAGGCGAGCTAACAGAGCACACTCCCCTCCAGTTTCAATCTATAGCGCACCGGGGGGCTTGCCGCAAGACCCGGGTCATGCCGCATAATCGCTGGCCGAGGCCCGGGAAGCTGCGGAAATGGGGGACACGGAGTGCGCGTGCTGCTGGCTACGTATGACTCGCGCGGGGGCGTCGAACCGCTGCTCGGACTGGCGGTGCGGTTGCGGGAACTCGGCGCGGAGGTGCGGATGTGCGCACCGCCGGACTGTGCGGAACGGCTGGCGGAGGTCGGCCTGCCGCTGGTGCCATTCGGCCCGCCGGTGCACACGCTGGTGCACGGGGCGGCGCCGCCGACGCCAGCGGACGTGCCCCGGCGCGTTGCCGAGGTGACCGCCGCGGCGTTCGACAAGATCGGCGCGGCAGCCGGGGGATGTGCTGCCGTGCTGGCATCCGGCGTGATGCCGGCCGTGGCCGCCGCGCGGTCGGTGGCCGAGCAGCGGGGCATCTGGTCGGCCTCGGTGAGCTACTGCCCGATCTTCCTGCCGTCGCCGCACCACACGCCGTTCCCGCTGCCGGGCTACCCGGCCCCCCCGGGGGTGACCGACCGCCAGGTGCTGGACGACCTGAACGCGGCGAGCTACAACGCGCTGTACGGCCCGGCGCTCAACGCCAGCCGGGCGTCGGCCGGCCTGCCGCCGGTGGCCAACGTCCGCGACTTCATCGTCGGCGGCCAGCCCTGGCTGGCGGCGGACCCGGTGCTGGCCCCGTGGCCGGAGCCGGCTGATCTCTCTGTAGTGCAGACCGGCGCGTGGTTCGTGCCGGACGAGCGCCCGCTGCCGGCCGATCTGGCCGCGTTCCTGGACGCCGGCCCGGCCCCGGTGTACCTGGGGTTCGGCAGCATGCGCGCCCCGGCGGACATCGCCCGGGTGGGCATCGAGGCGATCCGGGCGCAGGGCTGCCGCGCTCTGGTCGGCCGCGGCTGGGCCGGCCTGGCCCCGGCCGACGACGGGGATGATTGCTTCGCGGTCGGCGAGGTCAACCAGCAGGCCCTGTTCGGCCGGGTGGCCGCCGTCGTGCACCACGGCGGCGCGGGCACCACGGCGACCGCCGCCCGGGCCGGCGCGCCGCAGGTCGTGGTGCCGCAGTGGGGAGACCAGCCCTACTTTGCCGGCCGGGTGGCGGCGCTGGGCATCGGCGCGGCGCACGACGTCAAGCCGCCGACCACCGAGTCCCTGTCCGCCGCGCTCAGCACGGCCCTGGCGCCCGGGACCCGCGCCCGCGCGGCCGCCGTGGCGGCCACCATCCGCACCGACGGCGCGGCGCTGGCCGCGGCGCTGCTGGTCAATCAGTTCAGCCCGGAAAGGATGCCGTGAATCCCCTCTCCACCAGCGCGTTTGATCTTCCCGACCGGCTCGCCGCCAAGGCCGACCCCGCGCTGATCGCCGGCGACGGGCAGCACTTCGCGGCCATCGCGGCCAGCCTCGAGCAGTCGATCGCCGAGCTGTCCGGCCGGCTCGAGGCCGAGCGCCAGGCACCCGGCGGCATCGGCCAGCAGGCGCTGGACCGGGACCTGGAGATCCACCGGCTGAGCAACCGGCTGCGCCTGCTGCGCCGCTTCGGCCTGGACCTGTGCCTGGGCCGCATCGTCCGGGCGGACGACACCGAGCCGGTGTACATCGGGCGGCTTGGCCTGCGGGACAGCGCGGGCCGCCAGTTGCTCATCGACTGGCGTTCCCCCGCCGCTGAGCCGTTCTTCGGCGCGACCCACGCCAATCCGATGGGCCTGGTCAGCCGCCGCCGGTATCGCTGGGCCCGGGGCCGGATCAGCGACTACTGGGATGAGGTGTTCACCCCGGACGGGCTGGACGGGCACGCCGCGCTCGACGATCAGTCCGCGTTCATCGCCAGCCTGGGCGGCAGCCGGTCGGACCGGATGCGGGACGTGCTCGGCACCATCCAGGCCGACCAGGACGCCATCATCCGTGCCGGGTCCCGCGGCGCTCTCATCGTGGATGGCGGCCCGGGCACCGGGAAGACCGTCGTCGCGCTGCACCGGACCGCATACCTGCTGTACGCCGACCCTCGCCTGGGTCACCGCCGGGGCGGCGTGCTGTTCGTCGGCCCGCACCAGCCGTACCTGTCCTACGTCTCCGACGTCCTGCCCAGCCTGGGCGAGGAGGGCGTGCAGATCTGCACGCTGCGGGACCTCGTCCCGGAGGGCGCCACGGCAGCCGTCGAGACCGACCCGGACGTGGCCCGGCTCAAGTCGTCCGCAGACCTGGTCAAGGCGATCGAGCTGGCCGTCAGGTTCTACGAGAACCCGCCCACCACGGGGATGACGGTCGAGACGCACTGGTCCGACATCTGGCTGAGCCCCGGCGACTGGGCCGAGGCGTTCGGTGCGGTTGAACCCGGTACTCCGCACAACGAGGCGCGCGACCAGATCCGCGACGAGCTGGTCACGATCCTGGCCGACAAGTATGACGGCGACGTTCCGGCTGAGCTGCTCCGCAAGTCGCTGCGGCAGAACGCGGAGCTGCGCACCGCCCTCAACCGCGCGTGGCCGCTGATCGAGCCGGCCGACCTCGTCGGAGATCTGTGGTCGGTACCCGCCTACCTGCGCATCTGCGCCCCCTGGCTCAGCCCTGATGAGGTGCGGACGCTGCAGCGCGCGGACGCCCAGGCCTGGACAGTATCCGACCTGCCGCTGCTGGACGCGGCCCGGCTGCGGCTCGGCGACCCGGCGGCGTCCCGGCGCAAGCGCCGGCGTGACGCCGCGGTGGCCGCCGAACGGGAGCGGATGAGCCAGGTGGTGGACAACCTCATCGCGGTGGCCGACGACGAGTACGGCACCGGCCTGGTGACGATGCTGCGCGGTGAGGACTTCGAGGACGCCCTGATCGACGAGGCCGCCCTAACCACCGCCAGCCCGGACCTGCTGGCTGGCCCGTTCGCGCACATCGTGGTGGACGAGGCGCAGGAACTGACCGACGCGGAATGGCAGATGCTGCTGCTCCGCTACCCGTCCCGGAGCTTCACCATCGCCGGGGACCGGGCCCAGGCCAGGCACGGGTTCACCGAGTCGTGGCAGGACCGGCTGGAACGCGTCGGGCTGGACCAGATCAAGCTGGCTTCGCTGAGCATCAACTACCGGACGCCGGAAGAGGTCATGGTGGAAGCCGAGCCGGTCATCCGGGCCGTGCTGCCGGACGCCAACGTGCCGGTCTCCATCCGGCGCAGCGGCCGCCCCGTGGTGCATGGACCCGCGTCGGACCTCGGCTCGATCCTGGACACCTGGCTCGCCGCGCACGACGAGGGGATCGCCTGCGTGATCGGCGATCCGGCGTTCCGGCCGGCGTCCCGGGTCCGGTCGCTGACCCCGGAGCTGTCCAAGGGGCTCGAGTTCGACCTGGTCGTGCTCATCGACCCAGCGGCGTTTGGCCAGGGCATCGAAGGGGCGGTCGACCGCTACGTCGTGATGACCCGGGCGACCCAGCAACTCGTCATCCTCACCAGCTGCTGACGGGGTTTAAGCCGCAGCGCAAGATGGTGCGCGGAGGGATCCCGGTCACCGGCCCACGTCGCGGCGCAGGTCTTCGGCGGTCTACCGGCGCAGCAGCAGCCGGGTGGTGCCGTCCCGGACGGCCACCACCGGCGGTCGTCCGGCCATGCTGTAGTTGGACGCCATCGACTGGGTATACGCGCCGGTGCCGGGCACGGTCAGCAGGTCGCCGGGCCGGGGGTTGTCGCTCATCCCGCCGTCGACGGCGACGAACGTTGGCCCGCGGGGCGCCTGTCCTGGCCCGGCGGGAAGGGGCGCTAACGAGCCCTAATCAGCGGACGCCCGGATCCACACGCGGCCCATTCGCCGGCCGCCGCCCGGGCTCAGTGCCCGGCCAGGATGATGACCAGCCCGACCACAATGAGCAGCAGCCCGACGGTGAGGAAGGCCCGGTCCGCGGTCCGTCCCCAGCGGCCGTAGACCAGGACATCGTCCGGGTCGGCGGGGTCGTACCAGATGAGCACCTTGTCCCCCGGGCGCGGTGAGCCGGACCGGCGCCGTGGCGCGGGGCCGATTCGCTCGACCACCCGCCCGTCGGTCAGCGTGTACTGCAGCCTGAGCCGGGGGTCAGGATCGGCGGCCTCCCCGCCTGCCAGGGCCGGCTCAGGCACGGCCAGGGCCCAGGCCGTTACACCGTCCCGGCGCAGCCGCCGGACCCGGTGCAGTCCGGACAGGCCGGCCAGCGCCGCGATACCGCCGGCTACCGCTACCCAGATCCCGAACAGGATCAGCATCTCGGGCCCGGAGTTCGGCTACCCATGGGGCGCGGCCACGAGCTGCTCGGCGACCAGCACCGCGTGCACCCGTTCCAGGCTCCGGCGGCGGCGGAACTCCAGCTCCGGGCCCTGCTGGCGGACCGGCGCGACCGACGACTGCAGAGTGCACCACTGCGCCAGCAGCGGCAAGGACCGCTCGTCGCCATGGTCGAGAGCCAGCAGCAGGGCCGCCGCCTGCCGGGGGTGCGCGGGCCAGCCCACCTGGAGCAGGACGAGCGACTCGTCGCCCGGCTCCGGGATGACCGCCTGCACCCGGAGTTCCGGCCAGTCCAGCGCGGACGCCGGCTCCGGCACAGCCAGCTTGTCCGCCAGCGCCTGCATGTCCAGATCGCCGATGTGCACCAGGTGCGCAGCCCAGGCCAGCCCGGCAGCCATCAGCACGATCACGCCCGCCAGGGCGGCCGCGATAATCACACTTCGACAGTATGCTCGGGCGGCTCGCGTGTCACCCAACGCGTATGGGCCGCGCATGGCCGCCTTGGCAGGAACGGCACGGGGGTTTAGCGTGGCCTTTAGGTGAGCCGGGAAGCCTGGTCGGCGCAGTTATCCATAGCTTCGGATCCGAGCCGGGAGCGTGCCATGACCACCGAGCCCGCCATCACCACCGACCAGTCCGGCGCAACCGGGACCGCATCGCTCCGGCCACGGCCCAGCACCGCATTGTCACCTCGCCGTCCCTGGCTGCTCGGCGCGCTCCTGCTGGCTGGCTGCGCGCAACTGATTACCATCTCCGCGCTGCTCAGCGTGGATCCGCTGGCGGTGAGCTGGTGGTCCTTGCTGCTGGCCATCGCGCCCGCGCCGCTGGCCGCAGCGGCGGCGTTCGCCCCCGCCGTGCTGGCCCGGGCCGCGGCGGGCACCCTGGCCGTGGTCCTGATCGCGGGCATCGTGGGCGGGGTCCTGCACACCGGCTTGTTCTTCCTGCCGGCCCTGGTTGTGCTCGTTGTCGGCGGCCGTGCGCTGTGGCGCGAGCGGCCCTGACCCGGTGCGGGACGCAGCACATATGCGTCTCGTCTGAACTGGCGCTGGATCCGCATAGGTTTCGCTAGTAATCGCCTCCGCCGCGGCCCAAGCAGGTTGTCTGGAAGGTGTTCCTGACCCGCAGATGAAAGAAGGCTGACCATGTCCGGCCCGCGTCGGATCATCATTGGCGCGAATGGCTCCCCGGGTAGCATCCGGGCGCTCCGGTACGCGGAAGATCTGGCTCATTTCGGCGGTGCCACGCTGGTGCCGGTCATCGCATGGACACCGCCGGGCGGTGAGATGGCCGAGCGCCGCGCGCCCTCGGCCGAGCTGCGCCGGGCCTGGGCCACGGCGGCCAAGCAGCGGCTGCGCGACGCGATGGACGCGGCCTGGGGCGGGCTGCCCGATGGGCTGGACGTCCGGGCCATCATCGCCCGCGGCGCGCCGGGGCCGGTGCTGGTCGACGAGGCCGGCGCCGAGGATCTGCTGGTTGTCGGCGCGGGCCGCCGCGGCCGGTGGTCCCGTCTGGTCGGCGGCCGGGTGGCCCGTTACTGCCTGCGGCACGCCGGGTGCCCGGTGCTGGCCGTCCCGCCGGTCGCGCTCGGCAGCACCGGGCTGCGTGGCTGGGCGTTCCGGCACCGGGAGCTCACCCTGGACCGGGCCATGCGCGAGTGGGGCAAAGCCGCTGCCTAATTAGGTGAATCGGCTCAGGCCGATCGCCGGGCCCGGGCCAGCCAGGGCCCACTGGCCTGGCCGAACGGCTCGGCCCGGGCGGATACCGCGGCGACCAGCCAGTCGCAGCTGGCCCGGGCCCTGGCGATCAGCTCGGCCGGGTAGCCCAGCTCGACCTGATGCTCGGCGAACTCGTCCTCGTCCAGCACGGCCACCCGGCCGTCCCAGAACCGGACCACGTCCAGATCCAGGTCCACGGCGGTGACCTGGCCATCGGTGAGCACCGGACGGGTGGTCACGTCGGCGTAGATGTCCAGGTCGCCCTCGACGTTGAAGCACGCCGTCCAGTTGCCCTCGGCGGGCACCAGCAGTGCGAAGTCACGGGGCTGCCGCACTGGCGGCTCGGTGCCCCGCTGCACGGTCATGCCGGTCCGGCCGAACAGCCACCAGCCATGCTCGTCCTGGCCAAGCAGTTCCATGACGAAGTGGTAGTGGTCGATGCCGCCCCATTTGATGTAGCGCACCTCGATCTGCTCCCGGTCCACCGGGGCAGCGTACCGGGCGCTAGCCCGGCTGGCCGTCCGGCCCGTCCGGGCTGGGCTGGTACCGGTAGCCCATGCCCGGCTCAGTCATCAGCCAGCGCGGCCGGGCCGGATCGGGCTCCAGCTTGCGCCGCAGCTGGGCCATGTACAGCCGCAGGTTCCCGGACGCGTCCGCATAGCCCGGGCCCCACACTTCGGTGAGCAGCTGGCGCTGGCTGAGCAGCTTGCCCGGGTTGCGCAGCAGCACTTCCAGCAGGTGCCATTCGGTCGGGGTGAGCCGGATGTCCGGCCCGTCAGTACCCTCAGTGCCGTCCCGGATCACCCGCTTGGCGGCCAGGTCCACCACCAGGTGACCGAGCTGGACCCGCGGCTCGCTGGCGCCCGGGCCAGTCCGGCGCACCGCGGCCCGCATCCGGGCCAGCAGCTCATCCATGCCGAACGGCTTGGTCACGTAGTCATCGGCACCCGCGTCCAGGGCCTCGACCTTGTCGGTGCTGTCGGCCCGCCCGGACAGCACGATGATCGGCGCCTGGGTCCAGCCGCGCAGCCCCTCGATGACCTCTACGCCATCCAGGTCAGGCAGGCCAAGGTCGAGGATCACCAGGTCGGGTGGGTGCTTGGCCGCCGCCTCCAGCGCCGCCGAGCCGGTGGCCGCGATGTCCACGTCGTAGCTGCGCACCCGGAGGTTGATCCGCAGTGCGCGCAGGATCTGCGGCTCGTCGTCGACGACCAGGACACGGGTCACCGGACCAGCCTGCCAGGTTCAGGACGCATCCGGTGCGGGTCCCCCCGCGGCGGTCAGCGGCTCCGCCAGGTGCGCACCCGCGGGCACGGCGGGCAGCGACAGGGTCATGGTCATCCCGCCGCCCGGAGTCTCTTCCGGTTCCAGGGTGCCGCCCATCGCCTCGGTCAGCCCGCGGGACAGCGCCAGCCCGAGCCCTACGCCAGTGGTGTTGTCGGTATCGCCGAGCCGCTGGAACGGCACGAAGATCCGGTCCCGCTTCGACTTGGGGATACCCGGCCCGCGGTCCACCACCCGCAGTTCCACCCGGTCGCCCAGCGAGCTGGCGATGAGCAACGGCGGCTTGCCCTCGGGGGAGTAGCGCAGCGCGTTCTGGGTCAGGTTCACGATGACCCGCTCCAGGATGCCCGGGTCCACCCGGACGGCGGGCAGCGAGTCCGGGATCTCCACGGCGACCGTATGCCCCACCGCACCGAGGTCGTCCAATGCCCGGGCCACCACCTCATCCAGGCCGGCCGGGCGCGGGAACACGGACAGCGCACCGGCCTGGAGTCGGCTCATGTCCAGCAGGTTGTCCACCAGGTGGGTGAGCCGGTCCAGTGACTCGTCCGCGGTGGCCAGCAGCTCGTCCCGGTCCTGCGCGTCCCACTGCACGTCAGCCGAGCGGAGGCTGGTGACCGCGGCCTTGGCTGAGGCCAGCGGGGTGCGCAGGTCGTGGCTCACCGCGGCGAGCAGCGCGGTGCGCATCCGGTCCGCCTCGGCGATGGGCCGGGCCGCTTCGGCTTCGGCGGCCAGCCGCTGCTGCTCCAGCGCCACCGCGGCGTAGGCGGCGAACGCGCCCAGCACCCGGCGGTCCGAGGCGGGCAGCGTCCGCCCCCGTAGGGCCAGGGACATCGTCTCGGCCACCGGCACTTCGACATCCGCGTCGGCTGGCCGGCCCACCGGGGGCTCACCGGAATGGGCCACCACCCGCCAGCCGGCGTTCGGATTGCGCGCCGCGGTGCTCTGGCTGGGCGCGCATTCCAGCAGCGTCACCGACTGCATGCCAAATGCCTCACGCACCCGGTCCAGCACCGCCTCCACGGCCCGCTGGCCGCGCAGCACGCTGCCCGACGTAGTGACCAGCAGTTCCGACTCGGCGCTGGCCCGGGCGGCCTGCCGGGTGCGCCGGGCGGCCTGGTCGACGACGGTGCTCACCACCAGCCCTACGGCCACGAACACCACCAGGGCCAGCGCGTTGTTGGCCTCGGCGATGGTCCACTTGTGTACCGGCGGGGTGAAATAGTAGTTGAGCAGCAGTGACCCGGCGATGGCGACCAGGATGGCCGGCACGAAGCCGCCGACCAGCGCGACCACGATGACCGCGACCAGGAACGCCAGCACGTCGCTGGTCAGGTTGAGGCCGCCGCGCAAGCTGGCCAGCATCAGGGTGAGTAGCGGGCAGAGCACCGCGGCCAGCACGTAGCCCATGATCTGGCGGCGTCGCGTCAGGCCGCCCCGGCCGCGTGGCAGGCCCCGGCCGCGGCCCATCCGGGAGTGGGTCACGATGTGCACGTCGATGTCGCCCGAACCGCGGATGGTGCGCGCGGCCGAACCCGGGCCGGTGAGCACGGTGGCCAGCCACGACCGGCGGCTGGCGCCCAGCACCAGCTGGGTGGCGTTCTCCGCGCGGGCGAAGGTGAGCAGGGCCTCCGGGATGTTGTCGCCGACGACCTGGTGGTAAGTGCCACCGAGGGACTCGGTGAGCCGCCGCTGCCCGGCCAGCGCCGCCGGGTCAGCCCCGGTCAGCCCGTCCGAGCGGGTCACGTGCACGGCGAGCAGGTCGCCGCCGACCGAGCGGGCGGCGATCCGGGCTGCCCGCCGGATCAGCTGCTCGCCCTCCGGCCCGCCGGTCAGCGCGACCACCACCCGCTCCCGGGCCTCCCAGGTGCCGTGGATGCCGTGCGCCTCGCGGTAGCGCTGCAGGCCCTCGTCCACCTTGTCGGCCAGCCAGAGCAGGGCCAGCTCGCGCAGCGCGGTCAGGTTGCCGGTGCGGAAGTAGTTGGTCAGCGCGGCGTCGATCTTCTCCGGCGGATAGATGTTCCCGTGCGCCATCCGGCGGCGCAGCGCCTCCGGCGTCATGTCGACCAGCTCGACCTGGTCAGCCGCGCGGACGATGGCGTCTGGCACGGTCTCCCGCTGCGGCACGCCGGTGATCTTCTGCACCACGTCGTTGAGCGATTCGAGGTGCTGGATGTTGACGTTGGAGATGACCTCGATGCCGGCCGCCAGCAGCTCCTGCACGTCCTGCCAGCGCTTCTCGTTCCGCGAGCCGGGCACGTTGGTGTGCGCGAACTCATCGACCAGGGCGATCTCAGGCCGCCGGGCCAGCACCGCGTCGAGGTCCATCTCCTCGAACTCGGCGCCCCGGTACTCGATGGTGCTGCGGGGGATGATCTCCAGGCCGTCCAGCAGCGCCGCGGTGTGCTGCCGGCCGTGCGTCTCCACGAATGCCACCACCACGTCCGAACCGCGTTCCTGGCGCCGGTGCCCCTCGGAGAGCATGTCGTACGTCTTGCCGACCCCGGCCGCGGCGCCGAGGTAGATCCGCAGCTGCCCGGGGTCCCGGTCGGGTACCGTGACCCGCTCGGATACTGGTTCCTGCTGCTCGCTCATCCGCGTCCTGTCTGTGCGCTGACCCTCGACATCAGTGTGCCCTGAACTGGGGGGATGCGGTAACGGCTGGCTCTGTCACGGCTGGAACCGGTAGCCCATGCCCGGCTCGGTGAGCAGGTGCTGCGGCCGGGCCGGGTCGTCTTCCAGTTTCCGGCGTAGCCCGGCCATGTGGAAGCGCAGGTAATGGCCCATCTGCTCATAGCCGGGCCCCCACACCTCGGTGAGCAGCCGCCGGCCGCCAACCAGCTGGCCAGGGTGGTGGACCAGGATGTCCAGCAGCCGCCATTCGGTGGGGGTGAGCCGGACCGGCTGGCCGTCCCGGGACACGGTCCGGGCCGTCAGGTCAACGGTGCACGAGCCGATGATCACCTGGCTGCCGGCCGGCGCCGTGTCCTCCCGGCGCAGCGCGGCTCGCAACCGCGCCAGCAGTTCTTCCATCGAGAACGGCTTGGTCACGTAGTCGTCGGCGCCCGCGTCCAGGGCGCTGATCTTGTCCCCGGAGCCGGTCCGCCCGGACAGCACGATGACGGGGGCCTTGGACCAGGTGCGCAGCTCGTGGATCACCTGCACGCCATCCAGGTCCGGCAGGCCCAGGTCGAGGATCACCGCGTCCGGCGGATGCTGTGCCGCCTCGGCCAGCGCCGGACGGCCCGCCGCCGCGGTGATCACCTCATAGCTGCGCGCCCGCAGGTTGATACGCAGCGCGCGAAGCAGCGCGGGCTCGTCCTCCACAATGAGAATGCGCGGCCGCACCGCGGCGACGGGCGCAGACACAGGCGTGGGCGCACCGGTCTCGCTGTCCGGTACGCCCGCGCTGGCAGCCACTATCATCCTCCGTTCAGTGCAGCGGGTACTTCTGGTCGAGGGCCCGGTTCAGCAGCAGCACGTTCACCACCGGCTCGCCAAGGAAGCCGAGCGTCCGGCCCGTCGTGTACTGGCCGACCAGCGCCCGGACGGCGGCCGGGCTGATGTGCCGCGTCGCCGCGACCCGGTTGACCTGGATGGCCGCGTTGGCCGGTGAGATGTCCGGGTCCAGGCCCGAGCCGGACGCGGTCACCGCGTTCGCCGGGATCTGCGAGATCTTGACATGGTCGAACGCCGCGATCTGCTTCTGCCGCTGCTTGATCAGCGAGACGAATGCCGGGTTGTTCGGCCCGTAGTTCGACGCCGAGGAGTACCGCGGGTCGCAGCCGTAGTCGTTCTTGGCCCCGGCCAGGATGGCCGCCGACGGCCGCGGCTGGAAGTACTGGGGCAGCGGGTTGCCCTTGGCGTCCACGAACTCCTGGCAGAGCAGGCTGGAGCCGATCACCCGGCCGTGGTAGCTGACCAGCGAGCCGTTGGCCTGGTTGTGGAAGGCGCCCTGGGCCACCCCCCACATGAACACCGGGTAGATGATCCCGGTGAGCACCGTGAACACCAGGAGCAGCCGGAAGGCCGCGATGTGCTGACGGACGATACTGGGTAGACGGTTCATGGTGAGATCACCGGAATCCTGGAATGTACTGGACGACGAGATCGATGGCCCAGATCCCGACGAATGGGATGATCAGCCCGCCGATGCCGTAGATCAGCAGGTTCCTGCGGAGCAGCGACGAGGCCGAGGCCGGGCGGTAGCGCACGCCGCGCAGCGCCAGTGGGATCAGCGCGACGATGATCAGCGCGTTGAAGATGATCGCCGAGGTGATGGCCGAGGCCGGGCTGTGCAGGTGCAGGATGTTCAGCTTGGCCAGCCCGGGGATCACACCCTCGAACATGGCCGGGATGATGGCGAAATACTTGGCCACGTCGTTGGTAATGGAGAACGTGGTCAGCGCTCCCCGGGTGATCAGCAACTGCTTGCCGATCTCCACGATCTCGATGAGCTTGGTCGGGTTGGAGTCCAGGTCCACCATGTTCCCGGCCTCCTTGGCCGCGGACGTCCCGGTGTTCATGGCCACGCCGACGTCGGCCTGGGCGAGGGCCGGGGCGTCGTTGGTGCCGTCCCCGGTCATCGCGACCAGCTTGCCGCCCTCCTGCTCCTTCTTGATCAGCGCCATCTTGTCTTCCGGCGTGGCTTCGGCCAGGAAGTCGTCCACGCCGGACTCATCCGCGATCGCCTTGGCGGTCAGCGGGTTGTCGCCGGTGATCATGACGGTGCGGATGCCCATCTTGCGCATCTCGGCGAACCGTTCGGCGATGCCCTCCTTGACGATGTCCTTGAGGTAGACCACGCCGAGGGCCCGCGCCGGGCCGTTAGCCGGCTTCTCGGCCACGACCAGCGGCGTGCCGCCCACCGAGGAGATGCTGTCCACCGTGTTGCCCAGGCTGGCCGGCGGGCTGCCACCGTTGTCCCGGATCCACTGCGACACCGACGAGGCCGCGCCCTTGCGCACCTCCCGGCCGTCAGCCAGATCGATGCCGCTCATCCGCGTCTGCGCGGTGAACTCCACGAACTCGGCGCCCTGGAGTTCACCGGCCGGCCGCTCACGCAGGCCGTACCGCTCTTTGGCCAGCACCACGATCGAGCGGCCCTCCGGGGTGTAGTCGGCCATGCTGGACAGCTGGGCGGCGTCCGCGAGTTCTTCCGCGGACACCCTGTCTACCGGGATGAACTCGGTGGCCTGCCGGTTGCCGATGGTGATCGTGCCGGTCTTGTCCAGCAGCAGCGTGTTCACGTCGCCGGCCGCCTCGACCGCGCGGCCGGATACGGCCAGCACGTTGCGCTGCACCAGCCGGTCCATGCCGGCGATGCCGATCGCGGACAGCAGCGCGCCGATCGTCGTTGGGATCAGCGCGACCAGCAGCGCGACCAGGATGACCAGGCTCTGCGGGGCGTGCGAGTAGAACGCCATCGGCTGCAGCGTGATCACGGCCAGCATGAAGATGATGGTCAGCGACGCGAGCAGGATGTTGAGCGCGATCTCGTTCGGCGTCTTCTGCCGTGACGCGCCTTCCACCAGGGCGATCATCCGGTCGATGAACGTCTCGCCCGGCTTGGACGTGATCTTCACGACGATCCGGTCGGACAGCACCTTGGTGCCACCGGTGACCGCGGACCGGTCGCCGCCGGACTCCCGGATGACCGGCGCCGACTCGCCGGTAATGGCCGACTCGTCCACCGACGCGATGCCCTCGACCACGTCGCCGTCGCCGGGAATGATCTCCCCGGCCTCGACGACCACATAGTCGCCCAGGGTGAGCTGGGTGCCCGGCACCTGCTCCTCCCGGGTGTCGGTCTGGCCGGGCTGCCAGCCGATGAGTCGCCGGGCCACGGTCTCCCGCTTGGTCCGGCGCAGCGTCTCGGCCTGGGCCTTGCCGCGGCCCTCGGCCACCGCCTCGGCCAGGTTGGCGAACAGCACGGTCAGCCACAGCCAGACCACGATGGTCCAGTTGAAGATCGACGGGTGCCTGATCGCCGTGTACAGGGTCAGTACAGCGCCGACCTCGACCACGAACATGACCGGGTTCTTGATCTGGACCCGCGGGTCCAGCTTCTTGAACGCGTCCGGCGTGGACTTCAGCAGTATCTTCGGGTCGAGGAAGCCGCCACCGATCCGGCCGCTCCCGGCGCCAGCTGTCCGCTCGGGGGCGCGGCCCCCGGTTTCTGGTGTGGTAGTGACGGACATCAGTGCAGCCCCTCAGCGAATGGTCCGAGTGCGAGAGCGGGGAAGTAGGTCAGGCCGACCAGGACGAGGATCACGCCCACCACCAGCCCGACGAACAGTGGTGTCCGGGTATCCAGCGTCCCGGCACTGGCCGGCACCGGCTGCTGGCGGGCCAGCGAGCCAGCCAGGCCGAGCGCGAAGATCTCCGGCGCGAACCGGCCCAGCAGCATGACGATGCCGCCGAGTATCTGGTACCAGGTCGCCGCGGTGCCCAGGCCAGCGAACGCGGACCCGTTGTTGTTGGCTTCCGAGGCGAACGCATAGACGATCTCGGTCAGCCCATGCGGTCCCGGATTGAAGATCGCGCTTTGCCCGATCTTGGTCCCGATGGATAGGCCCGTCGCGGTCAGGATGACCACCGGGAGGGTAAGGAAGTACAGCGCCGCGTACTTCATCTCCACCGGCCGGATCTTCTTGCCGATGTACTCCGGGGTGCGGCCGACCATCAGCCCGGCCACGAACACGGTGACGATGGCCAGGATCAGGATGCCGTACATGCCGGCCCCGATGCCGCCCGGTGCGATCTCGCCCAGCGCGATGTCGAACAAGGCGATGCCGCCGCCGAACGGGGTCAGCGAGTCATGGAAGCAGTTCACCGACCCGGTAGAGGTCACCGTGGTGGACGCGGCGAACACCGAGCAGCCCGGCGTGCCGAACCGCGTCTCTGTACCTTCCGCCGCGTGCCCGGCCAGCACCGTTGCGGTCCCGCCCACGCTGGTGTGCGCCTCGAACAGGCTGATCCCGCCGACCGCGGCCATCCAGATGATGACCATGACCGCGACCAGCGCGTACCCCTGCCGGTTATCCCCGACCATTTTGCCGAACGCCCGAGGCGTGGCGAACGGGATCAGCAGCAGGCTGAAGATGATCAGCCAGTTGGTGAACGGGTTGGGGTTCTCGAACGGGTGCGCGGCGTTGGTGTTGAAGAACCCGCCTCCGTTGTTCCCGAGGTCCTTGATGCTCTCCATGGAGCCGACCGGGCCGCCGGGGATCGTCTGGTGGGCGCCAGACAGCGTCGTATACGTGTGATACGCGTTGAAGTTGTCGATGGCGCCGCCCGCGATGAGCGCTAGGCCCACGACAATGGACAGCGGGATCAACAGCCGGATCACCGCGCGGGTGACGTCCACCCAGAAGTTGCCCAGCTTGTCGGTGCGGGACCGGGTGAAGCCACGGATCATCGCGATCGCCACCACCAGGCCGACTGCGGCCGACATGAACTGCTGCACGGTCAGCCCGGTCATCTGGGTCAGGTAGCCCATGGTGGACTCGCCGGCGTAGTTCTGCCAGTTGGTGTTGGTCACGAAGGACGCGGCGGTGTTCCACGCGGTGTCCGGCGTGACGGCGGCCATGCCGACCGACAGCGGCAGGTAGTGCTGCAGCCGCTCGATGCCGTACAGAAAGATCACGCTGACCGCGGAGAACGCCAGGATGCTCCGGACGTAGGTGCTCCACTTCTGATCAGCCTTGGCGTCGATGCCGATCAGCCGGTAGAAGCCACGCTCGATCCGCCAGTCCTTGTCGCTGGTGAAGATGTGCGCGAGGTAATTGCCCAGCGGCACATAGCAGGCGGCTAGGGCGGCGAACAGCAGCGCGAACTGCAGCCAGCCAGCAGCGGTGCTACTCATCAGAATTTCTCCGGGAAGACGAGGGCCACGAACAGGTACACGGTGAGCAGGACGCCACCGATGAGCCCGATCCAGTTCTCAGCGCTCAAAACGCTCGACCCCCTTGACCAGAAGCCAGAGCGCGGCGAAAACCACGATGGTCAGTCCGATATAGAAGAGGTCCCACACGGCGCCCTCCTAGGCGTTCCACTGCGTGCGCCACCTAGGCCCGCCGCCCGCCCCGGGGGGGTGGAGCAGGCGGCGGGCGGCCCGTTCGCACAGGCATCTTTCAGGTGGCGTCCAGGGCGTAGGCACGCTCTGGCGCTTCTCAGTGAAACCCCAGGAAAGGCGGAGAAGTCCGGTCCAAACAGCACCCATGCGGGGCGCCACGGGTTCCTAACAGAACCCATGCGCGGCCGGGTGTGTGCGCTGCGCCGGCCGGGGTGTGCGCGTAATGCCGGGAGGGTATGCGCGCCGTGCCGGGGTGCGTGCGCCGCGCCGGGCGGGGGAGGCGGGTGCGGATACTGGGGGAGGCGCCTGGCCGGGTGGCGGGAAGGCGTATGCCTGGGCGGGTGAGACGCGCCGCCCGGGACCCTAGGTGACCAGGTCGCGGACGCCGAGTTCGTCGGCCCGGGCGAGCAGGTCGGCCGGGTCGGCGTAGACCCGGTACGCGCCGGCCCGCTCCAGTTCCTCCCGCCCGTAGCCGCCGGACATCAGGCCCACCCCGATGGCGCCGGCCCGCCGCGCGGCCAGCAGGTCCCACACGCTGTCGCCAACGACAAACGCATGCCGGGGCTCCACGCCGAGCAGCGCCGCCGCGGCCAGGAACAGGTCCGGGTCGGGCTTGGCCCGGCGCACCATGTCCCGGGTGATCATCGGGGTGTCCTCGGGCAGCCCGAGCAGGCTCAGCGCATGGCCCGCGGTGGCTCGGCGGCCGCTGGTCGCGATGGCCCAGCGCACCCCGCGCTTGGTCAGCGCCCGCAGCAGTTCGGCCGCCCCGGGCAGCGCCTGGACCGTGTCCGCCTGGGCCAGGTAACCCTCCGCGTGGGACTGCTGCAGCATCTCGATGTCCGCCTCGGACAGCGCCAGCCCGGTCTCCCGGATCAGCGCGGACACGAACAGCCCGCCGCTCATCCCGATCCGCCGGTGGATGCGCCACACCGACAGGTCGATGTCCAGCCGCAACAAGGCCGCGTGCCACGCCATCACGTGCTGGTACACGCTGTCGATCAGGGTGCCGTCGAGGTCGAACAGGAACACGGGGGTCGGGGGCTCGGGGTAGCTCACCGGAGCGTTCATGGCACCAGTGTGGCGGCTGGCCGCGGGATGGGCCCGGCGGACCCCCGGGGCCGGTGAACCCGCGTTGTGCTTGCCGGGCCACCAGCGGTAACTGTATGCTCCCAGTCGATTACCCAAGGTCACAGACGGGTTAGTCATTCTCTCAATACACCGAACGGGGACAGCTATGAAGCGAATCTTCCGCCGGGCCAGCCTGGCGGCCAGCTCGCTGGGTGTGGTCGGCGGTATCGTGCTGACCGCCATGCCGGCCAGCGCGGCGCCCATTCCGGTCGAATCATGGGCGCCTCCGCCACGGGGCCGTTCAGCCTCCCACCGGTCGCGTATGCCACGTCCTTCCACACCCCGGGCGTGGCGTCCAACGCGAACGTCACCAACGTCCTCACCACCGGCATGATCGTGGACCGGGCGAGCTTCACCACGGGTTATTCCCTGGTGAACTCCCCGCTGGTGCAGCTCAACTACGTGCTGGCCCGGATCCAGGCCAGCCAGATCAGCTCGTGGTGCCACATCGTCGGCCGGTTCGCCGTCGGCGGGTCCTACATCTACAACGGGTCGGTGCAGCAGAACGGCTCGACGGTGTTCAACCCGCTGCAGAACCCGGCGCCGATCACGGTGGTCAAGATCTACGGGGCGACGGTCATCTTCAACGCGCATACCTTCTCGGCGGGCCGGCTCACCGTGTCCGCGATCAAGGTCATCTCTGGACCGGAGTCCCTGAGCCTCGGGGTCACCAGCTGGCGCCGCGCGATCTGGGCTGACCTAGCTGGTCCGCTACCGCTGCGCGGGCGCACGCACAGCAGAGCGGCGAGGGCGCCGGTCCGGGGGCCGGCGCCCTCGGTGTGCCCGGGGCATCCGGCACTCCCGCCATCTACAACATGACTTTGGGCTACCGTTCCACTACCTAAAGTTAGATTGGCTCACGGTGCCGTGCGGGGTATGAACCCGGACGGGGCATGACGACGGCCGGGCGGGGCCGTGCGGGGGGATGACGATGAGCCGGATGCTCAGCCGCGCTCTGCGGGCGGCCGGATGCGTCGTTCTCGCGGTCGGCACAGTGGTGGTGGGCACCGTGGCGGCGGGCGTGGCCCCGGCCGCCGCGAGCACCCCGATGAACGAGTCGTACGCGGTCTATGCGACCGGCCGGATGAGCACCCAGCCGGTGGGCGAGGCGTCCTACTCGGGCGGTTCCCCGGTGGTCCTGCCCAACGCTGACGCGGCCGGGCTGCTCGGCACCGGGCTGATCACCGATGCGGCGGGCCCGGCCAGCGCCTCGTCACGGATCCCCGGCCTGGCCGTCTCGCTGCCCGGGCAGACCGTGCTGCGCGCCCAGCTGGCGTCGTCCTCGTGCCGGTTCGACACCCGGGCCCGGGCGGCGTCCGGCATATCGCGGATCGACCAGGGCCGGATCACCCAGACCGGGCACCGCACGATCGCGCTGCCGGCCAGCGCGGCGCCGAACACCCGGATCGTCGTCCCGGGCGTCGCCGTGATCATGCTGAACCGCCAGTTCACCGGGGCCCGCGGCACGCTGACCGTGCAGGCCATGCGGATCCGCCTGCTGGATCACCATCAGAAGCTGATCCTGGCCACCTCGGTGTGCGCCGCGGCCAGCCTGGCGCCCTCGCCGGCCCTGGGCGGCCCCGCGCTCCGGCTCACCCTGGGCGGCCTGGGCCTGCTGCTTCTCGGCGGCCTGGCCTACCTGCTCAGCCTGGCGCAGCCGCGGCCGGGCCGCCTGACCCGGCGTCCGGCCACCCGGCCTGACCCGCGTCAGGCCAGGCAGCACAGCGCGTCGGCCACCGTGGGGTCGAGCGGGTAGCCCGGCGGCAGCCGGCCTACCGTGGCGGCCACGAAGTCCGCCGCGGGCAACTCCGCGGACACACTGCCGAGATGCACCAGGATCGAGCGTTCTGAAGAAATGATCTTGACTGGTGAGTTCTGCTCGGCCAGCGCGAACCGGCCGACGGAGGCCCGCCACGCGGTCCGGCCCGGCTCTTCGCACGCGGCCACCGGCGCGCCCACGTCGTCGGCGTGCGTGGCGTAGTCGGAGCCGCAGTGGAACGCCTGCAGCCCGGCCGGGTACGGGCCGCCGCGGTGAGCAGCGGCGCGTCCCGGCCGAGTTCGGTCAGCCGCTGCCGGGTCTCCCCGTTCGCCTCGCGCCACTCGGCCAGCACCTCGGCCGCTGGCAGGCCGCGGCGCTGCCGCACGCACCATTCGTTGAACTCGCGGTAGCCGCCGGCGATGCCGGCCGCGCGCACCATGCCGCGGAACCCGTCCAGGTCGGCGTTCAGGCAGGCGTGGTTGTACAGTTCCGCGCCGGCCAGGTGGGCCAGCACGTCCTGCACCGACCAGCCGGCGCACCGGCTCGGCTGGGCCCAGCCCGCCGCGTCCAGCCCGGCGAAGAAATGATCTAGCCGGTCCGCTTCCACATCAAAGATGCCGAACGAATTGAGCCCGGCCAGTGCCGCTGCGTCCATGACATGCCCTCCGGGGCCGGCCGGAGCGTTGCCGCAGGCCAGTCAATCACTGCCGGGCTAACTTCCGGTGTACGCAATCGGGCTGGGCGGGGCGTGGCAAAACGCCCATTCCGCGCGGCGGGCGGCTGGTCAGCTGGCCGGTCCCTTACGCCCCACGCCGACCCGGACCCAGATGGTGCTCGGGTCGTCCGGTACGTCGGCCGGGGAGTCGGGGCGCCACTGCGGGATGTAGACCAGGCCGGGATCCAGCAACTCGAATCCGTCGAAGAAACGCAGAATTTCGGCCCGCGAGCGCAGCTGCACGCTGGTGGCCACGCTGCGGGTATAGACCTTCTCGGCGGCCCGGGCCTTCTCCGGCCGGCTCTCGTTCTCCACGTGGCTCAGCACGATAAAGCTGCCCGGCGCGAGCGCGTCGCGCAGCGTGGCCACGATCGCCCAGGGATCCTCGGCGTCGGAAATGAAGTGCAGCACCATGGCCAGCAGCAGCCCGGTCGGCTGGCTGAAGTCGATCAGCTCCCGGGTGGTGGGGTGGGCCAGGATCTTCTCCGGCTCACGCAGGTCGGCGTTGATGATGTCGGCGTCCGGGTTGCCGTCGAGGAGCGCCTTGCTGTGCGCGATGGCCACCGGGTCCACGTCGGTGTAGACGATCCGGGCGCCCGGCGCGGCCTGCTGGGCCACCTCGTGCACGTTCCCCTGGGTCGGAATGCCGGAACCGATGTCCAGGAACTGCCGGATCCCGGCCGCGGCCAGGCAGCGCACGGCCCGGCCGAGGAACGCCCGGTTCTCCCGCGAGCCGGCCCGGATGTTCGGGTCGACGGCGGTCATCGCCCGGGCCAGGTCCTGATCGGCCAGGAAGTTGTGGGTGCCGCCGAGCAAGTAGTCATAGACCCGGGCAATGTTCGCCCGTTTGGTGTCCACGCCCGGTGGGACCCAGTCCGGCTGGCCAGCCATGATCTGTCGCTCTCCTCATGCGTGCGGGTGCTCCCCGGTCACATTCCGGCGCCACATCGTGCCGTACGGGCCCTATTCGCCCAGGGTGGTGCGGTACATTTCCGCTTGCACGATAGCGCACGATTGGGCAATGGGTGCGCCGGGCCGGAGCACTTCGGGCCGGAATGGGCGTGACATTGCCGAAGTGGCCACCCGTGGCCGACGGGGCCTGTCGGCAGGAATGGTGCAGGTGGTGGTGGAGTCTTGGGTGGCCGGTGATGGCCGGCCAGTGCTGCCGCGGCGGCGTGCGCCGGATCTGGCTGGCCTGGCCGCGTTCATCATGGACCCAGACGGGCGGGTGGACTCCTGGCCGGTGACCGCCGAGCGGCTGTTCGGCCACCCGGCGGCCGCGGTGATCGGGCGGGACCTGCGGGACGTGCTGCTCACCGGCCCGGGCCAGCGCGAGCTGGCCGGCGAGGCACTGGCCGAGGTGCGCGCGGGCCGGGTCTGGACCTCGACCCTGGCCATGGCGTTCGCGGGCGGCAGCGGGCCGGTCGCCATCCGGTGTGAGCCACTGGCCGGGCCCGGCTCCGGGGTGCTGGTCATCGCGCAGCACGCCACCATGGTCATCGGCTCGGACTGGCTGCGGCACGCGCGCGACCTGATCGGCACCACACTGGACCTGCCCCGCACGGCCGGGGAGGTGGTCAGCGTCTCGGTGCCCGCGTTCGCCGACGCGGCGTCCGTCTTCGTGGCCGAGCGGCTGCTCGCCGCCGACGAGGCGGGCCGGCACCAGGCCGGGCCGACCGCCGTGGTGCGCCGCATCGTGGCCCGTGTGGTCGGCCAGCCCGGGGAGGTCACCGACAGCCTGCTGCCACCGAACGAGGTGCTGGTGCTGAGCGAGGCCTCACCCAGTTACCGCGCCATGCGGAGCAACAGCCCGGTCGTGTTCGACGAGCTCGACGCGGATACCACCGAGCGGCTGGCCCGCCGTCCCGGGGGCCTGGAGTTCACCGCCCGCTACGCCTCGTTCCTGGCCGTGCCGCTGACCGCGCGTGGGGTGGTGCTCGGCTGCATGACGTTCTGCCGGGCGCCGAGCAGCCCGAGCTTCGGGCCCGCGGACATCGCCGCGGCCGACGAGCTGGCGTCGCGGGCCGGCGTGTCCATCGACAACGCGCGGCTGTATGACCGGGAGCGGCGGTCCGCGATCGCGCTGCAGCAGGGCATGCTGCCGGCCGAGTCCAAGGTCCCGGCGGGCCTGGAGGTAGCGGGGCGGTTCGTGCCGGTGGGCCTGTCCGTGGTCGGCGGGGACTGGCACGACATCGTGGCGCTGCCCGGCCGCCGGGCCGCGCTGATCGTCGGCGACGCGATGGGGCATGGGCCGGAAGCGGCCGCGGTGATGGTGCAGCTGCGCACCGCCGCGCACACCCTGGCCGAGCTGGACCTGCCGCCCGGCGAGGTGCTGGGCAAGCTGGACCGGATGGCGGCCAGCCTGCCCGGCGCCCCGTTCGCCACCTGTGTCGCGGCGGTCGTCAACACGGCGCGCGGCGACTGCGTGATCGCCGCGGCGGGCCACCCGCCGCCCGCGGTGGCCGGCCCGGACGGCCCGGCCCAGCTGCTCGAGCTGCCCGCCGGGCTGCCGCTCGGCCTGGGCGCCGGCTCGGTGGAGACCACCGAGGTCAGGCTCCCGCCGGGAGCGGTGCTCGCGCTGTACACCGACGGCCTGGTGGAGACCCGGGCCCGGTCACTGGAGGACGGCATCACCGCGCTGCGTGACGCGCTCAGCCGGGCGCTGGCCCGCCCGGGCGGCAAGCTGGACGACTGCTGCGAGACCGTCACCCAGGAACTCGGCCCGCACGGCGAAGACGACGTCACCCTGGTCCTGGCCCGCATTCAGCCCTGATGGCCGTCGCGCGGCTGCCCACCGCAAACAGCCGTAAAGGCGGCTAATGTGGGCATCGGGACCTGCCCCGCTGCTGTGCGGAGAGCGCAATTGATGTCAATCCCGGGCTGACCCACACGAATAGTGCACTGACCAAAAGTGGCAATAAAGAATGTCCGACACGCCGACGGCTCTCCCTGCCTGTCCGGGCCCAACCTGACCAGGGCAGGCCGGGCGCTGCATCAGCAGAGCCTGATCTGGCGCGACCCGCACGCTTGCCGGTGCGATGTCGCTAATGTCGCCGACCAGGTCACCGTCAGTTTAAGTTACCGTTCTGTTGCTAATGGCCCGTAATCTTCTGAACTGGTTACCACGTCAACATAAGCGCGGATCAGCCGCCGCGCCCGGTTTGGGAATCCTCCCGGTTAGGGGAACGGAATGTCGCAGCAGCCACCCGGAGCGGGCTGGGGCGGCGCACCAGGTCAGGGCTGGGGCGGCAGCCCCGAGCCAGGCTCGGCCGGAGCGCCCGGCCCAGGCGCGGCAGGCGCAGGCCGCGCGGGGACGCCCGGGCCACCCTGGGACGGCGAGGCCGCCCGGGGCCAGTACCGGCCCGCCGGGCAGCCGTCCTACGGCGCTGGGCAGCCGTCCTACGGCGCCGGCCCGGCCGGTCAGTCGGCTGGCCACCCGTCGGCCGGCCGGTCGGCGTTCGCCACCCAGCAGTTCCCCGCGGCTGAGCCGAAGGGGTTCCTGGGCGCGCTGTTCGACTTCTCGTTCACCTCGTTCGTGACCCCCAAAGTGGTCAAGGTCCTGTACATCCTGATCGTGGTCGTGGTCGGGCTGAGCGCGGTCGGCTTCGCCCTCAGCGTGCTGGCCACGAACGTCGGGCTCGGCCTGATCGTGCTGCTCGTCGGCGCGCCGCTGTACTTCCTGGTGGTCACCGCGCTGTACCGGATCACCCTGGAGTTCTTCATGGTGATCTACCGGATGGCCCAGGACATCCGGGCCATCCGCGAGCGCGGCGACTTCCGGTAGGACGGCCGGGTCGGGTCACCCAGCCGTGGTGCGGGCGGCTGGGTGACCCGACCCGGCCCAGTTCGCCGCCCCGGGGCGGCCCCGGAAATCGTGATCATGAGTTTGCTGTCGTCCCAGCGACACTGAAGTCATGATCACGAGTGCTTGCCCACCCAGGCCGCGCCCAGGTGCATAAGCAAGATATATAACTGCATGATATATTTGCGGGCATGGACGCTACGCATGAAGTCAGCATGCCCGGGACCGCGCCGCGTATCGACTGCGCCGAGTTCTCCGCGGTCCTGGAGCGGCTGCTCTCGAACTGGCGCCGCCTGGCGGTGCCCGGTGAGCTGAGTCCCACGGCTGCGTTCACCCTGGCCCGGCTGTCCCGGGACGGCGCCAGCCGGCTGACCGACCTGGCCAACAGCGAGCACGTCACACAGCCGGCCATGACCCAGCTGATCTCCCGGCTGGAGGCCCAGGGCCTGGCCGAGCGGTTCCCCGACCCGGGCGACGCCCGGGTGGTGAACGTCCGGGTCACCGCGGCGGGGGAGACCCTGGTGGCCAGCAGGCGCGCGGCCCGCGCGGCCCGGGCCACCGAACTGCTCGGCATGCTCCCGCCCGGCCAGCAGGCCGCCCTGGCCATGGCCCTGCCCGCGCTGGCCGCGCTGGCCGAGGTGAGCGCCCAGTGAGCGTCTCAGCCAGCACCGGAATCACGACGGCCAGCCCGGTCCGCCGGGTCAGCCCGTTCCAGCAGCCCAAAGCGGTCTGGGCGGTCGCGTTCGCCTGCGTGATCTCGTTCATGGGGATCGGCCTGGTGGACCCGATCCTGCCCGCGCTGCGGGACGAGCTGCACGCCAGCCCCAGCCAGGTCGAGCTGCTGTTCACCAGCTACCTGGTGGTGACCGCGGTGGCCATGCTGGTCACCGGCTGGGTGTCCACCCGGATCGGGGCCAAGCGCACGCTGGTGGCCGGCCTCGTGCTCATCGTGATCTTCAGTGCGCTGGCCGGCAGTTCCCACAGCATCAGCGAGATCGTCGGCTTCCGGGCCGGCTGGGGGCTGGGCAACGCGCTGTTCATCGCCACCTCGCTGGCCGTCATCGTGGCCTCGGCCAGCGGCGGCTTCGCGGGCGCCATCATCCTGTACGAAACCGCGCTGGGCGTGGGCATCGCGCTCGGCCCGCTGGTCGGCGGCGAACTCGGCGCGATCAGCTGGCGCGGCCCGTTCTTCGGCGTCACCGTGCTGATGGCCATCGCGCTGATCGCCACGCTGGTCCTGGTCGAGACGACACCCAGACCCGCGCACCGCACGTCGATCCTGGATCCGCTGCGGGCGCTGCGGCACCGCGGGCTGCTCACCATGGGGCTGACCGCGCTGTGCTACAACTGGGCGTTCTTCACCGTGCTCGGCTACGCGCCGTTCCCAATGAACCTGAACACCCACCAGCTCGGTTACGTGTTCACCTGCTGGGGCGTGCTGGTCGCCATCTTCGCCATCTTCGTCGCCCCCCGGCTGGAGCGCCACCTGGGCGTGGCCCGGACGCTGTACCTGAACCTGACCCTGTTCGCGATCGATGTGCTGGTCATCGCGCTCTACACGACCAACCGAACGGTACTGATCGTCGCGGTGATCGTGTCTGGCGCGTTCATCGGCACCAACAACACGGTCACCACGCAGGCGGTGATGACCGTCGCCCCGGTCGAGCGCCCCGTCGCCTCGGCCTCCTACGGCTTCATCCGGTTCATCGGCGCCGGGCTGGCCCCGTACGTGGCGGGCCGGCTGGCCGCCGCGTACAACGTCCACCTGCCGTTCTACATTGGCGCCGGCGTGGTGGTCGTCGGGATCATCATCCTGTCCACCGGGCACCGGCTGCTGGCCGCGTCCGCACACCAGGCACCGGCCGCGCCGCAGGCCCAGCCGGCCTCCCCGGCCACCAGCCAACCCGGCGCCGCCCAGACCGCACCCGGCTGGGTGCTGCTCGCGATCGACGGTTCGCCGGGCTCCGCCGCCGTCACCAGCCGGGCCGCCGCGGTGGCCGCCAACCGCGGCGTCGGCGTCGAGGTCATCCACGTCCGGGAGACCGACGTGGTGGACACCGAGGCCATCGAGCTGGAACCGGCTGAGCAGGCGGAACGCGTCGTGCACGAGCGGCTGGCCCAGCTCGCGGAACTCGGCGTCCCGGCCACCAGCCACCTGATCACCAGCACCGGTGACCACGGGGATGTCGGCCGGCTCATCGCCCGCCGGGCCCGGGAGATCCGGGCCGGGCTGATCGCGGTCGGCGCGCCAGCCGGGCGCGGCGCGCTGCTGGCCGGCGCCGACGCGCTGGCCACCGCGCAGCTGGCCCGCGAGGCACCGTGCGACCTCCTGGTCGTCCAGCCCAGCCCGGTGCTGACCAGCGCTTCGCCGTCCGCCAGCGCGTCGGCCAGCGCGGGTTAACTCGCCCCGGGTGAGGCGCCCGGCATCCGGCCTCCCTAGGCTGCTGCGTGGGTCACGGATGACACGTGCGTTCACGGTCACGATGCGGTGGCGCGCCCGGCGCACAATGAATTAGGAGGAGTAGGAGGACACGTGACCACGGAGATTCGCTCCTATGTCGCGCTCGGGGACAGCTTCACCGAAGGACTCGACGATCTCACCGCGCCGGACGGCGGCTACCGTGGCTGGGCCGACCGGTTCGCGGAACGCCTGGACACCAGGCAGCCGGGCCTGCGCTACGCGAACCTGGCCGTCCGCGGCAAGGTGCTCCGCGAAGTGGCCCACGACCAGGTGCCGGTAGCCATCTCGCTGCGGCCCGACCTGGTCAGCATCGCGGCCGGCGGCAACGACATGCTCCGGCCCGGCGCCGATCCGGACACGCTGGCCGCCGAGTTCGACCAGGTGATCGTCACCTTGCAGCAGGCCGGGCTGCCCGGTGCTGATGTTCACCGGCTTCGATCCGCGGTTCCCGGTGCTCCGGCTGATCCGGGGCAAGGTGGCGGCGTTCAACATGCACCTGCGCGCCATCGCCGACCGGCACCAGTGCGACGTGGTGGACCTGTGGTCCATGCACGTGCTGCGTGACCCGCGGGCGTGGAGCGCCGACCGGCTGCATCTTACCGCCGACGGGCACCGCCGGGTCGCGCTGCGCGCCTGCGAGGTGCTGGGCGTGCCGGTGGACGAGGACTGGCGCGAGCCATGGCCGCCGCTGGACCAGGCCCCGCGCTCGGCGGCGGCCGGCTGGCTGTCCGCGCGCCGGATGGACGCCCGCTGGGCCCGGGTGCACGCCGCCCCCTGGGTGGGCAGGCGGATCCGCAGGCGCTCGTCCGGCGACGGCATCCCGCCGAAACGCCCGCAACTGCTGCCATTTAGCGCAGCGCCAGCGCCCTCGACTGTCGTTGACCTGAGCCCGGGCCCGCTGGGGCACTTCACGTCCTGACCGGGGCCGGTCGGTTCCGGCCCAGCCGGTCCGCACATGCGGCGATGACGCCTCACGCTTGGTAGCTGACCTGTTACGCTAAGCCGCCCGCCTGATACGGCCCAGCCGTGTCCCGCGCGGCGATCCCCCAGCGTGTGCGTGGAAGGAACCGGGACATGGCGGGTGCGGCGTGCCGGATGGCGGCGGTGACCGGGCTGACGGCAGCGGCGCTCACCCTGGCCGCGTGCTCCGCGGGCAGCCAGCCGGCGCCCCCGGCCAAGGCCCCAGGCGACGACTACGGCCTGCGGCCGCAGCGCGTGCTGCACGGGCCCGGCAGCATGCTGGCCGCGACCGAGTTCCAGGCCAACGGCGTCATGTGGGCCCTCACCGGGCCGGGCAGCGCCGGCCTGTTCCAGATCAGCCGCGCGACCGGCCAGGTCAAGTCCAGTTTCTCGGTCAGCGACTTCGCCCGCTCGGTGGCCGAATCGCCGGCTGGTGTCATCGCGCTGGCCCTGGACACCGGCCGGTCCGGGGCGCTGCAGCTGATAAACGCCGGGACCAGGAAGGTGACCCGGGTGGTGCGGCTGCCCTGGCCGGCCGAGCAGGTGGCGGCGGCCCACCGCGGCAGCACGTTCTACGTGCTGACCGCGTCGGCCGGCCAGGCCCGGGTGGCCATCGTGAACGGGCAGGATGGCCGGGTGACCGGCACGGTGGCGGTGCCGTCCGACGTGACGTCGGTGGTCCCCGGCGCCCGGCCGGGCACGCTGTACGCCATCGAGCGCAACGGCCTGCTCGACGTCATCGGCGTGCCGGGCAGCAAGCTGGTGGCGAAGATCAGGGCGGGCAGCGGCGGCGGCGAGTCGGTCGCCCTCAGCCCGGACGGCCGCACCGTGTACGTGCTGGAGCAGCTGGGCGGGATCGCCAACATCGCCCTCGTCAACCCGGCCACCAAGCTGGTGGAGAAGGTGCTGCCTGCCCCGGGCACCTGTGTCCAGGTGCTGGTCTCACCGGACGGCGGCCACCTCTACGAGGTCGTCCGTACGGCCGGGACCGGGAGCATCCAGGTCGCGGCAGCCTAGCGGCTAGCCGCCCGCGGGCGGCGCCAGGTCGGCCAGCACGTCCGTGGCGCGATCCAGCGCGGCCGCGATCCAGGGCAGCCGGGCCGGGTCAGCCGAGGCCAGGGCGATCTCCCGCTGCTCGTCGGTCTCGCCGTACAGCAGCCCGGTGGCCACCCGCATCCGCAGCACCGTGTCGTCCTCGCCGAACGCGCTGCCCGGCAGCATGCCCATCCCATACCGGTGCAGCAGGTGCCCGGCCAGTTCGGCCCCGGTGCTGATGCCGTACGCCGCGCGCAGCTGAGCCCGCCACGGCGCGAAGTCCGGGTACAGGTAGAAGGCCGCCCGCGGCGCGGGCACCCGCAGCCCGGCGGCGCTGAATCGATCCGCCATCGCGACCGCCACCGCGGCGTGCAGCGACCGGCTCCGCGAGATGCGTTCGGTAAGTTCGGCCGGTTCGCTGAACGCGAGGGCCGCGGCGTGCTGGATGGGCAGCGAGGGCGCGGACCATATCTCGCTGCCGATGCCGAGCAGCCGGTCCCGGAGCGCCCGCCCGGTGCTGCCGTCCGGCAGCCGGGCCGCCCCGATCCGCCAGCCGCCCAGGGCCAGGCTCTTGCTCAGCGCGGTAGTGATCACGGTCCGCTCCGGCGCGTAGGCCACCGGGCTGGGGAACCCGGCCGCCGGGTCGTGCACCAGGTCACGGTAGATCTCGTCGGCGATGATGATCAGGTCGTGCTCGCGGGCCACCTGGCACAGCGCCCGCACGCTGTCCGGGCGGGCCAGCAACCCGGTCGGGTTGTCCGGCAGGGTCAGCACCACCGCGCCGATCCGGCGGCCGGCCTGCCGGGCGGCCAGCACGGCCTGGGCCAGCGCCGCGGCGTCGCAGACCCCGCCCTCGCCGGGCGGGGCGGGCACGAAGTGCGGCCGCGACCCGATCATGGTGGCCTGCGCGGCATAGCTGACCCAGCTCGGCTTGGGCACCGCGACGTCGGCGCCGATCGCCAGCAGCAGGCCGAACAGCAGCGCCTTGCTGCCCGGGCCGCAGACCACCGAGGACGCGCTGGCCGGTGTGCCGCGCCGGATCCAGTAGCCGGCCGCGGCCTCGCGCAGCGCCGGGAGCCCGGCCACCGGGCCGTAGGCGTTGCCGCCGCTGGCCGCGGCGAGCGCGTCGCGGAGCAGCGGGTGAGCGGGCAGCCCGGCCTCGCCGAAGGCCAGTGGCAGCACCGGCTCGCCGGCCCGGCGCTTACCGGCCAGGGTTTCGTTGGCGGCCAGCGTCGCCGACACCGGGATGGGTGGCAGCGTGCCCAGGCCGGGCGGAGCTGGCTGGTCAGTGCCGGGCTGGGGGGCAGGGCGCGGCGGGGCGGTGCGAGTGGCGGGGGCGTCGCTGGGCACGGTAAAAGGCATGGCTGTATCAGCCATGGTCATGAGTCTCGACTCCTCGATCCGGGTGGTGGGCGCCGCGCTGCGCCGTGAGAATGGGCCCTCAGCGGGGTGGGCCGTCAAGCGACCCCCAGGCCACCTGACCAGCATGCCGTCTGATATGCATTAGCGCAAGCCGCTATAACTAACCTTGAGGGTAAGCTGGTCTTATGCTGGATTTGCACCGGCTCCGGTTGCTCAAGGAGTTCGCAGGCCGGGGCACGATAGCGGCCACCGCGGCCGCGCTGGGCTACACGCCGTCCGCGGTGTCGCAGCAGCTAGCCGCGCTGGAACGGGAAGCCGGGGTCATCCTGCTGGACCGCACCGCCCGGTCCGCCGAGCTTACCGACGCGGGCACCCGGCTCGCCGCCCACGCCGAACGCATCCTGGCCCAGGTCGAGGAAGCCGAGGCCGATATGTCGGCCCGGGAGCGCGAGCCGTCCGGGCGGGTCTCGGTGGCCGCGTTCCCGACCGCCGCGGCGGCGTTCGCGCCCGCCCTGGCCCGCAGCCTGCGCGCGCACTCGGCGCTGACCCTGCTGCTCCGGCAGACCCGGCGGGACGAAGGGCTCAGCTCGGTCCGCTGGGGCGAGGTCGAGGTCGCCCTGGTCAACGACTGGGCCGGCGGGCTGGCCGACACCGGCGGCGGGGTGCTCCAGTTCTACCCGTTGCTGCGCGACCCGATGGTGCTGGTGGTGCCGCGCGGGCATCCGCTGGCCGACCCGGCCGAGCCGGTGGACCTGCGCAAGCTGAGCGAAACCAGCCGGTGGATGGCCGCCCCGGCCGGGGAGCCGTCCCGGCAGGCGGTGGACCGGCTGCTGGCTGGCGCCGGCGGGGTGCCGGCCATGCCGTGGGAGTTCGAGGGCCTGGGCACGATCATGTCCCTGGTCTCCCGGGGCATCGGCGTGGCCGCGGTGCCCCAGCTGGCGCTGGCCGCGGGCGAAGGCCGGGTGGTGGTCCGCGAACTGCCCGGCACCGAGGTGGCCCGGGACGTGTATGCGGTGGCCCGCACGGCCAGCGTCCGGCGGCCCTCGGTTGCCGTCATCCTGGCCGCCCTGCACAGCGGGGCCAGGCACCTGCCCGGCCGCCGCGCCGTACCAGCCGACACAGCACCGTCCTGACGTCCCATGAATAGCCTGTCCGGAGCCGGGAACTCAGGCCGGGCATGAGTGGCTTCAGGAACTTCATCCTGCGCGGGAACCTGGTCGACCTGGCCGTCGCGGTGGTGATCGGTGCCCAGTTCAGCGGTCTGGTCAAGCAGTTCGTCAACTCGTTCGTCAGCCCATTACTGGCGCTGATCGGCGGTAAGCCGAACTTCAGCACGCTGGCCTTCACCGTCGGCAAGTCCAGATTCACGTACGGCGCGTTCCTGACCGACGTGCTGTCCTTCCTCATCGCGGCCGTGGTCGTGTACTTCGTGATCGTGGTCCCGGTCAGCCGGGCCCTGAAGCTGTTCCAGAAGGACCGGGCCGCCACCGGGCGGGACTGTCCCGAGTGCACGATGAGCATCCCGCTCGCGGCCCGGCGCTGCCCGGAGTGCACCGCGGAGATCGTGCCCGCCACGGAGCAGCCGCAGAGCGTTGGTTAGGCATCCAGATGGGCGGGTAGCGCACCGCATCATCGCAGCGGAGGTCAGGCGGAAACATGATCAAACTGGTATATAAGCCGGTAAGTCTCCTGGTCAGTGTGCTGGGCGGGGTGCTGGCAGGAGCGATCTTCAAAAAGATCTGGCAGCTTGCCGCGCACGAGGACGAGGCGCCGCAGGCCACCGATGCCGCCCGGAGCTGGCCGGAGATCTTGCTGGCGGCGGCGCTGCAAGGCGCGATCTTCGCCGTGGTCAAGGCCGCGCTGGACCGTAGCGCCGCGGCCGGAACGCGGAAACTGACCGGCACCTGGCCAGGTGAGGACAGTCAGCAGCACGACCGGGAACCCGATAATGCCGCCGCCTGACCTGGCTAGCTGGCCGTCTGGTCGTCCACCTCGGCGTCCGGGGCGTTCTTCTTGACCGACTCGATCCCGTTCAGCGCCGCGCCTTTGCTCTCGTAGGCCTCGCTGGTCGCGATCACCTGGCCGTTCGCCGCCTGCAGGTTGAAGTGGAACTTGCCGGTGGACCCCTTCTTCAGCACAAACTTGCCCGCCACGCTCTCCCCCTCGGCATCGCGAATGTAACCAGACACAACAATCACCTGTACCCAGGCGGCGGCGCAGGAACCCGCTGGCTTGGCCGCATTGCGCGGTTTGCCCGCCAGCGGGCCAGGGCAGAGAGTGCGGGCATGGAGAAGCTATCCCTGGATGCCGTCGCCCGCGAGCAGGCCAAGCGGGCGGCCGCCGCGCCGAGCGGCCGTAGCGCCGAGACCGTGTATGGCGGCCATGAGCACGCGCTGCGCCAGACGGTGCTGGCGCTGACCGCGGGCTCGGCCCTGGACGAGCACGAGAGTCCCGGCGAGGCGACCATCCAGGTGCTCAGCGGCCGGATCCGGCTGACCGCCGGGCCAAACCAATGGGACGGCCGCACTGGTGACCTCCTGGTCGTGCCGGCCAGCCGCCATGCCCTGGCCGCGATCGAAGACTCGGCCATCCTGCTCACCGTCACCAAGGCCGACTACCCGGGCTAGCGCTGAGCAGCGCCTGCTGATACGGGCTCAGGCGTCCCGCTCGATCGGGCAGGACATGCAGCGCGGTCCGCCCCGGCCGCGGCCGAGTTCGCTGCCCGGCACGGCCACCACCTCGATGCCGTTCTCCGCCAGGTAGGTGTTGGTGGTCACGTTCCGGTCGTAGGCGACCACCACGCCCGGCTCGGTCGCGAGCACGTTGCAGCCGTCGTCCCACTGTTCGCGCTGCGCGGCCGGGATGTCCTGGCTGGCGGTCAGCACCCGGATGCTGGGCAGGCCGAGCGCGGCGGCCAGCGCGGTGTGCATGTCCTCCGGCGGGTGGTCGGTGACCTTCAGCTCGCGTGACGAGGCGCCCGGCTCGATGGTGTACGAGGGCAGCATGCCCAGCCCCAGGTACTTGGTGAACACTCCGTAGTCACACATGGTCATCACGGTGTCCAGGTGCATGAACGCCCGTGCCTTCGGCATGTCGATGGCCACCAGGCAGCGCGCCGCCCCGGCCGAGAACAGCCGGTGCGCCAGCATCTCCAGTGCCTGCGGGGTGGTCCGCTCGCTCATCCCGGCCAGCACCGCGCCGTTGCCCAGGACCAGGATGTCGCCGCCCTCGATGAAGGCCGGGGCGGCGTCGGCCCCGTGGTACCAGACCTCGAAGCCGCCGCCCGCGAACATCGGGTGCCAGCGGTAGATGGCCTCGTCGTTGACGGTCTCCCGGCTGCGGGCGGGCATGGCCATCGCGTTGACCGACACCCCGCCGTAGATCCAGCAGGAGGTGTCCCGCTGGTAGAGCAGGTTGGGCAGCGGGGCCAGCACGAATTCATCCGGGTCCAGCGAGTGGAACGCGATGCTCTTCGGCTCCGGGGCCAGGTCCAGGATCTCCCGCTTGGTGATCCCGCCGGTCAGCGCCTGGGCCAGCAGGGCCGATTCCAGTCCCTCGACCGCCTCCCGCAGCCCGGGGCAGGCCAGCGGCCCGTGCAGCCGCGGGTCGAACACCCGGCCCAGGATGTACTCCCGGGCCTGCGAGATGTCCAGGGTCTGGGTCAGCAAGTCGCCGTAGTAGTGCACGGTCACCCCGCGGCCGCGCAGCGCGTCGGCAAACTCGTCGTGCTCGGCCCGGGCCCGGGCCGCCCACAGCACGCCGTCGAACAGCAGCTCGCTGGCGTTGTCCGGGGTCAGCCGCTCCAGCTCCAGATCCGGCCGGTGCAGCACCACCTGCCGCAGCCGGCCAACCTCGGAATCGACGTGGAACATTGTTCCCCCGTTCAGCATGGGCAGGTACTGACGTCTCTCATGATCCCCGAGCTAGGCTCACCGGGTGGACCTAGACCTCGACCTTTCTCTGGAACCGGCCACGCTGACCGCGGCGCTGGTGGACGTCCCGTCGGTCAGTGGCCAGGAGGAGCGGCTCGCCGACGCGATCGAAACCGCGCTGCACGGCATCGACCACCTGACCGTGCACCGGGACGGCAACGCGCTGGTCGCCCGGACCCGGCTGGGCTTGCCGCAGCGGGTGGTGCTGGCCGGGCACATCGACACGGTGCCGATCGCCGGCAACCTGCCGTCGCACGCCGAGGGCGGCCTGCTCTACGGCTGCGGCAGCTGCGACATGAAGTCGGGGGTGGCGGTCCAGCTCCGGCTGGCCGCGTCGCTGCCCAGGCCGCGCTGCGACGTGACCTACGTGTTCTACGACGGCGAGGAGGTGGAGGCGGAACGCAACGGCCTGCTCCGGCTGTCCCGCAACGCCCCGGACCTGCTGGCCGGCGCGTTCGCGGTGCTGCTCGAGCCGACCAACGGGAAGATCGAGGGTGGCTGCCAGGGCACGCTGCGGGCTGAGGTCCGCACCACCGGCAAGCGCGCGCACTCCGCCCGGTCCTGGAATGGCCAGAACGCTATTCACCAGGCCGGTGCGATCCTCGGCATCCTGCAGTCCTACGTGCCACGGGAACCCGTGGTCGACGGGCTGAAGTACCACGAAGGGCTGAACGCCGTCTTCGTCAGCGGCGGGGTGGCGCACAACGTCATCCCGGACGAGTGCGTGGTCACGGTGAACCACCGGTTCGCGCCGGACCGGACGGTGGCGCAGGCGCAGCAGCATCTGCGCGACGTGTTCGGCGATTTCGAGGTGGAGTTCACCGACTGGGCGGCTGCGGCCCGGCCGGGGCTGAGCGACCCGGCGGCGGCCAGCCTGCTGGCCGCGGTGGGCGGCACCCCCGGGCCCAAGTTCGGCTGGACCGACGTGGCCCGGTTCGCTGAGCTGGGCATGCCCGCGGTGAACTACGGCCCGGGCGACCCGGAGATCGCGCATTCCCGTGGGGAGCACGTCCCGGTGGCCCAGATCGCCGAGGTCGAGGACCGGCTGCGGACCTGGCTGACAGCCTGATGGCGGCTAACCCGACATATGTCGGGTTAGCCGCCATCAGGGATTCGCCTACTTAACTGGGCCGGCGATCAGGGTGAGCGACGAGGTGTGGCTGTTCGTGTTGGCCGTCACGTAGCCGAGCGAGATCGTGTTACCCGGCTTGTACTTCCGCATGATCGTGGTCAGCCCGTTGGCCGAGCTCACCGCCTGGCCGTTCACCGAGGTGATCACGTCGCCCGCGGCCAGGCCAGCCTTGGCCGCCGGGGTGCCCGGGTACACGCTGCAGACCAGCGCGCCCGACTTGGCCGGCACCTGGTAGTTGACACCGACCCCGCTCTGGGCCAGGCACTGCTGGGCGTCGCTGATCGAGTCCACGCCGATGCCCATGAAGCCGCTCTGCCCGAGCAGGATGTGCCCGCCCGCCTTGCCGCCCGCGATCTGCCGGGCGATGGCCAGCGCGTGGTTGATCGGGATGGCGAAGCCCTGGTTCGTGCCGGGCCCGCCCAGCGACTGGCTGTTCGCGGCGGTGTCCATGCCGACCACCTGGCCAGCCGCGTTGGACAGCGGGCCGCCCGAGTCGCCCGCCGCGATCGGCGCGTTGGTCTGTAGCATGCCGTGCAGCGTCTCGCTGTTCGCACCGCTACCGGAGTCGCTGGCGGTGATGGTCCGGTCCAGCGCGGTGATCGTCCCGCTGGTCACGGTGGGGCTGCCGCCTCTCCCGGCCGCGTTGCCGATGGCCACCACGCCGGTGCCCAGGCTGACCTTGGCCGAATCGCCGACCGGCACCGTCTTCAGCCCGGACGCGCCAACCAGCTTGATCAGCGCCACGTCGTCCACCGGGTCCACGCCGAGCACCTGGGCGGTGTAGGTCTTACCGTTGCTGACCAGCGTCGCGTGCAGGCTGGTGGACCCGTCCACCACGTGGTTGTTGGTCAGCACCAGGCCGTTCGAGGACAGCACCATCCCGGTGCCCGCGGCCGCCCCATTCTCGTACTTGAGCTGGGAGTTGATGTCCACCACGCCCGGCTCGACCTTGTTCGCCACGGACTGCTCGTTGACCGTGGTGGTGTTGGCGTTGCCGGCCGAGTTCCGGTTCGGCGACGGGATCTGCTGGGAGGAGACCGAACGGGGGCTCTGCGAGTTGTGGTTCAACGCCACCACGGTGCCGGCGCCCACCGCCGCGGCCACCGCCGCCACCGCGACGTAGACCAGCGCGCGCGGGCCGCGCCGGCGTGGCGGCTCCGGCCCGTAGCCGATGACGTCAGTGGGCAGGCCCCAGTTGCCCGAGCCACCCGGCGGCTGGCTCCATGGCCCCTGCCCATAACCCTGCTGCCCATAACCCTGCTGCCCGTAGCCCTGCTGGCCATAGCCGGACTGGCCGTAGCCCTGCTGCCCGTAGCCCTGCTGCCCATAGCCGGGCTGCTGCTGGTAACCCTGCTGGCCGTAGCCATAGCCCTGCTCGCCATACCCGGCGCCGGGCTGGGTGTAGCCCGGCTGCCCGTACCCGCCGGCCGGGGGGTAGCCCGGCTGCCCGTAACCGTAACCCGGCTGGCCCTGGCCCGGCTGTCCCTGGCCCGGCTGGCCCGGGCCGGGCTGTCCCTGGCCCGGCTGCGGGTATCCCGGCTGCTGCTGGCCCGGCTGGCCGGAACCGGCTTCCTGCTGGCCCGGGAAATGCGAGGCCAGGAAGCCTGGCTCGGGTTCCGGAGCCGGCTGGGTGCTGAACTCACCTGGCTCGCCTGCGGCGCCTGGCCCGGCTGGCTGGTCCGGGTTCCCGGGGACTACCCTGCTGTCCTGCCCGGGTGTGTCGGCCCCAGGTGGGGTGCTGTCGGAGGGCTGGTCCGGCTGGTCCCCGGCCGGAATGGGTGACCAGGCACCCATGAACTCCGGCGACTGGTCGCCATCCCGGTCCTGACCTTCTTGCATCCGTATCACCTTTGTCCTGGAATACAGCGTAAGTGCCAGTGTCGTCCCGGTGGCCGCGGGCTCGTGGCGCAGGGCCCCAGAGGCTTTTCTTAACTAAGCACCCAAGCCTGGACGTTAGCTGAACGCGTACTGAGGATTCCTCACCCATGCTCGGCCAGTGGCCCGGCGTTCAGCCCGCGCCGGCCGCACTCGTCGAGCAGCCACGGCAGCGCGCCGAGCGCCGCGCTGGCCGCGCCAGGCGGGCTGGTACAGGAAGAATCGTGCAGCAGCACGGTGCCGCCGCCGCGCAGGGTCTGGCTCAGCGTGGCCTGCACCGAGCCCGGTGTGGCGCCCGGCGCCCACTCACGCCCCCAGCAAGTCCACAGGATTGGCCGCAGCCCGAGGCGCCGGGCCGCGGCCAGTGCGCCCGCGCTGAGCACCCCGTACGGCGGCCGGTACAGCCGGGGCACGGTGCCGGTCGCGGCGGCCAGTGCGTCACTGGCCCGGGCCAGGTCGTCGAGCAGGGCCCGGGGCCCGCGCATCGTGGCATAGCGGTGCGCCCAGCCGTGCACGCCGATCTCATGGCCGGCCGCGGCGACCTCGGCGGCCAGGCCACGGTGCGCCCGGGCCATCGGGCCCAGCATGAAAAACGTGGCCCGCACCTGGGCCTGGTCGAGAATGGCCAGAACGCGCGGGGTGAACCCCGGATCCGGGCCGTCGTCGAAGGTGAGGGCCACGTGATCGGGGCGGCCCAGTCCGGCCAGCCGGGGGAACAGCGCCCGGCGCACCGGCCCGATCGCGGTGAGGCCGGGCGCGCCCTGGCCGCCCACGGCGGCGGCGGTGACGAGCAGGGCGGCGCCGAGCGCGCGGTTCACCACGGGGCTCCTCTTTTGTCAGCTCTCAGCGAACAGCGCTTGAATAAACACTGTGCGGGCCGGCCGGCGATCTTCTGCGGTTACCTAGCAGTTCCTCAGGGTATTCAGGCACGAGCGTGTCCGTGCCACCACGGTATGTCACCACCTCGCCCATCCGGACACCACCCCGGCCGCCGCCTGGAACAGCGTTTTCTCAGCCAGCCTTTGCCATGATGACTGAGTGCCAGAAGGCGCCATGCCGGGATGGCTGGCCGGCCGCGCCCGCGACTCATTCGGGGAGAGCCGTTGGGAGTCCCAGCAGCACGCATTGTGTTCCCGGCCGCCGACCGGGCCGAGATAGCCGCCGCGGTCAGTGAGATCCTGGCCACCGGCTCGCTCACCCTGGGGCCGTACACCCGGCAGTTCGAGGCCGCTTTCGCCGCCGCGCACGGTGCCCGGTACGCGGCCGCCACCGCCAGCGGCACCGCCGCGCTGGATATCGCGCTGCGGGTGGCCGGGGTCCAGGGCCGGGAGGTGATCGTCCCGGCCAACACGTTCTTCGCCACCGCGGCCGCTGTCGCGGCGGCCGGAGCCACCCCGGTATTCGCGGACATCGACCCGGCCACGTTCGCGCTCAGCCCGCAGACGGTGGCCGCGGCGCTCACCCCGGACACGGCCGCCGTGGTGCTGGTGCATATCGGCGGGCTGATCAGCCCGCAGGCCGCCGCCCTGGCCGAGCTGTGTGCGGAGCGCGGGCTCACCCTGATCGAGGACGCCGCGCACGCGCACGGCGCCACCTGCCGGGGCCGGTTCGCCGGGGCGTTCGGCGTGGCCGCGGCGTTCTCCTTCTACCCCACCAAGGTGCTGACCAGTGCCGAGGGCGGCATGCTGCTGTCCACGTCCGAACTGGGCGACGCCGAGGCCCGGATCTACCGCGATCAGGGCAAGGGGGCGTTCGGCGCCAACCGGCACGAGCGGCGCGGCTACGCCTGGCGGATGAGCGAACTGCACGCGGTGACCGGCCTGGTGCACCTGCGCCACCTGGCCGAGTTCATCACCCGGCGGCGCGAGGTCGCCGCCCAGTACACCGCGGCGCTGGCCGGGCTGGACGGGCTCGTCCCGCTGGCCGAGCCGGACGGCTGCCGGAGCAACATCTACAAGTACATCGTGCTGCTGCCGCCCGGGGCCGACCGGCCGCGGTTCAAGCAGGAGGTCGCCGCGCGGTACGACGTGCGCCTGGCCGGCGAGGTCTACGACCTGCCGCTGCATCAGCAGCCGGTGTTCGCCGAGTACGCGCGCGGGGCGCTGCCCGCCACCGAGGACATCGCGGGCCGGCACATCTGCCTGCCGGTGCACTCGGACATGCGGGACGACGAGATCGACCAGGTGCTGACCGCGGTGACCGCGGTCTATGGGGCGCTTACTGGAGTGTGAGAGGAGGCACCATGCGGGTGGCCGTAACCGGGGGGTGCGGCTTCATCGGCTCGCATGTGGTGGACCGGCTGCTGACCGCCGGCCATCAGGTGCGGGTGCTCGACGTCGGCGGCGGCTGGCGCAACCCGGCCGCCGAGTACCTGACCGGGGACCTGTTCGACCCGGCCGCGCTGCGCCGCGGGCTGGCCGGCTGCGCGGCCGTGTTCCACCTGGCCGGCGCCGCGAACGTGAACGAGGTGGCGGCCGACCCGGTGGCCGCGGTCCGGCTGAACGTGGAAGGCACCGCCCGGGTGCTGGACGCGGCCCGGGCCGAGGGCTGCGGGCGGGTGCTGCTGGCCAGCACGGTCTGGGTGTACGGCGCGGCCAGCGGGCCGGGCGAACTGGCCGAGGACGCCCCGGTGGACCTGCGCCGGGCCGGGCACGTGTACGTGGCCACCAAGCTGAGCGCCGAGCTGCTGGTGCACAGCTACCGGGAGATGTACGGCCAGCACTTCACCATCCTCCGGTACGGCATCCCGTACGGGCCGCGGATGCGGGAGGAGCTGGTGGTGGCCCGGTTCGTCCGGGCCGCGCTGGACGGCCAGCCGATCACCATCGCCGGAACCGGGGAGCAGCAGCGCAACTACGTGTATGTGGCCGACCTGGCCGACGCGCACGTGCGGGCGCTCGACCCGGCCGCCGCCGATCAGACGCTGGCCCTGGAAGGCGGTGCGCCGGTGTCGGTGCGGGAGATCGCGGACACGGTACGCGAGCTGGTCCGCGACGTGCCGGTCGAGTACGTGCCCGCCCGCACCGCCGACTACCAGGGGCTGAGCGTGTCCAGCGCGCTGGCCAAGGAACTGCTCGACTGGGCCCCGGTCACCCCGTTCGCCGAGGGCGTGCACCGGTACCTGGAGTGGCTGCGATGAGCACCCTGTCCCGCCGGGCCCTGCTGCTGTCCGGATCGCTGGGCATGGGGCACGACGTGCTCGCTCAGGCCTGCGCGGACTCGCTGGCCGGCCGGGGCTGGCGCACCGAGACGCTGGACGCGATGCGGCTGCTCGGCGCGCGCGGCGGCCCGGCGGGCGAGGCGGTGTTCCGGTCCATGCTGGCCGTGCCGGGCGTTTACGACGCGGTGCATTTCGCCGCGCTGCGCACCGGCGCCTGGCCCGCGCTGCTGGCCGACCAGGCGGCCCGGCGGCAGGTGGTTCCGCGGCTCCGGGCCCATCTGGACGCCAGCCCGGCGGACCTGGTCATCTCGGTGTTCGCCACCGGGGCGTCCGCGGCCAGCGCGCTGGCCGGCCGGTATCCCGCCCAGGCGCACGTGGTGTTCTGCACCGATGTGACCCCGCACCGGCTGTGGGTGCACCCGGACGTGGACGCCTACCTGGTCACCTCGGCGGCGGCCGAGGCGGCCGTGCAGCGGTTCCAGCCCGCGGCGCGGGTCGCCGTGGTGCCGATGCCGGTCCGGACCGCCTTCTACACCCCGCCCAGCCAGGGGCAGGCCCGGGCCCGGCTCAGCGTGCCCGGCACCGCCCGCTGCGTGCTGCTGATGTCCGGGGCCTGGGGCCTCGGGCCGGTGGCCAAGGCCGCCGCCGGGCTGGCCGCGGCCGGCCTTGAGGTGCTGGCCGTGGCCGGACGCAACCAGCGCCTGGAGGGCCGGCTGCGGGCGGCCGCCCGGCAGCAGCCACGGCTGCACGTGTTCGGCTTCACCGACCGGATCCCCGAGCTGATGGCCGCGGCCGACCTGATCATCACCAGCTCGGGGGACACCTGCTCGGAGGCCCGGGTGGTCGGCCGCCCGCTGCTGCTGCTCGATCTGGTGCCCGGCCATGGCCGGGACAACCTGCAGCACGAACTGGAGCTCGGCGCGTGGGTGACCTCGGCCCGGCCCGCCGCGGTGGTGCGCAACGCGCTGGCCGCCGCCGACCGGGTCAAGCCCGCGGCCGAGGACCTCGGCCCGCCCCCCGCCGCGACCCAGCACCGGGCGGCCTGGGAGTCGTCCCTCAGTACCTTGCTGGCCGCGCTGGGGCTGGACGACCGGTCCGCTAACCGGGCAGGCTGGGCAGCCGCGCCTGGGTGCCGGTCGCGCCGGTCGCGGTGATCGCGCTGCGCAGGATGGTGTCGATGCGGGCCCGCTCCCGGTTCAGGTCCGCGGTGTCCCGCCGCAGCGTGGCCGCGTTGCTGGCCCGGCTGGCCGCGGTGTGCGCGCCAGCCAGGTTGGCCACGTCGTTCTGCACCCGCTGCGCGTACGGGAAACACCAGTTGACCAGGTCGTTGACCACGGCGGTGAGGTGATAGGCGGCCAGCGACTCGGTCACCTCGTACCCGGTCAGGTCATCGAGCTGCATGTTGTTCGCCGGGGAGCAGTTCTGCGCGCCGTACCGGGCGATGCCGATCGTGTCCGCGGTGTTCTGGCTCACGCTGCCGCCCGAGTTGATCTGGTGCAGCGCGGTCAGCGACTCACCGACCCCGGCGGCGCAGGATTCGGTGGCCGTCCGCATGTCGGTCAGGAACCCCTTGAGGTCGCCGGCCTGCTCGGTCTTGCTCGGCTTGTGCACCAGGGCGACCAGCACGATGCCCACCACGATCAGTGCCCCAGCCAGCAGCAGCCAGCGTGGCGCCTTCTGCCGCCCGGCCCAGCCGGTCTTCCGGATGGGCACGTACGGCGGGTCGGTCCGGGTCGGGGTCTCCACGGCGTCAGCTCCGCTTGCTCTGGCTGGTCAACAAGGCCACCCCGGTTCGAAGATCAGTAAGGGTCACCGCGCTGATGACCCGCTTCACGATGCGGTGCTGGGCGTTCAAAAAGAATGTCTGTGGCAGTGCCACCACCCCGTAGGCCAGCGTGGCGGCCATCGGGGCGGGGTCGGCCACCACCGGGTAGCCGACGCCGGTCTTGTGCACGAACGCCAGCCCGGCCGAACTGCTGTCGTTGACGTCCACGCCGAGGACGGTCACCCGGCCGTGCTCGGTGCGGTAGAACCTGGCCATCAGGGGGGTCTCCCGCTGGCACGGGGTGCACCAGGACGCGAAGAAGTTGATGATGAGCGAGCGGCCCGCGTACTGGGCCAGCGAGACGTGCTGGCCCGGGTGACCCAGCACGGCCAGGCTGAACCCGGGCGCGCGCGGGTGGTTCACGGTCGGCTTCGGGGTGCCCGCCGAGGTGGCGCCCAGCGCGAGCAGCGCGGCCACCACCGCGAGCACCGCGGCCGACCCGGTCACCGCCAGCCGCCCCCGCCTGCCCAGCCGCCGGAACCAGCCCAGCGGGCTATGCCCGGAGGCGGGGCCAGACGCCAGCTCGTCCGGGCCGCCGCTGCTGGGTGGCTCGGTAGTCATCGGTTCCTGCTCGGCCATGCGTCGTCCTTCAGCGTCCGGTCCGGCTCAGCGTCCAGGGTGTCGGCGGCCAGGCTCAGTGCGTGGGCCGGGTGCACCGAGCTGGCGCTCACCGCGGCGGCCGGGGCGGGCAGCACCAGCTCGAACTCACTGCCCTCGCCGGGCGTGCTGCGTACCCGGACATCCCCGCCGTGCGCGTGTGCCACGGCCCGCACCAGGGCCAGCCCCAGCCCGGTTCCCTTGGCCGCCCCGCTGCTGCTGGCCGGGCTGGCCGGGGAGCCGGTCCGGAACCGGTCGAAGATGTGCGCCAGTTCCGACGGCAGAATCCCTGCCCCGGTATCCGCGACGATCATACGCACCGGCTGGCCGGGGCCGGGCGCTACCACGGACAGCTGGATCATGTCGCCGTCGGTGGTGTGCCGCACCGCGTTCTCCAGCAGCGCGTCCACGGCCAGGCCGAGCCGCTCCCGGTCGGCGCTGACCGTGACCATGTCCAGCCGGCCGATCCGCCACTGCCGCTCCGCGGTCGGCCGCCAGCGCCTGATCACATCCATGGTGAACCGGTCCAGCGCGACCGGCTCGGGGCGGAGGAAGTCCGGGTCCTCGGAAGCCGCGATGACCAGCAGCCGCTCGCCGAGCCGGCGCAGCCGGGTCAGCTCGCCCACCACGATCTGGATGTCGCGGCGCTCGGTCCGCTCGGTGAGCTCCCGGGCCAGCAGCTCGGCGTGGCCCAGCGCGATCGTGATCGGCGTGCGCAGCTGGTGCGAGGCGTCCTGCAGGAACCGGCGCTGGGTGGCCAGCAGCCGGGCGTTCTCGTGGCTGACCCTGTCCCGTTCCTGGTCCGCGTCCAGCCGCCGCTGCGCGTGCCAGACCATCATCCAGAACATGGCCGCCATCAGCGGGACCTCGTTCAGTTCGTCCACCGACTGGGCGCCGATGTACACATCCCAGCCGATAGCGGCGAACGTGGTGACCATGACCACGCCGAGCACCCACAGGGTGGGCCCGGTCGCCCAGACCCGGAACCCGTAGAGCAGGGTGAGGCTGATCCAGATGAAGTGGAACGGGATCGTCTCCCAGTGCGAGAAGATCAGGATGCAGGCCAGGTTGGCCAGCGAGAACAGCACCCAGACCAGGTCGACCCAGGTCACTTGCCACGGCCAGGAGAAGGCGTCACGCCGCGCCCCGGCCCGCCAGCCGGTCGTCGGCAGCGGGTGCCAGTGACCCGGTGGGCGCGCCTCGCGCAGCCGGAACCGGCTGGTCTGTGCTGGGCTGGCCAGCCCAGCATCACGCGGTGAGCTGGTATCCCTCACCACGCACCGTCTTGATCAGGTCGAAGCCGAGTTTCGAGCGGAGCCGGCGGACGCACACGTTGACCACGTTGGAGCCGGGGTCGAAGTCATAGCCCCAGACCGTGGCGAGCAGCTGGCCCTTGGGCACGGACTGGCCCGCGTGCTCCATTAGCTCCCGGAGCAGCAGGAACTCCAGGCGGGTCAGCGGGACCGGCCCCTGCCCGATGTTGGCTTCCAGCCGGCCGAAGTCGAGCGCGAGGTCGCCGGCCCGGAGCACCTCGCTCAGCGGGTGGCCGTCGTCGCGCAGCCGGACCCGGACCCGGGCCAGCAGCTCGGCCAGGGAGAACGGCTTGGTCAGGTAGTCCTGGGCGCCCAGTTCCAGGCAGTCCACCTTGGTCGTGACGTCGGCCAGGCAGGACAGCACCAGGACGGCCTGTTCCGGCCGGTCCCGGCGCAGCCGGGCGAGGATCTCCCGGCCGTCCATGTCCGGCATCACCAGGTCAAGGATGACGAGGTCGTACTCCTCGGTGCTGGCCCGCCGCAGCCCGTCTTTGCCGTTGCCGGCGAAATCGATTGCATAGCCGGCTGCCGCCAGAGCGCGAGCGATGAACTCGCGAATCTGCGGCTCGTCGTCAACGACGAGGATCCGTGCCGTGGTGGGGCTTAGCCCGGGCGGGTGGATCGTCTTCGCAGGTGAGTTACGTTCCATGGGCTATCTGGGCGACGCTGCAGCGCGGTGCGGTGGCGGCCTCCGCCACCGCCTGGCCGATCCCCTGTGGAGAGGATGTACCGCACAGCGGCACGCGGTCAACCCTCGTTATCTGGGGCAAACCATTGCATCACAGGACTGTGACCTGCGAGGGCCCTGAGGCGGCGATTAGTAACAGCTGGTAGCGGGAACAGGCCTTAGCGTAGCGATGATCGTGTTCCACGCCAAACGCTACCCACAGATGTTCCGCTGATCATGACAATTTCGTCATTCAGGGCGTGCGCGGTTGCCCGGGCAAGGCGAACGATCGCAAGATCTGGGACATACAAGACTTCCGGCCCGGAGTCACGGGGACATTGAGGCCGGCCCCCAGTCGCGTGCGCAAGGCGGCGCCGCGAAGAAGCGAGGTGGTGACTGGTGTCTCTGCCGGCCCGTATCGTGACCCTCCTGGTGGCGTTCCTCGCCGTGGCGGGCGGTGCGGCTTTCCTGGCGGTTTACTACATCGGCGCCAACCCGCCGACGGTGAACTACGTGCCCGAAGCGCATGGCGGCGTCGTCAACGTGGTGCTGCAGGAGGACCCGCAGAACACGGTGTCGTCGAATCCGGACTGGGTGAGCTATTTCGTCCAGGACCCGAAGACGCACGCGTGGGTGCACACCACGCTGTTCCAGGTGCCCAAGGCCACCCGGGTGAACATGACGATCCTGGGTTACGACGGCTGCACGCCGCTGCGCAACAACTACTGGAGCAAGGTCCAGGGCACGGTCGGCAACACGGTCAGCGTGCAGCAGTTCAAGACCGTCGGCCAGCCACTCGGCCCGGCCAGGACGTTCGCGACGATCGACTCCTGGAAGACGTGCAGCGTGGGGCACACGTTCGCGATCCCCGGCCTGCACGTGTTCGTCCCGGTTGCCTCGCCCAACACCGCGCTCTTCAACAGCTCAGCCTGCGGTACCTCGCCCTGCACCTCCGGCCCGCACTCCATGGAGAAGTTCAGCTTCATGACGCCGAACAGCACCGGGACGTACCGCTGGCAGTGCCTGATCCCATGCGGCGGCGGCTTCCTCGACGGCAACGGCGGCCCGATGCAGACCATCGGTTTCATGATGGGCAACATGGAGGTGTCAGCCTGATGGCCGAGTCACAAGCTGCCCCGGCCACCCCGGCTAAGGCGGAGCCCAACCACGGCCTGCGGATCTTCCTGATCTGGATCGTCCTCGCCCTGGCCGCCGACCTGCTCATCTGGTTCGTCTGGTACCCGCACCTGCCCCCGGGCGACATGACCACGTCGGCCCAGCACCAGCAGTTCGACATCGCGGTGCTGGCCCTGGCCGCCGCGCCGGTCATGCTGTTCGTCTGGATCTACTTCGGGTACGCGCTGATCAACTGGCACCACCGGGAAGGTGACGACGAGGACGGCCCGGCGTTGTTCGGGCACACCGGGATCCAGGCCGCCTTCATCGGCGCCACCTCGGTGATCGTGCTGGCCGCGTTCATATTCGGCACGGTGGAGCTGATCGTCCCGGCCGGCGCGGGCGCGGGTGAGGGCCCGAACCCGGTGTGGAAGCCGTCCGGAAGCAACTATCTGCAGGTGCAGGTGATCGGCCAGCAGTGGCAATGGACCTACCGGTACCCGCAGTTTGGCGGCATGGAGTCGACCCAGCTGATGCTGCCGGTGAACCGGCCCATCCAGTTCAACGTCACGTCGCTGGATGTGATCCACAGCTTCTGGCCTTACCTGCTCGGGGTGAAGGCGGACGCGAACCCGGGCGTGAATAACGTCGCCTACACCACTGCGAAGCAGATGGGCAAGTTCGTCGTGCGATGCAACGAGCTGTGCGGGATCTGGCACGGCGCGATGTACGGCTACGGCCGGGTGGAGACCGCCTCCGCGTTCACTACCTGGGCGAGGGCGACCGAGCTGGCCGAGCAGAAGTCAGGCATCCTGCGTGCGCTGCCGCCCTACAGCCTGGTCTACGACCCGACGGTCATCCCGCAGCTCGGCGTGACGCTGACCAAGGTCAGCGGGATCACCGGCGCGGCTGGCTACTACTACCCACCGCAAGACCCGGTGCAGCCGTGAGCGGCGGCACAGTCCTCGTGGCCGACACTGCGATGAAGAGGTGACCGGATGTCCATCGAGATAGAGCCGGAGAAGGCGCAGGAGCCCGCGGGCGCTGGCCCTGCCGTCCCCCGCCCGGCCCGGCCGTGGTGGATGCGGCCGGCCTTCCACACCGGCATCATCGGCGCGATCATCGGCTATTTCTTCGGGCACTGGCTGGGCAACATGCTGTCCTACGGCTACGCCCGTAATGCGCTGTCCGACATGAACGACTTCCCGCTGGTGCTCGGCTACGTGTTCGGCACCGTCGGCTGGCTGGGCGGCCTCGGCGTGTTCAACGACCTGTTCCGGCAGATGCTGGGCAGGCCGGTGCCAGTGGCCGAGGAGGAGGAAGAGGCGGCCAGCGGCCTGGCCCGGTACTTCCGGTACACGCTGGACCACAAGGTGGTCGGCATCCAGTACCTGGTCGGGATGATCGTCTACTTCTGCACCGGTGGCCTGTTCGCGATGGCCATCCGGACCGAGTTGCTGTCCCCGACGTACCACATCATGAACGCCAGCTCCTACCTGATGGTGGTGGGCGAGCACGGCACCATGATGATGATGATGATGTCGTCGGTCGTGCTCGGGCCGTTCGGCCAGTACCTGCTGCCGCTGATGATCGGGTCCAAGCGGATGGCGTTCCCGCGCATCGAGGCGCTGGCCTTCTGGCTGACCCCGGCGGCCTACGTGATCCTGCTGTCCGGTGTGCTGCTGGGCGGGTTCCCGACCGGCTGGACCGGGTACGCGCCGCTGAGCGTCCAGGCCACCGAGGGGATGGACTCTTACGCGCTGGCCTTCGGCATCATGGGCATCTCGCTGATCCTGTCCGGGTTCAACATCTTCGTCACCGCGGTCAACTACCGGGCGCCGGGCATGCGGTGGAGCAGACTGCCCATGTTCGTCTGGTCCATGATCACCGTGTCCTTCCTGATGGTGCTGGCCGTGCCGGTGCTGGTCGGCGGGATGTACATGCTCATCAGCGACCGCACCGTGGAAACCGCGTTCTTCGCCAACCAGCTCGGCGGCAGCAGCTACCTGTACCAGAACCTGTTCTGGTTCTTCGGCCACCCCGAGGTGTACATCCTGGCGCTGCCCGGGTTCGGCATCGTCTCGGAGATCATCCCGGTGTTCTGCCGCAAACCGCTGTTCGGCTACCGGGTGGCCGGGGCCGGCATGATCGGCGTGGCGCTGCTGTCCTTCTTCGTCTGGCAGCACCACCTGTTCGACAGCGGCATCAACCCGGAGATGCGGCCGCTGTTCATGCTGACCACCGAGCTCATCTCGATCCCCACCGGATTCATCTACCTGGTCGCGATGGGCACGTTCTGGAAAGCGAAAATCCGGTTCACCGTGCCGATGCTGTTCGCCATGGCGCTGTACTTCAACTTCCTGATCGGCGGCATCTCCGGGGTGTTCCTATCCGACGTCCCGGCGGACACCACCGAGCACGGCAGCTTCTTCGTGATGGCGCACTTCCACTACACGATCATGGGCGGGCTGATCTTCGCCTTCATGGGTGCGGTCTACTACTGGCTGCCCAAGATGATGGGCATCAAGCTGAACCAGAAGCTGGGCTATCTGCACTTCTGGACCATGTTCATCTTCTTCAACTCGACGTTCCTGCCGCTGTTCGCGGTCGGGATGCTGGGCCAGCCGCGCCGGGTGTTCGAGTACGCGTCCAACCTGCAGCCGCTCAACGTGTGGGTGTCGGTCTCCGCGTTCCTGCTCGGCGGCTCGATCCTGATCTTCCTGATCAACTTCGTCTGGTCCACGGTGATCGTCCGGGAGAAGGAAACCGGCAACCCGTGGCAGTCCCGCGGCCTGGAATGGCAGGTTTCCTCGCCGCCACCGCCCGGCAACTTCGAGCACATTCCGGTCATCCTGTCCGGGCCGTACGACTACGGCGTGAAGGACGCGCCGCCGGTGGCCGACCTGAACCCACCGGTGGGCGTGGTCAGCGCGTCGTACGCGACCGCTGGCGCCACCGGAGTGGAGGCATAGGCCATGGCCGAGCAGACGTCACAGCCCGCGGCCGAGCTGGACCGGGCCGCCGAGGAAGCCGGCTTCTATCACGAGGCGGCGCTGAACGCGGCCTGGACCGGGTCCCGGTTCGCCATCGGCGCGCTGTCCTTCCTGTACGGGGCGTTCGCCTTCGCCTACTTCTACCTGCGCTCGGTCAACTCGAGTGGCCGGTGGGAAGGATCCGGGTATCACGCCCCGCAGAAGGGCTATGGCTGGACGATCCTCGCCCTGGTGGTGGTCAGCGCCATCGTCCAGTACGTGGGGCTGACCCGGATCAAGGCCGGGGCCAAGAGCGCCTGGCAGGCGGCGGGCCTGGTGGCGCTGCTGCTCGGGCTGGTGGCGGTGGCGCTGGAGATCGTTCAGCTGCTGAGCCTGCCGTTCCAGCCCGGCAGCTCGGGCTTCTCCAGCGTGTTCACCGGCTTCTACCCGGTGATGCTGGTGAGCTGGCTGGCCGCGATGATCTGGCTGGAGATCCTGATCATGCGGGCCAGGTCGCTGCCGGCCATCTCGTTCGTGGAGCAGCCGCCGACCTATGCCGAGGCGTTCGCCGTGCAGCGCTTCCAGTCCTCGCTGAGCGCCTTCACGCTCATCTGGAACTTCATTGTCATCGTCACGATCATCTTCTTCATCCTGTTCTACCTGGTTGCCTGATCCCATGGTCGTCCGGTCATGAACATGGTTGCCGCGCACTGGTCGGCGAATGTGCTGGTGCTGGCCGGGTGCGGGCTGGTGGTGGCCGTGCACCTGGCCGGGCTGCGCGGCCTGCGGGCCGACACCAGGCGTGGCGGCGCGCCGCTGCCGCGCGGGCTCGGCTGGCAGACGGTGGCGTTCTACTCGGGCGTGCTCGCGGTGCTGCTCGCCCTGGTGTCGCCGCTGGGCTACTGGTCCGGGACCTTCATCTGGGTCCGGGCCCTGCAGGACATCCTGCTCGGCGTGGTGGCACCATCGCTGATCGTGCTGGGTGCGCCGTGGCTGGTGCTGCGGCGCGGCCTGGGCCGCCCGGCCACCAGACCCGGCGCGGCGGCGCTGGCCGAGGCGGAGCAGGCGGCCGCCACGGCAGTGCCGGTCACCCGCCGGCCGCCGCCCCGGCTGCGCTCCTGGCCGGTCGCGGTGACCGGGCTGTTCATCCTGGTCTGGTGCGGCTGGTATGTGCCGGCCCTGTATGACCCCGGGCTGCACCACCCGGTGGTGCTGGCCGCGCAGGCGGTCAGCTACCTTGGCGTCGGTGTACTGTTCTGGCTCCAGCTCATCGGCTCCCGGCCGTTCACGCCGCGGTTCGCGCCGCTCTACCGGGTGATGCTCATCGCCGCCGTCGTGCTGGCCAGCACCGTGCTCGGCATGGTGCTGGGTTTCGGCGCGAACGTCATCTACCCCGTTTACCGCGGGGTGGGGAGTCATCATCTGCTCACGGTCACCGGAGATCAGCAGCTCGGTGGAGCCGAGTTGTGGGTACTGGTGCTGCTGCCGTACGTGATCGCGGGAGTGTCCCTGCTCATCCAGTGGCTGAACGACGAGGAGTCCGAGGCTCTCTCGGCCAGCCTGGACCGGATGCTGCGGCCCTCGAAGTCCGCCTGGCCCACCCGGACCGGGCTGAGATGATCAGTGAACTGAGTACCGCCAGGAGGGCGTGATTGCCGTGGTAAATCTGTCGTACTATCCGCTCGGTGCGCAGATCATGACGCTGGTCCTGCCGCTCGGCTGGTTCATCGTGGTCATGATCGCGATGTACTTTGTCTTCACCCGGCCGCACACCGTCCCCGGGCATCAGGCGATCGCCGGGGCCAGGCCGGTCGCGCCGCCGGCCGAGGCATCGGCGCCCATCGCGGCGGCCACCGGCTTCCCGACGGCGACCAGTTCCGCGGGCGCCGAGCCGCTGGCCGACCGCGGCACCCCGCCGGTGGTGGGCGCCCGGTCCGGGGACACCGAGTTCGATCAGGTGGAAGAGGACGCCCCTGAGCGTGCCTCGGACGATGCCGCCTTCGGCGGCGACAGCAGCGAGACCGCCTCGACCGAGGCGCCTGACACTGGAAAGCCGGAGGGCACAGAGTGACGCCAGCGACCGACGCGCTACCCGTTGCCGCGGGGCGCCGCTCCGCCCGGGTGGTCGCCCGGTCGCTGTTCGCGCTGACCAAGCCACGGATCATTGAGCTGCTGCTGGTCACCACCATCCCGACGATGCTGCTCGCGCAGCGCGGCCTGCCGCCCATCCGGGTCCTCGTGGTGACCCTGGTGGGCGGCGCATTCGCCGCGGGCAGCGCGAACACCATCAACTGCTACATCGACCGGGACATCGACGCGGTGATGCGCCGCACCTCCCGGCGCCCGCTGACCGGCCACGGCAAGCTCGCGGTGATCAGGCCGGCCGAGGCACTGGCCTTCGGCATCGTGCTCGGCGCGGTGTCCACCGTGCTCCTCGGCACGCTGGTGAACTGGCTGTCCGCGGGCATGGCCGATGCGGCGATCCTGTTCTACGTGTTCGTCTACACGCTCGGGCTCAAGCGCCGGACCCCGTCGAACATCGTCATCGGCGGGGCGGCCGGCTGCATGCCGGTGCTCATCGGCTGGTCGGCGGTTACCGGCACGGTGGGCCTGCCCGCGGTGGTGCTGTTCGCGGTGATCTTCTTCTGGACCCCGCCGCACACCTGGGCGCTGGCCATGAAGTTCCGCGACGACTACGTCGCGGCGGGCGTGCCTATGCTGCCCGCCGTGGCCACCCCGGCCGAGGTGGCCCGCAAGATCCTCATCTACTCCTACCTGATGGTCGCGGTCACGCTTGCCCTGGCACCCTACGCTGGCTGGATCTACACCGCTTGCGCGATCGGCCTGGGCGGCTGGTTCCTGGTCGAAGCGCACCGGCTGCGTGCCCGGGTCGCGGCCATGCCTGGCGCGGACGAGCCGGTCGGCGCGCGGTGGGCGGCCGGGCTCAGCCCGGTGCCGGCCGGGGACATGATGCCCGGCCCAGCGGGTGCTGCCACCGCGACCGCGGTGGACGTGGCGACCGCGGTGGACGTGACGGCCGCGGTTGACGTGACGGCCGGCCCGGCGGACGCCGCGGCCGCCCAGGGCGTCACCGAGGGGGCCTGCGCGGGGCTGATCCAGCCCAGTGTGAACCCGGCCCCGATGCGCCTGTTCCACCTGTCTATCGGCTATCTCACGCTGCTGTTCGCGGTCATCGCCGTTACCGCTGTGCTGCCGTGGGGGACCTGGTAGGCGTACGCGATGACCCATTCCGCGGCGCTGTTCGGTTACAGCTCCGGTGGCGCCGTGCTGACGCTGGTGCTGCCGCTGGGCCTGTTCATCGTCGTCATGATCGGGCTCTATTTCGTCTTCCGGCGGCGCACGGTGCCGGGGCAGCGCACGGTACCGGGGCACCGGCCGGTCGCCGGGGCCAAGCCAGTTGCCCCGGACCGGCAGACGGCACGGGACATGGCCGCCGCGAGCGGCTTCCCGACCGCGACCTCGTCCGGTGGTGCGGAGCCGCTGGCCGATCGCGCGACGCCGCCCAGGGTAGGCGCGCGCAGCGAGGACGTCCCGGCGGATCATGACGACACGGCCGTTACTGACACGGCCGCCCACGACATGGTGGCCGGTGACACTGTGGCCGGTGACACTGTGGCCGGTGACGATGTGGCCGGTGACACTGTGGCCGGCGACACTGTGGCCGGTGACGCCGCGGCGGAGGACACGGACTAACCCGCGGCCGTCACCGTACCGCGGCCGTACGGGGCCTGGTAGCTCCGGGCAGCAGCACTACCGCGCGCAGCCCGGGCGCGGCGTCCTCCAGCCAGGCTGACCCGCCGTGGGCCCAGGCTGTGGCGCGCACGATGGCCAGGCCGAGCCCGGCCCCGCCGCCGTCCTCGTCGTCCCGGCTGCGGTCCGCTTCCAGCCGGGTGAACCGGCCGAACGCCCGCTCCCGGTCCACCGCCGGGATGCCGGGGCCGTCGTCGGCGACACACAGCCGTGCGGCCTGCCCGTCCAGCGTCAGCGACACCGCGACCTGAGTCCGCGCGTAGCGGGCCGCGTTGTCGATCAGGTTGCTGAGCATCCGGCCCAGCCCGTCCGGGTCCCCGGTCACCTGGCACGGCTCGGCCCGGGCCAGCACCACCGGGACCGGCGCGTCCGGGTACCGGCTGACTACGTCGGCGGCCAGCGCGGCCAGTTCGACCTCCCGCGCCGCCCGCGGCTTGTCCGCCTCGTCCAGCCGGGCCAGCACCAGCAGATCCTCGGCCAGCGCGGCCAGCCGCAGCGTGTCGGCCAGCACGTCGCTGCCGGTCTGCCGCCAGTCCTGGCTGTCCGGGTGGTCCAGCGCCACTTCCAGCTGGGCACGGATGCTGGCGATCGGGCTGCGCAGCTCGTGCGCGGTATCCGAGATGAGTCCGCGCTGCCGCTGCTGCGCCGCCCCCAGCCTGCTGAGCATGTCGTTCAGGGTGACGGCCAGGCTGTGCACCTCGTCGTGGGCGGCGGGCACCGGCAGGGCCCGTGGCTGCCCGGTCCGGGTCACGTCCTGCGCGCCGCGGCGCAGTTCCGCGATCGGCCGTAGCGTGCTGCCCACGATCAGCCAGCTGGCCCCGGCCAGCAGCACCAGCAGCACCGGGGTGCCGATGATCAGCGCGTGGCCGAGTGTGGTCAGGCTGTCGGCCACCGGGGTGTAAGCGACTGCCGCGATGACGGTGCCGCCGCCGCGGATCGGGACCGCGGCCACCCGGAGCTCGCCGGGCAGGCCGAACGGCGGGCCAGCCAGGAACACAGTCCGGCCGGCCCGGGCGTTGGCCGCGGCGACCCGCGGTGGCAGCAGCGGCACCAGCCGGTCCGCGTCCGGCGACACGGCGATGATCTGGCCCTGCCGGTCGAGCACCTGGATGGTGACCGTGCCCGGGCCAACCGGGACCGGGCGGGGCAGCCGGTTCGCGTCGGCCAGCGCGGCGACCTCCCGCGCGCCCTGCCGGGCCGAATTGTCCAGGCCGCGGATCAGGGACAGCCGGAGCACGTTGGCCAGCAGCAGGGCGGCGGCGGCCAGCGCCACGGCCAGTGCCGCGGTGGCCGCCAGGGTGACCCGCCCGCGCAGGCTGCGCCGCCGCCACCAGCGGCCGAGCCCACCGAGCAGCCGGTCAGGCCGGATGATGAGGTGCGCCGCGCGCCGCGACCCGGGCTGGGCGGCGGAGGACGGCTGCTGGGTCACGACATCTGTATAGCCCGTCCACCGCGGTCTTGCGCCCATCCAGTGGCTGACATAGCATCACTATGTCAAATATGAATGTTATTCAAGATCTCAAGGCAATGCATGGCCGAGGAGGATGTGATGACGACAGCGGTTGACACGCTGCGGGCGGACCGGGCGGCCCTACTGGAGATCGGCGCCCAGCTCACCGACGCGCAATGGCAGGCGGGCAGCGGCTGCCCCGGCTGGTCGGTCAAGGACTTGGTCAGCCACCTGGGCGCGCTGTACTGGCTGGCCACCGACCCGGCCGCGCTGCCGGACACCACCGGGATGCCCACCGAGCAGGCCCAGGACGCCCTGGTGGCGGCGCGGCGGCCGATGTCCGCGGCCGAGGTGCTGGCCGACTACGAATCAGTGAGCAGCCGCGGGGTGGACGTGCTGGCCAGCCTGGCGGGCCAGCAGGCCGAGGTGGCCCTCGGCGACTTGGGCAGCTATCCGGCTGGCCTGCTGGCCAGCGCGTACTCGTTCGACCACTACACGCACATCCGGGCCGACCTGTTCGCCCCGCGTGGCCCGCTGCCCGGCCCACCGCCGCGGTCGGGCGGCGGGCGGCTCGGTCCGGTGCTGGACTGGATCGAGGCGGCCCTGCCGCAGCAGAACGCCGACCGCCTCGGCGCGCTGTCCGGCACGCTGATGATCACCGTGACCGGGGCTGGCGACCGGGTCATCCGGCTGGGCCACGGCGAGCCGGTGGCGCGGATCAGCTCGGACGCCGCCGCGTTCGTCCGCTGGGTCACCCAGCGCGGCAGCTGGGCCGAGCTGGGCGTGCAGGCCAGCGGCGACGAGGCTCAGCTGGCCATCGCCCGCGCGCTACACGTGTTCTGAGCCCGGCCTGAGCGGGGCGCGGGCGGCTACCGGGCGGGGCCGACCGGGACCCGCTGCGGCCGGTCCGGTACTGCCTCCCCGGGGGCGTTAGACAGTCCGGGCAGCTCCTTGAGGTAGCCACCGCGGAAGATGGCGGGCAGCTCGTCGTCGCCGCGGCGGCGGCCGCCGTCCGGGGGTGGTGGCACCGGCGGCCGGGGACCGCCGCCCCCGCCGCCTCCGCCACCGCCGCCGGGCCGCTGCCCGGGACGGTCCGCGCCGTACATGCCGCCCCAGGCACCCAGGCCAGCGAAGATCACCGGGAAGATGATCAGTGCGATCAGGTAGCCCGCCGCGGTGTTGGCCGCGCCCATCTCGAAGCGGTCCAGCAGCGGGTAGGTGGCGTTGTTCTTCCCCGCCGCGGTGGCCAGGGTCCACTGCAGCGGCTCCAGGACATGCGGCGCGAGCACGATCGTGCCGGTGCTGAGCAGCACGAACAGCAGCGCCGCCGCGCCCCCCGCGCACAGCCCGGCGGCGAAACCCTGCCGGGACCGGTGGTCTGACACGGACAGCTGGCCGCGCCGCCGGGCCGCCGTCCGCCGGGCCGGCGTCCGCCGGGCCGCCGCCAGGCCGGCCGCCACCCCGCCGCCGAGCAGCAGCGGCACCGCCAGCAGCCGTCCAGCCAGGTACAGGTCGGTCAGCCAGCCGGCCGGGACGTGCAGCGGGTGGACCGGCGGCAGCGCGTAGCTGACCAGGCCGGCCAGCACACCGACGGCGGTGCCGATGGCCAGCGCGGCCCGCCCGGCGGGCGGCCGCCGCGCGGTGACCATGAGCAGCCCAGCCGTGTAGGCGACCAGTACCACCAGGAAGACGATCTCGCCGGTCCAGGCGCCGGCCACCCCGGCATGGCTGCCCGCCCCGGCGCTGCCCCGGCGCTCGACCACCGCCTTGGCCAGCAGCAGGGCGAATACCGCGGCGTAGCCGAGCAGCCGGATCACCTGGGCCAGCCAGCCCGGGCCCACCGGCCCGTACCGGCGCCGCACGGCCCACGGCAGCAGGCCCAGGATCAGCACGGCCACTACGACATCGACTCGGGTCAGCGTGGTAGCCGGGTGGCCCGGGCTGGCCCAGCCGACCCAGAGCACGCCAGCGGCGGCGGCGGCGAACGCCAGCCAGCGGGCGATCCGGCGAGGCATCCGTGCCTCCTCGCAACCAGCCAGAACTCTCCTGCTAAGGGTAGCTCGGCGGGCCGGCCGGGGGCCATCAGTGCGGTCCGCTAGGTCAGCCGCCGTCCACGGCCAGCCGGTAGCCGGCCCCGCGCACGGTCTGCAGCGCGCCGCGGCCAAACGGCACGTCGATCTTGCGCCGCAGGTAGCCGGCGTACACCTCGACCACGTTGAGGTCGAGCGAGTCGTAGGAATCCCAGACGTGCTCGAGCAGCTCGGACTTGGACACCACCTGGCCCGGCCGCCGCATCAGGTACTCCAGCACGGCGAACTCCCGCGCGGTCAGCTGCACGTCGGTGTCGCCCCGGCGGACCCGGTGGCTGGCCGGGTCGAGCACCAGGTCACCGGCGCGCAGCAGGACCGGGCGGGGCACCGCGCCGCGGCGCAGCAGGGCGCGCAGCCGGGCCGCCAGCACCACGTAGGAGAACGGCTTGACCAGGTAGTCGTCGGCGCCCAGATCCAGGCCGTCGGCCTGGTCGTACTCGCCGTCCTTGGCCGACAGGATCAGGATCGGCACCCAGTTCTCGTCGGCCCGCAGCTGCTGGCACACGGTGTAACCGGACACCTTGGGCAGCATCAGGTCCAGCACGACCGCGTCGTAGCCGCCTTCCCGCGCGGCGTGCAGGCCATCTTCCCCGTTGTGGGCCAGATCGACCGCGAAGCCCTCGGCCATCAGGCCACGGCGGACCGCGTCGGCCAGCCTCCGTTCGTCCTCCACGACGAGCACTCGCACGGGCCGAGGCTACCCGGATCCTGTGTGCGTGCTGAAACCCTCACAGGTTGCGCACAGCCAATCTGCGGCAAGATGAAGCAGAGCGATCACGCGATGGAGTGAGGCAAACCATGACTGCACTGCCGACGTTCTCGCGCCGCGCCCGGTGGGCGGTACCGGCCGGTGCCGTGGTCATCGCAGGCGCGGTGACAGCCGGTGTCCTGATCAGCGCGGCCGCGTCCGCCTCCCCGGAGCTGCCGGCCAAGACCCCGGCCCAGCTGCTTGCCGCGCTGGCCTCGCGGACCGGCCCGCCGCCGCCGCTCACCGGCACCGTGGTGGAGACTGCGTCGCTGGGCATCCCCCAGCTCCCCGAGCTCAGCAACCAGAACTCGGCGGTATCCCTGCTGGCCGGCTCGCACACGGTCAGGGTCTGGTACCAGGATCCGGCCCACCTCCGGCTGGCCATGCCGGTGACGATGAGCGAGACCGACGTGATCCGCGACGGCCGCCAGGTATGGCTGTGGCAGAGCAGCAAGAACAGCGTGACCAAGCTGACCCTGCCGGCCCGGTCGGCGAAGGCCGCGGCCACCCCGGCGCAGACACAGGTCCCGCTCACCCCGCAGCAGGCGGCCAGCCAGGTGCTGAAGGCGGTCGGCCCGAGCACCCGGGTCAGCGTGCAGCGCACCGTCACGGTGGCCGGCCAGCCCGCCTACCAGCTGGTGCTCAGCCCGAAGTCCAGCGGCTCGCTGGTCGGCCGGGTGAACATCGCCATCGACGCCAGTAACAACGTGCCGCTGCGGGTGCAGGTGTTCGCCCGTGGCGCCAGCAGCCCGGCGTTCCAGGTCGGCTACACCGCGATCTCGTTCGTCCGGCCGGCCGCGGCCAACTTCAGCTTCACCCCGCCCGCGGGGGCCAAGGTCAACACGGTCACCCTGCCCAGCGAGGCCGCCGGCCAGCAGAAGCCGTCCGCCGCGCACCAGCAGACGGCCAGCCAGGTCCAGGTGATCGGGAAGGACTGGCTGTCCGTGGCGGTGTTCCCGGCGTCGGTGCTGAGCGAGGTCACCGGGGGCAGCATGAGCGGCGCGACGGGCCAGATGGCCCAGTCGGCCGTGCCCGGCGGCCAGCCTGGCGGCAGCGGCAATGGGGAGACCGCCGCGGTCCTGCACAGCTTGATCGGCGCGGCCTCGCCAGTGCACGGCGCCTGGGGCAGCGGGCAGCTGCTGCACACCAGCCTGCTGTCCATGCTGATCACCAGCAACGGCCACGTGCTGATCGGGGCGGTCAGGCCGGCCGTCCTGGAGAACGCGGCGGCCCACCTCAAGTGAGTACCCCGTCGGCCAGCGCCACCGCCCCGGAGGCCAGCCCGGCTGGCCCCGCGGACCCGGCGGGTGCCCCAGCGGTCGTCACCACTGGGCTGACCAAGCGGTTCCGCGGCGGCCAGCTGGCCGTGGCCGACCTGCACATGGTGGTGCCGCGGGGCAGCGTATACGGGTTCCTCGGGCCGAACGGGTCGGGCAAGACCACCACGATCAGGATGCTGCTCGGCCTGGTCTACCCGACCCGGGGCAGCCACCAGCTGCTCGGCGTGCCAATGCCGGCCGGCACCGTCCAGGTGCTGCCCCGGGTGGGCTCGCTGGTCGAAGGGCCCGCGTTCTACTCGCAGCTGTCCGGCTGGGACAACCTGGCCCGGGTGGACGCGGCCGACCGGACCGCCGACCCGCGCACGGTCAAGGCCCGGATCGGCACCGCGCTGGACCGGGTCGGCCTGCTGGCCGCGAAGAAGAAGCACTACCGGGCCTACTCGCTGGGCATGAAGCAGCGGCTGGCCATCGCGGCCAGCCTGCTCCGCCCCCGGGAGCTGGTCATCCTGGACGAGCCGACGAACGGGCTCGACCCGCAGGGCACCCGCGAGGTGCGCGGGCTGATCAGGGAGATCGCCAGCGACGGGATCACCGTGCTGGTCTCCTCGCACCTGCTGGCCGAGGTCGAGCAGATCTGCACGCACGTCGGGGTGATGCGCACCGGCCAGCTGGTGTTCCAGGGCACCCTGGATGACCTGCGGACCCGTGGCTCGGCCCGGATCCAGGTCCGCACCGGCGACGCGCAGCGCGCCGCCGAGGTGCTCGGCAAGCTCGGGCTGGCCGACGTGCAGGCCGCCGACGGCGAGGTCAGTGCGGCCCTGGGCGACCGGGCGCCGCAGGACATCTGCCGTGAGCTGGTCTACGCCGACATCCCGGTGGCCGGGCTGGACACGCCCCGGCCCAGCCTGGAAGACCTGTTCGTCGGGCTGACCGGGGAGGGTTTCGATGTCAACGGCTGAACTGGCCGCCACCCCGGACGGCAGCGCGCTGGTGGCGGGTGACCGGGCCCCAGGTGGCGTTCGGCAATGGTTCCGGTTGCTGGCATCGGAGCTGCGCCTTATCTTCCGGCGGTGGCGGAATCTGGCGTTGCTTGCGGTGCTGGTGATACTGCCGGTGGTGCTGGGCATCGGGCTCAAGGTGGCCGGCCCGAACGGGGGCGGCGGGGGCGGGCCGGAGGCGACGTTCTTCGCCCAGCTCGCCGGGAACGGGGTGTTCCTCGCGTTCATCGCGCTGAGCATCCTGCTCACCCTGGTGCTGCCACTGGTCATCGCGGTGGTGTCCGGCGACTCGGTGGCCGGCGAGGCGGGCGCGGGCACGCTGCGCTACCTGCTCACCGTGCCGGCCGGGCGGACCCGGCTGCTCGCCGTCAAGTACACCGCGGTGGTGATCTTCGGCCTGGCCGCGTGCCTGCTGGTGACCGTGGTGTCGCTGATCATGGGGGTGATCCTGTTCCCGGTCGGGCCGGTGACGCTGCTGTCCGGGACCACGGTGTCGCTCGGCGTGGGCCTGCTGCACCTGTTCTACGTCACGCTGTACGTGGCCGCCGCGATGGCCGCGCTGGGCGCGATCGGCCTGGCCATCTCCTCGTTCACCGAGCACCCGATCGGCGCCATCGCGGCCGTCCTGGTGCTCGCGGTGGCCAGCGAGGTGGCCGATCAGGTGGCCCAGTTCGCCGTCATCCACCCGTACCTGCCGACGCACTTCTGGCTGTCTTTCGACTCGCTGCTGCGTACCCCGATCGACACCAGCACCCTGCTGCACGGGCTGCTGTCGTTCGCCGTCTACATCGTGATCTTCTGCTCGATCGCCTGGGCCCGCTTCGCCAGCGCCGACGTCACCAGCTAGCTCTTCAGGTCGGGGAAGTCTTCTTCCCAGAACTCGAGGGTGCCGCGCGGGCCGGCCTGGGCCGGGTCTGGAGGCTGGGCTGAGCCGGGGGCGCCGAGGCGGGCGGTTTCCTGGCCGCGCAGCTCGACCCGGCGGATCTTGCCGGAGATCGTCTTGGGCAGTTCGCTGAACTCCAGCCGGCGGATCCGCTTGTACGGGGCGAGGCGCTGCCGGGTGTAGCTCAGGATGTCCAGCGCGGTGGCCGCCGACGGCTCGGCCCCGGCGACCAGCGTCACGTAGGCCTTGGGCACGGCGAACCGCATCGGGTCCGGCGACGGCACGACGGCCGCCTCGGCTACCGCCTCGTGCTCGATCAGCACGCTCTCCAGCTCGAACGGGGAGATCCGGTAGTCCGAGGCCTTGAACACGTCGTCGGTGCGGCCGACGTAGGTCAGGTACCCGTCGGTGTCCCGGCTGGCCACGTCGCCGGTGTGGTAGTACCCGCCGCTCATCGCGGCGGCGTCGCGCTCCGGGTCGCCCTGGTAGCCGGTCATCAGGCCGAGCGGGCGCTGCGACAGGTCCAGGCAGATCTCGCCCTCCTCGGCGGGCTGCCCGGTCAGCGGGTTGACCAGGACGACCGTGTAGCCGGGCAGCGGCCGGCCCATCGAGCCCAGCCGCACCTCCTGGCCGGGCGTGTTGCCGATCTGGGCGGTGGTCTCGGTCTGCCCGTAGCCGTCCCGCACGGTGATCTGCCAGGCCCGGCGGACCTGCTCGATCACTTCCGGGTTGAGCGGCTCGCCCGCGGCCACGCACTCACGCAGGTGGAGCACGTCGGCGTCGGCCAGGTCGGCCTGGATCAGCATCCGCCACACGGTGGGCGGCGCGCAGAACGTGGTCACCCGGTGCTCGCCGAGCGCGTTCAGCAGCGCCGTGGCGGAGAACCGGTCGTAGCCGAGGATCAGCGCGGTGGCTCCGGCGTTCCACGGCGCGTACACGTTGCTCCAGGCGTGCTTGGCCCAGCCCGGTGAGGAGATGTTCAGGTGCACGTCGCCGGGTTGCAGGCCGATCCAGTACATGGTGGACAGGTGCCCGGCCGGGTACGAGGCGTGCGTGTGCTCGACCAGCTTGGGCTGGGCCGTGGTGCCCGAGGTGAAGTAGAGCAGCAGCGGGTCGCTGGCCATGGTCACCCCGTCCGGGGTGAACGTGGCGCCGGCCTGCCCGGACTCGGCGAATGAATGCCAGCCGGCTGGCGGGGCCTCGGCGTAGCCCAGGTGCACCGCGATCCGGGTCCAGTCGCCCGGGATGCCCGCGAACCGGTCGGTGAGTGTGTGCTCGGTGACCACGTGCCGGACGTCGCCCCGGGCCACCCGGTCGGCCAGGTCGTCCGGGCCGAGCAGGGTGCTGGCCGGGATGATCACCACACCGAGCTTCATCGCGGCCAGGATGACCTCCCACAGCGGGGCGATGTTGCCCAGCATGAGCAGCAGCCGGTCACCGCGCCGTGCGCCCAGCCCGCGCAGCCAGTTGGCCACCTGGTCGGACCGCTCGGCCAGCGCCGCGTAGCTCATCCGGGCGGCCGCGTCCCCGTCCGCGATGATCCACAGTGCGTCCCGGTCCGGGTGCTCGGCCGCGATCACGTCGAACCAGTCCAGCGCCCAGTTGAACGCGGTAAGTTGCGGCCAGCTGAACTCGGCCCGGGCGGCGGCGTAGTCCGCGCGCTGCCGGAGCAGCAGGTCGCGGGCGGAACGGAAGGCATGCGTCGGTGATTGCGCATCGGTCATGAGGTCATCGTGGCAGGTGGGCCGTGGCGATGGGAGTACCCGCGAGCGGATCATGCGTCGCGGCGGGGCGGCGCGGCGCGAGTGACGGCGGCTACCGGTAGCGTGCTGAGCGTGCCCCCCACTGACGAGCTCGCGCCGGCCCGGGACGAATCCCGGCCGCTGGACGGTGGGGACCTCCCGGACACCAGGCTGCTGCTGGCCGCCGCGGTGGCTGGCATCGGGGGCGCGGAACGGCCCGGCCAGGTGACCATGGCCGAGGCGGTCGAGTTGAGCCTGCGGGACGGCGGGCATCTCGCGGTCCAGGCGGGCACCGGGACCGGGAAGTCACTGGCCTACCTGGTGCCCGCGGCCGCGCACTCGATGGTCACCGGCACCGCCGTGGTGGTGGCCACCGCGACCATCGCGCTGCAGCGGCAGCTGGTCGACCGCGACCTGCCCCGGCTCAGTGACGCGCTGACCCCGCTGCTTGGCCGGCCACCGGTGTTCGCCATCCTCAAGGGCCGCCGCAACTACCTGTGCCTGCACCGGCTCCGCTCCGGCGCGCCGGAGGACCCGGCGGACATGCTGTTCGATCCGGGCGCGGTGTCCGCGGTCGGCCGGCAGGTGCAGCGGCTGGCCGAGTGGGCCGACCGGACCAGCACCGGTGACCGCGACGAGCTGGTGCCCGGGGTGGACGACCGGGCCTGGCGGCAGGTCTCGGTGCCGGCGACGGAATGCATCGGGGCGCAGCGCTGCCCGTTCGGCTCCAGCTGCTTCGCCGAGAAGGCCAGGGAGGCGGCCGGCCAGGCGGACATCGTGGTGACCAACCACGCGCTGCTGGCCATCGACGCGCTGGAGGATTACCCGGTCCTGCCCGAGCACGACGTGGTGATCATCGACGAGGCACACGACCTGGTCAACCGGGTCACCACGCAGGCCGCGGCCGACCTGTCCGCGACCGCGCCGGAGACCGCGGCGCGCCGGTCCGGGCGGCTGGTCTCCCAGGAGACGGCCGGCCGGCTGCGGGCCGCGGGCGAGACGATCAGCCAGCTGTTCCCGGACGTCCGCGAGGGCCGCCTGGACGTGCTGGCCGAGCCGCTGGCCGTCGCGCTGACCGCACTGCGGGACGCCGCGTCCGGTTGCGCGGCCGAGGTCCGCGCGGCCGCCAAGGAAGCCGGCGAGGACGCCGGTGAGCTGGCGGCGGTCCGGGCCGCGCTGGCCTCCCTCGATGACATGCAGCGGACGGCCGAGCGGATCCTGGCCGCGTTCGGCCAGGACATCGCGTCCCGCCGCGAGGTGGTCTGGATGGACCGGCCGCAGGTGCCCGACCCGCGCGCCGGCCACCTTGCGGGTGGCCCCGCTGGAGGTGGGCGGGCTGCTCGCCGAGCGGCTGTTCCGCCGCCGCCGGGTGGTGCTGACCTCGGCCACGCTGGCCCTGGGCGGCTCGTTCCAGCCGCTGGCCCGGCAGTGGGGGCTGCCCGCGCTGGGTTCCGAGATACCCGCGCAGGTGGCCGAGGCGCCCGAGTCCTCGACGGCCGAGGCGCCCGGGCCGGCAGACGAGGCTGACCAGCCGGGAGATGCGGCGGCAGGCGGGCTGGACGGGGGCCGGGAGGGCAGCCTGGCCTGGACCGGGCTGGATGTGGGCTCGCCGTTCAACCACCCGCGCAGCGGCATCCTCTACGTGGCCCGCCACCTGCCGCCCCCGGGCCGGGACGGGCTGCCGGCCGAGTACCTGACCGAGTTGCGTGAGCTGATCACCGCGGCGGGCGGCCACACGCTGGGCCTGTTCTCCTCGATGCGCGCGGCCCGGCAGGCGGCCGCGGACCTGCGCGCCGAGCTCGACCAGCCGCTGCTCTGCCAGGGCGACGACGCCACCGCGGAACTGGTCCGCCAGTTCGCCGCGGACGAGGCCACCTGCCTGTTCGGCACGCTGTCCCTGTGGCAGGGGGTGGACGTGCCCGGCCCGTCGCTGCAACTGGTGGTCATCGACCGGATCCCGTTCCCCCGCCCGGACGACCCGCTGGCCTCGGCCCGGCAGCGGGTGGTGGCCGCACACGGCGGCAACGGGTTCATGGCGGTGGCCGTGTCGCACGCCGCGCTGCTGCTCGCGCAGGGCGCGGGCCGGCTGCTGCGCACCATGGAGGACCGGGGCATGGTGGCGGTACTCGACCCGCGGCTGGCCACCGCGCGGTACGGCGGGTTCCTGCGCGCCTCGCTGCCGCCGTTCTGGGTCACCACCGACCCGGCCGTGGCCCGGGCCGCGCTGGGCCGCCTTACCAGCCAGCCGCCCGGTCAGTGACTGGCCCGCAGGGCCCAGGCCGGCCCGTGCCGGCGCAGGTATCCGCCGTACCCGATCAGCGCGATGACCACGACGAATAGCCCGAGCCCGAGCTGGATGCCGCGGGTCAGGCCAGGCGGGTAGATCACCTGGATCAGGTAGTGCGAGATGAAGCCGCCCCGGTACCCGGCCTGCCCGCCCCGGTGCAGCAGGTAGTTCTGCACCGCGGTGAGCGGGCAGCTGAAGCCGACGAATTCGACGAGCGCGCCATAGACCATGGCCGGCAGCTGCACCCAGATGAGCCACGGCCAGCGCCAGGCCAGGAAGGAACCGCCCACCACGAAGCCGATGAACAGCAGGTGGACGACGAGCACGAGGTCAGCGGCAATCAGGTACCACATCACGGTCCTCGCCCGGGACGGCACGCTACGTCCAGGATAGGCCCGCGCTGGCAGGCTGGCAGATCAGCCGGACTCGGGCTGGAGCAGCCCACGCTCGACCACGAGCGGCACGAACAGCTCGCGGTAGCCGTGCTCGTCGAACAGCACCGTCACCTGATCGTCGTCATAACGCTGCACCGTGCCCGGGCCCCAGCGCTCACTGACCACCCGGCTGCCCACCACGAACGGCACGTCGGCACCGGCGGGTACGTCGGCACCGGCCGGCCCGGCCGTCGCCCCGGTGGCCGCCAGGTCGTTGTCGCAGTTCCCGCATGGGCCGGGGTAGTCCTGCCCGAAGTAGGTGAGCAGGAACGAACGGCGGCAGCCGGTGTGCTCGGCGTAGCGGCGCATCATAGTCAGCCGGGACCGCTCCACCTCGTCCTCGCGCTCGGTGACCGCCTCCGACGCGTCCAGCGCCGCCGCCACGTTCATCGCCCCGCTCCACCGGACGTCGCCGTCCGCCGACCAGGCGGCCGCGCCGAGATCGGCCAGCCGGGTCAGTGCGGACGTCTGCTGCCGGTCGCCGGGGTCCACCGGCTGGCCGGCCGCGAGCGCGGCCGCGGCCCCGGCGACGGCGGCCCGGGGCACGCTCCGCGCGATCAGATGCCGGGCCCGCTCGAAGTCGTCGTACCGGTACAGCAGCCGCACCTGTGCTGGCTGGCTGTCCCGGCCGGCCCGCCCGATCTCCTGGTAGTACGAGTCCATTGACGGCGGCGGGTCAACGTGCAGCACCCAGCGCACGTCCGCCTTGTCGATGCCCATGCCGAACGCGACCGTGGCCGCGATGATGCGGGCCCGGCCGTCCAGGAACGCGGTCATCGCCTCGTGCCGGTCCCGCCCGGAAAGCCCGGCGTGGTACAGCGTCACCTGCTCACCAGCTGACGCCAGCCAGTCGCGGGCGGCCTGCGCGTCAGCCCGGGTCGCGGCGTAGACGATCCCCGGGCCGCCGAATTCGCGCGCCGCGGCGACCAGTTCGCGCTCCTTGTCGTCGACGGTCCGGGTGTGCCGGGCGGACAGAAACAGGTACGGCCGGTCGAAGTCGCCCAGCACCACCGCCGGGTCGCGCAGGCCGAGCCGCCGGATGATTTCCTCCTGCACCGGTGGCGCGGCCGTCGCGGTCAGGGCCAGCCGGACCGGCGCGCCGACCGCCTCGGCCTGGGCCCCGAGCCGCATGTAGTCGGGCCGGAAGTCATGCCCCCACTGGCTGATCAGGTGCGCTTCGTCCACGGCGAACAGGCCCGGCCGGGCCCGGCGCAGCGTGTCCCGGGTCTCCGCGTTGGCCAGCTGCTCCGGCGAGAGGAACACGAACGTTCCGGAGTCGCACGAGGCGAGCAGCGCCGCCGCGCGCGCACCGGCCGACTGCTGGGAGTTCAGCACGATGGCGGGCAGGCCGGCCGCCCGCAGGTGGGCCAGCTGATCATCCTGCAGGGCGATCAGCGGTGACACGACGACCGTCGGCCCAGCCCGCAGCAGCCCGGCCAGCTCGTAGATGGCCGACTTCCCGCCGCCGGTCGGCAGCACGGCCAGCACATCCCGGCCGCCGGCCAGCGCCTCGGCCGCGCGCAACTGCCCGGGGCGGAGCCGGTCGAAGCCGAGCCGGTCCCGGGCCAGCTGCTCGATGACAGCTCCGTTTTCCTGATTGCTCCCGTCCATCTGACCAAGCATCCCGCCCCGGTCCGCTGGACGGGAGGCCGGGTCAGCTGGGGGCCTCCTCGGGGAGCAAGCCGTGCTGCATGGCGAACAGCGCGGCGGCGGCGCGGTTGGCCGCATCGATCTTGGCGTAGATGTGCTCCACGTGATTGCTGGCCGTCTTCGGTGTGATCACCAGCCGCTCGGCGATCTGCTTGTTCGACATGCCCCGGGCCAGCAGGACCAGCACTTCCACCTCGCGGGCGGTCAGGCCGCGTACCGCTTCCCGGCGGCGCGGCACGCGGTGCCCGGCCGCCTCCAGCACGGCGGCCACGGCGGGGCCGTCCAGCCGCCCGGCACGGACCCCGGCATGCAGTTCCGCGGCCGCTGCCGCAGCCGTCAGGGCAGGCCGGTATGGCCTGGGCTCGCGCATCGACTGGTAGGCGTCCGCCGCGCCGAGCACCCGGGCCGGCCGGGAGATCGCGGCGCCGGAGAGCCCGCGTGGGTAGCCGCTGCCGTCCAGCCGCTCGCGAAGCTGCACCGCGATCTCGCCCGGCGGCGCCAGCGCGGCCGACTGATGCAGCATGCGCTCGGTGAGGTACGGGAACATCCGGACCCGCTCCCACTCGCCCGCGCTCAACGGCCCGGGCCGGTCCCAGATCGAGTTCGACACGCCGAGCCGGCCGAAGCCGTGCACCAGCCCGGCCCGGCGCAGCAGCAGCACCTCGGCGGGCGGCAGCCCGAGCCGGTGGCCCGCGGCTTCGGCCAGGTCGGCGACCCCGGCCGAGTGGCCCAGCATGAACGGCGACTTCAGGTCGACGAAGTTCGCGATGGCGGTCAGCGCGCCGTCGAGCTGGGCCGGCGATAGGCAGACGGCAAGTTCCGGTTCGGCCGCGATGACGGCCGGCCATGCCGGGACCATGGTCAGGCCGCCCAGTATCTCGGCCGCATGGCCGCACAGCAGCGCGGCCAGCGCCGGGTCGAACTGCCGGCCTGCGCGCTTGCGGGCCAGCGCCGTCGCGCCGTCGATCCCGCCGACCCGGTAGGCCACCTCGGTGAACTCCGACAGCTGCGCGATCCGCCCCGCCACCGGCACCGCGTCGGCCCGCAGCCGCCCCGGCCAGCCCCGCCCATCCCACTGCTCATACGCCGCGCCGACGGCCATCCGTACCTGGCCGGGCAGGCCCAGCTGTTCGGCCAGGGCCTGCGCCAGCCGGGCATGCTGGGCGATCATCCCGTCCAGCTCACGATGCCCGGTGAGTGCGAACTCCAGCCCGACCCGGAATCGGTGCAGTGCCGGGTTTCCCGCCCCGATCAGCCGCATGGCGGCCAGCGTGCCGCGCACGCTGCCGAATTCGTAGACGTATTTGCCCGACTTGAGCTTGATGTCATCGCCGAACCACTTGGCCTGCTCATGTGCGTCCGAGTGACAACCGATGTTGACCAGCAGCGCGGTGTAGTACACGGTCGCCCGGTCCGGCTCGGCCAGCCCAGCGCAGCCCGCCAGCCGCAGCGCGATCAGGCACTGGCGCAGCACGTGTTCCATTGGCTGGCCGAAACCCAGATCCACGCCGAGCGACAGCGCCGCGACCAGCTCGGCGAGCCGCACCCGTGCCTCGCTCACCCCACCCCCATCAGGCGAGTTTACCTCGCCTTGACCTTGGTCAAGATGAGGCATTCACCTCATGTGCCGGCGCTGGGGTCTCGTTACGTTCGCCCCACCAGCGAATCTCAGCGGCAACGAAACGAGGAAGCCATGACTCTCCGCGCCAGATTCTTCGCGCTGACCTACGACCGCCAGATGGCCAGGACCGAGCGGGCCGGGCTGGCTGAATTCCGTGCCCGGCTGCTGGCCGGGGCGGCCGGCCGGGTGCTGGAGATCGGCGGTGGTACCGGCGCGAACCTGCCCTGTTACGGCCCGGCCGTCGGGGAGCTGACCATAACCGAGCCGCAGCCTGCGATGCTGCGCCGCCTGGAGCGCAGAGCCCAGCAAGAGGCCCCGGCGGCGCAGGTGCTGCGCGCCCCGGCCGAGGACCTTCCATTCGAGGACGGCACGTTCGACGTCGCGGTGTCCACGCTGGTGCTGTGCGGGGTGGACGATCAGCCACGGGCGCTGCGCGAGCTGCGGCGGGTACTACGGCCCGGCGGCCAGTTCCTGTTCCTCGAGCACCTGCGTTCCGACGATCCGCACCTGGCCCGGTTGCAGGACCGGATCAACTGGCTCAACCGGCTCGTGGTCTGCTGTGACTGCAATCGTCCCACGCTGACTTCTATCCAGGACGCCGGATTCACCGTCACCCACTTGGAGCACACGGCGCTGCCCAAGGCTCCGAAGTTCGTCGGCCCGGCCATCCTGGGCAGCGCGACCACTCCGGCCCGGGTGGGTGAAAACCCCCAGATGAAAGTTGGGTGATGGCCCGCTGCCGCTGAGCGTGGCATCTCCGTAGCGTGATTGCTGATCCAACCACGCGGGTAAAGGAGAATGCCCAGTGATTGAGGCACGGGGGCTGTCCAAGCGTTTTGGCGCGACCGTCGCGGTCAACCAGCTCAGCTTCACGGTCCAGCCTGGCATGGTGACTGGTTTTCTCGGCCCGAATGGTGCCGGAAAGACCACGGCCATGCGGCTGATCCTCGGCCTGGACCATCCCAGCACCGGGACCGTCGCCATCAACGGCCAGGCGTACCAGCAACTGGCCAGCCCGATGCACGAGGTGGGCGCGCTGCTGGACGCCCGGGCCGCGCACGGCGGCCGCAGCGCCCGCAACCACCTGCGCTGCCTGGCCCAGACCAATGACATTCCGGAGCGCCGGGTGGATGAAGTGCTCGACCTCGTCGGGCTATCCGAGGTGGCCAGGAAAAGGTCCAAGGGATTCTCGCTCGGCATGAGCCAGCGGCTGGGCATCGCCGCGGCGCTGCTCGGTGACCCAGCCATCCTGATGTTCGACGAACCGGTCAACGGGCTGGATCCGGAAGGGATTCTGTGGATCCGCACCTTGATGAGAGCGCTGGCCGCCGAGGGCCGCACCGTGTTCGTGTCCAGCCATCTCATGTCGGAAATGGAAAACACCGCCGACCACCTGATCGTGATCGGGCGGGGCCGGCTCATCGCCGATTGCAGCATGGCCGAGTTCATCGCCCGCGGCACCGGCCAGGCCGTGCTGGTACGGACCCCGCAGCCAGACGCGCTGGCCGGGGCGGTCACCGCCGCGGGCGGCACCGTTACCCAGCCAGGTGGGGGCGACCTGGAGGTGCGCGGCCTGACCGAGGCCCGGATCGGTGACCTCGCGCTGGCTAGCGGCGTCGCGCTGCACCATCTGGCTCCGGCTCGCGCCTCGCTGGAGGAAGCGTTCATGGAACTGACCGCGGACAGCGTCGAGTACCAGGCCGGGGTGCCGGCCGGAATGGAGGCATGACATGGCCGCCATCACCGCCGCGCGGACCGGCCCCGGCACCGACCCGGCCCGGGGGCGCCGGGCCGGGCTGGCCGGGGCGCTCCGCTGCGAGTTCACCAAGCTGCGTTCGGTCCGGTCCACCTACTGGTCGCTGCTGCTGGTGGTAGTGGCGGGCATCGCCTGGGCGGTGGCCAACTGCGCGGGGGTCGCCGCGCACTGGCCGCAGACGCCGCCCGGGCAGCGCGGCTTCCTTGACGCGACCCAGGACAGCGTGGCCGGGCTGGCCCTGCTCGGCCAGCTCATCGTCGTGGTGCTGGGCGCGCTGGTGATCACCTCGGAGTATTCGACCGGGATGATCCGCACCTCGCTGACCGTGCAGCCGCGCCGCGGCGTGGTGTTCACGGCCAAAGCCATCGTGCTCACCGTGGTCACCCTGGTCATCGCCACGGCGACCAGTTTCGCCGCGTTCTTCATCGGCCAGTACCTGCTGCGCGGCACGCATCAGGCCGCGACGCTCGGCCAGCCCAACGTGCTGCGCGCCGTGCTGGCCACTGCCCTGTTCATCGCGCTCTCCGGCTTGTTCAGCTTCGGCCTCGGCACGATGCTGCGCAGCACGGCGGGCACCCTGACTGCCGCCTACGCGCTGCTGTTCCTGGTCCCGCAGCTGGCCAAGGCGCTGCCCAGCCAGTGGTACGCGGAGGTGGTCCGCTGGCTGCCCGGCGGCGACATGACAAACGCAATTACTTCTACCGAACGCCAGCTCCCGCAGCATCTCTTCACCGCCTGGGGAGAGTTTGCGGTGTTCGGCGGTTACACGGCCATCGTCCTCGTCGCGGGTGCGCTGCTGCTGCGCCGCCGTGACGCCTGACCAGCCGCCGCCAGCCAAGGAGACACGCATGCTCAGCAACCGCCCAGCCGCCCTGCTCGGCACGGCCGTGCTGGCCGCCGCGCTGGCCGTCACCGGCTGCGCCGCGTCCGCGGCGACCAGCCGCGCGGCCCGTCCGGCCCGGCGCGCCTGCCCAGGGCACACCGCACCTCATGGTGTACAGCATCAACAGCGACGGGCCTGACTTCCGGGCCATCGTGACCGGGGCGATCGGCGACTACGGGCCGGCCGTGACCGTGTTCCCGGACGGCACGGTTGACCCGTCGCACACCCATGACCTGGAGTTGCGGCTGACCCGCGGGTCGTTCAAGCTCAGCCTCACCGAGCTGGGCAAGAAGTTCATCGCGGTGACCAGCCACGAGCCGATCTACCGGCGCACCTGCTCGGATTACATGACCGCCACCGCGCCGATGGCCATCGTGCCGGGCTCGGGCACCGGCGCGTACCGCGGGATCAGCGGCCGGTTCACCGTCACCATCACCGGCGACGAGGTGGAGCGCAGTCCCTGCCCGAAGGCCATGGCGTTCCGCTGGCAGGCCCTGGTGCTGCGTGGCCCCGGCACCGTGTCGGGCGGCTGACCGGCATGAGCGGCAGGCCAGCCGCGCGATCACGGCCAGCGTCAGGGGACCGTGCATACGCTGGTGCCATGCTGACCGCGGGCGCCCGGCTGCGCGATCACCCGATGCTGCTGGACGGCGCGCTGGCCACGGCGCTGTTCGCGATCAGCTTTGGCCAGTGGCCGGCCAGCCCGCCGGCCAGCCTGGCCGCCACCGTGCTGGTCAGCGCGACGCTCGCGGCCACGGTGCTGGTGCGGCGGCGTCACCCGGTGACCGCGTTCGCTATGGCCATGACGATCGCCGCCGCGCAGATCCTGTTCGGCATGCAACTGGCCGTCACCGGCCCGCCGGTCCGCGCCCTGGAGCCCACCGCCACCGACGTGGTCATCCCGCTGCTGCTCTACACCGTGGCTGCGCACCGCCCCCGGCGGGTCTCGGTGACCGCCCTGGTCAGCTGCCTGGTGTTCACCGCTGTAGCCCTCACCCGCTGGGCCCCCGCCCAGGTCCCGGGCCAGACGAACCTGCTCTTCGTCGCGGCCGCCGGGCTGGGCGGCACCGCCCTGGCCGCCTGGGTGCTCGGCGACTCGATGGCGTACCGCTACCGGCGCGAGTACTACGCCTCGCTGGAGGAGCGCACCGCCCGGGCCGAAGCCGAGCGGGACGCGCAGATCCGGATCGCCGCGGCCGCGCAGCGGGCCAGCGAACTCCAGCAGCGGCGCGCCCTGGCCGTCGACGAGTCGGCGGCCCGGCTCCGCCGGATCGAGCGCGACCTGCACGACGGGGCCCAGGTCCGGCTGGCCGCGCTGGCCATGTCGCTGGGCGAGATCAAGGAGGCCCTGGACGCGGCGCCCGCGGGCACCGCGGACGGGGAGCGGACCCGGATGCTGGCCGGCGCGGCCCACCAGAACGCCAAGGAGACCCTCGCCGAGCTGCGCGACTTGGCCCGGGGGATCCACCCGCCGGTGCTCGACCGCGGCCTCGGCCCGGCGCTGTCCAGCCTGGCCGAGACCAGCGCGGTGCCGGTCAGCCTGGAGATCACCAGCACGCAGCCGCCGTCACCGGCCATCGCGTCCATCGCCTACTTCTGCGCCGCGGAACTGCTGGCCAACGTGGCCAAGCACAGCGCGGCCAGCCGGGCCACGATCAGCGTCACCGACCAGGCCAACCGGCTGCTGATGACGGTGACCGACGACGGGGTGGGCGGCGCCCAGCCGGCGCCGGGTGGCGGGCTGGCCGGCCTGCTGGACCGGGTGCAGACCGTGGACGGCCGGCTGGACGTGACCAGCCCGCCCGGCGGCCCCACCGTGGTCACCATCGAACTGCCGAGGCACGCCTGATGCCGCCCACTCCATCTCTAGGCCTGCGCATCGTGATCGCCGAGGATGCCGCCATCATGCGGGATGGGCTGACCCAGACCCTGGCCCGGCGGGGCCACGATGTGGTGGCCGCGGTGGCCGACGCCGAAGCGCTGCGGCAGGCGGTCGACACGCACCGGCCGGATGTGGCCATCATCGATGTGCGGATGCCCGCCCACGCATACCGACGAGGGGCTGCGCGCGGCCCAGTCCATCCATCGTGACCATCCGCAGGTCGGCGTGCTGGTGTTCTCCCAGTACATCGAGGCCCAGTCCGCTACGGAGCTGTTCGCCGGCGCGGCGGGCGGGGTCGGCTACCTGCTCAAGGACCGGGTCGCCGACGTCAGCGACTTCATCGACGCGATCAGCCGGGTGGCGGCGGGCGGCACGGTACTCGACCCCGAAGTGGTCCGGCAGCTGCTCAGCGTCGGCCGACGCGCCGACGCGCTGGCCGTGCTCACCCCGCGGGAGCGGGAGGTGCTCGCGCTGATCGCCCAGGGCCGGTCCAACACCGCCATCGCCGACACGTTCACGATCTCGCCCCGGGTGGTGGAGAAACACGTGGCCAGCATTTTCGCCAAGCTCGGTCTGCCGCCGTCGCACAACGACAACCGCCGGGTGCTGGCTGCGATCAAGTACCTGGAGTCCTGACCGCTCGGCGCTGCAGTTGCTTGGCCCGGACGATGTCCGGATCGCGCGGGTCCAGGGGGAGCAGGGTGTCCGCCTGTGCGCGCCGTCGTGCGCGAACCGCTTGCTGCTGCCTGCTGATCTGTAGCTGTCTCATTTCACACCCTCCTCTCCTGTCTGGGTGGCGGCGAATCCTCACTTGTACTGACACCAACGGCCGCCGAAACTAATCCCCTGCCGCGGATCCCGCGCCGATTAGGCGATCATGTGCGCGGCGTAGCAGCCGCAGAGCAGGGCCAGGCCCGCGATTCCGCAGCCCAGCCACCGGGTGGGGGATCCCGGGTAACCGCGTGGTGTGGGCTCAGGTCGGCCACGGTGAACAACGGCCGGGTGGCCGGGCCGCCCCCGCGGCGCCGGCCACCGGGCACTGGCTGGTTAGTGCCGGTCCAGGGAGAACTCGAGCACCTGGGTGAGCCGGATGTTGTTCCCCGAGGGGTCGCGGAACGACGTGTCGATGCCGTACGGCTGCTTGGTTGGCGGGTCGTTGAACACCACCCCGCGGGCGGACAACTCGTCGTAGGCGGCCTGGCAGTCATCGGTCTCCAGGAACAGCGTGCCGCCCGCTCCCTTGGCCACCAGCGTGCTGAGCTGACCACTGCTCTCGGCGTCGAGCATTGGCGCCCCCGGGACCGGCATCAGCACCAGGCCGATGCCGTCCTGCCCGGGCGGGCCGACCACCAGCCAGCGGAAGTTCCACTCGCCCATGGTCACGTCGGCCCGGACTTCCCAGCCCAGCTTGCGGGTGTAGAAGGCCAGTGCCTCGTCCTGGTCGTGCACCCAGAACTGCGCGTTGGCAATCTTGATCATTACCGTCTCCCTCGTCTCGTCGGCACGCCCGACGCTACGGCCCGGCGGCTGGCCTAGGCTTCTCGAAACGTGCGGTTCTGCGGCCGGCCATAGGCCCGGGCCACGCAGTCCGGCACCCGGATGTGCCGCCGGGCCGGCGGGAAGGCCGCCCGGTACGCGCTGGGGGAGCTGCCGTAGACCCGCCGGAAGCTGGTGATGAACGAGCCGACGCTGGTCAGCCCGACCGCGAAGCAGATGTCGGTCACCGGCCGGTCCGTGTTCCGCAGCAGCGCGGCGGCCCGCTCCAGCCGCCGGGTGAGCAGGTACTGGTGTGGCGCCTCACCGAACGCACGCCGGAACTCGCGGCTGAAGTGTGCGGCCGACAGCCCGGCGGCGCCGGCCAGGTCCCGCACCGTGAGCGGCTCGAAGTACCGGGCGTCCGCGAGGTCTTTCGCCCGCAGCAGGTGACGGGCCAACGGCTGCACACCCCCGAGTATCTCCCAGGCCAACCGCTAGTTCCGCGATCCCCGATCCTGTGGGCTGTCCTGTGGGTCGGCACGTGTGGTTCCTGCCCGCTGCTCTGGCCAGGCTGGAACTAGCCGGATCACACAGGAAGGCAGAGGCAAATGGCCACAACCCTCGGCTGGCGGGCCTCCCGGAGGCTCGCCAGGACCAGCGCTCGGAACAGCCGCAGCCGCCGGGTGCGGACCCGGCTGTGGACCCTGCTGAACGCCCCGGGCCTGCTCCAGGGCAGCACCGGCGCGGCGGACAGCGCGGCCGGCGCGGAAGATGACTACCACCGCTTCGCGGCCGGGCCGCGCGGCTACTGACGGTTCACAGCCCGTGCTGGGTCAGCGTGTCCTGCACCCGCCGCGCATCGGGCACCCCGATGCGCTGGTAGATCGCGAGGGCCTGGCGCAGCCGCGCGGCCGCTTCCGCCGGGTCACGGCTCAGCAGGCTGCGGCCGATCCCCTCCAGCGCCCGCGCTTCCTCGTGCGGGGTGCCCAGCTCCCGGGAGATGGCCAGCGCGTGGCCACAGTGCCGGGCCGCCTCGTCGGGCGCCGAGGTGCACAACGCCAGCTCGCCCAGGCTGTTCAGCGCCTTGGCCAGGCCACTCCGGTCGCCGAGGTCGCGGAACAGCTCGATGGCCGCGGCCGAACTGGCCGCGGCGGCCGGGTAGTCGCCGGTCGCCTGGTGCAGCAGGCCGAGCTCGTCCAGCGCCCAGGCCTGGCCCAGCCGGTCGCCAAGCTGGCGGAACAGGTTCAGGGCCTGCTGCTCGTCGGCGAACGCGGCCGGGTAGTCGCCGATCTGCCGCAGCGCGGCGCCACGTTCACACAGCGCGTCGGCCTCGTCGAACGCCGAGCCGAGACGGCGGGTCAGCGGCAGCGCCTCGTCATAGCTGGCCAGTGCGGCCTGGTACGCGCCGGTCAGCCATTGCACCAGGCCCAGGTCGATCAGGGAGACGGCCTCGGCCAGCTGATCGCCTGAGTCGCGCGCCAGCGCCAGCGCCTGCCGGTGGTTGGCCTCGGCCGCCGGGTAGTCGGCAATATCGATCTGCACCAGCCCCAGGTGGTTACGCGCGTGCGCCTGGCTGGGCAGATCACCCAGGTCGCCGAACAGCTCGATGGCTTCGGCCAGCGTGGCGGTGGCCGCCGGGTAGTCACTGGTCAGCTGCTGCAGCAAGCCGAGCTCGTCGAGCAGGCCGGCCTGGCCGGACCGGTCCTCAGCCTGCCGGGCCGCGGCCAGCGCGGTCCGGTACTGGTCCGCGGCCTGATCCCAGTAGCCGCGGGCGCGCAGGAAGCCGCCCATCGCGGCGGCGATGGCGATGGCGTGCTGCGGCATGCCGTGCCCGGCCGCGTAGCCGACGGCCAGCTGCAGGTTGGGCCGCTCGGCGTCCAGCCACCCAGCCGCTTCCGCCGAGCTGGCCAGCTCCGGGGCGCTGGCCGGCGGGCTGGTCGGCGGCAGCCGCCCACCGGCCGTGGTCCAGGTGGCGATGTGCCCGCTGGCCGCTGCGGCCACGTGCGCGTAGTAGTTGACCAGCCGGCCGACCGCGGCCCGGGATTCTCCGGTGTCGGCGGCCGCCAGCGCGCGGGCGTACTGGCGCAGCAGGTCGTGCAGCAGGTACCGGCCGGGGGCTGGCTCGGTGATCAGATGGTGGTCATACAGCTCATCGAGCTGGCCGCGGGCGGCGGCCACGCTGCTGCCGTCCAGTGCGGCCGCCGCGTACGCGTCGATGTCCGGCCCCGGGATCAGCCCGAGCCGCCCGAACAGCCGCCGCTGTGCCCCGGTGAGCTCCTGGTAGGACAGGTCGAACGCGGCCGCCACCGACAGGTTCTCGGTGCGCATCACGGCCAGCCGGTCGCGCGCCGCGGCCAGCCCGGCCGCCAGTTCCGCGCCGGTCCGGGCCGGGTGATGCCGCAGCTGCCGGGCCAGCATCCCGATGGCCAGCGGCAGGTACCCGCAGAGCCGGGTTATCTCCCCGGCCGGGCCGGCCGGGTGGGCCAGTTCGAGGCGGCCCGCCAGCTGGGCCAGCAGCGCCGCTGCCTCCCCCGGGGACAGCGTGTCCAGGCTGATCACTGCCGCGTCGTCCAGCGCGGTCAGCCGGCGGCGGCTGGTCACCAGGACCAGGCTGCCAGCGGTGCCGGGGAGCAGCGGCTGAACCTGCTCGTGCCCGGCGGCGTCATCGAGCACCAGCAGGATCTTCCGGCCCGCGACGTGATCCCGCCAGCGGCCCGCCCGGGCCTCCAGGCCAGGCGGCACCTGCTGGGCCGGGACCCCGGCCGTGAGCAGCAAGCTGGCCAGCGCGTCGGTCGGGTCCACCGGGCGCTGCCCGGCCGTGTGCCCGTGCAGCGGCAGGAAGAACTGCCCGTCCGGGAACCTCCCGGCCAGCTGGTGTGCGGCGTGCACCGCGAATGTGGTCTTGCCGATGCCGGCCATCCCGTCGATCGCGTGGATGCCCACCACCCCGCCGTCGGCCGTGCTGGCCAGCGTGCCCAGCAGCCGGGCCAGTTCGGGCTCGCGGCCGGTGAAGCCGCCGATATCCCGCGGCAGTGACCGGGTGGCCGCCGCCGTCGGCGCCGCGGCCGATGCGGCCCGGGCGGCCAGCACCTCGGCGGCCGGTGCCCGGCCGCGGGCCGCCGCGACGAACACCACCCGCACGTCCTCGCTCAGCCGGAGCGCGTGCGCCAGCAGCTGGGCGCTTTCCTTGCGGGCAGTCCGGTTGATGCCGCGTTCCAGGTCACTGACCGAGCGTGGGCTCAGGCTGGCCGCTTCGGCCAGTTCCTCCTGGGTCAGCCGGGCCTCGGTACGCAACTGGCGCAGCAGCTCGGCGAACCTCAGCTCCGGTTCCGCTGCCTGCCCCATCGCCCCAGCCTGGCACGCACGCCTGGTCTGGGCGACTGAGTTACCCGGGCACTGCCGACTGGACAGTGAAGGGGGAAGGGGAGGCGGGGAGGAACGAGTGAGGAGGGAAAGTCGCCGCGCCGAAGGGGGCGCGCCGCCGACCTGGACTGAGGAGGGAAGGAGCGAGGAACGAGCGACTGAGCGACGAGGGAAGCTCGGCGGGTATAGCGCCCCCGGAGGCGCAGAGCAAGCAGAGCACGAGCGACTGAGCGACGAGGGAAGGAGGCGGGTCCCAGCGCCCGGAGGCGCAAAGTAATGACGCGGGTTCAGCGCCCCCGGAGGCGCAAAGTAATACAGACTTTGGCTGTGGATCATTTACGGGCGGCATCGGTCGTGGGGGGCCGATTCCGGCTTATCGAGCCGGTCGGGGCCGGGGGGCCCGGCGGGGTATGGCGGGCTGCCGATGCCGTGGCGCGCCATGAGGTGGCGGTCAAAGCACTGGCCGCGTACCTGGCGGGCGACACGGTGGCCCAGGCCAGGTTCCGGCTGGTGGCGCGCACCGTGCTGCAGCTGTCCGATCCCGGCGTCGGCCAGGTCCGGGACTTCGGTGAGGGGGAACTGCCCGATGGCCGCACGGTCCCCTACCTGGTCCGCGATCTGATCCCGGGGCCGACGCTCGGCGAGCGGCTGCGGGCCGGGCCACTGTCGCCCGGCGAGGCGCTCCGGGTGGTGGCTGCGACCGCGGACGCGCTGGCGGCCGCGCACCGGGCCGGCCTCGCGCACGGGCACCTGGTGCCCGCGAACATCATCCTGGCCCCGGGCGGGCTGCGGGTGACCGACTTCGGCCTGTGGGCGCTGCGTCCGCGGCCCGATGAGGACCGGGCGCCCGGCGCGCTCTCCTACGCCGCGCCGGAACTCGCCGAGGGCGGCCCGGCCACCCCGGCCGCCGACATGTATGCGCTCGGCGTGGTGTTCCTGGCCTGCCTGGCCGGGATCGGGCCAGGCGGCCTCACCCCCGGCCCGGTGGACAGCCCGGCTGATCTCGCCGGGCCAGCCGCGGCCGCCGACCACGCGCCCATTGGCGACCAGGCCCTGGATATGGTGCCACCCAGCCTGGCCGCGCTGTGGGCCGCCTGCCTCGGGCCGAACCCGGTGGAACGGCCCAGCGCCGCACACGCCGCGGTGATGTCCCGGCAGGCGCTGTCCGGCGGTCGGCCCGAGACGTCCTGGGCCGCCGCGCAGGACGCGCCAAAGGCGCGCGCCGCCGACTGGACAGTGAAGGGGGAATGGGGAGGCGGGCGGGGAGGGAGCGAGGAACGAGCGAGCGAGCGACGAGGGAAGCTCGGTAGTGAAGGGGGATGGGGAGCTGGGCGGGGCGCCGGAGGCGCAAGGAAACACAGCAAGCGGCTCGTCACGGTGGGCGGCGTCGCCACCGTCGCCACCGCGGCCGCCGCGGTGGTGGCCGTGCTGCTGGCCACCTCACCCGGGCCGCGCCCGGCCAGCCCAGACTCCTCTACCGCCGCCGCGGCGACCAGCCAGCCGGCCGTGGCCGGGGCCAGCCCGGCCGGCTCCGGGAAGCCCACCCCCGAATCGACGTCCCCGGTGCTGGCCACTTCCACCCCGACCGCCAAACGGATCCCGCTGTCCCCGCTGGCCGCGATCAACCAGCTGCGGCGGACGATCACCGCGGATGTGGCGTCCGGGCAGGTCCGGCAGGACGTCGGGGTCGACTTCGGCAACCTGATCCAGCCGGTCAAGACGGAGCTGGCCGCGGGCCAGCCGGCTCCCGTCGCCCAGCTCGCCACCACGCTGCGGGAGAAACTCTGGACCCGGGTGAGCGAGGGCGCCGTCACGGTGAGCGCCGCCACCGTGCTCAACGACGAGATCACCGCGCTGGCGAACAGTGCTTCAACCACCTAGTGCTTCAACCGCCTACTGCTTCAACCACCTAGTGCCGCGGCCAGCTAACCCCGGGCAGCGACGCGGCTGACCGGCCACGAGCTGGCGTTCAGCAAAAAGGGCTGGTGGGGCCGCCCGCGGAGAGCGACGGCCCCACCAGCACCAGGGGAGGGGGAATTAATCGTTGGCGCAGTCGGTGCCGTTCACCTGCAACACGGTGGGTGCCGTGTCCTGGCCGGTGTCGGTGCCGTTGAAGCCGATCGTGGTCGATCCTCCGTTCGCGGCCAGGTTCCCGTTCCAGCTCGCCGCGTTCACTGTGACGTTCTCGCCGCTCTGCGACCAGGTGCCGTCCCAGCCGTCGGCAACGGACTCACCGGCCGCCGGGAACGTGAACGTGAGCGTCCACGGGTTGATCGCGGCGCTGCCGTTATTGGTGATCGTGATCGAGGCGCCGAACCCGCCCGGCCAGCTGCTGGTCACCGCGTAGTTCACCGCACAGCTGCTGTTGGCCGGCGGCGGCACGGTGAACGTCACCGGCGGGGACGGCAGCGATGTGTTGCCGTGGCTGTCCACCGCGACCACGTTGTACGTGTAGCTGTCCCCGATGGTCAGCCCGGTCAGCGACAACGAGGTGGTCGAGGTGTTGCCGACGAGTGTGCTGGCCCCGTTGCTGCCCTCCTGGTAGACGTTGTACGAGGCCACCGGGTAGGTCCCGGCGGTGGCGGCGGGCCAGGACAGCGTGGCCGCGCCGGAGGTGACGGCGGACGTGCTGGAGGTCAGCCCGGACACGGTGGGCTGGCCCGGCGCGCCCGGCGCGGTGACCCCGATGCCGCCGCTGCCCGGGATCTGCACCACGGTCAGCGTGTACGGCGCCACCGTGACCGACGAGGTCGAGGTCTGCGTCGCGCTGGTGATCGCAGTGGCGTTGTTGCCCAGCGTGTACACGGTCGGCGAGCCGGACGGGGTGAACCCGCTGTAGCTCAGGCCGACCGTGTAGGAGTTGCTCGGGTCCTCGTTGTCGATCAGCACGTCCAGGCTGCCGCCCGCCCGGCGCACCGCGTGCACCCGGACCAGCGCGTTGCTGGACGTCGAGGTGACCATCTCGTCGCCCGGCGCGCCCAGCTTGGTCAGCATCTCGATGCCGTAGTACGGCGCGAACGGGGTGTCCACGGCCGGCTCGGTGGTCCCGCCGTAGTCGGTGTTGTTGGAGAAGATGCCCTGGTCGCCGTAATCGGTGGCACCGTCCACCGCGGCGACCGTGCCTTCGCCGTTGTGCTCGTTCCACCAGTCCACGTTGCTGGCGCCGTTCTCCAGCCAGGTCATGTACATGTCGGCGGCGAACAGCGCGCCGGGCTGGGTGTCCATGTCGATGGACGAGTTGGTCTCGGTGACCAGCACCGGCACGCTGGCCGCGTTGCTGATCCCGGCGTACTGGCTGATCTCGCTGTGCAGCGTGCTGATGATCCCGGAGATGTCCTGCGGGTCGGTCAGCATCCCGGCGGTGGACGACCCGCCCGGGTAATAGTGCACGATCACGCACTGGGTGGCCGAGCCGAGCGCGGTCAGCACGGTCTGGTTCCACGACTGTGGGTACTCGGAGTTCGTGACGCCGTCCGGCCAGAACCCGGGCGTGGTCAGCACCACGCACACCTTGGCGTTGGCGTCCACCGCGTGGATGGCCGAGATGTACTGCGCCGCGTTGGCCGCGTACTGGGCCGGCCCGCAGTTGTAGGTCTGCGACGGCTCGCTGCCCACCGTGACCGGGGAGCCGTTCAGCGAGGTGAGGCAGTGCGAGTCGGTCTCCCAGTTGGCGCCGTAGGTGCCGTTGCCGTAGACCTCGTTGCCCACCTCCCAGTACTGGATGCCGTAGTTGTTGGTCACGTCGGCGTCCTGGACCCAGGCCGCGGCCAGCGCCGGCGTGCCGGTGCCGTAGTTGACGGTGATGATCGGCTGCGCGCCGGCCCCCTGGGCGGTGCCCATGAAGTCGCTGAAGCTGGTGCCGGGGGCCACGTACCCGTTGTCGGCGGCGGTGTCGGTCTGCCAGTTGTAGATGTCCGAGTAGGACCCGCCCGGGTAGCGCAGCGCGTCGATGCCGGCTGCCTTGAGCAGGCCCGGGATCGCGGTGTCGTTCATGTCGCTGTCATAGACGGCGGTGTTCAGCCCGATCGCGTTGGCCGGGATCGTGCCCAGCCCGGCGGTCGCGTTCACGGTGACCGAGTCGGTCAGCGTGGCCGCCCCGGCATGCTCCGCCCCGGCGCTCGCTAACCCGGCGGTAGCGAGCACGAACGCCGCCAGCGCGGCGAGACTTCTGCGGGTCAATCGGTGCTGCATCGATCTGTGCTGCGTCAATCTGTACTGCATCGCGGCCTCCTCGCGAATTCCTCAGCCGCCCTGCTGTACGCGGCAGCCGTCAGCACTTTCGTAGGAGCAGGTCCGCTCCCCGTCCAGGCAGATTGTCGAAGCGCTTCCGTAGGTCTCCGGCGCCCGCCGGAAAATCCCAGTTCAGAACGCCAGTGCCCGGCTTATCGGCCGCGCCGCGGCGCGGCCATGAAATGTAACCAAGCCGGCTCCGGCGGACTAGGCTCGCACATGTCCACTGTGAGCGGGCCACACTCAGGAGCGAGGCACCGTGACTGATGATTCGTCCCCCAGTCAGCAGCCGCCCGGATTAGACACCTCCGTGCCGCACTCGGCCCGGGTGTGGAACTACTGGCTCGGCGGCCAGGACAACTACCCGCCCGACCGGATGGTCGGCGACCAGGTGATGGCGATGTTCCCGGACATCACCCAGCTGGCCCGGGCCGACCGGGCGTTCCTCGGCCGCGCCGTCCGCTACCTGGCCGGCCCGGCCGGCATCCGCCAGTTCCTGGACATCGGCACCGGCCTGCCGACCGCGGACAACACCCATCAGGTGGCCCAGGCCATGGCGGCCGATTCGCGCGTCGTCTACGTGGACAACGATCCGCTGGTGCTGGCGCACGCCCGGGCCCTGTTGACCAGCACTCCCGAGGGGGCCTGCGACTACGTCGACGCCGACCTGCGCGACCCGGCCGCGATCCTGGCCCAGGCGGCCCGGACGCTCGACTTCAGCCAGCCGGTGGCGCTGATGATGCTGGGCATCGTCGGCAATCTGCCCGACGCCAGCCGGCCGGAGTCGATCATCAGGCAGCTGATGAGCCCGTTGCCGTCGGGCAGCTATCTCGCGCTCAGCGACGGGGTCAACACCAGCGCGACGTTCACCGAGGCGGTCCGGCACTACAACGAGAGCTCGGCCAGCACCTACTATCCGCGCAGCCCGGAGCAGCTCACCGGCTTCTTCGACGGCGTGGACCTAGTCCCGCCCGGTGTGGTCGAGCTGAACCACTGGCGGCCTGAGCCCGGCGCGATCTCCCAAGCTGAAGTGCCCGGGATGGGCGGCGTCGGCCGGAAGCCCTGAGTCGGCTCTGCCATCACCCCAACGCGCCGTGATCATGACTTAGGGGCGACTCTTTTCGCACTGAAGTCATGATCACGAGCTGGTGATCATGGGGACGGTCAGGCCGAGTCGCGGATGACCAGTTCGGTGTCCAGGATGATGTGCGCGGGCTGCTGGCCGCCCCGGGCGATCAGGGCGAGCAGCTCGGCGGCCATCCGGGCGCCCATCGCCTCGACCGGCTGCCGGACCGTGGTCAGCTTCGGGTCGGTGTGCTGGGCCAGCGGGGAGTCCTCGAAGCCGATGACCGCGATGTCGTCCGGCACCCGGCGGCCGATCCGGCGCAGCGCGCCGAGCACGCCCGCCGCCATCAGGTCGGACGCGGCGAACACGGCGTCGATGCCGGGGCGGCGGTCGAGCAGCCGGTACAGGCCGTGCTCGGCGGACACCCGGCCGAAGTCGCCGAACACGATCAGGCCCGGATCGGTCAGCCCAGCCTCGTTCATCGCCGCGCGGTAGCCGGCCAGCCGGTCCGCCCCGGGTGCCATGTCCGGCGGGCCCGCGATCGTGGCGATCGTGTTCCGGCCGGTCTTCAGCAGGTATTCCACCGCCATCTTGGCCCCGCCCGCGTTGTCCGCGTCGACGTAGGAGATGCCCTCGTCGTTGCCGAACGAGCGGCCGGCCAGCAGCACTGGGACGCCCAGGCTGCGCAGGTCGAGCGGGCGCTTGCCGTGCATGCTGACCAGCAGGGCCCCGTCCACGTGGCCGCTGCGCAGGTAGCGGGAGGCGATCTGGTAGTCGCGCGGCGAGTGCGCGGTGAGCAGCACCAGCTGGATGCCGCGGGCGGACAGCTCGCGGCTGACGCTGCGCAGCATGAGCGGGAAGAACGGCTCGGAGAAGACCCGGGCGTTGTCCTCGCAGACCATGAACGCGATCGACCCGGTACCGCGCGACGCGGACGCCCGCGGCGCCCGGTTACGTACGTAGCCGAGGTGCGCGATGGCCGCCTCGACCTGCTGCCGCGTCTCCGGCCGGACCCGGGCTGAGCCGGTCAGCACCCGGGACGCGGTCGCTGGGGACACCCCAGCCTGCCGAGCGACGTCAGCGAGTTTGGGCCGTAATTTGGTGTCGCCCGGCACGCCAGCCTCCTCGCCAGCCATTTTCCGGTGGCGCGGAATTAGGCGGCGGCAGGCCATACGAAGTGGCGTGGGTGCCTATGTCGTGCACCGGCTTTGTATCGAGAGTGTTACGGATATGCAAACTCTCTGCTGAATGTTCCGGCTAAATTCACCACCCTGTCAAGGGGCAAATCCCGGCAATCGCGGCAGACTGCACGCCCAGTCAGCGCAGCCACAACGGCCATGAAAGTTTCATACCGAGCCTACCTGCGATCTTTACGGCAGAGCGGGCGAACGGCGCGATCAGACCGCGGCCAGGATATCGATCACGAAGACCAGTGTGTCGTGCGCGCCGACATCCGGCGGGTTACCGGCCTGCCCGTAACCCAGCTTCGGCGGCAGGGTGAGCAGCACCCGGCTGCCCACCGGCAGGCCACGCAGGCCGGTTTCCCAGCCCGGGAGGACCTGTCCGGAACCGAGCACGAACGACTCCGGGAAGCCACGTGTCCAGCTCGAGTCGAACACCTTCCCGGTGCGCCATACCACACCGGTGTACTGGACCACGACGGTCTGCCCAGTTTGCAGCGGCTTGCCGTGCCCGCGGATCAGCACCTGTCGGACCAGCTTGCTGGGCGGGGTGGCCTTAGCCGGGATGCTGACCTCCGGCCCGTGGCTGCCCTCGGTCACCTGGGGCTGGGCCGCGCCCGGCCGGTAGGGCACGGTGGTCCCGGTGGCGTGCCCGTGCTGCGGCATGGCGCCCAGCAGGTCGAACACGAACACCAGCGTGTCGGTGCTCATGATGTTGGCCTGCGGGTCGCCCTTGCGGCCGAAGCCATAGCGCGGCGGCACCACCATCAGCACCCGGCTGCCGACACGCTGCCCGGCCAGGCGCCGCCAGGCGGGCAGGCCGGTGGCCAGCGGCAGGCCCTGCGGCTGCCGGTCGGTGTAGCTGTCCACCACCTCCCGGTCCCCGGCCCACACCTTGCCTTCCACGTTGAACAGCACGTAGTCGTCCGGCTGCACCACCGGCCCGTGGCCGGGGATGACGGTCTGCACGATGAGCTGGCTGGACGGGCTCCCGGCCGGGATGTTGATCAATGGGTCGGTGCCGAACCGGCCGGTCACCCCGGGCACCGGCCCGGGACTGCTGCCGCATCCGGCCGCGGTCGCCATTGCCAGCAGTAACACGATGAGCATCACGCAGCGTCGCAGCACAGTCATCGTTCCCATCCCTTGGCAGCGCCGGGCCAATTCCCGAGCCGTGCACTCGGGAAAGCAGGTCATTGGGCCAGGGCGGCCCCGCGGGAATGCCACGGACCGCCCCGGCCGTTCGTTACCTCGTTTTGCGGACAGTGATTATGGACGGCCTAGAAGCCGGACGGCGGGGCTGTCGTCGGGAACAGCTGCGCGAACGACTCGAAGGCGGTGGCGATTTCCACCTCCGTCCAGAACCGGTGGTAGTTGAAGACCGGCGCGGCCCCGCCGTTCAGGTAGGCCTGAACCTTGGACCACTCCGGGTCGCCGATGTACCACGGGCGAATGGACAGGAAGGTGTTGGTCGCCGAACTGAGCGGGATGCCACCTGGGTAGGTCCCGGTCCAGCCAGACGGGATGTACACCCCTTCGTAGTTGGTCGTGTTGTACGCGCTGGTGAAGTTGCTGTAGTCGGTCCGCGTCTCCGGCGAGGAGTAGCCGAGCGAGTCAGCGTAGAACTTGTGGATGATGTCGATGATGTTCTGCGCGTCGGTCTCGGCGGTGGTGTTGCCCGACTTGGCCGCGTAGTACTCGTACACCTTGGCCAGCGACGCCGAGATCCCGATGTCCTCGGAGCAGCCGGACACCGACACGCTGAGGCTGGTGTTGGCCGGCGGCGCGGTGGCACTGGAGGTGTAGTTCTCGCTGGGCTGGCCGGACCAGGTCAGCGTGTTCGGCAGGCAGATGGCGCCGGTGCTCGTGTTGAACGAGGTGACCGACTCGGCCCAGGACACCCACTTGGCCAGGATGGCCCCGGCCTGCGCGTTCCCGGTGGCGTAGTAATACTCGGCGACCCGTTCCATCGGCCAGGTCTGGTAGCCGAACCACTGGTTGCTCGGCGGGTTGGCATACTCCGGATCCGGTGTGTAGTACATCCCGTCGAACGTGGTGTCACCGGCCGGTGGCTTGGACACGTCGCCGTAGTTGCCACCCCAGTTGTTGGTGACCCCCCCGGCGATCGCGCCCTGGCTGGATTGCAGCCACTGGAACAGGTTCAGCTGCGTGGTCAGGCTCGTCGCCCAGTCCGACTTGGCCGTCGGCGACAGCGGGATCAGGTCCGGGTCGGTGGACAGCGCCCAGGCGGCCAGTGGGTTCTGGTAACCCTCGTGGATCGCCTCGCCGCTGATCCGCCAGGACCAGGCGCCGGTGCTGGACCCGCCCCAGGCGTAGTACCAGGACAGCAGGTAGGTGTCCTCGTTCGCCTTGCTGGTGCCGGCCGGGCAGGCCACCGAGCCGTCCTGGCTGCACGCCGCGGTGATCTGCTTGAAGTACTTGTCGAACATGGAATAGCGCAGGTAGTCGCCGAGCTTGGCCGCGTCGGCCAGGGTGCTGGCGATCTCGGATTCCTTGCCCTGGGCCTTGGCGAAGGTGTCCGCGATGTAGGCGGCCTGGACCATCCGGGCGTCGGCGTCCGGCGCGTCGGTGTACTTGTACTGCGGCGAGAAGCTGCCGCCGCCGTTGTTGAACAGGTCCAGGAAGCCGTTCGGCCCGCCGAACTTCAGCAGGTCGCAGTCGGGCTGCGGGATCGTGTCCCAGACCGACTCCATCGGGCCGCGCTGGTAGGTGTTGATGAAGCTCGGCGTCGAGGTGGTGTCCTCGCACTGGCCGAAGCCGTACCGGTTGTCGGTGTCCATGATCCACATAGGTGCGTAGATGTTGGACGTGCCGTAGGTGGAGGTGAGCTCGGCGGCCAGCGGGTCGGAACCGACCGGCACCGAGGAGTTGAGCGCGACCGGGTAGTCGTTCGGGTACGGCTCGTCCGGCCCGTACTCGGCGGGCGCGGACGGGTTGTACGTGCTCTGCCCGGGTTGCTCGGACGCGCTGGGGATCATGTACTCCTGCATGTTGGCCCAGGCGTTGTTGAACGGCGTCCAGTTACCGGTGACCCCGCCGTAGTCCGCGGTCAGCCACAGGTAGTAGCTGTACGTTTCGGACGTGGTCTCATGCCCGTAGTCCGGGGCCTCGACGATGAGCGTCTCGACCGAGTGGTACGGGATGCCCTTCGGGCTGAAGTAGCCGTTGTTCGGGTTCATGATCGTGTCGTAGAGGTTGAGGAACCACTGGTCGTACGCGGACTGCGAGCCGGACGCCAGCGCCTCGGTGACCGTCGTGGTGCCGGACGTGTACCCGGTCGCCGACGCGGTGATGGTGCCCTGCGCCCCGCCGTCCGCCGCGGTGCTTCCCGAGGCGACCGTGACGTTCTGCGGCGCGCTCCAGTTCGAGGCGGTGAACGTCAGCGTGGCGCCCGAGGTGATGGACAAGTCGGAATCACCGCTCTCCGCCACCGACACGGTGACGCTGGACGACGGCTGGGCGGACAGCGCCACCCCGAACGTCCCGCTGTTGCCCTGCTGGATGGCGATCGAGTTCGGGTTGACCACCACGGTCGGCGATTCGACGGTGATCGCCACCGGGTAGGACACCAGGCTCTCCTTGCCGTTGCTGGCAACCGCGGTGATCGAGTAGCTGCCCGCGGGCACGTTCGCCCACTGCACCGCCCATGGACTGCTGGTGGCCACGCCGATCTCGGTGTCGTTGGCCGCGGTCGTGCTCTGGTAGAAGGTGACCGAGGTGACCGTGCCGGAGCCGCTGACCGGGCTGGCCTGCAGCGTGATGGCCGAGCCGGGGGTGAAGATCTCCCCGGCGGTGGGGCTGGTGATGGACACCATCGGCGCCCCGCTGCCACTGCCGCTGCCACCCCCGCCGGTCGAGGTCGGGCTCGGGCTCGGGCTGGGCGAGGGGGACGGCGAGGAGCTGCCGGTCGAGGTCGGCGACGGCGATGGTGACGGTGACGGCGAGGCGCTGCTGCCGCCGTTGCAGGCCGTCCCGTTCAGCGTGAACGAGGTCGGTGCGGTGTTGCTGCCGCTGTAGTTGAAGTTCGCGCCGATCTGCACCGAGGCGCTGGCGGCCAGCGAGCCGTTCCAGCTCGCGTTGGTCACCGTGACGGCCTGGCCGGTCTGCGACCAGTTACCGCTCCAGCCCTGGGACAGCGTCTGGTTCCCGGCGTAGGAGTAGCCCAGCGTCCAGCTGGTGATGGCCGAGCCGGTGTTGTCGATGGTGATCGCCACGGTGAACCCGGTGCCCCAGTCGCTCTGCACCGTGTAGGTCACCTGGCACGAGGTGACGGTGGTGGCGGCCGGGTTGAGCGCGGCCGCGGCGTGCGCCGCGGCCGCGGCGCCGCCTGGCGCGGCCAGGTGGGCTGCTGCCGCGGCCCGGGCCGCCGCAGCGGACTGCCCGGCCGCGGCTGAGCCGGTCACCGCGGCGGCGGCGCCGCCCGCCCCGGCCAGCATCCCGGCCAGCAGCGCGGCGCTGGCCACACCGCTGGCCAGCGCCCGCAACAGCGATCTTCGCGCTAACTGTCGCATCCGCATCCTCCTCGCGGATAGGGCTGCTGGTGACGGGTGAGCCGGGCAGCCAGAGGTGGGGCGCTTCCCGCACGCGGAAAGCGCTTTCAGAATTGGCCGGAGTTTAAATTCGGCCCTCTGACCCGTGAAGTGACCAGCCGGGAGATGTTCCGCTGGTGACGGTGGGTGAGCAGGCAACTGGCATCTGGGCTGGGACGACAGGCCGTCCGGCCAGATAGAGCGCGGCTTCGGTGACCATCGGTGACTGAACTTTTCACTCACTGCGGGCCTGCCCGGGCGGCGGCCGCGGCCTGCTGGACGGCGGCCCGCCAGGCCGGCCCGGGCGCCTGGCCGGATTCCACCCGGGCCAGCGCGCCGTCGATATCGGCGCCGATCGTGTCGCTGGCCGGGCCCAGCACGGCGGCTGGGGTCCGGTCGGCCGAGCGGCCGAAGATCCGGCCTACCTGGGCGCCGCTGAAGTACCGGCTGGTCACCCCGTTCACCGCGTTGACCGCGGCGAAGTTGGCCGGGAACTCACCCTGGCTGCGGAACAGCTCGACCCCGGCCTGTTCCCCGGTGAGGAACGTGGCCAGCTGAAACGCGGCCTGCTGGTGCGCGCCCGCCCGGGGCAGCGCCAGGTAGAAACCACCCGAGTTACCGGCCCCGCCGGGCGCCGTCGTCACGTTCCAGCCGCCCGAGCTGAGCGGGCCGGCCAGCGTGGAGATCTGGTGCAGCAGCCAGGCCGGGCACATGACGGTGGCGAACGAGCCCCGGGTCACGCCCCGGTCCCAGGCCGCGGTCTGCGGCGTGAGCCCGGCGCTCAGCCCGTCCCTGGCCGCCTGCACGGCGGTGTCCCAGGCTTGCTTGATGGCCGGGTTGCCGGTCACGGCCAGGGTGCCGGCCTGGCTGTAGTACTGCTCCTTGGCCTGCGCCGCCATCGTGTTGTACAGGCTGGCCGCGGAGTCGGTGAAGGCCGGGCCGTGCGGGATGCGGGACCGGAACAGGCGGCCGAACTTCAGGTACCCGGCCCAGCTGGCCCAGTCTTTGGCCAGCACCGCCGGGCTGGTCGGCAGGCCGGCCTCGCGCAGCAGCGTGGTGCGGTAGCAGGCCGCGATGGGGCCGGTCTCGGCACCCAGCGCATAGGTGACGCCGGACCGGCTGGCGGCCTGCTGGGCCACCCAGGGCAGCCAGTCGTCGCTGAACGCGCTGTTCCCGCCGGAGATCCCGCCGAGCGTGCTCAGCGGGACGAAGTCGCTGGCCAAGGACCCGGTGACGGTGGAGATGTCGGCCATCGGCACGGCCTGGATGTCGGCCAGCCCATGGCCGGACCGCAGCCGCGCCTGGAGCGTGCTCCAGTAGCTGGCCTGATCCGTGGTACCGGTAAGGATGATCTTGATGTTCGGGTGCAGCCGTTCGTACTGCGCGTACAGCCCGGCGCGCTGGTAGCCGGGATCGCCGAAGACGGCGACGTGCAGCGTGATCAGCGGGCCCACCCGTTTGAACACCGGCTGGTCCGAGGACACGGTGCAACTAGCTAGCAGAGCGCAGCTGGCGAGCAGAGCGCAGCCAGCCAGCAGAGCGCGTCTGGCCAGTACCGAAACCCATCCCGTTAATTTCACCCGGTATTGCCTCGCCATGGACATGCGCGCCTCCTCGATCAGAAGACGAGAGTTGCCCGCCTCGCATCCCGAGTCAAGGCCCAGAAATGCCAGCTCGCACCCCGGTGCTGAAACTTTCACAGCCGGGCCGTCCGCCGTGCCGTGAGTATTTCCCAAATTCACCGCGCAACGAGCTGACCAGTGCCAGGAGCCGGGCCGGTGGGTCTGGCCCGGACGGGCATGGGCCTGCGCCGGGCCGTCGTGAAAGTAACGGGCTTATTTTCACGCGGATGAGTTACTTGACCGGTTTAGTGACGCGCCGTTATCGTCGGCGTGTCATGTTTGATACCAGGGCCTAGCCATATCTGGCAGACTGCGCCCCGAGATCAATGTGGTCATTCCCGGATACCGCTAAGTGCGCCCGGCGAATACGCGACCCAGTTGCTCACCAAGCAGGAGGTGTATGTCGTGAGACTCGACGCGATCCGATTGACCAGACGTATGCGGTACCTGGCATGCGGGCTGGCCGCCGGGGCCCTGGCCGCGGGCACGCTGACGGCGGCCAGTTCCGCCCCAGCCAGCGCGGCCACCTCCTGCCAGGTCGCGTACTCGACCAACGACTGGAGCACCGGCTTCACCGCCTCGATCACCATCACCAACGAAGGCTCAGCACTCACCGCCTGGACGCTGACCTACGCCTACACCGGCAACCAGCAACTCACCCAGGGCTGGTCCGGGAACTGGTCACAATCCGGCGAGACCGTCACCGTGACCAACGCCTCCTGGAACGCATCCCTGGCCACCGGCGCATCCACCCAGATCGGCGCCAACTTCTCCTACACCGGCACCAACACCGCCCCCACCAGCTTCGCCATCAACGGCACCACCTGCAACGGCACCGGCGTCACCTCCTCACCCACCCCCACCCCCACCAGCAGCCCCACCAGCTCGCCGACGCCCACCCCGACTCCGACGCCGACCTCGACGGCCAGCGGGCCCGCGCCGCAACTGCACGTGTCCGGCAACAAGCTGGTCAACGCGAGCGGGCAGCAGGTGGTCCTGCACGGGGTGGACCGGTCCGGCACCGAATACGCGTGCGTGCAGGGCAACGGCATCTTCGACGGCCCCAATGACCAGGCCTCGATCACCGCCATGAAGAGCTGGGGTGTCAACGCGGTGCGGGTCCCGCTCAACGAGGCGTGCTGGAACGCGGAGTCCTATGTCGACTCGGCCTACGCCGGGGCCAGCTACATCGCCGCTATCCAGGCCTACGTCAACCTGCTGAACGCGAACGGCATTGTGGCCATCCTGGATCTGCACTGGACCGATGGGCTGTACACCGGGAACTCCTCGGGCTGCTCGTCGGCGCAGGCGGTGTGCCAGAAGCCGATGCCGGACGCGGCCGAGGCGATCCCGTTCTGGACGTCGGTGGCCAGCACGTTCAAGGGGAACGATGCGGTCATCTTCGATCTGTTCAACGAGCCGTATGCGTCGCGGGCCACCGGCAGCGCACTGACCGGCTGGCAGTGCTGGCGGGGCGGCGGCACCTGCGCGGGCATCGGCTACCAGGTGGCCGGGATGCAGAGCATGGTCAACGCGGTCCGGGGCACCGGCGCGAGCAACGTGATCATGCTCGGTGGTGAGGAGTACGCCAACGACCTGGGCACCCCGGGCTCGGCGACCGACCCGTCGATCCTGAGCTACCTGCCGACCGACCCGGACCACAACCTGGCCGTGTCCTGGCACTCCTACAACTTCAACACCTGCAACACCCAGTCCTGCTGGACCAGCGAGGTCGCCCCGGTGATCGCGCAGGTCCCAGTCATCGCCGGCGAGATCGGCGAGAACGACTGCGCGGACGGTTACGTGGACCCGCTGATGTCCTGGCTGGACTCGGAGTCCACCAGCTACCTGGCCTGGGCCTGGAACGCGGACTTCAACTGCTCGTCCGGGCCGGGCCTGATCACCGATTACAACGGAGACCCGACCGGCTACGGAGTGGGCGTCGAGGCCCATCTCCAGTCGCTGGCCGGGCTCGGCTAGCCACCGGGCCGGCCGGGATGACGAGCAGATCCCGGCCGGCCCGGTCGCCACGTGGCGGGCTCCCGAATGTGCTGCGGGAGCCCGCCACTTCCACGCCGGCGCCGGCTGCGAAGCCCACCCGCAATCCCTGGCTGGATGATCAGGAATTTCAGCTAATTTCATCAGGTAGGGCCCGGTATAGGGGGTCCGACCTGCGCAAAGAGTGGTGCGGCCGGGGTGCGGCGGGGACGGCTCTGGACCCCCGGAACGGCGGGCCGATACGTTCCCCGCGAGCCGCCGGCCGCGGCACCCTCACGCCCGCGGCCGGCGTCACTGCCCGCGCGGTACCCCGACACGGTTCCGCGGGGACCGTGCCGGGCCCCCCTCCGCCGGGCACGGTCCCCGGTTGGCACCGGACCGGGCGCCGGCGCGGCACGGCATTCACCATGAGGCCGGGCGGTGCCGCCCGGCGTGGTCGCCACCGGGCCGGTGATCCCACCCGCCGGCCCGGTCGGCGGCCCCCGGCGACGAGGAGCAGGCCATGCGGCGCAGCGACGACCAGCCCAGCAGCCGACCGCGCCGGGGCCGCCGCCTGGCCGCTGCCGCGCTGGCCGTGGGCCTGGCCGGCGCCGCCGCCGCGATCACCGGGGCCGGGCCCAGCGTGGCCGGCAGCAACCCGGTCGCGCAGCTCAGCGTCAGCCCGGCCCAGCCGCTGGCCACCGTGCCGGGCACTGCGATCGGCATCAACGCCTCCACCTACGACAGCAGCCTGCTCGACCCGCAGGTACCCGGCCTGCTGCGCGGCGCCGGCATCAGCCTGGTCCGGCTGCCCGGCGGCAGTGAGTTGGACCAGTACGACTGGAAGACCAACACCGACGTGATCGGCAACTACCACGAGGCGGTGGACTTCGGCCAGTTCATGTCGGTCATCCGGCAGGCCGGCGCGCAGGCCATGGTGACGGTGGACTACGGCACCGGCAACACCATCGGGCAGCAGGACGGGTCGGGGGAGACCGGCCCGCAGATCGCCGCCGACTGGGTCCGCTACGCGAACATTCAGCACCACTACGGGATCAAGTACTGGGAGATCGGCAACGAGGTCTACGGCAACGGCACCTACGGCGCCGACTGGGAGGCCGACGACCACTGCACCATTACGCCCAACGGCACCCCGGCCGGCGGCGCGGTCGTGCTGGGCAGCGAGCCGAGCCAGACCTACAACTGCGGCCCGGCCGTGTACGCGGCCAACGCGGCGCAGTACATCGCCGCAATGAAGGCGGTTGACCCGCACATCTCGGTCGGTGTGGTGCTGACCGCGTCCGGCGCGCCGAACAACTGGCCGGACGGCGTGACCAACCCGCAGACCAGCCCCGAGTCGTGGAACCAGACCGTGCTCTCCGCGCTCCGTAACCAACCACGGGGCCTGAGCATCGGCTTCGCCGACGTGCACTGGTACCCGCAAAACCCCAGCAACATAACGCCACCTGGGCCGACTGACGCTGGCCTGCTCGCGGACACCGCGCAGATCCCGGCGTCGGTCAGCGCGCTGCGCACCGAGTTCGCGGACTGGGCCGGTAACGCCAGCCTGCCCATCATGATCACGGAGACGAACTCGGTGTCGTCCAACCCGGGCAAGCAGACGCTGAGCGTGGTGAACGCGCTCTACCTGGAGCAGGACTACCTGACCTGGCTGGAGAACGGGTGTCCAACGTGGACTGGTGGCAGATCCACAACGGCATCGTGACCTCCGGGGACAACGAGGCCAGCCTGGCTGGGACGGCCGGCTACGGCGACTACGGCGTGCTGTCGGACGGAAGCTGCGGCACGGTGTCCGGCGCGCAGGTGTGCGAGCCGCCCGCGGAGACACCGTTCCCGGCCTACTACGGGCTGCAGCTGCTCAGCCGGTTCATCCAGCCGGGAGACCAGCTGCTGACGGCCAGCTCCAGCCAGGGGCTGGTGCAGGTGTTCGCGGCCCGGGCCGCCGGGGGTGCGGTCCGGGCCATGGTGGTCAACGACGACCCGGCCACGAGCTATGACCTGGGCCTGAGTGTGCCCGGTTACCACCTGAGCGGTGCCCCGGTGCTGTTCTACGGGGCGCAGAGCAGCGCGGTGCAGACGCTGACCGGCGCCCAGGCCCGGGCGGCCGCGGCCACCGCACCGCCGTACTCGATCACCATGCTCACCCTGGCCCGGGACTGACCACGGCCCGTCTGGAGGCGACCCCCATGAGGCTGACCAGATCATTCATCGCGTTAGCCGGCACGCTCGCCTTGCTGGCGGGCGGCCTGGCCGGGGCGGGCGCGCTCAGCAGCGCCGCGGCCAGCACCGCGGCCGGCAGCTCGGCGGGGCGCGCGGCCGCGGCTGGCGGGGCGCGGATGAGCCTGGCCGCGGCCAAGGCCGAACTGGCCGCCGCGGTGGGCGCCGGGTACTGGCACACCAGCGGCAACCAGATCCTGGACGCCGCGGGCGACCCGGTGCGCATCGCGGGCATCAACTGGTACGGCTTCGAGACCCCGGACGAGATCGCGCACGGCCTGTGGGCGCAGGACTACCACACGATCATCAACGACATCGCGGAGCTCGGCTACAACACGATCCGGATCCCGTTCTCCAACCAGATGGTGGAGGACCCGATCGTGCCGCAGAACCTGAGTTTCTACAACGCGACCGGCGCCATCAACACCGACCTGGCCGGGCTGACCGCGCTGCAGGACCTGCAGAAGATCGTCACCTACGCGGGCCAGGTCGGGCTCAAGGTCATCCTGGATGACCACCGGTCCGAGGCCGGCGAGTCGGCGGAGGCCAACGGGCTCTGGTACACCAGCACCTACACCAGCCAGGACTGGGTCAACGACTGGGTCACGTTGGCCAAGATGTTCGCGAACGACCCCACCGTGGTCGGCTTCGACCTGCGCAACGAGCCGCACACGCCCACCGGGGACACCTACGCGCAGGGCGCGACCTGGGGCACCGGCGACACCAGCACCGACATCCGGCTGGCCTACGAGCAGGCGGGCAACGCGATCCTGGCGGTCAACCCGAACGCGCTGATCTTCTGCGAGGGGATCAGCGAGAACCCGACCTCATCCGGCAGCTACAACTCCACCTGGTGGGGCGGTGACCTGGCCGAGGCAGGCCAGTATCCGGTCACACTCAGCTCGCCGGGGCACGTGGTGTACTCCGCGCACGACTACGGCCCGAACCTGTTCGAGCAGACCTGGTTCAACTCGTCCACCACCGCGGCCAGCCTGGACGCGGTGTGGGACGCCAACTGGGGCTACCTGTACAGCCAGGACATCGCGCCGGTCTGGATGGGCGAGTTCGGCACCGACAACACCGCGGCGGATGTGCAGAGCAGCGTGGCCGGCTCGCAGGGCCAGTGGTTCCAGAGCCTGGTCAGCTACCTGGCCGCCAACCCCTGGATGGGCTGGACGTACTGGGCGCTGAACGGTGAGGACTCCTACGACCTGCTGGACAGCAACTACGACCCGACCCCGGTCAGCGCGCTGAAACAGTCGCTGCTGGCCTCAATCCAGTTCCCGCTGCCCGGGGCGGTGAACGGTACACCGCCGCCGACCGGCAGCGCGGCCCCGGTGTCCTGCTCGGCGGCCTACTCGCTGACCAACACCTGGGCGGGCGGCTTCCAGGCGCAGATCGTGCTGACCAACACCGGGAGCAGCGCGCTCAGCCCGTGGACGGTGACCTGGACGTTCCCCGGTGACCAGAAGATCACCAGCATGTGGACGGCGACCTACACCCAGTCCGGGGAGAACGTGACCGCGGCCAACGAGCCGTACAACGCGACGATCGCGCCCAGCGGGTCGGTCACCATCGGCTTCACCGGGACGTACACCAGCAGCGACAGTTCGCCCACCAGCTTCGCCGTCAACGGGACGGGGTGCACGTCATGATCCGCCGGACCGTCCTCCCGTGCACCGCGGCGCTTGCGCTGATCGCCGCGGGGATGGTCGCGGTGTCCGGCCCGGCCCTGGCGGCGGACACCGCGACCATCAACGGCGCCACCACCTACCAGACCATGGCCGGGTTCGGCGCGTCCGAAGCGTTCGGCCAGGCCGACACCGTGATGAACGCCCCTTCCGCGGTGCAGCAGCAGGCGCTGGACCTGCTGTACGGCCCGACCGCGGGGGCGGGCCTGACCATCCTGCGCAACGAGATCAGCGCGGATTCCGGCATCACCATCGAGCCGACCGCGCCAGCCAGCCCGGCCGCCACCCCGACGTACAGCCCGCTCGGCAACGACCAGGGCCAGTTGTGGTTCGCGCAGCAGATCAAGGCGGACTTCGGGGTGACCAACGTGTTCGCCGATGCGTGGAGCGCCCCCGGCTTCATGAAGACGAACGACTCGCCGATCGACGGCGGCACGCTGTGCGGCGCGCCCGGCGCGACCGCCTGCAGCAGCGGCGACTGGCGCCAGGCGTACGCGAACTACCTGGTCCAGTACGCCGAGGACTACGCAGCCGCCGGGGTGCCGCTGAGCTACATCGGCCCGTTCAACGAGCCCAGCTTCACGCCCAGCGGGTACGACGGGATGACGATGACCCCGGCCCAGGCAGCCAACTTCATGGACGTGTTCGGCCCCACGCTGGCCGCATCCGGGCTGTCCACCCAGGCCGAGTGCTGCACCGCGATCGGCTGGGACTCGGCCCAGCAGTACGCGGCGGCCATCGAGGCCGACCCGGTGGCGAACTCCTACACTCCGCTGTTCACCAGCCACGGGTACAGCGCGCCGCCCAATTCCGCGCTGTCCGGCTGGACCAAGCCGGCCTGGGAGACCGAGTGGTCCACGTTCGAGAGCTGGGACCCAGCCTGGGACGACAGCACCGACGCCTCCGGGCCACCAGTTCCAACAGCGCGGTGGACCTGGCCGCGTTCAAGAACACCGACGGCACGGTGGCCATCGTCGCGCTGAATACCGGGACCAGCGCCGACCCGGTCACTTACACGCTGTCCGGCACCGGCACGCCGAACGGGGCCACGGTGACCCCGTACCTGACCGACAGCAGCAACGACGTGGCCGCGCAGGCCACCACGTCGGTCAGCGGCGGCTCGTTCAGCGCCACCATCCCGGCCCGGTCGCTGGTCACCTACGTCATCCCGGCCACGTCCACCAGCACCGGGAACACGGTCACGGTGAGCAACCCCGGCAACCAGACCGGCACCACCGGCACCGCGGCCAGCCTGCCGATCACCGCGACCGACTCGGCGTCCGGCCAGACGCTCAGCTACACCGCGGCCGGGCTGCCCACCGGCCTGTCCATCAACTCCTCGACCGGGCTGATCTCCGGCACGCCGACGGCGGGCGGCACGTTCACCGTCACGGTCACCGCGACCGACGGCAGCGGCGTCACCGGGGCGGCGACGTTCACCTGGACGGTCAGCGGCCCGGCCGGCGCGTGCACGGTCAGCTACTCGACGGTCAGCCAATGGTCCGGCGGCTTCGTGGCCAGCGTGACGATCAGCAACGGCGGCACGTCCGCGATCAACGGCTGGACGCTGACGTTCACCTTCCCCGGCGACCAGAAGATCACCAACTGGTGGAACGGGGTGGTCACCCAGAGCGGGGAGAACGTGTCCATCGGCAACGAGAGCTACAACGCCAGCATCCCGGCCGGCAGCTCCACCCAGCTCGGTTTCCAGGGCACCTGGACCAGCAGCGACGCCGCCCCCACCGGCTTCACCCTGAATGGGACGGCCTGTAGCCTGTAGCAAGCCCTCGGCGACGCCTGCTAGCCAAGGGGGCGTACTAGGGAATCTGGGCACCCCGCAGCGGGGGGATCGTGGTGGCAGCCGAGGAGCGTGGCTACGACGCGTTCATCTCGTACAGCCACCGGCTCGACGGCGCCATCGCGGCCCGGCTGCAGGCGGAATTGCAGCGCTTCGCCAAGCCCTGGTACCAGGTGCGCGCGCTCCGGGTGTTCCGCGACCAGACCAGCCTGGCCGCGTCCCCGGACCTGTGGACCACGATCGAGCAGGCGCTGGACAACTCGCGCTGGCTGATCCTGATGGCCTCACCGGGATCGGCGCAGTCGCCCTGGGTGGCCAAGGAGATCGGCTGGTGGCGTGAGCGCCGGCCGGCCAGCCACATCCTCGTCGCGGTCACCGGCGGTGAGCTGGTCTGGGACGCCAGCGCGGCCGACCTGGACTGGGCGGCCAGCACCGCGCTATCCAAGGAAGCGCTGGGCCACGCGTTCAGCCAGGAGCCGCGCTGGGTCGACCTGCGCTGGGCGCGGGCCCAGGCGGACAGCCTGCGGTCGGCCGACCCACGGTTGCAGGACGCCGTGGCCGACCTGGCCGCCACCATCCGCGAGCTGCCCAAAGACTCGCTGATCGGTGAGCACATCCGGCAGCGCCGCCGGACCATGCGCTCGGTGGGGGCCACGCTGACCGCGCTGGTCATCCTGCTCGCCTTCGCGGTGCTGGCCGCGGTCGTCGCCCAGCGCCAGCGGGACCGGGCCATCCGGGAGGAGACGGCCGCCACCGCGGGCCTGCTGGCGTCCACCGCGATCACCCTGACCGGCTCGCACCCCGACCTCGCGCAGCTGTTCGCGGTCAAGGCCTATCAGCTGGACCCCGGCGACCCGCAGACCCGGGCCGCGCTGTTCGCCGCGGTTGAGTCCGACCCGCAGGTGCAGCGGTTCATCGAGGCGCCTGGGCAGGTGTCGGCCATCGCCAGCTCGGCCAACGGGCGGACGATCGTCGCGGGCACCACGAACGGCTGGGTGCAGACCTGGAGCATGCCGGGCTTCCGGCCGGTCAAGGTCGGGCAGCTGGACGGCACCATCAGCGGGGTGGCGGTCAGCGCGAACGGGACTACGATCGCGGCGGCTACCGGGACAGACGCCAGGATCTGGCGAACCGGCCGGACCGCCGAATCTCGTTCGGCGCCGCCGGGGACCGCGTTCAGCGCGGTAGGGGTGTCCCCGTCCGGCCGGTTCGCCGCGTTTGGCGCCTACCCCTCCCTCGAGGTGCTGGACACCAGCACCCGGTCCTGGGCGCAGCTGCGAATGACGGGATTCGAGGCGCAGAACCGGCTCCGCCCGCCCGCGATCACCAGTATCGCCGTGCCGAGCGAATCCCAGCTGGTCGCGTTCGACGGGTACTACGGGTCGTGGCAGCGCATCGCGCTGCCCCGGCTGGCCGTGCTCCGTTCCGCCCGCGACGTGTTCGGCCTGGGCAAGTTCCCGGCCTATGCGTACGCGCTCTCGCCGTCGGGGTCAGCCGCCACCTACAGTGACGTGGCGGCCGGGCGGGCGCTCCAGGTGTGGGCCGTCGGCCAGCGGTCCGGGGCGGCTGGGCACGCCCGCACCGGTGGCCGGCTGGCGCTGGCCCTGGCCATCAGCCGGGATGGTCAGTGGGTCGCGTCCGAGGACGCCGGCGGCATCCACGTGTCCCGGATCTCCGCTACCGGGACGCCCAGCCCGGCCAAGTCATACCCGGGCGCGGAGCCGATCTTCGCCACGTCGCTGGCGTTTCTGGGCGACAGCGATACCCGGCTGGTCTCCGCCTCGGGTGACCGGCTCACGGTGTGGAACCTCAGCCAGTACTCGCGGATCGGCAATGCGACCCGGATCCGGATGCCGTGGCAGTGCGGGGAGGTCTGCCCCGGGCCGCGGCTGGCCGTCCGGCCGGACGGCCAGGAAGCGGTCATCACCGACAGCAACGGGAACATGTTGCTGCAGGTGGGGCTGGGGTCTGCGTTCGGGAAGATCTTCCAGCTCGGCGGCGGCCGCACCCAGCAGTACGGGCTGCCGCAATGGAGCCCGGACGGGGACCAGCTGTACCTGTACGGGACCAAGCAGTACACCATCACGGTGCCGGCTGGCGGGGCGGCGCTCACGGATCATCTGGCCGAGGAGCGCTCGACGTCGGTGCAGGCCAACCCGGATCCGCCGCAGTCTGTGTCGATCTTCGACGGCGGGAAGCAGTTCGCCCTGATCGACGCGGCGGGCAACATCACGATCGGCCCTGATCCGGCCGGCGTGGACGGCGCGCTGATCAGCGGGCCGTCCACGTTGCACCCGAACCCCGGCCTGTACCAGCACCAGGCGGCGGTCAACCCGGCTGGTACCCGGGCGGCCCTTATCGACCAGGTCACCAGGCAGGTCTATGTGGTCAACCTCAGCACCAAGAGCAGCTGGCTGGTGCCCGGCGTCCGCGCCTACCAGCTGGGTTACGCCGGCCCGCAGCTGGTGATCCAGCGGGAGAACGGGGACATCGACCTGCGCGGCACCGACGGCAAGAAGCTGATCCGCTCCATCCAGGCGGGCACCCCGTGGGACTACGGCAACTTCGCGGTCAGCAGCCAGGCTGCGGGCGGTCCCGGCCTGGTCGCCGAGGAACGGGCGAATGGGCAGGGCGTGGTCGCCGACCTCCGGTCCGGGCACGTGCTCGGCGTGTTCCCGATCGGCAAGGCGTCGCCCTTCCAGCAGACCACGATGGGGTTCGCCCCGGGGAACAGGAGCCTGGTCACCGTGACGGAAGGCAACGGCAGCTCCTCGGATGGGCTGCTCACCCAACTCAGCCTGGTCCCCGCGCAGTGGGTGCGGGTGGCCTGCAGCACCTCGGGGCACAGCCTGACCGCGCAGGACTGGCGGGCGTACATCTCCAGCTCGCCGCCCGCTCGCCTGGGATGCGCAGGATGACCGGCGTAGCCGAGGCCAGGCGCACCGGCGCGTGGTGGCCGGAGGGGGAGGGGCGGCTCCCGTTCGCGCTGCGCATCGGGGTGACCGGGCACCGCGACCTGGCCGACCCGGACGCGCTGGCCCCGGCGATCGATGAGGCGATCCGGGCCCTCACCCAGCGTGTCCTGGGCGCCCAGGCTAACCCGTCGCTGCTGATCATCTCGGCGCTGGCCGAGGGGGCCGACCGGCTGGTGGCCAGGCAAGTGCTGGCCCGGCCAGTGGCCGAACTGGAAGTGGTGCTGCCGCTGCCCGTCCACGAGTACCTGCAAGACTTCCCCGCCGAGGCGTCCAAGGACGAGTTCACCGAGCTGCTCGGCCGTGCCGCCCGGGTCTGGCATGCACCGCCGGGCAGTAGCCGCGAGGAGGCCTACGAGCGGGCTGGGCGGCACATGGTGGACCGGGCCGACATGATCATCGCGCTGTGGGACGGCCAGCCGTCGCGCGGCCGCGGCGGCACCGCCAGCATCGTGTCCTACGCCCGTGCCCAGGATGTCCCGGTGGCCTGGGTGAACACTGCGCAGCCGTCAGATCCGGTGTTCTGGTACGACCAGGAACGGGCGGCCCGGGTCGAGGAAGCGGCCCGCGAGTTCCGCGAGTACAACTCGGCTGAGATCAGCGAGTTCGCCGCCCGGGAACGCGCCGAGTGGCAGCGGGTCGAGCCGCCGGCCGACGGCACCGGTCACGCCGCCACGCTCAGCGAAGCGTGCCAGCGGGTGGGCGAGTGGATCCTGCCCTACTTCGTCCGGGCCGACGCGCTGGCCAGCCGGGTGGAGCGCGTCTTCAACGTGACCAGCTGGGCCATGTTCCTGGCCGCGGCGGGCGCGGTCGTCAGCGTGGCCTGCCAGGTCGCGTTCGCGCCGCACCAGCCGTGGATCGCCGCGCTCGAGATCCTGCTGCTCCTGCTGCTGGTGGTGATGCCGTTGATCAGCCGGCGCCGCCGGCTGCTGGACCGGTGGATCTCCTACCGCTTCCTGGCCGAGCGGCTGCGGTCTGGGTACTTCCTGGCCCTGGCCGGGGCCGGGGACCGGCCGCCGCCGCGCGACCGGAATGAGCGGGCGGGCTGGGCGTCTGATCCGACCGAGGTGTGGCTGCGCCGGGCCCTGGAGGAGGTGACCGCGCTGCGCCCGCAGGTCCGGATCGGCCCGGGCGATCTCGCGCCGCTCCGCGACTACCTGTGCGACCGGTGGCTCGGGGCGCAGATCCGGTACCACGAGAAGTCCGCGCGGCGGCAGGGCACCTGGGACAGCCGGCTGTTCCTGGCCACCGGCGTGCTGTTCGCGATCACCGCGGTGGCCGCGTTCCTGCACCTGGTGGGCTGGGGCGAGCACGACGGGAAGGCCTCGGAACTCGGGATTGTGCTGATCGTGCTGTCCATCTGCGTGCCCGCGGTCGGCGCCGCGCTGCATGGCATCCGGACCCAGTCCGAGTTCCGCCGGCACGCCCAGCGCTACCAGCGGATGGCCGGTCTGCTCCGGCAGCTGGAAGCGGACCTGAGCCGGGCCCAGTCCATCGAGTGGATCCACGAGATCGCGGCCGACGCCGAGCGGGTGATGCGCGCCGAGAACAGCGACTGGTTCGGCGTCATGCGCTTCCACGACGTGGAGCTGATCACCTTAGATCCAGCGGCCCAGTGGCCCGGCATCCTCGGCTACCGGGCCACTGGAATCTGGCTTCAGCGGGTGAGGACCACCTTGAGTGCGCTGGTGTCGGCCGCCCGGCTGAACACGTCGTAGGCCTGGTCGAACTCGTCCAGCCCGAAGTGATGGGTGATGAACTTCGCGGCGTCCAACTGGTGACTGTTCACCAGCTTGAGCAGTGTCCTGGTGGAGTAGGCGTCGACCAGCCCGGTGGTGATGGTCACGTTCTTGATCCACAGGTCCTCGAGGTGCAGCGTGGCGGGCTCGCCGTGCACCCCGATGTTGGCGATCCGGCCGCCCGGCCGGACCAGCTTGGCCGCCAGCTCGAAGGTGGCGGGCACCCCGACCGCCTCGATGGCCACGTCGGCCCCGAGCCCGTCGGTCAGCAGCTGGATCACGTCCAGCGGGTCCTGGCCGGCGTTGTTCACGGTGATGTCTGCGCCGAACCCCTTGGCCGCCTCCAGTCTGGCGTCGGCCAAGTCGATCGCGACGATGTGGCTGGGGCTGAACAGCCGCGCGCCCACGATCGCGGATAGCCCGATCGGGCCCGCGCCCACGATGGCCACCACATCACCCGGCCGCACGCCACCGTTGAGCACGCCGACCTCGTAGGCGGTGGGCAGGATGTCGGCCAGCATGAGGATTTCCTCGTCGCTCGCCCCCTCTGGCACCGGGTAGGTGGAGGCGTCCGCGAACGGCACCCGGACGTACTCGGCCTGGGTCCCGTCGATCTTGTGACCCAGGATCCAGCCGCCGCCGCCCAGGCACTGCCCGGCGTGACCCTCGCGGCAGAACCGGCACGTCCCGCAGGCGGAGATGCAGGACACCAGCACGCGATCGCCGGCCCGCACCGTCTTGACCCCGCTGCCGATGGCTTCGACGGTGCCGACCGCCTCGTGGCCCAGGATCCGCCCATCGGTCACCGCAGGCACGTCGCCCTTGAGTATGTGCAGATCGGTGCCGCAGATCGTCACCGCGTTGACGCGGACAATGGCGTCGGTGTCCGCGACGATGCCCGGCTTCGGAACTTCTTCCCAGGTCTTCCGGCCTGGTCCGTGGTAAACAAGCGCTCTCATGACCATCTCCTGGATATATGCCCGGCCTGGCTGATGGGGCCGGCCCACCTTCCAGAGTGCGCAGGCGATGGCCCGCCCGGGCAGAGCCGGACGGCCCGGCCGGTCGGGCTGAACGTCACCCGCCGCTGCGGCTGGTCACGGTGCGGAGTACCAGGACCCGGAAATATCTGCGGGACGGCGTACGCTCTACATAAGGAAGGACCACATGCGAAAGCGGTCGCGCTGCACGGGCTAATGCTCAGGTCCGCTGGTCATCGCGGTGCTTGCAGTCGCTCCGAATGTGCCCAGCCCGGTGTCGTTCGGAAAATGTCTTCCTTCCGTGCACGCGCACGCGCACGACGACTTGCCCAGCTGCCCTGGACCTCGGCGGTACTTTTCGAACTTCTTAGAGCCGAGGCTCGCATGGACGCAATTTTCCGCTCCACCGCCGTCATCAGGGCATGAGAATCGCCCATCGGTCGGCCCCGGTCCGGCAGAGCCCTCCGAACAGGATAAACAAGCTGGAAAAGCGCCCGCCCACGCCCACCCCCACGCCGCCGAAGACCCCGCGCTGGCCGCTATGGCTGGTGCTGGGCGGAGTAGTGCTCGCGACCTTCTTCCTCCTCTTCCACCCGGGTATCGGGGGTTCGGCGACCCGGGAGTTCAGCTACAGCGGCTTCGTCAGTGAAGTGACGGCCAATAAGGTCTCGACGGCGGCGATCAGCTCGACCGGCCAGGTGACCGGGAAGCTTGCCAACGGCGTCGCCTACAGCTCCCAGATCCCCACCGCACTGAACGACAACGCTCTTTCCCCGCTCCTCCTTAAGCACCGGGTCCAGGTAACGGGCACCAGTTCGAGCACGTACTCCGTGGCGGACCTCCTTTTCTCGCTATGGCCGCTGCTGCTCCTGGCGGGCGTTTTCGTCTGGTTCGCCCGCCGCGGCCGCAAGCAGCTCGGCGGAATCATGAGCTTTCGCCAATCAAAGGCCAAGCTCTACGACGAGGAGCGGCCGTCCACGCGTTTCACGGACATCGCTGGTTACGAAGGATCCAAAGCCGAGGTCATGGAAGTCGTTGACTACCTGAAACACCCTCAGCGCTACGCGCAGGCAGGCGCGGTCGGCCCTAAAGGCGTGCTCATGGTGGGTCCGCCCGGGACCGGGAAGACGCTGCTGGCGAAGGCGGTCGCCGGCGAGGCGGGGGTGCCCTTCTTCGCCCTCAGCGGCTCGAGCTTCGTGGAGATGTTCGTCGGCGTCGGCGCGGCCCGGGTCCGGGACCTTTTCACCGCCGCCCGCAAGCACGCTCCCTCGATCATCTTCATCGATGAGATCGACGCGATCGGGGGCCGCCGCGGCCCCGGTGGGTTCGGCTCGAACGACGAGCGTGAGCAGACCCTCAACCAACTGCTGTCCGACATGGATGGGTTCGAGCCCGGCGCCAGCGTGGTGGTGATGGGAGCGACCAACCGGGCCGAGATCCTCGACGCTGCGCTGTTGCGGCCTGGCCGCTTCGACCGGACGGTGGACATTCCCCTGCCCAACCAGAAGGAGCGGGCGGCGATCCTGGCCATCCACGGGCGGGGCAAGAAACTCGGTCCCGATGTGGATCTCGACGTTGTGTCACGGGGGACGCCGGGGTTCGCGGGCGCTGATCTCGCCAACCTCGTGAATGAGGCGGCTATCAACGCCGTGCGGGATGGGCGCGATGTCCTCACCGCCGCCGACTTCGCCGCGGCCAGGGACCGCCTGCTGATTGGGCGGCGGGACGGGTCCAACGTGCTGCTGCCTGAGGAGAAGCGCTCGGTTGCCGTGCACGAGGCTGGTCACGCGCTCGTCGCCGTCCTATCGGAGCACGCCGACCCGGTGGCGAAGGTCACCATCCTCCCCCGCGGTGCGGCGCTTGGGGTGACCGAGCAACTGCCGGAGGCCGAACGTCACCTGTACCGCCAGAGCTACCTCACTGACACGCTCGCGGTACGGCTCGGCGGCCGGGCCGCGGAGATCGTCGTCCTCGGGGAGCCCTCGACCGGGGCCGCGAATGATCTGGCGGGCGCCACCGACCTGGCCACCCGCATGGTGCGGGAATGGGGCTTCTCCGCTGAGGTCGGGCCCGTCGGTTACGGCCCGGAAGGACCGAGCCGTGATAACCCGTTCGCGGGCCGTCCGTATGCCGAGGAGACGCAGCGATCCATAGACCGGGAAGTGGCCAAGCTGCTTCAGGAGGCCGAGAGCAGCGCGACAACGCTGCTACGCGGCAATCTGAACTCCCTCCGCCGGGTCGTTGAGCTCCTGCTCGAACGGGAGACCATTGACGGCTCGGAGCTGGCGGCCATCGTCGGGGTGCCCGAACGGCACGCCGATCCGGGACTGGTGTGGGCCCCGCGGGCTGTGGCGATGACCCCGGCCGACCCGGAGCAGGGCGGAACCAGCGCGGCCAACGGGAAGGCCGCGCCGGTCGGCTAGGGCCTTGGCACGCAAACGGCTGGCTAAGGTCGCTCGCCCGGGTCCGCGCCGGCGGCATCCGGAGCCTCCGCGATGGCGATCTTGGTCCGCAGGTCATCCAGGCTGTGCGCCGCGACCACGTGGGTGAACGAGCCGTTGCGGGTGCAGGCCACCCACGCCGCGCCCTGCTCGATCTCCCACCGGTCCCCGTAGTCCAGCAGCAGTCCCCGCAGCTTGCCCTGCTCGCCGCCCACCCCGTCCGGCCCTAAGCCGCCCATGTTCGCGTCCATGCCAAAAGTCTACCGCGTCATGACGCGTTATAGAGCAGCATGACGCGTCCCGCGTATCCGTGCAGTTCAGCGACGCTTTATGTTGATCTACATGGTGGATGTACCGAAGTTCGACCCGGATGAGGCTGGGCCGGCGTACATCTATGCCCGGGTTGCCGACCATATCGAAGCCCGGATCAGGGCTGGCCAGCTTGTTCCAGGAGCCCGGTTGCCCGGCGAGCGTGACCTGGCCGCCGAGTACCAGGTAGCACTGGGCACGATGCGGCGGGCGATCGAGGAACTGCGGTCGCGCGGACTGGTCGTCACCCTCCCAGCCAAAGGCACCTTCGTGGTAGCTCGATGAGGCGGACTGCGGCGGCGGTGGCTGAGGCGCAGTCGTTTGACCGGGTGGCGGTGGATCTCGACCGGTTAAGCGAGCTGAACCGTGACCGCGACGACCTGATCACCACGTGGCTGGTAGGGCTGCTGCCGGCGGCGGGCCGGTACGCGATCGACCTCGGCTGTGGCCCGGGGCGGCACGCGGTCCTGCTGGCCGGGCGGTTCGAGCAGGTTGACGCCATCGACCTGTCTGGGCCGATGATCGAGCTGGCCCGGGCGCGGCGCCCGCGGCCGAACACCACCTATCTGCACGGGGACCTGCGGCACGCCGGCCAGGCCGGGCACTACGACCTCGTGGTCTGCGTGCGCACCCTGCATCACGTGCCAGACCTGCATGCCGCGCTGAGCCACCTCAAGTCGCTGGTGGCCCCAGGCGGCCGGCTGCTCGTGATGGACAGCTACCCGGCCGAGGCCGACTTGGGCCGGGCGCGGCGGATGCTGCACCGGGCCGTCCCGCTCCGCCCTCGGCTGCATGCCCTGGCCGTGCAGGCGCTGGCACTGAACCTGGTCCGCCGCGGGCCGGCCACCGCATGGCAGATCTACCGGCTGACCACCCGCCCGGCGTGGCTGGATCACCGGGTATCGGACCGGTTCTTCAGCCGGGAGGAGCTGGTGCACTGCTGCGACACGCTGTTCCCCGGCTACCGCCTGGACATCCTCGGCGGCCCGCGCGGTCTCGGGCTGGTCTGGGACTTTTCTTCCTGAACGCCAGTGCCTGGCCGGTGTCCCGCCCCGCGACGGGACACCAGCCAGGCGGCTATAAGGAGGGGTTACGGGACGGCGGGGTAGGCGTTCTGCACGAGCATCTGGAACTCGGCCGGGAACCACTGGCCGGCCGGGATGTCATAGCCCGGTATCGAGTTGGTCGGATAGACGTTGCCGCTGCCGTCGGTATTCGTCCCATTCGGGTCGCAGTGCGGATCACCGTGCGCGTGGGTGGCGGTGGGGTAGTCGCCATCCGACTCGCCCGGTGGCTTGATCCATACGTAGGCGTACAGGTTGGGGAACGAAGACACCGGGTTGGCCTGCGGGAACGCGCCCAGGCCCGCGTTGTTCTGGTTACACCAGTCGCCGCGGAACGGGCGTTCATCAATCTTGGACGCGTTCACGAACGAGGCGGTCGTGGTGCACGTCGTGGTGGAGCATGCCGCGGTGGGCCGGTCCGGGCCGCCCCAGCCGTTGCGTGAGGTGTCGATCAGCATCCCGACGGTGCTCGGGAAGCCGGCCGAGACCAACTGTGAATACATCTCCTCGTCGTAGCTGAGCTCGTCGATGTACGGGTCGTAGGAGTAGTAGGTCACCGAGTCGACCGGGTTGCCGTCCACGTTCTCGGTGGCGGTCATGTACGGCTCGGTGGTCGGCGTGTAGTTGGCCGTGTCGCTGATGAACCCGTCCACGCTGTTCACGCCGGCCGTGGTGCCCGACGCCACCGACTTGTACAGCGAGACAGCCGGGCCCATGTTGCTGGGCCAGCCCAGCCAGGCCGAGTGCGCGATGTTGACGTAGTTGTACACGTTCGGGATCGCGTGCAGCGCGTTCAGCGCGTACTGGATGCCGTCCACGTAGGCCCCGCTGGAGTTGGCCTGGGCGCAGTTCGCGTCGCTCAGGTTGGTGACCAGGTTGGGCAGCGAGTCCGGCTCGATGATGGCCACGATGCGCAGGTTGGTGTGCTCGTAGTCGGACAGGATCTGCGCGATCGGGGTGATGTAGTCCTGCTCGTAGTACTGCAGGCCGTTGTTGCTCACGGTCAGCTCACCGTTGGAGGCGAGCGCGGCGCAGTCCCGGTTGGGCAGGTCGTAGATCACGATCGGCACGATCTCCGGGGTACTGCCCGATTCCTTGCTGACCGCGTTGGCCAGCTGGGCCTGCAGGCTCATCCGGCTGCTGTTGTCCGAGCCGCCGTAGATGGCGCCGATGTGGTCCAGCCAGATGCCGGTGGACTGCTGGCCGACCAGCGTCATCTGGCTGGCCAGGGTGCCGCTGGCGCTGGCCACCGAGGTGGCCACCTCGGCCGTGTAGTCCGGGTTGACGTACCAGTTGGACCCGGTGAACGGGTTGACCACGTGCGACGGCGTGCTGGCCGAGCCGGCCGCCGTCTCGGTGCCGGTCACGCTCACCGAGGTACAGCCGGGTGCGCTGGCGGTGAACGTGGCCGCGCCGGTGCCGGACGAGTTGGCCGCGACGGTGACCGGCTGCGGCAGGTTCCAGTTGCTGGAGTTCAGCGTGATGGAACTGCCGGCCGAGATGGACAGCCCGCTGTTCCCGGAACTGGCCACGGTCACCGTGATCGGCGTGGACGGCGAGCCGGTCAGCGATATGCCGAAGTCCTCACTGGTGCCCTGGGCCACGGAGAACGTCGCCGGGTCGGCTTGCAGCGCCAGGCCGGAACTGCACGAGCCGCCGCCACCGGTACTGGTCGAGGTCGGCGACGCGGTGGGCGTGGGCGACGAGGTCGGCGAGCTGGTGGGGCTGCTGGTGGGGGTGGGGGTGGGTGAGGAGGTGACGCCGGTGCCGTTGCAGGTGGTGCCGTTGATGGCGAAGCTGGTGGGGGCGGTGTTGGTGCCGGTGTAGGAGAAGTTGGCGCCGATCTGGGTGGATGCGCCGGTGGCCAGGGATCCGTTCCAGGAGGCGTTGGTCACGGTGACGGTCTCGCCGGATTGTGACCAGTTCCCGGACCAGCCCTGGGTGAGTTGCTGGTTGCCGGTGTAGGCGTAGGTCAGCGTCCAGGCGGTGAGTGCTGAGCCTTCGTTGGTGATGATGATCGAGGCGGTGAAGCCGGTGCTCCAGTCGTTGGTCGAGTACGCGACCTGGCAGGAGGTGGCCGCACTGGCCGGGGCGGCGGTGACGGCCGCCAGGCCCGCGCAGCCCAGACCGAGCACGGCTAATGCGGTCAGCACCCGCCGTAGGCGGAAATACCCAGCTCTGATGCGCAACGTTGGTCTCATGCAGGGATCCTCCTCGGGGCAGTCCACGTCGGCCGCTCTCTGCGGCGAACATAGGCATGACCCGGAGGGCTGGTACAGACGGCCGGCCGCGCCGCGGCCGGGTGAGCCGCGGCGCCAGCCGCTTGACCGGCCCGTCACGGCCCAGGGGCGGCCGGCGGCACGGCTGTGAGCAGGAGCGTTCTGCTAAATGGGGGTAGGCGCGGGGGGCAGGCGGGCACCAGGCCGGCCCCCGGGGACCTGGTGAAAAGGGCGTGCCGATCAGGAAAGTTTCAAGTCAGAGGACGTCGTGCCCGGGGTGCGGCTCGGCCGGGATGGTGCCGAGGCGGCCGGCCTGGAAGTCCTCGAACGCCTGGACCAGCTCGTCCCGGGTGTTCATCACGAACGGCCCGTACGCGGCCACCGGCTCCCGGATCGGCTCGCCGCCCAGGACCAGGATGTCCAGCTCGCGGCCCGGGCCGTCCTGGACCGGGCTGGCCTGCACGGTCAGCGCGTCGCCAGCGCCGAACGTGGCCAGCTGGCCGGTGCGCACCGGGCGGTGGTCCGGGCCGACGGTGCCGGATCCGGCCAGCACGTAGACCAGCGCGTTGAAGTCGCGCCGCCACGGCAGCCGCAGCTGGGCGCCGGGCTGCAGGGTCGCGTGCAGCAGGGTGATTGGCGTGTGCGTGATGCCAGGGCCGGGGTGCCCGCCCAGGTCACCGGCGATGACCCGGATCAGCGCGCCGCCGTCCGCCGAGGACAGCAGCGATACCTGCTGGGCCCGGATGTCCTGGTAGCGCGGGTTGGTCATCTTGAGCCGCCGGGGCAGGTTGACCCAGAGCTGGAAGCCATGGAACAGGCCGCCGCTCATCACCAGTTCCTCCGGCGGCTCCTCGATGTGCAGGATGCCGCCGCCCGCGGTCATCCACTGGGTGTCGCCGTTAGTGATCAGCCCGCCGCCGCCGTTGGAGTCCTGGTGCCGGAACACGCCGTCGATGATGTACGTCACGGTCTCGAAGCCGCGGTGCGGGTGCCAGGCCGTGCCCTTCGGTTCGCCGGGCGCGTAGTCCACCTCGCCCATCTGGTCCATGTGGATGAACGGGTCCAGCTGCGACAGGTCCACGCCGGCGAACGCCCGGCGGACCGGGAAGCCCTCGCCTTCGTAGCCGGATGGCGCGGTGGTCACCTGCAGCACCGGCCGCTCCGCCGCCGTGGCTGGGTCCGGCTCCGCGACGCGGGGCAGGACCAGGATGTCTTCGACCGTCACGGCTGGCATGGCATCTCCTCTAGACCGGGTTGCTCGTGCCAGTGCCAACATTAGTTGATCGCTCAACATTCCGCCAGCCACGCTCCGTTACCGGCCCGTTATCCGCCCCTCGGCACCGTCCTTTTTGCCGGGATTGCACGGCCCGGCGGCCCGCTCGGGCACACTCGGCGGATGGCTCCGCTCATGGCAGGGGCGATCCTCGATCGCCGCTTCCGGCTGACTGTCCCGCTCGGCCGCACGGCTGCGGCCCGCGGGACCGCCGCTGTGTGGCGGGCCACCGAACTGGGCACCGGCGCGGATGTCGCGGTCAAGGTGCTGGCCGCGCACGTGGCCGGGGACACGGTGGCGGAAGCCCGGTTCCGGCTGGCTGTCCGGACCATCACCCAGCTGACCAGCCCCGAGTTCACCCGGGTGCTGGACCACGGGGAGATCACCCAGCCAGGCGGTTTTGCGGTGCCCTACGTGGTGCGGGAACTGGCCGACGGCCGGCCACTGGCCGGCCTGCTGGACGGTGCGCCGCTGCCGCTGGACGAGGCGCTGCGGGTGGTGGCCACCGTGGCCGACGCGCTGGCCGTCGCGCACCGGGCCGGGCTGGCGCACGGCCGCTTTCAGCCGGGCAACGTCATCGTCGGGCCGGACCGGGTGCGGATCACCGACTTCGGCCTCGGCCCGCTCTGTGCCGGGCCGGCCGGCGGCATGCTCAGGTATCAGGCGCCCGAGCTGACGGCCGGCGGCGGGCCGGCCCCGGCGGCCGACGTGTACGCGGTCGGTGTGCTGTTCGCCGCCTGCCTGGCCGGTGCGCAGCCGTCCGCCGGCGCGGCCGTCCGCGCGGCGGCCCGGGCCAGCCCGGCCAGCCTGGCCGGGCTGTGGGCTGCCTGCCTGGCCGCCAGCCCGCGGGACCGGCCCGGCGCGGCGCACGTCGCGGTGCTGGTCCGGGAGGCGCTGGCCGAGATCGTCGGCCCCGCGCTGACCGGGTCCGGGTCCTGGCCGGTTATGGCAGCTTCCAGTCGATCCCCGGGGCGCCCTGCTCTTCCAGCGCCGCGTTGGCCCGGCTGAACGGCCGGGACCCGAAGAAGCCACGGTCGGCCGAGTTCGGGCTGGGATGGGCGGACTCGATCAGCGGGACGCCGCCCAGCAGCGGGGCCAGGCTGCGGGCGTCACGCCCCCACAGGATGGCCACCAGCGGCTGCTGCCGGGCGGCCAGCGCCCGGATGGCCTGGTCGGTCACTTCTTCCCAGCCCTTGCCGCGGTGTGAGCCGGGCTGGCCCGGCTGCACGGTGAGCACCCGGTTCAGCAGCAGCACACCGCGCTCGCTCCACGGGCTGAGATCGCCGGTCGCGGGGGCTGGGAAGCCGAGGTCGGCGGTGTACTCGCGGAAGATGTTGATCAGGCTGGGCGGCAGGCGGCGCACGTCGGGCGCGACCGAGAAGCTGAGCCCGACCGGGTTTCCCGGCGTCGGATAGGGATCCTGGCCGACGATCAGCACCCGCACGTCGCTCAGCGGCTGCTGGAACGCGCGCAGCACCTTGTCGCCGGCGGGCAGGTACCGGCGGCCCGCCGCCAGTTCGGCCCGGAGGAAGTCACCCATCGCGCGGATCCGGTCCGCGACCGGCGCCAGCGCTTCCGCCCAGCCCGGGTCCATGATCTCGTTCAGCTCACGCCCTGCCACGGGATCACCCTACGGCTCCTGGTGCCGCTGGCGCGGCCGACCGCCCGATCCGCGCTCGAACAAATATTTGAGAAGTTTTGTATGCTCACGGTATGGACGCTGCCTGGCAGGGGTCGCTGCTGGACCTGGACGACGAGCCCGTCCCTGGGCCGCTGGGCCAGACAGTGCGCCGGACCAGGCTGAATCACGGCGCCTGGGTGGACATCCGGCCCGGCTGGATGTCTGGTGCCGCGGTGCTGTTCGGCCGGCTCCGGGAGACCGTCCCGTGGCGGGAGGAACGCCGCCGGATGTACGAGCGGGTGGTGGACGTGCCCCGGCTGCTCTGCTTCTACGCCGAGGGTGAGCCGCTGCCCGACCCCGCGCTGCTGGCCGCCCGGGACGCGCTGACCGGGCACTACTGGCCGGACCTGGGCGAGCCGCTGTGCACCGCGGGCCTGTGCCTGTACCGGGATGGCCGGGACAGCGTCGCCTGGCACGGCGACCGGATCGGCCGCGGCTCCACCGAGGACACCGTGATCGCCATCCTGTCCCTGGGCGCGCCCAGGGCGCTGCTGCTCCGGCCGCGCGGCGGCGGGTCCACGCTGCGCCACGAACTGGGGCACGGCGACCTGCTGGTGATGGGCGGCAGCTGCCAGCGCACCTGGGAGCACGCGGTGCCCAAGACGTCGCGGGCCACCGGCCCGCGGATCAGCGTTCAGTTCCGGCCGCGCGGGGTGCGCTGAGGCTAGGTCACAGCGTTCGGCCGGCCTCGAGCTGGGCTAGGCCCTGGTCGATCGTGGTGAACAGGTCGTCGATCTCGACCTCGCCCTTAACCAGCATCGGCAGTGCGGTGGCCAGGATCACGCCGAAGATCGCGCCGGCTATGGTGCGCACCTCAGGGTCGTCTGGCTCCCGGCCGGTTCGCTTGGCCATCGCGACGGCGAAGACGTCGATGGTGCGGGCGAACTCGTCCAGCGCCCGGGCCCGGATTTCCGGCACAGCCAGGGTGAGCATGGTGGTCTCCCGGAACCGCTGCCGTTCCTCCGCGGTGAACCGGGGCCGGGCGTCGGCCATCGCGGCCCGCATCGCGGCCAGCGGGCCCAGCTCGGCCGGCTGCTGCTCAAACGTCTGGAACGCCAGCACGTCCAGATCGTCCTGCAGGACCACGTCCTCCTTGGTCGGGAAGTACCGGTAGAACGTGGCTGGGGAGACCTCGGCCGCCTCGGCGATCTGCTCGACCGTGGTGCCGCTGTAACCCTGCTCGCGGAACAGCCGCAACGCGTGCTCGCGGATCGCGGCACGCGTCTTGGCCTTCTTGCGTTCGCGCAGCCCGGCGGGCTGGTCAGCGGTGCCGATCTCGGTCATGACCCTGATTGTCCCCCGAACCGGGCCCGGTGGCGACCGGCTGCGGCGCGCTGTCAGCTGCGGTTCCGCCGCCCGGCGCGGTCGGCGTGCCTGGCGCCGCTGGCACGGCTGGCGCGGCGCTGGCGGCTGGTGCCGCCGCGGCGGCCCGGCGGGGCAGGAAGATCAGCGCGAGCACGGCGCTGGCCAGCGCGATCACCGCGCACACCACGAGCATGGTGTCCTGGCCGTGCACGTAGGCGGTGCGGACCATGACCAGCAGGCCGGCCGAGTGGGTGGCGTGGGCCACCGCCACTCCGCCGGCCACGCTGCTGCGCACCGCGCCCGCCGCCGCGGCGGGCAGGTGGCCCAGGCTCAGCTGGCTCCGGTAGCCGGACAGCAGCACCGTGCCCAGCACCGCCACCCCGATGGTCGCGCCGACCTGGCGCAGTGCGGTGATCAGCGCCGAACCGGAGCCGCTTCGCTCGGGCGACAGCGCGCCGAGGGCTACGTTCATGGCCGCCGGCATGGCCAGTCCGAGGCCGAGGCCCGCCACGATCAGCCAGGCCGCCGCGAGGCCGGTGCCGCTGGTCACCTTGGTGGACGCGCCTACCGCGAGCGCCGCCGCCATCACCGCGAAGCCGACGCTGACCAGTGGCCGGGCGCCCAGCGGAGCGGCCTTGGCCGGCTCGCCGTCCTTGCTGCGTGCGGTCTGCAGCCGGGTACCGGTCAGCATGCCGACGACCATCCCGACGATCAGGGACAGCATCCGCAGCCCGCTGCCGAACGAGTCGAAGCCGAGAACTTCCTGGAAGTACTGCGGGATGGCGAACAGGATGCCGAACATCGCGAACGACACGAACGTGGTCAGCGCGGTGCCCCAGGTAAACCCAGCCGAGCGGAACAGCTCCAGCTGGACCAGCGGCTGCCTGCGCCCGGTGATCCACCGCTCCCAGAGCACGAAGCCGGCCAGCACCACCGCCCCGGCCAGCATGGTGGCCACCGCGGTGGCGTCGCTCCAGCCATCCTGGCCCGCCTTGATCAGGCCGTAGGTCAGGCTGGCCAGGCCCAGGCTGGACAGGGCGATCCCGGGGATGTCGATGCTGGTGCTCCGGGCGCCATGCGACTCCGGCATCAGCAGGGCCACCGCCACCAGGGCGAGCACCACCACCGGCACGTTGATCAGGAAGACCGAGCCCCACCAGAAGTTGTCCAGCAGCCACCCGCCGAGCAGCGGGCCGACCGGGAAGGCGATGAAGGTCGCGCCCATCACGACCGCGATGGCCCGGGGCCGCTCCTCGTCGGTGAACATGACCGGAATTACCGCGATGGACATCGGGAAGATGGCCGCGGCACCTAGGCCGAGCACCGCCCGGGCCGCGATCAGCTCGGCCGATGAGGTCGAGAACGCACACGCCGCAGAACTGACGCCGAACAGCACCAGGGCGATGAGCAGCAGCTTCTTCCGGCCCATCCGGTCGCCGAGCAGGCCGGCCGGGAGGAGTGCCGCGGCCAGCACCAGGCTGTAGGCGGCGGAGAACCACTGCAGATCCGTGGTCGAGGCGTGCAACTGGGCGGACAGCACCGGCAGGGCCAGGCTGAGCACGGTCAGGTCGAGCCCGACGACGAGCACGCTGGCCGCGATGGCCACTAGCGCCCACCACTTGCGGGCATCCGAACCGCTCATGGTCACCACGTCGTTCACTCCTCAGACGCTCCGGTAGCTGATCCAGAAAGAAAGCTACTCTCAAATTAGAGTCGATGTCAACTGCGTGCAGCCATCACGTTGCCGCCGTACCGGCACCAGCCTGGGCGGCCCGCCGCGCACCTTTCACGTGAGTGGTGCGGAAATATGTCCGCTTTGTCCAGACTGGCCGCACCGAAGACGTGAAAAGAACTGCGTCTTCACGATCGGCAGACGGGAAGCGCACCGCCGCTGTGGGCCACGGTGCTGATGAGACAGCTGAGGCCGATGCCCTGCGGGCACTCCGGCCCCCGGCACCAGCTAATCCGAACTGCGTTGCCGGGTGGTGCCGGGCGCGACGACCCCGGGCAGGTCAGGGGAGTACGCCGAGTAGCCGGACTCGTCGTCGCCCTCAAGAACGACTACGTAGCCTGTCACGGCCGCTCCTTTCGCAGCCCCGCTTGCTTCAGGATGCTTGCCTCGGTCTTGGTTTCAAGGTAGCGCTCGGTTTGCCTGCGCAGACTTGGGTTAGCTGAGGACGGCGCGGACCTGGCGGGCGATCTCGATGTCCTCGCGTGCGGTGATCACCAGGGTGCGCACGGCGGCGCCTGGTGCGGTGATGTCGGCGTCGCTGGACGCGGCCTGGTTACGCTGCTCGTCGATGGCTGCGCCGAGGAAGCTGGGCGCGGCCCGGGCCCGGACCGGCGGCTGGTGCTCGCCAACGCCGCCGGTGAACAGCAACACGTCCAGCCCGTCCATGGCGGCGGCCATGCCCGCGACCAGTTGGCGCAGCCGGTGCAGGTACACGTCGATAGCCAGGATCGCGGCCGGGTCGCCGGCGTCGGCGCGGGGCAGCACGTCCCGGATGTCGGCCGGCCCGGCCAGCCCGGCCAGGCCGGACCGCTGCTCCAGCCCGGTGGACAGTTCGTCCAGGCTGACCCGGCCGTCCTGGAGCAGCCAGACCAGCAGGCCCGGGTCGGTGTTGCCCGCCCGGGTGGCCATCACCAGCCCCTCCAGCGGCGTGAACCCCATCGTGGTGTCCACGCTCTGGCCATGCTGGACCGCGGCCAGCGACGCGCCCGCGCCCAGGTGGCAGGACACGATCCGGAGCCGCTCTGGCGTGCTGCCCAGCAGGTGCGCCGCGCGCCGGCTCGCGTACGCGTGGGACAGGCCGTGAAACCCGTAGCGGCGCAGGCCGTACGTCTCCCGCCAGGCCGCGGGCAGCGCGTAGGTCGCGGCGGCGGCCGGCATTCCGGCGTGGAACGCGGTATCGAAGCAGGCCACCTCGGGCACCCCGGGCAGCAGCGCGGATACCGCGTCGATCCCGGCCAGCGCCCGGGGCTGGTGCAGCGGCGCGAGGTCGGTGACCGCCTCGATCTCCCGCCGGACCGCCGGGTCGAGCACCGCCGCCGCGGTGAGTTTCGGCCCACCGTGCACGACGCGGTGGCCGACGGCATCGACGCGGGGGAGGGCGTTCAGAAAAGAATGCAGCGCGGGCGGCGGGTCCTCGGTGTCCCAGTGCTCTACCTCGGTGGCGGCGAGGATCCCGTCCGCCGCATCGAGCAGGCTGAGCTTGAGGCTGCTCGACCCGGCGTTGACCACGAGCACGTCCATGTCAGGACGGGTCCTCTGCCGACACCACGGGCGATGAGAGCCCGGCCGCCGCGGCCCGGGCGGCACCGGAAGCGGCCGGGCCGCCACCAGCAGCGCCCGGCGGGGCGGACAGCGCGGCGGGCCACACCCAGTTCTGCACCTCGGGCAGGTCCTCGCCGTGCTCCCGGACGTAGGCGTGATGCCTGGTCCGGTTGTCCACCATCTGCTGACGCAGCCAGGCGGCCCGGTCGCTCAGCCCGGGGACCCGGTCGATGACGTCCATGACCAGGTGGAACCGGTCCATATTGTTCAGCACCACCATGTCGAACGGCGTGGTCGTGGTGCCTTCCTCCATGTACCCGCGGACATGGAAGTTGTGGTGCCCGTCCCGTGAGTAGGTCAGCCGGTGGATCAGCGCCGGGTAGCCGTGATACGCGAAGATCACCGGCCGGTTGGTGGTGAACACCGCGTTGAACTCGGCGTCGCTCATCCCGTGCGGGTGCTCGGTGTTCGGCTCCAGCCGCATCAGGTCCACCACGTTGACCACCCGGATGCGCAGGTCGGGCAGGTTCTCCCGGAGGATGCTGGTGGCCGCGAGGATCTCCAGCGTGGGCACGTCCCCGGCGCAGGCCATGATCACATCGGGTTCCTGGCCGTCGTAGTCGTTGCTGGCCCACTCCCAGATCCCCGCGCCCCGGGTGCAGTGCAGGACGGCCGCGTCCATGTCCAGCCAGTCCGGGTTGGGCTGCTTGCCGGCCACGATCACGTTCACGTAGTTCCGGCTGCGCAGGCAGTGGTCCACGGTGGACAAGAGGGTGTTGGTGTCCGGCGGCAGGTAGACCCGGACGACCTCGGCCTTCTTGTTCACCACATGGTCAATAAAGCCGGGGTCCTGGTGCGAGAAGCCGTTGTGGTCCTGCCGCCACACGTGCGAGGTGAGCAGGTAGTTCAGCGAGGCGATGGGCCGCCGCCAGGGCAGCGTGCGAGCGACCTTCAGCCACTTGGCGTGCTGGTTGAACATCGAGTCGACGATATGGATGAACGCCTCGTAGCAGGAGAAGAAGCCGTGCCGCCCGGTCAGCAGGTAGCCCTCCAGCCAGCCCTCGCAGGTGGTCTCGGAGAGGATCTCCATCACCCGCCCGGCTGGCTGCAGGTTCTCATCGACGGGCAGCGTGACCTCCTCCCATGTCTTCTCGCTGACCTGGTAGATCGCTTCCAGCCGGTTGGAGGCCGTCTCATCCGGGCCGAACACCCGGAAGTTGCTCGTGGCCATGTTTCCGGCCATCACGTCGCGGAGCATTCCGCCCAGCACCCGGGTGGGTTCGGAGACCTGAGCCCCCGGCGGGGTGGCGGGCACCGCGTACTGCCGGAAGTCCGGCATGACCAGGTCACGGAGCAGCAGGCCGCCGTTGGCGTGCGGGTTGCTGCCCATCCGGCGGTCGCCGCCGGGCACGAACCGGAGGATTTCCGGGCGGGGCGTCCCGGCCTCGTCGAACAGCTCGGCTGGCCGGTAGGACAGCATCCACTCCTGCAGCTGGCGCAGGTGCTCGGGGTTGGTGCGGACCCCGGCCAGCGGCACCTGATGTGCCCGCCAGGTGCCTTCCACCGGCAGCCCGTCCACCACCTTCGGGCCGGTCCAGCCCTTCGGCGTGCGGAACACGATCATCGGCCAGCGCGGTCCCGGGCCCTGCCCGTCCGGCCAGCCGGAACCGGACCGTGCCCGCTGCTGGATCTCGTGGATCCTGGTGATCGCGCCGTCCAGCGCGGCGGCCAGCTCGTGGTGCACGGGGTCCGGATCGGACCCGGCGACGACCACCGGCTCCCAGCCGTAGCCGCGCAGCAGCTTGATCAGTTCTGGCTCCGGGATCCGGGCCAGCACGGTCGGGTTGGCGATCTTCCAGCCGTTCAGGTGCAGGATCGGCAGCACCGCGCCGTCCCGGGCCGGGTCGAGGAACTTGCCACAATGCCAGCTGGTGGCGAGCGGCCCGGTCTCCGACTCGCCGTCGCCGACGATGCAGGCCACGATCAGGTCCGGGTTGTCGAACGCGGCGCCGTGCGCGTGCGTGAGCGAGTAGCCGAGCTCGCCGCCCTCGTTGATCGAGCCGGGCGTCTCCGGCGCCACGTGGCTGGGCACCCCGCCGGGGAAGGAGAACTGGCGGAACAGCCGGGCCATGCCGGCCGTGTCCTGGCCGATGCTGGGGTAGATGTCGGTGTAGGTGCCATCCAGCCAGGTGCCGGCGTTCGCCGCCGGGCCGCCGTGCCCGGGGCCGATCACGTACATCATGTTCAGGTCGCGGGTGACGATCATCCGGTTGAGGTGGGCCCAGATGAAGTTCAGCCCGGGGGTGGTGCCCCAGTGGCCGAGCAGCCGCGGCTTGATGTCCTCGGGCCGCAGCGGTTCGGTCAGCAACGGGTCGCTGCTCATCAGGTAGATCTGGCCGACGGACAGGTAGTTCGCGGCGCGCCAGTATCCGTTGAGCACCTGCAGCTGATCGCTGGTGAGCTCGGCCTGCGCGGTCACGGTCATGTCGGGATCAGCTCCTTGGCTGGGGTTACTTGGCTCGGATCAGATCGGGGCCGGTCTGGACTGGGGCAGCTGGCGGAGGAACGGGTCGGCCGCCGCATGCGCGCTGACCCGGACCCGGGCATCCACCACGGTCGCGCCGTCGGCGCAGGCGATCACCGGGTTCAGGTCCAGCTCGGCGACCTCGGGCAGGTCGTCAGCCAGCCGGGACACCCGGAGCAGGGCATCGCGCAGCGCCGCGATGCTGGCCAGTGGCTGGCCACCGCGCCCGAGCAGCAGCGGCGCAGCCCGGATCGAGTGGATCAGGTCGTCGGCGTCGGTCGTGGTCAGCGGCGCGAGCCGGGCCGCGTGATCACCGAGCACGTCGGTGGCCACCCCGCCCAGGCCGAACACCACCAGCGGGCCGAACACCGGTTCCTGCACCACGCCGATGATGACCTCGGTGCCGCCGCTGATCATGGGCTGGACCACCGCGCCGGTGAACCGGCCTGCGAACCGGCTGGCCAGCGTGCCGAAAGCGGCCCGGGCCTGGTCCGGCCCGGCCCGGCCGAGCAGCACCGCGCCGGCCTGGCTCTTGTGCACCAGGCCGGGCGCCTCCGCCTTGACCGCGACCTGGCCGCCGAACTCCGCGGCCGCGGCAGCCGCCTGATCCGCGTCGGTGACCAGGCGGAACGGCGCCATCGGCAGCTGGTAGCAGCGCAGCAGCCGGTCGGCCTCGGCCGCGGGCAGCCAGCCGCCGCCGGGCATCTCGGCCAGGAAGGCCGCGATCAGCCCCTTGGCCTCGGCCACCTGCAGGCCCGGAAGGTCTGGCACGGTGCCGGCAGGCCGGGACCGCCACGAGCCGTACCGGGCCGCCCGGCTGAGCGCCCGGGCCGCGCTCTCCGGGTAGGCGTAGGCGGGCACCCCGGGCCCGGCGCCGGAGCCGGTGCTGGGCAGCAGCCGGACTGACTCGGCCTGGTCGAGCACGACCGCGGCCAGCGGCACCGGCAGCCGGGCCGCGGTCAGCGCCGGGATGAGGTCGGAGGCGGCGGTCGGCACGACCAGCGCCAGCAACGCGTCCACCGCGGTGTCGCCGGCCGCGACGGCCAGCGCGGCGGCGAACGCGTCCGCGCTGACCGCGGCGGTGGTGTCGATCGGGCCACCGACCGCCGCGGCCGCGGGCAGCAGCCCGGTGAGCTGGGCCTGGATCTGGCGGCCCGGGATGGCGACGGACAGGCCGGCCTCCACGCACGCGTCCGCGGCCAGCACCCCGGCCCCGCCGGCGTTGGAGATGATGCTCACCCGGCGGCCGGCCGGGACCGGCTGCTCGGCCAGCAGCACGGCCGCCTCCAGCAGTTCGCCGAGGCTGGTGGTGGCGATGACGCCGGCCTGCTCGAACAGCGCCTGCCGGGTGATCAGCGGGGCGGCCGCGGCCGCGGTGTGCGAGGCGGCGGCCCGCTGGCCGGGCGCGGACCGCCCGGCGTGCACGGTGAGCACCGGCATGCTGGCGCTGACCCGGGCCGCGCTGCGGGCGAACTTGCGCGGGTTGCCGAACGACTCCAGGTAGAGCACGGCCAGCTGGGTGCGGCCGTCCCCCGCCCACCACTGCAGCATGTCGTTGCCGGACACATCCAGCTTGTCGCCGACCGAGGCGAACGACGAGATGCCGATGCCGAGCCGGGAGAAATGCTCCAGCAGCGCCACGCCGACCCCGCCGGACTGCACCACCAGCCCGGCCGTGCCGGGCCGCGGATGCTGCGCCGCGAACGTGGCGTCCAGCCCGATGTCCGGCACGGCCACGCCGAAGCAGTTCGGGCCGACCAGCCGCATCCCGGTCTGCCGGCAGATGTCCAGCAGGCCGGCCGACTGCGTGGCGGTCAGCCCGGAGGTGATCACGACCAGGGACCGCGCGCCGCGCTGGCCGCATTCCCGGGCCGCGGTTACCGTGGCGGCGGCGGGCACCGTCAGCACGGCCAGGTCCGGCGCTTCCGGCAGTGCGCTGGCCGACGGCACGCCCGGTACGCCGTCGATGTCGCCGCCATCCGGGTGCACCGCGTACAGCGGGCCGGCGAACCCGGCGTCCTTGATGTTCCGCAGGATGAGCCGGCCGATCGAGCCGGCCCGGTGACTGGCCCCGACCACCGCGGCCGAGCGGGGGGCGAGCAGCGGCGCCAGGCTGGCCACGTCGGCCCGCTGCTCCCGGCCGGCCACCGCGTCCAGGTAGCGGCTGGGCTCGCCGAGCCCGGCGCTGCGCGGGATGGGCATGGTCAGTTCGACCACACCGTCTTCCAGCCGCCGGGTGGCGCTCAGCCCGGCGTCGGCGAACACGCGCAGCATGGCGGTGTTCTCCGGCAGCGTGGCGGCGATGAAGGTGTGCACGCCGTTGGCCCGGGCCAGCGAGACCAGGTGCTCCAGCAGCAGGGTGGCCACCCCGCGGTGGTGCATCCGGTCGGCCACCGCGAACGCCACCTCGGCCGTGCCGGGCTGGCCGGTCGGCTCGTAGCTGGCCACGCCGATCAGGTCGTCACCGAGGAAGCCAAGCAGCGCCCCGTGCGGCGTGCCCCCGTCGCGGGTGACCCGGCGTGCCTCCTGCTCGCCCGCGTTCCGGCTCAGGCTGAAGAAGCGGAGGTACAGGTTGTCCGGGGACATCTCGTCGTGCAGCCGTTTGACCTGTGCGAAGTCTTCTGGGCGGGCAGGCCGGATGGTGATCGTGGTGCCATCGGCGAGCAGCGCGTACGAGCAGCCCGGTGCGGTGAGCGCGGTCACCGTGACACCTCCTCGCTCGCTCCGCAGCCTCCGCAGCCAGCGTTGCCGGTCGCGATCGGCGTGGATCAGGGCCGAAGGTCCCGAGCCACCGGCCCGCCGGCCCGTCCGGTCCGGCCCGGGGTACCCCGCATCACCATCATGGCCCGCCCGATTGGCGTGTTCGCGCCGGGGCGGCCCGAGTTGAGCGGCGCGAACGACCAGTTCCCGCACCTGCCGCTGGGTGGTGGTCAGCGCGTCATCCGCCATTCACCACCCGGCCAGCTGGCGGTATCGCGGCCCGTGCCACGCCGTCCAACCGGCCGCCCACGAACTGCATCGCTGAAACTTTGCTGCGGTCCGGACCGCGGTCCGGACCGCATGGATGATTCAGCCACTGGGTCAGGTGCGCATGATTGAAACACCCATGCACTTGGCAGAGCGGGCTCAGCCGGGTGGGTGAAAGGTTTGGATGGTTCGGGGTAGCCGGGCCGCCCTAGCCGTCGCCGCTATGGCCGGGTGGCGGGCCCTTGCCGTGCTTGGCCCGGCCGGGCGAGACGTTCCCCGGCGCGGCCGGGCCGGACGAGGTGGGCCCCGCCTGGCTGGACGGCACGTTGCTGGGCGCGGCGGGCGGCCGGACCGCGACCGTGAGCAGCACCAGGTGCCCGCCGGCCAGCCGCCCGGTCGGGCTGACCCGGAGCACGGTGCCCGGTGCCGCCTGCCGGTCGGGCTGCGCCTGGATCTGGACGCGCAGCCCGTGGGCGCGCAGTGCGCGCTGGACCGCGCTGACCGGCTGGCCAACCAGCGCGGCGGTCACCCGGACCGTGCGGGCCGCGGCCGGCCGCACAGCCGGGGACGACGCGGCGGGTGCGGACGTGGGCCGGGGGGTGTGCAGGGCGGGCAGCTGCCAGATCACCACCCCGGCCACCAGGGCCGCCAGCGCAAGGATTCCGGCCAGCAGGCCGCGCCGGTGCGGGGAGCGGCCTGGCCCGGCCCCAGCCGGTATCCCCGGCTCCGGCCCAGCTGGTATCCCAGGCTCCGCCCGCGCCGGCCCCCAGCCCGGCACAGCGTCTCCCGGCACCCGCGGGCCCGGCACCCGGTCTCCCGGCAGCCAGTCTCCCGGTACCCCGTCTCCTGGGCCCGGCGCGTCCAGCTGCCCGGAACCGGCCGGAGCATCTCCCCGGGTCTGCGGCGCGCGGCCGGGCTGGGCCGCGGGCAGCACGCCATCCCGGATCTGCGCCGCACGGGCCGCGACCTCGGCCGCCGAACCAGGCCGCCAAGCCGGATCCTTGGCCGTCATGTCCATGATCAGCCTGGCTAGCGCCACCCCCGCTGGCGAGCGCAGGCACCAGCCGGGCAGCGCCGGGAACGGCTGGTCCCGGTGCGCCAGTGCGACCTGCAGCGGCTCGCCCTGGAACGGCGGCTGCCCGGTCAGGCACTCGTACCCCACCACGCCCAGCGCGTACAGGTCCGAGGCCGGGGTGGCCGACTGCCCGCTGACCCGTTCCGGCGCCAGGTAGCCCATGGTGCCGAGCAGCGTCCCGGTGTTGGTCAGGCTGGCCGCCCGGGGCGAGGAGGCGATGCCGAAATCGGTCACCTTGACCCGCCCGTCCGCCGCGATCAGCAGGTTGCCGGGCTTGATGTCGCGGTGCACCACGCCGCTGCGGTGCGCGGCGTGCAGCGCCCGGGCCGCCTGGGCCAGCACGTCCGCGGTGCGCCGCGGCGGCAGCGGACCGGTCTCCAGCAGGGCGGCCAGCGACGGCCCGTCCACCAATTCCATGACCAGGTAGGCCGGGCTGGCCGGGCCCGCCCCGGCGTAGTCGTAGACCTGGGCGATGCCGGGATCGGACAGTTGCCCCACATAGTGCGCCTCGGCGTGGAACCGGGCCAGGATCACCGGGTCATGCACGTACTCGGGCCGGAGCAGCTTGACCGCCACGGGCCGGTCCAGCGCCTGGTCCACGGCGCGCCACACTTCGCCCATCCCGCCGGCCGCGATCAGTGACTCCAGCCGGTACCGGCTGGTCAGTTCCGTGATCGGCCGCATGGCCGCGGTCTCTACCCAGCAGCGGCCACCTCATCCGGCCTGCCGCTGAACCGGTCATCCGCCCCTGCGCGGTCTAGACTTTTGCCGTGCTGACCTCGGGGGCCACCGGTTTATGAGACCGGTCGATCCGCGGCTGCTCCGGTACGCCGCGGCCGCCCGGGGGTACCTGGTCCTCGCCGTCGCGACGGGCCTGGTCAGCACCGGGCTGATCCTGGCTCAGGCTGGGCTGCTGGCGCACGCGCTGGCCAGCGCGGCGCTGGGCACCGGCGCCCGGGCGCTGGCCGGCACGCTCGGCCTGCTGCTGGCCGTGCTGGCCGCCCGCGCGCTGACCAGCTACGGTGGCGAACTCGCCGCGCTGCGCGCCGCCGCCGCGGTCAAGTCCCAGCTGCGCCGCAAGCTGACCGCGCACCTGGTCCGGCTCGGGCCGGCCTGGCTCGGCGGCCAGCAGACCGGTGAGCTGGCCGCGCTGTCCAGCAAGGGCCTGGACGCGCTCGACCCGTACTTCGCCCGATTCCTGCCCCAGCTCGTGCTGGCGGTAGCGGTCCCGGTCGCGGTGCTGATCCGGGTGGCGCTGGCCGACTGGATCTCGGCGCTGATCATCGCCGTGACGCTGCCGCTCATCCCGGTGTTCACGGTGCTGGTCGGGCTGCAGACCCGGGCCCGCACCCAGCGGCAGTGGCAGCTGCTGGCCCGCCTCGGCGGCCACTTCCTGGACGTGGTGCAGGGCCTGCCCACGCTCAAGCTGTTCGGCCGCGACCAGGCCCAGGCGGACGTGATCCATGAGGTCACCGACGAGTACCGGTCCGCCACCATGGCCACGCTGCGCATCGCGTTCCTGTCCGCGCTGGTGCTCGAACTGTCCGCGGCGCTGGCCACCGCGCTGGTCGCGGTGGAGATCGGGCTGCGCCTGCTGGCCGGGCACGTCAGTTACCAGACCGCACTGCTGGTGCTGCTGCTCACCCCCGAGGCGTATCTGCCGCTGCGTGCGGTCGGCGCCCAGTTCCACGCCAGTATGGAGGGGGTCACCGCGGCCGGCCGCGTCTGCGACATCCTGGACGAAGCGCTCCCCGCCAGGCCGAGCTCCGGAGCTCCACTCCCGCCCGACCTCCGCCAGCAGACCATCCATTTGAACGCGGTAACCCTGGCTTATGACACCCGGGCGCGCGCGGCCCTCGATCGCGTGTCGTGTTCCATTCGCCCTGGTGACCGGATCGTCCTGACTGGGCCGAGTGGTGCCGGGAAGAGTTCCCTGCTGGCCCTACTGCTGCGCTTCGCGGCGCCGGCCGAAGGGCGTATTACGGTCGGTCCAGACGCGGTGGACATCGCCGATGTGGACCTGGCCGCCTGGCGGCGGCAGATCGCCTGGGTGCCGCAGCACCCGCACCTGTTCGACGGGACGGTGGCCAGCAACATCGCGCTCGGCCAGCCGGACGCGACCGCGGCCGGCATCGCGCAGGCCGCCGCGGCGGCCGGGGCGGCCGAGTTCATCGAGGCGCTGCCCGGCGGCTATCAGGCGACGCTCGGTGAGCGGGGCGCCCGGCTGTCCGCGGGCCAGCGGCAGCGGATCGCGCTGGCCCGGGCGTTCCTCCGGGACGCCCCCCTGCTGCTGCTGGACGAGCCGGTCGCGCACCTGGACCCGATCACCGCCGGGCAGATCATGGACACGATCGGGCGGCTGATGGCCGGCCGGACCGTGCTGCTGGTCACCCACCGCCAGGCCTCGCCCGCCGGTTCAGCCGCCGCGGGCGGCCGGGAGCTACGGCTCGACCAGGGCCGCCTGGTCCTGGCGTCGGGCTGCTTCGGGCCGGTGCCCGCGCCGGATGCCCTGGTGGGCACGTCATGACCGCCGTCCCAGCGGCGCGGCCACCGGCCAGCCCGCCCGCCGCCCCCATACACCCGCTGCTCCAGTTGCTCCGGCTGGCCCGGCCGCTGCGCGGCCAGCTGGTGCTGGCCGTGCTGGCCGGCGCGCTGTCCACCAGCTGTGCCATCGCGCTGCTCGGCACGTCCGGTTTCCTGCTCGCCCGGGCCTCGCTGCACCCCAACATCCTGGCCATCTCGGTCGCGGTGGTCGCGGTCCGCGGGCTGTCAGTCGGCCGCGGGGTGTTCCGCTACGTGGAGCGGCTGGCGTCACACGAGGCCGCGTTCCGGGTGCTGGCCGATGTCCGGGTCCGGGTCTACCGGCAGCTGGCCCGGCTCGCCCCGGCCGGGCTGCGCGACTTCCGGTCCGGTGACCTGCTGGCCCGGCTGGTGTCCGACGTGGACGCCACCCAGGACCTGTTCATCCGCGGGCTGGCCCCGCCGCTGACCGCGGCCCTCGTCGGGGCGGGCGCGGCGGCCGCGGTGGCGCTCATCCTGGCCCCGGCCGGGCTGGTGCTGGCGGCCGGCCTGCTGGTGGCGGGCCTGGCCGTGTCCTGGCTGGCCGCGGCCCGGGCCGGGCAGGCGGGCCGGCGCACCGCGCCGGCCCGCGGTGAGCTGACCGCCCGGGTCACCGACCTGCTGGCCGGGTCGGCGGACCTGCACGCGGCGGGCGCCCAGGACGCCGCACTGGCCGCGGCCGACGCCGCCGACCACGAACTGACCAGGCTGGCCCGGCGCAGCGCGGCCGGCGCCGCGCTGGGCAGTGGGCTGTCCCAGGCGGTGGCCGGGCTGACGCTGTGGGGCGTGCTGCTGCTCGGGGTGGCCGCAGTGGGCGGCGGCACGCTGACCCGGGTGCCGCTGGCCGTGCTCACGCTGACCGCACTGGCCGCGTTCGAGGCGGTGACCGCGCTGCCCGCAGCGGCCATCCAGCTTGGCCAGGCGCGGACCAGCGCGGCCCGGGTGGCCGCGGTGCTGGACGCACCGGACCCGGTAACCGAGCCGGTCACGCCGCGGCCGCTGCCGGCCGGGCCGCTGCGGGTGAGCCTGCGCGGCGCCCAGGTCCGCTATCAGCCGGACGGCCCGCTGGCCATCGACGGCGTGGACCTCGACCTGGCCGCCGGCCGGCGGGTGGCGCTGCTCGGCCCGAGCGGATCCGGCAAGTCCACCGTGGCCGCCGTGCTGCTCCGGTTCGTCGATCTAGCCGGCGGCACCGCCACCCTGGGCGGCGCCGACCTGGCCAGCTACGCCCCGGCCGAGGTGCGCACCGTGATCAGCGGCTGCACCGAGGATCCGCACCTGTTCGACACCACGATCGCGGACAACATCCGGCTGGCCCGGCCCGGGGCCGGCCAGCCCGAGCTGGACGAGGTGGCCGCGCGGGCCCGGCTGCTGACCTGGATCCAGTCCCTGCCATGTGGCTGGGACACCATGGTCGGCCCGGGCGGCGCCGCGGTGTCCGGCGGGGAACGCCAGCGGATCGCGCTGGCCCGGGCCCTGCTGGCCGACCCGGCGCTGCTCATCCTGGACGAACCGGCCGCGCACCTCGACCCGGGCAACCGGCGGGCGCTGACCGCGGACCTGCTGGCCGCGACGGCCGGGCGGGCCACCCTGCTCATCACGCACGACCTGGACGGGCTGGACCAGGTGGACGAGATCGTGGTGCTGGCCCGCGGCCGGGTGGTGGAACGTGGCACGCACCAGGAACTGGGCCACGCCGGTGGCCTGTACCAGCGGATGCACGAGGCGGGGCGGTCCTAGCGCTCAGGCGGCTGTCTCGACCAGCCGGAAACCGTCCACCATGTCGGCCTGGATGACGATGATTTCGTCTGCCCCGTCCACTACCCAGGGCTGTAGCAGCTCCCGGTACCGGGCCGCCTCGGCCGGGTCGGTGAGCCGGGTGGCCCGGCCCACGATGATCACGCTCCAGCCCAGGTGCGTGTCCGGGTCGATGAGGTCCGCTTCGTAGGCCACGACCGTGCCGGCCCGGTCGCGCACGGCCGAGCTGATCGCGGTGCCCAGATAGGCCCGGATGATGACCAGATCGCCGGCCACCGCGTGATTGACCGGCCGGATGGCCGGCAGCGCCAGATGGGTGAACACCAGGCGGCCCAGCGATACCGTGCTCAGCAGCCGCAGTGACTCCGCGCGGGGCAACGTTTCCAGCCGTCGCTGCGCAGTCATCGGCATGGCACCTCCCCGCTGTGAGCGTCACTATCCAGCGTTACGGCTGGCGGGGATAGGGACCAAGGTCCCGGCGGCGCACCCGGTAGACCCTAGTTGTCCGGCCAGAACTGTCTGGCGGCGCTAAACCCGGCGGGCCAGCTCGGCCAGGCCGCGGGCCAGGTCCCGGCGGCCCTCCGGGCTGAGCGAGGCCAGCGTCCGGTCCAGGGCGGCCCGGCGCTGGTCACGCACCCACTGCGCAACCCGCTGGCCGGACTCGGTGCTGCGCAGCGTGATCTCCCGCCGGCTGGCCGCCGCCTGCTGGCGGGCCAGCAGGCCGGCGGCTACCAGCCGGTCGCACAGCTTGCTGGTCGCGGACGTGGACGCGCCCAGCATTCTGGCCAGCTTGGTCAGGTTGATCGCGCCGGCCTCGTCCACGATGAGCAGCGCGCGCAGCTGGGCTGGCGGCGTCACTGAGCCCAGTTGCTCGACGGCACGCTGCATCGCCTCGGCCAGCACGGACAGCCCTACTTCGGCGCGGGCCAGGCCGGTCTGCTCGCCGGGCGAATCGCTGATCATGTTGCTGTGCATCTGCGGGGAATGGTACTTCGCCGGCCGGCAACCTTGCGCTAACGCCGCGTTAAGCTCCCGGGGCGTACTCGGGAGGAACCTGCCCGCCGACCCGCGTCACGATCTCCGCGGCCAGGTCACGAAGCTTCATCCGGCGGTTGTTGGACGCCCGCCGCAGCGCCCCGAACGCCTGCTCAGCCGGGCACTTCGACTCGGCCATGATGATCCCGATGGCGTGGTCGATGACGGCCCGGGAGGACAGCGCCTGGTTGAGCTGGGCGGCCAGTTCCCTGGCCTGCTGGTACCGGCTGACGGTCACGATCGCGGCCGAGGCGAGCGGAACGAACAGCCCCACCAGCCCTTCGTCTAGCCGGTCGAAACCGTCCTCCCCTCGGCTGCTCAGGTTGAGCGCGCCCAGCCGCTGGCTGCCCAGCCCGAGGCCGGCGGCCAGGTAGCTGCGCAGCCCCATCTCGGTGGCCAGCGCAGTGAAGTCCGGCCAGCGCTGCTCCGCCTCGGTCAGGCTCCAGTTGTTGATCTGCTGCCGCCGCGCCGCGTCCATGCACGGGCCATCGTGCAGCAGGTACTGGCGGCGGTCCATCTCTTCCTGCTCCTCGTCGGTGGCCGCCACCGTGGCCGGCTTCCCGTCGTCGTCCAGCACGGTGACGCTGGCCGCGTGGCAGCCGGGCACGAGCCGGGTGGCCAGGGTAAGGATGCTTCCCAGGGTCTCCTGGACCGACTCGTCCTCAGCCAGCGTGCGGCCCAGCTCGGTCAGTGATTCGAGCAGGTCTTCGTAGCGCTCGCTAGGCAGTGCGGCGTGCTTGTCCTCGGCAACCAACGTGACCTCCTCTCGCCTGGTCAGGATGACCGGCAGCCGGCTGTTGCCTGGTTAACTGCCGCACAGCGGGCTGCTCAAACGGGCGCCCGGCCGGGCCGGGCCGGGACGCCGCCCCGATAGGCGTCCCAGCCGGCCCGGTCAGGGGGCAGGTCATCCGGGCTCCGGGCGGCCGTGCAGGGCCGCCAGCCGGTCCTTGGCCTCGGCCGCGGGGATGCCGAGGATGGCCGCGATCAGGTCCCAGCTCATGTCCGCCTGCTGGGCCAGGCCGAGCAGGCTGGCCTCCAGCCGGTCGAGATAGAGCCGCACGTTGCTGAGCAGGACCAGGGCCGCGCCCACGTCGAATGGCTCGGCGGGTGGCTGCCCGGGCGAGCCGGTCCGCTGCGCCACCGCGCCGGCCGCCCGCAGGTCATCCAGCGGGCGGGGGAGATGCCGGGCGGCCGGTCCCGGCTGAGCCGGGGCGGGCCGGTTACCGGCTGCGGCGAGCCGGGCCCGTGCGCTGTCCAGCACGTCGCGATCGGGTGCTGGCAGCGGGCCGGGGGTGAGGGGGAGGGGGAGGGGCGCTGCGCCGGACGGCGGGCCCTCGGTTTCCATGTTGAGCACGGCTGACTCCTGCTGTCACGAGTGACAGAGGTAGCCACGCTGCCGGGCTACATCCTGGGCGCGCTGGGGGCGCTTTGGGAATTATGTTCACCCAGGCAGCCGGCGTCAAATGAGAGCGGCCGGCGCGCTCAGTGCGTGCGTTTTGTCCATTGCGGCTCGACGGCGGTCCACTCGGCCGCCCAGTCCTGCAACCGCCTCCGGTCCAGCACCGCTTTGGCCAGCCACAGCACGATCAGCAGCACGATGCCGAGCGCGGCCGGGGTGAGCGCGATCACGGCGATGACCCGGCTGGCGATCTGGCTCTCCCCGATTGGCGGGTAGGCCAGCTGGCCCACCCGGTCCACCCAGATGTACACGGTGCGGCCCGCCTTGCTGCCGACCGGAGCGGGAACATTGCCGGTCTGCCGCTGCCCGTCCGGGGCGGTCCACCGGGCCCGCGCCCAGACGAAGCCACTGGCGCCGTAGAGCGGGTCGTCGGCCGCCCGGGCCACCTTGTCCACCAGCACCGCGGGCACGTACCGCTCGCTGGCCGCCTGAGCCCGGGCCGCGCTGTACGAAGCGGCGCTGGTCAGCTTGCCCAGGCCGATCGCGGCCAGCGGGCTGGCGATCAGGAACGCGAGCACCAAGCCGATGCGCAGCCACGCCTCAGCCCGGTCCGAGCCGCGGCGGAGCGGGTTGGCGTCCAGTCCGGCGCGACGGGCAAGCGCAGCCACCAAGCGCATCGGTGTCCGCCTCACAGCAACCATCATCCCTCTAGCCGGAGCAGCCCGCTCCCCGACCCGTCACCTTCGCCGCTGGCCGGGTAGCCGCCGCTACAGACAAGCTGAACGGCCAGCCGCTACCGTTGGTTCAGGCTTACCAGCAGCTTAGAGGCTTGGGGGGGCCGTGGAGTCGCCGGATCAGCAGCCGATGTTGCCGCAGCTGCGGCTCGACGACCCGCTGACCGAGCTGCAGTCCCGGCTGCAGACCGTGCTGGCCACCCGGGACCGGGTCTACGCGCTGCTCGAGGCGGTCGTCGCGGTGGGCGCCAACCTCGACCTGGAGATGGTGCTCAAGCAGATCGTGGAGGCCGCTATCACCCTGGTCCGGGCCCGCTACGGCGCGCTCGGGGTGATCGGCGACGGCGGCCGGCTGGCCGAGTTCGTGCCGGTCGGCCTGGCCGACGAGCAGATCGCCGGGATCTACCACTGGCCGGAAGGGCTCGGCCTGCTCGGCGCGCTGATCAGCGATCCGCGCCCGCTGCGCCTGCCGGACATGGCGGGCAGCCCCAACTCGCACGGCTTCCCGGCCGGGCACCCGCCGATGCGATCGTTCCTCGGCGTGCCGATCCGGGTCCGGGCCGAGGTGTACGGCAACCTCTACCTGACCGAGAAGGAGGGCGGCGCCGACTTCGACGAGGAAGACGAGGCGCTGCTGGTGGCGCTGGCCGCCGCGGCCGGCGTGGCCATCGACAACGCCCGGCTGTACGAGGAAGGCCGGCGGCAGCAGCGCTGGCTGCGCGCCAGCAGCGAGGTGACCAGGCGGCTGCTGTCCGGCGCCCGGTCCGACGAGATGCTGGCCCTGATCACGCAGCAGACGCTGGACATGTCCGGCGCGGACCTGGTCGTGCTGGCGGTGCCCACGCCGGACCGGCAGCAACTGGTCATCCAGCATGCGGCCGGCGCCGCCGCGGACGACGCGATGGGGCTGGTGCTGCCGGTCGGCCGGTCGCTGTCCGGCCGGATCATGCTCAGCGGCGAGCCGGTCACGGTGGCCGATTTTGGGCACGACGAACGGGTGGCGGACGCGGCCCGGGAGCACCTGCCGCTCGGTCCCGCCATCCTGTTCCCGCTCGGCGAGCCAGGCGATGTGCGTGGCGTGTTCACCGTGGGCCGCCAGCCGGGGGCGATGCCGCTGCCCCCGCAGGCGATCGAGATGATCAGCACGTTCGCGGCGCAGGCGGCCATCGGGCTGGAACTGGCCGAGCACCGCAGCGATGCCGAGCGGCTGGCCATCCTGCAGGACCGCGACCGGATCGCCCGGGACCTGCACAACCTGGTGATCCAGCGGCTGTATGCCACCGGCATGTCGCTGCAGGGCGCGATGCCGCTGCTGACCCGGCCGGAGGCCGCGGGCCGGGTGAGCGGCGCGGTGGACGCCCTGGACGAGACCATCCGCGAGATCCGGTCGGCCATCTTCTCGCTGCAGGCGCGGGGCGACAGCCGGCCGCAAGGCCTGCGGGCTCAGGTGCTCGAGGTGGTCGACGAGATGAGCGTCCCGCTCGGTTTCGCACCGTCGCTGCGGCTGGTCGGCCCGCTGGACGAGACGGTGCCGTCCGAGGTCGGCGAGCACCTGCTCGGCGCGCTGCGCGAGGGGCTGTCGAACGCGGCCCGGCACGCGCACAGTTCCAAGGTGGACGTGACCGTGCAGGCCGACTCGGAACTGGCCCTGCGGGTGCACGACAACGGCACCGGGATGGGTACCAGCACCCGGCGGAGCGGCCTGGCCAACCTGGCCGAGCGGGCCGCCGAACTGGACGGCAAGCTGGAGATCACCTCCACCAGCGGCGGCGGCACTCAACTCGACTGGCGGGTGCCCCTTTAGCGCTTCCCGCCCTGGTCGAAGACGCGGGCGGCATAGGCCGCCGCCTGGGCGCGGCGCTGCATGCCGAGCTTGGTGAACAGGGCGGAGACGTAGTTCTTCACCGTCTTCTCGGCCAGGAACAGCCGGTCCCCGATCTGCCGGTTGGTCAGCCCCTCGCCGATGAGTTCGAGGATGCGCCGTTCCTGGTCGGTCAGGCCGGCCAGCGGGTCGGCCCGGGCGGCCTGGTCGCGCATCCGGCGCATCACCCGGCTGGCCGCCTCGGGGTCGAGCAGCGACTGGCCGGCGGCGATGGTGCGCACCGCGCCGACCAGGTCGGTGCCGCGGATCTGCTTGAGCACGTAGCCCGCGGCGCCCGCCATGATCGCGTCGAACAGAGCCTCGTCATCGGTGAACGAGGTGAGCATGAGGCAGCCGACCTGGGGCATCCGGGACCGGATATCCCGGCACACGGTGACGCCGTCGCCGTCCGGCAGCCGGATGTCCAGCACGGCCACATCGGGCCGCAGGGCCGGGATCCGGGCCAGCGCGGACGCGGCGGTACTGGCCTCGCCGACCACGACGATGTCGGGTTCGGCGGCCAGCACGTCCCGTACCCCACGCCGGACGATCTCATGATCATCGAGCAGGAAGACCGAGATCTTCGCCTGGCCTTTGCCCGGTTGGCTCACCAGGCCAGGCTAACCCCGGTGGGTTAGCCTGAAGCTGGCGGCGGATGGACAAGGCAGGGAGGCCGGTCATGGCACAGCCCCAGGGAGCCGAGCTGGAGAAGATCCGGGCGCGCCGGGCAGAACTACGCGAACGCTATCTGCGCCCGCCCGGCGAACGGCCGCCCACCCCGGTCCGCGGCGTACACCACCTGGCGCTGATCTGCCGCGACGTCGAGGAAACCATCCAGTTCTACCAGGAGTTCCTCGGCTTCCCGCTGGTCGAGCTGGTGGAGAACCGGGACTACGCCGGGTCGAGCCATTTCTTCTTCGACATCGGCAACAAGAACATGCTCGGCTTCTTCGACTTCCCCGGGCACGACCACCCGGCCTGGCAGGAGACCATCGGCGGCGTCCAGCACCTGGCCATCTCCATCCCGCAGGCGCAGTACGACGCGGCCAAGAAGAAGTTCGACGAGGCCGGCATCGAGTACCTCGGCCCGGACCGCGGCGTGGAGGAGAGCATCTACTTCCGCGACCCGAACGGTGTCGGCCTCGAGCTGTACCGGGAAGACCTCGGCGAGTTCGACGGCCGCCACCTCATCGACTAGCTCGCCTTTCGCCGCGGAGCGGCGGCGGGGGGTCCAGGGGGGTCGTCCCCCCGGGATTATCTGAGCTCGCGGCGGATCACCAGCCTGATCCCCGTCCACACCTGGTCGATCGCGCACACCTTGTTGTCCACCAGGCCAGTGGGCAGCGCGACCTCGCGGACCACGTGGTCGGTCATGTCGGTGGGTACTTTGGACGCCCGCTTTGGGAAGGCGATCCACAGCCCGCAGGCCGGCGCCATGTGCGCGCGCAGCGTGTCGAATTCGGCCGCGTACTCGGCCCGGGACGTGGTGAAGAACACGATCACATCGAGCTCGCCCGCAGGCAGCCCATCGTGCAGTTCGGTGCCGGGCAGATCGCCGAGCAGGCCGGTGAATCCGGGCGGCGCGCCGATCAGGGCGACCGAGTGGCCAGGCTTGATGCCCAGCTTGGCCGGCAGCGGGGTGCCGGAGTAACCGGCGGGTGTGCTCACCGGCCGCAGGCTAGCCGCGTTCGCGGAGCTGCGCCACGCTGTCCCCGGACAGATCGCTGAGCACCGCCTCCCGGCCGGTCATGGCCATGATCAGCGACAGCAGCGGCCCGGTTACCTCCGGGCCGTCGCCGTCATGTGCCCGTGCACATCCCGCACGGTCCAGCCGGCGCACAGCGACGGCGTGGCCCACTGCTCGCCGGTCAGCGTGCCGGTTCAGTGAATGGCGGCCCCGGTGGCCGGGTCGAAGAAGTGCAGCCGCTCGGTGTCCACCGCCAGCACGATGCGGCTGTGCGGCTGGATCTGCGCCCGCGGGGCGACCCGGGCCACGCCCGCGGGCTCGCCGCCGATCCGCTCCGCGTCCAGCCGGAAGTGCACCAGCTGCTCGGTGCCGAGCACCTCGACCAGGTCCACGTCGGCGCTGAGGCTGGCCCCGGGCGCGACCGGAGCCCCGGTGCTGCCCGGGTCGGTCAGCACCTCCGGGCGGATCCCCACGATCAGCTCGGTGTTGTTGTATGCGGGCAGCTCCGTGGACTGCTTGACCACGGCGGGCGGCAGGGTGAGCCGCTGGCTGCCCATGATCAGCTCGGCGGTGTCCCCGACGATGTCCAGCCGGGCTGAGTACAGGTTCATCGACGGCGACCCGATGAACGAGGCGACGAACAGGTTGGCCGGCCGGTTGTACAGTTCCCGGGGCGCTGCGGCCTGTTGCAGCATCCCGCCGCGCAGCACGGCCACCCGGTCGCCCATCGTCATCGCCTCGGTCTGGTCGTGCGTGACGTACAGCGTGGTGGCGCCGACCCGCCGGTGCACGGCCAGCATCTCGGCGCGCATCTGCACCCGCAGCTTGGCGTCCAGGTTGGACAGCGGCTCGTCCATCAGGAAAATGGCCGGCTCGCGGACGATGGCCCGGCCCATTGCCACCCGCTGCTTCTGGCCGCCGGACAGCTGCCGCGGCTTGCGGTTCAGCTGCCCGGTGAGGCCGAGGATGGCTGCGGTGTCACGGACCCGGCGCTGGCGTTCAGGCTTCGGGATTTTCTTGTTTTCCAGGGAGAAGCCGATGTTCTGCGCCACGGTCAGGTGCGGGTAGAGCGCATAGCTCTGGAACACCATGGCCACGTCGCGCTGCCGGGGCGGCACGTCGTTGACCACCCGGTCGCCGAACCGGAGGGTGCCCGCGCTGATCCGCTCCAGGCCGGCCACCATGCGCAGCGCGGTCGTCTTGCCGCAGCCGGACGGGCCGACCAGGACCACGAACTCGCCCGCGTCGACGTGCAGGTCCAGGTCCCGCACCGCGGTGACGCCGGTGGGGTAGATCTTGGTCAGCCGGTCCAGGGTCACACTGGCAGTCACGGTGCTCCCTCCGTCAGTTCGCGATGCTGCCGAGCAGCAGGCCGCTGCGCCAGTACCGCTGCAAGATCAGGAACAGGATGATCAGCGGCACGATGGTAACCAGCCCGCCGAGCACGACCAGCGGGAACAGCTCGGCGTTGCCGCTGTTCTGGGCGCGTTCCGACCACAGGCCGAGGCCCACGGTGAGCGGGTAGAGCTGGTTCTGGCTGAAGATGATCAGCGGCAGGAAGTAGTTGTTCCACACCGTGACCACGCTCAGCAGCAGCACCGTCATCAGCCCAGGAACCATCAGCGGCAGGGCCAGCCGGAAGAAGATCTTGAACTCGCCCGCGCCGTCCAGCCGGGCCGCGTCGATCAGCTCGCATCGGCACCGACACCTCGACGAACACCTTCATCAGGTACACGCCGATCGGGCTGACCATGGCGGGCAGGATCATTCCCCAGATCGAGTTGATCAGGTGCACCTTGGCGTAGCTCAGGTAGAGCGGCAGCGTGATGGCCGTGATCGGCACCAGCAGCGCCCCGATCGTCACGTAGAACAGGAACCGCGAGCCGCGGAACCGGAACCGGGCGAAGCCGTAGCCGGCCAGCGCGGACAGCGCGGCGGCGCCACCGCCGCCGAGCACCGCGTACAGCACGGTGTTGCCGAACCACTGGAAGTAGATGCCGTAGCCGTCCACGTTCTGGAACAGCAGGCCGAAGTTCTTGCCGAACACGAACGGGGAGGCGAACCAGAAGCCGAACGTCTCGAAGATGTTGGCCTGGGTCTTGGTCGAGTTGATGATCAGCCAGACGATGGGGATCAGCGTGAAGATCGCGAACAGCACGCAGCACGTGGTGACCAGCGCTGACCGTGCCGCGGCGCAGGCCGTAGAACTCGACCGGGATCGCGTTCTCGTCCGGCCCGCCCCAGCGGCGGCGGCGCGGCTCACGCGGCTCCGCCGCGGGCTGGTCCTGGTCGAGGACGGCGGTGGATGCGCTCATCAGATCTCACCCCTGCGACGGCGGAGGAACAGCGAGCCGACCGAGATGACCACGATCACCAGGCCGAGGATCACCGCCGCGGCCGCGGCCAGCTGGTCCTGGCCGCCCGCGATCGCGGTGTTGTAGATGTACAGCGTCGGCGTGAAGTTGACCGAGATGGCCTGGGTCTCGAAGTACTGCAGGATCAGCGGCTCGGTGAACAGCTGCAGCGCGCCGATCGTGTTGATGAACACCAGCAGCACGATGGCCGGCCGGACCATCGGCAGCTTGACCCTCACGATGATCTTCCACAGCGGCGTGTCGTCCAGGATGGCCGCCTCGACCACGTCCCTGGGCACCGATTTGAGCGCCGCGTACAGGATGATCATGTTGTAGCCGGTCCACTCCCAGATCACGATCACGATGATCGAGGGCAGGATCAGGTTGCTGGAGAAGAAGTCGGTATTAGCGAAGCCGAGCGCGTGGGCCAGGTGCACGAACGGGCCGAACTGCGGTTCCAGCAGGAACGACCACATCACCGCGCCGACCACCGCGGGCACCGCGAACGGGATGAAGAAGATGGTCCGGAACAGCGTGCCGTACTTGGCCACGCCGAGGTCGAACATGGTCGCGAAGAAGAACGCGATGGCCAGCATGACCGGGATCTGGATCGCGGCGAAGATGATCACCCGGATGACGCCGGACCAGAACTCGCCGGACTGCAGCGTCTCGGTGTAGTTGGCCGCGCCGGTGAACGTGGTGCCGCCGATGATCCGGGTGGTGTACAGGCTGGTGTAGATGGCGTAGCTGAGCGGCGCCAGCATGAAGACAGTGAAGATGACGAGGAATGGGGCGACGAACCAGATTCCCTTCCGGTCGCGCCTGCGGGCCCACGCGGACTGCACCAGCATGCCCCGGATCGGGAGCGGGCGGCGCTGCGCCGTGGTGGCGGTGCCGTTCACGATGGTGTTCTCCTGTCAGGGGGGTGCGGTCCTATCGGGGGTTGGGGCCGGCGGGCGCCCGGCTGGGGAGGTCGGGCGCCCGCCGGCCGTCTTTCAGGAGGAAACCGTGAAGCCCTGCTGCTTGGCGTAGGTCACCAGGACATTCTGGAAGTTCTTGAATGCCGAGGCGAGCGTTTCCTTGCCATCGAGCACGCCGGCGAACACGGTGGCGGACTCGGTCAGCGCCTCAGTCATGAACGGCGGCCAGGGCACGCCCTTGATGCTGCTCGCCGCTGCGGTGAACGCCTGGTCCGGGTGGGACGAGCCGGACACCGCGACGGTGGTGTTCTTGTACGACGGGTCGTTGAGCAGCGGCAGGTACGTCGGGAACAGCGACGACGGCGCCGTCTTGGTGATGTTCCACGACGCGGTGGTCCCGTTCAGCCACTCGGAGAACTCGGCCGCCGGCGGCCGTGTGGGCGCTCTGGCTGAACACCGGGTAGGTCGAGCCGCCCCAGTTGGCGGCCACGTTGGCGCCCGCGGTCCACTGCGGCAGCGCCGCCGCGCGCCAGTCGCCGACCGACGACTTGGCGTCCGGCGCGAAGTAGGACGGGCCCCACGCCGAGCTGAGCCAGCTCGCGTCGATGCCCTTGTCCATGTCGGCGAATGAGGTGGCGGACACGTCGGTGGTGCCGTTGACCTCGTGCGCGTTGAGCAGCTTCTGCCAGTAGGCGGCGAACTTCATCTGGGCCGGGCCGGTCCAGTTGATGGTCACCTTGCTGCCGCCGCTGTAGGCGAATGGCCAGGCGTTGTCCTGGGCCATCAGGCTCATCACCCATTGCAGGTCGGTGGCGGAGAAGTTGGTGATGTACGCCGACGGGTCGGCCTTCTTCAGCGCCGCGGCCGCGGTGGCGAACTGCGCCCAGGTGGTCGGCGGCGTGATGTGGTACTTGGCCAGCAGCTTGGAGTTGTAGTAGAAGGCCATCGGGCCAGAGTCGCCGGGCATCGCGTAGACCGCCGAGCCCTGGCTGACCTCCTGCCAGGCCCACGGCACGAAGTCGCTCTTGTACTTGTCCGCGCCGTACGGGACCAGGTTGACCACGTTGTGCGTGGCCTCGAACGAGGGCAGTTCGTCGAACTCGACCTCGGCCACGTCGGGCGCGCCCGAGCCGGCCTTGAGCGCGTCGGAGATCTTGACGTACTCGGGGTCACCCGCGCCCACGTCTTCCTGGGTCACGCAGATGCTCGGGTGGGTCTTGTTGAACTCGGTGACCGCCCGGCCCATGCCCGGCACCCACGCCCAGAAGGTGACCTTCGTGGCGCTGGAGTCCTTGCACGAGGCGCCGGCTTCCAGCGTGGCGCCGCCGCTGGCCGCGGGGGCAGCGCTCTTCGAACTGGTCGCGGACGTGCTGCTGCCGCTGCTACCGCAGGCGGCGATCAGTGAGACGGCGGCTACCGCGGCCAGCCCGGCCGCCGCGCGCCCAGCGGTGCGCCTCGACCCGGGGGGCCGGGGCCAGCTGTGTCGTGAGGGGAAGGGCATCTTCGCAAAACTCCTCATAGTGAGCCTTGTCCTTTTCTGATGGGGGTTTCCTGGGGAGATCACCCGCCGTCGGTCGCCGCTTCGACCACGGTGAACGACTGGGGCGGGAGCGTGAGGGTGAGCACTGGCCCCTTCGGGGTTTCTGACCCCTCCTCCAGGCAGGCGCCCTCGACATCGGGCAGCACGCGGGCACCCGGCCCACGTTCCGCGGTGACGGTCGCGACCTGTGCGTCGCCGTCGAAGGCCAGGTCGCGCAGCGCGATCTCGACGGTTTCCGGTTCGTCCGGGTTGCGGTTTACCAGGGTCAGCGAGAGCTTGCCGCGGTCAGCGGACGCGGTGGCGGCCGCGTCCACCATGGTGAACGGGCCGAGATCGGCGACCCGGTGCGGCCACCGGCTGTGCCGTTCCTCGTCCAGCGGGCTGACCTTGGGAGCGCTCACATGTACGTCGACCGCCAACTCCAGGGCGGCTTTGGCGTGCAGCAGCACCGGGTAGTAGATGGGCTGGGTGGCCACGGTTTCCGGGCTGGTCACGATCGGCGCGATGGCGTTCACCATCTGGGCCAGGTTGGCCATCCGGACCCAGGCGCTGTTCCGGATGAAGATGTTCAGGTAGGTGGCGACGGCCAGGGCATCCGGGAAGTTGTAGCGCTCCTCCAGCGCGCCGTCCGGCTCCCGGTACCAGACGTTCCATTCGTCGTAGGCGATCCGCGGCGGGTTGGCGATCTTCTTCACGTAGGCCACCCGCTCGATCAGCGCCCGGGTGACGCCGATCGCGCGTTCGGCCTGCAGCGGCTGCAGCACGTTGGTCCAGTAGTCGTCGGACCCGGTGTAGATGTGCAGCGAGTGGTAGTCGACCAGCGGGGCCATCCCGTCGATGACCACCCGGTCCCAGTCGTTCCACCCGTTCATCCCGCAGCTGACCAGCTTGGCCTGCGGGTCGAGCATCTTGATGGCCCGGGCCCAGCGGGTCGCGGTACGGACGTACTCCTCGGCGGATACCGCGCCGACCTGCCAGTCGCCGTACATCTCGTTGCCCAGGCCCCAGTACCTGACCTGGTACGGCTGTGCGTGGCCGTTGGCCCGGCGGCGGTCGGCCCAGGCCGTGTCGCCGCCGCCGTTGCAGTACTCGACCCAGGCCAGCGCCTCTTCCAGCGTGCCGGTGCCCATGTTCAGGCAGATGTACGGCTCGGTGCCGAGCTGCCGGCAGTAGGCCACGAACTCGTCGGTGCCGAACCGGTTGGACTCCTCGCCGCCCCAGGCCAGCTCCGGCCGCCGTGGCCGGCTCGTCCTTCGGGCCGATGCCGTCGGCCCAGTGGTAGTTGCTCACGAAGTTGCCGCCCGGCCAGCGCAGCACGCCCATCCGGAACTCGCGGAGCAGCCCCATCACGTCCTTGCGGAACCCGTTGTCGTCGGCTAGCGGGGAACCCTCGTCATACAGACCGCCGTAGATGCAGCGGCCGAGATGCTCGACGAAGCCGCCGAAGACCTTGCGGTCCACGGTGCCGAGCTGGCGGGCAGGATCCACCACGATCCGGGTCACGAGTCCTCCTGGTCGGTTGCGGATTTCTGGGCGCCCGGCTGGGCGCCGGGCTGGGCTCGCCCCCCGCAGGATTCGCGCACGATCAGCTCGACGGGCAGCCGCACCGGGGCCTCCGGCGGGGTCTCTCCGGCGATGCTGTGCAGCAGCAGTTCCACTGCCTGCTCGCCGGTCTCCGCGAACGGCACCCGCAGCGAGGACAGCGGCGGCATCAGGTACTCGGCGAACGGCATGTCGTCGCAGCCGACCACGGCCACGTCCTGCGGCACCCGCCGGCCGGCCGCGGCCAGCGCGCTGAGCACGCCGATGGCCATGGTGTCGCTGTGCACGAAGATCGCGGTCATCTCCGGGTCCCGCTCCAGCAGCAGCCGGGTGGCCGCGGCCGCGGTGCCCGGCGTCCAGTCGCCCTCGACGGCCAGGTCCTCGCCGGGCTCGATGCCCGCGGCGCGCAGCGCGTCCTCGTAGCCGTGCAGCCGGCTGCGCACCACGTGCCGCCGGAACGGGCCGGTGACGGTGCCGATCGTGGTGTGCCCGAGCCGGATCAGGTGCTCGGTGGCGGTCCGCGCGCCGGCCCGGTGGTTGGAGCCGACCAGCGGGACGCCGCCGCCCGGCACGTGGTGCAGGCTGACCGACGGCACGTACCGGCGGAGCATGTCGGCGACCTTGGTATCGCCTTCGAGTTGCGGCGCGGCTGCGATGACCCCGTCCACCCGGCGGTCGATCAGCATCTGCACCACGGCGGCGCCGTCCCGGCCGTCGTCGGCCAGGTTGCCGACCAGGACCGCATGCCCGTGCTTGCGCGCGGTTCGCTCGGCGGCCACCGCGAACTGGGACAGCGCGCCATCGGTGATGTCCCCGGCGACCAGCCCGATGGTGGCGGTGGACTGCTGCACCAGGCTGCGCGCGACGCTGTTCGGCCGGTAGCCCAGGCTGTCCGCCACGGCCATGATGCGGGCCGCGGTCTCCGCCGACACCCGCACGTTACCGCCGTTGAGTACCTTGCTCGCAGTCTGGAAGCTGACCCCGGCCCGGGCCGCGACTTCCTTGATCGAGACATACCGGCGCGCCATGACGTCCTTGCTGTGACCTGGTTCGTCGTCGTGAACGAACGTTCGCCTAGAAGGTAGATTCGGTCGCTATGCCCGGTCAAGACACGGTTCGATCACAGTTGCCCTGCTTGGCTGCGGTGCGTAACGGCCGGAGGCGATGGGTTTCCTCGGAGCAATTCCGGTCCTGGGCCGGGCAATCGGCCAGGATCGCGCGAACGTTCGCGCTCATGTAGCCGCTGATCAGCGGCTACATGAGTCTTTGGCTTGCGCTGGCTGTCCGGCGCGGCTGAGGCCCCTGCCGGCCAGGCTTTCCTCGTTGGCCGCAGGCAAGCGTTTGCCGCCCTGTCACGCGCTGTCCCGACTTAATCAGATTGTGACGGTTACTGCTTTTAGCTGCCTTGACGGTTGAGCTGAGCGCAGCCTACGGTCGGCAGAAAACCTATTCCTTATCGGGACAGCCAGAGCCGTCGTGGGCGCGGCACACCAGGAGCTGCCGCGCCCAGGACACTCCTCGGGCCAGCGACCCGCCGACTGGGAACCCCGCCCGGAGCGGGGTGTCAGACCTGGATGAACTCGATCCCGGCCAGGTCGCAGAACACCTTCCAGTCGGCGGCGTGGTGGCCCAGGTTCATCACCTCGTGGTGCGGGCCACCCGCGGCCAGCCAGCCGTTCAGGCAGGCCCGCACGCCGGACGCGGGCCGGAACTGGCCGTACGGCATCTCCAGCGCGGGCAGTTCCTGGCTGTCCAGGTTCTCGCCCTCGGCGCAGACCAGCCGCCACCGGCTGCCTTCCAGCGAGATCAGAGTGGCCAGGGTGGCCGGGCCGGGCTGGTACTGGAACAGGAACGTGGGCGGGTCGGCCAGCCGGCCGATGCTCAGCGGGCGCTTGATCAGTTTGACCGGCCGGTCGGTCCGGGCGATCTTCCAGTTGCCTTCGCCCATGTGGCTCTGCAGGATCGAGTCGGACGGGAAGTCCATCGCGTACATCTCGGTGAAGTGCGCGTCGCCGATCAGCTGGTGCCCGGCGTAGACCAGGCAGGCGGTCAGCACATCGCCCTCGGCCCCGTACCCGTAGCCCTTGGCCATCAGCGAGGAGGCGGCGGCCAGTGGCAGCCGGCTGAACCGGCCGTCCTCGCCGATCGCGTCGAAGTGCGCGGTGTACGCGCCGAACCCGCCATCGACCAGGATCTGCTCGATGGCCACCTGCATCCGGGCGTGGTCGGTCCGCTCTTCGGCGGACAACCGGGGGTCGATCTCGAAGTTCTCGTCCTCGAATGCGATCACGTCGGCGATCTGCTTGTCGGTGACCGCCTGCATGCCGCGGTACAGGTCGCCCTGGGCGACGGCCAGGATCTCCGGCCCGATCGAGCGGATCAGCGCTGACTCGTCCACCCGGATGTCGCCCATGTCGTTCATCGCGTAGCCGAAGATGGCCGTCCTGAGCGACTTCCACGCGGTGATCGCGCGCGCGGCCCGGGCGAACCGGCCCACGTCCTGGGTGAACTGCTCGCTCTTCCAGTCGTCGGTAAGCACCGCGAACCGGCGGCCCGCCCGGACCATCGCGTTGGCCGTGTCCTGCGCGCCGTGCACACCCTGGTTGTAGGTCATGTCGTCCATGTCCCAGGCCGGTGTCACGTTCGGCTCGGGCTGGATGTTGGCCAGCAGGATCGGCAGCCGGGACTCGGCCAGCAGCCGGGCCACCCGCATGGCCGGCCCGTAGGTCAGCATGACCACCATGACCCCGTCCAGGTCCGCGTTCTCGAACTCGCGCATCGCGCGGACCGCGTCCTCCCGGTATTTGATCGCCTTGCTCGGGATGAACTCGCCAACGTCCGCAAGGTGGGCGGCCAGCTCCGCCGCGTAGCCCTCCTGGCGCTGCGCAATACCGGGAATCATGTCGTCATACAGGTCCTGCATGACGCCCAGGATCCCGATCCGAGGCTTACGTCCGGTCATGGCAACCCTTTCTTAGTAACGCTCGGCTGATGGAACTGCCGTCCGGGGCCGCGCGGTCAGCGCTGGCCGTAGTGCTCCGTGTAGCGCTTGTGCAGTGCGTCGATCTGGTCCGGCTTGAGCGGCTCCAACTCGCCGTATGCCCGGGCCAGGTGCACGGTCCTGGCCACGTCCTCGCACATCACCGCGGCCTTGACCGCGTTACGGGCGGTGTCCCCGATGGTGAACACGCCGTGCCGGCTCATCAGCACGGCGGGCGAGCGGTGCCCGTCCAGGGTGGCCACGATGCCGCGGCCGATCTCGTCGCTGCCGATCAGCGCGAACGGGCCGAGCGGGATCTCGCCGCCGAATTCGTCGGCCATCGCGGTGATCACGCACGGGATGGCCTCGCCGCGGGCCGCCCACGCGGTGGCGTACGTCGAGTGCGTGTGTACCACGCCGCCCACCTGGGGCATGTGCCGGTAGACGTAGGCGTGCGTGGCGGTGTCACTGGACGGGCTGTACTCGTCCTCCACCGGCTGGCCGTCCAGGTCGCAGAGCACCATGTTCTCTGGGTTCAGGTCGGCGTAGGCGACGCCGCTCGGCTTGATCACCATCAGGTCGGTGCCGGGCACCCGCGCGGACACGTTGCCCGAGGTCCAGGCGACCAGGTTGTTCTCGACCAGGGCGGCGTGCAGCGCGCAGACCTCGGCGCGAGTGCGCGAGATGGCCGCGCTGACCGCGTGCTCGCTTACATCTGCGCTGCTCAAAACTATGCCCCTTCCTCGGCGTGATCATGATCGGCGGCATAGGCCTGCTGCCGGGCCGGCTCGGCGTCCAGCACCCGGTCGCGCAGCGCACGCAACCGGTGCAGCACCTCGTTGCCGCCCCGGCCGAAGTAGTCGTGCAGCCGGGTGTACTCGGCGTACAGCTCGTCGTAGACGTCGGCGCTGGCCTGGTCCGGGGTGTACACCCCGGCCCGCTTCCCGCCCATCCCCGCGGCCGCGGCGGGCACGTCCGGGTAGCTGCCCGCGGCCACCGCCGCGTGGATGGCCGAGCCCAGCGCCGGGCCCTGCTCGGAGACGATCACGCTCAGCGGGCGGCGCAGCACGTCCGCGTACACCTGCATCACGAACGAGTCCTTGAGCAGGCCGCCGGCCACCACGAACTCGGTGACCGGCACCCCCGACGCGGCGAACGTGTCGGTGATCACCCGGGTGCCGAACGCGGTCGCCTCGACCAGCGCCCGGTAGATGTCCGGCGGCCGGGTGGCCAGGGTCAGCCCGGCGATAACGCCGGACAGGGCGTGATCCACCAGCACCGAGCGGTTCCCGTTCTCCCAGTCCAGGGCGATCAGGCCGTGCGCGCCGGCCGGCTGCCCGGCGGCCTCCTCGTTCAGCAGGTCGAACAGGGAGACGCCCCGGCGGGCCGCCTCGTCCCGGTAGGACCCGGGCACGCCGTGGTCGAGGTACCAGGCGAAGATGTCGCCGACACCGCTCTGCCCCGCCTCGTAGCCGAACTCACCGGCCACGATGCCGCCGTCGACCACCCCGCACATGCCGGGCACCTCGGCCAGGCTGCTGGCGTTCATCACGTGACAGGTTGACGTGCCCATGATCGCCACCATCTGGCCGGGTGCGATGGCGTCGGCGGCGGGTGGGGTGACGTGCGCGTCCACGTTGCCCACCGCGACCGCGATGCCTTCCGGCAGGCCGGTCCAGCCGGCCGCCTCGGCAGTCAGCGAGCCGGCCCGGGCGCCGAGCGCGCTGACCTCATGGGCGAGTTTGTCCTCGGCGAAGCCGGCGAACTTCGGGTTCAGCGCGGCCAGGTAGTCCCGCGACGGGTAGTGCCCGTCCTGGTAGATGCCCTTGTACCCGGCGGTGCAGGCGTTGCGGGTCTCGGCGCCGCAGAGCTGCCAGATGATCCAGTCGGCCGCCTCGATCCAGCGCTGCGCCCGGTCGTAGATCTCCGGGTCCTCCTCCAGCAGCTGCAGCGCCTTGGCAAACTGCCACTCCGAGGAGATCTTCCCGCCGTACCGGGCGATCCACGGCTCGCCGCGCTCATGGGCCAGCGCGTTGATCCGGTCCGCCTGCGGCTGTGCGGCATGGTGTTTCCACAGCTTGACGTAGGCGTGCGGCCGGCCCTCCAGGCCGGGCAGGTGGCACAGCGGGGTGCCGTCGCGCAGCACGGGCAGCACCGTGCACGCGGTGAAGTCGGTGCCGATGCCGATGATCCGGGCCGGGTCGATGGCCGCCTCCCGGACCGCGGCCGGCACCGCCTGGCGGAGCACCTCCCGGTAGTCCTCCGGGTCCTGCAGCGCCCAGTCCGGCGGCAGCGGGTCGCCGGTCGCGGCCAGCTTGGCGTCCATCACACCGTGCGGATACTCGCAGACCGCCGAGCCGAGTTCGGCGCCGTCGCTGACCCGGACGACCAGCGCCCGCCCGGACAGCGTGCCGTAGTCCACGCCGACGACGTAGCTGTCCTCGCTGGTGTTTGGGCTGGTGCTGTCGCGGTGAGCGCTAACAGTCATCGTTGTCCCGTTCTCGCGAGTTTTCCGGCAACTCAGCTCCGGGGCGGCCCGGTGCTGGACCGGATGACCAGTTGCGGAGTGACCGGCTCGGCCGACCCGGACTGGTCCCGGCCGTGGATCAGGCCCACCAGCGCGTCCAGCGCGCGGCGGCCCAGCTCACCGAAATGCTGCCGGACCGTGGTCAGCGGCGGCAGGAAGTAGGACGACTCCGGGATGTCGTCGAAGCCGACCACGCTGACGTCCTCCGGCACCCGCCGGCCCTGCTCGGACAGCGCGCGGAGCAGGCCCAGCGCCATCGGGTCGTTGGCGCAGAACACGGCGGTCACGCTGTCGTCGGCGGCGAGCCGCAGGCCGAGGTCGTACCCGGTGGCGGCGGACCAGTCGGCCGCCATCAGCAGCGGCGGCTCCGCAGCCCCGGCGTCCTCCAGCGCCTGCCGCCAGCCGTCCACCCGGGCCTGTGCGTCCAGCCAGGTGGCCGGCCCGGCCAGGTGGTGCACGGTGCGGTGGCCCAGGCTGAGCAGGTGCCGGGTGGCGAGCGCGGCGCCGCCGGCGTTGTCCACCGCGACCGACGGCACCGGCGGGCTGGTCCGGCAGCCCACCGCGAGCAAGGGGATGTCCTCCGGGACGTGGTAGAGCGCCTCCACCGCCGAGTCCTGCGGCGCGATCACGATGATGCCCTCGACGCCCTGCCCGGCGAACCGGTCCACCGCGTCGAGCACCGAGCGCCGGTCCAGTTCCGGCACGCTGGCGATGGCCACGAAGTAGCTGTCCCGCGCGGCCCGCTCGATGCCGTAGAGCATGGAGGCGGGCCCGTACAGCGTGGTGTCGAAGCTGAGCACACCGAGGGTGTGGGTGCGCCGGGTGACCAGCGTCCGGGCCGCGGCGTTCGGCCGGTAGCCCAGCTCGGTGATGGCCGCCAGCACCAGCGCCCTGGTCTGCGGCCGGACGTTGGGGTGATCGTTCAGCACCCGGGAGACGGTCTGGTGGGAGACGCCGGCCAGCTGCGCCACGTCGGTCATCACCGGCGGCCTGCTCCGCGTCCGCTCCGGCAGCTCCACGCCCACCTCCCTCCCGCGCCGCTGGCCGCCGGCCGGGCCGTTGCCCCGGCGCCCGGCTGCCCCGCCGCTCACCGGCCGCCCCGGCTGCCTAACCATGGCTGGCCACCATCAGGCCCGGACGCAACGGGGACGGTCCCCATTCCGCACCTGGATGCCCCCAATTTAGACGCACGTAAGCAAACCCTGGTCCAATGCTGGAGAGATTGTTATCGTTCACATACTCCCAGGTCAAGTGCGGCCCGGCCAGTGCCACAGCGACCGCCGTGTTCATCCGGCCGGCCCCGGCTGACTAGGTGGTTCCGCGGTCGAATCGCGTGGCACGAGGCGGCACGGCACGGTGTGCACGCCGTGCGTGGGATCGCCGTTGATGGCCAGCAGCAGATGCTCGGCGGCCACCCGCCCGACGTGCTCCAGGCACATGTCCACGCTGGTCAAGGGTGGGTCGGCGCCGAGCACCATGGGGCTCCAGTTGTCGTAGCCGACCACCGCGATATCCTCCGGCACCCGCTTGTCGGCCAGTCGCAGCGTGTCAGTTACGCCGCGGGCGATCTGGTCGCTGCCGCAGAAGATCGCGTCCACGTCCGGGGTGCTGTCCAGCACGACCCGCACCGCCTCCCGGCCCCACCGCTCGCTCCACTCGCCGTACAGCACGTCGTGCGCGGCGAACTTGACGCCGGCCTCGGTCACCGTGTCGCAGAACCCGCGGGCCCGCTTCCGGGCGCACAGGAATCGCTCCGGCCCGGTGATGTGGCCGAACTGGCGCCGGCCCAGGCTGAGCAGGTGCTCGGCGGCGAGCCGGCCGCCGCCGGTGTCGTCGGGCAGGATCGCGGGCTCGTCACTGTCCATTGACTGGGTCATCGCGTACACCACCGGGATGCCCAGGCCGAGGCCGATGCTGGGCCGCGGCTCGATCCGCCGCCCGGCCACGATCAGCCCGTCCACCCGGCGGCTGAGCAGCATGCCCAGGTACTGCCGCTCGCGGCCCGGATCGTCCCGGGTGTCGCACATGAACACCGAGATCTGGCCCGCCCCGAGCGCGCCCTCGGCGCCCAGCATGACCGGGATGCTGAACCGGCCGAAGCTGTCCGTGGTGATCACGCCGACCGTGTAGGTGCGCCCCGCGAGCAGCCCGCGGGCCAGCACGTTCGGCTCGAAACCGAGTTCCCGGGCGGCCGCCGCCACCCGGTCCCGGGTCTCCGCGCGCAGCTTGCCCTGGCCGTTCAGGGCCTTGGATGCGGTCCCGATCGAGACGCCCGCCTGGGCGGCGACATCCCGGATGGTCACCCGCCGGGCGGGCGTGCCCGGCGCGCTGAGCGCAGGCCCGGTCGGCGGCTCAGCGGGCGGTGTTGGACTGGGCGGCTGAGAGCTAACAGGCAAAGGATTGCTCCGGCTTCCAAGCCCGGCCTGGCTGGCCGGATTATGTAATCAAATCGGGACTATACAGGCTTGACGGCCAAGGCACCGACTCCTACCTTGCTAGGGAAAACCTATTCCTACATTCGCGTGTTTGGTGGGGAAGCGCTTAGCCTCCGCCCCCGGGTGGCTGACGCCTCACCACCATCATGACGCCCGGGAACTGGAGTGCGCCAGGTGAGCAGTGCAGATGCCATCCAACCGGCTCGTGGCCCGGTCAGCCCCAGCCCGGCCGCGGCGGTCGTGCACCGGCCGCTCGGCGGCCGGGCCGCGCGGCTGGACACCGGCCTGCTGCATGACTGGCAGCAGCGCAACCGCGGGTCGAGCCTGCCGCTCGCGCTGCGCCAGCTCGAGGCGGCCGGGAACCTCGGCAACCTCCGGCTGGCCATCGCCGGCGCGCACGAGGGCTACCGGGGCCCGGTGTTCATGGACTCCGACATCTACAAGACGCTGGAGGCGATCGGCTGGGAGCTGAGCCGGGGCGGCGACCAGGAACTGGCCGACTTCGCCCAGGAAACCACCGCGCTGCTGGAGAAGGCGCAGCAGAGCGGACGGCTACCTGAACTCGGCCATCCAGGTGTCCGGCCAGCCGCGGTACAGCAACCTGGCCTACAGCCACGAGATGTACTGCGCGGGCCACCTGATCCAGGCGGCCATCGCCTGCCAGCGCGGGGCCGGCTTCGACCGGCTGCTCGTGGTGGCCCGCCGGTTCGCCGACCACCTGGTGGACACATTCCTGGGCCGCCGCGCCGGGCTGGACGGCCATCCCATCGTGGAGACCGCGCTGGCCGAGCTGTACCGGGAGACCGGGCACCGGCCCTACCTGGAGCTGGCCAGCCAGTGGGTCGAGCAGCGCGGGCACGGGCTGATCGGCAGTTCCGGGTTCGGCCTGCGCTATCTGCAGGACTATGAGCCGGTCCGGGAGATGACCACCGAGTACGGGCATGTGGTCCGCGCGCTGTACCTGGAGGCCGGCGTGGTGGACGTCGCCGCCGAGACCAGCGACGCCGCGCTGCTGCACACCTCGGTCAGCCGCTGGGCCGACATGATCGCGGCGAAGACCTACCTGACCGGCGGGAACGGCTCGCGGCACGAGGGGGAGAGCTTCGGCGACCACTTCGAGCTGCCGCCGGACCGGGCCTACAACGAGACCTGCGCGGCCATCGCCAGCTTCCACTGGGCGTGGCGGCTGCTGCTGGCCACCGGCGAGGGCAAGTACGCCGACCACATGGAGCGCATCCTCTACAACGGCTTCGCGGGCGCCATCGCCACCGGCGGGACCCGGTTCTTCTACGTGAACCCGCTGCAGCGCCGGATCGATCACTTCGAGAAGGACGACCCGGGCCGCCGCCGCGAATGGTTCTCCTGCGCGTGCTGCCCGCCGAACATCATGCGGCTCACCGCCTCGCTGCAGAACTACCTGGCCACGGTGGCGGGGGACACGCTGTACCTGCACCAGTTCACCGGCGCCGAGCTGGCCGCGCCGCTGGCCGGCGGCGAGCTCGCGATCCGCCTGGTGACCAGCTACCCATGGTCCGGCGCGGTCGGGATCCAGGTGACCGGCGCCCCGCCCGCACCGGCTGGCCTCGCGCTGCGCGTGCCGGCCTGGTCCACCAGCGGGCACCTTGTGCTGAACGGCCAGCCCTGGTCAGCCGACTCCGCGGGTGCGGGGTACCTGCTGGTGCACCGCCAGTGGCAGCCCGGCGACGTGCTGCGTTACGAGCTGGATCTCACCCCCCGGCTGACCCGGCCGGACCGCCGGATCGACGCGGTGCGCGGCACCGCGGCCATCGAGCGCGGCCCCCTCGTCTACTGCTTCGAGCAGGCCGACCAGTCAGCCGGCACCGACCTGGAAGACCTTGCCCTCATCCCGGGTGACCCCGGTGAGCGCGCCGTCACCGTGCCCGAAGTCGGGCCGACGGTGCTCATCGAGGCCGCCGCCATCCATAACCCCGCCCCGAGCGCCTCAGGCCTGCCCTACCAGCAGGACCGGGAGGCCACCACCCCAGCCGGCAATCCGGCCGGGGACCAGGTAATCGCGACCGCCATCCCCTATTTCCAGTGGGACAACCGGGACGGGCGGGCCATGCGGGTGTGGCTGCCGCTGGCCCCATCCGCCCCCTGACGACTAGCCCACTCTCCTCAGTGCGGAGGTAACACCCAATGCGTCACAAGCAAAGATTGCTCGTCGTCGCGGTCCTGGGCGTGGCAGCCCTGCTGGCCGCGGCCTGTGGCGGCTCGTCCGGATCGTCCAGCTCGCAGTCAACCAAGACATTCGGCGTGAACGCCACCGGGACGGTCCACTTCTGGGCCCGCCAGGCGACCGACGGGCCGGCCAAGGCCCTGGTCGCGGCGTTCAACGCGACACACAAGAACCTCAAGGTAGTGCTCCACCTGACCCCGCCCAACGACGACACCAGCCAGCTGGCCACCGCGATCCGGGCCGGCTCGGTGCCCGACGTGGTCGGGCTGAACGACATCGACGTGCCGGAGTTCAGCCATCAGAACGCACTGATGAACCTGACCAAGTACATCGACGCGCTGCCCTACAAGTCCTCGCTCAGCCCCGGCCACCTCAAGCTGGCCACCTACAACGGCCAGGACTACGGGCTGCCCTACCTGGCCGACCTGTCGGTGCTCTGGTACAACAAGAAGCTGTTCAAGGAGGCCGGGCTGAACCCGAACGACCCGCCGACCAGTTACGCGCAGATCGTCTCGGACGCGAAGAAGATCACCGCGCTCGGCCACGGCATCTACGGCTTCTCGTTCGCCGGCGACTGCCAGGGCTGCCTGGGCTTCACCATGCTGCCGTCGCTGTGGGCGGCCGGCCAGCACATGATCAACGGCCCGCTCGGCAACCAGACCGTCAACGTGGCCAACGACGCGCCGCTCAAGACGATGCTCGAGGCCTACCACACGATGTGGGCCGGCCACATGACGCCGGTCGCCGACCAGACCCAGAACGGGCTGACCTGGGGCGCCGACTTCGAAGCGGGCAAGGTCGGCATCCTGCCCGGTGACTACGGCTTCGCGACCAAGTTGACGAATCAGGCCGAGTTCGCCGACGCACCGCTGCCCGCGGTAAACGGCGGCGGCTACAGCACGTTCGACGGCGGCGACGACTTCGTCATCCCGGCCGGCGCGCCCAACGCGTCCGGCGCCTGGGAGTTCATCAAGTGGGCGCTGGAGCCACAGCAGCAGGGCAAGTACCCGTCCGAGGGGATGACCCCGATCCGCACCGACGTACTGACCCCGGCGTTCGCCAAGACCAACCCGGACGACGCGGTCGCGCTGAAGGCGCTGGCCAAGGGCTCGGTGGAATACACGCTGGCTTATGACGCCGTTTTCAACGAGCCGGGCTCGCCCTGGTTCAAGATGTTTGAGGAAGCGGTCTACAACGGCAACATCAGCGGCGCCATATCCTCCGGGCAAACCAATATCCAGAGCACAGTGACGAGTGTGAAGGGCTGAGTCGAATCGTGTCAGGCCAGGTCAGTGCCCCGCCGTCGGAACGCTCGTCCCGCCGGCGGGGTGGCCTGACCCATAGTTGGCTACCCCGCGGCGGACCCGCCGCGGGGCGGCCCGCTGCGGGTGGGCCCGCGCCACGGCGGCGCTCCACCGCCGCCTCCCGCCGTACTACCCGCACCGGCCTGGCGCTGATTTCCCCAGCGCTGCTGTTCGTCACGGCCTTCGCGCTGATCCCGCTCGGCTTCGGCGTCTACATCTCGCTGACCAACTGGCCGCTGGTCGGCGCGTACCACTTCATCGGGCTGTCCAACTACTCCGCGCTGGTGCACAACTCGGTGTTCCTCCAGTCGATCCGGTTCACCCTGGAGTACACCGCGATCGTCACGCTGCCGATCCTGGTCATCGGCTACGCGCTGGCTGTGTTCGTCCGGGCCAACCGGCCGGGCAGCACGGTGTTCCGCACGATGATCTTCGTGCCGTACATCGTCGGGCTGGTCGCGGAGAGCTTCATGGCCGTGGTCGAACTGCAGCCCGACTCCGGCACGGTCAACTTCGTGCTGGCCCATTTCGGCATCGTCAAAGCGTCCACCGCCTGGACGGTGCACACCGGGCTGGCGCTGACCGCGATCAGCGTGCTGGTCATCTGGTTCGCGTCCGGGCTGACCATGATGCTGCTGATGGCGGGCATGCAGGGTATCCCGGTGGAGCTCTACGAGTCGGCCCGGGTGGACGGGGCGTCCTGGTGGGGCGCCGAGCGGCGGATCACCATCCCGCTGCTGCGCCGCTCGATCGCGCTCAGCCTGATCATCTCGGTGGTCGGCTCGTTCCTGGCCTTCAACCAGTTCTTCATCATCACTGACGGCGGGCCGGGGACCAGCACCCAGTCGGTGGTGATGGCCATCTACCAGACCGCGTTCGCCGACTTCAACGTCGGCCTGGCCAGCGCGATGTCGATCGTGCTGATCATCGTGGTCGGGCTGATCACCTTCCTCCAGTTCCGGTACCTGCAAGGAGACGCGGACTGATGGCTGCCGCAGTGTACGACCGGTCGGCCCAGCGCCGGAGCCGGACCAGCCGCAGCGGGCTGGTCTGGTACCTGATCGCGGGCGTGGCCATCGGCGCGGTGTTCGTGGTGCCGCTGCTCTGGGAGGTGTTCCGCTCCTTCCAGCCGGAGTCCGCGGTCAGCAGCCCGCCGTCCGCGGCCAGCTTCACCCACCTGACGTTCGGTAACTACAAGACGCTGCTGTCCGGCCAGGACGACATCCTGCGCAACGTGATCAACAGCCTGATCGTGTCCGTGCTGGCCGCGATCCTGACCTCAGTGGTGTCGCTGTTCGCCGGCTTCGGCTTCGCACTGTTCCGGTTCCGCTACTCGGGACTGGCGTTCGGCATAGTGCTGTTGGCTTTCATGATCCCGTTCCAGGCGGTGCTCACCCCGCTGTTCCTGGAGCTGCATTTCCTGCACCTGCTGAACAGCCTGCTCGGGCTGGCCCTGTTCTACACCACGTTCAACCTGCCGATCGGCGTGTTCGTGATGCGGAACAGCTTCCTCCAGGTGCCCGGCGAGATGGTGGACGCGGCGCAGATCGACGGCGCGTCGGTGCTGCGCACCCTGTTCTCGGTGTACCGGCCGCTGGTCATGCCGGGCATCGCCACCACCGCGCTGTACGCGTTCCTGTTCTCCTGGACCGAGTTCCTCGGCGCGCTCAGCTTCCTGACCAACGACAGCCTGTTCACCCTGCCGGTCGCGCTGAGCAACGTGGAGACCGGCACGTACGGGTCGGTGAACTACGGCCTGCTGCTGGCCGGCGCGGTGATCGCGATGATCCCGTGCATCGTGGTCTACGTCGCGCTGCAGCGCTACTACGTCCGCGGCCTGGTCTCCGGCGCCCTCAAGGGCTGACCCAGCCAGCCCTCAGGCACGCGGCTCAGCTGACCCCGACCCACTCCCTAACCGCGTCGCTGAATCATTCATGTCTTCTGGTGCGCATGGCTGAATCATTCACGTTGTTCCCGGCAGCGACCGGAGGCCGTGAATGAAGGATCCGTGTGGTGGGCGGTCCACCGGTCAGAAGTCGAAGCCGCCTGGGCGGTCGTTCCGGTCCGCGATCAGGCCGGCCAGCGTCGCGATGGCGATCTCCGGCGGGGTCCGCGAGCCGATGTTCAGCCCGACCGGCCGGTGCACCCGGGCGATGTCCTCGTCGGGCACGCCCAGCTCGGCCAGTGCCTGCAGGTGCGGCCCCCGGTGCCGCGGGTTGCCCAGGATGCCGACCCAGCGGGCCTTGCTGGCCAGCGCGTCGCGCAGCACCACGCCCAGTTCGGGCCGGTGATGGTCGGTCACCACCACGTCCGTGTTGTCGTCCAGCAAGTCCCCGAACTCGCCGGTGACCAGGTAGGGCGTGGCCCACTCGGCGCCGGCCCGGGCCATGTCGGGCTCGACCAGCACGGCCCGGAAGCCGGTGTCGGCCGCGAAATGCAGCAGGTAGTTCGCGACCGGCGAGGCGAACGCCGCGACCAGGGTCCGGTCGGCGGCCGGCGCTGGGGCGTGGCCATGAGCGACCGCGCAGGCGGCGGTCTCGATGTCGTCAGTCAGCCTGGGGTTGTCCCGCAGGCTGGTGCTCTCCCCCTCGTTTCCCATACGACCGAGCTTGCCACGCTCCGGCCGGCTTTGGCGACGCCGGCCGCGGCTGGGATCGCGGCCCGGCCGGTGCGCTCATCCGGATGGGGCGAGGAGGGCGCTGATCCCGGCGCGGAGCGGGGCCAGCCGGCCCGCGGCCCGGGCGCGGGCGGCGGCCAGGCCGTCTTCCGCGACCGGCTCGACCACCTCCAGGTAGCACTTGAGCTTGGGCTCGGTGCCGCTGGGCCGGACCACGGCCCGGCTGCTGGGCAGCCGGAAGATGAGCACGTCCGACGGCGGCAGCGGGCCGCCGCCGGCCAGGTCGGTCACCTCCAGCACCGGCTGCCCGCCCAGCTCGGCGAGGGGCCGCCGCCGCAGCCCGGCCATGATCTCGCCCGGCGCCCGGGTGGCCACGGTCAGCTGCGCCCGCAGGTGCACGCCGTGGGCCGCCTCCAGCGCGTCCCACCGGCCGGGCAGGCTCTGCCCGGCGGCCCGGGCCCGGCTGGCCAGGCTGAGCAGAGTCAGTGCGGCGCTGATCCCGTCCTTGTCCCGGACCACGTCACCGACCGCGTAGCCCAGCGCCTCCTCGTACCCGAACACGAACCGGCTGCCGGGCTGATCGTCAGCGGCCCTGACGATCCACTTGAACCCGGTCAACGTCTCCTTATATTGAACGCCAGCCGCGGCGGCGATGTCCGCCAGCAGCTGCGAGGAGACGACGGTGGAAGCGACCAGTCGCTGCTCCGGGTCCGGGTCGCCCGCCGTGACGTCGAGCAGGAACGCGCCGAGCAGCGAGCCGACCTGGTCGCCGGTGAGCGTGCGCCAGCCGCCGGTGGCCGGGTCCGGCACGGCCACCGCCAGCCGGTCGCCGTCCGGGTCGCTGGCCAGCACCAGGTCGGCGCCGAGCCGGGCCGCCTCGGCCAGCGCCAGGTCCAGCGCGCCGGGTTCCTCCGGATTCGGGAAGGACACGGTCCGGAAATCCGGGTCAGGTTCCGCCTGGGCGGCCACCACGTGCGGCGCCGGGTAGCCGGCCCGCTCGATGGCCTGCAGCATCAGGCTGCCCGCCACCCCGTGCAGGGGGGTGTAGACGAGCCGCAGATCTGCCGCCGCCCCGGCGGCCGGCACCACCCGCAGGATGGCGGCCAGATACGCCTCGGCGATCTCGCCACCATGCCGGGTGACCAGCGCGCCGTCCAGCGGGCCCGCCGTGGCGCCGGACAGCGGCCCCACCTCCCCGATGGCCGCCTCGATCTGCGCGTCCACCGGCGGCACGATCTGCGCGCCGTCCCCCAGGTAGAGCTTGTAGCCGTTGTCCGCGGGCGGGTTGTGGCTGGCGGTGATCATCACGCCCGCCCCGGCGGACAGGTACCGGACCGCGAACGCCAGCAGCGGTGTCGGGCTCTGGCCGGGCAGCAGGTGCACCGGGATGCCTGCCCCGGTGAGCACGGCTGCGGCCTCCTCGGCGAACTCGGCCGAGTGGTGCCGGGCGTCCCAGCCGAGCACCACACCGGCCTGGGCCGCGGCCGGCCGGCGCTCGTGCAGCCAGCGGGCCAGGCCCATGGTGGCGGCCCGGACCACCGCGCGGTTCATCCGGTTCGGCCCGGCGCCCATCACGCCGCGCAGGCCCGCGGTGCCGAACTCCAGCCGCCCGGCGAACCGGTCGGCCAGCTCGGCCAGCGCCGCCTGGCTGGCCGGGCCCGGCTGCCCGGCCACGTCCAGCAGATCTGCCAGCTCGGCGCGGTCGGCCGGGCTGGGATCGTCGGCGATCCAGGCTCTGGCCTGCTGGGTCAGCTCACCGGGGGTCATCTGACCGCGGGCAGCACGCTGGCCAGCAGGGTGCCCATCCGGTCTGCGGCGGCCCGCCCCGCCGCGACCACCCCGGCGTGGTCAAGACCATGCCCGGACAGTCCCGCGGCCAGGTTCGAGACCAGGGAGATGGCCAGCACCTCAGCCCCCAGATGGCGGGCCGCGATGGCTTCCAGCGCGGTGGACATCCCCACCAGGTCGGCCCCGGCCCGCTGCAGCATGCTGATCTCGGCCGGTGTTTCGTAGTGCGGCCCGGGGAGCGCGGCGTACACGCCTTCGGCCAGGCTCTGGTCGGCTTGCCGGGCCAGCGCGCGGAGCCGGGCCGCGTACAGGTCGGTCAGGTCGGTGAACCGGCCGGGGTAGCCATCCGGGGGTGGCGGGCCGGTCAGCGGGGAGCGGCCGGTCAGGTTGAGGTGGTCGCGGATCAGCACCGGCTGGCCGACCCGCAGCCCGTCCCGGATGCCGCCGGCCGCGTTGGTCAGCACGACCACGCGGCAGCCGGCCGCGACCGCGGTGCGCACGCCGTGCACCACCACCGGCACCGGATGGCCCTCGTACAGGTGCACCCGGCCGACGAAGACCAGCAGGCTGAGCGGCCCGGCGCGCAGCGAGCGGATGGTGCCGGCGTGCCCGGACACGGTGGCCGCCGGAAAGCCGCCCAGCTTGGTGGCCGGGAACTCGGTGACCTCCGCGCCCAGCCCGGTGGCCAGCACGTCGGCCGCCGGGGCCCAGCCGGAGCCGAGCACCACGGCCGCGTCGTACTGGTCCTGGCCGGTCAGTTCGGCCAGCCGGGCCGCGCTGGCTTCGGCCGCGCCGTACGGGTCGGCGGCCGGGTCAAGCCCGGCGGGCGGCGGGCCGGTCATGCCCGCACGTACGGTTTACCGTCGGCGGCTGGCGCCCGGACCCGGCCGACCAGGCCGGCCACGGCGACGATCGTGGCTACGTAGGGCAGCATGCCGAGCAGGAACGGCGAGATCGGCACCGTGATGCTGCCCATGAAGCTCTGCAGCGCCTCGGTGAAGCCGAACAGCAGCGCCGCCCCGGTGGCCCCCCACGGGGTCCACCGGCCGAAGATCATCGCGGCCAGGGCGATGTAGCCAAGGCCGGAGGACATGTCCTTGCTGAACGTGCCCACCGACCCGATGGTCAGGTAGGCGCCGCCGATGCCGGCCAGCATGCCGCCCATGATCAGGTTGCCGTACCGGATGCCGTTGACCTTGATGCCGACCGTGTCGGCCGCGGTCGGGTGCTCGCCCACCGCGCGCACCCGCAGCCCCCACCGGGTGCTGAACAGGCCGACCTGGACGGCGATGATCGCGGCGTAGGTGATGTACAGGAACAGCGTCGAGTCGAAGAAGATCGGCCCGATGATCGGGATGTCACCCAGTCCCGGCACCTTGATCGCGCTGAACGTGCTGGCGTTGTTGTAGGTGTTCGCGTCCGGCACCAGCAGCCGGTCGTACAGGTAGCCGGTCAGGCCGCTGATCAGCAGGTTCAGCACCACGCCGAGGATGATCTGGTCGACCAGCCAGCGGATGGCGAACAGGGCCAGCACCAGGCCGACCAGGCCGCCCGCCAGGGACCCGCCGATCAGGCCGAGCCAGAGCACGCCGACCGCGCTGGCCACGATGGCCGCGGTGAACGCGCCGAGTAGCAGCTGGCCCTCGATGGCGATGTTGATCACCCCGGCGCGCTCGCCCATGCAGCCGGCCAGCGCGCCGAGGATCAGCGGGATCGACGCGGCCAGCGTGCCCTGCAGCAGGCTGACCACGTTGACCGGGATGCCGTTGGCCCAGCTGCCGGTGTCGGCCCAGCACAGCAGCCCGATGACCAAGAACAGCAGCACCAGGCCGATGCTCAGCCGCTTGGCCCACGGTGGCTCGTCGATGGTGGCGCGCAGGATGCCCAGCGCGATCGAGATGGCACCCAGGATGATCGGCACCAGCCGGGCGGGTGCGTGGATGCTCGGCACGTGCACCGACGCCGTGGGCAGGGCGAGCGCGAACGTGGCGTCGCCCTTGTGGGCGAACATCCCGAACAGGAAGATGTTCACCAGCCCGAACAGCACGAATACCCCAGCCGCGATGTACCGGCGGTTGACCGTGATCGGGCTGCGCGCGCTGGTGACGGTGGCGAGCGCGGTCATCCGTTCCACCCCTTCGCCACTGCTTCCATCCCGGTCTCCCGGGCGGCGCGGAGCCGGAACACCGCGCGGATCAGCGGCGGTGCCGCGACGAACAAGACGATCAGACCCTCGATGACCTCGGTGATATCGACCGGCACCGAAGTGGCCGCCTGCATTACCGTGCTGCCCGCATCCAGCGCGCCGAACAGCAGCGCGGCCAGCACCACGCCGAGCGGCCTGGCCCGGCCGAGCAGGGCGACCGTGATGCCGTCGATGCCGTAGGTGCCGTAGCTCTGGAAGTTGAGGCTGTAGAACGTGCCCTGGATGGTCACCGCGCCGCTGAGCCCGGCCAGGCCACCGGCCAGCAGCATGGCCAGCGCCCAGGTCCGGCCCACGCTCATCCCGGCCGTGCGGGCCGCGCTCGGGTTGGCCCCGACCGTGCGGAACTGGAAGCCCGTGGTGCTGCGGGCCAGCAGCCACCACATCCCGCCGGCCGCGGCCAGCGCGACCAGGAACCCGACGCCGACCTGCGGCGGCGGCCCGCCAACGTGCGGTAGCTGGGCGCTGCTGGCGATGGTCGGGCTGATCAGGTTGGACTGGTGCGGAAGTTGCAGCGCGGACGGCGTGCCGAGCAGGTAGGACAGGAAGTCGTACATCACGTAGTTGAGCATGATCGTGACGATCACCTCGTGCGCCCCGGTGCGCGCTTTGAGGTCGCCGACCAGCCAGCCCAGCGCCGCGCCGCCTGCGAAGCCGCCGATGATGCAGACGATGGCGTGGATGACCAGCGGCAGGCTGACCGCGAAGCCGAGGTAGGTGGCCACGATGGCGCCGCCGATCCACTGGCTGGCCGCGCCGATGTTGAACAGGCCGGCCCGGAACGCCAGCGCCACCGACAGCCCGGTCAGGATCAGCGGGGTGGCCTGGGACGCGGTCTGCGACAGCGGGTAGAAGATGGCGCCGACCGAGCCGCCGTGGAACGCGGCCGCGATTGTGTGCGGGTTGAAGATCGCGCCCTCGAACAGCGCCGAATAAGCCGCGGCAATCGAATCCCAGGCGGCGGAGATCGCGGCGCCGGGATTGGAGAAGAACGTTGACCACTCGTGCAGTACGGTGGTGTCGCTGAACGCGATGATCAGCGCCCCGACCACCAGGGCCAGCAGGATGGCCAGCGTGGTCGTGACGGCCGGGCTGCCATGAGTGATCGACTCGATGATGATGTGGTTCAGGCCCTGGCCCTTGGGCGGCTCGCTGCCCTCGGGCGGGGCGGCCTGGGTGCTGACCGGGGCTGGGTCCGGGTCCGCGCCCGGGCCGGAGCCCGAGGGAGGGCCGCTGACTTTGTCGCTCATGTCTGCTCCGCCTGCCCATCCGGGCCGCCCGTGTCCGGGCCCCCCGTGTCCGGGCCCCCCGTGCCCCGGCCGCCCGCCTGGCCGTCGCCGGCACCTTGGCCATCGCCGGCCGCCTGCCCATCGCCGGCCGCGTCACCCGCGCTGCCGTCGGCGGGCCGCGTCGTGACCACGGGTTCCGTAGACATCACCGGCGCGACGCCGAACGCCGGGTTGGCTGCCTCGGTGACCGCGCCGCTTTCCTCCACGCTGGCGCCCTCGGTCGTGTCCGCCGCCGCACCGTCCCCGGTCGTGGCCCCGGCCATCAGCAGGCCGAGCTCGGCCACCGGAACGGTCGGCGGCCGGAACCCGGTGATCTTCCCCTCGTACATGACGGCGATCCGGTCGGCCAGCGCGTAGATCTCGTCCAGTTCGGAGGAGACGATGATTACGGCGACGCCCTGGTCGCGTTCCTCGACGAGCCGGCGGTGCACGAACTCGATCGACCCGACGTCCAGCCCGCGGGTGGGCTGGCTGGCCAGTAGCAGCCGGACCCGCCGTCCCACCTCCCGGGCCAGGATCACCTTCTGCTGGTTGCCGCCGGACAGCGTGCCGACCGTGGTGTCGATCGAGGACGTCCGCACGTCGAACTCGGCCACGAGGCTCCTGGCGTGCTCGCGGATGGCCGGCAGGTCCATCGCGATGCCCTTGGCGTACGGCGGCCGGTCGTAGGTGTCCAGCACCAGGTTGTCCGCTACCGAGAAGTCCTTGACGATGCCGTCTTCCTGCCGGTCCTCCGGGATATAGGCCATCCCGCCGCGCAGCCGGTCCCGCGGGCTGGCCCGGGTGATGTCCCGGCCGTCCAGCCGCACCGTCCCGGTGGCAGGCAGCAGCCCCATCAGCGCCTCGCACAGCTCGGTCTGCCCGTTGCCCTGCACGCCGGCGATGCCGAGGATCTCCCCGGCCCGGACCTGGAACGAGACGCTGTCCAGCGCGTTCCGGCTGTGCCCCTCCTCCTCTGGGATCAGCTCGCTGGTGACGGTCAGCTCGCTGACATCGAGCACCACGTCGCCCGGCTTAGCCGCGTCCTTGCTGACCCGCAGCTCTACCGCGCGGCCGACCATGAGCGCGGCCAGTTCGGCGTCGGTGGCGGTCGGCGGCCGCTCGCCGACGACCCGGCCGCGCCGGATCACCGTGATCTGGTCGGCGATGGCCTGTACTTCCTTGAGCTTGTGCGAGATGAACACGATGGACCGGCCGCCGGAGCGCAGCTCGCGCATGATCCGGAACAGGTCCTCGGTCTCGCCCGGGGTGAGCACCGCGGTGGGCTCGTCCAGGATCAGCACGCTGGCCTGGCGCATCAGCGCCTTGATGATCTCCACCCGCTGCTGCACGCCGACCGGCAGGTCCTCGACCATGGCGTCCGGGTTGACCTGCAGCCCGAACCGCTCGGACAGCTCGCGCACCTCGCGGCGGGCCCGCCGCCGGTCGAGCAGATCCAGCACCCGGGTCGGCTCGACGCCGAGTATCACGTTCTCGGCCACGGTGAATACCGGGACCAGCATGAAGTGCTGGTGCACCATGCCGATGTGCGCGTTGATCGCGTCCTTGGGTGAATGGATCACGACCGGCTTGCCGTCCACCAGGATCTCGCCCGCATCCGGCTGCATCAGCCCGTAGAGGACGTTCATCAGGGTGGTCTTGCCCGCCCCGTTCTCGCCGAGCAGGCCGCGGATCTCACCCGGCGCTACCCGCAGATCGATGTGGTCGTTGGCCACGAGGCTGCCGAAGCGCTTCGTGATGCCGCGCAGCTCGAGTTCCACAGCCGTTCCTCTGCTGGTGATCCCGGTACGTACCCGCCCAGTGTCGCGCAGACTGGGCCGGGGCAGCTATCGCGGCCCCGGCCCAGCCTGGCGAAACGGGTTACACCGGGCTCTTCGTGGCCGGCTTGATCTTCCCGCTGATGATCTCCTGCTTGAGCGTGTTGATCTCGGACTGCAGGCTGGCCGGGACCTTGCTGGCGAAGTCGTGGTACGGCGCCAGCGTCACGCCGCCATTGGCCAGCGTGCCGACGTAGGTGCCGCCCTTGAACGTGCCGTTGGCCGCGTCCAGCACCGAGGTCTTCACCGCGGTCTGAATGCCCTTCTCCACACTGGTGATGAAGTACTTGCAGTACTGCGCCGCGCTGACGCAGCCGTCGGTGTCCACCCACATCGCGTTCACCTTCTGGGTGCCCGCCGCGTTGTCTGCGTCCTGCACCGCCTTCATGGCGCCCAGGCCCACGCCGCCGGCCACCGGGAAGATGATGTCCGCACCCTCGGTGATGAACTGCTGCGTGATGGTCTGGCCCATGGTCAGGTTGGTGAAGCTGTTGGTGAACTCACCGGACTGGGTCTGCTCGTTCCAGCCGAGCACCGTCACGTGCGTGTGGTGCTGCTGGTTGTAGTAGTGCACGCCGTCCCAGAACCCGTCCATGTAGATGGTCACGGTGGGCAGCTTCTCGCCGCCGAACGTGGCCACCTTGCCGGTCTTGGTCATGCCCGCGGCCAGGTAGCCGCCGAGGAACCCGTCCTGCACGGTGTCGAACACCAGCGAGTCCACGTTCTTCGGCGGGGTCGATGGCTTGCCGGACGCGCTGGACGGGCAGGACGCCGAGGCGAGCGCGCAGTCCACGATGGCGAACTTGGACGATGCGTTGGACGCTGCCGCCGTCCCGGTCGCGCCGGCCATCAGGAACCCGACGGTGACGATGATGCCGCATTTCTGGCCGAGGAAGGCCGAGATGTTCGAGGCGTAGTCAGCCGACGAGGTGGACTGCAGGTACTTGACGGTGACCTTGCTCGGCTCGGCGGACTGCGCCTCCTGCATGCCCTGCCAGGATGAGGCGTTGAACGACTTGTCGTCGATGCCGCCGGTGTCGGTGACCATGCAGCCGGTGAACTTCGCTGCCGAGCTACCGCCTGAACTGCTGGACGAACTGCTGCTCGAGGAACTGCTGTTATTGGAGCCACTGCTGCCGCACGCGGCCGCCAACAGGGCCACGACGGCGAGCGTGGCTGCGGCCCGGACGGTCTGTCTCACGGTTACCTCCTCTTCCAGGGGCGGCTCCGCCCGGTCCGGGCGCTACCCCCGCCGCCCCGAAGCGGGTGAACCGGTTCGAAGATCCAGAACGCCCCGCTCTGCGATGTCCGCAGGCTAGACCGGGTAGCGCGGCCAGGGAAGGAGCGACGGCGTGCCGCCGCCGTCCCGTTGCCAAATCGAAACCCGCTTCGCCCCAGCCGTGACACAGCGTGGTCCCTGGACCGGTCAGCGTGCCTTGAGGCTGCCGATGCTGAGCGAACCGTCGCCGGCTGGGCTGGCCGCGGGCGGCTCATCCCCGCCCGCCGCGATCTGCTCTTCGACCGCGTGCACGTAGCCTTCCGGGTCCTTGTCCACCGGCGGCACCCCCGCGTAATGCTGGGTCTCGAACCGGATGAAGGCCACCGCCAGGTCGTGCCGCCGCTGCAGGCTGGCCAGGTGGCGGAAGTCGGTGAGCCCTTCCCGCTCCTCCTCGGCCATGTGGTCGCTGTTGGCCAGGTTCGCCGCGGCCACCGCCGCGTACCACTCGGCCGAGCCCACCGCGTGCCCGGCCACCGCGGTGACCGCGTCCCGGATGTCGTTGTGGTCACCGATCGCGTCCAGCGTCTCCGCCTCGACCTGGCCGGTCCGCCGGGCGCTGGTGCCGACCCGGAGCAGCTCCGGATAGAAGACCTTCTCCTCGGCCGCGGCGTGCAGCTCCAGGAACGCGGCCAGCCGGTCCCAGACCGCGCGCAGCGTGTCCCGGTCGGCCGGGTCTACCTGTTCCAGGATGGCGAACAGCCGCCGCTGCTCGTGGTGGTCGTCCAGGATCAGCTGGGTGATATCCACCCGGCCATCATCTCAGGGCAGCAGAACGATCTTGCCCTGGACGTGGCCCTCGGCCAGCCGCCGGTACGCGTCGCGCACCTCAGCCAGCGGGAAGGTGGCGGCGATCGGGATTTCCAGCTCGCCATCCGCGATCAGCGCGGCCAGCTCGGCCAGCACCGCGGCGCTGGCTCCGGCGGCGTTGCCGTCACCCTTGACCCCATATCGCCCGATAGCCGCGAAGTCGGCGATGGTGTCGATCCGGTCCGGTGCGACGCCCAGGTCCAGTGCGAGCTGGACGTAGCCGGCGCCGACCGTGTCGATGAATGCGTCCACTTTGCCCGCGGCCTGCCGGATCCGGTCGGCCACCCCATCGCCGTAGCTGACCGGGATCACGCCGTGCGCGGCCAGCCAGTCGTGGTGCACCGGACTGGCCAGGCCGACCACGGTGGCCCCGGTCCGCCGGGCCAGCTGGACCGCGATCGAGCCGACCCCGCCGGCCGCGCCGGACACCACCAGCACGTCGCCCTTGGCCGGCGCCACCGCCCGGACCGCCGCGTACGCGGTGGCCCCGACGACGAACAGTGCCCCGGCCACCGGCCACGGCACCTCGGCCGGCTTCGGGGTCAGGTGCCCCGCTTCCACCACGACGAACTCAGCCTGGCTGGCCCGGTTGTCGGTGTAGCCGATGACCTCGTCGCCGACCGCCACACCGGTCACCCCGGGCCCGGTCTCCGCCACGATGCCGGCCAGGTCGCTGCCCTGGCCGGACGGGAAGGTGGACGGCCACCGCCCGGCCAGCAGGCCGTCCCGGATCTTGGCCTCGCCGGGGTTGATCCCGGCCGCCTTGACCTGGACCAGCACCTGACCGGGACCGGGTACCGGCCGTGGCACATCCACCACGTTCAGGACGTCCACTCCGCCGTAGTTGTCGTACCGCACGGCCTTCGGCATGGCTGCTCCATTCCACGGTTCTAGGTTCGGCCTAACCACGCGGCGTGGCCGGTTTATGCCCCGGCGCTAGCCCAGGCTGGCCGTCCAGCCGGTGATGCTGGTCACCTCGGCCTGCCGCGGGAAGACCTTCTCCAGCAGCACCCGGTGCACCTCCGGGTCGGCGTCCAGGCAGCCGTCGGCCAGCACGGTGAGCTGGTAGTCCAGGTCAGCCGCCTGGCGCAGGGTGGACAGCACCACCCCGCTGGTCGCGATGCCGGCCAGCACCAGGTGCCCGATGCCCTGGGCGCGCAGCACGACGTCCAGGTCGCTGCCGGCGAACGCGGACACCCGGCGCTTGGTCACGACCACGTCATCAGGCGCCGGGGCGACGGCCGGATGCACCTCGCGGGCCGGATCGCCGTCGGCGAACCGCCCGGTCCCGGCGATCGCGCCGAAACTCTTGTTCCGCGGGCTGACCTCCGGATACCCGGCGCGGAAGCCGACCACCACGTAGATGACCGGGATTCCGGCCTGCCGGGCGGCCTTGATCGCGGAACCCAGGCCGGGCAGGTATCCGGCCTCGCTGCCGAACCGGTCCACGATGCCCTGCTGCACATCCATGATCAGCAGCGCGGTCGATGTCATGCTGTTTCACTCCTTGTCAGGATGGCTGTCGGCGGGATTTACCGCCACAGGTCGGTGATGGCCACGCCCAGCCCGGCCAGCATCCGGCGGAGCAGCGGCAGGGACAGCCCGATCACGTTGCCCGGGTCGCCGTCGATGCCGTCCACGAAGGCCGCGCCGCGGCCGTCGATGCTGAACGCGCCCGCCATCGCCAGCGGCTCGCCGGTGGCCACGTAGGCCGCCACTTCCGTGTCGCTGGGGGTGCCGAACCGGATCGTGGTGCGGGCCACGTCCCGGACGACCCGGCCGCTGCCCGGCTCGATCAGGCAGTGCCCGGTGCACAGCGTCGCCGTCCGCCCGGACAGCCGCCGCCACACCGCGGCCGCCTGCCCGGCCGAGGCGGGCTTGCCCACCGGCTGACCGTCGAGGTCGAGCAGCGAGTCGCAGCCCAGCACCAGCGCGTCCGGGCGCAGCCGGGCCACCGCGGCGGCCTTGCGCTCGGCCAGCACGACCACCAGGTCGGCCACGTCCAGCTGCCTGTCGTGGTTCTCGTCGGCCCCGCTGACCACCACATCTGGGTCCAGCCCAGCTGTACGGAGCAGCCGCAGCCGCCCCTGCGACCCGGAGGCAAGCACGAAGGCCGTGGCGGCGGGCAGGGTCACCAGCACACCGTAGCAACGGGGGCGGCCGCGGGCCGCGTGAGCCGGACAGCGCCAGCCCGGGCCGCCGGGCTTACCGTGAAGTTATGGCCGACGCGCCGCGGGGCGGGGCGCCTGGTGACGGCCAGCCTGAGCAGCCGGACCAGGCCGGGGCCAGCTCGTCCCGGCCCCCCGGGCGGCCCCGGGACGCCGCGCTGGATCAGGCCATCCTGACCGCCGCCGAGCGCCAGCTGCACGAGCGCGGCTATGCCGGGATGTCACTGGAGGCGGTCGCTGCGGCGGCGGGCACGACCACGCCGAGCCTGCGCCGCCGTTTCCGGGGCAAGGCCGAGCTGGCGTCAGCGGTCATCGACACGCTGCGCATCGAGCCGCTGCCCGGGCCGACCGGCGTCCCGCGCGCCGATGCCCGCGCCGTGCTGGAGAACCTGCGGGCCAACATGCTCCGGCCGGACGGCATGGCCACGCTGGGCAGCATCCTGGCCGAGGAGAACCGGCACCCGCTGCTGCTGGAGCGGTTCCGGCAGCGGCTGATCGAGCCGCGCCGGGAGCGGCTGCGCCAGGCCCTGCTGGCCGGCGCCGCGCAGGGCCAGCTGCCCGCCCAGCTGGACCTGGACGTGACCGTCAGCCTGCTGGTCGGCTCCTGCTACGCGCGCTACCTGGCGGCCGGCACCATCCCGGCCGACTGGGCCGACCGGGCGCTCACCGTCATCTGGCCCCCGCCCCCTAGCGGCTGATGTGACGGCGCATCCCATCATGATCGCCTCGGAAGGCATCTTTCGAGAGAGTTCTCTTGACAACTTTCTCTCGAGATTTTAGTATTGAGACATGCCTCTCGACGATTCTGACCGCGGAGCCGAGCGCCCGGGTGAGACGGCCAGCTACCTCTCCGAGATGCGGGAGGTCAGCGATGCGCGGACGCTGCGCGCGCTCACCCACCCGGTGCGGATCGCTCTCCTTGAGGCACTCAGCCTGGGCGGCGCGATGACCGCGACGGAACTCGGCGAGCAGATCGGCGAGTCCCCGACCACCTGCTCGTTCCACCTCCGCCAGCTGGCCAAGTACGGGTTCGTGGAGGAGGCGGGCGGCGGCAAGGGCCGGGCCCGGCCATGGAAGATGACGTCGATTGGCATGAACATCCGCGGTATCGGTGATCCGGAGACCGAGATCGCCGCGGCCGCCCTCGGCCAGCTCGTCACCGACCGCCAGATCGGTAGGTATCAGGCCTGGACCCGGTCCATGGCCGGCTACCCACGGGAATGGCGGCGGGCGGCGGGCACGAGCGAGTGGGTCCTGTTCCTGACCCCCGACGAACTCAAGCAGCTCAACGATGAGCTGGCCGAAGTGCTCGTATCCCGGTTCCGGGAGCGGCTCACCGACCGATCGGCGCGCCCATCCGGCGCGCTCCCGGTGGAATACCTGCTGTTCTCCTACCCGATCGCCGTGCCGGGCGCGGACTCCGGCGGCGATCCACCCAGCGGCGAGCCGCCCACCAGCTGACCGCCGCACCCCACCCCTCTGCCACCCTCCGACCGGAAGGTAATTCCGTCATGCACCCCTATGTCCACCAGCAACTGATCAACGAACGCCAGGATGAGCTAGCCCGGATCGCCAGCCGGGTACGTCCCAGCCGGGCCACGGCCCGGCACCAGATGCGGGAGAACGCTGGCTGGCTGCTGGTCCACGTCGGCCTCAGGCTGGCGCTGGGCCGGGACGGGCAATCCGCAGCCGCACGACCTGCTTGATGCCGAGCAGCCGGAAGCTGGCCCGCTCTGCCGGGCTGAACGCGGCCCGCAGCAGCGGCCCAGCTTCCGCCATGGTCAGGAACTCCGGCTGGGTGGTGCTGTAGCCGCGGCCCAGCAGGCGGATCCGGCAGCCACCCGCGGCCTGGACGTTCCGCACCCAGTCGGAGCGGTTGCCGAAGGTCAGCGGGATCACCACCACGTCGTCCCCGGCCAGCCGCGCGCCCGCCGGGGTCATGTACAGCCGCCCGGAACGCCGGCCCACGTGCCAGATTTGCGCCGCCATCCGGAAGTGCCGCCGCCCGGCCAGCTTCTTGATCAGCGGGTTCAGGAGTTTGGTCATCGGCCGCATGACCACCTTCACCACCGCCGCTGGCGGGACGGGCTCGGGCCCGCGCGTGCCCACCGCGGCCGGTCCGGTATCCATGCTCATTCCGTCACTCCTTCCGTGCCTCACTTATGGGGACGCGGCCGCCCGGCGGAACGTGACCGGCCTGCCGCGGGGGCCCGGTCACGTTCCGGCCGGGGGCGCCGTCCTTACCAGTTCTCACCCACCGGCCGGCCGCTCAACCTGCACGCCCAGCTGGCGCACGCCCCGGCGGTGCTGGCGGCCTATGTGGCGCTCCGGCGGGCCACCGGCCAGCCGGGGACGCTGGACCAGAGCACCCGCACCGCGCTGCTGGTGGTCACGGCCTCCGCCAGCGAGAGCCGGTATGCACAGGCCATCCTGTCCAATCTGGCTTTCCAGTCTGGCTGGCAACCGGACCAGGTGGCCGCGCCGCTGGCCGGGAAGGACCTGGGCGAGCCGAAGGCCGACGCGCTCATCGCGGTGATCCGCGAAGCGGCGGCGAATCGCGGCCAGGTCGCCGACTCCACCTGGGCCAGCGCAGTCCGCGCGGGCTGGACGGATGAGCACCTGGCAGAGGCGTTCGGCTATCTGGGTCTTGCCGTTTTTACCTCCTACTTCCTCAACTACGCGGACACCGAGCTGGACGTCCCGGCGGCGGGCGCGGTTTAGCTCCCGGACCGGGCGGCTAGCTTGATCGTGTGATGGTTGACTGGGCAATGCTGCGGGCCGCGGCCACCGAGGTGGCCGGTCAGGCCTACGCGCCGTATTCGAAGCTGCGGGTTGGCGCCGCGGGCCAGACCCCGGACGGACGGGTCGTCACCGGCTGCAACGTGGAGAACGCGTCCTACGGGCTGACCCTGTGCGCCGAGTGCGGGCTGGTCAGCGCGCTGCACGCGACCGGCGGCGGCACTCTGCAAGCGGTCGCCGTGGTGGGCGGGGACGGCGCGCCGCTGCTGCCCTGCGGCCGCTGCCGCCAATTGCTGCTCGAAGCGGGCGGCCCGGACCTGCTGGTCGACACGGACAGCGGCCCGCTGCCGCTCAGCGCGCTGCTGCCGGCCGCGTTCAGCGGCACCGACCTGGGCGCCCGCCGCGATGGTTGAGCCGCTGGCCGTCCCGCCCGACACGGTCCACCTGATCCGGGCCAAGCGGGATGGGCAGCCGCTCACCGAGGCGCAGATCGGCTGGCTGATCGAGGCCTACCTGGGCGGCGAGGTGGCCGACGAGCAGATGTCCGCGCTGCTCATGGCCATTTACTTCCATGGCCTGGACACCGAGGAGCTGCGCGCCTGGACCTCGGCCATGATCGACTCGGGCGAGCGGCTGGAGCTCACCGGCGTCGGACGGCCGACCGTGGACAAGCACTCCACCGGCGGCGTGGGCGACAAGGTGTCGCTGATCCTGGCCCCGCTGGTGGCCGCGTGCGGCGCCGCGGTCCCGCAGCTGTCCGGCCGGGGCCTCGGGCACACCGGCGGCACCCTGGACAAGCTGGAAGCCATCCCGGGCTGGCGGGCGCTGCTGTCCCCGGCCGAGATGCTGGCCGTGCTGCGCGACGTCGGCTGCGTCATCTGCGCGGCCTGCCCGGGCCTGGCCCCGGCCGACCGCCGGCTGTACGCGCTGCGCGATGTCACCGGCACGGTCGAGTCGATCCCGCTGATCGCCAGCTCCATCATGTCCAAGAAGATCGCCGAGGGCACCGCCGCGCTGGTGCTGGACGTCAAGGTGGGCAGCGGCGCGTTCATGCGGGCCGAGGCCGACGCCCGGCTGCTGGCGCAGACCATGGTGACCATCGGCGCCGAGGAAGGTGTGGCCACCTCGGCGCTGCTGACCAGGATGGACACGCCGCTCGGCCGGGCCGTCGGCAACGCGCTCGAGGTCGAGGAGGCGGTGGCCACGCTGCGCGGCGAGGGCCCGGCCGACCTGGTCGCGGTCACCCTCGCGCTGGCCCGCGAGATGCTCCGGCTGGCCGGCCTCGACGCTGACCCGGCGGCCGCGCTCGCGGATGGCCGCGCCCTGGCCGCCTACCGCGCGATGATCACCGCACAAGGCGGCGACCCTGACGCGCCGCTCCCGGTGGCCGCACATTCCCACCAGATGCTGAACGCCCCTGCCTCCGGCTGGTTGCGCAAGCTCGACGCGTACGCGGTGGGCGTGGCTGCCTGGCGGCTCGGCGCTGGCCGGGCGCTCAAGGAGCACCCGGTCAACCCGGCGGCCGGGGTGCTCTGCCTGGCCAAACCGGGGGAGTGGGTGGAGCGTGGCCAGCCCGTGCTGGAGCTGCGCACCGACGACGAGTCACGGTTCACCCGGGCCGCCGAGGCGCTCACCGGGGCCATCGAGGTCGGCGCCGAACCGCCGGCCGCCAGCTCACCGATCATCGACCGGGTAGATCTGTGAGAATGGGCTGATGACTCCCACGATCGCGGAGATCAGGGCCGTTCCCAAGGTGCTGCTGCACGATCACCTGGACGGCGGGCTCCGGCCGGCCACCGTGGTGGAACTGGCCCGGGATATCGGTTACGACCAGCTGCCGTCGCAGGACGTGGCCGAGGTCGCGCGCTGGCTGCGCCGTGGCGCGCACCGCGGTCACCTGAAGTTCTACCTGGACGCGTTCCAGCACACGGTCGCGGTGATGCAGACACCCGAGGCGCTGACCCGGGTGGCGGCCGAGTGCGCGGAGGATCTGGCGGCCGACGGTGTCGTCTATGCCGAAGTCCGGTTCGCCCCGGAACTGCACGTCAGCGGCGGGCTCACCCTGGAGCAGGTGGTCTCCGCGGTGCTGGAAGGGTTCCGGATCGGCAGCGCGGGCCGCGGCATCACGGTGTACGCCCTGCTCACCGCCATGCGGACGGCAGCCCGCTCGCTGGAGATCGCCGAACTCGCGGTCCGGCACCGGGACGAGGGCGTGGTCGGGTTCGACATCGCCGGAGCCGAGGCGGGCAGCCCGCCGACCCGGCACCTGGATGCGTTCCAGTACGTGGCCCGGGAGAACTTCCACATCACCATCCACGCCGGTGAGGGCTTCGGCCTGCCGTCCATCTGGGAGGCGCTGCAATGGTGCGGCGCGGACCGGCTCGGTCACGGGGTGCGGATCGTGGACGACATCCGGATCGGCGCCGACGGCACCGCCTCGCTCGGCCGGCTGGCCAGCTACGTGCGGGATCAGCGCGTCCCGCTGGAGATGTGCCCGACCTCCAACGTGCAGACCGGCGCGGCCCCGTCGATCGAGGAGCACCCGATCGGGCTGCTCCGCCAGCTGTCCTTCCGGGTCACCGTGAACACCGACAACCGGCTGATGAGCGAGGTCACGCTGTCGTCGGAGTTCCACCGGCTGGCCGAGGCGTTCGGCTACGGCTGGTCCGACTTCGAGTGGCTCACCATCAACGCGATGAAGAGCGCGTTCGCGCATTTCGACCAGCGGCTGCGGATCATCAACACGGTGATCAAGCCCGGGTTTGCCACCGCGCGCGCGGCGAGTGATGCTGTGGTCCGGATACACGGACCGAAAGTGGGGTAACCGGGCAGCGTGAGCGGATCGGTGCAGGCCAGGCCAACTGCGGCGGCGGCCAGTCGGGCAGATTACTGGGCGGCGGAGATCGTCGGGTCGGACGGCGCGCTGCGCCAGGTGCTGCACGGCCTGCCCGGCACCGACACGGTCGGTGTGCAGCAGCGCGCGGCCGCGCTGGCCACCAGGTCGATCAAGCGCGAAGCCAAGCTGTGGGCGCTGGACGCGGCCATCCGGATGACCGACCTGACCACGCTGGAGGGCGCCGACACACCCGGCAAGGTGCGCGGGCTGTGCGCCAAGGCGCGCCGGCCCGACCCGCAGGACGCCGGCGTGCCGCCGGTCGCCGCCGTCTGCGTGTATCCCGACCTGGTCGCGGTGGCCCGCAAGGAAGTCGCGGGCAGCGGGGTGAAGGTCGCCTCGGTGGCGACCGCGTTCCCGTCCGGCCGCGCCTCGCTCGCGGTCAAGCTGGCCGACGTAGCGGACGCGATAGCCGCCGGGGCCGACGAGGTGGACATGGTGATCGACCGGGGCGCTTTCCTGGCCGGCCGGTACGGCCAGGTCAGCGAGGAGATCCGGGCGGTCCGCGAGGCCTGCGGGACGGTGCACCTGAAGGTCATCCTGGAGACCGCCGAGCTGGCCACGCTGGACAACGTGGCCCGGGCATCCTGGCTGGCCATGCTGTCCGGCGCCGACTTCATCAAGACCTCCACCGGCAAGGTCTCGCCCGCCGCCACGCCTGCGGTCGGCCTGGTCATGCTGGCCGCGGTGGCCGACTTCGCCGCCGCCACCGGCCACCAGGTCGGGGTCAAGGTGGCCGGCGGGGTGCGCACGGCCAAGGACGCGATCCGCTACCTGGTCCTGGTCAAGGAGACCGCCGGGCCGGACTGGCTGACCCCCGACCTGTTCCGCATCGGCGCCTCCAGCCTGCTCAACGACCTGCTCATGCAGCGCCGCAAGCAGCTCACCGGCGCCTACGCCAGCCCCGACTACTTCACCCTGGATTAAGCGTTAGCTGCCGTCTGGGAAGCCGCCGCGGTGCGAGACCATCGGGTAGTACGGCAGCGCGGCGGCCGGGTCGGCCAGCAGCGCCTCGGTCTGGCTGAGGTAGGGCGGGTGCGCCCGCCAGCCGCCGGAGTAGGGCACCAGGCCGGCCGCGATCCGCTGCTGCCCGCCCGCTTCGATGAACAGCCCGCGTAGCGCGCCGGCCAGCCTATCGACCTCGTCCGCGCCGAACCGGTCCCGCCATTGCTCGACGCCGACGACCAGGCGGTGGTGGTCATCCTGGGCCCGTTGGCCCCGCGCGGTGAGCCGGGCCGCCTTGCGGCGGCTGGCCGCCGGATCGGGTTCGACCACCGCGTAGCCGTGGCGCTCCAGCAAGCCCAGCGCCCGGCTCATCGCCTCCTTGGACAGCCCGGCCCGCGGCGGCAGGCCGGCCACCGGCACGGGGTCCGTGCTAAGCACTCGCAGTGCGTTGGCACCGACCACCATGGTCAGCCGTGACTCGCGCTCGACGTCGATAGCGAAGGCGAGCAGCACCCGGGACAGCAACGCGGGCAGACCGGCCTCAGCCGCGCCGCTGGCCTGCTGGCCCGCGGCCAGCCAGTCACCGTGATCCGATGGGTACACGCCGACCACCGGCAGGTAGGGCGGCAGGACCAAGCCGGTCCGGCCGGCCACGGACCGCAATGCGCCGGTCAGCGTGATTACCTGGTCCGCGCCGAATCGGTCCCGCCAGCGCCGCTCGATCTCCGCGGTGAGCGGCCGCCAGATGTGCTGGGCCCGCTGGCCCGCGGCAGTTGCGTGCACCACCCAATCCCGGCGGGGCGGCTTGGCCCGGCCGTCGGCCGGGTCCGGCCCGACCGTGACGTAGCCCCAGCGCTCCAGGCCGTTCAGGTTGGTGATGCCGGCCAGCGCGGCCACGTCGCGCAGCGGCACCCCATCCGGCGGCACGAACTGCATGAAGTTCGCCCACATGGTCTCGGACACCAGCCACGGGCCGCGCGACCCGGCCACCGGGCCACTGGTGGTCCGGTGCTGGATCTGGTGCTCGGACTCGTTGTCGAACTCGATGGTGAACGCGACCAGGGCCTGGGACAGCAGGGCGGGCAGCGGCCGGCCCGCCGCCGGGGTCGCTTCACCGCCGGCCGGGGTGGCCAGATGCGGACGCGGTATCGCGCTGGCCGCGCGGCGGGACCGGGCCGGGCCGGACCGGGGCAGCGTGGCGTCCAGGGCGGCGCTGATCAGCAGTGCCCGCCGCTGGCGTCCGGGAGCGCTGTCGGCCGGCACCGCGCGGCCGTGCGCCCGCAGCACGTCGCGGGGGTCAGCGAGCTGCGCGGCCCAGCCGTGCCCGGCCAGCCAGCCGATCGGGTCGTCCGGGGCCGCTGACCGGCGCAACGCTACCGCTGGGGAGGTCTGATCGGCGGGCGCGCGGCTGCGGAACGTCAGCCCCACCCGGCTGCCCGGGGCGGACAGGCCGGTCACCCGGTCCAGCAGCTCGTCCACGTCGTCCGTGCTGAGGTAGACGAGCAGGCCTTCGGCCACCCAGGCGGTTGGCAGATCCGGCCGCATGCCCGCTGACCGCAGCGCGGCCGGCCAGTCGTCCAGCAGGTTGCCCGGGACGGTGATCCGCCCGCAACTGGGCATGGCCCGCTGCGCGGCGACCACCTGCTCCTTGGCGTCCAGCACGTCGGGGGTGTCCAGTTCGAAGCAGCGCACCCCAGGGGGCCAGGGCAGCCGGAATGCCCGGGTGTCAAAGCCCGCCCCGAGCAGCACCACCTGCCAGGCACCATCCGCGCAGGCGGCCAGCACAAGTTCATCGAGGAACACGGTGCGGGCCACTATCCAGAGCCGCAGCGCGGCCGCCTGCCGCCCGGTGGCCTGCCGCGGCGGTGACCCGGCCGCCGCCACGAACGCCCCGGCCAGTGGGTCGGCGAACAGCCGGTCCGCCCGCTCAGTCTCCGCCGCCCGGATCCCGGCGACAGTAAGCCCCGTCCCGCCGACCCCCTCCAGCATCCCGGTGGCAGTCAGGCCGCTGGGGCGACGCTCACGTCGAGGGTGATCGCCTCGGCGTCGGTATCGAAATCGTGCGGGTCGCCCTGTAGTGCGAACGCGATGGCGTCGACGCTGGCTTGCTCGGCTTCTTCGCGGGTCGAGTTGCCGCCGCCGTTGATGTGCAGGGCTGGCACGCGATAGTGCCAGTTACCGGCCTCATCGTCGTAGAACAGCTCAACCCGCAGCAGCCCCATGGCCCGATCGTACGCGGTACGCCCTGGCTCGGCTCGGGCTAGGGAGTTCTATGCAACCAGGACAGACAGAATGGGGTCTGACGTACTGGGCACGGCGGGAGGACGGTGATGGCGGCGGACAGGGACGGGTACATCGATCTGCGGTCGGACACGGTGACCAGGCCGTCGGCGGCCATGCGGGCGGCCATGGCCGAGGCCGAGGTGGGTGACGACTGGTACGGCGATGACCCGACGGTCAACCGGCTGCAGGCCACCGCCGCCGAACTGACCGGCAAGGAAGCCGCGATCTACCTGCCGACCGGGACGGCCTGCAACCAGATCGCGCTGCACGCCTTCGTCCGGCCCGGCCGCTTCGTGGTGTGCGAGGCCACCGCGCATGTCGGCGGCACCGAGGCCGGGTCAGCGGCCAGCTTGTCCGGGATCGCGTTCCGCCGGGTCGCGGCGCGGGAGCGCGGGCTGCTGGACGCCGACCAGGTCGTGGCGGCGCTGCAGCCTGATCCGTACGACGTCGACGTGGTGGACCTGGTCGCGCTGGAGAACACGCACCAGGTGGGCGGCGGTTCGGTCCTGCCGGTGGACAGCCTGGCCGCTATCTCCGGGGCGTGCGCCGCCGCGGGCACCCCGCTGTACCTGGACGGCGCGCGCATCTTCAACGCCTGCGCGGTCACCGGGGCTGCCGTGGCCGAGTACGCCGGGCAGGTGGACGCGATGATGTTCTGCCTGTCCAAAGGGCTCGGCGCGCCGATCGGCTCGCTGCTCACCGGGGACGCCGAGTTCATCAGGGAGGCCCGCCGGCTCAAGGTGCTGTTCGGTGCGGCCTGGCGGCAGGCCGGGGTGATGGCCGCGGCCGGCCTGATCGCGCTGCGCGACGGCCCGGGACGGCTGGCCGAGGACCACGGCAACGCCCAGCGGCTGGCCCAGGGCATTGCGGAGACCATGCCCGGAGCCATCGACCCGGCGGCGGTGCAGACCAACATCCTGTTCGTCGACGTCACCCAGACCGGACACCCGGTGCAGGAGTGGCGGCAGCGGCTGGCCGGGCACGGGGTGCTGGTCACGATGGTGGCCGGGCGTCTGCGCATGCTCACCCATGCCGACGTGACTACGGCCGACATCGACACGGCGCTCGCGGCCTGGCACAAAGCCGCCGCCGAGCTGGCCAGGCCGGCCGCCGCGGGGTAGCAGATGGCGCCGGATTCCCGGACCACCGGGACGACGACCACGACCCGGCACCGGCGGCATCACCATCGCCCTCTTCTGATCCAGGAGTAAGCGAGCAGCGGGCCCGTCCCGGGCTGATCCCGGGGCGGGCCCGCTGACGTTGCCCGGCTGGGCTCAGCTGTGCTGGGGCACCTGTGCCCGGCCATCGGCCGCGCGGCCGTCCGTGGCGGCACCGTCCGCGGGCCCGGCGTCGGGGGCCTGGCCGTCCGGGGGCTGGATGGCCGCGTGCCGCGCATCCCCGGCCCGGGTCTCCGCGGCCCGGGTCTCCACGGCCCGGGCGGCGGCGGGCTGCACGGTCAGCCCAGCCGTCTCGGTGAGGAACTTCCAGCCACCTAGCGTGTCCCCGTTCGGGTAGATGGCGGTGCGCACCGTCGCCATCAGCTTGGCCACCGCGAGTTCCAGTGACTCCTGGTCGATGACCATCGACGCGGTGATCGAGCCCTGGGCCAGCGAGGCGGTGAGGTCGACGTCGCTCACCGCCGGGTCGGTCTCCTCGATCTCGGCGAGGGCGTAGGCGAGCGCGTCGAAGCGGGCGCCGTCGAGTGGGCCGCTGCCCTGCACCCGCATCTCGCCGTAGAACCTCATCGCCGTGCCCCTTGCCATACCTGTTCGCGCTCAAGCCTGCGCAGGATGCTAGCCCAAACCCGCCGATGGCGAGCCAACCCCGACGAAGCCCCAGCAACAGGCTGTGTGGTTGTGTGCGATTTCGGGTGATATTGACCGACCCTGTGCCGCGCAGTACGAAGGAGGAGGCATCCCCGGGCAAAAGGAGGCAAAACGGATGAGGAGCTTGATCCGCGCGCTGATCGCCGCCTTACCACTCATCCCACTGGGTCTGGTCGCCGCGGTGGCGGCCGCGCCCGCCGCGCAGGCCGAGGACAACGGGGTCGGGCTGACCCCGGCGCTCGGCTGGAGCAGTTGGAGCTTCATCCGGCACGACCCCACCGCGGCCGGCATCGAAGCACAGGCCCGCGCCATGAAGAGCAGCGGGCTGGCCCGAGCCGGCTTCCAGTACGTGAACGTGGACGACTTCTGGTACCAGTGCCCCGGCAGCCAGGGCCCGAATGTGGATCAGTACGGCCGGTGGGTAACTGATAACAGCAAGTTCCCGGCGGACGGCAGCGAGAACGGCATCCAGGTCGTGGCGAACTACGTGCACCATCTCGGGCTCAAGTTCGGGCTGTACGTCACGCCGGGCATCTCCCAGCAGGCGGTGGCGCAGAACACCCCGATCGAGGGCACCTCCTACACCGCCGACCAGATCGCCGAGCCGTCGGTATCAGAAAACAACTACAACTGCGGCGGCATGGTCGGCATCGATTACAGCAAGCCGGGCGCGCAGGCGTTCATCGACTCGTGGGCTGACGAGTTCGCCTCCTGGGGGGTGGACTACGTCAAGCTGGACGGCGTCGGCTCGTTCGACATCCCGGACGTGCAGGCCTGGTCGCAGGCGCTCCGGCAGACCGGCCGGCCGATCCACCTGGAGCTGTCCAACAGCCTGAACATCGCGGACGCCAGCACCTGGGCGCAGGACTCCAACGGCTGGCGCACCGGCGGCGACATCGAGTGCTACGGCTGCGAGACCAGCGGCACCAGCTACCCGCTGACCGACTGGGCCAACGTCGAGTCCCGGTTCGACCAGGTCGCGCAGTGGCAGCCGTACGGCGGGCCGGGCGCGTTCAACGACTACGACTCGCTGGAGCTGGGCAACGGCAGCAACGACGGGCTGACCCCGGCGGAACGGCAGACCCAGATGAGCCTGTGGTCGCTGGCCGCCTCGCCGCTCATCCTGGGTACCGACCTGACCCACCTCGACCCGCTCGACCTGAGCTACCTGACCAACCGGGCGGTGCTCTCGGTGGACCAGGACAGCATCGACGCGTCCCGGGTCGCGGACAGCAGCACGGCCCAGGTGTTCGCCAAGACCGAGAAGTCCGGTGACGTGGTGGCCGGCCTGTTCAATACCAGCAGCCAGGCTGAGGTGGTCTCCACCACGGCTGGCGCCGTTGGCCTGCCGGCCAGCAACGCTTATCTATTGAACGATCTCTGGCATCACCGGCTTACCGAATCTGGCTCGACCATCGCGGCTGATGTCCCCGCACACGGGGTCGCCCTGTTCCGGATCCGGCCGATAGCGCAGGCGGCGGCAGGCCTGGTGCCGCCGGACACAACGCTGGCCGAGTCTGGGCTGGCCACGCTGACCGGGGGCCAGCCGGGCACGGCCACCGTCTCGTTCACCAACGACGGCGTCCAGCCGGTGCCGTCGGCCCGGCTGTCCCTGTCCGCCCCGGCGGGCTGGACGGTGACCCCGGGTTCGGCGTCGCTCGGTCCGGTAGCACTCGGGGCGACCGTGCAGGCCGGCTTCACGGTGACCGCACCGGCGCCCCCGGCAGGGGAGTTGTTCGGCAGCGGCAGCGTGACGGCGAACGCCAGTTACCAGTGGATGGCGCTGCGAAAGGAAAGTTCGGTAACGGTCAGCGTGACGACTACCTCGCCGGTGCAGGCGCCCGATAAGACCTTTTCCTCGGCCACCGACGCCCCGGCTGCGTTCGGCCAGTCGGGGCAGCAGTTCGCCATCGAGGGGGCCGGCGCCGACCTGTACAGCGACGCCGACGCATACAGCAGCATCTACCAGCCGGGCGTGGTGGGCGGCACGGCCACCGTCGAGACCGAGGTCACCGCGCAGCAGAACATGACCGGTTACGCCAAGGCCGGCTTGATGGTGCGCAACGACATCACCGGGTCCGGCACGTCCCCGGAGGGGGTGATCCTGTTCGAGTCGCCGTCCGGCGGCATCCAGCTGGAGTGGGATAACAACGGCGGGGACTTCATCGACTCGGTGACCCCGGCCAACGGCACCATCCCGGAGAGCCTGCCGGTCTACCTGGAACTGGTCCGCAACGGGTCCACCTACACCGGCTACTACTCCTACGACGGTCAGTCCTGGCTGGAGGTGGGCAGCGCCACGGTGCCCGGCCAGGCGGCCAACCAGGACGCCGGCCTGTTCCTCACTTCGCACGCCGCGGGCCAGCCCGGGCAGGCCACATTCAACGGCTTCACAGTTAACGCCAGTGCCGCCACGCCGCCGCTGGCCGCGTCGTACGAGGCCGAGGCGGCGGCCAACACGATCGCGGGCGGGGCTGGTGTCGCGGCCTGCCCGGCCTGTTCGGGCGGGGAGAAGGTCGGCTTCGTCGGCGAGGGCGGCACGCTCACCTTCAACGGGGTGTCGGTGCCCGCCGCCGGGACCTACCAGGTGACGATCGCCTACCTGGACGGCTCGGCGACCGGGCGGCAGGCCGACGTGAGCGTGAACGGCGGGACGGCCCAGCTGATCCAGTTCACCCCCACCGGCAGCTTCAGCACGGTCGGCACGATGACGATCCCGCTGGCGCTGACCGCGGGGGACAACACGATCGAGTTCGGCAACCCGTCCGCCTACGCGCCCGACTTCGACCGCATCATCGTCGGCGCCGCACCCAGCTAAGGCAATAGCGCGGTGCATTGTGCTCTGCGGGCGGGGCACAATGCACCGCGCTAACCCAGCAGCAGGGTGGCGACGGCGGCGCGCAGCGCGGCGGCGTCGGCCAGGGCGTCGGTGTTGTCGGTGAACTGGTCGGCCGCACCAGCCATCGGCAGGGCGCGGATGGCTGGGTCCTGGATGGCCTCGTGCAGCGCCGTGGCGAACTGGCCGCTGCCGAGCACCAGGTAGGGCCGGTCCCAGAACGGCCGCATGGTGGCCGGGACGGGCGCGGTCAGGCCCAGCTCGTTGTGCGCCGCGGCCGCCGCGAGCAGCGCCTCCGACAGGTGCCGCTCGCGGGCCGGCCAGCTGTCGGCGGCCAGCGCGGCGCGCAGCGGGGGCCCCACCGTCGGCCCGGCCACGCACCGGGCGAACGCGGTGCCGAGCCACTTGCTGTACGGCGGGTAGCAGCGGTCCATCAGCAGGCACAGCCGCATCAGGTCCCGGGCCAGCCGGGCGGTGACGATCACCGAGCCGAGGTCATCACCGGCCTCGGCGCACCGGCCGGGAAACGGCTCTTCCTGGCTGATCCGCTGCCACTGGCAGGCCAGCACATAGCACCAGATGTCCCGGGGGTACCAGGCCAGGCTGGCCCGGGCCGGCGCCAGCTCGCCCAGGCCGTCGTGGAACACCGCGCCGCCGGCCAGCTCGGCCAGCCGCTGGGTGGGCGTGGCCAGCCAGTCGAGCGTGGTGATCCCGGCCCGCGGGCCGAAACCGAGCCGGCCGCGCAGCCAGTCGTCCAGCGCGGCCACCCGGACGTGGTGCCGGGCCGCGGCCGGCGGCTCGCCGCTCAGCGCGAAGCGGACCGGGTAGCCGCGGAAGCTGGCCGGCAGCCGGCCGTCCAGCGCTGACCCGATCCGGTCCGCCTCGGGGCGGGAGGTACCCGCAGCCAGCAGGAGCTGCAGCCGCGGGCCCCAGTCGTGGTCGGTGGACCGCTCGCTGTCGAAGCCGAGCACCTCAGAGCCCGGGCCGAGCAGCGCGGCCGAGTAGCGCAGCCCGGGGTAGAGCTCGTCCAGCAGCGGCCGGATCACGTCCGCGTAGAACTGCCCGGCCAGCTCCAGCCCGGGCCGGAACGCCGTCCCCATCCCGCCGATCCTGCCTGCCCTGAGGCGCAGGGTCAGCTGGTTTTCTGGCCGCCTAGCCCTTGCTGAACGACTTGAGCACCTGCTCGCTGACGATGCCGCTGCTCAGCGACGCCGCCTTGGTGCTGACCTCGGACTTGACCGGGCCGACGCCGGAGGCCAGCCAGGTGCGGATGTCCACGCCCACGCGCAGGCCCATGACCTTTACGGTCATCGTCTCGTTGACGACGGTGGCCTGATAGGTGCCGGCCGGCACGTGCACCGTCTGGGTGCCCGCGCCGCGGGCCACGATGTGCGCGCCCACCGTCGTGCTTTTCCCGGCTTCGTTGATCGAGACGACGAGCGTGCTGGTCCGCGGCTGGCCGGACGCGAGCTGAGCCGCGCTCGGCCACACGATGCTGCCCGATTTGACGGTGATGTCGGTGCTGCCGACCTGGGTCAGCGGGACCGAGATCGAGCCGTCGGGATGGATGACGTACGTCGATGTGGTCGTGGTGTGCGGGAGATCCGACAGGTCCTCGCGGCTCTTCATGGTGACCTTGTCGCCGCCGCCAGGTTGCGGGCTGACCGCGGCCACCTGGTTGGTCACCGTGCCCTTGGTCGCGGTCAGCTTCTCCTGGTACACCCAGGTGTCGCCGGCCGCGGCCGGGAACAGGGCCGGGGCGGTCACCGTGCCCGCGGAACTGCCGGCCGGGCTGGCCCCGCTGCTCGCGGCCAGCTGGCTGGCCGGGCCGCTGGCCGATCCGGTGCTGGCGCCGCCGCAGCCAGCCAGGGCCAGCCCGGTGGCCGCGGCCGCGGCGAGCAATGGCAGGGCGTGGGTGCGGGTGGAATGACTGCGGTTCATGGCTTTTCCTTGCGCGAAGAGATGGCGAAATAGTGGACGTCCGCGGCGGGGTAACGGTTCACCGCGCACCGGCAGCTGGGAGAGTTGACGTCCGGCGCGGGTGAGCACGGGACAGGAGGGCGGCCATGACACAGCTGGTAGATGGGCGGGCCATCGCCGCCCGCATCGCCGCGCAGGCGGCCACCGCCGCGGCCGGGCTGCGCGCCGCGGGCACGGTGCCGGGGCTGGCCGTGCTGCTGCCCACCGACGATCCGGGCGCGGCCTGGTATGTCCGCGCCATCGAGCGGGCCGCCACCGGGGCCGGGGTCAGCTGCCAGGTGCACCGGCTGGCCGGGCCGGCCAGTGCCGCGGAGATCACTGGCCGGCTGGCCGGCCTGTCCGCCGACCCGGCGGTGCACGGCATCATCTGCCAGACCCCGCTGCCGCCCGGCGCCGCGCTGGCCGCGGTGGGCCAGGCCATCGACGTGGCCAAGGACGTGGACGGCGCCAACCCGGCGTCGCTGGGCCGGCTGGCGGCCGGGCTGCCCGGCGCGTTCCCGCCCGCGACGGCCGCGGCCGTGCTGGAGATCCTCCGGCAGGAGGACGTCGCGCTGCGCGGCCGCCGCGCCGTGGTGGTCGGCCGGTCCGTGGTGGTCGGCAAGCCCACCGCGCTGCTGTTGCTGGCCGGGGATGCCACCGTCACCATCTCCCACTCGCGCACCAGGGACCTGGCCGCGGTGTGCCGCGAAGCCGAGGTGCTGGTGGTGGCGGCCGGGCGGACCGGGCTGATCGGGGCGGACCACGTCGCGCCCGGGGCAGTGGTCATCGACGTGGGCACGAACCCGGTGCCCGGTGGCGGCCTGGCCGGCGACGTGGACGCCGCCGCGGTCACCGGCATCGCGGGGCTGCTCACCCCGGTGCCCGGCGGGGTCGGCCCGGTCACCACGGCCATGCTGATCCAGCACACCGTGCTGGCTGCGGCGGGGCTGGCTGCGGCGGGGCAGGCCGCGGCCCGCTGAGCTGCCCTGGACTCCTGATCGCCGCACCAGGTGCGGCGCGATACGTTAGCGGCATGGTTGACCAGGTAGTGGACGCCAGCCAGGGGTGGGACTACGCGCCGGCCCCCGAGTCCACGGACATCGTGTCGATCGCGCCAAGCTACGACCTGTTCATCGGCGGCGAGTTCGTGCCGCCGGCCGGCGGCGGCCATTTCGCCACGCTGAACCCGGCTACCGAGCAGCCGCTGGCCGAGGTGGCCCAGGCCACCGGGCCGGACGTGGACCGCGCGGTCGGCGCGGCCCGGGACGCCTACCAGGGTGCCTGGGGCGGCCTGCCCGGCCGGGAGCGGGCCAAGTACCTGTACCGGACCGCCCGGGTCATCCAGGAGCGGTCCCGCGAGTTCGCCGTGCTGGAGAGCCTGGACAATGGCAAGCCGATCCGGGAATCGCGAGACGTGGACATCCCGCTGGCGGCCGCGCACTTCTTCTACTACGCCGGCTGGGCGGACAAGCTGGAGCATGCCGGGTTCGGCCCGGATCCCCGCCCGCTCGGGGTGGCCGGGCAGGTCATCCCGTGGAACTTCCCGCTGCTGATGGCGGCCTGGAAGCTGGCCCCGGCGCTGGCCGCGGGCAACACCTGCGTGCTCAAGCCGGCCGAGACCACGCCGCTCACCGCGCTGCTGCTGGCCGAGGTCATCCAGGAGGCGGGCCTGCCGCCGGGCACGGTCAACATCCTGACCGGGGACGGCGCGGCCGGGCAGGCCCTGGTCGTCCACCCCGGGGTGAACAAAATCGCGTTCACCGGATCGACCGAGGTGGGCAAGGAGATCCAGCGTGCGGTCGCGGGCACCGGCAAGAAGCTCACCCTGGAGCTCGGCGGCAAAGCGGCCAACGTGGTGTTCGACGACGCCCCGCTGGACCAGGCGGTGGAGGGCATCGTCAACGGCATCTTCTTCAACCAGGGCCACGTCTGCTGTGCGGGCTCCCGGCTGCTGGTCCAGGAGTCGGTCGCGGACACCGTGCTGGACCGGCTGAAACGGCGGCTCGGCACACTGCGGCTCGGCGATCCGCTGGACAAGAACACCGACATCGGCGCGATCAACTCGCGTCAGCAGCTGGACAAGATCAACGAGCTGTCGGCGGCCGGGGAGCAGGAGGGCGCGGAACGCTGGACGCTGGCCTGCCCGATCCCGGACCGCGGCTACTGGTTTCCGCCCACCGTGTTCAGCGGGGTCAGCCAGGCGCACCGGATCGCCCAGGAGGAGATCTTCGGGCCGGTGCTGTCCGTGCTCACGTTCCGCACCCCGGAGGAGGCCGTGGCCAAGGCCAACAACACGCCGTACGGGCTGTCCGCGGGCATCTGGACCGAGAAGGGCAGCCGGATCTTCTGGATGGCCCAGCGGCTGCGCGCCGGGGTGGTCTGGGCCAACACCTACAACCGGTTCGACCCGGCCAGCCCGTTCGGCGGTTACCGGGAATCCGGGTTCGGCCGGGAGGGCGGCCGGCACGGGCTGGCCCCGTACCTGAAAGGCTAAGCACCTCGATGCCTGACCGCAGCCAGCCCGCGCGACTCGACGTCCGCAAGACCTACAAGCTGTTCATCGGCGGCGCGTTCCCGCGCTCCGAGTCGGGCCGGTCCTACCCGGTCACCGGGCGCCGCGGCGCGCTGCTGGCGCACGCCGCGCGGGCCTCGCGGAAGGACGCCAGGGACGCGGTGCTGGCCGCGCGCAAGGCGTTCCCCGGCTGGTCCGGCGCGACCGCGTACAACCGGGGCCAGGTTCTCTACCGGGTCGCCGAACTCCTCGAAGGCCGCGCGGCCCAGTTCGCCGCGGAGAGCGTTCAGACCGGAACAGGGCCGGCCAAAGCGGCGCAGCAGGTCACCGCGGCCATCGACCGGTGGGTCTGGTACGCGGGCTGGCCGGACAAGATCGGCCAGATCACCGGGGCGGCCAACCCGGTCGCCGGGCCGTACTTCAACCTGAGCGTGCCCGAGCCGACCGGGGTGGTGGCGGTGCTCGCGCCCGCCGAGGCCAGCCTGCTGGCCCTGGTCAGCGTGCTCGCGCCGGTCATCGCGACCGGGAACACGGCGGTGCTGGTGGCCAGCGAGCAGGCCCCGCTGGCGGCGATCAGCCTGGCCGAGGTGCTGGCCACGTCGGACGTGCCAGGCGGCGTGATCAACGTGCTGACCGGGCGGACCGGCGAACTGGCCCCGGTGCTGGCTGCGCACATGGACGTCAACGCGATCGACCTGACCGGGGCCGACCCGGCCAGCCGGGCCGAGCTGGAGCGGGCCGCGGCGGACAACGTCAAGCGGGTTTTCCCGGCCGGCCCGGACGGGGTGGCTGAGGACTGGGCGGCCACCCCCGGCCTGGACCGGATGCTCGCGTTCCTGGAGACCAAGACGGTCTGGCACCCGATCGGCACCTGATCGCCCGCAACCACCCGTAACCTGGGCGAGGCGAACGTGGACGGCGCGGCCGGCTAGCGCGGCTGCGTCCGGGGAGGGCGGGATGAACGAGCTCGTGGTCAGGCACGGTGATCAGCGTGCGGTGCTGCAGCCGGGCCAGGTCGCGTACGTGGGGCGCCGGGATGACAGCGTGGTCGTGGTGACCGACCCGCGGGTGTCCCGGGAGCATGTCCGGCTCAGCTGGGGCGGGCAGGGCTGGGTGCTGGAGAACGTGGGCCGCAGCGGCACGTTCGTGTCCGGGCAGCAAGTCACGCAGTATCACCTGGGGCGGCCGGTGGAGGCCCGGCTGGCCGTGCCGGACGGCCCGGCGGTGCGGTTCGAGCCCGCGCCAGCAGCCGAGGAGACGCCGACCGGGCAGGCTAGCCCGCCTGGGTACGCTGCGCCGCCTGGGCACGCTGCGCCGCCTGGGCACGCCGCGCCCCGCAAGGCCAGCGATCCGCTGGGCGGGCAGCTCATCGGCGCGCTGCGCATCCTGGTGCCGATGGGCGCCTGGCTTCGCGACCCGGCCATGCGGCAGTGGCCCCGGCTACTGGTCACCGCGTACGCGCTGGCCCCGCTCGTCCTGCTCATCGTGCTGCAGCACAACGCCGACCTGGTCACGCTGGGCTGGGTGTACTGCCTGTACGTGGCCCCGTTGTGGGCGCTGGTGTTCTGGTTCCTGATCCGGCCCGGCCCGCTGGGCCGGCTGCACCTGATCGTCGCGGCCATCATCATCGCCGCGGAATTCGTGCTGATCCCGGCGCTGACGCTGCCCTGGGAGCACGCACTGGCCCCGCCGACCAGCAGCCACAGCCTGTTCGGCTGGGGGGTCGGCGTCGGCCTGCCCGAGGAGCTGACCAAGGCGCTGCCGGTGATGGTGCTGGCCATCGTGCTGCTCAAGGTCCGGCACATCAAGCTGGACGTCCGGATGTGGATGTTCCTGGGCGCGCTGTCCGGGCTGTTCTTCGGCGCGTACGAGGCGTCCAAGGTCTACGTGCCCAACGCGATCCTGGCCATCGCCCGCGGCTCGGCGTTCGGCATCCCGGAGTTCGCCGAGCGAGTGTTCGTGGACGGCCTGCAGCACGCGCTGTGGGCCGGCATCGCCGGCTTCTTTATCGGCCTGGGCACCAACTACCGGCGGCAGCGGATCCCGCTCTGGCTGCTCGGCATCGCCGTGCCGATGGTGCTGCACGGGCTCAACGACTGGATCCTGACCTGGCCGTCCATCTCGGCGGAGTGGGGCTGGATCCTGATCCAGGCGTTCTCGCTGTTCCTGTTCCTCGGCTACACGGCATCCGCCGCGGCCATCGAGAAGCGGGTCCGACACACCCCGGTGTTCCGCGGCGATTCGATGCTGATGGACGCCTCGCAGTTCCGCGACCTCGCCCCACCGGGCGCCGAGCCCAGCCCGGACCGCCCCGCCGAACTGCGCTGACGGCCCGCGCCCGGCTCAGATCTCGCCGACAGGCGGTCGCCCGCGCCCGCCACTAGCCCGCGCCCGGCACCGGCTCGCGCCCGGCACCGCGTGGATGAAATATTGACGCGCACCTGACGCAATGCCGCTGACTTAAGGCCATCGTGGGATACCGGCCACAGGCGCGGCTGGCGACTCTTCACGTGTTTGGGCCGCTAGAACCGGGACAAATCGGGCGATGAACGCACCAGATCCGTGAAGAGTCACCTCAGCTCGTGATCAGTGTGGCTGATGGGACTGGAGTTGACAGGCGAAGGCCTGGTGGAGAACGTCCGGACCGTTAAGTCAGCGGTGTTGGCACCTGACGACATGGATGTTCCAGCGATGCGCGCGCGACCCGGGGGAGCTGGTGCGGGTGTGGGCGGTGTGGCGAGCTGGACGGCTAGATCTCGCCGAACAGGCGGTCGCCGGCGTCGCCCAGGCCGGGAATGATGTAACCGCGGTCGTTGAGCCGCTCGTCCATGCCCGCGATCACCACCCGGACCGGGAGCGGCTCGTCGCCGGGGAACGCACCGGCCAGCCGGTCCACGCCCTCCGGTGCGGCCAGCAAGCTGACCGCGGTGACCGACGCGGCTTCCCGGTCGCCCAGCATGGTGATCACCGTCTCCAGGGTGCCCCCGGTGGCCAGCATGGGATCGAGCACGAACACGTCGCGGCCGGCCAGGTTGGCTGGCAGCCGGTTGGCGTAAGTGGCGGCGACCAGCGATTCCTCGTCCCGGGCCAGCCCGACGAAACCGACCTCGGCGGTGGGCAGCAGCCGGATCATGCCGTCCAGCATGCCGATCCCGGCGCGCAGCACCGGCACCACCAGCGGTTCCGGCCGGGCCATCCGGACGCCCTGGGCCTCGCCCACCGGGGTGCGGACCGTCACCGGCTGCACGCGCACTTCCCGGGTGGCCTCGTAGGCGAGCAGGGTGACCAGCTCATCGGTGAGCCGCCGGAACGTGGGCGAGTCGGTGCTCTCGTCGCGCAGCGCGGTGAGCTTATGCGCGATCAGCGGGTGATCGACGACCAGAGTTTGCATGATCGGTAGTGTCGCAGGCCGGGCTCGGCCCAGGCTGGCCGGCCGGTAAACACGCGGTAATCCGGTGGCCAGCTCCGGGGTCAATTGTCATCGAGCGTTTTCTCGCTAGCCATGGCGTCGCCGCCGCCTGGGCCAGGCCAGGGTCGCATGGTGGGAGCGTGCGGATCGGGATCATCGCAGAGTCTTTCCCGCCCGATGTCAACGGCGTGGCGAACAGCGTGCTCCGGGTGGCCGAGCATCTGCTGGCCCGGGGGCACGAGCCACTGGTCGTCGCGCCCCAGGCGGCCGGGTCCGGGGCCGCCGCCGCGCCCGGCGACCCTGGCCAGCCAGCCGACCCTGGGTACCGGGTGTGCCGGGTGCCGTCGGTGCCGCTGCCCGGGTACCGGACCTTCCGGCTCGGGCTCGGGTCCGCGGCTATCCGCCGCTGGCTGACCGAGCACCGGGCCGAGGTGGTCCATCTGGCCAGCCCGTTCGTGCTCGGCGCCCGCGGCATGGTGTCCGCCCGGCAGCTGCGGCTGCCCACGGTGGCGGTCTACCAGACCGACGTGCCCGGCTATGCCCGCGCCTACCGGCTGGGCGCCGCCGCCGAGGCGGCCGCCTGGGGCTGGGTGCGCCGGATCCACAACGCGGCCGACCGCACCCTGGCCCCGTCCACGGCCAGCGCCGAGCGGCTGCGCGCGCACGGCATCGAGCGGGTCTGGCTGTGGGGCCGGGGCGTGGACTGCCAGCGGTTCAACCCGGCGCACCGCAGCGAGTCGCTGCGCCGGTCGCTGGCGCCGCGCGGTGAGGTCCTGGTCGGCTACGTCGGGCGGCTAGCCAACGAGAAGCGGGTCGACCTGCTCGCGCCGATCGCCGGGCAGCCCGGCACCCGGCTGATCATCGTGGGCGGCGGGCCGGCCGAAGAACGGCTGCGCCGGGCCATGCCGGCTGCGGTCTTCCTCGGCCAGCACCGTGGCGAGCAGCTGGCCCGGATCTTCGCCAGCCTGGACGTGTTCGTGCACAGCGGCTGCCACGAGACGTTCGGCCAGACCATCCAGGAAGCGGCGGCCAGCGGGCTGCCGGTGGTCGCGCCGGCCGTCGGCGGCCCCATCGACCTGGTTGACGACGGCATCACCGGATACCTGGTGCCGCCCGGCGACGCTGCCGCGCTGGCCCGGGCGGCGGCCCGGCTGGTGGCCGACCCGCGGGCCCGGGCGGCGCAGGGCCGCGCTGGCCGGCAGCGGGTGCTGGCCCGCAGCTGGGCCGCTGTCGGTGACGCGCTGCTTGGCCACTACGACGCGGTGCTGGCCGGCAGCCAGGCCAGGGACACCGCCCCCGGCCAGACCCTGAGCGCTGCGTAGCTTTGCGCCGCCGGCAACTGGCGCGTTAGTTCAGCAGGTCCTTGGCCAGCAGGGCAATGCCGTGTCCCCAGCTGGTCAGCTGCTGGGCGGGCAGGTAGGCGGTGCCGGACTTGGTGTGGTCGGCCACCGGCATGGCCAGATACCGTTCCCGGCCGCGCTGGTCGATGAGGTACACGGCCGAGGTGTGCTGCACGTCGGCGTCCGGGTTGGGCGCGTTCACCGCGATGTCGTAGCCCTGCCAGACCGAGCGGAGCAGCGGCACCGGCCCGGTGAAAAAGTGCCAGTCCGGGATCGTGACCAGCCCGTGCTCCTGGGAGTACGCGGCCATAGCCGACACCGAGGTGTGGTACGGGTTCACGTTGACCGCGGCGAACACCACCTGGCTGGCCCGGTTGCCCAGGTCGTGATACGCGTCCACGAACTCCTGGGACACCAGCGGGCAGATGTCGGTGCAGTGCGGGTCCATGAACTGCAGCACCACGACCTTGCCGCGCAGGCTGGCCAGGGTGAGCCGGTGGCCGTGCTGGTCGGTGAGCGTGAACCCGGGCGCGGGGGTGCGCGGCAGCGCGGACAGCGTCATCAGGTTGGCCAGGCTGGTGGGCATGTCCGCGGGCAGGCCGGACACCCGGGGCAGCTGCATGGCGGTGGGCGTGCTGTGCCGGGCGACCAGGTAGGCCGGCACGGCCGCGGCCACCCCCACCAGCACGGTCAGCGCCGCGGCCAGCAGGATGAGCCGGACCTTCACCGCAGCCACCTCCCTCGATGGCTGCCGAGCATAGCCCGGACCGGGCTGCGGGCCCGGCCGGCACCCGCGTGACCATTGCCAGAATGGGCGGTGAATGTTCCGCGAACGGCCATACTTATCCAGGAAAGGCGGCCCGGTCCGGATATTCTGGCGCTGCAAACGGGTCGTTCCATGCTGAGGGGGTCAGGTGCCCGCTGGCGTGCGGCCCGTGGTGGGCGGGCTGCTGACGACAGGCATGCTGGTTGCCGGGCTGTCCGGGTGCGGGTCGGCCGCGGCGGGCAACGTGATCACGGTGAATACCGGTGGCTGCGGGACCGGGTGGCAGCAGGTGCACGCCGGGATGCAGACCTTCGAGATCAACAACTCCAGCACCGGCGGCGCGGAAGTCGACCTGATCGACCCGGCCAACGGCGCGATCTACGCCGAAGTGGATCAGGTCGGCCCGGGCACCACGGTGCCGATGCGGGTCGATCTGGGTTCCGGGCGGTATGGGTTCCGCTGCCTGATCGAGGACACCGACACGATCACCGGGCCGGCCGTCCGGATCGGCGGCCACCTGCGCGGGGCCACCGCTATCCTGCCGGTCACCAGCGCCGACCTGCTCGCCCCGGCCAAGGAGTACCACGCCTACGTGACGGCCGGGCTGGCCACGCTGGCCAGCCAGGTCGGCACGCTCACCAGGCTGATCCGGGCTGGCCACCTCGGCGCGGCCCGGCGGGCCTGGCTGCCCGCGCACCTGACCTACGAACGGCTCGGTGCCGCGTACGGGACGTTCGGGAACTACGACACCGAGATCGACGGCCGCCCGGACGGGCTGCCCAAGGGGGTCAGCGATCCGGCTTTCACCGGCTTCTACCGGCTGGAGTACGGGCTGTGGCACGGGCAGAGCGCGGCCGAGCTGGCCGGCCCGGCTGCGGCGCTGGACCGCGATGTGCGGGAACTGCGCACGCTGTGGCCGGGCATGGAGGAGGACCTGACCGACATCGGCCTGCGCACTCACGAGATCCTGGAGAACGCGCTGGAGTTCCAGCTCACCGGGCACGACGACTACGGCAGCGGGACCACGCTGGCCACCACCAATGCCAACATCACCGGCACCTATGAGCTGCTCGGCATCCTGCGCCCGCTGCTCGTGCCGCGCTATCGCGGGCTGCCGTCCGTGTATACCTGGCTGGACCGGCTGCGCACGCTGCTGCTGGCCCAGCAGCAGCCGGATGGTAGCTGGACGCCGGTCAGCCGGCTCAGCCCCGGGCAGCGGGAGCAGATCGACGCGGCGGCCAGCCAGGCGCTGGAGGAACTCGCGCCGATCGCCGTCATCACCGAGCCGCGGAGGTCATGATGGACCCGCGCGAGGACAGCCCCGATCGCCCGGACGAGCAGGCCGCGCCGGGCACACCGGCCAAGCAGGCCGCGCCAGCCGAGCCAGGCACGCCGGCCGAGCAGGCCGCGCCAGACACGCCGGCCGGCGGGCCGCCGCGCCGCTCGTTCCTGCGCAGCGCGCTGGGCGCCGGGATGACCGGCGCCGTCGGCGGGGTGCTGGCCGGGGCGGCCGGCGGCTATGCCTACCGGTCCGCGCAGGCCGCCCCGCCCGGTCAGGCGCTGACCGAGCACGGCTGGTTCGGCCGCCTGCCCGCGGTCCCGTTCCACGGCATCCACCAGGCCGGCATCGTGCGCAAGCCGGAGCGGCAGACCCTGGTGGTGTCGTTCAACGTCACGGCGGATGGCCGCGGCGAGCTGACCGACCTGCTGCGCACCGTCACCGACCGGGCCCGGGTCCTGACCTCCGGGGGCACCCCGCCCCCGGAGAGCATCGGCGAACCGCCGCCGGACTCCGGGGTGCTCGGGCCGACCGTGGTCCCGGACGGCCTGACCGTGACGGTCGGGGCGGGCGCCTCGCTGTTCGACGACCGGTACGGGCTGGCCGCGCGCAAGCCGGCCGGGCTGACCGCGATGACCACGTTCCCCAACGACGACCTGGACCCGGCCCAGTGCGGCGGTGACCTGAGCCTGCAACTGTCCGCGGGCAGCACCGACACCGTGCTGCACGCGCTGCGCGACATCGCCCGGCACACCCGCGGCGGCATGCAGGCGGTGTGGCGGATCGACGGGTTCGCCAGCCCGCCCCGCCCGGCGGGCACGACGCCGCGCAACCTGATGGGCTTCATGGACGGCATCGCCAACCCGGACACCAAGCTGGCCGCGCAGATGGACCGGCTGGTCTGGGTCCAGCCCGGCATGGCCCGCGAGCCGTCCTGGACGGCGCACGGCAGCTACCAGGTCATCCGGCTGATCAGGATGTTCGTCGAGTTCTGGGACCGGGTCAGCATCCAGGAGCAGGAGGACATGATCGGCCGGCGCCGGGACAGCGGCGCCCCGCTCGACGGCAACAGCGAGTTCTCCCGGCCCAACTACGCGCTCGACCCGACCGGGGCGGCCATCCCGCTCACCGCGCACATCCGGCTGGCCAATCCGCGCACCCCGCAGACCGAGAAGAACCGGATCCTGCGCCGGGGCTGGAACTACGACCGTGGCATCGACGCGGTCGGCGACCTGGACATGGGCCTCGTCTTCGTCGCCTACCAGCAGGACCTGCAGCGCGGGTTCGAGACGGTGCAGGCCCGGCTGATCGGCGAGCCGCTGGTGGACTACATCAGCCCGTTCGGCGGCGGCTACTTCTTCGCGCTGCCCGGCGTCCGGGACAGCCGCGACTACTTCGGGCGGGCCCTGCTGGCCTGAGGGTTAAGCAGAAGGGTCAGGCACAAGCACTTTTGTTCGCTCGTTTGCCTGCCGGTAAACTGCCCGACGCCATTTGGCCATACCCTTCCGAAAGCTTTGGCTCTGTTGTGCGCGATGGTGCCACACTGCCCGCGGTTTGCGGCTACGGCGCCAATGATCAGCCCCAGACTCAGGAGGGTTACATGGGCGAAGGCCCAGGCAATGGCATCGGCATCGGCCGGGCCAGGCTCCGCTGGCGCGGCCGGTACACGGCCATCCTCGCCGCCGGTGTCCTGGTCGCCGGCACCGCCGCCGGTGTGTCGGTAGCCAGCGCGAGCACGTCCAACGCGAACACCGTCAACTCGGTCCCGGTCCCGGCGAAGGCGCCCGCCAGCGAGTACCGCATCGTCGCCCCGACCAGCACGCCGATCAAGCACCTCGTCGTGATCTTCGGCGAGAACGAGTCCTTCGACCACTACTTCGGCACCTACCCGAACGCGGCCAACACGGATGGCACGCCATTCCACGCCAAACCGGGCACGCCGAAGGTGAACGGCCTGACGCCGAGCTTGCTCAAGCACAACCCGAACAGCTACAACCCGGAGCGGCTCACCCCCGCCCAGGCGCTGACCTGCGACCAGAACCACGGCTACACGGCGGAGCAGGAAGCGTTCAACGGCGGCAAGATGGACATGTTCGTCCAGGACACCCAGCAGGACCTGTGCACCGGTGAGTACGGCCCGCCCGGCATCGTCATGGACTACTACGACGGCAACACCGTCACCGGGCTGTGGAACTACGCGCAGAACTACGCGATGAGCGACAACAACTACGACACGAACTTCGGGCCGTCCACGCCCGGCGCGCTCAACGTGGCCTCCGGCAGTGACGGCGACGGCTACGCGGTCAACCCGACCACCGGCGCGGTGACCACCGACGCGGGTACGGTCAGCGCGCTGAACAGCAAGGGCCTGGGCACCATCTACGGCGACCTGGACCCGGCGTACGACGACTGCTCGGACACCAGCCACACGTCCACCTCGCCGGTCGGCGTGATGACCGGGAAGAACATCGGTGACCTGCTCAACGCGAAGCACATCACCTGGGGCTGGTTCCAGGGCGGGTTCGCGCCGACCGGGACGAACAGCGCCGGCTACGCGGTCTGCGGCTCGGAGCACGAGAACATCGGCGGTACCGAGGTGGCGGACTACGTGCCGCACCACAACCCGTTCGAGTACTACAAGTCCACCGCGAACCCGAAGCACCTGCCGCCGTCCTCGGAAGCCTGGATCGGGCGCACCGATCAGGCCAACCACCAGTACGACCTGTCCGACTTCTACCAGACGCTGAAGGACGGCAACATGCCGGCCGTCAGCTACCTCAAGGCGGCTGCGTACCAGGACGCCCACCCGGGCTACTCGGATCCGATCGACGAGCAGCACTTCGTCGTCAACACGGTCAACCAGATCGAGGAGTCCAGGTACTGGAAGTCCACCGCGATCGTCATCACCTATGACGACTCCGACGGCTGGTACGACCACCAGAACTCGCCCCGGGTGAACGGCTCGAACACCTCGGCCGACGCGGCGGTGTGCACGACCGCCGCGATCTCGATCGGCGACACCCCGGACCGGTGCGGTTACGGTCCCCGGCTGCCGCTGATCGTCATCTCCCCGTGGACCCGGGACAACTACGTCAGCCACAACGTGACCGACCAGTCCTCGGTGGTCAAGTTCATCGAGGACAACTGGCTGCACGGCGAGTCGACCGGCGCTGGCTCGTTCGCCAACATCGCCGGCAGCCTGGACGCGCCGGGCGGCGTGCTGGACTTCCACACTTTCCCGCACTTCGAACCGCTCATCCTCAACCCGGCCACCGGTGCGGTGGTCAGCGGCGGCGGCTGGCAGGCCAAGAAGGACTAGCCAGCCCACCGCGCAGACACCGGCGGCCCGTCACCCCATTCCGGGCGACGGGCCGTCTGGCGTCACCACTCGGCTGTGCTTCGTTCGTCTCGCTACCATTCGACGAGCATCCACACCTCGGGCCGCGGTGTGCCGCCGGTGTCCACCGCGGCGAAGCCCCGGGCCGCCTCCTTGAGGTGGACCAGGGCCGCGTCCCGCTGACCCGCCGCGTGCAGCAGGTCGGCCAGGTTGGTGTGCAGCGCGGCCAGCCGGTGCTGGTCGCCGAGCTCGCGGCCGAGCGCCAGCGCCTCCTGGGCCAGCGGCAGCGCCTCGGCCGGGCGGCCGCTCTCGGCCAGCAGCCGGGCCAGGTTGTTCAGCGCGGCCACGGCCTGCCCGCGGTCCGGCAGCTGGCGGGCCTGGGCCAGGCTCTCCCGCAGCTGGGCCGCGGCTGCCGCGGTATCGCCACGCCGGGCGGCCAGCATGCCCAGCACGTTCAGCGCCTGGGCCACCGCGGCCGGGTCGCCCGCCGCGCGGGCCGCGGCCAGTGCCTGCCCAGCCAGCCGGGCCGCGTCCGCGGTATCGCCGCGGCGGTAGCTGAGCACGGCCCGGTCGGCCGCGATCCGGGCCTGGCGGCTGGTGTCTCGCTGGTCAGGCAGCTGGTCCAGCAGTTGCGCCGCCGCGGCCAGGTGCGCCTCGGCCAGCGCCCAGTCACCCAGCCGGTGGTGCACCTCGGCCAGCTTGTGCTCGATGTCCGCGCCGAGGCTGTCGTCGTCCCCGTCCAGCACCGCGGCCGCCGCGGCCTCGAACTCGGCCAGCGCCTCGCGGTACCGGCCGAGCATGGTGGCCGCGTCGCCGAGCGCCACCGCCACCGGCACCGCCGGGTAGCCGAGCGCCGCCGCCTTGCGCAGGTGCGCGTACTCGTCGGCGTGCGCGTACAGCTCGCGGGCCCAGCCGGCGGCCCGCCACCACCAGTCCGCCGCCTCGCTGTCCCGGCCGGCCCGCTGCAGGTGCTCGGCCACCGCCGCGGCCCGGGTGGCGGCCGGGTCGCGGTCGTACCGGCGGGCCAGCGTGTCGGCGGCGCGGCCGTGCAGCAGCCGGCGCCGGGCCAGCGTGGCCGCCTCGTACACCACCGCGCGCAGCGCCTCGTAGGGGAATTCGTAGCTGGGCGGCCCGTGCCCGCCCGCGGGCGGCACCTCGGTCAGCAGGAACCGGTGTACCGCCTCGTCGAGCGCTTCCACCGTCTCCGCCTCGCCCCGGCCGCTGACCGCGCGGAGCAGGTCCGCGTCGCAGCCGCTGCCCAGCACGGCCGCGGTGGACAGCATCTGCTGGGTCGGCTCGCTGGCCGCCTGCACCCGGCGGCGGAGCAGCTCGCGGACGGACGCGGGCGGCCACCACCGCTCGGTCCCGGCCTGCCCGCCCGGCGCCGGCTGCCCCGCGCCGGAGCGCAGCCCCTCGACATACTCCCGGACCAGCATCGGCAGCCCGCGGGTCTGGGCCAGCAGCTGGCCCACGTCAGCGCCGCTCACCCCGGACCGGGCCAGCAGCTCCCGGATCTGCTCCGGGTCCAGCGGGCCGGGTTCGATCAGCGTGCACCGGCCCGCGTCGGACGCCTCGCCGAGCGCGGCGCGCAGCCCGCCGAGCCGTTCGGCGTGGTCGGTGGACCAGCTCAGTACCAGCAGCAGCGGCCAGCCGGCCAGCCGCCGCACCAGGTAGCCGAGCAGGTCCAGGGACGGCCCGTCGGCCCAGTGCACGTCCTCGACCAGGACCACCCCGGCGCTGCCGGGCGCTGACCCGGCCGCGGCCCGGAGCGCCTCGGCGATCGCCGCGTACAGCCGGGTCAGCGCCAGCGGGCTGTCCAGCGGGGGCACGTCGTCCGGATAGTCGGCGGCCAGCCCCGGGCAGAGCCGCCCGGTCATCGCCGCCGTGTGCGCGGGCAGCCGGGCCGGCAGCTCCGGGCAGACCGACAGCGCCACGGCCAGCAGGTCGGCCGCGAGCACGAACGGCAGCCCGCTCTCGCCGTCGTGGCAGCGGCCGGCCAGCACCACCGCCCCGGCCGCCTGGGCGTCCCGGCGGAACTCCTCGACCAGCCGCGTCTTCCCGCAGCCGGCCGGGCCGAGCACCGCAGCCACCTGGCCCGCCGCGCCCACCTCCTGCCAGGCCCGGTGCAGGCCACGCAGCTCCGCGTCCCGTCCGACCAACGGGAAAGACTCCCCTTTCGAACGCCAGCTGGGCGCCGGTGCGCCCGGGCCGGGCCGCGGCGCTGCGGGGTGGCCGTCGGCTCCGCCGGCCAGTTCCGCCGCCCCGGTGCCGGACGTGCCGGGGGCGCCAGTCGGAGCGGGGGCGCCGGGCGTGGCCGGGTCGCGGGGGGTGGCCGGGGCGGTGCCGGGGGCCGGCGCGTCGGCGGCCACTGGGGCGGCGGGCGCTGGCGGGCCGGCCAGCCGCGCGGCCCGGATGTCGTCGTACAGCTGGGTGGTCTCCGGCAGCGGGCGCACCGCCAGCTCGGTGTCCAGGATGCGGACCAGCGCGCGGTAGGCGCGCAGCGCGGCGGACCGCTGCCCGGTCCAGGCCAGCAGCCTGATCAGGGCCTGGTGCGCGGGCTCGTGCAGCGGGTCGAGAGCGAGCCAGCGACGCGCGTGACCGGTCGCCCGGTCCAGGTCGCCCGCGGCGGTGCACGCCGCGACCAGCCGGTCCAGGGTGCGCGCCAGCCGCTGCCGGAGCCGGTCCGCGGTTTCGGCCTGCCAGTCGTCGAACTCCGGGCAGTCGCGCAGCGCGAAGCCGGCCAGGAAGTCGTCCCGGTACAGCGCGACCGCGCGGTCGAGCTGTACCGGGTCCGGCCCGGCGGCCAGCGCCTCGAACTCGGTCACGTCCACCCGGACCCGGTCCGGGTCCAGCGCCACCGCGGTGCGGGTAACCAGCAACCCCGGGCCGGCCGCCGCCGCGGTCACCGACAGCGTGCGGCGCAGTGAGGCGCGGGCCCGGACCGCGTCCGCGTCCGGCCAGAGCAGCGCGGCCAGCCGCTCCCGGCTCAGCTCATGGTGGTCGGCGGCCAGCAGGGCCAGCACGGCGGTGGCTTTCCGGGTGTCGAAGCTGACCGGCGCGCCTGCCCGGGTGATCACCGGCGGCCCGAGCAGCGCGAGATCCAGATCTGACATGTCCCGTTGCGGGTCAGTGAGCATGGGTGGGCTCTTATCCCGCAGCCTGCGGTTGCCCGCTGGCGGTCCCGGTCTGGCCCGCGGGTGCGGTGCCGGGTTCCTGTTTCACCGGGACGTGCCCGGCAAGGCCGGGTCTTAGCGTCCCTCCACGGGCGTTTATGCTCTCGGCCCCACTGGCCGCGAGGTTGAGCAGATTCCGGGCGGCGTTCTCATCGCGGTCGATGGCGAGACCGCACACCTGGCAAGTGAATGTCCGCTCGGACAGGGCGAGCTTGGCTTTCACCGCACCGCAGCCCGAGCACGTCTTGGAACTGGGAAACCACGGGCAGCCTTGACCAGCCGACCGCCGTTCCAGGCGGTCTTGTAGCCCAGCATCCGCACGGCAGTACCAAATCCTTGATCGGAAATGGCACGAGCCAGCCTGCGGTTGCGGGTCATCCCGGCCACGTTCAGGTCTTCGGCCACGATGACCGCATACCGCCTGCTGAGATCGGTGGTGGCCTTGTGCAGCGCGTCCGCGCGGGAACTGGCCACGCGGACGTGGACCCGCGCCAGCCGGGCCGCAGTCTTGCGCCGATTCGCCGAGCCCGGTTTCTTACGGGAGTGGGCCCGGCTGGCCCGGCGCAAGCGGCGCAGCCCGGCGCGGAGCGGGCTGGGCCCGGGCACCGTGACTACGTTCCCCTCGTTATCCACGCCAGTCAGCAGCTTGTGCACGCCCAGGTCGATCCCGATGGCCGACCCTGACCGGGCATGCTGGTCCGGGATGGCACGCTCAACCTCGCAGGTGAACGAGACGTACCAGCGCTGGGCGGTGCGCGAGACGGTAGCCGACAGGATGCGGGCCGTCCCGCTGGAGATCCTGCGGGCCAGCTTTCGGGTGGACTCATGTGTCTTGATCGTGCCCAGGCGCGGGAGAGTGACCGTCGTCCCCGCGCAGCGCATAACGCCAGAGCCGAACCGGAACGAATCCCGGCACCTGCCTCGCTTCTTGAACCGCGGGAACCCGAGCCTGCGGCCTTTCCGGTCACCGCTGCGGGACCTGATGAACTCCCGCAGCGCGGACTCCAGGTCGCGGAAGGCTTCCTGATAGGCGCATTTGGAGTTCTCGCTCCACCACGCCAGTCCCGGGTCGGCCTTCTTCGCAGCATTCCACGTCTTGTGCAAGTCGATAGCGGAATACCATCTGCCCTCGGCCGCATAACGCTCCTGGCAGTTGGCCAGGCCCCAGTTCCACGCGAACCTGGCCGCGCCCGCGTGTGACCGCAAGGCGCACTCCTGCACGGGTGTGGGTTCCAGGGCGAACCGGTACCCCTGAACCACCCGTGCCGCTGCCACGCACCCACTATCCCTACGGGCTATGACATTCCCTATCCGCGCTACCCACCACCGGCCATGGCGCACCCGCGGACGCTCACCCACCAACACGGAACTCCCCCCCAGGACGAACGAAGTCACCGTAACGCAGCGGCGTGAAATCCGCTGCTAATCCCGGCTGAGCCGTAACGATCCCGTATCGCCTGCTCCCTAAGCTGGCCGTGAGCTTGGAGAACCCGGGGATTTCGGGAGGGTTGCTATGGCGCAACAGCTGGACAGGGCCAGCGCCGGCGGGGACGGGGCCGCCGCCGGAACGGCCACCAGTGCGGACCGGGACCTCGACGCCCCCGGCCACGCCGCCCCTGGTCCTGCTGACCCCGGCCACGCCGTCGCAGAGCCGGGCCCGGCCGCGGTCAACGGCCAGCCCCAGCCGCGGGCCTGGGCCCGGGGCTGGCGGCGGCGCCGGCCCGCGGCACCGGCCGGACCGGCCGCGAGCACCGTGGTGGTTGCCGACCAGGGCCCGCAGTTCGAGCTGGCCTCGAACGACCCGCTGGTCGGCTACCTGCTCAGCGCGGCGGGCGCGGTGGACATCCGCGGCCTGGACCTGGACTCGCCCGCGCTGGCCGAGCTGAAGGCGGCCGGCGTGGTGCTCACCGTCCCGCTGATCTCCTCGGGCAGCCTGATCGGCCTGGTCAGCCTCGGCCCGCGATTGTCCGAACGGGACTACTCATCGGAAGACCGCAGGCTGCTTAACGCCCTGGCCGGGTACGCGGCGCCCGCCATGCGGGTGGGCCAGCTGGTCCGGCAGCAGGAGGCCGAAGCGCGTAACCGGGAGCGGATCGAACAGGAACTGAAGATCGCCCAGATCATTCAGCAGCAGTTCCTGCCGAAGACCGTGCCGGACCTGCCGAGCTGGCACGTGGCCGCGTTTTACCGGCCGGCCCGCACCGTGGGCGGCGACTTCTACGACTTCATCGCGCTGCCGGACGGCCGGGTCATGTTCGTGGTCGGCGACGTGACCGACAAGGGCGTGCCCGCCGCGCTGGTGATGGCCAGCACGCACGCGCTGCTGCGCGGCGCCGCACCCCGGCTGATCTCACCCGGTGCGGTGCTCGCGCACGTAAACGACCTGCTCTGCGCGGACATCCCGGCGCACATGTTCGTCACCTGCCTGGCCCTGGTGCTCGACCCGGCCAGCGGCAGCATCGTGTTCGCCAATGCCGGGCACGATGTGCCGTACGTGCGGACCAAGGGCGGGGTGGCCGAGCTGCGGGCCCGCGGCATGCCGCTCGGGCTGATGCCCGGCATGGACTACGAGGAGAAGACCTTCCAGTTCGAGCCGGGAGACTGCGCGCTGCTGCACAGCGACGGGCTGGCCGAGGCGCACAACCCGGACCGGGAGATGTTCGGTTTCCCGCGGGTGTCCGAGCTGGCCGGCCGGGGGCCGTCCGGCGAGGAACTCATTGACCTGTGCCTGACTGAGCTGGCCGCGTTCACCGGCCCGGAGGCTGAGCAGGAGGACGACATCACGCTGGTCTGCCTGCAGCGATCGCTGCACGCCGGGTACGCGGGAGGCGGCGAATGACCTCGGTGGCCCATCCGGCCGGGCGGCAGCTGGCGTCGTTCGCGGTGGCCAGCGAGCCGGGCAACGAGCGCGTCGCGCTGGCCCGGGTGGCCGAGGCGGTGGCGGGCTGCGGGCTGACCGGGCCGCGGCTGGAGCGGCTGAAGACCGCGGTGGCCGAGGCGACCATGAACGCGATCGAGCACGGCAACCGCAACCGGCCGGAGATCCCGGTCGACGTCGAGGTCATCCAGGATGGCCCGGACATCATCGTGACCATCACCGACCGCGGCGGCGAGCACAGCCCGGCCGGTCCCGCCGTGACCCCTGACCTTGAGCTGAAGCTGGCCGGTGAGCAGCCGCCGCGGGGCTGGGGGCTGTTCCTGATCCGGAACATGGTCGATGCGATGCAGGTCAGCACCGACGGCCCGTGGCACACCATCCAGCTCACCATGCGGACCGGCGCGGGCGCACCGGTAGCCGACTTGCCGGGAGGCGGTCATGAAGAGGATTTGTGAGGCGGTCGTGCACGCAGTGGACGGCACCGCGGTCATCGAGCTCACCGGGGAAGTGGACGGCGGCGCCGCCGCGGTACTGAACGCCGCCTACCAGCAGGCGATCGCGGACGGCACGGCACAGACCGTGGTGCTCGATTTCGCCCGGGTGGACTACATCAACTCGACCGGGATCGCGCTCATCGTCAGCGTGCTGGCCCAGGCCCGGGCGCAGCGCCGCACGGTGGTGGCCAGCGGCCTGTCCCCGCACTACCGGGAGATTTTCGACATCACCCGGCTGTCCGACTTCATCGAGGTCTTCGGCGACCTCGACGCAGCGCTACAGATGCACAGTCACTAAGGGTCACTAGCACTAAGGGTCACTAAGGGAGGGGTAGTGATGGACGGACCGGTGGTCACCATGCAAGTCAGGCGGGTGGCGGACGCGGTGGCGGTAGTGGACATCAAGGGCGAGGTCACCGCGGGCTGTGAGCCGGTGCTGATGTCGGCCTACGAGGAAGCGAGCGGGCCGGGCACCAGCCGGCTGGTGCTCAACTTCACCGGGCTGGAGTACATGAACAGCGGTGGCATCGGGATGCTGGTCACCCTGCTGGTCCGGGCCAACCGGCAACGGCAGCAACTGGCCGCGTACGGGCTGAGCGAGCACTACCGGGAGATCTTCGAGCTGACCAGGCTGGACGAGGCGATCACGATCTACGAGGACGAGGCTTCCGCACTGTCCGTCGCGGGCGCCTGAGGGGGATGTCATGACTGAGGCAGTGGACCCGGAGCGGACCACCTCGGCGGAGCAGATCGAGCTCAGCGTGCGCGAGGCGACGGCCGCGATGACGCCCCGGGATGTTGGCCGGTGGGCGGCCAAGGTGGAGCGGCTGGACGTGCAGCAGCGGGACGGGGTGCGCGGCACCAACGTGGCCGGGCGCCGGCTGACCGGCCCGGTACAGGGATTCGGCAAGATGTGGCAGAAGACCTACCGGCTGACCGTGCCCGGGGACATTACCCCGGAGTCGGCCATCGCCACCTGGAAGGCGCACTTCCCCGAGTTCTGGCCGGCCGGCAACCGGTTCGCCGGGGCGCTGACCGGGATCAGCCCCGGCGACGTGGCCCTGCTCGACCTGGCCATCGGCGGCGGGGTGAAGCTGTCCACCGGCGTGTTCGTGCTGTACGCGGACGAGGAGTCGTTCACCCTGATGACCCCGCAGGGGCACATGTTCGCGGGCTGGATCACGTTCTCCGCGGAACGCGACGTGGCGGGCACGGCCGTCCAGGCGCAGGTGCTGATGCGGGCCAACGACCCGCTCTACGAGCTGGGCATGATGTTCGGCGGGCACCGGAAGGAAGACGTGTTCTGGGCCCAGACGCTGACCGCGCTGGGCGACTACCTGGGCGCGGCCGGCGCCCCGGTGACCACCCGGACGGTCTGCGTGGACAGCAAGCGGCAGTGGCACAACGCGGGCAACGTCTGGCACAACTCGATGATCCGCAGCGTGCTGCAGACGGCGGCGGCGCCGTTCACCGCGCTGCGCCGCAGCGCGCGGCGCACCAGCTAACCGGTCGCAGGGGGGACGACCGGTGGCTGGTGACGCCGACGCGGTAGTGGTGGGCAGCGGCCCGAACGGGCTGGCCGCCGCAGTCACGCTGGCCGCGGCGGGCCTGCGGGTGCAGGTGATCGAGGGCGCGGCCACGATCGGCGGCGGCTGCCGCACCGAGCAGCTCACGCTGCCCGGGTTCTGGCACGACGTGTGCTCGGTGGCGCACCCGCTGGCCGTGGCCTCGCCGTTCTTCCAGCGCTTCGGGCTGGAAGAACGCGGGGTCAGGTTCGCGTCCCCGGACGTGGTCATCGCGCACCCGCTGGACGGCGGCCGGGCCGCGGTGGTCACCCGGCCGGTGCCGGAAACGGCGGCCGGGCTGGGCGCCGACGCCGCCGCCTACCAGCGGCTGCTCGGGCCGCTGGCCCGCGACTGCGCAGGCCTGGCTGAGCTGGTGCTGGCCCCGATCCGGCGGCCGCCGCGGCGGGTCACCCCGGGCATCGCCGTGTTCGGCGCGCACGCGCTGAGTTCCGCGGCCGGGCTGGCCCGCCGGTTCCGCACCGACGAGGGCCGCGCGCTGCTGGCGGGCGTGGCCGCGCACGGGATGCTGCCACTGCGCCGGCCGCCGACCGGGGCGGTGGGCACGATGCTGCTCGCGCTGGCCCACGGCACCGGCTGGCCGGTGGCCGAGGGCGGCAGCGCGCGGATCACCGACGCGCTGGCCGCCGCGGTGACCGGCGCGGGCGGCCGGATTGACACCGGCTGGTGGGTGCGCTCGCTGGCCGAACTGCCCCGGGCCCAGGTGGTGCTGCTGGACGTCGCTCCGCGGGCGCTGCTGGCTATGGCCGGTGACCGGCTGCCCGCGGGGTACCGGAACGCGCTGCGCCGGTTCCGCTACGGGGCCGGGGTGTGCAAGGCCGACTTCGCCCTGTCCGGCCCGGTGCCGTGGGCCAGCGAGCGGCCCGCCGGGCCGGCACGCTGCATCTCGGTGGCACGTTCGGCGAGATCGCGGCGGCCGAGGCCGAGGTGGCCGCCGGGCGGCATCCGGAGGCGCCGTACGTGCTGGTCACCCAGCCCGCCGTGGCCGACCCGACCCGGTCTCCGGCGGGCACGCACACGCTGTGGGCGTACTGCCACGTGCCGGCCGGGTCGACGGTGGACATGACGGCCCGGATCGAGGCGCAGATCGAGCGGTTCGCGCCCGGCTTCCGCGACCTGATCCTGGCCCGGCACGTCCGGACCGCGGCCGATGAAGAAGCGGCCAACCCCAACTACGTCGGCGGCGACATCGCCGCCGGGATGCAGACGGTGTGGCAGACCGTGGCCCGCCCGGTGCCGCGGTGGAACCCGTACCGGACCCCGCTGCCCGGCGTGTACCTGTGCTCGTCGTCCACCCCGCCGCTGCCCGGCGTGCATGGCCGGTGCGGCGAACTGGCCGCGCTGTCCGCGCTCCGCGACGTGTTCGGCATCCGGCAGCCGCCTGATGTCAGCCCGGCCCGGCTCAGCCCGGCCGCCATGGCCGGGGAACGGCGGTGACAGCCAGCCGGACGGCGCGGCTGCCGGGGCACCGGCTCACCGCGCCGCGGCTGACCGCGCTGCTGCTGGCCGGCTTGATAGTGCTGCTGACCGGCGTGGTGGTGGCCCAGTCAGTCACCCGGCACCACACCGGCTCGCACCGCACGGCCGCCGAGGGCACCGCGCTGGTCCTGGCGCTATGGGCGATCGCGGCGGTCGGCCTGGTCGTGGCCTGGCACCAGCGGGCCAACCCGATCGGCTGGCTGCTGCTGGCCATGCCGGTTCTCCTGCTGCTGACGTTCGCCAGCGATTCCTACGATCAGGCCTACCGGCCGGGCCACCACGCGCTCCCGGTGCTCGGGCCGGCCGCGCTGGTCATGGCCCAGCTGTTCTTCGTCCCGTTCATCGCGCTGCCGCTGATCATCTGGCTGTTCCCGGACGGGCGGCCGCCGCCGGGCCGGTGGCGGTTCGTGTTCTGGGCCTGCCCAGTGCTGCTGGTGCCCGCGCTGGTGTCCATCCTCGTCCTCACCGGTGAGGCGCTGGCCGCGCCGCACCTGCACGTGCTGGCCGACGGTGAGCTGCCCCGGGTGGAGAACACGCCGCCGCTGGCCGGCATCCTCAGCCTGATCTTCTTCGGCAGCCTGCTGATCAGCTGGCTATGTGCGCTGGCCTATCAGATCGCCAGCTGGCGGCAGTCCACCGGGGAACGCCGCCAGCAGCTCAAGTGGCTGATGAGCGGGGCCGCCATCTGCGGCCTCTCGGCCGCCGCCTCGTTCGCCAGCACCGCCGCGCTGTGGGAGGTGCTGTTGCTCGGCATCGTGGCGCTGCCGGTGTCGATCGGCATCGGGATCCTCAAGTACCGGCTGTACGACATCGACCGGATCATCTCCCGCACGCTGGCCTATGCGCTGGTCACCGGGCTGCTGGTCGGGGTGTACGCCGGGCTGGTGCTGCTGGCCACCGAGGTGCTCGGGTTCACCTCGTCGGTAGCGGTGGCCGCGGCCACGCTGGCCGCCGCGGCCCTGTTCAACCCGGTACGGAGGCGGGTGCAGCGTGTCGTGGACCGCCGGTTCAACCGGGCCCGGTACGACGCGGACGCGGCGGTGGCCGCGTTCGCCGCCCGGACCAGCGGGGCGGTGGCCCTGGACGAACTGCGGGCCGACCTGCTCGGCGTGATCGGCCATGCCCTGGAACCCGCGCACCAGGCGCTATGGCTGAGCAAGGACGAGCGGTGAGCGCTGCGGCGAGCCCGAAGCGGTGGCTGGTGATCTGCGCCGCCGTGCTGCTCGCGGCCACAGTCGCGCTGGTACCCCTGACGATCCTGTCCCACTTGCAGTTCGACGCGGTGGTCGCGCTGGTGGTCGGGGTGCCCAGCGGAGTGGTCGGCCTGCTGGTGGCCCGGCGCCAGCCCGGCAATCCACTGGGCTGGCTGCTGCTCGGCATCGCGCTCTGCCTCATCCTGGCCACCGACGGCTCGGCTTACGCCTTGCTGCGTTACCGGCTGGGCTACCACCTGCCGCTGGGCCCGGTCGCGCTGTCGGTCAACCAGCTCTGGGGCCCCGGGCTGGAGCTGTTCGGCCTGGTCGTGCTGCTGTTCCCGGACGGAAAGCTTGGCTCTCGCTGGTGGCGTGCCACCCTGTGGGCCTACCTCGGCCTGTACGCGGTCAGCCAGCTCAGCCTCGCGGTGGCCACCGCGCAGGCCCTTTCCCGGCACCCGGTCCAGGTGGACGGCAACGGCGGCCTGACCGCCACCGACAACCCGACCGGCTGGTACGCGCAGGTCACGCTGCTGCTCCTGATCATGCTGCTGCTCATCCTGGCGTTCATCGGCCGGCAGGTACTGAGCTGGCGGCGATCCTCGGGCGAGCGCCGCCAGCAGCTGAAGTGGCTGGCGATGGGGGCGGCGGTGACGGTGGCCAGCGCCGCGCTGGCCCTCACCCAGGGCGCCTGGCCGGCCACGCTGTTGCGGGTGGCGAGCGGGCTGGGCTGGTTCGGGTTCGCCGCGCTGCCGGTGTCCATCGGCGTGGCCATCCTCAAGTACCGGCTGTACGACATCGACCGGATCATCTCCCGGACGCTGGCCTACACGCTCGTCACCGGGCTGCTGGTCGGGCTATACGCCGGGCTGGTCCTGCTGGCCACCGAGGTGCTCGGGTTCACCTCGTCGGTGGCCGTGGCGGCCGCTACCCTGGCCGCCGCGGCCCTGTTCAACCCGGTCCGGCTGCGCGTCCAGCGGGTCGTTGACCGGCGGTTCAACCGGGCCAGGTACAACGCCGACCAGCTGGTCGCCGAATTCTCGGCCCGGCTGAAGGACGCCGTCGGCCTGGACACGGTGAGTTCCGACCTCACCGGCGTTATTCAAATCGCGTTTGAGCCGGCGCACGTCGGGCTGTGGCTCTCCGGCGGTGCACGGTGACCGGCCGGTCCGAGGTTCGCGCGGCCCAGTGGGCCGCGCTGCTCGTCGGTGCGCTGGCGCTGACGGTCACCGTGGCCGAGATCCCGCTGGCCGGCCTGGCCCGGCAGAGCGTGCTGGCCAGCGGGGGCTCGCTGCCGTTCCCGTTCACGCTGGCCTACGGCGTGGTCGGCCTCCTGTTGGCGTGGCGGAAGCCGGGCAACCTGATCGGCTGGCTGATGCTCGCCGCGGCGGCGGTAGGGGCGGCCAGCGAGAGCGCCAGTTTCTATATGGTGGCCGACTACCGGCTGCGCGGCGGCCAGCTGCCACTCGGCGGGCTGGCCGTGCTCGCCCAGCCGGGCTGGGCACCGTGCATCGTGGCCCTGGGCCTGATCGTGCTGCTGTTCCCGGACGGGCGGCTGCCCGGACCGCGCTGGCGCTGGTTCGCCGGGGCGTACCTGGCGGTTGGCGTGGTCTGGCTGAGCGGCGCCTACCTGCTCAGCGTGGGGGCGATCCTGGGCCACCACCTGCGGGTGGACAGTGCCGGGAACTTGCTCGTGCTGGACGGCACCCCGACAGGCGACGCGGCCTGGTGGGGGGTGGTGCAGGACCTGTTCCTGCCGGTGCTGCTGGTCAGCTGGCTGGCCGCGGTGGCCGGACAGGTGGCCAGCTACCGGCGATCCTCCGGGGAGCGCCGCCAGCAGCTCAAATGGCTGCTGGCCGGGGCGGTCGGCGGGACGGGCGGCCTGTTCCTGGCGTTCGGCTCGTCCGGCACGCACGGGCTGCTGGGCACCGCGCTCGCCCTGGTCAGCTGGACGGGACTGCTCGCCCTGCCGGCCTGCATCGGAGTGGCCGTGCTGAGGTACCGGCTGTTCGACATCGACCGGCTGATCTCCCGCACGCTGGCCTACGCGGTACTGACCGGTTTGCTGGTCGGCGTGTACGCCGGGCTGGTGCTGCTGGCCACCGAGGCGTTGCGGCTGTCCTCGTCGGTAGCCGTGGCGGTGGCGACGCTGGCCGCGGCCGCACTGTTCAGCCCGTTGCGCCGCCGGGTGCAGCGGGTAGTGGACCGGCGGTTCAACCGGGCCCGGTATGACGCCGACCGGACCGTGGCCGCGTTCGCGGCCAGCTTGAAGGACGCGGTCGATCTGGACGTGGTCCGCACCGACCTGGCGGGCGTGGTCCGCGAGGCGCTGGAACCCGCACACCTCTCGGTGTGGATCCGGGGTGGGGCCGGATGAGCGGGCAGCAGCCGGGGCTGCGGTCGCGGCTGGCCACGCCGCGCACCGCCGTGCTGCTCGGTATCCTCGTGCTGGCCTTGGCCGTGCTGGTGGTCCCGCTGGCCGTCCTAGCCGGGGCCACCGGCGACTCGAGCGGCGGCGGAGAGTTTCTCGCCCCAGCGTTCGGACTGGTCGGCTTCCTGGTCGCCTGGCGGCGCCCGGGCAACCCGCTGGGCTGGCTGCTGCTCGGCGCGGCCGGCTTCCTGGTGCTCAGCTCCGATGCGGGGCTGTACGCGGTCGCCGCCTACCAGGTGCCGGGCAGTCACCTGCCACTCGGCTGGATCGCGGTACTGCTGCAGCCAGCCTGGGCGCCGGCCATCGCCCTGTTCGGGCTGAGCGTGCTGCTGTTCCCGGACGGCCGGCTGCCGGGGCCGCGCTGGCGCTGGGCGCTGTGGGCCTACGTTGCGGTGGCCGCGCTGTGGACGGTCGGTGTTTTCGTCATCTCGGTTCAGGTCATCGCGGCGCACCAGATCCGGGTGGACTCGTCCGGGAACTTGCTGGCTATCGATCATCCGGCCGGTCCGTATGCCTGGTGGGGGCTGGTCCAGCAGGTGTTCTTCCCGGTGCTCGGCGCGTGCTGGCTGGCCTCGGTGATCGGCCAGGTGATCAGCTACCGGCGCTCGTCCGGCGAACGGCGGCTCCAGCTCAAGTGGCTGGTCGGTGGGTCGGCGCTGGCGGTAGCCGGCGGCCTGGTCGCGGTGCCGCTGACCAACAGTCCGGATCCGGTGCTGCAGACCATTGGCCACGTCGCCATCGTCGCGGTGCTCGCCCTGCCGGTCAGCATGGGCGTGGCCATCCTCAAGTACCGGCTGTATGACATCGACCGGATCATCTCCCGGACGCTGGCCTATGCGCTGGTCACCGGGCTGCTGGTCGGGGTGTACGCGGGGCTGGTGCTGCTGGCCACCCAGGTGCTGCGGTTCTCCTCGTCGGTCTCGGTGGCGGCGTCCACGCTGGCCGCCGCGGCGCTGTTCTACCCGCTGCGGGCCCGGGTGCAGCGGGCCGTGGACCGCCGGTTCAACCGGGCCCGGTACGACGCCGACGCGGCGGTGGCCGCGTTCGCCGGCCAGCTACAGGACGCGGTCGACCTGGACAAGGTCCGCGACGATCTGCTCACCGTGGTGCGCGGTGCGCTGCAGCCCGATCAGTTGTGGGTCTACGTGCACGACGCGGATGCGGCCCGGGGAGCGGAGCGGTGAGCGGGCCGGCCGGGGTGGCTGGGGTGGCCCGGGGCCGGCCGCCCGCGCTGCTGGCCGCCTGGCTGCTGGGCGGGCTCGCCTTGGCGCTGATCGTGGGCTCGGTCGTGCTGACCGTGATCACCGGCAGCCTGACCGCATCCTCGGACGGCGCCGTGCTGGCGCTGGCCTTCGTGTTCCTGGCGGTGGGCTTCCTGGTGGCGGTGCGCCAGCCGGCCAACCCCATCGGCTGGGTGCTCATCGCGACCGGGCTGGCCAGCGCGTTCACCATCTGGGCTTCGCTGTACACGCTGTACGACTTCAGCCGGGCGGGCGGCGGGCTGCCGCTGGGCCGCGCCGTGCTGTTCGCGGAGAACGCTGGCTGGCCGCTGCCCATCGTGATCGGCATGACCTCGCTGCTGCTCTTCCCGGACGGCCGGCTGTCCCGGGCCTGGCGCCGGGTGCTCGGCGGGTACACCGTGGTCGGCGTGCTGGTCCTGGCCAGCCAGGCCGCCCCGGCCTGGTACCTGGTCACCCGGCCGCACATCCGGATGGACGCCGGCGGTGCGGTGATCGGCGTGCAGCACCCGGGTGGGCTGGTTGGCTTCTTCACCACTGGCCTGCCGGTGCTGGCCCTGGTCCCGTTCTGGCTGGCCTGGATCGTCCGGCTGATCATCGAGTTCCGCCGGTCGGCGGGCGCCACCCGGCAGCAGTTCAAGTGGATCACCGCGGGCGCGCTGATCACCATGGCCGGCATCGTGGTCATGACGCTGGCCGAGTCGGGTACCAATTCGGCCGCGCTGACCAGTGTGGTCAACGTGGCCGCCACCTACGCCGTGGTCGCGTTCCCGCTCGGCATGGGCTTTGGCATCCTGCGTTACCGGCTGTACGACATCGACCGGATCATCTCCCGGACGGTGGCCTACACGCTGGTGACCGGGCTGCTGGTCGGGGTGTACGCGGGGCTGGTGGTGCTGGCCATCGAGGTGCTCCGGCTCGGCTCGTCGGTGTCGGTGGCCGTGGGCACGCTGGCCGCCGCGGCCCTGTTCAGCCCGGTGCGGCGGCGGGTGCAGCGGGTGGTGGACCGGCGGTTCAACCGGGCCCGGTATGACGCCGAGCAGACGGTAACGGCGTTCAGCGGCCGGGTGGCGGATGCGGTCGACCTGGACGCGGTGCGGTCCGGCCTGGAGGAAGCGGTCGGTTCGGCGCTTGAGCCGGCGCACGTGTCGGTCTGGCTGGTCGGGCGGCCTGGATGACACGGGACGCCTGGATGACACGGGACGACGGTGTCGCGGCCGGGGCGGAGCGCCGCTCCGTGGCCCGCGGGCCGCTCATTGCCACGGTGATCGGTGCGCTGGTGCTGGTGGCGCTGGCCGTGCTGGCCGCGCACGCGGTGCTCAGCGGCCAGCAGGCCGGAGCGGTGGCCAGCCTGGCCGTGGTCATCGTGTCGGTCGGCGGCGTCGGCCTGGTGGTGGCCCGGCATCAGCCAGGCAACGCGATCGGCTGGCTGATGCTGGGCGCGGCGGCCTGGATCCCGGTCAGCATCTTCGCGTCGGGCTACGCGACGTACGTCTATCACGAGGGACACTGGGGCATCCCGGTGCTGGATCTGGCCGCGTTCGTCATCGGCCAGCTGTTCACCCTGACGATCGCGGTGTTTCCGCTGGTGACGCTGCTTTTTCCAGATGGGCGCCTGCCGTCCGCGCGGTGGCGGTGGGCACTGGGCGGGTATCTAGCGTTCGTTATGATCCTGCCGGCCAGCTCCGCGGCCGCCGCCGCGGGCGCGCAGGGCCGGCACCAGCTGCACGTCCTGGCCAATGGGCAGGCCACCGCCGCGGCCAGCCCGCCTGGCTGGGTGGCGCTGCTGTTTTTCGGCACGGTCGCGGTGGCCTGGCTCGGCGCGCTGGGGTACCAGCTGGCCAGCTGGCGGCGGGCGTCCGGGGACCGGCGGCAGCAGCTCAAGTGGCTGCTCAGCGGGACCGTGGTCTGCGCGGTGCTCGGCATCTGGGCGGTGGCCACCAACTCGGCTATCTGGGAGGTCGCGCTGGTCGGCGTGGCCGCGCTGCCGGTGTCCATCGGCGTGGGGATCCTGCGTTACCGGCTGTACGACATCGACCGGATCATCTCCCGGACGCTGGCTTACGCGCTGGTGACCGGGCTGCTGGTCGGCGTGTACGCGGGGCTGGTGCTGCTGGCCACGGAGGCGCTGCGGCTGTCTTCCTCAGTGTCGGTGGCGGCGGCCACGCTGGCCGCCGCGGCCCTGTTCAACCCGGTGCGGCGGCGGGTGCAGCGGGCGGTGGACCGGCGGTTCAACCGGGCCCGGTATGACGCCGAGCGGACCATCGCGGCGTTCAGCGTCCGGCTCAAGGATGCCGTTGACATGGCGGCGGTGCAGGCGGACCTGGCCGGGGTGGTGCGCGACACGCTGCATCCCGCCCACCTGTCGATCTGGGTTCAGCACACTGACCGGTGAGGCGGGTGCGGCGGTCAGCCGGCCAGGGTGGGCACCCCGCAGCTGGCTGGGTCGATGGCGACCTTGACGAAGGCCCAGACACCGTGCTGGCTCACCGGGACGTCGTACTGGCGGTGCTCGAAGCTGACCGTGATGACCTGGCGCCCGGATGCGCGCCCGTAGGCGAAGCGGGCCGGGCCGATCTCGCCGCCGGTCTGTAGCGATCCGACATAGTCCAGCGGGCCCGCGCCGGACGAGCTGCCCGGCAGCCACTGCCCGCTGTCCCAGAGCCACCACTCGGCTTCGAGTTCGGCTCCGTCGCCGTTGCCGTCCACCAGCGCGAAGCCATAGTCGCCGTCGCTGGCCGCGGCGAGTACGCGGACGTAGCTGGGGTGCCAGCCGCCCCGGGCCAGGATGTCCACGGCGCGTAGGCCGGGGTGGCCAGACTCGCCAGAGTCGCCGGGCTGGGCAGGTTCGGTCACGGCGGTAGCTCCTCCGCGGGGCGCGTTTCCCGCCGTCCAGGTTGACCGGCCGGGCGCCCTGGGGGCAACTCGTTTCTCCACCAGCCGGTACCAGCCTCCTCTGGCGGTCTATGCCCCGGGGCTAGCCGGCCGGGAAGGTGTGGTCCTGGGGCAGATGCCCGCTGGTGGCGGGGTCCGTAGCGTTCGGGTTATCAGGAACTGCTGGTGAAGCGCGTCGCTCCGAGGCGCGGCACCAGTTCGCCGGGATGACCGGCCGCTACCCGACTGGAGAAGTCAATGAATAACGCTGCCCGGATACGTCTGCGGGTGCTCGCTCTTTTTCTTCCCGTCGCCGCCGTGCTGTACATCGGAGGTGAGGCGCTGAGCCCGAAAGGCACCGACCAGGTGCTCACGACCACCGGCCACAGCGTTCAAGGTGCTACCCATCGCCGCGCAGCACCCGGCACAGCTCTACCTGCCAGCTCGCTGCGTCCTGCTCGGGCTCGGGGCGCTGGCCGTCTCGTACGCCGCGATCGCCACGCTGGTCACGGGCCGCGGCTCGCTGCTGGCCACCGTCGCCGCGCTGGTTGGCGGCACTCGGCGCCTTCTGCGGCGCCATCGTCAACGTCGTGGCCTATCCCATTCTCGCCGCCGCGGCCACGTCACACGTGCCCCGGGACGCGGCCGCGAAGCTGCTGGTAACGGCGTTCAATTCCGAGTTCGGCCACGTCTTCCTGTACGTGTACTTCGTCGAGCGAATATCTCGCGCCGCTGCTCATGGCGATTGCCCTGTGGCGAAGCCGCACCGTCCCACGCTGGCTCGCGGCCCTGTTCTTCGTGGTCTCGAAGTTGCCGAGGGGATGGCCTCGTACGGGCCGATCGTCATCCTGTTCATGCTGCCGTTCGCGGCGGCGATGGTCCTGCTGGACGCCCGATCAGCCGCCGCGCAGTGCGGACCTGTGCGGCAAGCTGGCCGGCCGTTGCCGTCCCGGCGTGAGGTCCGGGGGATACTGAGCACGTGCCGGGTAGGGGCAGTGCGAACCCCAGGGCCTGCGCTCGGCAAGCAGCGCTAGGCGCCCGTGCATCTGGCGAACTGCGAGGATTCAGACGTGGCCTTCTGGAAGCCGGCCGAGAACCCGGGAGCGCGGCCGCTGCGCTCCTGGGCTTTCGACATCGGCTGCGCCATCTTCGCAGGTGCGCGTCCCTGGCGCGCTTCTCCTTCGGCCAGACGGCGCATTCCGGTCACCTGTCACCAGCTGGCCGGCCTGATCGTCGCGGTCCTGACGGCCGGGGCGCTGCCACTGCGCCGGGTGTGGCCCGGGCCGGTGTTCGTCTGGACACTCCTGGCCGCGGCCGTCCTGGCCCAGTGGCCAGCCCACGGAGCGCTGTTCCCGGTCGCGCTCGGCGATCAGCCTGTACACCGTGGCCACGACGATGCGGCGGGCGCGAGGCGCTGGCCGCGGCGGTGCTCACCGCCGGCGTGCTGCTGCTGGTGGTCGCTCAGGATGGCACCCGGCACTGGGCGCTCGCGATCTCGACGCCGCCGGGTTCCGCCGCTGTCCTGGTCGTGGGCCTTACGTGCGGCACCCGCCGGGCGTATCTCGCCGCGCTGAGCGACCAGGCCCGGCGGCTGGAACGCGAGCGTGAGCAGACCAGCGCGCTGGCCGCGGCGGAGGAACGGGCCCGCATCGCCCGCGAGATGCATGACAGTGTGGCCCACCACCTCACCGTCATCGTGGCGCTGTCTGACGGCGCCCTCCGTGCCGTCACCCGGGCACCCGACGAGGCCTCCGATGCGATCCGGGACGTGTCGGGCACGGCCCGGCAGGCGCTGGCCGAGACCCGCCAACTGCTCGGCGTGCTGCGGGCCGACTCCGGGCACGAACCCGCGGCAGCCGCTGCCGGGCCTGGCCGACCTGGACGATCTCCTCGGCCGGGTCCGGGCCGCCGGCCTGCCGGTCCGCTTCGAACCCATCCGCACAGCTCGGCCGCCGCCAGGCTCCAGCTGCCGTCTTCCGGCTCGTCCAGCAGTTCCCTGACGAACACGATGAAACACGCCGGCCCCGGCGCGAGCGCAGCCGTCTGGCTGCGGCTCGCCCCGGCCGAGGTGCACGTGGACGTCGAAGACGACGGCACCGGCGGCACCGCGGAACCCGGCGCGGCCGGCGGCGGCCTGACCGGGATGCGCGAGCGCATCAGCGCGTCCGGCGGCGAACTGGACTTCGGCCCGCGCCAGCCACAGGGCTGGCGGGTCACCGCCCGGCTCCATCCCGGCACCGCGGCCGCATCATGATCACTGTGCTGCTGGCCGATGACCACCCGCTGATCAGGAAAGGCTTCCGCCTGATCCTCAACGCCGAACCCGACATCGAGGTGGCCGGGGAGGCCGGCGATGGGGCAACCGCGGTTTCCCTGTGTGCGGAGCTGCGTCCTGACGTCGTGCTGATGGATGTGCGGATGCCTGGCCGTGACGGCATCGCAGCCACCCGCGACATCCTGCCACCGGGGTCAGTCCCGCTGTTCCTGACCACGCCTCGGCGACTCGGACGGGCTCGCGCGGGCGCGGGCGCTTCCGCCCAGACACGACAGGCCGCGGGGCCAGGTCGCGCGTCCGCCCAATCCCTGACGCCTTCCTTGGCCAGGCGCTCGATCGTGCTGCTCGTCTTCGAGCCCGAGCAGCCGGGCGACCGGGAGCGCCACGCCGCCCAGATACAGCACGCTCTCACCGGCCGCGAGCAGGACGTCTTCGCCCTGCATCGCGGCGGCATGTCAACAATGAGATCTCGGCCGCCTGCACCGTCCGGGCTCGTATCCATTCGCCAGTCGCCAAGCTCAGGCCTGCGCTCCGTCAGGCTCAGTGATCGCGTACATCCATACCGTAATCCCGTACAACCCCCCAACAGCCGCGGACCCGCACTGAAAGCAGCCGAACTCCGCGGAGCAGCGCGCAGATCACCCAGCTGGGCATGCACGCACATTCCGCTATGCCGACGGCACCATCGCGCGAAACAGGCGCCGGGGTGGTCTCTTGCCCAGCCTGTACCAGGGAATTCACCTGCGATGATTTGTACAGCTCGTGCGGATGCTCTCATCCGGCTAGGTACCCGGGATGACCCAGCCGGGGATAAGTCGTGCGCCGCGGGCGGCGCGAGGGGGCCATGCGAGCCGGCCCCGGCGAACTGAGCCGCGCTGGGCTGAGCCGCACTGGGCTGGGCTGCACTGGGCTGGGCTGCACTGGGCTCGGCTGCACTGGGCTGAGCCGCACCGGACTGGGCTGCACTGGGCTGAGGTACGCCGTCAACGCCAGGCCCGATTAAAGCCGGCTCACGGCTGAGCAGCAGCATCGCGGCGTCGTCGTCCAGCGCGTGGCCGACGTGCCGGAGCACGTCCTGCTGCAGCTGGTCGAGGACCGCCTCCGGCTCGTGGCCGCCCGTGAGCGCCTGGTGCTCGGACAGCGGGTAGAAGTCACCCGCGGTGTTCCGCGCCTCGCTGACCCCGTCGGTGTAGAACAGCAGCTGGTCGCCCGGGCCGAACGGGAGCGTGGTCACGTCGCGCGGGAATTCGGCCAGGTGGGACAGGCCCAGCGGCAGGCCCGGCATGGCCGGCTCGACGAACCGGCCGGTTCCGCCCGCGAGCAGCAGCGGCGGGGGATGACCGCAGCTCAGCAGCTGGATCTTGGACCCGTCCGAGCTGACCTCGGCCAGCACCGCGGTCACGAACTGCTCGGCGGTGAGCTGGCGGGACAGGCTCAGCTCGATCCGCTCCGCGATCATGGTCAGGTCGGCCGCGTCATGCGCGCACTCCCGGAACGCGCCGAGCACGGCCGCCGCCGTCTTCACCGCGATCAGCCCCTTGCCCTGGACGTCACCGATGATGAGCCGGCAGCCGTCCAGCGCGGGCACCACCTCGTACAGGTCACCGCCGATCTGTGCGTGCGACGTGGCCGACATGTACCGCACGGCGAGCCGGACCGAGCTCACCTGGTCCGGGATGGGCCCCAGCACGACCTGCTGGGCGACCTCGGCGATCGCCCGCACCTCGGCCAGTTCCCTGGCCCGGCGGGCGCGCAGCGTGCTGGCCATCACCGCGGCCACCGTCACCCCGGCCACGGTGGCCGAGTCGAGGGCATAGCTGTCCCATGAGCCGATCATCTGGTACGCGGCCATCAGGGCGCAGAGCGCGAACGCCACCGTGCCGGCCACCACCGTCTTGCGCACGCCGCCGGACACGGCCGCGAATGCCGGGCCCAGCGCGAGCAACGGCAGCAGTTCCGAGCCCTTGTCGATCCAGACGGCGGCGATGGCCACGCCGGCCATGATCACGAAAGGCAGCGCGTCCAGCGCGTACTGGCGGGCGGACCGCAGCGGCGATTCCGGCCCAGCAGTAACTCGCGGGACATGACCCGGCATACGATCCCGGCCGGCCCTGCCCCGCTTACCCCGAAAAACTCCCTGCGCCCCGAACAAATCCCCAGTTCCCCGAAAGCGACAGTCCCCGTATCCGCCGCCTGAACCCCCCGTCCAGGTCGGCGAAAGCAACCGAAATGCTATCAGCAGTCACAGCACGTTTCTGCCGATTCATATGATTCGGCCATCCCGGGAGGCCGCCCGGCACCGCGGCCCGGAGCAGGGCAACTTCCGTCTTGACGGTCCTCTCCTGGGGTGCCTGAATGAAGGCAGCTTCCAACGCTATCCACCACATTCGACCAGATCTGGTCAGTCGCGGCCATGCAATGGCTCCTGGGAGGAAACAGGCATGAACAGGATCTCGCCCGCCCGGTTACGGCATGCTGTCGCGCTGGCCACCGCGGCGCTGCTCGGCTTGGCCTGGCTGGTCGCGGTGCCGGTCACATCGGCCGCCGCCGCCACGACGATCACCGTCAACGGCACCAGTGCGGGCCGCACGTTCGGCGGTATCGGGGCGATCAGCGGCGGCGGCGGGAACAGCCGGCTGCTGACCGATTACCCAGCCGCCCAGCAGCAGCAGATCCTGGACTACCTGTTCGAGCCAGGCTACGGCGCGGACCTGCAGATCCTCAAGGTGGAGATCGGTGGGGACACCAACTCCACGGACGGCTCCGAATCCAGCATCGAGCACGCCTCGGGCAGCATCAACTGCAACAACGGCTACGAGTGGTGGCTGATGGAGCAGGCCAAGGCGCTGAACCCGAACATCAAGCTGTACGGGCTGGCCTGGGGCGCGCCAGGCTGGGTGGGCTCGTTCTGGTCCACGGCCACGATCAACTACCTGGTCAGCTGGCTCAACTGCGCCGCATCGCACAACCTGACCATCAACTACCTGGGCGGCTGGAACGAGCGCGGCTACAACATCTCCTGGTACGAGCAACTGCGCTCCACGCTGAACGCGGATGGCTACTCCAGCGTGCAGATCGTCGGCGCGGACACCGACTACAGCATCGCCACCGACATCGCGGACAACTCCACGTTCGCCAGCGCCGTCTCGATCATCGGGGTGCACTACCCGTGTGCCGGCGGCGACGGCGGCAGCGCCGACAGTTGCGCGGCCAACTCGACGGCCGAGGGCACCGGCAAGCCGCTGTGGGCCAGTGAGAACGGCTCGCAGGACCTGAATTCGGGGGCGCCCGCGCTGATCCGCTCCATTACCCGCGGCTACGTGGACGCCGACCTGACCGCGTACATCAACTGGCCGCTGATCGCCGCCATCTACCCGGACCTGCCGTACAACACGGACGGGCTGATCCTGGCCAACCAGCCGTGGTCCGGCGCGTACAGCGTGGGCGAGAGCCTGTGGGCCACCGCGCAGGTCACCCAGTTCACCGCGCCGGGCTGGCAGTTCCTCAACTCCGGCTCCGGTTACCTCGGCGGCAGCGAGTCCAACGGCAGCTACGTGACGCTCAAATCGACCGACGGCACCGACTACTCCACGATCATCGAGAGCACCACGGCCACGGCCGCGCAGACGGTCACCGTCAACGTGTCCGGCGGCCTGTCCACCGGCACCGTGCACGTGTGGGCGACCGACGTCAACACGCCCGGGTCCGGGCCGCAGTTCGCCCAGCAGGCCAGCATCACCCCGTCGAACGGCAGCTACTCACTCACCGTGCAGCCGGGCTACATCTACACGCTGACCACCACCACCGGGCAGGGCAAGGGCACCGCGGCCAGCCCGGCGCAGAGCACGCTGGGCCTGCCCTACTCGGACTCGTTCGACAGCGACACCGTGGGCCAGCAGCCCAAGTACCTGTCCCAGATGCAGGGCGCGTTCGAAGTTGAGCCGTGCGCAGGCGGCCGGTCCGGCCAATGTGTCCAGCAACAAGCTGGCGCTGCGCCCATTGAATGGGATAACAATGCCACCCCCTACACGATCGGGGGCAATCTGAGCTGGGCTAACTACACGGTTTCCGCGGACGCCCTGATGTCTTCGGCGGGCGCGGTGCAGCTCCTCGGCCGCGTCGGCGGCCAGGACGCGTTCAGCCCCGCCAATATTAACGACTACTACCTGCAACTGAGCAACACTGGTGCGTGGTCGATCGTGCGGAACAGCAAGAGCGGCGGACTGACCACGCTGGCCAGCGGCACAGTAACGGCGCCCGGCACCGGGACGTGGCAGCACCTGGCGCTGACGTTCAACGGCCACTCGATCTCGGCGGCGATCAACGGGACGACCGTGAGCACGGTCACCGACTCGTCGTATGCCTCCGGCATGGTCGGCCTGGGCACCTCGGGTTACCAGACCGATCAGTTCGACAACTTGTCGGTCACGCTGGTTGGCTCGGCCACTCCCACCGGGCCAATCGTCGCGGGCGACGACACCGCCGACTGCGTGGACGCCAACGGCGGGTCGAGCGCCAACGGCACCAAGATCCAGATGTGGCCGTGCAACGGCAACGCCAGCTCGCAGTCCTGGACCATGGCCAGCAACGGCACCGTGCAGATCAACGGCAGCTGCCTGGACATCACCAACGCCAGCTACACCAACGGCACCCTGATCGAGGAGTGGGCCTGCAACGGCGGGGCCAACCAGCAGTGGCTGGCGGTGAACGGCGAACTGGTGAACCCGGCGTCCGGCATGTGCCTCGACGACCCGGGCTTCAACACGGCGGAGGGCACTCAGCTCGATCTGTGGGCCTGCAACGGCGGATCCAACCAGCAGTGGTCGGTGCCGTAGGCGTTAGGTCTCGTTCATCAGTTCTGCGTGGCCTGCACCACGTCGTTGATCGAGTTGTACTCCTCGTTGGTCAGTTCGATCCCGGCCGCCGCGATGTTCTCCGCCACGTGCTCGGCCGACCCGGAGCCGGGGATCGGCAGCATCACCGGCGAATGGGCCAGCAGCCAGGCCAGCGCGATCTGGCGCTGGCTGACCCCGTGCTGCTCGGCCGCGTTGAGTACCGGGACGAGCTGCTCGGTTTCCTGCAGCGGCGCCCACGGCAGGAAGGCCAGGTCCTCCTGGCTGCACAGGTCGACCATCGGCTCGGAGACCCGGTCGTTGACGTTGTACCGGTTCTGCACGGACACGATCTGGGTGATCCGCTCCGCCTCGCGGTACTGGTCTTCCCGCACGTTGGAGATCCCGATATGCCGGATCTTCCCCTCGGCCTTCAGCTCGGCCAGGGTGCCGATCGAGTCGGCGATCGGCACCCGCGGGTCGGGCCGGTGGAACTGGTAGAGCGGGATCTGCTCCAGCTTGAGCCGGCGCAAGCTGCCCTCGCACACCTCGCGCAGGTGCTCCGGGCGCCCGTCCGCGTCCCACCGCCCCGGGCCGGGCCGGACCAGGCCGCCCTTGGTCGCGATGACCAGGCCGTCCGGGTAGGGGTACAGCGTCTCCGCGATGAGGATCTCGCTGACGTCCGGGCCGTAGGAGTCGGCCGTGTCGATGAAGTTGACGCCCAGCTCGACGGCCTTGCGCAGCGCTGCCTTGGCCTGGTCGCGGTCGGCGGGCTCACCCCAGATGCCAGCGCCGGTGATCCGCATCGCGCCGTAGCCCATCCGGTTGACGGTCAGGTCGCCGCCGATGTCGATGGTGCCGGCCGCGTCGGCCGTCGGTTGGCTCGCCATAGAAACCTCCTCGCACGGGGATTCCAGCTTTCCAGGCCGGGCCGGCTGCTGCACAGCGGGGTGGGGTTATCGGGCGGCCAGCCTGATCTCCAGCCGGGACCCGCTCGCAGTGATCAGGCTGCCGTGCGGGTGCGCGGCGGCCGTCCCGCCGGTTACTGCGCCGACGGCATGGATGCCGGCCAGCAGCACCTGCCAGCGGCGCGGAGCCGGCCCGCTGGCCACGGCCACCCGGATGACCGGCCCGGTACGGGACACGGTGAACGCCAGCGGCTCGTGCCGCGGGTCGGCGACCGGGATCCGGGTGATCCGGCTGGCCCCGTCGGCCAGCTGGTACACGTGCAGCGTGACGCCGTCGGCGTAGTCGTAGTCGGGCCGGTCCTCGACCGCGCCGACCGGGATCACCGCGCCCGGCCGGGCCAGCAGCGGCACGCTCATGAACGAGTGCTGCTCCCGGTGCCAGCGCGGCCCGGTCACCTCGGCCCCGGTCAGCACGTGCGTCCAGGTGCCGTCCGGCACGTAGTAGGAGACATCGCCGTCCGCCCGGAACACCGGCGCCACCAGCAGATCGTCACCGAGCATGTACTGGCGTTCAAGATGAGTGCAGCGCCGGATCATCGGGAAACTCCAGCACCATGGCGCGCATCATCGGCACGCCCTCGGTGTGCGCCTGCAGCGCGGCGCGGTACAGGTACGGCATCAGCCGCGCCTTGAGCTTGGTGAACATGCGCAGCACGTGCACCGCTTCCTCGTCGAGCAGCCAGGGCACCCGGTAGGACGCGTTGCCGTGCAGCCGGCTGTGCGAGGACAGCAGGCCGAACGCGATCCACCGCTTGTACAGGGCGGGTTCCGGGGTGCCCTCGAAGCCGCCGATGTCGTGGCTCCAGTAGCCGAAGCCGGACATGCCCAGCGACAGCCCGCCGCGCAGGTTCTCGCCCATGGCCTCGAAGGTGGACTCGGAGTCGCCGCCCCAGTGCACCGGGAACTGCTGCGACCCGGCCGTGGCGGAGCGGGCGAAGACGATCGCCTCGCCCTCGCCGCGGTGCTTGCGGAGCAGCTCGAAGACGGTCTGGTTGTAGAGGTAGGTGTAGTAGTTGTGCATCCGCTCCGGGTCGGAGCCGTCGAAGTAGGCCACGTCGACCGGGATGCGCTCGCCGAAGTCGGACTTGAAGCAGTCCACCCCCACGTCGAGCAGCGCGCTGAGCTTGGCCGCGTACCAGTCGCGGGCCTCGGGATTGGTGAAGTCGACCACCGCCATGCCCGGCTGCCAGCGGTCCCACTGCCACACGTCCCCGCCGGGCCGGCGCAGCAGGTAGCCCTTGGCCTGGCCCTGCGCGAACAGCGGCGACCGCTGCGCGATGTACGGGTTGATCCAGACGCAGATGCGCAGCCCGCGCGCCTTGAGCCGGGCCAGCATGCCGCGCGGGTCGGGGAACGTCCGGGGGTCCCACTCGAAATCGCACCAGTTGAACTCGCGCATCCAGAACGTGTCGAAGTGGAACACGTGCAGCGGCAGGTCCCGCTCGGCCATCCCGTCGATGAAGCTGCTCACCGTGGCCTCGTCGTAGGAGGTGGTGAACGAGGTGGACAGCCACAGCCCGAACGACCAGGCGGGCAGCCGGGCCGGGCGGCCGGTCAGCGCGGTGTACTTGCGCAGGATCTCCTTGGGCGTCGGGCCATAGATGAGGAAGTACTGCAGGGCCTGGCCCTCGACGCTGAACTGCACCCGGGAGACGGCTTCCGAGGCCACCTCGAAGGACACCCGGCCCGGGTGGTTCACGAACACCCCGTAGCCCGCGTTGGTCAGGAAGAACGGCACGTTCTTGTACGCCTGCTCGCTGGACGTGCCGCCGTCCGCGTTCCAGATGTCCACCGACCTGGCCGTTCTTCACCAGCGGCCCGAACCGCTCGCCGAGCCCGTAGACGAAGTCGTGCCACGCCCAGGTCGAGCTGCTCGCGGATGAAGTGGCGGTCCTCGTCGGTGCCGATCAGCGCGGTGCCCTTGGCCGGGCTGCCGGTCAGCCGCTGGCCGCCGGCCACGAAGTCCACCGACCACGGGCCGTCCCGGCTGATCACCGCGGACAGTGCGCCCGAGGTGAACGTGGCCGCCTGCTCGTCGCAGCGGGTGGCGGGCTCGGCCGTCTCGCCCGCCGCACCGGGCAGCAACTGGAACTGCGGTTCCCGCGGGGTGCCGCCCGCGAAGTGGATGATCTCCACGCCGATGACGTCGGGCATGGGCGCGGTGAAGGACAGCGTGACGGCCGGGCCGGTGAGCAGGTCGCCCCGGTGCCGGATGCGCCTCGTCGGCGCGTAGACCAGCAGCGAGCCCGGGCCGGCCGCGGCGTCGAGGACTTCGGCCGGGTGGCTGGCGTGCACGCCGGCCTGCATCAGCCAGAAACCGTCACTGAACTTCATCGAGCGGGTCTGCCTTTCGGTAGGTGACTGGGCGCTGAGCCGGGGGTTGTCGAAGCGCTTCAACACTGGCGCTGTGCATGGCGGCCTCCGGCCCTGGCAGGTAGTTAGCGGCCCGGTTCGGGGGTGCGGGCGCCGCGGGTGCTGGCCGGTACGGTGCTGGCCGGTACGGTGCTGGCCCGTACGGTCAGCCGCGGCGGCAGCAGGGTGGCCCGCGGCACCGGCTTCCCGGCCAGCTTGGCCATCAGCAGCGCGACCGCCCGGGCGCCCACCTCGCCGGCCGGGATGGCGATCGAGGTGAGCGGGGGAGTCGCCTGCTCGGCCAGGTCATCCGGGCAGATGGCGAGGACGGACAGGTCGTCGCCGATCCGCCGGCCCGCGGCGCGCAGGCTGTCCAGCAGCGGGGCCAGTGCGGACTCGTTGTGCACCACCACGCCGTCCAGGCCGGGCCGCTGCCGCAGTAGCTTGCGCACGGTGGTCCGGACCGCACCGGGTGCCGGGTCGCAGGGCCAGGTGACCGGGCGCAGGCCGTGGCCGCGGGCGGCCCGCTCGAAGCCGGCCTGGGTGCGCTGGGCGAAACTGGTGCCCCGCTGGTATACCTCGGGCGGCGCGCCGATCAGCACCACCTCCCGGCAGCCCACCTCGGCCAGGTGCTGCGCCGAGGCCTTCCCGGCCGCCTCGAAATCCAGGTCGATGCAGGTCAGGTCGGCCGAGTCGGCGGGCAGCCCGATCAGCACCGCGGGCAGCCGCAGCGAGCGGAGCACCGGCAGCCGGGTGTCCCGGGTCTCCACATCCATCACGATGATCGCGTCCACCAGGGCGGAGCCGGACACCCGCTGCAGGCCCTCGACCCCCTCGTCCTGGGTGAGCAGCAGCACGTCGTGGTCGTGGCCGCGGGCCGTGGTCACCACCGAGACCACGAACTGCATCAGCACCGGCACGTAGATGCCGGAGCGGAGCGGGACGACCAGCGCGATCACGTTGGACCGGCTGCTGGCCAGCGCCCGGGCGCCCGCGTGCGGGCGGTAGCCGAGGGTGGCGATGCTGGCCAGCACCCGGCGCCGGGTCTGCTCCGAGATCGAGCGCTTGCCGCTCAGTACGTAGGACACGGTGCTTGGCGAGACGTCCGCGTGCCGCGCGACGTCAGAGATCTTGACCAAGGCCACGTCCGTGGTTTCGAAGCGCTTCGATGCCCAGGATGCTAAACCCGCGTGCCGCCCCGCACAACACCCTCTTACTTAACGCCAGTGCCCGCCCGCTGCGGTGCGCCACTGCCCAGCTGCGGGCGGCTGGCCGGGCACCGGCGGGGCCGCTGGCCGGGCGGGCTGGCCGGGTACTCAGCCCTGGGCCAGCTCCTCGAGCCGGCTGTGCAGCTTGGTCACGTAATCCTCGGACTCTGGTTTCATCAGCACGCTGCGCAGGATGCGGGCCCCGGCCGCGTCCGCGGCGACTGCCGGATGGCGGGCCTGGAAGGCCGCCGCGTCGGCCCGCAGCGTGCTGACGAAGACCGGGTCCGGGCCGTCCATGCCGGCCTGCAGGATGCGCGCCGAGGCCTGGTCGATGCGCTGCAGCGTGGCCGGCCGGGTAACCGGGAAGTAGCTCACGATGTCCAGCTCGGGCGGCTGGTAGAGGTCCAGCACCGCCGACTCGCCGAGCAGCGCCGCCCAGTCCAGCGCGGCCCGGCGGCCCGCCGCCAGCACCTGGCCGAGCCCGGCCGGGGTGGGCGGCAGCAGCCGGAAGGTGAGCCACAGTGCCGCGGCCGACGCGCCGGCCCGGGAGCACTCCAGGCTGATCTCGCCCAGGTGCAGCTCATCGGAGGTGAAGTAGGTGTACGGCGAGTCGTGCAGGTAGAACCGCCCCACGCTGGGGTCGCGGAACAGCACCGCGCCGCAGCCGTAGGGCTGCAGCCCGTGCTTGTGCGGGTCGACCACCACCGAGTCGCACTGGGCGATGGCCCGCCACGGCGCCGCGGGCAGCCCGGCCGGGCCGGCCGCCCCGGCCAGCAGGGTGAAGAAGCCGCCATAGGCCGCGTCCACGTGGATCCGTACCTGGTACTGGTCGCGCAGCGGCAGGGCCGCGTCGATCGGGTCCACCGCGCCAAGCCCGGTGCTGCCCGCGGTGAGCACCACGGTGCCGGCCCGGCCGGTGCGCAGCAGGTCCGCCAGGGCGTCCAGGTCCATCCGGCCCTGCGCGTCGGTGCGCACCGGGTATCCCTCGATGCCCAGCAGGTGGCACATCCGGCTGTGCGTGTAGTGCGCGTCGGCGCTGAACGCGACGCCGCGGCCCGGATGCAGTTCCCGGGCCACGAACAGCGCTTCCAGGTTGGCCATGGTGCCGCTGGTGGTCAGGTGGCCCAGGTGGCTGTCCAGCCCGAACATGGTGGCCAGTTGCGCGGTCACCTCCCGTTCCATCCGCGCGGTGGCCGGGCCGCCGTCCAGCGCGTGGTTGTTCGGGTTGATCAGCATCGCGGTCAGGTAGCCGGCCACCGCGGCCGGGTGCGGCGGCTTGAGCATCTGGCCCGCGTACCGCGGGTGGAAGAACGGGTAGTTGTCCGTCAGCCGCCCGGTCAGCTCGCCGAACGCGGCGGCGAACTGGTCGTCGCTGACCCGCAGCGACGGGTGCGGCTGGAACGGCCCGAAGCCATCCGACCAGTCATCGATGGCGCGTACCGCCTCGCCGAGCCAGTAAGCAAGATCCACGGTCGACAGCGTAGGGCCCGGCCAGGCAACGGCGCCACCGTCACCGAGTCGGGGACCTGGACGCCCGACGAGGTCGGCACGGCCACGTTCACCCTGGGCGACTTCTCCTTCAGCACCGTCGTCCTCGGCCTGACCATCCCGATCAGCTGCACGTTCGACGCGACGCCGGCCGCGGTCAGCAGCGTGGTCAGCGCGTCCTGATCCGCCCGCGCGGGGCCAGCAGCAGGCTGGCCCCGCCGGCCAGCAGCGTGACCAGCGCCGCGGCCAGGAAGGACAGGATCGACGCGGACATCCAGCTCTGCGCGGTGAAGCCGAGCTGCAGGCGGCCCACCGCCAGAGCGCTACCCACCAGCCGATGTAGCCCGGGTTGACCAGCTGGTACATGACGAAGCCGGCCGCCCAGGGCAGCAGCATCAGCCAGCGGGACGGCGCCTGGCCGGACAGGTCCCAGCGGCCCCGGCGCAGCACGAAGTAGTCCACCACCAGCACCGCGAACATCGGCACGAACACCGAGCCGAGCAGCAGCAGGAAGTTCTCGTAGTCGGCGATGTTGAGGAACAGCGCGCCCGCGGTGCACGCGGCGGCGATGACGCTGGCCAGCACCCGCCGGTCCCAGAGCGGGCGCAGGTTCTGGGTGGACACCGCGGTCGAGTAGACGTTGGCGAAGGACTGGTCCAGCTCGCGCGCGGCCAGGATGGCGAAGCCGATCGCGCCGGCCGGCAGCGCGATGAACGCGCCGTAGATGTCGCCCGGGTCGCGCGCCACGGTGACCAGCGCGAGCAGCCCGATGACGTAGCACAGCACCTGGGTGGCGCTGTAGCCGATCAGCGGGCCGGCGAATGCCGCGCGCGGCGAGCGGGAGTGCCGGGTGTAGTCGGCGGCCAGCGGCGCGAACGAGATGGCCACGGCCAGCACCGTATCGGTGGCCATCCAGAAACCCGACCAGGTGCCGTGGCTCAGCGCGGGCAGCGGGTGCCGGAGCAGCTGGATCAGCAGATAACCGAGCACCACGATGACCGCGCCGGTCACATAGCGGCGCAGCACGCGGATCGAGCCGAGCGGCCGGACCGCGAGCCCCCAGGTGGCCGCGCCGGCCAGCAGCACATAGCCCCAGCGGGGCAGCGCGGGCGCCACCGTGTGCGCCGCGGTCGCGATCGTGACCAGCTCGAAGACGCCCCAGCCCAGGCACTGCAGGATGTTCAGCGCGGTCGGCAGGTAGGAAAGCCCGGTACCGAACAGGCCGCGGAGCAGCACCATGGCCGGCGCGCCGGTCCGGGCGCCGGGCAGCCCGGACAGCGCGACCGCGGCGGTGCCGAGCAGCGTGCCGGTCACGACCGCGCACAGGCCGGCCGCCAGCGACAGCTCCGGCGTGCCGCTGCCGCCCGGCTGCAACACGAAGATCGCGCCGGTGAAGCCGAGCAGGCTGACCCCGAGATTGCCCCACAGGCCGAGCTGGTCGGCCAGGCTGAGCGCCTGGGGGACCGGTTCGGCCAGCGTGCGGCCTACTTCCGAACGCTTGTCGCCGGGGACCGTGCTGAAGCTGTCCGGCGCCGTCCTGGTCGATGCGGCCGTGGCCACGGCATCCTCCCTACGCCGGCATTACCCGGTCAGGTTCAGACGGTCGGTGGCGCGTCAGCCACCCTCTCAGCCCGGTCGGCCCGAGCTCCCGTGTTGTTGTTTCGCCTCGATGCTATCCGTGCGGCCCGGCCCGGTTCAGTCCAGGCCGTTCAGTCCAGGCCGTTCAGTCCAGGCCGTTCAGCCCGGCTCAGTCCAGGCCGTCGCCGTGTTCCAGGATCTCCGCCGCGCCGCGGACCACGCAGCGCAGCGGATCGTCCACCACGACGACCGGGATGTCGGTGGCCGCCTCGATACGGTTGGCCAGCCCGGGCAGCAGCGCGCCGCCGCCGGCCAGCCTGATCTTGCCGCGCACCACGTCCTCGGCCAGGTTCGGCGGGATGTCGGAGAGCATCTCGTGCACGCAGTCCACGATCGCGGTGACGATGTGCTCCAGCGCCCGGGCCACCAGGCGGCCCGGCACGTGCTCGACCCGCGGCGTGCGCCGCGCCGCGTCCACCCCGACCGCTTCCATCCACCCGGTGCCGTCCTCGGCCATGCCGAGCGTGGTCTTCAGGCTGCGCGCCGCGTTGCGGCCGAGCAGCAGCCCCAGTTCGGCCTTGACCGCGGCCACGATGGCGTCGTCCATCGCGTTGCCGCCCATCCGCAGCGACTCGGCCCGGACGATCTGGCCGCCGGCCACCACCGCCGCCTCGGTGGTCCCGCCGCCCACGTCCACGATGAACACGCCGGCCCCGGCGGCCAGGTCGAAGCCGGCGCCCGCGGCCGCCGCCACCGGCTCGTCGACGAGCTGGACCGTGCACCGCGGCCGGACCCCACCCAGCGCGGCCACCAGCGACCGGCGTTCCACCCAGGTGGCGCCGCCAGGCACGCAGATCACCGCCGACGTGCGGAACAGCCCGCGGCGCACCTTGGCCCGGCGCAGGAAGCCCTGCAGCATGGCCGAGGCCGCCTGCAGATCGGCTACCACCCCGTTGCGCAGCGGGTGGACCACCTCGACGTTCTGCGGCTCCTTACCGGCCAGCGCGTCCGCGGCCAGGCCGATGGCCGCGACGTGCCCGCTGGACCGGTCGATCGCGATGGCCGACGGTTCATCGATGATCAGGCCGCGGCCGGCCACGCTAACCAGCGTGTTGACCGTGCCCAGGTCGATCGCTACCCCAGACCGCAACCGCATGGCGACGCCCCTGCCCCGAAAAGCCGCTAAAAATCGTCATTTTCCCCCAGTATTGTGGCCCCTGGCCACCCGCGGGTGAGACCCCGGCCGACACGCTGGGTTCAGGTATGCCGAAAACCCCAGTTCAGGATCCGGGTGGCGTCAGCGAAGCTATCCGCCTCCACGGTCCCTGAGCTATGCAGCACAACGCCGATCAGCAGCACTCCGTTACGTTGCGCGGCGAACAGCAGGCAGTACCCGGCGGCCAGCGTGTTCCCGGTCTTGATCCCGATCGCGCCCGGGTAGCTCTTCAGCAGGGTGTTGGTGCTCCGCCAGAAGTAGGCGTGGTGCCGTGCGTTCCCGGCCAGCTGGTAGCTGCGCTGGTCCACGATGTTGCGGAACGCCGTGTACTTCATCGCCGCCACCCCGAGGGTGATTAGGTCGGCGGGCGTGGAGTAGGTGGTGTACTCGGTGGGGTAGGGCAGCCCGTCGAAGTTGGCGAACCGGGTGTGCGTCATGCCGAGCGCCGCCGCCTCGGTGTTCATCTTCGCGATGAACTTGGTCAGCCCGGGTCCATAGGCCTTGGCCAGCGTGTAGGCGGCGTCAGCGCCGGACGGCAGCAGCAGGCCCTCCAGCAGTTCCCGGGCGGTCAGCCAGTCGCCCGGGTGCAGCCCGGCGTTGCTGGCGTCGTGCTCCTTCACGTAGCCGACCACCCCGGCGGGCACCTTGATCCGCTGGGTCAGGTCGCCGGCCTGCAGCACCAGCAGCGCGGTCATCACCTTGGTGATGCTGGCCATCGGCCGCTCGGTGTTCAGCTTGCGGCTCCACAGCATGGTGCCGGTGCTGGCGTCCTCCAGCGCGGCGCCCTTGGCCAGCACGCCGCCCGGGTAGTGCGCGGCCGCGTCGGCCGGGGCCGCCGCGGCGGTCAGCGAGGCCAGCGCCAGCCCCACTGTGACGGCCAGGGCGCTCAGGCGGGCAGGCAGGCGCATGACACTCCCGTCGCTCAGTGACAACCACCCGCAGCCTGTCAGCAACCCCCCGCGACGGCAAGCGGAACACATGGCGGACCCATCCCAGTCCGGCCGCAGTCCGGTAAACCCCCAGACAAACCGGTGCGCATTGGCGACTGGACCCGGGTGGTCCGCTCCGTGACAAGTTGCCGGCCGGGTTGCGCACTGCACCAGCAGTCACACCAGCCAGCCCTGCCCCAGGCCGGACCGCCACAGCGGTGCGTCCGCGCTGATGATCAAACGATTGCTGTCGCCAGAACGGCACCAAACGTCTGATCACGAACGCCGGCCAGGAATGGGGTGGCTGGGCTGACTGGGAGTGGCTGGGCTGACTGGGGTGGCTGGGCAGGGGGTCAGCGCTGGGCGGCGTGGCGGGTGCGGTAGGCGGCCACGTTGGTGCGGTTCGCGCAGGCCGTGCTGCAGAACCGGCGGGACCGGTTCTTGGACAGGTCCACGTGCACGCTGCCGCAATCAGACGCGGCGCACCGGCGCAACCGGTCCAGCTGCTTGGTCCGGATCACGTCGGTGAACGCCATCGCCGCCTCGACCGCCATCCGGTCGGCCAGCGGGGCGTCCGGCGCCGTGGCGTGCAGGTGGTAGTCCCAGCCGTCGTGCTTGACCAGCCGGGGCAGCGCGTTGGCCTCCCGGAGCAGCGCGTTGACCAGCTTCACCGCGTCGTCTTCGGATAGTTCCCAGAGCTGGGCCAGCCGGGGCCGCAGCCGCCGGACGGCGTCGAGTTCGGCCTGGTCGTGGGTGCGCGAGCCGGTCCACCGCCAGTCCGCGACGAACCGGTCCAGGTCGGCCAGGCCGGCCAGTTCCTCGGTGTCGGTGCCGGTGTTGACCAGCGCCGCGGCAGCGGTCAGCGCCACCTCGGTGTCATGGGCAAAAATCACCTTGACTCCTTACGGGGAGCTCGGCTACCGTCACTAGTGTAAGCAGTTTTACCACTTACGGATTCCCGTAGGGAGTACCCCAGTGACCATTACCGGACGTCCGCGACACGCTGGCTACACCCCAGGTGCTGGCCTGGCCCTGGCCCTGCTGTCCGCGGCCACGTTCGGCACCTCGGGCACGTTCGGCTCGGCCCTGATCGAGGCGGGCTGGAGCCCGGCCGCCGCGGTGACCGCACGGATCAGCCTGTCCGCGCTGCTGCTGACCATCCCCGCGGTGCTGCAGTTGCGCGGCCGGTGGGCGCTGCTGCGCCGGGACGCGGTCCCGGTGGCGATGTTCGGGCTGATCGCGGTGGCGGGCTGCCAGCTGTTCTACTTCAGCGCGATCCAGCGGCTGCCGGTCGGGGTGGCGCTGCTGCTCGAATACCTGGGTGTGCTGCTGGTGGTGGGCTGGCTGTGGCTGCGGCACGGGCAGCGGCCGCGGCGGCGCACCGTGGCGGGCACGGTGGCCGCGCTGGCCGGGCTGGCCCTGGTGCTCGGGGTGACCGGGCACGTCCGGATCGACCCGCTCGGCGTGATGTGGGGCCTGCTGGCCGCCGTCGGCCTGGCCATCTACTTCCTGATCTCGGCCGCCACCGGCCAGGCGCCGCGGAACACAAGCACCGGCCAGGCCCCGCCCGAGCCGCTGCCGCCGATCGCGATGACCTGGGCCGCGATGTGTACCGGCAGTGCCGCCCTGGCCGTACTCGGCTGGACCGGCCTGGTCCCGATGACCGTCCGCACCGGCCCGGTGACCGTGCTGAACCACCAGGTCAGCTGGGTGCTGCCAGTCGTCGGGCTGGCCCTGATCTCCTCGGTGGTGCCGTACGTGGCCGGCATCGGCGCCGCGCGCCGCCTCGGCGCCAAGCTGGCCTCGTTCGCCGGCCTGGCCGAGGTGCTGTTCGCCATCGTGTTCGCCTGGCTGCTGCTCGGCCAGCTGCCCACCGCGATGCAGATCGTCGGCGGGGTGTTCATCCTGGCCGGGGTGGCCCTGGTCCGGCTCGACGAGCTGGGCGCCCCGGACACCAGCGAGACCGAGATCGAGGGCGGCGAGCCGGTCTGGGTGGGCGCGGATCAGTCCAGCCCGTCGCGGTCCGCCCAGTCCAGCAGCGTGTCCAGCGAGTAGGCCACGTCGTCGATGCCCGCGTGCAGGTCGCCCAGCTCGGCGAACCGCCCCGGCACGGTGGCGATGGTGCACTCCCGCGGCTGCACCGAGTCCACCTCGTCCCACCGGATCGGGGTGGACACGGTGCCCTCCGGCACCCCGCGCACCGAGTACGCGCTGGCGATGGTGTGGTCGCGGGCGTTCTGGTTGTAATCCACGAACAGCTTGGCCGGGTCCCGGTCCTTGCGCCACCACACGGTGGTCACCTTCCGGGGCGCCCGCCGTTCCACCTCCCGCGCGAACGCGAACGCGGCCCGGCGCACCTCGCCGAACCCCCAGCGCGGCTCGATCCGCACGTACACGTGCAGCCCGTTCCCGCCGGAGGTCTTCGGCCAGCCGGTGATGCCCAGCTCGTCCAGCACCTCGTGCACGATGTGCGCCACCTGGCGGACCACCGCGAACGAGCAGGACGGCATCGGGTCCAGGTCGATCCGCCACTCGTCCGGCCGCTCGGTGTCGGCCCGCCGCGAGTTCCACGGGTGGAACTCCACGGTGGACATCTGCACCGCCCACAGCACGCTGGCCAGCTCGGTCACACACAGCTCGTCGGCGTGCCGGCCGTACCGCGGGAAGCTGACCCGGACCGTCTCCAGCCAGTCCGGCGCGCCCGCGGGCACCCGCTTCTGGTGCACCTTCTCCCCGCTCACCCCGGCCGGGAACCGGTGCATCATGCACGGCCGCTCGCGCAGCGCGCGGACGATGCCGTCACCCACCGACACGTAGTAGCGGGCCAGGTCGAGCTTGGTCTCGCCGCGCGCCGGGAAGTACACCCGGCCCGGGCTGCTGATGCGCACCGACCGCCCGCTGACCTGCAGCTCGACCGCGTCCCCCGCCATACGCAGACGATAGACCGTGCCGCCCGGCCAAAATTTTCCGCCCGCACGCGTAACACGGCTGGCCCGGCCGGAGCTTGCTCTCAATGAGGGAGCCTCCTTGATGGGTTCCGGGCCATCCCCCCTTAGCCCGGGCCCATCTGGCGCCGCGTCCGGCTAGCCCGAGACCGGACGGCAGGGGCAAAGAGGTGGGAGGTAGGCGCCGGGGGCTGTGGGTCCGAATCCCCAAGCCCACAGCCCCCGGCTCTGCTTGCTTTAGGCCTCCGGCGCGCTTGGGACCCGCCTCCTTCCCTCCTCAGTCCAGTTCGGCGGCGCGCGCCTTTGGCCGGCAGGCCATAAACTCCCTCCCGGTGACGCAGCGGGGGAGGCCTGCCGATGACAGACGTACCAGCCATGCTGGCCGGGCGCCCGGACCTGCTGGCCGACGCGGCCCAGCGCGCGCAGCGCTACCTGGCCGGCCTGGACAGCCGCCGGGTGGCCCCGGCCCCGGCCGACGTGGCCAGCCTGGACCGGCTGGACTTCCCGCTGCCGGACACCGGCCTGCCCGCCCCGGACGTGCTGGCCCTGCTCGACGGCGCCGCCTCGCCGGCCACCGTGGCCAGCGGCGGGCCGCGCTACTTCGGCTTCGTGACCGGCGGGGCGCTGCCCGCCGCGCAGGCCGCCGCCTGGCTGACCGCGGCCTGGGACCAGAACGCCGCGCTCTCCATCATGTCGCCGGCCGCCGCGCGGCTGGACGCGGTGGCGCTGCGCTGGGTGACCGAACTGCTCGGCCTGCCCCCGGCCGCCGGCGGCGGCTTCGTCACCGGCGCGACCATGGCCAACGCCACCTGCCTGGCCGCGGCCCGGGACGCGGTGCTCAGCCGGCACGGCTGGGATGCGGCCGGCCAGGGCCTGGTCGGCGCGCCCCCGGTCACCGTGCTGGTCGGCGAGCAGGTGCACACCACCGTGCGCAAGGCGCTCGGCCTGATCGGCCTCGGCCGGGACCGCGCGATCGCGCTTCCCGCCGATGCCCAGGGCCGCATCGTGCCCCGCGACCTTCCCCTTTTGAACGCCAGTCCCGCGCTGGTCTGCCTGCAGGCGGGCAACGTGAACACCGGGGCCAGCGACCCCTTCGGGGACCTCATCCCGTGGGTGCACGACCAGGGCGCGTGGGTGCATGTGGACGGCGCGTTCGGGCTGTGGGCGGCGGCCGCCCCGGACCGCGCGGACCAGGTGGCTGGGGCCGCCGAAGCGGACTCCTGGGCCACCGATGCGCACAAGTGGCTGAACACCACGTATGACTGCGGCGTCGCGCTGGTCCGCGACCCGGCCGCGCTGCGCGCGGCCATGCAGGCCACCGCGGCCTACCTGCCCGCCGCGGGGGACCGGGAGGCGATGAACCTGACGCCGCAGTCCTCGCAGCGGGCCCGCGGCGCCGAGGTGTGGGCTGTGCTGGCCTCGCTCGGCCGGGACGGGGTGGCCGGCCTGGTCGAGCGGACCTGCGGGCTGGCCCGCCGGTTCGCGGACGGGCTGCGCGCGGCGGGCTACCCGGTGCTCAACGACGTGGTGCTGAACCAGGTCCTGGTCGACTTCGGCGGCCCGGACCGGACCGCGGCCGTGGTCGCCGCGGTGCAGCAGGACGGGACCTGCTGGTGCGGGCCGACCGTCTGGCAGGGCCGGACGGCCATGCGGATCAGCGTCAGCGCCTGGAACACCACCGAGGCCGACATCGACCGCAGCCTGGCCGCCGTGCTGGCCTGCGCGCGCCGGGCCTGAACCCGGCGAACTGGGCAGGCCGCGGCCCCGGTCGCGGCCTGCCCAGCGCCCCATCTGCTGCCCGGCTCAGTCGGCCCGGGACACCGGCTGCGGCTGGGCCAGTGGGCGCAGCTCGCGGTCGGCCCCGGCCAGCCGGGATGGCCACCAGGCGCGGTCGCCCAGCGTGAGCAGCGCGGCCGGCACCAGCACCGTGCGGACCAGCAGCGTGTCGAGCAGCACGCCCACCGCCACCGCGATGCCGACCTGGGCCACTGGCACCGACGGCAGCTGGGTCAGCGCGGCGAACGTGCCGGCCATCACCACGCCGGCCGCGGTGATCACCCCGCCGGTGACGCCGAGCCCGCGCAGCGTGCCTTGCCGGGTGCCCAGCGTCCGGGCCTCTTCCCGGATCCGCGCGCTGAGGAAGATGTTGTAGTCCACCCCGAGCGCGACCAGGAAGATGAAGATGTACAGCGGCAACTGCGCCTCGACGTCGGGGTAGCCGAAGCCGAACCGCCAGATCACGCTGGCCAGCCCGAACGCGGCCGCGAAGCTGAGGGCGGTGGTGGCCACCAGCAATAGCGGCGCGACGATGGCCCGCAGCAGCACCGCGATGATCACGAAGATCACGGCGAACACCAGCGGGAACAGCAGCCAGGTGTCGTGGTGCGCGGCCTGGCTGATGTCGTACTGGATGGCCGGCCCGCCGCCCACCAGCGAGCCCGGCGCGGCCTGGTCCAGGTGGCTGCGCAAATGCTGGATGGCGGCCGACCCGGCGCTGCCGTACGGCGGCACGGACAGCGTGACCGAGTAGCTGTCGTAACCCCCGACCGGGCCGCTCGGTGTCACGGTGGCGATGCCGTGGGTGGCCCGCGCGGCCGCGGCGGCCGCGCTCGCCTTGGCCGGCCGGGTCAGCACGGTCAGTGGGTCGTTGACCCCCACCCCGTAGTGCTCGGCCAGCAGATTCGCACCGGTCACGCTGCTCGGGTGGCCCTTGATCGTGGCCAGCGGGTCGTTGCTGACCCGGACCGCGGCCAGGGTGCCGCACACGCCGCCGAGCAGCAGTACCGCGGCCACGGTGACCCAGCCGGGGTGCCGGGCCACCCGGCGGCCGACGCCGGACCACAGCCGGGACTCCTCGTGCCCGGCCTGGCCGGCCCGCGGGACCCGGGGCCAGAACGCGACCCGGCCGAACACCAGCAGCAGCGCGGGCAGGAACGTGACCTGGGCCAGCAGCGCGGTGGCGATGCCGACCGCGCCGACCGGGCCGAGCCCGTGCAGCGACGCCGACTGGGCCGCCAGCAGGCAGATCATCGCGCAGATCACCGTCGCGGCCGAGGCGGCCAGCGTCGGCACGGTGCGGCGCAGCGCGGCCGCCATCGCGTCCTCGGTGGCCGCGTGGTGCCGCAACTCTTCCCGGTAGCGGTGGGTGAGCAGCAGCGCGTAGTCGCTGGCCGCGCCGAGCACCAGCACGGTCAGGATGGCGGCGGACAGCGAGCTGACCGTGAGCCCGGCGCTGGCCAGCCCGTGCGTGGCCGCCTTGGCCACCACGATGGCGCCGATCGCGCCGAACAGCGGCAGCAGCCACAGCAGCGGGCTGCGGTACACCAGCAGCAGGATGATCACCACGATGACCAGCGCGGCCAGCAGCAACTTGGTCTGGGTCTTGCTGCTGATGCCGCTGGCCGCGTTCAGCGCGGCCGAGCCGGTCACGGTGGCGTGCAGGCCGGGCCCGGCGCGGCTGGCCGGCCCGCTGACCGCCCGCTGGATGGCGTGCACCGCGTTGGTGTCAACGGTGGTCACGTCGCTGGCCGGGGCGGTGACATCGGCGGTGAACGCGACGGCCTGGCCGTCGTGCCGACCGGCGCGGCAGGCCGGGCGCGGCCAGCCCGCGGACGTGGCCCGCCAGCCCGGCCACCGCGGCCCGGGCCGAAGCGGCCGTGGCCAGGTCGGCCGGCGTCAGCCCGCTGGCCCGGGTGAACAGCACGACCACCGTGTCGGCCTCCGGCTGGCCCGGGCCATGCGCGGCGGCTTCTTGCAGTTCGGCTACCCGGGTCGAGGGCGCGGAGGCGGGCAGGTAGGCCGAAGCGGTGTCGTTGGTCACCTTGGACAGCCCGCTGGCCAGCGGGCTGAGCAGCACGATGGCGACGACCCAGGCGATCATCACCGGCCAGCGCAGCCAGGCGCAGCCAGACGGCCAGCCGGTCGCCGGAAGCAGCAGCAGACATCAGAAGCTCCTTTAGCAAATTGGTGTGCTGGCTCCACCGTTCCGGGCCGCGACCGCGGCCGAATCGGCCCGCCGGTCTGAATCCGCGGGCCGCCGGTATGAGCCTGGTATGAGCCGCCCGGGCCGGATCTCATACCGCAGTTAGGCCCGCGGGCCGAGGCGGCCCACCCGGCCCCACTCCTACCGTCGAGTCATCCGGAAAGGAGCTCGTCATGACTGATCTTGTGTCCGCCCTGGTGCTGCTGGCCGTGGTCGCCTTCGTGATCATCGGCCAGGTCAAGGGCATGACGCTGTCCGGGCGGCGAATGCTGCTGCTGCCCGCCGTCCTGATCGGGTTCGGGGCGGTGAACCTGGCCGGGATGCATGGTGTCGGCTCGACCGACATCGCCTGCATCGCGGTCAGCGCGGCGATCGCCGCCGCCATCGGGCTGGGCCAGGGCCGGGTCATGCACCTGGAGTCGCGCGGCGGCGCGCTGTGGGGCCGGCTGCCGCTGCGCGGGCTGTGGTGGTGGGCGGCGCTGATCGCCGCCCGGATCGGCATGCTGGCCATCGCGGCCGCGCTGGGCGCCAAAGCCGCTGGCTCGGCCGACGCGGTGTTCCTGGTTCTCGGCATCAACCGGCTGGCCCAGTCGGCCATGATCGGGCTGCGCGCCAGCCGGGCCGGGCTGCCGCTCGGCGGGCCGGCCAGCCGGCCCGCGTTCACGGACGGGCGGTGACCACGGTTCTGCCATCGCGGATCAGTTCGCGGTGCGCCGCAGCGAGCGACAATGGGAGCATGCTGCGCGCCGCGAACTGGACGGTCCGGATCGTGCTGCTCACCGTCGCGGGCTCGCTGACGTTCGCCGCGAAGTGGCCGGGGCAGCTGGCCATCACGGTGCAGATCATCGCGTTCAGCATCGGCGTGCTGGTGTTCGCCGGCTGGGCGCTGGCCGACCTGCGGCCGCCCCTCGCGGCCCGGCTCCGCTCCTGGCAGCCGTATGCGCTCGGCGCGGTCATCGTCAGCACCAGCCTGGCCTCGGCCAACGGCGGGGCGCTCATCTACCTCGGCCTGGCCGCCGCGCTGATGGCGGCCAGCCAGGAGAGCCTGGCCACCACGTGGACCGTGGTCGGGCTCGGCGTGCTGACCGCCATCGTGGCTGGGCTGGCCGTCGGGGCCAGCGCCTGGGTGATCATCGCCAACGTCAGCGGCCTGCTGATCCTGATGCTGCTCGGCCGCAACCGCCGGTCGGCCCGGGTGCAGGCCGAGCAGGCGGCCGCGCTGCTGGCCAAGGCCGAGCAACTGCAAGAGGAGCATGCCCGGGTGGCCACGCTCGACGAGCGGACCCGGATCGCCCGGGAGATCCACGACGTGCTGGCCCACTCGCTGGGCGCGCTGGGCGTGCAGATCCAGGTGGCCCGGGCCGTGCTGACCGACCAGAACGATGTGCCGCGGGCGGTCGAAGTGCTGGACCAGGCGCACCGGATGGCCATCGACGGGCTGGCCGAGACCCGCCGCGCGGTGCACGCGCTGCGCGGCGACATGCTGCCGCTGCCGGCCGGGCTGGCCCAGCTCAGCGCGGACCACCAGCGGCAGCATGGCGCCCCGGTGACGTTCGAGGTCAGCGGCGAGCCACGCCCGCTCACCCCGGACGCCGGGCTGGCCATGACCCGGACCGCCCAGGAGGCGCTGATCAACACGGCCAAGCACGCCCCGCACCAGCCGGTTGACATCCGGCTCGACTTCGCCGCGGCGGATACCAGCCTGCGGGTGATCAACCAGCTCAGCGCGGACGACCCGGCGGCCGCCCGCTGGACCGCCGGGGAAGCCCGGCTGGCCACGGTGAACGGCCGGTACGGGCTGGCCGGGATGCGGGAACGGCTGCTGCTGCTGGACGGCACACTGAGCGCCGGGCGGGATGGCCATACCTGGGTGGTGGAAGCGCGGGTGCCGCAATGACCGAGCCACTGCGCATCGTCGTCGCCGACGACCAGGCCAGCGTGCGGGAAGGGCTGGTCGTTCTGCTCGGCCTGCTGCCCGACATCGAGGTGGTCGGGGCCGCGGCCAACGGCGCGGAAGCCCTGGACCTGGTGGCTGAGCAAAAGCCCGACGCCATCCTGCTCGACCTGCACATGCCGGTGCTGGACGGCATCGAGACCACCCGGCGGCTGACCGCGCTGCACCCGGACGTCGCGGTGGTCGTGCTGACCACCTACGCCGACGACTCCTCGGTGCTGTCCGCGCTGCAGGCTGGGGCGCGCAGCTACATCACCAAGGATGCCGACCGGGCGCACATCGCCCAGGCGCTGCGCAGTGCCGCCACCGGACTGTCCGTCCTCGACCCAGCCGTGCAGTCGGTGCTGCTGGCCGCCGCGGCCGCCCGCCCGGGTGAGCAGGCCGGGCGGAAGCCGCCCGGGAAGCTGCCGGACGGGCTGACCCAGCGGGAAGCCGAGATCCTGGGCATGATCGCCCGGGGGATGACCAACCCGGACATCGCGGCTGAGCTGTTCCTCAGCGCACACACCATCAAGAGCCACATCAACCGGATCTTCGCCAAGACCGGGTCGGCTGACCGCGCCGCCGCCATCCAGTACGCCCGCGACCACGACCTGGGTTAAGGCCCCCGTGGTTAGCTAGCAGAGTCCCAGAACGAGCACTGGTGCTCGGCCGCGAACGCGCCGGCCGAGATGGTCTGGGTCTGGCCGCCCGGCCGCAGCGACATCAGCTGCCCGCTGGTGTAGCCCGGCCAGCGCGGCTGGCCGCTGGCCTCGGGTGCGCCGCTGGCGGTGAACGCGCCCTAGTACCGGACCATCTGCCGGGACAGCTCGAGCTGGGCCGGGGTGAGCAGGTCGTAGATCGAGTAGCCGTTGTTGAAGCTGGGCCACAGGTAGGCCAGTTCCATGGCGTGCCCGGCGCCCCACTGGTAGCCGGGCAGGTCGCGGCTGAGCCCGGGCGCGTGCAGGTCGTCGAACTGGTAGAAGTACGTCGGCGTGGTCGCCGCGAACTGGGCGGCCAGGTTCTGCTCCGGGCAGCCGCCGATCCCGGTGATGAAGCCGCTGTCGGTCCAGATGTCACCGATCATGTACGCCGCGGTGTACGGGCTCGGGTAGGACGCCCACGGGTACCGGGCCAGGATGGCCGGCGCCCGCGAACCGTAGTCCTGGGTGATGACCTGGTCGGCCTGCTGCTCGGTCAGCCCGGCCAGGCCCTGAGAGAACGTGCGGCCCTCGTTGTGGTTGGTGCCGATCAGCAGCGGCACCCGGTTGTAGCGGCCGGACGCCACCGCCTGCGCAGCAGGCACCGGCAGCTCCGGTCCCCCGAGGTGAACAGCGGCTGATAGCTGGTGCTGGCGTTCAGCAAAGTCTGCTCGGGCAGGGCCCGGAGGCAGGCCGCGGCCGTCGCCGAACCCGTGGTTGAAGACACGGGGCAGCCCGCGGCCTTGGCGAACGCCAGGCTGTCCGCACCCAGCGCAGCGCCGCCTCCTGGTCCAGCAGCCCGTAGTTGCCGCTCGCGGTCAGCGCTGAGGCGCCCAGGCCGGGCAGGGTGAGGAAGCCGAACGGCCCGAGCCGGTAATTGATCGACACCACGATGATGTGGTCGGTGTTCACGATCAGCGACCCGTCGTGCTGGTCACCGGCCCCGGTGGTCAGCCCACCGCCATGGATCATGAACAGCACCGGCAGCCCGTGGCCCCGGCGGCCGCCGCGGTCCGCGCCGGGTGGCGCGTACACGTTGAGGTACAGGCAGTCCTCGTTATCCACCCGGGGACCGTTGCCGCTGGCCAGCTGGGCGCACCGGCCGCCGTAGGAGGTGGCCGGCCGGATCCCGGACCAGCGCGCGGCCGGCTGGGGCGCCGCCCAGCGCAGCGCGCCGACCGGCGGCGCCGCGTACGGGACGCCGAGCCACTGGTCGATGCCCTCGGCCGGCTTGCCCTGGATCCAGCCCCGGTCGGTCCGCACCACCAGGCCGCCGCCGGCCGTGGTTCCCGCCTGCGCGGTCACCGGAAGCGAGACAGCGAGCAGCGTGGCCGCGGCCGTCCCGGCGGCCGCTAACGCCAGCCGGATGCTCTTCCTGATCATGGCACCTCCAGGTGCGCGGTGAGCGGCAGGTTGGCCGAGGAGTCGCCGACCATCAGGCCGTAGCTCCCCGGGGTGACCGTCCACCCGTTGCGCTGCTGGTCCCACCAGGCGAACGCGCTGCGGTCCAGGGTGAAGCTGACCGGCCGGGTCTGGCCAGGCTGCAGCATCACCCGCTGGAATCCCTTCAGCTGCTCGGCCGGCTCACCGGTCAACGCGGGGTCCGCCACGTAGAGCTGGGCCACGTCCGCCCCGGCCCGCGTGCCGGTGTTGGTCACATCCGCGGTGACCTGGTCGGTCCCCCCGGGTCCGGGCCGGACGTTCAGGTGGCTAAACGCGAACGTGGTGTAGGAGAGCCCGGAGCCGAACGGGAACATCGGGGTGATGTGCTTGGTCGTATACCACCGGTAGCCGACCAGGATGCCCTCGGAGTACTGCACGGTGCCGTTCGTGCCGGGCCACTGCGCGGCGGTGCTGGCCGGCACCTGGGCCAGGCTCTGCGGGAACGTGACCGGCAGCTTGCCGGACGGGTTGACGTCGCCGAACAGCACCGCGGCGATCTCGTCGCCGTCATCCTGCCCCGGGTACCACGCCTCGATCACGCCCTTGACCTGGTCCAGCCACGGCATCGTCACCGCCGAGCCGGTGTTCAGCACGACGACCGTGTTCGGGTTGGCCGCGGCCACCGCGGAGATGAGCTGGTTCTCGTCCGCGGGCAGGTCGATGTTGGCCAGGTCGGCGCCCTCGGTCTCGTAGTTGCTGGCGAACACCACGGCCACGTCGGCCTGCTTGGCCGCGGCTACCGCCTGGTCCAGCAGCGACGGGGTCCGCGGCGGCGCCCAGCCCAGGGTCAGCCCGTCGGTGCTGACCGCGATCGAGTCGGCGTAGTCGATCTCGATGCTGGTCGAGCCGGCCGGCAGCGTGACGCTGGCCCGGGCCGTGCTGCCGAACCCCTCCTGGCTGGCGAACACGGTCTGGCCGCCGATGCTGACCGAGGCGGTGCCGGTCAGCCCGAGCGACAGCGCGTAGCTCCCCGCGGTGGGCACGTCGATGGTGCCGGTGAACGTGGCCGACCAGCCGCTGGCGTTCACCCCGGCGGCCGGCGCCTGCCCGTTCCAGGCCAGGTCGGTGCCGGACACGGTGCCGGTGGCGGCCGGCGTGCCGGTCATCGTGGTGTTGTTGTAGTACGTGGCGGTCAGGCCCGCCGGGAACGCAGACGCCGGCACGGTGCTGAGCGCGCCGGTGTCCGGCACGTTGCCCTGCGCGTAGCTGACGCTGACCCCGCTGGCCGCGCCGCGCTTGCTGATGCCCTGGTAGGGCGTCACCGTGTACGGCGCGATGACCCCGGCGCTGCCGCCGCCGGAGGTGAGCGCGTACTGGCCGCCGTCGGCTCCGATGACCGCGACGCTCTTGTCGCTGCGCGGGCTGAGCGGCAGCACGCCGCCGGCGTTCTTCAGCAGTACGGTGCCGGCCTCGGCCACGTCCCGGCCGGTCTGCGCATGCGCCGGGGTGGTCACCGTGTCGGTCAGTGACCCGGTGGGCGGGTTGGCGAACAAGTTGAACCGGAACATCTCGGTGAGGATCCGCGACACCATGCCGTTCAGCACCGACATCGGCACCTGCCCGGCCTGCACCGCCGCCTTGAGCGGCGCGCCGTAGTAGTCGGTCCCGAAGCCCGCCCCGCCGGGCATGTTCATGTCCAGGCCGGCCAGCGCCGACGGCACCGTGGAGTGGGTCGCGCCCCAGTCCGAGGTGACGAAGCCGGGGAAGTGCCACTCGTTGTCCAGCACGTTCAGCAGGTAGCTGTTCTGGCACGCGTACTGGCCGTTGACGGTGGAGTAACTGCACATCACCGAGGCGGTCCTGGCCTGCTGCACGGCCGCCTGGAACTGCGGCAGGTAGATCTCGTGGATGGCGCGCGGGCTGACGATGGCGTCGTCGGCCGCCGTGTTCCGGTTGGTCTCCTGGTTGTATACCGCGAAGTGCTTGACCTGCGACATGACGCCCTGGCTCTGCACCCCGTCGATGTAGCCGACGGCGGTCTGCCCGGCCAGGTAGGGGTCCTCGCCGTAGCTCTCGAACGCCCGGCCCCAGCGCGGGTCACGGACGATGTTCACCGTCGGGCCGAGGTTCACGTCGGCGCCCTTGCCGCGTTCCTCGCTACCGACCACGGTCCCGTACTCACGGGCCAGCGCCGGGTCCCAGGCCGCGGCCAGCGCCACCGGGGCCGGCAGCTGGGTCACGCCGGGCACGCCGTCGGCCACGCCCTGCGGCCCGTCTTCCAGGTTGAGGCCCGGAATGCACAGCGCCGGGTTGGCCGCGATGTGGCCGACGTAGCCGGTGGTGCCATTGGCATAGCCGACCCCGTCGACCATGGCGAGCTTGTCGTCCAATGTCATCTGGCCGAGCAGCTGGCTGACCCGGCTGGCGATCGGCGCGGTGGAGTGCACCCACGGGCAGCTGGCGGCTAACCCGGCGGCCCTGCTCCCGGTGGCTCTGCTCCCGGTGGCCGCGCTGGCCCCGGTGGCCGCTCCGGCGGCCGTGGTCATGGCGCAGGCCAGGGCGGCTGCGCCGGCTAAGGCGGCCCGGCGGCGGGCACGGCGGGGACGGCTGCTGTCCGGACTCATGTCTCCTCCAGGCAGGTGGCGGTGATCCGGGTCACGCTGCTCGCCCGCACTCTGCGCCGGAACGGCAGTTCCGTCAATATCGCGGTAAGGGCCAGCTCTGATTTTTATGATTTTTTCATTTCCGAATGAATTGTCGCCAGTATGATCGGTTTTGCCCCGTTTCTTGCTACGATGCTGGCGTGCGGCCTCGGGTGATCAGCGACAAGCCGGCACCCAGGTCGAGCCGTGAGCTGGTGCTGACCGCGCTCCGCGAACGCGGGCCGATGAGCCGCGCCGAACTGGCCCGGTACGCCCGCGTCGCCCCGTCCACGATCAGCGCGGTGGTGCAGGACCTGGTGGCCGACGGCGTCATCGTCGGGTCGGATGGACCGCCCGCCACCCAGCGGGTCCAGCCGGGGCGGCCCGCTGGGTGGCTGACGCTGAATCCTGAAGCGGGCGCGGTGGCCGGCCTCGAGGTCGGCTTCGACTTCCTCCGGATCCTGCTCTGCGACCTGGCGCACAACGTCATCGACTCCGGCCGCTGCGAACTGCCGGACGGCCACACCAGCGCGGTGGGCCTGCCGGCCGCGCGGCGGCTGACCGAGCAGGCGCTGGCCGACGCGGGCCTGGCGCACAGTGCCCTGATCGGCGCCGGGGTGTCGCTGCCCGGGCCGGTGCACCATCACCCGGATGTGGTCAAGCCGTCGGCCATCCTGCCCGGCTGGCCCGGGGTGACCAGCGACGACTTCGCGGCCGCGCTCGGCGTCCCGGTGAGCATCGACAACGACGCCAACCTGGCCGCGCTGGGCGAGCACATCTGGGGCGCCGGGCAGGGCTGCGCGGACTGCATCACGGTCAAGTTCCACTACGGCATCGGCTGCGGGCTGTTCGTGAACGGCACTCTGGTGCGCGGGATCGGCGGGGCCGGCGAGATCGGCCACACCTGTGTGGACCAGCGCGGCCCGCTGTGCCGCTGCGGCAAGCGCGGCTGCCTGGACACCTACGCGGCCATCCCGGCCATGCTGGACGCGCTGCGGCCGCAGCATGACGCGCTGACCCTGCCCGGGCTGATGACCTTGCTGGCGGACCGGGATCCAGGCGCGATCCGGGTGGTCAGCGACGCCGCCGAACTGGTCGGCGAGCACCTGGCGGCGGCCTGCAACCTGCTGGCCCCGCAGCGGGTCGTGCTGGTCGGGGCCATGAGTGAGGCCGGGGAAATCGTGCTCACGCCAATCCGGGCGGCGCTGCAGCGGAACATCGCGCCTAATCAGCCGCCGGAACTGGTGCTGGGGACCTTGGGTACCCGGCATACCGCGCTTGGGGCGGTTGCCCTGGCATTGGGCGAGAGCTCATGGTTGCCCGGGTCGCTGGCTAGCTCAGGCGGCGGTTAGGCGGATGGTGCTGCCGACGCTGTTCTGGATGAAGGCGGTGGGGAGCTGGCGGGCGATGGCGTGGGTGGCTTTCCAGCCGGTGCAGTGCGCCGGAACCACCACGTCGGGGCTGAGGCCTTCGAGCGCGCTCACTGTGTCGGGGATGATGGGTTCGAAGGCGGGGCCGGATAGGTGGAAGCCGCCGATGACGGCGTGCAGGGTGGGCACGCCGGCCAGCCGCTGGGCGTAGCGGCAGATGTTGATGATTCCGGCGTGGCCGCAGCCGGTGAGCACGACCAGGCCGCGCCCGGCCACGTGCACGATCAGGGCCTGGTCGTCCAGGATCAGCGGGTCTGGTTCCCAGCTTCTGCCGCGCCAGGCCTGGTGGCCGGGGAAGCCGCGTTCGAAGCCGCTGGTGCGGTCCACCTCGCCGGTTATCAGCACCGAGTTGTCGTACAGGAACGACGGCTGGCGCTGCTCGATGATGCTGAAGCCGGCCTCCTCCAGCGCCCGGCGGCTGGTGGTCGGGATCTCCCGCGGCTCGCGGCCCGGGATGGCCAGCCGGCGCCGGGTCCAGAACTCCGGGTGCAGCAGCACCGGCATGTTCGTCTGGCCGAGCCGGCCGATCAGCCCGGACAGCCCGATGGTGTGGTCGAAGTGGCCGTGGCTGCACACGATGGCCTCGATGTCACCCGGGTCCCGGCCCAGCCGGCGCAGGTTGTCCACGCACCCGGTCGGGGTCACTCCGGTGTCGAACAGCAGCCGATGTACCTGGGCGCCCTTGCGCACCTCGACCAGGGCGGAGAAGCCATGCTGGGCCAGCGGGGCATCGACCGCCTTGCCGTCCAGCAGGGTCGGCGCGGGCACCTTAGGCCCGTCCCCCAGCATGGCCAGCGACAGACGGCGGACCGGCCCCTGATCGGGCAGCAGCAGGTCCACCGTGTTGTCGCACACCGTCAGTATCGAGATTTCGTCGACCGGCTCCAGCGGCAGCACCTCGCCGCGCCACTCGGTGCCTTCCGGCACCGCATCGACCGGCGGTACCGGTTCACCGGCATGGGTGTCGCACATGTGCCCAAGTACAGCACCGGATGCCCGCCGCGGTCAGGACCGCGGCCGGCGGAAGGACTCGAAGTAGCGGCCCGAGCTGCGCTGCCAGAGCGCCGTCACGGCGACCAGCCCGGCCGCCACCGCGGCCACGCCGAGCCACCGGTTCAGCGTGGTCGCGCCGTGGCTGAGGCTGAACAGGAGGCCCAGCACACCGATGGCGAAGAACGCCGAGCCGGCCATCCGGCCCAGTCCTGGCCCGGCCGGCACGCTCGCGTGACACCGAGGAACAGGGCGGCCGAGATCCACCCGGCGACCGATCCGCCGATCACCGCGACGTGCGTCATCGTGGTGAGGTCATGCGTCGACAGGTGCGGGTACTTCTGCGCGATGGCGGCCTTCTGGGCGGCCGCGGTGCTGGCGTAGACGACCGCGTGCACGGCCGACACGGCCGCGCCCGCGCACATGGCCCAGAGCGCGGCGCGCATCGTGCCGGGCAGGGCCGGGCGCTGGATGCTGGGCGGCTGGTTCGTGGCTGCGTAGGACTGGATCATTTCTCCTCCTCGTGGTGCTGGTTTTCTCTTCTGTCGGGGCCGAAGGCCCGGCGTTCCAGCCGGGCGAATCCGGGCCGGGTGGCGGCCAGCCGGATCCGGGCCCGCCAGCCGTCGCCGGCCGGCAGCCGGGGCAGCTCGCCCGGCCGCGCGTAACCGGCAAGCCACGGGGCGGCGAAGCGGCGGTCGGCGGCACTGGCGTTCTGCAAAATTCGCCGTTCGCCCCAGCGGTACGCGCTGGCGGGCAGGTAGCGGCGCAGCGCGGGGAAGACCTGCTGCTCGGCGTCGGTGAGGTGCGCATCGAGCAGCCCGGCCAGGCTCCGCACCGGAAGCCACAGCCCGGCCAGCGGGCCGGCCAGCGCTTGGCGGGCCAGGGCGGCCGCGGCGTCGATGGTCTGCCAGTCGTCGGCCAGCGGGGCCAGGTCCACGGCGGACCCGGCGGTGGCGGCGAGCAGCGGCCAGAGGAAGCCTTCCTCGCCGCGGTGCCTGGCGTGGATCTGGGTCAGCAGAGCCACGGTGTACCGGCGCAGCGCGTGCGCCGCGTCCGGGCCGGGTCCTGGCGCATCATGTACCGGGGACTGCGCGCGGCGGTGGACGGCGATGTGACCGCTGCGCTGCAGCGGTACCAGGAGGCCGCCGCCACCATGACCCGGCTCGGGCTGGCCCCGGACGGGGCCGGGGTGTTCTTGTTCGGCCGGTTCGCTGTGCTGATCACCCAGGACCGGGCCGGTGAGATGACCGCCGACCTGGAGCGGGTCTATAACATCCCGGGTGTCGGGGTGGCGGTGGGGGAGCCGTACGCGATCGCGCTGGCCGCGGCGGGCCGGGTGGCCGAGGCGCGGGCCGTGGCCGGACCGCCGCAGCCGATTGCCCGGGACGTGCTCTGGCTGTTCCTCACCGGCGTGCGCGGGCTGGCCGCCGTCGCGCTGGGTGACTGGCCGCGGGCCGAGTCCGCTTACCAGGACCTGCTGCCTAACGCGGACCGCCCGGCCGGTGCCGACAACGTTGTGCTGACGCTGGGGCCGGCCGCCCAGATCCTCGGCGATATCGCCCGGCACTTCGGCCGGCCCGGCGCCCAGGGCCATTACGAGCAGGCGCTCGCGGTGGCCGAGCGAGCCGGGGCGGCGCTGTGGCGGGAAGCCGCACTGCGGGGTCAAGCCGCACTGCAGGGTCAGGCCGCGCTGCGGGGTCAGGCCACGCCGCGGCGCCAAGCCGCACCGCGGCGGCTAGATGATCAAGGGTGAGTGCGCCGCCAGGGACTCGAACCCCGAACCCGCAGATTAAGAGTCTGCTGCTCTGCCAGTTGAGCTAGCGGCGCGTCGTGCCGGGCCATGTTATGACGTGCCGGGCTGTACAGCAAACCGGGAGAGACGCTGCCGCGTGGTGCCGGGTAGTGCCGGGGTGGTCCGTGACATCCGAGCGAACATGGAGCGAACATCGCTGCCGAAAGGTCTAGACCACCATGGTCCGGGCGTCGCTCCGGCTGTTTCGCCTTGCAGGTATCGCAGTCGTCGCAGATCTTGCAGCTGCCGAGGTGCCGCACAATGCGCAGCCGCAAGATCCGGGTGAAGGTCTCCCCGTCATAGGCCGCCTGATCCAGGATCTGGGCGAGATCAGGGCAATAGGGGCGGCCGTCACGAGCAAGAGCCACGCCACCGTTAGGACGGAATGTTGCCGCGCAGGGACTGTCCGGAAGCCCTGCGCCAGCAGCCAGTCCGGCAAGGGCGGGCAGCCCGGTTCCCGCGCGACCGCAACATCATTCTGCTCGGCCGACCATGTAGCGCCCTAGCCCGCCGCTGTGCGAGACCGGTTATCGGTAGCGAGCGGACCCATGATTCGGCAGTTACCACGCGGCGAGGCTGACCAGCCTGCCACTTCAGCCTTCCCGGGTGCGGAGCCAGGAAGTGCTGGCGGCCGTGTGCGCTGCCATGGTGCTGGGCTACCTGCTGCTAGGCGCTGGCCTGCTGGCCCATGGCGCACCCGGTCGGCGGCGGATGGCCGCCTGGGACGCGGACTGGCGGACAACCGGGCCACAGTGGACCAGGTGGCGATGAGTAGTCAGCGGCCGCGCCCTGTTCCTGGACTGTTCAGCGCCCCTCGGCGTCCGGCTGTTGAGAGCCTGGCCGGATGACAGTAATGGGCCCGTGGGCGGCATGGCCAGCTATCCGGTTGGCCACACGGTGCACGAGTCGATCTACGACAACATGACGACGGGCGGCCTGTCATTCACCGTGCAGGACATCACGTCCTCCATGGCGTACACGTCAAACACCTTCACGATGAACGTCGGGACAGGTGTGAACTTCACGCAGGCGCGGGTCGGCATCGAGATTGGTGACACTCCGTGGTCGGTTCCGGCCTTTACCGCACCGACGAGCCGGCAGAAGACAGTGGGGTTGTTCAACGGCGCGCTGACCAACTACCGCGGCCATCGGTACGGGCTGACCGGCTACTGGGCCAGCACGCCTCTGGAAATGACTGGCCCGGAAAGCGTGGTGGAAGCCGGCGCTGGCCCGATCGTGAGCACCGCCTTCAGCACCTACCTGGAGCCGGGGCAGTAATCGAAGGAGGCATAGAGTACTCCGGTCCGGGAATTCCCGGACCGGGCTATCACTTTGGCTTATTTTATGCGAGTTTCGTCTCCGTATATTGGCGTTTGAAGGGGAGGGTACTTAGCGGGACCTCTCCCGAAATGCCAAGCTCCCGCGCGATGATCGATGGCAGCGCGGGTGATGCCTTCACCAGGAAGAGCAACTCATCAATCACCACCGGGACACTACGATCCCCGGCCAGCCGGAACAGGTAGGGGAGGTACGGAAGCTCTGGGACCGGGCTTGATGCGCTTCATCCTCCAGCGGTGGTGAGCCTGGTGCGCCGGATCGCCCGCTGCAGGTCGGTGACCGTCACCATGCCGGTTACCCGCCCTTGCTCCACCACGATGGCCAGGACCTGGCCGCCCAGTGGGCGGCGGGTGAGCAGCGGCGTGCCTGCCCCAGGACCGGGTCGCGGCACATGACATGACCAAGGACTCTGGAGCCCCGCGCGCGGGCGGAGTGGGCTTGGAGTGGAGGTGCCCTGCCGTACTGCCGGCAGGCAGCAGCGAAGGGCTGTCAAAGGAGTGGTCTGGATGGACAGCCGGGTGAAAGATGTGATGACGAAGGATGTCGTATCGGTCCGGGAAACGGCCGCATACAAGGACATCGTGGCGGTGATGCGCGAGCTGCACATCAGCGCGTTCCCGGTGCTGGACGAGGAAGATCACCTGGTTGGCGTGGTGTCGGAGGCTGATCTCCTGCTCAAAGAGGTCGGCCAGGGAGCGCTGGGCGGATACCTGATCTCCACCGGCCGCCGGGGCGAGCGCGCGAAGGCGGCGGGCTTCACCGCCGCCGAGCTGATGAGCAGGCCCGCGGTGACTATCGGCCCGGACGACAGCGTGGCCGGTGCGGCCAGGCTCATGCACGACCGCCACGTGAAGCGGCTGCCGGTGGTGGATGATGAGGGCCGCGTGGTAGGGATCCTGAGCCGGGTTGACGTGCTGAGCGTCTTCGACCGGCCAGACGGCGAGATCCGCGACGAGGTGATCAAGGACGTCATCCTGGGCGCATTCGCCCTTGACCCAGACGCCATCGGCGTGACGGTCAGTTCGGGCGTCGTTACCATCAGCGGGCAGGTTGAAAGCCGAGCCGTTGCCCGAGACCTCATTGGTGCGCTCAGGCATGCTGAGGGCGTGGTCGGCGTGCGGTCCAGGCTCAGCTACCCGCCACCGGACCCAGCCGAGGGCATCGTGCACCTGCGGCCCCAGCCACCTGGATGAGTGAAGTGCGATCGCCCGGCAACGGTGCTTCTGTCCCCTGGCTACTCGGGCAGGCCCGGGAGCCTTCCGCACCGGGGTGGGTCGTTGGTCCTGCGATAGCCGCGCCGGGCGGCCGCTCGCCGTAGCCGAGCGCTGCCAAGCGCTCACCACGGCGGGAGCCCCAGGCGCAGCTCGACGCGGTCGCTACCCAGACCGCCGTCCAGGAGGAACTGGCCGCCATCAAGAACCAGCTGGCCGCCGAGACGAGACAGCCGCCGGATGGCCCTGTCGGTAGCCGCCCCTGTAGATGCGATAACTGCACAGTTCGTGTTTCCGGCAGGCACCGCCGCGGCCCTCACGCCGGCCGAACCGTTGGACCAGCAGCCAGACTGTACCCAACGCCAGCTGGCTGTGCTCAGCACTGGCCGCCTCCGCAGACGCGCCACGCGTGAAGCCGGCGCTCCGGTTTTTTACTGGCCGGCGATGGCTGTCACGGCCTGGCCCGCGGCGAGCTTGCCGTTCAGCGAGCCGTACCAGGGGGCATTGAAACTGTCCACGCTGCCGTTGGACTTCAGGATCCAGTAACCCCCTGTGGCGGAGTCGGCGGCCAGCCCGGCCGGGGTCACCCCAGCCTTCAGCTTGCCTACGTCCGAGCCGTGCCAGGGGTGCCGAAAGGGCGTGATCGGCCCCGGATGAGTACCACGACGCCTACCCGGGGGCGGGCGAACCGTGGCTGGCCAACAACGCCTATACGCTAGGCGGTCGCGCGAGCTGGACTGGCCGACCTACCAGCAGGCACACGAGGCCTACGCGCGACTGGCGCGATGCTCAACCGGGCTCAATCCGACAGCATGGCTGTGTCAACCCCGACTGGCCCGGGTGTTCGCGGTGCACTGGCGCTGGCCTCATGCGCCGGGCCCTCTATTGGCCGTGGTGCTGGCCACCGCGGCCGTCGCCGCGTTCGGGCTGAGCGCGGACGGGCTCCGGGTGGTCGGTCCGATCCCGGCCGGGCTGCCGGTACCGGGGCTGCCCGATGTTCATCCAGCTGTCTTGCAGGAGTTGCTGCTGTCGGCGTCGGCGCCTGGCTGGTCCGCGACCCGCAGCCCTGAGCCGAGTTCCCGCAGATGAGCTTGCGGCTTGGCTACGGCCCGCCAGTCCCCCGTGCCGCCGCCGCCCGGTCCGTGACGTGCTGGACATTCTGCCCCCCGACTGACCAGCCGGTCACCCGGCGCCTTCTGCCAGCTGTAAGGCCGAACGTGCCTCACCCTCAGGCCCTTCGGTCCTTAGCCGCCGCGACCACACGAGCGAAACTCGTTATAGGCCCGGGAGCAGGCTTCACGGGCCGTTCACGAAGGGAGAGCGCCGTGGCAAAGCAGCAACCGCACGACGGCAGCCGCCTGCCTGTGATCCCCGAACCGGTGGTGGACATTCTGGATGACACAGAGTGCCTGCACCTGATCGACGGAGGCGGCGTTGGCCGGATCGGGTACACCGGCCGGTTCGGGCCGACAATCCTGCCGGTCAACTATGCGCTGTCCGAGGGGACGATCGTGTTCCGCACCGGGCTGCGCAGCTCGCTGGAGGAGGATCTGCGGACCGGGATCGCGGACGCGGAGTACAAGGTCGCCTTCGAGATAGACCAGGTCATGCCGGTCACCCAGGAGGGCTGGAACGTGCTCATCCAGGGCTGCGCGCATTTCGTGGACTCCGATGCGGAACTCGCCACGGTGGCCGGCCTAGGCGTGCACGCGTGGGCTGGCGGCCCTAAGGAGCAGTTCCTCCGCATCATCCCGACCCGCATCACCGGCCGGCGCATCCGGAGAACCCCGGAGCCACAGGCCCGATAACGCCCGCCGTGCCAGGGCAGGCCGCACCCTTATATGGAGGAGCCATGATCAGCAGGCCGGACCAGGCAGCTGGCGGCCGGCCATGGCCATCCAGGGCGCGCTTTGCCGCGAGCGCGCGGGCGTTCGCCGAACCCCGGTTCGAATGGCGGCGGCTGCTGGCCGAGATGGGCGGCACCTTCTTCCTCGTCCTGGTGGCCGCGGGAGCCGACGTGGTGAATGCGGTCAGCGGCGGCCAAGTGGGACGGGCCGCAGCGGTGACGGCACCCGGGATCATGGTCCTGGCGCTGATCTACACGATCGGCGAGACCTCGGGTGCGCACCTGAATCCCGCGGTCACGGTGGCGTTCGCCGCTCGCGGCAACTTCCCGTGGCGGCGGGTGCCGGGCTATCTGGTGGCCCAACTGGCCGGGGCGGTGACTGCGGCCGGGTTGCTGCGCCTGCTGTTCGGCGACGCGGGCGGGCTGGGCCGCACCGCGCCGAGGCACGGGATCGCGGCCCCCACCGCGCTAGTGGTCGAGATTGTTCTGACCTTCGGCCTGGTCACGGTGATCCTGGGGACAGCCTCCGGCGCGCGGAACGTGGGTCACAACGCGGCGATCGCGGTCGGTGGCTACGTGGCGCTGGCCGGCCTGTGGGCCAGCCCGGTCAGCGGTGCGTCGATGAACCCGGCCCGCAGTCTTGGGCCCGCCCTGGTCAGCGGCAACCTGGGCAGCGTCTGGATCTACGTGCTGGGCCCGCTGGCCGGCAGCCTGCTGGCGGTAGTGCTGGCTTGGGCGCTGCGCGGCGGGCCCTCGCCAGCCGCGCGGATCACGGCGCAGGGTGCGGCGGACGCCCCGTTCACCCTCACCGCGCAGACCGGCACCCTCGCCGCGTCGGCCGGTCGCCAGCAGGAGCGAGCGGAGGCGGGACATGACGAACGACGGGCCGCAGGCCCCCCGCCGCGCGCGAAGGCAGCCGGCGCGCGACTTAACGCCGCTGCCGGATCTGCGGCACAACGCGGCCGAGGCCGGGCCGGTGCGTACCCGGCACCGGTGTACCTGGATCTGCTGCTGCCGTGCAAGGCGGGCCGCGCGGCCGGGAAGAACATCCAGGCCGGCTGGCTGACGCCGAGGCTGGGTGGCCGGAGCAGCCCTGGTGGCAGCTAGCCCGCACCGCATGTTGCGTTCCAGCGACAGCCTGATGTCGTGAGCCGCGATTCCCTTGCGCACGCAGCACGTGGCCGCAGAACCGCATCATCGGTTCCGGGCCGCACAGGAACGCGGTGGCCCGCTCTGGGTCCAGCGGGAGCCAGGCGAGTGGCTCGGTGACGACCCGGCCTGGCCATCCCAGCCTGGGGCGGGCTGGTCGATGGTCAGGGTCCACCCCGAGATCGGGGCGGCGGGCCCGGGCGTCCAGATCACGGCGAAACAGGAACCCAGCCGATGTGCGGGAACCGGCCGCTAGGCAGACCTTATGGTAGGTGTCCCGTCCGGCCAGCCCTACCTCCGCCTGCGACGATGACCAGATCCCGCCCGGCAGCCGACGGAAGGTCCCACGTGGTGCCGAAGGGTCCGCGGACGCCGGGCACGGTCCGGGCGACGCGTCATGCAGGGTCCGGCTCACCGCGCCGGCCGCCCGGATGCTGTGTACCAGGGTGGCATCACCGGCCGGCGGGAGGCCGCTGGCCGAGATGGCCACCTTTCCGATGCGCGGGACTGAGCATCGAGAACTGGCCGGGCTGCGCCGATGGCAGCGGTCGCCGAGGGGCCGAGCCGGAGCGTGACCGGGGCGCGGGTTCCCGCGGCCCGGAGCAACCGTGCCCGGGTCGCCTGCAGGCGGTGCGCGAGCGCCCCAGCAACGCCAGGGTCACGCTCTAGCCGAACCGCGGATCCTGCTCGGCCAGCGGCCGCAACTGCCCTGTGTCCAAGTCGGTAGCGGGCCGCACGCTGACGCTACGCTCCGTTCGCGCTGCGTTCACAGCGCACGATGCGCAGCCCTGGCTGGCGTGGGCGGGGGGCGGGCTGAGATCGTCGGGACCATGGCGGAGGCCGGTGACCGTGAGCCAGGGGGCAGCCCCAGCCGGGGCGTGGCCAGGGGGAACCGCGGCAGCCAGGCCCGCCACCAGGTGGCTTGTTCGCTGCCCTGGCGATACCGAACTTCAGGTTGTATTTCGCCGGCCAGGCGGTGAGCCTGACCGGAACCTGGATGCAGGTGGTGGCGCAGTCCTGGCTGGTCCTGGAGCTGACCGGCTCAGGGGCGGTCCTCGGGCTGGTGGCGGCGGCCCAGTTCCTGCCGGTCCTGCTGTTCGGCGCCTACGGCGGCCTGATCGCCGACCGGGTGGACAAGCGCCGCCTGCTGCTGGGCACCCAGGCCGCGCTCGGGACGCTGGCGCTAGTGCTGGGCCTGCTGACAGTGACCCACGTGGTGGCGCTGTGGATGGTCTTCATCCTTGCCGTGGCCCTGGGCACGGTCAACTCGGTGGACCAGCCCGGGCGGCAGTCGTTCGCGCCGGAGATGGTGGGCCGGGACCAGGTGCAGAACGCGGTCAGCCTCAACAGTGTCCTGACCAACGCCTCCCGGGCGGTCGGCCCGGCAGTCGCCGGCCTGGTCATCGCCACCACCGGGGTCGGGGTGTGTTTCCTGGCCAACGCCGCGAGCTTCGCGGCGGTGCTGGCCGCGCTGGCCCGGATCCGCACCAGCGCGCTGCACCCCGCCCAGCCCGCCGGCCGGGAACCCGGCCAGCTCCGCCAGGGCCTGCGCTATGTGCGCGCCACCCCGGCGCTGCTGGTGCCGTTGCTGATGATGGCGCTGGTCGGGACGCTGGCGTATGAGTTCCAGGTGGTGCTGCCGCTGCTGGCCAGGACCAGCTTTCATGGCGGCGCGGGCACCTACGCGTTCTTCAACGCCGCGATGGGTGCCGGTGCGGTGGCGGGCGGGCTGGCCGTCGCCGGTCTGGCCCGGACCGGGCTGCTGCCGTTCACCGTGGCCGCGGCCGGGTTCGGCGTGGCCATCCTCGGCGCTGCCCTGGCCCCGTCGCTGCCCTGGGAAGTGGCCGCGCTGGCTGTCGTTGGGGCGTTCAGCACGGCGTTCATGGCGACCGGCAACACGACGTTGCAGCTGACCGCCGATTCGCAGTTCCGGGGCCGGGTGATGGCCCTATGGTCGGTGACATTCACCGGCAGCACGCCGATCGGCGGCCCCATCACGGGGGTGGTCTCCGACGGTCTGGGCCCCCGGTACGGGCTCGGACTTGGCGCGGTCGCCTGCCTGGCCGCCACGGTCATCGGCGCGCTGGCCGTAGGCCGCATGCCCCCGGCTGACCGGTACGCCCGGCGGCCTGCGGAACTCGACTGGCCCGCCTACCAGGAAGCGCACGAAAACCGCGGCTGACCGGCCTTCCCCCGGCCATCGTGGTCCGCCACAGAGATCCGGCCCTCGCCGCGCAATCCGGCAGGCCGGAGGCGCCCGGGCCCAAGGTCCCAGGCCGGGCGGGCGGATCGCCTCTTGGCCGCGGGCAGCCTGGTCGCGGAAGGTGGCGGTGAAGGGAAGGCCAGGTTGAAGCGGCAGCTGGCCACTCCCAGGCGATCACCGCCTCCACGTTAGCCCCGGTCAATCCGGCCTGGCGAACCGCCCAGCGCAGGGCCTCCCTGGAACCTTCCGGCCCATCAACGCCCACCACGATGTGCCCGTGACCCTCACCGGATGACTTGCTCACTGCTTTCCTCCCATGCGGATTGGCATCCGTGGTACGGCCCCGGGCTCCTCCGGGCGCGGGTCACGCCCGGCCGGGGGACCGGACAGGAGCGTCAGCAGCAGGCCGCAGGCGTAGGCGCCAAGGACGAGTGCCGGCAGTTTGCCGCCGGGGGCAAAGCCGGCGATGGCGAGCTTGGTGAGGCCGAACCCGGCGGCGGCCAGGCCGGCCACCAGAACAGCCGGGGACCAGGACCAGCCGGGCCCGAGCCCGGTGGGCAGGATGCGCAGCAGGGGCCGGTGCAGCCACAGCAGGCCGGCGATGAGCGGAACCAGGATCACCGCCAGCAGGGCCTCCCAGGCCGGGCGCAGCTCCCACCACCCGGCCGATCCGATCCGTGGCTGGGGCAGCATCCGGGTCGGGTACAAAGCGACCGCCGCGATGATCACCGGCACCATGTGCCACAGGTAGACCAGCATGACCGCCGGGCTGAGCCGGGTGACCGGACGCCACCAGCGGGGGCGGGTGAGCAGCCGCGACACCGCGGGCGCCGCTGCCAGGACCAGCCCGATCTCGGCGGCGGCATAGGCCAGCAGCGCGATCGACGGCGGAGTGGTGTTGCCGACCCGCTCACCCGCCCCGATCATGTCGACGGGGAAGGGGCCCCATGCCACCAGGCCGGCCACGGCGCCGGCGCCGGCGGCAGCCAGCGCGTACGGGCGCCACCGCGGGCGGGTCAGGGTGCCGTCCCGCCACGCGAACCCCAGCTGGTACATCGTGCCCCACACCAGCAGGTAGTTCGCGTAGCCGATGACCGGCAGGTGAGCGCCGACCACGCCGGTATCGACCGCGGCCGCGCCGAGCGCCATCACCGCGGGGACCGCCAGGCCCCACCGCCGGTGCGCGGCCAGCATCACCGGCGTCAGCGCGATCAGCAGCAGGTAGACGGGCAGGAACCACAGTTGCAGCGCGACGAGCCAGCCAGCCTGGGCCAGCTCAGCCGGGCCCGCCCCGGCCAGCCGGGCCGCCGCGGCGGCCAGGACCATTGCCGCCACATACACCGTCGCTGGCCACAGCAGCCGCATCGCGCGGTCACGGACCCATCCGCCCCAGTCCTCGCCCCGCCCGTGATGCCTGGTCCAGGAGATGGCGTGGACGTACCCACCGACCACGAAGAAGACCGGCATCACCTGGAAGACCAGGGTGACCCAGCCCGCCCAGCTGACGTAACGGATCGCGTCGAGCCCGGACAACCGCCCGTCCCGGTAAATGATGCTGGTCAGCAGCCAGTGGCCTGCCACCACCGCAGCGATCGCCAGTATCCGCAGCAGGTCCGCGTAGCGGTTCCGGCCATCCGCCGATCCACGATCGGGCGCCGGCCTCATCTGGCGAGCCCTGACACTCATAGGCGTGCGGCTGTCAACGTGCCCCGCCGCACCGCCTGCTGGAGGTCGGTGACTGTGACCAGGCCCACGACCCGGCTGTCCGCCAGCACGACCGCCACGACCCCGCCGCCCAGCGGCCGGCGGGTGAGCAGCGGCCCGGCGGGATCGCCAGGCGCTGCCTGGTACCGGGAGGGGACGGCACGGGCTACCTGGCCGAGCCGCAGCACGGTGCTGTCGCTGGGAGGGATCCTGCCGAGCACGTCACTGAGCACAAGGCCGGCCAGAGCGCCGCTGAAGTCCACGACGGGGAACGCGTCCTGCCGGGAGCGGGCAGCCACCCTGCCAGTGAAGTCCGCAACCGTGCTCCAGGCCGGCGCAAGGTCCGGGTCGGCCGTCATGATGTCGGCGACCCGTAGGCCACTCAGCGCGGGCGCGGCCGAAGCCGCGTTCTTCTCCGCCCCGGCGGCGCCGATGAGGAACCACCCGATCAGCATCAGCCAGATGCCCCCGAGACTGCCCCAGGCCAGGACCTCAGCCATGCCGGCAGCGACGATTGCCCCGCCCAGGAACTGTCCGGCCCGGGCCGCCGCGGACTCGGCACGGCGGCGGTCCCGGTAGTGGCGCCACAGTATGGCCCGCAGGACCCTGCCGCCATCCAGCGGCGTCCCCGGGAGCATATTGAAGACCGCCAGCACGCAGTTCATCGCGGCCAGCCACCCCGCCGCTGAGGCCACGATGGCCGGCCCGCCCGCATACTTCACGGTGGCCGCGGCGCCGGCGAAAAGCGCGGCTGCCGCCAGGCTCGCGGCAGGGCCGGCCAGTGCGATCCGCAAGTCGGCGCCGGCATCAGGAGGCTCGCCCTCCAGTTCGGCGACACCGCCGAGCATCCACAGCGTGATCGACCGCACCTTGACCCTGTGGCGTTTCGCCACCACCGCGTGCGAAAGCTCGTGGGCAAGCAGCGAAGCAAGGAACAGCACCGCTCCGGCCACAGCAACCGTCCAGTACAAGATCGCGGGCTGGTGCGATGCCGCGGTGGGCAGGATGCTCTCACCGAGGAGCCAGGCGATGATCACCAGGATGACAGCGACGGTCCAGTTCGCCCCCACCGGTATCCCGGCTACCCTGCCGAGCCGCACATCTTGCCGCAACCTGCCTCGCCTCCTCACTGTCACTACAAGGCTGCGGCCGTGCCGTGACGCGGCCTAGAGACGCTTTTCCCGCTCCTGCGGGACCTTTGTCCGGCGCGACCGAATTCCGGCTCTTCTGGTTTTCGGCGGTACCGCATTTCGTACGTAATGAGAACCGTACGTGGGCGGGCCATTTCCGGGGTTCTCGGTGCTAACCAGCAGGCCGAACGTCCCGGAGCCGTGGGACAGACTCCCCTTCCAGCCGCAGTGGGCCAGTTCCAGTCTGGAATCAGCACCCGATCAGGAGGACAGCGATGCGTGAGCCGGATGACAGCAGGCAAGGCCGGATTGTTGTAGGAGTTGACGGATCTGAGGGTTCTAAGGAGGCTCTGCGGTGGGCTGTCCGGCAAGCGGGCTTCACCGGAGCTACTGTCGAGGCGGTAATTGCCTGGCAGTACCCAGCGTTCTTCGGCTGGGCGCCGGTAGGGTCAGGCGACGCCGATTTCGGCAAGATCGCCGAGGAGACCGTTAACGCGAGTATCGCTGAGGTCATTGGTCCGCACTTCCCGGACTGGATCCAGGCCCGCGTTGCCGAGGGGTATCCGCCACAGGTTCTGGTCCAGGCTTCAGCTGGCGCTGAATTGCTGGTTGTCGGCAGCCGGGGATACGGCGGTTTCGCCGACGCGCTGCTCGGGTCAGTAAGCACGTTCTGCGTGCACCACGCCCATGGCCCCATCACCGTCATACGTCCTGCGGGGCACCAGCATGAAACCGGCTGAAGCCTGCTGGCTACGGCGCTTGAGCGGGCCTTCGCCCGTGGCGGGATCGCGCAGGCCGGGACCGACGTGTCCTATGGAGGTCAGGTGACAGCCGCTCCGATGATTGAGGTAGAAGCGCTCTGCAAGCACTTCGGTGAGACCCGGGCTCTTGACCAGGTCACTCTGTCGGTCGGGGCAGGCCGGGTGGTTGCGCTGCTCGGACCAAACGGAGCGGGTAAAACCACGCTGGTGCGAGTCCTCACCACGCTTCTTGCCCGGACAGCGGGCAGGCCCGGGTAGCGGGCCTCGATGTCGGGAAGGATGCGAAAGCAATCCGGTCGATTATCGGATTGGCCGGCCAGTACGCTACCGTGGACGAATTGCTCACCGGCCGGGAGAATCTTGAGCTGGTCGGCCTGCTATATCACCTGGACCGGCCGGTTTACCGGTGCCGTGCCCAGCAGGCTCTGGAACGGATGTCGCTGGTTCATGCGGGGGACAGGCCCGTTATGACTTACTCAGGTGGCATGCGGCGCCGGCTCGACCTAGCCGCCAGTCTCATCGGCCGTCCACCGGTCCTTTTTCTCGACGAGCCGACGACGGGACTTGACCCAATGCCGCTTAGCCTAAGTTGATCTTTGTTCGGGAGGTGTGTCGCTCCCGGGTGTTCTGGCTGGTGGCCGGCATGATCGCGGCTTATGGCAGACAATGGCGTGGTGGCGGGCGGGCGGCTGACGGACTGGGTGTCGCTGGGGGTGCTGGCCGCGTTCGTGCCCCGGGATGTGGTCGATGACGCGGTCGCGGCGGCGGGGAAGCAGGCCAGGAGGTCGGACGGGAAGCTCCCGCCGCATGTGATGGTCTATTTCGTCATGGCGCTGGCCCTGTTCGCTGACGATGACTATGAAGAGGTCGCGGCCCGGCTGACCGAGACGCTGGCAGCGTGGGGCTGCTGGGATGATTCGTGGAGCGTGCCGACGTCCGGCGGGATCACCCAGGCCCGCCAGCGGCTGGGATACGAGCCGCTGGAGAAGCTGTTCGGCGAGGTGGCGGCCCCGGTGGCGGAGGAGCTGACCGCCGGGGCGTTCCTGGGGAACTGGCGGCTGATGGCCATCGACGGGTTCGAGTGGGATGTGCCGGATACGCCGCAGAACGCGGCCGCGTTCGGGTTCCCCGGCAGTGGCAAGGATGACCAGCCGGCCTACCCGAAAGTGCGGGTGGTAACGGTCAGCGAGTGCGCCTCCCATGCGGTGGTGGACGCGGCGATGGGCGGGGTGGCGGGCAAGGGTGCCGGCGAGCAGTCGCTGGCCCGCCAGCTGTATGCGCGGCTGGAGGAGGACTGGCTGCTGATCGCGGACCGGAACTTCTTTAACTGGGCGGACTGGTGCACGGCCGCGGACTCCGGCGCGGCGCTGCTGTGGCGGGTCAAGGCCGATCTGACGCTGCCGGTGCTGGAGCTGCTGCCTGATGGGTCTTACCGGCCGGTGCTGGTGAATCCGAAGACCGGCGGCAAGGCCCGGGCTGCGCTCATCGAGGCGGCCCGCGCCGGGGAAGACCTGGATGAGAGCAAGGCTCGCCATGTCCGGGTGGTCGAATATGAGGTCCCAGACCGTGACGGTGACGGGAAGGGTGAGGTGATCGCCCTGGTCACTACGATCACCGAGATGATCGCGGCCCCGGCCCCGCTGCTGGCGCAGGCCTACCATCAAAGGTGGGAACATGAGACCGGGAACGCCCAGCTCAAGACCTACATGCGCGGCCCCGGACGGGTGCTGCGGTCCAAGAGCCCGGACATGGTCCGCCAGGAGATCTACGGCTATTTACTGACTCACTACGCTATCTCGGCGCTGATCTGCCGGGCCGCCACCGAGGCCGGCATCGACCCAGACCGGGTCAAGTTCAAAAGGACCGTCCGCATCGTCCGCCGCAAGGCCGCCGACCCGGCGGCCTTCCCCCCTGACCAGCAGCAACGCATCCTGGCCAGGATCATGGCCGACATCACCCGCAACAAGCACCTCAACCCCAGGCGCCGGCACCGGACCTACCCCCGGGTCGTCAAACGAGCCCGCCACAACTCCTACCGGGTGAAAAGAGCCGCAGACCACGGCATCCGGCACATCAGGCCAGCGACGATCAAACTGGTCAACCTCAGCCCGCATGGACTCGCAGCTTGATCAACTTACGCTAAGTGGCATTGGGACTTGACCCCCGAACGCGTAACGAGCTCTGGGAGCTCATTGAGCAACTCGTCGCCGACGGCACGACCGTGCTGCTCACCACCCAGTACATGGAGGAGGCGGAGCAGCTGGCTAGCCGCATTGTTGTAATGGACGCGGGGCGGGTCGTGACGTCGGGGACGGCCGACGAGTTGAAAGACCGCATGGGTGGAAATGTGCTGGCGAGGGCTGGGGTGGCGCGGTGGGCCAGGCCGCGGTGCGGCCGCTGGTTGTTGTAGTAGCTGGTAAACGCGTCGAGCTGGTCTTGCAGGGCTTTTAGGGTGGCCGGAGGGGTCTGGGCGCGCAGCCATTTCTGCAGAGTCTGCTGGAATCGTTCGACCTTGCCCTGGGTCTGCGGGTGAGCCGCATCGTACTCAAGCCCTCTGCCCACGCCTGGGTGCCCCGGCATGCCGACGGATCAGGCCTCGGCCCAGAGTCTCGCAATCCCTTTCTGTTCTTGGCATCGGCAGAGAACCTGACCACATCAGGCGCTGCCAGAGTGTCATGCCTCTTCTTCTCGGCATCCCGCTGGCGGGGTGCGGCCAGGGTTAGCGGTGCCGTGCGCGGTCTTGGCAGAAGATGGCCAGGTCGATGGCGTCGGCGAGTGCGCGGGCTCCGGCGTCGGAGGGGTGGAGGCCGTCTCCGGAGTCGTAGCCGGGGGCTATGCGGGTGGGGTCGCCTGGGTCGGCGAGCGCAGCGGCGAAGTCGGCGACCGGCCATTCGCGCTGGCTGGTGATGGCGCGGTTCACGGCCTGGCGGATGTCCTCGTTGCCGTCGGCGCGGATGGCGTCGACGCGGGCCGCGAGGATCGGGGTGATGGTGCCGAGGACCGGCTGGATGCCTTGCTGGGACGCTCGGCGGGCGAGGCTGAACAGGGCGTCGCTGATTGCCCCGGCTGTCGGCTGCGGGCCGCCGAAGACGGCGGGCAGGATGATGTCGTTGAGGCCGCCCGTGATGATGACGTGGGTGGCTTCGCCGATGCTGAGGACGTCGCGGGTGAGCCGCTCGGTCATCGGCGGTCCTACCCGGGGCAGCAGCAGCCGGCTGGCGCTGAGCCCGGTGTTCAGGACGACCGCGCTGCCCAAGCCGACGGTGAGCATCCTGGCCTGCAGGTGATCCGGGTAGCGCTGTTCTCTGTCGATGGTGGTGCCGTCGCCTCTGGTGATCGAGTCGCCGAAGGCCACGATCACCGGGCCGTCCGCCGGCGCGTCAGTCAGGACCCGCGTGATCCAGTACAGGGAGGAAAAGGACTGCGGGCCGTCGGGGCCGGCGAGCTGGTCCCGGGCGATCTGGTTGCCGGGCGCGGCGTAGCCGGTGCGCTGGGCGGAGTGCAGGAACGCGGCTGGGCCGGCGGTGCCGGCGACGTAGCAGGTCACCGCGATCTCTTCGCCGGCCGCCACCGGCAGCTGGACCGGGTCGCTGGCCGCGGTCTGGCCGGGCGGGATCTCCCAGCGGGCGCTCCCGCGGAGCGTAGTGGTCCGGGGCGGCTTTCCTTGCGCGCCGCTGACCGTTGCCGTGTCGATCACCAGCGGGGTTTGCCCGAACTCGTTGCTCAGCACCAGTCGTAGCCTGCTGCCGCCGCGCCGCAGGCGCACGGCCTGCCGTATCGTCTGGTCGCGAAAGGACTGCGGCTGGGCCAGGAACGCCGGCGTGTCAGCGGGGTCTGCCATCGCGCTGGCATAGGCCGTAGTCCAGGCAGTAGCGGGGATGCTCATTGTAATCGGTTTCCTTTCCTGGCCTGTTGCTCGAGGCAGCCTGCCTACATCCAGGGAGACCCCGTGAGAACGGGAAAGGAATCGCTCAGAAGCCGAACACGGTGACCAGGCTCGGGTCGCCGTGTTCAGGTTCGGGCCGGACATGGCATAAGCAAAGGACGCTTAACCGGCTCCCTTTGGGTGCCTGGAACCTGCCGGGACGGGCGGGTACTTGGGCAAGCCCGGAGACGGTCACGAGCACGCCGTACGGGCCAGCTTCTTGACGGGCACGGCGTTCTGAGCAATTCCTTTCCCGTTCTCGCCGGGTCTTCCCGGGTGTAGATAGGCCCGCCCTCGATCACGCAAGCTAGGGAAGGAAACCGATGGCCATGAGCATCCCTGCTACCATGCGCGCCCTGCAGCAGACGTCCCTGAACGGCCCGCAGAACCTGCGCCTGATCACCGACGCGCCCGTACCGAGCCCGGGCCCGGGTGAGGTCCTGATCCGGGTCACCGCCGCCGGCGTCAACTTCGTCAACATCTCGCAGGCCCGCGGCACATTCGCAGGCGGCCCGCAGCCGCTGTACCTGGCGGGCATCGAGGGCGCCGGTGAAGTCAGCGCCGTCGGCGAGGCGGTGGCCGGCCTGGAGCCCGGCGCCCACGTCATCGGCGTCAGCATCACAGGCGGCGCCTTCGCCGAGTACATGGTGCTGCCCGCGGCCGCGGCGGTCCCCGTGCCGGCAGGCTGGGCCGACGAGCAGGCACTTGGCCTGGTCGTGAACTGGCCGACCGCGCTGGCGGCGCTCAAGCCGCTGGGCCGTATCGCCGCAGGGCAGACCGTCCTGATCCACGCCGCGGCCGGCGCGACCGGCCAGGCCGCGGTCAAGATGGCCAAGCACTACGGCGCGACGGTCATCGCCACCGCCTCGCCGCGCAAGCACGAGGTGGTACGGGCACTAGGCGCCGACCACGTCATCGACTCCCGCGGCGCCGACCTCGCCGCCGAGGTCCTGCGACTGACCGGCGGCGCGGGCGCCGACCTGGTACTGGAGTCGGTCGGCGGCGCCACCCTCGACGCCAGCCTGGCCGCGGCCAAGCGGGTCACCGGCCGGGTCGTCGTCTACGGCGTAGTCGGCGGGCAAGCCGCGATCACCAACTGGGAGCTGGTCTACAAGCACCAGATCCACATCATCGGCCTGAACATCGGCATCCTGATCCAGGCCGCACCGCAGATCTTCGGCGAGGTCATGGGTGAGATGTTCGGGCTCCTCGCGGCCGGCGTGCTCGGCCCCGGCCGGCCCACCACCTATGCGCTGGCCGACGGGCCGAAAGCGCTTACCGAACTGGAAGCGCGGGCCACCGTCGGCAAACTGGCCCTGCTGCCCTGAGAAACCCCTAGCACCGAGCCGGTGACGCCGCACACCGGAGGTTCCCAGACAGGAGTTGAAACAGATGACCACAACCGTGGACCCGGCCGCTAAGCCGAAGGCGCGATTCGTCGTGATGTACGACACCCCCTCCGACGTGGACGCGTTCGAACGTCACTACAACAATGTCCACATTCCGTTGGCGAAACAGTATCCGGGCCTGCGTCGTTACACGCGCGGTCATCAGCCGGCAGTCGTGATCGGCGAGCCGTGCTATATGGTCGTGATGCTGGACTGGGACGATATGGCTGCGCTGGAAGCCGCGCTCGGGTCTGAGGCCGGCCAGCGCACCGCCGAGGATGCCACGGCGAACCTGACCTGCTACGCGACCTTCCGCGGCATGATCCTGCAGCTCGACGAGGTCTGATCGGCCAGGCCAATTCCCAGACGAACGGCACCGCCATCCGGCGCACGCCGACGAAGCCCTGCCGGGACAGCAGCTCCTCGCTCCGACCCCACCGCGAAGGCGCACACTGGATTCACTGGGCCGCAACACTGGCCGCGGCCGGAATGTCTTCCCACGCCCGGGCTTCGCCATTTTTGCGGGTAAGAAATTCGAGTGGCCCGTTGAACCAGTGGCCTACGGGGCACCTGATCATGACGCTGTCAAGGGGCCCGTCGGTAGAGTCCATCGAGTAGCTGCGTTTCACCTCGGCGGGGAGCCCGCACCGTACGGCACCTTGGCCGTCGAGGAAGGCAGGGCAGTCAAGATACATGATCTGAGCTTCCTTTCATCGGATCGTCCCGGGTTACAGCCATAGCGCGGTTCATGACCGTCGCCCGTTAGCCAGCAGTGTCGGCAGCCAGCGTGTGCGAGGCCGTTTGAGCTAGCCATGGATTCCGCTGCGCATAGTTGTGGTCATAGCGCGCTGCCGGCGGCTGGCCCATGGCAGTCACCCGGCTTCGGCCCACCGACCTGCTGCTTGCGGCAGCTAGCGCAATCACCATGACTAGGTGAGGGCCGCTCACTCGGTTAGCGCCCACACTGGGTCAAGGCGATTCCTTCCACGGAGGCGATGACGCCGATGACCAGCCACCAGCAGCGGCAAGTCGGCGGTGGCCGGGTTGCCAGATATGGGAGTGGGCGAAAGGTATGAGATCGGTGCGCGTGGTAGGACTGGGCGGCTCGCTGCGGGATATGTCGACCAGCCGGACTGCCCTGCAGGTCGCTCTGGAGGGAGCCGCCGCCAGTGGTGCCGACGTTGAGCTGATCTGGGTCCGTGACCTGGGCCTGCCGTTGTATACCGACCAGCACGCACCGCCGCCGAGCGCGCACCGGCTGGCCGAGACGGTGTACCAGGCCGACGCGCTGATCTGGTCTAGCCCCACTTACCACGGGTCGGTCAGCGGCTCGTTCAAGAACGCGCTGGACTGGCTGATCCTGCTGGCCGAGAACGAGCCGCCCTACTTGTCTAACAAGCCGATCGGGCTGGTGACCACGGCGGGCGGGGTGCAGGGGCTGCAGGCGGTCAACACGATGGAGTTCATTGCCCGGTCGCTGCGCGGCTGGAGCGTGCCGCTGGTGCTGCCGGTGGCCCAGTCGTGGCAGTCGTTCGACCCGGACGGGCATCTCAAGGACGAGGCGGTCGCCACCCAGTTGCGGAAGCTCGGCGCCGAGGTGGTCCGCGCCGCCCGGCAGTTCCAGGCCAGCGGCACCTGCGACTACGCCGAGGGCGCCGGTATCGGGCCTAAGGCGGGGGTGGCCCTGGATGGCGCCGAAGGCGGCTGAGAACCGATGAGCTGCACGGCGTGCTCTGCCGCGCAGCGCTCCTGGACGTGGCCGGGGGAAAGTGCCAGGCTCGGGCCTGGTAGCAGAACACTTCCTGGCCCGGGCCAGCCCCGGGCCGGATGTGGGACCGCCGGTCTGGCGGGGTCCAGTCTGATAGCCGCCGGAGGGAGAGTGTCATGAGCGTGTACAGGGTGACCGAGGTCATCGGGACGAGCAGCACGTCCTGGGAGGATGCCGCGGCGGAGGCGATCAAGACTGCGGCCGAGACCCTCCGCGATTTGCGGGTGGCTGAAGTCGTCAAACAGGACATTCACCTGGATGAGGGCGGGGCGATCACCTACCGCACTAAGCTCCAACTCTCGTTCAAGTACGAGCAGTAGCGTTAATTTCAGGTCACTCATCCGGTCCGGAAACCTACCGTGCGATGGCTGCCGTCGCAGAACGGCTTGTTGGCCGATGCGCCGCACCGGCACAGCGCCACCCGAGTGTCCTGCCTGACCAGCCTGTGGTCCTGACCGAAGATCGTGACGTTGCCGCGGACGAACAACGGGCCGTTCGGGCGTTCCTGAATCGTGGTTGGCTCCGGCACCGGCTCTTGCGTGCCGCCGTCCAGACGGCGGAAGTGCAGCGCACCCGTGGGACAGCGCTGGATTACCTCGCCGATGTCGCCCGGCGATCCGTTATCCACGATGATCCACGGCCGGCGCCGGTTGTCGAACACCTCGGGGAGCCCGCGCAGGCATTCGGCAGCATGGATGCAGAACGCAGGTTCCCAGGTGACTTCGATCCGGTCATTCGTGTAGGCACGCTCGACCGTCGGCGCGTAGCGCGGCTGCTCGCGAAAACCCTCCGGAGCCTCATCGTGCGGAGGCTCACTGGTTCGTTCGTTCATCGTCCCGCCCCCATGCTAGGTCTCCATGCGAACTTCTACCGCGGTCAGCGCCGGCCGAATCGCCCGACGACCTAGAGCAGCAGAAGCCCGTGCGGGCTCCCCGACTCTGCCCGCCGTTAGCCCGGGCTACGCAGGCTGTGTTTCCCGGTGGCGGATGGTGCCGTCGGCCATGATGTCGCCGCCGGCGCATTGCCATTGAATGTTGCCGCCCTCGAACTGCTCCTGGTACAGCGAGGCGTACACGCCATTTTGGCCCAGCAGGGAGCGGTGGGTACCGGATTCGACCACCTGTCCGGCGTCGATGACGTTGATGGCGTCGGCGTGGACGATGGTGGAGAGGCGATGGGCGATGGCAATGGTGGTCCGTGACCCCATGAGGGTGTCGAGGGCCTTCTGGACCTCGCGCTCGCTGGCCGTGTCGAGTGCTGAGGTCGCCTCGTCCAGGATCAGGATGCGGGGGTCGTGCAGCAGCACCCGGGCGATGGCCAGGCGCTGTTTCTCACCGCCGGACAGGCGGTACCCGCGCTCGCCCACGATCGTGTCGTAGCCGTCGGGGAACTCGGTGATCCGGTCGTGGATGTACGCCGCGCGGGCGGCTTGTTCGACCTCCGCCATGGAGGCGCCGGGACGGCCGTAGCGGATGTTGGCCAGGATGGTGTCGTGGAACAGGTAGCTCTCCTGGGTCACGAAGCCGATGGTGGCGGCCAGTGATGCCTGGCGGAGGTGCCGTACGTCGATGCCGTCGAGCTGGACCGACCCGCCGGTGACGTCGTACAGCCGCGGGATCAGGTAGCTGATGGTGGTCTTGCCGGCCCCGCTCGGCCCGACTAGGGCCACGAGGTGGCCGGGGTCGGCGTCCAGGCTGACGTCCCTAAGAGCGTCCTCCGCCGCGCCGGAGTAGCGGAAGTAGACCTCCCGCAGCTCCACCCGGCCGCCACCGCTGGTCACCTGAAGATCCACCGCGTGAGGGGCGTCAACAATATCGGGCACCACGTCCAGGTACTCGAAGATCCGGTCGAACAGGGCCAGGGACGACCGCAGCTCCACCGAGACCTGCAGCAGCTGCCCAATCGGGAAGTACAGGCGGGTCTGCAGCGTGGTGAACGCGACGACGGTGCCCGCCGAGACGGCCGTGCCGTGCACCAGGAGCAGGCCGGCGATCAGGTAGACCGCGGCCGGGGTGATCGACAGGAAGGATTGCACGATGGCGTAGAAACCTTGGCCGATCATCTGCTGGCGGACTTCCAGGTCGGCCAGGCGCTGATTCTCCTGGTGATAGCGGGTGGTGTCGCGCGCCTGGTTGCCGAAGGCTTTCGCCAGCAGCACCCCGGACACCGAGAGGGTTTCCTCGCTGAGGGCGCTCATCGCCGCCAGCGACTCCTGAGTCGAGCGCGTCACCTGGCGGCGCCGCTCGCCGACCGTCTTGGTCAGCCAGAAGAACACCGGCACGGTGATGAGGGCCACGATGGTCAGCTGCCAGCTGAGGATGACCATGGCGACGACGGTGGAGGTGAAGGTGACGACGTTGGCCAGGATGCTTGAGGCGGTGGTGGTGACCACCGTCTGGACACCGCCCACGTCGTTGGCCAGCCGGGACTGAATCTCCCCGGTCCTGGTCCTGGTGAAGAACGCGAGCGAGAGCGTTTGCAGATGCTCATACAGCCGGTCACGCAGGTCCCGCATGACCTGCTGCCCGACCCGGGTGGTCTCGTAGGTCTGCAGGATGCCGATGGCGCCGTTGACGATCGGCACGACGGCCATGATGGCGACCAGGATGACGAGCAGATGGATGTTGGGGCCGCCCGGGACGAACAGGGCCTTGTTGAACACCTGCTGGATCAGCAGCGGGTTAATGATGCCGATCGTCGAGGTCACCACGATCAGCCCAACGACGAGGGTTACCTGGGCCCGGTAGGGGCGGAACAGCGGTACCACTCGGCGGGCGGTATCCCGGTTCGCATGTGCGGCCACGGCCGGGATCTGGCTGGCCGAAGATAGCGGCCCGGGAGCTGTCATGGCACCTCTCTACCACTGAGATGCATAGTCGGCGCCCAGGCAGAGCCAGGGCCAGGGCCGGAGGAGTGCGTTGCTCAGCCGCGGTCGGCTGGTATCCGGACCAGTTCAGTGAGGAGCTGCCTGCTGAGGTCGGCCAGGTGCTGGGCGGTGTTCCGCTGCTGGCGCCCGGCGAGCTGCCCGGCTTGGCGTTCGAGGTGGTCCTGGCAGTTGGCGGCATCCGCTAGTCCGTCGCGGTCCGGCGGGGCAGACCGCATGTCAGCCAGCTGGTGCAGCGGGCCATTGAGCGTCCGCAGCAACGCGGCGTAGCTCTCGCCGAATGACGCTGGGAGGCTGGGTGGCTCGTCTCCGGCGGCCGCGTCCAGCAGGACCCGGGCGATGGCCCGGGTCCGGGCGGTCAGCTCCTCCATGGAATCGAGCACGGCGCCGTCGGGCCGGGGCACGGCCCGCTCGACTTTGGCCCGTGGGTTCCAGCGCAGGCTCTCCCGCGCGTTCCGCGCGGCGGCGCGGGCCTGCTGCGCCGCCTCGCTGAGCTGCCGGTCATGCCCCGGCCAGGACTTCCCCGGGGAATCCTGGCCGGCCGCCGCGCCAGCCAGGTCGTCCAGGGCGCCGGCGAGGTCATCGCCCCACTGCCGGACCGCGTGCTCGGCTGGACGCAGCTGCAGCGGCGGGAACACCAGCACATTGACCGCGAGCCCGACGACCACCCCGATGCTCACGTCGATCAGCCGGGGGGTGAGATAGTGCAGCGGCTGGTAGCCGCCTATCAGCAGCACGAACAGTGCGCTGAAGGTGACCTGCGTGCTCTGCCCGCCCAGCCATCGCCAGCTGCCGATCACCACCCCGGCCAGCACCACCACGGCGATGCCCGCGATCGACGGCCCCAGCAGCAGGGCCACGGGAATTGCCAGCGCGGCGCCGAGCAGGAACCCGGCCACGTACTGCAGGCCCTCGCGCAGTGACCGGGCCACCGTGGGGGACACGCCCAGCAGCGCGGCCAGCGGAGCGAAATAAGGGTCGTGCTGGCCGACCGCGTACCGGGCCAGCGCCCAGGCCGCCATCGCCGCCAGGGCACATTTGACAGCCACCCGGCCGCGGTCCTGCCAGAACCGGACCGGCCCGGATGACGCCGGCTGAAAGGGCGCGGGCAGCCGCGACCACCACGCCCCCGGGCGGCCCCGCCGGGCACGCCCGATCACCACGCTGCGCTGCATCCCCTCCTGCTACCCGCGAACCCGCAGATCACCGCCAATCGGAGCGGTAGCTGCGCAGCCGGCCGCGCGACGGCGACTGAGGGGGCTACCAGCGGACGGTCTGGCCCCGGTAGTCCAGATACTGCAGTCCGCCTTTGCCTGCCTGGGCCTCGATCGTGTCGACCACGCCGGGGATGCTCTGGCCGATCGTCAGCGGCGCCCCCGGGCCGCCCAGATCGGTCTGCACCCAGCCTGGCGCCATGAGCAGCAGCGTGTGCGGGTCGCCGGCGTGGCGCGCGGCGAAGCTGCGCATCAACTGGTTCAACGCGGATTTGCTGGCCCGGTAGATCTCGAAGCCACCCTTGTCGTTGTTGGCGACACTGCCCTGGCCGGAGGACATCACCGCGATGGTGCCCTTCGGCGCGACGAGATCCTGCAGCGCCTCAATGACGCGCATCGGGCTCAGCGCGTTGGTAACCATCAGCCGGATGAAGGTGCCTGTGGACACGTCGGCGACGGTCTCATCGGGGCCGTTGGTCACCCCGGCGTTGATAAACAGCAGGTCGAATGTGGCCTGGGCCAGGCGGTCGTGGAGTGCTGCGACTTCCTCGGGAACCGTGATGTCAACGGTTTCCACGACCAGGCGTCCGGCTGAGGACCTGGCCAGGTCGTGCAGGTCGGTCGGCCTAGCACCGCGAACCGTTGCGGTGACCCACCAGCCTCGGGCCAGGTACTCGGCGGCCAGCGCGTGGCCCAGCCCGCGCGACGCGCCGATGATCAGAGCGGTCTTGCCGGTAGCTGCGGTCATCGCTGTTCCTCGCTCAGGGCTGCCGTTCAGCCTACTGAGTGGTCATGGGCGGCCGGGTTCCCGGCCGCCCACGCCCGTCCGGCGGATTCAGGCGCTCAGCTTCGGCTCGTCGAGCGGCGCCGTCCTGTCCTGGTCCAGGAATCCGCCGGATTGGTGCTGCCACAGCCTGGCGTAGGTGCCGCCGAGAGAGAGCAGTTCCCGGTGTGTGCCCCGTTCGGCGATCTGGCCGTGGTCGAGTACGACCAGCTGGTCCATGCGCGCGACCGTACTCAGCCGGTGCGCGACCACGAGAGCGGTCCGGCCCTCCATGAGCTGCCACAGTGCCTGCTGGACAAGTACTTCGCTTTCCGAGTCCAGCGCACTCGTTGCCTCGTCGAGCAGCAGGATGGGCGCGTCACGGAGGATGGCCCGGGCCAGCGCGACTCGCTGCCGCTGCCCGCCGGACAGCTTCACGCCACGCTCACCGACCAAGGTGTCGAATCCGTCCGGCAGGGCGCCGGCAAACTCGGTCACATGCGCCGCCTGCGCTGCCTGGTCGATCTCGGCATCGGTCGCGTGCGGGCGTGCGAACGCGATGTTGTCGCGCAGCGTGCGGTGGAACATCGCCGGGTCCTGCGGAACGTAGGCGATCAGGCTGCGCAGATCCGACTGGCGCAGCCTAGTGATGTCCTGCCCGCCGATCAGGATCCGGCCATCGTCGACGTCCATCATCCGCAGCAGCAGGCGAGTCAGCGTGCTCTTCCCGCCGCCTGACCGGCCGACCAGGCCGAGTTTGGTGCCAGTTGGGACGACGAGGTCCAGACGGGTGAACAACGGCTTTCCGCCTGCGTGCGCGAACCGCACACGCTCGAAGCGCACGTCGCTCGCCTTCGACAGGAGCGGCTCGGGCGTGACCGGATCGACCACCGTCGGCTGGGTACGCAGCAACTCGGTGAACTGCGCGGCTTCAGTCAGCGAGCTTTCCATCTGGCGGTAGATCTGGTTGAACTCGAACATGATCCGCGTCGCGTTGGAGTAGTAGGTGAATGCCACCACGATCGCCGCGATTCCGTGCTGGCCTGCCCCCAGAGAGACCGCAAGCAGCAGACCCAGCACGTTGGTCAGCACCGACATCGGGGCGACGAGCGCGTCGATGCGCAGATTGCTGTAATCCCACGACCGCAGCGACTTCCGTCGCTGGTCGGCGACCCGCGACTGGTGCTCGGCGGCCTCCCGCTCTTCGGCCGCGAATGCGCGGATCGTGTCCATGTTCATCAGGCTGTCGGCGACGTGCCCGGACACGCGCGCGATCGCATCCTCACGCTGGTCGACGAGCTTCTGACGGCGGCGGATCAGCGGCGCGATACCAGCACCGGTGATCACGATCAGGCCAAGGAGCCCGGCGACGAGCAACGGGTCATAGCGCCACAGCACCACCGCCGCGAACAACAGCGGCACGAGACTGCCGACGATGTTGAACACCAGATTGTCGGTGAAGTCCTCGAACCGGGACGCGAAACTCAGCACCCGCTTGGTCAGCGAACCAGCGAAGTTGTCGTGAAAGAACGTCGCGTCTTTCGACAGCAGCTCGTCCATGCCGATCACGTAGAGGTTCTCGATTCCGTGACCGTCGAGGCGGTTCAGGCAGTGGATGCCGATCCGCCACGCGACCTCGGCGAAAAGCAGCACGCCTGCGAAGCTCAGCACATAGGGCAGCGCCGCGCTGATTCCGGTCAGCCCGTGGCTGGCCAGGCGGCCGACCAGCACAGCAACAATCAGTGGCGCGACGTAGTAGATGCACGTGTTTCCCAGCGACGGCAGCAACATCGCGGGCACCGTGAAGCGCCAGAGCCGGGCCATCTGGCGGCCGTAGTAGCGCAACGCGAGCAGCACCGCCCGTTTCCGGGCCGGTGAGCCGCGAAAATCTTCAGGCGTAGTCATTGATCTCACTCCGGGTAACCGCCTGGCTATGGTGCCTGACCGGGGGCCCCGACAGCGACTGATTTTCTGGCCGCCTCGCGGAGAGCAGGGTCAGTTGTGCCGGCGGTTCGCCAGGTTGTCCTGCAGGCGCGCGTGCCGGAACTGGTAGACCGCCCCCGCCTGTCTCAGCACGGCCCGGCGGTGCGTGTCGGCCAGGAACCGCATGAGCCGCAGCGGCGTCTTTCCCCGCGTCGCGAACCCGAAGGCGAAGCGGGCCAGGGGCACCGCGGCAATACTGCAAGCTAGTGCGAGAGCGATGTCGAAGGAACCTCCGAGTACCGGGATGAATACTCTCCTGGTGACGTGTCCGCTACCGCGTAAAACGTTCCGATCGATAGCGCCAGCCGGGCCGGTTCCATCATCACGACGCGCAACTCACCCGCGCCGCGGGCGGTAATTCCCGTAGGCCCGGTGCCGGTGAGGGGGTGCAGTGCCGCCGGATGTACATCACTGCGGTCGCTATCTCGTCCGGGGAGCACCCGAGCCCGGCCGCGATGGCATCCAGCCGCCCGCGGTGACACCCGTCCGGCGGCGGAGCAGTAGCAGCGTTCCGGCGCCCCGCACACCGGGCACCCTGGTGTGTCCGTGCGTTCGAGCGCCGGGTTCGCCGACAGTTCCCGGGCGACAACGGCCTCGAGTTCGGCCGACGACAGCGTGAGCAGCCCCGCGAACGCCAGCAGCGCCGGAGACGCCACTGGACGCATCTCTGGCGCCAGGGTTAGTTCCATTCCCATTGCACTTGCACCCCGTTGAGCCCGCGCCGGCGTGCGCCATTCCCCGTGCCTCCAGGATGCGATCCGCCGGCCCCTCAGTCCAGGGAGGCTGCAATTTCTGTGCCAGCCCGCCGCGGCGCGGCGCTAGCGGCCGGGCTGGGTGCGGGCCAGCTGGCGGCGGGAGGTGACGCCGAGCTTCCGGAACACCTTGCGGAGGTGGTAGTCCACGGTGTTCGGGCTGAGGTAGAGCTGGGCGGCGATCTCCGCGTTGGTGGCGCCTGCGGCGGCGAGCCGGGCCACCTGGGCTTCCTGCGGGGTCAGGTCCGGCCCGTGGCGCGCGGCGGCCTTGGCTGGCCAGGCTCTCCCCGGCGGCGGCCAGTTCGCCGCGGGCGCGCTCGGCGAAGCCGTCCGCACCGATGTCGGTCAGCAGCTGGAAGGCCTCGCGGAGGGAGGTGCGCGCGTCCCGCGGCCGCCGCATCCGCCTGAGCCACTCGCCGTAGACAAGGTGGCTGCGGGCCAGGTGGGCCGGGCCGGGGGAGCGGCCGTGCTCGGCCAGGGCCGCCTGGTACCAGTCTTCGGCTTCGGCCCGGTCGCCAGCGGCCAGCGCGCGGGCCCGGGCGCAGAACCCGAGCAGCACCGGGCTGGGGCTGGCTTCGGCCAGCTCGCCGAGCTGGCGGGCGATGGCCTGGGCGGCGCTCTGCTGGCCGGAGCGCTGCGCTGCCTCGGCCAGGTCGGGCAGCGCGAACTTGAGCTGTGAAGTGTCATCGATGCCGGCCGGGAAGCTGGCGTAAGCGGCGTCGTAGCGGCCCTGGCCGAGCTCCAGGACGCAGCGCGCGTAGCTGGCGAAGCGCAGCTGGTAGCCCTGTCCCTGGCGGGTGGCCTCGGCGGCGACGTCGTCGAGCAGGGGGTAGGCCTGCGGCGGCTGGCCGCGCCAGGCGGCCAGCAGCGCCGCGCCCAGGCTCCACGGCTGATCCCGGGCCTGCGCCAGCGCGGTCATCTCGGTGAAGCACCGCCGCGCTTCGGCCAGGTCCCCGGCCAGCAGGCCCCAGACACCGGCGTGGCTGAGCGCCAGCGCCAGGGTGAGCATGGTCCCGTGCTGCCGGGCCGCGGCCTCCATCTGGCGGCTCAGCTCGTGCAGCGTGGGCTCGTCCCCCAGGATGGTGGCGTCTTCGCAGGCGGCGGCCAGCCAGTGCAGCATCTCCGGGGCATCTGGGCGGCCCTGCCGCACCGCGTCGATCGCGCGGTGCAGGGCCGGCCGGGCGGCGGCCAGGCCGTGCAGCAGCAGCGTGGTGTCCGCGTCGAGCAGCAGGTCGCTAACGGTGCGGGTCATCCCGGGGGCCAGCGGCAGGGCCTGCGCGGCCCGGGCCACGTCGGCCTGGGTCGCGCCGGCCGGCGCCAGCTGATCGTTGATCTGTGCTTCCACCGCCGCCTCGACCAGCACGTCGCGGGCCAGCCGGAGATCGACGGGACCCAGCGTGGCCGCCGCGGCGAGCAGGTCGCGGGTGGCCTCCGCCGGCTGGCGCTGCGCGTGATGCAGGCGGCCCGCGGCCCGCTGGGTGAGACCGTCATGGCGTGCGTCGCCGTGGTAGCTGCCGACCGCGCTGAGCTCGGTGTGCGCGCGGCCGAGGGCACCGGCCGCGCAGCTCGCCTCGGCGGCGGCCAGCATCCGGCGGGCCCGGGCCGCCTGGCCGGTACTGAGTGTGGCCGCGCGGTGCAGCAGCGCTGCCGCCTCGCTCCAGCCGCCGCGGCGGCGGGCCCGGTCCCCGGCCCGCTCCAGTTCGGCCGCGGTGTCCTCGTCCGGCCCGGTGCTGGCCTGGGCCAGGTGCCAGGCCCGCTGGTCAGGACCGGCGGGACCAATCGCCTCGGCCAGGCTGGCGTGCGCCCGCTGCCGCTCGGCGAAGGTGGCCCCGTAGTACACCGCCGAGCGGATCAGCGGGTGGCGGAAGCGGACCGTGTGCCGGACGGTGATGAGCTGCCGGGCCTCGGCCGCGGCCGCGTCCGCCAGGGTGAAGCCCAGCTGCTGGCCGGCCTGGGCGAGCAGGCCGGGATCGCCGGTGGGGTCCGCGGCCGCCGTCAGCAGCAGGGCTTGCGTGGCGGCGGGCAGTTCCCGGATCTCCCGCAGGTAACGCTGTTCGAGCTGGCGGCCGAGTGGCAGCGGCTCGGGCAGGAACGAGTCGCCGTCCAGCTCGCCGCCGGCCAGTTCCTGGCCGATCTCGATGAGCGCCAGCGGGTTGCCGCCGGTCTCGGCGATGATCCGGTCGGCGGCCGGGGGGCGCAGCCCGGGGCCGGCCGCCGCCGCGAGCAGGGCGCGGGCGTCGCCGGTGGCCAGCCCGGCCAGGCGGAGTTCGGGCAGCCCGGTCAGGCGGCTCGCGGGCGGCGTGGGCTCGCGGACGGCGAAGAGCAGGGCGATCGGGTCGGCGTGCAGCCGCCGGGCCACGAACCCGAGCGTGTCCGCGGATTCCTGGTCCAGGCAGTGCGCGTCGTCGACCAGGCAGAGCAGCGGCTGGCCGGCGGCCTGCCCGGTGAGCAGCCCCAGCGCGGCCAGCCCGGCGAGGAAGCGGTCTGGTGGGCCGCCTTCCGCCATGCCGAACGCCACCCGCAGCGCGGTGCGCTGCGGCGCGGGCAGCTCGTCCAGGGCAGCGGGGGCGGGGCGGAGCAACTCGTGCACGGCGGCGAAGCTGAGCTCCATCTCGCTCTCGACGCAGTCGATCCTGATGACCTGCATGGTCGCCGCGGCCACCGTCTGCGCGTAGTCCAGGAGGGCCGTCTTGCCCACGCCGGGCTCGCCGCGGAGCACCAGCACGCCGCTCATCCCCTGGCGGGCGCCGGCCACCAGCTGATCGAGCCGCCGCAGCTCCGCGTCGCGTCCGAGCAGCCCCTCCACGAGGCAAATCTACTGCGCCGGCCATCCCCGGCCAGTCCTCGAAGCGGTGCATGCCACAACCTGATTCTTCTTCCGAACGCCAGTGCGGTGCCGGTGGCCACGCAGGCCGCCGGCGCCGTCCCTTAGCCGGCCTCGGTGAGCAGGTCGCGGAGCCCCGTCGCCGGCCGCGCCGCCCGAGACCACGTGCCACACGTGATGCCGGGGCCGCCAGCCGTGGCTGAGCATGGCACCAGCCGAGGACAGGAGACCGCCATGCCGATGATCGACGTGTACGCCGCCGAGGGAACCTTCACCAGCAAGCACGATCTGGCCCAGCAACTGGCCGCGGCGGTCATGCGCTGGGAGCAGGTGCCGCCGCTCGCGCTGTTCAAGAACAACACCGCCGCCTTCGTCCATGACCTGCCCGCCGACGCGATCTCCAACGTCGCCGGGGACAGCAACTACGTCCGGGTCCAGGTGCTCACCCCGGCCGGCGTGCTGGACCGGGACAAGCAGCTGGGTGTGGTCCGGGAGCTCACCGACATCGTCGCCGCCGCGGCCCGCGACGCCTCGCTGGCCGGGCGCACCTGGGTCCTGATCACCGAATCCCCCGATGGCGGGTGGGGCATCGGCGGGCACGCCAACACCGGCGCCGACATCGCCGAGGCGGCCCGCCGTGAACTGGCCGGCCAGCCAGGGGAGCCGCGGTAAGGACAGCCCGGCCCGGCACCGGCCAGGTGATGCCGCAGGTGACGGCCCGTGGATAGGGTTATGTCATGTGCCAGGGCCATGACCATGAGCCGCAGCCAAGCCGGGCGGCCTTCTTCGCCAACTGGGCTTCCTGCGACGCCTCGTTCCTGGCCAAGGCGCGGATGGCGGCCGCCAACACCCTGATCAAGCTGCGCACGCACCAGAACTGCTGCGGCAACCACGGCCAGCCCGGTTGTTGAATGCCGGCCGATCCGCCCGGTCCGGGCGGCGACGCGGCCGGCCACGCCTGAGCTGGGGCGGCGTTGAGGTCGCTGCTGTGGGGACCGGCTGACCCGGCGGCGGCGCGGGTCAGCCGAGCAGGTCGCGAGCCTGCGCGTCCAAGTTGACGTTCGCGACGGCCATGTTCTCCTCGAGGTGCCGGATCGAGGACGTGCCGGGGATCAGCAGCACCTCGGGCCGCAGGTCAAGGAGCCAGGCCAGGGCGACCTGGGCTGGCGTGCAGCCCAGCCGGGCCGCGGTGGCGGTCACCGGCGGGCTGGCCAGGACCGGATTGCGGTTGGCGAAGCCGGAGCCGAGCGGGAAGAAGGGCACGAACGCGATGCCACGGGCGTGGCACTCCTCCAGTACCGGCTGGGCGCGGCGGTCCGCCAGGTTCAGCAGGTTCTGCACGCAGGCGATGTCGGTGACGGCGAGCGCGTGCCGGAGGTGGGCGGGGGAGACGTTGCTCAGCCCGACCCCGCCGATCAGCCCGTCCTCGCGCGCTTTCACCATGGCGGCGAGCTGATCGTCGAACAGCTGGTCCGGCCGGGCGCTGTCGATCAGGCGCAAGTTGACCACGGTCAGGTGGTCGGCCCCCAGGCTGCGCAGGTTGTCCTCGATGCCGCGGCGGAGCTGGTCCGGCCGGTCGTAGCGGAGCACTCCGCCGGCCGCGTCCCGCCGCGCGCCGACTTTGCTGACCAGGGCAAGCCCCGGTGGGTAGGGATGCAGCGCCGCCCGGATGAGCTCGTTGGCGACATCGGGCCCATAGAACTGGGCCGTGTCGATGTGGTTGACGCCGAGGTCGGCCGCGCGGCGCAGCACCGCGATGGCCGCGTCGCGGTCGGGCGGCGGGCCGAACACGCCCGGGCCGGGCAACTGCATCGCGCCAAAGCCGATCCGGTACACGGTGGCAGGCCCCAGCACATGATGGCGCGGCTCCATGCGGGCAGCGTAGAGCCAGGGCAGGTGAGCCCGGCATCGCCAGGATCTGGTGACCTTAGTGCCAGCGGCCGGGCGGCTGAGCGGGCGACCGGCCACGAGCTGGCGTTCAGCTGGATTGGGGTTCGCGTGCAGCGGACCACAAGATTGCTGCGGGATCGTCGGGAGCATGGGACCTGCAGAGGGACCGGAAGCGGGCCCGCTGGCCGCGGCGGGTGACGAGGCGCGGCTGCTGGTGGTGGAGGACGAGCCGACCATCCTGGAGCTGCTGTCCGGGTCGCTGCGGTTCGCCGGGTTCGACGTGGTGACCGCGAGCAGCGGTGCAAGCGCGCTGCGGTCCGCGGCCGCGTGCCGGCCGGACCTGATCCTGCTGGATGTGATGCTGCCCGACGGGGACGGCTTCGAGGTGGTCCGCACCCTGCGGTCCGGCGGGCCGCGGGTGCCGGTCATCTTCATCACCGCCCGCGCGGCCGTGGCCGACCGGGTGACCGGGCTGACCATCGGCGGGGATGACTACGTCACCAAGCCGTTCAGCCTGGATGAGGTGCTGGCCCGGATCCGGGCCGTGCTGCGCCGCTCCGGGCCGGAGCCTTCCGGCGGCGGCGCCCGGCTGGCGGTGGCCGACCTGGAACTCGACGAGGACAGCCACCAGGTCAGGCGGGCCGGCTCGGTGGTGGCGCTCACGCCGACCGAATTCAAGCTGCTGCGCTTCCTCATGATCAACGCCGGGCGGGTGCTCAGCCGGGCGCAGATCCTGGACCATGTCTGGGACTACAGCTTCCGCGGCGACGGGGGCGTGGTCGAGCCGTGCGTCAGCTACCTGCGGCGCAAGGTGGACCAGGGCGAGCCGAAACTGATCCACACCGTCCGCGGTGTCGGGTATGTGCTGCGGATCCCGCCGCCGTGACACGGGTGCGGGCGGCGCTGGCCAACGCCACGCTGCGGGTCCGGGCGGTGCTGACCGAGGCGTCGCTGCGGGTCCGGGTGCTGGCTGTGGCGGCCATCCTGGTCACCGTCACCTCGGTGGTCACCGGGTGGCTGGGCACCGCGCTGCTGTCCGGTTACCTGCTCGACCGGGGCGACGCGCAGTTGGCAGGCTTCGCGTCGGTGGCCAGCCACATCCTGGGCCACCCCCGGCCGCCGGGCCGCCCGCCCGCGGGCCAGGGCCAGGGCCTGCCCACCCAGTTTTACGTGCGGGTGGTCGGCGCCGATGGGCACAGCCGGGTGGCCGCGGATTCGGTGCACGTGGCCCACCCGCCGCAGCTGTCGGCCGCCCAGGAGGACAGCTCGTCCGGCCCGTTCACCGTGACCGCCGCGGGCGCGCCGGGCCATGACTGGCGGGTGATAGTCCGCGCGCTGCCCGGCGGGCGGCACGTGGTCATCGGGTACAGCCTCGACGGCCTGGACAGCACGGTCACCCGCCTGGAGATCGCCGACGCCGCGGCCGGGGCCGTCGCGCTGATCCTGCTGGTCATCCTGGGCATCCCGCTGGTCCGGGTCGGCCTGGCCCCGCTGGCCCGGATCGAGCGCAGCGCCGCCGCGATCGCGGCCGGCGACCTGTCCCAGCGCATCGACCATCCGTCCCGGCGGACCGAGGTGGGCCGGCTGGCCGGGGCGCTCAACACGATGCTGGGCCGGATCGAGGCGGCGTACCGGGCCCGCGCCGAGGGGGAGGCCCGGGCGGTGGACTCCGAGGACCGGATGCGCCGGTTCGTCGCCGACGCCAGCCACGAGCTTCGCACGCCGCTGACCTCGGTGCGCGGCCTGGCCGAGTTCTCTTTGCAGCAGGGCGAGGCGGCCAGCCACACTGAGCTGCTCCGGGCCATGGCCCTCATCCAGGCCGAAGCCGGCCGGATGGGCCGCCTGGTGGATGACCTGCTGCTGCTGGCCCAGTTCGATGAGCACCGCCCGCTGGACTTCCGCCCGGTTGACCTGGCCAGCATCGCCGTCGAGGCCGTGGTGGCGGCCGGGCCGGCCAACCGGGACCACGTGATCACGGTGTGGGCCGCCGAGCCGGTCATCGTCCAGGGCGACCACGGCCGGCTGCGCCAGATCGTGGACAACCTGATCAGCAACGCCGTGCAGCACACCCCGGCCGGGTCGGCCGTCACCGTGACGGTGACCAGTGCGCCGCCGTCCGGCCTGCTCACCGTAGCCGACAACGGCCCGGGCATGTCACCCCAGCAGGCGTCGCGGGTGTTCGAGCGGTTCTACCGCACCGACCGCGCCCGCAGCCGCGCCCGGGGCGGTACCGGCCTCGGCCTGGCCATCGCGGCCACGCTGGCCGCCGCGCACGGCGGCGCCATCGGGGTAGACAGCCAGCCTGGCCAGGGCGCAACGTTCCACGTCCAGCTCCCGCTTTATTCGGCTGAACGCCAGTCCCCGGCGCCCGCCGAACGCTAGCTCGCGGTTGCCTGGGCAGGCGGTCAGCCACGCGGCGGCGGCCAGCAAGCCCGGAGCCAGCCGCAACGAGATCCCAAGTTCCATGCCCTTAGCTACTGGAGCCAGCCCCCACCCACCTCCCCGGCCCACTCCACCTGCCCCCAGTAGCTAAGGAGAAACCATGATCAGCCTCAACCAGGCCCTGGGCCGTCACCGGTCCCGGCGCGTGGTCGGGCCGGTGCTGCTCACGGCGGTGCTGGCCACTGGGTGCACGGCGGCCAGCAGCTCATCGACGCCGTCATCCGGATCAAGCGGATCAAGCGGCCGCCCCGGCAGCTCCTCGTTCCGTGAGTGCCTGCAGAAGCACGGCGTGTCCCTGCCGAACTTCGGCGGCTCCGGGTCCGGCACTCCGCCGACCGCGCGGCCGACGTCCGGCAGCTTCCAGCCCGGCAGCCGGCCAAGCGGCGGGTTCGGCGGCGCTAACTCCTCGAAGTTCCATAAGGCCATCCAGGCGTGCGGCGGGTTCGGCGGCGGGTTCCCCGGCGGCGGGTTCGGCGGCTCTGCCCCACCCGGCTGACCGCCTGGCCCACCTGGTGAACGGTCGGCTGCGCATCCAGGACCGGTCGGCCCCGGTCGTCAGCTGACCCGCCCGGTCAGGCCGCTCCGGCTGCCGCGGTCAAGGCCGCTGCCCGGTCACGCTCAGGTGGCCGCTGGGTGGCCGCACGGACCGGTGCCACTTCCACCAGCAGCACCGCGACGTCGTCGTCCAGCTTGTGCCTGGTGTGCGCGAGGACCTGGCCGAGCAGCCCGTCCACGGCGCCCTGCAGGTCTGGCTGACGCAGCGAGCTGGCGCAGTCTTCCAGCCGGAAGTACCGGCCCGCCCGGTCGCGCGCCTCGAGCAGCCCGTCGGTGTAGAACACCAGCCGGTCGCCCGGGCTGATCGTGAACGTGGACGGCTGCGGGTCAGGATGCAGGCCCAGTGGCGTCGCATAGGCGCGCGGGGTCAGCGCCTGCAGCCCGCCGTCGGCGGTCAGCCGCAGTGCCGGCGGGTGCCCGCAGGTCACCAGTTGCAGCCAGCCGCGCGGGTCGAGTTCGGCGAACACGGCGGTCACGAAATCCTCGTCGCCCGCGGCCCGGGTGACGGACCGGTCCACCACCCGCGCGATCTCCGGCAGGGACAGGCCGGGCTGGGCGCAGGCGTCCCGGAAGCTGGTCATCGCGACGTTGGCCAGGCGCACCGCGGGCAGCCCCTTGCCGCGGGTGTCCCCGATCATCCAGCGCGGCCGGGCCGCGTCCGGGACGACCTCGAGCACGTCACCGCCCACCCGCGCCTCCGCCGCGGCCGAGATATACCGCGAAGCCAGCCGCCCCGCGGTGACGGTGGCCGGGACCTCGCGCAGCAGCGCGCTCTGCGCCACCCGGGCCACCGCCCGGGCCTGGCTGAGCCGCCGCTGCGCCGCGGTGCGCAGCACCGCGTTGGCCACGGCGAACGCGGCCAGCAGCACCAGCACGCTCAGATGCGAGGTGAGGATCCCCGGCGAGCCGGGCTGGCTGGCGAAGAACCCGAGGCCCGCCAGCACCGCCGCGCCCGCCACCCCGGCGGTGATCCATGGCGACAGCACCAGGGAGGCCAGCAGTGGGCCGACCGACAGCCAGGCGATGGGGATCAGCCCATGGCCCGCGACGAACTCCGCCAGCCCTACCGCCACCGTGGCCACCAGCAGCACCAGCGCGAACACCCGCTTGGCCCGGCCCTCAGACGGCTGGGCAGGCCCTGACGTGTCCAGCGCGATGCCACGTCTGACGCTGAATTTCCTGGTTCCGTTCATGAGGCCCGCCTTCCCGCTGTCGCACAGCCCCGGTATGTGACCACCCTCTGAGACCGGCCTCAGTGCTCGCTGACCGCAAGCTCAGAGCGGACGCAAGAAACCAACAGGTCAGCGGCTGGTTAGGGGCCGTGTTGGGGTTGACGCCCACGTCGAATACGGCGACAAGGCCCGCGGCCGTGGCGCGCCTATCCCCACCGGCAGCCCGGACCACAACGGCTTCCAGACCGGTGAAGATGACTCCCGGGCCGGTCAGCGCGGGCGGTCGACTGACACGGCGAGTTCGGTCAAGACGGACGGGCACCAGGCCGAGACGCTCGGCCGGGCGGCCTACGCCGAGCACATCCGTGCTGGGACTGGCGATCCGGCTACCGCGGAGCTGCGCGCCTACCTCGCCGACGATATGGACGAGCACACGCAACTGTATGCACCGCTTGACCGGGACGGCGAGGGTCGGTTATGTCGCCCTGGTGACCGCGGCTTTCATCACCGTCAGTCAGCGTTTCGGGCCGGGGAGCACCACCGGCGTGATCGGGTTTGTACCGGATCTGCGATCCAGGTCCGGAGCGCTGGCCGAGTCCATCGACCCGAGTGCTGCCGAGCGCCTGATCCAGGCGGCGCTCAATGATGAGGACACTGAGCTGGGCGGCAAAGACATGGGCGGGCTCATGATCGTGCTGCTGGCTGGACTGATAGCTGACCGGCAACTGAGCGCAGATGAGCTTGACGACTTCCTGGCCGGGGCACGCAAACTCGCCGACAGGTGGCTGCAGTAACCCCTCACATCAGCGCGGTGAAAGGCGCCGCGGGGCGGCCTGGGCCGCGCGGGAGGCGTAACACGGGGCACATCAGTCCCGCCAGGGGCGGCACCGGTGCCGCGCGAGCCGGGAGACGTCTGGTGCGGATTGTGCGCCGGTGCCTTACCTGTAGATCTTCCGGGCAATGGATGCGCCGAGCACACCGATGCACCAGCCTGCGAAGATGGCCCAGATGGCGGCACGGGATGTGCTGTGCAGGTCCCATGACATGAAGCCAGCCAGGATGAATGCCCAGACGACCAGGCCACCGATGACCCACACGGCGTAGGGCGGCCGGTCCTCCATTGGCCTGCGCCACGCGGGCGGCCAGGGACGCATCTGATGCAGGAGGGTCGTCCTGGTGGTCGGCGGGTCCAGCGACGCGTCGGCATGGACGGGGTAAGGAACTCGGGTCTCGGTCATCGCACGCTCATCTCTTAACGCCGTACAGATTTTGTACGACGTACAAATACTGTACGCTGTTCAGAAAGAAGTCAAGCGGAGGGCCACCCAATGGCAGTACCGAGCAAGCGGAGGCGCCCAGGCCCCCGGCGGGCGCTGACCGAGGATGAGATCCTCGACGCCGCGATGCAGCTGCTCGATGAAGGCGGGGCAAACGGGGCGTCGGTGCGGGGCATCGCCGCCAAGGTCGGTGTAGCTCCTAACGCGGTGTACACCTACTTCCCGGATAAGGCCGCCGTCATCAGAGCCCTGGTCGAGCGCCTGTTCAGTGAGGTCGACCACGGCGTCTTCGCCGACCGCGCACAGCCATGGCGGCAGCGCGTGGAATCCCTCGCCATCGAACTGCGGGCGCGGCTGGTTGCCCATCCCGGCGCGGCAACGTTGATGATCGGCCAGCCCAGGACCGGCCAGCACGCGCTGGCTCTGAGTGAACGGCTCCTCGAGCTGTTGGCTGACGCTGGCCTCACCCCCACCGACGCCGCGCGCGCGTCCCACCTGCTGTTCGGCTACGTGTTCAGCTCGGTCGCCCTGGACATCGCGGACCTGAACCAGCCTGGCTCGCCATCCACGGCGGAACGGATAGCCGCCCGGCACCAGGCGCTCGCCGACGCCCCAGCCGGCCAGTTCCCCCGGGTCGTAGCAGCGGCAGCCACCATGGCCAGCAACATCTCCACCGAGCAATACCTCTGGGGAGTCCGCCGGCTTCTCGACGGCATCACCACCAGCCAAGGCATCGACCCGGAAATCCGCAACCGCACGGCGCAACGCCGCCAGTAACGGCCCTGACGTACATTGATTCCCGCGCCAGTCAGTCGGGGCGAGTGTGCCCGGAGATGCCCCGGACAGGCACTAGGCAGGCGGAGTAGGACGGCGGGCTGGGTGGGTAACTCAGCAGAACTGGCCCGGTACTGGCCAGGAGTCTGGCCCATGGTCCGGGTGAACGTGTCGATGAAGGCGCTGGCGGTGGCGAAGCCGCAGCGGCGGGCGGTCTGGGTGACCGACGCGCCCTCGGCCAGGTGAATGAGCGCATGCAGCACCCGGGTCTGGGTGCGCCACTGCGGATACGTCATGCCGAACTCGGTGCGGAACAGCCGGGTCAGCGTCCGGTCGCTGGTGCCGGCCGCGCGGGCCAGCCAGCTGACCGGCCGGGGCTGGCTGAGGTCGTCGGTGACGAGCTGGCAGGCCCGGGCCAGCCTGGGATCCTGCGCGCGGGGCAGTGACAGGGGCTGGACCTCCACCCGGCCGAGCCGGTCGATGAGCACGGCGCGGATGCGCCGTTCTTCGGCCGGCCGCAGCCCGGCCTCGGTGCAGGCGATCATCAGCTCGCGGATCAGCCCACCGGCCGCGACGACCGTCGGCGTACCGGTGGGCAGTTGAAGCGGGATGGGGAGGTGGGTGGGGGAGGTAATGAACCCCACGGAGTGGAACGAGGTGTGCCCGTAGAACCGGTGTTCGTGCCAGATCCCGGCCGGGATCCACACCGCCCGGTCGGGCGCGGCCACCCAGGAACCGTGCTCGGTGGTGATCGCGATCACCCCGGTGCTGACGTAGATCAGCTGGTGCTCGTCGTGCCGGTGCCGGTCGATGACGTCGCCGGCCGCGTAGGCCAGCGCCTGGGTGGGCACCTCGGGCTGATGGCGGATATCCGACACAACTAGGCAGATTACGGGAAGCGCGCAGGCGGTGCGCCGGACAGGGTCGAAGGGTGACCTCGCAGACCGCCACCCCCACCCCGCTCACCCCCGCATCCGCCCCACCATGGCGGCGGATGCGGATATGGGCCGGCGCGCATGCCGTGGACGACTTCTACCAGGGCCTGGTGCCCGCCGCCGTGCCGTACTTCGTGCTGGAGCGGCACGTCAGCTACGTCGGTGCGTCCGGTCTCGCGCTCGCCGCCACGCTGGGCAGTGCGCTGCCGCAGATCCTGGTGGGTGTGCTGGCCGACCGGCGCCGGCTGACCTGGCTGGCCCCGCTCGGCATGAGCCTGGCCGGCCTCGGTGTGGGGCTGGCCGGCCTCGCGCCGGGTTACCCGCTGGCGTTCGCGCTGATACTGCTCTCCGGTACCGGCGTCGCGATGTTCCATCCGCGCCGGCCGTGACGCGCGCCGCGCCGCCGGGGGCAGCGCCACCGCGATGAGCTACTTTGCCGCCGGCGGCAGCATCGGCTTCTTCGCCGCGCCGGCGATCGCGACGCCGGTGCTCGACCGGCTCGGGCTCGGCGCGACCGCGCTGTTCATCCCGCCGGCCGTGCCGATGGGCTTCGTGCTGCTGCGCCACCAGCACCGCAGCCACATCGCGGCCGCCACCCGGGTCACCGCCGACGGCGCCGACCGTCCGCGGCTGTTCGCGGCGCTGACCTGCGTCGAGGTGATCCGCTCGACGATCTCCTTCGGCGTCAACACGTTCGTGTCGCTGTACTGGATCAGGCATCTCGGCGCGTCGAGCGCGCTGGGTGGCCTCGCGCTGACGCTGGAGCTGGGCGGCGGTGTGCTCGGCACGCTGGCCGGCGGCCGGATCGCCGACCGGCTCGGCCTGGTCCGCACCGTCCAGCTGGGCAACAGCCTGCTGCTGCCCGCGCTGGTGGCGCTGCTGTGCTGCGACAGCAAGTACGGCGCGCTGGCGCTGGTGTTCCTGGTCGGACTGGTGACCAACGTGCCGTTCGCGGTGCTGGTCAAGCTCGGCCAGGACTACCTGCCCTCACGGCCGGGTACGGCGGCCGGCGTCACGCTCGGCCTGGCCGTCAGTGCGGGTGGCCTGTTCATGCCGCTGCTCGGCCTGGTCGCCGATCACCACGGGCCGCAGGGAGCGTTCATCGTGCTGGCGGTGATTCCGGTCATCGCCATCGCCATCTCGGCGCTGCTCCGGGAACCGGCTACACCCACCGCACCGGTTACCACAGTGCCGGTTACCACAGTGCCGGTTACCACAGGGCGGTCAGCTGGGCCGGGCTGATGTTGCCGCCGCTGCAGACGATGGCCACCGCGGCGCCGCCGAACCGCTGCGGAGCCGCCAGCACCGCCGCCAGGGCGGCCGCGCCGGCCGCTCGACGAGATTGCGCGTCTTCTCGATCATCAGCCGGGTCGCGGTGCGCAGCGCATCCTCGGAGACCAGGACGAAGTCGTCCAGCAGCTCGCGCAGGATTCGCTGCGGCAGTTCGAACGCGGTCCTGGTGGCCAGCCCTTCGGCGAACGTGCTGGTGGTGTCCTCGACCAGCGTGCCGGCCTGCCACGAGCGGTAGGCGGCCGGGGCGGCCTCGGACTGCACACCGATCACCTCGATCGATGGGCGCACCGCCTTAGCCACCACACAGGCGCCCGCCGCCCCGCTGCCGCCGCCCACCGGGACCACGATCACCTCGATGTCTGGCTGGTCGTCGAGGATCTCCATGGTGCCGGTGGCCACCCCGGCGATGAGCGCCGGCTCGTTCCCGGAATGCACGTACCGGTAACCATGCTCGGTGGCCAGCTTCTCGCACTGCTCGCGGGCCTCGTCGAAGTCGCGGCCGGCCGAGACCACCTCGGCGCCCAGCGCCCGCATGGACTCGACCTTCACCGGGTTGGCCTGCTCGGGCACGCAGATCATCGCCGGCACGCCGAACAGGTTCGCCGCGTAGGCGACCGACTGGCCATGATTGCCGGTCGAGGCGGCGATCACGCCCCGGCGCCGCTCGTCCGCGCGCAGCTGGCTGACCAGGTTCACCCCGCCGCGCACCTTGAACGCGCCGACCGGCTGATGGTTCTCGTGCTTGACCCACAACTGGGCCCCGGTCATGGCATCCAGCGCCGGGTAGCGGTACAGCGCAGTCGGCCGCAGGTAAGGCGCGATGCGCTGCCGCGCCGCGAGCACATCCGCCAGGTCGGGCACCGGTGAGGCGGTCATGCCCCGTGTCTACCACCCGGCGCCTTGGCTTAGGTTGCCGGTATGGACCCTGCTGAAATTCCGGTGCCGGACACGCTGCCCAGGGTCATCGGGGTGCACGGGGCCCGGCACAACAACCTGCAGGACATCGACGTTGACGTGCCGCTGTGGCGGACCGTGGCGGTGGTCGGGGTGTCCGGGTCAGGCAAGACGTCGCTGGCCATCGGCACCCTGTACGCGGAGGGCATGCACCGGTTCCTGGAGGGCCTGAGCACCTATACCCGGCGGCGGATTAGCCAGGCCCAGCGCCCGGACGTGGACCGGATCGACCACCTGCCGGCCGCGCTCGCGCTGCGGCAGCGCCCGCCCATACCGGGCCCGCGCAGCACCGTCGGCACCATGTCCGAGGTGCTGAACGTGCTGCGGCTGATGATGTCTCGGCTGGGCTCGCATCTGTGCCCGAATGGCCACCGCATCGGGCCGTCGATCGCCACCCAGGCCATGGAGATCACCTGCCCGGTGTGCGGCGCGCGGTTCGAGGTGCCCAGCGCGGAATCCTTCGCGTTCAACTCTTACGGCGCCTGCCCGGCCTGTCACGGTCTCGGCGTCCGGTCCGAAGTCGACGAGAGCACCCTGGTGCCGGACCCCAGCAAAACGATCGAGGACGGCGCGGTGCTGCCGTGGAATTCAGGTGGGCGGCGGCTGTCCATGTATGCCGCGGGCCAGCTCGGCGTCCGGCTCGACGTGCCCTACCAGGAGCTGACCGACCGGGAGCGCGACATCGTGCTGCACGGCGAGCCCGTCCAGCGGCAGGTGACGCTGAGCTCCGGGCGGACCGGGCGGAGCGTGCAGCTATCGGTCAACTACGACAACGCGGTGGCCGCGGTCGAGCGCTCGCTGCGCAGCGACAATGAGCGCACCCGTCGGCTGGTGCAGCGATTCCTGGTCACTCGCGTTTGCTCGGCGTGCCACGGCACCCGGCTCCGGCCCGAGGCGCTGACCTCGCTGCTCGGCGGCAGGAACATCGCCGAGATCAGCGAGCTCCGGCTGGACGAGCTACGGGAATTTGCCGCCGGCCTGCCCGCGGACCTGCCCGCCGAGCTGGAGCGGCTGACCGCTGGGCTGCTCGCCGAGCTCTCCGGGACGCTCACCCCGCTGCTCGACGTCGGCCTGGGCTACCTGACCCTGGACCGGGCCGGCGCCTCGCTGTCCACCGGGGAGCGGCAGCGGATCGAGCTGACCTCGACGGTCCGGGCCAGCACCACGGGCATGCTCTACGTGCTGGACGAGCCGTCGGTCGGGCTGCACCCGAGCAACGTCCAGGGCCTGTTCAAGGCGATTTCCGCGCTGGCCGGGAACGGCAACTCCGTGGTCATCGTGGAGCATGAGGGGGAGCTCATCCGCGCCGCGGACTGGGTCATCGAGCTCGGCCCGGAGGCCGGCGCCAAGGGCGGCACGGTGATCGCCGAGGGCACCCCCAGCCAGCTGGAGACCGACCCGCGCTCGATCATTGGCCCATTCCTGTCCGGCGCCCGGCGGGTGTCCCGGGACCAGCCGGCCCAGCCCGGCCACGATGGGCAGATCGTCCTGGAGGTCGCGGACCTGTACAACCTGCATGACGTCCGGGCTGCCTTCCCGCTGCACCGGCTGACTGCGCTGGCCGGGCCGTCCGGGGCCGGGAAGACCGCTCTTGTCCTGGACAGCCTCATCCCGGCCGCGCGGGCGCTGCTGAACGGGTCGCCGCTGCCCGGGCACGTACGCCATCTGGACCTGGGCGGCATTCGCCAGGTCGTCCAGGTGGACGCGTCGCCGATCGGGCAGAACGCGCGATCCACGCCAGCCACCTACTCTGGAGCGTTCGACGAGATCCGCCGGGTGTTCGCCGAGTCGGCGTATGCCCGGCGGCGGCGCTGGAAGCCGGGGCACTTCTCGTTCAACACCCGCGAGGGACAGTGCCCGACCTGCCGCGGGCTCGGCCACATCGATCTCGATGTCCAGTACCTCCCCGACATCAGCGTGCAGTGCCCGACCTGCCACGGCGCCCGGTTCAACGACGACACCCTGGCCGTCCGGGTTGACGGCCGGACCATCGCCGACGTGCTCGCCCTGAGCGTGGACGAAGCCCTGCAGCGGTTCGCCGGCCAGGCCGCGGTCACCGCGGCGCTGCGGCCGGTCAGCGACGTCGGCCTGGGTTACCTGCGGCTCGGCGAGCCCACGCCGGCGCTGTCCGGCGGCGAGTCGCAGCGGCTGCGGATCGCCTCCCGGCTGCGCAGCAGCCAGCGCGGCGCACTGTACGTCTTCGACGAGCCGTCCACCGGCCTGCACCCGCTCGATGTGGCCACCCTGGTCGCCGTGTTCGACCGGCTGCTGGCCGCCGGGGCCACCATCATCGTCATCGACCACGACCTGGACCTGCTGGCCGCCGCCGACCACCTGATCGACATGGGCCCGGGCGGCGGCCCGGACGGCGGGCGCATCCTCGCGGCCGGGCCCCCGGAGGACGTCGCGCGGGCCCCGGCCAGCGTGACCGGGCCGTGGCTGGCCGAGCACCTCAGTCTGACCGCAGCCCGCTAGATCTCGCGGAACACGGACTGGATCGCGCGTGCCTGCTCGGTCATGGCCGCGATTTGCGCGACTCCATGCTCGTCGGCCGCCATGCGGGCGGCCATGTCCAGGTGCTGGCCCTCGAGTTCAGCCACGACCGCGGCCTGCTGCCAGTCGCGCCAGGCGGCGTCGGCCGCCTGGACCTCGGCCGCGTAGCGCTCCAGCGCCGCCACCCGGCCTGCGACGCTCGCGTCGGCCAGGTGCGCTGCCTGCGTCTGGCCAGCGAGCAGCGTGGCCGCCCGCGTCCCGGGGTGGACAGCCGGCAGTTCCGAACGCCTGACCCGCAGCCGCGCTTGCTCCCGCAGCGCGACGGCGATCTCCCATTCCTGGCTGGCCAGGGCTGCCCTCGCGGCGGCTTGATCCAGCAGGTCGGCCGCGCAGACCTGGGACAAAAGCACCGAGTCGATCGCGTCCTGCGCGCGGCGCAGCAGGACCCGGGAACGCGCGTCGAAATCGGCGTCGGTCAGGTAACGGCCGTGGTGGGCGCGGGCCGCCATGACGGCTGGGATCTTGCCGGTCGGCTGCCCGAAGCGGCTGATCCGGACGCCTAGGAGCACTGCGGTGATGATCGCGATGATCTCTGCGATCAGCAGCGCATACCGGTTGGACGTGTACTCCCAGGAGGTTGGGTCCTGCAACAGCAGCGTCCCGACAGCTAGCGGGACCGTTCCGAACACGGCTGTGATCATGGCGGAGGTCATGCCCATGACCGCCCCGTCGGCGGTCTCGAGCCGCTTGGCCGGATCGATAGGCAGGTAGACGCGGCGCCGGGCGGGACGGTCCGAGCCTGCTGGAGTCAGCAGCGCGCTGTGCGCCGTCAGCAGGGCACGGTCAGCGTCCGGGACTGCGGGATCGACCACAGGCCGCCGCAGCGTGGCATCAGCCCACGCCTCGTGCTGGTCAGCCAACGGCGGCCTCCTGTCCCACGAGCCGCTAACACGATAACTCGGTTCTGTGCAGTCGGCCCTCGACCACAGCGAGGTCTTTGTGCAGGAGGCGCAGCTTGCGGGTGCCTTCCGCACGGGTCTTTTTGCTGCGGTGGTCCAGTATCAGCAACGCGTCCTCTATCTCCTGGACGGCGCGCTCGACCGCGGCTGCTGCCGCCTCCCTGGCCTGTGCGCGCCTTTGCTCCGCCTGCGCGGCCGGATCGTCTCCCGTCCAGCCGCAGCCAACGCATCGGTAGCTCAGCAGCCGTGGCGTCTCGTACACCGGCCGCGCTGCTGCGCCGCAGCCCGCGCAAATCAGGTCGTCCTCGGGGACGGTCGCTCGCGCGCCACTGCGAACCAGTTCTGTCTCGGCCATTCGCGCCATGACGTGATCAAGCTCGGCGTGGCAGCGCAGCACAGCCTCGTCGTCCCCGGCCCGATCCGCTTCAGTCAGCTGGACCAGCACATCGACCTGCAACCGCGCGAGCGCCGCAGCATCGGCCAGCGCCCGCTGCACTGCGGAGTTGTCTTGTTGTGGCACGTTCCGGAACAGGCCTTCCGTTGCGCGTTCCTGACATCCATCCGATCTCCGGATGGCCAAGATCACACCGGTCCCTGAACGGAACCTGTGCCACAGCGGGCAGCCTGCCGAGTGCTGCTAATCGCCCCCGGTGGGCGGGTGCTGGCGCGGGGCTGAGGTCCAGCGTTCGGTACAGGTCCGGGTGTCTTGGCAGTACCACCGGATGTCCCGGCAGGCGCTGTCCCCATCGGGCACCATCTGGTTCTGGTGCAGGCGGATGCCGCACAGCCAGCACGAGACGATGGCGGCCCGGCGGGCGAGAGCCGAGTCAGGCGGCAGGGTATTAGGCAGCAAGGTGTTAGGCAGCAGGTCTCTCATCCGGGCCACCAGTCGCCAGCTATCGTCGCGGTCACGTTGGTCCCCCTTGCCTTCCGGCTGCGTCCGGAGGCCCTGACGGCTGGGCTAGCAACCCCAGGGCGAGACATCCCTGTCTGCCCGCACCACGATCGTTTACACCTGACAGCCCACAGCTTTATCTCGTTACGGCTCGGTCTGGCCAGGGAATGCCGATCCGCACGCCTTGCTGGCTGCGGCGAACTGTGCCGAGTTGACGTTGACGCCCGAGCCTTTGCGGATGGTGAGCATGACGCCGCCGTTGCCGAACGGCACCGGGTCGGGGAATTTTAGTATTCCGTGGGCGCGCATGCAGGCGGCGAACTTGAGCGCCGAGATCATGTTCTGCCGGAAGTGGGTCATGGTTTCCGGGCTGTTGCCTGACTGCAGCTTGGCGCAGGCTTTCTGGGCCGCCAGGAACTGCGGTGAGTTCGGCGTGAACCCGTCCTGGGCGCTCAGGTGGACGATGCCCTGGCTGTCCGGGTCGGGGAAGCCCGGCAGCCCATGCGCCCGCATGCATTCGGAATGCGCGATTTCCTGCTGGTAGGCGGTATCGGCGGGCGAGGTCGCCGGATCAGACGACGGCTGGCCGCCGCAGGCCACCGCCAGCAGCATCACGGCGCCCAGCATGACGGCGATGAGGCTGATCCGGGTGTCCTGGCCTCTCATGGCGCCATCCTCCGCTTCCGGTCGCTACGACGACAGGTTCCGCGCGACCAGCGAGATGAGCGCATCCGGCGTGAGCCCCGACGCCCCGATCACCAGATCCTGGATCTGGCCGTGCGCGGCCGACATCTCGATGACGAGCTGGTGCTGGCGGTTCAGCGGGATGCGGCTGGAGCACCCGCCGGGGATGAGCCAGGCGTGGTACGGGCCGACCATGACCTCCGGCGCGCCGCGCGGGATGTTCGGGTCGCCCGCGGTCCCTGGGCTGAACGGGGCCGTGAGCTGCATCGATACACAGCGGCCATCCGCGGCCGCGGCTGCGGCGACCCGTTGCTGGCTGGCCGGCGAGATCGGCCGGGGCGAGTGGGCCAGGTGGTACCTATCCGGCAGCGTCAGCGTGTAGGAGGACACATGAAGCTCGATCGGGCTGGGCCGGCCTGGTGCGCTGGTGACCCCGAGCAGCACGCCGATCGCCACGATCGCGGTGCTCAGCGTGGCCGCGCCCCCGGCGCGCCGACGGCGCCCGCGGCGATAGCGCGCGATGACCGTAGCGGCCAGGCCGTCGCCGGGCTCGACGTCACGCAATTCGGCCCGCAGCGCGAGCCGGAGCTCATCCTCGGCGCTGATGGCCACGGCGGACCTCCCTCTTATCACCAGACAGCAGCCCGCGAAGCTGGTCGAGGCCACGGCTGGCCGCGGACTTGACGGTTCCCTCGGGCAGGCCCAGGGCCACCGCGGTCTCCGTCACGCTGGCATCGAGCAGATAGCGGAACACCAGGACCTCGCGCTGAACCTCGGGCAGCCGGCGCAGCGCGCCAACCAGCACCCGGCGGTGGTCCACCGCATCGGTGAACGGCGTGATCACGGCGAGCGTCGTGGCGTCCCCGGACAAGCCGGTGATTTCCGGATGGCGCGCCCCGTACCGCCAGTGCTCCCGGCAGACATTGACCAGCACGGCCCGGGTGTAGGCGGCAGGTGCGTCCTGGGCCCGGTCCCAGTGCTGGAGCGTGCGCAGCAGGGCCAGCTGGACCGCGTCCTCGGCTTCCTCCCGGGTGCCGAGCAGCACGTAGGCCGCGCGCAGCAGGGCGGGCGTCCCGGTCTCGACGAACTGGGTGAACGCTTGTTCGCGTTCCCCAGGCCTGCTCACGCCGCCTCCGCCCGTACCGGTGTCACGACACCTAAAATGCCGCGCAGCCCGCCGCAGTTCCAGGCCCGGGCCATCGAGATCGCCACGCGCTGGTAATTCACACAAAGATAAATGGGTGGCAGCGCGTTAGAATCCGCCCGCGGTAACCGCTTAATGCACGAGGTCCAGATACCTCGAAACCGAAATAGCCGGCAGGTGGTTTTTTTTTCCGCTGGACTCGGCCGCCTGCCGGTTGCGCGCAGAAAGGTGCCATATCCAGTGAAATTCACCATGCACACCGGGGCGGACGTCAATAGCCGGAGCCCGCTGGCCGGCCTGCCGCGCCAGCCAGCGCCGGCACCCGCGGCGCGGCGCACCGGGACGCCAGCCACCCCACCGCCGCGCCGCACACCGGGGCAACACGCGACGTGCTCCGGCTGCACCCCATGCCGGAGGGCACGGTGCGCTTCGGCCGCCGGCACGGCCGGCTCACCGTGCACGCCGCGCTGTTCGGGCTGACCCCAGGTTCCGCGCACGGGGTGGACCTGCGGCTGCCCGGTGGCGGCCGGGTCCGGTTCAGCCCGCTCACTGTGAACCCGGTGGGCCAGGCCCGCGCCACCCTGTCCAGCCACTACACCGGCCGCCTGCTGACCGGCAGTTGGCTGGTCATCCGGATGGGCACCGGCTCACGCGGCGTTGCCGCGAACCCGATCGCGGTGACCCGGCCGCTGGCTGGCCGGCCGTATCGGCCGCACCGGCTGGCGGCCGTCGAGGCCGGGCCGGCCTTCCCGTCGCCCGCTGCGCGGCCACGCGGTACTCGCCTATAACCCGTCCCGGCACACGCTGACCGTCACCGTCTCGGCCAGCGGGCTGACCCCGGGCCCGCATGCCGCGCACATCCACCTGGGCAGCTGCAAGCGCCAGGGCCCGGTCAAGTACATGCTGCGCGACCTCGTCGCCGGGCCCAGAGGCCACGTGGTGCACGCCGTGCGGACATTCCGGCACGTCATGACGCCGATCCCGGCGCACGGCTGGTACCTCAACATCCACCAGGGCAGCAGCGACACCATCCTGAGCAACGGCCAGCCGACGATCTTCTTCCGGCCGCTGCTCTGCGCCAACATCCACTGACCGGACCGGGCGCCCGGCCGCTAGGTCCGGGCGCTCGCCTTTACAGTCGAACTCCTATCTATATAGAGTACGATCTATGAAGAACAAGCCGCCGCGGATGACCCAGGCGACCAAAATGGTCCTCCGGGAGATGCTGGCCGATCCCGCTGCGCACTACTACGGGCTGCAGCTCATCAAGGCGACAGGGCTGCCGGGCGGCACGCTCTACCCGATCATGGCCCGGCTGGAGGGGGCGGGCTGGGTGACCGGCGACTGGGAAGAGTCCGTTGCGCATATCGCCGAGGGCCGTCCACCGCGGCACTACTACCGGTTCACCGATGACGGCGCCGAGCAAGCACGTGACGCCCTGGCCGGCGTGTACCGGCCCAGCCAGCGACGCCGGCTGGATTTCGGTATGCCCTGGCCGGATCTCCCCGGGATGTCCCGATGAACCAGCCAGCCGCACCAGCCGGCCAAGACCCGCTGCTCGTCAGCCTGCTCGCGCACATCACTAGCCACCGGCCCGGCGCGGATGCGCAGCTGATCACGCGCGCCTACCAGGCCGCCGCCCACTGGCACCAGGGCCAGCAGCGCAGCAGCGGCGATCCCTACCTCACCCATCCGGTGGCGGTGGCCGCCATCCTGGCCGACATGGGCGCGGACGACCAGATGTTGTGCGCCGCTCTGCTACATGACACCGTCCTGGACACTCCCTACACGCTGACCGCCATGCGGCATGAGTTCGGCGCGGAGGTCACCGGCCTGGTCGCCGGCGTAATGGCCCTGGACCAGGTACCGGCCGAACAGGTCAGCGCCGATGCTGCGGCCGAGGTCGCCCTGGCCGGTGACCGGCGAGCCTTTGTGATCAAGCTCGCGGACCGGCTGCACAACACCCGGACGATCCGCTACCTGCCCCCCGCCAAGCAGGTGGACAAGTCCCGGGAGACTCTCGCGTTCATGGTCCCACTGGCCCGGGCTCTCGGGATGGATGCAATCGGCGCCGAACTCGAGAGCCGGGCCGCCGCCACGTTAAGGAAGCGCCCGGGCAGCGCATCAGGCGGCTTACTCACCGTCGCGGCCACGCTGCTGCCGCCGGAAGCCCGGGCCCGCTGGCGCGCGGAATGGCTGGCCGAACTCCAGGTCCTGCCGACCCGCCGCGAGCAGCTCAGGTTCGCCGTCCAGATCGTGCTCGGCATCGGGCGGCTCGCGGTCACGCTGTACCAGCCGGCCGCGGCCGTACGCCGGGCGTTCGGCGCGGTGCTCACCGCGGCCACGGCCGCCAGCGGGCTGGTGGTCGGCGGCTGGCGGGCCGCGCTGGCGCTGGCCGTCACCGTCCTGGCCATGCTGGCCGCGGGGCTGTGGATCCTGCACAGCCACGACCGCACCCAGCGGCTGGCCGACCTCATCCGCGCGATCCGTAGGCCCCGGTAGCGCTGGTCTACGACGGCTACCAGCCCAGCCCGGACAACACGTTCCTGACCTTGCGGCTGTCCTGACACCCGGCCGCTGGCACCGGTCCGGTGCCAGCCCAGTAGCCGCACTTCGGGCATTTCCGGTAAGGAATCGTATATGAGATAGTACACAAGACGTGGCGCCGCGCTCCCCGCCATACTGAGCAGGTGCCGGAAATGGAAACTGTCTCGGATACTGCGCCAGCGCCTGCGTTAGGAGCACCACGCTGGCGCCGCTTCCTGACGCCGTGGCGCTCGCCCGCGGATCAGCCCGCCTGGGCCCGGCCGGCACTGCTCGCCATCGCCGTCGTCGCGGCGGTCGCGTACGGCTGGGGAATGGGGGGCGCCAGCGTCGAGGCGTTCTACGGTGCGGCGGCCCGCAGCATGTCGGAAAGCTGGCACGACTTCATCTTCGGGGCGTTCGATCCAGCCGGGACCGTCACTGTCGACAAACTGCCGGGCGCGCTCTGGGTGCAGGCCCTGTCGCTGCGGGTCTTCGGCTTTCACATCTGGGCACTGGTCCTGCCACAGGCGGTCGAGGGCGTGCTCACCATCCTGGTGCTGTACCGCGCGGTCCGCCGGCTGGCCGGGCCTGCGGCCGGCCTGACCGCCGCGGCGGTGCTCGCCGTCACGCCCATCACCGTGCTGCTGAGCCGCGGCAACGTATCGGACTCGCTGCTGATCCTGCTGCTGGTGCTCGCCGCCGACGCCACGTCCGCCGCGCTGCTCACCGGGTCGCTGCCGCAGCTACTGCTGGCCGGCGTCTGGGTCGGCCTGGCGTTCCAGGCGAAGATGATCCAGGCCTGGCTGGCCCTGCCCGCGCTGGCCGCCGCCTACCTGCTCGCCGCGCCCGCGGCGAAACTGCGTACCCGGTGCGCGCACGTCGCGCTGGCCGGGCTGGTCACCGCGGTGGTCTCCCTCTCCTGGATGACCGTGGTCTCGCTGGTCCCGTCCCAGGACCGGCCGTACGTAGACGGCAGTGCGAACGACTCGGTGTACACGCAGGTCTTCGACTACAACGGCCTCGGCCGGCTCACCGGGAACTGGGTGCGCGTCGCCGGGCCGCCCTCGCCGCTGTTGACGGCGGCCAAGGAGAGCGGGCGGTTGCTCACCGCCGAGACCATCGGCATCAAGCCGAGCTGGCACCGGCTGCTGGCCGGCCCGTTCGCGGCCGACAGCGGCTGGCTGCTGCCGGCCGCCATCGTCGCCGCGCTGGGCGTGCTCATCTCCCGGCGCCGCCAGGGCAGGCGCGACCCGCTGCGCGCCGCCGTCGTGCTGTGGGGCGGCTGGTGGCTGGTCCTCGCGGTCTTCTTCAGCGTCGGCACCTACCTGAACTCGTACTACGTCGCGGCGCTCATCCCCGCGGTCGCCGCCCTGTGTGGCACCGGCGTCGCCGCGTGCGGGCCTCGTCCCTGGCCGGCCAGGGTGCGCCCGATCGTCGCCGCGACGGTGCTCGGCTGCGTCGGCTACGGGGCCTACCTGATGTCCGGGACGGCAGCCGGCCCGGTCCTGCTCACCCTGGTCGCGCTGGTCGTGGCGGCGGCCGCCGCCGCTCAGCTATTGCTGCCCGCGTCAGGCAAGGGCGGGCACCTGACCGCGATCGCGTTCGCCGCTATCGCCGTCCTCCTGCTGCCCGCGGCGGCGTCCGTGAGCTCCGTCATCCGCGGGCTAGGCCCGTTTGACACCCCGTTCGAATCGGCGAAGTCCGCGCGCATCAGCCACCTCCTGGCCGCCGCCGCGCCCGCCCTTACCATGGCGGTCCAGCGGATAGAACTCCAGCGGCCACCCGGTGCCGCCCTGTTCGGCGCCGACACGTCCGGGCTCGCGCAGGACTACATCCTGTACAGCGGCAGGGAGGTGCTGCCTATTGGTGGCTACCTCGGCAACGTGCCGGCCCCGACACTGGCTACGCTGCAGGCCGACATCAGCCGCGGCTACGTGCGGGCGTTCGTGCTGCCGGTGTCACCGCCGGGCCCAGACCCCCGGGTGCGGTGGCTCGAGTCGCACTGCGCCAGGCAGCCCCAACTCCCGCAGCGCCGTCCAGTTCCGTACGCGACCTTCGTCTGCGGACTCGGACCGGTCAGCCGGCCGGCCAAGGCAGTGACCGGAGCACCTGTACCACGGACAGGGCGTTCTGGCTGACCGCCGCGCCGATCAGCCCGGGGTGCCCGGGCTGCCCGCCGACGCCTCATGCACGTAGACCGCCTGCAGCGCGTTCAGCTTGTGCTGCCGCGCAGCCGCCTCGACCGCGTCGAGGTTCCGGCCGTCGGACAGCAGATTCAGCAGCGCCTCGTGTTCCACGAGTGACGCCCGGGCCCGCCCCGGGACGAGTGCGAAGGAGGCGCGCCGGATCACGTCCAGCCTGCTCCACTCGTTGGTGATCAGGCTGTACAGGTGCGCGTCACCGCAGTGCTCATACAGGATGAAGTGGAATTCCCGGTTCAGCTGGGTGAAGCGCACCGGGTCAAAGTCCTCCAGCGCCTTGGCCATGTTCTGGTTGACCTCGAAGGCGGCCTGGACCGTGTCCGGGGTGACGTTCGGCAGCGCGAGCGCGGTTGCGTACCCTTCCAGCCGCGCCAGCACTTGCATGGTCTGCGCATAGGCGTTCGGCTCGAACGTGGTGATCCGGGCGCCGACCTGGGGCACCACTTGTATCCAGCCTTCGGCCTCAAGCCGCCGGATGGCTTCCCGCCACGGTATCGAGCTGATGCCGGTCTCCCGGACGAGTTGATCGATGACCACCCGGTAGCCCGGGCCGTACACGCCCTCGATGATGCGCTCCCGCAGCCACGAATACGCGATGTCAGCCTTGCTGGTCTTCCCGGTCATCGTCTTTCCAGCCTCGCCGGTCGCCGTGTCCATCGGCATATCCTAGCCAAGATCCTATAGCATTCTGGGGCGCGCTCAGCGGCGGCGCGCATCCGGGGTGAGAAGTGCGGGCGGCGTGCGCCATTTCGTCAGCAGCATTGGCTTATAAATGGGGCACGGATCGTGTCCCCTGCTACGGAGCGCCGATGAGCCTGCGCGTGCCGCTGACCCTGGCCTGCTGGGACTATGACCGGACGCTGCCGCTGGCCCAGGGTGACGTCCGGCCGGCTGGCGTCGACCTGACCTACCTGAACCTGCCGGTCGAAGAGACCTTCTTCCGGATGCTGAGGTTCCGCGAGTTCGAGGCGGCCGAGCTATCGCTGTCCTCGTATGTGCTCAGCCTGGACGGCGATGGCGACCCGCCGTTCGTGGCCATCCCGGTGTTCCCGTCCCGGGCGTTCCGGCACAATGGCATCTACATCCACGCCGGCCGCGGCATCACCGAGCCCGCGGACCTGGCCGGGCGGCAGGTCGGCGTGCCGGAGTACCAGCTGACCGCGGCGGTGTGGATCCGCGGCATCCTGGCCGAGCGGCACGGCCTGCCGGTGGCGGCGGTCCGGTACCGCACCGGCGGCCTGCACCAGCCCGGCCGGACCGACAAGGTCGCGCATGGCGTGCCGCCCGGGGTGGAGATCACGCCGATCCCGGGCGGCCATACGCTGGCCGGGATGCTCGCCGACGGCGGCATCGACGCGCTGTACAGCCCGCGTACCCCGCGGCCGTTCGCCGCGGGCGACCCGCGGGTGGCCCGGCTGTTCGCCGATCCGCGAGCCGCGGAAGAGCAGTACTACGCCGGCACCGGGATCTTCCCGATCATGCACGTGGTCGTGCTGCGCCGCGACGTGTACCAGCGCTGGCCCTGGCTGGCCCAGTCCCTCTACCAGGCGTTCGAGGAGGCCAGGGCGCTGACCGCGGCCAGGATGGCGGAAACCGCCGCCACCCGGTACCTGCTGCCCTGGCTGTACGCGGACCTGGAGCGCACCCAGCAGGTGATGGGCACGGACTTCTGGAGCTACGGCCTGACCACGGAGAACGAGCACACGCTGCGCACGTTCCTGCGGTACTCGCATGAGCAGGGGCTGGCCAGCCGGCTGTTCGAGCCGGCCGAGCTATTCGCCCCGGAAACCCTGGCGGATCATCGGGTCTAGCCGGTGGACCCCCGGATGACCAGCTCGCAGGGGTGCCGCCGGATGCCGCCCCGCGGCGCGGTGCCATCGATGATGGTGAACAGGTCCCGGGCCGCCGCGGCGCCCAGCGCTTCCAGGTTCATGTCCACCGTGGTCAGCTGGGGCTCGGTCTCCAGCGCGAACACGTGCCAGTTGTCGTAGCCGGTGACGGCGACGTCGTCGGGCACCCGCAGCCCGAGTTCGTCCAGGGCGACCAGAACGCCCGACGCTAGCTGGTCCGAGCCGCAGAGCATCGCGTCGATGTCCGGATCCTGGCGCACCAGGCTGGTCGCGGCGGAGCGGGCCCAGCGCTGTGACCACTCGCCGTAGCGGACCGGGGCGGCCAGATCCAGCCGGTGCTCGCGCAGCCGGGCGGCCAGGCCGGCCACCCGGTACGCGACCGCGGTGGTGGCGGCCGGCCCGGTCAGGTGCACGATGCGCCGCCGGCCGATGTCGGCCAGCCGGTCCACGGCCAGGCCGATGCCCGCGCCGTCGTCCGGCATGTGCACCACGTCCCCGGGGTCGTCGGACTCGCCGTACACGTAGACCACCGGGACGTCCACCTGCCGGGTCACCGACGCGGTGACCGCGTTGTTGTCCCCGACGATGAGCAGGCCGTCCACCTTGCGGGCGGCCAGCATCCGGGCCAGTTCCCGGCTGCGGGCCTGATCGCCGCGCGCATCGCAGGTGATCATGGACAGGTCGATCTCGCCGAGCGCGGCCTCCGCGCCGAGCATGATCGGCACCGCGAAGCGGTACGTCATGCTGTCCGCGACGATCAGCCCCACGGTGCTGGTCCGGCCGCCGGTCAGGCCGCGCGCGATCGGGCTCGGCGTGAACGCGAGATCGCGCGCCGCGGCGAGCACGCGCGCCCGCGTCGCCTCCGACACCCGGTTCTTGCCGTTAATTGCCTTGGACGCGGTGGTCAGCGAGACCCCGGCGCGTTCGGCAACCTCGATCAGCGTGGCCGGGCGTCGTTTCGTCACGTCCCGATTGTCCCATCGCCCTTGACGTGACGGGCGGTCAGGAAGATCCTCGTCAGTGGCGAGTGGGGAAGCGCTTCTCCACTTTGGGGTTGATGCCGCCGGGCGGCATGGCAGGGCTGGGGGCCGGGTCACAGAGAGGTGGCAGATGAGACGGCAACTGGCCGCTGCGGCGGCAATCTCCCTGGCCGTACCGGGACTGCTGCTGGCCGCGGGGCCAGCGGCCACCGCCGCCAGCGCGGCACCCGCGGCCGCGGCCACCAGTACCCCCAACAACCTGGTGGTCGATCTGGGCAGCAACACCGGCCAGTTCGACGGCGGCGCGTCAGGCGCCCTGTACGGGCTCTATGACCAGGATGTGCCGAGCGACAACCTGATCCAGGGCATGGGCATGGTGACCACGGACACCAAGGCGCAGGACGGCCAGCAGCATCCAGGGTCGGACGCGCTGGAGATCGCCAAGCCGTTCGTGGCCAGCGGCGGGCGCAGCATCTACATCTACATGACCGACGTGTACCGCAACTTCCCGTACGAGCGGACCACGTACGCGCAGTACCAGGGCTACATGAAGACCGAGGTCGAGCAGGTATTAACGTCGCCGTACCGGAACCGGATCATCCTCGTCCCGTACAACGAGCCGGACGGCAACTGGTTCTCGGGCCTGACCACGGATGCCGCCACGCTGGCCGCGTTCGAGGCCGAGTGGCTGCAGACCTACAACTTCATCAAGGGGCTGTGGCCGCAGGCCCGGATCGCCGGGCCGAACTTCAGCGGCTTCTTCCCGGCCGCGCTCGGCTCGTTCCTCCAGTTCTGCCTGGCCAACCACTGCCTGCCCGACGTAATGACCTGGCATGAGCTGGCGGTCGCGTCCACCGTGCGCACCGACGTGGCCGCCTACCGGGCGCTGGAGACCACCGTCGGCCTGCCGGTCACGCACCGCTTCCCGCTGGCCGACATCGCCGAGGCGTTCCGGGTGCTCCGGGACCGGGACGGCGACCCGGTCAAGGTCGTCGTCGTGCCGTAGCGTCAGCTCGCCGGAACTCCCGGGCAGGCTGGTATCCCCGGCGGGATAGACGACTGGTGTTTCCGGTGGGATAACTGTGCGGAGCACCGAGTGACCCTCGAGGAGGAGGACCATGTTAAGGAACCCCGCTCAGTTTGGCCGGATCGCCACCCGCGGCCTGCCCGCCGCCGCTGCTCTTAGCCTGCTCGCCCTAGCCGCGCCGGGCGCGCCCGCCGCCGTCCAGCAGGCCGGTGCCGTCGCCCAGCCCCTGCTGAGCGGCCCGATCCTGACCGGCAAGCAGCTGCCCGCGCCGATATCCACCACCGACTGCCAGGCCGACATCGGCATCAGCTGCTACACGCCGGTGCAGTACCGGGTCCACTACAACCTGAACCCGCTGTACCGCCACGGCGTGACCGGCCGGGGTGAGACGATCGTGATCGTCGACTCCTATGGCTCGCCGACGATCCGCCACGATCTCCGCGTGTTCGATAAGCAGTTCGGCTTCCCCAACCCGGACCTGCGGATCGTCAGGTTCGGCAACATCCCGCCGTTCGACTCGACCAACTCGACCATGGTCGGCTGGGCCGAGGAAACCACCCTCGACGTGGAGTACGCGCACTCCATCGCGCCGGGCGCGAAGATCGTGCTGGCCGAGACCTCAGTGGCCGAGACCGAGGGGGTGACCGGCTTCCCGGAGATGATGAGCGCGGAGGCGTCGCTGATCAATGCCGGCGTCGGTGACGTCATCTCGCAGAGCTTCGGCGCTACCGAGAACACGTTCCCTGGCTTCAGCTCCGGCAATTACGGCAGCCTGCTGGACCTGCGGTACGCCTACAAGGACGCGCTGGCCCATCACGTGACCGTGCTGGCCGGGTCCGGCGACACCGGCGCGACCAACGACGAACTGGACGGTTCCACGCTGTACCCGTACCGGGTGAACTCCTGGCCGTCGTCCGACCCGCTGGTCACCTCGGTCGGCGGGTCCCAGCTGTACCTGGACAACGCGGGTAACCAGCTGCAGCCCGACTCGGTGTGGAACGACGGGTACGGCGCCGGTGGCGGCGGCGTGTCCGCGGTGTTCTCCCGGCCGCTGTACCAGGCCGCGGTGCGCAACGTGGTGGGCAGCCATCGCGGCACCCCGGACATCTCGATGAGCGCCGCGGTGAACGGCGCCTGCTGGGTCTACCTGTCGTTCGCGGGCGCCGAGACGTCCGGCGTGGACAACCCGGGCTGGTACCTCGTCGGCGGGACCAGCGAGGCGACGCCGATCTTCTCCGGCATCGTCGCGCTGGCCGACCAGGTGGCCGGGCACCGGCTCGGGCTGATCAACCCGGCGCTGTACGCGCTCGGCTGGGCTGCCCAGCACGGTGACTCCAACACCGGCCTGGTGGACATCACCTCGGGTAACAACAGCTTCGCCGGGGTGACCGGGTACGACGCTGGGCCGGGCTACGACCTGGCCAGCGGCTGGGGCACCATCGACGCGGCCAGGTTCGTGCCCGCGCTCGCCCGGGCCGCCGGCTAGTTAACCGGACGCCGGTTCCTGGGCGGTGTCAGCCGCCCAGGAACCGGCCGGCGAACTGGGCCAGCCGGGACTGCCGCCCGGTCCGGGTCTCCTCGCGGTCGGCCCAGCTCATCGTGCGCAGCCCGGCGTTCGCGCCCAGCCAGCGCAGCGGTTCCGCTTCCCATTCCGGGGACCGGTGCCCGACCCAGGGCAGCCCGGTGATCTCGGTATCCTTGCCCAGCACCAGGTCGGCCAGCGTGCGCCCGGCCAGGTTGGTGGTGGACACCCCGTCACCGACATATCCACCGGCCCAGCCCAGGCCGGTCGCCCGGTCCAGCCCGGCCGACGCGCACCAGTCCCGGGGCACGCCGAGCGGGCCGCCCCAGGTGTGCGTGACCGGCACGTCGCCGAGCGCCGGGAACAGCTCGCCGAGCGTCCGCCGCAGCGCGGCGAACACGGCGGGCACCTGGTCGAACTCGGGCCGGATAGTAGAGCCGAAGTGGTACGGCGCGCCGCGGCCGCCGAAGGCCAGCCGCCCGTCCGCGGTGCGCTGGCCATAGATGATCAGGTGCCGGAAGTCGCCGAACGTGGGCCGTCCGGCCAGCCCGATCCGGGCCCAGGTGGCGTCGGGCAGCGGCGCCGTGGCGATCATCAGCGAGTACACCGGGGCGATGGCCCGGTGCAGGCCAGGCAGCAGCGGGGTGTACCCCTCGGTGGCCCGGATCACGTACTCGGCCCGGACCGTGCCGTGCGTGGTGCGCAGCCGCCCGGGTGCGATCTCGGTCACCTGCGTCTGCTCGTACAGCCGCACCCCCTGCTTGCGTACCGCCGCGGCCAGGCCGCGGGCCAGCCGCGCCGGGTGGATGGCCGCGCAGTGCGGGGTGTACGTCGCGCCGAGCACTCCGGACGCGGCCACCCGTTCCGCCGCCTCGGCCCGGTTCAGCAGCCGCAGGTCGGCCTCGCCGAAGCCGAACGCCCGGTATTCGGCCACTTCCTGCTGAGCGCGCTGGAGCTGGGTGGGGGAGCGGGTCAGCATCACGGTGCCGCCCTTGGCCCAGTGGCAGTCGATGCCCTCGGCCGCCACCACCCGGCCCACCTCATCCACGGTTTCCTGCATGGCCCGGTACATGGCCACCGCCGCCTGGCGCCCGGCCATCCGCTCCAGCTTGGCCAGCGACGCCGGGAACAGCGCCGAGCACCAGCCGCCGTTCCGGCCGGACGCGCCGAAGCCGGCGATGTCCTGCTCGCACACCGCGATCCGCAGTCCGGGGCTGGCCTGGGCCAGGTAGTACGCGGTCCACAGGCCGGTGAAGCCGGCCCCGGCAATGGCCACGTCCATGTCCTGGTCGCCGGGCAGTGGGTCGCCGGGGACCAGCTCACCCGGCGTGGTGCCGAGCCAGAAAGACAGCGACCGGTATGCGGGATCTTGTGACATCCGCCCATGGTGACATGTGTATTCCGGGGGGACGACCCCTGGGCTGGCGGCATGAGCACTCGGCGCGTCGGGCATGCTTGGGGGCATGCCCGCTGACACCCCGGCGCTGCCGGTCCTGCCTGCCCCGCGCCCGGGGTCCGGCCCCTACCGGGTCTGCTTCGTCTGTCTCGGCAACATCTGCCGGTCTCCAATGGCCGACGTGGTGCTGCGCGCCGAGCTGGCCCAGGCCGGGCTGGCTGAGCTGGTCGAGGTGGACAGTGCGGGTACCGGAGACTGGCACGTCGGCGGCCCGATGGACCGCCGGGCCCGGGCCGAGCTGGCCCGGCACGGCTACGACGGGTCCGCGCACCGGGCCCGCCAGTTCCAGCCGTCCTGGTTCGGTGACCGCGATCTGGTACTGGCCATGGACCGGGCCAACCTGGCCGACCTGCGGGAGATGGTGCCGGACCCGGCGGCGGCCGGGCGGGTGCTGCTGTTCCGGTCGTTCGACCCGGCGCTGGACGGTGACGACCGCTACGACGGCCAGGTGCCCGATCCGTACGGTGGTTCGCCGGAGGACTACGCGGTCGCCTACGGCCTGGTGCGGGCGGCCGTGCGCGGCCTGACCGGGCGGCTCGCCGGGCTGCTCGAAGCGCCGGCGCCCGCTCGCCAGCACCTGGGCGGCCGGTGAGCCCGGCCGCGCTGACCGGGTCCGAGCTGGCCGAGCGGCTGGCCCGGATCACCGGCACCGGCGTCCGCGAGGTCCGGCCGGCCGGTGCGCAGCATCAGTGGAGCCACTACCAGGTGACGCTGGACGACGGCCGCCGGGTGTTCGCCAAGGCGGCCGCGGCCGACCTGGGCGGGATCTTCGAGGCCGAGGCGCGCGGGCTGCGCTGGCTGGCCGAGGCGCACGCCGTCCCGGTGCCCGAGGTACTCGGCTGGGACAGCGCCACGCTGGCCGTGGTCTGGGTGCCGGAGCAGGCCCCGGATCAGCACGCCGCCGAGGCGTTCGGCCGGGGCCTGGCCGTGCTGCACGCGGCGGGCGCGCCGCGGTTCGGCTCACCCTGGCCGGGCTTCATCGCCACCCTGCCGCTGGGCGACCGCACCGGGGACGCGCCCACGGTGGCTGGGGCGCTGGGCGGGGCCGGCGACTGGGCCAGCTGGTACGGCAGCAAACGGCTGCTGCCCTACCTGCGCCGGGCCGCCGACACCGGCGCGCTCACCACGGCTGACGCCCGGCTGGTGGAGCAGGTGGTGGACCGGCTGCCCAGCCTGGCCGGGCCGCCCGAGCCGCCCAGCCGGATCCACGGCGACTGCTGGTCCGGCAACGTGCTGTGGTCGGGTGGCCGCGGCTGCCTGATCGACCCGGCGGCCCAGGGCGGCCACCGGGAGACCGACCTGGCCATGCTGGCCCTGTTCGGCGCGCCATACCTGGACCTGATTCTGGCCGCGTACACCGACGTCGCGCCGCTGGCCCCGGGCTGGCGGGACCGGGTCCCGCTGCATCAGCTGCACCCGCTGCTGGTGCACGCCTGCCTGTTCGGCAGCGGCTACGCCGAAGCCGTCCGTGGCGCCGCCCGCGCCGCGCTCGCTGGCTAACCAGTGTTAGCCGCGGCGCATGCCGCCGCTCGGCGCGGAGCGGGGATCGGGTACCGGGGGCTCCGGGGGTTGTCCCCCGGGAGAGCGGAGCGGGGTGGTGTCGTCCCCCGAGGCCAGCACATCCTCGTCCTCGGCGTCGGCCGCGTCCAGCGGCTCGTCGCGCTGCGCCTCCGGGGCCAGCGGCAGCGTGACCCGGAACGTCGCACCCTCGCCCGGCGCGGTCCGCAGCGCCACGGTGCCGCCATGCGCGGCGACCAGCGCGGCCACGATGGCCAGCCCGAGGCCGGTCCCGCCTGCCTTCCTGGTCCGTGCCTGATCAGCCCGGTAGAACCGCTCGAAGACCCGTTCCGCCTGGTCCGGCGGCAAGCCCGGGCCCTGGTCGGTGACCTCCAGGACGATGCTCGGCACCGGCTCCCGCGGCCCGGCCAGGATGCGCACCGTTACTGGCGTGCCGTCCGGGGTGTGGGTGAGGGCGTTGCTCATCAGGTTGCCGATGACCTGGCGCAGCCGCACCTCGTCCCCCAGCACCAGGAACGCGGTGGCCGAGCCGACGCTGAGCTCGATCGACCGGTCCGGCGCGATGATCCGGGCGTCCTGCACCGCGTCCGCGGCCAGCGTGAGCAGGTCGACCGGGCGGCGTTCCAGCGGCCGCTGCTGGTCCAGCCGGGCCAGCAGCAGCATGTCCTCGACGAGCACGCCCATCCGGGCCGACTCCTGCTCCACCCGCTGCATGATCCGGTCCAGGTCCGGGCCGCTCAGCTGGCTGTCCCCGTTCAGGGCGTCCGCGCCCGCGGCGCCTGGCCCGGCGGGCAGATCGGCTGCCTCGGCCGTGCGGTTGCTGGCCTCGGCCTCGGCCGGCCTGGCCGGTTCGTCCCGCATCCCGCCGCGCTGCCGGTAGTACTCGGCGTAGCCGCGCATCGCGGTGAGCGGGGTGCGCAGCTCGTGGCTGGCGTCCGCGACGAACTGGCGCATCCGCTCCTCGGACCGCCGGGCCGCCGCCTCGGACCGGGTCCGGGCCTGGAACGACGACTCGATCTGGGCCAGCATCCGGTTCAGTGACCGGCCGAGCCGGCCCACCTCGGTCCGCGGGTCCTGGTCGGGCACGCGGCGGGACAGATCGCCGGCCGCGATGGCCTGCGCGGTCTTTTCGATGTCGGTGAGCGGGCGCAGGCTGGCCCGGACGATCGCCACCCCGAGCACGGCCAGCGCGATCACGATGATGACGCTGACCAGCAGATCGATCTTGGCCAGCCAGGCCACGGTGTTGTCGATGTTGGCCAGGCTGGTACCGACGACCAGGGTCAGCTTCTGCGGCGAGCTGGACTGCCCGAACTGGTTGGTCAGGCTGACCGTGAACTGCTTGGCGATGATCTGCCAGTCCGCGCTGCCGTTCTGGCCCGGCACGGTGGTCAGGCGGCCCGCGTTCGCGGTCATCCATGCACTGCTCGTCGGCACGGCCGGGCCGGAGCTGCTGGGCACGTTGCCCGGCCCGGGCCCGGCGGGGAAGATCACCTTCCCGGACTGGTTCACCAGCTCCACCAGGTACGGCCCGTAGTAGCCGAAGTCCACGGCGTTCCAGCCGCCGCGTGAGCCCAGGCCGAACAGCGATTGGCCCTGGGTCTTGGCCGCCATCTGGTCGTACAGGGCGGTCACCTGAATGCCGGACTGGTTCTGCAGATAGCCGCGGAACTGGGTGAGGCTGGCCGTGCTGATGATGGCCAGCGCAATGATGACCAGCGTGAGCAGGGCGGCGATGATCTTGACCCGGATCGGGGTGCGCCCGGACAGCCGCCGCAGGTTCCCCCGCGAGCGGTCGAGCCAGGACGCTGCCGTCATTGCCGCCGGCTACGAGGAGGGCAGGCGGAGCACGTAGCCGACTCCGCGGAGGGTGTGGATGAGCCGGGGCTCGGTGGTGTCCACCTTGCGGCGCAGCACCGAGACGTACGACTCCACGATGCCGGTGTCGCCGCGGAAGTCGTAGTCCCAGACGTGGTCCAGGATCTGCATTTTGGACAGCACCCGGTTCGCGTTGCTCATGAAGTAGCGGAGCAGCTTGAACTCGGTGGGGGACAGCTGGACGTGCTGCCCGGCCCGCCACACCTCGTGGCTCTCCTCGTCCAGCTCCAGATCGGCGAACTTGAGCCGGGGCGTGGGCTCGGCCCCGTCGCCGTGCGTGCGGCGGAGCACCGCGCGGATCCGCGCGATGACCTCCTCCAGGCTGAACGGCTTGGTCACGTAGTCGTCCCCGCCCAGAGTGAGGCCGCGGACCTTGTCTTCCATCGCGTCCCGCGCGGTCAGGAAGACCACCGGGATGCGCGCGCCGCCGCCCCTCAGCCGCCGGACCACGTCGAAGCCGTCCATGTCGGGCAGCATCACGTCGAGCACGATGAGGTCGGGCCGGTGCCGCTGCGCGGCCTGGACCGCCTCGGTTCCGCCGGTCGCGGTGAGCACGTCAAACCCGGCGTAGCGGAGGCTGGCGGACAGCAGCTCAAGGATGTTGGGCTCGTCCTCGACAACGAGCAGCCTGGCAGCCGGCTGTGTTCGCCCATTCGTTAACGGCATGGTCATGACCTGCATCTTCCGGCCCGAACCTGAGGATTTCCTGAATGCCTCCTGGGGCTGAACTTACTATCAGGCTAGCCGCAGGTCAGCCACCGCGGGCGTTCAGGTGCCCGCAGCCCGCGCGTCGTCCCAGCAGGAGATGGCCGCCGCCCGGGACTGCGCGCCCAGCTTGGCATAGATCCGGTTCACGTGGTTCTTGACGGTCTTCTCGGCCAGTACGAGCTGGGCCGCGATCTCGCCGTTGGAGTGACCCTCCGCGATCAGCGTCATGATCTCGGCCTCGCGCAGTGACAAGCCGAGCGGACGGGTCATGCTGGGGATACTGCCGGTCCTCAAAGCCACCTCCGGCCATTGGATACCAGCGGGGTGTAATTCGACGCATGGTACGGAGGCCGAACGGGTGTGCGCAAGGGGCTGAAATGTCGCAAGTTGACAGCCCCGGATAACGATTTCAGCTCAGGCGGCCGGCGCGAGCTTGGACCCGGTTATCAGGCTCTTCGGCACCGGGGTGTCGTTGCGCATCGCGTCGAACAGCTGGGTCGCCTGGCTGTGGTTCCAGATCACCACGTCACCGACGGCCAGCAGCGGCTCGCTGCCGATGGGCACGGTGGTGGTCTCCGGGTGCCGCAGTGCGAACGCGACCTGGACCAGCTGGTACAGCTGGGTGCCCTTGTCCACGGTCAGCGCGCCGGCCGCGCCGAACGCGGCCGGGAACGAGTGGAACGGGTTGATCAGGTCGCCCGGGCTGGTCATCTTGGTCAGCAGCGCCTTGATGAACACCCGCTGGTCCTGCTCCCGCTGCAGGTCCTGGGTGGCGAACAGATGGCGGGTCCGGACGAAGCCGAGGGCCTGATCGCCGTCCAGATTCTGGCAGCCCTTCTTCAGGTGCAGCCCGGACGCCGGGTCGTTCAGGTTGGACGGGATGCACATGCGCACGCCGCCGACCGCGTTGACCACACTGACCAGGCCACCGAAGCCGATGCCCATGTAGTGGTTGATCTCCAGGCCGGTGGCGTTCTGCACCGTCTTGGCCAGCAGCTTGGGCCCGCCGAAGTCGAACGCGGCGTTGATCTTGTTCATGCCGAAGCCGGGGATGTCCACGTACGAGTCACGCGGGATGCTGACCAGCACCGCGGGCAGCCCGTTGCTGGGGATGTGCAGGACCATGATGGTGTCCGACCGGTGCCCGCCGATGCCCTGTCCCGCGGCCAGCTGGCGCGCTTCCTTCCTGGTCAGCCCCTGCCGGCTGTCCGAGCCGGTGATCAGCCAGTTCGACCCGGCGCCCGCGACCGGGCGGCCGGCGTAGTCGACCAGCACGTTGGCCCGGGTCAGCTTGGAGTTCAGGTAGAAGTACATGACCCCGGTGAAGACCAGGACCAGCACCACCAGCAGCGCGACGATGCCCAGGACCCGGCGCGGCCGTAGCCAGCGCCGCCCGCCGCCACCGCCGCGGTACGCGCGCCCCGGGCCGCCGCCCTGGTCCGGCCGGGAGCGCCGTCCGGGGCTGTCGGTGCGCGCCGGTGGCTGGGCAGGCCAGGCGCTCCCCCCAGGGGAGCCGTAGGACAGGTTTTCGGTCGGGCCGCCGCCGGGGTAGCCCGAACCGGCCGACCCGGATGAGCGCGGCGACGGGTCGCGAAACCAGTCATCCATGTTGCTCACGCGGAACCCTCCCACCAGATTGTGACGACGGCGCGTCCGGCGGTCCCCAGGTCAGTGGCCTGGCCGCCGCCGAGTCCGGTGTCCCGGAGCGCGGCTTCCACCTCAGCCGCGCGCTCAGCCGGCAGGCACAGCCGCCGCCTGGTCACCTCAGCAAGCTCGCGAACCGTGGCGTAATCCGCCTCAGCCGGACGATTCCATTCAGTGTGCCCTGCCCGCAGCCCCATTGCGTCCAGGATGGCCAGGACGTCACGTGCGGTTGGCCCGTTTGGCCGCTCCAGGCCGTGGAAGCGCAGCCACAGCGGGTTGAGCGAGGTCAGCGGATGGGCCGTGGTCAGCTCGATGACCACCTGGCGCCGGGCATGGCCGGTCAGCGCGGCCAGGAAAGGCTCCAGGTCGGGCACGTTGTACAGCACGTTGTGGCACGTCACCACGTCGGCGGCGGCGGCCTGGGCGGCCACTTCCGGCCACGGGCCGACGCGCAGCTGCGGGTCCAGGCCCGCCGCCCGGGCCCGCTCGGCCAGCAGGTCCAGCATGCCGGGGTCGGTGTCCACCGCGGTCAGCGCGGTGGTGCGCGGCGCCAGCGGCAGGCAGGCGGCGCCGGCTCCGGCGCCCACGTCCAGCACGCTGCCCGGCGGGTCGAGGGCCGCCCAGGCGCGCTGGTAGGACGGCCCGGCCGGGGCCTGGCTCAGCCGGTCCGCGCGGCGCGCGAACACCTGGCGGGGCAGCACCCAGGGTGAGTCCGGCACGGCGCCGGTGATGTGCGCCGGAATAGCCCAGCCGGCCAGGTTCTCCTGCCACTGGGTAAGCAGCTCAGTCAGCGCCACGTCATCACCCCCGCCCTAGGATGGCCGGCCCGCCGGGCATGCTAGACCGGGATAGGGCATTTACCCAGGTCGCCGGGTCAAGGTTCCAGATTTCTGGAAGGCCTTCAGGCCAATGGCCCCGAACCCTAACGTGGGTCCGGGGCCATTCCGGTGTCTTGCCACATCACATGGGGTGAGCGATGGGATTCGAACCCACGACATCCAGGACCACAACCTGGCGCTCTAACCAACTGAGCTACGCCCACCATCGCCGACGGCTGCTCAAGCATAGCGGTGCCACCGGGCTGCATCGAACTGGCTAGCCGGCCGCAGCGGCCGGTCAGCCAGCGGCCGGCCCCGGGTTGGCGGCCCGCTCGCCGGCCCCGTTGCCCGTTGGGGCCACGCCGTACTTGCTGGCGACCTCCCGGGCCGTGGCCGAGTCCGGCCCGGGCTCCGGGACGAAGATCGCCTCGCGGTAGTAGCGCAGTTCCTGGATGCTTTCCCGGATGTCGGCCAGGGCCCGGTGCCCGCCGTGCTTCTGCGGGCTGGCGAAGTACGCCCGCGGGTACCAGCGCCGGGCGAGTTCCTTGATGCTCGACACGTCGACCATCCGGTAGTGCAGGAACGCGTCCAGTTCGGGCATGTCGCGGGCCAGGAACGCGCGGTCGGTGGCGATGGAGTTGCCGCACAGCGGCACCCGGCGCGCGTCCTGCACCAGGCGGCGCACGTAGCCGAGCACCTGCTCCTGGGCCTCGGCCAGGGTGACCCCGGACGGCAGCTCGTCGATCAGGCCTGACGTGGTGTGCATCTCCCGGACTACCGGCACCATCTGGTCTACCGCCTCCGCCGGAGGCTTGATCACGAGATCCACGCCCTCGTCGAGCACGTTCAGGTTGCCGTCGGTCACCAGGCAGGCGATCTCGATAAGGGCATCACGGGCCAGGTCAAGCCCGGTCATCTCACAGTCGATCCAGACGAGCCGGTCAGTCATCCCCCAAGACTAGAGCCTCGTCGCAGGCACCTTGTCCAGGTCCCCCGCCTGGCCACTCGCCGGCCGCACCGGCGCGTCAGCCGCGGGGCCGGCCGGCTGCCCCGCGGATGTGCCCGGGCACCGCCGTGCCGGCCGGCAGCGCCGGGTCCGGCTGCGGCTCGCCGAAGGTCAGCGTGGCGGGCAGCACCCCGGCCCACACGTCGAGGTCATGGTCGGCCGGCTCGTCGGCGGGTGGCCCGGTGCGAACCTTGACCGAGGCATCATCCAGCGGAACGGCCAGCACCGAGGTGGCGGCCATCTCCTTGCGCGACGGTTGCCGGGCCGCCGCCCACCGGCCCGGGATCAGCTGCTCGGTGATCACCCGCAGCGCGGCCAGCCGCTCCTGGTCATCGGTGACCAGCCGGGCCCGGCCGAAGACCACCGCGCAGCGGTAGTTCATCGAGTGACTGAACACGGCGCGGGCGCAGACGATCCCGTCCAGGTGCGTCACGGTGACACAGACTTCCTGCCCGTCAGCGGCCAGGTTGCTCCGGTTGGCCGATGAGCCGTGCAGGTAGAGCACGTCGCCGTCGCGGCCGTAGGCGGTTGGCAGCACTACTGGCAGGCCATCGATGACCACACCGAGATGGCAGATCAGGCCCGCGTCGAGCACGGCGTACAGGTCGGCCCGGTCGGTCCGGCCGCGTTCCTTGTGCCGGTGCAGCGCGGTCCGGGGGGTGGCGGACAGGGTCAGGGTGTCGTCAGCGCTCATGATGGCTTACCGTACCTATCAAGTGGACTTATGACTGTAGCCACTTTATGGGAAGAACAGATGACCACTTTCCCCCGCGCTGCCATTGAGCTGCCGCTGACCACCGACCGGGCCGGGCCGCTGCCGCTGACCGAGCAGATCTCCGCGCAGCTGCGCGCGGCGCTCGCCGACGGGCGGCTGGCCGCGGGTGAGCGGCTGCCGTCCACCCGCGTCCTGGCCGGCCTGCTCGGGGTGAGCCGGACGGTGGTGACGGCCGCCTATACCCAGCTGTTCGCCGAGGGCTGGCTGGAAGGGCGGCACGGCTCCGGGACCTTTGTCGCGCCCGGTGCGCCGGGTCACCCGGGCATGCCGGGCGGCGCGCCGCCCGGGCCGGGCTGGGCGTCCGCCAGGCCGGCTGTGCTGGCCGCCCCCGGGCCCGGGGCGGCCGCCGCCGGGCCGGCCCGGGTCAACCTGCGCCCCGGCGTCCCCTGGGTGGCCGGGATCGATCAGGCCGCCTGGCGCCGGGCCTGGCGGCGGGCCGCCGCCCAGCCGGTGTCCAGCTGGCCTGACCCGCGCGGCCTGGCCGCGTTGCGCGATCAGATCATCGGCTACCTGCGCCGCGGCCGGGGCCTGCGCTGCGCGGCGGACCAGGTCCTGGTCACCCGCGGGGTCGCGGCGGGCCTGCAGCTGATCGCGAGCGGCCTGCTCCGGCCGGGCGACCGGGTCGGCGTGGAGGAACCGGGCTACCAGACGGCCCGGTCGGTGTTCGCCGCGCACGGCGCCCACCTGGTGCCGTGCCGGGTGGATGCGGACGGGCTGGTAGTGGACGAGCTGCCGGCTGGGCTGCGGCTGGTGTACACCACGCCCGCCCATCAGTACCCGCTGGGCGGGCGGCTGCCGGTGCCCCGCCGTCAGGCGCTCGCGGCCTGGGCCCGGGCCACCGGGGCGCTCATCGTGGAGGACGACTACGACGGCGAGTTCCGCTACGACGTCGGCCCGCTGCCGACGCTGTTTGGCCTGGACCCCGAGGTGGTCATCTACCTGGGCACCACGTCGAAGACGCTTACCCCGGCGCTCGGTGCGGGCTGGCTGCTGGCCCGGGCCGACCTGGTCGCGGTGCTCGCTGAGACGGCCGTCGACCTCGGCGTGAAGGTGCCCGAGCCGGTGCAGCACGCGGTGACCGAGCTGCTGGCCCGGGGCGACCTGGACCGGCACGTGCGGCGGATGCGGCAGGAGTACGCCCGGCGGCGCGGCGCGATGACCGCGGTGCTCGGCGAGGCGCTGGCCGGCCAGCCGGCCAGCGCCGGCTGGCTGACCGGGGACACCGCGGGCATGCACATGGTCTGCGAGCTGCCGGGCGACGTGCTGCCGGGCGTGCTGGCGGCCGCCGCGGCACGCGGGGTGGACGTGGCCAGCCTGGACAAATACTTCGCCGGCCCGGCCAGTCGGCACGGGCTGGTGCTCGGCTACGGCGCGGCCGACTTGGCCGGGGTCAGCCGCGGCTGCCAGGTCCTGGCCGGGATCCTGGCCGGGCTGCCCGCGGGCCGGGCCGGGCTGATCCGGGGCTGATCGCGATCCGGCCGGCCCAGCTCGATATGGCCCGCGCCAGCCGCGGCGCAGCCGGGTACCTGGACGGCGGCGAAGTGGCCGCCCTGGGCCCAGTTGCGCCGCCGGCCCGGGCCCGTCCCGGCCGCTTCGGCCAGGGCGGTCAGCGCGCGGGGCGCGGGCCGGCGGCAGGCCGCCGCGGGGCCGGCGCCGGGGAACCGGGCTGGCCGCCCGGCCGGCCAGTGCCTGGTCACCTGCCACGAGTCGAGCCAGGTCACGATCTCCTGGAGCCGCTCGGCCGGGCCCTCGGTGAACGGCCACCAGGCCCGGCTCAGGACCGCGATCTGGACGCAGACCCGGCCCTCGGTGTTGATCGCGGCCAGCCCGTCCCGGGCGGCGGGCGCGGTCGGCTCGGCCGCCGAGGACGCCGGGCCCCAGGCCGGGTCCATGCCCAGAGCCCAGCCGGGCCTGTCCGGCCAGCCCGGGCCGTCCAGCCAGCCCTGGCCCTCTGGCCAGCCCAGCGCACGGGCCCCCCGGACGGCCGGGATCAGCTGGGCCACGTCGCCAGAGACCGGGTTCCAGACCAGATGACTGGGCAGGCCCAGCTCGATGAGCCGCTCGGCCACCGCCCGGGCGGGCAGCACCAGCGGGTTGGCGTACACCGGCAGCCAGACGGCACGGGGCGCGCCACCCTTCATGGTGCCGCCGTCAGCGGGGGCCGTGATTCGCTCGGCTCCGGGCATCCACGCGTCAGTCACGGCGATCCTTCCGATTGGCTAGACCTTTGGCCGAGCCTGCCCCGTGGCTCCTGGTAACTACCTATGCCACAGTGCGTGAATAAGGTCCATACCCAGAAGTGTCCGGACCCGATGGGGGGCGCCTTGGCCTGGCGCCCAGGCTGGTGACCGGGCCGGGCGCGGCCGTCCTGATAGATACTTTCCTGATACGTACCCGGCCCCCAGGGAGTGTGGGCCGGAGCGCGCGGACGGGAGTGTGAGCCATGCCGGACGGTGCTGTCCCTGGAGCTGAAGCAGAGCCTGCGGCTGGCCCCGGGTCCGGCGCGGTGCCGGGCATCGACGACCCGGACCGGCTCGGCCGCTGGCTGCGCGACAACGGCATCCTCCCGGTGGCCGCGCCGCCCGCCGTCCGGCTGATCGCGGGCGGCCGGTCTAACCTGACCTACCTGGTGGACGGCCGGGCCGCGGCCGGCCCGGACGCACCGCTGCTGGTGCTGCGCCGCCCCCCGCTCGGGCATGTGCTGCCCACCGCACATGACATGGGCCGGGAATACCAGGTGCTCAGTGCGCTGCGCGGCACCGCGGTCCCGGTGCCTCCGGTGGCCGGGCGGTGCACAGAACCGGAGGTGATCGGCGCCCCGTTCTACGTCATGGCCTACGTGCCCGGGCTGGTCCTGCGCACCGAGGCGGACGGCGAGCAGGTCAGCCCGGGCCAGGCCCGCCAGTTGTCGGAGAACTTCGCGGACATGCTGGCCGCCATCCACGGTGTGGACCTGGCCGCGGCCGGGCTGACCGGCTTCGGCCGGCCGGAAGGCTACCTGGAGCGGCAGCTAGCCCGCTGGCAGCGCCAGTGGGAGCTGTCCAACACCCGGGACATGCCGGGGTACGCGGAGCTCACCACGCGGCTGGCCGCGGCGCTGCCGGCCGCGATCGCTGCCGCGGGCCCAGGGACCCTGGTGCACGGTGATTACCGGCTGGACAACATGCTGGTCACGCTGGGCGCCCGGCCGTCTATCGCGGCCGTGCTGGATTGGGAGATGTCCACCCTGGGCGACCCGCTGGCCGATCTCGGCCTGGCCCTCGTCTACTGGGCCGAGCAGGATGACCCGGAATCTGACGAGCTCAGCGTGGCGGCTACGGTCACGGCCAGCCCTGGCTTCCTGACCAGGGCGCAGGTCGCGGACCGGTACGCGGCGGCGACCGGGCGGGACGTATCCGGCCTCGGCTACTACATGGCGTTCGGCTGCTTCAAGCTCGCGGTGGTGCTGGAAGGCATCCACGCGCGGTTCCTGCAGCACAAGACGGTGGGTGAGGGATTCGAGCGGGAAGGCGCGGCCGTGCCAGCACTGATCCAGCGGGCGCACCGGCTGCTGGACGCGGCAGGCTGAGCGGCCGGCCGGCCCGAAACGGGCCGGAAAACGGAAATGAGGCCCGGCACCCCGCTCTTGCCGGACCTCACGTCCCGTTCCCCAGCCAGTGGCCTGGCGAATACTCGCACCAGACCGACCCTGCTGGAGAAGCTCTGTCGAGGCCCGACGCCCCGCTCTCGTCGGGCCTCACATAAAAGACGCGCCGGCTCCGAAGCCGGTTGTCATAGATCCGTAAGATTTTTTTGGCTCGCTGGCTGGCCCGCAGCCAGAGCATGTTTCCGCAGTTCAGATCCACTATCCAGCGACGCTGAGCCGCTGTGCGATGCCGGTGAAGAACGCGCTGTTGATCTGCTTAGGGCTGGTGATGTCGAACGCCACGCCGCCGGTGGCCCGGGCGACCTGCTGCAGTGCGGCGAAGTTCCCGGCCGTGCCGAACATGAGCGGGACGATCTCGACCCGCTTGTTGGGGTTGTACAGCGCGCGCAACTGGCGCACCAGCGCCGCGGAACTCATGTCGCCCTTGGCGTTGTCGATCCCGGCCGTCAGGACGAGCACCGCGTTGACATACCGGGGCTGGTAGCTGGCGGACAGGGATTTGAACGCGTCCAGGATCGAGCTGTACAGCGCGGCGGGCGCGCCGGCCACCGGCTTGCCCTGCTCAGTGGCCTGGGTGATCTGCTGCCGCCGGGTGATGAGGCCCAGCGGCGCGGGCAGCGGCCCGACCGGGACGAGCTGTTTGTAGGGCAAGGCGCCGTCCAGGTGGCTGGCGAACGCCCAGATGCCCATCTGAGTGCTGTCCGGGAAGTGGGTCAGGCCCAGGCTGGCCGCCTGGATGAGGACCTGCTCCAAGGTGGTACCGGTCGGGGGCACCGGGGTGGCCATCTGCTCCGAGACGTCCAGCAGCACCAGGTCGCGGGAGCCCAGGCTGAGCTTTTGCCAGGCCTGCAGGCTGGTTTCGGCCTGGCCCGGCGCAGCCGCCGCGGTCAGCTTCGGCTGGGCGGTGTCCAGGCCATACTGGCCGATCCAGCCCGGGGCCGTGCCGGCTGCCGAGCGGAAGCCCAGATACTGCACGTAGGACGTCGCGTAGCTGGACTTCAGTGCCTTCTCGAACTGCTGGCCCGCCTGGCGTTCGAGCTGGTTGGTGGAGGTGAGCACGTAGGGGTAGTTCAGCTCCGGGGTGCCCTGCACGGGGTACCGGCCAGCCAGCGCGTCAGCCGCCGGGTGGGCCCGGTCGAACTGCGCGATGGACTGCTCCGAGGAGATGGTGACTGGCCGCTCGTCCCCGGCGCGCTGAGCCAGGCTGGTCAGCGAGGTCAGCGATCCGGTGCCGGAGGTGACCTGGACGTTGAGCACGAAATCGGTGAAGGCCGCCAGCGCCGAGGAGCCACTGCCGAGCAGCGACTGCAGCTGGATGAGCGTGGCCAGGCCGGCCGTGCTGCGCGCCGGATCGGGGAACTCGACGTGCAGCCCAAGCCCGGTGGCCGGGCCGCCGACCCGCTGCGGCAGCAGGAACTGCCAGCCCACTGAGGAGCCGTAGGCAGGCACCTCGGCCGCCACCGACCGGGGCATGACGATCATCAGCGGGGACCGGGCCACCGTGAGACTGGTCGGCTGCACGAGCTGCACGCCCTGCGGGAAGCTGCGTGCGACGTTCACCCACAGCGAGGAGTCCGGGATCCAGGCGTCGAAAGCGGGGGTGGCGGCCGACTTGTTCCCGGATATCTCGGTGGCCGCCGTGGACGACTGCACGCTGGTGACGTGCACCACGGCGCAGTGCCCCTGCACGTTGTTGTGCTCGGCGTTGAAGAACTTGGCCACATGGCTGGCCGCGGGGGCGATGTCCGGCGAGGCGGCCAGGTTGACGGTCACCGGGTGGTCGGTGCACGAGGCGCGGGACACCACCGCCTCCGCGCCGAAGGCGACCAGCAGCGTGCAGGCGATCACGCCGGCCAGCGCGCTCAGCCCAATCACGATGCTTACCCGGCGCGGCCGCCCGCGCTGGTTGCGGCCCGGCGGGCCGGTCCGCCCGATGGCTCCAGCGTTCACGTCATCCCTCGCGATCCGGGGCGCCCCACGGCCTGGCGTCACGACTTTATCCGGGCAACTCAGTACAGATCCGGCACTTTTTAAGGTTGTAATGACTGTGGTTAGTGGGCTGTCGCTAGCACGGCAGACTGGCACGGTGACAGGTGTCATCGAGGTGACCGACCCGGCCGATCCCCGGCTCGCCGACTACGTCTCGCTGACCGACGCCGACCTGCGGATCAGCCTGGAGGCCCGGCACGGGCTGTTCGTCGCGGAGGGGGACAAGGTGATCCGCCGCGCGCTGGCCGCGGGCTATCCAGTCCGGTCCATGCTGCTCACCGCGGCCGGGCTGGCCCGGCTGGCCGCGCTGGCCGGTGACGTGGCCGCCCCGGTGTACCTGGTCAGCGACGAGGTGGCCCGGCGGCTGACCGGCTACCGGGTGCACCGCGGTGCGCTGGCCGCGGTGGCCCGCCCGCCGCTGCCCGAGGTGAGCCAGCTGGTGGCCACGGCGCGGCGGGTGGTGGTGCTGGAGGATCTGGTCGACCACGGCAACGTGGGTGCGGTGTTCCGCTGCGCGGCCGCGTTCGGCGCGGATGCGGTGATTCTGTCCCCGCGCTGCGCCGACCCGCTCTACCGGCGGTCGGTCAAGGTGTCCATGGGCGCCGTGTTCGCGGTGCGGTACGCCCGGATGACGGACTGGTACGGCGAGCTCGGCCAGTTGCGCGGGGCCGGTTTCCGGCTGCTGGCGCTCACCCCGGACCAGTCAGCCACGCCGATCGGCGCCGCGCTGCCCGCCGGGGCGGCACCGGCGGACCGGGTCGCGCTGCTGCTCGGCGGTGAGGGCGACGGGCTGTCCGGCCGCTGGATGCGGGAGGCCGACGAGGCGGTCTGCATCCCGATGAGCCCCGCCGCGATGGCCCACGGGGTGGACTCGCTCAACGTGGTCGCCGCGGCCGCGGTCGCCTGCCACGCCCTGGCCATGCACTAGCCAGGGGGCGCGGCTACCGTGGCGTCTTCGACGCGGTGAAGTAGGCGCTGGATTCCCGCTGGTACAGCAGCACGATCGCGCCCAGCCCGATCAGCCAGATCAGGATGGTGATCACCCGGGTCAGCACCGGCTCCCCCTGGCGGAAGCTGGTCAGCACGGACAGCGTGTCCAGCCCGAAGAACACCGTGGCGGTGATCCTGGCCCAGTTCTTCCCGGCCTTGTTGGCATACGCCATCCACAGCCACAGGCCGATCCCGATCAGGCCGAAGATGATGGCGACCGCCACCGCCGCGACCTCGGCCGAGTGCAGCTTGGTGGCCGTCAGCGAGGGGTCGGCGTTATGTATCGCGGTCTTCAGGCTGCCTATGGTGAGCAGCGTGATGATCAGGCTGACCGCGCTCACAATGGCGCCGGCGTACATCAGCTTCACGGCCTGCTGCACCGGGGTGGGCGGCGCCGGGCGCTGTGGCTCCGGCTCCGCGGCCCCGCCGGTTGGATACGGCTGGTACGACATTACTGCTCCCTAGTGAAGTCCAGATAGGTGTGCCGTACGGCTCACCACGGATCACCGGGCCGGCGGCGCCAAGAGAGCATAGCGGCGCGGTTCACCGTTGCCTAGGCCGAACTGTGCCCGGTTTTAGGCGTCGGGATGCAGCAGCGCCCAGACGACCTTGCCGCCCTCATCCAGCAGGTGCCAGCCCCAGCGGATGCAGCACGACTCGACCACGTTCAGCCCGCGGCCATTCTCATCGCACAGTTGCGGATCGCGCAGCACCGGGATGCCGCTGCCCGGGTCGGTGACCATGCACATTACATACGGCGCCTGGCCGAGCAGCCGGAGCCGGATCGGGCACTCGCTCGGGTGCACCCGAGCCTGCGCCATGCCGTGCCGCAGCGCGTTGGTGACCAGTTCCGACACGACCAGGCCGGCCATGTCCACCAGGTCGGGCAGCTGCCACTCGAGTAGCACGCTGCGGGTGAAATCCCGGCCGGTCTTGACCGCCTCGGGCACCGCACGCAGGCCGCAGCAGGCCGACGGCTGAGTCGCGGCCAGCTCGTCGAGGGCCGGAACTGGTGGGCGCAGCGGGCTCGCGTAGCGCATTCCGGCGGGCTCCCCGGGGGAGAGGAGCCACTCTTGGCCCACGCTCATGACCTCCGTCGTGACTGGCGAGGCCGCCCGGTGTGCGGTCATCGGGTTCCCGTCTCCTGGCACTATGTCGTACGGGTGGCGCGCAAGCGCTATCATCCTCGATATACCTTGCATGCGCAAGGGCGGATGCACGTGCAGATGAAAGTGCCGATGGCACGTGCGGGCCGTTAAGGAGGCCTCAAACGGGAGGAGCTGCTGACGGATTTCTGAGGGCAAGAGCTGGGGGGTTGGAGTGATCTCAGTACAGCCGGGGAGCGGGCCAACGGTGCTGCGCATCCTTCTCGGCTCCCAGCTGCGGAGGCTACGCGAAGCCCGGGGGATCACGCGCGAAGACGCCGGCTACGCCATCCGCGCATCCGGCTCCAAGATCAGCCGTATGGAGCTCGGCAGGGTCAGCTTCAAGGAGCGTGACGTTGTCGATCTGCTGGAGATATATGGGGTCACCGATGAGGCCGAGCGGGCCACCCTGGTGGCGCTGGCCCGGGACGCGAATTCGCCGGGCTGGTGGCACAAGTACGGGGATGTGCTCCCGGACTGGTTCCAGGTCTATGTCGGCCTGGAGGAGGCCGCGGCTCTTATCCGGCTCTACGAAGTCCAGTTCGTCCCGGGGTTGCTGCAGACGGCGGACTACGCCCGGGCAGTCGTCCGGCTGGGTCAGCCGGGAGCTTCTGCTGCGGAGATCGAGCGCCGGGTCAGCCTGCGCATCGCCCGGCAGGAACTGCTGAGCAAGCCAGACGCGCCGCGCTTGTGGGCGGTGGTGGACGAAGCCGCGCTGCGGCGGCCGATCGGGGGCAAGGAGGTGATGCGGGCGCAGCTCGAGCGGTTGATCGAGGTGACCAAGGAGCCCAACGTCACTCTCCAGGTGGTCCCGTTCAGCTCCGGCGGCCACGCGGCTGAGGGCGGGGCGTTCACTATCCTTCGGTTCCCCGAGGTCAACCTGCCCGACGTGGTCTACGTCGAGCAGCTGACGAGCTCCCTTTACCTGGATAAACGCGACGACGTGGAACGCTACACCGAGGTGATGGAACGCCTCAGCGTCGAGAGCGAGTCGCCGGAACACACCACGGAAATCCTGAGCGGGATGCTTGAGGAAGTCGGATAGATGAACACATATAACGGAATGCCAGCCACCGACTTGGTTGATGCCTGCTGGCGTAAGAGCAGCATCAGCAACTCCCAGGGGACGTGCGTCGAAGTGGCCCGGCTTAACGGGGGCGAGTACGCGGTGCGTAATTCGCGCAATCCGGAGGGCCCGGCCCTTATCTACACCCGGGCAGAGATCGCCGCGCTCATCGAGGGCGTGAAGCTCGGCGAGTTCGACGACCTGCTGGTCTAAGCAAGGTCACCTGCCCACAACGGACCTGCGCGGCCACCCCAGGGCCGCGATCAGCCGCCGGAAGCCCGTAGCCCGTAACCCGCTGGCCGCCGTGTTCCTGCGCGACACGGCGGCCAGTGCTTTGCCCAGCCGGTTTCCCGAGCGGTCGATCATCCGCAGAACCTGAAATCTAGCTCCATGCGAACCGAGGACTAACTGGGATTTGCCTGGAAGACTGCTGCGGGTTGGCTGGACAGGGTGCCGGACCGGGCCGGGTGGGCGGATGGCGCGGCTAGAGTCCTGACGTGACCCAGCTGCAGGAATCCAGCCTCAGGCCGCTGACCAGGCGGCTGATCGGCTGGGAGATCATCATCGTCTTCGGGGTGTCGCTGGGCGCCAGTGCGCTGTTCGCCATCATCAACCTGATCGGCTCGCTCACCGCGAACAAGGCCCTGGGCAAGCAGCAGGCCCTGCTGGTCGGGTCGCTGGCCCCGGGCCGGCCCTGGCTGGACCTGACCCTGCAGCTGGCCAGCATCCTGACCACGCTGGTCCCGGTGGCCCTGGTCTTCTACCTGCTGGCCCGGGAGGGCGAGACGCCATCGTCGGCGATGGGCCTGGACGCCAGCCAGCCCGGCCGGGACCTGGCCAGGGGTGCCGTGCTGGCCGCGCTGATCGGCGGCTCCGGGCTGGCCCTGTACCTGACCGCGTACAAGCTCGGCATCGCGCTGAACGTGGTCCCGGAGAACCTGCCCGCGGTGTGGTGGCGGATCCCGGTGCTGATCCTGGACGCCACGCAGAACGGCATCCTGGAAGAGATCCTGGTCATCGGCTACCTGCTGCGCCGCCTGGACCAGCTGGGCTGGACCCCGGCCAAGGCGATCCTGGTCGCCGCGCTGGTCCGCGGCTCCTACCACCTGTACCAGGGCTTCGGCGGGTTCATCGGGAACGCCATCATGGGCGTGATCTTCGGTGTGCTGTACCGCCGCTGGGGCCGGGTCACCCCACTGATCATCGCGCACGCCCTCATCGACACCGGCGCGTTCGTCGGCTACGTGGCCCTGCACGGCCACGTCTCCTGGCTCCCGTAACCGGCTATCGCCCCGAGCGGCCGCTGGCCAAGGGGAAGGCGGCGATGGTGCGCCACTGGCCCGGCGGGCTGGCCGGGATTCCGGGACGCGGGCCGGCCATCAGGATGACCTCCCTGGCGACCGCCTCGATGGGGAGGCAGGGACGGACCGACTCGGCCGCGGCGCGCAGGGCCTGCGGGCCGCCGGTCTGGCCAATGGTCAGGTGCGGGATCACTTCGGCGTGCCGTCCGGCATAGGGCGGGCAGGACGGGAACGCGGTGTAGACCAGGTCGGTCAGGGCGGAGAATGGCGCGGCGTTGCGCGGCCCGAGCCAGACGACCTCCTCGCCGAACCAGCCGATCTTGTCCAGCGTGAACCCGAACGCCGCATGCCCGGTGAACAGCCTGCCCAGCGACGCCAGCAGCGTCTCATCGATCCCGGCGGGCGGCAGGAACGGGAACAGCACCGTGATGTGCGCGGGGACCCCGTCCCTGGCCGCCTCGTCAAGCCGGGCGCGGTGCTGGCCGACAGACGGCTCGGCCGCGGGAACGGGCAGCAGTAGCGCGGTCTGCCAGTCGGCGCCGGTGCCCGGGATCAGGCCAGGCATGCTAGGCCGGGTTCGCCAGGCTCTGGATGACGGCCGCACCGGGCAGCTGACCCAGCAGAGCGCCGGGCAGCACCAGCTTGGACCGGCGCACCCCGCTGCCGATCACCACCTGCGCGGTCCCGGCCACCGCCCCGTCCACCAGGACCGGCCAGCCGGCCGGCAGCCCGACCGGGGTGATGCCGCCGTATTCCATCCCGGTCTCGGCTACCGCCACGTCCCGCGGTGCGAACGAGGCCTTACGTACGTCGAGCTCGCGCCGGACCACGCCGTTCACGTCGGCCCGGGTGGTGGCCAGCACCATGCACGCGGCGAACCTCGTCTCACCGCCGCGCCGCCCGCTGATCAGCACGCAGTTCGCCGACTCGGCCAGGCCGACGCCGTACCGCTCGCAGAACGCCGCGGTATCCGCCAGGTCCGCGTCGATCTCCGCGACACTCACCTGGCCAGCCAGGCCGTCCAGGCTGGCCAGCGCCGCGGCCACGGCCGGCGCGAGCAGATCAGGCCGGTCCAGCGCGGGCACCGTATCGAGCTCACCCATCTGTATCCGCACCCCGTTATCCTGCCACCATGCCCGCCCCCGCCAGCCCCCAGGACGCCGGGCCGGGCGAGCCAGCCGAGCCGGTAGCGCGGCTGCGGCAGGCGATGGCCGCGGGCACGCTGACCTCCGCCGCGCTCACCGCCCGCTGCCTGGACCGGATCGCCGCGCTCAACCCCCGGCTGCGCGCGGTCATCACGGTCAGCCCGGAGGCCGCCGCCGAAGCGGCCGCCAGGGACCAGCAGCGTAGCCACGGCAGCGGCCCGCTGCACGGCATCCCGGTGCTGATCAAGGACAACATCGCGGTGACCGGGCTGCCCGCCACGGCCGGCTCGCCCGCCCTGCTCGGCGCCGAGACCGGCGATGCCTTCCTGGTCAGCCGGCTGCGCCAGGCCGGTGCGGTGATCCTGGGCAAGGCCAACCTGTCCGAGTGGGCCAACTTCCGGTCCACCCAGTCCAGCAGCGGCTGGAGCTCGCTGGGCGGGCAGACCGGCAACCCACATGCGCTGGACCGCAACCCGTCCGGGTCGAGTTCCGGCTCCGCCGCGGCGGTGGCGGCCGGCCTGGTGCCGCTCGCGGTCGGCACCGAGACCGACGGCTCCATCGTCTGCCCGGCCAGCGCCTGCGGCGTGGTCGGCATCAAGCCCACGCTCGGCCTGGTCAGCCGGCACGGGATCGTGCCGATATCCGCGGAGCAGGACACCGCGGGCCCGATGGCCCGCACCGTCGCGGACGCGGCCGCGCTGCTCAGCATGCTGGCCGCGGCCGACACCAGCGACCCGGCCACCGAACTGGCGGCCGGCCAGCCCACCGATTACACCGCGTTCCTGGACCCCGGCGCGCTGGCCGGCGTCCGGCTCGGCGTGTGGCGGGGCGGCTGCCAGGCGGCCGGCCAGGCCACGCTGGCCGTGCTGGACGCGGCCGTCGCCGTGCTCCGTCGCCACGGCGCGGCCGTGCTCGACCCGGTCGACCTGCCCGGCGCGGACGGCCTGGAGGGGCCGGAGTTCGCCGCGCTGCTGCACGAGTTCAAGCACGACCTCAACCGGTACCTGTCCGGGCTGCCCGGCCCGCGGCCACGCTCGCTGGCCGAGCTCATCGAGTACAACCAGCGCAACGCGGCCGAGGTGCTGGTGCACTTCGGCCAGGAACTGTTCGAGCAGGCCGAGGCGACGAGCGCGGACCCGGCTGACCCGGCCGCGCGGGCCGCCCGGGCGCAGGCGCAGGCGCGGGCCCGGGAGGCGCTGGACGGCCCGCTGGCCGCGCACCGGCTGGACGCGATCGTCACGCTCACCGCCAACCCGGCCTGGCTGACCGACCATGTGCTCGGCGATCATGACGTGTTCCACACCTCGAGCCCGGCGGCGGTGGCCGGCTATCCCACGGTCACCGTCCCGGCCGGCCAGGTGCACGGGCTGCCGGTCGGGCTGTCCTTCCTCGGCCCGGCCTGGACCGAGCCCCGGCTGATCGCACTGGCCCACGCATTCCAGGTAGCGTCCATGATGGTGGGGGATTGACGGCCGTATTCGGCGCTGATCCCCCACGATCATGGCGGATGGGGTGGGTTGGGCCCTACAGGCGCAGCGATAACCTGCGCTCATGGACTCCTGGCGCGCCGCGAACGTTCCCCCGTTGCCGGGGCAGGGCCCCGAGACCCGGCTCCGCAACACCGCGACTGGTCAGCTGACCGTGGCGGCGCCCGGCCCGGCCGCCAGCCTGTATGCCTGCGGGATCACCCCGTACGACGCCACCCACATCGGGCACGCCGCCACGTTCCTGGCCTGGGACCTGCTCGTCCGGGCCTGGCTGGACGCCGGCCATCAGGTGAGCTACGTGCAGAACGTGACCGACGTAGACGATCCGCTGCTGGAGCGCGCGGACCGGGACGGCGAGGACTGGCGGGCGCTGGCCGACCGGGAGATCGAGCGGTACCGGGGCGACATGGCCGCGCTCCGGGTGCTGCCGCCGGACCGGCTGGTCGGGGCGGTAGAGGCGCTGGACATCATCGAGCCGTTCGCGGGCCGCTGGCCGACCGGGGTGCGGTCTACGACGTGGACGGGGACGAGTACTACGCGCGGGCCAGCGACGACCGGTTCGGCTCGGTGTCCGGGCTGGACCCGGCCGAGATGCTGGCGCTGTTCGCCGAGCGCGGCGGCGACCCGGCCCGGCCGGGTAAGAAGGACCCACTCGACCCGCTGGTCTGGCTGGCCGCCCGGCCCGGCGAGCCGTCCTGGCCGTCCCGGTTCGGCCCCGGGCGCCCGGGCTGGCACGTGGAGTGTGCCGCCATCGCCACCCATTACCTGGGCGCCGTGTTCGACGTGCAGGCCGGCGGCACCGACCTGATCTTCCCGCACCACGAGATGAGCGCGTCGCACGCCCGGGTGGCGCTGGCCCCGGACAGTTTCGCCCTGGTCTACGCGCACGCCGGCATGGTCCGGCTGGACGGCGAGAAGATGTCCAAGTCCCTGGGCAACCTGGTGTTCGTGTCCGGGCTGCTGGCCGACGGCGCCGACCCGATGGCGATCCGGCTGGCCATCCTGGCCCACCACTACCGGCCGGACTGGGACTGGACCGCGGCCGGGCTGGCCGCGGCCGCCGCCCGGCTGGACCGCTGGCGCGCGGCAGTGCGCACCGCCGCCGCGGCGGATTATCCGGTGCCGGCTGGTGAGGACGTGCTGGCCGCGGTGCGCGACCGGCTGGCCGACGACCTGGACGCCCCGGGCGCTCTGGCCGCGGTAGACCGCTGGGCCGACGCCGTGCTGGCCGCCGAACCCGGTCCCGCCGCCGGCCCGGCCGCCGCCGCGCTAGTCCGCGACACGGTAGACGCCCTCCTCGGCATCGCCCTCTAACCGCCCTCCGGTCCGGCCCCACCTTCGTGATCATGACTTTGCTGTCGTCCGCACGACACTGAAGTCATGATCACGTTCTGCGGAGGCTTGCGGCCGTGGGCGGCGGCGATATCGTGATATCGGAAAGCGATATCGCCGGATCGCGGAGGCGACCATGACCGAGCCCACCGAGCCTGCCACGCCCGCCGAGCCCGCAGAGCCCGCCAAGCGGCGGAAGGTCGCCCGGCCCGCTACGGCCGTGTCCTCGATGGACGCGGCCGGTCTGCTGGTGCAAGCGCTGGGCCAGCTGCCGCCCGCCGACCGGGACAAGGTGTACACCTGGCTGCTCGGCACCAGCCTGCATCTGCAGCCTGGGCTGACCAGCGCGCTCAGTGGGCAGCTCACCCGGGCCATGCGGGCGGACGTGCAGGCCAGCCGGCAGCAGGACTTCGCCGAGGCCGAAGCCGAGATGATGCGCAACCTGTTCCGCAGCCCCGGCTCGGCGGCCCAGCAGATGGTGCCGGTCCGGTTCTCCGCCGAGCAGCACGCGCGGCTGCGCGCCTGGTGCACCGAGCACGGCTTCTCCATGGCCACCGTGATCCGCGGCCTGGTGGACCGGTTCCTGGACGGCCAGCAGGCCGCGGCCGGCTGAGCCGCTCAGCCGAGCAGCGAGATATCCACCCGGCGCAGCACCCGCTCCGCCTGGTCCAGCTGCACCGCCAGGCTGAGCCGGGCGTGCTCACCAGCCAGCTCCACCGTCACCGACGTGCGACCATCCCCACTATTGAACGCCACTGCCTGGCACTGACCCGCCCAGGCCGCGGCCGTCCGCAGCCGGCGAACCAGCACGGCGGTGTCGATCTGCTCAGCCACCGGGAGGTCGGCGGGCCAGTCGGGGGCACTGGCGTTCAGCAAAGAAATGATTGCCTGGGTGCGCTGCCAGAGCGGGCCATCCCAGGCCGGCGGGACGGCCAGGGAGAGGGACTGGACCCGCGGCGGGTCCTCGGGCGTGAGCTTGATGTCCACCGCCGCGTTGCCGCGTTCGCCGTGCAGCCACCAGCGCAGCTGGGCCGGGGAGCCGGATTCGGCCGGGCGGCCCGTGCTGGGGCCAGCGCCGCTGGCCGGCGGGCCGAGCCGCTGCCAGGTCAGCGCGGCCTTGTCCCGGCGGACGGCGTACGGCTCGTCCTGGGCCACGTTCGGTGTGAAGATCCGGTCCGCGGCCTGATCGTCCCAGGACCGGAGCAGCTCGTCCACCGCGTGGCGGGCCGCGATCGTCTCGGGCCACGGGGTGCCCGGCGCGGGCACCGGGCCGAGCATCCGCGGCTGGCCCGCGGGCGGCGCCGGGGCGGCGCGCAGCAGCGCGTCCAGCAGCCTCCCGGCCAGCGAGTGCGCCCCCGCGTAGGTGCTGTTGGCCAGCACGACCACGGCCAGCCCGGAGGCCGGATGCCAGCGCATGTGGCTGCCGAAGCCGGGATAGCCGCCGCCGTGGAACACCAGCCGGCCCCAGGCCGGGTGTTCCTCGATGAACAGCCCGAAGCCGTAGCTGAACTGGCTGCCCAGGCCGGGCCCGCTGGGCACCGGCAGCGCCGTGGCGGGCGGGAGGGCGATCTGCGGCAGCTGCATCTCGCGCCGGCTGGCCCGGCGCAGCGGATGCGGGCCGCCGTCGGTCTCGGCCCCGGCCGGGAACCCGGCGGCCAGCCCGGTGACCCAGCCGGCCAGGTCGCGCACGCAGCTGAACACCCCGCCCATCGGGGCGAACGCGCCGTCGCCGTCCGGCGCCAGCTCGGCCCAGCCGGCCGCACCGCGCTGATACCCGCGGGCCACCGTGGCGGGGTCGAAGTCACCCAGCTCGTACCCGGTGCGGTCCAGGCCTAGCGGGCCGAGCAATCGGCTGGCCACGAACTCCTGGTAGCGGCCCCCGGCGGCCGCGGCGACCACCCGGCCGAGCAGCGCGTAGCCCAGGTTGGAGTACTCGAAGCAGGTGCCCGGTGCCCACACCTGGCGCACACCGCGGTTCAGCAGGGTGGCGAAGTCGGCCAGCGGCAGGCCCTGCTGCCGGTCGCCCCACGGGTCGTCGGTCGGGAAGCCCGCGGTCATGGTCAGCAGGTGCCGCACGGTGATGTCTGGCGAATCCGCGCTGATCTGGCGCATCCCGCGCAGCTCGGGGACCAGGTAGGCGACCGGGTCATCCAGCCGGAGGGCGCCGTCGTCGCGCAGCGCGAGCACCGCCGCGGCGGTAAAGCTCTTGGTCATCGACGCGATGCGGAACACGGTCCCGGCGTCCGGGGCCGGGCCGTCCAGCCAGCGCTGCCCGTACCCGGCGGTGTGCACCAGCGTGCCGTCGGCCACGAGCCCGTATGCCACCCCGGGCGGGCCGCCAGTCCGCTGGAAGTCCGCGACCAGCTCATCCGCGGCGCTGACAATAGTCGGCGGCAGGTGTTCTTCCACACCGTGACGGTAGCGGAATCGGGGCCGGGGCCGTAGGTTCCCACGCATGGGGACAGCGTTGTCCGGCCGCCGGGCCAACTGGGCAGGCAACATCGTGTACCGGGCCAGTGAGCTGGCCAAACCCGCCGACCTGGCCGGGCTGCAGGCCGTGGTCCGTGATCACCCGCAGGTGCGCGCGGTGGGTACCGGGCATTCGTTCAACCGGATCGCCGACACACCGGGCGTGCTGATTTCGCTGGCCGGCCTGCCCGCCGAGATCAGCATCGACGCGGACCGGGCCGCGGCCACGGTGCCCGGCGGGATCACCTACCAGGAGCTGGCGCCCCGGCTGACCGAGGCGGGCTGGGCGCTGGCCACGCTGGCCTCGCTGCCGCACTTGACCGTGGCCGGGGCGTGCGCCACCGCCACCCACGGCTCCGGGGACGGCCACGGCAACCTGGCCACCCAGGTGTCCGGGATGCAACTGGTCGCCCCCGATGGAGAGCTGCACACGCTGGCCCGGCACAGCGACGGTGACCGGTTCCGGGGTGCCGTGGTCGGGCTGGGCGCGCTGGGGGTGGTGGCCACGCTGACCCTCGATCTGGTGCCCGCGTTCGAGGTCCGGCAGTACGTGTACGAAGGGCTGCCCGCGGCCATGCTGCGCAGCCACTTCGACGAGATCTTCGGCAGCGGCTACAGCGTCAGTGTGTTCACCGACTGGCAGGGCAGCCGGCATCGCCAGGTCTGGGTCAAGCAGCGGGTCGGCAGCGGCGGTTCGTGGCGGCCGGAGCCGCGGTGGATGGACGCCACGCTGGCCGATCAGCCGCTGCACCCTATCCCCGGGCAGCCCGCCGCGTACGCCACCGAGCAGCTCGGCGTGCCCGGGCCGTGGCATGAGCGGCTGCCGCACTTCCGCGGCGAGTTCACCCCGAGCGCCGGGGCGGAACTGCAGTCCGAGTACCTGCTGCCCCGGCAGCGCGCCGCCGCCTCGTTCGACGCGCTGGCCACCCTGGCCAGCGTGCTGGCGCCGGTGCTACAGATCTGCGAGATCCGCACGGTGGCCCCGGATGACCTGTGGCTCAGCCCCAGCTACCAGCGGGACACGGTGGCGCTGCACTTCACCTGGATCAAGGACACCGCCTCGGTCACCCCGGTCATCGCGGCCATCGAGCACTTGCTCGCCCCGCTCGGCGCGCGGCCGCACTGGGCCAAGCTGTTCACCACCGCGCCGCACGCGGTGCGCGCGCTGTATCCCCGGTCCGCCGGCTTCCAGCGGTTGCTGCGCGACATGGACCCGGCCGGGAAGTTCCGCAACAGCTTCGTCAGCAAGTACTTCCCGGCCGAGGGCTGAACCCCGCTTGCCAGGCGGGGCGCGCCCCTGGGATTGGTCAGCTCACTGGCTGGGCTGCGGGACCTTGCACTCGACCTTTGGGTTGACACCCACGTAGTTGAGCGGCCCGGCGAGAATCGTCACGATGATCGTGCTCGCCTTGGTACAGCTTGAAATCGAACCGCTGTAGTAGTGGCGCTGCGCCCCCGCTATAGCGCCGATTATCAGCCAGATCACCAAAATGGCCGAACCTAGCCGCACGGTTTACCTCCGGGGGACGAGACCGGCTGGAGCGCCCGCTGCGCTGGCCAGCCCGGGTGCCGGGTTAGCTTATCCCGTGATGATGACATTCGGGCAATTCCGTGATCATTTCGTTCCCGTGTAGCGGCCGAGTATGCACTTTGGACAGCTGTCAAGACCATGATTTCGCGCTGTGCATGCGCCGGCACAAAGCGCTGGTTAGCCCGGCTTAGCCCGCCGCAAACCCCTGGCCATTACCCGCGGGCTGGCAATTTATCCCCAGAACGGAATTCTGGGGCTGGCCGCCTTCCCGGCTCCCGGCGACCGTGGCGGCATGAATAACACTCCGGTCAGCCCCGGCCCTGGTCCGGGCGATGAGTTCTCCGTGCCGGCCCGGGTCCGGGTCAGCTCGCCCGGCGACATCCTCGCCGTCGTCCCGCACCTGCTCGGCTTCCACCCGGCCCGCAGCCTGGTCGTGGTCGGGGTCAGCGCTCCCGGGACAGCACAGCGGATCGAGTTAGCCTTCCGGTATGACCTGCCCGACCCGCCCGACGCCGCCATCGCGGCCGGGATCGCCGGGCATGCCGCCGCGGTGCTAGGCCAGCGCCGCCTGCACGCCGTGATCGGCATCGGCTACGGCCCGGGCGCGCTGGTCACCCCGGTGGCCGACGCGCTGGCCGCCACGGTCCGCCAGCGCGGCCTGCGGCTGCACGAGCTGATGCGGGTCGAGGACGGCCGGTACTGGTCCTACATCTGCGCCAACCCGGACTGCTGCCCGCCCGACGGGGTGCGTTTCGACGTCCAGGCCAGCCCGGCCGCCGCCGCCATGACCGTGGCCGGCCTGGTCGCCTACCCGGACCGGGCCGCGCTGGCGGGCACCCTGGCCCCGGTCACCGGCGCGGCTGCCCGGTCCATGCAGCGGGCCACCATCCGGGCCCGGGCCCGCGCGGCCAAGCTGGTCAGCCTGGGCAGCCGTGGCCGCCTGGACCCGGCGAGCACGCTGCTCGCCGAGGCCGGGCGGCGGGCGGTGCGGGACTTCATCGCCAGCTACCGGGCTGGCCGGCCGATCACCGCGGCCGAACCGGTGGCCTGGCTGTCGGTGACCCTGGCCCACCTGCCGGTCCGGGACGACGCCTGGGCCCGGATGGACCCCCAGCACCGGGACGCGCACCTGCGCATGTGGTCCGACGTGGTGCGCCGGGCCCGGCCGGCCTACCTGGCCGGGCCCGCGTCGCTGCTCGCGTTCACCGCCTGGCAGTCCGGCGAGGGGGCGCTGGCCAACATCGCCCTCGACCGCGCGCTGGCCGCGGATCCGCACTACTCCCTGGCCCACCTGCTGCGGGACATTCTCGACGCCGGCGTGCCACCGTCCGAGGCGCGGCTGCCGATGACCCCGGAGCAGGTCGCCGACGGCTACTCGGTGGCCAGCGCCGCGGAACCCGCCGCGCCGCGGCCGGGCCGCCGGGTTCCTAAGCGGCGGGACCTGGGTACATCTGGGGGCAAACCAGGACCTACCGCACGGTAAACTTCCCTGGCCGCTCGCCGGCCCGGCCTGGAACTTGCCCTGATGGGGCAGGTGCGTTCATCCTCTCCCCGAGGCCGGACCCGGCCTGGAGCGAACGGAGGGCGGAGTGACACAGCTGGGCACAACGGAACAGCAGCCTGCCGGGCGGCAGGCCCATGCCGCGGCGGTGGCCCGCATCCAGCAGGCTTATGCGGCGATCCCGCCAGGGAGCCGGGTTCGGCTGGCCAAGCGCACGTCGAACCTGTTCCGGTTCCGCGACGCCGCCCCGGTGGCCGGGCTGGACGTGTCCGCGTTCGGCCGGGTGATCTGCGTGGACCCGGACACCAGGACGGCCCTGGTGGGCGGCATGACCACGTATGAGGACCTGGCCGACGCCACGCTGCGGCACGGTCTCATGCCGCGGGTGGTGCCCCAGCTCAAGACGATCACGCTGGGCGGCGCGGTGTCCGGGCTCGGCATCGAGTTCGACCTCGCTGCGCAACGGCCTGCCGCATGAGTCGGTGCTGGCCATGGAGATCCTCACCGGCGATGGCCAGGTGGTAACGGCTACCGCAGACAACGAGCACGCCGACCTGTTCCGCGGCTTCCCGAACTCCTACGGCACGCTGGGCTACGCGCTGTCGCTGACCATCGAGCTGGAGCCGGTGCAGCCGTTCGTGCACCTGCGGCACTTCCGGTTCGCCGACCCGGAGTCGTGCATGGCCGCCATCGCGCAGATCGCCGCGGACGGCAGTTACCAGGGGCACCGGGCTGACTTCGTGGACGGCGTCATGTTCAGCCTGACCGAGCTTTACCTCACCGTGGGGGCGTTCAGCGAGGTGGCGCCGTGGCACAGCGACTACACCGGCCACCAGATCTTCTACCAGTCGCTGCGCGGGCCGCAGGAGGACTTCCTCACCATCCGCGACTACCTGTGGCGCTGGGACACCGACTGGTTCTGGTGCTCGCGGCCGTTCGGCGTGCAAAATCCGGTGATCCGCCGGCTCTGGCCGCGCCGCTACCGCCGGTCGGACGTGTACCGGGCGCTGGTCGCCTTCGACCGGCGGCACGGCCTGTCCGCGGCGCTGACCGCGCGCCGGGGGCGGCCGCCACAGGAGTCGGTCATCCAGGACGTGGAGGTCCCGGCCGCCCGCGGCGCCGAATTCCTCCGCTTCTTCGCCGCCGAGGTGGGCATGACCCCGGTGTGGCTCTGCCCGCTGCGGCTGCGCAGCGCCGCGGCCTGGCCGCTGTACCCGCTGACCCCGGACGAGGTGTACGTGAACTTCGGCTTCTGGGGCATGGTGTCGCTGCCGCCGGGCCGCGCCGACGGCTACCACAACCGGCTCGTCGAGGAGAAGGCGTCGGCCCTGGCTGGGTCCAAGGGCCTGTACTCGACCTCGTTCTATCCGGAGGACCAGTTCTGGGCCACCTACAACGGGCCCGCCTACGCGGCGCTCAAGCGCCGCTACGACGCGGACGGGAGGCTGGCCGGGCTGTATGAGAAGTGCGTGCGCGGCAAGTAGGGCCGGCGTGCGCGGGAGTAACGCAGTCAGGGGCAGAAGGGAAAGACAGACATGGCGCTGGCCGACGTCTTCGAGCGGATAGCGGGGCCGGATGCCCCGGTGGAGTTCCGGGCCTACGACGGGAGCCGTGCGGGCAGCCCAGATGCCCCGGTCCGGATCACCGTGAAGTCCCCGGTGGCCGTGTCCTACCTGGCCCAGGCGCCCGGCTCGCTGGGGCTGGCCCGGGCCTACGTGTCCGGGCACCTGGACCTCGAGGGCGACATGTACACCGCGCTGCACCGGATGATCGCTGCCCGGGAGGGCGACCTGACCACCGCGGAGAAGCTCCAGCTGCTTCGCGACCTGGGCGGGGCCAAGGTGCTGCTGCCGCGGATCCCGCCGCCGCCGCAGGAGGTCCGGGTCAACCGCCGCTGGCTGGGCGGCAGGCGGCATTCCAAGCAGCGCGACGCCTCGGCCATCTCGCACCACTACGACGTGTCCAACACGTTCTACGAGTGGGTGCTCGGCCCGTCCATGGCCTACACCTGTGCCTGTTACCCGCGGCCGGACGCCACCCTGGAGGAGGCTCAGGCGTACAAGCACGACCTGGTGGCCAGGAAGCTGGGGCTGCGGTCCGGGATGCGCCTGCTCGACGTGGGCTGCGGCTGGGGCGGCATGGTCCGGCACGCGGCCCGCGAGTACGGCGTCAAGGCGCTCGGCGTCACGCTGTCCGCGCAGCAGGCGGCCTGGGGCCAGCAGGCCAGCGAGGACCAGGGCCTGGCCGGGCTGGCCGAGGTGCGGCACCTCGACTACCGGGACGTGACCGAGAGCGATTTCGACGCGGTCAGCTCGATCGGGCTGACCGAACATATCGGCAAGGCCCAGCTGCCCGGGTACTTCGGGTTCCTGTACGGCAAGCTCCGGCCGGAGGGCCGGATGCTCAACCACTGCATCACCCGGCCGGACGACGCCGCCCCGGCCCGGGTGGCCGGCGGGTTCATCAACCGGTACGTGTTCCCGGACGGGGAGCTGGAAGGACCCGGCTTCCTGCTGTCGCTGATGAACACCACCGGATTCGAGATCCGGCACGAGGAGAACCTGCGCGAGCACTACGCGCTGACGCTGGCCGGCTGGTGCGCCAACCTGGACGCGCACTGGGACGAGGCGGTCGCCGAGGTGGGCGAGGGCACCGCCCGGGTATGGCGGCTGTACATGGCCGGCTCCCGGCTCGGTTTCGAGCGCAACGTGGTCCAGCTGCACCAGATCCTGGGGGTCAGGCTGGGCGCGGACGGTCAGGCCAGCATGCCGCTCCGCCCGGACTGGGAGACGTCAGCGGCGGCGTCCGACCCGGCCCTGGCCTGACCTAACCTGACGCCAGCGTCGGGTCGCGCACGGCTGCCGGGCGCCCGATGGACCAGAATGGCGGCATGGACGCAGCGCAGGCTGAGCCCGGCCGCGGCCGGCGGGACATCGTCGTCCTCGGCTCGACCGGGTCTATCGGCACCCAGGCGGCGGACATCATCCGGCGCAACCCGGGCAGGTTCCGGGTGGCCGGGCTGGCCGCCGGCGGCGGCAACCCGGGCCTGCTGGCCGAGCAGGCCATCGAGTTCGGCGCCGAGGTGGTCGCGGTGGCTAGCGAGGGCGCCGTGGCCGCGGTCCGCGACGCGCTGCGCGCCGCGGCCGCCGCGACGGGCGCCACCCGGCCGCTGCCCAAGCTGCTGGCCGGGCCGGACGCGGTGGCCGAGGCCGCCGCGTGGCCGTGCGACGTGGTGCTGAACGGGGTGACCGGCGCGGTCGGCCTGCGCGCCACGCTGGCCGCGCTGGACGCGGGCCGGGTCCTTGCCCTGGCCAACAAGGAGTCCCTGATCATCGGCGGCCCGCTGGTGGCTAGCCGGGCCGCGCCGGGGCAGATCGTGCCGGTCGACTCCGAGCATTCGGCCATCGCCCAGTGCCTGCGCGGCGGCAGCGCGGCCGAGGTGGCCCGGCTGGTGCTGACGGCCAGCGGCGGGCCGTTCCTCGGCCGCGGCCGGGCCGAGCTGGCCGATGTCACGCCGGCCCAGGCGCTGGCCCACCCGAACTGGAACATGGGCCCGGTGGTCACGATCAACTCGGCCACGCTGGTCAACAAGGGCCTGGAGCTGATCGAGGCCCACCTGCTGTTCGGCATCGGCTTCGACCGGATCGAGGTGGTCGTGCACCCGCAGTCGGTGATCCACTCGATGGTCGAGTTCACCGACGGCGCGACCATCGCCCAGGCCAGCCCGCCGGACATGCGGATCCCGATCGCGCTCGGCATGGCCTGGCCGGACCGGGTACCCGGGGCGGGCCCGGCCCTCGACTGGACCCGGGCACACGGCTGGACGTTCCAGCCGCTCGACGAGGAGGCGTTCCCGGCCGTGGCGCTGGCCCGGGAGGCGGGCCGCACCGGCGGCACCGCGCCCGCCGTGTACAACGCGGCCAACGAGGTTTGCGTCGAGGCATTCCGGGCGGGCAGGATCGGCTTCTTGCGAATCGTGGACACAGTGGCCCAGGTAGTCTCGGAGCATGAGAGCACGGCCCGGGACGCGGTAACCCTGGACGACGTGCTCGCGGCGGACCGCTGGGCCCGGGTCCGCGCGCAGGAACTGACTGGCGCGGGAACGGACCGCGTGCGTGCCACATCAGACGGGGCGCACGGGGAGGGAGAGTCGGCCGGATGACGCTGCTCGGCTGGGCTATCTTCATCTTCGCGCTGCTGTTCTCGATCATGCTGCACGAGTTCGGCCACTTCATCACCGCGAAGAAGTTCCACATGAAGGTCACCCAGTTCTTCGTGGGCTTCGGGCAGACGCTGTGGTCAACGATCCGCGGTGAGACCGAGTACGGCATCAAAGCGGTGCCGGCCGGCGGCTTCGTCAAGATCGTCGGGATGACCCGGCTGGAGGAAGTTGACCCGGCGGACGAGCCGCGGTCGTTCGGCCGCCAGCCCGGCTGGCAGCGGATAATCGTGCTCGCCGCCGGCTCGTTCATGCACTTCGTGCTGGCCTTCGTGCTGCTGTTCATCCTGGCCGCCGGCATCGGCCAGGCGACGAACAGCTCGTCGGCCACCGTCGGGTCCATCGAGCCGTGCGTGCCGAAGAGCATGACCGCGACCACCTGCCTCAAGTCCGATCCGGCGTCGCCCGCGGTCAAGTCGGGCCTGCACGCCGGCGACAAGATCATTACGCTGGCGGGCAAGCCGGTGCACACCTGGAACCAGCTCGGTGCGGCCATCCGGGCGCAGCCCGCGGGCACCCCGGTGACGGTCACCGTGCTGCGCGACGGGCACACGCTGACGCTGCACCCGTCGCTGGCCACCATCTCCGGCCGCAAGGGCTCCTACCTCGGTATCTCGCCCGCGGTGGTGTACCCGACGGTGGGCCCGATCAGCGCGATCCGCTATGCGGGCTCCGAATTCGGCACGATCGTGACCGGATCGGTGTCGGCCCTGGGCGACATCCCGAAGGCCATCCCCGAGCTGTTCAGCAAGAACCGGAGCAGCACCGCCGGTGGCGACGTGACCAGCGTGGTCGGTGCGGGGGAGTACACCGGCGAGGCGTTCGCCGCCCCGGTGGGCTGGCAGGCCAAGGTGACCGTGGTGCTGCTCATCGTCATCTCGCTGAACATCTTCGTCGGCCTGTTCAACCTGGTGCCGCTGCTCCCGCTGGACGGCGGGCACCTGGCCGTGAACATTTACGAGACCATCCGGTCCTGGATCAACCGGCTGCTGGGCCGGCCGGATCCGGGCCAGGTGGACATGCGCAAGCTGCTCCCGGTCAGCGTGGGGGTGTTCGCCCTGCTCGTCGGCTTTGGCCTGCTGCTCATCCTGGCCGACGTCATTAACCCGGTACATATACCTCAATAGGGGACAAAAACCATGACGGTTGATCTTGGCATGCCGCAGCCCGCCGCCGAGCCGCTGGCCCCGCGGCGCAAGTCGCGTCAGATCATCGTGGGCAAGGGCAAGCATGCCGTCCCGGTCGGCGGCGGCGCGCCGGTGTCGGTGCAGTCGATGACCACCACGGTAACCGCCGACGTCAACGCCACCCTGCAGCAGATCGCCGAGCTGACCGCGTCCGGCTGCCAGATCGTCCGGGTGGCGGTGCCGTCGCAGGACGACGCGGACGCGCTGCCGGAGATCGCCCGCAAGTCGCAGATCCCGGTCATCGCCGACATCCACTTCCAGCCCAAGTACGTGTTCGCCGCGATCGACGCGGGCTGCGGCGCAGTCCGGGTCAACCCGGGCAATATCAAGGCGTTCGACGACAAGGTGGCCGAGATCGCCCGCGCCGCCAAGGACGCCGGCACCCCGATCCGGATCGGCGTCAACGCCGGGTCGCTGGACAAGCGGCTGCTGGCCAAGCACGGCCGGGCCAGCGCGGCCGCGCTGGTCGAATCCGCGCTGTGGGAGTGCTCGCTGTTCGAGGAGCACGGCTTCACCGACCTGAAGATCTCGGTCAAGCACCACGACCCGGTGGTGATGATCGCCGCCTACCGCCAGCTGGCCCAGGCCTGTGACTACCCGCTGCACCTGGGCGTTACCGAGGCCGGCCCGGCGTTCCAGGGCACGGTCAAGTCCGCCGCCGCGTTCGGCGCGCTGCTCGCCGAGGGCATCGGGGACACCATCCGGGTGTCGCTGTCCGCGCCGCCGGTCGAGGAAGTCAAGGTGGGTACCGCGATCCTGGAATCGCTGGGCCTGCGCGACCGCGGCCTGGAGATCGTGTCCTGCCCGTCCTGCGGCCGGGCCCAGGTGGACGTGTACACGCTGGCCGACCAGGTCACCGCGGGCCTGGAGGGCCTGGAAGTGCCGCTCCGGGTGGCCGTGATGGGCTGCGTGGTGAACGGGCCGGGCGAGGCCCGCGAGGCGGACCTGGGCGTGGCCTCCGGCAACGGCAAGGGCCAGATCTTCGTCAAGGGCGAGGTCATCAAGACCGTGCCCGAGTCGCAGATCGTGGAGACACTGATCGAAGAGGCCATGAAGCTAGCCGAAACGATGGCCGGCGACGTCCCCCCCGCCACCCCCGAAGTCACCGTCAGCTAGCCCTCAGTTCCCAAGGACGGCTGGCCTGGTTGTTGATGTTGACGTAGGTGTCGCTGGAACGACATCAAACTCAACATCAACAACGAGGGTGGGTCTCTCCGCGCCGCTAAGTCAGCGGCGTTGTACTAAACTCGACCTAGGTGGCTGGTGTTAAACGGGTCTTGTGGAGGGTGGCAGGCAGTCTGGGCGGGCAGGTGGCGTGTAGCCGGCCTGGGATCTTTGTTCCCGGAAAGCGGGCTTGGCGCTGCTGCGGCTGGGCCTGGTGAGGGCTGAGGTCTGGGATGGCCGCGGTGGCGGAGCTGGTGGCCTGCTGGTCATGCGCTGCCCGCTATCCAGGTTCCGTTGTTGCTGGTGACGCCGAGGACGGCGAGGCGGGCCAGGTTGGCCGCGGCGGCCAGCAGGGCGAAATCGGCGGCGGCTTTGTACTGGCCGCGGACCCGGGCGCGGCGGCCGCCGTGGCGGCGGCGCATCAGGTGGCCGATCTTGCGTTCGATCTTGGGCCGGGTGGCCTTGTAGCTGGCCTGCCAGGCTGGGCTGGCCTGGGCCTGGCGGGCGGCGGCCAGGGTGGCCTCGTGCGGGCCGATGGTGATGGTGCGGCCTTCGGCGGCCGTGGTGCACTGGGCGGCCAGCGGGCAGGTCCGGCAGGCCCGGCCGAACCTGGCCTGCCAGGGCTGGCGCTTGCGGCCGGTGGCCCGGATAGCCGCGGTCACGCCGGCCGGGCAGGTGACGGTCTTGGCATCGAGGTCGATGGCGAAACGGTCCTTGGGGAAGTGCCCTTTCACCGTGGCCGGCGGCTGAACCTTCAAACCGTTGTAAAGGCCGGCGCTCTCGACGCGGGCGACCAGGTCACCGGTGCCGTAGGCGGCATCGCCATAGACCTCACCCCGGCCTGCGGTGTCCTCGTCCTGCGCCCCCTCAGCGGCGCCGGCCAGCACATCGGCCAGCAGGCCCTCCGCGGCATCACCGTCGGCGCTGTTGCCCGGCGTGACTGCGGTGGCCGTGATGATCTCCGAGTCAGGGTCCGCCGCGATGTGGCCCTTGAAGCCGTCAAAGCCGCGGGCAGAGGTCTTGTGACCATGCCGGGTCTGCGGATCAACCGTAGAGATGACCCGGTCCGCAGCCACTCTCCGGGCGATCGTGAACACCCCGCCCGCATCCTGCCCCAGATCCTGGCCGGTCACCGTGGCCAGCAGCGCCGCGGCCTGCGCCACCGCCGGTTCCAGCTCCCGGCCCTCCAGCACTCCCAGCAGCGCATAGGCGTCTTTGGCCAGCGCGTCCACCAGCTCTTCGCGGGGCCTGCGGGTCGTCATAATCACACGCCGGCTTCCCCGCAGCCAGGTAGTCATCGTCGCGGCGCAATACGGCGCGCAGCTCACCGGCCAGCTCACCGGCCGCGGCCCTCAGCAGCCCGCGGACCGCCGAGCGGACCAGCGTCACCGTGTCCATCGTGGCGACCGCGTCATACAGCGGGATGGAATCCACCACCCGCCGCCGGCCTATCAGCCCCGCGGCCCGGGCCACCTCCAGCGTCACCCCGAAGATCCTCTCCGGCCGCACCGAGCAGGCCAGCCGGGCCCGCATGTCCACCAGCACCGTGTGCACAAAACCCGGGTAATCGAAGTCCAGCCCCCCGGCCGCGTACTTCCACCGGGCATCGAACGCGAACCGGTCCACCGCCTCCCGGTCGCTGCACCCCTCGATCCGCTGCAGCACCATCACCACCGCCACGATCATCGGCGGCACGGACCGGCGGCCCACATCATCGAACAGGACGGCGTACATCTCGCCGTGGGACTGTAATTTCAACGGCTCTGTCGCACTTTCGGTGGTGGCAGGTTGTGCTGATGTGTCACGATCGGTCATGATTGACGTGACTGAGCTTGTGAGGACTGTGTTCTCTGGGTTGTCTGCCCTGGTCATCGAGGATGTCGAGGACGCGGGCGAGATGATCTGCGTGCGGGCGAGGACCCGGGACGTGGCCGTGGCCTGCCCGGGGTGCGGCACCGAAACGGCCCGCGTGCATGAATACCGCGAGCGGACAGCGGCGGACGTTCCCGTTGATGGCCGCCGCGTCCTGGTCCGGGTGCGGGTCCGCCGTATGCGCTGCCCGGCGCTGGAGTGCAGGGTGCAGACCTTCCGCGAGCAGGTCCCGGGCGTCCTGGACCGTTACCAGCGGCGCATCTCACGGCTGACGGCCCAGGTCAGCGCAGTGGCGCGCGAGTTAGCGGGCAGGGCGTCGGCGCGGCTGCTGCCGGCACTGGGCATCATGGTCTGCCGGCATACCGCGCTGCGGGTCCTCCTCAAGATCCCCCTGCCCGGGATGACGGTGCCGCGGGTGCTGGGGATCGACGACTTCGCGCTGCGCCGCGGCAGCGTCTACGCGACCGTGCTCATCGACGCCGAGACCGGCCGCCGCGCCGACGTCATCCCCGGCCGCACCGCCGACGTCACTGAGAAGTGGCTGAAAGACCATCCCGGCGTCGAGGTCGTGTGCCGTGACGGGTCGGGGGCTTACGGCGAGGCCGTCCGCCAGGCACTGCCCTCGGCGGTCCAGGTCGGCGATCGCTGGCACTTGTGGCACGGCCTCGGCGAGGCCGTCCGGAAGGAGGTCGCGGCGCACTCCGCCTGCTGGGCGAAGGGCATGCCCCTGCAGGAAGGCAGGCGGGCCGCCACCACTTTGGAGCGCTGGCAGCAGGTCCATGAGCTGCGTGCCCGGAACGTGGGCCTGCTCGAGTGCGCCCGCCGCCTGAACCTCTCGCTCAACACCGTCAAGCGCTACGACCGGGCCAGCGAGCCGGAGCGGCTGCAGCGCGCCCCGAAGTACCGGCCCACCCTCGTCGACCCCCACCGCGGCTACCTCCGCAAGCGCCGGGCCGAAGAGCCCGGCGTCCCGGTCCAGCAACTGCTGCGCGAGATCCGCGAGCGCGGCTACCAGGGCAGCTCCAACCTCCTTGTCCGCTACATCAACCAGGGCCGCCTGGACAGCGACCGCCCGCACCTGTCACCCCGCCGGGCAGCCCGCACCCTGCTCACCAGGCCGGACCGCCTCACCCCCGGCCAGCAAGAGACGCTCGCCGGCCTCGAAGGCGCATGCCCGGAGATGACCGCCCTGGCCGGGCTGATCCGCTCCTTCGCCGCCCTGCTGGCTCCCCGCCCGGGCAACGACGCCAGGCTCAGGCAGTGGATCGCCGGCGCACGCGATGCGGACCTGCCTCACGTGCACTCTTTCAGCCGCGGCCTGGACCTGGACATCCAGGCCGCCACGGCCGCGGTCACGATGCCGCACCACAACGGGCGCACCGAAGGCGTCAACACCAAGACCAAGATGATCAAAAGGCAGATGTACGGCCGCGCAGGATTCCAGCTCCTCCGCCACCGGATCCTCCTCGGGTGAGAATACGATCCGTCACCACCGAAAGTGCGACAGAGCCGTTAAGTTGACAGCCCCCTCGCCGTGGTTGTACCGGCTGGCCGGCAGCGGCGCCCGGGCCGCGTAGGACAGCAGGATGATCGGGTGATCCTGCAGGTTCGCGCCCACCCCGGGCAGGTCGGCCACCGGATCGATGCCCAGCGCGCGCAACTGGCCGGCCGGGCCGATGCCGGACAGCAACAGCACCTGCGCCGAGCCGATCGCCCCGGCGCACAGGATCACCTGACTGCTGGCCGGCGCGCTAACCCGAAGTTCCACTGGGTGATTCGCGTGCATGGCCGTTTACCTGGGGTTTCTGGGTGGTGCGGGGCGGGTTCTGACTACGGGGTCCCGAGGCGGTGGCTGACGCCGAGCAGGTCGAGGGCCTGGCGCTGCAGCGGGGTGGGGGTGGTGATGAGGCTGAAGGCAGGCAGGGCGGGGTCGGCGGGCTGGATCTGGTTGAGGCAGATGGTGGCCAGGTCGGCCAGCAGGCTGGTGAAGCTGTGCACGGGCAGGCCGCCGCCGGTGTGCTTGGCAGCGGCCTTGGCCAGGGCCCGCGGGGAGCGGGCAGCGGGAGCGACCGGGCTGGTCCGGGCAGCCTGGGCTGCTGGCTTGTCGTCGTCGGTGAACAGCAGCGGCGCGAGCCGGGCGTGCATGTGCCAGGTGATGTAGTACGAGATCATCCGCAAGAACACGTGCGCGCGGACCCGGGTCTCGGTGCGGTGGCGGATGGGCCGGATGTCCAGGTCGGTATTGAACGCGCGGAACGCCCGCTCCACCTGGGCGAGGGCCTTATAGGAGGCGACCACCTCGCCGCTGTCCAGGCTGCCTGGTTCGACGGTGGTGCGCAGCACGTAGATGCCGTCCAGGGCCGCTTCGGTGGTGATGGAGTCGTCGTTGCGGGCGTAGCTGAAGCTGGCATCGGTGATCTGGATGGTGAAGTGCTTGGCGACCTTGCGGCGGCGCAGCACCCGGTCGGCGCGCAGCGCGATCGTGTCCTGGCCGCGCAGCGGCCGGCGTTCCCGCGCGACAGCGGCGGCGATTTTCTCCAGGTCAGCCTCGGTGGCCTGCAGGAGGCTTTCGCGCTTGCGGGCCCGTTCGGCTTCCAGGAACGGGTTCTTGCAGGCGACCAGCCGCTCGCCGGGGTAGTCCGGGGAAGTGATCTCGGCCAGGTCCATCTGGTCGAAGATGGACAGCTGCAGCGCGCCGTCGCGGACCAGGGCCTTGACCTGCGGGGCGCGCAGCGCGGTGATCCAGTCCAGGCCCGCGGGGCCGGCGTCCTCGCGCAGCCGCGCTGCGGTCAGCATCCCCCGGTCGCCAACCAGCACCACCCGGCTGATCCCGAACCGGTCCCTGACCTTGCCCACCTGGCTGGCCACGGTCTTGGGGTCGCCGGTGTTGCCGGCGAAGACCTCGATGGCAACCGGGACGCCGTCCTTGCTGGTCAGCAGCCCGTAGACGATCTGGAGCCGGCCGCGGACCCCGTCCTTGGGGTGGCCGATGGCGCCGAGCGGGCAGGTCCGGCCCTCGAACGCGGCGGAGGAGACGTCGTAGAGAACCAGGGTCCCCTCGGCCAGGTGCCGGGCCGCCAGGGCATCCTCGATCTTCTCCTGCCGGGCGGCCAGCCAGTCCATTGCGCCGTACAGGTCATCCTCATCACAGCCGCCCAGGTGCAGGGCCTGGCCCAGCGAGCTGGCGGCGGTCTCAGCCTGCAGCCCGCGGGCGATGGCCAGCTTGGAGTCCGGCGCGATCACCTGCGCGACCGCCATAGCGGTCACCAGATCCCGCTGCCGCGACGGTACCGGGTCGAGTAGCTCCTCCAGGCCCAGCTGGCGTGCGGTGCCCAGCACCGCGGCGACATGCCCGTGCGGCAGGCTCCGGGCGATCTCGAACGTCCCTTCCACGGCCGCGGCCGGCGCCAGCTGGCCCTTCAGCACCTGTGACAGCGCGTCGACCTTGGCCTCGGGCCAGGACGACAGGTTGGCCAGGGTCCGGTTCTTCACCTTGCCCGCCTCGCGGTAGCTTTCCCGCAGCAGCACCGCAGGCGGTGACCCCCGGTTCGGCACCTTAGCCACGTACATGACGACAACGATACCGGACTCCCCAGCATGTATGCAGTGCAACACGCTGATACCGTCACCAGTAACGTGATCTACATGACTACGCCTCCACTCGCCGCGGAGTGCAGTTCACTTGGTCACAGCACCATTGCCGGGTTGATCAGAGACTCATCAGGGGGAACTTCGGGCTAACCGAGCTGGGCTGCCCAGCCCGGACATACCGAACCCCGGTGCACCGGCCGCCGCGCACCCGCAGCCCGGTGACCAGGCAGCCGGTCTCCACCACCAGGTTCGGCCGGTGCAGCACCGGCCGCAGGTAGGCGTCGGCCGGGCTGACCCGTTCCCCGCCGGAGATGGCCAGGTTGACCCAGGCCACGCCCTCCTGCCGCGAACCACTGAGATCGTCGGTCACCGGGCGGGCCCAGGCCGGCCAGCGCTAGCCGCCGTCCGCGGCCGGCCGCGCCGCGGACACCGCCTGGCCGTCCGGGCTGCCATCGGCCAGGATCAGCTCCCCGACCTGGTCGGTGATCAGGTCCCGGGCCTCCGGGTGCAGTTGGCTGTCGGTGATCAAGGTGTCCACCTCGTCCAGCGCGGCGAACGAGCTCAGCCCGACGATGCCCCACTTGGTGTGGTCGGCCACCACCGTCACCCGGCGCGCGGCCTGCACGAACGCGCGGTTCGTCTCCGCCTCGGCCAGGTTGGGCGTGGTCAGCCCGGCCGCCGGGTCGATGCCGTGACAGCCCAGGAACAACTGGTCCACGTGCAGCGACCGGATCGCGATGTCGGCGATCGGCCCGACCAGCGCGTCGGACGGGGTACGCACCCCGCCGGTGAGCACCACCTGGGCGGTGGCGCCGAGCTGGCCGGCCGGGCGGGCGGTGCCGAAAATGCTGGCCACCCGTACCGAATTGGTAACGATTGTCAGCCCGGGCACATCGAGCAACTGCTGAGCCAGCGCGAAGGTGGTGGTGCCGGCCGACAGCGCGATCGCCGTACCCGGCGCGACCAGGGCAGATGCCGCCCGGGCGATGGCCTCCTTCTGCGGCTGCTCCAGCACCGACTTGGCCTCGAAGCCGGGCTCGTGGCTGCTCGGCGCGCCGGGCAGGACGGCGCCACCGTGCACCTTCTCGATCAGGCCGGCCCGGGCAAGAGCCTCCAGGTCACGCCGGATAGTCATATCCGACACGCCGAGGCGTTGGGTGAGATCACTCACCCGGGCGCTGCCGGCCTGCCGAATGTCCTCCAAGATCAGCGACTGCCGGTGTCTGGCGAGCATCCTTGACCTTCCTTACCCCCTGGGCAACTGCAGTGCGCGCAGCCGACCTGTGATGACGCCGGAATCGGATCTTTATATCTTGTTCGTTGACGATCGACTCTGTGTGTTTTAGCTTAAGGCTCCAGCAAGGGGTGCACCGCGTCGATCTACCCGATTGATAGCGCTAACTAGGGGGCCTAGCAGCCCTTCTGGGATGCCCCGAGTGTGGCTGAGCACCGGCGCTCCGCGGTCGCCCAGCCTTGGCTTACGACAAGGATTCGAGGCAGCCGCGATGCGCGACACGGACTATGGTTCGCTGTCCGGGCTGCCGCACCTACCGCTGGCTATGGCCGCCAGGCGGATGTCCCAACCTTCGCTCACCCCGGCGCGCCGCGCCGTGGCGTCACGCCGAGCACTGAGAAATTCTCCTGGAGGTAGATAGATGAAGAAGATCGACCCCACGGTTGACGAAGCCATCCAGACACTGAACATGAAGGACGGGCCCACCCGTCGCCGGCTGCTCAGCAGCGCCGGATTGGTCAGTGCCTCGGCGGCCGCGGCCGGGCTTCTCGCGGCGTGCTCGTCCAGCACGCCGAGCGGCGCGGCGGCCAAGAACGTGGCCGGCAACTTCCCGAAGACGCCGGCCTGGCAGTTCTGGTACGTCAACCACGTGACGACGAACCCGTTCTTCGTGCCGACTCAGTACGGCTTCCAGGACGCGGCGGCGTTGCTCGGCCTGCCCACCCCGAAGTGGGGCGGCTCGCAGACCTCGCTCGCGTCTGAGATGGTCAGCTACTTCAACACCGCGATCGCGGCCAAGGCGGCCGGGATCTTCTACGCCGGGATCGACGCCACGTCGTTCACCACCCCGGTGAAGAACGCGATGAACGCCGGCATCCCGGTGCTCAGCTACAACGCCGACGGGCTCGTCGTCAAGGGCGTCCCGAACATCGGCACGAACCGGCTGGCCTACGTCGGCCAGGCGCTGTACATCTCCGGCCAGCAGCTGGGGGCCCGGATCAAGAGCCTGATCCCGGGCGGCGGTGAAATCGCCATCTTCATCGCGACCCCGGGCTCGGGCAACATCCAGCCCCGGTACGACGGTGCGGTCTCCGTGCTCGGCAGCTCCTACACCGTGCACGAAGTGGCCACCGGCGCGGCCACCGGCCAGGAACTGTCCGCGGAGAAGGCGTTCCTGAGCGGGCACAAGACGGTCAAGGGCGCGTTCGCAGTGGACGCGGGCTCGACCGAACTGCTCGGTGAGGCGCTGTCCACCGAGGGCCTGACCATCCCGAACGGTGGATTCGACACCACCCCGACCACGCTGTCCAACATCACGGCCGGGAAGACCGACTTCACCATCTATCAGGACCCGTACCTGCAGGGCTTCCTGCCCACGCTGTACACCTACCTGTACAACATCTCGGGCGGCACGATTAGCCCATCGGACACCGACACCGGCCTGACGTTCATCACCAAGTCGAACGCCCCGCCGTACAGCAAGAGCAGCCGGTTCCAGGGCTCGACCGCGGCGCAGAAGTACATCGCGCGCCCGTCGGGAGCGATCAGCAACCCGACGGCCACCACGAGCACGTGACGGCCCCGGCTAGCAGGTAAGTCCGGCGGCGGGGCAGACTGGCATAGAAAGCGCCAGTCTGTCCTGCCGCCGATTGATGTGGTGAGCGAAGGGAATCTGGAGTCGACATGAGCGATGTCACTGAGCGCACACCGCAGACCGCGACGCCGCCCCCGCCGGCGCGCGGTGCACCGGGCCCGCTCCGTGCCGGGCTGAACGCGCTGGCCCGGCAGCGCGAGGCGACGGTCTTCGTGGTCGCTTTGGTGCTGGTGCTCTACTTCGGCATCAGGTACAACTCGACGTTCGTCAGCCAGACGAACCTGTCCAACCTGCTGTCCGAGACCGCGGCGCCGATCATCATCATCGCCTGTGGCGAGGTCTTCCTGCTGATCTGCGGGGAGATCGACCTGTCGGTCGGCTTCGTCTATATGTTCGCGCCGTTCCTGATGCACTACCTGATCGACTTCTACCACTTCCCGGTGGCGCTGGGGATCATCCTCTCGCTGGTCTTCGGCCTGATCGCCGGCTGGTGCAACGGCTTCCTCACCGTCACCATGGGCCTGCCCTCGTTCATCACCACGCTGGGCACCGGCTTCATCCTCTGGGGTCTCACCCTGACCACGTCGCACGCCTACCCGGCCAACATCCCCACCGCCACCATTAACCCCGGCCGGTGGATCGGCGCGGCGCCGTGGTCCCAGTTCATCTGGGCGGTCTTGATCGCCGCGTTCTTCTTCGTGGTGCTGAACCGGACCAGGTGGGGCCTGTACACCATCGCGACCGGCGGGAACGCGCTGGGTGCCCGGGAGGCGGGCATCAAGACCGGCCGGATCAAGTACGGGGCTTTCATGATGACCGCGGTGCTGGGCGCGCTGTGCGGGCTGCAGAACGCCTTCTACACCAACACGATCGACCCGAGCGCCGGCGGCTATCAGCCGATGTTCTACGCGGTGACGGCGGCGGTCATCGGCGGCACCGCGATGCTTGGCGGGTCCGGCACGATCCTCGGCGCGTTCCTCGGCTCGATCGTGCTGGCCACCCTCATCAACGGCCTCAACGTTGCCGGGATCAGCGCCAACCCGCTGAACATCGTCTTCGGGCTGGCCATCCTGCTTTCCATGATCGCCAACGTCCGGCTGGCCCGGCTGCGAGCCTCAGGGAGGAACTAATGTCGGCAGAGCCAACCCCGACCCCGGCCACGACCGGCGGGGCGGTGGCCGATGCCCAGGGCGACGTGCTCCGGGCCGAGCACATCAGCAAGCGGTTCGGCGCGGTCCGCGCGCTGCACGACGTGAACCTGCACGTGGCCCAGGGCGAGGTGCTCGGGCTGCTGGGTGACAACGGTGCGGGCAAGTCCACCCTGATCAAGATCCTCTGTGGTTTCCAGCCGCCCACCTCCGGCAAGATCATCCTGGAGGGCAAGGAAGTCTCGTTCAAGACGGTGGACGAGGCCCGTGCGGTCGGCATCGACACCGTGTACCAGGACCTGGCGCTGATCAACGAGCTGACCGTCTACCAGAACATGTTCCTGAACCGGGAGCGGACCAGGTTCCGGCTGCTGTCCAACCGGAGCATGAAGCGCACCACCAAAGAGCAGCTGGACCGGATCGGGGTGAACATCCCGTCGGTGGACGCCCCGGTGGCCAGGCTCTCCGGCGGCCAGCGGCAGGCCATCGCGGTGGCCCGGGCGGTGACCTCCGCCGCCAAGGTGCTGCTGCTGGACGAGCCGCTGGCCGCGATGGGCGCCAAGGAAGGCGCGATGATCCTGGAGCTGATCAAGGACCTCAAGCGCCAGGGCGAGGTCTCGATGATCCTGATCATGCACAACTACGGGCAGGCGATCGAGGTGTGCGACCGGATCAACCTGCTGCAGCACGGCGAGATCACGTTCGACAAGATGGCCGGCGACACCTCGGTCCAGGAACTGAACGACATCGTGATCGAGGAGTACCGGCGGGCCCTGGAGGAGCGCCAGCGCCAGGAACGCCAGCAGCAGGAGGGCCAGCAGCAGGCGAGCTGACCGGGTTGGCGATCCGGCCCGTGCGGTGCGACACATCGGGCAGGATGAGTTAGTGCTGACATTGTTGCGCCGGCTGACCCGGATCACCGCGAGTTGCGCGCTGCTGGCCGTGGCGGGGTGCAGCGCGACCGCCAGCAGCACCGGCAGCAGCGGCTCACCCGCGGCCAGCCCCGGTGCCGCCCGGGGCGCGGCCCGGCCGGTGACCGGCTCGCCGCACTGGCATAGCTGCCTGGTCCAGGGGGCCAGCATGCAGTGCGCCAGCCTCCAGGTGCCGCTGAACTACGCCAAGCCGGCCGGCCGGAAGATCACCCTGGCGCTGACCAAGGTGGCGGCCACCGCGCCCGCCAGCCAGCAGCAGGGCGATCTGCTGGTCAACCCGGGCGGCCCGGGCGGCTCCGGGCGCGGCCTGGCCGCCTTCGTCGCGCAGGGGCTCGACCCGCAGGTGGCCGCCGACTACAACATCATCGGCTTCGACCCGCGCGGCGTCGGCGCCAGCGTCCCGGCGCTGACCTGTGACCCGACGTTCTTCACCGGCCTCAGACCCAACTACATTCCATCGAACGCCAGTGCCGAGCAGGTCCTGGTCAACCGGGCGCGCAGTTATGCGGCGGACTGCCAGCAGCGCTACGGCTGGCTGCTGCCGTACCTGACCACGGCGGACTCGGCCCGGGACATGAACTCGATCCGGGCCGCGCTCGGCGTCCCGACGATCAGCTACTTCGGCTACTCCTACGGCACCTACCTGGGCCAGGTCTACGCCACCCTGTTCCCGCACCGGCTGCGCCGGATGGTGCTGGACTCGGTAGTCAACCCGGCCGGCGCCTGGTACGCCGACAACATCTCCCAGGACTACGCGTTCCAGGGCCGGTTCGAGGCGTTCTTCGCCTGGGTCGCCGCGAACAACGCCAGCTTCCATCTCGGCACCACCCGGGCCCAGGTGCAGGCGGCCTGGTACCGGGCCCGGGCCCGGCTGCAGGCCCACCCGGTGGACGGGACGATCGGCGCGGACGACTTCGACGACACGTTCCTGCAGGGCGGGTACAGCAACAGTCTGTGGCCCGGGCTGGCCGCGGCGCTGTCCAGTTACCTGCACGGCGGATCCACCGCGCAGATCGTGAGCCAGTACCAGGCTGAGGGCGTTCAAAGTGAGAATGAGTTCGCGGTCTACAACGCGGTCGAGTGCAGTGACGTGAACTGGCCGCGGAGCTGGTCGTTCTGGAACTCCGACACGCGCAAGGTGTACCGCACCGCGCCGTTCCAGGCCTGGGACAACGCGTGGTTCAACGCCTCCTGCGCGTTCTGGCCGGTGCACGGGCCGGCCCGGCCACTGCAGATCAAGGGGGCCGGGCTGCCCGGCATCCTGATGATCCAGGGCACCCTGGACGCGGCCACGCCCTACGCGGGCGCGCAGGTTGCGCACCGGCTGCTGCCGACCGCCCGGATGGTCGTGGTGGAAGGCGGCGGCAATCACGGGCAGTCGCTGGCTCAGCCGCCGAACAGTTGCGTGAACGGCTACCTGAACCGGTACCTGGCCACCGGGGCGCTGCCCACCAAGCCGGGGCTGGTCAACGCCACCTGCCCGGCGCTGTCGCCGCCGTCGGCGTCCGGCTGAGCAGTGCTAGCCCGGGGCTGGCCCCCCGGCCAACCCAGCTGAGGGAGGCGCTGCCGATGACCGCCCGCTACCCTGGAAGGGTGCTGCGCACCAAGGCGCTGCGGTCCTCGTCGCTGCGCCTGCTCAACGACCGCGACCTCGGCGATGTGCTGGAGTTGTGCGACCGCGACCCGGTGGTGAACGTCTTCGTCAGTTCCCGGGTCCGCGAGGCTGGCCTCGACCCGGTCCGGCTGGGCGGCCAGATGTGGGGCTTCCTGCCCGGCGGCAAGCTGATCTCGGCCTGCTACGCGGGCGCCAACCTGGTCCCGGTGGCGGCCACCGAGGCGGCGGCGACCACGTTCGCCAGCCGGGCCCGGATGCAGGGCAGGCGGTGCTCGTCAATCGTCGGGCCCGCCGACGCGGTCCTGCAGATGTGGCAGCTGCTCCGCCCGTACTGGGCTGAGCCGCGGGAGATCCGGGCCAGCCAGCCGGTGATGGCCATTTCCGGGCCGCCGCGCGCCGCGCCCGACCCGCGGCTGCGCCGGGTCCGGCCGGAGGAGCTGGACGTGCTGCTGCCCGCCTCGGTAGCCATGTTCACCGAAGAGGTCGGGGTGTCGCCGCTCGGCCCGGACGGCGGCGCCGCCTACCGGGCCCGGGTGGCCGAGCTGATCGGGCTGGGCCGGGCGTTCGCCCGGATCGAGGACGGCCGGGTGATGTTCAAGGCGGAGATCGGCGCGGTCACCCCGCACGCGTGCCAGGTCCAGGGCGTCTGGGTGCGGCCGGATCTGCGTGGCCGCGGCCTGGCGGTGGCCGGCATGGCGGCGGTGGTGCAGGAGGCGCTGCACTCGGTCGCGCCGGTGGTGTCGCTGTACGTGAACGACTTCAACGCGCCCGCCCGGGCGGTCTACCAGAAGGTCGGTTTCACCGAGGTGGCCACGCTGGCCTCGGTTCTGTTCTGAGCGGCGCTGGGCTGAGCGGCCCCCCGGCGGTCGGGGGGGCGGTCCGCCTGCGGCTGCCCGCCCCCCCGGTCCCCCTGTCGCCGTCTCGCCCGTAGCCCATACCCCCCCGGCGAGATCTGCGTCATAGGCTAGAGCGGGTAAGTCGCAGTAAGTTCGCAATGCGTTGATTGAGGCAGATTGTGACAGAGCCGCAGCTCACCGCAGGCCGCCAGGCCGCCGGGCGCTACCTGCACGAATTACTGCTGCGCCCCGGGCGGTACCGGCAATTGTGGGAATCGCGCGCGGAACGCACCCGGCCCGGCGCGATCAACCACCTGGCGGTGGCCAATGTGCTCGCACATCACCTGTGGAATGCCCCGCGCGCCACGGGCAGTTCGGACGTGCTCGCCCGGCAGCTCAAGGACACCGTCGGCCGGGCCCTGTCCGGCCAGGTGCTGAGCCGGTCCACGCTGGGCCTGTTCGTCGCGGCGTTCGGTTTCACCCCGCAGGAGGAGGACCGGCTGTGGCGGCTGTGGCGGGGCAGCGGCCGGATCACCGTGCTGGCCGGGCCGCGGGCGATGCGTTCCGGGGCGGTGGCCAAGGTGGTCAGCGAACTCGGCCCACGCCGGCACCAGACGGTCTCGCTGCACGATCACGTCTGCGTCGGCGCCGACCGGAGGCTGACCCGGACCCGCACGATGCAAGTGGTCGAGGCCGTTGTGGACGGCCTGGACGCCATTCCCTATCTGTATGACACCAGCGCGGTAAGCCTGGAACTCGGCCAGGGCTGCGCTGGGCCGCCCGGGCCGTTCCGCCGGATCGGGGACCTTTATGCCACCGATATCCCGCTGACCCGCACGCTCGACCTGGGCGAGACGCTGACCCTGGAGTACTGGACCTGTTACGAGTACGACCCGGCCGACCCCGAGGAGCGGGAGTACCGCCGCGCGGTCATGGGCACGCTGGAGAATTTCGACATCCGCATCGAGTTCCACCCCGATGAGCTCCCTGCCGCGGTCTGGTGGGCGATGTGGGACGGGATGGAAGGCTCGGTGCTGGACCAGGAGCTGGTCGTGCCGGACAACCAGCACTCGGTGCACCGGTACCTGCGGTCGCTGGAGCGCTCCGTGGTCGGCTTCCACTGGTCCTGGGGTTAAGCGCGCCCGGCTTAGTGAACACGGCCCAGTAGGCTCGGGCTCGTGTCTGACGCACAGAAAGCCGTGGCCGGCTGCGGCGAGGCGGCCGCCGCGGCGGCGGGCCGCCTGGCCGCCGCGCCCGACGCGGTCATCGACGCCGCGCTGCGCGGCATGGCCACGCTGCTCACCGAGCGGGCCGATCCGGTCCTGGCCGCTAACGCGACCGACATGGCCGAGGGCGAGCAGGCCGGCCTGGGCCGCGGGCTGCTGGACCGGCTGCGCCTCGGCCCGGACCGGCTGCATGACATGGCCCGGCAGCTCGGCCTGCTGGCTGAGGCGCCGTTCCCGCCGGACAGCCAGCCGGTGCGTGAACTGCCCGGCGGGCTGCGGCTGACCGAGCGCCGGGTGCCGGTCGGCGTGATCGGCGCGAACTTCGAGGCCCGGCCGAACGTGACCGTGGACATCGCCTCGCAGCTGCTCAAGTCGCGCAACGCCGGGGTGCTGCGCACCGGCGGCGCCGCGCTCCGGTCGGCCGCCGCGCTGGCCGACGAGGTGATCGCGCCCGCGCTGGCCGCCGCCGGGCTCGACCCCGGGACGGTGCAGCTGGTCCGGTCGGCGGACCGGGACGCCGCCGTCGAACTGGTCCGCCAGCCCGGGCTGATCCCGCTGGTGATCCTGCGCGGCAGTGGGGAGACCACGCGCCGCCTGGCCGCCGCGGCCGCGGAGTGCGGGGTGCGCACGCTGGCCCACGCCGACGGCGGCGGCGTGCTGTACCTGGACCGGGCGGCCGACCCGGCGCTGGCTACCGAGCTGATCGTCGCGAGCCTGGACCGGCTCGGCGTGTGCAACCGGCTGAACCTGCTGCTGATCTGCTCGGACGTCTGGGACCAATGGCTGCCCAGCGTGCTGGACGCGGTCCGTGGCGTGGGCGTGACCCCGTCGCTGCCGCCGCACGCCCACCCGCTCGGCCACGAGTGGGCGCTGGACACCGGGCATGAGGCGACGGTGACCATCGCCCCGGCGGACGGCCCGGCCGCGGCGGCCGGGATCGCCAACGCATGCACCTCCGGCCTGGCGGCCAGCATCGTCACCGCCGACCCGGCCGCCGCGGCCGGGTTCCTCGCCGCGTACCGGGGGACCGGCGCGTTCTGGAACGCCAGCACCCGGCTGCTGGACGGCTTCAAGCTGCGCGGCGTGCCGGAGACCGGCATCAACGTGGACCATGTGCCCGGCCCGCGTGGCCCGGTGACGTTCCACGACCTGTGCCTCCGGCAGTACGTGGTCACCCCGGCCTGAGGCCAGTCGTGGTCAGCTCTGGCTGCGGCCAGCCGGCCCGGTTAGGCTACGCCGCAGTAATCCCTGTATTCCCCGTGGTGGGAAACCCCGTGGTGGAAACAGAGTGTGGTAACAGCTGCGTGGTAATAGCCCCCGGGTAATAACGGAGTCGCTGGTGAGCTGGTCCGGCCGAGCAGCGAAGCGTGCCCCCCGCGCGGCGGCGGCTGTGGCGGCTCCGGTCCGTGGCGCCGCGCTGCTCGACGTGCGCAAGCTGACCAAGACGTTCGGGCCGCTCACCGTGCTGCGCGAGGTCAGTCTGCAGGTCGGCCACGGTGAGATCGTCGCGGTCGCGGGCGGCAACGGGGCCGGCAAGTCGACGCTGATCGGCACCATCGCCGGGGTGCTCGACGCCGATGCCGGCGAGGTCCTGTTCGCCGGGCGGCCGATGCCGCCCCGCCCCGCCCAGGTGCGCCGGGCCGGCGTGGAGACCGTATGGCAGGAGCACGGCCTGTGCGACGACCTCGACGCGGTGGCCAATATCTTCCTCGGCCGCCCCGGCCGCTGGGTGGTCTCCGAGGGCGCGATGCGGGACGAGGCGGCCGCTGTGCTGCGCCGGGTCGGCGCGCACGACCTGCACCTGGACGTGCCGTTGCGGGTGCTGTCCCGCGGCCAGCGGCAGCTGGTCGCGCTGGCCCGGGCGCTGCTCACCCCGCCACGGCTGCTGGTGATGGACGAGCCGACCGCGTCGCTCGGCGTGGCCGAGAGCGCGCAGGTCGAGACGATCCTGCGGGAGACCCGGGAGGCGGGCGCGAGCGTGCTGCTCGCCTCGCACGATCTGGAGCAGGTGTTCGCGCTGGCCGACCGGATCATCGTGCTGCGCGACGGCCGCGCGGTGGCCGATGTGTCCCCGGTCGAGGTGCAGCGCAGCGACGTCGTCGCGCTGATGTCCGGCGTGGAAGTGGACTCGATCGCCAGCCGGCAGATCCGGCGGCTGCAGAGCCTGGCCGACCAGCTGTCCGAGGCCGAGCCGGCCGCCTCGCTGCCGCTGATCGTCTCGGCCATGGCCGGCGCGCTGGACGTGGACATGCTGTGCGTGCACCTGCTGGAGACCAGCGGCGAGCAGTCGGTGCTCCGCCGGATGGCCGCCACCGGGCTGCCCACCGAGCTGCTCACGGTGAACGCGGCGCTGCCGGTCGGCCCGGACGGCGGCCCGGCCGGGCTGGCCGCCGCGGACGGCGCCGTGGTCGTGGTGGATGACCTGCAGGCCCGGTCGGCCTGGCAGGCCGGCCGGGCCGCGGCCACCGCGGCCGGCATCCGGAGTGCCTGGGCGGCGCCCATCGTGGGCAGCAATGGCGTGCTCGGCACCGTCTCCGGGTACGCCGCGTCGGCTGGCAACCCGGCCCCGGAGCGGCTCGAACTGGCCACCATCTACCTCAGCTACGCCGCGTCCGCGATCGAGCGGGAGCGGCTGCTCACCGAGGTGTCCCGGCGCAACCGGGTGCTCGAATCGCTGCGCGGGCTGCTGGAGACGCTGGCCGGCCCGGAACGGGTGCAGGGCGGCCTGGAGATCTCCCTGCTCGCCCTGCTGGCCGGGCTGGGCGCGGACAGCGCGGCGGTGGTCGGCACCGACGGCACTAGCACCGACGGCACGGGCCTGGAGTGCCGGTGCATCGCGCACCGGCCCGCCGGGCCCGCTGAGCCCGCGGCCGGTGAGCCGGGGCTCACCGCGGAGGTGCTGCCCCGGCTGCACGAGGCGGCCGGCGCGGTGCTGGCCGACACGATGCTGGCCGGCCCGGGGCTGGCCGGCCCGGGGCCCGGCGCGGACGGTGATGTGCCGGCCCGGCTGATCGAGCCCGGCCTGGCGGCCCGCTCGCTGCGGCTGCCCGGCCAGCGCGGCGCCCTGGTCGCGTGGTGGCGCCCCGGCAAGGCGGTCACCGCGGACGCGCTGGAACTGCTCGACGACGCGAGCCGGTCGCTGGCCCTGGCGCTGGAGCGGGAGTCGCTGGAGACCGCACAGCGCGAGGCGGCGGCGCTGCGCCGGTCACAGAGCATCCAGCGGGACATGCTCTCCTCGCTCAGCCATGAGCTGCGCACCCCGCTGACCGCGATCCACGGTTACGCGTTCACGCTGTGCCAGCCGGATCTGACCTGGAACGCGGAGTCCACCCGGCGCTTCCTCGGCTCCATCGCGGCCGAGTCGGCGCGGATGGAACGCCTGGTCGGCGACCTGCTCGACTCGACCGCGATCGAGTCCGGCGTGCTCCGGCTGCAGCGGGACTGGTGCGAGCTGCCGCTCGTCGTCGGCGCGGCCGCGAACTGCCTGTCCGGCAAGCGGCCGGCCCGCATCCACCTGGAGACCGGCGTCGAGCCGGTGTGGGCCGACCACGACCGGCTCGAGCAGGTGTTCGTGAACCTGCTGGAGAACGCGGCCAGCCACGGCGGCTCACCCCGGGGCACCGACGTGACGGTGCGGTCCGGCGCCGCCGGGTGGGCCGAGGTGGAGATCCGGGATTACGGCCCGGGCATCCCGCCCGGGCTGGCCGAGAAGATCTTCGAGTCGCGGGTGCGCGGCACCACCGACGTAGCCGGCACCGGGCTTGGCCTGCCGATCGCCCGCGGCATCGTCGAGGCGCACGGCGGCACCCTGGTCGCGGTGCCCGCCCAGCCCGGGGCAGCCTTCCTGGTCTCGCTGCCGGCCGATCCGCCACCCGGCTCCGCGGCCGAGCCCGCCGGAGCATCCTGGAGCGTTGTGGAGGAACCGGAGGAACACCGTGGTGGCTGACAAGACGGTCGTGCTGATCGTGGAGGACGACCAGAACATCGTTGACCTGGTCCGGTCCAACCTGTCCGCCCGGGGCCATGACGTGATCGTGTCCAAGGACGGCAGCGGGGTCAGCGAGGTCCTCGCCGAGCGGGCGCTCGACGTGGTGCTGCTCGACCTGATGCTGCCCGGCCGGGACGGGTTCGAGCTGTGCCGGGAGATCCGCGAGCAGTCCGGGGTGGGCATCATCGTGCTGTCCGCGCGGCGCGCCGAGACTGACAAGGTGCGTGCGCTCAACCTCGGCGCCGATGACTACATGACCAAGCCGTTCGGCATCGAGGAACTGCTGGCCCGGATCAACGCGACGCTGCGCCGCAGCAAGCCCTCGCCCGACGGCCGCCCCGAGCCGGGCGTGGTGCGGATCGGCGACGTGGAGATCGACCTGGAACGCCGCCGGGTCACCAAGGACGGCGCCCTGGTGCACCTGACCCCGACCGAGTTCGCGCTGCTCCGCCAGTTCGCCATCAGCCCCGGCGAACTGCTCACCCACGCGACACTGCTGCGCCGGGTGTGGGGACCGGGCTACGAGACGCAGACCGAGTACACCCGGGTCTATGTCGGGCGGCTGCGGGCCAAGCTGGAGAAGGCCGGGGACGAGCCGCTGTTCATCACCGAGCCCCGGTCGGGCTACCGGTTCGCCACGGCATGACCGCGCTCCGCCGTCAGGCCTTGGGCCGGCTCGCCTCGGGACTGCTCGCCGCCGTCGCGGCGGCGGCCGGGCTGACCGCGTGCGGCAAGCCGGTGCAATCCCGGTCCGCGGCCGCGCTCGGCTCGGTGATCCCCACCGTGTCCACCGCCTCGTTCAGCAATGACTTCTCGGTGATGCACAAGCTGACCGGGCTGACCCGGATCGGCACCGGCAAGATCGGGGTGCTGCTGCCGGACACCACCACCTCGCCCCGGTACACCGAGTTCGACGCGCCGTACCTGGCCCGGGCGCTGCAGGCGGCCGGGCTGAGCCGCAGCCAGTTCATCATCACCAACGCGCAGGGCAGCGACGCCACCGAGCAGGCCCAGGCCCAGTCGGACATGACCCAGGGCGCCACCGTGCTGCTGCTCGACCCGATCGACTCCGGGGTAGGCGCGTCGATCGAATCCGCGGCCGCCTCGCTCGGCGTCAAGGTGATCGACTATGACCGGATGACGCTGGGCGGGAGCCGGGCCTACTACGTCAGCTTCGACAACGTCGCGGTCGGCGGGCTGATGGCGCGCGGGCTGATCTCCTGCATCCAGGCCTGGCACGTGCGCAAGCCGGACATCCTGGTCATGCGCGGCGCGCCCACCGACAACAACGCCACCTTGTTCGCCCAGGGCTACGACGCCGTGCTGCGGCCCTACTTCCGCTCCGGCCGGTACCTCAGCGCCGGCCAGCCGCCCGGCTCCTGGGACCCGACCACCGCGCAGACCACGTTCGAGGAGCAGTACACCGCGAACAACAAGATCACTGCCGTGCTCACCCCGAACGACGACACGGCCAGCGCGGTCATCTCCTACCTTAAGACGCTGAACACCCCGCCGCGTACGTTCCCGACCACCGGGCAGGACGCCACCCCGTCCGGCCTGCAGAACATCCTGGCCGGGTACCAGTGCGGCACGGTCTACAAGCCGATCTACACCGAGGCGCAGGCGGCCGCAACGCTGGCGCTGTACCTGCGGGCCGGGGTGAGCCCGCCGGCCAGCCTGGTCGCCGCGCGGACCTACGATCCGCAAGATCATGTCGAGGTGCCGTCCGTGCTGCTCAAGCCGGTCTGGGTGACGGCCAGCAACATGGCGGCGACGGTGGTCAGGGACGGGTTCGTGCAGGTGTCCCAGTTGTGCGCGGGCGCGCTGCGGGCCGCCTGCCGCCGGGCCGGGATCCAGGTGACCCGGTGACCAGGATGGAGATCGGCCGGGTCAGCCCGGTCACCAGCCAGCCGCCCATCTCCCGGCGTGGCTTCCGCGCCTATCTCGCACCGGGCGAGAGCGGTGCGCTGTCCGTGATCATCGGCCTGGCCGTCATCGGGGCCATCTTCCAGTCGCTGAACAGCCACTTCCTGTCCCCGGTCAACCTGACCAACCTGCTCGTCCAGGGGGCCGTGTTCATGCTGCTCGGCATGGGCGAGGTGTTCGCGCTGCTGCTCGGCGACATCGACCTGTCGATCGGCTTCGTGTCCGGTCTGGGCGGCGTGGTGGCCGCGGAACTGCTGGCCGGCCCGCGGAACTGGCCGTGGTGGGCGGCCATCGCGGCGGCGCTGGCCGTCACCACCGCCATCGGCGCGCTGCAGGGCACGCTGATCTCCCGGCTCCGGCTGCCGTCGTTCGTGGTCACCCTGGCCGGCCTGCTTGCCTGCGAGGGGATGCTGCTCTGGATCCTCGGCTCCGGCGGCACGCTGCCGATCCCGAGCAACGTCGTCAACGACCTGGCCAACGGCTATCTCACCCCGGTGGCGGGCTGGCTGCTCATGGTGGTCTTCGTCGGCCTGTTCGCCGTGCTGACCATCCGCCGCGACGCGGAGCGCCGCCGCGGCGGGCCGACCGGGCCGCCGGTCAGCCTGACCGTGGCCAAGATCGGCGTGGCCGCGGTGGCGGGCATCGCGGTGGTCACCGTGTGCAGCATCAACCGCGGCGTGCTCAGCCCGGTCCGCGGCGTGCCGTGGGTCATCCTGATCGTGCTCGGCGTGCTGGTCACCTGGTCGTTCCTGCTGAACCGGACCCGGTTCGGCCGTGACGTGCACGCCATCGGCAGCAACGCGGAGGCGGCCCGGCGGGCCGGCGTCAGCATCGCCCGGATCAGGACAGTGGCGTTCGCGCTGGCCGGGCTGACCGCGGGGGTGGCCGGCATCATCTACGCCGCCGAACTGCGCTCGGTGTCCTCCAGCGTCGACGGCGCCACCCTGGTGCTGTACGCGGTGGCGGCCGCGGTGATCGGCGGGACCAGCCTGTTCGGCGGCCGGGGCAAGCCACTGGACGGGGTGCTCGGCGGCCTCGTCATCGCCGCCATCTACAACGGCATCTACCTGCTCGGGATGAGCGCGGCCGCGCAGGACCTGATCTTCGCCCTGGTGCTGATGGCGGCGGTGAGCGCGGACGCGCTGGCCCGCCGGGGCCGGACCAGCCGCTGAAAATCCAGTCGGCATAGGCTGGCCGTACATGTCTGCCCCCACCCAGCCGGCCCAGCAAACCCCTGCCCGTCCCGCCCGCCGTGGCCCGGTGCTCATCGCGCTGATGACCGCGATGGCCCTGGCCGCCATGGACAACACCATCGTGGCCACCGCGATCCCCCAGGTGGTCCGGGACATCGGCGGTTTCTCGCTGTTCAGCTGGGTGTTCTCCAGCTACCTGCTGACCCAGACGGTGACCATCCCGCTGCAGGGCCGGCTGGCCGACCAGTGGGGCCGCAAGCCGGTGCTGATCATCGGCACGATCATCTTCCTGGCCGGCTCGGCGCTCTGCGCGTCGTCCTGGAGCATGGTCAGCCTGATCGCGTTCCGCGCCGTGCAGGGCATCGGCGCCGGCGGAGTGCAGGCCACCGTGAACACGCTCGCCGGTGACCTCTACGACCTGGCCGAGCGGGGCCGGGTGCAGGGCTGGCTGTCCAGCGTGTGGGGGATTTCCGCGGTGATCGGCCCGGTGCTGGGCGGCAGCCTGGCCCAGTACGCCTCGTGGCGGTGGATCTTCCTGATCAATCTGCCGGTCGGCGCGGCCGCCGTCGCGCTGCTGGCCCGCTACCTGCACGAGAACGTGCAGCGGACCCGGCACCGGATCGACGTGGCCGGTGCCGCCGCCATCTTCGTGGCCGCGGGCGCGCTCATCTTCGGCCTGGTCCAGGGCGGGGTGGCCTGGCCCTGGTGGTCCGGGCCGAGCGTCGCGGTGTTCGCGGTCGCGGCGGCCGCGGCCGCCGCCGCGGTGCTGGCCGAGCGGCGCGCCGCGGAGCCGATCATGCCGCCGTGGTTCTGGCGCCGCCGGGTGCTCAGCGGCTCCGCGCTGGCCGCGCTGGGCCTCGGCCTGCTGGTCATCGGGCCGACCACGTTCCTGCCCACCTATGGCCAGACCGTGCTCGGCCTGGGCGCGGTGGCGGCGGGCGGCGTGCTGGGCGCGATGAGCATCGGCTGGCCGCTCGCCTCGGCCTTCTCGGCCAAGCTGTTCCTCCGGGTTGGCTTCCGCGACACCCAGCTCACCGGCGCGGTCATCTGCCTGGTCGCGGTGGCCGCGTTCCTGTTCGCGCCGGACCCGGCACCGGTCTGGCAGCCGGTGCTCGAGACGTTCGTGCTGGGCGGCGGCCTCGGCCTGCTCTCGGTGGCCTCGATCGTCGGCCCGCAGTCCACCGTCAGCTGGGGCGAGCGCGGCGTGGTCACCGGGACCGTGATGTTCTCCCGGTACCTGGGCCAGAGCCTCGGCGCGGCCATCTTCGGGGCGATCTTCAACACCACCCTGGCCAGCAGCCTGCGCCAGGCGCCGGCCGCGGTGAACCCACGCTGCCCCACCAGGTCAGCGGCATCGCCACGGCGCTGACCCGGCCGGCCCAGCTGGGCCAGGCCGCGGACAGCTACCTGAAGGCGGCCATCGCCACCGCCACCAACCACGTGTACGCCGCGCTGACCGTGGTCGCCGCGCTCACCATCGGCGCGGTGCTGCTGCTCATGCCGCGGCGCTTCGACGTCCAGGCCGGCGCGACCGCCGCTACCGGCCCCGGAAATCCAGATGACCAGTAGTGGCGCCGGTTGGTAGGCTCTTGGCTCTTGTGCCTACCCCCGACGCCATCGAGGTGATCAATCATGCCCTCGGCCAGCGGGACGCAGCACCACCCGCAGCCAGCCGACACCACTGAGCCCCACACCACGGGCCCTGATCCCGCGGCCGATCCGGTACTGATCGCCGAGCGGAAGCACCTGGCCCAGGCCCGCGACTTCCTCCGGCTGATGCGCGAGGACGTGCTCTCCCTCCGCGCGCTGGGCGGCGACCGGGTGTCCGAGGAGTACCTCAAGGCTGACCTGTACCGGCGGGCCGAGGCGCTCAGCGATATGCCGGACACCCCGCTGTTCTTCGGCCGGCTCGACTACGTCGCCGGTGAGTACGCCGGGGACCGGTTCCATGTCGGCCGGCGGCACGTGCACGACCCGGCCGGGCTGCCGGTCGTGGTGGACTGGCGGGCCCCGGTGTCCCGGGCCTTCTACCGGGCCAGCCCGGCCGAGCCGATGGGGGTGGGCCTGCGCCGCCGGTTCGGCTTCGCCGGCGGGCAGCTCACCGCGCACGAGGACGAGATGCTCACCGGCCCGGACGCCAGCCCGGCCGAGGCCGGGGTAAGCCGGATCCTGATCGAGGAGATCGAGCGGCCCCGGTCCGGGCCGATGCGCGACATCGTGGCCACCATCCAGCCGGACCAGGACGACATCGTCCGGGCGGCCGCGGACCAGACGCTGTGCGTGCAGGGTGCGCCGGGCACGGGGAAGACCGCGGTCGGCCTGCACCGGGTGGCCTACCTGCTGTACGCCTACCCGGGCAAGATGACCCGGGGCGGCGTGCTGGTCATCGGGCCGAACCGGGCCTTCCTGTCCTACATCCGCAACGTGCTGCCCGCGCTCGGCGAGCACAGCGTCAGCCAGACCACGCTGGCCGACCTGCTGGCCCAGGTTCCGGTCCGGGCCACCGAATCCGCCGCGGCGGCCCGGGTCAAGGGCGATACCCGGATGGCCGAGGTGCTCCGCCGGGCGCTGTGGGCCGGGCTGCGCACCCCAGCCGAGCCGGTGCTGCTGGCCCGCGGGTCCCGCCGCTGGCGGGTACCGGGCACCGAGGTCGGCGACCTGGTGGCCGAGCTGCGCGACCGCGGCGTCCGCTACGCGGCCGGCCGGGACATGCTCGGCCACCGGATCGCGCACGTGATCCTGACCCGGATGGAAGCGGCCGGGGAGACGTGCGACGACCGGACGCACGACGCGGTGCGGCGGAGCCGGCCGGTGCGCGCGGCGGTGGACGCCATCTGGCCCAAGGCCGGCCCGGTGAAGCTGGTGCTCCGGCTGCTGTCCGACCGGGCGCTGCTGGCCGCGGCGGCGGATGGGCTGCTGGCCGAGGCCGAGCAGGACCTGATCGCCTGGCGCCGGGCGCCGCGCGGCCCGGCCAGCGCGCCGTGGACGCTGGCCGACGCGGTGCTGGTCGATGAGGCCAGCGACCTGATCGAGCGCACCCCCAGCCTGTCCCACGTGGTGCTGGACGAGGCGCAGGACCTGTCCCCGATGGAATGCCGGGCGGTCGGCCGGCGGTGCGCCACCGGCTCGGCCACCGTGCTCGGCGACCTGGCCCAGGGCACCGCGCCGGCCGCCACCGACAGCTGGACCACGCTGCTCCGGGACCTGGGCAAGGGCGGCGCCGACCTGCGCGAGCTGCGCACCGGCTACCGGGTGCCGCGGCAGATCCTGGACTTCGCCAATCAGCTGCTCGGTGCGCTGGCTCCTGGGCTGGCCCCGGCCAGCTCACTGCGCCAGGACCCAGCCGCGCTGACCGTGCTGCCGGTCACCGGCCAGTCGCTGCCCGGCGCGCTGGCTGCCACGTGCGACGAGGCGCGGCAGGCGCCTGGCTCCATCGCGGTGATCGCGGCCGACGACCAGGTCGGCGCGCTGTCCGGGCTGCTCGGCGCGGCCCGGCTGGCGCACCGGGTGCTGGATGGGCTACACCCAGACCCGGGCGACAGCAGGCTGCTGCTGGTCCCGGTCACGCTGGCCAAAGGCCTGGAGTTCGACCACGTCATCGTCGTCGAGCCGGCCCGCATCGCGGCCGCCGAGTCGCGCGGCCTGCACCGGCTCTACGTCGCGCTGACCCGCGCGGTGTCCCGGCTCACCGTGCTGCACACCGAGCCGCTGCCTACAGGTCTTTCAGCACCGATGTGATCAGCTCGGCGGAATCCTCGAAGGACAGCGCGGTGGCCCGCAGGTGGTTGAAGAACACGTTGTACCGGTCCACCTCGTCCACGTTCTCCACGTACAGCGCGCTGGTCAGGTCCTCCAGGTACACCACGTCCGGGTCGGCCCGCTCCGGGAAGGCCAGGATGACGAACGGCCGCCCCATCGCCGGGTGCGCGCCCGCGCCGAACGGCAGTACCTGGATCGCCACGTTCGGCAGCCCGCCCAGGTCGAGCAGGTGGTCTAGCTGGAGCCGCATCAGCCCGGGGCCGCCCACCTGCCGGCGCAGCGCGGCCTCGTCCAGGACGGCCCACAGCTGCGGCGGGTCCTCGCTGGTCAGCGCGGGCTGGCGGGCCATCCGGAAGGCGACGTTGCGTTCCACCGCCTCCGGGCTGCCCTCCACCGCCCCGGCGGCGATCACCGCGCGCGCGTAGTCCTCGGTCTGCAGCAGCCCCGGAATCAGGGTGACCTCGTAGATGCGGATCTCCGAGGCCGCGCTCTCCAGCCCGATGTAGGTGGCGAACCGCGGCTCGATCGTGTCGCTGTACGCATGCCACCAGCCTTTCTGCCGGGACTCCCGGGCCAGCTGCACCAGGCTGTCCCGTTGTGGCTCGGGCACGCGGTAAAGGTCGAGCATGTCCCGTACGTCCCGGGGTGAAACGCGCACCCGCCCGGTCTCGATCCGGCTGATCTTCGAGGTCGAGCACTCCAGATGCTCGGCAACGTCCTCGCAGGTCATCCGCGCCGCTTCACGGAACCTGCGCAGCTCCAGCGCCAGCCTGCGGCGCCGGACGGTGGGGCTCTGCTGCGTGGCCGTCGGTGTTCCCCCGTTCTGGCGAAGCGTCTCCTGGGCAACTGTACGTGCGAAATACTGAATGCATGTTGCAAACCGCAATCGCAAGCGTCATCCTGGACTCCGAACGCTAAGCTATCGCTCGATTACTAGAGGTGATTGAGATGGTGATGGGCGCCCAGCGGGCCCGCACCCTGTCCCCGCCCTCCTCCGCGTCCGCCGCGGCCAGCCCCGATACGGCCAGCCCCGATACGGCCAGTAGCACTCAGGCCTGCGCTGACCGGCTCGACCAGCTCGGGCCCGCGCTGGCCGTCCGCGGGATGACCGCGAGCCTGGTCACCCCGGCCGGCCGGGTGCCCAGCCTGCGCGTGGTGAACCCGGCCGCGTCGGCGCTGGCCGAGGACGTCTACGCCGGGTGCTGCGAAGACGGCAGCTGGTGGTTCTGGTGGTCGTGGGCCGAGCGGATCGCCGCGGCCAGCGACCTGGATCAGGCGGCGGCCCGGATCGCGCACGTGCTGGCCGCCTCGCCCGGAGACTAAGGACTAGCCGACGGCCGCGCGCTGCCCTCAGGCACTCCTTCTCCAGGCACTGGGCCGGCGGCTCGCGCGCTGAGCCCCGGGAACGCCACCGTCCGGCCCAGCCAGCCGGTGGCGCGCACCGCGCATGCCTGCGCCTGCCGGGCGCCCCAGGCGCGCAGCGCCGGGTCGTCCAGCGCGACCACGCCGAGGTAGGCGGCGGCCAGCCGGTTCTGCAGGTACCCGGCCAGGGATACGGCCGATGCCGTGTTGTGCACCGGGAACGGCAGCTGGTAGGCGTCCCGGGCGGCCGGCGCCGGGACGCCGCGGGCCGCCAGCATGGACACCAGCCCGTCCCGGGCCACCTGGAGCTTGGCCCAGTCCCGCTGGGCCGCGGACCGGCTCGCCGCGGGCAGGTGCGCGCCGGCCACACCGTAGCCATAGCTGGCCGCGTCCACCGCGGCCAGCACGCTCTGCAGCGCGCTCCGGGTGACCGCGTCGGCCGGCCCGCTCAAGGAACGCTCCGGTGCATCCGGAGCAGCGCGGCGTGGCTGGCCTCGGACGCGGAGATGCTGGCCAGCAACTGAGCCAGCGACGGGCTGGCCGTGGCCAGCCGGCTGACCAGCGCACCGGCCGCTGCCTGTTCCGCCGCGGCCAGCGCGCCGAGCGTGTCGGCCGGGCTGGCCGTGACCGAACTGGCCGGGGCCGGGCGCGGCGTGGCGGCCGGCCCGATGAGCCGCGACCGCAACGCGGCCAGGTGGGCCAGATGCTGGTCCAGCACCGGGTCCAGGGTGTCCTTTAGTCCCGGCGACGCGGCCAGCGCGGACCGGTACCGCGCGATCAGCGCATGCTCGGTGCCGATCGCGGCGCGCAGCACGGCCACGTCCGGCCGGGGCCGTGGCAGCGTGCCGAGGCCGCCCACGCCCTTGCACCCGGCGGCCAGCAGCGGCACCGCCGCACCGGCCGCGGCGAGCACGCTGCGCCGTCTCAGATCTGCCCGCACCGCTCCTCCAGTCGCGGCCTAACCGCTCCCGATTTCACCCTGTCGCCGGCTGTTCCCGCCGAGCGTAGGGCCACCCCGGGCCCGGCCGGGCCGCGCCACCCCAGGAGGGATGCCAGAACCTGGCTCGCGGACCGGCCAAGTCGCCTGCGCGGGCCGGTTAGGCTAGATCACGCCAGACAACAGCACAGGTCGCGGACGAGGAGGTCGTGATGCGTGGTGATACCCGTCACGTACCGTCACGTTCGGCTGACACCGGGCGGTTGACCCGGGTGCTCGGCCCGGTGGTCAGTGCCGCGGGCTTCGACCTGGAGTCGGTGCGGGTCAGCACGGCTGGCCGGCGCCGCCTGCTGCGCGTCGTGGTGGACGCGGACGGCGGCCCCAGCCTGGACGACATCGCGGTGCTCAGCCGGTCGCTGTCGGCCGAGCTGGACGGCTCCGGGGTGATGGGTGACGATGCCTACACGCTGGAGGTGAGCTCGCCCGGCGTGGACCGCCCGCTCACCGAGCCGCGGCACTGGCGGCGGGCCCGCGGCCGGCTGGTCCGGGTCCCGGTGACATCGGGCGGGCCGGGCGCGGTGACCGGCCGCGTACTCGAGGCCAGGGCGGACGGGGTGACCCTGGACATCGACGGCAAGCCGCACGACTTCAGCTACCGGGAACTGGGCGCTGGCCAGGTGCAGGTGGAGTTCGGCGGCGCGGCCGGCCCCGGCGCGGCGGCCGGCCCCGGGGACGAGGGGGAGCCCGATGGACATTGATTTGAGCGTCCTGCGCAGCCTGGAGAGCGAGAAGGACATCTCGATGGACCTGGCCATCAAGGCCATCGAGGACGCGCTGCTGGTCGCGTACCACCGCACCGAGGGCGCCGCTCCCACCGCCCGGGTGGAGATCGACCGGCGCACCGGGCACGTCACGGTGTGGGCCACCGAGTCTGGCCCGGACGGCGCCCCGGTCCGGGAATACGACGACACGCCGGACGGTTTCGGCCGTATCGCCGCGACCACCGCCCGCCAGGTGATCCTGCAGCGGCTGCGCGACGCCGAGGATGAGCTCACCTTCGGCGAGTACGCCGGCCGGGAGGGCGACATCGTGGCCGGGGTGATCCAGCAGGGCAAGGACCCTAAGGCGGTGCTCGTCGACCTGGGCAAGATCGAGGCGATCCTGCCGCCGACCGAGCAGGTGCCGGGCGAGCGTTACGCGCATGGCGAACGGCTGCGCTGCTACGTGCTGCGCGTGCACAAGGGCTACCGCGGCCCGTCGATCACCCTGTCCCGCACCCATCCCAACCTGGTGAAGAAGCTGTTCGCGCTGGAGGTGCCGGAGATCGCCTCGGGTGCGGTGGACATCGTGGCCATCGCCCGCGAAGCCGGCCACCGGACCAAGATCGCGGTCAGCTCGCATCAGCCTGGGGTGAACGCCAAGGGCGCCTGCATCGGGCCGATGGGCAGCCGGGTGCGGAACGTGATGACCGAGCTGCACGGCGAGAAGATCGACATCGTGGACTTCTCCGAGGAATCCGCGCAGTTCGTGGCCAACGCGCTGTCCCCGGCCCGGGTGCTGCGGGTCAACGTGGTGGATCTGCAGGCCAGGATCGCCCAGGTGATCGTGCCGGACTACCAGTTGTCGCTGGCCATCGGCAAAGAGGGGCAGAACGCCCGGCTCGCCGCGCGGCTCACCGGATGGAAGATCGACATCCAGCCGGACAACCCGGTCGGGGCGTCGGCCTCCGGTGGCTCCCCCAGCGGGGAGCCAGGTGCGGCCGAGCCGGAGCCCCCGGCGGGTGCCGCCGGAACTGGGCGCGGTGTCGCCGACGCGCCGACGAGGTAGGCTTACCTAGACCATGGCCAGACGGTCCTTGGGGCCGGTGCGGCCCGCAGCCGCGGTTCGCACCTGTGTAGGCTGCAAGGCTCGTACGGCTAAGTCTGACTTGCTGCGCTTGGTCGCGGCCGGGGGCGACATCGTCCCTGACCCGCAAGCGCGGCTCCCCGGCCGGGGTGCGTATCTGCATCCCAGCCAGGAATGCTTCGAGCTGGCACAGCGCCGCCGGGTACTCCCGCGGGCGCTGCGCAGGCCGGCCCACTGGGCACCGGCCGGCTCGCGGACTACCTGGCTGGGCAGGACGCGCAGTCAGCGGACCGGGCAGGTAGGTCAGAAGGAACGGCAGCAGTGCCGGGAAAGCGGGATCAGTTGTGATGAGCGCGCGATGAGAACGCGGCGATGAGAACCCGAAACTGAGGCCGTCCGGAGCACGCGCTGCCCCGGATCGGCCACGATGGCCCGGAGGAGCCGGGCCGACAGAGGGAGCGCAGTGGCGAAGGTCCGGGTATACGAACTCGCGAAGGAGTTCGGGGTAGAGAGCAAGGCCGTGATGGCCAAGCTCCAGGAAATGGGCGAGTTCGTCCGTTCGGCGTCCTCGACGATCGAGGCGCCCGTAGTTCGCAGACTTAAAGATGAGTTCGGCGGCCAGGCGGCGAAGCCGCAGGGCAGGCGGTCGCAGGCGCAGCCTGCGCCGGCCCAGGCCGGCCAGGCAGCAGACGGCAATGGCAGCCGTCCCGCGCCGCGGCCTGGGCCTGCCCGGCAGCAGCCCGCGGCGGCGGCCCCCAGCCCGTCGGCTGGTGCTAGTCCGCAGGCGGCGGCCCCGCCGGCGGCCAGCCCGTCGGCCGCGCCAGCGGCCAGCCCGTCGGCCGGCCAGGAGCCGGGACCCCGTCCCGAGGCCGCGCGCCCGGCTGGCCCGGTGCCGCGTGCCCCGGTTCCGCCGGTGCCCACCGGCGCCGCGTCGGCCAGCCCGGCGGCGCCGCCGCAGCGCGGCCCGGTGCCCGGTCCGCGGCCGGCCGCCCCGCGGCCCGGTCCCGGCCAGGGCGGCTCGGCTCAGGGCGGCTCCGGTCAGGGTGGCTCACGGCCAGCCGGGCCGCGGCCTGGTGACCGGCGCGCCCCGCGTCCCGGGCCCCGCCCGGGCAACAACCCGTTTGCCCCGGTGGCGTCCGGCATGGGCTCCACGCCGCGCAACGCGCCGCGCCCAGGCCAGCCTGGCGCGGGCAGCCCAGGTGGGTCCACGTCGTCCGGCCCGGGCGGTGCCCGGCCCGGCGCGCCGCGCCCGCCCGGCTCGCGCGGTCCCGGCCGCCCCAGCCCGGCTGACATGCCCCGGCCCGGCGGCCCGCGGCCCAGCCCGAACAACATGCCGCCGCGCCCCGCTCGTGGCCCAGGTGGCCCCGGCGGCGGCCCCGGCCGCGGTGGCCCGGGTGGCGGTCCCGGCGCGGGCCGTCCCGGCGGTGGCCGTGGCGGTCCCGGCGCGGGCGCGTCCCGGCCCGGCGGCGGTGGCGGTGGCGGGGCTGGTCCCCGTCCCGGCATGGGCGGCGGCGGTGGCCGTCCCGGTGGCGGCGGTGGCCGCGGCCGCAGTGGCACCCAGGGTGCCTTCGGCCGCCCCGGTGGCCGGCCGTCCCAGCGGCGCAAGTCACGCAAGCAGCGCCGCCAGGAATTCGACAACATGCAGGCGCCGGCTATCGGCGGGGTGCAGATCCCGCGCGGTAACGGCCAGGTCATCCGGCTGTCCCGGGGTGCCTCGCTGAGCGACTTCGCGGACAAGATCGGGGTGAACCCGGCCTCGCTGGTCCAGGTGCTGTTCCACCTGGGCGAGATGGTGACCGCTACCCAGTCGGTGAACGACGAGACGCTGCAACTGCTGGGCGCCGAGCTCAACTACAACGTCCAGGTGGTCTCCCCGGAGGAAGAGGACCGGGAGCTGCTGGAGTCGTTCGACATCGAGTTCGGCGAGGACGAGGGCGGCGAGGAAGCCCTCCAGCCGCGGCCGCCGGTGGTCACCGTCATGGGCCACGTTGACCACGGCAAGACCAAGCTGCTCGACGCGATCCGGCACAGCAACGTGGCGGCCCGCGAGGCGGGTGGCATCACCCAGCACATCGGCGCCTACCAGGTCACCACCGAGGTGGACAGCCAGGAGCGCAAGATCACGTTCATCGACACCCCGGGTCACGAAGCGTTCACCGCGATGCGGGCCCGCGGTGCGGAAACCACCGACCTGGTGGTTCTGGTGGTCGCCGCGGACGACGGCGTGAAGCCGCAGACGACGGAGGCGCTGAACCACGCCCAGGCGGCCGGTGTGCCGATCGTGGTGGCCGTGAACAAGATCGACAAGGAGGGCGCGGACCCGCAGCGGGTGCGTTCCCAGCTCACCGAGTACGGCCTGGTGGCCGAGGAGTTCGGCGGCACCACGCTGTTCGTGGACGTGTCCGCGCGGCAGGGCACCAACATCGATGACCTGCTCGAGGCGATCGTGCTGACCGCGGACGCCGAACTCGATCTGCGCGCCAACCCGGAGCAGCAGGGCCAGGGTGTGGCCATCGAGGCGCACCTGGACCGCGGCCGCGGCCCGGTGGCGACGGTGCTGGTGCAGCGGGGCACGCTGCACGTCGGCGACTCCATCGTGGCGGGCGAGGCGTTCGGCCGGGTCCGCGCGCTGCTCGACGAGAACGGCGCGCCGGTGCCCGACGCGCCGCCGTCCCGCCCGGTGCTGGTGCTCGGCCTGACCGCCGTCCCGGACGCCGGCGACAGCTTCCTGGTGGTCAGCGACGACCGGGTAGCCCGGCAGATCGCCGAGCGCCGCGAGGCCAGGGAGCGCAACGCCATGTTCGCCCAGCGGCGGCCCCGGGTCACCCTGGAGGACCTGGAGTCCGCGCTCAAGTCCGGCGAGCGGGAAGAGCTGCTGCTCATCATCAAGGGCGACGTGTCCGGGTCGGTGGAGGCCCTGGAGGACGCGCTGCTCAAGATCGATGTCGGCGAGGAGGTCAGCCTGCGGGTCATCGGCCGCGGTGTCGGCGCCATCACCCAGGACGACGTGAACCTGGCCATCGCCTCCGAGGCGGTGATCGTCGGCTTCAACGTCCGGCCGGCCGGCCGGGCCGGTGAGCTGGCCCAGCGCGAGGGCGTGGACATCCGCTACTACTCGGTCATCTACCAGGCGATCGAGGAGATCGAGGCGGCCCTCAAGGGCATGCTCAAGCCCGAGTTCGAGGAGGCTCAGCTCGGCACCGCGGAAGTCCGCGAGGTCTTCCGGGTGCCCCGGGTCGGCAACGTGGCCGGCTGCCTGGTCCGCTCGGGCACGATCAACCGCAACAGCAAGGCGCGGCTGATCCGGGACGGCGTGGTGATCTCGGACAACCTGAACGTCGAGTCGCTGCGCCGGTTCAAGGACGATGTCACCGAGGTCCGCGAGGGCTACGAGTGCGGTATCGGCGTCGGCTACAGCGACATCCGCATCGAGGACGTCATCGAGACGTTCGAGATGCGCGAGAAGCCACGGGAGTAGGCCAGCTAGCTCAGCAAAGCGGATGTACGTGGGTGCACTGACCCTGGATGTGCTGCTCGGCGACGTGCGGTCGCTCAAGCAGAAGAGGACGGCGGTGGCCTCGGTGGTTGCCGAGGTCCGCCGCCGTCATCCGGGCGTCTCGGTGGCCGAAACCGGGTACACCGGCCTGCATCGCCGCGCCGAGATCGGGGTAGCGATAGTGTCCTCGACGGCCGCGCACGCGGTCGAGGTGCTCGAGGCCTGCGAGCGCCTGGTGGCGGCGCGCCCCGACATCGAGCTGCTGTCCGCGCGGCAGCGGCTGCTGACCGAGGAGGAGTGAGCCAGCCATGGTGGATCAAGCCCGGGCACGGAAGCTCGCCGACCGGATCGTCCAGATCGTGGCGGAAATGCTGGAGTGGCGGATCAAGGATCCGCGGCTGGGCTTCGTCACGGTGACCGAGGCCCGGCTGACCGGGGACCTGCGCGAGGCGACCGTCTTCTACACGGTGTACGGGTCGGCCGAGGACCGTGCGGCCAGCGCCGCCGCGCTGGCCAGCGCGACCGGGGTGATCCGGTCCGAGGTCGGCAGGCAGACCGGGCTCAAGCACACCCCGTCCGTCACGTTCGTGCTGGACACCCTCCCCGAGGGGGCCGCGCGGATGGAGGACCTGGTAGCTCAGGCGCGCGCCGCGGACGCCCGGCTGGCCAGCGTGCGGGAAGGCGCGGTGCCCGCCGGCGACCCGGACCCTTACCGGGAACCGCCGGGGGACGCGGGCGCCGGCCATGCTGACGCTTAGCGATCCTCTCGGCGGAACCCGGGCCGGCCGTGATCACGGCGCGGGATACTCGGCGACGTGAGTGACCTCGCCGCGGCGCAGGCTAAGGTTGCGTCCCTGCTGGCCGGGGCGGACCAGGTCTGCCTGGCCTGTCATGTCCGGCCGGACGCGGACGCGCTCGGCTCCATGCTGGCGCTGGCCTACGCGCTGCGGGCGCCCGGGCGGCGGCCGCAGCGGATCACCGCGTCGTTCGGGGACCAGCCGTTCGAGGTTCCCGAGATCCTCCGCTTCCTGCCCGGCCTCGGCCTGCTCAGCCCGCCGCGGGACTACCCGGACCGGCCGGAGCTGATGATCACCTTCGACGCGGGCAGCATCGACCGGCTCGGCGTGCTGGCCGGGCCGGCCGAGCGGGCCGGTGAGCTGGTGGTCATCGACCATCACGCGTCCAACACCAGGTTTGGCACGATTCACCTGGTTGACCCGGCGGCCGCGGCTACCGCCATCCTGGTCCTCGACCTGATCGACACCATGGGCATCGAGCTGACCAGGGATATCGCGCTTGGCCTGTACGCCGGGCTGGTCACCGACACCGGGTCGTTCAAGTTCTCCGCCACCACCCCGGCCGTGCACGAGGTGGCGGCGCGGCTGCTGCGCACCGGGATCGAGCCCGCCGCGGTGGCCCGGCAGCTGTGGGACCGGGCCCCGTTCAGCTACCTGGGCCTGCTCTCCGACGTGCTGGGCCGGGCCACGCTGGAACCGGAAGCGGCCGGTGGCTACGGCCTGGCGTGGACCACGATCAGCTGCGCCGACCGGGCCAGGCACGGGCTGAGCCTGGACGCCGTCGAGCCGGTCATCGATGTGGTCCGGCGCACCGACGAGGCGGACGTCGCGGTCGTGCTCAAGCAGTCCGACGACGGCCTGTGGCAGGTGTCCGCCCGGTCCAGGGGCGCGGTGGACGTCGGCCGGGCCTGCGCCGCTCTAGGCGGCGGCGGCCACCGCTCCGCCGCCGGCTTCACCGCCCGCGGCGGCCCAGCCGAGGCCCTGGCCGACCTCCGCCCGCTGCTGGCTGAGGACAGTGTCTGAGCACGGGGGGACGACCCCCCGCAACCCCCCGAACGGCGCTACGCGCCGGGGGAAGGCACCGAGCGGCCTGCTCGTGATCGACAAGCCGGCCGGGCTGACCTCGCACGACGTGGTGGCGCGGGTGCGCCGCCTGGCCGGCACCCGGCGGGTCGGGCACGCCGGCACGCTGGACCCGATGGCCACCGGAGTGCTGGTCGTCGGCCTGGAGAAGGCCACCCGGCTGCTCGGCCACCTCACCCTCAGCGATAAGGACTACCTGGCCACGGTGCGGCTGGGCGCCAGCAGCGACACCGGCGACGCCGAGGGCACGATCGTGCCCGGTGCCGCGGCGGCCGGCCTGACCATCGACGCGGTGCGCGCCGCCGCGGCCGCGCTGACCGGGCCGATCATGCAGGTGCCGCCGGCCGTCAGCGCGATCAAGGTGGGCGGCAAGCGGTCCTACCAGCTGGCCCGGGAGGGCGCGCCGCCGGAACTGCCGCCGCGCCCGGTCACCGTGTGGTCGTTCACCGTGCAGGCCGTCCGGCCGGCCGGGGACGAACTGGACGCCGACGTGGCGGTGCGCTGCTCCAGCGGCACCTACATCCGGGCACTGGCCCGGGACATGGGCCAGGCGCTCGGGGTCGGTGGTTACCTCACCATGCTGCGCCGGATCCGGGTCGGCCCGTACGACCTGGCCGCCGCGCACACCCTGGACGAGCTGGCCCAGGCGCAGCCGGAACTCCCGGTGCTGCCGCTGGCCGCGGCGGCCGCGGCGGCGTTCCCGGCCCGGCGGCTGACCGATACCGAGGCGCGCTCGCTGGCCCACGGCGGGCGGCTGGCCGGGCTGGGCGAACACACCGGCCCGGTCGCGGCGTTCGGCCCGGACGGCGCGCTGATCGCGCTGATCCAGGAGCAGGACGGGCAGGCCCGCCCGCTCGCCGTGTTCGTGCCCTGAATCCGCCCGCCGCCCGGGGCACCCGTGCCGGTCCGGCAGAATGGGGGCGACATCCGGAGGAGGGCGTGATGCCGCACACCAGCGATACCCGGGTAGCCGGCTACGAGCCGCTGCTGTCACCGGCCGCGTTGCTGGACGAACTCCCGCTGGACAGCGCGGCCGAGGGGCTGGTCGAGCAGTCCCGGGCCGAGGTGCGCGCGGTGCTGGACGGCGCGGACGACCGGCTGCTGGTGGTGGCCGGTCCCTGCTCGGTGCACGACCCGGCGGCCGGGCTCGAGTACGCCCGCCGCCTGGCCGCGCTGCGTCACACGCTGGCCGGCGACCTGCTCATCGTGATGCGGGTGTACTTCGAGAAGCCGCGCACGGTGACCGGCTGGAAAGGCCTGATCAACGACCCGGGCATGGACGGCAGCCACGACGTGCACCGCGGCCTGCGGCTGGCCCGCCGGTTCCTGCTCGACGTGACCGGCCTCGGGCTGCCGGTGGGCTGCGAGTGGCTGGACCCGATCACCCCGCAGTACATCGCGGACGCCGTGACCTGGGGCGCGATCGGGGCACGCACCACGGAAAGCCAGGTGCACCGGCAGCTGGCGTCCGGCCTGTCCATGCCGGTCGGCTTCAAGAACGGCACCGACGGTGACGTCGGCGTCGCGGTCGATGCCTGCCGGGCCGCCGCCATCGGGCACACCTTCTTCGGCGTGACCCGGGCCGGCGCGGCCGCGGTGGTCACCACGACCGGCAACCAGGACTGCCACGTCATCCTGCGCGGCGGCCGGACCGGGCCGAACTACCAGGCCAGGGACGTCGGCGCGGCGCTGGAGCGGATCACCGGCGCCGGGCTGGCCCGGCGGGTCATGGTGGACGCCAGCCACGGCAACAGCGGCAAGGACTACCGCCGCCAGCCCGACGTGGCCGCCGACCTGGCCCACCAGGTCGGCGGCGGCGAGACCGGCCTCATCGGGGTCATGCTGGAGAGTTTCCTGCGCGCCGGTCGGCAGGAGCCGGGCGATCCGGCCGGGCTGGCCTACGGGCAGAGCGTCACCGACGGGTGCCTGGACTTCGACACCACCGCGGAGGTGCTGGGCGGGCTGGCCGACGCGGTCCGCCTGCGCCGCCGCGTCACCAGCACCCCCGCCGTCATCGGCCAGGCCACCGCATCCGCCCCGTGATCCCGGGTGGCCGGCCAGCCGTGGCAGTCTTGACTGTGCGGGGTACGAGCGCGACGGGGCGAAACCAAGGAGGAGCAGCACTGTGCAGCGCTGGCAAGGCCTGGACGAGGTGCCAGGGGACTGGGGGCCTTCCGTGGTCACCGTCGGCGTGTTCGACGGGGTGCACCGCGGCCACCAGCGCATCATCGCCCGGGCCCGCGCGGTCGCGTCGGCCCGGCAGCTCCCAGTGGTGGTGGTCACGTTCGACCCGCACCCGGATGAGGTGATCCGGCCGGGCTCACACCCGCCGCTGCTGGTTACCGTCCGCCGCCGGGTCCAGCTGCTGGCCGAGCAGGGCTGCGCGGCGGCCTGTGTGCTGCCGTTCACGCTGGCCTTCTCCCGGCTCGGCCCGGACGAGTTCGTCCGGATGGTGCTGGCCGAACGGCTGCACGCGCGCTGGGTCGTGGTCGGGGACAACTTCCGGTTCGGCCACCGGGCCAGGGGCGACGTGCCGCTGCTCGCCGAGCTGGGGGAGAAGTACGACTTCGGCGCGGAGGGCGTGCCGCTGCTCACCGAGCACGGTGCGACCATCTCCTCCAGCGAGATCAGGGCCGAGCTGAACGCCGGTGACGTGGCCGGTGCCGCTCGCGACCTGGGCCGCCCGCACCGGGTCGAGGGCGTCGTGGTGCGCGGTCACCAGCGCGGCCGGGCGCTCGGCTTCCCCACCGCCAACCTGGAGACCACGCCCTACCCGGCGGTCCCCGGCGACGGGGTGTACGCGGGCTGGCTGGCCAGCCTGGACGCCGACGGCCTGGAGACGGCGCGCTGGCCCGCCGCCATCTCGGTCGGCACCAACCCGACGTTCGAGGGCCGGGACCGCACCGTGGAGGCCTACGCGCTGGACCGGGACGACCTCGATCTGTACGGCGTGCACGTCGCGGTGGACTTCGCGGAGCGGCTGCGCGGCATGGTCCGCTTCGGCTCGGCCGCGGAGCTGATCGAGCAGATGTACCAGGACGTGGACGCGGCCCGTGCCCTGGTCGGCGAACCGTAGCGCGGGTCAGCCAGCGGGCACTGGCGTTATGAAGAGTGTTCTTGCCGCCGTGGCGCTGGCCGCCGCCTTAGCCGCCTCAGCCAGCCCCGCGGCCGCGCTGGTGCAGCCGTCCGGTACCGGGGCGCTGCCGGTGACCGCGGTCACCGTCAATGGGGCCGGCGGGGACCGGCTCTACCAGGGGGTGGGCGCGGTGCTGGGCGGCGGCGGGAACGCCCGGTACCTGATGGACTACCCGGAGCCGGAGCGCGGCCAGATCCTGGACTACCTGTTCAAGCCGGGTTACGGCGCCGCGCTGCAGCTGCTCAAGCTGGAGATCGGCGGCGGCGCCAACTCCAGCGACGGTGCCGAGCCGAGCGTCGAGCCGGTCCGCGGCCAGGTCAACTGCGACGCGGGCTACGAGTTCTCGATCGCGCGGCAGGCGGTGGCGCGCGACCCCGGCATCCGGCTGTACGGGCTGCAGTGGACCGCGCCTGGCTGGGTCGGCCAGGGTGCCGGCGGCGTGTTCACCCGCGCGGACATCGGCTACTTGCTCACCTGGCTGGGCTGCGCGGCCCGGCACGGGCTGACCATCAGCTACCTGGGCGGCTGGAACGAGTCGGACGACGGCACGCACCGTGCCTGGTTCCACCGGCTCCGGCTCGCGCTGGACGCGGCGGGCTACCGGTCCATCCAGCTGGTCGCCGCGGACAGCAACCCCACCTGGGAGTACGTGTCCAACCCACCAGACCCGGACATCGCCATCCTGGGCACGCACGACGTCTGCGGCTACCCGACCGGGGTGGCCGGGCCGGCCACCCGCTGCTACGCGCCAGCCGCCGCCATCGCCTCCGGGCAGCCGCTGTGGGCCAGCGAGCTGGGCGCGATGGATGCCGGGGCGCAGCCGGGCTGCGTCCAGCCGTGCGCGCCGGCCATGGACCGCGCCGTGGTTCGCGGCTACCTGGACGCCCGGCTCACCGGGTTCCTGGAATGGCCGGTCCTCGACGCCATGCCGCCCGGGCTGCCCTACGAGAACCGCGGCCTGGTCACCGCGGACCAGCCCTGGTCCGGGCACTACCGGGTGAACGCGATGACCTGGGCCATCGCACAGCTCACCCAGGTCGCCTGGCCGCCCTGGCCGGGCAACCCGGGCGGCTGGCGGTACCTGGACTCGGCCAGCGGGTTCCTGCAGGGCGACCGCGCGGACGGCTCGTACGTGACCGTGGTCCGGCATGGCGGCACCGACTGGAGCATGATCATCGAGGCGACCACGGCCAGCGCGCCGCAGCAGATGTCGGTCCGGCTCACCGGCGGCCGGCGGCTGGCCGGCCGGACCGTGCACGTGTGGGCCAGCGACTTCAGCCCGGACGGCAGCCGCCCGGCGGCCTGGTTCGCCCGGCAGCCGTCGATCGAGCCGTCTTCCTACCTCGGCGCGCAGCGCCGGCCGGGGGCCGGGGGTTCCTGGGGTAGTCCCCCGGGGAAGCAGAGCGGGGGGTCGTCCCCCCGGGCTAGCACCGGGACGTTTACCTTCACCGTCCAGCCGGGCTGGGTCTACTCGCTGACCACCACCTCCGGCCAGGGCAAGGGCCACGCCGCCGGGCCGCGGGCGGGCGGCTTCCCGCTGCCCTACCGGAGCAGCCTGGGCAGCGCCGGGCCCGCGGCCGGCGCCGACGACGAGCCGCCGTACCTGGCCGCCCAGGATGGCTCGTTCCAGCTGGCCCGCTGCGGCGACCTGACCTGCACCAGGCAGACCACCGTGCCGACCCCCATCTTCTGGAAGAACGCCAGTGCCCGGGGCTGGCGTTACCCGTATGCGACGGTCGGCGGGGCAGGCCTGGCCAACTACTCAGTGAGCGTGCGCATGCTGCTCACCCAGCCGGGCACGTCGGCCGGGCTGATCGGCCGTCTGCGCCAGCGCGGCGGGCAATCGGACATCGGCCATTTCGACGGCTACCTGTTCGACGTGGCCACCTCCGGGGCCTGGGCGCTGATCCGCAACGACGTGGACCCGGGGCGGACCGTGACGCTGGCCGCCGGCGGCTGCCCCAGCCGCTGGGCACCGGCCGCTGGCACCGGCTGTCGCTGGCCATGTCCGGGCCGGACCTCACCGCCGCGGTGGACGGCCGCACCGTCGCGGCGGTGTCCGACCCGGCCTGGACGGCCGGGCTGGCCGGGATCGAGGCGGGCGCGGGCAGCGGCGGCTGGCCGCGGGCCGAATACCGTGACCTGTCGATTACCCGCTGATCCGGCCGGCCGCTCGGTGCGGCCCGGGTGCACCGGGCTACGTGGTACCTTTGATGACGGTCGGCGAGTTCCGGCCGGGGTTAGCTGCACCCTCAAGCGGCTGGCCGTGGGGGCCCTTCTGAGCCCCCGTTTCACGACATGTCACGTAGATAGGGATGCCACGTGCCGCTGGACACAGCCGTCAAGAAGGAGATCATCGCGTCCAACGCGACCAATGAGGGTGACACCGGCTCGCCGGAAGTCCAGGTCGCACTGCTGACGCGGCGGATCAACGATCTCACCGAGCACCTCAAGGTGCACAAGCACGACCACCATAGCCGCCGCGGCCTGCTGCTGCTGGTCGGGCGCCGCCGGCGCCTGCTGCAGTATCTGGCCCGCACCGACATCGAGCGCTACCGTGCGCTCATCAGCAAGCTGGGCCTGCGCAGGTAGGCCCGGAAAACTCAAGAACTACATCCCGCGGCCCCATTCCGGAGCGCACGGCGCAAAGGACCGGTCCTCGGTAGTGGTTCCCGGGTCGCCAGCGCATGGCGGGCCGAGAGCTTCGATCGAAGACCGGGCCGGGCGCCGGCCCGGGCAGGCTGGGATCAGCCACACGCCACCGGCGGGGGTAACGCGGGACCTCAGTCAAGGAGGTCTCACCCGTGGAGGGTGTGTATACCGCCGAAGCCGTAATCGACAACGGAGCCTTCGGCACCCATACGATCAGGTTCGAGACCGGCAGGCTGGCCAGGCTAGCCGCCGGTTCGGCCGTCGCGTACCTGGACGAAGAGACCGTGGTGCTGTCCGCTACCACGGCTGGCAAGCACCCCAAGGAGGGGCTGGACTTCTTCCCGCTCACCGTGGACTGCGAAGAGCGGATGTATGCGGTGGGCCGGATTCCCGGCTCGTTCTTCCGCCGCGAGGGCCGCCCGTCCGAGGACGCGATCCTCACCTGCCGGCTGATCGACCGGCCGCTCCGCCCTTCGTTCGTCAAGGGTCTGCGCAACGAAGTTCAGGTTGTCGAGACGATCCTCGCGCTCAATCCTGAGCACCTGTACGACGTGGTCGCCATCAACGCCGCGTCCCTGTCCACGATGCTCGCCGGGCTGCCGTTCTCGGGTCCGATCGCGGGCGTGCGGGTCGCCCTGATCAAGGGCCAGTGGGTCGCGTTCCCCACCCACGAGCAGCTGAACGAGGCCACCTTTGACATGGTGGTCGCGGGCCGGATGCTGCCGGACGGCGACGTGGCCATCATGATGGTCGAGGCCGAGTCCACCACCGGCACGCTCGGCCTGCTGGCCGACTCGGGCAACGGCGCGGTGGCGCCCACCGAGGACACCGTGCCGGAGGGCCTGGAGGCGGCCAAGCCGTTCCTCAAGGCGCTGTGCGCGGCGCAGCAGCAGGTCGCCGACCAGGCCGCCAAGCCGACCGCCGAGTTCCCCGTGTTCGGGGACTACCAGCAGGACCTCTACGACGCGGTGGCCGAGGAGGTCTCCGGCGAGCTGGCCCGGGTGCTGACCATCGCCGGCAAGCAGGAGCGGGAGACCGAGACCGACCGGGTCAAGGCGCTCGCCCAGGAGAAGCTGGCCAGCCAGTTCGAGGGCCGGGAGAAGGAGATCAGCGCCGCGTTCCGCGCGCTGACCAAGAAGCTGGTCCGGGAGCGGATCATCCGGGACGGGGTGCGCATCGACGGCCGCGGCCTGAGCGACATCCGGCGGCTGTCCGCCGAGGCGCACGTGCTGCCCCGGGTGCACGGGTCCGCGCTGTTCGAGCGGGGCGAGACCCAGATCCTGGGCGTCACCACGCTGAACATGCTGCGCATGGAGCAGATGCTGGACACGCTCAACCCGGAGCGGACCAAGCGCTACATGCACAACTACAACATGCCGCCGTACTCCACCGGGGAGACCGGCCGGGTCGGCTCACCCAAGCGCCGCGAGATCGGCCACGGCGCGCTGGCCGAGCGTGCGCTGCTGCCGGTGCTGCCCAGCCGGGAGGAGTTCCCGTACGCGATCCGCCAGGTGTCCGAGGCGGTCGGGTCCAACGGCTCCACCTCGATGGGCTCGGTGTGCGCGTCCACCATGTCGCTGCTGGACGCGGGCGTCCCGCTCAAGGACATGGTGTCCGGCATCGCCATGGGCCTGATCCGCGAGGGCGGCCAGTACGTCACGCTGACCGACATCCTGGGCGCCGAGGACGCGTTCGGCGACATGGACTTCAAGGTGGCCGGCACCAAGGACATCATCACCGCGCTGCAGCTGGACACCAAGCTGGACGGGATTCCGGCCGCAGTGCTGGGCGCGGCGCTGAAGCAGGCCCGCGGGGCCCGGCTGACCATCCTGGAAGTCATGCGCGAGGCCATCGACGCCCCGGGCGAGATGAGCCCGCAGGCGCCGCGGATCATCACCATCAAGGTGCCGGTGGACAAGATCGGCGAGGTGATCGGGCCCAAGGGCAAGATGATCAACTCGATCCAGGAGGAGACCGGGGCCGAGATCACCATCGAGGACGATGGCACGATCTACATCGGCGCCACCGACGGCCCGTCCGCCGAGGCCGCCCGGACCACGATCAACGCGATCGCCAACCCGCACATGCCGGAGGTCGGCGAGCGGTTCCTGGGCACCGTGGTCAAGACGACCACGTTCGGCGCGTTCGTCTCGCTGCTGCCCGGTAGGGACGGGCTGCTGCACATCACCCAGCTGCGCAAGCTGCACGGTGGTGGCCGGATCGAGAACGTGGACGACGTCGTCAAGGTGGGCGACAAGATCCAGGTTGAGATCCGCGAGATCGACGACCGGGGCAAGCTGTCGCTGGTTCCGGTCGAGGTGGTCGAGCGCGAGGCGGCCGCGGCCGCGGCCGGCGGTGACGGCGGCAGCCCGAACGGCGATGGCTCGGCCGGCGAGCGGCCCGGCGGCGACCGGGACCGTGGTGACCGGGACCGTGGTGACCGGGAGGCTCGTACCGGCGGGGGCGGCGGCGACACTCACCGCACCCGGCACCGCGAGCGCCGGCACCGCGAGAACTCCTGAGCATGGCAGACACCCGAGCCGGGCAGCAGGGTGATGGCTCCGGGGCGGTACGGCTCACCGTGCTGCCCGGCGGGCTCCGGGTCATCACCGAGGCGCTGCCCCACGTGCGGTCGGCGGCGTTCGGCATCTGGGCGGGGGTGGGGTCCCGTGACGAGGACCCCACCCACGCCGGGGCCACGCACTACCTGGAGCACCTGCTGTTCAAGGGGACCAGGCAGCGCACCGCGCTGGAGATCTCGGCCGCCATCGACGCGGTCGGCGGCGAGCTGAACGCGTTCACCGGCAAGGAGTACACCTGCTACTACGCGCGGGTGCTGGACGCCGACCTGCCGCTGGCCATCGACGTGCTGTCCGACATGGTGACCAGCTCGCTGATCACGGCCAAGGACGTGGACGCGGAGCGTGGCGTGATCCTCGAGGAGATCGCCATGAACGACGACGATCCCTCGGACACGGTGCACGAGGCGTTCGTCGGCCAGCTGTTCGGCGACACACCGCTCGGCCGCCCGATCCTCGGCACGGTGGATTCGATCAACGCGATCACCCAGGCCCAGATCGCCGAGCACTACCAGGCCCGGTACACCCCGGACAACCTGGTGGTGGCGGCCGCGGGCAACCTGGACCACGATGAGCTGGTCGCCCACGTGCAGCGCGCGTTCGGCCCGGCGCTGGCCGACGGCCGGCCGCCGGCCGCACCGCGGCTGGGCGGGCCAGGCACCGGGGTGCCGGACGCCGCGGCGGACGGCACCGGGATCCGCCTGGTGTCCCGCCCGCTGGAGCAGGCCAACCTGGTGCTGGGCTGCGCGGGCCTGCGGCGCACCGACGATCGCCGGTTCGCGCTCGGCGTGCTCAACGCGGCGCTCGGTGGCGGCATGTCCTCGCGGCTGTTCCAGGAGGTACGGGAGAAGCGCGGTCTGGCCTACTCGGTGTACAGCTTCACCATCCAGCACGCGGACAGCGGGATCTGGGGCATCTACGCGGGCTGCCTGCCGTCCAAGGCCGACGAGGTGCTGTCCATCTGCCGCGACGAGGTGGCCAAGGTGGTGGCGCACGGCCTCACCGCCGCCGAGCTGGACCGGGGCAAGGGGCAGCTGCGCGGCTCGATGGTGCTCGGCCTGGAGGACCCGTCCTCCCGGATGAGCCGGCTGGGCAAGTCCGAGCTGGTCTACCCGCGGCTGGAGCCGGTGGACGAGATCCTGGCCGCGATCGAGTCGGTCAGCCACGACGACGTGCGGGCGGTGGCCGGTGAGATCCTGGCCCAGCCCCAGGTGCTGGCCGTGGTCGGGCCCTACGACGACAGCGCGGCGTTCGCGGACGTGCTTAGTTAGCAGCGGGGAAGCGGGGCGCGATGATCAAGGTCGGTGTGCTCGGCGCGCGGGGCCGGATGGGCACCGCGGTATGCCAGGCGGTGGCCGCCACTGACGACCTAGAGGTCGCGGCCACCGTGGACCAGGGTGACCCCAGGGAGGACCTGACCGGCTGCGCGGTGGTGGTCAACTTCACCCACCCCGGCGTGGTCCTGGACAATCTGCACTGGTGCATCAGCCATGGGCTGGACACCGTGGTCGGCACGTCCGGCTTCGACGAGGCGCGGCTGGACCAGGTGCGCGGCTGGCTGGCCGACGCGCCTACCGTCCGGGTGCTGATCGCGGCCAACTTCTCGGTCGGCGCGGTGCTGATGATGCGGTTCGCCGCGCAGGCCGCCCGGTTCTTCGAGTCTGCCGAGGTCATCGAGCTGCACCACGCGGGCAAGGTGGACGCCCCGTCCGGCACCGCGGCCCGGACCGCGGGGCTGATCGCCGCCGCCCGGGCTGAGGCCGGGCTGGGCGCATCGCCGGACGCCACTGTCACCGCGGCCGACGGAGCCAGGGGAGCGGTGCTGGACGACGTGCACGTGCACTCGGTCCGGCTGGCCGGCCTGATCGCGCACCAGGAGGTGCTGCTGGGCGGGCACGGTGAGACGCTGACCATCCGGCACGACTCGCTGGACCGGGCCTCGTTCATGCCGGGCGTGCTGCTCGCGGTGCGCCAGCTCGGCTCGCTGCCGCCGGGGCTCACCTTCGGCCTGGAGCCGCTGCTCGGGCTGGGCTGACCGTCAGCCCGCCCAGGTAGGGTCGGGTTATGTGCCGCAGCATCAAGACCCTGCGCCCGCCGTACGCCGAACAGGTCACTGACCAGGATGTTGAGGCGGCGGCGCGGCAGTACGTGAAGAAGATCAGCGGGTTCCAGCGCCCGGCCAAGCACAACGCGGAAGCCTTCGAGCAGGCCGTGCAGGACGTGGCCAAGGCGACGTCGGTGCTGCTGTCCCGGCTTGAGATACGGTAGCGGTACGGGCGCAGACAGCTAAACCGGCGCAGCCCTACGGGGGGTGGACATGCTCAGGTTCATTCTGAACATCATCTGGCTCGTCCTCTGCGGGTTCTGGATGGCCATCGCGTACGCGATCGCCGGGATCATCTGCTTCATCCTGTTCTTCCTGGTCGTGACGATCCCGTTCGGCATCGCGGCGTTCCGCATCGCGGGCTACGTGCTGTGGCCGTTCGGCCGGTCGGTCGAGCGCCGCGAGGGGGCGGGCGTCGGCTCGCTGATCGGCAACATCATCTGGATCATCCTGTTCGGCTGGGAGCTGGCGCTCGGGCATCTGATCACCGGCGTCCTGCTCTGCATCACGATCATCGGCATCCCGCTCGGCCTGGCCAACTTCAAGATCATCCCCATCTCGCTGGTGCCGCTCGGGGTGCGCGTCGTGCCATCCGGCCAGCTCTATCCGGGCTATCGCTGAGCCGGGTTACCGCAGGCTACGGTTCACCCATGGTGGGGGCGTGCGTGATGTCCAGCGAGTTCGGCGGGGTCAGGTCGACGCCGTCCGGGTCGTTCAGGTAGCCCGGCGCGGTGCCCGGCACGCCTTTGTGCCCGTACTGCCAGACGATCCGGTTGGTCACCGGGTCGATCACGATGACCCGGTCGTTGAAGTCGTCGTTGACCAGGATGTCCCCGTTGGGCAGCGGCAGGCCGAGCGACGGGTGGTTGAGCCCGCCGAATCGCCATAGCCGCTGGCCGGCCGCGGTGAACTCCACCACCTGGCCCGCGGTCGAGTAGTCCACGGTCAGGTACCGGCCGGGATAGATCTCGTTGCTGTCCGAGGGGTAGGCGACGCCCGGCGGGTTGCTGGACCAGGCGACGTGACCGGACAGGCTCAGCGCGTTCACCCAGTCCCCGTTGATCTCGGTGACCAGGTACTTGCCGTTCGTCATCGGGAACGCGCCGTTCGGGCTGCCCCAGGTGACCGGCGGGCTGTGGTAGCAGCCGTAGCCGGGCTGGCCGATGACCCGCTGCGGGTGCTGCGCCGGCGGCCTGACCAGCAGCACCCGGCAGTTCTTGATGTCCGCGGTGATCAGGCTGCCGCTGGGCAGCATCATCGCGTCATCGGGGTTGGACACGTGGTTGGCGCTGGACCCAGGGTGCCACGGCACGCCGTACCGGTAGACGATCCGGCGGCTGGCGATGTCGATCACGCTGATGACCGAGGCGTCCTCTTCGGTCGCGACGATCTGCTTCCCGTCCGGGGTGAAGAACGCATCGTCCGGCACCGGGAACGTCTGCCCCTTGGCCAGGTCGCCCGGCTGCGGGAACTGCCACCGGATCCGGCCCTGCGGGTCCACGATGAGCAGCCGGTTGTTCTTGTGGTCGGCGATCAGCACGTCGCCGGGCAGCGCCGCCGGGTCCGAGCCGGGCGCCAGGTGGCTGCCGCTCAGCGGCCGCCCGAGCCAGGGTGCGTTGGCTAGCGGCGTGCTGGCTGTCTGCGCCGGTGGATCCGGAGCCAGCTGGATCCGGGTGACCGCGGGCACCGGGCGGACGCCGTCGTTCCCGCCGACCAGGTAGGCGGTGCCGCCGGTCACCGCCACCCCGGCCCCGGTCACCGGCACCGGCAACTGCCCGGCCACGGTGACCGCCGCCGGCCCCCGCCCCGCCCCGGTCACCCCGGCCGGGGCGGGGTGAAAGCTGAGCACCAGACCGCTGATCGCGCTGGCCGGCCTCCGGCCGGGCTGGCTGACCTGGCCACCTGCGATGAACACCGTCCCGTCCAGCGCGAACGCGGCCGCCCCGGTCACCGCATGCGGGAGATGCCCGACCACGGCGGCCTGGCCGTGCACTGGCCCGGCCTGGCGCTGGCCGGGGCTGGACTGCGCAGAGCTGGACCGGGTGGGGCTGGACTGCGCTGAGCTGGGCCGGGTGGGGCTGGACTGCGCTGAGCTGGACTGTGCGGCGCTGGGCACGGTGACGCGCTGGATGTCGCTGACCGGGCCGCTGGCGGCCTGCCCGCCGAACACCCAGATCTGGTTGCCCAGGGCGGCCACCGCCGGGTCTCGGACCGGCACGGGCAGCCGGGCCACGGTGCGGAAGTGCTGGCCGTCCGTGCTGGCCAGCACGTCGCCCGCGGAGCTCGTCCCGGCCGCGCCGCCGACCAGGTATACGGTGCCGCCGATGGTCACCGCGGCCAGCCCGGACCGGGCCGCGGGCAGCCGGCCCGCCGCGGTGGCCGTGCCCCGGCCGGCCACCTGCTGTACCAGCGTCTCCCCGGCCGGCTTGGCGGTCGCCTGTCCGCTAGCCGGCCGCGCGGTCGCCTGCCCGGTCGGCCGTCCGGTGAACGGCCGCTGCCCGCGCGCCACGCCGGTCTGGTCCCCGCCGCCGAACAGGAAGGCCCGGCCATTCAGGATGGCTGCGGCGGCGCCGGGAGTGGCCACGGCCAGCCGGCCCGCCGGGGTCGTACTGCCGGTCACCGGGTTGAGCCGGACGACGCTGGCCGTGGCTCTGGAGCGCTGGTTGAGACCGCCCAGGATGAGCAGGTCCGGTCCATGCGGCAGCACGGCCTCCTGGGCCACCCCGGACGGCAGCTGGTACGGGGCGGGGACGATGCGGACGGTCGCCGCCTCGGTGACCGGCCGGACCGCTGCCCTGGCCTGGCCCTCCCCGGCGGAGTGCGTGCCGGAGACAGATCCGCCCGAGTGCGCGGGCGGGGCCGGGTGCCCGGACGTCGAGCACGCGGCCACCAGCAGCGCCCCGCTGACCCCGGTTGCAGTAAGCCAGGCCGGGCCGCTGCCCCACCGCCTGACCCGGCGCACCACGGCATCAACCCCCAGTCCCAGACTCTCACCCGGGCCAGTCCGAGCCGCCGGCCACATGCCAGGTGGGAGTGCCCAGATCCCAGCCTCGCATTCATCACCAGCCGCGCGTGGCCAGTCACGAAATGCGACCACCCTCGCCACTGCCACGCCGTACCCCGCCCGGCCGTCGCACTGGCGCAAAACACCAGCCCCGCCACTCCGCTGCACCGCACCCACCGGGGCCCGCGCCAGGACGAAAGCACCAGCCCCGCCAGTAACATTGGTTGGGGGCAAGGCTTCTTTTCACGCGAACGGTACGCATAGCCGGGTGTTTTGCCCGGTTTGTCAGTACCAACCGCGTGAAAAGTCGCTGCGGGTGGCTCGGGTGTCAGGCGGTTTCGGTACTGGCGGCGGATTCCAGGCCGAGCTCGGTGATCGAGGTGTCCCGCATCTTGAACTTCTGCACCTTGCCGGTGACCGTCATCGGGAACTCCGTGGTGATCCGCAGGTACCGCGGGATCTTGAAGTGGGCGATCTGGCCGGTGCAGAACTCACGCAGTTCCTGCTCGGTCAGCTGCTGGCCGGGGCGGAGCTTGACCCAGGCGCAGATCTCCTCGCCGTACTTGGCGTCCGGCACCCCGATGACCTGGATGTCCTCGACGGCCGGGTGACTGTACAGGAACTCCTCGATCTCCCGCGGGTAGACGTTCTCCCCGCCGCGGATGATCATGTCCTTGATCCGGCCGACGATGTTCAGGTAGCCCGCCTCGTCCAGCACGGCCAGGTCCCCGGTGTGCATCCAGCGCGCCTGGTCGATCGCGGCGCTGGTCTGCTCCGGGTCGTCCCAGTAGCCGAGCATCACCGAGTAGCCGCGGGTGCACATCTCCCCGGTGGCGCCGCGCGGCACGGTCAGCCCGGTCTCCGGGTCCACGATCTTCACCTCGACGTACGGGTGCACCCGGCCCACCGTGGAGACCCGGCGCTCCATGTCGTCATCGGCCCGGGTCTGCGCGGACACCGGGGACGTCTCGGTCATCCCGTAGCAGATCGTCACCTCGGACATGTGCATCTCGCTGACCACGCGCTTCATCACCTCGACCGGGCACGGCGAGCCGGCCATGATGCCGGTGCGCAGCGAGGACAGGTCGTAGGACGCGAAGTCGGGCAGCGCCAGCTCGGCGATGAACATGGTGGGCACCCCGTACAGCGAGGTGCACCGCTCGGCGGCCACCGCCCGCAGCGTCGCGGCCGGGTCGAAGCCGGGCGCCGGGATGATGATGGCCGCGCCGTGCGTGGTGCAGGCCAGGTTGCCGAGCACCATGCCGAAGCAGTGGTAGAACGGCACCGGGATGCACACCCGGTCCTGCTCGGTGTACCCGCAGCCCTGGCCGATGAAGTAGCCGTTGTTCAGGATGTTGTGGTGGGACAGCGTGGCGCCCTTGGGGAAGCCGGTGGTGCCGCTGGTGTACTGGATGTTGATCGGGTCGTCGAATGACAGCATCTCCTGCCGCTCGGCCAGCTGGTCGCCGCCGCCCGCGATCGGCATCCGGCCGACCACGAACAGCTCGTCCCAGTCGGCCGAGCCCAGGTAGATGACCCGCTCCAGGCCGGGCAGGCCGCCGCTGACCTCCTCGATCATGGCCCGGTAGTTGCTGGTCTTGAACGACTCCGCGCTGACCAGCAGCCGGACCCCGGACTGGCGCAGCGCGTAGGTCAGCTCGTGGCTGCGGTAGGCCGGGTTGATGTTGACCAGGATGATGCCCGCCTTGGCCGTGGCGTACTGCAGCAGCACCCATTCGGCGCAGTTCGGCGCCCAGATGCCGACCCGGTCGCCGGCCTTGATGCCCGCCGCGATCAGGCCCCGGGCCAGCGTGCCGGTGTCCGCGTCCAGCTGCGCATAGGTCCACCGCCGGCCGGCCGGCACGTCCACCACGGCGTCCCGGTCGCCGAACGCGGCCGCGGTCCGGGTCAGGTTGGCCCCGATCGTCTCGCCGAGCAGGGTCTGCTCCGCGGTTCCGTGGCTATAGGACAGCTGGGCTGGCTCGGTCATGACACCCCTCCGACGTTGATGGCTCCATAATTCCTGTTCAGGACCCCCCATGTGAATGGCGGGGGCACCGTCCGCTGACCTCGCCGGTCATTGACCGGCCCCGGTGGCTCGGCTGGGATTGAACACGGCCGATCTGAAGGGAGTGCGGCGTGGCGGACGAACTGTCGTTATTCGGTGCGATGCTCGGCGAGCCGGACGGCCAGCTCGGCCGGCTGCTGGAAGGGATGTTCACCGCCCAGGTCACCGCGGCGCTGACCCGGCTGGGCGTGCCAGATGAGCTGGCTGGCGGCCCGCTGACCGCCGCCGAACTGGCCCCGCGGCTGGGTGCCTCGGCCGACGGGCTGGAGCGGATGCTGACCGCGGCGACGGCCTACGGGCTGGTCAGCCAGGATGGCGCGGGCCGGTACTCACTCACCCCGGTCGGTGCGGCGCTCCGCGCCGACGCGGCGGATTCGGCCCAGGACTTCGCGGTCGGCTTCCTCGCCCCGCCGATGTGGGCGAGCATCGGCCGGCTGGCCGAGGTGGTGCGGAACCCGGAACCGGTGAACCCGGCCGCGCCGGGTGGCGTGTACGCGTATTACGCCGAGCATCCGGAGGAGTCCGCGTACTTCGTCCGGGCCATGGGCCGGACCACCCAGATCCTGGTATCCCAGCTGGCCAAGATCGACTTCCGGCCGCTGCTGGCCGGCCGGATCGTCGATGTCGGGGGCAGCCGGGGCACGCTGCTCGCGTCCCACCTGCTCGACCTGATCATGATGCTGGTGGTCGGCGGCCGGGAACGCACCCGGGCCGAGCATGAGGCCCTCATCGGGCCGGCGGGCTATCACCTGGTCCGGGACACCCCGGTCACCGACGTGCTGCCCTGGCGGGTCCTCGAATTCGAGCGCGACTGACCGGGAGGGAGTGCGGCGTGGCTGACGAGCTGTCGTTGTACGGGACACTGCTCGGCGAGCGGGGCGGCCGGGTCGGCCGGCTGCTGGAAGGCATGCTGACCTGCCAGGTTGCCTCTGCGTTGGCCCGGCTCGGCGTGCCGGATGCGCTGGCCGGCGGCCCGCTGACCGCGGACGAGATCGCCCCGCGGGTCGGTGCGTCGGCCGGCGCGCTGCACCGGCTGCTCGCCGCGGCGGCGGCGTACGGGCTGGTCAGCCAGGACAGCCAGGGCCGGTTCGCGCTCACCGAGGACGGTGACCTGCTGCGCTCGGATGTGGACGGCTCGGCCCGGGCCCTGGCCATCGGCTTCTTCGGCCCGCCCATCTGGGCCAGCTTCGGCCGGATCGCGGACGTGGTACGGAACCCGGAACCGGTCAACCCGGCCGGGCCGGGCGGCGTGTTCGAGTACTACGCCGAGCACCCCCAGGACGCCGCGTGGTTCGCCCAGGGCATGGGCCAGGCCACCGCCGTCCTGGTGGCACAGCTGGCCAAGGCCGGTTTCCGGCCGCTGGCCGGCGGCCGGATCGTGGAGGTGGGCGGCAGCCGGGGCACACTGCTCAGCTACCTGCTGCAGGCGGTGCCGGACGCCATCGGCGTGCTGCTGGACCGGCCCGAAGCGCTGGCCGCCGCGCCGGACTACCTGGCCGCCGCCGGGGTGGCCGGCCGGGTCGAGCTGGTCCCGGGTGACTTCCTCCGCGAGGTGCCCCCGGGCGACCTGCACGTGCTCTGCCACACGCTGCACAACTGGGACGACGAGCACGCGCGCTCCATCATCGGCAACTGCGCCCGGGCCAGCCACCCGGGCGGCGGGCTGATGGTGGTCGACCAGCTGCTCCCGGACGGGCCGGAACCAAGTCTGGCGCACCTGATGGACCTGATCATGATGCTGGCGCTGGGCGGCCGGGAACGCACCCGGGCGCAGCACGAGGCACTGACCGGGCCGGCCGGTTACACCCTGGTCCGGGAGACGCCGGTGACCGACGTGCTGCCCTGGCGGGTGCTCGAGTTCGAGCGGCGCTAGCGGCCGCGCGCCAGCCGGTGTGAGCGGGCGGGCACTGGCGTTCGGCAATGGTCGCGGTTGTCCGTCCGCAGCGTTACTGTCAGGTAGAGGGCCGGGTGGCAGATGCGCAGCCCGTGCGTGCCGCTCCTGCCCCGGGAGAAGCCATGGGCGCGTGGATTGTCTGGCTGGTCCTAGCCGCGGTGCTGGGCGTGGCCGAGGTGATGACCACGACCCTGGCCTTCGGGCTGATCGCGGCGGGCGCGGTGGTGGCGGGCATCGCCGGCGCGCTGGGCGCCGGGCTGCCCATCCAGCTGGCCGCGTTCGCCGTGGCGAGCGGCGCCGGCCTGGGCGTGGTCCGGCCGATCGCCGTTCGGCATATCAAGCAGCCACCCCTGTTGCGCACCGGGGTCTCCGCCCTGGTCGGCCGGTCCGCCAAGGTCATCGAGGAAGTCTCCGACGACCACGGGCAGGTCCGCATCGGCGGCGAGCTGTGGTCAGCCCGCGCGTATGACGAGTCCCAGGTTATCCCTGTGGGCTCGACCGTCAACGTCTTCGCGATCGAGGGCGCCACCGCACTCGTCCATCCCCGGGAGTAGCCATGGAACTGGCCGGGCTTATCGCCGCGCTCGTCGCGGTCATCCTCGTCCTCCTCGTCGTCGGCCGGACTGTCCGGATCGTGCCGCAGGCACGGGCCCGGAACGTCGAGCGGTTCGGCCGGTACCGCAAGACGCTGGAGCCGGGGATGAACTTCATCGTGCCCATCGTCGACCGGGTCAAGCCGCTGATCGACCTGCGGGAGCAGGTGGTGGCCTTTCGGGGGCAGCCGGTGATCACTGAGGACAACCTGGTGGTGAGCATCGACACGGTGCTGTTCTTCCAGGTGACCGATCCGCGGGCGGCCGACTACGAGATCGTCAACTACATCCAGGCCATCGAGCAGATCACCGCGACGATGCTGCGCAGCGTGATCGGCAACATGGACCTCGAGGAGACCCTGACCTCGCGCGACAAGATCAACACGATGCTGCGTAGCGTGCTTGACGACGCGTCGGGCAAATGGGGGCTCCGGGTCACCCGGGTGGAGATCAAGGCCATCGACCCACCGAAGAGCGTCATCGACGCGATGGAAAAGCAGATGCGGGCCGAGCGGGAAAAGCGCGCCGCGATCCTTACCGCCGAGGGTGTCCGGCAGTCGAAGATCCTGACCGCGGAGGGCGAGAAGCAGAGCCAGATCCTGCGGGCCGAGGGGGATCGGCAGGGGCAGATTCTGCGGGCCGAGGGCCAGTCCCAGGCCATCGAGACCGTGTTCCGCGCGGTGCACGAGGGCGACGCGGACCCGAAGGTGCTCGCCTACCAGTACCTGCAGACGCTGCCCCAGCTGGCCCAGGCCGAGGGCAACACGTTCTGGGTCATCCCGAGCGAGGTAACCACCGCGCTGAAGACGCTGAGCACGGCGTTCGGACCGGCGGGTGGCTCCGGGGATGGTGCCGGGCAGGTTACCGCGGCGGACGGCGCCGCGGCGGAGCAGCCGCCGGCGCTCGGCCCGTCCCCGGCGCCCGCCGCCCCGGCCCCGGCGCCCGACGGCCCAGCGGCGGCGCCCAACGGGTCGGCCGCGGAGCCGCGCACGGCGGGCTAGCCGCGGGCTGGCCACGGCCTGGCCGGCTAGGGCTGGGTTACCCGGACGAAGTCGACCATCAGGTCGGCGGGGAACCGGGTGCTGTCCGGCGGGTCACCAACCTGCCCGCCGACGGCCAGGTTGAGCAGCAGGAACATGCCGCCGTTGTGCGGTTCGCCGGGCCCGTAGACCCAGGCCCGCGACCCGCAGAAGCCGCGCCGCACGATCAGGTAGCGGTGCCCGTCCCGGCTGAACGACATGCCGTCCGCCGACCAGTCCAGCCGGTAGGTGTGCCAGCCGGTGTCCGAGGGCAGGTCGCGCTGGGCGGTGCGGACCGAGGCGGCGCCCGCCGGGGCGTGCACCGCGCACGTTCGCGGTGGAGTCGGTGTAGGTCTGCAGTTCGCCGTGGCCCCAGCCGCCCCCGCCGAGGTCATAGCGCCAGCGGGCCGGATCGGGCGGGCTGCCCGCTGGGCCGTCAAATTCGTCCTGGAACCCGTACCTGGTCACTGGCTGCCCCCGCTGCCGCCATCCGGTCCCGGATTACCGCAGATTAGGCAGCCGGCTAGCCGGGCCGGTCCGGCGTTTGGGGTAGCCGGCCTCGGCCATGCGGCGGAACTTTCCCGGCCACCCGGGTGGATCCCCCGGCGCGGGTGATGCGGCGCGGGTCCCGGCGCGGCATTGTCGGCAGGAGGATGCCTAAGGAGACGCAACATGGCGATAGGACCTGTGCAGCTGATCGTCCTGGGGTTCAGTCACCCGGACTTCCACGGCGAGATCATTGCCGAGCTAGAGCGGCTGCGGGAGAGCGACACGGTGCGGGTCATCGACTCGCTGGCGGTCTATAAGGACGCGAACGGGGAGATCGAGGTCGAACACCTCAGCAACCTCACCCAGGACGAGGCGATCGAGCTCGGCAGCAAAGTTGGTGCGCTGGTCGGGCTCGGTATCGAGGGCGAAGAGGGCGCGGAGGTAGGTGCCGAGGCCGGCGCCGAGGCCGCGGCGGATGGTGGCGTCAAGGTCTTCGACGACCAGGCGGAATGGGACGTCATCGAGGACATCCCGAACGACTCCGCGGCCGCACTCGTCCTGCTGGAGCACCACTGGGCGGTGCCGCTGCGGGACGCGATCGCCCGGGCCGGTGGCTTCCGGATCAGCGACGGCTTCATCAGCCCGCTCGACCTGGTCGGGATCGGCCTGATGACCGGGGAGGAAGCCAGGGAACTGCACGCGATGGAGACCGCCGCGAACGCGAGCTGAAGGAGGACAGCATGTTCGGATCACGCCGAGTGGCCAGGCGCACGGGACGGCGCACCGCCCGCCGGGTCAGCCGCCGCCGCTGACCAGCCGCCGCTGACCGGCCGGGCTCTGACCGGCCGGCCTAGACCGGCCGTCGCGGGCGGCGGATGCTACCCAGGCTGCGGATCTCCAGCTGGGGGATGGTCCGTAAGCTGACTCTTCATGGGTATGGCACCGTCGCCCGCGGCGGCGACCCCGGGGCTGGTCCGCAGCGACCCACATGGCCCCGGTATCAGCCGTGTCCGCGGCCAGGCCGGCTTCCGCTATCTCGATCCGTCCGGCGCCGAGATCACCGAGGCCGGGACGCTGGACCGGATCCGCGCGCTGCGCATCCCGCCCGCCTGGACGGACGTGTGGATCTCGGCCGACCCGCTGGGCCACATCCAGGCCACCGGGATGGACGTCAAGGGCCGCACCCAGTACCTGTACCACCAGCTGTGGCGGGACCAGCGCGACGCGCAGAAGTTCAGCCACATGCTGCGCTTCGCGACCGCGCTGCCGGACCTGCGCACCGCCACCGTGGGCGACCTGCACCACCGCGGCCTGCAGCGCGACCGGGTGGCCGCGGGTGTGGTCCGGCTGATCGACCTCGGCCTGTTCCGCGTCGGCGGCGAAAAGTACGCCGAACTGGACCATCACTACGGCGCGACCACGCTGGAGAAGCGGCACGTCCGGCTGACCCGGGACGGAATCTTGTTCGACTACGTGGCCAAGGCGGGCAAGCAGCGGACGATCACCGTCCGGGACCCGGTCGTGCAGCCCGTGGTCCGCGCCCTGCTCCGCCAGGACACCGGGCTGGACGAGCTGTTCGCCTACCAGCACGGCGACGGCTGGCACATCCTGCACTCGCATCAGGTCAACGAGTACATCGCCGGCCGGGCCGGTGCCCACTTTACGGCCAAGGAGTTCCGCACCTGGAACGCCTCCCTGCTGATGGCGCTGACCCTGGCCGGCGCCGGGCCCACCGCAGACCCGGGCCAGCGCAAGCGGGTGGTGGCGGCCAGCGTGCGGGACGTGGCCCGCTGGCTGGGCGACACCCCGGCGGTGGCCCGCGGCTCGTACATCGACCCAGGGCTGATCGACCGGTACGAGTCCGCGGGCGAACTGGCCGCGATCCCGGCCGTGCCGCCCAGCCTGCCCGCCCCGGCCGAGGCCGAGCAGGCGGTGGCCGCGCTGCTGGCCGCCCTGCATGACGGCGAGGCGGCCTGACCGGAGCGCGGCGCGAATCGGGAAAGGTGTCGCCGGCCAGGGCTACGATGCGGAGGCAAAGATGCGCTGTGTAGTGCCGTGGTGAGGATGTGTGATAGATGGCGCCTGGACGGGACAATGGAGATCGGTCGGCGCTGGCCATGTTCGCGGCGGAGTTACGCGCCGCGCGGACCCGGGCTGGCCTGTCCCGGGATGAGCTGGCGGCGCGGATCAACTACAGCGGCAGCCTGGTCGGCCTGGTGGAGAACATGATCCGGGTACCGACCCTGCCGTTCGCCCAGCGGCTGGACGAGATGTTACAGACGCCGGGCACGTTCGGCCGGATGCAGGAGCACCTGCGGGCCACGCCGTTCCCGGCCTGGTTCCACGACTGGCTGGACGCCGAGCGCGAGGCGACGTCTCTGCGAACCTGGGAGCCGCTGCTGGTCCCCGGACTGCTGCAGACCGCAGAATACGCGCGGGCCATCCTGGCCGCTGGGCCGGAAGCGGTGGCGGACGAGGTCGAGCGGATGGTGTCCGCCCGGATGGACCGGCAGGCGATCCTGCACCGCGACGCGCCGCCGCTGCTCTGGGTGCTGCTGGACGAGGCGGTGCTGCATCGGTGCGTCGGCTCGCCCAAGATCATGTCTGCGCAGCTATGCCAGCTGGCCGAGATGGGCGACCGGCCGAGAGTGAGCGTCCAGGTGGTGCCGGCCCGGACCGGCACGCATGCCGGGCTGCTGGGCGCGTTTATCGTCGCGAGCGCCGAAGACGCTTCGGATATCGTCTACCTGGAGACGTCAGCGGACGGTCAGGTGTCCGACCTGCCCCAGGTGGTCGCTCAGGTGACGCTGCGCTTCGACATCCTGCGCGCCGTGGCCCTGCCCCGGGACGACTCCCGGGACCTGCTATTGAAGGTGGCAGACAGATGGAACGAGACCTGACCCGCGCCGCCTGGCGGAAGGCGAGCTACAGCGGAGACAACGGCGGCAACTGTGTCGAGGTCGCCCGCAACATGCCCGGCGTGGTAGCCGTCCGGGACAGCAAGGACCCGGGCGGCCCGGCGCTGGTGTTCCCCCGGGACGAGTGGGCCGCGTTCACCGCGGCGCTCAAGGACTGAGCTGGTCACACTCTCCAGCTAACCGCGGCGCAGGCCGTTGACCAGGACCGCAACGATGCGCTGGTTGTGTTCGGGCCCGCGTCCGGGGACGGGCTGGGACAGCTGGGTGAGGGCGTGCAGGAGATCATCGGCACTGATGTCATCGCGGACCGTGCCATCGGCCACTGCGGCGTCGAGCAGCGCCGCGAGGGTAGGACCGAGCCGCTGGAAGAAGTAACCGGGCAGCCCCGAGAATGCTGGATCACCCGAGTGCAGCGCCGAGGCGAGTCCGCGTTTGGTCGCCAGCAGTTCGGTGAACCGCTGGATCCACCGGGTGAGCGCTTCGGCCGGCTCGTGCGCGGCACTCAGTTCCGGGCCCGCGTCGGCGGCGGCGTCGATCCCGCTTTCCACGACGGCTTTCACCAGGTCAGAGCGCTGCGGGAAGTGCCGGTACAGGGTGCCGACGCCGACGCCGGCCAGGTCGGTGATCTGCTTCGCCGGTGCGTCCACGCCGGAGGTGGCGAAGACGGTCCTCGCGGCCCCGATCAGCGCACCGACGTTGCGTTGCGCGTCGGCGCGGCGCCGGCGCGACGCCGGTTCGCCGTCGCCCGGCTCCGCGGACAGGGGCGATGAGACTCCGGCCTGTGCCCTGTCCGGTGACACCGCATCACCTCCGCTTGCGTAACCGGAAAAGCTTTCCGTATAGTTTCGGAATAGCTTTCCGCTTAGCGCAGCGTACGGCATCCACCTGCTGCCGACCAGCACAGGGAGACCCCATGCAGTACCGCACCCTCGGCCGGACCGGCATCCAGGTCAGCCCGTACGGCCTGGGCGCCCTGATGTTCGCCACCACCATGGGCAATGCCCCCGAGGACTCGGCCCGCATCATCCACAAGGCGCTGGGCGCCGGCATCAACCTCATCGACACCGCCGACGCCTACGGCGACTCCGAGGAGGTCGTCGGCCAGGCCTTGCCGGGACGCCGGGACGACGTCGTGCTCGCCACCAAGTTCGGCCGCCCGGCCTGCCCGGGCCCGAACCAGCAGGGTGCCTCGCGGCGCTGGATCATCACCGCCGTGGAGAACTCGCTGCGCCGCCTGCGGACCGACCACATCGACCTGTACCAGTTGCACCGCCCCGACCCGGGCACCGGCATCGAGGAGACTCTCGCCGCGCTGACCGACCTGATCCGCAGCGGCAAGGTCCGCGCGATCGGCGCGTCGGGGACCCCCGCGTCCGGCATCGTCGAGGCCCAGTGGGCCGCCGAGCGGCGCGGCCTCGCCCGGTTCAGCACTGAGCAGCCGGTCTACTCCATTCTCAACCGCGGGATCGAGCGCGAGATCCTGCCCGCCACCCAGCGCTTCGGCATGGGCGCCCTGGTCTGGGGCCCGCTCGGCCAGGGCCTGCTCACCGGCCGCGTGCGCAGGAACGAGCCCAACGACCTGCGCCGCGCTGGCCTGGTCCAGCACCTCACCGACGAACGCCGCGTGGATGTCGTGGAAAAGCTCATTCCGCTCGCCACCGAGGCTGGACTGCCGATGACCCACCTCGCGATGGCGTTCACCGTCGCCCACCCCGGCGTCACCAGCGCGCTGCTCGGCGCCCGCACGATGGACCACCTCGACGGCCTGCTGGCCGGCCTGGACGTTGCCCTCACCGACGACGTCCTCGACCGCATCGACGAGATCGTCCCGCCCGGCACCGACGTCGGCCGCCTCGACCAGGCCTACCAGCCCCCAGCCCTGGAGGACCCGAGCCTGCGCCGCCGCCCGCTGTCCGGCCGCGCCGCAGCCTGATCACGGACCGTCGCGCGACCTCCGGTCGGGCCGCGCTGCGTGGCGCAGAGCGGCCGGGCCGGCGGGTGGCGGGCCGGCCCAGCCGATCCCGGCGGGGCTCCGCGGAGGGAGTATGGCGCAGGGCACGGCGTCCCGCCGGGGCTTGGCGCCCCGCGTGACCAGAGGGCCGGGGACGCTGGCCACGCGGGGGCTTGCGGTGCTCCGGCGGCTCTCGGGGCGGGACTCGGGCGGCCGGGGCTCCGGTTGTCGTTTCGCTACATTTCGTAAATGCATCATGCCGCCTGGTGACTAATCCGGGTAAGAGGGCATGATGGGAGCAGAAGCGGAGCACTCTGGAGCACAGGCCGGGAGGGCACAGAGATGACCGCCGACCCCGACCGCCGCACGGTCGCTGCCCGGCTGGCAGCGGAACGGACCCGCCGCGGCTTAACCAAGCGGGAGCTGGGCCGCCGGCTCGCCTCCCAGGTCACCGAGCAATGCCCCAGCCTGGACACGCTGGTGTCGTACGTGAAGCGCTGGGAGGCCGGCAAGGTCAGCGTCAGCGACCGCTACCGGCACGCCTACTCGAAGGCGCTGGGCATGAGCCCGGCCGCCCTGTTCGGCCGGGCCGACCTGCCGCCGCCCGCCGCGCCCAGGGGACCCGTGCCGTGCGGGACCCGGCTGCCGCTGCCCGCCGGCCTGGACGGCCCACGGATGTGTGATGGGGGCGACATGGAACGTCGCCGGCTGCTGCTGACCACCCTGGGCCTGGGCGCGTGTGCGGCGTTAACCCCGCTGATCGACCTGGCGCTGGCGCGACCTGGCCGACTGGCAGGTGGCGGTGGCCGATCACCTGCACGCCATCCGCACCCGCCCGCCCAGGCCCGCGACGATCTGCTGGTCGATCTGCTCCGGCTGCGGCAGCAGCTGACCGGGGCCGGGCGGGCCAGCACCGAGCTGCGCCGGGTGCTGGCCGCGCTGGCCGCGCTGCACGGCGGGGTGCTGACCCGGCTCGGCGAGCACGGCGCCGCGTTGCGCTGGTGGCGCACCGCCTGCCACGCCGCCGACGACGCGGCCGACCTCAAGCTGCGGCTGCTGGTCCGGGCCGAGTCCGCGGGCTTCGCGCTGTACGGGCAGCGCGACCCGGCCACCGTGCTGCGGCTGCTGGACGACGCCGAACGCATGGCCGGCCGGTCCCGCTCGGTATGGCGGGCCGACCTGAACAGCAGCCGGGCCAAGGCGCTGTCCCTGCTCGGCCGGCATGACGAGGCCAAGGCCGCGGTGCAGGTGCTGCTGGACACGGTGCCGGACGCGGCCCCGGGCAGCCCGATCCCGACGCTGTGGACGGCCGACCAGGCGCACTTCGCGGAGAGCTGGGTGCTGGCCGCGGTCGGCGATGAAGTCGGCACCAGCCGGGGCATCGACCGCGTGCTGTCCTACACCGGGGACTACCAGTACATCGCCAACGTCAGCCTGCTCGGCGCGCTGTGCACGGTGGTCAGCGGCGGCACCGCCGCGGGCGCCCGGCGCGCCGCCGAGGTGCTCGACGGGCTGCCGCCCGGCTACCGCAGCCAGATGATCACCGAGACCGGCCGCCGGGTGCTGGCCGCGGTCCCCCGGGCTGGCCAGCACAGCCCCGCGGTCCGTGACCTGACCGCGGTCATCGCGGCCACCGCGCCGGCCGCCACCCAACTGGCCGGCTGAGCTCTGCCTGGCCGGCTGAGCTCAGAACCGGCTGAGCTCAGAACCGGACCGCCAGGCCAACCGAAAGCAGGATGCCGAACGCCAGTTGCAATCGGCCGGTTGCGCCGAGCGCGCCGATCAGCGCGGGACCGGCTGCGCCGGACCGGACGGCGCGGACCGGTATCACCGCGAGTGGCAGGGTGAGCAGCGTGATCAGGGCCAGCGGCCGGGCCGCCACCATGGCCACCGCGATGGCGAACGGGACCAGCGCGCACCCGGTGTACAGCGCGCGGGTGCGTGGGTCGCCGAGCAGCACGGCCAGCGTGCGCTTGCCCGCCACCGTGTCCGACGGGATGTCCCGCAGGTTGTTGATCACCAGCAGGGCGCAGGCCAGCAGGCCGACCGGCAGCGCCGCCACCAGGCCCAGCCAGGGCAGCGAGCGCATCTCGACATAGGTAGTCCCGGCCACCGCGGCCAGCCCGAAGAACGCGAACACCGCGATCTCGCCGAAGCCGTGGTAGCCATACGGGTACTTGCCGCCGGTGTAGGTCCAGGCCGCGGCCACGGCGGCCGCGCCGAGCAGGATCAGCCACCAGGACGTCACCGCGGCCAGCACCGCACCGGCCAGGCAGGCCACCGCGAAACAGGCCAGCGCGGCCCACTTGACCTGGCGCGGTGCGGCTAGCCCGGCGGCCACCAGCCGGACCGGGCCGACTCGCCGTTCGTCGGTGCCGCGCACGCCGTCGCTGTAGTCGTTGGCGTAGTTCACCCCGACCTGCAGGGCCAGCGCGACGACCAGCGCCAGCACCCCGCGCCAGAGCGAGAAATGCCCGTAGCCGAACGCCACTCCCGAGCCGACCACGACGGGCACGACCGCCGCGGGCAGGGTGCGCGGGCGCGCACCAGCCACCCAATCGCGTACCGCGGCCACTACCGTTCGAGCTTGCTGATGTCCCGGACCGCGCCGGTCGAGGCCGAGGTGGCCAGCGCCGCGTAGACCCGCAGCGCCTCGCTGACCGGGCGGTCCCGGTCCGCGGCCCGGTAGCTGCCCAGCGCGGCCAGGATCTGATCCCGCCGGGCGCGCAGGTCGGCGTCCGGGACCTTGAGCTCCAGCGAGCGGGCCGGGATGTCGATCTCGATCTGGTCGCCGTCCTGGGCCAGCGCGATCATCCCGCCGGCCGCCGCCTCCGGGGCGACGTGGCAGATGGACAGCCCGGACGTGCCGCCGGAGAACCGGCCGTCGGTGATCAGCGCACAGGCCCGGCCCAGGCCCTTGCCCTTGAGGAAGCTGGTCGGGTACAGCATCTCCTGCATGCCCGGCCCGCCGCTCGGTCCCTCGTACCTGATCACCACCACGTCGCCGGCCTCGACCTGGCCACCCAGGATGCCCTCGACCGCGGCCTCCTGGCTCTCGAACACCTTGGCCGGGCCGGAGAACCGCCACAGCTCCTCGGGCACGCCGGCCGTCTTGATGATGGCGCCCTCCGGGGCCAGGTTGCCGTACAGCACGGCCAGCCCGCCGTCCTGGGTGTAGGCGTGCGGCTGGTCCCGGATGCAGCCAGCCTCCCGGTCCAGGTCCAGGCTGGTCCACCGGGACGCCTGGGAGAACGGCCGGGTGGTGCGCACCCCGCCGGGCGCGGCGTGGAACAGCTCTTGCGCTTCGTCGCTGGCTGACGGGGAGCGCAGGTCCCAGGTGTCCAGGAACTCGCGCAGCGAGCCGCTGTGCACCGAGTGCACCTGCTGGTTGAGCAGGCCGGCCCGGTCCAGCTCGGCCAGGATGGCCGGGATGCCGCCGGCCCGGTGCACGTCTTCGACGTGGTACCGGTCGCTGCTCGGCGCGACCTTGCACAGGCAGGGCACCCGGCGGGACAGCTCGTCGATCTCCTTGAGCCCGAAGCCGACCCGCGCCTCGTGCGCTGCGGCCAGCAGGTGCAGGATCGTGTTCGTCGACCCGCCCATGGCCACGTCCAGCGCCATCGCGTTCTCGAACGCGTCCCGGGTGGCGATGGACCGGGGCAGCACCGACTCGTCGCCGTCCGCGTAGTACCGGTTAGCAAGCTCGACGGTCAGCGCGCCCGCCTTCTCGAACAGCTCGCGGCGGGCGGTGTGCGTGGCCAGCGTGGTGCCGTTGCCGGGCAGCGCCAGACCCATCGCCTCGGTCAGGCAGTTCATCGAGTTGGCGGTGAACATCCCGGAGCAGGACCCGCAGGTGGGGCACGCGTTCTCTTCCATCAGCGCGAGCTGCTCGTCGGACACGCTCGGGTCGGCCGCCGCGATCATCGGGTTGATCAGGTCGAGCTTCTCCGGGTCGCCGGACTCGGTCACCTCGCCCGGGCGGATCCGGCCGGCCTCCATCGGGCCGCCGGACACGAACACGGTGGGGATGTTCAGCCGCAGCGCCGCCATCAGCATGCCAGGCGTGATCTTGTCGCAGTTGGACACGCAGACCAGCGCGTCGGCGCAGTGCGCGTTGACCATGTACTCGACCGAGTCGGCGATCAGCTCGCGGCTGGGCAGCGAGTAGAGCATGCCGCCGTGCCCCATCGCGATGCCGTCGTCCACCGCGATCGTGTTGAACTCGCGCGGCACCGCGCCGGCCTGCTTGACCGCGCCCGCCACCACCTGGCCGACTTCGCGCAGGTGCACGTGCCCAGGCACGAACTCGGTGAAGCTGTTGGCCACGGCCACGATCGGCTTGCCGATGTCCTCGCGGGCTACCCCGGTGGCCCGCAGCAGGGCGCGCGCCCCTGCCATGTTCCTGCCGTGGGTGACCGTCCGGGACCGAAGCGGTGGCATGACCTGCTCCCCTCAAGGGTGTATAGGTGCTCCAGCGTACCGGCGGCAGGCGCGTCCCGGTCTTCAGATCGTGATCATGGGATAACTGTCGCCAGGACGACACCAAACCCGTGATCACGTTCCGGTCCCGCGGAACAGGCGGCGCTCCGCGAACCCGGTGCTGGGCAGGTCTGCCCGGCGAGAGCGGCCGGTCCGATGGGAAGCCTCACATGTCTCAGCAGCCTCACAGGTCACAGGCCAGTTGTTGATGTTGAGTCTGATGTCGTTCTGGCAACACCTACGTCAACATCAACAACCGGGACCGCTATCTCTAGCCACACCAGCACTACAGGATTCAGCAGGAGCGATCCACCTGCCGGTCGTACTCACGAAGGGTGACGGGCTAGCGGTGGGGGAGGGCGCGCTCGGCGGCGTCCGCGATGCGCTGCACGTCCGGCCGCTCCAGCCGCTGGGCCCGGCTGGCCCGGGCCTGGGCCCGCAGGTACCGGCGCAGCCGCCGCCCGCTGAACACATCGACCCCGCTGATCCGGGCCACCGTCCATGGCACAGTCGGCCCGTAGATCACCATGGCCGACCGGACCCGCACCGTGCGGCCCAGGTCCGCGCTGATCAGCCGGGCCGACTCGCCCGCTTCCAGTTGCGCGTGCTTGAGCCGGCCGGTCTGGCTGTACGGGCCGTGGAACAGCTGGCCGCCCTGGGTGGCCCGCACCGGCAGCCGCCGGTCCCAGCGTTCTGAGTTGACGGCGAACACCCCGGCCGGGCCGATCACCAGGTGGTCGATGATGCAGTTGCTGCCGGGCACGGCGCGGCCGTGCAGGGTCCGGTAGCCGGCATGAGACAGCCGGCGCAGCCGCCGCCGGGTGCGCCGCTGCGCCGAGGTGACCCGGACCGCGGCCGGGATCACCGCGGTGGTCCGGGACCGGTGCACGGTGTCCAGGATGGCCAGCGCCACCGCCGCGGTCAGCCCGAACCGCCAGTCGAGCAGCACGCCGGTCACCGTGCCCGCGGCCGCGGCCAGCACGACCCGGCGGATCCAGATCGGCATCCGCGGGTCGGCCATCAGGCTGGCCAGCGCGGTCCCGGGCCGGGGCATCTGGTCGGCAGCAGGCCGGTCGCCTGCCGCGCCCGGCGCGGCCAGGCCGGCCACATCCAGCGGTCCGGCGGCGTCCAGTGGCCCGGCCGCGCCCAGCGGCTCGGCTGGGCCCAGCGGGCCGGACGGGGACGGCTCATCCACGGTACCGAGCGTAACCGAAGCAATGCGTGGCGGCCTGGAAACAAGGCGTGACACGCAGGTAGCGGGCGGGGTGGCCGATTCTGGACCGCTGCGGCCATCCCGGCTACGGTGCGGATCGTGACCGAGATTCATGATCTCACCGTGGCCGAACTGGCCGCCGCAATCCGCCGCCGTGAGCTGTCGCCCGTGCAGATCACCGCGCACTACCTGGACCGGATGGACCGGCTGAACGCCACCGTCGGCGCGTTCTTCACCATCACCGCGGAACTGGCCACCGAGCAGGCGGCCGAGGCCGAGAAGGCGGTGGTCCGGGCGGATGACCCGGCCGCGCTGCCCCCGCTGACCGGCGTGCCCATCCCGATCAAGGACCTGAACATGGTGGCCGGGGTGCGGCAGACGCTCGGCTCAGCCGTGTACGCCGACAACGTCCCGGAGATGGACGACTACGTCTATCTGGCGCTCCGGGCGGCCGGGTCGGTCCTCACCGGCAAGACGGCCACCCCGGAGTTCGGCCTGCCCTGCTACACCGAAACCGAGGTCGGGCCGCCCGCCCGGACCCCGTGGGACCTGAACCGGTCGGCGGGCGGGTCGAGCGGCGGCGCGGCCGCCGCGGTCGCGGCCGGCCTGGCCCCGGCGGCCCAGGGCAGCGACGGTGGCGGCTCGATCCGGATCCCGGCCAGCGTCTGCGGCCTGTTCGGGATCAAGCCGACCCGCGGCCGGATTTCCGGCGCCCCGCTGGTGCCGGATCTGTTCGGGCTGGGCACCGACGGCCCGATCGCGCGGACCGTGGCCGACGCGGCGCTGCTGCTCGACCTGATGACCGGGAACCAGCCGGGGGACATGTACACCCTGCCGCCGCTGCCCGCGGGGGAGACCTTCCTGGGCTATGCGTCCCGGCCGCCCGGCCGGCTGCGCATCGGCCGGACGATGCGCCACCCGATCGGGGACGGCACGGTGCACCCGGACTGCGCCGCCGCCTACCAGGACGCCAGCGAGCTGCTGGCCAGCCTGGGGCATGAAGTGGTGGAGCTGGACTCGCCGTTCGGCCCGGACCTGGTGCCGCCGTTCGAGGCGCTGTGGTACGCGCACGCCACGCTGGCCCCGGTGGGCCCGGATCAGGAGCAGCAGCTCCGGCCGTTCACCCAGTACATGCGTGAGCGGGGCCGTGAGGTGAACGCGGAACAGCTCATCCAGGCCCAGGGCTACCTGCAGTTCATGGTGCGGGCCGCGCTGGGCGTGCTGAACGGCTTCGACGCCGTGCTGACCCCGACGCTGGCCGCGCCGCCGGTCCCGGTCGGCTACTTCGAGGAGGTCCCGCCGCCGGAGAACTTCGAGCGGCAGAAGCGGTTCGCCCCGTTCGCGGCCACGTTCAACGTGTCCGGGCAGCCCGCGGTGAACGTGCCGCTGTACTGGAACCCGGCCGGGCTGCCGATCGGCGTCATGCTGGCCGGCCGGATGGGCGCGGAGGGCACGCTGATCTCGCTGTCCGCCCAGCTCGAGTCGGCCCGGCCGTGGAAGGACCGTCACCCACCGCTGTGGTAGCCAGCCAGAATGGTGACATGACGCTGCCGCGCGGGGGGGCCAGGCTGGCCTGGCGGGTGATCAGGGTGCTGATCCCGCTGCTGGTGTCCGCGGTGCTGCTCGGCGTGCTGGCCTTCGGTTACGGGCCGGTCCCGCCGCTGGGCCCGGCCCTCGACCCCGGCCGTGGCGTGTGGACCTCGGCATCCGGTGCGGCGCTGCCCACGTCCGGCACGCTGGCCCTGCCCGGCCTGGACCACCCGGTCCAGGTGTCGTTCAGCAGCCACGGGGTACCCTCGGTCCGCGCGGTCAGCCAGCACGACCTGTTCCTGGCGGTTGGCTACCTGCACGCCAAGTTCCGGCTGGCCGAGATGGATCTGGAACGCCGGCTCGGCGAGGGCCGGCTGGCCCAGCTCGCGGGCCCGTCCGCGCTGGGCTCGGACAAGTTCGAGCTGCGGCTCGGCCTGCTCCGCACCGCACAGCAGGAATGGGCCCAGATGCCCAAGTCCAGCCCGGCCGCACAGGCCCTCATCGCGTACTCGCGCGGGGTGAACGACTATCTCGCGCAGACCCGGCGGGACCGCCAGTGGCCCGCCCTGTTCTCGCTGGCCGGGGTGTACCCGGCCAACTGGACGCCGGTGGACAGCCTGGTCATCCAGGGCGATCTCACCCAGGACCTGGACTTCACCAGCACGCCGCTGGACTACGCGCTGCTGGACCGGACCCTGGGCACGGCCCGGACCATGGCCTGGTTCCCCATCCTGCCGCCGAACCAGCAGCACCCCTACGATCCCGGCCCGTACCGCAAGGCCGGCCTGGCCCCGATCGCCGGCCAGGCCGCGCTGACCGCCACCCGCACCCCAGCCGCGGCCCGCGCCCCGGATACTGCGCAGCGCATCCCCCAGGCCGAGGCGGCCGCCGCGGCCGCCCTGCTGAAACAGGTGGACGCGCTGCCCGCGGGCCAGCTGCACACCAGCGGCCCGGACAGCAACGCGTGGGCGGCCAACGGCCCGCTGGTGGCCGGGCACCACGCCATGCTGGCCGGCGACCCGCACCTGCCGCAGACCCTCCCGTCGGTCTGGTACCAGGTGGCGCTGGCCGCCCCCGGCTACACCGTCAGCGGGGTCAGCGTCCCTGGCCTGCCCGGCGTGCTGCTCGGGCACAACCAGCACATCGCCTGGTCGCTGACGGACACGCAGAACCAGGCCACGCTGTTCTACACCGAGCAGACCAGCAAGAGCCGCCCCGGGCAGTACTTCTGGGACGGCGCCTGGCGCCGGATGCGCTTCGTGCACTACACGATCCCGGTGCGCGGCGGCTCGGCGGTTCGGCTCACCGTGGACATCACCGTGCACGGCCCGATCATGACCCGGGCCGGGCAGACCACCGCGGTGGACTGGATGGGCGCCATCCCGTCCCCCGACCTGGCCGTGCTGCTGCGCGTCAACCAGGCCAGCGACTGGGCCCAGTTTCACGCCGCGCTAGCCGACTGGCACGCCCCCACGCAGAACTTCGTCTACGCCGACGACCGTGGCAACATCGGCGCGATCTCGGCCGGCTACTACCCGATCGTGCGGCACGGCGACCCCTGGCTGCCGATGCCCGGCACCGGGGCCGACGACGTGGCCGGGGTGATCCCGTACTCGGCCGTGCCCCAGGTCTACGACCCGCCCGGCCACATCGTGGCCACCGCCAACCAGCGCCCGGTCGGCGCCTCCTACCCGTACTACATCGGCACCACCGCGGACTTCTTCGACCCCGGCTACCGGGCCGGCCAGATCTACGCTTCGCTGCAGCACCAGCGCGGCATGTCGGCGGCCAGCTTCGCCGCCGTACAGGGCAGCGTCATCGACCCGCTGGCGCTGCGCATCGTGCCCAAGCTGCTGGCCGCGCTGCACAGTCCTGGCCACGGTGCTGCTAACCACGGGGCCAAGCTGACCGTCCTGGAGCAGCAGGCCATGCATGTGCTGAACGCCTGGTCCGGGTCGATGTCGGCCGGCTCAGCCGCGGCCGCCGTGTGGTGGACGTTCTGGACCGACTACCTGGATGCCGTGTTCCAGCCGTGGTGGAACCGGGCCGCGGTGCCGGTGCACAAGGACCGTACCGGGCTGGAAGTGTCGCCGATATACCAGTTCAGCCTGGACGAGGTACTGGAGCACTGGACCCTGTCCGACCCGCACAACGCCGCGTTCACCGCCCCGGGCGGGCACCGGCGCACCGCCCCTGAGGTAATGCGCACCGCGTTCGGCACCGCGGTCGCCCATCTGGCCAGCAAGCTCGGCGGGACCCCGGCCAGCTGGGCCTGGGGCCGGCTGCACAGCCGGGAGTTCCCGTCGCTGACCCAGGCCGCCGCGCTGGGCTACGGGCCGCGGGGGTCCGGTGGTGACTCGTGGACGGTGAACGCCGCCTACGGCTACCCGGTGTCCCGGTCCGGGCCGAGCTGGCGGATGATCGTCCAGTGGACCGGCCACGGCCGCTACACGGCGGAGGGAATCTACCCGGGCGGGCAAAGTGAGAACCCGGCCTCACCATGGTACGAAGATCAGGTGGCTGACTGGTGGAACCTGCGCTACCTGCCGATGCCGTCGGCCGCCGGAACCACCCCCGGGGTGATCCGGTGGAAGCTGGTGCCCGGTGGCTGACCTGCGCCGCCTCGGCAGGCGCGGGGCTTACCGGCTGGGCCAGCTGGGCAGCCCGCCCGCCACGCCGCGCAAACCGCCCAGCCCGCACTACCCGTCGTGGGTGCCCAGCCACCGCGGGCCGGTCTCGCTGTGGCTGCTCGGCTGCCTGATCACGGTGGCCGTGCTGGCTGTCACGGCCGAGATCGGCTGGTGGTTCATGCCGTTCGTGGCCGGCCTGGCCGGCGGCATCGCCAGCCACCTGGGCCGGTGGCGGCTGCGTACCGCGCTGCTGGCCACCGTCGTGGTGGCCGCGCTGGGCTGGGCGGTGCCGCTCGGCTGGCAGGCCTGGCACACCGGGGCGGTCCGGGCCACCGCGCGGGTGGTGGCCGCGCTGGCCGGGCTGCCCGCGCATTCCTCGGTCGGCATCGCGGCCACCCTGCTGGTCGCGGTGCTCCAGGCGCTGGCCGGCCTGTGGCTGGGCCGCGCCCTGTTCCCCCGGCTGCCGCGCCCGGCCTAGGCCCTGATTCACTTTCTAGGTCGGGTCAAGCGTTGTTCGACCCGCTCCCGGTTGGCCCGATCATGGAGGGGTGACGAGCGAGGAAACCCGGCGCCGGGCCGCGGCCCACGGCGTCGCCACCAGCTACCGCGATTGGCACGGCCAGCAGGTCCAGGTAGCCGACGACACGCTCGAAGCGATCGTGCACGCGCTGGACTCGGCTGGCCCCAGCCCGCGGCCGCGAGCCCAGCGAGAGCCGGCCGGGGCCAGTCCTGGCCGACACGCCAGACACGCGGTCCTGGGGGTTCTCGGTCCAGCTGTACTCGGTGCGGTCCAGGCAATCCTGGGGGCATGGGGACCTGGGTGACCTGGCCGACCTGGCCACCTGGAGCGGCACCGACCTGGGCGCCGCCTTCCTGCTGATCAACCCGCTGCACGCGGTCGAGCCGCTGCCGCCGCTGAGCGCGTCCCCCTACCTGCCGATGACCCGGCGCTTCACCAGCCCGCTGTACCTGCGGGTCGAGGACATCCCGGAGTACGGCACGCTGACCGCGGGTGACCGGGTGCGCATCGACTCGCTGGCCGCCCCGCTGCGCACCCGCAACGCGTCCAGCGAACTGCTCGACCGGGACGAGGTGTGGCGGGCCAAGCGGGGCGCGCTGGAGATCATTTACCGGCAGCCGCTGACCGCCGCCCGGCAGGCCCAGTTCGATGTCTACCAGGCCAGCGAGGGGCAGCCGCTGGCCGACTGGGCGCTCTGGTGCGCGCTGGCCGAGCTGCACGGCCCGGACTGGCGGGCCTGGCCGCAGCCGCTGCGCGACCCCCGGTCGGCCGGGGTGGCCGCGGAGCGGGCCCGGCTGGCCGGCCCGGCCCGGTTTCACGCCTGGCTGCAGTGGCTGGCCGACGCCCAGCTGGCCAGCGCGCAGCAGGCGGCCCGCGCGGCGGGCATGCGCGTCGGCGTCATCCGGGATCTGGCGGTCGGCTGCCACCCGGGTGGCGCGGACGCCTGGGCCTGGCAGGGCGTGCTCGTCCCTGGGATGAGCGTGGGCGCGCCGCCGGACGAGTTCAACCAGCGCGGCCAGGACTGGAACCAGCCGCCCTGGCACCCGCAGCGGCTGGCCAGCCAGGGCTACGCGCCGCTGGCCGGGCTGATCGGCGCGGGCCTGCGGCACGCCGGCGGGCTGCGGGTGGATCACGTGATGGGCCTGCTCCGGCTGTGGTGGGTGCCCGCCGGGATGCGGCCGGACCAGGGCACCTACGTGCGCTACGACCACCAGGCCATGGTCGGTGTGCTGACCGGCCAGGCGGCCGCGGCCGGGGCGCTGGCCATCGGCGAGGACCTGGGCACGGTGGACCCGTGGATCCGTGACTACCTGGCCGGCCAGGGCGTGCTCGGCACTTCGATGCTGTGGTTCGAGCGCGGCCCGGACGGCACGCCGCTGCCGCCCGGCAAGTGGCGGCGCAACTGCCTGGCCATGGTGGGCACGCACGACGTGCCGCCGGTGGCCGCGTTCGTCACCGGCGAGCAGGTCGAGCTGCGGTCCCGGCTTGGCCTGCTGACCCGGTCCTACCAGGCTGAGCGGGCCGAGGCGGAGCGGGCCGTGGCCGCCTGGCAGGACGCGCTGGCCGCCGAGGGGCTGCTGACCGCCGGCCGCAGGCCCAGCCCGGCCGAGTTCACCCGGGCCTGCTACGCGTTCCTGGCCCGCACCCCGGCCCTGCTGCTCGGCGTCTCGCTGGCCGACGCGGTGGGCGACCGGCGGCCGCAGAACATGCCCGGGACCACGACCGAGTACCCGAACTGGCGCATCCCGCTGTGCGACGGCGAAGGCCGGGCCGTCTCGCTGGACGACCTGGCCGACTCCCGGGAGGTGCGCGCCGTGGCCCGGGCCGTGGGCAGCCCGCGCTGAGTCAGCCGGCCTGCCGGTCCACCTGCTGGCAGCGCAGTGCCCGGCGCACGCTGTCCTGGCCCTCGGTGAGCAGGCGGCGCAGCGCGGCCGGCGGGTTGGCCCGGTCGATGTACTCGTTGGTCAGCCGCACGGTCCGCTCGCTGATCTGGGTCACCGGGTAGGCGTTGCTGGCGAAGTACTGCGCCATGTCGCTGCCCCAGTTCGCCCACACGTCGCCGACCGCGTCGAAGAACTTCTCCGCATAGGGCGAAAGCAGCTCCGGGTGGTCCGGGTCCTGGAACCCGTTGACGGTGGCCCGGAACGTGGCCCCGGACATTGTGCCGCTGACGATCGCCTGCCAGGCGGCCTCCTTGGCCGCGGCGTCCGGGATGGCGGCCCGGCAGGTAGCGGCCCGCCGCTCGCCCGCGTCGGTCGGGTCCCGGTCCAGTTCCGCATCGATCTCGGCCAGGCCCGCGGCGCCCTGGCTGACCAGCCGCTGCAGCAGCCGCCAGCGCAGCTCGGTGTCCACCTCCAGGCCGTCCAGGTGGGCCGACCCGTCCAGCAGGCCGGCCAGCATGGCCAGATCGCCCGGCTCGGCGGCCACGCCCGCGAACGCCTGCAGGTAGGCCAGCTGCCGGTCCGAACCGGGCAGGGCCTGCTCGGCCATCCGGCGCAGCCCGGGGGCCATGAAGCCGCCGATCCCGCCGGCCGCCAGGCCGGGTCGGTGAACCGCCGCGCCGCCGCGGAGGCCTGCCGGATCGTGGTCTGCAGCACGCCGATCTCGGTGATCGTGTCGGCGGCCTCGATGACCATGCCGATGTACCGGCGGGCGGCCAGCTCGGCGTCCCGGCACATGTCCCAGGCCGCCGCCCAGCACAGCGCGGCGGGCAGCGGCTCGGTGAACTCGCCGACCGAGCTGATCAGCGTGCCCAGCGAGTGCCCGTCCAGCCGGATCTTGGCGTAGGTGAGGTCATCGTCGTTGACCAGCACCAGGTCGGGCTGGCGCTCCCCGGCCAGCTCGGCCAGCACGGTGCGCTCGCCGGCGATGTCCACCTCCACCCGCCGCCGCCGGATCAGCCCGGCCTCGGTCTGGTCGTACAGGCCGATGGCGATCCGGTGCGAGCGGAGCACCGGGTGCTCCGGCGGCGCGGTCTGCACCACCGCGAACTCCGTCATCCGGCCGTCGCTGTCCAGCACGAAGTCCGGCCGCAGCGTGTTGACCCCGGCGGTTTCCAGCCATTCCTTGGACCAGCCGGCCAGCTCCCGGCCGGAGGTCTCCTCCAGCGCGGCCAGCAGGTCGGTCAGCGTCGCGTTGCCCCAGGCGTGCTGGCCGAAGTACAGCCGCACCCCGGCCAGGAACTGCTCCCGGCCGACGTAGGCGACCAGCTGCTTGAGCACCGACGCGCCCTTGGCGTACGTGATGCCGTCGAAGTTGACCTCGACCGCGGCGATGTCCGGGATGTCGGCCGCGATCGGGTGCGTGGACGGCAGCTGGTCCTGCTGGTAGGCCCAGGACTTCTGCAGCTGGCAGAACGTGGTCCAGGCGTTGACCCACCGGGTGGCGTCGGACTCGGCCAGCACGGACGCCCAGGTGGCGAACGACTCGTTCAGCCACAGGTCGTCCCACCAGCGCATGGTGACCAGGTCGCCGAACCACATGTGCGCCATCTCGTGCAGGATCGTCTCGGCCCGCATCTCCCGGGCGAAATCGGTTACCCGGGAGCGGAACACGTAGTCCTCCAGGAACGTGACGCAGCCCGCGTTCTCCATCGCGCCGGCCTTGAACTCCGGCACGAACACCTGGTCGTACTTGCCGAACGCGTACCGGGTGCCGAACGCGGCGTGGTAGAAGTCGAAGCCCTCGCGGGTCACCTCGAAGATCTCATCCGGGTCCAGGTACCCGGCCAGCGACTGGCGGCAGTACAGGCCCAGCGGGATGCCGTCGTGTTCGCTGCGGACCTCGTAGTACGGCCCGGCCACGATCGCGGTGATGTAGGTGGACATCAGCGGCGAGGGCGGGAAATGCCAGCGCCGGGCCGTGCCGTCCGGCTCGCCGGGCACATCGGGCGCCGTGTTGGACAGCACCAGCCAGTCCGCCGGGGCGAGCACCGAAAACTCGAATGTGGCCTTCAGATCAGGCTGGTCGAAGCAGGCGTAGATCCGGTGCGCGTCGAACGTCTCCAGGTCCGAGTACAGGTACACGCCGCCGTCGGCCGGGTCGGTGAACCGGTGCAGCCCCTCGCCGCTGCGCGAGTAGGCGCAGTCGGCCACCACCCGCAGCTCGTTCTCCGCGGCCAGCCCAGCCAGCTGGATCCGGTCGCCGTCGAACGCGCTGGCCGGCACCGGCGCTCCGTTGAGCACGATCTCCCGGACCGCGGGCGCGGTCAGCTCGATGAAGCTGGCCGCGCCGGGGGTGGCGCAGCGGAACCGCACGACGGTGGCCGAGCCGAACGTTTCCGCGCCCCCGGTGAGATCGAGCTCCACCTGGTAGGAGATGACTTCCAGCAGCTGCCGGCGGTCCCTGGCTTCGTCACGGGTGAGATTGTTCGCCACCTACCTGGCACCTTCCATGTTTGGGTGTTGCACCGTTTTTGCCGCACCGGGTTCGGCCGGTTATGGCGGTCCGGGGCGCGGACCGCTTCCCGGGGCGGAATGCGGCCGGCCGTGGGCCAGTTGTCAGCAGGGGAGTCCGGCGCACCCCCGCGCGCCCGCTCCCAGCGTGAGGTGAATCAGCCCCCCGACTTCGTAAAGGAGCCTCATGACCGAGCAGGAGCTTACCCCGGTCGATTTCTGGTTTGATCCCCTGTGCCCCTGGGCCTGGATCACATCGCGGTGGATGCTCGAAGTTCAGCAGGTCCGGCCGGTGCAGGTGCGCTGGCACGTGATGAGCCTGGCCGTGCTGAACGAGGGCAAAACCGATATGCCGGAACGCTATGTCGAGCTGATGAAGCAGGCCTGGGGCCCGGTGCGGGTGGCCATCGCGGCCGAGCAGCGGTTCGGGCCTGAGGTGCTCGGCCCGCTGTACACCGCGCTCGGCACCCGCTTCCACCAGGAGAAGCTGGACCGGGACCGGGCCACGGTCGAAGCGGCGCTGGCCGAAGCCGGGCTGCCCACCGACCTGGCCTCTGCAATGGAGTCCACCGAGTACGACGAGGCGCTCCGGGCCTCGCACGCCGAGGGCATCGAGCGGGTCGGCTACGAGGTAGGCACGCCGATCCTGTCGATGAACGGCACGTCCATCTTCGGCCCGGTGGTCACGCCGATCCCGCGTGGCGAGGCAGCGGCCAAGCTGTGGGACGGGGTCAACCTGGTCACCCAGACCGACGGTTTCTTCGAGCTCAAGCGGAGCCGCACCCGCGACCCGATCTTCGACTAGCGCGCAGCGCTCCCAACCTCGCCGGGCAACACGGGCCGCAGTCTGACAGACTTGCATCCGTGCGCGTCTATCTGGGATCCGACCACGCTGGATTCGAGCTGAAAGCGGCCTTGGTGGAGTGGCTGGAGTCCGCGGGACACCAGGCGGTGGACTGCGGCCCAGCCGCCTACCGGCCGCAGGACGACTATCCGGTCTATGTGATGCGCGCGGCCAGTTCGGTGGCCGCGGACCCGGACAGCCTGGGCATCGTGATCGGCGGGTCGGGCAACGGGGAGGCGATCGCGGCCAACAAGGTCCGCGGCATCCGGGCCGCGATCGCCTGGAGCACGGAGACGGCGCGGCTGGCCCGGCTGCACAACGACGCCAACGTGCTCAGCCTGGGCGCCCGGATGTACCCGGTCCCGGACGCCGTCGGCTTCGCCCAGGTGTTCGTGGAGACCGCGTTCTCCGGCGAGGAGCGGCACGCCCGCCGGCTGGAGATGATCGCCGAGTACGAGAAGACCGGCGAGCTGCCGGTTAACCCCAGCGACCCCTAACGACCCCGGCGCCGGGACCGGTGCCGGCGGCTGCCTCCGCTCCGCGCCGCGCCCGGCTCAGCAGTTTCCTTTCGAACGCCACTGCCCGCGACTGCCCCGCCCGCCGGTGCGGGGCCGCCAGGTACCGGGACGGTGCTGGCCGGGACGGTGGTGGCCGGGCCGGTCGTGGCCGTGGGTCTGGCGGCCGGGCCGCGCTGCTCACCACCCGCCGTCGCCCGGCTGGCTGACTGGGTGTCGGCGGCCTGCGCGGCCGTCTCGTGATGCGGCTGCGGCCGGGACACGTCCCTGGCCCGCATCGCCGAGCTGAGCGTGATCTTCATGCCAGCCATCGGGCCCACGTCCTTTTTAGAAGATCACCGGGCTCCACGGCGCGGGATCCCAGGTCATTGCCGCGCTGAGAGCGTTCAATGTGCTGGCTCGCTGCTCGGTGACCAGGCCGGCCGCGGCCAGCGAGCCCAGCTTGGTACTACCCAGATAGGCCGCGCCCAGTGCGGTCACCGGCAGGATGACGTCAGCCGGGTCGGTGGTCCGCTCGCAGCTGGCCGGGCCGCCGGGGCAGCCGGCGGTCAGCCGCCAGCGGCCCTGGTTCCACGGGCACCAGTCGTCGATGACCTCGATGACCACGTCCACCGGGCACGGGTAGCGGCGCAGGCTGAGCGCCCCGGGCACGTCCACCACCCGGAACCACAGCCCGTCGGCTATCGCGGGGCGGGCCCGCCGCGGGTCGGCCAGCAGGTGCAGCAGCGGGTCGTCTTCCGGGCGCAGCCGCGCGGTAACCTCGGTGATCAGGTCCCGGCTGAGCAGGTCGGCCCACAGCGCCGCGTTGGCCGCCGGGTCGGTCGCGGCCAGCTCGCGGATGTCGAGCCGGGAGTCGGACAGGAACGTCTCGTCGTCCCAGCGCCCGGTCCCGTTGTACAGCGCGTAGCCGCGCGGGCCGGCCTCGTCCTCGGCCAGCAGGCAGCGGAGCGGGCTGGCCCCGTGCCGCTCCTCCTCGGGGTCGGCCAGCACCCGCCGCCACCAGGCGTCGTTCCGGGCGAACAGCCCGGGCTGGGCGGGCAGCAGCGTGTCGAAGACCTTGGTCAGCTCGGCCAGCACCGCGTCCGGCCCGGCCACCCGCAGCCGCAGCCGCGGGTCGGCCGGTGCGTCGCGGACCAGCGCGCCCTCGCCGCGCCGGATGGTGAACTTGGCCTGCCGGGAGGCCCGGCCGTAGCCGAACCGGCCGTAGATCCCGGCCTCCGACGCCCACAGTGCGGCCAGCGTCTCGCCCCGCTCGTGCATGTCGTCGAGCTCGCGGCGCATCATGCCGGTCAGGATGCCGCGGCGGCGGTACGCCGGGTGCACCGCGATGAACGTCACCCCGCCCACCGCGGCCAGCGCGCCCGGCACGCACATCTGGAAGCTGTAGATGGCCGCGCTGCTCACCGGGGTGGACCCGTCGAACGCCGCCAGAGTGCGGTCCAGCTCGTGCCGCCGCAGCATCCCGGTGCGGGCCCGCTCGGACGGCGGGCCCTCGTGGAAGGCCTGCTCGGTCACGTGATGGAAGGCGTCGAACTCGTCCACCGTGATGGGCCGGATGGGGTAGCGCTCTGCCATATGTGCATTCCTACCGCGACCGGCGTGGCCAGCGCGAATTAGTTTCGGCCGTGCCTGGCGGCGCAGCGGCGGATACAGTGCGGCCATCATGGTTTCCCGCCTGCTGGCCCGTCCCGTACGCCTGGCGCGTACGGCGGCAGCATGGGCAGGCGGCCAGCTCCGGCGTCAGTTCATCACCCAGAACCGCCGGATGGCCGCCGTGCTGACCGTGGCCACGGTGGGCATCGGGGTGGCCACCGTGCACCTGTCCGAGTGGTGGTTCTCGCCCGGCATGCTGATCCTGCCGGTGCTGGCGGGGGGCCTGCTGCTCTGGCCGCGGGCGCTACGCATCCTGTTCGGCGTGGTCGCGCTCACGCTCGTGTACGACGCGCTGTACCACCGGGCCGGCGCCGGGATCATCGCCACCGTGGTGATCACCGGGGTGTTCGCCGACGTGCTGGCCCGGACCCGGTGGAAGCTCGGCGTGCAGGGGCTGCGCGGCGACCGGATGCTGATCGAGCTGCGCGACCGGCTCCGCGCCCAGGGCCGGATGCCGCCGCTGCCCACCGGCTGGCGGTCCGCCGCGGTGCTCCGGCCGGCCGGCGGCTCGTCGTTCGGCGGCGACTTCCTGGTCTCCACGTGTGACGGGAAGACGCTGGAGGTGGCGCTGGTCGACGTGTCCGGCAAGGGCGTGGACGCGGGCACCCGCGCGCTGCTGCTGTCCGGGGCGTTCGGCGGGCTGCTCGGCTCGGTGCCGCAGGGCGAGTTCCTCACCGCCTGCAACGCCTATCTGCGCCGCGGCCCGGTCACCGAGGGCTTCGTCACCGCCGTGCACCTGGCCCTGGACCTGACCACCGGTGACTACGTGCTGACCTCGGCCGGGCACCCGCCGCCCGCCCAGTTCGACGCGGGCAGCGGCACCTGGAAGGTGACCTCGGCCCGGGGCATCGTGCTCGGCGTCGTGTCCGACCTGCGCTGCGTGCCGGCCCATGGCTCGCTCCGGCCCGGGGACGCGCTGATGCTGTATACCGATGGCCTGGTGGAGGCGCCGGGCCGGGACATCGACGCGGGCACCGACCGGCTGCTCGGCGAGGCCACCCGGCTGGTCGCGTCGAGCTTCCAGGACGCGGCGGCGGAACTGGTCCGGGTGGTCAAGGCCGGCGGTGGCGCCGGCAACGACGATTGCGCCCTGGTGATGATCTGGCGGACGTGATCCCCCGAGCTGCTCAGGAGGTCAGTGCGGGGTCACCGTCGTTGGCCCGGTCGGTGCGGTTGCGCAGCACCTGCAGCGAGTGCTCGACCAGCGCGATCAGCGCGTCCCGGCAGGACGGGCGCTGCCGCGCGTCGCACATCACCACCGGGATCCGGGGGTCCAGGTCGAGCGCGGACCGGACCGACTCGCCCCGGTAGCGCCGGGCGCCGTCGAAGCAGTTCACCCCGACCACGAACGGGATACCACGCTGCTCGAAGTAGTCCACCGACGGGAAGCAGTCAGCCAGCCGCCTGGTGTCGGCCAGCACGATCGCGCCCAGCGCGCCGCGGGACAGTTCGTCCCACATGAACCAGAACCGCTCCTGGCCGGGCGTGCCGAACAGGTAGATGACCAGGTTCTCGCGGATCGTGATGCGGCCAAAATCCATTGCCACCGTGGTCGTGGTCTTGCGCTCCACGCCGTCGAGGTGATCCACCCCGGCGCCCGGCTCGCTCAGCGGCTCCTCGGTGCGCAGTGGCCGGATCTCAGTCAGTGACCCGACGAGGGTGGTCTTGCCCACCCCGAAGCCACCGGCAATGAGGATCTTGATGGTGACTGGCATGCGCCCGGTGCCACCGGCCCGGTCAGAGCCGGCGTAGGCCATCGACTACCTCCTTGAGGATGTCCGCGTCCGGCAGCCGCGCGGGCGGGATGGGGTGATGGATCGAGATGAGCGACATCTCGCTCAGGTCACCGAGCAGGATCCGGACCACGCCCAGCGGCAGGTCGAGCTCGGAGGCGATGTCTGCCACCGAGATCGGCAGCCGGCACATCCGCAGCACCGAGCGGTGCTCTGGGCCCAGGCTGGACGGGTCTGGCCGGACACCGCGAATCGCCGTGATGATCGCGATCAGGTCGAGGGCCTCTCCGGTCGGCCGGGTCCGGCCGCGGGTAAGCGCGTACGGCCGGACTACCGGGCCGGCCTCCTCGTCCAGCCAGTGATCATCAGGCGACGGCATGCTGGATCAGTCCGTGCCCTCCCCGGCCAGCGTCGGCCGGGGGTTCACCGACAGGTGCTGGCCGACCCGTTTCACCAGGACGGCCATCTCGTACGCGACCAGGCCGGCGTCCGCGCTGGCCGGGCTCAGCACGGCCAGGCAGCTGCCCTCGCCAGCCGAGGTCACGAACAGGAACGCGGTGTCCATCTCCACGATGGTCTGCCGGACGTGCCCGCCGCCGAAGTGCCGCCCCGCGCCGCGGGCCAGGCTCTGGAACCCGGAGGCCACCGCGGCCAGGTGCTCCGAGTCTTCCCGGGTCAGCGCGCTCGATGCGGCGATGGCCAGGCCATCCCGGGAGAGGATCACCGCTTTGTCCACGTCCGGCACCCGGACCACCAGATCATCCAGCAGCCAGTCCAGGTCATTGGCGGAACTCGTGGTCACGGCCTTCTCCTGCCTGTCGCGCTCATCGGTCGTGGTGTGGCCTGTTCTCACCCAGCACCGGGCCCGGTGCCGTCCTCATCGGTGTCCTCGGCATCGGTGTGCTCAGCATCGGTGTGCTCAGCATCCGTGTACTCGGCATCGGCCGGCGCCGCGTCGCTGAGGCCATTCTCGCCGCTGCTGCCGTTGCTTCCGCTGCTGCCGTTGCCGGTGGCGGCCGGCACCACGTCCTCCGGTTCGGCCGGGGCTGGCTCGGCCGGGGCTGGCTCGGTCAGCGCGCCCAGCGACCCGGTGCCGGCCAGCGTGTCCGAGCTCTTGCCCGACGCGTCGAACAGCGACCGGCCGCGCTGCCAGCCTTGCTGGATCGCGGTGATCGTGCTGCGTGCCTCGTCCGGGGACCGCTCCTGCACATCCTCGGTGTCCGGATCGGGGCTGCTGTCCGACCCGGGCATCGCGGCGTACCCGGTCTCCCGCAGTTGCGGGGCCAGGCTGGCCTGGCGGACCCGGCGCGGCAGCAAGCTGAGTTCGTCCGCGTCGGCTTCCCCATCGCCATCGTCGTGATCGGCCATGCCGTTGCCAAGCCCGCTCAGCGTCAGCTCCTCGGCGGACTCCGTTTCCCGGTGCCGGGTCTCCGCATACAGCGCCTCCTCCAGCTGCCGGGGGTCGGCCGGCACCCGTTCCGCCGGTGCCCAGGGGTCGCCGCCGCTCCCCGGCGGGAACCCGTTCGGCGGGGTGTTGCCCGCGGCCGTCCACACGTCTGCCCCGGTGTCAGCGGCCCACCGCCGGGCCGACTCGCCCGCCGCGGCCGCCGCGGCCGGTGTCTCCGGCCAGTCCAGGAAGCTGCCCGCCTCCTCCCGGGCCGCGTGGCGGCCGGTGAGCTGAGTTGGCCGCTCGCCGCTGGGCGTCTCGCCGCCCAGCTGACGGTAGCTCTCCTCGGGCACCACCAGGTTCTGCGGGATGAGCACGATCGCAGTGGTGCCGCCGTATGGCGAGGAGCGCAGCGAGATCTTGATGTTGTGCTTCCTGGCCAGCTGGCTGGCCACGAACAGGCCGAGCTGGTCGCTGCCGGACAGGTCGAACGCGGGCGGGCTGTCCAGCAGCTCGTTGAGCTCGGCCCGCCGCTCGTCGCTCAGCCCCAGCCCACGGTCCTCGATCTCGACCGCGAAGCCGCGGCCGACCACGTCGCCGGTGAGCTGTACCGGCGTGTTCGGCGGCGAGAACGTGACCGCGTTCTCGGCCAGTTCCGCGATCATGTGGATGACGTCCGCGACGGCTGGCCCGCTGAGCGCGGCACCGGTGTCGGCGTTGACCTTGATCCGGGTGTAGTCCTCCACCTCGGCCACCGCGGCGCGGAGCACGTCCACGAACGGCACCGGTCGGCGCCAGCCCCGGGCCGGGGCGTCCCCGGACAGGATGATCAGGCTCTCCGCGTGCCGCCGCATGCGGGTGGTCAGGTGGTCGATGCGGAACAGGTCTTCCAGCTCGTCCGGGTTGCTGGCCCGGCGTTCCATCCCGTCCAGCAGGGTGAGCTGACGGTGTAGCAGCGACTGGCTGCGCCGGGCCAGGTTGCGGAAGATGTCGCTGATGCCCTGGCGCAGCCGGGCCTGGCCGACGGCCGCTTCCACCGCGGTCCGCTGCACCGCGGAGAAGGCCTCCTGGACCTGGTTGATCTCCACCGAGCTGCCCGGCAGCTCCGGGGCGTCGGCGGGCACGTCCACGTGCTGCCCGGCGGCCAGCCGGCGCACCACGTCGGGCAGCCGCTTGGTGGCCAGTTCCCGCGCCGAGTCGCGCAGCTGAGCCAGTTCGCGGATCAGGCCGCGGCCGACCCAGAACGACACGAGGATGGACAGGACGACGGCCAGCAAGCCGATGCCGCCCGCCAGCCCCAGAGTCAGGTAGGTGGACCGGGCGTCGTGCTGGGCCTGCACGGTGATCTGGTCCGAGGTCTGGTCGGTGGCCTTGGTGAGGCCCGCGGTGACCGCGCCGGTCGCCTCCTCCCAGGAGGTTGGGCTGACGGCCGGCGGCCGGTTGGTGGCCGGGTCGCTGATCAGGCCGTTCTCCTGCGCGGTCAGCGCGCCCAGCGCCTGCGGTGTGACGTAGCGGTTGAACAGCGCGCGGGACTGCGCGTCCAGGTCGGCCAGGTTCTGGCTGTAGCTGTTCCGCCGGGCGCCGGCCAGTTCGGTGAACTGCTGCCGGTCGGCGGCGGGCCATTTCCCGGCGGCCAGGTCGGCCAGGACGAGGGCCTCTTCCTGGCCGAGCAGTTCCTCGGACCGGCCGACCCGCAGAATGGCGAGCGACTGGGTGCCCACCGTCATGTTCGTTTCCTGCAGCACGACCTGCTGCAGCAGCGCGAAGTCGTCCGCGACCAGGCCGTTGTAATCGGCGAACGCCTGGCTGCGGGTGATGATCTGGGCCCGGATCTGGCTGTGCAGCGAGGGCAGCCGGGCCGCGCCAGCGAGCAGCACCGCGATGGCCTGTTTCTCGCCGGAGGAGGCGTTGCCGGTGGTGGAGTCCGAGGTCAGCGCGATCCGCATGGCCGTCACCGTGGTGGCGGTCTTGCTCTCGGCGTTCTCCAGCCCGGCCAGGTTAGCCCCGGTGGGCCGGGACAGATAGATCAGCGCCAGGACCCGTTCCGCCTCGAGGGCGGTGATGAAGTTCCCGGCCGGCACCGCGGTGGCATTCTTCAGCGTGTTGGTCCGGGACAGGTTGATGGCATTCCTGGCCGTCAGACCCAACGCGAAGATGTACAACCCGATCAGTGACAGCACCGGGACCAGAACGAGTAGCAGGATCTTCTGGCGAATGGACCGGAGACGCAACCCCATGGCTCAGGCCTCAGCAGGTAGGACGGAAAGTGACCGCTCAGCTACGAAGGAGCTTCGGACGCCCCCCCGGAGCAACGCAGCGTAGCAGTGACCCAGATCACGGACAGGCAAAATGCGCTAATTACGGGCGTCTTATATGTGTTTTGCAACGTTTATAGGGAAATTTCCGAACTGCTTGGTGTGCGCCCGCCCCGGCACGCCCCTGGCTCAGCGGCCGCCGCCCGCTAGTTACCGCCCAGTTGACCAGCGAGTAGCCCGCCGCGGCCCGGTTTCCTGAGGTCAGCCCGTCGTCCACATGTTACGGACCAGTAACCGTAACGGCACGCGGTGCGGAACGTGCCACCCGTGACCGAAAGGCCCCGCGCCGTTTACCCGTACCCGGCGCCACAGCGTAACCGCTTCGCCCCCCGCGCTCACCCGTCCCAGCCACCCGCCCGCCCGTGTCGCAGCACGCCCGCCCCGCCCGCCCGTGTCGCAGCACGTCGGCCCCGCCCGGCCCGCCATCACCTCCTGCCCGCCCATTCGCCCCGCCACCACCTCCCGCGCGCCCGCTTCCCGGCCACCAGCCGGCCCAGCTGCCCAGCGGGCACTGGCCCAGCCACCCCGGTCGGCCGCCCCGTCGTCGTCGTCGCCCAGCCCTGGCTGCCAGGGCCGCCGCCAGGTGCTGCTAACGGGCAGTGAGTCCCGGCCGGCGGGCGGGGCAGGTGCTGGGCCACGGCGCCCGGCCGTCCAGGGGCCAGTCAGTCGCCGCCGCTTGCCAGTCGCCGCTCGACTCCACCGCCCTTGAGATGCCGGCCGCCCAGCGAGCCTGCCATCCGGCAGCTTCCTTCCAGGTAAGCTCCAGTCAGTTTTCGGCTCACACCGAGTCGGCGCTCAGGATTGAGCGGCTGCCGGCGACATAGCACGTTTGGTACGCCCGAACCAGGACAATTCGGGCGGCCAGGCGTACCGGTCGCGTGCAATGTCAGTGTTTGTCGGTCATTCGGCCGGGCGGCTGGGCGGGCGCGCTGGGTGATGGGCGGCTGTGGCGTGGCACTACCCGGTGGACGGCCGGGGTGTCGGCGCCCAGGTGGCGGGCCGGCCGAAGCGGCAGACGGCGGTGGCGGCCGGGCGGGGTAGCTGTTGCGCTGCTGCGGCCGGGGCACCGGGCGGTCGCTGCTGGTGGGTGCTGGGCGGACGGTGTGCAAGGCGGAGGTCGACCGGTGTGGCGCCCGGGCGCCGGGTGGCCCATGGTCAGCGTGCGCGGCCAGTGTGGGCGGCCAGTGTGGGCGGGCGGTCGCCCGGGTGGCAGGTGGCCATTGTCGGGGGTGTGCGGCGGTCGGCGGGGGCGGACCGTGACGGGGGTGTGGCTGGCGTGGCGTGCGGGGTGCTGGTGGCGGGTATCTGGGTCTGGCGGGGTGGGGGTTGTTCTGGCATAGTTGCGGTCTGCGAAACATCGGATCGAGCGCGGCTCCGGGCGGCGCGCTGAATATGACATTAGCGTCAGCTAATCCGTGCGCCGTGAGTGTGGCCAGTGGGCACAACGCCGCGCTCCGCGCGGGAGCGACGGCGGCTGCTGGGCATTGCGTTCAGTAACCGTGCCCATGCACTGGGAAGCCGCAGGCGGATAGGATCCGCATATCGACGATTTGAATCCAGTTCGTAACCCGCTTGAAACATATCCAGACCACCCTGACAATAGCGCAAACCCTGGTTCTGAGCTGGGACTCTGCCATCCGTGGCGGCCAGGCTGGCCGCGGAACATAACTCTCCTGTAACCGCGTCGCGGCGCGTTGCTAATGGCTGGAGCAATGTGCTATGAGGGAGCAGGCCGGCCCGATAGTGAGCGTCCTGCCCGGGCTGGGCATAATGAGAGGACGCTGTTCTGGCGTGCCTTGTGCGGGACCAGGCCGCGGTGCTCCGCAGTTCTGCGACACCGGTGTCAGGTGACGCTCATGTCATTGTTTGCATTTGTATGGCAAGTGTGCGGAGATAGCTACTGTGAGCAAGGGGGTAGCAGGATTGGGAGAGCCGCGCGGCCCGGCTGCCGTCCAGACGACGGCTGAGCAGATCGGGGCCGCCGCCGGTGACAAGGCATCCGGGGAGAACTTCCCGGTTGCCCTGCGGCTACTGCCTGCCCGGTACCGGCAGCACCTGCAGGCGGTGTACGGCTACGCCCGCGCGGTGGACGACATGGGCGACGAGGCGCCACCGGGCCAGCGGGCCCGCCTCCTCGATGACCTGGAAGCCGACCTCGGTCGGCTTTACCGCTTCCAGGGCTCCGATCCGGGCGAGCCGCCCCGGCTCGGTGTGGTCCGCGCGCTGGCCCCGGTGGTGGCCGAGTGCGGGGTGCCGCGGCAGCCGTTCCTCGACCTGATCCAGGCCAACCGGCAGGACCAGATCGTCAGCCGGTACGCCACCTTCGATGATCTGGTCCGCTACTGCGAGCTGTCCGCCAACCCGGTGGGCCGGATCGTGCTGTACGTGTTCGGCGCGGTCAGCCCGGACCGGCTGGTGCTGTCCGACCAGGTGTGCACCGCGCTGCAGCTGGCCGAGCACTGGCAGGACGTGGCCGAGGATTACCGGGCCGGCCGGATCTACCTGCCCGCCGAGGACCTGGCCCGGTTCGGGGTCAGCGAAGCCGACCTGGCCGCCGCCACCGCGTCGCCGCAGGTCCGGGAGCTGATGGCGTTCGAGGTCCGGCGGGCGCGGATGCTGCTCGACCAGGGCGCCCCGCTGATCGGGAATTTGCGCGGTGCGGCCCGGGTTGCCGTGGCCGGTTACGTGGCCGGTGGCCGGGCCGCGCTCGCGGCCATCAAAGGCGCCGGATACGACGTGCTGCGCGTGACACCGAAGCCGCGCCGCGGCCGGCTGGTACGGGAAGTGCTGACGGCTTATGCGGCCGGGAGGTGACCGGATGGACGTGCCCGCCGCCTACCGGCATTGCGAAGAGATCACCCGGTCCCAGGCCCGCAACTTCTCCTACGGCATCCGGCTGCTGCCGCCGCCCAAGCGGCGCGCGCTGTCCGCGGTGTACGCGTTCGCCCGGCGGATCGACGACATCGGTGACGGCGATCTGCCCGCGGACCAGAAGCTGGCCGCGTTGAGCGAGGCGCGGACCGAGATCGAGGCACTGGCCGCGGAAACTGAGTCGCCCTCCGGTACGCCGCAGGTGCAGGATGACGCAGTGCTTATTGCCCTGGCCGACGCGGGCCGCCGGTTCCCGATCCCGCTGGCCGCGTTCGGCGAGCTGATCGACGGGTGCGAGGCCGACGTGCGGGGCACCAGCTACGCCACGTTCGACGACCTGCACCACTACTGCCGCTGCGTGGCCGGCTCGATCGGGCGGCTGTCGCTCGGCGTGTTCGGCACCCGGGACGTGGCCACGGCCGCGCCGCTGGCCGACGCGCTCGGCGTGGCCCTGCAGCTGACCAACATCCTGCGGGACATCCGCGAGGACTACGGGACCGGGCGGGTCTACCTGCCGGCCGAGGACTTCAAGCGGTTCGGCGCCGAGCTGCGGCCAAACGGTTCCGGCGGGCCGGCCGACGACCCCAAGCTGGTCGAGCTGGTCGTGTTCGAGGCGGACCGGGCCCGCGACTGGTACGCGCGCGGGCTGCGGCTGATGCCGATGCTGGACCGGCGCAGCGCGGCCTGCACCGGCGCGATGGCCGGGATCTACTACCGGCTGCTGCAGAGCATCGCGGCCAGCCCGGACGCCGTGCTGCACCGCCGGATGTCCCTGTCGGCCGGGCAGAAGGCCACGGTGGCGGCCAAGGCGCTGGCCGGCGCGACGCTGCGGGCGGGGGCGCACTAGTGAGCACGCAAACCACGACTACTCAGCCGGGCCGCCAGGTCGTTGTCATTGGCGGCGGCCTGGCCGGGATCAGCGCGGCCATCGCGCTGCGCGAGGCTGGTGTCCCGGTCACCCTGCTCGAGGCGCGGCCCAGGCTGGGCGGGGCCACCTGCTCGTTCAGCCGGGACGGCCTGATCGTAGACAACGGGCAGCACGTCTTCCTGGGCTGCTGCACCGCTTACCGGGAGCTGATCGCCCGGCTCGGGATGACCGGCTCGGTGTCGCTGCAGGACCGGTTCGACGTCACCGTGCTCAGCCCGGATGGCCAGGCCCGGCTGCGCCGCACCGCGCTGCCCGGCCCGCTGCACTTCGGCCAGGCGCTGGCCGGTTACCGGCTGCTGCCGCTGGCCGACCGGGCGCGGGCCAGCCAGGCGGCGCTGCCGATGCGGTTCCTCGACCCGGCCGACCCGGCCCTGGACGGCCAGCGGCTGGGCGACTGGCTGGCCGCGCACGGGCAGGGCGAGCGGGCCCGCCGGGTGCTCTGGGACCTGTTCACCGTGTCCGCGCTCAACGTGGCCGGGGACGATGCCAACCTGGCGCTGGCCGCCACCGTGATCAAGACCGCGCTGCTCGGCCGCCGCGGCGCGGCCGACATCGGCACCCCCGGCATCCCGCTGGGCGACCTGCACGGCCAGGCCGGCGCGCGCAAGCTGCAAGAGCTCGGCGCCACCGTCCGGCTGAGCGCGAAAGTCGCTTCCATAACGCCATTGCCCGGTGGCCGGTACCGGGTCCAGCTCGCGGACCGGGGCACGTCAACCCCGGACGTCATCGAGGCCGACGGCGTGGTGCTGGCGGTGCCGCCAGAATCGGCCGCCCGGCTGCTGCCGCCCGGTGTGACCGCGCCCGGGCCGGGCCCGGCGCAGTGGCGTGAGCTGGGCGCGTCGCCCATCGTCAACGTGCACATCATTTATGACCGGCGGGTGACCCGGCTGCCGTTCGCCGCCGCGGTGGACTCGCCGGTGCAGTGGGTGTTCGACCGGACCGGGCCGTCCGGGCTGGCGGCCGGCCAGTACCTGGCCATCTCGGTCTCGGCCGCGGATGACGTGGTGGACACCCCGGCCGCGGTGCTGCGGGATCGTTTCGTGCCCGCGATGGCCCAGCTGTTCCCGGCCGCGCGGGACGCGCAGATTGCAGATTTCTTCGTCACCAGGGAGCGCCGGGCCACGTTCCGGCAGGTTCCCGGGTGTGGTGAGCGGCGCCCGGCCGCCGGGACCGGGCTGCCCGGCCTGGTACTCGCGGGCGCCTGGACCGATACCGGGTGGCCGGACACGATGGAGGGAGCCGTGCGAAGCGGACTTATCGCAGCTCGTGAGCTGCGACGCGAGATGGCCCAATCACCCCGCGGTGTGCTTGCGGGCGGCCGGGCGGCGGCTGTCGCCGGAGCGTCCTCGTGACCGCCGTCATGCCGGCCGGCGTGGAGACGGCCCGCGATCTGGTCGGGCCCGCACTGGCCGCGGCCGTGGGCCGGCTCAGCCCCGAGGTGCGCACGGTAGCCGCGTACCACCTGGGCCTGGACGGCAGTGGCGGTGCGGGCAAGGCGCTGCGCCCGGCGCTGGCGCTGCTGTCCGCGCGGGCGGCCGGGGCCGCGCCGGACCGCGGCGTGCCCGCGGCGGTCGCGGTCGAGCTGGTGCATAACTTCTCGCTGCTGCACGACGACATCATGGACGGCGACACCGAGCGGCGGCACCGGCCGACCGCGTGGACGGTGCACGGCGTGGGCGCGGCCATCCTGGCCGGGGACGCGCTGCTCGCGCTGGCCCAGGACATCCTGCTGGAGGACACCGCCGCGCAGGGCGTGTGGGCGGCCCGCTGCATGTCCGCCGCGGTGCTCCGGCTGATCGCCGGGCAGGGCGCGGACCTCGCCTTCGAGCAGCGGGACGACGTCACGCTGGCCGAGTGCCAGACGATGGCGAGCGACAAGACCGCGGCGCTGATGGCCTGTGCCTGCAGCATCGGCGCCATCCACGTGGGCGCGCTGCCCGGCCTGGCTATGGGGCTGGCCGGCTTCGGCGCGCACGCCGGGCAGGCGTTCCAGCTCACCGACGACCTGCTCGGCATCTGGGGTGCGCCCGAGGTGACTGGCAAGCCGGTCCGGGCCGACCTGCGGGCGCGGAAGAAGTCGCTGCCAGTGGTGGCCGCGCTGACCAGCGGCTCGGCGGCGGGCGAGGAACTGGCCGTGCTGCTGGCCCAGCCGGGCGAGCTGAGCGAGGACGACCTGGCCCGGGCCGCGCGGCTGGTCGAGGAGGCGGGCGGCAAGAGCTGGACCGAGGGCGAGGCCGCGGATCAGCTGGCCGCGGCGGAGAAGTGCCTGAATGAGACGGGCATGCCGGACGAAGTGCGGGCCGAGTTCGTCGGGATCGCCGAGTTCATCACGGCGCGGCAGTGGTGAGGAGCCAGGTCTGGATGTGACCGGGGCCCGTTAGGGAGGGCGGGCGCCGGATTGGTGCGGGGGCTTGTGGTGATGGTGAGGAGAGACTGATGACAGTGACGCACGCGCGACCCGGCGGTTCTCCCGCGCTCTCCGGCGCAGAGTCCGCGCTGGCCAGCGCCCGCGATCACCTGCTCAGCCGCCAGCATGACGAGGGCTGGTGGCAGGGCGAGCTCGAAACCAACGTCACGATGGACGCCGAGGACCTGCTGCTGCGCGAGTTCCTCGGGGTGCGCACCGAAGAGGAGACGGCCGCGGCGGCCCGGTGGATCGCGTCCCAGCAGCGCCCGGACGGGACCTGGGCCAATTTCTACGGCGGCCCCGGCGACCTGTCCACCACGGTCGAGGCGTACGTGGCGCTGCGGCTGGCCGGGCACGCGGCGGACACGGCGCCCATGGCCCGGGCGGCCAATTGGATCCGTGACCAGGGCGGCATCCCGGCCACCCGGGTGTTCACCCGGATCTGGCTGGCCCTGTTCGGCCAGTGGTCCTGGGATGACCTTCCGGTCATGCCACCCGAAATGGTGTACCTGCCGGCCTGGTTCCCGCTTAATGTGTACGACTGGGCCTGCTGGGCTCGGCAGACAATTGTTCCGCTGACCGTAGTGGGCTCGTTCCGGCCGGTCCGGTCCCTCCCCTTCAGCCTGGACGAAATCCGGCTGGCACAGCCCCCGGGCCAGCCGACCCGCAAGCCGTCGCAGGCTGCGGACCGGACCGGCTGGGCACTGGCGTTCGGCAAGCTGGACAGCGCGCTGCATGTCTATGAGCGCCGCGGCCGGCGGGCCCGGCCGGTGCGGGCGGTACGCCGCGCCGCGCTGCGGCGGTGCGCGGAGTGGATCATCGCCCGGCAGGAGCGGGACGGCTGCTGGGGCGGGATCCAGCCGCCGTGGGTGTACTCGCTGATCGCGCTGCACCTGCTGGGCTACGAGCGCAGCCACCCGGTAATGCAGCGCGGGCTGGCCGGCCTGGACCGGTTCACCATCTGGGAGGACACCCCGGACGGCAAGATCCGGCGGCTGGAAGCCTGCCAGTCGCCGGTGTGGGACACGGTGCTGGCCGTCATCGCGCTAGCCGACGCGGGCCTGCCGCCGGACCACCCGGCGCTGCGCACGGCGGCCGACTGGATGCTGAACGAGGAGATGCCCGGCCCGGGGGACTGGCAGGTACGCAGGCCAGAGCTGGCCCCCGGCGGCTGGGCGTTCGAGTTCGACAACGACGGCTACCCGGACATCGACGACACCGCGGAAGCCGTGCTGGCGCTGCGCCGGACCGCGCCGGGCCTGGCCGGCCCGGGCGGGCGGCACCCGGCCATCGGCCGCGGGCTGCGCTGGATCACCGGCATGCAGTCCGCCGACGGCGGCTGGGGCGCGTTCGACGCGGACAACACGTCCACGCTGGTCACCAAGCTGCCGTTCTGCGACTTCGGTGCGGTCATCGACCCGCCGTCGGCCGACGTCACCGCGCACGTGGTCGAGGCGCTGGCCGCCGAGGGCCAGGCCGGCAGCCGGGCCGTCCGGCGCGGCGTGGTCTGGCTGCTCCGGGCCCAGGAGCCGGACGGATCGTGGTTCGGCCGGTGGGGCGCCAACTACGTGTACGGCACCGGCGCGGTGGTGCCGGCGCTGATCGCGGCGGGCGTGCCGGCCAGCAAGCCGGCCATCCAGCGGGCGGTGCGCTGGCTGGAAGAGCACCAGAACCCGGACGGCGGCTGGGGCGAGGACCTGCGCTCCTACGACGACCCCGGGCTGGCCGGGCAGGGCACGTCGACGGCGTCGCAAACAGCCTGGGCGCTGCTCGCGCTGCTGGCCGCCGGGCCACCGGGCCCGGCCGCGGAAGCCGGCGTCCGCTGGCTGGTCGAGCACCAGCGGGCGGACGGCACCTGGGACGAGCCGCAGTACACCGGGACCGGATTCCCCGGCGACTTCTACATCAACTACCACCTGTACCGGCTGGTCTTCCCGGTCAGCGCGCTCGGCCGCTACCTGGCCCTGGCGGGTCAGTCATGACCCGGCCGCTGCAAGCCAGCCCGCGGACCCGGCCGCCGGTGGTGGAGCAGTCCGGTCTGCTGGTCTGCGCTCCGCTGCGGCTGGAAGCGCGGGCGGTCCGCCGCGGGCTGGACGGCACCGCCGCCGCGGTGGTAGCCACCGGGTACGGGCCACGCCGGGCCGCGGCCAGGGCCGCCACGCTGGGCCCGCTGCCGTTCGGCGCGCTGGCCGTCGCGGGCACCGGCGGCGGGCTGGCCGATGACCTGGTCCCCGGCGACCTGGTGGTGGCCAGCGAGGTCAGCGACGGGCAGACGGTCACCCCGATCCCGTCGGCGCAGTTGCTGGCGGGCGAACTGCGCCGGGCCGGGCTGCGGGTCCGGACCGGCCGGGTGGTCACGGTCGATCACCTGTTCCGGCCGGGACAGCGGGATCGGCTGGCGGCCGACGGCGCCATCGCGGTGGACATGGAATCGGCCGAGCTGATCAAGGCGGCGCGGGGCCGGCCGGTGGCCGTGGTCCGGGCTATCTCGGACACCCCGGGCCGGCCGCTGCTCCGGCCGGCCGCGCTGGGCGGCGGGGTGGCCGCACTCCGCTCACTGCGCGCGGCCGGCCCCGCCCTGGCCCGCTGGGCCGCGGCCGCGGGCGAGCGCCAGGTACTGCTGGCCGGGCCGCGGTCGTTCTGCGCCGGGGTGGAGCGGGCCATCGAGATCGTCGAGCGGATCCTGGAGCAGCACGGGGCGCCCGTTTACGTGCGCAAGCAGATCGTGCACAACTCGCACGTGGTGTCCGGGCTGGAAGCCCGTGGCGCGATCTTCGTGGACGAGCTGAGCGAGGTGCCGGACGGCGCCCGGGTGGTGTTCTCCGCGCACGGCGTGTCGCCCACGGTCCGCGCCGAGGCCGACCGCCGCGGCCTGAGCACGGTGGACGCCACCTGCCCGCTGGTGGCCAAGGTGCACGCCGAGGCCCGCCGGTTCGCGACCGACGGCTACCTGGTCGCGCTGATCGGGCACGCCGGGCACGAGGAGGTCGAGGGCACGCTGGGCGAGGCGCCCGATTCGGTGGCGCTGGTGGAGACGGCCGAGGACGTCGGCCGGCTGGCCCCGGCGGACCCCAGCAAGGTCGCCTACCTGATGCAGACCACACTGGCCATGGACGAGGCGGCGGGCATCGCCGACGCGCTGCGCGAGCGGTTCCCGGACGCCCGTGCGCCGGGCAGCGACGACATCTGCTACGCCACCACCAACCGGCAGCGCGCGGCCCGAAGCGTGGCAGCCGAGTCCGACCTGGTGCTGGTGGCCGGGTCGGCCAACTCCTCCAACTCTGTGCGGCTGGTCGAAACCGCACAGCGGGCGGGTACCCCTGCCCACCTGATCGACGGCCCGTCCGACATCGAGCTGGGCTGGCTGGCCGGGGTGTCCACCATCGGCCTGACCGCGGGCGCGTCCGCGCCGCCCGCGGTGGTCGAGGACATCGTCACCGCGCTCGGCGGCCTCGGCTCGGTCGAGGTCAGCGAGCGCGTGATCACTACTGAGAACATCCGTTTCAGCCTGCCCAAGGAGGTTAGGCAATCATGAGCGTTTCCATGCGGCAGAGCTTGCGCATCGGGTCCTATCTGATGCGCCAGAAGCTGACCGGGAAGAAGAAGTTCCCGCTGCTGGTGGAGTTGGAGCCGCTGTTCGCCTGCAACCTGAAGTGCGCCGGCTGCGGCAAGATCCAGCAGCCGCACACCCTGCTCAAGCAGCGGATGCCGGTGGAGCAGGCGCTGGCCGCGATCGACGAGTGCGGCGCGCCCATGGTGTCCATCGCGGGCGGCGAGCCACTGATGCACCCGCAGATCGACGTGCTGGTCGCCGAGCTGATCAAGCGGAAGAAGTTCGTCTTCCTGTGCACCAACGCGCTGCTCATGCCGAAGAAGATCGACAAGTTCAAGCCGTCGCCGTACTTCGCCTGGGTGGTGCACATCGACGGGCTGAAGGAGCGGCACGACGAGTCGGTCTGCAAGGAAGGCGTGTTCGACGACGCCGTCGCGGCCATCAAGATGGCCAAGGAGCGCGGGTTCAAGGTCAACACGAACACCACGTTCTTCAACACCGACACCCCGCAGACCGTGATCGACGTGCTGAACTACCTGAACGACGATCTCGGCATCGACGAGATGCAGATCTCCCCGGCCTACGCCTACGAGAAGGCGCCAGACCAGGTGCACTTCCTCGGCGTCACGGAGACCCGGGAACTGTTCCGCAAGGCGTTCGACCACGGCAACCGGAAGCGGTGGCGGCTCAACCACACCCCGCTGTTCCTGGACTTCCTGGAGGGCAAGACCGACTTCGGCTGCACCGCGTGGGGCATCCCGTCCTACTCACTGCTCGGCTGGCAGAAGCCCTGCTACCTGATGGCCGACGGGTACGTGAAGACGTACAAAGAGCTGATCGAGACCACGGACTGGGACTCCTACGGCCGGGGCAAGGACCCGCGCTGCGCGAACTGCATGGCGCACTGCGGCTACGAGCCGTCGGCGGTGCTGGCCACGACCAGTTCGCTGCGCGAGTCGCTGCGGGCGATGCGGAACACCTGAGTCACTCCTGAATCTGCCCTTTCCTCAGTGACAGCTCAAAAAGTGCTTGCGTTAACGTCAAGAACGGAGGCAAGCGGGCAAATCGCCCACCTTGGTGCCATAGGGTGCAGGAAATCGCCAGAATTCCGGCCCTGGAAGTGCTGTCGTGCGCCGTGATGCCTGGTACGGACCGTACTTGGGGTAGGGCAGCACGTTGCACGGCGCTGGGGGCCCGGCCGTCATTGACGGCCGCGGCGGGACAGGCAGTACCGGCGATACCGCAGCGGCACAGCCAGCTGGGTTTTCCGGGCTGTGCGGGCCCTGGCTGCCGTTACTGCCTGCTGCGGTCACCTTGCTGGCCGGGCTGTACCGGATCTCCGGGCCGTCCTTCTCCAAGGACGAGACGGCCACCCTGGCCGCGGTGCACCGCAGCTTCCCGCAGCTGATCCGGCTGCTCGGCCACGTGGACGTGGTGCACGGCGCGTACTACGTGCTGATCTGGGTGGTCGTCCGGGTCCTCGGCGGCAGCAGCGAGCTGATCGTCCGGCTGCCCTCGGCGCTGGCCATGGCGGCTGCCGCCTATGTGATCACGCTGCTCGGCCGCAGGCTGGTGTCCGGCTGGGCCGGGCTGGCCGCCGGGCTGACGTTCGCGATCCTGCCCTCGGTCAGCTCGTACGCCCAGGACGCCCGGGAGGGCGCGCTGCTGGCCGCGCTGGCCGCCACGGCCAGCTACTGCCTGCTGCGCGCGGCGGACGCCGGCCCGGCCGCCCGCCGGCGCCGAGGCTGGCTGGCCGGGTACGGGGTCGCCCTGGCTCTGCTCGGCTTCGGCAACCTGTTCGCCCTGCTGCTGGTCGTCAGCCACGCCCTCACCTTGTGGTTGTGGCGGCGGGCCGATGGCGACCACGGCCGGGTTGGCCGTGGTCAGGTGGACCGTGGGCTGGTCTGGGGCTGGCTGATCGCGGTGCTGGCGGTGGCCGTCGCGGTCAGCCCGGTGGCGGTGGTCGGGTACAGCCAGTTGCACCAGATCCACTGGATCCAGCCGCCCGACCTCAAAGACGTGCTCACCGTGCAGCGGCTGATCGGCCGGACCTCGCTGGTGCTGGCCACCGTGGTCGTGGTGGCCGCCGCGATGGCCTACCGGCTGGCCCGTGGCCGGCCGCTGGGCGGCTGCTGGCCCGGCCGGCTGGTCGCGCTGTGCCTGCCCTGGCTGGTCCTGCCGCCGGTGATCCTGCTCGCCGCGTCGCTGGCCCATCCGGTGTATACGTTCCGGTACATCGTGTTCTGCATCCCGGCGGCCGCGCTGCTCATCGGGCCGGCCATGGTCGCGCTCGGCCGGTACGCCGGGCCGGCCGCCCTGATCGCGCTGCTGGTGATCGGGCTGCCCACCCAGGCCTTCCAGCGCAGCGCGGTCGGCCACGGCATCAACATCCGCCAGGTGGACCGGATCGTGGCCCGCCACCACGAGCCCGGCGACGCGCTGCTCAACGTCAGCTCGCGCCGTGGCGCGGACAAGGGCACCGGGGAGCATACGATGGAGGCGGCCTACCCGTACGGCCTGGCCCGGCTGCGCGACATCAGCACCGGGCAGTCCCCGGAGCAGTCCGGCACGCTCGGCGGCACGTACGCGCCCACCCAGGTGATCCGGGCGCGGGCGGCCACGGCCCGCCGGATCTGGGTGGTGGAATGGACGTCGCCGCGCCCAGTCGTGCTGCTGGACGGGCTGGGTTTCCGGCTAGTGCGCCGCTGGGACATCCAGGGACTATGGCTCCGGCTCTACGTCCGCGAAGCCAGCCGGTAATCATTCCGAGTCCCGGCTTGCGGCTAGCCGCAAGCAGTCTTTCAGAGATCTTTCAGGAATGACCGCCAGGATCTAGCTGGCGCATTGCCGCGCCGGGCGGGCTGCTGCTTGGTGTGCCTGCGCCGTGCTGCCATTCCAGCAGGATCGGCCCGCTGGGCTGATGCGGGCATTCCCGGAGGAGTCTGTCTTATGTTCTTCACCTATCTGCGGCGTGAATTGCGCCGGCGGATGCGCCAGGCGATATTCATCGCCCTCGGCCTGGCGCTGGGGATTGGTCTGGTCATCACCGTGACGGCGGCGTCCTCGGGGGTTAAGGACGCGCAGGCTCAGGTGCTGCACTCGCTGTACGGGGTGGGCACCGACGTGACCGTCACGCAGACCCCCACAGCCGGCCAGTTCACCCCCGGCGCTTTCGGGTTCGACGGCCGTACCGGCACCAGGACCCGGCCGGCGGCCGGCACGAAGATCGACATTGACGACCTGACCAGCGCGGGGCTGGGCACGTTGTCCAGCTCCTCGGTGACCAGCATCGCGAAGCTGCACGACGTGTCCGGGGCGTCCGGCGCGCTCAGCCTGAACGACGTGGTCATCACGGGGAAGATCCCGGCCATCAACTCCACCGGCGGCGGTGGCGGCGGCTTCGGCGGTGGCTTCGGCGGTGGTGGTGGCGGCAGCGCCGGTGGCAGCCGCTTCCACGGCAGCTTCACGCCCACCACTTTCTCGGTGAGCGGCGTGGACCTGAACCACGGGGCGCTGGGCCCGCTCAGCTCGGCCAAGCTCACCGCGGGCCGCACGTTCACCGCCAGCGACGCCACGTCTAACGTCGCCATGGTCAACGCCAACTACGCGAGCCAGAAGAAGCTGAAGGTCGGATCGACCGTCGCGGTGGCCAAGAACAGCTTCAAGGTGATCGGCATCGCGTCGGCCGGGTCCAGCGCGTCGGACGTGTTCATCCCGCTGGCCCGGGCCCAGAAGCTGGCCAGCATGACCGGCAAGGTCAACACGGTCTACGTGTCGGCCAACAGTGCGTCGAACATCAGCGCGGTGGCCAAGGAGATCTCCGGCCTGCTGCCCAAGGCGACCGTGACCACCTCGGCCAGCCTGGCCAACGAAGTGACCGGGTCGCTGGCCAGCGCGGCCAGCCTGGCCAACAACCTCGGCAAGTGGCTGGCCATCGCGGTGCTGGTGGCCGCGTTCCTGCTGGCCAGCCTGCTGACCATGGCCGCGGTGACCCGCCGGGTCCGGGAGTTCGGCACGCTCAAGGCCCTCGGCTGGCCGGGCCGCCGGATCGTCGGCCAGGTGATGGGCGAGTCGATCGCGATCGGCATCATCGGCGGCGTGGTCGGGGTGGCCCTGGGCTTCGCGGGCGCGACCCTGGTCCAGAAGCTCGCCAAGCCGCTGACTGCGTCGCTCGGCTCGACTACCGGGTCGGCCACCCCAGGCGGGGCGCAGACGGTCGGCGGCGGCCGGTTCCCCGGCGGCGGTGGCGCGTTCCCCGGCGGCGGTGGCGGCTTCGCCCGGACGGCAGCGGACGCGGCGCACAGCGTAGCCGTCCACCTCACCGCGCCGGTCACCACCAGCGCCGTGATCCTGGCCGTGGTGCTGGCCATCGCCGGCGGCCTCATCGCAGGCATCTTCGGCGGGTGGCGGGCGGCGCGGCTGCGCCCGGCCGCGGCATTGTCCAGGGTCGAATGAGCTCGGTTGAGTGAGAGGGAAACCATGTACAAGCTGACAGGCGTCACCAAGCGGTACCAGAAGGGCCGGGCCACGGTGGACGCGCTGGCCGGCGTGGATCTCGTCATCGAGGACGGGGAGTGGCTGGCCATCCAGGGCCCGACCGGGCACGGGAAGACCACTTTGCTGCAAATGCTGGGCGGGCTGGACCGGCCCACGTCCGGCATCGTGGACTTCGACGGCCAGGACCTGGCCGCCATGCGGGAAGCTCAGGTGACCAAGGTCCGGGCCCAGTCCATCGGGTTCATCTTCCAGACCTTCAACCTGATCCCCACGCTGAACGCGCGGGAGAACGTGGAGGTCGCCCTGGTCCCGCTGGGCGTGCACGGGGCCGAGCGGACCGCCCGGGCCAGCCAGGCGCTGGCCAGCGTGGGCCTGGAGGACCGGCAGCGGCACCTGCCGTCCGAGCTGTCCGGCGGGCAGCAGCAGCGGGTGGCCATCGCCCGGGCCCTGGTCAAGGAACCGAAGGTGCTGCTGGCCGACGAGCCGACCGGGAACCTGGACGAGGGCACCCGGGACGAGATCATGGGCCTGCTGGAGAAGCTCTGGCAGGAGGCCGGGCTGACCCTCGTCCTGGTCACCCACGACAGCTCGGTGGCCCGGCGGGCGCAGCGGATCGGCATCATGCAGCATGGCAAGCTGTCCATCCGGGCCGGCACCCGCGGCGCGGCCACCTGAGCGCGGGAGTGGGGCTGGCCAGCCGGGTCGGGGCGGCCGGCTCCGCTCTCGCCACGCTCACAATTCGGTGCGGGCGCCGGCTAACTCCGGGCTGGGATCCTCGTCCGGCTTGGCCGGGACGGCCTGCTCGCACCAGACGATCTTCCCGTCCCGGGTGCGCCGGGCACCCCAGCGCTGGGCCAGCTGGCTGACCACTTCCAGGCCGCGCCCGCACTCCTCGTCGCGGCCCGCGTGGCGCAGCCGGGGCAGCGCCGAGGAGTTGTCCAGCACCTCACAGACCAGCGGACCGTCCAGCACCAGCCGGACGGTGACCTCGCCGGTGGCGTACCGGATCGCGTTGGTGACGAGCTCGGACACCAGCAGCTCGGTGGTGGGCATCAGCTCGTCCAGGCCCCACCGGGCCATCGGCTCGCGGATCAGGTGCCGGGCCTTGGCCGCCGAGGTCAGCTCGGGCGGCACCGACCAGCTGGCGTGATGATCGGCGGGAATCTTGCTCAGCCGGGCGATCAGGATGGCGATGTCGTCGCGCTGCTGATGCGCGTACACCCCGGCCAGCGCGGCACGGCACAGGTCATCGAGCGGCCGCTCGCCCGCCTCGCCGTCGAACACCTCGCGGAGGAAGTTCAGCCCGTCGTCGATGTCCCGGTGCCGGTCCTCGACCAGCCCGTCGGTGTACAGCACCAGCAGGCTGCCGTCCTCGATCTGGATGGTCCGGCTCTCGATCGGCGACTCACCGACACCGAGCGGCGGGGCCGGGTAGGTGTCCAGGAACTCAGTGCTGCCGTCCGGCCGGACCAGCAGCGGCGGCAGATGGCCGGCCGAGGCGATCTCACAGCTGCCGGTGACCGCGTCGTACAGCGCGTAGGCGCAGGTAGCGAAGTGCGGCTCGCGCTCACCCAGGTTGGTCATCAGCTCGTTGAGCTGGGCCAGCGACTCGTCCGGCGGCAGCTCCAGGGTGGCCAGGGTGTGGATCGCGGTGCGCAGCCGGCCCATGGTCACCGCGGCCCGCACGCCATGCCCGGCCACGTCCCCGACGACCAGGGCGGCCCGCGCCCCGGGCAGCGCGATCGACTCGTACCAGTCCCCGCCGACCTCGATCAGCTTGCTGCCCGGCAGGTACCGGTGCTTGACGTCCATCGAGGACGGCGCGGACAGCCCGGTGGGCAGCAAGCTGCGCTGCAGGGTCAGCGCGGTGGTGCGCTCCCGGTTGTACTGCCGGGCGTTGTCGATGAAGATCGCCGCACGGGAAGCGAACTCCATGCCGATCTCGGAGTCATAGTCGTCGAACGGCCGGTAACCCGCCTTGCGGGTGCACACGAAGAAGCCGAGCGAGCTGTCCTTGGTAGCCAGCGGGAGCAGCAGCATGGATGTGTCGGCGAGCAGCGTGGCCACCGGCCGGCGCAGCCACGACTCGGCGATGCTGACCGCCTTACCGTTATCCAGCGAGGCGATCCGGACCGGCTTACCGGTGTCCATGCACTCCACGTAGGGCGTGTCCGGCGGGTAGAGCAGCACCTCGCCGGTCGGGAACGCGGCATCCCAGCCCGGGGAGCCGTCGTCGGTGGCCACCGCGAGGCGGCGCATCAGCTGGGACCCGTCCGGCGGGTTGACCGGGAACTCGTCGCCGGCCGCCACGCTCTCCAGCACCAGCAGCCCGGCCGCGGTGCAGAAGTGCGGCACCAGGATGTTGATCAGACCGCGGGCCACCTGGTCCAGGTCCAGGGTCGCGCCGATCTGGCGGAACGTGTCATCCAGCAGCGAGTGCCGCATCAGCGCGGGATCGACGAACCGCTCGGCCCTGGTGGGCGGCATGCGCAGCACGGCCAGCGCGGTCAGGCCCGGTTTCTCCCCGTTGCCGAGCATCGGCTGGACGCTGGCCACCGTCTCCACCCGGCGGCCTTCCCGGGTGCTGATCGGCAGGACGGCGGTGGCCTCGCGGCCCGCCTTGACCGCCTCGAGCAGCTGGGTCAGCGCGGGCTCGGCCGTGCTCCGGCCGGCCACCAGGTCGCCCAGGTGGGCGCCGACCAGGGAATCCGGGTCGAGGGGCAGGATCTCGGGCGCGTTTCGGTCATGCTGAATGATCCGTCCGTCCTCATCTATGCCGAGGATGAGGGTCCGCACGGACACGTTCGATAGCAGAGCGGTGATCTTCCCCACCGTACCTGATGTCGGGTATTGCGTCCCTGGCTGGTGCAATCGTTCCGGGTATCCAGTATTTCTTTAAGTTATGCCCCATCGGCGGCGCGCGGACCACCCATTCGCGCGCACTCGTGCCGGGACCTGGGCCGCGTTGGCGGCTGGCGGGCGGCGGCCGCCAGAAATGGCCACCTGGCGCCCGCTCCGGCCACGATCATGGCAGCAGGAGCGACAAGGGAGAACCGATGCCGCGGGTGACGGTGCTGGGCAGCCTCAATATGGATATATCGGTCAGCGTGCCGCGGCTGGCCGGGCCCGGGGAGACGGTGCTCGGCGCCGATGCCCGGCTGCGGCCCGGCGGCAAGGGCGCGAACCAGGCGCTGGCCGCGGCCCGGCTGGGCGCGTCGGTGCGGATGGTCGGCTGCTGCGGGGCCGATGACTTCGGCGTCTCCTGCCGGGCCGCACTGGCGGGCGCCGGGGTGGACGTGACCGCGGTCCGGGTGGCTGAGCAGGCCAGCACCGGGCTCGCCCTGATCAGCGTGGACCAGGCCGGCGAGAACTCGATCATCGTGGCGCCAGGGGCGAACGGCCTGGTCGGCCCGGCCGAGGTGGCAGCGGCGATAGCCGGGCCGGCCGACGCGCTGGTGCTGTCGGCCGAGATCCCGGTGGCCGTGCTGACCGAGGCGCTGAGCCAGGCCCGCGCCGCCGGGGTGCTGACCGTGCTCAACCTGGCGCCGGTGCCGCCCGGGGCCGGCCCGCTGCTGACCGCGGGGGTGGACTGGCTGGTGGTCAACGCGCCCGAGGCGGGCATGCTGCTCGGGCAGCCGGTGACCGGCCCGGACGGCGCCGGGCCGGCCGCCGTGGCGCTGGCCGGCCTGGGGCCGACGCACGTGGTGATCACCCTGGGCCCGGCCGGGGCGGTGCTCGGCGATCCGGCGGGCACGCACACCGTGCCGGGCTTTGCCGTGGCCAGCGTGGACAGCGTGGGGGCGGGTGACGCGTTCGTGGCCGCGCTGGGGGTGGCCGCCGCGGCCGGGGTGCCGCCGGCCGAAGCGGTCCGGCTGGCCTGCGCGGTGGGCGCCACCGCGGTCACCCGGCCGGGCGCCCAGGACGGCCTGCCCGCCCCGGCCGACGTGCTGGCCGCCACCGGGGTCAGCTGGCCCGGAGCATGAGGCTGAGGACATAAGCAGCGCCGAGGCCCGCGGAGCGGACTCCGCGGGCCTCGGCGCTAAGCGCTGGTGTGCGGTCGCCTCTCGGCGAGTGGCACGACGCGGCTCCAGCCGGACGGTATTCCGCGAAGGCAGATGAGTTGCGGCCCGGGGGACACATCACACCAGCGATGACTAGTAACGAGGTGCCCCGGCCGGCTATTCCGCCGCGGCCAGATTTGTTTGCCGGCCAGGCCGGGCGGCCCGGTGCCGGTGGCGGCGAGCCGGGGTGGCGCGGGCGGGCGGCCCTCCTCCCCGGCGGCCGGGTGCTGGTGGCGGCGAGCCGGGGGCGGCGCGGCCAGCCCGCCCTCTCCCCGGCGGCCGGGTGCTGGTGGCGGCGAGCCGGAGGCACTGGCGTTCGGGCAGATAGGGGTTGGGGTGGCACGATGGTGCGGTGGTGGAGCAGACCGCGGCGCTGGACGCGCTGGACGCGGTGTACGGGCAGCTGACGGATACCGTGCGGGAGCTGGGCGCGGCGGAGCTGATGCTGCCCAGCCGGTGCGCCGGGTGGGTGGCCGGGGACGTGCTGTACCACCAGCTGATGGACGCCCGGCGGGCGCTGCGCACGTTCGCCAGCCCGGACCCCGGGCCCGCCGACCGGGACGACGTGACCTACTGGCAGGCCTACGCGCCGCGCGACGCCGACCGGGCCGCGGACGCGGCGCACGCCCGGCACGTGCGCATCGCGACCGCTGCGTACGCGCCGGATGAGCTGATCTGGGAGTGGACTGAGACCGCGGCGGCGGCCCGCCGGGCGGCCCGGGCCTGCCAAGCGGCCGGGGTGGCCACCCAGGGGCACGTGCTGACCCCGGCCGACTTCACCGCCACGCTGGTGGTGGAGGCCGCCGTGCACTACCTCGACCTGACCGTGCAGCTGCCTGCCGCGCCGCCGCCACCGGCCGCGCTGGCCCTGGTCCGGCGGGTGCTGGACGGCCTGGCCGGCCAGCCGCTGCCGGCCCACTGGGACGACGTGAGCTGCGCGCTCAAGGGCACCGGACGGGTGCCGCTGTCCAGCGCGGACCGGGCCGAGCTGGGCGCGCTAGCTGGCCGGCTGCCGGTATTCGTCTAGCCCGGCCCGCCCCCGATATCCCATTGATGCCGTTCTGGCCGCCAGGAAAGCCCATCCAGTCCGCGGTAGGGCTAATGTGAAGTCATTAAACCGGGGTGACTACAAGGAGAGTTGCGCGGGTGCCTGGGGATCCCTCCCTGATCGGCAGCATCGGCGTGCTGTGCATCGCTACCCGCGGGCAGGCGGGGCCGGGCGAGGTGCTGCTCAAGATCCGCGGTGGTACCGAGGCCTACATCGCCTGGTCCACGGAACCGATTCCCAGCGGCCGCACCGTTCTCGTCATCGAGTCGCGTGGCACACGGACCGTAGACGTCAGCGAGTGGACCGATCCGCTCAACCCCTTCCCAGAAGCATTACCGGACCGAGTTGTCTGAAGGAGTCCCAATATGCTCGGTTATCGTGTCCCAGCACCCGATCAGGCCATGCTTGTCTCCGGGGGGAGGTATGGCCGCAACGGCGCACCGTTCCGGGTGGTCACCGGGCACGGGGCGTTCATTCTCCCGTTCTTCCGCAAGGTGCGCTACCTGACCCTGGCCATGAACGAGGCTGAGGTGGCCGAGCAGTGCGTGACCAAGCAGGGCATCGCGCTGAACGTCCGCTCGGTGATCGCGTTCAAGGTCGGCAACGACGAGGAGAGCATCGTCAACGCCGGCCAGCGCTTCCTGTCCGACCAGGACCAGATGTCCACCCTGACCGGCCGGATCTTCGCCGGCCACCTGCGCTCCATCATCGGCTCGATGACGGTGGAGGAGATCGTTACCGAACGGCAGAAGCTGGCCACTGAGGTGCTCGACGGCTCGAAGGCCGAGATGGCGAAGATCGGCCTGACCGTGGACTCGCTGCAGATCCAGTCGATCGACGACCTGAACTCGGGCTACATTGACGCGATGGCGGCCCCGCACAACGCGGCCATCCAGCGCCAGGCGCAGATCGCCCAGGCCCAGGCCAACCAGGCGGCCGCCCAGGCGGTGCAGGAGTCGCAGCGCAAGCAGGCCGAGTACGAGCGGCAGACCGCGGTGGTGCGGGCCCAGTACAAGGCGGAGATCGACCGGGCGCAGGCCGAGGCGGCGCAGGCCGGGCCGCTCATGCAGGCGCAGACCCAGGTCGGGGTCATCAACGCCCAGTCGGAACTGGCCCAGCGCCGGGCCGAGCTGCGCCAGCGCGAGCTGGTGGCCGAGGTGGTCAGGCCGGCCGAGGCGGAAGCGGAGAAGGTGCGCATCCTGGCCAAGGCGGACGCGGAGCGGATGCGGATCCAGGCCGAGGCGGCCGCGTCCAACGACCGGGTCGCGCTGGACCGGATGCTCATCGACCAGCTCCCGCAGATCGTCAAGGAAGCCGCCGGCGGCCTGGCCGGGGCGAACGTCAACGTGCTGAACGGGGCCGAAGGGCTCAGCGAGATCGCGGCCGGCCTGGTCGGCCAGGGGCTGACCATCCTCGACTCGATCAAGAAGAACCTGGCCACCGGGCCGGAGGCCAGCGCCGAAGTGGTCCGCCTGCCAGAAAGCCCGCAGGACAGCCGCCCGCAGGACAGCCGCCCGCGCGGCTAACTGGCTCTGGCGTCCGTGATCAAACGTCTGGTGCTTTCCTGGCGGCACCAGACGTTTGATCGTGCTTGGCGGCCGGGCTCTAGGCTTGGCGGATGCCTGTGCTGGCCGGTGTGGCCCTGCTCGCCGCGATCGCCTGGGTCTACCTGCTGGCCGGGCACGGCGGGTTCTGGCGCACCGATCAGCGGCTGCCCGCGGTGGACCCGCGGTGGCAGCCGGGGCGCTGGCCCAGCGTGGTGGCCGTGGTGCCGGCCCGGGACGAGGCGGCCATCCTGCCGCTCGCCATGCCCAGCCTGCTGGCCCAGGACTATCCGGGCGAGTTCGCGGTGCTGCTGGTGGACGACGGCAGCACCGACGGCACCGCCGAGGTGGCCGCCGCGCTCGGCGGTGCTGCTGGCCCGGCCGGGCTGGCGCCGGTGCGGGTCGTGCCGGCCGGGCCGACGCCGCCGGGCTGGGCGGGCAAGGTGCACGCCATGGCCGCCGGGCTGCGGGCCGCGGGGGAGTGCGACTATGTGCTGTTCACCGACGCGGACATCGGGTACGCGCCGGGCACGCTGACCGCGCTGGTCCGCGCGGCCGTGGCCGGGGACCGCGCGCTGGTCTCGCAGATGGCGCTGCTCCGCGCGGACACCGGCTGGGAACGGCTCATCGTGCCGGCCTTCGTCTACTTCTTCGCCCAGCTGTACCCGTTCCGCTGGGTCAACCGGCCAGGTTCACGGACGGCCGCCGCGGCCGGTGGCTGCATGCTGGTGCACCGGGCCACGCTGGCCGCGGCCGGCGGCCTGGCCCCGATCCGCGGGGCGCGCATCGACGACGTGGCGCTGGGCCGGCTGCTCAAGCGGCCGCCGTCGCGGGCCCGCTGCTGGCTGGGATTCACCACCGAGGTGCGCAGCCGCCGGCCGTACCCACGGCTGGCCGGCCTGTGGGACATGATCGCGCGCAGCGCCTACGTCCAGCTGCGCTACTCGCCGGTGCTGCTCGGGCTGACCCTGCTCGGCCTGCTGTGGCTGTACGCGGCGCCGCCGGTGGCGGCGCTGGCCGGCCTGGCCGGGCTGGCCGCCGGGGCGGGCTCAGGCGCCGCCGGGTGCGCCGCGGCCGGCCTGGCCGGCTGGCTGCTGATGAGCGCCAGCTTCCTGCCCGTGCTCCGGCTGTACCGGCTGGGCGGCTGGCGGGCGCCAGTGCTGCCCGCTATCGCACTGCTTTATGCCGCAATGACGGCAGATTCCGCCCGGCGGCATTATGCGGGGCGCGGCGGCGAATGGAAGGGCCGCACGGTGCCTGGCCGGCCGCCGGGCGCAGTAGCAGAAAACGCAATATCGGCACTTGCCCGATTTTTCCGGCCCCGGAACCGGCAGCTGAATAACGCCTTCTCGTGGCTGGCCCGGAATTTAGAGTGCCCAGGTCACAGTGCTGTGACATGCTTCATGTCACGCATCGTGCGGCCGTAACTACTCATGGTATGGTCGCTGCTGGACTCGGCGGGGCGGGAGTCAGCGTGAAGCGCAGCCACTTACGGAGGCAAGTCCGGGGCCGGTTCTAAATCACCGCCTCATACCCCGTGGAATTTTCTTACCGGACCCGGGCAAAAATCGAGGGAAGAAAGTAATCGATGCGTAGACGCATCACCCAGACGCTACTCGCCGCTGCTGCGGCTGGCGTCACCGCTGGCACCCTTGGCCTGACCGCCGCAGGAGCTGCCAACGCGGCCGTGTCGCGCGCCGCGAGCGGGAACATCGGCCCGACGATGGCCACCACCAGCACCGCGGGGTACGAGGCGAGCGGGCGTGACTTCCGCTACATCTCGTCCACCCTCACGGTGCCGGACACCTCGTTCCTGACCGGGCTGTACCCGCAGGAGTACATCCAGCTGTCTAACGGCTCGCTGGGTGGCGGCGACCAGTACATCCGGGCTGGCATCGAGTCGTGCATCGTGGCCCGCTCGTACGGCGCCGTCTGCACCACCGGCAGCTGGGTGTCGTACATCGAGGCGTTCAACAACTCGCTGAACGGCCCGTACTTCTCGCACTACTCCGAGCTGTCCGGGGTCAACCAGGGCGACGGCGTGAACTTCAGCATCTTCTATGACGAGGCCGGCAACGAGCTGCACTTCGTCATCACGCCACCGTCCACGTCCGGCCCGGTCGAGTACTACAAGACTCAGGCCTACGGGGCGATCTTCCAGTACGCCGATGCGGTGGACGACTTCACCAACAGCACCGGCGTGCCGATCGCGCTGCCGCCGTTCATCCACGCGTTCCGCATCAACCAGTTCCTGCAGGGTGCCATCACCACCGAGCATGGGCTGCGTGGTTCGTTCGTGGGGCCGTGGACGACCACGCCGATCATCGCCACCAGCAATGGGCTGCTGCCGCCGTCCGGGACGACCCGGGTGTCGCCAAGCCCGCTGTGGTCGGACGGCCTGTCGGCCAACGGTGCGGTTCGCCCGTGGGACGCCTTCGGGGTCTGGGCGCGCTAAGTCCAGCTGGCTGTGGGCCGCTGGCCCATAGCCGGAGTGATCAGTAGGGCAGCTGCCCGGGCCGGTTCGCCGGCCCGGGCAGCTCGCTTGTTTGGGGTGCATAAATCCATCGCGTGAAGTAATCATTAGATTACGCACAGTAGGAAAGGGGATACGGAGGGCGGTCAGGGCCGACCTGAACAACCACGTACGGGGGCAAACCGGGCACCAGTCCTGAAACACCGCCCAGAGTCACACCGGTGCTGCTCCCGCGCGTCACAGGAGGGGAACTGATGCGAAGCCGCATCCTCAGAACGTTCGTCGCCGCCGCGGCGGCGGGCGCCACCGCCACGACGCTTGGCCTCGCGGCCTCAAGTGCCGCGAGCGCGTCCGTGAGCAAGCCCGCGCAGCCGCATATCTCCTATCCGCTGATCGGGACGACTAGCCAGGCCGGTTACGAGGCGAGCGGCCGCTACTTCCGCTACATATCCGCCACGCTGACCGTGCCGGACACCTCGTTCCTGACCGGGCTCTACCCGCAGGAGTACATTCAGCTGTCCAACGGTTCACTGGCCAGCGGGGACCAGTACGTGCGGGCCGGCATCGAGTCCTGCATCGTGGCCCGGTCGTACGGCGCCGTCTGCACCACCGGCAGCTGGGTGTCCTACGTGGAGGCCTTCAACAACTCGCTGAACGGCCCGTACTTCTCGCACTACTCCGAGCTGTCCGGGGTCAACCAGGGCGACGGCGTCAACTTCAGTATCTACTTCGACCAGGAGGGGAACGAGCTGCACTTCGTGATCACGCCGCCGTCCACCTCTGGCCCAGTGGAGTACTACAAAACCCGGGCCTACGGCCCGATCTTCGATCACGCCGCCGCGCTGGACGACTTCACCAACGGCACCGGGGTGCCGATCGCGCTGCCGCCGTTCGTCCAGGCATTCCGGATCAACCAGTTCCTGCAGGGCGCGCTGACGACGTACAGCGGTTCGCGTGGCTCGTTCATCGGCCAGTGGACCACCAGCCAGGTCATCGCGACCAGCAACGGCCTGCTGCCGCCGTCGGGCACCACCCGGGTGTCGCCGACCCCGCTGTGGTCGGACGGGCTGTCGGCCAACAACGAGGTGCGCTTGTGGGACGCCTTCGGCGTCTGGGCGCGCTGACCTTCCTGTTTCACGGACTGCTGCCCGGGCTCGGCCAGCCGAGCCCGGGCAGCAGGCTGCCGGGGCCGGATAAATGACATGCCTCCGGGCGGCCGGGCTCCGATAATCAGCCGCATGGCAGCGACGCCCGGCACCCCGCGGCACTGGCCGCTGTTCGGGTTGCGCCTCCGCACGGCGCGGCTGGAACTGCGGCTGCCCTCGCTGGCCGACCTGGACGAGCTGGCCGGCCTGGCCGCCGCCGGGATACATGACCCGGCGGTGATGCCGTTCGGGGTGCCCTGGACGGACGTCCCGCCGGACCAGGTGGCGCGCGGCGTGCTGCAGCACCACCTGCGGCAGCTGGCCGCGTGGTCAGACCAGGACTGGACGCTCAACCTGGTCGTGGACGCCGGCGGGGCCATCGTCGGCACGCAGGGCATATCCGGGCGCGACTTCGCCGTGCTGCGTGAGGTGCACACCGGCTCCTGGCTGGGCCGGCGCTACCAGCGCCAGGGCATCGGCACCGAGATGCGCGCGGCCGTGCTGGAGCTGGCCTTCACCGGCCTGGGCGCCGAGTACGCCACCTCGGAGGCGTTCACTGACAACGCCGCGTCGCTGGGCGTGTCGCGCAAGCTTGGCTATGTCTCCGACGGCATCTATCGCCAGGTCATCCGGGGCAAGCCTGCGACCCAGCACCGGCTGCGCCTGGACCGGGAGGCCTGGCGGGCGCACCGCACGACCGAGGTGGAGATCACCGGGCTGGCCGAATGCCTGCCCGACTTCGGCCTCACCGGCTAACCCCGGTACCCGGGCAGGGCTGGGGCGCATCAGCGTCGAGGCACCCCGCGCAGTGCTCGGTACCTCACGGCCAGGCATCGTGATCATGCCCTAGGTGGCTGGTGTTAAACGGGTCTTGTGGAGGGTGGCAGGCAGTCTGGGCGGGCAGGTGGCGTGTAGCCGGCCTGGGATCTTTGTTCCCGGAAAGCGGGCTTGGCGCTGCTGCGGCTGGGCCTGGTGAGGGCTGAGGTCTGGGATGGCCGCGGTGGCGGAGCTGGTGGCCTGCTGGTCATGCGCTGCCCGCTATCCAGGTTCCGTTGTTGCTGGTGACGCCGAGGACGGCGAGGCGGGCCAGGTTGGCCGCGGCGGCCAGCAGGGCGAAATCGGCGGCGGCTTTGTACTGGCCGCGGACCCGGGCGCGGCGGCCGCCGTGGCGGCGGCGCATCAGGTGGCCGATCTTGCGTTCGATCTTGGGCCGGGTGGCCTTGTAGCTGGCCTGCCAGGCTGGGCTGGCCTGGGCCTGGCGGGCGGCGGCCAGGGTGGCCTCGTGCGGGCCGATGGTGATGGTGCGGCCTTCGGCGGCCGTGGTGCACTGGGCGGCCAGCGGGCAGGTCCGGCAGGCCCGGCCGAACCTGGCCTGCCAGGGCTGGCGCTTGCGGCCGGTGGCCCGGATAGCCGCGGTCACGCCGGCCGGGCAGGTGACGGTCTTGGCATCGAGGTCGATGGCGAAACGGTCCTTGGGGAAGTGCCCTTTCACCGTGGCCGGCGGCTGAACCTTCAAACCGTTGTAAAGGCCGGCGCTCTCGACGCGGGCGACCAGGTCACCGGTGCCGTAGGCGGCATCGCCATAGACCTCACCCCGGCCTGCGGTGTCCTCGTCCTGCGCCCCCTCAGCGGCGCCGGCCAGCACATCGGCCAGCAGGCCCTCCGCGGCATCACCGTCGGCGCTGTTGCCCGGCGTGACTGCGGTGGCCGTGATGATCTCCGAGTCAGGGTCCGCCGCGATGTGGCCCTTGAAGCCGTCAAAGCCGCGGGCAGAGGTCTTGTGACCATGCCGGGCCTGCGGATCAACCGTAGAGATGACCCGGTCCGCAGCCACTCTCCGGGCGATCGTGAACACCCCGCCCGCATCCTGCCCCAGATCCTGGCCGGTCACCGTGGCCAGCAGCGCCGCGGCCTGCGCCACCGCCGGTTCCAGCTCCCGGCCCTCCAGCACTCCCAGCAGCGCATAGGCGTCTTTGGCCAGCGCGTCCACCAGCTCTTCGCGGGGCCTGCGGGTCGTCATAATCACACGCCGGCTTCCCCGCAGCCAGGTAGTCATCGTCGCGGCGCAATACGGCGCGCAGCTCACCGGCCAGCTCACCGGCCGCGGCCCTCAGCAGCCCGCGGACCGCCGAGCGGACCAGCGTCACCGTGTCCATCGTGGCGACCGCGTCATACAGCGGGATGGAATCCACCACCCGCCGCCGGCCTATCAGCCCCGCGGCCCGGGCCACCTCCAGCGTCACCCCGAAGATCCTCTCCGGCCGCACCGAGCAGGCCAGCCGGGCCCGCATGTCCACCAGCACCGTGTGCACAAAACCCGGGTAATCGAAGTCCAGCCCCCCGGCCGCGTACTTCCACCGGGCATCGAACGCGAACCGGTCCACCGCCTCCCGGTCGCTGCACCCCTCGATCCGCTGCAGCACCATCACCACCGCCACGATCATCGGCGGCACGGACCGGCGGCCCACATCATCGAACAGGTCAGCGAACATCTCATCCGGGAACAGCGCAAAGCACTCCCGGTGCAAGATCCCATAAATCGAGCCCGGCGCCACCCGCCCCTCGCAGTACGCCGCGGTACTGCGGAACAGATCAGCCTGCCTCGGCCAGACCCAGCGTCATCGGCCACTCCAGGGGAACATCCCGCCACTACAGCGATCCTCCCGAAACGATCAACGAACCCCATGGACCGCCACGCACAAAAAACACCAGCCACCTAGGTCGGGTTCTACTGCTAGCTAGGTCATGATCACGAGTCGGTGATCACAGTTCGGGACGCCACGTCTGCACCGGCAGTCACACTGAGCATTCCTGCCCCACAGCGGGGTGGGTTCTGCGGCGCCATCGGGGAGCGGGTGCCAGGTGGCCGTGACCTGGTGCCAGTGGTGCTGGGTTGGCACGTGATGCGTTCCCGTGCAGCACCAGCCGTGTGCCGCTTCGTGATCAGACGATTGCGGTCGTCCCAGCGACACCAATCGTCTGATCACGATGGTCAGGACCCGGATGCTGGCCGCACGGAAAGGTATAACTGTCTTGACAAAAAAAGTTGTCGGCGGCAAGATGGCGGCATGAGCGGCGAGGGCGTAGCGCAGCAGCAGCTCGGCGGACCGCACCATGACGGTGGGGTGTCAGCCCCGATGTCGGCGCTTGAGCCGGTGGCGGTGATTGACGATGCGGCGGCGGCGGAAGTGTCGCTGGACCCGATGCGGGCGCGGCTGCTGGCCGCGCTGGCCGAACCGGGCTCAGCCAGCACGCTGGCCGCGCAGACCGGGCTAGCCCGGCAGAAGATCAATTACCACCTGCGTGCGCTGGAGCGGCACGGCCTGATCGAACTGGTCGAGGAGCGCAAGCGGGGCAATTGCACCGAACGCGTGCTCCGCGCCACCGCCGCCTCCTACGTGATCTCACCGGCCGCGCTGGCCACGGTGGCGCCGGATCCGGGCCGGTCCCCGGACCAGCTGTCCGCCCGGTGGCTCCTCGCCCTGGCGGCCCGGCTGGTACGCGAGGTCGGCGAGCTGATCACCCGGTCCCGGGCGGCCGGCCAGCCGGTAGCGACGTTCGCCATCGACAGCGAGATCCGGTTCGCCTCGGCCGCCGAGCGGGCCGAGTTCGCCGGGGAGCTGAGCGAAACGATCAAGGACCTGGCCGCCCGGTACCACCACCAGAGTGCCCCCGGCGGGCGGGAACACCGCCTGGTGGTCGCACTGCACCCGAGCATCACCCGACAACGGCAGGAGTAGTCATGGCACGCGAATTCGAGATCCGGCGCGAAGTCGAGCTGCCGGCCACCCCGGAGCAGGTCTGGCAGGCGGTCGCCACCGGCGACGGCACCGCGGCCTGGATGTTCCCGGTGGCCGAGGGCGCGCCGAGCCGGGTGGGCGAGGTGTGGGCCGGGCACACGGTGACCGCGTTCGACCCGCCACGGCACCTGGCGGTCCGCGCCGAGGGCCCGGACGGCCAGGTGATGAACGCCCTGGAATACATCATCGAGGCGCAGGACGGCGGCACCGTGCTGCTGCGCTACATGCACAGCGGCGTGTTCACCGACGACTGGGACAACCAGTACGACTCGGCCGGCCAGCACACCGACTTCTACCTGCACACGCTGGGCCAGTACCTGCGCTACTTCGCGGGCCAGCGGCCCACCTACATCGCGGCCGGGGGCCCGGAGGCGGCCAAGGCCACAAGCGCCTTCGACACGCTGCGCGGCGAGCTCGGGCTGACGAAGGACAGCGCGCCCGGCGACCAGGTGCGCTTGACACCGCCCGGCCTCGACCCGGTGGACGCGGTGGTGGACTACGCCGCACCGAACTTCATCGGCGTGCGCAGCGCCGACGGCCTGTACCGGTTCTTCGGCCGGAACGCGTTCGGCATGCCGGTCGGCCTCAGCCACCATCTGTTCGCCCCGGATGTGGACAAGGACAAGACCCAGCTGGCCTGGCAGTCTTGGCTGGATGGGCTTTACCAGTAAGCACCGGTTCGACCTGCTGCTGCGCGGCGGCTGGGTGGTCGATGGCACCGGCACCCCGCCGTTCCGGGCCGACCTGGCCGTCGCGGGCGATCGGGTCGCCGCGGTGGGCCGCCTAGCCGATCAAGGCGCCACCGCCACCGAAGAGCTGGACGCGACCGGCCGCTACCTGATGCCCGGGTTCATCGACGCGCATATCCACGCCGACGGGCTGGCCGATAGCGCCGACGCTCAGCTGGCCGCGCTCCGCCAGGGCGTCACCACCGTGCTGATCGGCCAGGACGGGCTGTCCTACGCCCCGGCCGGACAGGCCATCATCGCACAGGTGAGCCAGTACTTCGGCGCGGTCAACGGGCCGTGCCCGGCAGAGCTGGCCGGCGGCTGCACAGTAGCCGACCTGCTGGCCCACTACGACGGCAAAACGGCGCTGAACGTAGCCTGCCTGGCCCCGGCGGGCACGATCCGCGCCGAGGTGCTGGGCTTCTCCGGCGCGCCCGCCGCGCCAGCCCAGCTGAAAGCGATGCAGAAACTGGTCGAGCAGGCGCTGGCAGACGGCGCGGTCGGCCTGTCCACCGGGCTGGAGTACCAGCCGGGCCGGTTCGCCGACGCCGCCGAGCTGGCCGCGCTGTGCGCCCCGGTGGCCGCGGCCGGCGCGGTCTACGTGAGCCACCTGCGCGGCTACGAGGCGAACGCCTGGCGGGGCATGCGTGAGCTGGCGGAGATCGTCCGCCGGGCCGGGGTGGCCGGGCACGTCTCGCACTATCACGGCCCGGCCGGCATGCTCACCGCGCTGCTCGACGACGCCCGCGGCCAGGGTCTGGACGTGACCTTCGACTCCTACCCGTACCTGCGCGGCAGCACCATCCTCGGCATGCTGGCGCTGCCCGGCGACGTGCAGGCGGGCGGCCCGGACGCCACGCTGCGCCGGCTGGCCCAGCCGGCCACCCGGCAGCGGCTGGCCCGGGAGTGGTTCCCCAGCATCGGCCGCGTACTGGACCGGATCACGCTGGCCTACATCGGCGCGGCCGAGTGGTCCTGGGCCGAGGGGGTGGCGCTGACCGAGGCGGCCGCTACCGCCGGCATGCAACCCGGGGAACTGGTCTGCGAGCTGCTCACCGCCAGCCGGCTCGCGGCGGGCTGCGTGTTCGCCCAGCCACCGACCAACACCGAAGCCGACCTGCGCGCCCTGCTCCGGCACGAGGCGCAGCTGGCCGGCTCGGACGGGATCCTGCTCGGCCGCTGGCCACACCCGCGCGGCTGGGGCGCGTTCGCCCGGCTGCTCGGGCGGCACACCCGGGAACTGGGCGACTGGACCTGGGGCCAGGCCGCAGTGCACCTGGCCGGGCACGCGGCCCGCCGGTTCGGCCTGGCCGGCCGCGGCCTGCTCCGCGCGGGCAGCCACGCCGACGTGGCCGTCGTGAACCCAGCCACGGTCCAGGACCAGGCCGACTACCCGAACCCGCGGCGGCCCGCCCGCGGTATCCACCACGTGCTGGTCAACGGCCGCTTCGCGCTCCGCGACGGCCAGCTCACCGGGGAGACTCCAGGCCAGGCACTCAGGCGGAGCTGACCCCGCCGCCGAACGCGGCGCGCAGCCGGGCCTCGGCATCCGCCCCGGCGCCCGCCTGGTCCAGGCCGAGCAGCGCGGCACCGGCCACCGGCGGTACGTCCACGATGCACGGCTCCGCGGCTGGCGCGCCGGCCGCCAGGCCCGCGGTGACCAGCCTGGTCAGCAGCGGGTCAGCCGCGGCCAGCAGGCTGCCGCCGAGCACCACCGGCACCGCCGCGCCGTCCAGGCCGAGGCGGCGGATCGCGGTCAGCGCCATCGCGCACACCTCGTCGGCCTGCCGCGCCACCAGGTCACGCGCGGCCGGATCACCGTCCCCGGCCAGGGCCAGCACCACCGGGGCCAGCGTGCGCAGCTCGCCCCGGCCGATCTTCTCCCGGTACACCGCGATCGTCACATCGCGCACCGTGGCCAGGCCGAAGTGCCGGGGTACCTCGGTGCGCAGCGCTGTGTCCGGGCCGCGGCCGTCCTCGGCCCGGGCGGCCAGCCAGAGCGCCTCCTGGCCCAGGTCGCCGCCGCCGCCCCAGTCGCCGCTGATCGGGCCCAGCGACAGGAACCGGGTGGTCCGGCCGTCCGGGGCTACCCCGACACAGTTGATGCCGGCCCCGACGGTGACCCCGATGCCCCAGTGCGGCCCGGCCGGCTGGTCCAGGCCGGCCCGCAGCACCGCGAACGTGTCGTTGACCACCGAGGCCTCGGCGGCCCAGCCCTGGGCCCGCACCAGCTCCGCGAGTTCCTCCTCCTCGTCCGGCAGGTCCGCGCCGGCCAGGCAGGCGGACACCCGGCCGGCCACCGGGAAGGCGGTGGTCCGGCCGGCCGCCAGGGCGACCGCGGCGGCCAGGTCACCGAGCACCCGCATGGCCTGGTCGTGGCCGAGGCCCTGCCAGTTGCTGCCCGGGCCGCGCTGCTGGGCCAGCACGGGCCCGTCCGCGGCGACCAGCGCCGCCTCCGTCTTGCTGTTCCCGCCGTCGATGGCCAGGACCGCGGGCAGCCCCCCGGCCGCCTGGCTCACGAGCCGCTGGCCCAGGGCAGGAAGGCCTGGTTCTCCGCGACCAGCCGGTCGGCCAGCTGCCCGGCCAGCTCGTACTGGCCGATCAGCGGGTGGGCCAGCAGCGCGTCCCGGACCCGCTGCACGCCGCCGCGCCGGGCCGCGTCCACGGCCAGCTCCTCGTATCCGGTCACGTGCGCGATCAGCCCGGACATCAGCGGGCTGACCGGCGCCACCGGCACGGGGGTGGCCCCGTGCGCGCCGATCACCGCGGGCACCTCGATCACCGCGTCGTCCGGCAGGAACGACAGCGTGCCTCTGTTCAGCACGTTCACCACCTGGGTGTCCCCGGTGTCCCCGACCAGCGACGCGAGCAGCGCCACCGCCGCCTCCGAGTAGAACGCCCCGCCGCGCTGGCCGAGCAGCTCCGGCTTCCGGTCCAGCGCCGGGTCGGCGTACATCTCCAGCAGCAGCTCCTCGATCTCGGCCACCTTCTCGGCCCGGGTCGGGGAGTGCAGCTCCTCTTCCACCACGGCGTCATGCGCCCAGAAATAGCGGAGGTAGTAGGACGGTACCGCACCAATTTCCGGCAGAACGCTAGCTGGCAGGCCGGTGTGCTCCGCTATCTCGGGGCCGTGCGTGGCGATCAACCCCGGCAGCCGGTCGACGCCGTCCACGATCGCGGCTCGTTCCCAGGTCAGGTGATTGAGCCCGACGTGGTCCAGGGCCACCTGGTCGGGCGAAACGCCGAGCATCTGGGCGAAGTTGCGCTGGAAGCCGATGGCCACGTTGCACAGCCCGATGGCCCGGTGCCCGGCGTCCAGCAGTGCCCGGGTGACGATGCCGACCGGGTTGGTGAAGTCGATGATCCAGGCGTCGGACGCGGCCCGCTGCCGGGTGCGTTCCGCGATGTCCAGCACGATCGGCACGGTGCGCAGCGCCTTGGCCAGCCCGCCTGCGCCGGTGGTCTCCTGCCCGACGCAGCAGAACTCCAGCGGCCAGGTCTCGTCCCGCTGCCGGGCCGCCTGTCCGCCGACGCGCAGCTGGAGCAGTACCGCGCCCGCCCCGTCCAGGCCCTCGTCCAGGCTGGACGTCCAGCTCAGCTTGGCCGGGTGGCCGTACGACTTCATGATCCGGGCGGAGAACGGGCCGACCACGTCCAGCCGGCTGGTGTCCGGGTCGACCAGTACCAGTTCGGTCACCTTGACCTGGCCGGCCAGCCGGGCGATCCCGTCGACCAGTTCCGGGGTGTAGGTGGACCCGCCGCCGACAACCGCTAGCTTCATCCGAACGCTTCACTTCCGCGCCCTCCTCGGCGACATGGCAGGCGGCCTGGTGGCCGGGCAGGATCTGGGACAGTTCCGGGGTGACCTGGTGGCATTTGTCGATGGCCAGCGGGCAGCGCCAGCGGAACCGGCAGCCCGGCGTCGGGTTGATCACCCGGGGCGGCTCGCCACGGTCGGTCTCCGCGCCGACGCCGAGCGGGGCGCGCGGGTCCGGGGCCGCGGACAGCAGCAGCTGGGTGTACGGGTGCCGCGGGTCGGCCAGCACTTCCTCGGCGGGCCCGGACTCGGCCACCCGGCCGGCGTACAGGACGACCAGCCGGTCGGCCACGTACCGCGCGCTGGCCAGGTCGTGCGTGATGTACAGGATCGACACGCCCTGGCTGTCCCGCAGCTCGGCCATCATGTTGAGCAGGCCGACCCGGATCGACACGTCGAGCATGGACACCGGCTCGTCGGCCAGGATCAGCTTGGGCCGCATGGCCAGGGCCTGGGCGAAGCCGACCCGCTGCCGCTGACCCCCGCTCAGCTCGTGCGGGAACCGCTGCAGCACCTCGTCGGCCGGGGTCAGCCCGACCACCTCGAAAACCCGGAGCGCCTCGGCGTAGCGCTCGTCCCGGGACAGCTCGGAGCGGTGCAGCTTGAGCCCGCGCAGCACGCCGTGCGACACCCGGAACACCGGGTTGATCGAGGCGAACGGGTCCTGGAACACCATCGGTGCCAGCCCGCTGTAGCGCAGCCGGTCCTTACGGGACCGGAACCCGGACAGCGGCCTGCCCTGGAAGTAGATCTCGCCGCTGGTCGGCTTGTAGATCTTGGCCAGCAGCCGGGCGATGGTGCTCTTGCCGCTGCCGCTCTCCCCGGCCAGCGCGACGATCTCCCGCTCGCCGATGGTCAGGCTGACCTCGTCCACCGCGTGCAGCGTCTGCTGGGAGAGTGTGTTGCCGATCCGGAAGTGCCGGGTCAGCTTGTCGGTACGCAGCAGCGCTGTGCCGTTGGCGGCCGGTTCACTGGTCACGAACGGACCTCCTCGACCGAGCCGTCCTCGTGGAGCAGGCAGCGGACCTCGGTTCCACCGACCTGGTACAGCTCGGGCTGGGTGCTGGCGCAGCGTTCCATGGCCTTGGGGCAGCGCGGCTCGAACCGGCAGCCCGGCGGGGGAGTGGCCAGGTTGGGCGGGCTGCCCGGGATGCCGGACAGCTCCCGCCGCGGCCCGCGGATCGACGGGAACGCGTCCATCAGGCCGGCCGTGTACGGGTGCAGCTGCCGGTCGAACAGGTCGCGCGTAGTGCCGAACTCGGCCACCTGGCCCGCGTACATCACCATCAGCCGGTCGGAGAAATGACTGATCAGCGACATGTCGTGGGTGACGAAGATGACCGCGAAGTCGAGCCGCTGCTGCAGCTCCTTGATCTGCACCATCAGCGACCGCTGGGCCACCACGTCAAGCGCGGAGGTCGGCTCATCCATGATCACCAGCTCCGGGGTGAACAGCATGGCCATCGCGATCATCGCCCGCTGCCGCATGCCGCCGGACAGCTGGTGCGGGTAGCTGCGCAGGTGCACCGGGTCGATGCCGACCATCCGCAGCACCTCGGCCGACCGGTCGGCGATCTCCGTCTTGCTGCGCACCCCGTGCGCCTGCATCGCGTCGGCGAACTGGGCCCGGATCTGCTTGACCGGGTTGAGCGCGTTCATCGCGCTCTGCATGACCACGGACAGGTCCTTCCAGCGCACCGCGGCCAGCTGGCGGTCGGTCAGCCCGACCATGCTGCGCCCCTGGAAGCTGACCTGGCCGCCGGTGATGGCGGCCGGCGGGGCGAGTAGCTGGGCGATCGCGAACAGCAGGGTGGACTTGCCGCAGCCGGACTCGCCCACGATGCCGAGGAACTCGCCCGGGTCGACCTGGAAGCTGACCTGGTCCACCGCGACCACCGGGCCGCGGTCGGCGGCGTAGGTCACGGACAGGTCGCTGACCTCCAGTATCGCGCCCGGCGGGCTCGGCCGGGCGTCCTCGGCGGCGGGTTCCTGCTTAGCCGGCACGCTTGACACGGATCCTCCTCACCGGCCGGAGGGCGGGGTTGCCGATCTCATCGAACGCGTAGTTGAGCAGGGCGAACGCGGCGCCGAGCAGGGCGATCAGGGCGCCGGGGACGATCGCCCACAGGTACTGGCCGGTCTGCAGCGCCTCGTTGTTCTCGGCCCAGTAGAGCATCGTGCCCCAGCTCACCGAGTTGGGGTCGCCTAGGCCGATGAACTGCAGGCTGGAGCCGAACAGCACCGCGTACAGCGCGTTGGTCAGGAAGCTGGCCACGATCAGCGAGGTCATGGTGGGGATGATCTCCACCAGGACGATGTACATCCGGCGCTCGCCGCGCACCCGGGCCGCCTCCAGGAAGTCGCGCTTGCGCAGCGACAGCGCCTGGGCGCGCAACTGCCGGGCGGTGTAGGACCAGCCGGTCAGTGTCAGCACGACGACGAGCACCGCGGTGCCCGCGTTCTGCACATAGGTCGCGATGACGATGAGCAGCGGGAACAGCGGGATGACCAGCAGCACGTCGGTGATCAGGTTGAGCACGCCGTCCCAGGCGCCGCCCAGGTAGGCGGCGGCCACCCCGATCAGCACGGCGACGCCGGTGGAGAACAGCCCGACCCCGAACGCGATGATCAGTACCTGCTGGGTGCCGTACACCGCCTGGGCGAAGATGTCCTGGCCCAGCGCGGTGGTGCCGAGCAGGTGGGCCGTGGACGGCCCGAGGCTGCGCGGGTAGATGGTCGCGGTCGGGTTGTCGTGCGCGATCACCCCGGGGAACAGCGCGAGCAGGATGAAGATGAGCAGCAGTACGGTGCCCACGGTGGCCTTGCGGTTCGACCGCACCGCGCGGAACAGCCGGGACCACGACTGGCCGCGCCGGCCGGCCCCGGGTACCGGCAGCGCCTGGTCGGGCAGCCCGGCCGGCGGGGCGGTGGTGGGCCCGGAGACTGGGAGCATGGCCATGGCTAGTCCGCCGTCCTGGTGCGCGGGTCAAGGATCGCGGTGGCTATGTCGGCCAGCAGGATGGCCACCAGCACCGCGACGGTGATCAGCAGGAACAGGGCCTGCATCAGCGGGTAGTCCTCGTTGCTCACCGCCTGGAGCAGCATGTAGCCGACCCCGGGGTAGTTGAACACGTACTCGACCAGGATGGCGCCGCCCACCACGAAACCGAGCGACATGGCGAACCCGGTCAGGTTGGGCAGGATGGCGTTGCGCGCCGCGTAGTCGAGCATGATCCGGTGGCCGGGCAGCCCCTTGGCCCGGGCCATCCGCACGTAGTCCTCGGCCAGCGTGGTGACCATGGTGTTCCGCATGGTCAGGATCCAGGTGCCGATGGTGGTGATGAGCAGCGCGCAGGCGGGCAGCACGGCGTGCTCGATGATGTTCACGATGAACGCCAGGTTGAAGCCGGGGGCCATGTTGATGCTGAAGCCGAACGCGCCCGGGAACCACTGCAGCCGGACCGCGAACACCAGGATCAGCATCATCCCGACCCAGAAGTACGGGATGGCCGAGGTGATCACGAAGACCGGTGGCGCGATGCTGTCCAGCCGGCCGCCGCGCCGCCAGGCGGCCAGGATCCCGATGCCGGTGCCGAGCAGGAAGGCCAGCACCGTGGTCACCCCGACCAGGCCGAGGGTCCACGGGATGGCGTCCAGGATGACCCGGCCGACCGACTGCGGGTAGAAGTACAGCGACGTGCCGAAGTTCCCGGTGGCCACGTCGCCCAGGTAGTGGATGTACTGCCCGAAGAGGCCTTCCTTGGTGCTCACCCCGAAGGCTGCCTCCAGGGCCTTGAGCGCCTGCGGGTTCACCGGGCCACGGAACTTGCCCATCATGGCCTCGGCCGGGTTTCCCGGCATCAGCCGGGGCAGGAAGAAGTTGAGCGTCAGGGCGGCCCACAAGGTGATGGCGAAGAAGCCCAGCCGGCGAAGCGCGAACCTCATGTCATGTTCCTGGCTCTCATCGGGGCCTCCCTTCCGCCTGCTGGCGGGCCCGGCGCGCTGTTCCCACTCCCACGGTCACCCGCGGCCGGGCCGCCCGGCAAGTGGGCGGCCCGGCCACGGGTCAGCCGCGGCCTACTTCGGAGACAGGTGCAGCATCTGCTGCCCCCAGTCGGGGTAGTTGTACGCGGCCGGCTGGGCGTACGGGTTGCTCTTGGTGACCCACCCGTTGAAGCTGCCGGTGTCGTACTGGAACCAGTCCACCTGCTCGGTGATCGGGATGACCGGCACCTGCTGCAGCATGACCTGCTGCAACTGGTTCACGATCGAGTGCTCCTCGGCCGTGCTGGTCGTCTTCGGGAACTCGTTGATCAGCGCGTCGGTCTTCGAGTTGCTGTACCGCTCGAAGTTGGACCCGGCCGGCTGCCCGATCGGCGCCGAGTTACCCGAGTACAGCCACTGCCGCAGCTCGTAGTACGGGTTCGGGCCGCCGGTCTCGGCGTAGTACCCGAGCTGGTAGGTGCCGTTGTACATGGCCGCCTGGTACGCGGGCGCGGCCAGGTTCTTCGGCGTGACCTGGATGCCGATCGCCTTGAGGTCGGTCTGGATCACGTTCACCGCAGCCACCCAGTCGGAGAAGCCGCCGTTGTTGGTGATGCTGAAGGACAGCTTCTGGCCGTTCTTCTGCATGATCCCGTCCGAACCCTTGGTGTAGCCTGCCGCCTTCAGGATGGCCTCCGCGTGCGACGGGTCGTATGAGTAGGCGTTGCCGAACTTCGAGGCCTGTGAGGTGTCCTCCCAGCTGGAGAACGTCGGGGTGACGATCCCAGTCTGGTTGGACGGCGGCTCGTAGCCGTACTCTCCGATCTCCGACGCCTGTTGCCGGTTGATCGCGTAGGCCATGGCCTGCCGGACGGCCACGTTGCTCAGGATCGGGTTCTTCAGGTTGATGAACAGCGTCACGTTGGCCACCGGCGGGAACCAGTAGTGGTAGTTCGGGCTCTTGTCCAGGTAGAACTTCTGGATGCTCGGGATGAACTGGCTGCCCCACTGGGCCTGGCCGTTGGCCAGGTAGGTGTTGGCCGTGTCGTTGCTGGTGAAGGCCGGGTAGTTGATGGTCTTCACCTTGGGCAGGCCGGCCTGCCAGTAGTGCGGGTTGGCCTTGTAGGTGATGTTCTGCGGGGTGCACGGCTTGACCAGGTAGGCGCCGGTGCCGACCGGGTTGGTGTCCGGGTACTTGACCGGGTCGGCGATCGTGGACCAGATGTGCTCGGGCACGATGCCGATCTGGTCGGCGATGTAGTAGAAGTACGTCACCGCGGGCTGCTTGAACTGCATGACCACCTGGTCCGAGCCCTTCTGGGTGACGCTGGACAGCACCGACCAGACCGCGTTCAGGTCCAGGGCCTTGTACTTCTTCAGCAGGTTGAACGTGTAGACCACGTCGGCCGCGCTCATCGGCTTGCCATCACTCCACTTCACCCCGCTGCGGATGGTGAAGGTGAGGGTCTTGTTGCCATTGGTCCAGTTGTAGGCGGTGGCCAGCCACGGCGTGACCTTGCCGCTCTGCAGCGTGTTCACGAACATCAGCGGCTCGTAGACCGGGCCCAGCGAATAGCTGATGTCGGACAGGTTGAACGGGTTGAAGTTACAGGTCCAGAGGCTGCCGCTCTCATTGTCGATGGTCAGCGTGCTATTCGAGCTGCTGCCACCACTACTGCTGGTGCCACCCCCAGATGAGCCGCCCCCACAGGCGGCGGCCAGCAGGCAGGCGGCGAAGAGGACCACGAGGATCTTGATGCGTCTCATTGGCTAGCCCTTCGATGTGAATTGAGCGAACTGGCGAGGGTCATGAGCAGTCCCCCGCCAGCCATGCGGGTGATGGCCGCCGATGGCCATCGAGGTCAGCTGCTGCGTGCTGCGTGTCGTGCTGTCGCTGCGCGGCGTCCACGGCGAGTGCCACGGCGCCGATCAGCGGTGCCTCGTGCGGAAACTCGGCCAGCACGAGCTGCGGCGGGAACGGCGCGCCGGCGTTCAGCGCCCGCTCCAGGTCCGGCTGCAGCCGGGCCCACGAGCCGGCCATGCCGCCGCCGACCGCGATCCGTGCCGGATTGATGCAGATTGCCAGGTTAACCAGGTGAAACGCCAGTTCAGTTACGAAACCGTTGGCCAGATCGGCCAGCTCAGCGTCGCCCAGGCTGGTGTCGAAGACATCGGCTGCGGACGGCGGCCCGGTGCCGGCCGGCCGGGCCAGCCCGCGTGCGCTGGCCTGCCGGGCCAGGCCCAGCCCGCTCACCGCGTCCTCCAGCGGGACCCGCTGGCCCAGGCCGAGGCCGACGTCGGCGATGGCCCGCAGGTTGTAGCCGATCTCCCCGGCCGCGCCCGCGTCGCCGCTGACCACCTGGCCACCGGCCACGATCGCGGCGGCCAGCCCGGTGCCCAGGTTCAGGTACACGCCGGGGTCGCAGCCGCGCAGCGCGCCCCACCGGTATTCGGCGGCCGCGGCCGCCTTGACGTCGGTGGCCATCCTGAGCCGCGCGTCCGGGAACGCGGCGCGCAGCTCGCGGCCCAGTGGCAGCGACTCCCAGCCGTCGATGGCCGGGGCCAGCAGCACCCGGTCCTCGGCCGGGATGCCGAACGTGGCCACGCCGACCGCGGCCAGTTCGCTGTCCGGGGCGGCGGCGGCCAGCAGTTCCCGGGTGATCCGCACGCCGCGGTCGAAGATGGCCCGTGCCCCGGCCAGCCCGGCGGGGGAGCCGTTGCCGGCCCGGGTGTCGACCCGGCTGGATGCCAGCCGGTTCCCGCTCAGGTCGCAGACCGCGGCGGCGATCTTGCTGCCGCCGAAGTCGATCGCGGCTACGACCGAGGGATGTGTCACGATGCCACCCAGCATTCGCTATGGACTCAACCAGGGGTTCTGCGAGTATTTAAGTGGTTTGCACCGAGAGTAGTTAGGACAGTATCCTAACTAACTGCTCAGCAACAGTCCCGTGGCCGAACTGTGATCCATGATCGCCGCAGCTGGAGGAGCATTCGGTTGGACATGATCTCGTTCGGCTCGGTGTTCCTTGAGCTCGTCTTCGGGCACCTGGCCGAGCTGCCCGGGCCCGGCGAGGAAGTCTTCACCGACGAGTTCGGCGTGTCCTGCGGCGGCGCTGTGACCAGCGCGAGCGCGGCCGCCCAGGCCGGTGCGAAGGCCGGGCTGTGCACCCTGCTCGGCAACGACATCGGCTCCCGGGTCGTGCTCACCCACTGTGCCCGGGCCGGGGTCGAGCTGTCCCCGTCGGCGCTGCTGCCGCGGCGCTGCGCCGGGATCACCGTCGTGCTCAACTTCGCCAGCGACCGCGGCTTCGTCACTCACGTGCCGCCCCGCTCCGCGGGCGAGCGGCCGGACCTGGACCGCTGGTACGAGGTACTGCGCCGGGAGCGGCCGCGCTGGTGCTACCTGCACGCCGGCCCGGGCGTCGCCGCGTTCATCCGGGAGGCCCAGGGGCTGGGCGCCAGGGTGGTGCTGGACATGTCGCTGGGTGACGAACGGAACCCGGACCCGATCCTGGAGTGCATCCCGCTGGCCGACGTGTTCGTGCCCAACGAGGACGAGCTGATCCGGCTGACCGGGGCGGCCAGCTTCGAGGCGGCGGTGGCCACCGCGACGGCCTGGCACACGCCGCTGGTGGTCAAGCGGGGTGCCGCGGGTGCCGTGGTGGCCGGGCCGGATGGAACGGCCGAGATACGCGATGGCGTTCAGAAGGTAAGGGTCCGGGACCGGACGGGAGCGGGCGACGCGTTCGCGGGGGCACTGATCGCGGAGCTGCTGCGCGGGATTCCGCTGACCCGGGCCGTGGTCGCGGCGAACGCGGCCGGCTCGGCCGCGGTGGCCCGGCTCGGCGGGGTCGGTGAGGTGGACGTGGCCGGGATCAGCACGGTCGGCCCGGACGAGATGCTTGGTGACGCGCTGGCCGTGGCGGCCAGCCTGCAGGCCGCGCTGGCGGCCCAGGAAGGGAAACCGGCGATGGGATCTGAGGAATGAAGCTGACCATCCTGGGCGGCGGCGGGGTCCGGATGCCGGCCTTCGTGCGCGCGGTGCTGGCCAGCCGGCCCGGCACGTTCAGCGAGATCTGCCTGTTCGAGCCGGACCCGGGCCGGCGCGAGACGATCTGCCGGCTGGCCGCGGAGATCGCCGCCGCGCTCGGCCACCCGGACGTGATCCAGGTCAGCAGCGACGCGGCCGAGGCGTTCACCGGCGCGGACTACGTGTTCTCCGCGATCCGGGTCGGCGGCGACCGCGGCCGGATCATCGACGAGGAGGTCGCGCTGAGCCGCGGCATCGTGGGCCAGGAGACCACCGGGCCGGGCGGCGGGGCCATGGCGCTGCGCACGATCCCGGTCGTGCTGTCCTACTGTGACCTGCTTGCCCAGGTCGCGCCGGACGCCGTGCTGATCAACTTCACCAACCCGGCGGGCCTGATCACCCAGGCCATCTCCACCCAGGGCAAGGTCCGGGTGGCCGGGGTGTGCGACACGCCGGGCGGCACGGTCGAGCATCTGGCTCACTTTCTGGGCGCGCAGGATGTGAGCGTGGCCGGCAGCTACGCCGGGCTGAACCACCTCGGCTGGGTATGCTCGCTGCGCGACGGCGGCCGGGAGCGGATCGGCGAGCTGCTGGACCGGTTCGAGGAGCTGCAGGCGGCCGACCACCGGTTCGCGTCGTTCGACCCGGAGCTGGTCCGCCGGGTCGGCGCGATCCCGACCGAGTACGTCTACTACTTCTACGACCCGGGCCGGTATGTGGCCGACATCCGCCGGGCCGGGGCCACCCGCGGCCAGGACGTGCTGCGGCTCAACGAGGAGCTGATGGCCGGCCTGGCCAAGGCGTTCGCCGACGGCGGGGTGCAGGACGCGTGGACCGTTTACGACACGCTGCTCGGCGTGCGCCGGGACACCTACATGCGGGCCGACATGCAGGGCGACAACGGGCAGGGTGCGGCGCGGGCCCGCCGCTCGGCGCTGCCGCCCACCGAGATCGCCGCGGCCCGGATCGGCGGGTACGAGGGCCTGGCGCTGCGGGTCATCGACGGGCTGGCCGGCGTTGCGCCCGGCGAGGTGATCGTGAACACCCGGGCCGGGGCCAGCCTCGGCCTGGACCCGGCCGACGTGGTGGAAGTCCCGGCCCGGGTCGATCCCGGCGGGCTGACCCCGCTGCCGCTGCCCGAGCTGCCCCGGCCCGCACTTGGCCTCATCATGCAGGTGAAGGAGTATGAGCGGGGCATCGTGCAGGCGGCGATGACCGGGGATGCCGGGCTGGCGGCGGTGGCGCTGGCCGAGCATCCGCTGGTGCCCGGGATCACCGCGGCCCGGGAGCTGATCGCGGACTACCGGGAGCAGCACGGCCCGGACCTGGCCTACCTGACCTGACCGGACCCAGTGCCGGATGATGAGTGCCGGATGATGAGGAGCCTGCCGGGATGACCGGACCAGCCCCGAGGAGGTGAGCGTGACGACGACGCCGGCCATTGCACCGTCAGGCGCCCAGGTCGCTGTGCCGTCAGGCGGCCAAGCCGCTGTGCCACCGGGCGGCCAAGCCGCTGTGCCGTCAGGCGGCCAGGCCGCGCGCCCGCAGCTCATCCGCGAGCTCAACGAGCAGCTGCTGCTCGGCAAGATCCGCCAGTTCGGCCCGTGCTCGCGAGCCGACCTGGCCCGGCTGTCTGGGCTGTCCAAGCCCACCGTGTCGCTGGCCATGTCGAACGTGGAACGGTCCGGGCTGATCCGGGCGGCCGGCCACCGCACCGGGGTACCCGGGCGCAGCGCCCGGCTGTACGAGATCCGGCCCGACGCCGGGTTCGTGCTCGGCCTGGACATCGGCCAGCAGTACCTGCGCGGCGCGCTGTCCGACCTGAGCGGCGAGGTCCGCGCCCGGCTGTCGGTGCGCAGCCGGGCGTCCAGCGTGAGCAGCCGGATCGCCGAGCTGGTCGGGCTGTCCGACGGGCTGTGCGCGGAAGTGGGCGTGGCCCGCGCCGCGATCACCCAGACCGTGATCGGCAGCCCCGGCGTGTACAACCCGCGGCTGGGCAAGCTCACCATCACCGGCGGGCTGTCCGGCTGGGGCAAGCCCGAGGTGCTGAGCGGGCTGCGGGACAGTTTCGGCCCGAACCTGGTGGTGGAGAACGACGCGGACGCGGCCGCGCTGGCCGAGCAGGCGCTCGGCCACGGCCGCGGCGTGGACAGCTTCGCGTTCGTCACCGTCGGCACCGGCATCGGCATGGGCCTGGTGCTGAACGGCCGGCTGCACCGCGGCTTCCACGGGGTGGCCGGCGAAATCGCCTACCTGCCGATCTCCGAGGGCACCGGGACCGACGAGGGGGACGCGCGGCGCCGCGGCGTGCTGGAGGCAGCCGGGTCCGCAGCCGGCGTGGTCCGGGCCGCCCGCCGGGCCGGCCTGCGCGGCCCGGTGTCCGCGCGCCGGGTGTTCGCCGCCGCCGCGGCCGGTGACGAGCGGGCCGCCGCCGTGGTCGCGGACGAGGCCCGGCTGGTGGCCAAGGCCATCTGCGCGGTGGTCACCGTGGTCGACCCGCAGCTCGTGGTACTGGGCGGCGGCATCGGCCAGGCGCCCGGCTTCGCCGACATGGTGCACGCCGAACTGCGAAGCATGGCCCCGGTGGTGCCGGACATCCGGGTCAGCGCGCGCGGCACCGACGCGGTGGTGGACGGCTGCATGGCGGCCGGCACGGACCTGGCCTGGCAGCGGCTGCTGGCCGCCCTGCCGGGGCTGCCGCCGGACGGCCCTGCGCCGGATGGTGCTGGCCCGGTCGGTGCTGGCCCGGTCGGTGCTGGCTCCGTCGGGGCCGTTCCGGCCGGCGCTGATGGCTGAGCCTGCTGGGCGCTACGCCGGCATCGCGTGGACCGCGGGCGGCTTCGAGGTGGCGGTGCTGGACGCGGCCGGCCAGCCGGTGCGGCCGCTGGCCCGGTTCGGCCCGGGCCAGGGCGGCGAGCTCACCCGCTACCTGGCCGGCCTGGCGCCGGGCCCGGACCGGCCGCTGGTGGCCGTAGTGGACAGCACCAACGGCGTGCTGGACGGGTGGCTGCGGGCCGCCGGGCTGCCGGTCTACCGCGCCGACCCGTGGCTGCTGCCCGGCCGGCCGCTGCTCGGCTCGGTCCCGGCCGATGCCCTGGCCGAGGCGGCCTGGCGTGACCTGGCCGCGCTGACCAGGCTGACCGACCAGGGCGGCACGCTGACCGGCCGCGGCGCCGAGAGCCGGTCCGGGGTCCTTGGCAGCCGGGCGGAGGCCGCCGCGCTGGCCGAAGCCGGGCGGCTGGCCCGGCACGGCAGCCGCCAGGCCCCGGCCGGCGCGGCACCGGAGGTCGCGCTCACCTTCGACGACGGCCCGAACCCGCCGTACACCGGGCAGATCCTCGGCATCCTGGCCCGGTACCAGGTGCCGGCCACGTTCTTCTGCGTCGGGCTGCAGGCCAGCGCGCACCCGGCGGACATCGCCCGGATGGCTGCGGCCGGGCATGGCCTGGGCAACCACACCTGGTCGCATCCGTTCCTGCCCGACCTGACCCGCGGTCAGCTGGCCGAGCAGCTGGACCGGACCGATGAGGCGGTGAGCCGGGCGGCCCGGACCGGGACCGGGCCGGGGCTGTTCCGGCCGCCGTACGGGTCGCGCAGCCCGGACGTGCTGCGCTGGCTGGGCGAGCGGGGCAGCCCGATCGTGCTGTGGGACGTGGACCCGTCGGACTGGGCCCGGCCCGGCGCGGCGTTGATCGCGGGCCGGGTACTGATGCAGACCCGGCCGGGCACGATCATCCTGATGCACGACGGCGGCGGCGACCGGTCGCAGACCGTGGCCGCGCTGCCGCTGGTCATCGAGGGCCTGCTGGACCGCGGCTTCCGCTTCACCCGCGCCGACGCCCTCCTGGCCGCCGCCCGCTGACCCGCGCGCCGCGCTCGGGCCTCGACCGTGTGGATGTTTCAGCCACGCGCACCGGTGCGTATGGCTGAAACATCCACGCGGCGGCCTCCCGTGCGCTGGCGGCGCGGCTGAAACATTTGCGTGGTTGGGAAGGATCCGGAGGTGGGGCGGAATTGGAACGTGTTCTAGTTGTGCTCTAGGCTGGCCGGCATGATCCTTGATCGATTCCGGGTGACCGGTAAGGCGGCTGTCGTCACCGGGGCGGGCCGGGGCATCGGCGCGGCCACCGCGGTGGCCCTGGCCCAGGCCGGGGCCGACGTGCTGATCTCCGCCCGGACCGAGGCCGAGCTGGCCAAGGTGGCCCGGGAGATCGAGCAGGCCGGCCGCCGGGCGGTGACCGTCCCGGCCGACCTGGCCGACCTGGACGCGATGACCGGGCTGGTGGACACCGCGCTGGCCGCGTTCGGCCGGCTGGACATCGTGGTGAACAACGTGGGCGGCGCGATGCCGCGGCCGTTCCTGGCCACCAAGCCCCGGCATATGGCCGACGCGTTCCAGTTCAACGTGGGTACCGCGCACCGGCTGACCCAGGCGGCAGTGCCCTCGCTGCTGGCTACCGGCGGCGGGGCCGTGATCAGCATCACCTCGGCGGTCGGCCGCACCGCGGGCCGCGGCTACCTGGCCTACGGGACCGCGAAGGCGGCGCTGGCCCACTACACCCGGCTGGCCGCGGCCGACCTGGCCCCGCGGATCCGGGTCAACGCGGTCGCGGTCGGCGCGGTGGCCACCTCCGCGCTGGACATCGTGCTCACCGACGACACGCTGCGCGGGCAGATGGAGCAGGCGACCCCGCTGGGCCGGATCGGCGACCCGGACGAGGTGGCCGCCGCGGTGCTGTTCCTGGCCTCCCCGGCGGCCAGCTACATTACCGGCAAGATCCTCGAAGTGGATGGCGGCATCGAACGGCCCAACCTGGACCTGGGCCTGCCTGACCTGTGAGCCCGGCCCGGCTCAGCCCGCGGCCGGGCCGAGGCGGCGGGCCACGTGCAGCACGGCCTCCCAGTGCCGCAGCAGCCGGCCGTCCGGGCGCGCGGCCAGCCGCCGCCGGACCTCGCCGTACAGCCGGTCCCGCTGCCACGGGGCCAGCGCGATGTGCGAGGAGAACGTGTCCAGCAGCCCGATGTACTCCTCGGCCGGATAGCTGACCGCCCAGTCGAACTGCCGGGTGACCACGTCGCCGAACAGGCCGCTGGCCTCGATCTCGGCCCGGCTGTCCGCCAGCCCGCCGGGCCGCGGCCGCAGCGGCTTGCCCGCTGGGTGCGGGGAACCGATCTCGTCATAGACCGGCTGGAGCTCGTCGAAGATCGGATCGCCATCCGCCGGGAACACGTGCTCCGCGGCCCAGAACGCCAGGTGACCGTCCGGGGCCAGCACATCCCACGCCTTCCGGTACCGCAGCGCCGGATCAAGCCAATGCCACGCCGTGGCGGCGAACACCAATTGATATTGAACGCCAGCTGGTGGCAGCCAGGTCTCGAATGCGCCGTCGTTGATGGTCACCCCGGGACAGCCGGCCAGCTGCCGCCGGGCCTGCGCGGCCAGTTCCTGGCCAAGCTCGACACAGGTGACCCGGAAGCCGCGCCGGGCCAGCGGGATGGTGGCCTTGCCGGTGGCGCAGCCGATCTCCAGCAACCGGCCGCCGCGCCGCAGCCCGGCCAGCCGGATCAGCTCGTCATACAGCTCAGCGGGATAGTCGGGGCGGGCTTGCTGGTAACTCGCCGCGGCTGACTCGAACGTGGTCCGCAGCCGCTCCCGGTCGTTGCTCACCTGGGTCATGATGGCCGGCGTCCGGCTGGTCGTCGTCCCGGGCCGCCGCGGCATCGCGGCGGATCGCCGACCGGGTGCGGTAGATCTCCACGCCGATCGGGATCAGCGAGAGCACCACGATGACGGCGATCGCGGGCAGCAGGTAGGTGTCGATGCCGGGGATGGCCGAGCCCAGCGTGTAGCCGGCCAGGGTGACCCCGGCCGACCAGACCAGGCCGCCAGCCACCTGCCAGATGGTGAACGTGCCGGTCGGCACGTCCAGCGCCCCGGCCAGCGGGTTGAGCACGGTGCGGACCACCGGGATGAACCGGGCCAGCACGATGGCCTTGCCGTACCCGTACCGGTTGAGCAGCCGGGCCGAGCGCTCGGCCCCGGTGCGCAGGTACGGGTTCCTGGTCCGGTGCAGCAGCGGGCGCCCGCCGGCCCGGCCGATGTAGAAGCCGGTCTGCGCGCCGAGCAGGGCACCGCCGGCCGCGGCCAGGATGACCAGCGGCAGCGACAGGTGGGCAGCGTGTGACACGGTGCCGGTGCACAGCAGCCCGGCGGTGAACAGCAGCGAATCGCCGGGCAGGAAGAAGCCGATGAGCAGCCCGGTCTCGGCGAACATGACCAGGAAGACGCCGAGCGTGCCCAGGCTGGCCAGCAGCGAGGTAGTACTCAGCGGGTTTAGCGCGGTGACCATGGCCGCGTGCCTACCCGCGCAGGCCAGCGCCGAACGGATGGCAGCCCGGTTCATACCGGATACAGAGGTTTGCCCGGGCTTGCGGGCTTGCCTGCGACTCTGCCTGGCTGATGATGAGGTATGGACCCGGACGAGGACCTGATCAGCTTCGGCGGGCCGGATCGGCCAGGTCGTCCGGGCCGGCCGGGAAAGCCGCCGAGCCGGGCGCCCCGCTGGGCCGGGTGGCTGCTGCTTGGCGCGGCCGCCGCAGTGGCCGCGGTAGTCGTGCTGGTCACCCAGCCCGGGCAGCCGCGCCAGCCCGCCCCGCATCCCGCAGTCACCGTGACTGAGCTCGGTCACCGCCTGCTCGGGGCGACCGCGAGATGGGAACTGTTCGGCCGCGGTCCCGGTGGGATGGTGGCGGTCGAGCCGGCCACCGGGCGGGTCACCTGGACCCGGGTCCCCGCCCTGGACAGCAGCGGGCCGGTGTCGTTCCTGATCGACCCGCACCAGGCCATCATCCGGCCGCTGGATTACGTGCCCGGCTACCGGGTGCCCGACGGCAAGGCGCCGCGCGGGCTCTCTGGCCTGCTCAATGAGGGCGGCCCGGCGCTGCCCGGGCCGCGGCCAGGGCAGGTGTGGGTGCTAACCACCGGCGTTGGGCGCGCCTCGCTGACGCTGACCGGGCTGACCGGCGCCCGGCTGGCCTCGGTGCCGCTGCCCGCCGGCGGCCCACTGCCGCTCACCGCCACGGCTGACGGCTCGGGGGGTGTCCTGCTCACCGGCAACAGCGGTACCTTCGACGCCGGGCCGGGCGGGCTGCACCGGCTCAGCCTGGAGCCGCTGGCGGTCGGGCCCGGCCGCTGGCTGGCGGTGAGCTGCCCCGGCCACCACCAGCACTGCCACACCGTGGTGGTGGACAGCGCCACCGGCGCACAGCGGACGCTGCCCGGGCCGGCGCTGCCGCACGCCGCGCTGACCCCCTGGCCGCCCGGGCTCATCGCGCCGGACGGCGCGGCGGCTGCGATCCTCGAGCTAAGCCGGGCCAGCCAGCTCAGCCTGCACGTGCTCGACCTGCGGTCCGGGGGCGACCGGGTGCTCAGCCTGCCGGTCAGCCAGGACGCCGACAACGAGACCATGGCCTGGTCGCCGGACAGCCGGTGGCTGTTCGTGGTGACCGACGTCGGCGCGGTGCGCGTGGTCAACGCCAGTACCGGCCAGGTGGGCAGCCTCGGTGTGCCGTTGCCGTTCATCAGCCAGGTCGCGGTCCGGGACGCATCCGGCTGACCAGGGCTGGGCGGGCTCAGCCGCTGGCCCGGGCCTGGGCGTAGCGGGCGAAGGCCAGCGTGCGGGCGGCGCTGCCGGGCCGGGCCGGGGCGCCGTCCGCCCAGCCCAGTGGCCGGTCGTCGAGGACCTGCTGGATCAGCCTGGACCACTCCGGATCCAGCGCGTCCCGGGCCCACAGCAGGGCGGCCCGCTTGGAGGTGACCTGGCCGGTGTGCAGTGTGTGCAGCATCCTGCAGTACGTGGTGACCGTGTACCGCTGCCCCCAGGCCACGTCCAGGCCGATCCAGGCCTGCATGTCGGGCAGGAATTCGCGGGCGTAGCTGCGCATCCTGGCCCGGAGGACCGCCGCGGGCACCTCGTCGACCAGGGTGCGCGGGTCCGGGCCGGCCAGCGTGACGCCGCGCTCGCGCAGCGACCAGCGGACCACCTCGGTGTTGCAGTGCGTGGACCACTGCATCTCCCGCCAGCCGTGGTCGATGTACAGCCATTTCCGGCCCAGCCCGTGCAGCGTGCGCAATTCGGCCAGCGGCGGATAGGACCCCTCCAGGTGCTGCGCCCAGTGCTCCGGACAGTCCGGGAACCCGGCGTGCATGGCCCGCAGGCCAGCCTCCTGGGCCGCGCTGACCTGGTGCCGCACCGGGATCAGGAAGTCGCAGTCGCTCTGCATGTCCGCGTCGCCGACCGCGAATGACCCCTGCAGGTAGGCGCCCACGAAGTTGGCCCCGAGAATCCGCGCGGCCCGCTCGGCCAGTTCGGCGACGATGGCGTTCAGTTGCGGGAATTTGGTGGGCTGCGGCGGGTCCACCTGGCGATTAGAGCAACTGGGCGGGCAAGCTGTCGAAGGGTTATCGGGCGGGCGTCCGGGAAACGGTTCCCAGCACGGAGGTGATCATGACACCCGGGGGGGGGCTTCCGGCGGCCGGTCCAAGGGGCTGGTCCTGACGGCGATGATCTTCGCCGTCTCGATGACCTTCATCGACCAGACCATCGTGTCGATCGCGGTGCCGCAGATCCAGATGGAACTGGGGCTGACCAGCACCGGCGTGCAGTAGGTGGTCAACGCCTACCTGCTGTCGCTGGCCGCGCTGTTCGCGTTCGGCGGCCGGCTGGCCGACACGGTCGGGCACCGGAAGATGGGCCGGACCGCTGAGCCGGCCGCCCGGCCGGAGTTGCTGCGGCGGCGGTCAGCCGCCGGCCCGGGTGGCGGCGGCCCAGTCGCGGCGGCCGAGCAGGTCGAGGGTGTCGGCCAGCCAGGCCCGCGCCGCCGGGTCGAGCCGGGCCGCGGCCAGGTCCGCGCGGTCCTTGGGCCGGTCCAGGTGTGCCTTGTGCAGCAGGGCCAGTTCCGGGCGAAGATGGGGCACGCCGTCCACCTCGTGCAGCGCCCGCGGCCAGGGCAGGTGGACCCGGCTGTCTTTCTTGAACACCCATTCCGCCGTGCTGCGGTCCAGCAGCAGGTCGAGTTGCCAGGGGTGCCGCGCGTCGCGGCGGGCCCAGAGTTGCTCGCAGCCCGGGGTGAGCGTGTCACCGGGCAGCAGCGGCCGCAGCGTGCCGCTGTTGGCCTCCCACAGGTGCCAGCCGGACAGGTGCGCCCGGAGGCGGGCCAGGTCGGTGAGCTGGACCGCGATATCGGTGTCTTCGTGCTGCCGCGCCGCCGCGCCCGCCCGGGCGGCCCGGCCGCCGGCGATCCACCACCGCACCCCGGACCCGGCGAGCAGCGCGGCGACCTGGGCGGGCTCGGGCGGATCCCAGGGCCCGTAGAGCGCCTGGAACGCGGCCTCGTCCAGGTCGTTGATCTGCTTAGCGAATGCACTGCCCACCGGGTTAGTCTGCCGCACTGGGATGGACCGACCGGTCTCTGCCGTGCCACACTGCCTGGGGTCGGTTGTTGAGTCAGCCGGATTTCCTGGGCTGACTCGTGCCGCGCGCCCCGGGGAGGCTGGGCTGGCGGCCGATTGACGCCCGGAGGTGAGCGTGACGATGACTGACGAGGAGCGGCTGGGTTACCCCTCGATGCGATCCGCGGGGGTGCAGTCCTGCTGGATGTGCGGGACCCGGCAGCCGGCCAGCAGCATGGTGGCCGATGGCGGCAGCGCGTGCGTTGACGTGCGGTGGTATTGCCAGGACACCAGAAGCTGCACAGAGCGCTGGACGGCCCGCCGGGAGCGGCGTGGCCAGGGCAGTGCCGGGGCGGCGCTGGCGGACCCCGGGTACCGGAGATTCGGTGGCGCGCCGACCGGCCCATCGCCGGCCTGGCAGCCGACTGGCGCCCGGGCGGGGCGGGGGCTCAGCAGCCAGCCCTGAGTAGGCCCAGCCGTGGCGGCCTGGCCCGCGGCCTACCTGGCCGCGGCTAGCCCAGCAGGCTGGCTAGCGTTTCCCGGACGTTCTTGCCGTCCGGCGGGCTGGGCGCCAGCCTGCCGCGGTCCGCGGGGTCGCGCCGGAACACATGCAGGCGGCCGTCCCGGCGGGCCAGCACCAGGTCGGTGCTGTCCCCGGCGATCTCAGCCGATCCCTCAGCGGTGTACCGGGTGACGGTGACCAGCGCGGTGCGCTCGGCCGTGCCGAGCACCTGATCGGCGTCGATCCCTGGGTCGCTGTCCGCCCGTGATCCCCGGGGCAGCAGCGCGCTGACCATCCGGAGCGCCTCCTCCAGCGGGTACAGGCCGAGCTCGTGCACGCCGAGCGTGTCGATCCGGACCACCAGGCAGATCCGCTCCGGCTGCGGGAGCAGCAGGATCCGCCACGGCTCGCCCGGCTCGGTGCCGGTGACCCTGGCGTCCAGCACCATCCGGGCCCGTTGCTGGAACACGACCGCGATGCCCAGGTCACCGCGTACCTGGACCTGATCCCCGGGCGGCCCGGCCACCAGCAGCTGGCGGGCCGCGAGCGAGCGCACCGCCTCAGCCAGTACCTCGTCGGACGGCCGGGCCTCCAGGAAGTCCACGATCGCATCGACCGCGGTGAGCTCGGCGATGGTGTACGCGCCGAGGTGCACCGGCCCGGTGTGCACCAGGTCCACCACGGAGGTGACCAGCCCGGCCGGTACCGACGCGGTCCCTGAATCCGGTGTGGCCGGGCCGGGGCCCGCTGGGTCAGCCGCCGTCATGACGGCTCCAGATCGGCCAACAGCGCGCTGGCTGGCACCGGTCCGGCGCGCTCGCGCAGCACCGTAATGGCTGTGGGCGACGGGGTCTCGGTCACCCAGACTTCCGAGTTGCCGAACAAGCCGCGGCCGCCCCGGTCCGGGAGCGCCGCGCCCAGCTCGTTCGCCGGGTCCAGCTGGCCGGGTGGGCGGAACCGGGCGGCCAGGTCGGCGGACACCGCCGTGGCGTCGTCCTCCTGTTCCAGCCGGCGGAGCGTCGCGGCCAGCGCATCCGCGACCGGCGGTGACATCGAGGTGGGCACGGCCAGCGCCGGTGACAGGTACAGCGGCCGCCGCTCGGTCACCCGGGACAGGCCCCACGGCCCCACGTTGCTGCGGGTCACCCGGTACACGACGTAGTCCATCAGGTGCCGGAGGTCGGTCAGGCTGGGCAGCTTCCGCTGGCCGAACGCGGCGGGCGTCTTCTCCAGCTGCACCCAGGTGCCCTGGGCCGTCCGGCCGTGCAGTTTCTCCCGGACCAGCGGGCCGCGCATCCCGAAGTCGGGAAAGCGCTTCTTGTCGATGTCGTGGTGATGGCTGGACACACGCGGGTGGCTGACGTTGCTGAAGCGCCAGGCTTCGTACAGTGCCGGGTCGTCCACCAGGACATGGCCGCCGCACAGCACGTCACGCAGTTGCGGGACCTGGAGGCCATGCTGCTCCAGATCGGAGATGATGGCCGCTTCCTCCGGGCTGAGCTGCGCGGCCGCGGCCAGCAGTCCCTTACGGTACGAGCCCGCCCGGGCGGTGATTTCGATGATCAGCCGGACTCTGTCCCGTACCTGCCTGGTCCGCTCCGCCCGCTGCCGCCGGAGTTCCTTCTTCCGGTGCCGGCCGTGCCGGCGCCCCCCCGCCTGATCCGCCACTTTTCCAGTAGAACACAGCGTTTACCAGCGCCGATTTCCGCACCCGGGCTAGCCCACCGGTCACAGCACGGCCTGCCGGCGCAGCCGCCACAGGGCGCAGGTGCCCAGCACAGCCACGCCGGCCGCGGGCAGGTACCACTGCCACGCGGCCGCCGGTGCGGCCCGGTAGCCGGCATAGCCGAGCAGGCTGAAGAGCAGGTAATTCGAGGCCAGGTAGATGGCCATGGCGACGGCTGGGCGGCCGTCCACGGCGGCCCACAGGATGACCGCGGCGAGCACCACCCACGGCGCGAAGGAAAGCGGTGCGAACAGGAAGTACAGCCGGGGTGCCGCGGTGAGCTGTTCCAGCAGGGTGAAGGCGAACAGCAGGCCGGCCAGGCCGAGCCAGGAGCGCGGCATCCGCTCCCGGCCGGCGGTCAGGATGACCAGCAGAATGAGCAGGCCGGCTGGCTGGCTGGCCATCACCCGGTCGCCCGAGCAGACCCAGAACGCGGCGCCGGCCACGGCGGGTGCGGCCACGACCGGCCACGGCGCGAACCAGGCAGCCACTACCGCGGCCAGGGCCAGCAGGCTGGCCGCGGCCTGATAGCCGAGGCCGGCCGGGGTGGCCGCCGGGTAGACGTGTGTCCAGAACATGATGGCGGTGCCCAGGTTGTTGCCGATCAGCCAGAGCAGCGCGAGGGCGACGCCGAGCAGCCCGGCCAGGCGCAGGTTGGCCGGCGTGCTCAGCCGCCGGTGCTGGCCGGCCCGGACCCGGAGCCCGCCGATGAGCATGGCCCGGATGTCGCGCAGCGACGGCCACCGCCGCCCGGCCGGGCTGGCCTCCATCAGCGTGCCGAGCATCTCCTCGCCCCGCTGGCTCCGGTACCAGGCCGGGTAGGCGTGCAGCAGCCACCGGCAGCGCCACTCCAGGGCGGTCATGCGGGCCGCACATTCCGGCTGGCCGCGCTCCGCGGGAAGCGGTGGTGGCTGGTCACCAGGCGGGCCGCGGCCGCCATCCGGGCCGCCTCGGCACGCAGCGCGGCGGCACCGGCCCCGGTCAGCCCGTAGGACCGGCGGGCCCGGCCGTTGACGATTTCCTCGCGGACGACCTGCACATAGCCCTCGCCGGCCAGCCGGTCCAGGGCGGTGTAGAGGGTCCCGGTGGCCATCTTGACGCGGCCGCCGGACAGTTCGGCGGCGCGCTTGATGATGGCGTAGCCGTGCAGCGGCCCATCGAGCAGCGAGGCCAGCACGAAGTAGGTCGGCTCCCGCATCTCGGCTATCGGATTATTCACACCGGCATCATAAGTAGATGGCCGACATATAGCAAGACTGCTAGTGTCAGTCCATGGCCACCCAGCCGTTCGTCTACACCCGGGACGATGTGCTGCGGATACTCGACAGTCTGCTGGCCAGCCACGGCAGTGCCTGGTGGGGTGAGTTCTTCGCGGACCGGGCCAGGCCGTGCCCGTTCTTCGTGGACTGGCCGGACGAGAACCTGGCGCAGTGGTTCGGCGACGGCACGCTGGTCCCGGGGCGGGTGCTCGAACTGGGCTGCGGTCACGGCCGCAACGCGCTGTACCTGGCCGGCCAGGGCTGCCAGGTCGATGCGGTTGATTTCTCCGCCCAGGCCATCGGCTGGGCCAGGGAGCGGGCCGAGTCAGCGGCCGTCTCGGTTAACTTCCAGTGCTGCTCGATCTTCGATGCCACGTTCCCCGAGGGAAGCTATGACCTGGTCTACGACGCTGGGTGTTTCCACCACCTCGCGCCGCACCGGCGCCTGGACTACGTGCAGCTGGTCAGCCGGGCGCTGCGGCCGGGCGGTAGCTACGGGCTGGTGTGCTTCCGGCCCGAGGGCGGGAGTGGTTACACAGATCAGCAGGTCTATGAGCGGGCCAGCCTGGGCGGCGGCCTGGGCTACCCGGCCGACCGGCTCCGTGCGCTGTGGGACACGGCGTCATTCTCAGTGCGCGTGCTCCGGCAGATGAGAAAGACGGCCAGCCAGGAGCCCTGCTTCGGCGAGGACTTCCTGTGGGTGCTGCTCGCCACCAAGACGGACGGCTAGCGGGACCAGCGGCGCCTTGACCACCTCAGGGACCTGGGCCGGTGTCCCGACGTCCTCGGCCGTGCCGCGCGCGGCCTGCAAGCGTGCGGCTACTTCCGGCCAGGTCAGTGCGCCGTCCGCCACCCGTCCATAATCGCATGCCGGCCCGGCGGCGGGCCCTGCCGTCCCGGCCGCGGCCCGCCGAGATGTCCTCCAGCTGCAGGCCCTTGGTCTCCGGTACCCGCTGCCAGAAGTAGATGAGCGCCAGCACGGTAAGGAAGGCGAACATGAAGAACGTGCCCGCGTCGGTGATCGCGTTCAGCAGGGTCAGGAACGAGATCGTCACCACGAAGTTCGCGGCCCAGTTCGCGCACGCGGCCGCGCTCATCGCGGACGCGCGGACGCGCACCGGGTAAATCTCGCTGATCAGCAGCCAGAAGACCGGGCCAAGCCCGATGGCGAACGAGCCGATATAGACGAACAGCGCGGCGCGGCGGCGATCGCGGCCGCGCTGGACAGCCGCGGGCCGCTGGCCAGGAAGATCAGGGCGATGGTGAGCAGCGCGGTGGCCATCCCGCAGGTGCCGGAAATCAGCAGCACGCGCCGGCCGGCCCGGTCCAGCAGCCGGATGGCCACGATCGTCATGCCGACGTTGACGATCCCGTTGGCCACGTTGGCCAGCAGCGCGGCGGATGACCCCAGGCCGGCGTTGTTCAGCAGGGTCGGCGCGTAGTAGATGACCGTGTTGATGCCGGTGATCTGCTGGAAGACGGCTAGCAGCAGGCCGAGCAGGAACGCCGGCCGGAGCGAGGGTTGGAGCAGTTCGCGCACCCGGGCGCCCTGGCGCTGCGCGCTGTTCATCATGCTGGCCAGCTCGCTGTCCACGGTGTCCGGTGGCCGCAGCCGCCGCAGCACGCGCCGGGCGTCATCCAGCCGGCCGTGCGTGTTCAGCCAGGCCGGGCTCTCCGGCTGGAACAGCATGCCGAGGAACAGCACCGCGGCCGGCACGCAGGCCAGCCCGAACATAAGCCGCCAGTTCCCGGTCCCGGACAGCTCATAGTCGACCAGGTAGGAGACCAGGATGCCGGTGCTCAGGGCCAGTTGGTTGAAGCTGACCAGCGCGCCGCGGAATCGCGGCGGCGCGGCTTCCCCGATATACATCGGCACCACCATGGAGGCCGACCCCACGCCCAGGCCGATCACCACTTGCGCGCCAGCAGGAAAACGAAAGCAGGCGAGAACGCGGCGGCCAGGACGCCGGCCATGAACAGCGTCGCGGTGATCAGTATGGTGCGCTGGCGGCCGATACGGTCGGCTACCCGGCCCGCGCCGATAGCGCCCATTGCCGCGCCGGCCAGGAGAAAGCTGGTGACCAGTTCCTTCTGCACCGAGGTTATGTTCGGGAAGTCATTCTTGAGAAAGAGGAGCGCCCCGGACACCACCCCGGTGTCATAGCCAAACAGCAGGCCACCCAAGGCGGTAATAGCGGACAGCCACACGACCGCTTGACCTAGGCTGCTGCCCCTCCGCTTGACTTCGTGCACACGGCTTCTGCCCTGTGCATATGCTCTGTGCGCCATAACCGCTCAAGCCCCCGTCAATTCGACGGCTTAATTGATACACCAGGGACCTTGATCGTTACTCGGATCGTGCGGAATTTGATTTGCTTATAAGTCGCGAATTCTTGAGCGCTGGACCGCAGACTGCGCAGTAAGCGCATCAGTCCCGGTTGATGGCGTTCGGCATGCAAGTCTTTTGCAGTTGAGTGCGGTGGGCTGTTGTTGACGTGCTGCAGCGGGATTCTTCGCGCATGCTGGCGTTATGGGTGAGCCGCACCGGCACGAGCATGAGCACGGGCATGACCATGGGGGCCGGCCTGGGCTGGGCTGGCGGATCCGGCATGCGCTGCGTCCGCATTCGCACCAGGCCGCGGACAAGGTGGATGCGGCGATGGAGGCCAGCGCGGCGGGGATGCGGGCGCTGTGGGTGTCGCTGGCGGTGCTCGCGGCCACCGCGGGCCTGCAGGCGGTGGTGGTGGGGCTCTCCGGGTCGGTGGCGCTGCTCGGGGACACCCTGCACAACGCGGCCGACGCGCTGACCGCCGTGCCGCTGGGAATCGCGTTCCTGCTGGGCAGGCGGCCGCCGAGCCGCCGCTACACCTACGGCTACGGGCGGGCGGAGGACCTGGCCGGGGTGGCGGTCGTGCTGGTCATCGCGGCGTCCTCGGCGCTGGCCGGCTATGCGGCGGTGACCCGGCTGGCCCACCCGCGCCCGGTATCAGACCTGGTCGCGGTGGCCGGCGCGGCGGTGATCGGGTTCATCGGCAATGAGGCGGTGGCCCGGTACCGGATCCGGACCGGCCGCCGGATCGGCTCGGCGGCGCTGGTCGCGGACGGGCTGCACGCCCGGGCCGACGGCTTCACCTCACTGGCGGTGCTGCTCGGCGTGGGTGGCGTCGCGGCCGGCTGGGACTGGGCCGACCCGGTGGTCGGCTTGGCGATCACCGGGGCGATCCTGCTCGTGCTGTGGCAGGCGGCGCGGGAGATCGGCCGGCGGCTGATGGACGCGGTTGACCCGGCCGTGGTGGACCAGGTCGAGCGGGCCCTGCGCGGCACGCCGGGAGTGCTCGGCGTGGGCCAGGTGCGGGTGCGCTGGATCGGGCACAACCTGCGCGCCGAATGCGAGGTCGTGGTGGCCGGTGCGACCAGCGCGGTGCAGGCACACCAGGTGGCAGTGGACGCCGAGCACCGGCTGCTGCACACGCTGCCCCGGCTGACCGCGGCGCTGGTGCATGCCGATCCGCAGCCGTCCGCGGGCGCCGACCATCACGCGGTGCTGGCCGCGCACCGGTGACGTGCTACTCGCCGCCCAGGAACTCCGCGAAGGCGGCTGAGACGGTTCCGCGCAGGAACGAGATCAGCAGCGGGTTGACCACGCCAGGCAGTTCCAGGGGGAGCGCGTGGGTGCCGGGCAGCACGGCCAGCCGGGCGTCCGGCAGGGCCTTCGCCACCGCGGCAGTGTGCTCGACGGTGACCACGTCACGGTCTCCTTGCAGCACCAGGGTGGGCGCCGTCACCGCGCCGAAGGTGGCCAGGTCGAGTTCGGGTTCTGTGTCCATCATCGCGATCGACTTGGCGTACACGACCGGGAAGTGCCCGGGCCCGTCCGGGGACAGCGGGTCGTAACCCTGGCGCAGCAGGTCTATGGCCTCCGGGCTGCGCAGCCAGTTTTCCAGCGCCGGGTCCGGCAGGCGGCCGGACGAGTTGTAGTACTGGCCGATCAGCACCAGGCGGCCGGCCAGGTCCGGGCGGCGCTGCGCCACGAGCAGCGCCACGACCGCGCCGTCGCTCCAGCCGACCAGGTGGGCGGGGCCGTCCACCACCTGCTCCAGGTAGGCGATGGTGTCCTCGGCCATGACGGCGTAGCTCAGCGGGCCGTCCCGGTCGGGGGTGTGCGCGTGCCCGCGCCGCTCCGGCACGTGCACCCGGAAACCGGCGCTGGCCAGCGCCGGGGCCTGGGCCGACCAGGCGGCCGCGCCGGAGAATCCGCCATGCAGCAGCGCGACGGCCGGTCCCTCGCCGCTGACCTCGTGCCAGGTCGGCCAGCCCGCCACGTTGACGTAACTCGCCTGGAAGCCGGGGATGGTCGGGGCCGGCGCTCCGCGTCCGGTCGTGGCGGCGCCGTCGCCGCTGACGTCGCTCATGCCGGGGACTGTATGGGGTACTGGCCGCTGGCCGCCAGTGCTGGGTCCCTGGGGCGCGGCTCAGGCGTCGGGCTGCCACTCGCCCGTCGTGTCCGGCTTCCACGCGCCGGCCACCTGGCGGGTCGCGACGTTCAGCCGGTTCCACAGGTTCTGGTTCGCGATGGCGAGCACCAGGCCGGCCAGCGCCTGCTCATCGAAGTGGCGGGCGGCCTCGGCCCAGATCTCGTCGGGGACCGGGTCGGGGCGATCGGCGAGCCGGGTGACCGCCTCGGTCAGGGCCAGCGCGGCCCGCTCGGCGTCGCTGTAGTACGGCGCCTCCCGCCAGCCAGGCAGTGCGAACAGGCGCTCGTCCGTCTCGCCCAGCGTCCGCTGGAAGCGCCAGGCGCCATCAAGGCACACCCCGCAGCCGTTGATCTGGCTGGCGCGCATGCCGACGAGATGGATTATGGAGTGCGGGAGCCCGCTCTTGCCGACGACGTCGCCCAGCGCCTGCAGGGTCTCCATGGCCCCGGTCAGGCTCACGGCCGGGTTGGTGATTCGCGGCTGCATTGGCGACCTACCTCCAGTTTCCGCACCGGCCCGGGCCGGCCGGCCCGGGTCTTAGGCGTCGTCACATTGACACCCGAGGGGGGACGGACGTGACAGTGGTTCCTAGCGGTGTCAGGTCAGTCCGTCACGAGCCCGGAGGTTCACTGGCGATGCCCACCCACCAGCCCGGCCAGGACGCGTTCAGGTCGATCCTGCCTGACGACATCGACTGGCAGCCGTTCCCGGCGTTCCCGGCGCAGGCTCGGCTGGCCGTCGTGGTCGGCCGGCCAACCGAACCCGGGCCGTACGTGATCAGGGTCAAGGTGCCCAACGGCGTCAAGCTGATGCCGCACCGGCATCCGGAGGACCGCGTCTACACGGTCATCTCCGGCGTCTTCTATATCGGCCTGGGCGAACAGTTCGACGAGGGAAAACTGACAGCGCACCCGCCAGGCGCCGTCATCGTGCTGCCCGGCGGCACCCCTCACTTCCACTGGGCGAAATCCGGTGAGTACGTCTCACAGGTGACGGCGATCGGGCCGCTCGGCCTCGAATACCTGAACCCGGACGACGACCCGCGCGACCGGTCAGTGCGGGCTGGCGTTAGCGCAGCGGCCGGAACGCCGCCCGGATCTCGGTCGCGAACAGCTCGGGCTCTTCCCACGCGGCGAAGTGTCCGCCCTTGCCGACCTCGTTGAAGTAGCTGACGTTCGGGTAGGACTTCTCGACCCAGCTGCGCGGGGCCCGGAAGATCTCGCCGGGGAATGTGGTGAAGCCGACCGGGAGCTTGACATCCGGCCGGGGCTTCCCGGCAGCGGCCCGGGCGGCCTGGGTGTTCTCCCAGTACGACCGGGCCGCCGAGGCCCCGGTGCTGGTCAGCCAGTACATGGTGATGTTGTCCAGGACGTGGTCCCGGGTGAGGCCGCCGGAGGGGTGTCCGTTGACAAAGGCGCGGGAGATCTTGTAGTAGGCGTCGGTGTCGTGGTCGAGCATCCAGGCCGCCAGGGCGACGGGGGAGTCCAGCAGGGCGTAGCCGATCGTCTGCGGTCGCGTGTTCTGCTCGATGAGGTAGCCATTGCCGGTGGTTCGGAACGTGGCGATAGCGTCGAGCGCGGCGCGTTCCGCCGCAGACGGGTGGTCTGAGGGGTAGCCGCCGCCCAGCCCGGCCAGCAGCAGGTTCATATGGATGCCGAGCAGCCCGTCGGGTGCCTGGCGGCCCATCGCGTCGGTGACGGCGGCACCCACATCGCCGCCCTGGGCCACGTAGCGGGTGTAGCCGAGGCGGTGCATCAGCTCCGCCCAGGCTCCGGCGACGCGGCCGACGTTCCAGCCAGCCTCCGCCGGCACGGCCGAGAAACCGTAGCCGGGCACGGACGGCAGCACGAGATCGAACGCATCCTCGGCGGAGCCGCCGTGCGCCGTTGGGTCAGTGAGCGGGCCGACCACCCCGAGCAGCTCGATCACCGAGCCGGGCCAGCCGTGCGTCACGATCAGCGGCAACGCGTTGTCGTGCCGGGACTTCACGTGAATGAAGTGGACGTCCTCCCCGTCGATCCCGGTCTTGAACTGCGGCACCGCGTTCAGTCTCGCCTCACCCGCGCGCCAGTCGTACCCGGTCGTCCAGTAGTCGGCGAGCGCCTGAAGCGTGGCCAGCTGCACGCCCTGCGCCCGGTCAGCGACGAGTTCCCTGGTAGGCCAGCGCACCGCGGCGATGCGCCGCCGGAGGTCGGCCAGGTCCTCATCTGGCACGTGGACCTCGAAGGGCCGGATGGTGAGGTCGGTCGCGGTCGTCATGCTGCCTCCTGGTTCCTGATCCTACTGCCGGGCGAGTATGAGATCGAGCTGCGGCTCCCGGTCACGCTCATCGCCGGGCCCTGGAGGTTGCGTCTGGAATGACGGTAATTCCGTTCGCTGTGGCCACGCATCACCCTGCTTGTGCGACCCGCAGGCTCGGCCGCAGGCCCGGCGGTGGCCCGGCGGTGGCCCGGCGGTAGCCCGGCGGTGGCTCAGGCTGAAAATCAGCTGGCCTGTGTGTACCCATTGAGTAGGGTTGGGCGGTGCCCGAGCTGCAGCGCTTGCGCGCCGACCATGCCCCGGCAGTGCTGGCCTTCGAACTGGCGAACCGCGCCTACTTCGCCACGTTTGTGTCCGACCGCGGCGATGAGTTCTTCGACCAGTTCACCGAGCGGTACAACGAGTTGCTGGCTGAGCAGGAGGCGGGCAGCTGCGCGTACTACCTGCTGGTCGGCGAGGATGGCTCGGTGCTCGGCCGGTTCAACCTGTACGAGATCGAGAACGGCACGGCTGTGCTCGGCTACCGGGTCGCGCAGCACGTCGCTGGCCACGGCGTGGCGACCGCGACCGTCCAGGAAGTCTGCCGGCTGACGGCGGCGCAGTTCGGGCTGCACACGATGCGGGCGGCGGTCACCCACGACAATGTCGCGTCCCAGAAGGTGCTGACCAAGGCGGGGTTCGTTCCGGTCGGCCCGGCCAATCCCGGCGGTAAGCCAGGCACCTGCTACGAGCGCGACCTGACCGCCGAGTGACCGTGACTCGGACGGTTGTGCCAGGCCTTCCTCGCCGAGCCCGCGCGCCAGGATCGCCGCTGCCCTGAGCCTGGTTGACCGGCCTGGGACCGGTGGGCACGATCAAGAGCGGGGGAGCTCCGGCCCGGGCACCGGCCGTGGCCGTGAACTCATCTGGCGCCGGTTGCGGATAACGGATGTAACCTCCCGGAGACCCGGAGGGGCATGACATGAACCCAGGCCGCGCATGAGATCCGCCGCCGCGGACGATGCTGCCGTCATCGACAGTTCCCGCCGGGAGCCGGAGCGGTTCGCGGTTCTCTTTGACCGGCACGCCCCATACATTCACCGCTACCTGGCCCGGCGGGCTGGCCGCGAGGTTGCGGATGACCTGGTTGCCGAGACGTTTCTGGCCGCTTTCGCCAAGCGGGACCGGTATGACCTCAGCTATACCGACGCCCGCCCCTGGCTGTATGGGATCGCCACCAACCTGGTCGGCCAGCATCGCCGGGACGAGGTCCGCCAGTACCGGATCAGGCAGGCCGCCCCGGCCGAGCCGGAGATTGCTGGTCACGCCGAACAGGTGGCTTCCGATGTCACGGCGCAGGCGATGCGCCCGCTGCTGAGCGCGGCGCTGGCCGCGCTGCAGGACGGTGACCGGGATGTGCTGCTGTTCATCGCCTGGGAACAGCTGACCTATCCGGAGGTGTCCCGGGCACTGGCCATCCCGGTCGGGACGGTGCGGTCCAGGCTGCACCGGGCGCGCACGAAGGTGCGCCAGGCCCTGGCCGGTACCGATGCGGCGGCAACGTATGAGGAGCTCACGACCAATGAATGAGATGGAGCTGCTCCGGGAGCTGGCGCAGGAGACGCCCCTGCCCGCACCGGCTGCGCTGGACGGGGCCCGCGCCAGGCTGGTTGCCGCGATCGCCGCCGATCCAGCGGCCGGGCGCGTCCCAGCCGTGGCCGAGACCACCCAGCCCGAGCCCAATCCGTCCAGCGGCCAGCAGGCCGAGCCGCTGCGGAATGCTGCTCCCGAGCCGGTGCAAGGCGCGGTCAAGCTCATGTGGGGGGGCGCAGCCGGCACCGCCGCGCAAGTGATCATCGCGCTGTTCTATCTCGGCGACGTCAGGGCCTACCACCTGAGGCTGCTTGGGCATCAGCTCACCACCGCTCAGCTCATCCACTGGCGCCCGCTCATCGTCACGCTGGCGATAACCGTCGGCCTGGTCGAGATCGCGCTGTGGCTGTGGACGGCGCGGGCGGCCGGCCAGGGCAGGAACTGGGCGCGCACCCTGTCCGCGGTGCTGGCCGGCCTGGCGACGCTGCAGCTGGGCGGCATCCATGGCCTCGCGGACCTGTTCTTCGCCATACTGACCTGGCTGACCGGCCTCGCCGCGGTATGGCTGCTGTGGCGCCCGTCCGCCAGAGCGTTCTTCAGGCCGCAGGCCCTCAGCGGCAGCCACGGGTCCCCGGGAAACGATACCGACGGGCGGCCCTGACACGGCCACCGTGAACTCATCTGGCGCGGGCTGCGGATAACGGATGTGGGCATCCGAGCACCGGAAGGGCATGGACATGAATAAGCCAGTCGAACCGCTGCGGGCTGCTGCGCCCGCGCCCGTGCTGAACGCGGTCAAGCTCATGTACGCCGCCGCCGCCGTCAGCATCGCCAGCCTGGTGGTGATCGCCCTGTGGCTGTGGATGGCGCGGGAGAACGGCCAGGGCAGGAACTGGGCGCGCATCCTGGCCACGGTGCTGTTCGGCCCTGGCGACGCTGGAGCTGATCAGGCAGTACGCGTTCTTCAAGCCGCGCGGCCTCGGGCACGCCTCGGCAAGATAGCCGCCGATGCCCGATAGGGTGCGTTGTGGTGGGCCACTATGAGAGCTTCTTCATCACAAGCGCGGGCGCGTCCGCTGCCATCTTGGGGTTGCTGGTCGTCGCTGTAACGGTCGTCAACGCGGATGACGCGAACCCGACAACTCGGGAGCTGCGAACTGTGCTGGCCGGGAGCGCGTTTGTTGCCCTGGTAGACATCTTCATCGTCTCAATCGTGGCATTGACCGGGGGCTCAGCCATCCTCGGGCTATCAAGCCTGGTAATGGCAGCCGTCGGCCTGCTGGCCACCAGACAGCTGATACCGAGGGCAAAGCAGGCTGGAAATTTCTCCCGCGACTCTCGAACCAGAACGCTGAATATCGCCTTCGCGTTGATTTCAGTGGTGGCCTACTCGCTGCGGCTCGGCCTGGCCGCAGCGCTCCTGGCGAACACCCGGAATGCCTCGCTGCAACATGCTTTGGTCCTCGTCATTGTGGTTTTGCATTGCAACGCCCTCGGCCGGGCATGGGTGGTCACCGGGATAACCCGGCGGGCATAACGCTCGCACGCAAGCTGCCTGCCTGATCATCCTGGAGCCTGAGCGCCGGACAGCCGGGGGAGTGCTCGTCCGCTGCAACGCGCGCCTCTATGGTGGACCGATGGCGTCGGTCAAGCAGTTCCAGGTTGCCTTCGATTGCGCGGAGCCTGAGCGTCTCGCTCGTTTTTGGTGTGAGGTGCTGGGGTACGTCGTGCCGCCGCCACCGGAGGGGTTTGCTACGTGGGGTGATTTCGATCGCTCGGAGCCGGCTGAGGATCAGGGTTCCTGGTTCGCCTGCGTTGATCCCTCGGGGGTGGGCCCGCGGCTGTTCTTCCAGCGGGTTCCCGAGGGCAAGGTCGTAAAGAACCGGGTGCATCTGGACGTGCGGGTGGGCACCGGGCTGGTGGGTGAGGAGCGCCTGGCCACGCTTGAGGCCGAATGCGCACGGCTGGTCGCGCTCGGCGCGGTGCGCGTGCGGCTGCTGCCTGCCGATGAGGACAACGAGTCCTGCATCGTGATGCAGGACATCGAGGGCAACGAGTTCGATCTCGACTGAGCGCCCGTCGCACGGCGCCGATCCAGGTCGCACGCACATCGCGTGCCTATCAGGGCGGTCCCGGATAGCTGCTCCGCGTAACTGGTGCCGTGCCCGGTCACCCCGACCTGGCGCTGCCAGGACGGCCACTAGCCGGAGACCGCAGAAACACGCCGCTGTAGGTCAGTCCTCGTCGGACTACCACTCATGCAGGTCATTGCCGTGGTGTTGGTTCCGTGAGTGACCACGAGTGTCCGTGCTTGCCCCTTCGATCAGGCACGCAACGGGCACTGATGCTGGCCGTCGTCGATGTGAGGGATTCGCCGCTGATCTCGGTATTCACTCGGACTCCCCGGCGGGCGTACTCGATGGCCAGTGGGCGGGGTGCCAGTCCCCCTCTGGGTCCGTGGTTTGCCCCACTTCGATCAGATGACCGTCGGGATCGCGGATGTAGCAACGCTTCTCGTACTGGTGCTGTTTCGGCGGCGTTAGGAATTGAGCCCCCCGGGCGCTCCATTCGGCGTACACGGCGTCGATGTCTTTGACCCGGATATTGAGGAAGCTGCTGACCCGGTCGGGATTGCGTGTTGTCTCCAGGATGACCGTCGGCTTGTCGTCGGTGGGTCCGCCGCCGCCGTTGATGACGATCCAGCTGTTGGCTAGCGCGACATCGACCGGGTCTCCGGGACGTTCCACCCTGCCGCCGAGTACCTCGGTGTAGAAGCGCCGGGAGCGCTCGACATCGTCCGAGACGATGAAGTGGGTCAGCACAATTCCGTCTGGGGGCGGTGGGAGCTCAGCCATCCGGCACCTCCACTGGTGGAGCATCACACCCCGTTCACGACGGAGTCTGCGGCCGACGCTAGCACGAGCATGCATTCGTTCTCCTTTCGCTGCCGTGTGGCGATCCGGACCGCGAGCGGCGGAACGCGATCCGCGGCGAGTGGGCGGCACTTCCCGCAGTGTCATCTCGTGGGTGAAGCGCTTGACGAAGACTGAGCGCCTCAGGAAGAGTTTGTTCACGGCGGCGACCGGTCGCCAAGCTGTGGAACGTCCGCCCCAGCTGGAGTTCCATTGGCGAAGGGGATTCGCCCTCTCGGTCGTTGATGTCACAGGCCATCTTCCAACACCGCGCCGCTGGGGAGCGAGGGTGTCAAGGGGAGGCTTGTCCATGACCAAGGACGCCAGCTTCAAGAAGGTTGTCCGGCGCCACGCCGAGGAGACTGGGCAGCGCTACACCGAGGCGCTGACGGATCTCAAGGGTCTCGGTGCGCGAATGCACCACGAGCCAGCTCCTGAGCAGCTATTCGCTCATCTCCGGGATCGCTACGGCATTGACCCGGTCGCGGCGACCAAGCTCAGCGTGCACAAGACCTACGTGTTCCGCATCGACCGCAATGGCGGCAGCCCTTGGGTCGCCCGCGCGTTCCCCCCGGCCCGGCCGCGGGCCGGTGTTGAGGGTGACGCAGCAATCCTCAGATTCCTGGAGCGGCAGGACTATCCCGCGGAGCGCCTGGCGGTCGACGATGCGGTATCGGATTTCGATGGCAGCGCGGTCCTCGTGACCCGGTTCGTTGAAGGCGTCCAGCTCCCTGACGGTGCCGCGAAGTTCACCATGATGGGTGAGCTGCTCGGACGGCTACACGCGCTGCCGTACGACGATTCCGCCGGCCGCCCTGGTGGAGCGAGTGGTGAGGACCCGAGTCGTGAGGGCACGCCGCGTCAGGACCTGCTGGCGGCCCTGTCGTTTCTCGACGCCGTTGACACGAGGGTTCCGGCCGCCGAACGCGAGCGATTCGAGCAGCTCCGCGACCAGGTTCGCTCGGCCGACGACGGTCACGGCCTCCCGGAGGGCTTGCTCCACGGAAACCTCCTCCACGCCCCCGATCACGCCGTCCTGAGCGAACAAGGGCCAGTCGCGATCAACTGGAAGGCGTCCGGGCGCGGACCGCGCCTGGCCGACTTCGCTTACCTGATCTGGGGCACGGGTTCGTGGAACCCACGCCGGCCGAACCAGGAGTGGATCGACGCTGCCGTCAATGCCTACCGCCGACATGTCCAACCGACCGAGGACGAACTCGATCGGCTCGAGGCGGTCATGTATATCCGAACGCTCTACCTCGCTTGTTTCGGCTACCGGCGCGCCGTCACCAACGGCTCGACATTCAACGAGTGGGGCTTCATCGAACCACCGGAATACTTCAGCTCCACTGCAGCTGCGGTCCGGGCCGCGTTCCGCCGGTAGGTCGTCGGCGCGGCAAGGCAGCCAGGGAAGCGCACGGAAGGGCCGTCGGGCACGCGGCCGGAAACGCGGATATCTGCAACACCGAAGGTCAAGGTCGCGACTATCCGCCGGGCTGGCCGCCGGGTGTGCGTAGGGGTTCCCCTGCGGACAGTGTTCCGATGAGTTTCGGCCCCGGCAGTTGTCTCATCTCTGGGAGCCAACCCCAGTCGCGTACGTTCGACGCGATGCATACGACCGGCGGGGACGCGTAGCTTGTGCGGCCGTCCCCGCGCCACCGGTGTACGACGCTGCCCTGGAGGTCACGATGTGTCCGATGGTCCACTCGTTCCGGACGTCCGGCGGCGTCGCCGCAACGGGAGAGGCGTGATGACGACGGTCGAGGTGGACGGCGTCATGCTCGGGGTCGAGCACTTCGGCGACGCGGCGGCGCCGCTCGTTCTGCTCACGGGCGGCACGACCATGCTCTCTTGGCCCGACGCGCTCTGCGCGGCGCTCGCGCGCGGTGAACGTCACGTCGTGCGGTACGACCTGCGCGATTCCGGCGCGTTGACCACCGTCGATCCCCAGGCTCCGGCGTACACGCTGCACGATCTTGCGGCCGACGCCGCGGCGCTCGCCCGGGACCTCGACGACCGGCCGGCGCACCTGGCGGGCATCGGCGTCGGTGGGATGGTCGCCCAGGTCGCCGCGCTCGACCACCCGGACGCGTTCTCGGCGGTCACCCTCGTCGGCACGCGGCCTGTGGCTCCGGGCCCAGTTGACGATGACCTGCCTGATCATGACACAGCGACGATGGACCGGCTGTTCTCGCGCTCGATGCCCGACTGGTCCGACCGCGCCGCGGTGGCGGAGTTTGCCGCCCGAGGCGCGGAGATCCTCGGTGACGACCCCGCCGCCGCGCGCGTGACCGCCGAGCGCAAGTGGGACCGCACGCCGGGTACGGAGCCCGCGGTGCAGATGGCCAACCAGCTGGGCATGGTGTTCGGCAAGCTCGACTGCACGCCGCGCTGGCGCGAGCGCCTGTCCAAGCTGGCGATCCCGGCGCTGGTGGTGCACGGCCGCCGCGACCCGCTCTTTCCTGTCGGCAACGGCGAAGCGCTCGCGCGCGAGATCCCCGGTGCGCGGCTGCTCGTGCTCGAACGCGCCGCGACGGCGATCCCGGAGGCGGCCGCCGATGAGGTCGCGGCCGCGATGCTCGCGCTCTAGGCGCTCACGGTGCTGGGCGGCCCCGACAAGGACAAGCCCATTGAGGGTTCGGGGTCATTCCGATGTCCTGAGATATCACATAAGAGACCGTGGCTGACCGCTGATCACCGCTACGTGTGGCACGTATGTGGCACGCGCTGGGCACGCCTTATTGGGCGGGGTGACGCTCGCTGGTGCTGTCGGGTGGCTCGAACCCGTCACCGACGACCAGTACAAGACCGCGAACGAGCAGTAGGCCGCCCGTGATCGACGTCAGCTGCATATCCGTCGGCAACCAAGAAACCTAGTCTGGCCTGCATAAATGAGAGTGGGCGAAGGGAATCGAACCCTCATGACCAGCTTGGAAGGCTGCGGACCGCAGTCTTCCGACCTGCTGCGGCCAACGTCAGGGCATTGTTCGCCGGTCCCCGTGAGTACCGCTGAGACACCGTAGCTGACCATACGATCAGGCACGCAACGGGCATGGCCGCACCCGGTCCACGTGCCGGTGATCACGATGGTTCAGGCGGCTGGGACCAAGAGGGCGCCTCGATCGACCCTCGACTCGTCGCGATTACCGTAGCGCTCGCGCAGTGCCCGCCAGGCCGCCAGCTTCTCCAGGCGCATCCGCTGGCCGTCATACAGGTCGCCGAGGTAGCAGGACAGCACCGTATCGCCACCTGGCCCCAGGAACTGCACTGTCAAAACCTCCTGCCCGGGAAAGGACGGGAACGGGTAGGGCGCGCGCACGAACCGGACCCCGGTGATCTCATCGACCCGCACGTCCATCGTCCAGTTCGCTGTGTCGTCGCCAAGATCGACGTGCCACCACCGCCGGTAGGCCGGTCCGCGGAACACCGGTGCGGTTGCCCCGGTCAAGTGTGCGGTCCACCAGCCGACGCCGAAGACGAAGATGACCGGTCCAGACTCCGACAGGTCCGCTATCAGGCGTTCCAGTTCGTTACCGGGCTCGCTGATACCTTCGATCTTGCTCATGCCGCGCTCCCCAGCCGCGTGTCGGTGCCGTTTATGGCTGGGAACATGGTGCGGCGCAGAATCGATACCCGGCGTCCGCGCCCCGGCCGCGGGATGTACCGCATTAGCAGCTCGGGCCGCGGTCGTCCCGATCGGTTCAGTCTGGACCAACGCCGTTGGTCGGTCCGCCCTGGACGATCCCGCACGCCGGTGAACTGCAACCCAAACTGCAACCCTGACCGGGGAGCCCGGATGCCCCGGACCAGCCGCTGCTCCTGCGCTTATCGCCACCCACTGCCGGTTGACGTGTCCGATACCACCTGCCTATCATAGTGATATCATTTTATACGCCTCGCCAGACGGAGCGGCGGGAAGCTAGCAGCACGCTCAGGCAGGGCGGGCACAGACAGGAGGCAGCACCATGGAAGCTTCACCCGGACCGGGACATCGTCTTTTCCAGCCAGGACCCCTGAACACCTACACCGCCTACAGCATCGGCTCCTTCCTCGCATGGGGAGTGATCTGGGCGATCCTCGCCATCACCGAACCGGCCAAGATCCGGGGCTACATCTTCGCGATCTTCTTCGGATGGGTTATCGGATGGGGATCCGCGTCGATCGGCCGCGCCCTCTACCCGCCGCCCACGAAGCGCTACAGCTGGTGGCCATCGTGACCGGCGCCACCGCGTTCGGGCTGGTCAGGACATAAGCGGTCATCCCATCTGGCATCATCGGGACGGGCCACGACGGACGTATGCCCGGTGGTTGACATCAGTGGACCTTGACGCGAAAGCATCAACCCGGACCGGCAACTCGGCTTCTGCCTAGCCCTCCCCATCCTCCTCGTAGGCGCCCTTAACGCGGTGGCCACGAACTGGACAATCGGTAGGCGAGATAGACGGCCGAGTGCCGTACCCGACTGCCTGGGTCATCCCGGGTTCGTTGGAGACTTGATCAGGAGGGAAGATCAAGTCATGGCTCGAAAGTCCCCTTACTCTGCGGAGCTGCGCCGGCGGGCGGTGGTGATGGTCGCCGACGTGCGTAGCGAGTACGACACGGAATTCGCCGCGATTACGTCGGTGGCCAAGCAGTTGGGTATCGGTTCGGCGGAGACGCTGCGGAAGTGGGTGCGCCAGGCTGAGGTCGATGCCGGGACGCGTCCTGGGACGTCGCGGGAGGAGGCGGCGGAGATCCGGGTGCTGAAGCGCCGGGTGGCCGAGCTGGAGCGGGTGAATGAGATTCTGCGGGCGGCCAGTAGTTATTTCGCCCGGGAACTCGACTTCAAACTGTAGCGCTCGTCGGGTTCGTCGATACGTATCGGGATCGGTTTGGTGTGGAGCCGATCTGCGCTGCCCTGAGTTTTCCATCCAGCACGTATTATGCCGCGAAACGCCGCGAGGCCAGGCCGCCGGATCGCCGGTTGCGTGATGAGAAGCTGAAAGAACGGATTATGGCTGTCTGGGATCAGCCGGGGCCGGGCAACCGCATCTATGGGGCGCGGAAGATCTGGCTGGAGCTGAACGCGGCCGGTGTCGCGGTGGCCCGCTGCACGGTGGAGCGCCTGATGCGCGAACTGGGCATCGCCGGGGTGGGCACGCCGGCGAAGAAGCCGCGGACCACGGTGGCCTCTGATCCCGCCGATCGCCCATCTGACCTGCTGGAGCGTGATTTCGGCGCGGCGGCACCGAACGCCCGCTGGGTCGCGGACATCACCTATGTGCCGACCGCGTCCGGATGGTGCTACACCGCGTTCGTCATGGACCTTTATTCGCGCGGGATCGTCGGGTGGGCTGTCGCAGATCACCTGCGCGCCGAACTCGCCCTCGATGCTCTTGAAATGGGAATCTGGAGGCGGAAAGACCGCGTCGGAGACCGGCTCATCCACCATTCCGATCGTGGTGTGCAATATACGTCGATCTGCTATACCGATCGGCTGGACGAGGTCGGTGCCGTTCGCTCTGTCGGGTCCAAGGGCGATTCGTACGATAATGCCGCTGCGGAGTCGCTCAACAGCTTGTACAAGCGGGAGCTCATCGACCTGCGCGGCCCGTGGAAAGGAATCGCCGATGTGACGAAGGCCACTATGGAATGGGTTGAATGGTACAACGCTAAAAGGATACACTCTTATTGTAAGAACGTTTCGCCGCTCGAATACGAGGAAGCGTTCTACCAGGCACAAGCATCGGCCGCCTGAGCGACAGGCAGCCAAGCGGACCAGTCTCCAAGATCACCGGGGCGCACCAGCCTGCCGTGCGAGTCCTCCTGGGTCCGAGTGCCCCTGTTAGCGTGTGGCCCGGCGTGCCCCCGGGCGGGCCTTCCCAAGGCTGAGCTCGGGGCGCTGACGCCGGGCCCGCGGCCCCGCAAAGCTGGGCCGCGCTTGATCGGCCCGAAGGGTGGCAGGCTGCGGCGGTCGACCTTCCGGCGGACTTGGACCAAAGCCCGCAACGCTGTGGGCCTGCCCGACCTGCATTTCCACGATCTCCGCCACACCGGCAACACGATGACGCCGGGCTAGGGTGCCAGCCTGCGCGAGCTGATGGAGCGGATGGGACATTCCAGCGCCCGGGCCGCGCTCATCTACCAGCACGCCACGCAGGAGCGAGACGAGGCCATCGCGGCGGGCATAGGCAAGCCGCTGCGCTGGGCGCGACACAGTGCCAGGACAGCCGGGGAGCAGGCACGGAACAGCCATCGGGCACGCAACGGGCACGCGCCTCGTGAAGGTCAGCTAGAAACCGATGATCATGCCCCTGAACTGGAGCGATGGGAGCGGGCGAAGGGAATCGAACCCTCATGACCAGCTTGGAAGGCTGGGGCTCTGCCATTGAGCTACGCCCGCGCTGCCGAGTGGGCTCGCGAGATGACCCGCCCGCTACGTCAACACGGGTAGCGTACCGGCTCCCCGGGACAGGCGGGTGAACTGGATCGAGCGCGCGGTAGTCGGGTGCGAGGGTCCTGCTGGCGCGGGATAATGGAGGTTGACGTGGCTGAAGCCCGTACTGGACCGCGCGTTGAGCGTGCGGAAATCAGGTCGGCAGGTAGGCTACCGTCGGCTGAGCGGGATGTGGCGCAGCTTGGTTAGCGCGCCTGCTTTGGGAGCAGGAGGCCGCCGGTTCGAATCCGGCCATCCCGACCAAACGTGCAGGTCAGAGGCTTGCTGGAGACACCTAAGGCGGATTCCAAGTCGGCACCTCGGGTTGAACCGATATCGGGCTCGGACGTGCTCAGCCCAGCAGGTGTGTTCCACTGGGGCCGGTTACTTGCTTAAGCATAGTTTGGGCGAGCTGCTGGATCTGGGCTGGTAGCGGGACGTAGCTGGTGGCGGCGGCGTAGGCCTGGCCGACGTGGGTGAGCCAGTCCAGGAGGGTCACGAGGGCCTGGCCTTTGGTCTGGCTGGGCTGACGGGTGTAGACGAGTGCCCAGCTGTAGCCGGAGATCGGGTAGCTGTCCGCGCCTGGCTCGTTGACGATCGAGAAGTTGGTCGCAGTGATGGTGGGCTTCTGGGCGGCGTCGGCGGCGATGGATGCGGTGGACGGGATGACGTAGTTCCCGGCCTGTTGCGGATGGCGGCGTAGACGAGGATCGGGCCCTTGGAGTAGGACCGTTCGATGTAGCCGATCGAGTAGGGGATGTGCGCGACCGCGTTGGCTACGCCCGGGTTTCCTTCGGCTCCGGTTCCGGTGGGCCAGTGCAGGGACTTGCCGGTGCCGACCTTGGCGGCCCAGGCCGGGGAGACGGCGGACAGGTAGTTGCTGAAGATGTAGGTGGTGCCGCTGCCGTCGGAGCGGTGCACGACGGTGATCGGCTCGTCGGGGATGCTGACGCCCGGGTTGAGGCTGGTGATGGCCGGATCGCTCCAGTTGGTGATCTGGCCGAGGAAGATGCGGGCGATGACCGGGCCGGTCAGGTGCAGCCGGGGCAGGCCGGGCAGGTGGTAGACCACCACCTCGGCGCCTAGGTTGACGGGAACCTGGACCGAGGCACCGCCGTGCGTGGCAGCCTGCTCGGTGGCGGTCATCGGCACGTCGGAGGCGCCGAAATTGACCTGCTGCGCGGTGAACGCGGCGATGCCCGCGCTGCTGCCCACGGCTGAGTAGGTGACTTTGACGCCGGGGTGCTGCTGGTGGTACTTGGCGAAGGCCAGGTCGAAGAATGGCGCGTCGAAGGTGGATCCGGCCCCGGTCAGCGTGACCGCCGGGCCGGTCGCATCAGTGGCGCTGGAGGCTGGCCCGGGTGAGATCGCGCTGGTGGTGCTGGTGCCATTGGCCGTGCAGGCCGCCACCGCGAGGGCGAGGGCTCCGGCGGCGCATGCGCGGAGGGTGCTGGTCCGTGCGCGGTGGGTGGTGTGGTGTTGCCGTCCGTCGTTGGCTGGCATGGCTCCCCCTGCTGATATGGAGCGGGTTAGTGCTGGCTGGCTTCGCGGAGCCAGGCTTGGGCGCCCATCTGGACCGCTTCCCAGGGGCTGCCCAGGGGCGGGGTGTAGGACAGGTCGAGATCGCTGAGGCCGTCGATGGTCATGCTGTGGAAGATGGCGGTGGCGGCGATGTCGATGCGCTTGGCGATCTCGGCGTTCTTGTGGCCGAACAGCTGCATGCCCAGCAGCCGCCCGGTGGTCCGGTCGCCAGTGACGCGCATCTGGATGCGATGGCTGCCGGGGTAGTAGGCCTTGTGATCATCGGCCTGGGAGCCAATCGTGACCGGATCAAACCCAGCCGCGGCCGCTTCGTGGTCGCGCAGGCCGGTGCGAGCGGCGGCCTGGTCGAAGACCTTGACGACCTGGGTGCCGAGGCTGCCGGCGAACTCGCGGTGGCCGCCGAGGGCGTTCTCGCCGGCGACCCGGCCCTGCTTGTGCGCGGTGGTGCCCAGCGGGAGGTAGGTCTCGCCGAGCAGCCGGTGGTGGGTGACCACGCAGTCCCCGGCCGCGAATATGTCGGGCAGGCCGGTGCGCATGCCGCTGTCCACCGTGATAGCGCCCCTGGCGCTCAGGTCTGCGCCTGATTCCGCCGCGAGTTCGCTATCGGGGCGGACTCCGACGACCACCAGGACCACGTCTGCTGTGCGGGTGACGGGGGAGCCGTCGGTTGCGGAGGCGTCAACCTGCACGCGCCCGGCCGCCCCGGGGTCGGCGCGGCTGATCCGGTTGACGGTGGTGCAACTGAGGACTTCGACGCCGTGGCTGGTGAGCTGGGCGCGCACGTGCGCGCCGAGCGCCGGGTCAACGGTGGGCAGCACCTCAGGGAGCTGCTCCATCTGGATGACGTGCAGGCCCCGGGTGGTGAGCGCGTCGGCCATTTCCAGGCCGATGTACCCGGCGCCGACGATCACTGCGGACTCGGGTGCCGCTTCCTCCAGGGTGCGCATCAGCGCGAACGTGTCGCCCATCGAGTGCAGCAGGTGCACGCCATCGGCCGGTCCTAGCTGGTCCAGGCCGGTGATGGGTGGGTGGACCGGGACGGCGCCAGTGCCGATGACCAGCTTGTCGTAGCTGATCACCTCGTCGCCGTGGTCCGCGGAGGTGACCAGGAGCTTGCGGCCGGCCACGTCGATGCGGCGGGCGGTGCTGTCCAGCCGCAGCCGCATCCCGGTGGCTTCTAGGTCGGCGGTGGTGCGGTGGGCCAGGTTGCGCCAGTGCGTCACCTCGCCGGAGACGTAGTAGGGGATGCCGCAGATGGAGAAGTTCGGGTAGGCATCGGCGACCACCACAGTCACCTCGGCGCCGGGGTCGAGTTCGCGGGCCCGCAGCGCGGCGGAGATCCCGGCGTCGCTGCCGCCGATCATCACCAGGTGCATGGCTGGTTTCCCTTTCGGCTTGGCTAGTCAACGCGGCTGGCCGGGGCCAGTGGCGGGGTTGGGCTCCGGCGACGCGCCATCCTGGTTCGCGGCCACCGCGCCCCGCATGCTGTCGTGGGGGACGACGATGCTGGCTGCCTGGGCTGGAGTCAGCCGGGGATACAGCGCACGGATGACCACGACGGCCAGGGCACCGCCAATCACTTGGGCGGCGATGAACGCCGGAGCAGATGATGGCGCGATCCCGGCGAAGGTGTCAGAGAACATCCGCCCGATGGTGATGGCCGGGTTGGCAAAGCTGGCGGAGGAGGTGAAGAAGTAAGCCGCGCCGATGTAGGCACCGACCGCGGCCGGGGCGGAGGCGGCCCGGCCGGATCGGGCCAGCGCGAAGATCACCAGGATCAGGCCCAAGGTGGCGATCACCTCGGACAAGAAGTGCGCGGGCGTCGCCCGGTGCTTGGTGGAGATGCTGACTGCCGCCTCGGCGAACATCAGGTTCGCCGCCACCGCCCCAGCGATGCACCCGGCTACCTGCACGGGCAGGTAAGCGGCGGCGTCCCGCCAGCGCAGCCCACCGAACGCGGCGTCGGCGAACGATACCACCGGGTTGAAATGCGCTCCCGACACCGGGCCGAACATCAAGATGATCGCGAATAGCCCCGCCGCCGTCGCGGCGGCGTTCTCCAGCAGTTCCAGGCCCGTGTCACCTGGGGATAGCCGCTGCGCGGCGATACCAGAGCCGATCACGATGGCGGCCAGGAACGCGCTGCCCAGCAGTTCGGCCAGCAGCCGCCGCCACAACGCGGCCGGGCCTGGGTCTGGTGTTCTGGTCACAGCGTCATCTTGACGCACCCCAACTATCTCAGTCAAGATTGAGGCAATGAACATTGAGAGAACTGAACGCCTGGCCAGGCGCGCCGCAGTGCACGCGGCCCTAGCCGACCCAGCCCGGCTGCGGATCACCGACGTGCTCAGCGACGGGGACGCGTCGCCGAAGCGGCTGGGCGCGATGCTGGGCATGCCGTCCAACCTCCTCGCCCACCACCTCCGGGTGCTGGAGCAGGCCGGGATCATCGCTCGCCGCCGGTCCGAAGGCGATCACCGCCGCAGCTACCTGCAGCTGATTCCTGGGATGCTGGAATCGCTGGCCGGGCCAGCCGCACGGACTGCACCGCGGGTGCTGTTCGTGTGCACCGCCAACTCCGCCCGCTCGCATCTCGCTGCGGCGCTGTGGCGCCGGGCCAGCAGTATCCCGGCGGCCTCAGCGGGCACCCACCCGGCGGCGGCGATCGACCCGGGCGCTATCGACGCGGCCGCCCGGTACTGCCTGCCGCTGCCCCGCCGACGGCCCCGCCACATCGCCGAGGTCCAGCACGACGGGGACCTCGTCGTCACGGTCTGCGACCTGGCTTACGAAGAACTCGGCGACCTGGTGGCCGTGCACTGGTCCGTTCCAGACCCGGTCCCGGTCGGCGACCCCGGCAGCTTCGACGGGGCACTAGCCGAACTGGTCCACCGTGTGGAACGCTTCGCGCCACGCCTGGCGGCCTCCTAGCCCCTGGAACGCATGTCCCGGTGCTCGCCCCAGGTACCCTGATGATCCGCCGGGCCTGTCTTGTGCGGTTCGCGGGTTCTAGCAGCAGCGAGCCTCTGCCCGGGCGGGCTGGTCGGTGTGACCGCCCGGGCCGCCGCAGCACTCGGGGCCGTGGCCTTCGCCGTAGAAGGTCGGGCTGTCGGCCAGGACGGTGTAGATCTCCCAGGACTCGCCGTCCGGCGCGCCCTGCACCCAGAACTTGTCCTGCCTGGCGTAGCAGCAGGTGGTGTCCTTCTCCTCGGCTCCCACGAGGCCGGCCTCGGCCAGCCGGGCCTGCTCGGCCTCGACGGTACCGGTGTCGGGTACCTCGACGCCCAGATGGTTGAGGCTGCCGCCCTGGCCAGGGTTTTCCAGCAGGACCAGCTTGAGCGGCGGCTCGGTGATGGCGAAGTTCGCATACCCGGGCCGGACCTTGGCCGGCTCGGTGCCGAACAGTTTGGTGTAGAACGTGACCGCTTCGCCGATGTCGTTGACGTTGAGGGCGAGCTGGAGTCGGCGGGACATGACAGGACCTCCAAATACATTGATGACTGTCTATGTCTGCTTCCGCTGCCGAGTTTGCCACAAGGCATCGGAGTCTGTCAATATATATGAATGTCGAAGTCTATGGCCGTGCTGAGCCAGCCGGGCGCGGGGGAATGCTGCACTCCCGGGCCGCAGCTCACCTTGCCGTCCCAGCAGGGTGGCGAGTCTGTGTGCTGCGCGCCGCTGTCCCAGGAGCCACTCTCCCTGGAGCAAGCCGAGCAGGTCGCGCCGCTGCTGAAGGCGCTGGCCGACCCGGTCCGGCTCCGGTTGCTATCCCTGGTCGCCTCGCATGAAGGTGGCGAGGCGTGCGTCTGCGATCTGACGGACGCGTTCGACTTGTCCCAGCCGACGATTAGCCATCACCTCAAGGTGCTGCACGACGCCGGGTTGCTGGACCGGGAGAAGCGCGGCGTGTGGGTCTACTACCGGGTCCAGACCGAAGCTCTGGCCAGCCTCGGCGTTCTGATCGGCTCCCGCTAGGCAGGTCAGTGCACATCTAGGGTGATGATCCCCGCGGAGGCTAGGCCGTCGAGGATCAGCTGCACGGCGATCGCGGCGATGAGGAAGCCGAAGACCTTTTCGGTGACCAGCATGCGGCTTTCGTCTAGCTTGTCGCTGACTGTGTTCGCCCAGCGGAACACCGCGATGTCTATCAGCAAGACGAACGCGAGGATGGCGATGGCGACAGCAAGCACGGTTAGCGACTTGGCCTCGGCGGAGATGGTCACCAGGCCGACGATGCCTACCGGGTTGAGCAGGTAGGGCACGGCCAGCGGGAACTGCGCCAGCTGCATAGGGTCTTTACCTGCGGTGTGCTGGCTGTCACTGCCTTGCCCGAGGACCATCCATACCGCGAGCACGAGCAAGATCACGCCGCCGGCGATCGACAGCGATGCGATCGTGAAGTGCAGCAAGGTGCGCAGCAGTTCGCCGAGCACGATCAGGGCCAGTGCCACCACCGCCGCGGTGACCAGCATTTTGCGCTGCACGCGCCGCTTGGTGGCTGGGTCCAGGGCGGCGGTGATTTCCAGGAACGGGACGAGCGCGAGCTTGGGCCCGATGCCGATTAGCAGCACCAGAAACGTATCGATCGTGCCAGCCGCGGTGATCGACGCCTCGTCCATCCGCCAAGTGTGCAGGAAACGGGCCGCCTATACCTAACGCAGGTCTAGGGTGCCTGGGAGCGGCGATTCTGGAGGAGCGCCTGTGCTGAGCGTTAGGACCAGGACGTCCGTTCCAGTGCACGATCAGGGTCGAGGCGTAGTCGGTCGTGCCAACGGCCCAGGCGTTGCCGCCGCCGATGATGGCCACACCCCACAGCGCGTTCAGGTAGCCGCTCGGCGGGTTCGGGCTCGGCACCACGGTCCACATGCAGCCGTTCCAGTGCTCGATGATGGTCTTGCACTGTGTGCTGCAACCTCCGGAACTGTCCGTGGTCTGGCCGACGGCCCAGGCGTCGCTAGGCGAACTGGCCGATACGCCCAGCAGGTTCCCGGTAGGGGAGTGGGCGGCGGCCTTCCGCCAGGTGGTGCCGTTCCAGTGCAGGATGACGCCGTGGCGCGGGCTGGTCATGGTGCCGCCGACCGCCCAGGCGTTGCTGGCCGAGGTGGCGGTCACCGCATTGAGGTCGATGTCGGCACCGACCAAGGCCGGCACGGGCACCACGTTCCAGGATTTGCCGTCCCAGTGCTCGATCAGGGCATTGAAGTCGCTGGTTCCGTTGCCAGTCCAGCCGACCGCCCAGGCGTCGCTGGGTGAAACGACGGCCACCCGTTCGAGTGCGCCGGCCGGTGCCGGCGTGGGGCTGGGCACCGTCGTCCACGCGGTGCCGTTCCAGTGCTCGATCAGGGTCTTGTCGGACGGGCCAGTACCGGCGCCGGGTCCCCCGCCGACCAGGCCGACGGCCCAGGCGTCGGTGGCCGACGCGGCGGCCACCCCGTTGAGAAAGCCACCGCCGCCGGGATTCGGGCTGGCCTGGCGGGTCCAGGTGCTGCCGTCCCAGTGGTAGATCAGGGTCGCCGGGGAGGACCAGTCAGTGCCACCCACCGACCAGGCATTGCTGGCCGAGGTGGCGGCCACGCCTTCGAAAAGTGATTGTCGGCGAGCGACGAGCTGGACCAGGCCGTGCCGTTCCAGTGCATGATCAGCGAGCCGCCCGGGTCGAGGCCGACGGCCCAGATGTCGCTGGCCGAGGTGGCGGCCGTGCCGTACAGCCGGCCACTCACGGCCGGTATCGAGGACGGCGCCCCGGCCGGGGCCGCGACTGCCGCCGTAGCCGGAACGACCACGCCGAGCGTGAGGGCTGCTGTCCCCGCAGCGCACGTACGCCCGAAATATCTGCGCACAAAAGTCATCTATTTCCCCAGTAGCTAATAAGCAGGACGAATGGCCCAGCTTGGATAAGAGGTTGATGGCTTTTGGCCACCCGATATGCTCCATGGATCTGCCCAGCTTCTTTTCCTAGAGCTCCAGGCGCCCGCGTCTTTGCTGCTGCCTAACCCGGTATTTACATTCCTGCCGTGCCTCGTTAATGCGGGCCGAGTCAGCCGCATACTCCCTCGCACGGGCCGCTTTCAGCCGACAGTTTCCGATCCAGTTCGGCCAGGCTGTGCGCGACCAAGATCTCTTGTGCGGTAGGCGTCGGCCGCCGGATCGCGATGAAGCTGGCGGGCTCGGCTACCTCGATCTGCCAGGCGGCACCGTACCTGGCCAGGATCTCGGCCATCGTCCTGACCGGCGCAGTGGCCGGGCGGGCTTGGGCTAACGGCGCGGCGTGTGGCTCAGAGTGTCGATGCATGGTGACAGCCTACGCCACTCGACCATACTCGACTACTGTCGATTACTCACGATGCCTCATGATCATGGGCGTGAGCGGACGGGTACGTTCTCGCATGTGCCAGAGGATCCACGTGCCTACGTCCGCATCGCGGCACTGGTGCGTGCCCAGATCGAGTCCGGTCAACTGGCCCCTGGCCAGCCGGTGCCATCGATAACGACCCTGGTCCAGGAGTACGGGGTGGCCAGGCAGACGGCCGCCAAGGGCCTGCGGCTGCTGGAGTCCGAGGGACTGCTGTACCGGGTACCAGGGCTGGGTTACTACGTGGCCGAGCGGTAGCCGGGCAGACCGGCTTAGTCCCCGGCCTGATGCTGGCGCTTGCGCAGCCCGCGGTCCGGGGCCGACCAGGCAAGGCTCAACGGTGAGATCCCCAGTGACCACTACATCCGGGGCGGCTCGGTGTAGCGGCGCTGCTCGGTCACCTCGGTGGCCGCCTGCTGCCGCCGCCGGATGTACATCAGGCCGATGGCAAAGCACAGGCCAGCCGCCCCGCCGATCATCAGAATCACGCCGATGACCTGCAGGTCGACGTTCTTCGGAGTCCAGGTGACGGCGAAGCGGAGGATCGCGCCAATGATGATCAGGGCAATGCTTCCGCCAATGGTCACTGACGGCCTCCTTCCAGCTCACCCCACACCGCCCCGGCGGGACGCCACATAGCCCGCGGTCCATGCCACATGGCGCGATGCCACCCGCCTGGCGGCTTATGCCTTGATGGACTATGGCGGGCTCAGCCGCGGGCTGCCTCACCCGCGAGGGGTGAGCCGACCGGCCTCACCCGGAGCCCGGCCACAGCAGTCCCGGCTGACCAGGCAATCTGCCCTGCCCAGGACGTGAGCATTCGCCCAAATCCCTGACCCAGGCGGAATTCTGGCCCGTCCGGGGCCTGGCTAATCCTGGCCGGCTTTCACCCGGTCCGGGGGAGGCGGCTACCCGGCCGGCTCAGCGACGGTGAACAGGCCTGCCGCCGAGGGGCACCCGCAACCGGGGGGCACAGGTGCCCACGGCGGCAGGCTTGCCCAGGGTCCCGGCCGCAGGAGGTGACCTCGTGTCAGAGGTCGGTGGTAACGCACCAGATGGGAAGACCCCTACTTCCTCTAGCCTCACCGGGGACGAGCGGGCCGAACTCGAGCGACTCCGCACGGAGGTCGTGGAGCTGCGCAGTAAGCCGCCAGCACCGCCGCCGTCAGCACCATCGCGGCGCCGCCGGGGCGGCTGGCGCGCCCCGGTAGCCACGGTGCTCATCGTGCTCGGCTGCATCCTGGCCCCGATCTCGGTGATCGGGATATGGACTGCGAACCAGGTCTCCAACACCAACCGGTACGTGGAGAACGTGTCCCCGCTGATCCACGAGCCTGCCATCCAGGCCGCGCTGACGGACAAGATCAGCGCTCAGATCAATGCGCACCTGCCCATCCAGGCGCTCACCAATCAGGCAGCGAACACCCTGACCAGCAAGGGCTTCACCCGGGTCGGCACGTTGCTGCACTCATTCTCCGGCTCGCTGACCAGCGCCGTGCAGGGTTTCATCCACACCCAGGTGGCCAAGATCGTCAAAAGCCAGCAGGTCGCCAATTTGTGGGTGCAGCTGAACCGGAGGGTGCACGCCCAGCTAGTCGAAGCATTGTCTGGCCAGCACAACAGCAACGGGGCCATCACCACCAGCAACGGCAAGGTCGTGCTGAATCTTGGCCCGTTCATCGACCTGGTCAAGACGAGGCTGGCCGCCAGGGGCCTCAGCATCGTTAGCGCCATCCCGGCGATCAACCCGCAGTTTGCCCTGTTCAACGATAAGTACCTGGTCAAGGCCCAATCCGGGTACCGGCTGCTCAACGACCTGAAGATCGTCCTGCCGATCGTCACGCTGCTGCTGCTGGGGGCGGGGATCTACATCGCCCGCCACCACCGGCGGGCCACCGTCGGTGCCGGGCTTGGGTTGGCCGCGTCCATGCTGGTGCTCGGCATCGTGCTGGCCATCGCCCGGGGCATCTACCTGAACAGCGTGCCGAGCACCGTGCTGCCCAGCGACGCGGCGGCCGTGCTGTACGACACGCTGGTCCGGTTCATCAAGGACGGGCTGCGCATCTTGCTGGTCATCGGCCTGCTCGTAGCCATCGGCGCGTTCTTCACTGGGCCGTCCGTCACGGCCGTCCGCACCCGTCAAGGTCTGAGCAAAGGCCTGGGCTGGCTACGGTCCAGTGGCGAGCGGGCCGGGCTGCGTACTGGCCCGGTCGGCTCCTGGACGTACCAGCACCGCACTGCGCTGCGGATCAGCGCGGTGGCCCTGTTCGCCATCATCTTCGTGTTCCTGGCCACCCCGAGCGCCGCCTCAGCGATCATCCTGGCCATCCTGCTGCTGGTGGTGCTCGGCCTGATCGAGCTCATCGGGCGCCCCCCGGCGCAGGCCCAGCCCGCCAGCACCGGCGGCAGCTAGCTTCATGGTCGCCCAAGCGGCCGGCTTGGCCGTGCTCGCCGCGATCTCGCCGACCGCGCTGCTGGTGGCGGCGGTCTACCTCGGCTCGGCCCGGCCCCGGCAAACCCTGCTGTTCTACCTGATCGGCGCCCTGCTGATGAGCACCGCGATGGCCGCGGTGGTGCTGGTACTGCTGCGATCCGGCGGCTTCAGCCTGCCGCACCACCGGACGCCGCGGTATGGGCTGCGGCTGGGCCTGGGCATCCTGCTGGCGCTCGGCGGGCTGATCCTGGCCCGCCGCAAGCCGAAGCCGCCCGACCCGGACAAGCCGCAGAAGGGGCTGACCGCCCGGCTGATCGCTAGCCCGGCCCCGTACACCGCGCTTCTGGCTGGCATCCTGATCTTCGCGCCTGGCGTAACGTTCATCGCCGCGATCCAGGTGGTGGCGACGTCCAAGGCCAGCCTGGATGCGACCGTCACCGCCCTGGCGGTGATCGTGGTCATCAACGTCTCACTGGTCTGGCTGCCCCTGCTCGCCTTCCTGGCCGCGCCCGGGCCGACCACCCGCTGGCTGGTGTCGTTCAACACCTGGCTGCGCCGGCACGGACGGCTGATCCTGGCCCTGGCCATGACCGCAGCCGGGCTCATCGTGGCCATCAACGGGCTGATCGGCGTCATCAGCAAGTGACGGCTCGCGTATTCAGGCCGTCACGGATCGCGATTGATTCACCCAGCCGGGGTGATGCCGCCCGCCGCCGCAACCGGCAAGCGTGGTACTTGCCCTGATAGCGAGGGGGTGGCGGGCGATGAGCGACACACACGCTCGGCGCGCGGCCCGATCAAACGGCTGGGTGGGCTGGGTCATCTTCGCCAGCGTGGTGATGATCACCCTTGGCCTGTTCCACATCATCGACGGGCTGGTCGCCATCTTCGAGAAGGGCTACTACCTGGTGACCAGCAGTCATCTGGTGGTGCATATCGACTACGCCGCGTGGGGCTGGGTACACCTGGCCATCGGGGTGGTGTTCCTGCTCACCGGCTTCGGCGTGCTGGCCGGGCTGCTCTGGGCCCGGGTGATCGGCATCGCGCTGGCGGTGGTCAGCGCCATCGTCAACCTGGCCTTCCTGGCCGCCTACCCGCTGTGGGGCGTCATCCTGATCGCCCTGGACATCGTCGTCATCTACGCACTGGCCATGCACGGCCGGGAAATGAAGTCGATTTGATCGCTACTGGCCGGGCCCGGGCGACGCCTTGCGCTTGCCGTCCACCGGGCGCCGCCGGGCCGTGCCCGGCGGCCGGAGCCCGATCAGCCCGGACGAGCAGGCCCGCCGGGTGCTGGCCCGCCGCGCCCCGGCTGGGGTGCTGGCCCGGGGCGCCCCGGCTGGCCCGCGCGGAGCCTGGTCAGCCGCCCGGGCCGCGCCGCGGAAGCCCGCGACCAGCCGGGCGACCAGGGTGGCCAGGAAGATCTGGCCGGTGATCGCCTCGATCACCGCGACCGCCTGGCCGCCGCTGGCCGCCGCGGTGTAATCGCCGTAGCCGAGCGTGGTCAGCGTGACGAAGCTGAAGTACTGGAAGGTCCGGGTATCACCCGTCCGCCCGTTCGCGAAGAACGTGTTTCCGCCGAAGCGGTACATGGCCGCGTAGAACGCGGCGAACATCAGGCCCAGGATCAGGTATGCGCTGATCGCCCCGTAGATGCTCTGCAGGGTGATCTCGGGCCGGGCCAGCACCCGGCGCACGATGAGCACCGCGGCCAGCAGCAGGATCAGCGCGGTCCATAGATTCGCAACGCCAGCGCCTGGCCCGTCCTTGTCCAGCGCCAGGAGCACCACCGCCAGTACGGAACCAGCCAGCACGACGACGGTGACGATCCGGATGGCCCGGGGCCCCAACTGGCCGTTCCGCAGTGCGATCAGCACCACCGCCAGGAACAGCAGTATCTGGAACGTACTGATCAGGACACCCTTGGTGAACGCGGACAGCAGGTAGGTGAAGACCAGGATGAGCAGCAGCACGCCGGTCCGCTCCAGGTGGCCCGCCCAGGGCCCGGCCAGCGCGGGGTGCGGATCCGGCCGGGTCGTCATGTTGCCAGCCTGGGCCGGGCGGATGAGCTTTCGCTTCACCCGCCCGGGGTGGCCCGGCTGCGGACTAGGTCAGCTGGACTTCTGGCCGTGCAGGGCCTCCTGCAGCTCCTGCTCGCCTTCCTTGGACAGCGACGACTTGAGCACGGTGCCGCCGAATCGGCTGAGTGCCTCGGTCGCCTTGTCCGGGGTCACCTTCTCCACCATCAGGAACAGGCACGAGGTGCCCGGCTTGAGCATCCCGCGCACCTGCTCCTGGAACTCGCGGTCGATGCCCGACTTGGTGATCTTCCCCATCAGCGCGCCCATGCCCGCGCCGATGGCCAGGCCGAAGAACGGGATGAAGAACAGCAGGCCGAACAGCAGCCCCCAGAACATCCCCCAGGTCGCCCCGGTGCCCACCGGGTGGTGGCTGGTGTGCACGTGGAACTTGCCCTCCTTGTCGCGGACGATGACCGCGATCGCGTCGGGCTCGATGATGAGATCCTGGGCCAGGCGGCGTGCCTCATCGGCCGCCATTTCGGCCGTCCCCTCGTCGGGGTAACCAATGGCAATCAGGTCAGCCATGATGTCCTTCCCTCTCCGGATTGACGTCGCGGACACAGTCCACCGCCAGGCCGGGCCAGGCCGCCCCACCCATAGGGGGTGAAGAGAACGGCAGGTAAGAGGCTGATGGACTCGGCCTCGGTCTCCAGTGCGGTCTTGATCCGGCCGAGCACGAGCCCTGGCCCGGGCAGCGCCGCGTAGGTGGCCAGCACCGCGCTGCGGAAGCTGGGGTGAATGGCGTCCCGGCCGAGCTGCTGGGTGATGCCGGCGTCGGCCAGGCAGTCCGCCAGGCCGCCGCCGCTGGCGGCCAGCCGCAGCCGGGTGCCGATGGCGGTCAGCCGCTGGTGCACCGACAGGATCGCGGCGCACGCCTCGTCGTCCAGGCTGGTCACCGGGCCCAGGTCGAGGACCACGGTGCCGACCGGGCAGCCGCAGTGCAGCACCCGGCGGACGATCGCGTCGGCCAGCCTGCTGCCCTGGCCGCCCTCCAGCGTGGTGGTCATGGCCAGGCAGGTGAGTTGCGCGCGGGCCTGCCGCCCGGCGGCCCGGGCCTTGAGCCGGCCGGAGATGACCGCGGTGGCCCGCGCTGCCCGCTGGCTCAGCCCGCGGCCCGGTGCCTCCGGCGCGAGCAACGGCATGATGTGCGGACGGCTCATCTCAGCGGGCCTCCCGGACCGATGTCCCATACCCAGCGGCCGCCAGCCCGGATCCGGTACTGGCTCGGGGTTGCCGATATCCAGCCTCGCCGGGCGCGAGCCGCCACGCATCACCCAGACCGGGCGAATACGCGCCGATCAATCCATGCTCAGCGCACGGGCCGTGTTGATCAGTTCGATATGCGTGGCCGCCAGTGGATGGTTGCCCGCGAACCGCCGGCGCAACGGGTCGTAGCCCTCGGCCAGCAGCCCGACGTCATTGCGCAAGCCGAGCACGGCGCTGAAGACCGCCCGGGCCGCGGCGGGCCCGGCCGCGGCCAGGCTGCGGGCCAGCCAGAACGAGCTGGGCAGGTAACCCACCGCGCTCGGCGGCAGTCCGTCGGCGTCGGTGTGGCTCTGGGCCTGGTAGCGCAGCAGCACTCCGCTGTCATCCAGGTCCCGGCCGATGGCCTCGATGGTGCCGGCCAGCCGCGGGTCGGCAGCCGGCAGGAAGCCGAGCAGCGGCAACTGGAGCAGCGCGGCATCCACCGCGCCGGTGCCGTACCGCTGGGTGAAGCTGCTCCGTTCCGGGTCGAAACCCCGGTCCAGCACGTCCGCGTGCACCTGGGCGCGGAGCCGCCGCCAGCGGCCAGCGGGCTCCGGGTCGCCGAACCGGTCGATCATCGTCACCGCCGCGTCCGCGGCCGCCCAGACCATGACCTTGCTGTGCACGAAGTGCCGCGGCGGGGCGCGCATTTCCCAGATACCCGCATCCGGCCGCTGCCAGCGGGCCTGCAGGAAGGAGAGCAGGTCGGCTGGCTCGCCCGGCCCGGGCACGCCGGGCAGCCCCGCCGCCCGGGCGGCCAGCCGGGCGCGCAGCAGGTAACCGAATGTGCCCAGCTCGGTCCGGGCCGCCGCGGCGTTGCCGATCCGGACCGGCCGGGCACCCTGATAGCCGGGCAGCCAGTCGGCGTCCAGTTCCGGGATGCGCCGTTCCCCGGCCACCCGGTACACCGGCTGCGCGTGGGCGGCCGGGCCGGTCACCGCGTGCCCGAGCCAGTCCACCAGGCGGCTGGCTTCGTGGTCCGCCCCGGCCGCCAGGAACGCGTCCAGACCGGCGGCCGCGTCGCGGATCCAGCAATACCGGTAGTCCCAGTTGCGCACGCCGGCCGGCTGCTGCGGCAGCGACGTGGTGGGCGCGGACAGCAGACCGCCGGTGGGCTGGTAGCTGAGCGCCTTGAGCGTGATCAGTGAGCGGATCACCGCGTCCCGCCACTCGCCGCCGCAGCGCAGCCCCGCTACCCAGGCCTGCCACCAGCGCGCGGTCTGCGCGGCCAGCACGTCGGCCGCGGGCCGGTCCGGAGCGGGCCGGTGCGCCGGGCGCCAGACCGCGGCCACCGGCACCTGGTCGCCGCCGGCGACGCGGAACCGGGCCTGCACCGTGCCGCCTTCGCTGGCCACCCGCACCGGGCTGAACAGCCAGAGTGTGTGCGCGCCGCCGGTGAGTTCGGTGGCGCCGCGGTGCCGCCGCACCCGGGGCGTGGTCTGCCCGTACTCGAACCGCGGCGCCACCGTCATGCGCATGTCGACCTGGCCGGACACCCCCTCGATCAGCCGGATCAGCACTGGATCGGCGCCGCGGACCGGCATGCAGTCGGTCACCCGGACGGTACCTGAGGCGGTGACGAACTCGGTCTCCAGCACCAGGGTGCCGGACCGGTACCGGCGCCGGATCCGGCTGACGCCGTCGGCCGGGGCGATCTGCCAGTGGCCATTCCGCTCGTCGCCGAGCAGCGCGGCGAAACAGGCTTCGGAGTCGAACCGGGGCAGGCACAGCCAGTCGATCGAGCCGTCCCGGCTGATCAGCGCGGCCGTGTGCAGGTCACCGACGAGTGCATAGTCTTCGATCGGCGCCGGCATGCGCGGCCTCCGGTTGGTCTGGTGTCGAAGGCTGTTCGCGCAAGGTTGGCTGGCCCGCCGCGAATCGTCGTCATCCCCCACGGGTGACGCGCACGCTGCCGGGGCAGATGAGGGTAAGGGCGAAGCGGACGCCGGCCCTGCCCGGGATTTGCCCGCGAGGGAGGTAAGAAGCTGATGACACAGCCAGAGAAGCCGGCCACGGCCGCGAAAAAGAGCGCGTCGGCGCGCCAGGGCACGAGGACCACCGCGGGCCGCAGCAGCAGCACCGCGGGCCGGAGCAGCACGGCCAGCCGCGGCACGACCGCGAGCCGCAGCACCGCGAGCAAGACCAGCACGGCGGGCAAGACCAGCACGGCGGGCAAGACCAGCACGGCGGGCAAGACCAGCACGCCGGGCAGCACCCGCCGCGGCAGCACGACCGCGAGCCGTAGCACGACCGCGAGCCGTAACACGACCGCCAGGCGAAGCACGACCGCCAGGCGAAGCACGCCGAGCAGCGGCACGACCGCGAGCCGGAGCACGGCCAGCCCGCGCAGCACGACCGGCAGCCGGAGCAGCACGGCCGGCCGTGCTGCCACCCCGAGCCGTACCACCGCGAGCCGGTCCAGGACGACCGCGAGCCGGCCCAGCACCAGGACCAGGTCCGCAGCGTCCCGGACCACGCCGGCCAAGCCCGCCGCCAGCACGTCGGCCAGCAGCGCGGCAGCCGGCAACGGGTCCGCGGCCGCCACCCGGGCGCCGAGCGGTGTGCCGGCCGGGGCCATCAAGGCCGTGGTCTTCGCCCGCAGCGAGACAACCGGCCTGGAGAAGCCGCCACGCCGGCTCAGCCCGCAGGAGCGCCGGGTTCGCGGCAAGGCCGCCCGGGCCGAGGTGCCGCGGGAAAGCCATGCCACCTGGAAGCCGCCGGCCAACCGGCCCGACCCGGTGGCGTTGCTGGAGCAGCAGGGCAAGGCCCGGGTCCCCGACCTGGTCCCGGTCCGCTACGGCCGGATGATGGAGACCCCGTTCACCTACTACCGCGGCGCGGCGCTGCCGATGGCCAGCGACCTGGCGCACACCCCGGCCACCGGGCTCATCGTGCAGGCCTGCGGGGACGCGCACCTGTCCAACTTCGGGATCTTCGGCTCGGCCGAGCGCAAGCTCGTGTTCGACGTCAACGACTTCGACGAGACGCTGCCCGCCCCGTGGGAATGGGACGTCAAGCGGCTGGCCGCCAGCCTGGAGGTAGCCGCCCGGGAAAATAACTTCAGCGCCAAGGACCGGAAGAAGATCCAGCTGGCCACGGTGGCCCGGTACCGGATGGCGATGCGGCGGTTCGCCGGCTTGGGCGACCTCGACGTCTGGTACACGATGGTGGACGTGGACGAGCTGCAAAGTCAGTTCGGCGGACTGCTGAAGCAGAACCAGCGCAAGGCGCTGGAGAAGGGGGCGGCCAAGGCGCGGACCCGGGACAGCATGCAGGAACTGCGCAAGCTGACCCGGATGGAGGACGGGCAGCCACGGATCGTGCCCGACCCACCGGTCATCGTCCCGCTCCGCGACCTGGCGACTGAGGGACAGTTCAAGGGCGACCTCGAAACGGAGCTGCGCGGCCTCATCGGCCAGTACCAGCGGTCGCTGCAGCCGGACCGCCGGGTCCTGTTCGAGCAGTTCCAGTTCACCGACATGGCCCGCAAGGTGGTCGGCGTGGGCAGCGTGGGGACCCGCTGCTGGATCATCCTGATGCTCGGCCGGGACGACGCCGATCCGCTCTTCCTGCAAGTCAAGGAGGCCGAGGACTCGGTGCTGTGTGCCTACGCCGGGGCCAGCAAGTACAACAACCAGGGCGAGCGGGTGGTCAACGGGCAACGCCTGATGCAGGCGACCAGCGACATCTTCCTCGGCTGGCAGCGGGTCGTCGGGCTGGACGGGAAGCAGCGCGACTTCTACGTCCGGCAACTGCGGGACTGGAAGTTCTCCCTCGATGTCGGGGTGATGGTCCCGCGCGGCCTGCGGCTGTACGGCGAGGTGTGCGGGTACACCCTGGCCCGGGCGCACGCCCGGTCCGGCGACGAGATCGCGATCGCCAGCTACCTGGGCAACTCGGTGGCGTTCGACAACGCGATCGCCGAGTTCGCGGTGGCCTACGCGGACCAGAACGAGCGCGACTTCAAGGCGTTCACCGCGGCGATCACATCCGGGCGGCTCACTGCCGAGCGGGGGGTGTAGGGGCACGGCTTGCTGCATGTGCGGGTGGTCAGCCCGGCCGAGCTGACCGGGCGCCTGCTGGACAGGCTGGCCACGCATTCCGGCGTGCGTAACCTGGTGCTGCTCCGCGGCACGGCACAGCTCCCCGACGGTGACGCGATCCAGTTCGATCTCTTGAACGCCAGTGCCAACCCGGTGCTGCACGACCTGCGCAGTCTTGGGCTGGACCAGCGTGGCTCGGTCACCGTCGGCGAGGTGAACGTCGCGCTGGACGGGCCGCCAACCCCGGCGGCTGAGCGCCGGTACGCGCGCCGGGAGCGGGTGCCGGTGTGGGAGATGGTCGAGGGCACCATCCGGGCCAACGCCAGCTACCCGCCGAGCTTCTACCTGCTGCTGATCATCGCCGGGCTGATCGCCGCGGTGGGCATGCTGACCAACTCGCAGATCCTGGTGGTCGGGGCCATGGTGGTCGGCCCGGAGTACTTCGCGATCATCGCGACAGCCCTGGGCCTGACCAGGGTGGACAGCGGCAGACGGGACTGGACCGCGGTCCGGGTCTCGCTGGCCGCGCTGTGCTACGGCTTCCTGGCCGCGATCGCGGTGACGTTCCTGTTCGGCCTGGCCGTGCGGGGCGCCGGGCAGGTGCCTGCCTCGTATCAGCACGGCGTCCGGCCGGTGGCGGAGCTGATCAACTCGCCAAACGTCTACTCGGTCATCGTCGCGGTGCTGGCCGGCCTGGTCGGCGTGGTGTCGCTGACTGAGTCCCGGACCAACGCGCTGATCGGGGTGTTCATCTCGGTCACCACGATCCCGGCGGCCGCGTCCATCGGGCTGTCGCTCTCGTTCGCGAACTGGCACGACGCCCGGGGTTCCATCGCCCAGCTGCTGCTGAACGTGGTGCTGCTGATCGTGGTGGGCGCGGCCGGGCTGAGCACCCAGCGGTTCATCTGGACCCGGATGGCCCGCCGGGAGGTCACAGAATCGCGATTGGATTGACCGGGGAGCCGGTGCCCGCCTCCAGCCGCAGCGGGGCGATGACGCACATGAAGGACCACCGGCCTGCCTGCTCGCACGCGGGTGCCAGCTCGGCGAAATCCAGGTAGTCGAGCAGGTGGATGCCGAGCGCGTTGATGGCCAGCACATGGATGGGGAAGTCCACCTGGTCCGCGGCGTCGCCCGCGCTGTCGTTGTTGCTGTCGCTGCCGAGCACCGCGACCTGCCGGTCGGCCACGAACTCCATGGCCGCCGGGTGCAGCCCGGCGCGCTTGGCGGCCACGTCCCACGGGCCCATTTCGCGGCGCCGCAGCCGGTGCCCGACCCGGACGAACAGCAGGTCACCCCGGCGCACCTGGACCTGCTGGGCCCGCTCCGCCGCGGCCAGGTCGTCGGCGGTCACGTGGTCGCCGGGCTCCAGCCAGCGCACCCCGCGCAGCCGCGGGATGTCCAGCAGCACGCCGCGCCCGGTGATGCCGTCCTTGGCCACCTCGACGTGCAGTTCCGCGGCTCCGTCCGGGGTGACACTGTCCGCGGGTACCCCGTTGTACAGGTGACCGTCGTAGATGACGTGGCACAGCGCGTCCAGGTGCGAGTCCGCGTTGCCGTGGATGTTCATCATCAGCCGGTCGGTGGCGAAGGACAGCCCGGTCGGCGCCGCGTCCTGCGCCGTCCCGGTCATCTGGTGCAGCGCCGGATCCGGGTTGTCCGGGGTGACTTTGCTGATCACCGGGGCTTCCAGGCTCACCGTGCGGCCCAGCTGGACCTCGGCGGCGGCGGCGCGGACCTCGGCCGGGGTGATGTAGTTGAGCGCGCCGCGCCGGTCATCCGGCCCCCAGGGCACCCCGGCGCGCAGCCGGTCATACAGCTCCCGGAAGCTGGCTTCGGTCATGGTTGCGGTAGATCTAGAGTTCATCGACACCTCCACGGAAAGAGGCCCGATGGCCCCGGAACGGCTGGTAGCCGTGAGCTACCCGGTTGATGGCGAACTCACCACAGTGAACACCGACGTGCTCGGCGGCACCGCCACGGTGCGTTTCCTGGCCGGGCTGGACGCGGACGCGCAGCTGGCCGGGCTGCGCCAGGCCAGCGCGCTGATCGGCTGGCAGCTCGGCCGCGAGCTGCCCGCCGGCGGCCTCGCGGACGCGCCCGGGCTGGGTCTTATCCAGCTGCTGTCGGCCGGGCTGGACAGCGTTGACTTCGCGGCCATCCCGGACCGGGTCATCGTGGCCGGCAACGTCGGCGCGTACGCGGCGCCGATCGCCGAGCATGCCATGGCGATGACGCTCAGCCTGGCCAAGCACCTGCAGATCGAGCACGCCGCGCTGGCCCGCGGCCAGTTCGACCGGCCGGCCCCGTCCCGCACGCTGCATGGGGCGGTGTGCGGCATTCTCGGCTTCGGCGGGATCGGCCAGGCCACGGCGCGGCTGCTGCGCCCGTTCGGCGCCCGGATCCACGCGGTGAACCACTCCGGCCGGACCACCGAGCCGGTGGCCTGGGCCGGCACCCTGGCCGACCTGGACCAGGTGCTGGCCGCGGCGGACGTGCTGGTTATCTCGCTGCCGCTGACCACCGGCACCCGCGGGCTGATCGGTGCGCGGGAGCTGGGCCTGATGAAGCCGGACGCCATCCTGATCAACGTGGCCCGCGGCGCCATCGTGGACGAGCAGGCGCTGTATGCGCACCTGGCCGCCAACCCGCGGTTCTCCGCGGGCCTGGACGCCTGGTGGGACGAGCCGCGCGGCGGCGGCCAGTTCCATACCGGCTACCCCTTCTTCGAGCTGCCCAACGTGCTGGGCTCGCCGCATAACTCCGGGGACGTGCCCGGCATCGAGGAGTTCGCCGCGCGCCAGGCCGCGGAGAACGTGCGCCGGTTCCTGCGCGGCGAGCCGGTCACCGGGGTGGCCCGGCGGGCCGACTACGCCGGCTTCCGCTGAGGGTCCATGCCCGGAGCGTGCGCCGTGTACACGTCGGCCACCAGGCCCACCTGACTGCTGGTAAACGTGCGTTCCTGGCGCGAGTCCCGGGTGAACGCGAACCACCAGGACAGCACCGCGCCGAACCGGTTGCGGAACCCGGTCATGAACGCGATGTGGATGAACAGCCAGCCCCACCAGCCGATGAAGCCGGACAGGTGCACCTTGCCGGCCGACATCACCGCCGAGCCGCGCGAGATGTACGCGGCCGACCCGAGGTCGTGGTAGCGGAACGGCTTATCCTCCGGCTGTCCGGCCAGGCCGCGCTTGATCCGCCGGGCCGCGTACAGCCCGCCCTGCATGGCCACCTCGGCCACCCCGGGCAGCCCGTCCAGGCTCATCATGTCGCCGGCCACGATGATCTCCGGGTGCCCGGGGATGGTCAGGTCCGGGTTAACGAGGATCCGGCCGCACCGGTCCCGGCTCGCCCCGGTCGCCGCGGCCACCACGCCCGCTAGCGGCGGCGCCTCCACCCCGGCGGTCCACAGCACGGTGCCCGCGTCGTGCCGGGTGGTGTTGCCGTCCTTATCCCGCACCTCCACCCCGTACGGGTCGACCTTGGTCACGATCGTGCCCATGTGCAGCTCGACGCCCAGCTTGCGCAGCGCGGCCGCCGCCTTGCCGGACAGCTCGGGGCCGAACGAGGCCAGCGGGGCCTGGCCCCCGTCCACCAGCACCACCCTTGTGTCCTGCGGGGCGATGTGCCGGTACTCGGCGCGCAGCGTCTTGGTCGCCACCTCGCGGATCTGGCCGGCCAGCTCGACCCCGGTCGGGCCGGCGCCGACCAGGACGAACGTGAGCCAGTGCGTGCTCTCCGCCTGGCTGGTGGCGCTCTCCGCCATCTCGAACGCGCCGAACACCCGGCGCCGGATGGTCAGCGCGTCCTCGATCGTCTTCATCCCGGGCGCGAGCACGCGGAACTCGTCGTGCCCGAAGTAGGACTGGCGCACCCCGGCGGCCAGGATCAGGTCGTCGTAGCCGAACTCGAGGACCTCTCCCAGCGGCCGCCGGGCCTGCACTGTGCGCGCCGCGGCGTCGATGCCAGTGACCTCGGCCAGCACGCACTCCACGTTGCGGTGTTCCTTGAGGATCTGGCGCAGCGGCGCGGCGATCTTCCCCTCGGACAGGATCCCGGTGGCGCACTGGTACAGCAGCGGCTGGAACAGATGGTGCTCGGCGCGGTCGATGAGGGTGATGGCGACCGGGGCCCGGCGCAGCGCCCGGGCGGCGAACAGCCCGGCGAACCCGCCGCCCACGATCACCACCCGGCGGCGGCCCTGGTCTGCCATCGTCCCCTCCTCCGCGGATCCGGCCGGCTCAGGCCGGGTCGTACCACATGTCCCGGGCGGGCAGCAGCCGGTCGGCCTCCTTGGGGCCCCAGGTCGCCTTGGCGTACGGGTGCACCGGGGTGACGTTGCCGAGTACCGGGTCCACCACCTGCCAGGCCGCCTCGACCGAGTCCTGCCGGGCGAACAGCCAGGCGTCCCCGTCCAGCGCGGCCCCGATCAGCCGGTCGTAGGGCAACTGGTCCGAGCCGGGCCGCTCGGCGAACACCAGTTCCTCGGACTGCGGCTCCCAGCCCGCGCCGGGCTTCTTGCCGGCCAGGCTGACCCCGACCGCGGTCTCCGGGTTGACCCGGAACCGCAGCGTGTTGTTGTCCGGCAGCGGGTCCAGGCCGAAGATGTCGTACGGCGCGCGCTTGAACCGCACGGTGACCTCGGTGGCGGTGACCGGCAGGCACTTGCCCGCCCGGATCAGCACCGGCACCCCGGCCCAGCGCCAGCACTGCACCTGCAGCCGTACCGCGACGTACGTCTCCACCGTGGACCCCCGGGCCACCCCGTCCACGTCGAGGTAGCCCTCGTACTGGCCGCGGACCACGTCCTCGACCTCGAGCGGCTTGACCGCCGACAGCAGCCGGGACTTGCTGTCCCGCCAGGAGTGCAGCCCGTTGCCGTCCGGTGGGTCGGCCATCACGCTGGCCATCACCTGGAGCAGGTGGTTCTGCAGCACGTCCCGGATCGCGCCGGTCCGGTCGTAGAACCGGCCGCGGTCCGAGACGTCGAAGTCCTCGGCCATGGTGATCTGGATGCTCTCCACGTGATCGCGGTTGAGCAGCGGCTCGATGACCGCGTTGGCGAACCGGACGAACAGCAGGTTCTCCACCGGCTCCAGGCCGAGCCAGTGGTCCACCCGGAAGATCGCGTTCTCCGGGAAGAACTGGTGCATTAGTGCGTCCAGCTTGATCGCGCTGTCCAGGTCGGTGCCGAACGGCTTCTCCACCATGATCCGGTTGCCCTTGGCCCGGCCCGCGGTCGCGATGCCCTGCGCGATCCGGCCGAACAGCAGCGGCGGCACTTCCAGGTAGAACAGGATCTGCTGGCCATCGCCGACCGCGTCCGACATGGCGTGGTAGGTGGCGTCGTCGTCGAGGTCGCCGTCTACATACTTGAGCAGCCCGAGCATCTTCTTGGCCGGGTCGCTGCCCGGGTCGATGTTGTTCCGCTTGAGCGACGCGACCGCGTAGTCGCGGAACTGGTCAAGACCCCAGCCGTTCTTGGCTACACCGATCACCGGCACGTTCAGCACCCCGCGCTGCACCAGCCCGACCAGCGCCGGGAATGTCTCCAGCTTCGCGAGGTCCCCGGTGGCGCCGAAGATGACCAGTGCGTCAACCTGCTCTGCTGCCATCTGAGCTCCTTAGCTCCGCTGTAGGTATCTGAGCGCGGGCACGCCCGGTAGGCATCGCCTCACGCGGGTGATTCAGGTCCTCGGTCACCCTACTGGGCCGGCTTTCCCGGGTTCGGGGTTCGGTGGCCCAGCGGCCGTCGGCCGTCCCCCGTCGGGCTGGACGGCCGTGCCCCGCCCGGTGAGCAGCCGCGGCGGCTGGAAGTCCCCAGGGCTGACCCGCTGCCGGAACACGTAGTAGGTCCAGGCCTGGTAGGCCAGCACGACCGGGAGCAGCACGATGACGACTACGGTCATCACCTTGAGCGAGTAGGCGCCGGACGCGCTGTTGTGCACGGTCAGGTTGTTGGCCGCGGTCGTGCTGGACACCATCACGTTGGGGTAGAGCCCGGTGAAGATCGACACGATGCAGGCTGCGATGGTGACCGTGGTAGCGGCGAAGGCGAACCCCGTGCGGTGTTCGTAGACCAGCCAGACGGCGGCCAGGACCGCGAGGATGGCCAGCAGTTCCACCGGGTTCACGAAGAAGGTGTTGCTGTGTGCCACGTGGGTCCAGATCACGAAGCCGATGACGGCGGCGGCCGTGAACGGGGCGACGCGGCGAGCCAGTTGCCCGGAGCGTTCGTGCATGTCGCCGGTGGTTTTCAAGCCCAGGAAGGTCGCGCCGTGCAGTGCGCAGATCAGCACCAGTGTTACCCCGGTGAACAGCGCGTAGGGCTGGAGCAGGTCCCAGAAGGACCCGGTGTAGTTATGGGCCGAGTTGATGGGCAGCCCATGCAGCAGGTCACCCAGCGCCACGCCGATCAGCAGCGGGGCCAGCAGGCTGCTCACGGTCAGCGCCACATCCCAGGTGCGCCGCCAGCGAGGATTGTCGCGTTTGCCGCGGTATTCAAAGGACAGGCCGCGGGCGATCAGCGCGGCCAGCAGCACCACCAGGGCGAGGTTGAGGGCTGAGAACATGGTCGCGTACCAGCCCGGAAACGCGGCGAACATGGCGGCCCCGGCCACGATCAGCCAGACCTCATTGCCATCCCACAGCGGCCCGATCGTGTTGATCGCGGCCCGCGCCGGCGTCGTCCCGGCCGACCACACCGTGCAGCATGCCGACGCCGAAGTCGAACCCTTCGAGGATGAAAAACCCGGTCCACAGCACGGCGATGACGATGAACCAGAACGTGATCAGGTGATTCATCGCGGCCCCTTTAATACTGGACGGCCGGCACCGGCGCATCGACCTCGGCTGCTGAGCGCGCGGGCGGCAGTTGCTGGCGGGAGTACTTCAGCATCAGCAGCAGGTTGACCGTGGCGACCACGGCGTATATGACGACGAATACCGCCAGGCTGATCGCGATCCAGGTGGTGGACATCGTCGGTGAAATGCCGTTTTTGGTCAGCATGATGCCCTGCACGATCCACGGCTGGCGGCCGCTTTCGGTCAGCAGCCACCCCGCCGTGTTGATCAGGAATGGCAGCACCGCAGCCCAGATCGCCAGCCACAAGAATCGCCGCGAGGTGGCCAGTTTCCGGCGCCAGATCAGCCACAAGCCGTACAGCCCGATAAGCAGGACCAGCACGGCCAGGTAGGCCATCACCCTCATGCCCCAGTACTGGATGAACACGTTCGGCACGTAATCGCCAGGTCCGTATTTGCTCGCGTACTGGTTCTGCAGTGGCGTGAGCCCGACGACCTTGCCGTTCCAGGTGTTAGTGGCCAGCAGCGACAAGAGGTGCGGGATCGCGATGATCTGGGTCGGGGTGTGGTCGTTGTTGCCGCCGCCGATCTGGAACAGACTGAACGAGCACGGCTGGCAGGTGGTCCACTGCGCCTCCGCCGCGGCGATCTTCATCGGCTGGTAGCGCGCCTCGATCACACCCAGTTCGTCGCCCACCAGCATGGTGAACAGGATGGCCGGGACCAGGACGATGAGCGCCAGCCGAGCCGACCGGGTGAACACCTCACGGTCCTGGCCGTGCCGCAGCTGCCAGGCCGACACCGCCAGCATCACCATCGCACCGGTGACCAGTGCCGCCAGCAAGACCTTGGAGTATCCCCAGATGAACACGGGGTTGGTGAACAGCGCCCAGATGTCGTTGAGCTGAGGTTTGCCGTCCACCATCTGATAGCCGACCGGGTGCTGCATCCAGGAGTTGGCCGCCATGATGAACGCGGCCGACAGGACGGTCCCCAGCGACACTAGCCAGATAGTCAGCAGGTGCACCCGGCGGGACAGCTTGTCCCAGCCGAACAGCCACAGCCCGAGGAACGTGGATTCCAGGAAGAACGCGGCCAGTCCTTCCATGGCCAGCGGGGCACCGAAGATGTTGCCGACCAGCCGCGAGTAAGCCCCCCAGTCCATGCCGAACTGGAACTCCTGCACCAGGCCGGTCACCACGCCGATCGCCACGTTGATCACTAGCAGCGTGCCGAAGAACCGGGTCAGCCGCAGGTATTCATCGTTCTTGCTGCGGTACCACGCGGTCTGCAGAAGCGCGGTCAGGAAGGCCAGCCCGATCGTGACCGGGACGAAGAAGAAGTGGTTGATCGTCACGAAGGCAAACTGCCACCTGGCCAGATCGACCGTGGTCATGTGCCCCCCAGGATCAGCCGTTGTCAGCCTGGGTCAGGACTGTGCCACCTGCTCACTGGTGCCGTTCCGCCAGGCGGTCGCGCCGGCCGCGACGCCGGCCTTGGCCCGGTTCCAGTGGTGCTTGGCCATCTCGGTGGGCGGCACCTCCTGGCGGTTCGCCCAGTCCCGGGCGGCCGCCGCCAGCGCGGTGCCCGCCACGGCCAGGCCCGCCATGCCGATCAGGCCGGCCAGCCCCATCAGCGCGCCGCCGACGAGCAGCGGCCTGGTGTTCATCCGGAATGCCGTGTCCGGGCTGCTGGAGTTCGTCATGGTCCGGACGATGCCGGGGCGCAGGCCGCCGGGCATCATCCTCCACGGGTGAATGCCGTCACCCTGGGTAGGCGATGTGAGCCGCCGTCCGGTTCGGCATAGTGGACCCGTGACCGAACGCTATGACGTGATCATCATTGGCACCGGCGCGGGCGGCGGCACGCTGGCGCACACCCTGGCCGCGACCGGGAAGAAGATCCTGCTCCTGGAGCGCGGCGATTTCCTGCCCCGGGAAATGGACAACTGGGATCCCAAGCCCGTCTTTGTAGATGGTAAATACATTACAAAGGACACCTGGTACGACGCGGACGGCAAGCCGTTCCAGCCGCAGGTGCACTACTTCGTCGGCGGGGCGACCAAGATGTACGGGGCCGCGCTGTACCGGCTGCGGCCCGAGGACTTCGGCGAGCTCAAGCACGTGGACGGGGTCTCCCCGGCCTGGCCGGTCAGCTACGACGACTTCGAGCCGTGGTACACCAAGGCCGAGTGGCTGTACCAGGTGCACGGCGCGCACGGCGAGGACCCCACCGAAGGGTCCTGGTCCAAGCAGTACCCGTGGCCCGCGGTCAGCCACGAGCCGCGGATCCAGCAACTGGCCAATGACCTGCAGGCGGGCGGGTACCACCCGTTCCACGCGCCGTGCGGGATCCTGCTCGACGAGGCCCGGCGGCCGGCCAGCACCTGCATCCGGTGTGCCTGGTGCGACGGCTACCCGTGCCTGGTGCACGCCAAGTCCGACGCCGAGGTGCTGGCCGTCCGCCCGATCCTGGGCCTGCCGAACGTCACCCTGCTCACCGGGGCCGAGGTGACCCGGCTGGACACCGACAGCACCGGCCGGACGGTCACCGGGGTGACGGTACAGCGGGACGGCGGCGAGGAGGTCTACCAGGCCGACATCGTGGCGCTGTGCGCGGGCGCCGCCAACAGCGCCAAGATCCTGCTCCGCTCAGCTTCCGACGCCCACCCCGATGGCCTGGCCAACGGATCCGGCCAGGTCGGCCGGAACTACATGTTCCACAACAGCCGGGCCATGGTGGCGCTGGGCAAGGAGCGCAACGACACCGTCTACCAGAAGACGCTCTCGATCAACGACTTCTACCTGCCGGGCAACGGCCGGGAATGGCCGCTCGGCAACATCCAGATGCTGGGCAAGTCCAATGCGGAGGCGATGCGCGGCGAGGAGCCGAAGCTGACCAAGCTGGCCCCGCAGTGGAGCCTGGCCGAGGTGGCCGCGCACGCGGTGGACCTCTGGCTGACCACCGAGGACGTGCCCCAGCCGGACAACCGGGTCACCGTGGACCGGGACGGCAACGTGCACCTGACCTACGTGCAGTGCAACACGGCCGAGGCCAACGACCTCTACAAAGAGGTCAAGACGATGCTGAACCACATCGGCCTGGCATCGCACCACATCCTGGACAAGAACTACTACATGAAGATGAATGTGCCCATCGCCGGGTGCGCCCACCAGGCGGGCACCTGCCGGTTCGGCACCGACCCGGCCAGTTCGGTGCTGGACGTGAACTGCAAGGCCCACGAACTGGACAATCTGTACGTCGTGGACACCAGCTTCTTCCCGAGTATCGGCGCGGTGAATCCCGCGCTGACCGCGATGGCCAACGCGATCCGGGTCGGCGAGCATGTCGCCGGGCGGCTCGGCTGAGGCCGTCCGGAGTCGCGGGCACTGGCGTTAGGCAAATAAAGGGCTCGTAATAGCCCGCTGCGGGTGAGGACGGGGCCACCCCGGCAGGGAAGCGTGGCCGGCATGAGGGCTGGGCCGGTTGCTGCGGCGCTGCTGAGCGCGGCGCTGCTGGTCGCGGGCTGCTCGTCGGGCGGCGGCTCGGCTGCCAGCAGCGCGTCGCCCGCCGCCTCATCGTCCAGCGCGGCGCCGAGCGCGTCGTCCGCCGCGTCGGCCACTGTCTGCCCGAAGGTGGCCGCGCTGCGCAGCTCGCTGTCCGAGCTGGCCCACATCAGCTTCAGCTCGAACGCGCTGACCAAGCTCAAGACCGACCTCGGCAACGTCAAGGACAGCCTGACCGCGCTGCACGAGACGGCCGGGACCGAGTGGTCGGCGCAGATCACCGCGCTGCAGACCGCGCTGAACAAGCTGGGCAAGACGCTGAGCAGCCTGAACAGCCAGTCCAGCGCCACCGCGGCAGCCAAGGCGGTGTCCACCGACCTGGCCGCGGTCACCGCCGCGGGCAGCAACCTGCTGGCCGCGGCCAGTGTGCGCTGCCCCGAAGCCAGCCCCAGCCCGTCCGGATAAAGGAGCACCCACAATGGCGCGCTATCCCAACATCAGTGACCACGGGCTGATCGGGGACCTGCAGACCGCGGCGCTGGTCAGCACCGACGGGTGCGTGGACTGGTTCTGCTGCCCGCGGTTCGACTCGCCCAGCGTGTTCGGCGCGCTGCTGGACGCGGACAAGGGCGGCTACTTCCAGGTCAAGCCGGACCACGACGATTACGTCACCCGGCAGCTCTACTTCCCGGACACCGCCATCCTGATCACCCGGTTCATGACCCCGGACGGGGTCGGCGAGGTGCGCGACTTCATGCCGATCGCGGGCCAGCGGGCGACCAGCCACCACCGGCTGGTCCGGGAGATCCTGGTGGTCCGCGGCACGATGAAGTTCGTCGCCGACATCAAGCCGCGCTTCGACTACGGCCGCAGGGAACACAAGCTGGAGCTCACCGACGAGGGCGCGGTGTTCCACGCCGACGACATGGAACTGACCGTGCACTCCGTGGGCCACCGCGGTGCCACCCCGGCCAACCTGGGCACCGAGTTCGAGCGGATCGGCGAGGACCTGCGCCTGCACCGGACGCTGCGCGAGGGCCAGAGCACCGGGATGGTGCTGGAATGGATGGGCGGCCGCCCCCGGCGGCTGCCCGAGGGCGCCGTGCAGCAACTGTCCGACGACACCGCTGCCTACTGGCGGAACTGGCTGCGCAAGTCCACCTACACCGGCCGGTGGCGGGAGATGGTGACCCGGTCGGCCATGACGCTCAAGCTGATGACGTACGCGCCGACCGGCGCGCTGGTCGCCGCGCCCACCGCCGGGCTGCCTGAGCAGACCGGCGGGGAGCGGAACTGGGACTACCGGTACACCTGGATCCGGGACGCCTCGTTCTCGGTGTACGCCCTGCTCGGGCTGGGCTACCTGGAGGAGGCGGCCGCGTTCGGCATCTGGGTACGGGACCGGCTGGTTGAGGCGGAGGCCAGCAACGGCGCCAGCCCGCTCAAGATCATGTACCGGGTGGACGGGTCTTCGGATCTCACCGAGGAAACCCTGGACCACTGGGAGGGCTGGCGTGGCTCGCGCCCGGTCCGCATCGGGAACGGCGCATCCGGCCAGCTCCAGCTGGACATCTACGGCGAGGCGCTGGACGCCATGTGGCACGCGGACGGCCAGGGCCTGCAGGTGGCCCACCAGGGCTGGACCGCGATAGTGGACGTGATGGACTGGCTGTGCGAGCACTGGGACCAACCGGAAGAAGGTATCTGGGAGACCCGCGGCGGCCGGAAGGACTTCACCTATGGGCGGTTCCAGTGCTGGGTGGCGCTGGACCGGGCGGTCCGGCTGGCCGAGCACCGGGGCAAGCCAGCCGACATCCTGCGCTGGCGGTCCGAGCGGGACCGCGTCTACCGGCAGATCATGGAGCGCGGCTGGAACGACAAGGAGCGCGCCTTCACCCAGTACTACGGCTCCGAAGTGCTGGACTCCTCGCTGCTGCTGATGCCGCTGATGGGGTTCGTGTCGCCGTTCGACCCGATGTGGATCGACACACTCGAGGCGATGGACAAGAAGCTGGTCTCGGACAGCCTGGTCTACCGGTACGACCCGGGCGCCTCCCCGGACGGGCTGCGCGGCAGCGAGGGCACGTTCTCGCTGTGCACGTTCTGGTACGTGGACGCGCTGGCCCGGTCCGGCCGGATGGACGAGGCCGCGCTGGTCTTCCAGAAGATGGACACCTACGCCAACCACCTCGGCCTGTACTCCGAGGAGATCGGGCTGACCGGGGAGCAGCTGGGCAACTTCCCGCAGGCGTTCAGCCACCTGTCGCTGATCAACGCGGCCATCAACCTCGACTACCAGCTTGACCACGGCGTCGGGAACCTGGCGCCGCTGCTGGACCGGGCCCGCCGGATACCGGGCGTCCGGCGGCTCTAACCCGGGTGCCGCCGGCTGGCCGGGCTGCTCACCCGGTCCGGCGGCTGACCGGGCGCCCGGAACGCCTGGTTTCTCACCCGTGGCGGGTGAGGGAGAGCGGCCTGCCGCGCCCAATCATGGGTGAACGGGAGGCCATACCCGCCGGCGGTTGATATCAGCCCGCCCCGGGTATGACCCGCAAAGGCATCTGAGCTGCACATTCACCCCAACGGGATGAGGATGACTGGGGTGTGCCCAGCAGGCCGGGGCTCTCGGGGGGATAACGCATGACGAGCACAATCGATGGGGCGGCCGAGGCTGCCCAGGTTCTGCCGGACGGCGCGGCGCTGGCCGAGGAGCTGCTGGCGGCCGATGAGTCACCCGCGGAAGGTGGCCAGCCGGCCGGGGCGGCCGGGGACACCGGCCAGCCGCCGCGGTTTCTTGAGGGCAAGCTGCAGATCCCGCAGCCGCACTTCCCGGTGCTGCGCCGCCGCCGGATCACCGGCCTGCTCGACCAGGCCGCCCGCAACCGGGTCACGCTGGTCAGCGGGCCGGCCGGCGCGGGCAAGACGGTGGCCTGCGCCACCTGGGCCAGCGCGACCGCGCAGAGCCGCCGGGTGGCCTGGCTGACGGTGGACGCCGAGGACCAGCACGCCTGGTTCTGGGCCTACGTGTGCGCGGCGCTGGCCCGGCTGCGCGCCATCCCGGCCGACGTGCTGCGCTCGCTGGAGGACACCAGCCCGGACCGGTTCCCGCTCCGCCTGGTCGAGGCGGCCCAGCTGTTCACCGAGCCGGTGGTGCTCATCCTGGACGACGTGCACGAACTGGCCGACCCGGCCGTGCTGAGCGGGCTCGACCTGATCATCCGGCACGCGCCGGGCACGCTGCGGCTGGTGCTGTCCGCCCGGCAGCCGCCGGCCCTGCAGCTGGCCCGGCTGCGGGTATCCGGCGAGCTGGCCGACATCAGCGGCGCGGACCTGGCCTGCACCGCTGACGAGGCGGACGCGTACTTCGCCATGCTGGGCATCGACGTGGACCAGGGCGCGCGGGACGAGCTGCTGCGCCGCACCCAGGGCTGGATGGCCGGGCTGCGGCTGGCCGCGATGCGGGCACACAGCACCCTGGAGCCCGGCGCGAAGATCACCGACCTGGTCGGCGACGAGCCCATCGTCACCGACTACCTGTGGGACGAGGTGCTCGGCAAGCAGCCGCCGCAGACCCGGATGTTCCTGCTCCGCACCAGCATCACCGGGGAGGTGTCCGGGGACCTGGCCGACGCGCTGACCGGGCAGGGCGGCAGCGCGCGCATCCTGGAGCGGCTGAGCCGGGAGAACAGCTTCGTCGACGTGGTGGACCGGGAGCGTGGCGGGTACGCCTACCACCCGCTGCTCCGCGAGGTGCTCACCGCGGAGCTGCACCGGGAGATACCGCACGAGATCCCGGTGCTGCTGCGCCGGGCGGCCCGCTGGTACGCGGCGCACGACCAGCCGTTCCGCTCGGTGCGCTGCGCGGCCCAGGCTGAGGACTGGGACTACGCGGCGCAGATCCTGGCCGAGGCGGGCGCCGGGGTGGCCAGCCCGGGCTCCACCGCCGAGCTGGAGGGCGTGCTGGCGCTGTTCCCGCCGGACCGGTCGGCTGACGACCCCGCGGTCGCCGCGGCCTGGGCCGCGGCCCGGCTGTGGGACGGCGACCACGAGGGCGCGGCCGCCTACCTGGAAAACGGCGACCAGGCCCTGGGCCGGGCCGCGCCGGCCATGCGCCGGGTCATGGAGCCGACGCTGGCCGCGCTGCGGGTCATGCTGGCCGGCTGCCGGGCTGATCCGGACCCAGGCCTGCTGGCCGGGGCGCGGTCGCTGGCTGAGGGATGCGAGGCCGCGGCCAGCGCCCAGGCCGAGCACCGGGCCGTCGGCCTGCTCTGGTTCGCGGTTGGCGTGGCCCGGCTGCGCCGCTGGGAGATCCAGGCCGCCCGGCACGCGCTGCGGCACGCGGACCGCCAGCTGGCCGCCGGGAACCTGGCCGGGCTGCAAGCCCGGGCCCGGGCCTGGCGGGCACTGGCCGAGGCCTGGTCCGGCGACCTCAGCGCGGCGCAGCGGTCGGCCAGCGACGTGCCTGCCACCCGCGGCCTGGACCCGGCCACCGCCGGGGCGGCCGGGGAACTGGCCGCGCTGGCCCGGGCGCAGGTCAGCCTGCGCCGCGACGACCTGTCCACGGCGCAGCGGCTGATCGAGGGGATCAGTTCCGGGCTGGCCGGGCAGTTCCCCGGCGAGCCGCCGGTCAGCGCGATGACCGCGCTGATCCGGGCCCGGGTGCTGCTGGCCGACGGCGACGCCACCGCGGCCATCGCCGCGGTGTCCCGGCTCCGCGAGACGTACGGCCCAGCCCACCTGGCCCTGTCCGACGTGGTCACGGTGGCCGAGGGCGACGCCGCGCTGCGGGCCGGCAACACCGGCCGGGCCCGCGCAGTGCTGCTGCTGGTGGAGGAGGGTGAGCACTTCGACCGGGCGGACGGCCGGCTGCTCCGCGCCGGGCTGCTCATCGCCGAGGGCGAGTTCAAGGCCGCCCTGGAGGCGGTGCAGCCGTGCCTGGACGAGGCCAGCACCGGAGTCACCCGGAATGAGCGGATCAGCGGGCTGCTGATCGCCGCGGTGGCCTACCGCCGCCTCGGCTGCGCGGATGAGGCGGCTGCGCTGCTCGAGCAGGCGCTCGCGCTGGCCGAGCCGGACGGCGCTCACCGGGCCTTCCTGGACGGCGGGGCCGCGGTCCGCTCCGCGATGACCGTGCTGATCCCGCCGACCAGCCGGCACGCCGGGTTCGCCGGACGCATCCTGGAACGGTTCGACGCCCAGGTGCCGCAGGGCGCCGCGCCCGCGGCCCGGGACAGCGTGCCACTGACCGACAGCGAGCGGGCGGTGCTCCGCTTCCTGCCCTCGCATATGACCAACGAGGAGATCTCGCAGGCCCTGTTCCTGTCCATCAACACGGTCAAGACCCACCTGCGCTCCGCCTACCGCAAGCTCGGCGTGAGCTCCCGGCGCGAGGCGATCGCCCGCGGCCGCCGCCTCGGCCTGCTTTAGCGGCCGGTCCGGCGGCCTGCCTGCGGGCCACTAGACTGGGCGCCCGTAGCCGTCGAAGGCTGCGCTGAGGTCGCGCGGAGCCGCGGACGGGCGCGGCAGGGGCGGGCGGGCTTGGAAACTCAGAGCGCAGGCAGCAGGGAGTGACGGCGACGTGAAGACCGACGTCGAGGAGCTGAGCCCTACCCGGGTGAAGCTGACCATCGAGGTCCCGTTCGAGGAGCTGAAGTCGAGCCTCGACAAGGCGTACCGCGAGGTCGCCCGGCAGGTCCGGGTGCCCGGCTTCCGGCCGGGCCGGGTGCCACCGCGCATCATCGACCAGCGGTTCGGCCGCGGCGTGGTGCTCGAGCAGGCGGTGAACGACGCGGTCCCGCAGTTTTACGGGCAGGCCCTGCAGGAGCACGAGGTGTTCGCGCTCGGCCAGCCCGAGCTGGAGATCACCAGGCTGGATGACGGCAAGGAACTGGCGTTCACCGCCGAGGTGGACGTCCGGCCCAAGTTCGACCTGCCCGAGCTGGCCGGCCTGCCGGTCACCGTGGATAGCGCCGTGGTCACCCCGGACGAGGTCGAGGAGTACATCGGCGGGCTGCGCGAGCGGTTCGCGTCGTTGCAGACCGCGGACCGGCCGGTCGAGAACGGCGACTACACCTCGATCGACCTGTCCGCCTCGGTGAACGGCGAACCGGTGGAGGACGCGCAGGCCAGCGGGCTGTCCTACGAGGTAGGCAGCGGCACGCTGCTGGACGGCCTGGACGAGGCGCTGCTCGGCATGCCGGCTGGGGAGTCCAAGACGTTCAGCACCGAGCTGGCCGGCGGCGAGCACGGCGGCGAGCAGGCCGACGTGACCGTCACCGTGCACAGTGTCAAGATCAAGGAACTGCCCGAGCTGGACGACGAGTTCGCCCAGTCGGCCAGCGAGTTCGACACGCTGGGCGAGATGCGCGCCGGGACCCGCACCCAGCTGGAGTCGGTCAAGCGGATGCAGCAGGCCCGGCAGGCCCGGGACCGGGCGCTGGACGCGGTGCTGGCCAAGGTTGAGGTCCCGCTGCCGGACGCCCTGGTGCAGAGCGAGATCGACGCCCGGCGGGCGAACCTGGACGAGCAGCTGGAGCGGGCCGGCACCACCCGTGAGGCCTACCTGCAGTCCTCCGGGCAGACCGAGCAGCAGCTGGAAGCCGACATGGCCGAGGGGGCGCGGAAGTCGGTCAAGGCCGGGTTCGTGCTGGACCAGCTGGCCCAGAACGAGGACCTGAACGTCGAGCAGGACGAGCTCAACGCGTACGTGATCGAGCAGGCCTACCGGATGGGCGTGCAGCCGGACCGGCTGGCCCAGGAGATCACCGAGCACGGGCAGATCGGCTCCGTCGTCGCCGACGTGCTGCGCGGCAAGGCGCTCAACCTGATCACTGAGCGGGTCACGGTGACCGACGACGCCGGGAAGCCGGTGGATGTCGGCGCGGCGCTGCGGCCGGACACGGCCGAGGGCGAGGCCGAGGCGGCCGGGGAGGCCGCGGCCGAGACCGGCACCGCTGAGGCTGAGGCTGAGGCTGAGGCTGAGGCTGAGGTGGCGGCGGAGGCTGACGCGGAAGCCGCAGCCGAGGCGGAACTCGCGGCCGAGGCGGAACCCGCCGCGGACGCGGACGGCACAGACCAGGACGAAACCCCCAAGAAGAAGGCCACCAGGAAGGCCGCCAAGAAGTAGCCACTGGCGGGCGGCCTGCGCCGACAGCGAACAGCCGCCACCCCGGGACGTTCCGGGCCCGGGCGCGCGTTATCGTCGCAATCAATGACGCAGGACATGACCGAGGAGAGCACAGTGGGCACGCCTCCGGCTTTCCAGGACCCGACCCGGATCCTGGCGCGGACCGCGGAAGCGGCACCGCCCCTGATTACCGAACAGATATTCCAGCGGCTGCTCCGGCACCGGATCATCTTCCTCGGCCAGCAGGTTGACGAGGACATCGCCAACCGGATGTGCGCCGAGATGGTGCTGCTCGCGTCCGAGGACAGCGAGCGGGACATCAGTATCTACATCAACTCGCCGGGTGGCTCGGTGTACGCCGGGCTGGCCATCTACGACGTGATGCAGTACGTGCCGAACGACATCGCCACCTACGCGATGGGCATGGCCGCGTCGATGGGCCAGTTCCTGCTGGCCGCCGGGACGGCGGGCAAGCGGTACGCGCTGCCGCACGCCAGCATCCTGATGCACCAGCCCTCGGGCGGCATCGGCGGCACGGCCTCGGACATCAGGATCCAGGCCGAGCAGATGCTTTACATCAAGCGCAAGCTGGCCGAGCGCACCGCGTTCCACACCGGGCAGACTGTCGAGCAGATCGAGAAGGACGCCGACCGGGACCGGTGGTTCACCGCGGAGGAGGCCAAGGACTACGGCTTCGTGGACCACGTGATCCGCAGCGCCCTTGAGGTGGACACTGTGGGGCCGTTGTCATGAACCTCGACCCCGGAGCGGAGGAGCCGCACGTGAGCACATCGCACCGCCGGCTGGCGGAGTCCCGGTACGTCCTCCCTTCGTTCGTGGAGCGCACGTCGTACGGCATCAAGGAGATGAACCCGTACAACAAGCTCTTCGAGGAGCGGATCATCTTCCTGGGCGTGCAGATCGACGACGCCTCGGCCAACGACGTGATGGCCCAGCTGATCACGCTGGAGTCCATCGACCCGGACCGGGACGTCCTGATCTACATCAACTCGCCGGGTGGGTCGGTCACCTCGATGATGGCGATCTACGACACGATGCAGTACATCCAGCCCGAGGTCCAGACCATCTGCATCGGCCAGGCCGCCTCGGCGGCCGCGGTGCTACTGGCCGCCGGCACCCCCGGCAAGCGGCTGGCCCTGCCGAACGCCCGCATCCTGCTGCACCAGCCCGCTACCGAAGGTGGCTACGGGCAGTCCAGCGACCTGGAGATCCAGGCCCGGGAGATTCTCCGGATGCGGGGTGCCATGGAGAGGATCGTGGCCCTGCACAGCGGCCGGACGGAGGAGCAGGTCCGGGTCGACATCGAGCGGGATAAGTTCTTCACCGCCGAGGAGGCCAAAGAGTACGGTCTCGTTGACGAGGTTCTGACGAGCCTGAAGCGCAAGGCCGAGGTAGGGTCGTCCTAACCAGGAGGATTCATCCTCGGGGTGGTCCGCACCGGGTCCGGCTCTCGCGGTCGGGGGCTCGGAGGCGGTACCGTCTGAACTGAGAGCTAGATGGCACGGCGGGACGTACCCGCGGCTGCTGGCCCGCCTCGTGCGGGCCGCGGCCCCAGGTAAAGGAGTAGCTGGGTGGCTCGCATCGGCGATGGTGGTGACCTGCTGAAGTGCTCTTTCTGTGGGAAGAGCCAGAAGCAAGTCAAGAAGCTCATCGCGGGGCCCGGCGTGTACATCTGCGACGAGTGCATCGACCTGTGCAACGAGATCATCGAAGAGGAACTGGCCGAGCCGTCTGAGCTCAAATGGGACAGCCTGCCCAAGCCCCGGGAGATCTACGAGTTCCTCGACGCCTACGTGATCGGCCAGGAGAAGGCCAAGAAGGCCCTGTCCGTGGCGGTCTACAACCACTACAAGCGGGTCCAGTCCGGCGGTGACAACCGGCCCGGCGAGGACGGCGTCGAGCTGGCCAAGTCGAACATCCTGCTGCTCGGCCCGACCGGGTCCGGCAAGACGCTGCTGGCCCAGACGCTGGCCCGGCTGCTCAACGTGCCGTTCGCCATCGCCGACGCCACCGCGCTCACCGAGGCCGGTTACGTCGGTGAGGACGTCGAGAACATTCTGCTCAAGCTGATCCAGGCGGCCGAGTACGACGTCAAGAAGGCCGAGACCGGAATCATCTACATCGACGAGATCGACAAGATCGCCCGGAAGAGCGAGAACCCGTCGATCACCCGGGACGTGTCCGGCGAGGGCGTGCAGCAGGCGCTGCTGAAGATCCTCGAGGGCACCACGGCGTCGGTCCCACCGCAGGGCGGCCGGAAGCACCCGCACCAGGAGTTCATCCAGATCGACACGACCAACGTGCTGTTCATCTGCGGTGGCTCGTTCTCCGGCCTGGAGAAGATCATCGAGCAGCGGGTCGGCAAGTCCGGGATGGGGTTCGGCGCGGTGCTCCGGGTCAAGAACGACCGCACCGAGGGCGACCAGTTCGCCGACGTGATGCCGGAGGACCTGCTGAAGTTCGGCATGATCCCCGAGTTCGTCGGCCGCCTCCCGGTCATCACCAGCGTGCACAACCTGGACCGGGACGCGCTGATCCAGATCCTCACCGAGCCGCGCAACGCCCTGGTCAAGCAGTACCGGCGGCTGTTCGAGCTGGACGGGGTGGACCTGGAGTTCACCGACGACGCGCTGGAAGCCGTGGCCGACCAGGCCATCCTGCGCGGCACCGGCGCGCGCGGGCTGCGCGCCATCCTCGAAGAAGTGCTGCTGTCGGTAATGTACGAGGTGCCCAGCCGCAAGGACGTCGAGCGGGTCGTGATCACCGGCCCTGTCGTCCTGGAGCACGTCAACCCGACGCTGGTGCCTCGCGACTCGGCCGCCCGCCGTCCCCCGCGCGAGAAGTCCGCGTAATAAGCCCGCTCCGGGGCTAACCGGCCCGCATACGGGCACGGAGGCCCCTCGGCGCGGCACTAGACTCGGTCGTCGTGAGTGCAGATCTGACGCAGCAGCGAACTGAGCTTCCACCGCAGTACGTGCCGGGTGAGGTAGAGGACCGGCTGTACGAGTCCTGGGACAAGCGCGGGCTGATGCACGCCGACGTTACGGAAGTCAGCCCGGACCATCCGGCGTTCTGCATCGTGATCCCGCCGCCGAACGTAACCGGCTCGCTGCACATCGGGCATGCGCTCGACCACACGCTGATCGACGCGCTGGTCCGGCGGCGCCGGATGCAGGGCTACACCGCGCTGTGGCTGCCCGGCATGGACCACGCCGGCATCGCCACGCAGAACGTGGTGGAGCGGGAACTGGCCAAGGAACGGCTGAGCCGGCACGACCTCGGCCGGGAGGCCTTCGTCGAGCGGGTCTGGCAGTGGAAGGCCGAGTCCGGCGGCAAGATCCTCGGCCAGATGCGCCGGCTGGGCGACAGCGTGGACTGGTCCCGCGAGCGGTTCACCATGGACGAGGGCCTGTCCCGCGCGGTGCAGACCATCTTCCAGCAGCTGTACGAGGACGGCCTGATCTACCGGGCCGAACGCATCATCAACTGGTGCCCGCGCTGCCTGACCGCGCTGTCCGACATCGAGGTGGACCACAGCGACGAGGACGGCGAACTGGTCTCGATCCGGTACGGCGACGGCGACGACTCGGTCGTGGTCGCCACCACCCGGGCGGAAACCATGCTCGGCGACACTGCGGTGGCGGTACACCCGGACGACCCCCGGTACGCGCACCTGATCGGCCGGGAGGTGCAGCTGCCGCTGTCCAACCGGCGGATCCCGATCGTGGCCGACCCGCACGTGGACCCGGAGTTCGGCACCGGCGCGGTCAAGGTCACCCCGGCGCACGACCCGGACGACTTCGAGATCGGCCGGCGGCACGACCTGCCCAGCATCACGATCATGGACGAGCACGGCCGGATTACCGCGCACGGCCCGTTCGAGGGCCTGGACCGGTTCGAGGCCCGGCCCGCGGTGGTCGCCGCGCTGCGCGAAGAGGGCCGGATCGTGAGCGAGATCCGGCCGTACGTGCACTCGGTCGGGCACTGCATGCGGTGCGGCACGGTGGTGGAGCCGCGGCTGTCCCTGCAGTGGTTCGTGAAGGTCGGCCCGCTGGCCAGGGCGGCCGGGGACGCGGTCCGCGACGGCCGGGTGCAGATCCACCCGCAGGACATGACCGCCCGGTACTTCAGCTGGGTGGACAACATGCACGACTGGTGCATCAGCCGGCAGCTGTGGTGGGGGCACCGGATCCCGGTCTGGTACGGGCCAGCGGGCGAGGTGGTCTGCGTCGGGCCAGGGGAGCAGCCACCCACCGGCGAGGGCTGGCGCCAGGACCCGGACGTGCTGGACACCTGGTTCTCCTCGGCGCTGTGGCCGTGCTCCACGCTGGGCTGGCCGGACGACACCGCCGACCTGCGCGCCTTCTACCCGACCAGCGTCCTGGTCACCGGGTACGACATCCTGTTTTTCTGGGTGGCCCGGATGATGATGTTCGGCCTGTACGCCATGCGGCGCCGGCCGCCGACCGAGGCGGTGCCGTTCCGGCAGGTGGCCCTGCACGGCCTGGTCCGCGACTCACACGGCAAGAAGATGTCCAAGTCGCTGGGCAACACAGTGGACCCGCTGGACTGGATCTACCGGTTCGGCGCGGACGCCACCCGGTTCACCCTGGCCCGCGGGGCCAGCCCGGGCAGCGACGTCCCGGTCAGCGAGGAATGGGTCACCGGCTCGCGGAACTTCTGCAACAAGCTGTGGAACGCCACCCGGTTCGCTCTTTTGAATGGGGCCACCGTGCCTGGCGCTGGGGCGCCGGACCCGGCGGGGCTGCCCACCGCGGCCCGGTGGATCCTGTCCCGGCTGGCCACGGTGACCGCCGAGGTCGACGACCTGTTCGAGCGGTACGAGTTCGGCAAGCTGTGCGAGACGCTGTACCACTTCGCCTGGGACGAGGTCTGCGACTGGTACCTGGAACTGGCCAAGCCGGAGCTATCCGGCCCCGCCGCGCAGCGCACCCGTGAAGTGCTCGGCTACGTGCTGGATCGGCTGCTCAAGCTGCTGCACCCGGTCATCCCGTTCGTCACCGACGAATTGTGGACCGCGCTGACCGGCGGGGACAGCGTGATGGTCGCGCCCTGGCCGGGCCAGCGCCCGGCCGGTGCGCAGGCTGGGCCGGCCTACCACGACCAGGCGGCCGAGGCCGAGATCGAGTCGCTGATGCGGCTGGTCACCGAGGTCCGGCGGTTCCGCTCCGACCAGGGCCTGCGGCCCGGCCAGCCGGTGCCCGCGGCGCTCGGCGGGATCGGCCGCACGGTGCTCGCCGCGCACGAGCCCAGCATCCGCTCGCTGCTCCGGCTGACCCCGCCCGGCGGCGACTTCACCCCGACCGCGACCGTGCTGGCCGAGCAGGTCACCGTCGAGCTGGACACCGCGGCCGGTATCGACGTGGCCGCCGAGCGGCGGCGGCTGGACAAGGATCTGCAGGCTGCCCGCAAAGAGGCCGAGCAGACCGAACGCAAGCTGGCCAACGACTCGTTCCTGGCCAAGGCGCCGCCCGAGGTGGTGGCCAAAACCCGGGACCGGCTGGCCGCGGCCACCGCCGACATCGAGCGGATCAGCGGCCGGCTCCAGGATCTGCTGGCCCGAGGTGAGGGTTGACCACGCCGGACGGCCTGAGCCTCGACGAGGAGCTGCGCGAGGCGGAGCGGGAGATCCTCACCCGCCGCCCCGAGCACGCCATCGAGCCCACCCTGGACCGGATCGCGGACCTGGCCGCGCTGCTCGGCGACCCGCAGCGGGCCTACCCGGTCATCCACGTGACCGGCACCAACGGGAAGACCTCAACGGCCCGGATGATCGAGTCCCTGCTGCGCGCCCGCGGGCTGCGCACCGGCCTGTTTACCAGCCCGCACCTGTCCTCGATCCGGGAGCGGATCGTGCTGGACGGCGAGCCGGTCTCGGCCGAGCGGTTCGTCGCCGCCTACGACGAGCTGGCGCCGTACGTCGCCCTGGTGGATGGGCGCCAGCCGGCCCCGCTGTCCTTCTTCGAGGTGCTCACCGCGATGGCGTTCGCCATCTTCGCCGACCTGCCGGTGGACGTGGCCATCGTCGAGGTCGGCCTGGGCGGGACCTGGGACTCGACCAACGTTGCGGACGGCGCGGTCGCGGTCGTCACCCCGATATCCCTGGACCACACCCGCTGGCTGGGCGACACGGTCGAGCAGATCGCCACCGAGAAGGCCGGCATCATCAAGCCGGGCGCGGTCGCCGTGCTGGCCCAGCAGCCGGTACCGGCGGCCGAGGTGCTGCTCCGCCGGGCGGTGTCGGTAGGCGCCAGCGTGCTCCGCGAGGGCATCGAGTTCGGCGTGGTCAACCGTGACCTCGCGGTCGGCGGCCAGCGGCTCGACCTGCGCGGGCTGCGGGGCGACTACACCGACATCGCACTCCCGTTGTTCGGCGCGCATCAGGCCGGCAACGCGGCGGTCGCACTGGCCGCGGTCGAGGCGTTCGCCCCGGCCGGGGACGACGGCGAGCCGGGGCCACTGGCGCAGGAGATCGTCCGCGAGGGGTTCGCGTCGGTGCGCTCGCCGGGGCGGCTGGAGGTGGTGCGGCGCAGCCCGCTGGTGATCCTCGACGCCGCGCACAACCCGGCCGGGATGGCGGCGGCCCTGGAGGCGCTGACCGAGGCGTTCACGTTCGCCGCGGTGATCGGCGTGCTGGCGGTCAGCGAGGACAAGGACGTGCCCGGGATCCTCGATCAGCTGGAGCCGGTGGTCGCGGAGTTGGTGGTGACCCGGAACTCGTCGGACCGGTCGATGGACCCGGAGAAGCTGGCCGAGCTGGCGGCGGCGGTGTTCGGTCCCGAGCGGGTGCACACCGTGCGGCGGCTGGACGAGGCCCTGGAGCTGGCCGTGACGCTGGCCGACGAGGCGTCCGGCGAGGAGGGGCTGACCCGGACCGGGGTGCTGGTGACCGGGTCGGTGGTCACGGCCGGGGACGCGCGGGTGCTGCTGGCCGGCCACCAGGCGGAGGCGCCCGATGTGGATGAAGCGCCGGAATGAAAAGACTGTGCGCCACCGTGCTGGTGATGGAGGCCATCGTGATCGGCCTGGCCATCCCGGTGGCCATCACGATCGGCCACGAGCCGCGGCGCGCGGCGCTGCTGGCCGGCGGGTGCCTGGCCGTGGCCGCGGTGCTGCTCGCGGGCCTGGTCAGCCGGGCCGCCTCGCGTGGGGTGCTGGCGGCCGGGAGCGCGCTGCAGCTGCTGGTCATCGCGGCCGGGGTGGTGGTGCCGGTGATGTACGCGCTGGGCGCTATCTTCGCCGGGTTCTGGGTGCTCGCTATCGTGATGGGGCGCCGCGCGGAATCATCGGCGCCGCCTGCTGCGCCTGGCCGCCGGGGGGCAGGCCCGCGCTGAGCGGGAGCTGCTCGGCCAGTGGGGCCTGCCAGCTCAGCTGGCTCATCCCGTCCGGGGCCGGCTGCGCCGTGACCGAGCCGCCGAGCTGGCTGGCCCGCCGGTGCAGCAGCGCCAGTTCGGTGCTGTCCGGCGTGGACTCATCGGCCCACCACGGGCCGTCCTCGGTGATGGTCAGCGTCACGGCCGCGCCGTCCACGGTGACCGCGACGGCCACCCGGCCCGGCTGCCGGCGCCCGTCGCTATAGCCCAGCACCTCGCGCAGGCAGGCCAGCAGATGCTGGGCGAGCGCCGCGGGCACGGCCGTGTCGATCGGGCCATCCAGGGTTATCTCCGGGATGACGCCGATGCCCGGCGTCAGCTCGCTGACCACGTCCAGGATCGAGCGCCGCAGGCTCAGATCCGGCGGGCTGGTCACGGCCGGCCAGGCCCGGCCTACAGCGGCTGGCTCGTCGCGCTCGCCGCGCTCCAGGGCGAAGATGGACTGGCGGAGCAGCGTGATGGAGTCGTCCAGGTTCTGCACCACCTCGTCGATCCGGCTGGTCAGGTCGGGCCGGGCGGCGCGCAGCGCCACCCCCTGCAAGGCCAGGCCCGCCGCGAACAGCCGCTGTACCACGGTGTCGTGCAGGCTGCTGGCGATGCGGTCGCGGTCGGCCAGGATGCTCATCTCGCGCAGCCGGTCCTGCACCTGGGCGGTTTCCTGCCGGGACCGGCGGACCCGGGTGCGCAGCCCATGCCCGACGAAAGCGATCATGGCCGCCAGGGCGGCCCAGAAGAACATCCGCCGGATCAGCACGGACGTCGTCGCCATGTCCGGGTTCAGCGAGATATAGAGCATCACGCCGAGCACGGCCAGCGTGACCAGGGCCGACTCCCAGCGGCGGTGGAACAGCGCGGTCCAGATCAGCGGGCTGAGCAGCACGATGCTCACGCCGGACGTGGAGCCGCCGGCCGCCTGGATCAGGAACAGGATCGAGACGGTGTAGAGCAGCGGGACGGTCACGGTGAGCCAGCCCGGCACCCGTGGCCACGGCACGAACGCGATCTCGGCCGCCACCGCGGCGAGCAGCAGCACGCTGACGATGGCGTCCGGCAGCGACGCCGGGCCTGGCGGCAGCAGCAGGCTCGCCTCGGCGATCAGGGCGAGGGCGGCGAACGGCGCGATCCGGACGGGCAGCCCGTCGCGCTGCAGCAGGGGGTTGTCCGGCCGGATCGGCGGGGCCGGCGCGGGTGACTGGGTGACGCTGCCGGGGATGTGGCCCACCTTTCACCTGCTCTTCATCAGGGGCGGCCGGACCTGCGGTCCTTCCGAGCTTGCCGTAAAGATGTGATTGTGTCCAGGTCAGGGCCTTATGGTAGGCCGGCGCGGCGGGACCGTCCCGGCGCTGCTTGAGCCGGGGGGACGGCAGCGCACCGGTAGGATCGGGGGGCGGCGGGTTTGCCCTCGATCACTCCGGGATCGGCACCGTTGCTGTCGCCACCGGCTATGAGGAGCAAGTCTTGATTCAACGTACCCTCGTCCTTATCAAGCCTGACGCGGTCCGGCGCGGCCTGATCGGCGATGTACTAGCCCGCATCGAGGGCAAAGGCCTGCAGATCGTGGCCATGGACCTGCGCACGATCGACGTCGAACTGGCCGAGACGCACTATGCCGAACATGTCGGCAAGCCGTTCTACGAGCCGCTGATCCGTTTCATCACCTCCGGCCCGCTGGTGGCCCTGGTCGTGCAGGGTCCGCGGGCCATCGAGGCGTTCCGCGGGCTGGCTGGCGCGACCGATCCGGTCCGCGCTGTACCGGGCACTATCCGCGGTGATCACGCGTTGGATGTGCAGCAGAACATCGTGCACGGATCAGACTCACCGGACTCGGCGGAACGGGAAATCAAGATCTTCTTCCCTGACCTCGTTTAGGCAGGCCGGGGCTGGTCGATGAAGGACACAGGGCGGCCTGCGCTCACCCGGCGTAAGCCGCAGGAATAACAGCACAGATCATCCAGCAGACCCTTTTTGGAAGGTTCTCGTTCCCTATGAGCAACGCGCTGGCGTTTCTGGGCCGTGACATGGCGGTCGACCTCGGCACCGCGAACACCCTGGTCTACGTCCGGGGCCGCGGCATCGTGCTCAACGAACCCTCCGTAGTGGCCCTGAATACGAACACGGGCTCGATCGTCGCCGTCGGGGTCGAGGCTAAACGGATGATCGGGCGGACGCCGGGCAACATCGTGGCCGTGCGCCCGCTGAAGGACGGGGTCATCGCCGACTTCGACGTGACCGAGCGGATGCTGCGCTACTTCATCCAGAAGGTGCACCGGCGCCGCCACCTGGCCAAGCCCCGGGTCGTCGTCGCGGTGCCCAGCGGCATCACCGGGGTGGAGCAGAGCGCGGTCAAGGAAGCCGGTCACCAGGCCGGCGCCCGCCGGGTGTACATCATCGAGGAGCCGATGGCCGCGGCCATCGGGGCCGGCCTGCCGGTCAACGAGCCGACCGGGAACATGGTGGTGGACATCGGCGGCGGCACCACCGAGGTCGCGGTGATCTCGCTGGGCGGCATCGTCACCTCCCAGTCGATCCGGGTGGCCGGTGACGAACTGGACCAGGCCATCATCACGTTCGGCAAGAAGGAGTACTCGCTCATGCTCGGCGACCGGACCGCCGAGGAGATCAAGATGGCGCTCGGCTCGGCCTACCCGTCGGTGGACGAGCCGCACGCCGAGATCCGCGGCCGGGACCTGGTCAGCGGCCTGCCCAAGACGATCGTGATCTCGGCGGAGGAGATCCGCCGGGCCATCGAGGAGCCGGTCGCGCTCATCGTGGACACGGTCAAGACCACGCTGGACAAGTGCCCGCCCGAACTGGCCGGCGACGTGATGGACCGGGGCATCGCGCTGACCGGCGGCGGTGCGCTGCTCCGCGGGCTGGGCGACCGGCTGCGCGAGGAGACCGGGATGCCCGTGCACGTGGCGGACAACCCGCTCGACTCGGTGGTCCTTGGTACCGGCAAGTGCGTCGAGGACTTCGATACGCTGCGTCAGGTACTGGTTCCCGAGTCCAGGCGCTGAGCGTCCCGTCGCAGGCGGGAGCCCACCGCCTGGACTGCGGCAGCTAACCAGGGGTGCAACGAGGGATAGCAGCTCAAGCCGCATGGATGAGGAGACCTGGTGCACGACACCCGGCGGACCCGTCTCGCTCTCGGGGTGCTGCTGGTTGCTGCCCTCGCGCTGATCACCATCTCCTACCGGGACGGCGCTGGGGGCCCGCTGCGCGGGCTGCGCTCGGTCGGCGGCGCGGTGTTCGGCTCGGCGGAGAACGTAGCCAGCCTGGTGACCCGGCCGGTGTCCGCGGTCGCGGACGGGCTGACCGGCAACTCCGGTTCCCAGGCCAGGATCGACTCGCTGCAGCGCCAGGTGCTCTCGCTGCGCGCGCAGCTCGGCCAGGAGCAGCTGAGCAAATATCAGGACCAGCAGCTCAAGCAGCTGCTGCAGGTGGCGGCCCGGGGCCGGTACCGGATCGTGGCGGCCAGCGTGATCGCGGCCGGCGGCTCGTACGACGACTCGGTCACCATCGACGCCGGCCGCGGCGACGGCATCAAGCCGGACATGACGGTGCTCAACGGGCAGGGCCTGGTCGGCACGATCACCTCGGTGAACGCGACCACCGCTACCGTGCTGCTCAGCACCGACGCCAGCGTGACCGTGGGGGTGCGGCTGGCCGGCACCGGGGAGATCGGCGTGGTCAGCGGCACCGGCAAGGCGATGACCGGCAGCGGTCTGCTCCGGCTCCAGGTCTTCGACGTCAACGCGGTGCTGCGCCCGGGCGAGCAGCTGGTCACGTTCGGCTCGGTGGGCGGCAGCTCCTACGTGCCCGGGGTGCCGGTCGGCGTGATCACCAAGGTGGAAGGGTCGGCCAGCTCGCTGACCAAGCTCGCCCTGGTCCGCCCGTACGCGAACGACGCGGCGCTCGGGGTGGTTGGCGTGGTCATCGTCCCGCCGCGGCACAACCCCCGGTTCGCCGTGCTGCCGCCGGCGCCCACCCCGGCCCCCAAGGTCACCGTCACGGTGACCGCGTCACCCGGCGCGAACCCGTCCGGTGCGCCCAGCACGCCGGCCCCTGGTGCCACCGGAGCGGGGGGCTGAGGTGCGGCGCGCGGCGTTGTCCGGCGGCCTGCTGCTGATCGCGATCCTGATCCAGCTGACCGTGCTGAACAACCTGCGGCTACCCGGCGGGGCGGGGCCGGACCTGGTCCTGGTCGTGGTGGTCGCGGTCGCGCTGACCGGCGGGCCGGTGGAGGGCATGCTGGGCGGCTTCTGCGCCGGGCTGGCGCTCGACGTGGCCCCGCCCGCCACCCACCTGGTCGGCCAGTATGCGCTGGTGTTCTGCCTGGTCGGTTACGGCTGCGGGCTGCTCGGGGTCAGCCTCGAGCACTCCGCCTGGCTGCCGATCTGCGTGGTGGCGGTGGGCTCCGCGGCCGGTGAGCTGCTCTACGCGCTGACCGGGATGATCTTCGGCGACCCGGACATCACCTGGACCGCGATCCGGCACACGCTGCCCGCCTCGGTCGGCTACGACGTGCTGCTCAGCCCGTTCGTGCTGTACGCGGTGGCCCGGTCACGGGGGATCGCGGTGCACGGCCTGGCCGCGCTGCGCGGCGGAGCGGACGGCGCTGGCCTGCTCACGCCCAGCCTGGCCGCCGCGGCCGGGCTGCTCGGCACGTCGGGTGCGGTGGTCCGGGACAGCGGGACCGGGCGGGCGCCGCGGCTCAGCGCCCGGTCGCTGCGGGCCGGTGCCACCCAGGGCGGGTCGGCCAGCGGCGGCCGCGGCCCGGCCCGCGCGCCGGGCCGCCCGGTCCACCTGAACTTCGGCGGGGCGGGCGCGCTGCAGGGCGGGTCAGCCAGCAGCCCGCGAATCCCGCGTAAGCCGCCGTCCCGGCCGGTCAGCCTGCGGCTGGGCAACCGGAACTGGGCCAGCCGGTACGCCACCGGGCTGCCGTCCCGGCCGGTGAACCTGCGGCTGGGCAGCCGGAACTGGGCCAGCCGGTACCGCGGTGGATCGCTGGCCGGGGCCACGTCCAGCCTGCTCGGCGACGGCGCGGGTGGCCCGGCGCTGCGGCCAGGCCGGGGCCCGCGGCTGCGCGGCCGGGCCATGCCGGGCGGATCGGCCAGCGGCACCCGGGTCAGCCTGAGCCGCCCGGTTCGCCCGGTCCATCTCCGGCTGGGCAGCTCCGCACGGCGCGGGGACGGGGCGATCGGCGGCTCGGTACTTGGCCGTCGCCGTGGCGGCCGGGTCACCGGCGGACGGCAGCTGCGCGGACGGGCGTTCGGTAATAAAAGCGGGCTTGGCGGCCGGCGGTCACCGGTGGGCAAGACGCATGTGCCGCGGTTCCGTGGGGTGAAGTCCTCCGCCCTGATGGGGCGGCGCGGGCCGCTGGCCGCGCCGGGCCGGGGCACGTTCAGCCGCCGCCGGCCGTTCTGGCGGATCTTCAGCAAGAAGACTGGAGGGTTGGGATGATCCCCGCGTCCCGTCGGCGCCTCGTCGTGCTGTACGCGGTGGTGGCCGCGCTGCTGATCTCGCTCGGCGGCCGCCTGTGGTACCTGCAGGTGCTGACGGGCAAGGATTACGCGCAGCTGGCCGCGCTGGACCAGACCCAGTCGGTGATCACGCCGTCGGTGCGCGGCCAGATCCTGGACGACGGCGGGCAGCCGCTGGTGGACAACACCAGCTCGCTGGTGGTCACGGTGAACATCATGGACCTGGCCAAGCAGAGCGACGGCGGCACGGCCGTGCTGGCCCGGCTGGCCCCCCTGCTGCACATGTCCGGCAAGCTGCTGCACGAGAAGCTCCGGCTGTGCAACGCCAAGATCGGCCAGCCGTGCTGGCCGGGCTCGCCCTACCAGCCGGTTCCGGTGGCGCAGCACGTGCCGGACTCGGTCGCCGTGGAGATCATGCAGGACCACGACCGGTTCCCCGGGGTCAGCGCCGGGGTGGACCCGGTGGCACAGTACCCGGCGCCGGACGGGGCCAACCCGGCCCAGGTGCTCGGTTACCTGGGCCCGATCACCCCGCAGCAGATGAAGCAGCAGCACCTGCCGTCCACCGGCTTCGCCGGCGAGGACCTGGTCGGCCAGGCCGGGCTGGAACTGCAGTACAACAAGTACCTGGAGGGCACCCCAGGCCGCGAAGTGCTGTCGGTGAACAGCGCGGGCCAGCAACTCGGCACCGTCCGCACGGTCAATCCGCAGACCGGGGATGACCTGGTGACCAACATCAACGCGCGGCTCCAAGGCGACCTGCAGACGATCCTGGCCAGCACCCTGACCCACGCCCAGCAGACGGGCAGCCCGCACGCGACCACGGCCGCCGGGGTGGTCATGACCACGACTGGCCGGGTGGTCGCGATGGCCAGCCTGCCCAGCTACGACCCGTCGGTGTGGACCGGCGGCATCTCCGAGGCGCAGTACCGGCAGCTGTTCGGCAAAGGACACGGCGAGCCGATCCTGAACCGGGTCACCCAGGGCGAGTACGCGCCCGGTTCCACGTTCAAGGTGATCTCCACCGCGGCCGCGGTGCATGCCGGGTACAGCCTGGCCAGCACGTACAACTGCCCGGCCACCTTCAACATCAGCGGCCGCTCGTTCGCCAACGACGGGCAGCCACCGATCGGCCCGATCAGCCTGCACGAGGCGCTGGTCATCTCCTGCGACACGGTGTTCTACGAACTGGCCTACCAGATCTACCTGCGTGACCACCCGAAGGACAACGTCGTCACCACCCCGAAGATGCCGGCCCAGGAAATGCAGCAGATGGCCGTGAAGTGGGGCTTCGGCAACGCGCCCGGCATTGACCTGCCGGAGCAGAGCACCGGCACCATCCCGACCCGGGAATGGATCTACTACCTGTGGAAGAGCAACGCGCATACCGGCCAGAACTGGTGCAAGTACGGCAACGCGAACGGCTCGTATGTGCAGCAGATCGAATACCAGGATTGCCACTTCGGCAACGTGTGGGAGCCGGGTGAGGCAGCCATCGCGGCCATCGGCCAGGGCTACGTGACGGTCACCCCGCTGCAGCTGGCCGACGCGTACGCGGCGCTGGCCAACGGGGGCACGCTGTACAGCCCGCGGATCGGCAAGGCGATCATCAGCCAGACCGGCCAGGTGGTGCAGCGGATCTACCCCACGGTGATCCGGCATCTGCCGGTGGCGGGCGGCACGCTGGCCTACATCCGCAACGCGCTGGCCGACGTGACGGTCGGCGGCGGCACCGCGGCCGGGGCGTTCAGCGGCTTCCCGCGCAGCAAGGTGTGCGTGGCCGGCAAGACCGGTACCGCCGAGGTGTTCAACAGCTCGGTCACCTCGGTGTTCGCGTCGTTCGCGCCGTGCAACGACCCGAAGTACGTCGTCGTGGTCATGGTGCCCAACTCCAACTTCGGCGCCGAGGTGGCGGCGCCCGCGGTCCGCCAGATCTACGACGATATCTACGGCCTGGAAGGGCACAAGGCCGCGCTGGTCAACGGCAGCCTGCCGCACGGGCTGCCGAAGATCTCGGCGGACGGCACGATCAAGCCGCCCGCTGGGTACGGGGGGCAGTGATGAGCCTCGGCACCCGGGATTACTCCTCGCTCCGCAGTCCCAGCTTCGGCCAGGGCCAGCGCGGGGCGCTGTCCCGCACGCTGGCCAAGGATTCGCCGCTGCGCCGGTACGACTGGATCCTGGTGCTGGCCGTGGTGGCGCTCAGCCTGATCGGCACGCTGCTGGTCTACTCGGCCACCCAGCCGAGCGCCGACCCGCGGGCTTACTTCACCAAGCAGCTGATCAACGTGTTCCTCGGGCTGATCTTCATGGTCGTGGTCAGCCTGCTGGACTACCGGCAGATCCGGATGCTGGCGCCGATCGTCTACGGGGCGGCCGTGCTGGGCCTGATCGCCGTGCTCAGCCCGCTGGGCACCTCGGTGAACGGGGCCAAGGCGTGGATCAACCTGCCGGCTGGCTTCCAGGTGGAGCCGTCCGAGTTCGCCAAGATCGCGCTGGTGCTGATGGCCGCGGTGGTGTTCGGTGATCTGCGGGACAGCGGCCGGATCCCGCGGCTGCGGGACGCGGGCAAGGTGCTGCTGCTGGCCGCGATCCCGGTCGCCCTGGTGGAGCGCGAGCCCGCGCTCGGCGTGGTCATCCTGCTGCTGCTCATCACCATCGGCATGATCGCGCTGTCCGGGCTGCCGCTGCGCTGGCTGGCCGGCCTGACCGTGGCCGGTGCGCTCGGCGTGCTGGCCGTGGTCAAGCTGCACCTGCTGAAGAGCTACCAGGTGGACCGGCTGACCGCGTTCCTGCATCCGCAGTCGGACCCGAGCGGGATCGGCTACGAGACGCTGCACTCCAAGATCATGATCGGCTCAGGCCAGCTGGGTGGCACCGGCTGGCTGCACGGCTCGCTGGTCACCGCCAGCTTCGTGCCCAACCAGCAGACCGACTTCATCTTCAGCGTGGCGGGCGAGGAGCTTGGCTTCATCGGCTGCGCGGTTATCATCGCCGTCCTGGCCGTGGTGGTGTTCCGCGCGCTGCGCATCGCCCGCCGGGCCGATGACCAGTTCGGCCTGCTGGTGGCGTCGGGCATCGCGATCTGGTTCGGCCTGCAGTCCTTCATCAACATCGGCATGACGATCGGCATCATGCCGGTCACCGGGCTGCCGCTGCCATTCGTGTCCTACGGTGGCTCGGCCATGTTCGCCGACATGATCGCGGTCGGCGTGCTGCTGTCCGTGCACCGGCGGCGCAAGGTGTTCGGCTGAGTGTTCGGCTGACCAGGCGGCTTCGGCTGGCCGCCAGGTAGCTATCCTGTACGGATGCCTGTGAAATCGGTTTACGACCGCTTGGAGCCGCTGCTGCCCCGGGTGCGCAAGCCGATCCAGTACGTCGGCGGCGAGCTGAACTCCGTCGTCAGGGACTGGGATTCCGCCGAGGTCAGGTGGGCCCTGATGTACCCGGACGCCTACGAGGTGGGGGTGCCGAACCAGGGCCTCCAGATCCTCTATGAGGTGCTGAACGAGACGGGCTGGGCCCTGGCCGAGCGCACCTACAGCGTGTGGCCGGACCTGGCTGGGCTGATGCGCGAGCACGGCATCCCGCAGTTCACCGTGGACGGACACCGGCCGGTGGGCGCGTTCGATGTGCTGGGTGTGAGTTTCGCCACCGAGCTGTGCTACACGAACCTGCTGACCGCGCTCGACCTGGCCGGCATCCCGCTCGCCGCGGCCGACCGGACCGACGGGCACCCGCTGGTCATCGCGGGCGGCCACGCCGCGTTCAACCCGGAGCCGATCGCCGAGTTCCTGGACGGCGCGGTGCTCGGCGACGGCGAGCAGGCGGTGCTGACTATCTCCGGGCTGATCCGGGACTGGAAGCGGGCCGGCTGCCCGGGCGGCCGGGACGGCCTGCTGGAGCGGCTGGCCATCGATGGCGGCGTCTACGTGCCCCGCTTCTACGACGTGGACTACCTGCCCGACGGGCGGATCAACCGGGTGGCGCCCAACCGCAGCGGGGTGCCGTTCACGGTGGCCAAGCACACCGTGATGGACCTGGATGAGTGGCAGTACCCGCGCAAGCCGCTGGTCCCGGTGGCCGAGTCGGTGCACGAGCGGTTCAGCGTGGAAATCTTCCGCGGCTGCACCCGGGGCTGCCGGTTCTGCCAGGCCGGCATGATCACCAGGCCGGTGCGGGAGCGCAGCATCACCGCCATCGGGGACATGGTCGAGCGCGGGCTCGAAGCTTCCGGGTTCAGCGAGGTGGGCCTGCTGTCCCTGTCCAGCGCCGACCACAGCGAGATCGACGACGTGGTGACCGGGCTGGCCGACCGGTACGAGGGCACCTCGACCGGGCTGTCGCTGCCGTCCACCCGGGTGGACGCGTTCAACGTGACGCTGGCCAACGAGCTGTCCCGGGGCGGCCGCCGGTCCGGGCTGACGTTCGCCCCGGAAGGCGGGTCGGAGCGGATCCGCAAGGTGATCAACAAGATGGTCACCGAGGACGACCTGATCCGGACCGTGACCACCGCGTACTCCAGCGGCTGGCGGCAGGTGAAGCTGTACTTCATGTGCGGCCTGCCGACCGAGACCGACGAGGACGTGCTGGCCATCGCCGGCCTGGCCCGCCGGGTCATCGAGACCGGCCGGGAGGTGACCGGGCGCAAGGACATCCGGTGCACGGTGTCCATCGGCGGCTTCGTGCCCAAGCCGCACACCCCGTTCCAGTGGGCCGCGCAATGCGGGCACGAAACCGTGGACGAGCGGCTCCGCAAGCTCGGCGGCGCGCTGCGTAACGCCCCCGGCTACGGCCGGGCCGTTGGCTTCCGCTACCACGACGGGCGCCCGTCGATCATCGAGGGCCTGCTGTCCCGCGGTGACCGCCGGGTGGCCGCGGTGATCCGGGCGGCCTGGGCGGACGGGGCCTGCTTCGACGGCTGGAGCGAGTACTTCTCCTTCGAGCGCTGGGAGCGGTGCGCCGCCGCGGCGCTGGCCGGCCAGCCGGTGGACCTGGCCTGGTACACCACCCGGGAGCGGGACTACGGCGAGGTGCTGCCATGGGACCACCTGGACGCCGGGCTGGACCGGGACTGGCTGTGGCAGGACTGGCAGGACGCGGTTGACCCGGCCGGCGCGGCTGAGGTGGAAGATTGCCGGTGGACCCCGTGTTATGACTGCGGGGTGTGCCCGACGATGGGAACTGAGATACAGACGGGACCGACTGGGCAGAAGCTGCTGCCGCTCAGCGTGGTCGGCCAGGCGGCGGCCGGCGCTCCGGGAGCGGGAGGCTAGATGCCCGTTCCCGGTTCCTCCGGCGCAGGCCAGGCCAGCTCACCGACACGCAGCACTAATCAGGCGCCCGTCGTTCAGCGGCTTATCGTCCGGTACGCTAAAAGAAGCAGGATGCGATTCGCCAGTCACAGAGACATCGCGCGGGCCGTTGAGCGGGCAGTACGCAAGGCACGGGTGCCGATCGCGTACTCGGCCGGGTTCACGCCGCACCCGAAGATCTCTTACGCTGGCGCGGCCCCGACGGGGACGGCGAGTGAGGCTGAGTACCTGGAGCTTTCGCTGACGGAAGTGTGCGTCGGCGGCGAGGTACGGGACCAGCTCAATGCGGCCCTGCCGGATGGGATTGATGTGATAGACGTGACCGAGGAAGCCGGTTCCCTGGGCGCCATGATGTTCGAGGCGTCGCTGTGGGACGTGGTCCTCCCCGGGATCGGGCCTGATGAGGCGGCCGCGGCGGTCGGGACGTTCCTAGCCAGCGATGGCGTGCAGGTTGAGCGTCTGACCAGCAAGGGGATCCGGCGGATGGATGCCCGTGCCGCGGTGGTCAGCATGCAGGCCGGCTGGCGGGCCGCGGAATCGCGGAACGCCGGGTATGCCATACTTCGAATGGTCGTTCAGCAGCTGACACCTGCTGTCCGGCCCGATGACATCCTGACTGCGCTTCGCCAGGTGGCTGGCCTCGTGCCGTCGTCACCACCGCTGGTGACCCGGCTGGCCCAGGGACCGCTCGAGGCCGTGGCTGCCGCTGCAGCCGGCCCCGCAGAAGGTCTTGGGCTTGGGCAGACCGCGGGCCATGCCGCCGACGGCGCGGCGCAGGGACATGTAGAGACAACGCGCCTGAACACGCCGCCGGCCCAGCCGGCCGCGGCGGGTCCACCGAGCGCGTACGACCAGCTCCTGCGCGGCGCGGAGGGTTCCCAGCGAGCCCACGCGCCCGGGAGCCTGACGGGAGATAGCCCGGATGCTCGAAACCGAGCTGAACGATCAAGAACCAACAGCGGGCCGCAGTGGTGATGGAGGTGCTGCGCCAGCCGGTGTGACCGGAGCGGGCGCGAGTGACGCCAGCGCGGCCGCGCCGTCGGCTGGCGCCGGCAGCCCAGCGCCCGCCAGCCCGGCGGCCGGGAGCCCAGCTGCCGAAAGCCCAGGGGCCGAGAGCACAGTGCCTGCCAGCACGGGGCCTGCCAGCACGGGGCCTGCCAGCACAGTGCCTGCCGGCGACGGCGACGCCGCGCCTGCCCAGCGGCGTACCCGGCGGCCGCGCCGGGCCGCGACCAGGGACGCTGGCCCGCCACCGGCCGACATCGACGTGCCGCCACCGGCGGTCCCGGCGGTGCCCGCCGCCCCGGCCGACCAGCCGGCGCCCCCGGCGGCTGCCGGGGGAGTGCCGCAGGCCACGTTCCAGCCGCCGCCGGTTATCTTCCAGCCGCCGGCGGCCGGCGAGCCCACCGACCGCGGCCGGCCACGGGACGACGCGGGCAGCCCGGACGAAGGCCCGGACGAGCCAGGCCGCGGCGACGATGCCGAGGGGGCATCCCGGCGGCGGCGCCGCCGCGGTGGCCGCTCCCGGGACCATGAGGCCGACGGCGAGGAGACCAGCCAGGACACCGCGGGCCAGGAGTCCCCGGACGGAGAGGCCAGCGAGGCTACCGCGGGCGGTGGCCGACGCCGGTCCGCCCGGGCTAAGCAGGGCGACGCCAAGGCCGGTGAGGCCAAGCAAGGCGGAGGCAAGCAGGGCGAGGCCAAGACGGGCGACGGTGCCGCCGCCGACGGTGGCGGCAAGGCCGCCGGCCAGCCGGAGGCCGGCGACTCCGCCGAGGACGCGGCTGACGATGCCGATGGCGGCAGCCGCCGCCGGCGCCGCCGGCGCCGCCGTGGCTCGGCCGCCGAAAGCGACCAGTCGGCCTCCGATGACCCGCCGAACACTGTGGTGCACGTCCGGGTGCCGCGCCCGCACACCGCCGACGAACCTGTCTCGGCCAGCGACGTCAAGTCGGTGCGCGGATCCACCCGGCTGGAAGCGAAGCGGCAGCGCCGCCGCGAGGGCCGGGAATCCGGCCGCCGCCGGCCGCCGGTCATCACCGAGTCGGAGTTCCTGGCCCGGCGCGAGTCGGTCGACCGGGTCATGGTCGTCCGGCAGCAGCATGACCGGACCCAGATCGCCGTCCTCGAAGACCAGGTGCTGGTCGAGCACTACGTGGACAAGGGCACCCACCAGTCCCTGGTCGGCAACGTGTACCTGGGCAAGGTGCAGAACGTGCTGCCGTCCATGGAGGCTGCCTTCGTGGACGTGGGCAAGGGCCGGAATGCGGTGCTGTACGCGGGCGAGGTCAACTTCGACGCCAGCGGACTGGAGGGCGAGTCCAAGCGCATCGAGTCCGCGCTGAAGTCCGGCCAGTCCGTCCTGGTGCAGGTGACCAAGGACCCGGTCGGGCACAAGGGTGCCCGGCTGACCAGCCAGGTCAGCCTGCCCGGCCGCTACCTGGTGTACGTGCCGGGCGGCTCGATGATGGGCATCAGCCGCAAGCTGCCGGACAAGGAGCGGTCCCGGCTCAAGCAGATCCTCAAGTCGGTCATGCCGGAGGGCGCCGGCGTGATCGTGCGGACCGCCGCCGAGGGGGCGACCGAGGAGGAACTCTCCCGGGACGTCGCCCGGCTGTCCGCGCAGTGGCAGGCCATCGAGCAGAAGTCGAAGACCGCGAACGCGCCCGAACTGCTCTACAGCGAGCCCGACCTGACCATCCGGGTGGTCCGGGACATCTTCAACGAGGACTTCGCCTCGCTGGTCGTGGCCGGCGACGAGGGCTGGGACCTGGTGCACGAGTACGTCCAGTACGTCGCGCCGCACCTGGCCGACCGGCTCACCCACTGGTCCGAGCCTGGGGACGTCTTCGCCCACTACCGGATCGACGAGCAGCTGGCCAAGGCGCTGGAACGCAAGGTGTGGCTGCCCAGCGGCGGCTCGCTTGTGATCGATAACACCGAGGCCATGACGGTCGTCAACGTCAACACCGGAAAGTTCACCGGGCAGGGCGGCAACCTCGAAGAGACGGTGACCAGGAACAATCTGGAGGCCGCCGAGGAGATCGTCCGCCAGCTCAGGCTGCGCGACGTCGGCGGCATCATCGTGATCGACTTCATCGACATGGTGCTGGAGAGCAACCGCGAGCTGGTGCTCCGCCGCCTGCTGGAGTGCCTGGCCCGGGACCGGACCAAGCACCAGGTGGCCGAGGTGACCTCGCTGGGCCTGGTCCAGATGACCCGCAAGCGGGTCGGCTCCGGGCTGCTCGAAGCGTTCTCCGAGCCGTGCGAGTGCTGCAACGGCCGGGGCCGCATCATCTCGCTCGACCTGACCGATCCCGGCGGCGGGCACCGCGGCCGGGCCGCGGACGAAGGTCGGCACGCGGGTGGCCGGGCCGACCGGAACGGCCAGCCGGACCGCGGCGGCCGCCAGGACAAGAACGGCCGCCGGGACCGCAACGGGCAGCAGGACCGGGGCGAGCCCGAGCAGAACGGCCAGGACGCCGGGACTGACCGCGCGGCCGAAGCGGAGCCAGCCAGCCCGTCCGCCGAGGAGCACACTGGCGGCAAGCAGGGCGGCCGCCGGCGTCGCCGGTCCGGCGGCAGCCAGCCCGGTGGCAGCCAGCCCGGCACTGCCGTGCTGGACCAGCCGGTGCTCGATGATCCGGAGTTGGGCGACCCGGCGCTGGGTGGCTCTGGCGAGCCCGCGCCAGATGACGTGTCGGCCGCAGCGGATGCGGCGTCGGCCCCGGCGGAAGCGGACCCGGTGGCGGAGCCAGCCGCGGCTGCGGAGCCAGCACCGGCTGATGCGGTGGCGGCCCCGACCGCGGAGCCAGCCACGGCCGCAGAGCCGACATCGGCCGGGGATGCTGCCCCGGCTACCGAGCCAGCCGAAGCTGCGGATGCTGCCTCGGTTACGGAGCCTGCGCCGACCGCGGAGTCGGTCCCGGCCGCCGAGCCAGCGCCGGACGCGGCGGGTGCGTGGACCGCGGAGCCCGGCCTCGGCCGTGGACCCCGCCCCAGCCCCGGAATCAGCGCCGGACGACGACGCTGACCCGGCGGTGGAACTGACGCCGGTCGTGGATATCGTCCCGGCCCCGGTGCTGGACCCGGTCCCCGACACGGCCCCGGACACGGCGCCAGCACCGGGCGCGGACGGCGGCCAGCCGGATCCGTGGGCCGGCCAGGAGCCCGTCGAGCCAGGCCCGCAGGACTCAGGCCGCCCGGAGCCGGGCGCGCGGGAACCGGGCCCGGATGGGCCAGGCTCACCGGAGTCCGGCTCGTACTGGTCCTAACCCGGCATCCCGGGCCGCGCAGTGGCGGGACGAGGAGCGGTGTCTGTCTGATAACCTGAGTGGTCGGCGCACAGAACGGATCCGGGGCGGTCATGCCCAGGGTGACGTGTGCAACGCAGGCAGGCCCCTCGCGATGCCCCCCGCTGCCGCGGGTGGTGCAAGGTGGGCCCGCGGCAGGCATAACCCGAACAGGCGCGGTCTCAGGCCGTGCCGCCTGAGGTAGAGAGCGAGTTCTCGGTGTACGCGATCGTGCGCTGCGGTGGCAGGCAGGAGAAGGCGGCGGTAGACGACGTGCTCACCGTCGACACGCTGGCCGGCGAGGTCGGTGCCAGCGTTACCCTGCCGGCCCTGCTCGTGGTCGATGACGACAAGGTCATCAGCAGTCCGGCCGAACTCGGCCGCTACCGGGTCACCGCGGAGATCCTTGGCTCGGTGGCCGGCCCCAAGATCAACATGATCCACTACCGGAACAAGACGGGCTACCGGCGCCGTCTTGGCCACCGGCAGCACTACACCCAGGTGAAGATCACCGGCATCAGCACCGCGAAGGCCGGCGCCGGGAAGAAGAGGGACTGACGTGGCACACAAGAAGGGCGCATCGTCCAGCCGGAACGGCCGTGACTCCGCGGCCCAGCGGCTCGGCGTCAAGCGCTTCGGCGGGCAGCGAGTGAACGCGGGCGAGATCATCGTGCGCCAGCGCGGCACCCACTTCCACCCCGGGCCAGGTGTCGGGCGGGGCAGCGATGACACGCTGTTTGCGCTGGTCAGCGGCACCGTTGAGTTCGGTAACGTGCGGCGCCGCCGCGCCATCAGCATCAATGCGGGGCCAGGACCCCGGGACGTGGAGCCGGCCACCAAGTAGGCCGCCGGAGCGTCACATACTGGCAGGGGCGGACCTGGTTCGGTCCGCCCCTGACGCATGTCAGACCCAGGGAAGGAGGGCCATGGCTGAGTACGCGGACCGGGCACTCCTGCGGGCCAAGGCAGGCAACGGCGGCCACGGCTGCGCCTCGGTGCACCGGGAGAAGTTCAAGCCGCTGGGCGGCCCGGACGGCGGCAACGGCGGGCGCGGCGGCGACGTCATCCTGGAAGTCCACCCCAGCATGGCCACCCTGCTCGACTTCCACCGCCGCCCGGTCCGCCGGGCGGACAACGGCAAGCAGGGCTCCGGCTCGAACCGGAACGGCGCAACCGGGGCGGACACGGTCATCCGGGTGCCGGACGGCACCGTGGTCAAGACCGAGGACGGCGAGGTGCTGGCCGACCTGATCGGCGCCGGGACCCGGTACGTCGCGGCCCAGGGTGGCCGGGGCGGGCTGGGCAACGCCGCGCTCGCCTCGGCCCGGCGCAAGGCCCCCGGGTTCGCGCTGCGCGGCGAACCCGGCGCCGAGATCTCCCTGGTGCTCGAGCTCAAAACGGTGGCCGACGCCGGCCTGGTCGGCTTCCCCAACGCGGGCAAGTCGTCACTGATCGGCACGCTGTCCGCGGCCAAGCCCAAGGTCGGCGACTATCCGTTCACCACGCTCACCCCGCACCTCGGCATGGTCGAGGCCGGGGACATCCAGTTCGTGGTGGCCGATGTGCCCGGGCTGATCCCCGGCGCCAGCCAGGGCAAGGGTCTGGGCCTGGACTTCCTCCGGCACGTGGAGCGGTGCGCCGTGCTGGTGCACGTACTCGACTGCGCCGCCCCGGCACAGGACCCGGACCGCGACCCGGTCGCCGACTACGAGGTGATCGAGGCGGAACTCGCCGCCTACCAGGACGACACCGGCGCCGACCTGAGCGGCCGGCCGCGGATCATCGCGCTCAACAAGGTGGACGTACCCGAGGCCCGGGAGATCGCTGGCCAGGCCCGGGGGGCCTTCACCGACCGCGGGCTGGCCGTGTATGAGGTCTCCGCGGCCACCCGGGAAGGCGTCCGCGAACTGGCCTTCGCGCTGGCCGCGGTGGTCGCCGAGGTCCGCGCGGCGGCCCCGGCGGCCGAACCCAGCCGGGTGGTGATCCGGCCCCAGCCGGCCAGCGGCCCTGACTTCGAGATCGAGCGGACCGGCGCGAACACGTTCCTGGTCCGCGGGGACAAGCCGTGGCGCTGGGTGCAGCAGACCGACTTCTCGAACGATGAGGCCGTCGGCTACCTGGCCGACCGGCTGGCCAAACTCGGTGTCGAAGCGGCGCTGACCGAGGCGGGCGCGGACGACGGGGCCGAGGTGCTGATCGGCAACGACGACGACGCGGTCGTCTTCGACTGGGCCCCGGACGTGCCCGCGGGCCCGCAGCACGGGCGCGGCCCCCGCGGCACCGACCGGCGGTTGTCCCGATGACCCCACCAGCCCCAGCAGCACTGCCGCCCGATGTTGATGTTGAGATAGGTGTCGCTATAGGGGCACCTATCTCAACATCAACAACTTGGCCGCAGCGGCCACCAGGTCATCTGATGCTGGTGAGCCAGGTGTGACTGCCGCGAACGGCAACCGCGTCGCGAAGCGCGCGGACATTGCCGCCGCAGACCGAGTCGTCGTCAAAGTCGGGTCTTCGTCGCTGACGACGCCGCAGGGTGGGATCGACCAGGACCGGATTGCGGCCTTGGCCGACGCCCTCGCTGCCCGGGTCCGGGGTGGCCAGCAGGTCGTGCTGGTCTCGTCCGGGGCGATCGCGGCCGGGCTGGCCCCGCTCGGGTTGCCGAGAAGGCCGCGGGACCTGGCTACCCAGCAGGCGGCGGCGAGCGTGGGGCAGGGGCTGCTGGTGGCCACGTACAGCGCCGCGTTCGAGCGGCACGGTGTGCGGACCGGGCAGGTGCTGCTCAGTGCCGACGACCTGATGCGCCGCGGCCACTACCGGAACGCCCAGCGGACACTGAGCCGACTGCTGGAACTGGGCGTGCTGCCGATCGTCAACGAGAACGACACGGTGGCCACCGACGAGATCAGGTTCGGCGACAACGACCGGCTGGCCGCGCTGGTCGCGCACGTGGTCCGGGCGGGCGCGCTGATCCTGCTGTCCGACGTGGACGCGCTCTACGACAGCGACCCGCGGCGGCCCGGCGCCCGGCGGATCCCTGAGGTGCGCAGCCGGGCCGACCTGGCCGGGGTCACCCTGGGCCAGGCCAGCGCCAGCGGGGCCATCGCGGTCGGCACCGGCGGGATGGTGACCAAGGTCGATGCGGCCATGATCGCCACCGAGGCGGGCATCCCGACCGTGGTGGCCGCGGCCGCGGCGGCCCCGGCCGCGCTGGCCGGGCAGCCGGTTGGCACCTACTTCGTCGCCCCGCAAGGGCGGCGGCCGGGTGCCCGGCAGCTGTGGCTGGCCCACGCGGCCGTGGGCCACGGCCGGCTGCTGCTCGACGACGGCGCCGCCGCGGCCATCCGTTCTGGCCGCGCGTCGCTGCTGCCCGCCGGGATCACCGGCGTCGAGGGCGGGTTCGACGCCGGCGACCCGGTTGACCTCTGTGATCCGAAGGGTCAGGTCATCGCCCGCGGGCTGGTCAACTACGACGCAGCCGAGATCCCGGCGATGATGGGCCGGTCAACCCGCGACCTGGCCGCGCAGTGGGGTCCGGAGTACGAGCGCGAGATCGTGCACCGGGACGATCTGGTGCTTCTCGCCAAAAACCGCCGGTCCTAGTTGTCGCTGCCACCCGAACCGCCGCCGCGGCGGCCGAAGATGCCATCGAACAGGCTTTGCCCGGCACCCGCCGCGGTCTCCGCCGCCGACTTGACCAGGCCGATGAACGGGTCCTCGGACCGGTTCCACGACTCCTGGTAGGACTTGGCCGCGGCCAGGAACTCGTCGCCCATCTTGGTCTGGCTGTCCTCCTCGCGGCGTGGGTAGTTGCCCGCCAGGATGTCCTGGTACGCGCCGTCGGCCACCCAGCGGTCCAGCTCGGCGAACCGGATCACCGCGAACGGGTGCGTGGTGCCCTGCATCTGCAGCAGCTTGAGCAGGCCCTCCCGCACGTCCGGCACCGCGTCGTACTCCTTGGCCTGCTGCAGGAACGCGTCCGGGCTCAGCTCGGAGATCCGCGACCCGCCGGCCACCTTCATCAGCGCGCGGCGCGCCGCGGCCGGGTCCTGGCTGGCCAGCACGCCGGCCCGGTCACAGGACAGCTCGGACTTGCGGTACCACTCCTCCAGCCCGGCGATGATCACCCGCAGGCCGATGTAGCCAATGGCGAACCAGGCCAGCCGGGTGGCCAGCCGGGTCAGGTGATACAGCATGGTCCGGTACACCGCGTGCCCGGACAGCACGTGGCCCAGCTCGTGCCCGATCACGTACCGGTGCTCCTCGGCGTCGAGCAGGTTCAGCAGCCCGGTGGTGATCACGATGAACGGCTTGTCCGAGCCGAGCGTCATCGCGTTCGGCATCGGGTCCTGCTGGATGAACAGCTCGGGCACCTCGGGCAGGTCCAGGATGGCCGAGCCGTCCAGCAGCAACTGGTACAGGTCCGGGAACTGCTCGGTGGACGCCCGGACCGAGCTGGCCAGGAACATCAGCCGCAGGCTCCGGTCGCTGAACAGCGAGGCCAGTCGGCGCAGCAGCGCGTCGAAGCCGGTGAGTTTGCGCAAAGCTACCAGCGCCGACCGGTCGGCGGGATGCTCGTAGGCACGCGAGCTGATCCCGGGCAGGCGGACGCGGGCACGATCCGGCACAGAGGTCATGCAGCCATGCTAGGTCGTGTCCGGACCAGCGTCGGTCGGCCTAACCCCCCAATTGGCCGAGCCGGTAGGCGGCTGGTCCATTTATCGGCTGGTTTTACCGGCCGGGCCCGGGCCGATGGTGGCCGGGCGGGCGCTGGCGTTATGCAATAAAGGTCTTGAGGTTGGTGGTTTGAAGGAGGAGAACGATGATGTTCGAGCCTGAAGCCGAGGCAATGCCGGTCGAGCAGCGCGCCAAGCTGCAGGAGGAGCGGCTGCGCGGCCTGGCCGACCGGCTGCTGGCCGCGGCCGGGGTGCAGGCGGAGCGGCTCCGGGCGGCGGGCGTGACCAGCGGCGCCGACGTCGGCCTGGCCGACCTGCCCCGGCTGCCGATGGCCGAGAAGAAGGATCTGTGGGCGGCGTACCCGTTCGGCATGCTGGGCGTGCCGCGGTCCGAGGTGGTCGTCTTCCACGGCTCCAGCGGCACCGGCGGACGGCCGACCCTGGTCGGCTACACCCGCCATGACCTGCAGGTATGGGCCCAGGTGTGCGCCCGTGCGCTGGCCGGCGCCGGAGCCGGCCCGGGCAGCATCATGCATAACGCCTATGGCTACGGGCTGTTTACTGGCGGGCTCGGGTTTCACCAGGGGGCGGTCGAACTGGGTGCCGCCGTGGTGCCGGTGTCCGGCGGGATGACGCCGCGGCAGATCACCCTGATCCGGGACTTGCAGCCGGACATTCTGGCCTGTACCCCGTCGTATGCCATCCGGCTGGGTGAGGCGCTGGCCGACGCGGGTCTGCGGCCGGGCGCCGGGCTGGCGCTGCGGGCCGGGCTGTTCGGCGCCGAGCCGTGGACGGCGGCGCTGCGGGCCCGGATCGAGGAACTGCTCGGGCTGCGCGCGCTGGACATCTACGGGCTGTCCGAGGTGATCGGGCCCGGGGTGGCGGCGGAGTGCTTCGAGGCGGCGGACGGGCTGCACGTCAACGAGGACCACTTCCTGGTCGAGACGGTGGATCCGGTGACGGCCGCGCCGGTGCCCGAGGGGACGCCTGGGGAGCTGGTGTTCAGCACGCTGACCCGGGAGGCGGGGGCGGTCCTCCGGTACCGGACCGGGGACATCGCCGCGCTGCGCCGGGAACCGTGTGCCTGCGGCCGCACGCTGGTCAAGATGAGCAAGATCACCGGTCGGCGGGACGACATGCTGGTCATCCGCGGGGTGAACATCTACCCCAGCGAGGTGGAGCGGGTGCTGCTCGGCGAGGGCACGCTGAGCCCGGATTACCTGCTGGTGGTGGACGAGCGGGGGGATGGGCGCGAACTGCTGGCGCTGTGCGAGTACCGGGCGGGGTCTGGGCCGGCTCCGGCTGAGCTGGAGGCGCGGCTGCGCGAGGTGCTGGGGGTGCGGGTCGGGGTCCGGTTGCTGCCCGCCGGGGGCGTGCCGCGGACCGAGGTGGGCAAGGCGGTCCGGGTCGTGCGGTGGACGGAGGGCGAGCCGCCGGTGCCCGGGCTGGTATGATCTGGACGGATTTGATCTGGGCTGACCGGAATGCCCGGCTTGACGGGTGATTGGCGGCGGCCGGCGCGGGTCGTCGGCGGGTGCGGATTAGAGTCAACGGATGAGCGATCGTTCGACGTCGATGCCCGGGGCCGGCCAGCCCGAGCTGTGCCTGCCGGATCCGGCGGCGGGCCGGGCGCCGCGGCTCGGGGTGATGGGCGGCACGTTCGACCCGATCCACCACGGGCACCTGGTCGCGGCCAGCGAGGTGGCGCACTTCTTCTCGCTGGACGAAGTGATCTTCGTGCCCACCGGGCAGCCGTGGCAGAAGGACGGCCGGAAGGTGGCGCCGTCCGAGGACCGGTACCTGATGACGGTGATCGCGACCGCGTCCAACCCGCGGTTCTCGGTCAGCCGGGTGGACATCGACCGTCCCGGGCCCACCTACACCATCGACACGCTGCGCGAACTGCGGGCGCTGCGCGGCGAGCAGGCTGAGCTGTTCTTTATCACTGGCGCCGACGCGCTGTCCCGGATGATGTCCTGGCAGGACGCGGCGGACCTGTTCAAACTGGCTCACTTCGTCGGCTGCACCCGGCCCGGGCACCGGCTCAGTTCCAAGGGGCTGCCGAGCGACGAGGTCAGCCTGATCGAGATCCCGGCGCTGGCCATCTCGTCGACCGAGTGCCGGGAGCGGGTCGCCGCTGGCGAGCCGGTCTGGTACCTGGTGCCGGACGGGGTGGTGCAGTACATCGCCAAGCGGCGGCTGTACTGCGCGGACCCGGGGGTTACGCGTGGCGGCTGAGCCCGGTCAGGGGTGGCGGATGGGCCGGGGCGCGGTGGTTGTGCCTGGCGGGCTTTGTCGGGGGGCCGGGTTACCCTGAATTGCCCCACTGCCCTGTGTGACGGGGACGTGAGACGCTTAGGGGAAGTGTCCCGAGCTTAGGAGGACGAATACCACACGTGACTGCCACCACCAGGGCCGTCGAGCTGGCGGAAGTCGCCGCCGAAGCCGCGGCCGACAAGCTCGCCAGCGACATCATCGCTTACGACGTGAGTGAGCAGCTCGTCATCACCGACGTGTTCCTGCTCTGTTCTGCTGCCAACGACCGCCAGGTACGGGCGATCGTCGACGCGATCGAAGAGAAATTGCGCAAGGCTGGCGCCCGGCCGGTACGCCGTGAGGGCGAACGGGAAGGCCGATGGGTGCTGCTGGACTACCTGGACATCGTGATCCACGTTCAGCACGCCGAGGAGCGCACTTACTACGCGCTCGAACGGCTGTGGAAGGACTGCCCGCGGATCCAGCTACCCGAGCCGGTCGGGGCGCGCCCCGGCGGGCCAGCCGGTCCCGCTGGCGGGGATCTCCGCTGACCGCGGGCGGGGACCCGGGGGAGCGCCATCTAGGGGAGCGCCGTCTAGCGGCGGCCGGTGCCCGGCCGACCGGAGTCGGTCCGGGGCAGGCTGGAGCCGGTGCCGGGCAGGCCGGTGCCGGTGCCGCTGGGGCCGCTCTGGGAGAGGCCGGGGCTGCGGCCGTGGGGGCCGGGGGTGTGGCTCAGGCGGCGCACGAGGAGCGGGCTCGCGGGGGCACCGAGGCGGCCGGGCCGGACAACCGGATCCGGTTGCTGCTGTGGCGGCACGGGCAGACGGCCTGGAATATGGAGGGCCGGTTCCAGGGCCAGACCGATATCCCGCTTGACGAGACCGGCGAAGAGCAGGCCGGGCGGGCCGCCCGGCTGCTGGCCGCGTTGCACCCGGACGTCATCATCTCCTCGGACCTGAGCCGGGCTCTGGCCACTGCCGCGCCACTGGCCCGGCTCACCGGCCTGACCGTGAGCACCGACAAGGACCTGCGGGAACGGCACGGTGGCGCCTGGGAAGGCCTGACCGACGTGCAGATCCGCACCCAGTACCCGGTCGAGCACGCGCAGTGGATGCCACCCGGCGGGGAGTCGACGGCCACCGTCGCCGAGCGGGCCGGGGCGGCACTGCACCGGATCGCCGACGGCCTGGCCCCCGGCTCACTGGCCGTGGTGGTCAGCCACGGCGCGGCGCTCCGCCTCGGCGCGGCCCGGCTGCTTGGGCTGCCGGAGGACCTGTGGGGCATCATCGGGCCGCTCGCCAACTGCTCCTGGTCCGTCCTGGCCCGGCGCAGTCGCCGGTGGCGGCTCATCGAGCACAACGCCGGCACGTTGCCGGAGCCGGTGCTCAGCGACGACCGCTGACCGTGACTAGTGGCCGGGCCGGCGTGGCGGGCTGGTCAGGGTGGCTAGTGGTCTGGGGCGGTGTGGCATGGCGCTCGTGCTTGGTTGGGCGCGAGGGGCTCTGGCGGGCCGTGGGGGACCAGGCTGAGGGCGGACGTGCTGGTCTGGAGGGGTTTGATGGGGTCTGCGGTGGGTGGAGGAGGCGGCTTGGTTCGAAGGCGGTGTCCGGAAACGGTATGCTGTCTGCGGCTCACATGCTGATGGGCGTGGGAGCGGTGCCGGGGCTATAGCTCAGTTGGTAGAGCGCTTGCATGGCATGCAAGAGGTCAGGAGTTCGAATCTCCTTAGCTCCACAAGAAATCCCAGGTCAGGAGTGATTTCCTGAGGCCTGCAGGTGCCTGTCAAGATCAGTTGACCGTCATCTGGCCGTCGGTTTGAGCCCTGACCGTTGGCCTTCTGCGGCATGGATTGGCTTCCGATGGCAGGCTCAGCCGGTGTCCTGGCGGCGGTCGTTGAACAGGCTGATCATGTTCCCTGGCGCGGTAGCGGGGTGGCTGCAGCTGGACGGGACCGCGCAGGCCATCATGAGCGTGAGGTGACTCGGGGCCTGGACGCCATGGCACTCCGTTCTCCAGCGTGCGGATGCACTTGTTGAACAGATGATGGACCCCTGCACAGCCGACACGGGTCTCAGCGCCGTGACGCACACTGAGGTGCCGCATCGTGCTCGAGGCGCGCTGGGAGGCCGACGGAACAGTTGACGGCGACCTTTCGGCGAACCTCTGGCCCGTCAACACGCTCGACGACCTACGGCGAGGCAGCAGCGGCAATCCGCCGCTTAGTCTACCGGGAGTTCCTGGGACTTTGCCCGTACGCTGCTGGTATGTCGTTAGGGGGAGACCGGCACGGCGCGCTGGGTGTGGAGCTGGCGGAGTGGCTCGAGGATGTGACCGGGGGCGGGATCGGCTCGCGGGTGGTGCTGGTGGGGGTGCCGGAGCGGTGGGGCCGGTCCACGGCGCTGGAGCGGTTCGCCGCGGCGGCGGACGCGGCTGAGGGCCCGGTCAGGCTGGTGGCGCGGGTCGACGGGCACCTGTCGCCGGGCCGGGCGGTCCAGGCCCTGGAGTTGCGGCAGGCGCTGGAGAAGGTGGCGCGGGAGCCGTGGCTGGTGCGGCGGCTGGGGCTGGACGCGGTGGCGGGCCAGGCGCAACTGGGGATGGGATTGGGCGGGCTGGTGGCCTCGGGGCCGTTGGCGGCGGTGGGGCTACTGGTGGCGTCGCTGGCGGTCGCCGCGGCGGGCAGCGCGTGGGATGACAGCCCGGCCGGAGAGGTGGGCGGGGTGGCCCGGGCGGCGCGGTTCCTGGCCCGGATCTCGGTGCAGGTCCCGGTGGTGGTGATCGTCGATGACGCTGACGGCCTTGACCTGGGCCTGGCGCTGGCACTGATCCGGGGGCTGGCCGGCCGGGCCGATGGGCAGGTATTGCTGGTGGCCGCGGCCGCCCCGGACTCCGGCCTGGCCCGGGCGCTGACCCGCGACCCGGGGTGGGACCTCGCCGGGCGGGTGGTACTCGCCGAGGCGGACCCGTCGATGGGCCACGCCGACCGGGCCGAACTGGCCGCCGGGCTGCTGCCCGGTCTGCCGGCGGCCGGGATCGAGCGGATCGCCCAGCAGACCGCGACGTTCGCGGACGTGTTCGCCGTCGCCCGGGCCGATCGGCTGGGCGAGCTGGGTCCGGAGACACCGGCCGCTGAGGTGGTGGCGGTGGTCGATGCGGTGGTTGGCGGAGTGCTGGATCGGGGCCGGCCGTCGCCGGAGGCGGTGGTGCTGGCCTGGGCGGGCGGGACGCTGCACGAGCGGCAGGCCCGCGCGGCCTTGGAGGTCCTCGGCGGGGCCCGGCGGGCGGAGGACCCGCACGTGGTGCGGGCCGGGGCGCTGGTGCGCCTGGCCTGCCCGGCGGGTAGCCGAGTGGCCGGGCTGATCGAAGGACTGGCCGTGACCCACCGGCGGCAGATGGCGGCGGTGGTGCTGGCCGGGGCGGCCGCGCTGACTAGCGACCCGGAGGCTGGGCTGGTGGAGCGGGTGGTGGCCCGGCACGCCGCCCATCACGTCCGTGGCGACTTGGCCGATCCCGGCGGGCTGCCCGCCGTGCAGGCCGGGCTGATCCGCGGTCTGGAAAAACTCCGTGACCGCGAAGCCGCCTACGACGTGGCCACCGCGGCGCTGGCCGGGATCGACGCCCTACCGCCCGCCAACCGGGACGCCGCCCAGCGGCAGGAGCTGCTGATGGCCGTGCTGCGGCTGGCCCGCACCCGGCCTGGCCGGGGTGAGGACGACGACCCGGTCACGGCCGAGGCGGTGAACCTGGCCCTGTCCGGCGGGGCGCTACTGCGGCCCGAGGCCCGCGTGTGGGCTGCCGTCGAGCTGCTGCATCGGCCGGGGGGGCGGCAGGACGGGCTGGCGCTGGCCCGCCGGGTCACCGGCGAACTGAACGCCGGCCAGCTCCATGGCGACCTGGCCGCCCAGTGGCGGCTGCTGCTGGCCTTCCACACCGGGCACGCCGGGGATCGCGCCCTGGCCGACCGGCTGCTCGCCCCCCTGCTCACCGCCGGGCCCGCCGGACAGCAGGACGCCGCGGCTGCGGTCCTGCGGGCCATCGGCAACCTGCAGGCCGACATCTGGCTGCAAATCATCCTGCTCGAACACGAACTCACCCGCACCCCCGTCGGCGCAGATGACGACCTGCTGCGCATCCACCACGCCCTCGCGGCCAGCTACCGCACGCTCGGCGACTACCATGCAGCCCTCCGGCACTCCCGCCAGGAACTCCCCCTGCGCCGCCGCCTCGAAGGCGACGACCATCCCGACACCCTGCAAACTCGGCATTACATCGCGGCGTTGACGGGGGACAGCGGGGATCGGGCGGGGGCGCTGCGCCTGTACCAAGACCTGCTGCCCGATGTGGTCCGAGTCCTGGGCCCCAGCCACCCCCACACCCTAGGCACCCGCAACAACGTCGCCGAGTGGACCGGCTTGAGCGGGGACCCGGTGGGGGCGCTGCGCCTGTTCCAGGAACTGCTGCCCGACATGATCCGGGTCCTGGGCCCCGACCACCCCGAGACCCTGACCACCCGCAGCAACCTCGGGCACTGGACCAGTCGGAGCGGGGACGCTGAGGCGGCACTGCGCCTCGCCCAGGACCTGCTGCCCGATATGGTGCGGGTCCGCGGCCGGCATAACCTTGAAACCCTGATCATCCGCAACAACATCGCCCAGGGGATCGGCAACTGCGGGGATCCGGCCGGGGCATTGCGCGTGTTCCAAGACCTGCTAAATGACCAGGTCCGGGTCCTCGGCCCCGACCACCCTGGCACCCTGACCATCCGCAGCAACATCGCGGGATGGACCGGCCGGTGCGGGGACGCTGCGGCGGCGCTGCGCCTATACCAGGAGCTGCTGGCCGACCAGGCCCGGGTCCTCGGCCCAGACCACCCCGACACCCTGCGCACCTGCGGCTACATCGCCGAGTGGACCGGCTTCAACGGGGATCCGGGCCGGGCGCTGCGCCTGTTCCAGGAGCTGCTGCCTGACGAGGTCGGGGTCCTCGGCCCAGACCACCCCGACACCCAGATCACCCGTAACAACATCGCGACCTGGACTGAGGCCCTGTCAGCGGGCACGTAAGATCCCGTGCCCGTGCCGTTGTGCGGCGCGGCCTATGTCATCGCCGTCATGACCGTGACCGAGGCCAAGACCCAGGCGCTGCTGGAGGCGGCTTCCGCGCGACCGGCACGGCCTCGGACGCCATCTGCATCGCCGCCCCGGCGGCAGGCGAGCCCGAGGACTTCGCCGGCCCGCGCTCGCTGTGGGGCGCGCGGATCGCCCGCGCGGTGCACTCCGCCACGTACGCCGGCGCGGTGCGTTACCCGGCGAACGCCGGCCCTGCATAGGCACGCCTTCCGGGTCCTTCGATGATGTGATCCGTGCCTACGGCCCAGGCTGGCTGACCGACGCCGAGTACGGGGTGCCTGGCCGGGGCGGACGGGGGAAGCTATTGACTCAGGTCACGGTGGTGCGCGGATCTTGAAACCGCTACGGCCCGCTTCGCCACATTCAGTGCGCGGGGCGAAGCGAGGAGTCTCATCACCGAACGTTCATTCGTTTTATCTGGTTGATCTGCTGATATGGTTCAGGTCATGTCTGACTCGAACGAATACACCCTGAACCTGGCTGACCCGCCTGTCTTGGGACCGGGCGTGATGCTCCGCCGTGACTGGCACGTCCAGCTCGACTTCGCGCCGAAGGCTGGCCCACTGGAGCGGCTCTGGGTGAGGGTGGAGTCTGTGAATGGGGAGCACTGCACCGGCCGGCTGGAGCAAAGCGGCGGCGCCGCTGGCCTGCCGCTGTCAGGCGACCTGCTGGCGTTCGAGAACAGGTACGTCGTAAACGTCCAGGTCATCCCGCAACCGGCGTCGTCTTAGGATCCACATCTAGGCAACCTCACCATTCCCGAGTGGCGTGACGCTCTGTCCCTCCGGGGCGGTGCGGCGGCCGGCACTCTCTCAAGGCGGTAGCGCCGGTTCATGTAAGGAACTCCGGCGCTTGATCAGCGCGGGGGTTCCAGGGTTGCATGAGCATCCCCGGCTAGTCCGGTAGGTGGCGACGACGAAGGTTCTGAGGCCGGTGTGTCCGGGCCTCGCGGATTTGATTGCCACTGCTGGCCTGGCCACGGATGACCCGCATGAGGGAAGTGGCCTGGCCCGCGATGGGGCTGGGCCGGTTGCAGCACATGAATGGGAGCCGTTGCCGGGCTCACTGCACCCTGGGACCGTGGCCGATGGGTTGCTGCCTGCCGTGCCGCCGGAGCTGACAGTCCGACGGAGCAAGGAGAGTAGCGGTGGAGCAGGAGGAACAGCCGCCGTCCAGGCGCCTGGTCGGGATTGACCTGGGGATCGCCTCGCGGCATTCGGTGCGGGTGCTGGAGGCGGACGGCCAGGCTGGTGTGCCGGTCCTCGTGCGTGCCCACGACCGAGTCGCTGACGTTAACAGAGCGGGCCGCGCTGGCCGGGGCAGCCGAGGGCACCCGGCTGGCGGTGGTGTTCGAGCCGACCGGGCCGGCGTGGCTGCCGATCGCGGTGTTCTTCGCCCGCCGCGGCCACGACGTCTACCGGGTGTCCTCGGCCAAGGCGGCGGACCTGCGCCGGTTCCTGCGCCGGCACGCGAAGTCCAACGGGATCGACGCGGAGACGCTGGCCCGGATGCCGCTGGCCGACCCGGCCGGGCTGCGGAAACTAGAGCTGCCCGGCGCGGACGCGGCGGCGCTGGACCGGCGGGTGCGCGCGTGTGACCGGCTGACCCGGGCGGCCAGCGAGCACAAGGTCCGGGTCAAGGACCTGGTCCGCCAGCTCATGCCGATGACCCCGCTCACCGGTGACATCGGCAAGGCCGACCTGGCCGTCCTCGAGCGTTACGCCGACCCGCGGGCACTCCTGGCAGCCGGCCCCGCTGAGCTCATCCGCCTGATCACCAGCGCATCTGGGCACCAGCAGGGCCAAGAACGCGCCCTGCAATGGCGGGCCGCCGCGGCGGCGTGCCCTCGACCTGTATGGCGATCACCCGGCCGTGCCGTTCGCCGAACTGGCCGCCGAGGTCGCGACCGAAGTCCGGCTGCTGCACGCGATCCAGCACGAACTGGCGCTGCACGCTGCCGCCCGCGAGCAGCACTACCGCCAGGTCGACCCCGGCCAGCTGGCCCGCTCCCTGCCCGGCTTCGCTGAGATCAGCGCACCGGTCCTGGTCGCGATCATGGGCCGGCCGGGCCGCTTCCGCAGCGGGGCCCGGTTCAAGTCCTACGCTGGGCTCGCCCCCGGGCCAGTGAGACCGGGGAGACCGACCGCAAGGGCACACCGATGAGCAAGGCCGGGCCGTCCCTGCTGCGATCGGTGCTGTTCCAGGCCGCCGACGCTGCACGCCGGCAGGACCCGCAGCTGGCCCGGATCTACTACCAGCAGATGACCGAACGCGGCGCCACCCACCTCAAGGCCTGCTGCGTCGTCGCCGGGCACCTCGCCGAACGCGCATGGACAGTGCTCAACCGCGGCACCCCGTACGTGATCTGCGATAACCACGGCAACCCCGTCACCCCGGCCGAGGCCAAGCGGATCATCGCCGAACGGTGGACCGTGCCCGAAGAGGTCCGCAAACGCAGGCGCAGCCGCAAGATAGCGGGGAGAGTCCCTCAAGCGGCCACGACCGGGCCGGACAGGCGAGGCGACCCTCCCCGCCCCCGATCCTCACGACCCCGGGGCAAGGCCGTCAACCCCGCCACCTAACTGACTGACCCCAGCCAGCCCGCCGGCCACGCTGCCAGCGGGCCCGCTGGCATACCCAGAAACAGCACCGTAAACAATCATGAAAACCTGGGCCGGACGGCTTGACGCACGAGGTCCCATAGGGAATCAAATCCGGTCGGGGCTACTCAAGAAGTAGCAGGTCACAGGCCCAGTCACCCTTTCACGGTGACCGGGCCTTGATCGTTTGCCCGTTGTTTGTCCGTCGGGTCTGGTGTCATCGGCTGGGATCTGGCGTCATCACGCGGGCTGTTCCGGCTGACCGGGGCTGCGCGGGTGGCCGGTTCGGATGTTCACCTCAGTAGGTGTGTTCCGCCGGGACCGGTGACTTGCCGGAGCATGGCGTGCGCGAGTTGCTGGATTCTGGCTGGCAGTGGGACGTAGCTGGTGGCGGCGGCGTAGGTCTGGCCTGTGTGGGTGAGCCAGTCGAGGAGTTTGACGAGGGCCTGGCCTGTGGTCTGGCTGGACTGGTGGGTGTAGACGAGTGCCCAGCTGTAGCCGGTGATGGGGTAGCTGCCGGCGCCGGGCTCGTTGACGATCGAGAAGTCGGTCGCTGTGATGGTGGGTTTCTGGGCGGCGTCGGCGGCGATGGACGCGGTGGATGGGATGACGTAGTTCCCGGCCTGGTTGCGGATGGCGGCGTAGGTGAGGATGGGGCCTTTGGAGTAGGACCGTTCGATGTAGCCGATGGAGTAGGCGATGTGAGCGACCGCGTTGGCGACGCCGGGGTTTCCTTCCGCCCCGACGCCGGCCGGCCAATGCAGGCTCTTGCCGGTTCCGACTTTGGCGGCCCACGCGGGGGAGACGGCGGAGAGGTAGTTGCTGAAGATGTAGGTGGTGCCGCTGCCGTCGGAGCGGTGCACGACGGTGATCGGTTCGCTTGGGATATTGACGCCGGGGTTGAGGCTGGTGATGGCGGGGTCGTGCCAGTTGGTGATCTGGCCGAGGAAGATGCGGGCGATGACCGGGCCGGTCAGGTGCAGCCGGGGCAGGCCGGGCAGGTGGTAGACCACCACCTCGGCGCCCAGGTCTACCGGTACCTGGACCGAGGCGCCGCCACGGGCGACGGCCTGCTCGGCGGCGGTCATCGGCACGTCGGAAGCACCGAAGTCGGCGTGCTGGGCGGTGAAGGCGGCGATGCCCGCGCTGCTGCCCACGGCTGAGTAGCGGACCGTCACGGCCGGGTGCTGCTGGTGGTATTTCGCGAAGGCCAGGTCGAAGAACGGCGCGTCGAACGTAGATCCGGCCCCGGTCAGCGTGACCGCGGTGCTGCTGGCACCAGCAGCACTGGTGGCGGGCGCTGGTGAGATTGTACTGGTACTCGCCGGGTTGCTGGCCGTGCAGGCGGCCGCGGCGAGTGAGAGCAGCACGGCAGCACCTGCGCTGAGCGTGGTGGCGCGTGTGCGGTGCGTAGCGTGGTGATGCCGTCCGTCGTTGGCTGGCATGGTTCCCCCTGCTGATACGGGGCCGGTTAGTGGTGGCTGGCTTCGCGGAGCCAGGCTTGGGCGCCCATCTGGACTGCTTCCCAGGGGCTGCCGAGGGGTGGGGTGTAGGACAGGTCGAGGTCGCTGAGGGCGTCGATGGTCATGCCGTGGAAGATGGCGGTGGCGGCGATGTCGATGCGCTTGGCGATCTCGGCGTTCTTGTGGCCGAACAGCTGCATGCCGAGCAGCCGCCCGGTGGCCCGGTCGCCGGTGACGCGCATCTGGATGGGGTGGCTGCCGGGGTAGTAGGCCTTGTGGTCATCGGCTTCGGATTGCACGGTGACCGGGTCGAAGCCGGCCGGGGTGGCTTCGTGGTCGCGCAGGCCGGTGCGGGCGGCGGCCTGGTCGAAGATCTTGACGACCTGGGTGCCGAGGCTGCCGGCGAACTGCCGGTGGCCGCCGAGGGCGTTTTCCCCGGCGACCCGGCCCTGTTTGTGCGCGGTGGTGCCGAGCGGCAGGTAGGTCTCGCCGAGCAGCCGGTGGTGGGTGACCACGCAGTCCCCGGCGGCGAATATGTCGGGCAGGCCGGTCCGCATCCCCGCGTCTACGGTGATCGCGCCCTTGACCCCCAGCGTGGCGCCGGCTTCGGCCGCGAGCTCGGTATCGGGCCGCACCCCGACAACCACCAGGACCACGTCAGATGTCCGGGTGACCGGGGAGCCGTCGGCTGCCGTGGCCTCCACCTCCAAGCGCCCAGCCGCGCCCGCGGCAGCCCGGCTGATCCGCCTGACAGTGGTGCCGGTCAGGACTTCGACGCCGTGCCCGGTGAGCTTGCCGTGCACGTGCGCGCCGAGCGGCAGGTTGACGGTCGGCAGCACCTCGGGCAGCTGCTCCATCTGGGTGACACGCAGGCCGCGGGTGGTGAGCGCGTCGGCCATCTCCAGGCCGATGTACCCGGCGCCGACGATCACCGCCGACTCGGGTGCCGCTTCCTCCAGGGTGCGCATGAGAGCGAATGTGTCGCCCATCGAATGCAGTAGGTGCACACCGTCGGCCGGTCCTAGCTGGTTCAGGCCGGTGATGGGTGGGTGGACCGGGACGGCGCCGGTGCCGATGACCAGCTTGTCGTAGCTGATCACCTCTTCGGTCCCGTCGGCCGCGGTGACCAGGAGCTTGCGGCCGGCCACGTCGATGCGGCGGGCGGTGGTGTCCAGCCGCAGCCGCATCCCGGTGGCTTCCAGGTCGGCGGTGGTGCGGTGGGCCAGGTTGCGCCAGGGCGTCACCTCCCCGGAGATGTAGTAGGGGATGCCGCAGATGGAGAAGTTCGGGTAGGCGTCCGCGACCACCACGGTCACCTCGGCGCCGGGGTCGAGTTCGCGGGCCCGCAGCGCGGCGGAGATCCCAGCGTCACTGCCGCCGATCATCACCAGGTGCATTGGCTGATCCCCTCTCGGGTTGACTCGTCCGTTCGCTAAACAGCGCCCGTAGCCCAGATGGGCAGCGGTGCCTGGGCCTAGGTTCTGGTCACACCGTCACCTTGACACACGGCAACTCTCTCAGTCAAGATTGAGTCAATGGATGACGAGAGAATCGAAAGTCTGGCCAGGCGCGCCGCGCTGCACGCGGCTCTAGCCGACCCAGCCCGGCTGCGGATCACCGACGTACTCAGCGACGGGGACGCGTCGCCGAAGCAGCTGGGCGCGATGCTGGCCATGCCCTCCAACCTCCTCGCCCACCACCTCCGGGTGCTGGAGCAGGCCGGGATCATCACCCGCCGCCGGTCCGAAGGCGACCACCGCCGCAGCTACCTGCAGCTGATCCCCGGGACGCTGGACGCGCTGGCCGGGCCAGCCGCACGGACCGCACGGCGGGTGCTGTTCGTGTGCACCGCCAACTCCGCCCGCTCGCATCTCGCCGCGGCGCTGTGGCGCCGGGCCAGCGGCATCCCGGCGGCCTCAGCCGGCACCCATCCGGCGGCGGCGATCGACCCGGGCGCTATCGACGCGGCCGCACGGCACGGCCTGTCGCTGCCCCGCCGACGGCCCCGCCACATCGCCGAGGTCCAGCACGACGGCGACCTTGTCGTCACGGTCTGCGACCTGGCTTACGAAGAACTCGGCGACCTTGTCGCGGTGCACTGGTCCGTTCCAGACCCGGTCCCGGCCGGCGATCCTGCCAGCTTCGACGCGGCGCTGACCCAACTCGTCCACCGGGTGGAACGCTTCGCGCCGCGCCTGGCGGCCTCCTAGGCTCCAGCCCACCGTCAGCCGCCACCTCGGTATGCACCGGCTGGCGGGTTACCGATTCACGTTCGGTTAGCTGATTGGTGCGGCTGGTCCGGGCCGGCGGCCGGGCTGGCCGGTGGAGGTGCGCCGTCGTGCGCGGCGCGTGCGGACTGGTGGTGGGGGACGATGATGTCGGCCGCCTGAGCGGGGGTCAGGCGCGGATACAGCGCCTTGATCACCAGCACAGCCAGGGCGCCGCCGATGATCTGGGCGGCGATGAACGCCGGGGCGGAGCTGGGGGCGATCCCGGCGAAGGTGTCGGAGAACATCCGGCCGATGGTGATGGCGGGGTTGGCGAAGCTGGTCGAGGAGGTGAAGAAGTAGGCCGCGCCGATGTAGGCGCCGACCGCTGCCGCGGCGGAGGCGGCGCGGCCGGACCGGGCCAGGGCGAAGATCACCAGGATCAGGCCCAGGGTGGCGATGATTTCGGACAGGAAGTGCGCGGGCGTGGCCCGGTGCTTGGTGGAGATGCTGACCGCGGCCCGGGCGAACATCAGGTTGGCCGCCACCGCCCCGGCGATGCAGCCGACGACCTGGGCGGGCAGGTAGGCGGCGGCGTCGCGCCAGCGCAGCCCGCCGAACGCTGCGTCGGCGAATGACACCACTGGGTTGAAATGTGCGCCGGAGACTGGGCCGAACATCAAGATGATGGCGAACAGCCCCGCCGCCGTGGCCGCGGCGTTCTCCAGCAGTTCCAGGCCCGTGTCGCCGGGAGACAGCCGCTGCGCGGCGATACCGGAGCCGATCACGATGGCGGCCAGGAACGCGCTGCCCAGCAGTTCGGCCAGCAGGCGCCGCCACAGCGCCACCTCGCCCATCAGGCCGCCTGGCCAGGGACGCTCTGGCAGCTCACCATGCCTGTCACAGCGTGTGCCCTCCGCCTCATTGACGAACGTCAATGCAACCAGGTCAAGCTTGCCAGCCTGTATAGATCGCCGTCAAGATAGAGGAATGTCGATGCAAGCCGGACGGGATATCCGGGATGCGAGGGGCCCGGCCGTCATCTCCGGGGCATGTTCCCCGCCGCTAGTCGGTGAAGCGCTGGGGGAGGAAGCAGCGGCCGGGATGGCTCAGGTGTTCAGGGCTCTCGGGGACCCGGTGCGGCTGCGACTGGTTTCCCTGATCGGCGCGCATCAGGGCGGGGAGGCTTGTGTGTGCGACCTCAGTGCCCCGTTCGATCTCACCCAGCCAACGATCAGCCACCATCTGAAGATCCTGCGCGAAGCCGGGATCATCGACTGCGAGCGGCGCGGTACCTGGGTCTACTACTGGCTCGTCCCTGACGCACTGGAGCGGATGGCTGCCCTGCTTGCTCCGCCCAAACCATAGGCCTCCCGATGGTCGGCTCCGGATACAGACCACTGGGCCCGGCGGTTAAGCGCCGGGCCCAGTGGTGATGCCTGGGGCTACGCGCTGGCTAGCAGCAGGCGCCGGCGGATGCGGCCGGTTCGCCCTGCTGGCTGGTGTCGGTGCCGCAGCAGGCTGCAGCCTCCGGGTCTTCGGCATAGAAGGTCTGGCTGTCGGCCAGCACCGTGTAGATCTCCCAGGACTCGCCGTCGGGGGTGCCCTGGACCCAGAACTTGTCCTGCTTGGCGTAGCAGCAGGTGGTGTCGCGCTCCTCGACCGCGGCCAGCCCGGCTTCGGCCAGCCGGGCCTGCTCGGATTCGACGGTGTCCGTGTCGGGCACCTCCACGCCGAGGTGGTTGAGGCTGCCGCCCTGGCCTGGATTCTCCAGCAGGACCAGCTTGAGCGGGGGCTCGGCGATGGCGAAGTTCGCGTACCCGGGGCGGCGCTTGGCCGGCTCGGTGCCGAACAGCCGGGTGTAGAACGTGACTGCTTCGTCGATGTCGTTGACGTTGAGCGCGAGCTGCAGGCGGCGCGGCATGGCAAATCCTCCAAGATATCGATGTACGTCTATGTCCGTTTCGCTGCTGAGCTTGCCGCAAGACATCGGACTATGTCAATATAGGCGTGTGTCGAAGTCTCTTATCGTACTGCCCTCGGCCCCAAACGGGGATTGCTGCGCGCCCGGGCAGCCCGCCCAGCCCGGCGGCCAGGCCGATGCGCAGGTCTGCTGCGCGCCGCTGTCGCAAGGGCCGCTCTCGCCTGAGCAGGCCGAGCATGTCGCGCCGCTGCTCAAAGCACTGGGTGATCCGGTCAGGCTGCGGCTGATGTCACTGGTGGCCTCGCATCCGGGCGGTGAGGCCTGCGTGTGCGATCTTGCCGGGGCCTTCGACCTGTCCCAGCCGACGATCAGCCACCATCTCAAGGTGCTGCACGAGGAAGGCCTGCTGGACCGGGAGAAGCGCGGTGTCTGGGTGTACTACCGGGCGCGCAACCAGGCGCTGGCCAGCCTTGGTGCCCTGATCGGTTACCCAGCTGGGTGAGTGCCTCCCATGGCTCGCTGGCCAGCGCCGAAGTGGCTTAGGTGCGCCGGCCGGGTCTCCTGGCGAATGTGGCCTAAAAGTGAACTAAAGGTGAACAGTCGCGGACTATCGGCAGTGCTTTGCTTCCTGCACGGGAGACGTGCGCGCAGGTCACGTACGGTTGGGGCGTGACCAGCTTCGCAGCCACCCAGTCCGGGACGGGGGCCAGGGATGGGCAGGCCAGCCAGCGGGAGTGCGTGCCGTTGTCGCTGTCCGCGCCGCTGGTGCGGGAGCAGGCTGAGGACCTGGCCCGGCTGCTGAAGGCGGTAGCGGACCCCACCCGGCTGCAGCTGATCAGCCTGATCAAGGCATCACCGGAGGGCGAAGCGTGCGTGTGTGACCTGACCGAGCCGCTCGGGCTGCGGCAGCCGACGGTGAGCCATCATCTGCGGGTCCTGATGGAAGCAGGCGTGGTGGTCAGGGAGCGCCGCGGGACGTGGATGTGGTACGCCCTGGTCCCGGGGGCTCTGGACAGTGTGGGCGATCTGCTGCGCTGAGCTTCAGCTGTCGCTGCTTATCTGGCCAGCTTCGACGTCGAAGACGTAGCCGAAGCCACGGACTGTGCGGATGCGTGAGCTGGCGGCCTGGGGGCCGAGTTTGCGGCGAACCCGTCTTACATGCACATCGAGAGTCTTGTTGACGTCGGCGTAGCCGGCGCCCCAGACGGCGTCCAGCAGTTCGCGGCGGCTGACGACGCGGCCGGCGTTCTGGAGCAGGATGTGCAGCAGGTCGAACTCTTTGCGGGGCAGTTGTATCTCGCTGCCGTCGACGAAGACCCGGTGGCCGTCCAGGTCGATGCCTACCCCGTTGACCTGCAGCAGCCGCAGGTGGCCGATGGTCGCAGGCAGCACTGTTTCATATGGCGGCCGCTCACCAGCGCTGGTCATGGTCATCGGGCCATCCTTCCTGTGATGGGGCACGCCGCCCTGTGATAGGGCCACGCCGCTCCCGAACTGGCTGTCCATGAACACGGCCTGCCCCCGGGGCGGCGGGGTGCCCAGAGCTGCGTCTGGTCTGACTGCGTGCTGAGCCCACGGCTATCGCTCCTGGGGTGGGCTGGCTAGGGGGCATCATCTTGGCTGGCCTGGACTACAAGCCGGAAGAAGCCGGGACGGAGCAGGGCTGTGGCCACGGCGCTGGGGATCCCGTCAGGCCCGCCAAAACTGACCGTGACGCTGAAGACCGTGTCTCCTGGCCGGAGCCGGAGTCTGCGGGCAGCTGATGACGATGGCAACTCAACTTGGAGGCACATACCGACCGTGCGCATAAGGGGGCTCTCCGGCGGTCGCGTGACCGGGCCCATGGTGAGCGCCGAGTCCAGCGTGGCAGGGACCTGGCCCTGGCTGGCGGCGGGCAGGTAGGTGGTGGTGAGGGCGGCTGGGTCACCGTTGACGGTCCACAGGCACTGGATCACGTTGACCGCTTCGCCTGGGGCCAGCCTGAGGACCTGGCTGATGTCCTCAGGTGGCCGCCGCAGCGCGAGGTGCCGGTGCTGGAGGGTGACGGAGTTGCCCATCGGGTCGATACAGGTGCCGAGGCCGGGCAGTCTTTCCAGAGTGATCAGGCATTCGGCTGGGCTGGCGCGGTAGACCTGCCCGTCGGGCAGGCGCCGCACCAGATGCCGTGCCGACAGGGCATCGATCGCGGCGTCGATGGCGGTGATAGGCACGTTGTGGCGCCGCGCCAAAGTGGTTGCGCGGGGCAGCCGCCAGCCTGGTTCGTGGTGCACGAGTGCAGCGGCGATCCGGTCGGCGAGCATCGCAACGGGCGGCCGGACAGGACCGGCCGCCCCGGGGGCAGTGTCTCCCTCTATCGCTTGCTGCATGGTGCTCAGCTGTCAGCCGACCTTCCCGGTGATGTAGTTGACGGTGGCCTTCTCGGCCGGGCTGCTGAACAGTTCCCTGGTGGATGCGACCTCCACGAGCCGTCCCGGCTCGCTTGGGCCGCTGACCGTCATGAACGCGGTCACGTCGGAGACCCGTTCAGCCTGCTGCATGTTGTGGGTCACGATGACGATCGTGTAATTGGCCTTGAGGTCGTTGATCAGGCCCTCGATGACTAGCGTGGATACCGGGTCGAGGGCGGAGCAGGGCTCGTCCATCAGCAGGACCTGGGGCTGGACGGCGAGGCTGCGGGCGATGCACAGCCGCTGCTGCTGCCCGCCGGACAGGCTCCCGCCTGGTTTGTCCAGCCGGTTTTTGACCTCTTCCCACAGTCCCGCCTGCTGTAGCGACCGCTCCACGACCTCCTCCAGCCGCACCGCGCGGCGCTGGGACCGGGGGCCGAACCGCAGTCCAGCGGTGACGTTTTGCGCGATGGACATGGTGGGGAACGGGTTGGGGCGCTGGAAGACCATGCCCACGTGCCGGCGGACGGCGACGAGGTCCACGTCACGGCTGTAGATGTCGGTGTCGTCCAGGCATACGGAGCCGGTCACCGAGGCGCCGGGCACGGTCATGTGCAGCCCGTTGATGCACCGCAGTACGGTGGACTTGCCGCATCCCGACGGCCCGATGAGCGCGGTGACTTTCCCGGGCTCCATCGTGATGTTGACGTCGGTCACGGCGGTGTGGCTGCGGTAGCTGGCGGTGAGGCCGGACACCTCGACCCGGCCAGCCACGCCGCCCAGCTGTGCGGGCGTGCCCGTCGTGGCGGCCACGTCAGGGGCGGCCACGTGAGGGACGGCGGGAGGCTCAGGCCCGGCCGGGTCAGTGAGGCTCATGAGGTGTCAGCTCCTTGCGGTGACGGTCAGCCGCCGGCCGATGAGCCGGGCGGCGATGTAGAGGATCAGCACGATGAGGATCAGGGTGAGCGCACCGGCCCAGGCGCGGGCCTGGGCGGCCTGGAAGCCGGTGATGGCATCACTGAAGATCTGCAGGGACAAGGTGGACATCCGCTGTGTGGGGTTGGTCACCATGAACAGGTTGTTACCGAGGGCGGTGAGCAGCAGCGGGGCGGTCTCGCCCATGGCCCGGGCCACGGCCAGCATCACGCCAGTGGTGATGCCCGGCAGCGCGCTGGGCAGCACCACTGACACGATCGTGCGGGCCCGGCTGACCCCGAGCGCGGATGACGCCTCGCGCAAGGTGACATGGACCAGGCGCAGCATCTCCGCCGTGGCCCGGATGATCAGCGGCAGCATGACGATGGCCAGGGCGATGGACCCGGCCAGGCCGGAGTACCCGAACCGGGTCACCCACAGCGCGTAGACGAACGCCCCCGTGACGATGCTCGGAACGCCAACCAGCACGTCGGTGACAAAGCTGGTGGCGGCGGCGAACCGGCCGCCGTACTCGACGATCGCGATGGCCGCCGCGATCCCGACCGGCACGGAGATCAACGTGGCGATACCGACGATGATGAAGCTGCCGACGATGCCGTTGGCGTACCCGCCGCCGGCCGCGGCCGGGTTCCCGGGTGGCGTCTCGGTGAAGAAGCTGGGCCCGAGGTACTTCAGGCCCTTCGCGGCTACGTAGACGAGCACCCAGGCCAGCACGGCCAGGGTGACCGCCATCACCACCGCGAGCAGCACGGTCATGACCCGGTCACGCACGTGCCGCGCGGGCAGGCCCGAACCGCCGGCGCCGAAACGGGACGCCTCAGGTGCGTGCGGGCTCACCGGTGGGGCGGCCATCAGGCGATGTCCTCTCGGGTCCGGCGGACCACCAGCTTGCCCGCGACGTTGACGACCAGGGCGATGACCAGCAGCCAGAACGCCACCACGAACAGCGAGGACAGGTGGAACGGCTCGGTGGCCTCGGTGAATTCGTTGGCGATGACGGAGGACATGGTGGCGCCCTGCCCGAAGATGGATGCCGTGATGGACAGCACGCTGTTGCCGATGACCATGGTGACCGCGATGGTCTCGCCCAGCGCCCGGCCCAGACCGAGAATCGACGCCCCGGCGATCCCCGACCGTGACCGGGGCAGCACCGCCGTGCGAAGCATCTCCCACCGCGTCATGCCCAGGGCCAGGGCGGCCTCTTTCTCGTCGGCTGGGGTGGTGGCGAATACCTCCCGGCTGATCGCGGTGATGATCGGCAAGACCATGATCGCCAGGATCACGCCGGCGGTGAAGTAGGACACCCCGAAGAACGGGCCGGCGAAGACAGCCCCAATAACCGGGATCGCCCCCAGCGTGGAAATCAGGAAGCTCACTATGGGGTGCAGCGCCGGTATCAGCGCGAAGATCCCCCAGAACCCGTACACGACCGACGGGATGGCGGCCAGCAGGTCCACCGTCGATGACAGTGGCCTGCGCAGCCAGGCCGGGGCGATCTCGGTGATGAACAGCGCGACCGCCACCGAGACGGGCACCGCGATCACCATGCCGATCAGCGAGGTGATGGCGGTGCCGTAGATGAACTGCAGGATCCCGTAGGGATTGGGATGCGTGCTGGCCGGCGTCGCGTCCGAGGGGGCCCAACGGTCGGAGGTCAGGAAGCTGAAGAACCCGTAGTGCGCCAGGGCGGGCCAGGCCTGCGCGACCAGGAATGCCGCCGTGCCCAGGAGCACCAGCAGCACGATCCCGGCCGCGCCGAAAACCGCCCCGCGGAACAGGCGGTCACCGTATCTGCCTGAGCGGCGCAGGCCCGGCGGGGCCGCGTTCTTGGCGGATGTGGCAGCTGGCGCGGTCATCGTCCTCCCCCTTGCCGTGCCGCCGGTGGCGGGCCGGGCGCAGATCCTCCCGGCCCGCCAGCTGGCTGATGACTGTCAGGCAACCGGCTTGCCGTTGAGCGTGACCTTCTTGAGCTGGGCTACGGCCAGCTGCTGCAGCGAGGAGCCCAACGGGGCGTAGTACAGGCTGGCGTTCATGTTCTGGCCAGCCGACAGGACCCAGGCGAAGAAGTTGACCAGCCCGGCGGCGATCGCCTTGTTGGTCTGGTGCTCGTAGACCAGCGCGTAGGTCGTGCCAGTGATCGGGTACACGTCCGCGTTCGAGCCATCCGTCAGGCTGGTGTTCAGGCTCGGCGGGAAGGTGACCCCGTCCACCGCCGGGACGATCGTCGCGATGCAGGGCTCGATGAAGTTCCCCGACTTGTTCTGCACCTGGCCGTAGGTGAGGTGCTGCGCGATCGCATAGTCCGATTCCAGGTACCCGAGGGAGCCCTTGGTCTGTGCCACCACAGCCGAGACACCCTCGTTGCCCTTACCGCCGATGCCGGTGGGCCAGGCCACCGTCTTGCCCGAGCTCTTCGACGCGCCACCGAGCGTGCTCACCCACACCGGGGACGTCTTGGTCAGGTAGTCCGTCCAGATACCGGTCGTGCCCGACCCGTCGGAACGGTGCACCACCGCGATCGGCAGGCTGGGCAGTTTCACGCTCGGGTTCAGCTTCTTCAGCGCGGAGTCGTCCCAGTTCTTGATCTTCCCGGCGAAGATCTCGCCCAGCACCGGGCCGGTGAACTTCAGGCCCGCGCCGATCCCGGGAATGTTGTAGGTCGGCACCACCGCGCCCAGCAGCAGCGGGATCTGCAGCACCGGGCCCTTCGCCGCGGCGATCTCCGACGGGGCCATCCCCACGTCACTGTCGCCAAAGTTCACCGTGTTCGCCTGGACCGCCGCGACGCCGCCGCCCGACCCGATCGACGCGTACGCAACCGCCACGCCGGTGGCCTTGTCATAGGCCGACGACCACTGCGAATACATCGGCGCGGCGAACGTGGAGCCCGCACCGCTAATTGTCTTGGCACCGCCTGCGACAGTGCCAATGGTGTTCTTGTAGTTCGGTGTTGTATTCACCTTCGCCGAGCAGAGCTTGGCGTTCTGGGACCCGAAACCAACGTTAGATGTCTGTGCGGCAGCGCTGCTCCCGCTGCTGACATTGCCAGTGCTCCCACACCCCGCCGCCGCGAGCGCCACCCCGAGCACGCCTACGGCCACCACGGAGAACCTGAATCTCATTGCCCCTCCCGGGCCGGGGCTGCGCGTGCCGCAGCCTCCCAGGTTGCGACCGTAGGGACGGCAAGTGGAGCACAAGGGGATCCCAAGTGAACACAGGGTTAACATCAGCTTTCATCTATATACGCTGCGATCTATTAAGCACGGTAGACCACGGAGCCGGGCCGTGAGGAGCCATGTCGTGCCCCAGGCTCGATGGCTGCAAACCGATCGTGTGCGAACGAATGCATCAAGTTACCGCCGGTGGTCGCCGGGCAGCCGGTCCCGGTTCCGGCTGTGAGCGTCCTGGCGGCACCTGGCGGCCGGAGGCAGGCCAGGTATTTGGGACCGCGCGGCCTCCTGTTTGCCGGGCATTCATAAGGCGGCGCTAAAAGGTAGCCTCATGAGACTTCCGCGCAGGCCATTTTGGCGCCGTACCGCACTCGCCGCCGCAAGCGCCGGCGTTCTGGCCCTCTCGACCGCACTGCTATCGGCCGCCGCCGCGAATGCATCGCCCGGATTAGGGCACGCGCCGGATGGCCTGGGGATCCAGCCTGGCAAGATCAAGCACGTCTGGCTGATCATCCTGGAGAACAAGTCCTACGACACGACCTTCACCGGCCTGAACAACAACACCTACCTGTGGAAGGCGCTGCCCGCCCAGGGCGTGCTGCTGAAGAACTACTACGGGACCGGCCACTTCAGCCTGGACAACTACATCTCCATGGTCAGCGGCCAGGCCACCGAGCCCGACACCCAGGCCGACTGCCCCTACTACGACCAGTTCTCCGGCTCCCTCGACATGACTGGCTCACTGCGCAGGAACCCTGACTACGGCCAATTCGCCTCGGCCCAGGGGCCGAACGCCCCACCAGGGTCGAACGGCTGTGTGTACCCCTCGAGCGTCCAGACCTTGTTCAACCAGCTCGACGCGGCCAAGGTCAGCTGGAAAGGCTACGCGCAGGACCTGGGCAACACCGACGCGGGCGGCCAGACCCACGATGCGGGCACCCAATATTGCGGGGCGCCCTTCGCTACGCCCGGGCCGACCGGCAGCACTGCCGACCCCAATCCCGGCAGCGCCGACGCAACCGACCAGTACGTGCCCAAGCACTTCCCGTTCCCCTGGTTCGACTCGATCCTGCAATCGGGCGACTGCAACCCCACGCACATCGCTAACCTCTTCGACCCGGCCAACGGCCTCTACCGCGACCTGCAGAGCGCAGCCACAACCCCCGCGTTCAGCTGGATCTCACCCAACAACTGCAGCGACGGCCATGACGCGGTCTGCCACGGGAACAACCTGTCCGGTGGCTTCGCCAACCCGACCACCCCGAACCCGCCGGTGAACTACACCGGCGGCCTGTACGCCGCCGACCTGTTCCTTGAGCACGTTGTGCCCGAGATCGAAGCCTCACCCGCGTTCAAGGACGGCGGCCTCATCGACATCACCTTCGACGAGGCGTTCCCGCCGTTCACCTACAGCGGCAACAGCTTCGCCAACTCCACCATCGTCGCACCCGACGCAGCGACGTCGATCGCGTCCGACTCGGCCGCCGAAACCCTGTTCGGCCACCCCGTGCACTGGGAGCCAACCGGGCCTAACACCCCCCTGGCGAAGAACGCCAGCGGGCAGGAACTGTATCCCGGCCCCGGCGACAACGCCTACGTTGACCGGCCGGCCGGCTGCGTCGCCCAGACAGTCCCCGCCCAGCCCGTAGGCACCTGCCTCCTGGGCGGCGGCAGCAACGTCCCCGGACCGCGTGCCGACGCCGGAGCCACCGCACCCGCCGGCACCTCGACGATCTCCGACAACGCCGCGGTGTCCACCGACACCGGCCGCTCGGTGAGCGGCACCGGGATCCCCACGGGCGCTTACGTCGGCCAGGTGTCCGATACCCCAGTCACCGCAACACAGCCGAACCAGAGCGGCGGATTCGTGGACACCGGGTCCTTCACCCTGGTGGATTCGGCCGGGCACCCACTGCTGACCACGGGTGCGGTGAGCGGGGTTACCCTCGGCGCCCGATCGCCGTCAACCGATCCGCTCTATGACCCCACCGACCCCACCACCGGTGGTGGGGACACCGGGAGCGTCCTCATCAGCCCGTACATCAGGCCCGGGACGGTCAGCACCGTCTACTACAACCACTACAGCTGGCTGCGCACCATGGAGGACCTCTTCAGCGTCCGGCACGCGTCCCCCGGGCTTGACGGGCTAGGCCACCTCGGCTACGCAGCCCAGCCCGGCCTCGCCCCGTTCGGCCGCGACGTGTTCAACAACCGGGGCGGCCAGCATGGCGATCAGGGCGGCGCCGGTCACGGCCTCTGGGCGCTTCCAGCGGCCGCACTAGGGGCGCTCGTCATCGTCCCGGCTTACGGCCGCCGGCGCAGACGGGCAACTGCCCGGTGAGAACCGTATTTCCGCGCCCCGGGGGCCAGGTCCTCGCGCCTGGCTTCCAGGGACGCGCCCCGCGGGGTGCCGGGCGCTTCGCTGTGGCCGGCATCGCGGTGATTCTGGCCGCGCCCCTCGCCGTGATCGTCTGGCACCTCGTCACACCCGCCCCTCGCCCCGCGGCTCGGTACGGGAGCCTGCCGGCCTGGCTGCCCACGCCGACCGTCCCCGTCGGCCGGGTGGCCACGGCCAGCGCGGCGCACCCGTGGCTTGCCATCGAGGGGGACACCGTCTCGGTTCAGCTGGCTCGCGCGCACGTCCTGGCCACGGCTGTCGGGCCGGCCGTGCCCGAAGAAGGTCACTTCCCCGTCCCGCAGACCACCCGCTGCACATTCACCTTCACCCTGGCGTGGGCGTCAGGGACCGTTCTCCTCAGTGCAGCGGCATTTACGATCGTTGACGAGTTCGGGCACCTCCACCATCCCCGGGTGATGGCCCAGGGAGGCCGCCCCCTGCCCAGCCGCGTCACCCCCGGCCAGACCGTAACGATCACGATAAGAGACCGGCTGCCAACCGGCTCCGGCCAGCTGCGCTGGACTCCCGACGGAGGCAAGCCCATCGTTTCCTGGGACTTCGACGTCGAGATCGACTGACCCTAAGCACGCGGGCATCGATCGACGCTGCGCCCAGGCAGGGATTGCCCTAGCGGTATCTATCGCCTATCGTCGATTAACGATGGAAGATGTAAAGCCGCTGGCTCGTGAGGTCGCGGACACCTATGCGGCGTGGTTCAAGGCGCTTGCTGATGGCACCCGTGTGCGGATCGTCTCGCTGCTGGCCCGCAGCGGGAAGCCGATGACGGTTCGGGAGATCGTCGCGGCTGTGCCGGTGGGCCAGTCCACGGTGTCCGCACACCTCGGGTAGCTGGCCACTGTGGAATTCGTGATCGCTGAGGAGCGCGGCACATCGCGGCTGTACCGGGTCAATGAGAACTGTGTCGAGTGCTTCCCTACCGCCCCGGATCTCGTCATGGGCCACGCTTCGCCTGTCCCGCGCGCCGCGGCCCGCTGACTCCATGGAGGACTGCCATGCCACCCACCGGCGACCATCCTGGCTTGGAGGACGCCCGGGCGGCCGTCACCGCCCGCTACTCCGGCCTGGCCCGGGCGGCCCAGTCCGGCCGGCAGATCATCGACTGCGGCCCGGACGCATTCGAGGCCGGGTGCTTCGGCGCGGCCGGGTACGACGACACCAGCGAGCTGCCTGACGGAGCGGTCCGGGCCAGCCTGGGCTGCGGCAACCCGGTCGCCGTAGCCCAGCTGCACCCCGGCGAGACTGTGCTCGACCTGGGCTCGGGCGGCGGCATCGACGTGCTCCTGTCCGCCCGCCGGGTCACCCCAGGCGGGAAGGCCTATGGCCTGGATGGCTCACCCGACATGATCGCTCTGGCCCGCGACAACGCCGCCCAGGCCGGGGTGACCAACGCCGAGTTCCTTCATGGGCACATCGAGGACATCCCGCTGCCAGAGGCGAGCGTGGACGTCGTCATCTCCAACTGCGTGATCAACCTGTCCCCGGCCAAGCCGCGCGTACTGGCCGAGGCATTCCGGGTGCTGCGCCCCGGAGGCCGTCTTGGGGTCAGCGACATCATCGCCGATGAAGGACTTCACCCCGCCCAGCGCGCCGAGGCGCAACGGCTCACCGGGTGCGCCGTCGGGACCCTCACCACAGCGGAGTATCAGCGCCTGCTGCTAACCGCCGGGTTCACCGGCATCACCATCGTTACCACCAGCGACGCTGGGCCTGGCCTGCACTCAGCCATCGTCCAGGCGACCAGGCCAGGCTGTCCCGGCACCGGCACGTAGCCAGCGCAGCCAGCGGGGATCGAACGCAGGGTCATCGCCGGGTCAGGCTGACCATGAGCTCATCCTCAACCGACGGCTGAGCGGGAATAGCCGGACGCCTCTCAAGAGTTAGACAGCTATCTATATAGCCTGGTCCAGGAGGTGTCCGAGATGGATGCGGCGCTGATCTCCGGGCTGCTGGCTGGCTATGGAATCGCCATTCCGGTCGGCGCCATCGCCATTTTCCTGATCCGGCTGGGCGCGACCGCCTGCCTGTGCATCGGAGCTGCGGCAGGCCTGGGTGCCGCGACCGTAGACGGTGGGTTTGCGATGGCCACCGTCTACGGTGGCACGGGGCTGGCGCGGCAGGTCGCCGTCGTGGCGGGCCCGCTGCGCTGGGCGGCGGGAGCGGCACTGGTCATTGGCCGGGTGGATGGCCGTGACCGCCCTCCGCCGCTACCGCTCCGCGAGCGGCGTGCCCCGTGCACGCCTGGCGCTGCGCACCCCGCTGCATGCCTACACGGCGGTGGCCGCCGTCACCGTGGTCAACCCACTCACGGTGATCTACTGGGCAGCGCTGGTCCTAGGGCGGCAGGCCTCGGCAGCTGCCTTCACCCCCACCGAAGCTGGCGCATTCGCGGCCGCCGTGTTCGCCGCCTCGGCGAGCTGGCAGATGGTCCTGGTCAGCGGGGGAGCGCTGATCGGCCGGGTGGCCACGCGCCGCCGCGCCATGCTGGCCACCTCCCTGGCATCCAGCCTCCTGATCGCCGGGATCGCCACCCACATCCTCATCCAGTAACCCGGCGCCCAGATAGCAGGCCAATCTGCATCGCCCGCCATGCGAGCGGTCGGCTAACTGATCATTTTGGAGTCGATCTTGCGCATCATTCGCCAGCTCGTGCGCATGTACCCGGGAGTCTGTGCGGGAACGCTGCGTGACGCGTTTGTGTCGTCAGATCGGCTGGCCACCCTCAAGCTGGCGCTCGAAGATGTGCCCTAGCCTGTGCATTTCAGTCGGACCAACGACGATGAGCTCCAATCCGAGGGCTGTGGCCAGTTGCTGCTTCAGTGCAATCTTGTCCGCGTAGTCCTTGCGCTCCAGCATCCCCGCGCACTCGACGTAGGTGCCGTCTGGGAGGAGCCAGTCTGCCCGTTTGGCTCCGGATGGATTGAGTTCAGGATGACGCGGCCACCTGGGCTCGCACTCATGGGGAATCGAGTTGGCCGTGAACCAGTCGTCGATCGCCTTCTCCAGGAGTGACCGGCATCGGTGGCCGTCGCTGGCGTGACACCACGTTCCAAGTGCTGGTCGCCACGTCTCGCCGACGAGGCCGGCGGCGCGCAGGGTGCCCAGCCAGTCCTGCTGGCCCAGCACGCGCTTGATGGTATCGACCGGCGGCATGGCCAGCAGTGCGCGTATCCGCTGGTCCCGCTCTTCAGGCGAGCCATCATGAGGAACTCTGCCCTCCGAGAAGCTTTGCGCTGGGAGGGCGCCGAAGGCATCGCGAAGACCGTGAAGGGCGGCTTTGACCTCATCCACGAACCAGGTCGCTCGTGGATCTCCGTTTCGGACTCGGAGGCAGCAGTCCATGCAGTAGCGAACCGGGCCAAAGGCCCGGATGGCCCATGGCCGCACGTCGCCATTCCAGAAGTCTTGTCCGCAGGTCGGACAGACCACGGGTGAGGGCTCGGGCCAGGTTCTCCGACGGCGGACGACATGGAAGGCCCCCACGGTCGCTATCTGGTCGGAGATGGCGTGCGGGTTGAGGTCGATGTGGGCTGGGCCCGGCCGATTCTTGTCCTTGGCGAAAGCTAGGATGCGCTCGTATGTTGCCGGTGCCGCGGTTATCAGGGCTCGGCCGATCAGCCAGGGCCAGTAAAACTGGTACTCATCCGCCAGGTCGTCAGCGACCCGGTCGGCCTCTTCCATCCAAAGGTCGTCGAAGCGGCGCTGGCACCAGTCGTTCCACCAGTAGTACTGGTGGAACCAGCTGCCGGCGAACGGCCCGTCGGCCTCACCCGACCGGTATGCCCAGTCGCTGATCCGGCCTGCTGACCAGGAATGCACGGTCGGCTGCGCGCCGTTCGGGTGCTGCGGCGGGACCTCGATCGGCGCTGGCACAGGTTCGGTCTCTCTGGCCCCGCTCTTCCACAACAGCCGCTGCCTATCGTCTTCGCACTGGCCGCACCCTGAGGCGATCTCAGCAACCTTCAAGGCGTCCCTCAGATCGCCTCTATCTTCGTAGAGCTGGATCAGAATCCAGAAGTCGTTGATCGAGTAGAACCGTCTTTCCCCGTTGATGACGTGGCTGGCGGCGTCGGGACGAGCCTGGATGAGGCCGATGTCCAGCCAACAGAGCCGCTTGACGTCACCGAGCAGGTCGGGCTCGTTGCGTCGGCGCCTCCACAGTTCATCCGCCGCGTTTTGGAGTAGGAAGTGGTAGTCGGACGGCTCGCCTGGCAGCTCAAGGCCCTCGTAGAGGTTCCGCAGCACTGCCGTTGACGGCGTGTTCCGAGGATCGGGGAAGGTCGAGAAGGCTCGATAGTGGGCTGGGGAGGCCGAGCCGCCACAGCTGCCGTCACCCGTCGGCCAAGACAGGGTCTCCTCAAGGTCGTCCTCGAATCGGAAGGTGTCCACTTCGGGAACGTCGTTGCATCCCGCGAGCGAACTCCGGTCGGTCTGCTTCGGCGGGGTGTAGGCAATACCAGGGATGTCACCAAACCGGCGAAACCATTCGGGCATGACACACCCCAACATCAGACATTGAACCGGTCAGAGATAGCCAGAGCGTACGCAACTGGCGGGCCAAGTCGATCATCTACGCAACGACTACGCCTGCGACGAGCAACTATGTCGCATCATCGACCGGGCAAACGTTGCCTGCTGCCACACCAGATTCATTCTCCGTCGTCAAGGCCGCAAAGCCTGACAGAGATCCTCGTCCGGATAAACGTTGACCAGTCCACGCGGATCTCAAACATCTCGTGGTCAGGTATCCGTTCAGGATCCCGGCTAGCAGTAAAATCCGGTTCCTGTAGCAGTACCGCCAAGCCAGCACGGACCGTCTCGATGTCAGCATCAAGCTCAGTGGCCAAAAGCCTCAGACTGGTGTTTATGACATGAATCCGGCCGGGATCATCCGGCTCGAAGAGTCCCATGATGTCCTGAGCGACGGGCGTGTGCAGCTGAGACCAGCGCAGATTATCTTCTGCTGCTCGTTCGCCGTCTGAAAACGTCAGCACTTCGGTCGGCAATGCGGCCCGTGGGTTAAGCGCATATCTCGTGGAACCTCCATCAGCGGCACAGGTCAGCACGGTGCAGGCCACCATGAACTCCAGCACGTCAGCCATCGTGCGCACCGGCGCCAGTCCCAGATCCGCGCTGGCCGCATCCATCTCGGCGATCCTGGCCGCCCGTTCCTGCCGGTCTTCCGCCATGGCCTGTTCCGCGGTCGTGCTGTTGTCAGCGTCGGCCAGTTGGGGAAAGTTCTCGTCCAGCTTGCGAAGCTCCTCGTCGGTCCACTGCACTAGTGGTTCCCATGCTGGGGAGGTCAAGCCTCCGGCGCTGTCGGCCCTGCCGGACAGTTCAGCGTCGAGTTCGTCTCTGGTGAGTGGTCCGCGGGTCACCATGAAGCCGAGGATGTGGACTGCCGAGGGCGGCAGATAGCGAATCCAGCCGCCTTGCAGGTACACGCGGTGCAGGACCTCCGCACGTGCGCCTTCTGGGTCTGCCGCCTCGCCAGGGGGGACGATGGACATGTAGCGAGTCTAGGTCGGCTGTGCAGCAAGGATCGCGCGACGCGCCCGGCAGTTGACCCGGTACGGAGGGCGTGAACGGGTATGCTGCACCTACGGATTGGCGCTGCGGTCGAGCCGCGGGGCTACCGGCTATCTTCTTCGACTCGCATTTGGCGTGCCGTCTGCGCACATGTTCGCCGGCCGGCAGCCTGTCCGGGAGACGCCTTGACCAGTTACAGCGTTCTGCGCTCAAGTCAGCGCGCCACGATAGTTGCCACCTGGCCCGGAGAATGGTCAGACCACAGTGCCAACGTCACCACCGTGAGCGAGAGCTGCCAGGCTTCCGAACTCGCCCACATTCTCACCCGACTATCCGAGGACGCCTGGGACGCCGCTGCGTTCCTGGACACCTCTGTTGTGATTGAAACCGGCATAAACGCGTTCATCGAGCAGCTGCGCAGCTCAGCAGACGAGATTCACGCGATCAGCGTCTCCGGAGATGGCTTCCGGCACACTATCCAGTGGAGCTTCACAGATGCCCAGGAGTTGCTGGCAGGAGACGCGCCGACAGCGGTGAGGACGCTGACCCGCGCCCAGCGGCTGACCGTCGCCGACGAACTTGCAGCCGACGCCGCTGAACGGATCAAAGCAGTGCAGGTGCTCAGCTCCGGGAATAACCCGCAGTCGGAAGACTCGCGGGCGTGGCAGATGTGCGAAGTGACCCGGGCCATGCGCAACGGCCAGACTGGGCCACTTCCCGAAGGAGCAGCAGGATGGCTGGTGCGCTCGTGGGGACCAGATCACAGCCCAGCAGAGCGGTGGGCCGCCCGCGACCGGCTAGTGCGCATTGAGCAACTCGTCGCCGCGTGTGAGGCACACGGCGGACGGGCCTCTGCGCAAGCCGATCCGCTCATGGCCCACCTGGTCGTGCCTCACAGCGGCCCATACGAGGACGACGAGGTCATATACGTGGCCGTGCACTCCGGCAACGACAATTCGTGGGACACGGCCCCAGCGACCCCGATGCACGTCAGCAGTTACCGGGGTTCGCCCAGCTCAAAGAGCGATCTGGGCGAACTCGATCCCCGTGATGACGCCGGATTCGCCCGCGTTCTCGGAGGGTGGACCAGGCGAGTAGCCTTCCGGCACTGCGTCGAGGGAGCCAGGGCAACACCAAAACATCAATGAAGGCCACTCCGAGCCCAGAAGGTGGGCATCCCCCAGGGCCTTCCGTCACCTCTGTCAGCATCGCTCGGACTGGCTTCCGGCTACGCACCCCATCACTAAATGATCAAGGTTGCTACCGCAACGAAGCACCGGCAGCGCCAGCAGCATACGCCGGCAAACAATAGCATTGTACGCTATTCCTTGTGCTTATTTGGCACTTCCCGCTGGGCTTTCGCGATACGAAGCGCTATGAAACCTGCGTCAGATGAAAGAGTGGATGACGCTACCGGAGCAAGATATGCTTATTCCATAGTTAAGTCTGGACTGAGCGCAGTCCAGACTCCAAAATGGAATAAGCGCCGCCCGCCTCCAGGTCACACGGGTCCGGAGGGGGATGGCGGGAGGGACCGGGCGCGGTCCCATCGAGGTCAACGCATGGCTGGGGAACGGGGTGGTCATCCTGTCTGGCAACGGCGTGCGGCGGCGGTCACGACAGGATGCTCCGCGGCCGAAGCTCGTGCAGTTCACGCTCACGCTGGAAGAGTTCGACGGGGTCAGCCAGGCTGCTGAGCGAGCCGGTGTGGCACGGGGAACGTACGCGGCCTACGTGACCTTAGCGGCGGCCCGCGGCGTCCCGGAGCGGACCGTGTCGCCACTGAATGAGGTACTGGGAGAGCTGATGGCCGCCGCAGGACTAGTCCGTAGGATCGGCACTAATCTGAATCAGGCCGTTGCCAAACTGAATGCCACTGGGCAGCGGAGCGAGGATCTGCTGCCAGCGGCACAGTTTTGCGCACGGGTCATCCAGCGGCTTGAGGACACGGCGGAGCAAGTGCGCCGGAGCATTCCGTGAATGCGCCGGAGCGCTCCGGATGATTGGCAAAGTGATCCGGGGCACGGACGCCCCGAGGCTGTTGTATTACCTATATGGACCAGGAAAAGCCAATGAGCACACCGACCCGCGTCTGGTCGCCGGATTCGCTGATCCGGCCGGACTGGAACCGGAACGCCGCCGGAACGGGTCCCGGGACTTCCGGCGGCTGGCCGGCCTGCTTGCCCAGCCCTTGGCCGCCGTCAAGGGTGACAACTACGCCAAGGCCGTGTGGCACTGCGCTGTCCGGGCCGCACCGGAAGACCGGGAGCTGTCGGACGGGGAGTGGGCGAGGATCGCCGCGCACATCATGGACCGGACCGGGCTAGCGCCCGAGGGGGACGATCTGGCCGTGCGATGGGTGGCGGTCCGGCACGCTCCGGATCACATCCACCTGGTCGCCACACTGGCCAGGCAGGACCGGATTCGGCCGAAGGTATGGAACGACTACTTCAGGGTCCGGGGCGCGTGCCGGGACGCGGAACGGTGGTTCGGGCTGCGGGACACCGCACCAGCGGATCGCACCGCAGCCAAGCGGCCCACGCGGGCCGAGTCGGAGCAGGCGATCCGGCACGGCTGGGAGGAGCCGCCTCGAATCAGGTTGCGGCGAGAGGTGTGCACGGCGGCGGCTGCAGCGCGGACGGAACAGGAGTTCTTCAACCGCCTGGCCCAGGCCGGAGTGCTAGTCCACCACCGGTACAGCAAGGTCAACCCGCGCAGGGTGACCGGGTACGCGGTCGGCCTGCTGCCGCATACCGACAAGGCTGGCAAGACCATCTCGTACGGGGGCGGCACCCTTGCTGCGGATCTGACGCTGCCGAAGCTGCGGGCCCGGTGGGCAGACCCGGCGATGCGTGATCCGCTGGCCGGGGCAGCGAGCCTGCCTGCTACGGCTATGCGGGGTGTGCTGCGGAACACGGTCACGCGCGCGGCGGCGCAGGCGTCGGGGGAGGCGGATTTCTTCGCCCAGCTGCGCGCTTCCGGCGTCCTGGTGCGAGAGCGGTTCAGCCAGATCAACCCCGGTGAGGTAACCGGGTATGCGGTGACCCTGCCCGGCTGCACCGGAACAGATGGGACGCTTCGTTGGTATGGGGGCGGGCGGCTACACGACTCGCTGACTTTGCCCCGGCTGCGGGCTGGGTGGGCCAGGGGAGAGCACGGCACGGCGGAGCGTTCCGGGGCGTTCCGCTTCACTGTTCCGGAACGCGCCGAGATCTACCGGCACGCGGCGCGGCAGGCCGCCGTCGCGACGGAGCACCTGCGCCGGTCTGCCGTCGGTGATCCGGAGTCCGGGGCCGACGCGGCATGGGCGGCGGCGGACACGCTGCATACCGCGGCGCGAGTAACCGGCAGCCGCGTGCTGCGTTGCGCGGCCGATGGCTATGACCGGGCGGCCCGGGCGCCGCATCGCCAGATCCCGCGCCGCACCCGGGAAGGGGATGGGCTACGGACGGCGGCGCGGCTGCTCGCGATGACCGGCGACGCGGGCAGTGATGGCATGGACCAGGCCGGTGCGCTGGCCAGGAACCTTGTGTCACTGGTGGACGCTGTGGCCGACCTGCGGGCGGCGCAGGCCCATGCCGCCCAGGCAGCTGCAGCACGCGCGACTGCGGAACGGATGCATGCCGCGTTTAGCCAGGCGCGGGCCGGCGTTCCGCGCGTTGACGGAACGCACCGGCTGGTGGCCCGGCCGGGTAGCCGGGCTGACGCTGAGTTCCCCGCTCCGGTGAGTGAGGCTCTCGCCGTCGGCTCCACCCGCGAGGCGGCCGACGTGGGTTCCGTGCCGCGGGGAACCCAGCCGCCGGCCCGGGCTAGGCCTGCGCGATGAGGTATCCCGAATGGTTGGCCAGCCACGTGCGGCTGAGTGGTCTGCGTACGGGATGCGCCAGGTACGGACGTTGGGCAGGAAAGGCAGTTGCGATCACGGAAGCGGAAGGAAAGCCTGGAGACAGGCGGTGCTCGGAGGTTGAGGTCGTGCAACTCTTAGCCGACAGCGGCGTGCTGTGGATCCTGGTGTTCACGGTGCTGCCGGTGCTGTACATGCTGCCAACCTTGGTCGGAGCGATCCGCGGGGTGGACGGCCTGGCCCTGGTGTTCCTGGTCAACTTGATCGGTGCACCGACCGGTGTCGGGTGGCTGGCCGCGATGATCCTCGCTTTCGGGCCCCGGAAGGTTCGCCCGCGGCCGCCTGTGGGCTGGCCGCCGACCGCTTACTGATCAGCTAGCTCCCGTAGGTCTGCTCAGAACGTTGTCCACTGGCGGGTGTCGCCGGTGCGCAGGGAGGTCAGCCTGACCTGAAGCTGCTCCCGGGCGGCTGGGTCGCGGTGGGCGTCGCGGAGCAGCGCGCTGGTGGTGGACAGGGCGCGAATCCGGATCAGCACCGGGTAGTCGGCCCAGGTCCGGATGTCGTGGCCATACGCGGCAATGAACGCGTCGCGTTCATGCTCGGGGAGACCGAACCGGGGTGCCTGCAGAGTGGGGATGAGGTCGATCTCGCGGGGGCCGATGCTGACGTTGTCCCAGTCGGCCAGGACGACTCGGTCACCGTCGCGGAGCAGGTTTCCCCACCAGGCGTCGCCGTGGATCATTCCCGGTGGCAGCTCGAAGTCGAGCTGGTCATATTCGTGTAGGAGCTGTTCGCAGGTAGCGGTCAGCCACGCTCGTTCCTCGTCGCTGATCGCCTGACTGGCTTTGATCGCCCGGCGGACCGACTGAAGTGGCCGGTAGGCAGGCAGCGGGAATGGTGGTTGCCCGAGACTGTGCAGTTGGCGCAGCAGGTACCCGAGGTCGGCTGGGCGTGGTGCCGGGCCATGTTGGGGCAGGTATCGCCAGAAAGTGACCGCACAGCCGTGGCTGAGGACCGGCTGCTCAACTGGGAGGGGTTCGACGGCAGGAAATCCGGATGTGCCGAGCCAGCGGGTGACCTGTACCGAGATGTCCAGGAGGGTGACGGATTGCGGCGAGGTCACCATGGCGATCCGGGCGACGGCATCGGCGGCCGGGAGGTGGTACACGGCGGTGGAGAACAGCCGCATCAGCTGCGCGTCGGCGTCGTCTAGGTTCGCGCACCTGGCTGCGTCCGCCAGAGCCTCGGGTGCTACCTCGGGAAGGTCGGCTGCGGGCACAAGCAGATCATGCCCATGCCTCACCGGGTAAGCGGAAGAGGTGAGGTGATGTTCACCGCGCTGAACGCCGTCAACTGGCGGCTCATGTCGGCCGCCGCCTGGGAGTTGCGGAAGGCGGGATTCCGCAGCAGTTCACGGCATGCGTCGATGTGTTCATTCAGGCTGCTGATCCGCCGACCGGGATCCAGCCGCAGCAGGCCGGTGATGGCTTCGGCAGCGGCGTCGGCGTCGCCGCGTATGAGCCGGGCGGTTGCGAGCTGGACATGCGCTAGCGCGTCGCAGCCGTAAGACCGCGCTTGACCTGGCGCAGCTTCGTAGAGGCTGATAGCGGCGACCGCAGCGGTCTCGGCGTCGGCGGGGTATCCGGCGCGGTTGAGCACGAGGGCCTCGTAGTAGCGCAGCTTCGCGGGGCCGAACGCGAATTCGCCGGCAATGCCGTTGTGCAACTGGTCTGGCTGCGTCGCGGTGCTGGCGTCGGTGGCGGCCGTGAGGGCGGTCCGGGCCTCGCGGAATTCGTGGTGGTCGGCTAGGGCCCGGGCCTGGATCGCGTGCAGCCGGGCGGCGCCCATGCCACCGCCGACGTGCGCCAGGCCCTCTTCGGCATAGTGGGCCGCGTCCGCGTAGCGGTGGTCCCAGATCGCGGCCAGTGCTTGGGTGCCTCGTGCCCATCCGATGAGCGGGTCATGGTCGATGATCGTCCCGTAGGTCCAGGCTGCTCGGGCCAGGTCCTCGGCCGCGTCCTCGCGTCCCAGGTCCAAGCTCGCGTTGGCCATGAGGCCGCACAGCGCGCCGGCCAGGAAGTTGAGGTCGCGCGCCTGCGCAGGGTAGAGCCTCTGGTCTAGCGCCTCCTGGACCCGGCCGAAAGTCCGGTGCATGGCGGCGAACAGGGGGAGCGGTGACCCGGCGACATAGGTGCGGCTCAGCCGGACGATTTCGGCAGTGAGCTGCTCCAGAGTTCCGGGGCCGATCCCAGTGACCGCCGCGTGGGCAGCGTGGTCGCGCGCTTGGGCGGCGGCCGCGGTCAGCAGATCTGGCTCAACCGCGCCGGCTGCTGACATTGGAGTGGTGGCCAGATTGGGCTGCGGCAGGACAATGGGATTAGTGACGAGCGGGGTGGCCTGGGCCGGGTCCTCTGCGTGCTGGAGTCCCGTGGCGCGTGCGATGCGTGCGACGGTATCTATGTCGGCGTAGGCGGCGACGAGGCTGCCGCCCGCACTAACGGCCTTGTCAACGCTGTTCCAGAAATCCCCGGAGGCACCCGGGCGGCCGGTCTCGGCGTTGCCGATCGCGCTGCGGCTGAAGCCAGCCTTGTCAGCCAGTTCCTGTTGGCTAAGGCCCGCCGCGCGGCGGCAGGCGGCTAACCGCGCGCCTAGGACGCGACGCGCGCTCGTGATGGCTTCCGGTTCACTCACCGGCGTCTCCATCCGGGAACTCGTTCATCCGGTAACGCAATTGTCGCAGATTGTGGTGGTGCCTCGTGCGCGTAGAAGCTGAGAGCCCCTCAGGCCCACTGCAACGATCAATGCCCGCATTGACCGCCGCACCCCGTAAGAGTGCTGCCAGCCTCGCGCCCGAGAGAATCATGATCATCTGCTAGGGGAGTGCATCCCTGCTGCGCTCAGCCAAGCTCGCCGCCCCGAATCAGCGGCCAGGTGAGGATCGCGAACGATCTAGCCGACGACTGACAGCGTGAAGCCAGGAACTCCCTAACCGCACCCACAGCTCGCACTGGGCGGTGCCTCCCGGCCGGGTCAGCGTGCGCCGTTGTGCCGTGTCCCGCAACCGGCCTCTCGCTTCGCTCGCCCCGGGCGGGCAGAGATCTTTCCCTAGACCGCTGGGGTCGTGGTGCTGGTTGCGCCTCTGCTGACCGTGTCGTGTGGCCGGATGGTGCTGGCTTCGCCGGCGCTGCCCTGACTGGGCCCGCGGGAAACATCTTGCCCGCCCGGGCCGGCCGGTAGGTGCGGGCCCCGGCCCTGAACGGCGCCTTGCTGCCCGGACCGCCGGGAGGCACCCGCCACCCGGACGAGTTCATCGTCTGCGGAAGGACAGCCCATGACCATCCCTACCTCGTCGGCACCCCTGGCGCCAGGTGCCCGGAACGCCACGCTGGAGGACCTCGCCGCGTTGCTGCGCGACCAGCAGGCCCGGAAGATCGACATTGTCGCCCCTGCCACCGCGATCCACGCCGATGGGACGCGGCTGGTGGTGCGGGAGACCGAACCGGTCCTCGGCTCCGGCGGAGTGACCATGACCGCCGGGACGTACACCCCGACCGATGTGTGTGACCAGGGAGTCGCGGACAAGCTCGGCATCCCCGGCACGTACCTTCGGAAGCTGCGTGACCAGAAGCCCGATATGTACGACGCGAACGTGAACGGCTGGCTCGCTGGGGATGAGCGGAAGTTCCTGATCCGCTGCCTGCGCGGCGATAGCGGTGGCGGCGCGGCGCGGGCGTTCCTGTCCGACGGGTACAAGATCATCGACAATCTCGACGTGCTGCTCGCCGCCCTCGACGGCGTCCGCCAGTCGCGGTACCCGGTCCGTATCGACGGATGCGACCTGACCGAGCGGCGGATGTACGTCCGAGTCGTCTGCGAGGAGGTGCGGATCCTGGCGCCGGTGCTGCTGGCCGGGTATCGCAGCCCGTTTACCGGCGCCGCCGGGGCGGACAACCCAGTCGTGTTCTCCGGGTTCGTCATCACTAACTCCGAGACCGGGTGCGGGGCGTTCACGCTGACACCACGCCTGGTCGTGCGGGTGTGCCGGAACGGGATGACCATCACCCGGGACGCGATGCGCGCCGTCCACCTGGGTGAGCGGCACCAGGAGGGCGTGGTCACCTGGTCGGGGAACACGCTGGACAAGACCCTGGCACTGATCACGGCGAAGACCACCGACGCGGTGACCACCTTCCTGAACCCGGGGTATGTGCAGCGGGCGGTGCGGGCGATGGAGCGCGACGCCGGGCACCCGGTCGCCGACCCGCAGGAGACAGTCCGCACGGTGTCGCAGCGGCTGCGGTTCACCGACGAACAGCAGCACGACATCCTGGGTCACTTCATCCGCGGCGGCGATGTCACCGCCGGTGGGGTCATGCACGCAGTGACCAGCGTTGCCCAGACCCTCGACGACGCCGACACCGCGCACGAGATGGAGTCGCTGGCGCTGCGCGCCCTGGAGCTGGCTGCCGCCGCCTGACGCACCCCGGTCTGCAGCTCCCGGCATGACCGGGGAGCTGCTGCCATCACGCCCCTTCTGGAGGTTTCTGTCATGCCCGATAGCACCGTCATCCCGCTGCGCCCTCGCGTGGCGGCCGCCTACACCGACACGCCCGCATTGAATGACATCCACGCGCTGCTGACTACCACGGAACCAGGTCAGTCCACGCTGGCCGACATCGCGCTGATCTTGGCCCGCACCGGCCGGCCAATGACCCGGGCCCGCGACATCGAGGTCTCCACCATCGAGACCGCCCTGGGCTGGCCCGTCGCACTCGTCGAGGCCGGCGACACCAACGTCTACGTACGGCAGGACCCGGCCGGCCCGGGCCTGCTCATTGAGATCTGCACCGAGAACGACGCGGGGCGCAGCTCCCTCGCCGTCACCCTCGACGGCACCCTCCTGAGCCCGGCTGGTCCTGATGACAGCCAGCCTGGCTGATCCAGCCACCCGGACGGCCATACCTGCCGTTCCGGCGAGGACCACTTCCCGTCCCGACCACCACCGTAAGGAGAACCCCGATGTCTGATCTTCCCGAAGTCACCCCAGACAGCACGGCTGCGACTGCTGACGCTCAAGCAGCGGCCCCTGAGCCGCAGTCTGAGCTAGTCCGGCTCATGGTTCGGGTCCCTGAGCTGACCGCCCACCCGGGCAATGTCCGGGAGGACCTGGAACTAACGCAGGAGTTCTGCGCCTCAATCGCCGCCGAGGGCGTGCGGGTCGCGCTGCTGGTCACCACCGCCGACGAGGGTGGCTACCGGGTCATCGAAGGACACCGCCGCCTAGCCGCAGCAGTGAAGGCCGGGCTGGATGCCGTGCCTTGCGACCTGGACGCAGAACGAGCTGGTGATGAGGCCGGTCAGTACCTGGACATGCTGCTGGCCAACGGCCGCGACTACCGACGGAACTTCGTGCCGGTCGAGGAAGCTGCCGCGCTGTTCTCCGCGCACGAAGCCGGTGCCTCCCGGACACGGCTGCGGAAGACCACCGGCCGGAAGGCCGACGAGATCAAGACCGCTCTGAAGGTGGCCCAGATCTCCCAGGAGACCCGCTCGGCCGCCGGAGACCTCACCCGCCAGCTCGACCTCGAGCACTTGGCCCTGCTGGCCGAGTTCGACGGAGATCCCGGCGCCGTGTCGCGGATCCTGGACGCCCTGCACCGCGGGTACAACGTCCAGTACGAGGCCGAGCGCATCCGCCAGCAGCGCGCCGAGGCCGCTGACCATCAGCAGCTCCTGGACGAGCTGCAGGCCGCCGGTGTCCATATCACCACCGAGCTGCCTGCTGGGGCCGTGCGGCTGTCCCAGCTGCTACACGACGGCGAAGATCTCACCGCCGAGACGCATGCTAGCTGCCCGGGCCGGGGCGCGTTCTTCATCTCCTGGGACCTGCGGCATGCCATCTACTACTGCGCCAGCCCCGATGAGAACGGCCACACCCTGCGCGCCAGCCTGTCACCGGCGCCTGTCACGTCTGGGGCTGACGGTGCTACCGGCGGGGACACGCCGGAAGCCGACATGCCGCCCAGCCCGGCCGACGAGCCACCCGATCCGACGCGCAGGCTCGTCATCGAGGGGAACAAGGCCTGGCAGGCCGCAGCCGAGGTGCGTAAGCGCTGGCTCGCCGACGAGCTGTTCGCCCGCCGGGCTGCACCACGTGAGGTGGCTCAGTTCGTCGCCCGCCAGCTGCTGACCATGCCGGAGCCGCTGCGCACCGGCCTTTCCATCGCCCCCGGCCGGATGAGCTTCACGGAGGTCACCCGGCAGGACGCGGCGAAGTGGCTGGAGGTCTGCGGCACCACCGCAGCGGGCCGGCTGCCGCTGCTGATCCTGGCCCCCATCGCCGTCACCTACGAGTACGCGATGACCCAGGGCGAGGGCCGGAACACCTGGCGCACCGATAACCGCTACAGTCCTTGCCCCCGCACCCAGGCGGGTGACTACCTGGCCTTCCTCGCCAGCATCGGCTACCAGCTCACCTTGATCGAGCAGGCTGTGGCCGACAGCGTGCCCTGGATGGGCGACACTCCAGCCGACACGCCTCCCGACCACGGCGACGATCAGGCCACCGACGGTGAGCCAAGCCCAGAAGTCTCCGGCACCGGCGACGCTGAGTCCACCGTGGACGACGGCCCCGGGCAAGCGGCGGGCTGAGATCCATTCTCTCGAGAGGGCCGTCAGCACTTGTTGCTGGCGGCCCTCTCCATATCTCCAGCCACATCCCCGTTCCTCACAGAGCGTGGATGTGTGGCCAGGTGCAAGCGCGCGAGTAGCCGCTGTTCGGCGTTGCTGTAGTGACCCCTGCTACTCCTTTGGTTGGGCGAGTAGATGGGATCAGCATCCGCGGGCTCACGGCGGGTGCTCTTTGTCGATGTGGCGGCGGAAACGTGTAGTCGCTAATTTGGCGTCAACGGCCACCGGGAAAGTCGGCAGATTTCCCAGCCTGAAAACGCAGTAACCGCTGCTATCGCCGACTCTAACAGCAGGAGGCACGGCGAGCGTCCTCATAGACGAGTCCTGATGCCCGGGGTGGCTGGAGGTCAGGGCCGCGGCGGCAGGTCTGCTGGATGCGGAAGTTCGAAGCACAAGGTCTTGCCGTCAACCCGGTAATCGCAGAGCGTATTAGGTAGGTCGCCAATCGAAGATCGGGGTGTCGTGCCATGGCTGGGCGAAAGCGCCGGAAGCCTGATGGCGTGGCCGGCTTCATCGCTGATGCCATCAGCGATCGGCAGAAGGCTCAGGCGCAGGCCCAGCGGCTGGAAGCAACGGCTCAGTTGGCCTGGGCGAAGGAGAACACCAGGGTGGCGACAGCGAACGCGCGGGAGAAGGCCAGGCAGGAACAGCGGGAGGCGCGGGAGCGGGAGATCGCTGAGGGGCGCGCGGAGGCTGGGGCGGTGACCCGCACACTGCAGGGCCACCTGACCGAACTCCAGACGCTTCTGACGGGCACCCTGGACGAGGACCCGTACCTGCCGTGGGACCGCTTCAAGGTGCCTTTACTAGTCGCCGAGTTCAGGCCTCCGCAGCAGCTCGCCACCGAGTTGCCTCCGCCGCAAGTGTCCGACTTCATGCCAGAGCCGTTGACTGGCCTAGGTGCGCTGGCACCGGGCCGGAGGCGTTCGTATGCCGAAGCCGTGGCACAAGGGGAGGCCGCCTATGAGCAGGCCATCGCCGCCCACGCCCAGGCCGAGCAGCACCGGAGAGAACAACTAGCGCAAGCACTGTCAGATCACGAGCAGTCCGCGAGCCACGAGCGCGAGAGCGTCCGGCGGCAGCACGCGGTTGTCGACCAGATGGCCCGCGACTTCGCCGAAGGGAAGCGCAAGGCGGTGGCCGACTACTTCAGCGGGGCGCTGACCGTGCAGCGCTACCCAAGCGACTTCCCGACCGGCGTGAAAGTCGCCTACCTGCCACCCGACCGCGAGCTGAGGATCGACATCGACCTGCCGCTCATGACGGCTATCCCCGAGCTCGAATCGGTGGAGTACCTGAGCACGAAGAAGGAACTCAAGTACAAGAAGCTTGCCACGGCGGCCCGGAACAAGCTCTACCAGCAGGTCGTCGCGCAGATGGCACTGCGAACTCTCCGGTGCGTCTTCGCCGCAGACCGGGGAGGTCTCGTCCTCGAAGCCGCTTGCAACGGCTATGTCGACACCATCGATACCGCAACGGGCCAGGACGCGCACTGGTGCCTGGTCAGCATGCAAGTTCCGCGTGCTGAGTTCGAGCGGTTGGACCTAGCCCGCGTCGACCCGTTGGACTGCCTGGTGTACCTGCACGCCAAGGTCTCCAAGACCCCGGAGAAGTATCAGCCGGTCCAGCCCATCATCGAGTACCCGTGGGACGACCTGCACTACGCCGAGGAACTCGACGCAGCCGCTGGCCTCGACAGCGTGCAGAACCTCCTAGACCTCGACGGATACGAGTTCGAGCAGCTCCTCGTAAAGCTATGCCAGGCGATCCCCGAGTTCGACGAGGTCCGCCGCACCCGGTCACGAGCTGACGGAGGCATCGACTTGGTCGCGGTGAATAAGACACCCTTCGTCGGCGGCCGCGTCGCCATCCAGGCCAAGCGGTACGCTCCGCACAACAAGGTCGACATTGCCGCCGTCAGGGAGATCGTCGGCTCGATCTCGCAGCGCGAATTCACTAAGGGAATCATCATCACCACCTCGGGCTTCACCTCGGCTGCCCGCCAGGAAGCCGAACGTCTCGGCGTCGAACTCTACGACGGCGAACGCCTCCTATGGCTGCTCCGCCACCACCTTCACCGTGAGTTCGACATCATCGACCATTCGCGCCGCAAGCCTCCATTCAGAAAGCCTCCAGGACCGGGCACCGCTCCGTAGCGGTGGAAGGCAAGCAAGCTGACGTCACCTACGAGTGGCCCGGTGCCCCATGGGGCATACCGAGCCTTTCCCGACATTGAGTGATATTTGGAGCCCTTCTGCCGACGGCCCGCGGACTGGCCTTTGTCCTCCAGTCTTGGGTGCTTGACTGCCGTACTGCGGTAATATTTCCGTCGCGGCCCCGGACGGTGCGCCTTGAGGAACGCGGTCCTTGACCAGCCGAATCGCCGCGTGACCCACTCGAGCACTTATGGCGGGGGAATCGTGCGCCTCACCAGGATGCGCCTGAAGAACTTCCAGTGCTTCGGGCCCGAGCCGACGGTCGTTGACTTCAAGGCGATGACGTACCTGCTCGGTCCCAACGGGGCCGGCAAGACGACTGTCCTGACGGCCCTTGGCCGGATGTTCGCCATCGACCCGCAGATACGGCGCGTGAGACGCAGCGATTTCCACGTTCCCCACGCGCCTGGGGCTGACGCGGCACAGGGGACCACGCTGCTGTGGATCGAGGCCGACTTCGAGTTCCCTGAGCTGGCCAGCGACGCTCCTAGCGCCAGCGTCCCGTCGTTCTTCCCGGACATGCGCATGGACCGCCCGGGCCAGGTGCCCAGGCTGCGTGTGCGACTGACCGCCAGGCAAGATGAAGGAGACATCGGCACCGACCTCGTCTTCGTGAATGAAACCAACGAGGACGACGAGCCATTCATCACGACGAGGCTCGACAGGTACGAGCAAGCCAAGATCCAAGTGCACTACCTGCCCGCCCGGCGCGACCCGGCAGACCACGTCGCCCATACCAGTAGCACGCTGATGGGGCGGCTGCTGCGTGCGGTCGACTGGAGCGCGGAGCAAGCTACCGCCTCGGAGTTGACGCAGGAGCTGAGCAACTCGCTCGCCGCCAATCCGGCTATCTCGTCACTGGAGCGGCAGCTCACCCTGAGCTGGGACCGGCTGCACGCCGGGGCGTACTTCACCACTCCGTCGGTGACCTTCACCGGATCGGACATCGACGCCCTGCTTCGGTACCTGAACATCGCCTTCGATAGCGCGCCCGGAGGTGGCCCTGTCGACTGGACCCGGCTCAGCGATGGGCAGCAGTCACTTCTGTACCTCACGGTAGTCCTGGCCCTGCACGGCCTTGGGACACAAGTTCTCGCGCGGAACGTCCCGACCGTCGACCCGGCGAAGCTCCGCCCGGCCGCCTTCACGCTCATCGCGCTGGAAGAGCCCGAGAACAGCCTCTCGCCCCACTACACCGGCCGGGTCTTGGAGTCCCTGCGCGGATTCTCCCGGCACCCTGACGCGCAGGTGATCGTCGCCACCCACTCGCCCTCGGTCGTACGGCGCGTCTCGGCTTCATCCATCCGTCACCTGAGGCTTGACACCAGCCGGCGGAGCGTCGTCTCGACAATCAAGCTGCCGCCGGAGTCGGCTGAGGCCTACAAGTTCGTGCGCGAGGCGGTCGAGGCTTTCCCGGAGCTGTACTTCGCGCGGCTGGTGATGCTCGGCGAAGGCGACAGCGAGCAGATCGTCCTCCCGCGGATGCTCGAAGCGGCCGGCGTGTCAGCCGATCTCAGTTGTATCTCCGTCGTCCCGCTTGGCGGTCGGCACGTAAATCACTTCTGGCGCCTCCTGGGCGGCCTTGGCATCTCCTACCTCACGCTCCTCGACCTCGACACGGCGCGGTTCGGCGGCGGATGGGGACGCGTCAACTACGCCCTCGACCAGCTCCTGAAGTACCCCACCGCCCGGGTTATCGAGAAGCGTCTAGAACAAGCACACTTGGACGCCATACCCGCATGGGACGAACCTGGGCAACTGGTGAACTCATCCGACAACGGGAAGGCGGTGCTGGATTTCCTCGAGAGCTGCGGCGTCTACTTCTCGGCCCCGCTAGACCTCGACTTCTCTATGCTCAGCGCCTACCCGAATGCCTACCGCCTCGACAGGAAGAATATCGTCCCGCCTGATGCGGATACCCTCACCGCAGTTCTCGGGAAGGGCCGCAAGCTGGAAGCGGAGCAGTACTCGCCCGAGCAGAGCGCGCTGTTCGCCGAGTACTACCGGATGTTCAGCAAGGGCAGCAAACCGGTCCAGCACCTTACCGCGCTGTCGAACCTATCCAACGAGGCGCTGCTCGCTGCGATCCCCCCGGTCATGTCCCGGCTGATCAGCGCGGCTAAGACCCGTCTGGCGGAGTTGCCCGAATGAAGCCCGGGGAGTGGGTGCCTGCCGCCGGGATCACCCTGGAGCCAAACGCCGAGACAGCATGCCGCGAACAGCACCGCAACGTCGCCGTTACCGCCGGGCCGGGCGCAGGCAAGACAGAGCTCCTAGCCCAACGCGCTGACTTCCTCCTCCGCACGAACTCCTGTCCCTACCCGCAGCGCATCCTGGCGATCTCCTTCAAGGCCGACGCAGCAGCGAACCTGTCCGCACGGGTACGCGAGCGCGTACCCCCGGACCTGGCCAGCCGACTGGACAGCCATACCTTCCACGCATTCAGTCTCCGGCTTATCGAGCGGTTCCGGCCCGTCTTGTCTGGCATCAGCGCGCTCGACCCCGGATTCACGATCGGCAACGATCGGACCCCCCGCACGCAGATCACCTTCCAGGACTTCGTCCCGCTCGCAACCGAGATCCTCGAGCAGAACCTCCTAGTTCTGGCAGGGCTCCGCGCCACCTACAGCCACGTGTTTCTCGACGAATTCCAGGACTGCACCACCAGCCAGTACAGACTCGTCCGCCAGGCCTTCCACGGCACAGGAACCATCCTCACCGCCGTCGGAGACACTAAGCAGCGGATCATGGGCTGGGCCGGGGCGGTGGACGGGATCACCGAAACCTTCGCCGACGACTTCCGCGCCGCCCGTCTCAGCCTCTACCAAAACTTCCGGTCCCAGCCGCGCCTGCGGCGGATGCAAAACCGCATGGTCGCCTTCATGGACCCCGCGGCTGCTGTCCCAGAAGCAACCCTTATGGGCGACGGCGGCGAAATCCGGATCGTGAGCGCGGCCGACGAATGGCAGGAAGCAGCGCAGATCACTGCCTGGATTCAGTCGCTGATCTGGTCAGAAACTTCCGCGTCCCAGATCGCCGTCCTGTTCCGCAACCAACCCGAACTGTACAGCCCGGCGTTGTTCCAGGCCCTTGAGAACGCGGGAATCCCCTCCCGCAACGACCAGCAACTCCAGGACCTGGCAGTTCAGCCCTTGACCAAACTGCTGGTCGCATACCTAGAAACGCTAGCCGGGATAAGGAGCCCCGCAAGCTACGCGCGCCTCCACCGCAGCAAGCTCTTCGACGGGCAAGACGAAGACCAGCATTTCCGTCTCCGTGTCTCCTGGGACGCACACCTCCAGCATGCCCGCGCCCTTGTCCAGGGCAACAGAAGTCGCTTGGCCGACAGGGCCCTGCTTGATGAGCTGGCTGCCGGGTTCTTGAGCTTCTTCGGAGCCCCGGCAATTGCCGCGCTCGCTCCCGAGTACGAGTCCCCCGGGCGAGCAGAAGAGATCACCAGGCACGTCATTGACCGAATTGGGGAGAGGCTCGCCTCCGGCAGAGCCCCCGCCGAAACACTGGAACTACTCGCCACCGAGAGCGGCGTGCGGGTCATGTCGATCCACAAGAGCAAGGGACTCGAATTCGACGCCGTCGTCATCCCGGCAGTCGAACACGAGATGTTCTTCGGAAACCACAGTGAAGCCAGAGCTGCATTCTTCGTAGGAATCTCCCGGGCCAGAAGCCATCTCCTGCTTACGCACGCCAGCACCCGCCAGCGGCCGCCCGGAGCCCGGCACTGGAATGTTAACCGGCGCCCGTACCAGGAGTTCCTCGGCTACGCACGCGAACCCGGCGAGCTGCCGGCGTGATGAATTAGAAGTCCGCAGGCCGCTGCACGGGCGGGCGCGGCAGGTAGCAATCCGGCCGAAAAGCAGTCGTAAAATACCTAGCCCCCGTAGCGGAAGCACCGACCTAGTCAGCCAAAACACTAATCTGGCGCGCAGCTGACAGGTCGCTGTATGCAGAGCCCTTGAGGCGAGGCGCCTCAGTCCTCCGGTGCGCCGCAGGCAGGCGATCGACTTTAGAGGCGTCCGGTTATTTGTGCCGATTCGCGGGTTCGCGGGGCCTTACCCAGTCACATGTCTACCCTCTGTTATGAGCGCGTGGGTTTATCAGTCGTCAACAGCGGTCGGCGTGCCGCGAGGGCGTAGCCGGATTCCTCCGGTGCGAGACGAGACCCCGCCCGGGCCACACTGGCGGCTGGACTGTGGCTGTTCCCTTCCCGGCCTGGTCAGCTTGCGCCACGCGGTCGGTCCCGTCAACCGGGCCGCTGATCCGTCCAGTCAGAGATCTTTTGCTATCCGCGGCCTTTCTGGAGCCGGCTAAGCCGGCGCAGTTCTTCTTTTGGGCCGCGGGCAAAACATCTTGCCTGGCCGGGCTGCCCGGTGGCCGGGCCCGCCCTATGCGCGGCGCTGGCATCTGACCGCCGGGAAGGGCCCCACAGTCCCGGGCCGCCAGCAGGCGGCCAACCCTCCCGGTCACCGCACCAGGGAGGAACCCCTCATGAACCCGATCAGCATCACCGTCACCGGCCGGCTCGGCGATGACCCCCGCTCCTTTACCACCCGCGACGGCACGCACGGCATCGAGCTGCGCCTGGCCCTGGAAGTGCCCTCCCGTGCCCCTGGCGGGGACGGCATCACCCGGTGGGTGAAGGTCACCGCCTTCGGGCTGCTCGCCGAGCGCACCGCCGCCTCAGTGGGTAAGGGTGACCGGGTCACTGTGCTGGCCGATGACCTGATGGCCGAGGCCTGGTCGGCTAAGGACGGCGGTGAGCCGCGGGCCCGGGTCAGCCTGCGGGCTCGGGAGATCGCCGCGTCGATGGCCTTCGACACCCTGCACACCGACTACGCGCAGCGGAAGGCCGCTCGCGCGGCCGCAGCGAATGGCGGCCAGACCGACCAGCAGCCCGACGCCCAGGTCGCCGAAGCCACCGCCTCCTGAATCCCCCAGAGCGGGGGCGGGCGCCCAGCTCGCCCCCAGAGCGGGGGCGGGCGCCCAGCTCGCCCCCGCTTTCCATGCCCTCACCTCCTATCCAGCCGTCTCGTCCCGGAAGGAACTTCCGATGAACACCTCCTCAGCGCGAGCACGCGTGCGGGTCGATTCCCCAGCCGGCTTACTCGCCACCATTCCGCACCTGCTCGGCTTCACCCCGGCCGACAGCCTCGTCGTGGTTGGAGTCACCTCCGAAGGCCGAGTCCCGGGTGTGTTCCGTTACGACCTACCAGATCCACCGGACGCCACTTCTGCCACGGAGATCGCCGGGCACGCGCTGAGCGTCTTGGTGCGGCAGAACCTGCTGGTTGCCGTGGTGGCGGGGTACGGGCCCGGGACACGGGTCACACCGCTGGCTGACGCCTTCCGCGTCGCCGCACCCACTAGTGGTGTGCGGCTGCACGACGTGCTGCGCGTCGAGGACGGCCGCTACTGGTCTTACCTCTGCACCAACCCAGCGTGCTGCGCGGCCGAGGGTGTCGTCTTCGACCCCGCCGCGGATCCGGCCTCCAGAGCGCTGACGGCTGCGGGGCTGGGGGTGCTGGCGAGCCGGGAGGCGCTGGCGGCGACCATTGGCCCGGTCACCGGCGCCGATGCGGACGCCATGCGGCAGGCGACCGCACAGGCCGAACGCGCCGCAGACCTGCTCATCGCCAGGAAAGGCCCGGACGCCCTGATCCGGCCAGGCCTGGCCGTGGTCCGGGCGTCGGTCCGGCTCTACCGCGAGGACAGATCGATCGCCCCGCTGATCGGTTATGCCTGGCTGGCGCTCATGCTGCAGCATTTGCGAATCCGCGACGACGCGTGGGCCCGGATGGATCCGCTGCATCAGGTCTCGCATCTGCGGCTGTGGGCCGACGTGGTCCGCCACGCCCAGCCTGGCTATGTCGCGGCTCCGGCATCGCTGCTGGCCTTTACGGCCTGGCAGGGCGGTGACGGTGCACTGGCCAACCTGGCACTCGATCGCGCCTTGGCCGATCAGCCGGACTACTCCTTGGCTCTGCTGTTGCGCGACGTCCTCGACGCCGGGACCCCGCCGACGCAGGCGACCCTGCCGATGACGCCTGAGGAAGTCGCTGAGAGCTACACCGCTGCGGATCAGAACCAGGCTCGGCGAGACCGGTCCTCTCCAGCCGACCAGCTACGGCCGGGCGAGAACGAGGCTCCGGGTGCGGCCGACGGCACCTGAGTTGTTCGGTCCCGGGCTACGATTCACCTACGGCCAGACGATGCTCAGCCAGATTCGTGGCCGGGGCCACTGCGCCGTGAATCTGCGGCGGCGAGACCAGTGAGGTCTTCCGGCGTGTTCAGTCTCGCAGGCGCGGTCGGGAGCGCAACCGTCCTTTCGCTGCGCTTACCCCAGACCGTCAAGATCTTTTTCCGAGCCGCGGGCGGCTATAGAGCCGGCGAAGCCGACACCGTTGCTTTCTTTGCCCGCTGAAAAACATCTTGCCGGCCCGGGGCCAGCCGGTTGCCCTCCCGCCCTCTTGCGCCTGCGTGCCAGCCACCGCCGGAACACCCCATAGCCCAGGTCTCGGCGCCTGGCTTGTTGCAGGAAGGCACGCCATGGAGTACGACGACTACGCCAGCACGCCCAGCGGGAAGAAGTTCGTCTGCGCCTACCCCGCCTGCGATGCCATCATCACGGTCGCTGAGTCAACCTACATCGACGGCTGCGGGCGGATCTGCCAGCGGTGCGAAGAGGCGATGTTCGGACCGCGGCCGGACTGGTGGGACGACATCGAGCCGCCGTTCTGACCCGCATCAGGTGCGCGGCGCTCCATGCACCGCGCGCGACAACGCGTCCGTGACCGCTTCGGTGACGGGCGCATGGCCCATACCGAGACGGATGGCGACCCGGGAGACTTGCCTGCCGACGTGGCTGGGCGGCATGGCGGCGATGAGCTCGGCGGTTGCCCGCAGGGCGTTGACCTGTCCTTCGGCGAAGCGGAGCCAGTTGTCCCAGCGGTCGAATTCACTGTCGATCACCAGATCGGCCAGCGGCCGGGTGTACGTGCTGAGCATCGAGGCCAGTGCGGCCGGGCCTTCGCTGGCCAGGACCTGCGCCGGATCTTGGCCAGGCTGGAAGGTGGCCGTCTCCACCTTGTCGGTGAACTGGCAGAGCAGGTGGTAGGCGCGGACGGCGGCGCGCCGCCCAGCCGGGTCAGCGTCGAACGCCACTACGGCTCCCACCCCACGCAGATCTGCGATGTCGCTCAACGCGGTGAGGTGCCGGAGTGTCAGGGCTGTCCCGCAGGGCGCCACTCCGGCCAGGTGCCCTTCCCCGGCTGTGGTGACAGCGACGGCATCCAAGGGGCCTTCTACGATCACAGGTCGCCCGCTGAGGCTGAGCACTCGGCGTGCCTCCCACAGCCCGAAAAGCAGCGCACTCTTGTTGTACAGGCGGTTGCGCGGGCTGTTGATGTACTTAGGCGTGCAGGGAGCGGCGCGTTCTGAGGCGCGGCCGATGAACCCTGCCACGGTGCCATCCGGTGATCGGACAGGGAAGATAGCGCGGTCACGAAAGGTGTCGATGAGAGTGCCCACGACGGGATCGGCGGGCGAGCCGTGCTTCTTCGATCAACGCATCAGGGCAGCCGAGTGCTCGTAGGTGACAGGTCAGCGCGTCCCAGGCGGCGGGAGCGTACCCTGCGTGCCAGCGGGCCTGCACTGCAGGGCTTAACCCTCTCGCCTGCAGGTACTCCGGAACCCAGCTGCCGGCCAGTTGATCACGGAAGAACGCTGCCGCCAGCATAGTGAGGCGTGTACAAGCCGCCCGGTCCTGATGGGTGCCTGAAACGCCCGGTCCGCCAGGCCGTCCACCGCGGCCGCGGTCGGTGGTCATGGCCGAGGGCTCTGCGAGGGAATCCGCCTCGCAACCGCCGGGACGGCCGCTGCGCGTCCTGCCGCAGCTCGCTCGGCTTCCGCGGCCAGGACCTCGTGGATCGACAGCGGGAAGTCCTCGTCGCATGGCCGCATGCTCCGGCCGGGCCGGATGTATCCGGCCAGGCTGACCGGCGCGGGCCGGGAGGCAGCGTCAGCTGGCGGGCGTCGGTGCGGGCATCCAGCACGCGGTCGTGGCACGGAGGACGCATCCCGGGCCCGGGGATGGCGGGCGAACAGCGGTGCGGCTTCGCGCATCGCCTCGGCTGGGCCGAGGCCTTCGCTGCGCAGCCGGTCGTAGTGGGCCATGGCGTAGGGGTGCAGGCTGGCGGAGCCGTTCCTCGCATCGGGTCATTGCGGTGGCAGCGGCTGGCTCGTGCCAGGGCACGTTGCGGTCGGCGTAGGGCAGTGCCGCGCCCCACGCTTGCGCGGTTTCGATGAGGCTGGCGTGGCGGAGCCAGACGGGGTCGAGCGCAGGCGCCCACCGGGTGCGGTCGGCGTCGCGTTCGGCGCGGACCTGGGCGTTCAGCGCGCGGCGGGCCCGCTGGTCCTGCTCGGCGGTGATCCGGGCCTGGGTGCGGCGATGGTAGGCGTACACCTGGACGGCGGTCACCGCGAACGAGCCCACCTGGACGGCCCGGTACACCGCGTCCTGGATCGCGTCGCGGAACGGGTCGGAATGGTTGCTGCCGAGATCCATTGGTCCTCCTAGATCAGGCGGTCGAGGCGGTGCGTGCGTCAGGGGTGGCGGCCCGGGCGGGCAGCGGGGAAGTCCTGTCCGCCCGGGCCTGCTCGTGCCAGCCGGCGGATCGGTACCGGGCGGACCCGCGGCACCGGGCGGAGCCGGGAATTCCCCGGACATCCCGCGGCGCGGCCGCCCGGACCGGGAGCGTCGGCTCGCAGCCGCTCCACTCGGTCTGGCTCGCGGTGCCGGACGGTTCATCAGCGGCGTGGAGTCCTGGGCGATGGAGTCGCTACTGAGGTGAAAGAAGATGCCCGCCCGGCGGACGGCGGTGCGCTCGGCACGGCCGCCGTTCATCTGATGGCGCAGGGAGGCGAACAGGTCGACGGCGTGTTCGGCGACACGCACGTGCCGGTCGATGAGGTCGCTGATCACCTCTTCGCAACTGCGTCGCAGCGCGGATCCGCCTGGCGATCGCGGCGTTGGCGGGAACTCGGCAGGCGGGGCCGGGGGACAGATGCCAGCTCTCGCGTCCACCCAGTCGCGCAGTTTCTGACGGGTTTCGTCGAGGACGTCTCGGCCGCCGCCGACGTGGCCGCCTCTACCGGCAGCGCGGCGAAACCGCGGACGGCGGCGGTCGCGGTCACCAGCGGGTTGTCTGCCAGGCGATGCATCACCGTGCGCAGGGCGGTCAGCCGTGAGTCCAGCCGGCCAGCGTTCCAGCCGGTGACGATCAGGTCCCGAGTACGACGGTCTGCACTGTCGTGGGCGGCGGTGTAGCCGACCCGGCCAAGGGCAGTGGCTGCGGTCCAGGCCGCACGCCTGGACGAGAGGCTCAACCGGATCCCGTCCGCAGTTCGCAGTCACCTGGATGCCAGCGTCGCTGCCCGTGGCCCGAGTGCAGATGGCCAGGATGTGCGCGGGATCGAGGCCGACCGGATTCGGGTCAGCTGCGGTCATCGGAAGCTCCCGTTTGCTGGTCTAAAGCAGGCCGGATGCGCCGGCCGGCATGGCGCCGTATTCGCCGGCGACAGCGGGATCCTGCCGCTCGGCGGGCAGCGTCCGGGCGGCGGCTTCGCGGGGTTCGCGGTGGACGGTTTCGCTGCACTGGTAGAACGGGCCGCGGGCGCCCATCAGGATCGGCAGCTGGTGGTCGAGGTGCTCGCGGTACCAGGTGCCGATGCCGGTGCCAGGCTGCAGCCGGAGCACTTCCCATGCGTGCCAGAGGGCTTTGAGTCGGCTGACCGCCTCGTCGTGCTCCCACCACTGGCGCGCACCACCGGTACTCCCCGCCGAGCGTGCGGCGGAACACCGGCAGGAAGTGGTCGCTGACCCAGTCCGCGAGCTCGTCATACATGGGCTCAGGATGCGTCAGCGGCACCGGGAGCCGGACGCGAACTGTCGTCGGTCGACATCGAATGGCCTCCTAGAACGGTGGATTGGCTGGCTGGTCGCGGTACCACGGGTCGGCCTGGATGGCCTGCTCGCGGATCTGCTCTTGTGCGGCCTGCTGGGCGGCGGTGATCTCGGCGGCGCGCGGCCCGGCGTACCAGGGAGTGAGCCGGATCAGCGCGGGCTTGATCCCGGTGGCCAGCAGCAGCGCGGTCCCCGGTGGCAGCGCGCGGATCGCGGCGGGCTCCAAGATGTCCTGCCGGCGCAGCGACACCGATTCACTCGCCCGCCCGTCCCCGTAGGACAGAGTGCGGACAGGGACGTCGTGCTGGCCGACCAAGGTGGCCAGGTCCCGGGCCAGCCGGGGAGAGTCGACGCCAGCGCCGATGATCTTCTTAGTGGCCGCGCCCCACAGCGCGGCCATTCCGTGCTCGCCCCACACGGTGACGCCCTGCTCGTAGGACTGCAGGATGGTGACTGGGATGATGCCGCGCGAGCCGAGGTGGGAGTACAGGTCGGGCAGGTCGGCGATCCGGCAGATGTTGGCCGCCTCATCCAGCGGCACCACCAACGGCGGGTCCAGCCGCCCGCCCAGCCGCTCGGCCTGGCGTTCCGCAGCCCGCATGACCGTGTCGGACAGCGCGGCGATCAGCGGTGCCGCCGCCGACCGCGACTTCGACAGCAGATACAGCGTGCCGCGACTCGCGGCGAACGCATCCGGGTCGAAGACAGGCAGGATCCCGCGGCGGGGCGGGGTGACCCAGGCCATGATCTGCGGGTCGGTCATCGCCTTGGCCGCGGTCCGCGCGGTCTGGTAGATCCCGTCCCGGGTCTCGACCGCGCCGTTCTGCGCGCCCCGCAGCGAGGCGGCCATGGCAGCAAACCCGGCGTCCATCAACAGCTCGGCCGGAGTCGGCACGGCTGGCTCGTTCAGCCACCCGGCCACGTCGTGCAGCGTGAGTCCGGCTGACGCGGCGGCCAGGAACAGCGCGGAGAGCAGCTCCTGGGCGGCCGGCCCCCACAGGTCACGGCGGTTCTCGTCGGCCACGGTGAGCACGAAATGCCCGGCCAGCCGATGCGCGTCCTCGACCGTGCGCAGGTGCTCCAGCAGGTTCCACCACCAGGTCTGCGGCTGATGAGTGATGTGCTGCGGGTCGAACAGCCACACCTGCCCACCGGTTGCCTGCTCGCGCAGGGTGGCGGTGGCGGCCCACAGGTCGGACTTGTTCGAGGTGGCGATCACCGGCCCGGGCGCGGACAGGACGAATGGGATCGCCTGCGCGGTCGTCTTCCCGGATCGCGGTGCCATGAAGGCGACCACAGTGTCTTCCCACGACGCGTACACCCCCGGGCCACGGCGACCCCCAGCGCGTAGGAGCCGTCCCAGGTCGAGTCCCGCCTGTGCCGGGTCCATCGCCCGCGGATCCGTGCTCGTCAGCGACCGACGCAGCCCAGCTGCACCCCGCACGAGGGAGTTGCGGTTCAGCGCCGCGCAGCCGCGGATCGCGGGACAGCGCCGCCACCGGATCCCCCGGTGCAGCGTGCAGCCGCCCGTAAAGCCTGACCACCCCGGCAGCGAGTACCGCGATGACCGCCCCGAGGACCATGGCCGTGACGACGACGGCCGCAGTCGGGGTGTGCGGCCACGCCTCCTGCCCGTGCCCACGCAGGACGTCACGGATGAACGTCATCCCCAACGGCTTGACCGTTCCACCGGTGACCGCGGCCGGCGATTGCCGCAGTGGCCCAGAGGAGGCCGAGCAGCGCCAGCATCGACCAGCTGGCGATCAGCACAGCCCAGCCGCCCGCAGTGCCGCCGGGAGCGGCCGACGGGCGCGGGCCGAGGGCCCGGGTCACCGTTGCTCCCCGGCATCGATGAACTGCGGGTCAGTTGCAGGAACTTCCCGGAGTTGGTGATCTTGATGACCCTGCTGGCCATGCTCCTGCCGAGGCTGGAGGTGCCAGAGCAGCTTGCCTGAACAGGTTGACGGTTGGTCCATAATCTGGAAGCCTCGTCCGCATTCGTGACAGTTGAACCGGTGCGTGGAACGGGGGCAGTCGTGGGCCTGGCGGAGGTGCGCTCCCTGGACGCCCCGAGATCCCTGGGATCGGCGCAGGAGCAGGAGGACTTCGAGCAGGAGCTGGTCGACCAGTTCCTGCTGGCCGCCGTCGGCGCCGGGATCGGGGATGCGACCGTGAACGAGAACCGGTCGGTGATCTTCGAGTTCGCCCGGTTCCTGGGCCGCCCGCTGTGGGCCGCCCAGCCGCGGGACGCCGATGCGTTCCTCGCGGGCCAGCGCACCACGCTGGGCCGGGCGAAGCTGACCGTGCAGCACAAGGCCTGGTCGCTGGCCCGGTTCTATGACTTCCTGCTGCTGCGCTACGAGGGTGACATCCGCCGGCTGACCGGCCACGTCGTCATCCAGGTGATCGATGAATTCAACCGCCCTGCCAAGGCCGACTACGGGGTGCTGCGCGTCCCCCCGGCCGAGGATGAGGTGGAGGAGCTGTTCGCGGCGTGGCGGGCGTGGCTGCCCGGCGCCCGTAAGTACCTGCCCGCGGCGCGGGATTACCTGGCGGCGTCGCTGTGGCGGCGGGCCGGGCTGCGGATCCGCGAGACCTACATGCTCGATGTCCGGGACTGGCGCCGAGACCTGGGCGAGTTCGGCAAGATCCATGTCCGGTTCGGCAAGGGCAGCCGCGGCCGGGGCGCCAAGACACGGCTGGTCCCGGCGATCAACCAGGTCGGTGACCTGCTGGACTGGTGGCTGATCGAGGTGCGGCACCAGTTCGGCGACGACTATGACTGCCCGGACGCGCCGCTGCTGCCGTCCGAGCGCCGCGACCCGGCTACCGGGTGGTGCTGCCGGGTGCAGGACCAGGCGCTGCGCGACGGGCTCGCCCATGCGGTGGAACGGTCGCTGCCCGGATGGGCCGGACGGCTGACTCCGCATACGCTGCGGCATTTCTGCGCGTCGTCGCTGTATGCCCGCGGCATGGACCTGAAAGCGATCCAGGAATTGCTCGGGCATGAATGGCTGTCCACCACGACCCGCTATATCCACGTGCACGCCGATCATATCGAGCGGGCGTGGGCGAACGCTAATAACCGTATCGCGGCCAGGCTGGGCGAGGGAACGAGGTGAGTTAATGCGCTGGAATCTGCGGATGACCGCCGCCGAGCGCGGGATCTGGAAATCCACCGAGATGCGCCACCGGCTGGCCGAGGCCGGGCTGGAGATCAGCGCCGGGAAGATGTCCCGCTGGTGGACCACCACCCCGGTGTCGATCCGGCTGGAGGACCTGGACGTCATCTGCGCCGTGCTGGAGTGCACCCCGGCTGACCTGATGATCTGCGAGCCGGACAAGGTCGCCGCCCGCAAGCCGCCCGCCGCCGCCACCGGGACCAAGCCCGGCCTGGCGCCGCGGCTGGGCCGGCACAGATCGGTGCCGCCGGCATGAGCGTCATCAAGAATTTCTGCCAGACCTGCGGGGTCCGGCCGCCCGCGATGCGGGAAATCCCGTGCTGCTTCGAATGCTGGCCGGGCGGCCCGGTCACGCCGCCGCCATGCCGCCGGTGCGGCTCTACAGAGAACTATTACACGTCGGGATTGTGCTCCCGCTGCCACCATCACGCACCCGGCCCCAAATCCCCGAGATGGGAATCGCCCGGGAAACTGCGCCGCAAGGTTATTGCCGTCACTTCGTGCCCGGACTGCCTCGCATGGGGAGTCACCGCGCGCTATGGGTGGATGTGCGTGGCCTGCAAATCCTGGCGGGAGAAATACGGCACCGGCGGTGAGTCCCTCACCTGCGGCCGGCAGGTCCCGGTCAGCCCGGACGGGTCGTGCCGACTGTGCCATAAGCACCGCAACCTGGCCGCCCGGCTGCTCGGCCGCCGGATCGAGACCGTCACCCTGGCCGAAGCCAACGCCTGTGGCCAGCAGCTGTTCATCGCGGGCACCTGGCGCCCGGCAGGCACACCCCGCCGCGACTACGTGAAGAAGACCATCCCCGCGGACATGTCGTTGCTGCGGCCTGTCGCCCACCGGCAGCTCGTCTTGCTGGAGGTCCCCCGTGACCTGCGGCTGGGCTTGTGGGACAAGTTCCCGCCTCCACCAGACCCGGCGCTGGAGGCCGCGTTCCACCAGTTCGTCCGCGACCACGCCGCTGCGCACGGCTGGCTCAAGAACCGCACCGCCACTATCCAGCGGGCTATCCGGATCATGCTGGGCATCCAGGACACGCCCGGCACGCTGATCCGCCGCAGCGACGTCATGCTGCTGACCAGGATCAAGCATTCGGCAGCCGCAGTCGCCGACGTGATCGGCGCCGCGGGCATGCTGGAAGACGACATCGAGCCCCCGGTTGTCCGCTGGTTCAACACCAAGACCGCCGCCCTGCCCGAGCAGATGCGCCGCGAACTGGCCGCCTGGCTGGAGGTGATGCGCAACGGCAGCGCCGCCCCGCCCCGCTCCAGGCCGCGCTCCGATGACACCATCCGCGCCCAGCTCGCCTTCGCCCTGCCCGTCCTGCGAACCTGGGCGGCCGCATGCGACTCGCTGCGCGAGATCAGCCGCGCCGACGTGCTCGCCTCCCTGCCGCCGTCCGGCCAGCCGCGCGCCACCACCGTGCAGGGCCTGCGGTCGATCTTCCGCGCACTGCGGTCCCGCAAGCTCGTCTTCACCAACCCCACCTTCCGTATCCACGTCCCCGCCCAGGCGATGAATGCGCCGCCCGCGGTCGACCTGGCCGGCCTGCGGGAGGCGCTGGACTCGCCCAGCCCTGCTCGCGCCGTGATTTCCGCCCTGCTCGCTTACCACGCCATCCGCGTCAGCCAGCTGGCCCAACTCCAGCTCACCGACATCCGCGGCGGCAGGCTGCACCTGGATGACCGGGTGATCCTGCTGGCCAGGCCCGTCCGTGACCGCGTAGACGCCTACCTCTCCTACCGCGCCGCGATCTGGCCGACTACCGTTAACGCCCACCTCTTTATCCACGCCCGCAGCTGGACCGGCACCCGCCCGGTGACCTCGGCATGGATCAGCGGCCAGCTCGCCATCTCCGCCGAGCACATCCGCCTGGACCGCATCTTCTGCGAAGTCCAGGCCACCGGCGGAGACATCCGCGCCCTGTGCGACCTGTTCGGCATGTCCATCGCGAACGCCGCCCGCTGGGCCACCACCGCAGGCCAGATCGCCAGCCCCGGCGCCGCCGCCGACCGCTGACGCGCCGGCCGGGGCATCATCGCCACGGCCTCGGTGCCGCGGGAGCCCGGCCAGCCGGAACTCACTCACCGCGCATCACCATCCCCGCTTTCACGAAATGCCGCGCGCAGCCGTGACATATTCCACTAGGCCGTGTAATAGTTTCATTCATGACGGAAACAACCGCGCCCGGCGCGTGCCTGCCCGCGCGGCCAGAGCTGGCCGCGCGCCCGTTGATAGCCGCCAGCCAGGCGGCGCGGCTGGAAGCCGTGTTCAAAGTGCTGGCCAGCGACACCCGGCTGCGGCTGCTGCACGCGCTGGTCCGGTCCGGGCAGCTGTGCGTCACCGACCTGGGCGCCGAAGTCGGGCTGCGCCCGCAGGCGGTCTCGAACCAGCTGCAGCGGCTGGTCAACCGGGGCATCGTGGCCGCCCGCCGGGACGGCAACCGGATCTGGTACCGGATCTGCGACCCGTGCGTGGTGCAGCTACTGGACCTGGCCTGGTGCCTGACCGAGACCACGCCGCCCGCCGGGGGTGACCAGTGACCGGCGGCATGGCCCCCGCCGGACCCGGCCTGGTGAGTGACCGGTACCGGGTGGCGGGCGGCTGCCTGGACTGTGCCGGGGACCTGGCCGGGGCGCTGGGCAGGCTGCCCGGCGCTCAGCAGGTGCAGGTGCTGGGCGCCGCAGGGGTGGTCGTCATCGGCCACGACGGCGCTGTCACACCAGATCTGGTAGCCGAACGGGCTGCCCAGCTCGGCCTCGAACTGTTCCCGGCCGGCGAGCCCTCCCGCCCCGCCGGGGAACGCAGCCGCTGGTGGCGTTCCCCGCGGGTGCTGCTGCTGGCCGCCGCGGAGTTGCTGCTGGACGCCGGGCTGGCCGCCGGCCACATCGCCGGCCAGCACGCAGCCGCGACCGGGCTCTATCTGGCCACCGTGGCCGTCGGCGGTATCTTCCCGGTCCGGTCCGCCTGGCAGATAGTGCGGCGCCGCAGGCTGTCGATCGGCACCCTGCTGGTCGCTGGGAGCATCGGCGCGCTGGCGCTGGGAGTGTTCGCCGAGGCCGCCATGCTGGTGGTGGTGTTCTCCGCAGGCGCGCTGATGGAGGACTACGTCGCCGATAAGGCCCGCAGCTCGATCCGCGCCCTGATGGCGCTCACCCCGCTGGCCGCCGCCCGCCTCCAGCCAGACGGCACCACCGAGCGGGTGGCCGTCGAAGACCTGCAGCCGGGCGAGCTGGTGCTGGTGCGCCCCGGCGAGCGGCTGCCCACCGACGGGACGGTCGCCGCCGGGTCCTCGTGGGTGGACCAGAGCCCGGTCACCGGCGAGTCCATCCCCGCCGAGGCCACGCCGGGCTGCGAGGTGTTCGGCGGCACCGTCAACGGGCTCGGAACCCTGACCATCCAGGTCACCAAGCCCTACCGCGAGACCGTGCTGGCCCGCGTCATCGAGCAGGTCGAGCAGGCCCAGGCCCGCCGCGGCACCGCCCAGCGGTTCGCCGACAAGTTCGGCGCCATCTATACCCCCGTCATGTTCACGCTGGCCGCTCTTGTCGCCGTCGCCGGGCCGGCTGCCGGGCTCACCCTGCGGGAGGCGGTTTACCGGGGGCTGGTGATCCTGGTGGTGTCCTGCTCCTGTGCGCTGGTCATCTCGGTGCCCACTGCGGTGATCGCCGCGATCTCCCGCAGCGCGCGCGACGGTATCCTCATCAAGGGCGGCATCCACCTGGAAACCCTCGCCCGGGTACGGGCCGTCGCCTTCGACAAGACCGGCACCCTCACCGCCGGAAAGCCGGTCCTCGCCGATCTGATCCCGCTCAATGGCTACGATCCGCGAACCGTCCTGAGCCTGGCCGCGGCCGTCGAAGCTGCCAGCGAGCACCCGCTCGCCGCTGCTATCGTCGCTGCCGCCGCCCGGCACGGCCCGGCCGCCGTCCCGGCCACGAACGCCCAGGCCATGCCGGGCGTGGGAGTCAGCGGCAGCGTCGGCGGCCATCAGGTGTCCGTCACCCGGCCGCCTGGCCCGGGCGGGCTGCCGGAAGCGGCATGCCGGCAGCTGGCCGCTCTGCGGGATGGCGGCAACACCGTTGTCCTGGTCAGCATCGACAGCGATCCGGCCGGGCTGCTCGCCATTGCCGACCAGCTGCGCGCCGAGGTGCCAGCCGCGGTCAGCGCCCTGCACGGGCTGGGCATCGACCGCGTGGTGATGCTCACCGGCGACGATCCGCGCACCGCCGCCGCCATCGCAACGACCGCGCGGATCGGGGACTGGAGAGCAGGCCTGCTCCCCGAGGACAAGACCGCCGCTGTCGCCGCCCTGCGCGGCCACGGCGGGCCGGTCGCCATGGTCGGCGACGGGATCAACGACGCCCCTGCACTGGCCACCGCCGACGTCGGCATCGCCATGGGCGCCGCCGGCACCGACGTCGCGCTGGAAACCGCCGACATCGCCCTCATGGCCGACCAGCTCGCCAAGCTCCCCGCGGCCATCAGGCTGGCCCGCAAGGCCGTAGGCGTGATCCGGGAGAACATCGGCCTGTCCCTTGCCGCCATCGCCGCGCTCGACACTGGCGCACTCACCGGGCACCTGTCCCTGGCCGCCGGGCTGCTGCTCAACGAGGGCAGCGCGGTGCTGATCATCGCCAACGGCCTCAGGCTCCTGCGCCACCCAGCTCCTCTGCCGCCAGCCAGCCAGGACCCGGGCTGGGACGGGACACGGACCGCCAGGGCGTGGTGAACCCTCTGGCGCCAGCCAGCTAACCCGGATCCTCCATCCCCAGGCGGGCGCGGGCATCCCGTCCCGGATGCCGCGCTCCCCGACCCGGAAGACACGAGATCCGGCACGCTCGGTCATCCGTTGCCGCAGGCAAGCGAGCACGATAGGTACATGACCACCAAGCGGCAACGGCTGCGTCCGGTGTTCGCCCAGGCCGGGTACCGGCGCCTGTTCGCCGCGCAGACCATCTCCCGCTGGGGCGACGTGGTGAACACCGTCGGGCTGGTCGTGCTGGTCTTCCGCCTCACCGGCACCGGCCTTGGGGTCAGCGGCGCGGTCATCGCCGAGATCTTGCCGGTGCTGCTGTTCGGCCCCATCGCCGGCGCGGTCGTTGATCACCTGCCGCGCGTTCGCGTGATGGTCGCTGCGGACCTGTGGCGCGCCGCCCTGGCCGCTGTGCTGCCGCTCGCCGATCACCGGCTGGCCGCGGTCTACGCGATCGCGTTCGGGCTGTCGGCCGGCGCAGTGTTCTTCAACCCCGCCTCGGCGTCGGTCCTGCCCAGCATCGTCGGCGAGCAGGAACTGATGGCCGCCAACAGCGGCCTGTGGTCGGCCGCGGTCGTCTCCCAGATCGCGCTCGCGCCGCTCGGCGGGGCGCTGGTCGCCGCGTGGGGGGTGGCCCCCGCGTTCTGGCTGAACTCTGCGAGCTTCGCTGTCTCCGCGCTCATCCTCGCCCAGCTCAAACTGGCCCGCCCTGCGGGGCTGGCGGCCACGGGGTCGTGGGCCAGCCGCATCCGCGACGGCGCCCGCCTGCTCATCACTGACCGGCTGCTGCGGCTGCTCGCCCTTGTCCAGCTGCTGGCCGCCCTGTCCGCCGGAGCCACCAGTGCCCTGCTGGTTATCCTGGCCGAACGCCACCTGAGCACCGGGCCCGGCGGCTTCGGCCTCCTGCTCGGCGCGATCGGCGTCGGCGCCGCCGCCGGCCCGTTCCTGCTCACCCGGTGGGCGAGCAACCCCCGGCGCCCTGAGCTCGTCTTCGGCCCTTACCTGCTGCGCGGCGTCGTTGACCTCATCCTCGCAACCACACGCAACCTGCCCGTTGCCGCAGCCGCCCTCGGCCTCTACGGGGTTGGCACCTCCACGGGCATGGTCACCTACAACTCGCTGCTGCAGGCCGAAGTCCCCGCCCGCAACCGCGGCCGGGTGTTCGCCGGATTCGACATGATCTGGCAAACCGGGCGGCTGGCCTCCCTGGGCCTCGGCGGCCTGACCGCCGACGCCCTCGGCATTCAGGCCGTCTACCTGCTTGGCGGCTCTCTGCTCCTGCTCGCCGGCTTCATCGGCCTCGCCGGTCTGCGAGCCGTCAGGAGTTCGCGAAACCCAGGGGCAGGCTGATACGTTCACGGGGCATCCACCCCGGAGTTCCGCGCAGACCACTCAGAAAATGACTCGAACTTCGGGTCTGTCTCGTACAGCCAGTGTTCCGGGCCGACCAGAGCGAGCTGGACGGGGATGCCGAGCCGCTCACCGGTCTTGATCAGGTATTTGCCGCGGCCTGGGTGGCGCGCTCCGGTGCGGTAGGACTCCGGCGCCGACCACGACGCGACCAGGGCACGTTCTGGCCCCGTCAGCGGAGTGACCTCGGCGACCCGGGCCAGCTCGCGGGGCGGCAGCCCGGCCAGCACCGTGATCGCGGAGCGGTCCAGGAAACCCCGCGCTTTGGCCCGGTCATCCTCGGTGGGAAGTGCGTCGAGATCGGCGAGGGAGTGGGTGATCATGATGTGGGCCATGCCTTTCGCCCGGTTGAGGCGGGTCAGGGAGTCGGCGTGCTCGACCAGGCCGGGAGCGCCGCGCAGCGCCCGCCACAGCTCGTCCATTACGCCGAGATAGGTGCGCCGCGGGCCACCGCCGGTCGCGGCCAGTGCGGCGGCCGCGTTGACGCAGCCGAAGCCATAGCTCCAGGTGCACAGCAGCGCGGCGGTGAGCAGCTTGTCGCCGGCCGCCTTGACCGCAGAGATATCCACGCTGACCGCTGGCACGTCCAGATCGATCGGCCGAGACGTGGGGCCGTCGAACACCCCCGCCAGCGAGCCGGTGCAGAGCAGATCCAGCGTGAACACCAGGTCGGCGACCCGCCCGGCGTACTGCTGCGCGCTGTCCGAGCGGGCGGCGGACCGGAGCACGTCCGGGCCTTCCTCGATAACCCGCAGCACGTCGGTGACGGTGGGCGCGGCCTGCCCGCGCTGGCGTCCGTCCAGCAGGTCGATGGTCCGGCCGAGGATGACCTCCTCGGCGTTACTGATCCGGGCGTCCCGGATCAGCGTGGCCAGCGCCAGCAGCAGCGACAGCCGCCGGGACCGCACCTCCGCACGCAGCCGCGCAGCATCCAGGCCGCTCATCGCCCGCAGCGCCGCACCGAGCGGCCCAGCATCCAGCGGGTTGATCCGGTCCAGGCCGCGGCCGATCCGGATCACCTGGCCACCCAGGTGGCCGACCAGCCGGGCATAGTCCGGCTTGGTGTCGCCCAAGATCAAGACCTTTGTGCCGAACGCCACTGCCCCGTTGATCAACCTTTTGACCAGCGCGGACTTGCCGGTGCCGGGCTGGCCGAGGACGAACATGCCGGGGTTGGTGACCAGGCCGGCGCGCAGCCAGGCCAGCGGATCGAGGCAGACGACCTCGCCCCACAACTGGTGCCGCCCGACCGGGGTGCCCGCGGCCGGGGTGCCGCTGCCTGCCACGAACGGGAACAGGCCGCACAGTTGCGTGGTGGTGGCCTGATACTCCGGGCGCGGCCGTGATGGTCGACTGCCCGGCCACCGTCGGCGACCTTCCAGCCCCACGCAGGCGGCAAGAGGAGTCGGTCGGCCGCCAGCCGGGCGAAGGACCTGGCGCGCTCGGGATCCGGGTGGCTGGGCCGGTACCACTGTCGTGGGATGGCCGGGCTCGTGACGAAGCTCAGTCGCAGTCGAGGGCGTTCGGCTGATGGGTTCTCGCACGTGGCCGGCGTGCGGCGGACGGGATGCGGTGCGCTGACATGGGCCATCCTGACGGGTCAGTGCCGGAAACGGCGGGCGAGTTCGGGCAGGCAGATGCCGCAGGGCAGGGTCGCGGTGAAGCCGGCGGCCTGGCTGCGGTACAGGCGCTGCAGCCGGATCCTCGAGGACTCGGCGGCGGCCTCGGTGTCCGCGGTGGCGCGGGGCAGCTGCGCGGGATCGGTGACGGTGACCGTGACGTACAGGCCGATCAGGCTGACCCCGGCGCCGCGCGCTTCCTCGTCGGCGGCCTGCCGGGCGCGGGCCTGGTCGTGGGCGTCGCGGGCGGTCACGTCGCGGCGGGTGCGGCGGGCGTATTCGCTGCGGAACTGCCGCGGCCCGGACCTCGCTGTCCAGCGCGCGGGCGGCCGCGGCGGCGGGCAGCGGACGGTACTGGAGGCTGACCCGCTTCGGGTAGCTGCCCGGGCCGAGTAGGCGGGCCAGCACGCTGGAGGTGACGTTCTGCCGGGGCGGCTCCCGCCAGGCCCAGGTCACCGACGTGCCGCTGTCGTGCTGGTAGCAGTCCCAGTGTTCCTCGGCGCCCGCCGGGCCGGCGGCCGACCAGTCCAGGTGCGCTTCCAGCGCGGGGCTCCATCGGTCGCGGCCAGCAGTCGGCTGACCTCGCCGCGCACCGCCGGGTCGAACGCGATGCGGACGATCCCGGCCAGGTCGGCGGCGCGGGCCCGGCCCAGCACGCTCACCCCGCAGGTACCGAGCGCGGATTCCAGGCCCAGCAGCGCCTGGCCGGTCTCGGTGACCGCCTCGGCGAGGGTGCGCGGCTGGGCCGGGGAGGCGGCCGGGTCGACGGTGATGCTGACCCGGGTGTCCACGTCGGCCGCGGCGGCGGGTGCGCTGGCCACGAGCTGGTCCATGATTTCCAGCGCGGGCCGGGGCGCGGCCGGATCGATCGCGGCGGCGACCTGGCGGGTGAGGGTGGATCCGGGGTCGGGGGCGGTGTCCACGGTGACGGTCACCCAGCGCAGCGCGGGGAGGTAGCCGAGCGAGGCCAGCCAGGCACCCCAGTTCGCCACCCACTGGTCGGCATCCGCCGGGTCGGCCAGCCAGGTGGAGACGGGCGCTACCCGCATGGTGGCGGTCAGGTAGCCGGTGTGCCGGTCGCGGACCAGGCCGTACCGGCCACCCTGGCCGTCTTCGGCGGACAGCAGCTCGGTCGCGGCCAGGGTCCCGGGCAGCTGGAGGATGCCGGTGTGCTGCTGCACGACCTCGGCGCGGTAGCTGGTGTAGCCCGCATGGGTGCCGTGCCACCAGCGCAGCCGCTGCACGGCGAGCTGGGCGAGCGGGACGCCGCCGACCCGGATCACGCCAGTAGCGCCGGCCAGCACTGCGGGCGGCGCGACGTACAGCAGCAGCCGGAGGGAGAACGCGGCGATCAGGATCAGCGCGGCGAAGCAGCCGAGCAGGACGAAGGTCGCGGTCGGGCCGAGGCCGAGCAGGCCGATGCTGCGGCTGCGCCGCCATCCGCCATAGGTGCGCACCGGGTGGTCACTGGTCATCGCTGGTCTCTCCTTCGTTCATCGCGCCGGAGGCGAGCCGGGCGGTGTCCGCCGCGAGTCTGCGCGCCGGCGGCCGCGGCGGTGACCGGCCCGGTCGGCTGCGGTGCCGGGGCCGCGGAGCTGGCCGGCGGCCGCCGGCTGGTGGCGGCCCGTCGTGCCGAGGCGCGGTCGGGGAGTGCCTGGCTGGGGCCATGGCGCGGGCCGATTAGCCGATGCGCCTGCGGCGGCGGGGCGCCACCTGATGGGCCTGGGGCTGGTCCTGACCCGCCCGGTCCACCCGGACCGGCTGGTGGGCCGCCGCGGCGGTCGCCGCCGGTTCCCGACCGGAGGCTGGGGCCGAGCCGGGAGTCGAGGTAGGCGGCCTGGTCCTGCGCTGACCCGCCGCCGGAGCCGCGCATCGCGCCGATCGCGATCGCGCCGACGGTGGCCGCGCCGAGCAGCTGGCCACCGACCCGCGGAGCCGGCGATGGTGCCGGTGGTCCAGGTGAAGAACCTCATCAGCGCGGGCAGCGTGAGCACCGACAGCAGCAGCATCACGAAGCCCATCAGCATGGTCTGCGGGCTGCCGCCCGAGCCGATCATGGTGAACGCCGTCGCGTACACCGCGGCCGCCGCGGGCTTGTAGAAGATCAGCGCCAGCATCCACGAGGCTGGTCCTGCGGACCCAGGCGCGGGTCAGTGGGGCTATCGACCCGGCTGCGGCCAGCGGCAGCACCCCGGCCAGAATGACTCAGCGCGACCTGGCGGAACAGCATCAGCACGGCCTGGACCAGCGACAGCACGATGGCGATCACGCCGAACACGAGCACTGCGGCCGGGGCCGCGCCGCCGCCCAGAGTCAGCAGCAGGGTCAGCCGGTGGGTGAACTGGCCGCCGGTCGAGGTCTGCAGGACCCACGCTGACCAGGCATCACCCGCCTTAAGCAGCAGGGTGGCCGCGGCCACGCCGAGGGTGCCGGCGGCGGCCAGGGTGAGCAGGCCGCCGGTGACATCGAGCAGCGGGTTGGCGCGCCGGGTCAGCGCCATCCGCGCGCCGGCTGCGATGACCCCGGCTACCGCGACGGCGCTGGTGACTGGCAGCAGCCAGTGCTGGATCGCGGCGACAGCGGGCTCCCCGGACAGGTCGGGCGAGGGAATGCGCAGCCACCAGGTCGCGGTGTTGGTGACGATCCACTTGACGCCGTCGGTGACCGCCTGGGCGATGCCGCTCAGCACGTCGCCGGCGGCGCTGCTCGCCACGGACTTGATGAGGTTGCCGGCCACGCAGGCCGGGTCGGTCAGCGGGTTGCAGTGCATGGCTCACCTCTCGTTCGGGAAGGCGGTGTAACCGCGCAGGGACGAGGCCGTCGTGGCGGAGTTGGCCCAGTTGCCGCCGAGTGGGGCGACCACGCGCCAGTCGCCGCGCTGCCAGACCACATGGATCCGGGTGACCGCGATGGCGGTGGTGCTGTTGCTGGCCGGGCCTTCGGTGACGATGTCGGCAGTCGCCGCTGTCGGCGTCGTAGGCGGCCAGCCGGTAGGCCGCCTCGACGGCGTAGCCTCGCCCGGCGGGCTGGCCTGGGGCGACATGGGCGGCGGCGCGCAGGGCGGCGTAGTCGCTGTTGTCGGCGGCCAGCAGTGCTGCGGCGGCCGGGCCGGTGACGTGGTGGGTGATGGTCGGCCGGTAGATCCGCGGTCCCCACTGGGCGGCGGTACGGACGACGATGTTGACCGCCGCGAGGACCGCGCCTAGCGGAGTGTCGGCGAACCCGCGGACCAGGCCGTTGTGTTCGGTGTGCGGGCCGGCTGTCGGTGGACACCGGCAGCTGGATGCCGTGGAAATCGGTCCAGCTCACGCTGGGGGCGGCATTCCTTGCCCGGCGAGGTTGCTCTGCGGTGCACGGAATGGCGTGCCCGGGATGCGTCCGGGGTTGTAGCTGTGCGGTTGAACCCGGCTTGGCGTGGGTGCGCGAATTGTTGCGTGGCTACGGCTGCCACGGTGATGACCGCCAGGAGGATGACCAGTCGGCGGCGCCTGCGCGACCGGCGACGACGGCGTGCGGCATAGGTGAACATCGCGGGCCTCAGATGAAGACGCCGACGATGCCGGAGGACAGGGCGATCAACGTCAGCCCGGCGAGCACCCACGGGATGCCGGTCGCGCCGTCCGCGGCCAGGCTGTGCCGATTGCGGCGGCCGATCGCCATCATTGCGCCGCAGCCGATCAGCCCGAATACGCCGGCGATCAGGGCGCTAGCCATTTCCACCAGGCCAGCAACGTGTTCACCGTGCGCGCTAGGCCGGGCGGTGCTTGCGGAGCGGGGTTCGGCACGGTCACTGCGAGCCTGCTCGGCAGCGGCTGGATGCCTGCACCGACGGTTTGGGCGTGGTGGATGGCGAGAGTGATCAGGAGCATCGTCAGCTCTCCTGTGGGTTGGGTGGGAGAGGGAAAGTGCGTTTGGCTGCCGCCTCGATCCGGGCCAGGGCGCGGCGTGCGGCTCGGGGCAGCGTGCACTGCAGCCGGGTCGTCGGCCAGGCGGAGAGCGGGGATGAACGGGACACGGATCAGCGCACCGACCTGTGGTTCCAGCGAGGCGGAACCGGCTGGTCGCGGTGGCTGGCTCGGGCCAGCCGTCGCTGACCACGGCCAGCACGGTGACCTGGCCGCCCTGCCGGACCGCTGCGGCGACCGCCTTGGTGGCCTGCTGGGCGGACCATGCCGTGTTCCGGCAGGCGACGACCAGGGCGCGGCCGGTGGCGACCTGCGCCGGATAGGGCGGATCTGGCTCGGGGCGCATGGCGCCCATGTCCCAGGCGGGCTGCAGCCAGGCCGCGAGGGTGCTGGTGCCCGCGCCGCCGTGAGCGCCCCAGATCACCAGGTCCCGGCGCTGCCAGCCTTGCCGGGGCACCCATGAGGGGAGGGCGTCGTGCCGCGCGGTGTCGTCGTCTGCTCGTCGGGTGCGCCATCGTGGCTTTCGCATCGTTCTGTCCTTCTGGGTCTTGGCCGCTTGGGCTTGGAGGGCTGTCGCGGCTGGTTAGCGGCGGGAGAAGAGCACCGAGTTAGGCGGGTCCTCGGGGGCGACGCCGAGCAGTTCCAGCAGCCCGGCAGTGGGGACGCGGTAGACCTCGCCGATCCGGATCACCCGGCAGGGGAACTGCGCCGCGGCGGGCCAGTTCGTAGGCCTTGGTGCGACCCAGGCCCAGCGCGGCCGCCGCGGTCATCAGGTCCACCGTGGGCGTGGCGCGCAGCTGCGCGATCGTGACGCGGATCATGGGAGTCCTCCGTTCGGGTTGGGGTCAGGCGTGCGGGAGGTCTGCGGGACGAGTGGCGACGACGACCCCGGCTAGGTCGAGGGGGTCGATCTGGACGTCCTCGCCGGTCTGCGGGGCCTGGATGATCTGGCCGCCGCCGAGGTACATCACGACGTGGCCCGGGTTAGTGGGCGTGCCGTCCGATCCGGCGGAGAACAGCAGGTCGCCGGGCTGGATCTGGGCCAGCGGGATCCGCGGGCCGTCCTGGCGCCACTGGTAGGTGGTACGGCCGATGCGGATGCCCGCGGCGGCGTAGGCGGCGTAGACCAGGCCCGAGCAGTCGTAAGCGTCCGGGCCGGTTGCGCCCCACTGGTAGGGCTTGCCGAGCTGGCGGATCGCGAACGCGATCGCGGCCGCGGCGGCGCTGCTGGGCGCGGGGACGGCGTAGCGGGCGGCCCAGGCCAGGACCTTGGTCACGTAGCCAGTGCGCGTGGTTGTAGGCGAAGATGGCCTGACGGATACCGGTCTGGGTGCCGGAGGCGGCGCCATTCGCGCACAGCATGGCGGCGGCGGTGTAGATCGCGTCAGCCGGGTTGTATGGGCTGAGCTTGGCAGGAGGGTCGGCGTTCACCGCATACTGGGCGAAGGTGGCGGGCTCGAACTGCATCGGGCCCTCGGCCCCGGCGTAGTTGGCGCCGGAGTGGACGCCCGGTGCGGTGGACTGGCCGTGGTCGCTCTCGACCTCGCCGATGCCGGCCAGGACGGCCCAGGGCAGGCCGGGGCAGGTGCGGGCGGCGTCGAGGTAGAGCGTCAGGTAGGCGGGCGGGATCGTGTCCAGGGCCTGGGTGCTCGGGCCTCCCGGCCAGGTCCGTGCTCGCCTGGCTCGGCGCGTCGGTCGCGGTGACCAGGAGGACCAGGGCGAGAGGGAGAGCGGCCGCCAGAGCGGCGGCCGTGGCGAGCCATTTGGACACTGGGCTGCTCCACACGTCAGGTTCCGGGGGTAATCACCGGAGCCTGTGCGCACCCGGTGCGCAGCCCATGCAAACGGCATGCCTGACCTGGGGAAAGATGTCAAAAGTCGCCAATGACGACTTCTCGTCACCTGCCCGCTGGTTCGCGATGCCAGCGATAGCGACGACTCCTAGCGCGATGTAGCGCTGAGCAGAGTCTGGGCAGCGGATGAGCTGCCTCCGGTGACCAGGATGAGTGGCTGATCAATAGTCCTCAGATGAGCAGAAGCACTCATGCGGTCATTCGAGCGCGACCTGAGTTGGCCCAACTCAGGTCACAAGTTGTCAGAGCCTCGTCACAGCCCTGCCTTGCAGGTTCCGCAAGCGCATGACGGCTCGCTTGCATGAGATCACGTCGTCGAAAGGAGTAAGCACGGTGCCGAGGCCGTATGGCATTCGCTCCGGGCCAGACATGAGCGAAGGGCTCGGGCCGCAGGGCATCCTTGATGACCGCACTAACACTCTGTCGCAGGTGGTCACGGTGCCGCCCGTTCCCCCCGCGGTGAGCGCTGCTCGTGAGTGGTCCCGCCGGACTATCCAGCGATGGCGCCTTGGTGAGGCTGCCGAACCAATCGAGCATCTCGTGTCCGAGTTGGTCACTAACAGCGTCGAGCATGCCGAGTGCGTCTCCGTGACCGTCCTTCTTATCTATGCAGCCGGCATGCTGCGGCTGGAGGTGCGTGACCAGGATGCCGCGCACGTCCCCGTGCTCAAGCACCCAGAACCGGGCGATGCCGGTGGACGAGGACTCGTGATCGTGCAAGCCCTGTCCGACCGCTGGGGTGTGCGGGTCACTGACTCAGGTAAGGCCGTTTGGTGCGAATTTGCGCTTCCGCCACCAGCGCTAGCGCTATGAAGCGCTTGGATCCCACACGGGATGACGCTGGGGTACGGCTTAGGACCCTGCGGCTGCGGCGCGGCATGTCCCAGGTCGCGCTGGGCGAGCTGACCTGCATCTCACCCGCGCTCGTGTCCATGGTCGAAAACGGGCAGCGCACGCTGAGCCGCGCCAGCCACGTCATCGCCTGGCTGACGTGCTCAGGGCCTCCCCGTTCTACCTCGCTGAGGGCCGGGACGACACTGCCAGACCGGTGCGGCTCAGCCCAGGGATGGTGCCGTTTCCGTCCCGCGCCGACCCCATCACGCTCGGCCGCCACGAGCAGCTCGCCCGGCAGTTCGTCCAGCTAGCCCACCAGGACGGCCGCGCTTCCGGGGACTGGCTGCGCCGCCTGGCGCGCGAACCCACGGTCAACCCCTGGCTGCTCCTAGACCAGCTCAGCACCATGCACGCCCACCCCAGGCCAGCGCCAAGGAGATGAAGCCGCCCATGACTGGCACACTCAGCCCAACCCGCCCACCGCAACGCTGGTTCACCGTCGTGGACGGAGCACGGCTAAGGCAGTTACGCCGCCAGTGCGGGCTGTCGGCGGCTGAACTCGCCGGGAAGGCGGGAGTCGGCCAGTCCACCGTGACGCGGCTGGAACGCCACCAGCAATGTCCGTGCCGGACACGCACTCTGACCCGCCTGGCCCGCGCGCTCGGCCAGCAGCCACCCGCCCTCACCCCGCAACCACACCCAGCCCAATCCGATCGAGTGATACCGCCATGACCACCACACCCCGCCCCATTCAGGCGATGACTGGCCCTACTGTGCCCCGTCGGCAGCTCGGACGGCACCTGCGCGCGCTGCGCAATCAGGCCAAGTTGACGACCAAGCTGGCCGCCCAGGCACTGGAGTGGTCCGAGCCCAAGCTGTGGCGGATCGAGACCAGCCAGACCACGCTGCGCAGCCTGGACGTGGAAGCCATGTGCCGGGTCTACGGCGCCAGCACCGAGGTCACCCAGGGACTGATGGTGCTGGCCCGGGAGACCAAGGCGGCCGGGTGGTGGCATCCGCACGACCACGTCATCCCGGACTGGCTGGACCTCTACCTCGGGCTGGAGGAAGCCGCCTCCCGGGTGCAGGGCTACGAGCCGGAGTTGGTGCCCGGCCTGCTGCAGACCGCCGACTACGCCCGCACGGTGCTCCAGGCCGAACACCCGGATGTGGGCGAGCAGGAGTTGGTCCGGCGGGTGCAGGCTCGGGTGGCGCGACAGGCCCTGCTCGTCCGGGTGACCGCCCCGCTGACCGTGGAGTTGCTGATCGGCGAGGCGGTGCTGCGCCGGCCGGTCGGCGGCGCGCAGGTCATGGCCGAGCAGTTGTATCAGCTGGCCGAGGCCGCGCCGCTGCCCAACGTCAGCATCCGCGTGGTGCCGCTGCGCGCGGGGCTGCATCGCGGCGTGCTGTCCGGACCGTTCGTGATCCTGCGCTTCCCGGTCAATGGCGACAGGCAGGAAACCGAGCCGCCGGTCGTGTACGTGGCCGGCTTCACCGGGGCGCTATACCTGGAACGGCCCGGTGAGATCCGCCGCTACCAGGAGGTCTATGCGGACATCGCGGCGACCGCCCTGGACGAGACCGCTACCCGGGATCTCCTGCTCAAGGCCGCTAGAAGCTTTGAACAATGACCCAGCGGTACTCGGAACCTCGTGAGAGACCTCCAGCGGGTGTCACATGTTGTCAGAACAATGTCACGGCTGCCGATCGGCGCTACGGATCAACTGCAGGGCCGGTTTGGATGAGACCAAGTAGCCACCGAAGAGGTGTGCGTAGCCGAGAGCTGATATTCCCGGCTACGAACACCGCGTAGCGAGAGAGGACAGGGACCTGCGCTGCTCAACGTGGCCATTCCAGGCTTCCCACATCACCTGCTCACCAGCGCCTTTGCCCCGTACGGGCGCGGCGATCCTTTACCCGGTCACGGGCACCGATCGACCACTGACCAGTTTCGCATCTGCTGTGACTCCGGCCTGGGCTGGGGGGCGGACTGGTGGTAGCGGAAGCAGCCGTCCACAACAGCATTCGGGACCTGTTCAAGGACCTGGTCCCACCCGAGGTCATCGAGGCATATGACCAGCTGCGGGCCAGCAACGGTTGCGCCAAGGACCAGGCCGAGGAGTTCGTCGGCGGCGCGGACTTGGTGGCGGCGCTCACCAGCCGGGGCATGGCCCACGTCCTGCCGCACACCCCGCACGATCCGGCGTGGCTGCGGCCCGCATCTCCCGACATCGCGCTGCAGGGTGTGCTGGCCGGGCATCAGCACCAGTTGGCCCACGACCAGGAACTCCTGCTCGACGGGAACCGGCGCCTGGCCGACGCGCAGGCCAGGTTCGGCCGACATGAACGGCCAATTCCCCGATCACCTCGTCTCTTCGTCTCCGACCGCACCGAGATCAGTGAGCTGTCCGCGTCGCTGGTGAACACCGCGCGCAAGGACTGGATGACCCTGGAGAACCTGACCACCGACATGCCGCTCACCGACGACTTCGCGCAGCCACCGCTGGCCTCATCCGCCGGGCTGGTCCGGTGCCGGTCGATCTACAACGCCGCCGCAGCCGACGACCCGGTCGCCTGGCGGATCATCCAGACCTCCGCAGAAGCGGGAGAGCAGGCTCGGCTGCTGCCCGAGATCCCGATGAAGATGAAACTCGCCGATCACACCACGGCCATGCTCCCGCTCACACCGAACGGCACGGCCGGGGCGCTGCTGATCCGGGCACCGGTGATCATCAGTGCCCTGCGCGAGTATTTCGAGCTGCTCTGGGACCGCGCCACCCCGATTGCCTCCGACCGGCCTGCCGCCCCCGGGGACCGGCCGCCACCTGCCCAGCAGGCGGTGCTGGAAATGATGGCCACTGGGGCCAGCGACGAGGTCATCGCCCGGCGGCTGAACATCAGCGTTACGACCGTCCGTCGGCATATCGCGACGATCATGCAGCGACTCGGCGTTTCTAGCCGGTTCGCGGCGGGGGCCGCGGCGCAACGCAAAGGCTGGATTGGGTAGTGGCGTTAGATCTGAAAATCGTCCGGAGCTATTGTCCACGAGGGTTGCTGGCCGGTGGCGCGGTGCTGGCGGGTGTCGCGGCGCTGCTGCAGCACAAGCCGGTCACAGCAGCACGCCGATGACGATGATCCCGGCGACGGTCAGGTACATGGCCAGGTAGTGGTGGCTGAACATGGACCATGTCGTGTTGACCTGGCGGCATTGATGCCCAGGAAGGCCAGGATCAGGCCGGTCGGGATGGCGACCGCGGACACGAACCCGACCGCGACCGCGTAACGGATCCGCCGGTTGTCATCCGCGCGGCGTTCGATGCTTTCGATCGCGGTCAGCTCGGCACTGATTGCGGCGGCCAGCCGTTGCAGCATCCGGCCGGCGGTGGCGGCCCTGCCGGCCAGGCCCATCGATTCGTACAGCGCGTTGTGGAAGCTTTCGGCGCGCAGCGAGGGGACGAGCAGGCCGAGGTCGGCGGTGGCTTCGACGCTGTAGGACAGTTCCAGTTCCAGGTCGCCGAGCTGGTCGGCGATGCGTTCCAGGGTGCGGCGCCGGGCGCTGGGTGCTGCCGTCGGCGGCCTCGAAGTTGCGGAACTGGCGCACGTCGGCGTAGGCGGCCTGGCGGATGGCGCGCAGTTGCGCCGCCGCGGCGACGGCCTGGACCGCGGACAGGAACACCGCGTTTTCGATGAAGCCGGAGTGGCCACAGACCACGCTGACGTAGGGGCCGACGGCAGCCAGCCAGCCCTGGCGGCGGTTGAGCTCGGCCGGGTAGCGGATCGCGCTGTATTCCTTCCGGTACGGCAGGTTGGTGCGGTAGATCAGCCGTTGCAGCACGTCCTCGCTCTGCTCCTGCTCGGGGTGGGTGGGCCGAGGACCATCGGTGACGTTCGGGCAGGAAGTCCGCGTCACCCACCGTCCGCGCCGAGACGAACGGCTAGGGCGTGGGCGTACTCCGTGATGGACTGCTCGCCGACGTGCACGTCGGCGAAGTAGCAGTCTTCGAGCAGGTCGATGGTGTCGAGCAGGTCGCCTGGGCGTCCAGGCTCAACGCCGCGATCAGCAATACATC
>CAWFDX010000008.1:0-9314 GCA_963814645.1 uncultured Actinomycetes bacterium | reverse complement strand
GCTCTACTCCAGCTCGATCTCCCTGTCGGCCGCATGCTCAGGAGAACGAAGTGCTCTGGTGGGCTCAGGCGGCCTGAACGCGGCGTCGCGCTCGATGGCCATGCGGTAGGCGCTGCTCGACGGCGCGCAGCCGGGCGGCTACCCGGGTCTCGCGGGCGGCGATGGCCTGGCGGTTGCGGCGGCCGTAGGAGCCTTCGGGCAGGTTCTGGCCGGAGCGTTCGACTTCGCGGACGTGGGCTTCGCGTTCGTCGGCGTGGGCGGCGATGGCGAACATGGCGATGTTGGCGGTGGTGGCGTCCAGGACGAGGCTGACCGTCTGGGTCTCGGGGTCGCGGCGGGCCAGGGCGAGGATCCGGGGGCCGTCGGTTTCGGGCCAGGCCTGCTCGGGGTGGACGCGGCCTTGCCTGACCCGGTCGTGGAACTGGGCGAGCATGACGTCGGCTCGGTCGATCTGGTCGCAGGCGGCGGCGAAGTTCTCGCCGATCGGGCCGAGGTCGGTGCCGCGGTTGATGGCAGTATTTCAGGAGCCTGGCGGCTTGCGGCTGGTCGGGGTAGGTGCCGGAGCGGGCGTGCTTGCGCAGCTCGGTCTTGAGGTATGGGTGGATCGCGCCGGTTTCGACGAAGCGGACCAGGCCGTGGGCGAAGTCCGGTGCTTGGGGCCGGGCGGCCAGCCAGATGGCCAGCCGCCGGGCGGTGAGGTGGTCGACGATGGTGCCGCGGCGGTCGGCTTCGGCGATGCCGTCGTCGATGAGGCGCTCGTACAGGGGGAGGTCGGGGAGCGGCCCGTCCTCGGGCAGCCGGTAGCCGGGTCCTGCCGGAGGTCCTACGCCGTTATCGGTCTCATACATGGGTCATGCGGTGTTTCCAGGGGCGCGGAACTCGGCAGCGTTGCCGATGTGCTGCTGCGTCCTGCTGGTCAGTCGGCTGCCTCGCGGTCTGGCTGCCGACTGGCTTGTTCCTGCTGGCGGTTGATGTCGCTGGGCGGCTGGGAGACCTGGGCGATCGCATCGGGTGCGGTCAGGCCGAGTTCTTCGGCCCAGCCCTGGATGTGGGGCCAGAGCCGGTGGCCCTCGTGGAGGTCATGTTCGGCGGCGGTGTCGGCCAGGATCATCGCGGTGATGGCGGTGTTGCGGTCCAGGGTCTGGCCGGGCAGCCAGGACACTTCCCAGCCGTGCTGGCGGCCGGGTGCTTGCCGGGCGGTGTGGGCGGTCTGGTCGCTGGTCATGGTGGTGTCGTTGATGGTCAGGGTCACGGCTGCTCACTTCCGGGTCGGGGTCATGGTTCGGCTTCCAGGTCGGGCTCGGGGTCGCGGTGGCGGTCCTTGCCGGTGTGCAGGGCGTCCCAGAGGTTGGCTCCCGGCGGCCGGGAAGTGCTCCTTGACCCAGTCGCTGGCGCTGACGACGACCACGTATTCGGGAGGCCTGCTGCCGCCGGGCGCGCGGCCGGGGTTCGCTGTCTTCGGGCTGCTTCATGCCGTCACCCGGCGAGTCCGGCAGGTGGTGCGCTGGCGTGCGGACGGCGTATGTGCCGGTCCAGCACGTCCAGGACGTCGTGGTCAGGCCGAGGTTCATCCGCTGGTCGGTCATGCGCCCCTCTTCGTTGGGTGTGTCGCGGGTGGATGTCGGGGGCGGTGCCGGTGCCGGTGGCGGGGCGCCAGCGGCTGCGGGGCCGGTAGCCGGGGGTGTCGAGCTGGTCGTCGTCGAGGGCGGCGGCGGCGCACCAGTTCCCGGCGCTGGCGCGGCGGCGGGCGCGAGCGGCGGCGGCGCGTTCGGCGCGGGTGCGTTCGGGGGCGCGCTTGTCCCACCAGGCGTCGTACAGGTCGGTGATCGCGTCGCGCAGCTTGCGGGCTGACGTCGGTGGCGTCGCCGCGGACGAGGCGCTGGATGGTCTCTTCGCGGACGCCGAGGGCGCGGGCGATGCGGGCCGAGCCGTGGCCCATCACGTGCAGGGCGCGGAGCCGCAGCCGGGTTCCGCCCGCGTCCACGCGGGCACGCGGCCCGGTGGCGCTGGTCATCGGGAGGACGACGGCGGTGCTGCTCGTGATGCGGGCGGCCGGGCGAGGTCGTCGCGGAGGCGAGCTCGGTGGCGGTGCTCATGTCAGCTCACCCGCCTCGGCCTGGCGATCAGGCGGATGGGCGCGGTCTGGCCGGTTCTGCGGGCGGAGTCCAGGGTGCGGGTGATCTCCTTGTCGCCGAGGCCGGCTTGGCGGGCGGCGACGGCCAGGGGGCTGAGGTCGGCGGCCTGGTCGGCGTCGAGGGCGCGGTTGGCGGCCCAGAACAGGCCTGCGTTGCGGTTTCCTTCGGGCTGGCTGGCCACCCACCGGGCCAGGTGGGTCAGGTCGAGGCCTGGAGCCGGGCGCGGTTGCGGCGGGTGCGGCTGCCGCTGGGGTTCCAGGAGCCGGGTGACCGCGTCCCAGTCCAGGCCGCCGCGGCCGCCGAGCCTGGCTGATGAGCTGGTAGGGCTTGCCGTCGACCTGGGAGGGCGGGGCCACGATGTAGCCGCCTTGCGGAGCGGAAGTCCAGGTGGTGGCTGGGCAGGTGGCCGTTGTGCTGGTCGGAGCCGGTGAAGTAGGCGTGCATTCCGCCGGCCGGGGTCCGTACGTAGGCGGCGGCGCCGTCGACCAGTCCGGCGCGGCGGAGCTTGGTGAAGGCGGCGTAGCCGTTTCCGGCGGGGCCGTGCTGGTCGACGTCCAGGACGTCGGGGCCGGGGGCGCCGGTGGCGATGGCCAGGTTCCAGCCGAAGCCGCGGCCGAACCAGTCGGTGATCTGCTGCTGGTCGGTGGTGGCGTCGCGGAAGCCGTGCCGGGTGGCGGGGATCTTCTGGCCGGGCAGGCAGGGGAACACCGGCCAGCCGTGGCGGGCGTAGGCGAGGGCCTGGCGCAGGGTGGCGTCGGTCATGGCGCGCTCCAGGGCTGGCCCGGGGCCGGGACGCGGCCGCGGGGGTGGCCGCAGCGTGGAGGTCTCGGTCATCAGCTGGGCGGCCAGGGCGGGCAGGATGCGGGCCTGGTATTCGGCCTGGGCGGACAGCAGCCTGGCGGTGCGGTCGGGCTGGAGGTACAGGACCGACCACAGGCCGGACAGGATGTCCAGGCCGTACAGGCACAGGTCGTGGGAGGGCCAGCAGGGGCCGAGGGTGGCGGCCAGGTGGCCGTAGCCGGGGCGGTAGACCTGCTCGACCCAGGCCTGCAGGCGGGCGATGGGTTCCTGGCGTTCGGCGGCGGGGAGCTTCCACCATGTCGGGGCCGGGTCGGGGTGGTAGACCGCCGGAGGTCGGGGGCGAGCTGGGCGGCCAGGTCGGTGACCTGCCGGTCCAGGGCCTCGAACCGGGCCAGGGCGGTGCGCGTCGTCTTCGAGCGTGTGGCCGATGCCGGTGATCAGGTCGGTGAGCTCGGTCGAGCCGCTCGCTGAGGGCGGTGAAGTGGCCGGTCTCGCGGGCGTCGAGCTGGGTGATCTGCTCGTGCTGGGCGGCGAGCTCCTGGAGCGCGGCGGTGATCGGGTCGTTGCTGGTCATGGTCAGCTCCAGGGGTAGGAGGTGCCGTCGTCGGGGAGCCACTCGGCGGGCACGTGGTCGGGGATGTCCGGGTCCGGATACTCGATGGCCGGGTGCACAGCGGTCTCGGTGGCCACCGGGGCGTGGCCGAGGCGGCGGGCGCGGCGGTAGGCGGGGTTCTTCCAGGCCTGCGGCAGCCGGGCGATGACCGGGGCGCAGTTGCTGCGGATGACCAGGGCGAACGCGGCGGGCAGCTGGCGGATCATGTCCGGGGTGGCCACGTCGTGGCGGGTGGCGTGGTCCTGGCCGCGGACCTTCCACGACGCCTGCCCGCACAGCGTGCTGGCCGCCTCCAGCGTGCCGGTGGCGGTGATGCCGGGCAGGAACATCTTCACCGAGCAGGTGTCCATGACGATCTGGCGGCCGTGGTCACCCCAGCGTTCGGCGAGCTGGGCTTCGCCGTGGGCCACGGCGATGACCTGGATGCCTTTGCCGCCGGAGTCAGCCAGCCAAGACGGCAGCGGAACCGGGCAGATCTGGGTCACCTCGTCCAGGCCCATCAGCAGCGGTGGATCCAGCCGCCGCGACGTCGGAGGCCTGGCCGAGCTGGGCGGCGATGTAGTGGATCTCGGAGGCCATGGCGGCGAACAGCGGGGCGACCGGGGCTTGCTCGGAGAGGGCTTCGGCGATCAGGTACACGGTGCCGCGGTCTTCGAGGAAGGCGGGGATGTCGAACCCGGTGCCGGGGGCGGGCAGGACGCTGGCGGCCAGGGCCGGGTCGGCCATGAAGGACAGGGCTCTTGACATGACCATTCTCTGAACTTTGGCGATTTGTCCCTTTATGTCTGGTTTGGGGTCGCCAGGTTCAGGTCAGCTGCGGGGATGCGCGACTGCCGGGAGGCCGAGGCTGACGGGGTGGCTGCGGGAGCGCCGGTCGATCTGGGCGAGTTTGTCCTCGGCGCCGGCGAGGCTGATTTTGAGGCCTTCGACTTCGCCGGCCCAGCCTTCGCGTTCGGCTTCGGCGATGCGGGCGGTCAGGTTGCCGCGGATCTCGGTGATGCGGGCGCGCTGGGCTGGGTCGGGCCAGTGCATGCTGCACCGCAGGCAGCTGTGCTCGTGAGCGCAGGGGGTTCCGAAGGCGCGCCCGCAGGTGCCGGTGGCTACCTTTCTCCGCTCGAAGTGGCCGAGGAATTGCTCCCATTCCTCGTTGGTGGGGACGCGGTATTCTTCGCCCGGGCGCAGGGCCCGGCGGCGGGTGAGGAAGGCCAGGTGGGCCTGGATGGCCTCGTCGGGGTAGACCGCCTTGTAGCCCATGGTGGTATTGATGTCTTTGTGGCCTGCGATGACCTGGGCGATGTGCGGCGGCAGGCCGCTGATGACCGCATCGGTGATGAAGATCCTGCGGAAGTCGTGCGGCGTGTAATGCAGCGGCTGCCCGTCGGCGGGGTCTTTCAGGCCGGTGTGGCCGAGAGCCGCGTTGAGCATGTCCCGCAGTGAGGTGTCGCTGATGGCCCGGCTCTCGCTGGTGAACCGGCGCTGGAACAAGACCGGGGACGGCGGCCGCCATAGGCATTCGTAGCGGTCGTAGACGGGAACGAGCGGGACTGCCCCGCCGGGCTCGCGGATCCGGGTGATGATGGCCGATAGCACATCTGCCAGCTCCGGGGAGACGACCATTCTCTGAACTAAAGATGATGATCAATATCTCTCGGGGTCGGGACGTTTCCCGGACGCGTGCAGGATCGCGGTGACCAGTCGCTGGATGTTGCGGTCGTCAAGGCCGGTCGCTGCGTCGCGGAGGTCGACCGGGATGCCGCCGGCGAGGCTGGCAGACAGCATCAGGACACGCCGTTCGCCTGCGGAGCAGGGAAGTTCGCCGACGTGAAGGGCGGTGATCACGGCGTCCCAGTCGATGGCGGCCATCGTGGTTCCGCTGCTGGCTCCGTACTCGATGAAGCGGCCGGTGAAGTCGTCGCGGCGGAGGAAGGAGCCCTCGGCGATGAGCAGGCCGACGCCGGCTTCGAGCGGGTAGAGTCCGGCGGCGCAGGCGTTCAGTGCCGCGGTCAGTTTGTCAGTGGTCATGGAGGGTGGCGTCTTCCTGCTGCGGGCCGACGGGGATCGCGGTTCCCAGGTCGACCGGGCCGTCGTGTCCGGAGCGGCGGTCGATCTGGGCGAGCTTGTCGCTGGCGCCGGCAAGGCTGATCTTGAGTCCCTCGATTTCGCCGAGCCAGCCTTCGCGCTCGGCTTCGGCGATGCGGGCGGTGAGGTTGTCGCGGATCTCGGCAATGCGGTGCCGCTGGGCGGGATCTGGCCAGTGCATGCTGCATCGCAGGCAAGCGTGCTCGTGAATGCAGGGCGTGCTGAATGCGCGCCCGCATATCCCGGTTGCGACTTTCCGGCGCTCGAAGTGGCCGAGGAATTCCTGCCATTCTTCTTCGCTGGGGACCCGGTATTCATCGGTGGGCCGCTGTGCCCGCCGCCGGGCCAGGAACGCCAGGTGGGACTGGATCGCCTCGTCAGGATAGACGGCCTTGTAGCCCATCGTGACGTTAATATCCTTGTGACCCGCGATAACCTGCGCAATATGCGGGGGCAGTCCGCTCATGACGGCATCCGTGATAAAGATTCTCCGGAAATCGTGCGGCGTGTAATGCAATGGCTGGCCCGTGGCGAGGTCCTTCAGGCCGGTATGGGCAAGGGCCTCGTCCAGCATTTCCCGGAGCGAGGTGTCGCTGATCGCCCGGCACTCGCTGGGGAACCTGCGCTGGAACAGGACCGGCGACGGCGGCCGCCATACGCATTCGTAGCGGTCGTAGACGGGGACGAGCGGGACGCTCCCATCGGGCTGGCGGATCCGCTGGATGATGGCTGACAAGACGTCCGCCAGCTCCGGGGACACGACCAGAAGTCGCTCCTCATCTGTCTTCGAGGGGATGATCTGCAGCAGGGGGACGATCTCGCCGGTGGACGGCAGCCGGTACTGGATCAGGCTGTGGTGGCTGAGCTCTAGGACTTCCTCGATCCGGCAGCCTGTGAGCCTGAGGACCTCGACGGCGGCCCAGGCCCAGAACGCGTGGTCGTCTTCGAGGCCCAGGTCGCGGCGCCTGCCGGAGCCGGGATCGTCGGCCCATGTCTTGCGGGCGGACTTGGTGACCGACCGGGTCAGCGTCTGGCTCGCGGCGGTGAATGCCTCGCCGGGCTGAGCCCGGCGGGCGGCCTCCAGGAGCGCGGCGGCGTTCCTGCGCCGCTCGTCAACGGTGCGGGCCAGCACCGGCAGGACGGGCAGCCGTTCCCGGGTCCGCGCGTCCATGCGGGCCTTGCGGTGGCGGGCGAACTTGCGCTGGCTGATCTCTTCCTGCCCGACCGGGCAGGGCGCGGCCCACTGCGCCCAGCGGGCGGGGTCCTCGATCGCCCACTGGGACAGGTCCAGGTAGAAGGCCCGGACCGGGGTCAGGCACTGGCGGTAGCCGATCCGCTCGGCCGTGACGACGGTCCTCTCCCCGTCCGGCGCGGTGATGATCTGGGGCTTGGTGCGCTGCCGCTGTTTCCACGCATCGGCGACCTCGGCGGTCAGATGCAGGCTATCGATGCCGGGGTGGTGCTCCTCGAGGTCGGCCCAGAACCGCTGCGCCAGGTAGTAGGAGAGCATCTTCAGGCTGGTGTAGTCCACGGCGGGCTGGCGCTCGCGCAGGTAGTCCACGATCAGGTCCCGGACGGGCTTGCACTGCAGGTGGTAGCGGTCGACGAGCTCCTCGGGAGTGAGCTGGCCCGCGGTGCGGAACGCGCGCAGCCGCCCGGGTGCCTCGTCGCCGAAGATCCCCAGCTCGCGGAGCATCCGGTAGAAGACCTTGTGGTCCCGGACCGGGCAGGTGAAGTGCTCAGCCTCGCGGTCCGTCAGCTCCAGCACGTCGCCGACGGTGATGTCGGCGACCATGCCGCCCTTGGCGGCGATGAGCTCGGCGGTGCGGCGCAGCGTGAGGCTCACCGCCTCGGCGGACACGTGCGGGTCGGCGTCGCAGAGCGCCTGGAGGCGGGCGAAGCCCCCGGGGTCGCGGGTGCGAGCCAGGCTGCGGGTCAGTGCCCCTTTGCCGGCCCCGCCAGCGACCAGGCAGGCAAGCGAGGGACGGACGAGGTCGCCGCAGACCGACACGACCAGAGCCCCGGACAGCTCGGCCCGCAGCCATCGTGATTCCCGGCCGTGCTCGCGTTGCCAGGCGATCGGCTCCCGTCTCCAGTTCCCTCCCGCGGCGTCGGCGCCGCTGGCCATCCAGCGCTGCTGCCAGGTCTCGCCCGGCTGGTCGGACAGCCAGTCCAGGAACCATTTCAGGGCGCGCCTGCGCCGTTCCTGGCTGCCTTCGTTGTCCAGGACGAATATCCCGCTGGTGAGCCGTTCGAAGGCTTCATCGCGGTCCTGCCTGGTGGCGGGCCAGTCCGCCGCGGCCGGCCGCGGCGGGAACGATGTCCGGGCCGACTCGCGCCGGGCCTTGGACGGGCGGGCTGCGATCCCGGGGAACGTGACGGTCCCGGTCATGACGGGCGGCCCCCGAACAGCACGTCCATCGTCTCGGGCCGGTAGCCGGGAGCCGGCGCCGGGCGGGCCCGCTCTGCGGCCTGCCGGGTCTGCTCGGCGTGATGGGCCAGGACCCGGCGGATCACCTCTTCCTTGCGGGGCGTGAGGTAGATCTGCGTGGTCGTCAGAAGCACATGGCCGAGCACGGTTTGCACGTCGGTCAGCGGGAGGGCGGGGTCCTCTGCCATCCGGTAGGCCGCCGTGTGCCTCAGCGAGTGCAAGGTGGCGCTGCTCCCGGCCGCCTCGCCGGCCCGCTCGAACATGCGGTGCACCGCATGGTAGGTCAGCGGCCGCACCGGGCGGCGCAGCGTCCACCACAGCGGCTGCCGCCGGCCCCGCGGGATGAGGCCTTCCATCTCCACCTGGTAGAGCCGCAGCCACACGAACGCGTCCGTGGACGCGGGGAGTTCCTGCAGCTCGCGGGTGCCCTTGCGGGTCACCGTGATCACCTGCCGCCCGGGATCGACGCCCGCCACCGTCGCCGACAGCAGCTCCGAGGCACGGGCGCCGGTGGAGACGTAGAACGCGACCAGCGCCCGGTCCCGGTGCGAGGGCAGCCGGGCGAAGATCTCGTTGAACTCCTCATCGGGGACAGACCGCGGGATCCGGGACGGCACCCGCGGCCGGTAGAGCCCGGACCGCTCATGGCGGAACGGCTCCATCGGGTTGTGATGGGCGTGCGCCCGGCCGCCCCGCCGCGTCCGGTCCAGCGGGAACGGGTTGATCACCGGGCCGCTTCCCGCCTCCAGGTGGAACTGGTAGAAGCAGCGCAGGACCGTTTCGCTGTGCGCCCGCACCGACGGCGCGTACGCGTTCCCGCTCGCCTCGGACGTCGTGTCGGGGCTGCGCCGGTGCGGGCGGGACGGCTTGCCCGCGACCAGCATCCACCGGCAGAAGTCGCGGGCCTCGATCCGCGTCGCCCGGTTCCACTGCACCCCGACCGCCCACAGGAACCTGAACCAGCGGAGAAGATCGTGTCCGTAGGAGCGCAGTGTCGCCTCCGACCTGCCTGCGGCCTGCAGGTCGCGGAAGAACTCGGCGACCGCCGCCACGGGCTCGCCGCCGGCGTCGACGATCCGGTAAGGCTCCCACGGGTCCGCGGTCTCCTGAAGTGCGCCGGCCAGCGGGACCGGCAGCGCCGCCAGGTCCCGGACCGCATCCTGATCTGAGATCACGACCAGGGACCATAGCCACTCTGTTCAGTATTCGCCTCTGAAATGCTGAAACTCTTGATTTAGTTCAGTCAATAGGTAGC
>CAWFDX010000007.1:0-14436 GCA_963814645.1 uncultured Actinomycetes bacterium | reverse complement strand
ACCTGCACCAGACCGGTCAGATCCGGCGAAGACCTGGCCAAGCAGCTCCCCCGCCCAGCGTTTACTCCGGCGCCGCCAGACGACGCCCCCTATCCCATGACCGAACGGCGGCAAGGTCCGCCTCGTCCTGACCCAGGTGGACGCCGCGATCAGCGATCGGCAGAGCGCCGACTACGCGATGATCCTGCTGGACCACGGGGCTCGAGCCCTCCGCAGGATTCGGAGGCCTGCGCCGCCTGGAGGCTGGGCTGAGCCGAGCTCGCAGGCGAAGCCCTGACGCTGACCCAGCACAAGACCGGCGTGGCGCTGAGGCTGCCGGTGCCGGCGACGTGGGATCGGCGGTGATCGACTACTCCGCAACGGCCTGCCCGTCGCCGGATGTGCGCAGGTGTTCCTGAGCACCCTACCCGTTCACGGCGTTCGGCTCGTCGTCGTCGGCGGGCTGCCGGCTCCGTATTACGCGCGGCGCGCCGGATCGTGTTCCCGCGCGGCGGTCCCACGGCCTGCACTCGCTGCGCGGCGCGCTGACGGTCGCGATGCTCCAGGCCGGCACGCCCCCGCCATGGTCACGGCGGCCTGGGTCACGCGGCTGCCACGACAACCGCCGCGCACTACCTCGCTCGATGTTGAGCACCTGCGCGTTGCGCCCTGGACGTCGAAGACGTCTTGCCGCCGGGCAAGGAGCACGTTCGTGAGCGTGGCGACGCTGGGCGGCCTGATCGGCACGCTGGTTGCCGCCGCCGCGCCTGCGGGGACCGGTACGATTCCCCGACGGGTGCTGGGCCAGTTCGCCGGGCACTGCCGCCGGGAAGGCTACGCCGACGGCTCGATCGTCAGGGAAGCCGTCGAGGGTTCCTTTACGCCCACCTCAAGCCGCCACCATCCGCCGCGAGAATCGTCCTGCGTGAGCTGGCCGGACAGGCCCGCCAGTTCGGCTGGCACGCGTGGGCGCCGCCGGCGCTGACAGCGTGAAGAAAACGCACCGGCCGCCGCCTATGTCTTCACCCACGAAGAGATCCGCGCCTGTTTCGCGTCATCGACACCCAGCCGCTGTCAGAGAACTCGGACCGGGCACTGGCCGGCCCGTGCTGTTCCGGTATTTCTACGGCACGGGACTGTTCTCCACGGGTCAGATCGGTACAAACCGGACGTCTTAACGGATCATCCTGGTAGAGCCATGATCAACTACTCGCCGCCGCCATGTGAGGTGTTGCACACGTGGCAGGTCCGCACGGGCACGGGTTCTGAGCAGCGACGACAACGAGCACCACACCGCGGAGACGTGTTGCAAGAGGCGCTCCGCCGGGCATCTGGCGCAACGTCGCGCGACAGGCTGGGGACCCGTGGAGAACGGCTGCGGCTGTCCGAAGCGCTCGGCCTGGAACTGCGCGACTTCGACCTGGCCCGCGCGACCATCGAGATACGCGACGGCAAAAACCACGAGAACCGCCTTCTGCCCGTCACCAAGCGGCCGCAACAGACCAGGCTGACCCGCTGGGGCGTCACCAAGATCCTCGCCAGGCACGTCCAGTCACTGCGCGGCCGCGACCCCGGCTATGCGGCCGGCGTGACCGTCACCCCGCACGTCATCAGAAGGACCCGGGCGATGCACCTGCTCCAGGCCGGAGTCAACCTGATCTACATCCGCGACCTGCTCGGTCACGCCGACGTGTCCACCACCGAGATCTACGCCCGAGCCGACGCCGAGGCCAAACGCAAAGCCATCGAAGGCGCCTACCAGTCGCTCACCCCGACCCTTACCCGACTGGACAGCAGACCAAGATCTCCTCGAATGGCTCGACCGATTCTGCGAGTAACACCACCGGGTTATGTGGCCGGAACCAGCACGCCAGGCCCTGCTACCAGCGGAGATGAAGCTGCCGGCCACATAACACGGCCGTCCACATAATGCCGCAGCGTGTGCGGCGTGACGTGCTGGCCGCGCAGTGACGGGCAGGTTTGCGTGGCGGCTGTGACGGCCCGGTCGAGGCGGTCGCGTATGCCGGAGCGGGTCATCGGCGTGCCGGCCCGGTTCGGGAACACCGGCGTGCCGGGTTCGGAGCTGATCTGGGCGAGCCAGGTCCGCAGCTCAGCGGCAGTGGTTTTCCAGAGCGGGATGACGCGCTGCTTGCGGCCCTTTCCGTGCAGGTGCACGGCGGTCTGCCGGTCCAGGAGCACGTCAGGCACACGCAACGCGGTGAGCTCGGAGACGCGGGCGCCGGTGTTGTAGGCGGTGGCCAGCAGCACCGCGTCACGACGCCCGCTCCAGGTGCGGCGGTCGGGTGCGGCCAGGATCGCGGCGATCTGCTCGCGGGACAGGTATCCCAGCACGGGCCGGTCGAACCGTTTGGCTGGTATCGCCAGTACCCGTGCGGTGACCGGCAGCGATGCGGGGTCGCGGCTGGCGGCGTAGCGCATGAACGAGTGGATCGCCGCAAGGCGCGCGTTGCGGGTCCGGGCAGTGTTGCCCCGCCCGGTCTCCAGGTGGTCAAGGAAATCCAGGACGAGCGGGGCGTCGAGGTCGGCCAGGCTGAGCGCGGAGGGCGGCTTGCCGGTGCGCTGCCCCGCGAATCCGAGCAGCAGCTCGAAGGCGTCGCGGTAGGCCTCGACGGTGCGGGCGCTGGCGCCGCGCTGAGCGATCAGGCGGCGCAGGAAGAAGTCCTGCACCAGCTGCGGGAACCCGATCTGCGGTGATCTCATGGCTCACCTGCCGGGTCGTGCCAGGCGAAATCCTCGAGCCGGCCCGCGATGATGCTCATCAGCTCCGGGACGGCGGACAGGTACCAGTAGAGGTTGCGCACCTCGGTGTGCCCGAGGTAGGTGGCCAGCACCGCGATCTTGGCGTCGACGTCGGCGCCCTGGGCATGCCAGGCCTGGATGCGCCGCACCACCATGCGGTGCCGCAGGTCGTGCACGCGGGGGGCGCGGGCGCGGCCGGCTGCTGTCCAGCCCAGCTGGCGGCGCAGCACAGTGAAGGTGTCGTTCGCTGCGTTGTAGCTGATCCGTTCGCTGTAGTCGGTGCGGAAGAACGCCTCACCCGCGCCGGGCCAGCCGAACCGGCCAATGCGGTCGCTGACGTAGGCGCGCAGCGGCCCCAGCGCGGTGGGGTGCAGCGGCACCAGCCTGGTCCGGCCGCCCTTGCCGGCGCGCACGGTCAGCACGCCGCGGTGGAGGTCGACGTCGCCGCAGGTCAGGGACAGCGCCTCGCTGATCCGCAGCCCGGTGCAGGCGATCAGCCCGAACAGCGTGGCATAGCTGTGCGGCCGCAGCCCTCCGGCCGGGCCCAGGCCGGCGGCGGCGCGCATCAGGTCGCTGATCTCGCGGTCGGAATACACGTGCGGCGGCTTGCGGTGCCCCGCCGCGCCGAGCAGTCCCGGCGGCGGCACCTCGGTGCCGCCGTCCCTGGCGGACAGGTGGATCAGGAAGCCCCGCACCGCGATCAGCCGCCGTGCAGGGTTGCACGGATCGGGTGAGCCGGTCGATGACGCCCAGTCCAGGCTGGCCTCCAGCGGGACCGGGCCCTGGTGCCCGCCCTGGTCCAGGTGACGGGCGAAGGCCCGCACCGCACGCTCCTGGCTGGGCGACCGGTAGCCCAGGCGCCGGCGCAGCGCGATGTAGTCCGCGGCCAGCGCGGTGACCACGCCGGTCATGACGCCGCCTCCGGCCACGGCAGCGCGACCTCGCGCAAGGCAGCGACATCGACCGCAGCATAGATCTGAGTGGTGGCCAGCGAGGCGTGACCGAGCAGGCCGCCGATCTCCTGCAGGCTGGCGCCGCTGGCAAGATCGGTCGCCAGCGAATGCCGCAGCAGGTTCGCCCCGCGCACCGGCGCATCCATGCCGGCGCGCCTCAGCGCGTTATCCACCGCGCGATTCACGATGCTGGCGCTGACCGGCGCGCCTTCCCGCAGCCGGTGCAGCACGAACACCTGACGCGACGGCGTGCCCGGCCGTCCATCCCGCAGGTAGGCCGCCAGCGCGGTCCCCACCTCGGCGGTCAGGGGCAGCAGCGCCCCGTGACCGGTCTTACGGGCACGCACCCGCACGGTGGCGTTACGCCAGTCCAGGTCCTCCAGCCGCAGCCGCACGATCTCGCTGGCCCGCATCCCCAGCCGGGCCATGCACAAGATGATCGCCCGGTCCCGCAGCCCCCGCGGCGAGGACGAATCCAGCGACGCGATCAGCTGCTCCAAACGCCCCGGCTCCAGATGCCGGACCAGGCCGCCCCGGCGACGCGGCACCATCGGGACCGCGTCCTCCAGCCGGTCCCCACGCAGCCCCTCCACGCGCACGAACCGCAGGAACGACCGCAGGCCCGACGCGGCCAGCGCCACCGTCCCGGGCCGGTAACGGCTGGCCAGGTCACCGACGAAGCCCGCCACGTCCCCGGCGCGTATCGCCGCGACATCCGCCGCGCTGCCGGCGGACACCGCCTCCAGGAACGCTCGCGCGTACCGCCCGTAGTTAAGGCGCGTCCCCTCACACACGCCGCGGGCGCGGCGCAGATGCACATCGAAAGCGGCGAGCACGTCCTCAACCGTCCGCCGATCGTGACTCCCTGCCATCAGCTGCTCCTTGTCTCCCGAACTAACCGGATACAAGGAAGGCTGCCAGTTATGTGCAGCTATAACGCCAGCCAGGCAGCAGGCAGGCCAGCACCGGCACCCGTCCCCCCGCCCGGACTGCGCATAACCACAGACTGGGCCTAATACGTGATATCCCCGTACCACAGCTGGTCTTTCGCCCCGGGTACGAAGTCGCGGCCGACCAGGTTGACCAGGCCGCACGCGTTCGCCGGATCCTGCACCGTCGTGGTCTTGTACGGCCGCGGGTGCACGCATCGCAGGCCAGCGGCCCGGGCCAGGCGCCGTACCCGCTTCGGGCTGACCTGGTACCCGTTCCGGGCCAGGTCCGCGTGAATCCGGTCGATGCCGTACCGGCCCCTGTGCGCCTTGTGGATCGCCACGATCAGCGTGGTCAATGTCACGTCTTCTTTCTGCCGCGCCGACGGCGCGCGCTTCTTCCATGCGTAATACCCCTGCCGTGATACCTCCAGCGTCTCGCACATGAACCTAACCGGGAATCTCTCCGCGCGTGGCTTGCGGTCGTTCTCCACATCCATCTCGGCGATGAACGTGAACTTTACTGACTCTCCTTCGCAAACCACGCCGCTGCTTTTTTTAGAAAATCCCGCTCCATCCGCAGCCGCCGGTTCTCCTCCCGGAGCTCCCGCAGCTCGGTCCGCTCCTCAGTATCGAGCGGCTTTTCCTTCAGCTTCCCCGACTTCTTCGCCGTGTTCACCCAGTTCGCCAGCGTTCCCTCGTTTATGCCCAGATTCCGGGCAATTTCCGCTATCGGACGGCCGGAGCTTATCACCAGCTCCACAGCCTCGTCCTTATATTCCTGGGTGTACTTCTTGCGAGCCTGTCCCACTTCCGGTTCTCTCCTCGTAGACCATCGTGCCACTTCGGATGGTGTCTACGAAACCGGTGGGGGTCCAAAGATCCGGCCGAACCTGGATGAGCGTCAGCGACGATTGTGGCTGGGGGTGGAGGCGCAGGCGCTGGGCCGGGCCGGGGTCGGGCTGGTGGCGCGGGCGACGGGGGCCGATGTCAAGACCGTGCGCCGGGGTCGTGACGAGGTCGAGGCCGGCCTGGAGCCGGACGGGAGGGTGCGCGGCCCGGGCGGCGGGAGGCCCCCGGTGACCGACCTCGACGCCGGGGTGCTGCCTGCGCTGGAGGCGCTGGTCGATCCGGCGACGCGGGGCGACCCGATGTCGCCGCTGCGCTGGACGACGAAGTCGACCGCCCACCTGGCCGGCGAGCTCACCGGGCAGGGTCACGCGGTGACGGCGCGGACCGTGGCCAGCCTGCTGGCCGCGGCCGGGTACAGCCTGCAGGGCAACGCCAAGACCGTCGAGGGGAAGCAGCACCCCGACCGTGACGCCCAGTTCCGGTACATCAACGCCCAGGTCACCGCGTTCCAGGCCGACGGCAGCCCGGTGATCAGCGTGGACGCCAAGAAGAAGGAGAATGTCGGGAACTTCAAGAACGGCGGCGCGGAATGGGCGCCGGCCGGGCAGCCCGAGCGGGTCAGCGTCCATGACTTCGCTGACGAGGAGCTGGGCAAGGCGATGCCCTACGGGAGCTGCGACCTGACCGCGAACACCGGCTGGGTCAACGTGGGCGCCGATCACGACACCGGCGCGTTCGCCGTCGCCTCGATCCGCTCCTGGTGGAACGGGCCCGGCCGGGCCGCCTACCCGCACGCCCGGCGGCTGCTGGTCACCGCTGATTCCGGCGGGTCCGACGGCTCCCGGCTGCGGCTGTGGAAGACCGAGCTGGCCGCGTTCGCCGCCGAGGCCGGCCTGGACATCACCGTGCTGCACCTGCCACCGGGAACCAGCAAGTGGAACAAAATAGAGCACCGGCTGTTCTCCGCGATCACCATGAACTGGCGGGGCCGGCCGCTGGTCTCCCACGAGGTCATCATCGAGACCATCAGCGCGGTCACCACCAGAACCGGCCTGAAGGTCACCGCCGTCCTGGACACCAGCATCTACCCCAAGGGCATCAGGATCCCGGACAAGGACATGACGGCATTCGAGGCCCGGCACCTCCAGCGCCACCAGTTCCACGGCAACTGGAACTACACCATCCCAGCAGAACCGCCCGGCGACACGACACGCCCGAATGAAGGGAATTAATTATTGCGCGAGCGCTAATGCCGAATTGCATCGTGGCGCCCTGCCGAATCCGGGCGCCGTGAGGCTGGCCGACCACATGGATGGGCGCGGGCAGCGCCGCCAGGCCTTTGCAGTCGATTCGGCCTAGCGATGTCACACTGGAAGGGGCCGGCCTGGAGCCGGTTCCCTGCGATCGGCCCCGATCGCGCCGCTCTTATTGATGGACAGGTGAACCGCGATGCCTCGCCCCATACCGAGAGCCCCGGGCCTTCCCTTCGGCGGAGGCCTCAACTTGGTGCTAGTTGCTGGCGCGGCGTACTTCGCATCGGAGCACGAGAAGGGCAGGCACGGACGGCCGAACGTGCTGTGCCCGCTGTGCTGGCTGAACAAGATCGCCCCGGCCCCCAAGGCGTCCGGTGGCTCTAGTCCGGCCGAGCCGCCGGAACAGGCCTGACTGGCACGCCAACTGGATGTCACCGCCAGTCGCGATCACCGCCTCCCAATGAGCTGCTCACCGAGATCGCGGATCAGATCCTGATGCCGCTCATCCAGCTAATGCGCCTGCCAGCCGGCACCAGCTGACCAGATCTGGCGCGTCCCGCGGCGCATTGCCCGGCGCCGACGAAGATGCGATTGGCGATCGTTTAGTCACAACAGAACCTGGACATGGCGCGCCCATAGCACCCATTCAGGTGCGACTTCCTGGCACAACGACGGCGACCCAGCAACGGTGCCGAACGGCGGTTCTCGCGTGCTGGTGATCGTTCCTAGTACGGCAGCAGCCATTCGGCCTTTGACCTGCTGGTGAGCGTGGCGTAGGTCTTCACGCAGCGCAGCCGCCTGGCGATCATGCGTTTGTGAAGACAACAGAATCGAAGGCGGCTGCTGCCGCCAGGATAGGCGCCGCAACTGGCTCATCTGGTCTACGCGGGCGCGGATCTGCTGGTCGTGCCCCGCATGTTCGAGCCGTGCGGGCTGGCTCCGCTGATCGCGATGCGGTACGGGACGGTGCCGGTGGTGCGGGCGACTGGCGGGATGATCGACACCGTGTTCGACCGCGAGTACTCAGGGCGCCCGCCGGCGGAGCGCAACGGGTACGTCTTTCACAATACGGACGACCGGGCCATCGAGTCCGCGCTCAGCCGCGCCCTCCGCCTGTGGTCGGACCGCCCGGGCGAGTTCCGCGAGCTGGCGGCTAACTGCATGCGTGCCGATTACTCGTGGGCCCGGCCCGGCCAGGACTACCTGGATATTTACGAGTACATCCGGCACAAGTAGGCCTGCGGGAGTGAGCCCATGGAGACGCTCGCCGAGTACGTCGAGGGCCTGCCGAACCTGTGCGGGCAGGAGCCGCTCATCAGCAAGGCGATCACGGCGGGCCGAGACTACCCGGTGTTCCCGCATGACGGGGATATACAGCGCGCCGCCAGCACATTCGCGGTCGCGCTGCACATGCACCAGCCGCTTATCCCGGCCGGCGGCGACCTGCACTCCGCGCCGGTCATCAGCAACCTGGCATGAATGATGGACCATCAGGACATTGGCGACAACCATAATGCCCCGGTGTTCGTGTGGTGCCGGCGCACGCGTCCTCACCGACACCGTGACACGGTCCAGCGGGCCCTGCGCTCCCGCGCGCTGCCCTCCTGACCGGAAGGACAGCGCGCACCCCCGTCAGCTTTCTTTCAGCGCTGATTGGAAAATTATCCAATGACCGACCGGGCGTGAGGTCCAGCCCTCGCCGGACCTCACTGCATGGGCTGGTAGTCGTAACACACCGCGGTATCGGGAACGTCGCACAGCACCAGGTCGCCGTCTTCGAAGCCGTAAATTTCCTGGAAGCCGGCCTCGTCCAGCGGCTGGAAGTAGATCGTGTCGCCTTGCACCTGGTAGGTCCCGTTGGACTGGTAGCCGCACTCGCCTGAGTCGTAGATCGCGTCGAACTGGTAGGTTCCGTTGTCCGGGTCGAATATCCACTCGCCGGATCCGGTACCGCATTCCCCTTCGTCGCCCGGTACCGGGCCCACCCATTCACCGGCCGGAGTTGACGTGCCGGTCAGGACGGCGCCTCCGCCGCTCTTGCCGCCCTGGTTTCCCATTGCCGTGTCGCTTGCTGTGCCGCCATGGCCACCGGTTCCGGTACCGCCATGGCCGCCGCCGCACCCGGCCAGGACCACGACCAGCACCAGGGCGACCGCCGCGGCCAGCGCCGAGGCGAAAGCACGCCTCCCGTGGTGACGCGTCGTCCTGGGCTGACCGCGCAGCCGTGCGGCGAGGCGCTGCCGGCTGGCCTGCTCGAGCAGGTCGTGCTGCCTGGCCCGGGCGATTTCGTGACTGATGTAGGGGTGCATGAACATCGCTGTCTCCTCGTGACCGGATTCCGGCCGGGAATCTCTTCCGCTGTCGATTGAGAGGCTGCCTGCCGGCCGTGGTGTTCACCACACGCGACCGGTCACATGAGACCCACATGATTCCCAGCCGGGCCTGCCGCGGTTTACGCTGGTCGCGATGGCAGGGAAGCGGTGGGGGGAGACGTGTCGGCGACGTTTGGCGCGGTACTGCGGCGGCTGCGCGTCGAGGCGGGCCTGACCCAGGAGGAGCTGGCCGAGGCGGCCCGGCTGAGCCCGCGATCGGTGAGTGACCTGGAGCGGGGTATCCACCTGACCGCCCGCAAGGACACCGCCCGGCTGCTGGCCGACGCACTCGGGCTGGCCGGCCCGGACCGGACCGCGTTCGAGGCCGCCGCCCGCGGCCGCGCTCCCGCCTACGCGGTGGCATCGGGCAAGGTAACGGGCGGCGTGGCGGCGGCCACCCGGACGCTGCCACGCGACGTCGCCAGCTTCACGGGTCGGGAAACCGAGCTGGCAGAGCTGATGGCCGTGCCCGCCGACGGCGCCGGCACCGTGCTGGGGATTCACGCGCTCGGCGGGATGGCCGGCGTCGGCAAGACGGCGCTTGCGGTCCACGCCGCGCACCTGCTCGCGCCGCGGTATCCCGACGGGCAGATCTTCCTGCCACTGCACGGCCACACGCCGGGCCAGCGGCCGGTGGATCCGGCGGACGCGCTGGCCAGCCTGCTCTTGACGGTCGGGGTTGCCGCCGAGCAGCTCCCGCCCGGCCTAGAAGCGCGGATGGCGCTGTGGCGTGACCGGGCGGCCGGGCAGCACCTGCTGCTGGTCCTCGACGACGCCACAGGCAGTGATCAGGTTCGGCCGCTGCTGCCCGGGACCGGCGGCAGCCTGGTGCTGGTCACCAGCCGCCGCCATCTGACCGCCCTGGAGGATGTCCGCTCGATCAGTCTCGACACGCTGCCGCCCTGGGATGCGGCCGGGCTGCTGGTCCGGCTCGCGGCCCGGCCCGGCCTGGATCCAGGCGACGCGGCGGCGACCGAGATCACCCGGCTGTGCGGGTACCTTCCCCTGGCCATCGGCATGCTGGCCCGCCAACTCCATCATCACCCGACCTGGACGCCCACGGATCTCGCCGCCGAGCTGGCCGACGCCCGTGACCGGCTGGAGCTGATCACCGCGGAGGATTTGTCGGTCGCCGCGGCCCTCGACCTGTCGTACCGCGAGCTGACCGATGATCAGCGCAGGATGTTCCGACGCCTCGGGTTGCACCCGGGAACAGACGTCGACGCCCATGCCGCCGCCGCCCTCGATGACACGGACGTCGGTCCTGCCCGGCGGAACCTGACCGCGCTGTACGACCACTACATGCTCACCGAGCCAGCCCGCGGCCGGTACCGGATGCACGACCTGATCCGCGAGCACGCCCGCGCCCTGGCGGCCACTGACCGCGAGGCCGAGCGTGACGCGGCCCTGGGTCGTTTGCTCGACTATTACCTGCGGAGCACCCGGACGACCGTCGGCCGGCTCCCCCAGGACGAGGCTCTGAGCTGGCTGGAGGCCGAACGTGCCAATGTGCACGCGGCCGCCGACTACGCCGCCGCTCACGGCTGGCCCGGCCATGCCTGCGGCCTGTCCGAGGCGATGCACGAGTTCTTCCGCCGCCAGGGACACTGGGACCAGGCCCGCGCGCTGCACGGCACGGCCCTGGAGGCGGCCCGCCAGGCCGGGGATCAGCGGGCCGAAGCCAGCACCCTCTGCCACCTCGGCTGGATACGGCACTGGTCCGGCGAACGCCCGGCGGCCATTGCCGCCTACACCCGGGCGCTGGAGTTGTACCGCGGCCTCGGCGACCGCCCGGCCGAAGCCAGCACGCTGTACCAGCTCGGCGTCATCCAGTACTACCTCGACGACTACCCGGCCGCCGACGTCGGCCTCACCCGGGCGCTGGACATGTACCGGGACCTCGGCGACCGCCGCGGCGTCGCCGCCACCTTGCGCGAACTGGGTATCGTCCGGGCGCTGACCGGGAACCTTAACGCCGCCGCCGCCCGGCTTGAACAGGCCCTGGAACTGTACCGCGACCTGGGCGACCCGACGGGCGAAGCCGTCACCCTCATCGACCTGGGTGAGCTGCAAAGCGACACCGGAGCCTATCCGGCGGCCACCGCCAGCCTGACCCGGGCGCTGGAACTGTGCCGTGGGTTCAGCCACCGCCCCGTCGAAGCCAATGCCCTTAAGGTCCTGGGCCTGGTGCAATACCGCGGCGGGCTCTACCCGGCGGCCACCGAGAGCCTGACCCGGGCGCTGGAACTGTGCCGCGAACTGGGCCACAGTCCGGCAGAGGCCGACGCGCTGCAGTACCTGGGCCGGGTGCAGCAGGCGACCGGGCACTCCGCGGAAGCCGCCGAGAACCTCACCGGCGCACTCAAGCTGTACCGCGACCTCGACGACCGCTCCGGGGAGGCCGAGACCCTCAACTACCTAGGCGAGTTGCTGCTCGGCTCCGCGGAGGCGGAGCGGGCCCGTGCCTGTCACGAGGAAGCCCTCGAGATCGCCACCGACATCAGCGCGCCGATCAAGGAGGCGGAGGCGCTCGAAGGCATCGGTCGCAGCTATCTTCACGACGGCCACCCCGCCCAGGCCGCCTCTCCGCTGCGCCAGGCCCTGGCCATCTACCAACGCCTTGGATCCCCACATGCGCCGCGCGTCGAAGCCATCCTGCGTGACCACGACCTTTAGACCGACGCCCCGCGATCCGCCGAGCTGCTGGCCTGCCTCGCATGGACCCCCGGTGACCGGGCCGCCGGGGGTCATAGCTGCTTAGCCCTGTCTTTTCATTGGGGTCTAAGGGCCGGGCGGTGTGCCTGACGTAAAAAGTGCTCCTGAGCTGGGACAGTGAGGGTGTTCGAAGTCCTTGCCGGCCCGAGTTCGAGGAGCACTTTCTGCATGCACACTACCGGTTGGTCCAGGGGCCTGGAGGTATCCGGCGGCGGTCATGGTGTCGTGTCGCATGCCGGGCTGGTGCTGCTGCGGCACCTGGCCGATAAGACGGGCCTGACCGGCGGCCTGTCACGGGCGCTGGCCACGCCGAGGTTCCTGGTGCATGACCGGCCGGGTGATGGCTGATCTGGCGTGCGCGGTCGCGGACGGCGCCCGGGTGATCTCTGATTTCCGGGTGATGCGCGATCAGCGGGAGCTGTTCGGGCTGGTGGCGTCGGTGCCGACGGCGTGGCGGACGCTGGCCGGGATCGCCCGCGGCGGGCCCGGGCGGACCGGCGGATCACGGCGGCGGTGAACACGGCCCGGCGGCACGCGTGGGGTCAGGTCGCGGCCCGGCACGGCGCGCTGCCCGGGGTGCGGCTGGCGGACCGGACCCTGGACGGGGGCCGCGCCGCCGGTCATCCTGGTTCCCGACGGCAGCAAGTCCGCGGTCTTGGCCTGACACCGGACCGAGCTCGTGGTCAAGACCACCTCGCGCTCATAACGATCTTTCGGGACAGCGCCGGTGACCCACGGCGCCCGAGCAGCCTAGCGCACATTGGGCGGTTCGCGTGCACGTCGTCATGATGAGGTTTCACTCACCGTGACCGCAAACTGGCTGTTTCAGCGGCGTTCCGCGAGGTCGTACGGGGCCCGGCGCACGTGATCGCCGGGCACGGGGACAGGATGGCCAGATGGAGGTACATGGGTTCGCTGACGGGCGGTTTGGCCCGGTGCGCGAGTGTTTCGCCGGGATCCTGGCCGCGCAGCCGGGTACCGGCGCGGCGTTCGCCGCGTGGTGCGATGGCCGTCTGGTGGTGGACCTGTGGGGCGGTTATGCCGACTCCGGACGGTGCCGGCTGTGGGATGCGGGCAGCGTGGTCCAGCCGTATTCGGTCAGCAAGCCGTTCGCGGCGGTATGTGCGCTGCGGCTGGTCCAGGCCGGGCGGCTGGACCTGGACGCGCCGGTGCAGCGGTACTGGCCCGGGTTCCGCACTCCGGCGACGGTGCGTCAGGTGCTGTCGCATCAGGCCGGGGTGGTGATGCTGGACCGGCCGGTGCCCACCGAGGCCTTCTATGACTGGGACTGGCTATGCACGCTGCTGGCGGCGCAGCAGCCAGCGTGGCGGCCCGGGACCGCGCACGGCGAGTCGGCGCTGTTCTACGGGCACCTGGTCGGGGAACTGGTCCGCCGGGTGGACGGGCGCGGCGTCGGCCGGTTCTTGGCCGAGGAGATCTGCGGGCCGGCCGGGCTGGACTTCGCTTTCGGGCTGAGCCCGGCCCAGCAGGCCCGGGCGGTGGACCTGACCGGCCTGGACGACACGTTCCGGGCGGGTAACGCGGCCGGCCGCCCGGCCCTGTACCGGCTGGCCACCACCAACCCGCCCGGCGCGCAGGACGGCGCCGTGGTCAACGGTGCCGCCTGGCGGGCCGCGGAGATCCCCGCCGTCAACGGCCACGGAACCGCGGCGGCGGTGGCCGGCTTCTATCACGCCCTGGTCGCGGGCCGCCTGCTCAGCCCGGGGATGCTCGCCGAGGCGGTCACCCCGCAGTGCGCCGGGCCGGACCGGGTGTTCGGAGAGGACAACGCGTGGGGGCTCGGCTTCGGGATCAGCGACGACGGCTACGGGATGGGAGGGCTGGGCGGAAATTACGGGGGCGCGAGCACGGCCGGCGGCTACACGGTCGGGTTCGTGACCGGCAGCGTCGGAGGCTACGACCGGGTTGACAAGCTGGAAAGCACGCTGCGGGAATGCCTGGGGCTGGCGCCCATCCCAGCCACCGGCGACCCGCTTTCGGGCAGCTGAGGTGACGCCGTCCTGTGCAGCTGCGCCGGCAAGCGCGTTTCGGCACGTAGATCATCCAGTTGTGCGCGCTCAGGATCGCCAAGAGCCCGCTGTCACCCGCCAGCGTCATGGGACCAGCGGCTCGCCACGACCTAGGGACCACCTAGCCGGGTTACGTGAGCATCATGGTGCCGCTGGGGCCGGGTCGTCAACCGGGGGTGCGGCGGGGCGCTGGCGGCGGCGGTAGGAGTCGCCTTCGACGATGAGCTCGTGGCAGGTGGAGGTGAGCCGGTCGATGGCGGACTGGGCCAGCAGCGGGTCGGTCATGAGCGGGAGCCATTCGCTGGCGTCGCGGTTGGAGGTGACCACGGTGGAGGCCTTGCGGTGGCGTTCGGTGATGATCTCGTAGAAGTCGGTGGTCTGGGCCGGGGTGAGGGGCTGGAGCGCAAAATCGTCGATGATGAGCAGCTCGACGGTGGTCAGGCGGCGGTATTCGTAGTCCAGGGTGTTGTCCAGGCGGGCGGCGGTGAGGCGTTTGAACAGCTTGTCGGCGCGGGCCATGTGGACGGTGCGGCGGCGGCGGACGGCGATGTGGCCCAGCGCGGTGGCCAGGTGGGTCTTCCCGACGCCCGTCG
>CAWFDX010000006.1:0-98818 GCA_963814645.1 uncultured Actinomycetes bacterium | reverse complement strand
CGATCATCGCGGGCATGCGGCATCTCGCCCGCAGAGCATGAGACCTTCGGTGTGCCGGACGTAGTTGACGAGGGTTGACCGGGACTGGAACGCCAGCGCGTTATCGACGGCGACGGCCAGCGCGGGGGATGTGCCGTGCGCGAAACTGAACCGGTAGGTGGCGCAGCCGCCGGGGAATGTGTACAAGCGGGGGCCGGGGAACTGCGGCGCCAGGCTCAGCGGATGCTCGAACCGGCGCGTGCCGGGCTGGTCGGAGGGGATCTGCTGGGCGCCCGAGGTGTCGCAGGTCGCAGTGAGGGTTACGGTGACCGCTCGCGGTCCTGCGCGATCGGAGTCCAGCCAGAAGCTGGCTTTCCCGCTGGCGATGTCCGTGCCGCCAATGCTCCAGCCTGCCGGGAGCGCGGCGATGCAGGGCAGCAGGGCAGCGGACGGGACTGCCTGGGCGCTGAGGATCATCGAATGGCCGGTGCCGCAGCTGGGGGCGTAGGCGCCCAGATTTCTGGCCGCCGGGAAGAAGGCATTCCCTGTTTCGAACACGGCGGCGGTGATGACGGCGAGCATCGCGGCCGCCAGCGCGACCCGCTGGATGTTCCAGCGTTGCAGCGCGATCGGCGGCCGCTGCGGGGCGAGGGCGCGGAATTCGCGGAGCAGGTCGCGCGGGTGCCGTTTCATGAAGGCGCGCAGCTGGGTCGGGCTGGCGACCCCGCGGGTGGCGGCGAAGGCCTCGGCCAGCTCGGCTTCGGTGAAGTACGCCAGCGCCCGCCGGTAGACCCGCTGCGGGTCGGTGCGCACAGCCAGGACGAGCATCATGTTGCCCAGGTCGACCGCCTGCCGCCATGGTGACGGGCGCACCTGGACGAAGGCCACGTCGATCACCAGCAGCTCCCCGGAGCGGACCATCAGGTTGCCTGGTTTGATGTCGCGGTGGGCGATCCCGGCGTCCCACAGCGTGCGGATCAGCTGCAGTCCCTGGTCGATCACCGTGTCGTCGACGTCGGCCTCGCCGATTTCGACGGCGCCGGTATGGAATTCGGTGACCAGCATGTACTCGCGCTCGGGCGTGATCTCCACGATGCCGTACGGCCGGGCCGTGCGGACCCCGATGTCCTGCAGCAGGCGCAGGGCATAGTCCTCGTACTCGACCAGGCGCCGCACGGTCTGGAAGGGGTGCTCGTCCTCCAGGGAGCCGTACAGGATGGTCCGCCACAGCTTGTACCAGCGGTCGGCGCGGACGTGGCCCTTGGTGTAGAGCTTGGCGAACACGAACTCCTCCGGGCTGCCTTCGACCCGCAGCCGCAACGGCGTGGAGCCGGCGGACGACTCCAGCCCGACGGGCTTGATCTCGGTCACCGTGAGCCCGAGCTGGTCACGCACGGCCTGGCGGATCGCCTGCCCCCGCCGGCCGGTCACATCCACGTGCGCGGTGTTGCCGCGCCGGTAGGCGACCGGGAACGCCTCGTTCGGGGTGAAGAAACGGAACGCGGTGACCGGGATGGCCACGCCGAGCGCCACGCCCAGGAGCAGGTCATCCACGTGATCGACGGCCAGGTACAGGCGGGCCAGACAGAACACGGCGACCACGACGGCCACCGCCGCCTTAGTGTAGGTGCGGGGGCGGCCCGGCACGGCCAGGCAGTAGACGGCGCCCATCAAGAAGATCGTCACGACCGCCACCGGGGGCGACACCCCGGAGTACCCGCCCCAGCTGCCGATGATCGGCACGCCGTACGGGCGTGGCCTGGACAGCCCGAAGTAGATCGATGTCCCGGCAATCTCCAGGAACAACACGCTTCCCAGGAACACCAGCAAGTGCCGCCAGCGCCGGAACGCCATCGTCAGGGCGACCACCGACAGGCCGAGCACGGTGGCCCCCCAGCCGGAGCCCGCCCCGTTGATCCCGTTGGCCAAATCGGTCAGCCACGGCGTCCGTATCCCGGCCAGGAGACGCAGCACCCACGTGCTTGCCCGGTCATCAATCCGGAGCCACGGCGTGTGCTGGGACGCCAGGAACGCGCCGGCGAGCGCCACGGCCCCAAGGACCAGCCACGCTGTTGTGCTGATGGTGATAGGGTGCGGCAGCGGCGGCGGCGCACCGGTCGGGCGGCGCTTACGACGGTCCTTATGGACGGCCGGGCCCGGCGGCAAGCTGGCCGCGCCGTTCCCGGCGGCCACGGGCCTGATGTCGTCACCCAACGTGCGTCACCCCCCGCCGGGATCAGCCCATGTGCGCGCAGCCAGCTGTCGGCCACCGCCATGAGCACCGTGCGCGATTTCATACGTACTCCCGCCGTGGCAGGCGCGCCAGGACAGCCAGCCCGGCGCCACGGGCAGCCAGTAGGTGGCCAGCCGGTAGCGCTCAGCTCGCCCCGGAGCCAGCCGCGCGGCTCGGGCCTGCCGCGCCCGGCCGGTGATGCCGACTCGGGCGCCCAGCGCGGCCAGGCCGGCGGCGGTCGCCCGGCCGAGATCGGAGTTATCTAGGAAAGAGCCCGTGCGCGCCTTAACCGCGAAGTTAAAGACTGCGAAGAGCAGCAAAACTCTGACGATGATCAGTACAATACTCATCCCCGTACCTCCTGGTGCGCGAGAAATGCCCAGAAGAGGCGTCGAGCCCGTACGGGGCGACGGACCGCAACGGCCATCCTGCCCGGAACCAGGCGTCTCACAGGTCAATCTGCCAAGCTCGCGCTACCAAGGTCCGGAGCAACGCTCCCGGAGGCTGCTCAAGCTTTTTTAAGCAGAGACCGGCACGGCTACGGGATTTGCCTACCGCGTCCACTATTTAAGCTACATCGGGATCCGATGTAATTCAAGAGATGCCGGCTCTTACTGACGTTTACTCCGGTGAGGTATCCCGGCGGAACACGTAATGACCTCGCAAAGCGATCACCACGCATAAGCCTGTCGGTGCCGAAAACCCTGTCACGGCCGCTGACCTGGGTGTCTTGTGCGGGACGGGGGAGATCAGGTTAGCCTCGGGCTTTCGCCAGTGATCGGCCGGCCTTGGTCGTTTGCATATAGAAAGTGCCTTTGGCCTGGGAGGATAGGGCTTGTCGAAGGTCCTGTCCGCGCCGGGCCAAAGGCACTTATCTCGTGAACGATACCGTGCGCCGTGCCAAGATCACCGTGTCCGCCGGCGGTCAGGGGCTGGTGTCCCATGCGGGCGGGTTGCTGCTGGCCGGGGCGCTGCGGGTCACGGCCCTGGGCGGGGGCCTGTCCGGCGCCCTAGCGCGGTGGCGGGCGCCGCGGGCGGTGCACGAGCCGGGGAAGATCCTCACCGACCTGGCCGTGGCGCCGGCGCTGGGCGGGGACTGCCTGGCTGATGTCGCGGTACTGCGTGCGCAGCCAGGCCTTTTCGGGCCGGTGGCCTCCGATCCGGTGATCTCCCGGCTGGTCAGTACGCTGGCGGCGGACGCGCCCCGGGCGCTGCGGGCGATCCGCAAAGCTCGCGCCGCGGCCCGGGAGCGGGCCTGGACGCTGGCCGGGGAGCGAGCACCGGGCGGGGACGGGACGCTGATCCCCGTCAACGTCGACGCCACGATCGTGCTCGCGCACTCCGAGAAGGAAAGGGCTGCTCCTACCTGGAAAAAGACGTATGGATTCCACCCGCTGGCCGCGTTCGCCGGCCACGGCGCCGGGGCGGGCGGCGAGCCGCTGGCCATCCTGCTGCGCCCAGGTAACGCCGGATCGAACACCGCCAGCGAGCACATCGAGGTGACCCGGCTCGCGCTGGCGCAACTGCCCCGGCGGACGCGGCGGCGGGTCCTGATCCGCACCGATTCCGGCGGCGGCACCCACGAGTTCCTGGCCTGGCTCGCCAGCCCCGGCCGCCGGCTGCACTACTCGATCGGCATGACCATCACCGACGACATCGCCGCAGCGATCCTCACTCTCCCGGACCGGGTCTGGGAGCCCGCCTATGATGCCGGCGGGCAGGTGCGGCCAGGCGCATCGGTGGCCGAGCTCACCGGCCTGGCCGACCTGGCCGGCTGGCCGGCCAGGATGCGGGTGATCGTCCGCAAGGAACGCCCCCATCCCGGCGCGCAGCTGCGCTTCACCGACCTCGGCGGGCACCGGTTCACCTGCTTCGCCACCAACGCCAGGACCGGGCAGCTCGCAGACCTGGAACTGCGGCACCGCCGCCGGGCGAGGTGCGAGGATCGGATCCGCAATGCCAAAGACACCGGGCTGCGTGGCCTGCCCTTGCACGGCTTTGACCAAAACCAGATCTGGTGCGAGCTCGTAGCCATGGCCTGCGAGTTGCTGGCCTGGATGCAGATGCTCGCCCTCGACGGCCCCGCCCGCAGCTGGGAACCCAAGCGGCTGCGGCTGCGCCTGTTCTCCGCCGCTGGGCGCCTGGTCCACGGCGCCCGCCGCCTGCGGCTGCGCCTGGCCGCCACCTGGCCCTGGGCCGCTCAGCTCACCGCCGCGACGACCCGCTTGCAGGCCTTCGCCCCCGGCTGACCAGCCGGAACCGCTCCTACGACCAGGAAGGACAAATCCCAGGGCCCGTGGAACCCCGCCCCCCCGGCGCGACAGCCGGGCCTCCAGACACGGCCGGACGCTGAAATGCCAGCCAGCCGCAACCTCAATCGGACGGTGCAAGATCACGAAACATCGAGGCTAGGCATCTGGCTGCGCGTGGGACTCGTGGTCGGGCACTGTCGGGACTCATGCCAATGCGACTCGCCTACCTGGCGGTACTGCGCGCCTTCGGCTGGCTGGCTCTGCTTGCCCGGTCTGACCGGGCCAAGGATGCCGAGATCCTGATCCTGTGCCACCAGGTCGCCGTGCTCCAGCGCCAGGTTAAGACCCCGCAGCTGTCGTGGGCCGACCGGGCGGTGCTGGCTGCGCTGGCCCGGCTGCTACCCCGCAGTAGGCTCCGCCGGCTGCGCTTGATCGTCTCCCCGCGGACCCTGCTGCGCTGGCACGCCGACCTGGTGAGGCGAAAATGGGCCTACCCGCGCCGCATCCCGGGACGGCCGCGAACGACGAAGACCATCCGGGCGCTGGTGCTGGAGATGGCCCGCCACAACCCGGACTGGGGCTACCGGCGCATCCACGGCGAGCTGACCGCCCTGAGCTACAAGGTGGCGCCGTCGACGGTCTGGCAGATCCTCAAGGGCGCGGGCACCGGCCCCGCGCCCCCAGCGGCCCGGGCAGTCCTGGCGGGCGTTCCTGGACGCTCAGGCCAAGACAATCCTGGCGGTGGACTTCTTCCACGTTGACACCGTGCTGCTGCGCCGCCTGTACGCGCTCTTCGTCATCGAGCACGGCACCCGGCGCGTGCACCTGGCCGGGATCACCACCCACCGGCAGGCGAGTGGGTGACCCAGCAGGCTCGCAACCTGCTGATGAACCTCGGGGACCACGCGGACAGCTTCAAGTTTCTGATCAGGGACCCGGACGCCAAGTTCACCGCCGCGTTCGACACAGTGCTCACCGCAGCTGGCGTGCGGATCATCAGGACGCCAGTGCGGGCGCCGCGGGCGAACGCGATCGCGGAGCGGTGGATCGCCAGCGCCCGCCGCGAGTGCCTGGACCGGATGCTGATCACCGGGGAGCGGCGCCTGCGGCTGGTCCTTGACGAGTACGCCGGTCACTACAGCACGCACCGGCCACACCGGGCACTGGGACGCAGTCCGCCTGCCGGGCGTCCGCATCAACCTGCTCTAGGGGCAGATGTCCGGGTCTTGCGCCGGGACCGGCTTGGCGGCCTGATCCATGAATATTTTGCAGGTCGCGTGAAGGTGACGCAGTTTTCGGCACCCACAGGGTTGGCGGATTCAACCGGTCAGCGCAACACCGGGTGGATTCCCGGACTCTGAGAGTAGCTGATCGAGAGCCTCGGCCGGGGTTCGCCAGCCGAGTCGCTTACGAGGCCTGTTGTTCAGTTGGGCGGCGACGAAGTCGAGGTAGTCGCGGTGATAGCCGGACAGGCCGGTGCTCTTCGGAAAGTACTGACGCAGCAGGCCGTTCGTGTTCTCGTTGGTTGCTCGCTGCCACGGCGAGTGGGGGTCGCAGAAGTAGATCGCAAGCTCGGTGGCGTTCGCGATTGCGACGTGGTTTGCCATCTCGATTCCCTGGTCCCACGCGAGGGTCCGGCGCAGGGTGGCGGGCAGATGGCTCATCGCCTCGACCATCGCCTCCTGCACCGCGTCAGCGCCATGACCGTTCGGTAGGTGTAGCAGCGTCACGTAGCCGGTGGCCCGCTCGACGAGTGTGCCAATCGCGGACTTGTTCTCCGCCCCGGTAATGAGGTCCCCCTCCCAGTGCCCGGGAACCGCCCGATCAGCGGCCTCCGCGGGACGCTCGGCGATGTTGACCATGCCGGTGATACGTCCGCGCCGTTCGGTTGTCCGCCGGGTCTTGCGTAGCGCTCGCCCGGTCCGCAGGCATGTCACCAGCTCCCGGCGCAGGCCACCACGGCCTTGCACGTAGAGGCAGCGGTAGATCGTCTCGTGGGAGATGCGCATCGTCTGGTCGCCTGGGTAGTCAATCAGCAGGCGGTAGCTGATCTGCTCGGGGCTGTCCTTGGCATGCAACCGATTCTGCACGTGCTCACGCAGCCTGTCATTGCGCTCAAGCACCCGTGCCTTCGGACGCCGGGCGCGCTGGTCAGCCAGGGCCTGAGCCACGCTGGCTCGATAGCCGGACTTGCGGCGCACGGTCCCGCGGCGCAGCTCCCGGCTGATCGTTGAAGGTGACCGACCGAGAGCGACCGCGATCGCTCGCACTCCCTCACCGGCCGCACGACGGCAGGCGATCTCCTCGCGTTCGTCGAGCGAGAGCCGGCGCACGGTGACCGGTTGCGGAGACGACGAGAAATCCGGGGGCATCACCCCGCCAACGTGGCGGAACCACCGCCATGCGACCGTGATCGACACGCCGACACAAGAAGCCGCCTCCGCGACCACCATCCCCGACCGGACCGCGGCCCAGAACTCACGCTGCACCGCGACCGGAATCGCAGGCCGCCCACCAATGCTCACACAGCACCTCCGTCATCGAGGTGTTGCGCTGACCCGTTGAGCTCACGGTTAGGAAAACAACCGTAACGGACGTCCACCGGCCCGACTGCCCGGCTTTGCTGTTCCTTCACAGGTAAACAAGCTCATCGCGTGCTTCCCTGTGACGCGTGCCGCTTCCCCCGGATAAGCCCGCTCCGGCAGGGAAGTGCTGGGTCCATCACGGCTGGCCGGGCCGCCTGGTCCAAGCGCCCCGTGGTGAGGGCTGCCCGAAGGGGGAGATGGTGTTGCGCAAGGTCTTGATGGCTGCCATGGCGCTGGGCGCGGCTGGGTGCTGTACACACAGCGGCAGGACATCGTCCGCTACCTGAAGATCAAGCAGATGTCGATGGGTGACGGCCACCCGGAGAACGCCCCGGCCGCCGGCTCGCAGAGTTACCGGAAAGCCTGACCGCCGCGCCGGTGTGCGGGCCGGCTGCGCCTCAAAGCCGGCGCCGGCCCGTCCTCGGCGGCCTCATCAACGAATACGAATGGGCCGCCTAAGAGCCCAGGTCAGGACCAGTGGCCAAGTTCTGAAACCCCACAGGATCTGACGGCGGTTACCCCCGCTCACTCGGAGCGGCAGATCCGTATGTTAACTGGCCAATCGCCCTTGCTGGGGCTGGACGCCATGAGCTCTTGTCACTGTATTCCGCCTTTGCTGTTGTGAAAATGGGAGGCGGTAATGGCTCGAGGTCTCTGGGCCAGAACTGCAGCAAAGCGATCCCGGGTACCGGGGTCTCGGCCCAAACCCAGCCGGGCGGGGCCTACAGGATGCGCCGGCGCTGCAGCCATAGATAAGACAGCCAGCCCGCCGGAATAGGAAGCCAGAACGTGGCGATCCGGAACACCAGCACTCCCGAGATCGCCTGCGCGGCCGGGATGCCCATCGCGGTCAGCCCCGCCGCCAGCACCGCTTCCACGCCGCCGAGGCCGCCTGGCGTGGGCGCGGCCGCGCCGACCGCGTTGCCCGCCAGGTAGACGACCGAGGCGGGCAGGATTGCCGGGTGCGCGCCGACCGCCCGCAACGCGGCGATGAACGCGACCATGTAGGCGGCGGTGAGCAGCAGGTTGGCTCCGGCGCTGATGGCCAGCCGGGCCGGCTGGGACACCGCGTCGAGCAGCCGGGGCCAGGCCCGGCGCAGGTGTGGCCGTACCAGGCCGATCAGCTTGTTCCGGGTCTGCGGCACGGACAGCAGCAGGGCGAGCACGCCGGCGATCACCGCCAGGCCAATGACCAGGTTGGCTCCCGGGGCGATCTTGAACCGGCTCAGCCCGGAGCCGGTGAGCAGTCCGATCACCACCAGCAGCAGGACGGTCGTGACGATGTTGACTAGCTGGGACAGCGTGACCGCGGCGCTGATCGAGCCCTCGTCCACGCCTTCTTTGTGGAGGTAGCGAGCGTTGACTGCGACGTGGCCGACGGTGGGTGGCATGGCCACGCCGACGAACGCGGTGGACAGCTGGACCAGGGAGCCGCGCAATGGGTGCAGCCGCTTGGGCACGAACGCGGCGAGGTTTTGCGCGGCGGCGAAGTAGGTCACGGCCGAGCCCAGGACGGCCACGGCGATCCAGGCCGGGTTGGCCGAGCCCAGCGTGCCGAGCAGGTCGACGTGGGAGAACTGGCCGACCAGGACATAGGCGGCGGCGATCAGGGCGACCGTGGTCAGCACCGTGCGCCAGCGGAACCGTTCCAGCCGGGCCTGCGGGGCCGCGGTGTCCGGACCGAGCAGCTCGTGCCGGATGTCGGTGAGGCAGGCCTGGTTCTTACGCATGGCAGACCAGCCCCACGGGGTGAGAGCGACCGGCTGCAGCACCGCGGCGATCGCGGCCTCGTCCGCTGGCCGGTAGCCGTCGCGGAGCGCGCTGACGGCTTCGGCGGCGCCGAGGTTCCGCCCGGTGGTGGCGAGCAGCTGGGCGATGTCCAGCCGGCGGGCAAGCTCGCCCGCGGCGGGCACCGCAGAGTCAAACGAACGGAATCCGGCGGATGCCGCGGACTCGAACTCTGGTGCCTCTGGAGGCTCCGCCAGGCAGAGGTTCTCCGGGCGGAGGTCGCGGTGGGCGATGCCGGTGTCGTGCAGGGCGCGCAGCGCACCAAACAGGGCCCGCGCCTGCTGCCTGCTCACCGTCTCGCCGAGTGGCTGTCCGGGCGGCAGGGCCAGCACGAGCACGAGTGATTCCCGCGGCGTCTGGTCCAGCAGCAGGACGGTGGGGCTGAGCACACCGGCGAGCTGTGCCACAGTGCTGGCCAGGGCGAGCCGTTCCAGCTGGGCGCGGGAGCTGAGCGCGATGTGGCCGGCCGCACTCCGCCGTAGCCGGACCATCGCCCATAGCCGCCGGGCCAGCCCGGAGCCGCGGGTGTCCCGGTCGGCCAGCTGCACCTCGATCAGCGTTCCGTTGGCCAGGCTGCCCACCAGGCAGGGGCGGCCGGGCTGGGTGCTGGACCGACCGCTGGGCGAGTCGCTGGGGTCGTTGCCGGGCTGGTGGCCAGGCTTCAGATCCGCGATGTCCACGCCGCGGCTGCGGAGCCAGGGGACAAGTTCGGCGGCGCTGGGCCGCACCGAGGCGGCGCCGAGCGCCCAGCGCACCAGCCATCCGGCGCCGAGGCCGCCGAACAGAGCGATCACCATGGCGAACGGGGTGAGCGTGTCCTGCGCCACGCTAGTGATCAGCAGCGCGGCGGCGAGCCCCGTGCACCAGCGTGACCAGCGAGGGCGCCGGGTCAGGTCGCTGGCCACCACGAACGCGACGAACGCGCTGTCGATGACAAACATCGCCGGGTACTTGCCGTGCAGCACCGCGGCCTGGAGCCTGCCGTGCTCGGCGTCCCACACAGCCGTCGCGGCGATCGCGGCCGCCGCTCCCATGGCCAGCCCGGCGGCTGCGTTGCGGGCGTCGCGCCATTGGCTGCGGGTGAGCTGCACGAGGGCCACGATGACGAAGACGAAGCAGCCGGTGCCGGCGATGACGGCGGCGCCGAACGCCAGCCAGCGGGGAATGTACTTCAGCCAGCGGGAGACATCGGTCGCGACCTCCGTGCTGCCCGCCGGAAGCGCCTTGATGGAGCCGATGATGACGGCCGCTACAGCCAGCGTGAGGATCGCGGCGAGCAGATCCGCGGGCCGGCGCACGCGCTCGGCGCCCCAGGAGGCAGAGTCACGCCGTCCCGGGGGCCCAGGACGTCCGAGGTGCCCGGACGGTTGCTCGCGCGGGGCAGCCAGCACGTCAGGAGTCTCGGTAGCCGCGCTTGCCCTGTTTCCTGTGCGGCCGCTCCCTGTGTTCCCCATGGGCGCCCTGTTTCCGATGGGCGCACCCGAGCGCTCACCCCTGGGCTCGCGTGGCTCGCCTGGCCAGTGGATGGCCCCCATACCCAGCAGCTACCCAGCACGGTGGCCGGCACTCACCGCAGGCAGACCGACATTCCCCCACGCGGACCGGCGTACGCGTCCGGCTATGTGATGCGCAGCAGTCGAGCATCCGGTCATGGCAGATCCGGACGTGTCGGCAGGTCCAGGCGCGCCGTGCTGGCCATAAGTTAGTGACGGCGGGATTTCGCCGCGGGGGGCTCGCGCAGGGGCACGCCGACGTGGGTGGAGCGGGACTACGCGGGGGCAAAGGGCAGTCTTGGGACATGCCGGGCTGGTGGCAGGCGAGAGAGACCGGCTGGCCAGCCAAGGAGGACTCTGGCCGGGAACATCCTGTGCGCGCGACTGTCAAAATCGGCCTTGCGATCCGGATTTCTATGGTGGGCTCCGTTTGCTGGGTGGCCGCTTGAGCCGAGCCCGTGGGCCGGTTTACGGAACCGGTCAGGCGGGGGCGGAGGGCCACGGTTGGGAGCGGGCAGGATGGGATTCAGCGAAATCGAGCGGGACTTCGTGGGACATGATCCATAACCTGCACTGCGCGGACCAGGCATGCTTGGAAGTTACGGACGCCACACGGACAGCGGCCGGGTTTGACAGCGCATAGGAGGGAGTTTCCGCAGGTCGGCGGGTATTCCGGTGGGTTGGGGTCGGCTCCCTGTAAACCGCCGACCCTAGGGCTCCGGCGAGCGCCCCTTGTCCAGGCCCCCAGCGCTTGGGCCCGCGCCTACAGGGGCTCAGGACTCATCCAAGAGAGGAACTGCCTAGCGCGGCGACAATCCAGGCGGGGAGTAGGGAGGAGCTGAGGGAGTGCCGGAGGGCCTTGCTTCACATGAGTTGCTTGATTGAATGCGGGGTGCACCGAGCGGCACTCATCTGTAGCGTTATACAGGGTTGCCGCTGTCAACGGCCAAGTTGCGGTGGCTCTGGCGCACTTTCCGTGATGGGTTCAGTCTGCGAGCAGGACGCGCTTGCGGAGCAGGTCGGGGTTCGCGCGGCCGTACATCTGTCGTTTGATCATCTTGATGCGGTTCACGTGGCCTTCGACCGGGCCGGAGCTGTAAGAGACGGTGAGCCCGGCGGTGACCGCGGCCCAGTCTTTGCGCAGTCCCTTGGCGAAGCCGCGCAGTTCGCTGACCGGGCCGTTCTCGGCTTGGGTGGCCCAGGCTTCCAGGTGCTCGCCGTGGCGGTGGCAGAGCATGTCCGCGAAGTCGCGGACCAGGCTACGGGTGGCTTTGAGTTCCTCGCAGCGGCCGGTTATCTCGGCCAGTGTGGTGCGGTCGGCGTCGGCGAGCTTGCCGGGTGGGGTGAGGATCCAGCTCGCCACCTTCCTGGCCGCTGGGGCGGGCGACGGCGGGGGGACGGCGGTGTCGCGGCGGAGCTTCGAGGTGAGCCGGCGCAGGGTGCGCAGGCTGCCGCGGTAGCCGCGTTCGCGCAGTTCCTGGTGCAGCCGTTCGGTGCTGCGGATGCCTTCGTCCCAGCGCTGGCGCAGGTAGGCCTGGTGCGGGCCGAGTAGGCCGGGCCGGGTCAGCCGGGGGCCGCAGATCAGCTGATCGGCGGTGGCGGCAGTGGCGTAGCGGCGCACGGTCTTGCGCTCCAGCCGTAAGGTCCGGCTGATCTCGGTGATGGTCAGGCCGCGGGCCAGCGCGGCGTGCACCTCGGCGTGCCTGGCCCGGGTCCGCGCGGCCAGGCCTTGCTCCTGGCACGGTGTGGCCTGTTCCGGCAAGGGCTCAGGAACGGGTTGTGACGGTGGCTCCTGCAGGCAGGAGCGGTGACGGGCGACGGCCCGCTCGACCGCTTCGGCCAGGTTGTGCCACAGGTGCCACCGATCCGCCACCTGGATGGCCAGCGGCGCGCCTTCGGCTGCACCCTCGGCATAGCAGCCACCGCGGTCGCGGCAGATGATCTCCACACCTGGGTGCTCGTCTAGCCAGGCACGGAAGGACTGTGCGGACCGCTCGGGCAGCACATCGACCGGCCGGTGGGTCTCGATATCGACCAGCACCGTGCCGTAGACATGCCCTTTGCGCAGCGCGAACTCATCTACGCCTAGCACCAGCGGAGTCCCGCCGCCAGGATCGGGCGCGGCGCGGATCAGCCGCAGCAGCGTGGAGCGGCTTGCCGAGCAGGCCAGCCTGCCAGCCAGCCGGGCACCGGCCCGGCCGCCCAGGGCCATGGCGACTGCCTGCAGCACGCCGTCCAGGCCGCAGGTGCGCCGGGCATAGCGGGTGGTCAGGCCGGGCACTTGCTCCGCGAACGTGCCTTTCGCGCACCCCCCGTTGCTGCAGAAGAAGCGGCGGGCCTGCAGGTGGATGAGCACTTCCTGGCTGCCGCTGGCGGTATCGGCCAGCCGCCGCTCATAACGGCTGTGCACCCGCCGCGACACCACGCCGCAGCCCGGGCAGGCCGCCTCACTGCCACAGGTCCGGGCCAGCACATGCACTGACCTGCCGACCGTCTCGACACTCGCGACAGCCAGGCCAGCCAGATGAGGGACCAGGGCGCCGAGGACCTCAAGATCGCACGCCGGGCATGATCACAAACATGATGATCACAACGCTACGAGACACGCCGGGCGGATCACCTCACGGAAAGTGGGCCAGAGCCACTTTCTCATGGCCATGGACAGCCGCTGGTCCAGGCCTTCATATCGGGCTGGAACGGATCCCCTCCGCGGGACAGGTGCGGTACAGCACGGAAGTACCGCAACGCACACGGACAGAGGTGGCCGTGCCGGGACGCAGGAGGACGGTGACCTGCGGGGGTGGACGCGGGTGGACGTGCTGCCGCCAGATGGCATGCAAGAGATCAGGAGTTCGAATCTCCTTAGCTCCACCTGGTCAGAAGCATAATTCGAACAAATCGAACAGTGAGTACAGCAGCAAGATACAGCAACGGCGGCCCGATGGGCCGCCGTACGTGTGTTCGGGCCGGTATCTTCCGTTGGCGCGCGCTGCTGACAAGACCGCCGATTCCAGGCACCGCTCCGTTGCCTTCCAGGCATGCCACCTGGGCAAACTCCTCTGCTCCGGTGCTTTGACACTTGCCCTGGGCCATCACCAAGCTCGTGCGAGCGGTCAGCCGGGCGGTGACTGTTGCCGTATTTGCAAATGGTCACTGCGCTGCAGCCCCCGGGTATCCCATGATCTACTCCCGAGACCCGCGCCGGCTATGCAGAGGTGCGGTTGGTGGATCGCGTCCGGGGCGCGGGTGGTTGCGCCGGATGGTGCCGGCGAGCCTGTGCGTTGCGCCGCTCAGGCGCTGAGGTCGCGCCGCGGCGCGGTCTGGCGCAGCCACCCGGCGCGCGCGCTGCGGCGCCCGCCGGATAAAGGCCTGCCGTGGTGGGCTGGCCTGATCACGCTGCGGCCGCCCCGTCGCCCACCCCAGGATCACCAGCTCATGGAGTCGGCGCGCGCCAGCCTGGCCCGGGCGCGATACGCGCCCGCGCCGCCTTCCACACGGCCGAGACGGGCGGGGGTCTTGCTTCGGTAGCGCGACGGTCACGGGATACAGACGGTGATTGCGACTGCCCGGCTTGCAGTCCGAGCCCGTGCAGGTCGCCGAACATTCGCGGTTGACGCTCGGTCTGCCACGGCACGGCACCTGTGAGCAGGCCCTCGAGCAGCCGCAGCATCGGCTCGGAACCGTTGAGCACGTTCCGGTTCAGCTCGTACCAGCTCCGCGGCCTGACCGCGGGTAGCCGTGTGCCTGAACCCTGGGCTACGGCCGCCTGCAGATTTTAGTTAGAACGCGTAAACCAACCGTCTCCGCTCCTCGTCATCACAACATCGGTATGACGGAGCAATTTGATCAATGGGGGGTAGCCCGGTGAGCCTTATCAAGGTGACGTCGGAAGACTTGTCGAGTGCGTCGGTGCGGCTGAGTTCGGGTTCCCAGGAAATCGACAACCAGTTGGCGTCGATGCGCAGCCTGGTGCAATCCCTGGTCGGCGGCGACTGGCAGGGCGCGGCCTCGTCCTCCTTCGACACCCTGTACCAGCAGTGGAACACTTCGGCGGCCAACCTCCGCGAGGCACTGGACGGCATTTCCCGGCTGCTCGCGAACGCGGCGACCGCGTACGCCACCACGGAGCAGCAGATCCAGCAGTCCATGCACGGCTGATGATGTCGAGGGTCTGTGCGGCGCGCGGCCAGCGCGCCGCACAGAGCGTTGTCGGGTAACGGCAGACCTTATGCCTGGGGGAATCATGACTGAGGTCAGCTTCACCGTCGACCCGGAAAGCCTGGACGCATTGCGCGGCCGGCTGGCCGCCATCGAGTCCCGCATGCAGGGCATCGGTGACACGGTTTCGTCCTATGCCTGGCAGGACCTGGGGCCGGATCCCGGCGTGTATAACGCGCTGGGCAGCTTCCACAGCGACTGGTCGAACGGACTGGCGATGATCAGCCACAACATCCAGGCGCTGACTACGCTGCTGGCCAACGCGGCCGGGGACTACCGGGGCACCGACAACCAGATCGCCCAGGCGGCTGTTCCCCAGGATGGGGCGGCCTGATGGCCCGCCTCATGGAGGTGCTGGGCAAGTCCTTCTGGCTGCCCGACCCTGACAGCGTGTCCCACCTGGCCGGCACGTTCGGCGCCATCCGGGACAACCTCGGGGAGACCGATAGCCAGCTGCAGGCGCTGCGCTCACCGGGATCGTGGGCCGACTGGACCGGCCCGGCCGCCGACGCGTTCGCCCGCTGCCTCGGCCAGCTGCCGGGACAGCTCGGCCAGGCGCACGAGTCCTACGCCACTGTGGCCGCTGCGTTGTCCAGCTATGCCGCCGGACTGTATCCGGTGGATAACGCTCTTCTCTCGCTGGGTACCGAGGCGGAGGAGGCCGAGAGCACGCTGCGCACCGCAACGGCAGAGCTTGACTACGCTAGGAACACAGGCAACCACGCCTCGGTCACCTACTGGGAGCCCCGGGTCCGTGCCGCGTCCGAGACCGTTGACGGCCTCACCTCGCGGCTGGCATACCTGCTGGGCGAACTCGACGGGCTATCCGCGCGCTGTGTGCAGCAGATCCGGCAGGCACAGCATGAGGGCATCCAGAACAACCTGATCACTGATTTCGACCGCTACGTCCTGATGGACGGCGGCACGGCGGCACATGACGCGCACAAGGCCATGGACATCGCCGGTGGCGTTCTCGACGGCATATTCGTGAAGCCGTTCAGCGACCTCCCCGGTGACCTCGACAAACTCTGGCATCAGCGTGATCTCCACGCGCTGGGGAAGGTGCTGGATGACGTCGCCGGAATCCTGGGCGCTATTGGCCTGGTGGCGCTGGTGGTGGCGGCGGTCCTGCCCGGCACGGACGCCGTGGGTGTGCCCGCCCTCATCGCCTACCTCGGCGTGACGGCGGAGGATGCGGAGGCGGTCGGCGCCGTGGGGGAGGCGGCCCTTGACGCCGAAGAGTCCGTGGGGGAGGTGGCCCTTGTGGCCAACTCGCTGGCCTTGGCCACCGATGAGCCCGGCGCGACCCCCGCTGACGTAGGCATTGACCTGCTCAACGTGGAAACCGGGGATATAGGCGATGATCTTGATCTGACGGGCTGGGGGGAGATCGGCTACGACTCCGGCACTGCCGTAGGCAGCGATCTGCTGCAAAACGGAGTCCCCCAGTCGGCCAGTATTCCCGCCATGTCATACGACGGCCCAGATATCACGGGCGGTCTGGATGGGTTTTCCAGTGGCCTGCAGGGGCTGCAGGCCGGGGCGCCGGACGGTACTGCGCTCCAGCCCGGCTCCGGGAGCGGCGTCCTGCAGCCGGCTGGCGGGATACCTGCTACTCCCGCGGCACTCACCGTTCAGCATGTCAGCGTCGGTACCTCGGGCCAGTCCGAGGTCGAGCTGGGGGTGGGGATGTGATGACACTGGCTGGGCCGTCTGCCCTAGCGGACTTGACTTTTGCCATTCCGGCGGACTGGTTCGCGATCCGGCTGCCACGCGAGCAGGTGGCGGCCGACGAACTCGCTGCCGACCTGGCCGCCCGGCTACCGGGTACCGGGGACCGGGCGGAGATGCTCCAGGTCCTGGTCAGCAACCTGGTTGAGGCGTGCGCGGCGCTGGATGTGCTGTGCGGTTACGCGACCATCCTCAGCGTGCCCGGCGGGCTGCTGCCTGCCAGCATGCTGGTCAGCACGTGGCCGGCGGGCGGGAAGACACTGGAGGAGATCGGGGCTGGCCTCGCGGCCGCGGAAGGTGCGCCCGCGGCACCGCCGGCCTTGGTCACCCTGCCCGCCGGGCCCGCGGCACGGATCGAACGGCTGAGGGAGTGGGGAGGCGCGCCGGATAGCCGTCACTCCGTATCGCTGATCGTGCAGTACGTGATCCAGGTCCCCGGCACCAGCCAGGTCGTGTTGCTGACCTTCTCCACGTCGGCCCTGGCACTGGCGGCGCGGCTGCGGCCGTTGTTTCACGGGATGGCCTGCACCATGCGGTTCAGGGAGCAGGGGCCCGGGCGATGATGCGGGCGTCGGTGACCTTCCGGACCTCGCAGCGCAGCATCGATCTCCTCGTCGAGGCCGATCCGTCCACTCCGCTGGCTGAGGTCTTCGGCGGCGGCCAGCCGGTCCGGCAGCTCTTCATCGACGGGCGGGCGTTGCCTGGCTCGGTGTCCCTGGCCTCGGCCGGGCTGCGCGACGGGGCCGTGGTCAGTACCCAGCCGGCCCACCCAGCGGTGCCGACGGCGGCGCCCGGTACGACGGCGCTGCTGGTCGCCTCGGGCCCGGCCGCCGGGGCCAGCGTCAGCGTGCCGGAGCACGGCTTCACGGTCGGCCGGAGTGCCCCGCTGCCGCTGGGCGACAACGAGGTGTCCAGCCAGCATCTGCAGGCCTGGGTGGACGGCGACTCGGTGGTGGTCGCTGACGTCAGCTCCGCGAACGGGACGTTCGTCGCGGGCCGGCCGGTGGCGGGCCAGCTCCGGGTACGCCTGGGCGAACTGATCTGGGTGGGCCGGACCGCTCTCACCGTGGCCGCGGCCCCGGAGTCGGATGCGGCCCTGTCCCGCGGCGAGCCCGGGGAACTGCGCTACAGCCGCTCCCCCCGGCTGGCCGACCCGCCGCAGGCCCGGCCGATCCGGTTTCCCGAGCCGCCGCAGCCCGCTCCCAAGACGCCGTTCCCGCTGCTGGCTGTCGTCGCGCCGGTGGCAGTGGGCCTGCTGATGGCGGTCATTCTCAAGCAGTGGCAGTACCTGGCCTTCATCGCGCTGTCGCCGGTCATGCTCATCGGCAACACCCTGTCCAGCCGGCGCGGCGGGAAGCGGGGGCACCGTCAGCAGCTGGCCGAATTCGAGCGCCGCCAGGATCAGGCCCGCGCCGAGCTGGCCGCGGCTCAGCAGGCCGATCTGGCCTTCCGGCGCCAGGTGCACCCTGACCCGGCGACTCTGCTGCTGATCGCCAGCGGGCCGAGCGCACGGCTCTGGGAGCGCCAGCCCGCCGACCACGACTTCCTGACCCTGCGCATCGGCACCGGCGCTCAGCCGTGGTCTCCGCCGCAGCCTGATCCGCACCGCGGCGGAGCGGAGGAATCCGAGCAGGCCCGCGGGCGGCTCTGGGACGCCCCGGTGGTGGTCTCCCTGCCCGAGCGGGGCGCGGTGGGGCTGGTCGGGCCACCCGCGCGGACCCGGGCCGTGGCCCGCGGCATGCTGCTGTCCCTGGCCGTGCTGCACAGCCCGCGTGATGTGTCGGTCACCGTACTGACCGACCCGGACGGCGCCACCGACTGGGGATGGCTCCGCTGGCTACCGCACGTCCGGCAGCCGGAGACGGCCGACTGCCTGCTGCGGCTGGGCAACGACGACGGCAGCATCGCGAGGCGCCTGGCCGAGCTGAACGCCAGGCTGGAAGCCCGGCGGCCAGCCACGGCCGTCGGCCGTCGGCCGGGCGGGCCGGAGCCGGCCGAGATAGTGGTGCTCGACGGCTCGTACCGTCTGCGGCTGGGTGCCAGCCTCGGCCTGCTGCTGCGGGACGGCCCCGCCGCCGGGATCTACTTCCTGTGCCTGGACGAGACCACGGCGCAGCTGCCCCCAGAATGCCGGCAGGCCATCGTCCAGCTGGCCGACGACGAAGGAGCCGTCACCGCGCGCGTCCTGGGACTGGGCCACGAGGCGGTCGGCGTGATCGCCGACGCCGTATCGCCCGTAGTGTGCACCGCGGCGGCCCGGGCCCTGGCCCCGGTCCGTGAGGCCGGTGGCCACGCGAGCCAGACCGCGCTCCCCGCCGGGCTGCGGTTTCTGGACGTCATCGGCCTCGACCCGCCCGATCCCCGGCAGATCAGGTCCGGGTGGGCCCAGGGTGGGCGGACCACCCGGGCCCTGCTCGGCGCCCGCGCCGACGGCCCGTTCGTCCTGGACCTGGCCCAGGGCCCGCACCTGCTGGTGGCCGGGACCACCGGATCGGGCAAGAGCGAGCTGCTGCAGACCCTCGTCGCCTCACTGGCGGTGGCGAATCGTCCTGACGCCATGAACTTCGTGCTCGTCGACTACAAGGGCGGGGCTGCGTTCAGCGCCTTCGATGAGCTTCCCCATGCCGTGGGCACGCTCACCGACCTCGATGAATTCCTCGTCGATCGGGCGCTCACCTCGCTGCGCGCGGAATTGCAGCGGCGCAAGGTCGTGCTCGCCGGGGCCGGCAAGCCAAATATCCTGGAGTACTGGAACGCACTGCCCGTTCTGGGCGACGCCGACCCGCTGCCCCGCTTGGTCATCGTGGTGGACGAGTTCGCGGTCATGGCCGAGAAATTGCCTGACCAGCTGCGTTCTCTGGTTAACATCGGCGCTCAGGGCCGGTCCCTGGGCCTCCACCTGGTCCTGGCCACCCAGCGGCCGGCCGGGGTGGTATCGGCTGACCTGCGGGCCAACATCAACCTGAGGATCGCGCTGCGGGTTGCCTCGGCGGACGACAGCCGGGACGTGATCGAGACCCTCGATGCCGCGCGCATTCCCGCGGAAGGCGCCGCGGGGCGCGCGTATGCCTGGCTGGGCGGTGGCCGCCCCGTCGCCTTCCAGACCGCCCGCGTCGGCGGCCTGCGGCCGGGTGCCCGGGCCAGCCATCCGGCCACCCAGATCCGCCCGCTCCACTGGGCCGACCTCGGTTACCCACGGCAGAAGACCGGGGAAGTCCCCCCGGATCCGCACGACCCCACCGACCTGTCCGTGCTCGTCGCGGCCCTCCGGGCGGCGGCGGAGCAGGAGCGGGCCGGGCGGCAGCATTCCCCCTGGCAGCCACCGCTGCCGGAGCTGATCGAGCTGGGCCGGCTGGCCCGTGCCGTGCCGTCCCGGTCACCGGCACCGGGCGTGGAGGCGCTGCCGCTCATCTTCGGGCTGGCCGACCAGCCCGCGCGGCAGCAGCAGAGCGCGGCCACGTTCGACGTGGCCCGGGGCGGTCACCTGCTCGTCGCTGGAGCACCGCAATCCGGCCGCTCCACTCTGCTGCGGACACTGACCGGGGCGCTGACCGCCCAGGTCAGCGGCGAAGACGTGCACCTGTACGTCATCGACGGCGGCGGAGCGCTGGCGGCGCTGTCCGCCCTGCCACACTGCGGGGCCGTGGTCACGCTGGCCGAGCCCGACCGGGTCAACCGGCTACTCAACCGCCTCAGCGCCGAGCTGAGCCAGCGCACCCGGCTGCTGTCGGCCAGCGGCTACAGCGATCTGGCTGAATACCGCACGGGCAATCACCGCGGCCCGAGGCCGCCCTATCTGCTGGTCCTGGTCGACCGGTACGACGCCTTCGTGGCCGCGCTGGAACACCTCGACGGCGGCCGCCTGGCCGGGCAGCTACAGCGGCTGATCCGGGACGGGCTGGCCGCCGGGATCCGGTTCGTGGCCACAGGTGACCGGTCCCTGCTGGCCGGGCGGGTGGCCAGCCAGGCCGAGGACAAGATTGTGCTCCGGATGGCTGACCCCGCCGACTACACGCTGGCCGGCCTCAACCCGAAGGCTGTCCCCCGCAGCATGCCGAACGGGCGCGGCATCCGGATGCCCGGCGGTGATCTGCTCCAGGTGGCACTGCTGGCCGCGGAGCCTTCGGGCGCCGCGCAGAACCGGGCGCTGCGCGAGCTGGCGGCGCAGTGCGCACCGGTCCGCTCTCGTCCGTTCCGGGTGGACGGCCTGCCGATGGCCGTCACCTACGAGCAGGCCCGCGACCTGCCCGCGCCTGGGGACGGGGTCCTGGTCGGCGTGGGCGGCGACGAGCTGGCTCAGGTGCGGATCAACTCGCCCGGGGTCCTGGTGATCGGGCATCCCGGGACCGGCCGGAGCACCGCCCTGGCCGTCCAGGCCCGGTCCCTGGCCGAATACGGCCTGCCGCTGGCCGTGATCACTCCCCGGGAATCATCGCTTCTTCAGGCGCTCGACCCTGGAACGATCCGGGTCCACCTCACGGCGGGCGACGCCGCCGCGGCGAGTGCGCTGGCTGCGGCGCTGGCCGAAGGCCCGGCGGCCATCGTCGCCGACGACGCCGACCTGCTGACCGACACGCCGCTGGGCGAAGAACTGACCTCGCGCTGCCGCGGTATCCGCGACACCGGATTCCGGCTGCTGGCCGCGACCACGATGGATGGAGCCAGCGTCTTCCGCGGGCTCATCCCAGAACTGGCCAAAGGCAAGTGCGGGCTCGTCCTGGAGCCGGGCAGCACCGCTGACGGCGGGCCGCTCGGCGCCCGGCTGCCCGCATCCATCCTGGCCAGCGGCGTGCCGCTGCGCGGCGCGCTGATCCGTGGCACCGCCATTACCCCGGTGCAGGTGCCGACAGTGATACGCCCAGCCGCCCAGCCGTCCGATGTGGAGCCAGGCTGGGCGGTCGCGGGAGTGGAGGGGGAGCATGGATCAACCGCTCGGTAGCCGGTACATGCTGCACGAGATGCTGGGCCGCGGGGCCATGGGCCAGGTGTACCGCGCCAGCATGCGGGGGTCGGAGACGCCGCTCGCGGTCAAGCTGCTCAAGCCGGAACTGGTCACTGATCCGGAGCTGGTGGCGCGGTTTATCCAGGAGCGTTCCATCCTGACGTCGATCAGCCATCCCAATGTGGTGCAGATCTTCGACCTCGTCGTGGAAGGCGACACGCTCGGCATCGTCATGGAACTCATCGCTGGGCAGGATCTGCGTCACCACCTGCGCCGCCAGGGCACGCTGCCGCCCGCTGAGGCGGCCGGCCTGACGCGGCAGATTCTGCACGGGATCGCGGCAGTACACGCCGCCGGCATCATCCACCGCGACATCAAGCCGGAGAACTTGCTGCTGGACACGTCGGGCGGTGAGACGGTCGTCAAGCTGACCGACTTCGGTGTGGCCCGCATCTCGTACGGGACCTCGCTCACCAAGCGGACCAGCCTGATCGGCACGCCCGAGTACATGGCGCCGGAACTGGCGGATGGCGGCGCACTGACACCGGCCGCCGATCTGTACTCAGTCGGCATCATGTTGTACGAGATGCTCGGCGGCGAGACCCCGTTCGCGGGCGGTCACCCGCTCGCGGTCCTGCGCCGTCATGTGGACCAGCCGCCCGCCCCCATCCCCGGCATCCCGTACGAGCTCTGGGACTATGTCGACTGGCTGCTGGCCAAGGACCCGGGATCGCGCCCTGGGTCAGCCACTGACGCGGCCGCCGCGCTCATGCCGCTGCTGCCCCGGCTGGCCGGGCTGGCCGCCCTGCCCCCCATCCCAGCCCCGGACCCGTCCGCCGTGCTGGGCCCGCACCCGGGCATGGTCCCGCCCCCCGCCACGACGCCGGCTCCGTCTGCCCGGCCGCCCCGGTCCACGAGCTGGCCCGCAGCGCTCGGCACCGGGCATGAGGCCCGTCCGATGACGGCCTTCCCAGCCAGCGACGGTGGCGGCACAGTCGTCCGCCGTCGCGACCGCGGGTACAGCGAGGATGGGCAGGGGACACCGGTTCCCGGCGGTTCCGGGCCATCAGAGACGGCTGCCGCAGCGACTGCCGCCCAGTGGGCGGCTGGGCTGCAGCCGGGGGACTCCCGGCTCTGGGACCAGGCATCGGGCGGCCCAGGGCGGGGGGCGTCGCTGGCCGCCGCGCTTACTGGCGCGGGCCACGCGCGCCCGGCCCGCGGGGTGGGCTCGCGGCCCATGGTGCTGGCCCTGCCCGCCGCCGTAGTGGTCTTGGCCGCCGCCATCGCGCTTCTCGTGTGGCGGCCGCATAGCGCCGTCGCCACCCCGGCCAGCTCGCCGACCGTCACTTATGCCTTTCCCGTGGCGAGGTACTCCGACGGGCTGACGATCGTCCGGCACTGGACGCTGAGTGGTCACGACGGCTCGCTGCTCACCGAGACGGTCACCGCCAGCAGTTCCCGCCGCCGGCCGGTCACGCTGCCATTCGAGGAAGTAGTCCCCACGGGCATCGCATCGAACGTCAGGACGGTGCTGTTCACCCCAGCCCCGGAGAAGATTCTCCGGGCCGACCCTCTCGTGGAGTGGCGGCTCCGGCTGCCCGCCCGGCCGGGCACCGTGTCCGTCGGCTACCGGGCGACGGTTCCGGCGGACGGGCTCAGCCTGGCCCGGCTTCGCCGGTGGGCCGCGGAGCTCAAGACGGAATCCGCGCAGCTGCACCTTCCTGTCCCCACGATCATCACCCTCAGCTCGCTGAGCATCAGCCCGGGCACGGTCAAGCTGTCCGGCGGCTCGTCCGTCCGGCTCGCGCTCAGTGGCCAGCTGGCCAAGGGTGGACCGGCCCCGAAGCAGATCCTGGCCGGGGCGGCGTGGACGGTCGGCAACACAGCGGTCGCCACGGTGAGTTCCACCGGCCTGGTGACTGCCATCGGCCCAGGCACGACCCGGGTGACGGCAGAGATCGGCTCATCCCACGCCAGCATCTCTGTGCGAGTAACCTCCCATGCCCCGGCGCTGGCCGCCGGAACAGGCGGCCCAGCGGGCAACGCGGCTGGCAGCGAGGCCCCTCAGCCGAGCACGTCCACTCACACCAAGAAGGGCAAGTCCACCAAGAAGACTAGTAATCCGAAGCCAACTGCGACCGGGACTACCGGCGCGCCCGTGACCTCTGGCCCGCAGCCGGCCGGCACGGAGACGGTCATCCAGGGCGACGTCGCCCCCACGGCCAGCGACTACAGCAACGACACTGGGTCTGGACCCTCCATCGGCTCCGGTGTCACGGTGGACGTGACCTGCAAGGTCACTGGCATGCAGACAGCCACCGGCAACGCCTACTGGTACAAGATCGCCTCGTCGCCGTGGGGTAATTCCTACTACGCGCCCAGCCAGTACTTCTACAACGACGGCCAGACCTCTGGCCAGCCCAATCCCGATGACCTGGTCAACCCCAGCATTCCCAACTGCTGATCTCGGCCCGGGCTGCTGTCCGCCCTGGACGTTCCGCTCCCGTTCCCGCCCCCGGTGCCGGTCACCGCGCTCCGGCGGGCCTCGGGTCCTTCGCCGCGGCCTTCTCCGATGAGCGACTGGCCGCCGCCCGCCGCTTCGGCCTGCTGGACTCCGCCACGCAGGCCGACGAAGACGATTCATCACGGCACCTCTCCCGCCGAAGGGGCCTTCCAATGCGACAGCTAGCGGACCGTTGAGGAAGAAGGGTCGATGTGCAAGGCGGCGCCAGTCCTCCATGCTCTTTAGCTCCTCACCGGCGCGGCTTGGCGCAGCCAGGTATGAAGATCACCCGCGTCAACGGAAGCTGAAATCAGCTGCCGACGACAACCCGCGTATCAAGCAGATGAGTAAAGTCAGGACGCGGGTGGATCTCTGTTAACCGGTGGACGAATCCTGTGCTGCCCCGGAGGCTGCTGACGTGTCACACATCAGCGCGAGTGGCAGCAGCACGGGAGGCCTTTGGGTAAGACGAAAGACTTGGGGTGCCGCGACGTCCGCGGCGGCTGTCGATCCGGTGCGGGGTACAGCAGGGAAGTACCGCAACGCACACGGACTGGGATGGCCGCGCAGGGACGCGGGAGGACGGTGACCTACGGGATGGACGCGGGTGGACGTGCTGCCGCCAGATGGCATGCAAGAGGTCAGGAGTTTGAATCTCCTTAGCTCCACCTGGTCAGAAGTGAAATTCGAACGGTTCGAACAGTGAGTACAGCAGCAAAATACCGCGACGGCGGCCCGACGGGCCGCTGTACGTGTGTTCGGATCGGACATCTTCCTCCGACCGGGGCTGCTGGCAGGACACCGGATTCCACGCGCTGAACCGCGCCTGGTCAGCGTGTCACCTGGGCAAATCCCGGCCTCGCCGATCCCGTGACTCTTGCCACCTGGTTACCACCTGGTCTTCCAGGAGGGCGGCGTGTGCCGGTGACTGTTGCCGCATTTGCAAGTGGCCCGGGCCGCGCTGGCCGTCCTGGCGGTCCCCGATCCGCTCTCAGGAGCCGAGCGTGCCGGCCGGAGCCGCATGTTCGCTGACGGTGGGCTCGGCGCGCCGAGCCCGCGGGGGCCAGTGCTGGGCCCGCCTGGTGCGCTGCGCCGCACAGGCGCAGGGTTGCGCCGTGGCGCGGCTCTGCGCGCCGGTCGGCGCGTTGCTGCGCCACGACAGGAACCAGCCGCGGCGCGGCGCATGGGACGTGGCCAGGCGCCAGGTAGCCCGCCCAGGGTTTGACGCTGCCGATGTCAGGTCCTCGCCGCCGGTGGGCTGGCTGGGCGGCGCACCGCCGCGCGGCTCGCATCGTGCCGGAACTCTCGCCGCCAGTCCGGTGAATACGGCCGGTAGGCACAGTCGGCCTGCAGATAGGCCGGGAACACATGCACATCACCGAATATTCGCTGCTTTTGACCCCCGCCCCGTCCGGCAAGGTGAGGCAGTGGCATAGGGATGGTCGGGAGGGGGATCCGGCTGGGGCTCTCCGTCAGGCCGGGTTCGGTGCCGCCTGCGCCGGGCCGGGCAGGCTGGTGTGGGCTGGGCTGGCCGCCGGGTTGTGCAGTGGCAGCCATAGTGTGACGGCTGCGCCCCCGAGTGGAGCGCGCGCTGCGGTGACCCGGCCTGCGTGCGCCTCCGCAACCGCGTGCACGATGGACAGGCCAAGCCCGAAGTTGCGTGCGCTGTCCCGGTGGTCGCTTTCGAACCTTTCGAAGACCGATTCGAGACAGTCTTCGGGTATTCCTGGCCCGGAGTCGGCGACGGTGATGGCGGCTTCCTGATCGTGGCGGTGCACAGACAGCTCGATGGAGTCGTCGTCGCTGGTGAACCTGATGGCGTTGTCCAGCAGCGCGTCGAGTGCGAGCATCAGCCGCTCCGGGTCGGCAAGGACGGTGGCGTCCTGCCAGCATCCGGCTAGCCACCGCCGTGGGGTCGGCTCCCAGCGGTGGAGTACTTCTTCCAGGAAGGGCACGAGCCGGGTCTGCGCCTGGCGGGGCAGGTCCTGCTGGTCAGCCGTGGCGAGCAGGAGCAGCTGGTCGGCGAGCCTGCGCAGCCGCGTGAGCTCGTCAACGACGACCGCCGCGTCCTCAGCGGCGGTGGCGTCGGCTGCGGCCTGGGGCAGCAGCTCGGCATGGGCCAGGGCGACCGTGATCGGGGTGCGCAGCTGGTGGGATGCATTCTGCACGAAGATCCGCTGCCGCTCGAGGAGGTCCAGGTTGTCCCGCGATACCTGGTCGAGGGCGGCCATGGTCGCTTTGCGGCGGTTGGAGTGCAGCACCAGCGCGCAGAAAAGTGCCACCATGAACGGCAGCTCGATGACCTCGTCGTAAGGCTGCAGCCCGCGTATCGCCGGATCTGCGAAGAGCAGCAGGGTCGCTGCCATGACCGGGATCAGCAGGCACCAGAACAGGGCCCGGGTCCAGGCACGGAAGCCGAAGCCATACAGCAGGAGCAGGCTCATCCAGGTGAAGTGATACGGCAGCATCGACCACGAGGGGACCAGCAGCATCCACGTCAGGTTGCCGATCGCGAACACGGCCCACGCCGCCTCGGGCCAGCGCGAGGCCCACAGCCGCGCTGCTAGCGAGCTGCGTTCAGCCGGGGCCGACACGGTATCCCTCACCGCGGACGGTCGTGATCACGTTGGCGCCGAGCCTGGAGCGCAGCCGGCCGATGTAGACGTTGACCACGTTGGATGCGGATTGCGGACTCGAGGACCAGACGCGGGCCAGCAGGTCGTCCTTGGACATAGCGGTGCCGGGCTGGTGCATGAGTTCCCACAGCAGCTGGCATTCGCGCATGGTCAGCGGGACCGGGCCGGCCCCGGCGTCGGCCTGCCGGTGCAGGACGTCCAGCCTGAGCCGCCCGCAGGTGAGGACCCCCGTGCCCGGGCGGCCGGCCGCGCGCAGCCGGGCCTGTACCCGTGCCAGCAGTTCGCCGACGTGGAATGGCTTGGGGACGTAGTCGTCGGCTCCCAGGCCCAGGCTGGTCATTTTCGATTCGGGATCAGTCAGACAGGACAGCACCAGGACGGCCTGGTCAGGGCGACGCCGCACGATCTCCCGGAGCACGCTGAAGCCGTCCTGCCCGGGCATCAGCAGGTCGAGGATGATCAGGTCGTAGGACCCGGACATGGTCATCACCAGCGTGTCCGTGCCGTCGGCAGCAGCGTCCGCGTCAATGCCGTGACTGCGCAGGATGCGCACGAGAACTCTGCGGAGCCGTTCCTCGTCGTCGGCGACCAGCACCCGGTGACGGCGCACGGCCGCAACGCCCGGGGGGTTACTGGCCGCTGCGCCCTGGATCATGATCACGCCCATCGCGTTGATCCGCCTGTGCATGCCCGACGCTGAACTCAGGCACGTCTGTCACCAGCGCTTGCTATCTGCATCCTGCACCCAGGGTGACCGGCGTCACAGGTTCCATGACCGATTTATTACATGACAGTCTTTTCAGGTTTCTTGATCGGCAGGCGGGGCCTGCCCTTAGCTGGCCATGTTCCCGTCCGGTGGCGGGACGGCGGGCGGCCGGGATACAGCGTGCGCCGGGCGCGAGCGCTGCAAACGTGTGCGCCACGCACGCTGAGAAGTGAGGTGGTGGCTAGTGTCTGTCGGCGCACGCGCCGCAACCCTGCTCGTCGCGTTGATCGCGGTAGTCGGCCTCGTGGTTTTCGTCGTCATCCATATCCTGCTGGCCGAGCCTTCCACGGTGGACTTCACCGCCAGCCATCCCGCTGGCCAGCCGGTGAGCATGACGATCATGACTGATCCGGTCAACGACGTGTCCGATCACCCGGACTGGGTCTCTTATTTCGTGCGGAGCCCGCAGACCGGCGGGTGGATCCACTCCACGATCTGGCAGCTGCCCGCGCACACGCGGATCAACGTCACCGCCTATGAGTTCGACACCTGCGACCCGCTGCGCAACCAGTTCAACGGCCTGGTCAGGGGCACGGTCGGCGGCGTGATGTCCGTCAGCGGGGAAGCAGCCGGCGTCAACGGGCCGGGGATCTCGGTCGTCAACTCCGACACCACCTGCGGCGTCGCCCACACGTTCAGCGCCCCGGAGCTTAACCTCAGCGTCCCGTTCGAAGGCGTCCTGTACACGGCGAAGAACCAGTGCACGCAGGGACCCTGCGCCATGTCGGATACCCACACCACGACCACGTTCAGCTTCATCACCCCCGGGCCCGGTGACTACCGCTGGCAGTGCTTCATACCGTGCGGCCTGGCCAGCGTGGACGGCAACGGGCACGCCATGTTGACCATCGGCTTCATGACCGGCTACCTGGACGTGGTGGCCTGATGGCCGCCACGCCTGAGGCCGCCGTGCCCGCAGCCGGCCCCGCAGAGCCGAACCACGGGCTGCGGATCTTCGCTATCTGGCTGCCGCTGGCCCTGATCGCCGACCTGGTCATCTGGTTTGCATGGGGACCGCACCTGCCGCCCGGCACGATGTCGTCCACGGCCGCCGGGCAGCAGTTTGCGATCAGGGTGATGGCCGTGATGGCCGCCCCGGTCTTGCTGTTCGTCCTTATCTACTCCGGGTATGCCATGATCACCTGGCGGACCCGGGACGGCGATGAGGAGGACGGCCCACCCATTGTGGGGAACGTCCGGGTCCAGGCCTCGTGGATCGCGATCTCTACGGTCATCGTGCTGGCCCTGTTCGTGTTCGGCACCGTTGAGCTGGTCACGGCGAACGGCGCGGGCGCGGGTGCGGGGCCCTCGCCGGTCTGGAAGCCGGGCGGGAAGCCGCTGGTGGTGCAGGTGATCGCGCAGCAGTGGCTGTTCACCTACCGCTATCCCCAGTACGGCGGGTTCGAGACGACGCAGCTGATGCTGCCCGTCGGCCAGGACATCCAGTTCAATGTCACGTCGCTGGACGTGATCCACAGCTTCTGGGCCTATCAGCTCGGCGTGAAGGCCGACGCCAACCCGCAGGTCAACAACATCGCCTACACCACGACCAGGCACACCGGCGAGGTCACCGTGCGCTGCGCTGAGCTATGCGGGCTGTGGCACGGCGCGATGTTCGACTACGGCCACGTGGTGCCCGTCGCCGCCTTCCAGTCCTGGGCGCACGCGACCAGGATCAAGATGGCCAAGATCACCAGGACCCTCCCGGCATATGCGGCCGTCTACTACCCGAACGAGATCAAAGGACTAGCCAAGTTCTACTACGAGGCCGGCCTTCCCGGCGCGGGCGGAGGCTTTTACGGCAACCAGTACTACCCCCATGAGCCCTGACCGCCCGTCCATGAAGTGCCTGCGCACTCCGGCTCGTCCAGTGAAGAGGTGACGGATGGCCATCGAGACACACCCGGAGAAAGCCCAGCATCCCGGTGGCCGGGAGCCAGCAGACCCGCGGCCGGCCCGGCCGTGGTGGCTGCGCCCGGCCATCCACACGGCGATCATCGGCGCCGTGGCCGGCTACCTGCTCGGCCACCTGCTCGGCAACTTCCTCGCCTCTGGCTACCAGCAGGTGAAGGAGGGCGACCTGAACGACCTGGCCATCGTCCTCGGCTACGCGCTGGGGACGCTGGGCTGGCTCGCCGGGCTGGGTGTGTTCAACGACCTGCTGCTGCAGATGACCGGGCGCGAGGTGCTCCCCAGCAGACAGGATGCAGCGTCCACGGGACTGGCCAGGTACTTCAGGTACTCCCTCGACCACAAGGTCGTCGGGATGCAGTATCTGGTCGGCATGATCATCTATTTCTGCACGGCCGGCCTGTTCGCGATGGCGATCCGCGCGGAGTTGCTCTCGCCGACGTATCACCTGTTCAACGCCGACACCTACATCGAGCTCGTCGGCGAGCACGGCACGATGATGATGATGCTAATGAGCTCGGTCATCCTCGGGCCGTTCGGCAACTACCTGGTGCCGATCATGATCGGCTCCAAGCGGGTCGCGTTCCCCAGGATCGAGGCACTGTCGTTCTGGATCACCCCGGCAGCGTTCCTGATCCTGCTATCTGGCCTGCTGATAGGCGGGTTCCCGTTCGGCTGGACCGGTTACGCGCCGCTGTCCATCCAGGCCACCGAGGGCGCGGATTCCTATGCTGTCGCGTTCGGGCTGATGGGGCTGTCGATCATCCTGGCCGGGTTCAACATCATCGCCACCGTCATCTGCTGCCGGGCGCCCGGCATGCGCTGGAGCCGGCTGCCGATATTCGTCTGGTCGATGATCGCGACCTCGTTCCTGATGGTGCTCGCCGCACCTGTCCTGGTCGGCGGCATGTACATGATGATCACGGACCGCACCGCACAGACCGCGCTCTTCATCCCAGACCTTGGCGGCAGCAGCTACCTGTACCAGAACCTGTTCTGGTTCTTCGGCCACCCCGAGGTGTACATCCTCGCCCTGCCCGGGTTCGGCATCGTCTCAGAGATCATCCCGGTGTTCTGCCGCAAGCCCCTGTTCGGCTACCGGACCGCCGCGGCCGGGATGATCGGCGTGACCCTGCTCAGCTTCTTCGTCTGGCAGCACCACCTGTTCGACAGCGGCATCAACCCGGACATGCGCCCGCTGTTCATGCTCACCACCGAACTCATTTCCATCCCGACCGGGTTCATCTACCTGGTCGCGCTCGGCACGTTCTGGAAAGCCAAGTTCAAGTTCACGGTGCCCATGCTGTTCGCGCTCGGCATGTACTTCAACTTCCTGATCGGCGGGATCTCCGGCGTGTTCCTGTCCGACGTCCCGGCGGATACCACCGAGCACGGCAGCTTCTTCGTGATGGCCCACTTCCATTACACGATCATGGGCGGGCTGATCTTCGCGTTCATGGCTGGCCTGTACTACTGGCTGCCCAAGATGACAGGGATCAGGCTGGACCAAACCCTCGGGAAGATCCAGTTCTGGACCATGTTCATCTTCTTCAACTCGACGTTCCTGCCGTTGTTCGCGGTCGGCATGCTGGGCCAGCCACGCCGGGTGTTCGAATACGCCCGGAACCTGGAAACGCTGAACGACTGGGTGTCGATCTCCGCCTTCCTGCTCGGCGGATCCATCCTGATCTTCTTGATCAACTTCATCTGGTCGACGCTGTTCGCACGGGTGCCGGAGACCGGGAACCCGTGGCACTCGCGGGGGCTGGAATGGCAGATCCCGTCGCCGCCGCCACCGGGCAACTTCTCCCGCGTCCCGGTGGTGCTGTCCGGGCCGTATCTGTACGGCTTCAAGGACGCCCCGCCGGTCGCCGACCTGAACCCGCCGGCCGGCGTGCTGGCCGCGGCCCTCAATGGCAGCCAGACCGCAGGAGTGGAGGCGTAGCCATGGCCGAGACAACCGCGCAGCCGGCCGGCGCGAGCCCGGAGATCGAGGAGGCAGCCTTCTACCACGAGACTGCGCTGAACGCTGCCTGGGCCGGGTCCCGGATCGCCCTGGCTTCCCTCTCGTTCGGCTTCGGCGCGTTCGTGTTCGCCTACTTCTACCTGCGGGCGGTGAACTCGGACGGGATGTGGCACCCGGTCGGTTTCAAAGGCCCGCAGCCGTGGGCCGGCGCAGTGATCATGGGAGTGATCGTGGTCAGCGCACTGGTCCAATACGGCGGGCTGACGCGGATCAAGACCGGGGGCAAGGCCGCGTGGCAGGCAGCCGCGGTGGCAGCGCTTGCGCTGGGGCTTGGCGCGATGGGCGTCCAGGTCTGGCAGCTGCTCAACCTGCCCTTCTACCCCGGCAGCGCGGGATTCGCGAGCGTATTTGTCGCCACCACGCCGGTCTTTCTCGTGGTCGTGTTCAGCGCGATGATCTGGCTGGAGATCCTGATTATGCGCTGCCGCGCGATCCCCCAGGTATCCTTCGTCGAGCAGCCGCCCACCTACGCCGAGGCCTTCGCTGTCCAGCGCTTCCAGGCGTCGCTGAGCGCGTTCACTCTGGTATGGACCTACCTCGCCGCGATCGCGATCTTGCTCTGGGTGCTGTTCTACGTGGCGGCCTGACACAGCTCGCCGGGCTCGGGATGCAGCGCCTCACCGGCCGACCGCAGCAGGTTTAGAGCGCGTTGGCTGAACTCCGGCCAGGCCAGCGCATCGACATCGTCCTACCGCCGGGACGAGTAGTGGGTCTGCTCGTCGGGCACAGGGATGCTGCTCATGCGTCTCCTTCACCTGGCAAATTCACCTGGCAAACGGATCGATCCATCACTCTCATCGGCATCGGGGCCAGTCGTGTCGTCCCATGCAAGAAGGCCTGCGCATGCTCATCGGCAGATGAGTGAGTGGACGGAGGTGGTCGCGGAGGGACGGGTGGGGACGGTGACCTGCGGGGATGGACGCGGGTGGACGTGCTGCCGCCAGATGGCATGCAAGAGGTCAGGAGTTCGAATCTCCTTAGCTCCACTCGAAACGCCAGGCGCGACGCAGGGGTTCCAGTGTCATAACAGCAGAGTCCCGGTCGGTCGTGGCGGCGGGTCAGGGCCGGAAGTCAGGCACCCGCAGGGCCGTCCGGCCTTACCGCGGACATCCCGGCCTCAGCGGATATCACGGCAAGACCAGCCCGAGCCAGGCGTCCAGTAGGGTCGCGTCAGCAATCTCCGTGCGCAGGCCGATGTAACCGTCAGGGCGGACAGCGGTCATCCCGTGTCCGGGAGAGCTGGTCAGCCGGTGCACGCTAACCAGGGGGCCCCGCATCGGCAGGGTATCGAGGGCGGCAGCTGCGTCCCGGTCGAGCAGGATGTGCACGCCGGGCCGCGCGAGCAATTCGTGCAGCCGCACGCTGCGCCCATCGGCAATCACGGTCCGGTCGGGTAGCCGGTCCCCGGCCCGCGGCCCGCCACGCGGTCGCGGTGTCCCCTCCACCGACAGCGGGCTGCCGCGGTAGTTCACCCCCAGCTGCGAGAGCAGCCGGATCCCCGCCGCGACCATGCCGCGGCGCGCTAGGACCGCGGTCAGAAGCGGTGCGGCCAGCGGTGCCACCTGGCTGCGCAACGCCGAGGGAACAAGGCCAGTGCCGGCCTCGCCCCAGAACGTCAGGTGCGTCATCCCCAGCACCTGCCGGGCCACCGGCCGGGTGGCGTCCCAGGAGCGGTGTAAATGACGTGGGCTCGGCTCCTTCGCTGGGATGTTAGGCGACGGCCCCGACAGTTTCTTCGGGTGCTGCGGCAGGGTGGCTGGTCCGGCGGATCGGGGTGGGCGGGTCGAGGAGCTGGCGGCGCAGGTCGTGTAGCAGGCGCAGGCCGGCGTTGGTGGTATTGACGCCGCGCCAGCCGCGGCTGGCGCGGTCCAGGACGGCCCAGACCAGGTTGAGGCAGCTGGCCTCGCCGGGGAGCCGGCCGATGACCTTGACCCGGCGGCGGGTCTCGCCGAAGGTGCGCTCGATGAAGTTGGAGTGCCGGATCCGCTTGTGGTGCTCGACCGGGAACCGCAGGTAGCTGGTGAGTTGCCCGCGGTCGGTGAGCAGGCACTTGACGGCCGATGGGTAGAGCTTGCCGTATCGCTCGGCGAAGGCGTCGATACGGGCCTGCACTGCGGTGACGAGCTTGTGCCCGGGCGCGATGCCAGCGGCGGTGAGGGCATCGGTGTCGAAGATCGCCCAGTAAGCGTCCCGGACCTGGTCCTGGGCGGCGGCGGGGACCTTCGCGAGGACGTTGCGGGCCCGGTGGATCAGGCATTTCTGGCGCAGCGACCGGGCCAGCACGCTCTCGGCGGCGTTGATCAGCCCGGCGGCGCCGTCGGAGATGACCAGCAGCGGCGGGCGCAGCCCCCGGCCGCGCAGTTCCTCCAGGAAGCCAGCCCAGGCGTCGGTGGACTCACTGCCGCCAGCGGCCAGCGCGACGAACACCGGCTTGCCGTCGGGGGTGATGCCCCACGCCGCCAGCACCGGCTCGGCCCGGGCACCGGGATGCATCTTGAACATCGAGGCATCCAGGAACAGGTAATCCAGCTCCAGGCCGTCCAGGCGCCTGCCCGACCAGGCGGTGAACTCATCGCCGATCGCCTGGCAGATACGCGAGACCGTCAACTTGCTCAGCGCCGCCTCGGCGCCCAGGGCATCGGCGAGGGTGTTCTCCACGTCACGGACCGACAGCCCCCGCACGAACCCCGCGATCACCAGCGACTCCAGGGCATTCGACCTGGTGACCGACCTGCCGAACAGCGCTGACGCGAACCGCTCGGTAGTGCCGCGCAGCTTCGGCCGGGCCACGGTCACCGGCCCGGCGGTGGTCTTGACCGTCGCCGGGCAGTAACCGTTGCGCATCCCCGGCCGGGCATCCTGCGCGGCAGCCGAGCGCTGGTAGCGGGCCCGGCCCAGGAACACCTCCACCTCGGCTTCCACCGCGGTCTGGATGATCAGCCGGGCACCCAGCCGGGCCACATCCTCGATCACCTCACCCAGATCACGCGACCCGTCGAACAAGGCGTCGATCTCGGCACGGATCCGGTCAGTGGGAGATACTCGATTCGGCACGGGCGTAGTCCTTCCTTCGCTGAGTTGGTAGCTCTTGAAGGAACCTACGCCCGTCGTCATTTACACCGGGGTTGGGACGCGACCCACCGGCCTCCGCTCGCGATCATAAGAGTCGAGCAGGACCGCGTTGTCCGGCTGCGCGGTGGCGAAGGCCAGCTTCCAGCCCAGGTTCGCCGCGTCCTGGATGGCGGCGTTCATGCCCTGGCCGGTCGCCGGGGAGTAGGCATGGGCGGCGTCCCCGGCCAGAAACAGCCGCCCTCTCCGGAACCGGCTGGCTACCCGGTGCTGCAGCCGCACCTGCGCGGACCACGCAAGCTGGGTGATCTGTGCTCCCAGACCTGCCTGGTCCACGATCGCCTGCAGTTCGGCGACGGGGACCGGGGGACCGGGCTGCCCGAACGGCAGCGGATCGCCGCCGGCCGGCCGCGTCGCGAGCAACCGCCAGGTCGCCAGCTCGCCCAGCGGGAAGGCGAACAGCAGTCCCCGTCGGCCCGCCACGACATGCGCGGCGTCACCGGCAAGGTCAGCGTTGAGCTCGGCGTCGGCCAGCACGACCTCTACCGGGTAGGGCCGCCCCGGCCATCCGACACCGGCCACGGCCCGCACCGTGCTGGTGGGACCATCACAGCCGGCCACGAATCCGAACTGGGCCTCGGTCACCGCGCTATGCGATCTCAGCACTGCCCGCGTGCCCGCCGCGTCTTCGCGCAATCCAACTAGCTCGGTGCCCCGCTCTATCGACACCCCGCGGTCGGCCAGCGCCTGCGCCAGTACCGTTTCAACATCCATCTGCCGGATCAGTGACAGGTGCGGGAAGGCAGTGTCGGGTAGCGCGAGGTGGCCCAGCCTGACCAGGACCGCCCGGGAACCCAGTTGCAGATCCACCGCGGGAGCGATATCTGCCTTGGCCAGCAAGGCGTCGGTTACCCCGAGCGGGCGCAGTACCTCAAGGGAGCGGGCATGCAGGATCAGTGCGCGGGAAGGCCGGAAGGCCCTCGGCCGCCGCTCAATGACCCGGACCTCGGCACCATGGTCATGGGCCTGCAAGGCCAGAGCCAGCCCGGCTGGGCCCGCACCCACCACCAGAATGCCTGCCCGCCCGCTCGTCAGGCCCCCAGCCTCGTCATGACTTCAGCCTCGGCGCTGGCCTGGTTCCCACCCAGGGGCGCACGTCCCGGTCCACACCGACCAACTGCCCGATTGTGCGAGGGACCTGTTAGCGGACAGCGTCTCCGTCAGCCCCGCGCGACCGGTCGGGAATTGGCTTACCGGCCAGCACTGCCGCGACCTTCTCCAGCAGGGTCCCGCTGGTGAACGGCTTGTACACAAAGTCCGCCTGCTCAACCGGGGCATAATTCCCCCGACCGGGCACATAGCCGGACATCTGCAGCACCCGGACACCCGGGACCAGCGCACGGACCCGTTCGGCCACGGCCGCCCCCGAACTGCCCGGTAGCACGGAATCAGTCAGCAGCAGGTCAACCTGCTGCGCCGAGGCGGCTGCCACTGCCTCGTCATAACCGCCGGCCTGCATGGTCACGTACCCATGGCTGCGCCGCATCCTGGACGTGACGTCCAGCAGCGCCGGCTCATCGTCGACGATCAGGACCACTTCGCCATGCCCACGTGGCACAGACGCCGGCGCCGGTGCGGCTTCCCGCCGTGGCGCCGCAGCGGCGTCACCGGCCGCGGCCGGCAGACTGATCCGGAACATGCTGCCGTGTCCCTCCGCGGTCTCCACCGTCACGGTGCCGCCTAGCGCGATGATGATCCCGTGCACGGTGGCCAGCCCCAGCCCGGTGCCCTTGTCCGCCTCCTTGGTGGTGAAGAACGGCTCGAAGATCCGCTGGGCGACTTCCTCGCTCATCCCGGTCCCGGTATCGATGACGGCGAGTTCCACGGTCCCGGCGTCCCGGCCCGCCGCCGGCGGTTCCGTCTGCCCCCGGCTGGGGCCAGTCACCACCGCGCCGACGTCCACCGGTGCCACTTGTCCCGGCTCCTGGCGGCTGAACACCAGCAGTTGCTTGGTCAGCTGCGCCCCCCGCTGCGCGGCGGCCAGGATCTGCTCCACGTCGGCCCGGATCCGCGGATCGCTGGCCGTCTCCTCCGCCACCAGGCCGGCGTAGCCTGCGATCGCGCCCAGCAGGTTATTGAAGTCATGGGCCAGCCCTCCGGCCAGCTGCCCTACAGTTTTCATCCGTTCCGCCTGCTGCGCTCGTACCTCCGCCGCCTGCCGCTCCGCCTGCGCTTGGTTGATCTCGGTCAGGTCCCGGCCCACGGCGGCCGCCCCGGTCACCGTCCCAGAGTCGTCGCGAATCGGTGTCACCGAGACCGACACGTCGATCACCGTTCCGTCGCGGCGTACCCGCTGCGTGTCCAGGTGCTTGATCCGCTCGCCCCGCTGCACCTGATCCATAATGAAGGCCAGCTCACCGGCCTGGTCCGGCGGGAAGATCCGTGACACGCTCTGCCCGACCATCTCGGCGCGGCTGTAGCCATACATCCGCTCCGCCGCTGTGTTCCAGCTCGTCACCACCCCCGCCAGGGTCTTCCCGATGATCGCGTCGTCCAACGCCTCGAAGATCGCCGCCAGCCGCGCGGTCAGCTCATGTTCCAGCCGCAGCAGGTGGTTGCGTTCGGTGACGTCTCGCGCCACCGTAGCCGCGATCACCACCCCGCTGTCAGCACGGATCGGTGATACCGAGATCGACACCTCGATCACGGTCCCGTCTTTGCGGACCCGCTCGGTATCGAAATGCCCCACCCGCAGGCCCCGCCGCACCTGTTCCAGGATGGCCACGAGTTCACTCGCCCGGCCCGGGGGGAAGATCCGCGCCACACTCTGCCCGACCATCTCATCCTGGCTGTAGCCGTACATCCGCTCGGCGGCCGCGTTCCAGCTCGTCACCACCCCCTCCAGGGTCTTCCCGATGATCGCGTCCTCGGACGACTCGACGATCGCCGCCAGCCGGGCCGCTAGCTCCTGTCCGACCTGGAGCCGGTCGGTGTGCTCGGTGATGTCCCGGCCGGTCGCCGCCGCGCCAATCACCGTCCCGGAGTCATCACGGATCGGCTGCCACACCACCGACGCGGTGAACAGAGTCCCGTCCTTGCGCAACCGCTGGGTCACCAGTGGCCCCACCCGCGCCCCCCGGCTCACCCTCTCCAGGATGACCGCTAGCTCACCAACCTGGTCCGGCGGGAAGACCCGCGCCGCGTTCTGCCCGAGCATCTCATCCTGGCTGTAGCCATACATCCGCTCGGCGGCCGCGTTCCAGCTCGTCACGACCCCGTCCAGCGTCGTCGCGCCAACCGCATCCTCCGACGACGCCACGATCGCCGCCAGCCACGCGCGGGAGTCCCCCCGAGCTAGCACAGCCCCTCCACACAATCCACCGCTATCTCCTTGCGACGGGTCTGTCAACTTAACGGCTCTGTCGCACTTTCGGTGGTGGCAGGTTGTGCTGATGTGTCACGATCGGTCATGATTGACGTGACTGAGCTTGTGAGGACTGTGTTCTCTGGGTTGTCTGCCCTGGTCATCGAGGATGTCGAGGACGCGGGCGAGATGATCTGCGTGCGGGCGAGGACCCGGGACGTGGCCGTGGCCTGCCCGGGGTGCGGCACCGAAACGGCCCGCGTGCATGAATACCGCGAGCGGACAGCGGCGGACGTTCCCGTTGATGGCCGCCGCGTCCTGGTCCGGGTGCGGGTCCGCCGTATGCGCTGCCCGGCGCTGGAGTGCAGGGTGCAGACCTTCCGCGAGCAGGTCCCGGGCGTCCTGGACCGTTACCAGCGGCGCATCTCACGGCTGACGGCCCAGGTCAGCGCAGTGGCGCGCGAGTTAGCGGGCAGGGCGTCGGCGCGGCTGCTGCCGGCACTGGGCATCATGGTCTGCCGGCATACCGCGCTGCGGGTCCTCCTCAAGATCCCCCTGCCCGGGATGACGGTGCCGCGGGTGCTGGGGATCGACGACTTCGCGCTGCGCCGCGGCAGCGTCTACGCGACCGTGCTCATCGACGCCGAGACCGGCCGCCGCGCCGACGTCATCCCCGGCCGCACCGCCGACGTCACTGAGAAGTGGCTGAAAGACCATCCCGGCGTCGAGGTCGTGTGCCGTGACGGGTCGGGGGCTTACGGCGAGGCCGTCCGCCAGGCACTGCCCTCGGCGGTCCAGGTCGGCGATCGCTGGCACTTGTGGCACGGCCTCGGCGAGGCCGTCCGGAAGGAGGTCGCGGCGCACTCCGCCTGCTGGGCGAAGGGCATGCCCCTGCAGGAAGGCAGGCGGGCCGCCACCACTTTGGAGCGCTGGCAGCAGGTCCATGAGCTGCGTGCCCGGAACGTGGGCCTGCTCGAGTGCGCCCGCCGCCTGAACCTCTCGCTCAACACCGTCAAGCGCTACGACCGGGCCAGCGAGCCGGAGCGGCTGCAGCGCGCCCCGAAGTACCGGCCCACCCTCGTCGACCCCCACCGCGGCTACCTCCGCAAGCGCCGGGCCGAAGAGCCCGGCGTCCCGGTCCAGCAACTGCTGCGCGAGATCCGCGAGCGCGGCTACCAGGGCAGCTCCAACCTCCTTGTCCGCTACATCAACCAGGGCCGCCTGGACAGCGACCGCCCGCACCTGTCACCCCGCCGGGCAGCCCGCACCCTGCTCACCAGGCCGGACCGCCTCACCCCCGGCCAGCAAGAGACGCTCGCCGGCCTCGAAGGCGCATGCCCGGAGATGACCGCCCTGGCCGGGCTGATCCGCTCCTTCGCCGCCCTGCTGGCTCCCCGCCCGGGCAACGACGCCAGGCTCAGGCAGTGGATCGCCGGCGCACGCGATGCGGACCTGCCTCACGTGCACTCTTTCAGCCGCGGCCTGGACCTGGACATCCAGGCCGCCACGGCCGCGGTCACGATGCCGCACCACAACGGGCGCACCGAAGGCGTCAACACCAAGACCAAGATGATCAAAAGGCAGATGTACGGCCGCGCAGGATTCCAGCTCCTCCGCCACCGGATCCTCCTCGGGTGAGAATACGATCCGTCACCACCGAAAGTGCGACAGAGCCGTTGAAATTACAGTCCCCCTGCGACAGGCGGTGAGCCGGGGTCTGGCGCTCCGCCGTGAGTGATCTGCGCTTGGTCCTGCGACTATGGCTGCAACTCTGGGAAGGAGAATTCCACGGTGCGTCCCGGGCGAAGTTCGCGCTGTTCGCCGTGGCAGGCAACGCGCACCGGCGGAGCCTTTCCAGCCCCACTGCTGACCTGTACCGTGCCCGCGCCGACGCTCAGGGTGATGGTGTGGTAGCGGTAGAAGACGGAGAACTCGAGCGTGCCCAGGCGCTTGGGCCAGAACGGGTCAAGCCGCAGGATGTCGCCACGAAGTTCGATCCCGGCGAAGCAGCGCTCGAGGACGTCGACGGTTCCGCCCATCGCGCCGAGATGGATGCCCTCCGCGGTCGTGCCGTGCTGCACGTCGGCCACATCGCTGCGCAGGGCTTGGAGGAATAGGTCCACCGCCTGATCACGATGGGCGCGGGCGGTTACCGCCGCGTCCACGAGGGCATTGAGGGTCGAACCTCCAGTCGTGTGGGCCTGATAGTAGTCAATCGTCCTCGGCATGCTTTGCGGGCTCCACTGGTAGCCAAGATGGTCGAACAGCCCGGTCAGCTCCTCGGTGGACAGCAGGTAGAACAGCATGAGCGTGTCGGCCTGCTTGCTGACCTGGTAGCGGTTCGGTGTGTCCTTCTCGGCCTCCAGGATGCGGTCGAGTTCGACTGATGTCGCCGTACCGATGGCGGTAATCTGCCCAGTCGAGCTCCTCCAGCTCTGCATAGCCCTCGAACTGGCTGATCATGCCGTCGGCGTGGAACGGGACGAACAGGAGCCGCGAGACGCGGTCCCACCGCTCAAGTTCCGCAGCGGACAGGCCCAGCCTGCCGGTGAGCTCAGCCCGGCGGTGTCCGGGCAGCAGGTCGAGGGTCTCGAAAGCCCGCTGCAGCAGCCAGGCCGTCATCACGTTGGTGTACGCGTTGTTGTCGATCCCGGCACCAGGGCGATCCGGATAGCTGGTATGGAACTCGTCCGGCCCAACCACCCCTCTGATCGCGTACCTTCCCCGCCTGGAATCGTAGGTCGCGAGGCTGGCGAAGAACCTGGCCACCTCGAGGATCATTTCGGCGCCCTGCAGCGCGAGGAACTGACGGTCAGCGGTGGCCTGGTAGTACTGCCAGACGCCGCGGGCGACTGCGATGCCGACGTGGCGTTGCCGGTAGGTGGCGTCTGGCAGCCAGCGGCCCGAGCGTGGGTTGAGATGCACCAGTTGGCTCTGCTCCCGTCCGTCGCTGCCGGACTGCCATGGGTACATCGCCCCGGACAGGCCAGCCTGGCGCGCGGCCCGGCGGGCCGCAGGCAGTCGGCGGTACCGGTACTCCTCCAGGGACCGGCTCAGCTCGGGCAGCCGCAGTGTGAGGACCGGGAATACGAATATGTCGTCCCAGAAGACGTGCCCCCGGTAGGCCTCGCCGTGCAGCCCTCGGGCCGGGATGCCGACGTCGCGGCCGATGCTATTGGGGGAAACGGTCTGCAGCAGGTGGAAAAGGTGCAGCCGCAGCGTCGTCAGCATCCAGTCAGCCGGGCTGTCCTGCAGATCGATGGAGAACCGGGCCCACAGCTGGGCCCAGGCGAGAACGTGCTGCTCAAGCAGCTGATTGAACGGGCCGGCGTCAGCCAGCCAGTCGGCTGCCGCTGCGTCGGCGGTCCAGATCGCGTGGTCTCGCGACGTGGCGAGGGCTACAGTTTTCTCCACCGTCAGCTCATCGCCCTGGGTTACCTCAGCCGTCATTTCGTGGCCGATCCGCCCCGGCGTTGTGATCACGATTGGGTCGCACTCTAGTGGTGCTCCGCCGCACAAAACCCGGGTGCGCGCGGCCTCGGCGATGCGGATATGCGAGTGGATGGTTTCTACCTCCAGGAGCACGCTCGCCTGGTCCAAGCTGCGTGCCTCGACGGGGCGGAGGTGCCGGCTGGCCAGTTCCCGGTAGCGGGGCACGCCAGTGTTCCGCACGGTGCCGTCGAGTTCGGACCGGATCCGCAGCCGTCCGGACCAGTTCTCCGGGACGATGACGGTTTCCAGCGCAGCCAGGTGCGCCGCCCCCATGTGCACGAAACGCCGCGAGTCGACGCGGGTCGCTCGCCCGCCGGGATCCCGCACTCGCAGCCGGCGGGTCAGCACACCCCGTCGCATGTCCAGTTCCTGCCAGTGCTCCAGGATCTCCATCGCCCCATCGTCCAGCCATGGCCCGTCCCCGGCCGCAAGGTTCAGCGGGAGCCAGTTCGGCGAGTTGACCAGGCTCTCAGCCTCAACCGTGCGGCCCGCGACGTCGGTCCGCAGCGGGTTGTAGCAGCCCGCGATGTAGGTTCCTGGGTAGTGCGTTCCATCGGCGTGTGATTCCGGCGCGGCGCCACGAGTGGCGAAGTAGCCATTGCCGAGCGTGCACAGCGCTTCGCGGAGCCCCTCCTGTGCTGGGACGAAACCGTCGTACCGGAGCGTCCAGCCCGCTGGGATCATGCCTGATGACCCTGGACGCTGTTCAGCCCGCATCAGGCACCTCCTCAGACCGGCAATACCGGGCGGCAGCGTGCTCAGTGGGAGATGCCGGCCGGCACGCCGGCTGGGACCGCACCGTCAGCCGAGGCGGTCAGTTGGTAGACCTGGGCCCCGGCGGACTTGAGCGCCGCCCGGGAGGCCCGGTAGTGGTGGCCGCAGAGCCATAGGTTGACCGGGCGTGGCCGAGTGGCGGTCGGCGGCATCACGACCTTGAACATCGGACGGGCCGGGCAGCAGCAGGCTTGCATGGGCACCGAAGGATCGGCCAGCGGGCTGGCGCATGCCTGGCCTGGACGGTCCGCCGGTTCTGCGGCGGCGGTGGCGATGTCGTGTCGGTGAAACATATACCCAGCATCGCGCCGAGAGTGCCCCGGGTCTCAGGGGCATCTGGCACCTTCAGCCGAAGCCGAAGGTCCCGGAATTGCGGTTACCAACAGCACATGGACGGCGCTCAGGCTGGCAGCACGGTCAAGCTGTGGATCGATACCGCTGGCCGCTAACCCACCGAGCGGGTCCGCTGGACCGCCCCGGGGATCTTGGAGGCTCTGATCCCTGGAAGGATGCAGAGTCATGCCTGCACAGCGGAAGTACCCCGATGAGCTGCGTGAACGCGCGGTGAAGATGGTGTTGGAGATCCGGCAGCGGGAGGGCAAGGGCCGTGGTGAGCTGGCCCGGGTGGGCCGTCAGCTGGGTGTTCACCCCGAGGCGTTGCGGGGCTGGGTCAGGCAGGCCGAGATTGATGGTGGGACGCGGCCGGGTACCACGACGGAGGATCAGAAGCGGATCGCGGAGCTGGAACGCGAAAACCGCGAACTCCGCCGGGCGAATGAGATTTTGAAGGCGGCGAGTGCGTATTTCGCCCGCGAACTCGACCCCAGGCTTCCGCGCTAGTCGGGTTCATTGATTCACATCGTGACCGGTTCGGGGTCGAGCGGCCTGCGCGGTTCTGGAGTTCCCGGTCTCCACGTATTACGCGGTCAAGAAGCGTGAGCGGCGGCCGTCGCTGCGTGAGGTCCGGGATGAGCAGCTGAAAGAGAAGATCATGCGCGTGTGGGAAAACCGCAGGAAGGGCCGCGGGCTGTATGGGGCGAGGAAAGTATGGCTGCAGCTGCGCCGCGAGGGCATTGAGGTGGCGCGGTGCACGGTGGAGCGGCTGATGCGCGATATGGGTCTGTTCGGGGTGGCGGCCGGGCGGAAGAAACCGCGGACCACAGTGCCCGCCGGTGCGGACTCCAGGCCTGCTGACCTGCTGGAGCGGGACTTCACCGCGCCGGCGCCGAACCGCCGGTGGGTCGCCGATATCACGTATGTGGCCACGGCCTGCGGTTTCGTGTATACCGCGTTCATCACGGACCTGTTCTCCCGCAAGATCGTCGGCTGGCAGGTCGCTGACCACCTGCGGGCGGGCCTGGCACTGGATGCGCTGGAGATGGCAATCTTTGCCCGCCGGGACGATCTCAGTGACCAGCTCGTGCACCATTCCGATCGCGGTGTGCAGTACACGTCGATCCGCTATACCCAGCGGCTGGGGGATATCGGCGCGGTCCGCTCGGTCGGCGGCAAAGGTGATTCCTACGATAATGCAGCAGCGGAGGCGGTGAATTCCCTGTATAAGAAGGAGCTTATCAACCGTGAGGGACCGTGGCAAGACGCCGGGCAGGTGACGGTGGCGACAGCGGAATGGGTGTCCTGGTACAACGATGACAGACTCCACTCGGCCTGCGGGAATATCCCTCCAGCCGAATATGAGAATGTATGGCTAACCCGCAAAGGTCACACTATAATCATCCCTGAGGCCAAAGCATCGTAGCCTCCAACGAACCCGGGGCGGTTCACCGCAGCTAGACGACCTATTCCAAGGGATGTGGGCGCAGATGGGGCGAGGGTGTCCAAGATCGGTTTGTGAAGACTGACCTGGACACCCTCGCGACCGCACTGTATGTGAGAACCGATGACCTGCTGAAGGGATCGCCGGATCGGGCTCCGTGGCGCCCGGTGGCGGGCATCAGCCCGCAGACCAGCGATGCCGAACTGATGACCCTGGCGGTCATGCAGGCCCTGCTGGGGTTCACCTCCGAGGCGCGTTGGCTGCGGCATGCCCGCGCGCACCTGCGGGGATTGTTCCCGCGCCTGCCCCAGCAGCCTGGCTATAACAAGCGGCTGCGGAGGCTGGCGGCCACCATGGCCTGGCTGATCGCGGTGCTGGCCCGCGACACCAGCTTGTGGTCCGATGACGTGTGGGTGGCTGATTCCACACCGGTGGAATGCGGCCGGTCCCGCGAGACCACCCGCCGCTCCGACCTGGCCGGATGGGCGCAGTACGGGTACTGCGCCAGCCATTCCCGCTACTTCTGGGGTCTGCGGCTGCACCTGCTGACCACGCTGCACGGCCTGCCCGCCGGGTTCGCGCTGACCGGCGCCAAGGCCGACGAGCGGCAGGTGCTCCTAGACATCCTGGGCGACCCGGCCATCAGCGCCGGGCGGCCCGGGCAGGCCATCATCGCGGACAAGAACTACTACGGCCGCGAATTCGAGGCTGCCCTGGCCACCGAGGGCTTCTGCCTGCTGCGCCCGGCCCGCCAGGGCGAGCCCGCCCGGCCCGGGACCCGGTTCTTCAAGCCGCTGCGCCAAGTCATTGAATCGGTCAACCAGACATTCAAAGGCCAGCTCGACCTGGAACGCCACGGCGGGCACACCCCCGCCGGGGTCATAGCCAGGGTCCTGCAGCGCATCCTGGCCCTGACCGCCGCCATCTGGCACAACGACCACACCAGCCAGCCCGTCAAGCGCTCGCTGATCGCCTTCGATCACTGACCCCTTGGAATAGACCGTCTAGGCGCCGCTAGTCATCCGGCCCAAGACCGGATGACCTTGGTTGGCCGGCCGGCAGGACGTCCGGCCCTGTGGTCAAGGACTGCCGAGGCGGCAGCGTGATCTTGTGAGCAGGCGGCCATCTGACCCGATCGCCTGCCGCAACGTGAAGGAGAGTCACGATGTCTATCACCGCACGAGATCGCGGGCTGCACTGGCCGCACCGGGAACCAGCGGACGGCCTGTCACCGCGGAATCAGCAGAAGGCGCGGGCTCTTGGTCTCACCTCGGCGACTGGGCTAGTGCTCGGCAGCATTATCGGTACCGGGGTGTTCACCATGCCGGCTGTGCTGGCCGGGGCGGGCATCAGTTCGCTGCTGGTGCTGGCCGTCATCGCGGTCGGCGCCACGCTGCTCGCCGTCTTGTTTGGCCAGCTGACTAAGCGGGTGCCGAACGCTGACGGTGGCCTGTACGCGTACGCCCGCTATGAGTTCGGCGACTTCGCGGGCTACCTAACGGGCTGGTGCTACTGGGTCCAGGCGTGGGCGGGCAACGCCGCCATCGTGGCGTCCTGGGTCTTCTACGTCGATGCCCTGTTCGGCATTCATCCGTCCGGCCTGGGTAACTGGGGCATCGCCCTGGTCGGCCTCTGGGTGCCTGCCGTGGTGAACCTGGCCGGGGTGCGGCAGATGGCCTGGTTCCAGAACGTCACCGTGGTGCTGAAGTTCCTGCCCCTGCTGTTCGTCGCCGTGGCCGGCTGGTTCTTCGTGTCGAAGGGCAACTTCGGCGCATTCAACGCATCCGGTGGCAGCCTGTACTCCGCGATCGGGATCGCGGCCGGGGTGGCGCTGTTCTCCTTCATCGGCGTCGAGGTCGCGGCCATTACGGCCAAGCGGGTCAAGGACCCCGGGAAGAATGTGGGCCGGGCCTCGCTGCTGGGCACCGGCGCCAGCGCGATCCTCTACCTGCTCGTGTCGGCCGCGGTGATGGGCCTGGTCCCGCATCACGCTCTGATCAACAACGGCGCGCCGTTCGTCAACGCGTTTGAGACGATCTTCACTGGTGGCGCGTGGGCCGGGAAGCTGGTCGCGGCGCTGGCCGTGGTGTCCGGTATCGGGGCGCTGAACGGCTGGACGCTGGTCACCACCGAGGTGTCGCGGGCCGCTGCCCAGGATGGGCTGTTCCCTCAGCCGTTCAGCTGGACCGACCGGAAAGGCACCGCGTGGTTCGGCGTGCTGGCCGCGGCGGCGCTGCCGTCGCTGCTCATGCTGTGGAGTTACACCACCGCGACCGGGCTGACCGTGTTCACCGAGCTGGTTGACCTGACCGTGGTGACGGTGGCTATTCCGTACCTGTTCTCCGCCTGCGCCCAGCTCAGCTACCTGGTGTCGAAGCGCCGCCGGGTGCAGGGCTGGCTGCTCGCCCGGGACCTGCTGATCGCCTCGGCCAGCGTGCTGTTCTCGATGTGGGTCACGTTCGCCGCGGGCTACGCGGCCGTGTACGAGGCGCTGGTGGTCGTGCTGATCGGCGTCATCCTGTACGCCTTCCTCAAGGCGCACCGCGAGCGGGTCGGCCAGGTGCCGGCGCCGCAGGAGAGCACCGGAATCGGGGGTGCGTCATGACGCTCGGAGTGCACTCGGAGGTCGGCGGGTTGCGCCAGGTGATCGTGCACCGGCCCGGGCTCGAACTGGCCCGGCTGACCCCGCAGAACATCGGCAGCCTGCTCTTCGACGACGTGATGTGGGCCCGCAAGGCCAAGGAAGAGCACGACGTGTTCACCGAGGCGCTGCGCGACAAGGACGTTCAGGTGCACTACTTCGAGCAACTGCTGGCCGAGACGCTGCAGCTGCCCGAGGGCCGCGGCTTCGTGCTCGACCGGGTGTGCACCCCGGAGATCCTCGGTCCCGGGCTGGTCAGCCCGGTCCGGTCGCTGCTGGAGGACCTCGATGGACCGGGCCTGGCCGAGTACCTGGTCGGGGGCGTTCTGAAGGCTGATCTGAGCCCGCTGCAGGCGCCGAGCCTGCGCTGGGACATGCTGCGGTCCGACGATTTCGTCCTGCCGCCGCTGCCCAATCACCTGTTCCCCCGGGACAACTCGTGCTGGGTGTACGGGGGCGTGTCGGTCAACCCGATGGCCAAGCCCGCCCGGCAGCGGGAGACCGTGCACATGCAGGCGATCTACCGGTTCCACCCGCTGTTCGCCCAGGCCGGGTTCGTCACCTACTACGGCGGTGACGACGCCAGCCACCTGCCGGCCAGCATCGAGGGCGGCGACGTGCACGTGGTCGGGAACCGGTCGGTGCTGATCGGCATGGGGGAACGGACCACGCCGATGGCGGTGGAGATCCTGTCCCGGGCCTTGTTCGATTCCGGGCAGGCGGACCAGGTGATCGCGGTCGAGCTGCCGCGCTCGCACGCGATGATGCACCTGGACACGGTCATGACGATGATCGACCACAGCACCTTCGTGCTCTACCCGTACTTCGACCGGGCGCTGCGGTCCTGGACCCTGGCCCCCGGTGGCGACAGCACGAGCCTGCGGGTCACCCGCAACGCCGATCTGTGGGCCACCCTGGCCACCGCACTGCACGTGCCGGAGATCACCGTGCTGACCACCGACGAGGATGTCCGGGCGGCCGAGCGCGAGCAGTGGGACGACGGCACCAACTATCTGGCCGTGGCGCCCGGGGTGATCGTCGGCTACGAGCGCAACGTGGCCACCAACACGATGCTGCGCAAGCACGGCATCGAAGTGGTGACCGTGCCCGGCGAGGAACTCGGCCGCGGCCGCGGCGGGCCGCGCTGCATGACCTGCCCGATCGAGCGGGACCCCGCCTGAGGCCCGGAGGGACGACGATGAACCTACATGGACGCAGCCTGCTCAAGGAGATCGACTTCACCGCGGCGGAGTTCCGCTACCTCATCGACCTGGGAGCCCGGCTGCGCGCCGACAAGCGCGCCGGGCACCCCGGCGGCTGGCTGGCCGGCCGGAACATCGCGCTGATCTTCGAGAAGGCCTCCACCCGGACCCGGTCCGCGTTCGAGGTCGCCGCGCACGATGAGGGCGCGCATGTCACCTACCTCGGCCCGGAGGAGTCCCAGGTGGGCCACAAGGAGTCGATGAAGGACACCGCCCGGGTGCTGGGCCGGATGTTCGACGGGATCGAGTACCGGGGATTCGCTCAGGAATCCGTCGAGATCCTGGGCAAGTACTCCGGGGTCCCGGTGTGGAACGGGCTGACCGACACCTGGCACCCGACCCAGATGCTGGCCGACATGCTGACCATGCGCGACCATGCCACCAAGCCCCTGGACCAGGTGTCCTACTGCTACCTGGGCGACGCCCGGAACAACACGGCTAACTCGCTGCTGGTGACCGGTGCGCTGCTCGGCATGGACACCCGGATCTGCGCCCCGGCGCAGCTGCAGCCGTCAGCCCAGGTGTGCGCCATCGCGGCTGGCCTGGCGGCCGGCTCTGGCGCGACCCTGACCATCACCGAGGACATCGACACAGCCGTGGCCGGTGCCGACTTCCTGTACACCGACGTCTGGCTGTCCATGGGCGAGCCAGCCGGGGAGTGGGACAAGCGGATCGACCTCCTGCTCGATTACCAGGTGAATGCCGCGGTGCTGGCCGCGACCGGGAACCCGGCGGTGAAGTTCCTGCACTGCCTGCCCGCACTGCACAACACCGAGACCGAGATCGGGCGGCAGATCTACGCCCGGCGCGGCCTGGCCGAACTGGAGGTCACTGAGGAGGTCTTCGAGTCCCCGGCGTCCGTGGTCTTCGACCAGGCCGAGAACCGGATGCACACGATCAAGGCCGTCATGGTCGCCACCCTGGGCAGGCGGCTATGAAGGTCGTCGTCGCGCTGGGCGGCAACGCGCTGCTGGAGCGGGGCGAGCCCGCCGATTCCGACGTCCAGGAGTCACACGTCGCCCGCGCGGCCGCCGCGCTGGGCCCCGTGCTGAGCCAGCATGACCTGGTCATCACGCACGGGAACGGGCCGCAGGTCGGGATGCTGGCGGTGGAGAGCGCCGGTGATCCGGCGCTGACCCATCCCTATCCCTTCGACGTGCTGGACGCGCAGACCCAGGGCATGATCGGCTACTGGCTGGTGCAGGCGCTGGACGGCGCCGCTGGCAAGCGAGCCGCCTGCCTGCTCTGCCGGACTCTCGTCAAACCGGACGATCCCGCGTTCAGCCGGCCGTCGAAGTTCGTCGGTCAGGTGTATGACAAAGCCACTGCGCAGCGGCTGGCCGCCGAGCACGGCTGGCAGGTCCGCCCGGACGGGGCCGCTTGGCGCCGCGTCGTGCCGTCCCCTGAGCCAGCCGAGATCCTGGAACTGGACACGATCAAGCTGCTGTCCAGTTGCGGGGTAACGGTGATCTGCGCGGGCGGCGGAGGTATTCCGGTAGTGCCCGGCTGCGGCGACCAGTTCCGCGGGGTCGAGGCGGTCGTGGACAAAGACCTGACCGCGGCGCTGCTCGCCGAGGCGGTCGGCGCGGACTCGCTACTGCTGCTCACCGACGTCGAGGCCGTGCAGGAGGGATACGGGACCGCGCACCCCCGGCCGCTTCGGCACGTGACGCCGGGCGAATTGCGGGCGCACTCCTTTCCGGTCGGATCGATGGGCCCGAAGGTCGAAGCGGCGTGCCGCTTCGCGGAACTGACCGGCGGGTTCGCAGCTATCGGGCGGCTGGACGACGCCGCCGCTCTGCTGGGCGGCGCAGCCGGCACGGTTGTGCAAGATACCTGGTCTGGCCACAGGTGACGGAGGTCCCGCCCGGAGAGGACATGCTGCCCTGACCGGCCGACGATCCTCGCGAGAAAATGATCATGAGCGAGGAATGTGCCGCGAACAACCGGAGGAGGCCGCGATGACCAGGCGAGATGCCCACCTGGACGCCATGCTCCGCCACCTTGGCGCCGCCTACTATGAGTCGCAGCACGGGAGGGCTAGCAGCGCCGACGTGACGCGGGCACTGGACGCGGTCGAGGAGCATAACGGCGATCAGCCGGTTACCGCTGGCGCCGCACACCCAACCTCTCCGGCCGGCCGCGGCCACGGGCCGGACCGCGACCCGCTGGGCCATCAGGTGCGCTGGCGGCAGCGAGTCCGGGACGTGATGACCACCAAGGTGATCACGGTGGATCGGATCACGCCGTACAAGGAGATCGCCGCGTTGCTGGCCAAGCACAAGATCAACTCGGTGCCCGTGCTGATGCTGGGCCGCCATGTGGCCGGCATGGTCTCCGAGGCGGACTTGCTCATAGCTCAGCAGAAGCGGGAGCGGGCCGCTCATGCGGCTGGCGAGGGCGGACTGCACCTTACCCACCGGCACGATGCGCACCAGGGCCTGACCGCGGCAGAGCTGATGACCTCCCCGGCGATCACCACCATCCCGGAAGCGTCGCTGTCCACCGCGGCCAGGCTGATGAACGACCACAACCTCAAGAGCCTCCCAGTGGTGAAGCCCGACGGCACGCTGGCCGGGATCGTCAGCCGGAGCGATCTGCTGAGCGTCTTCCTGCGCTCGGATGAGGACATCTCCAGGGAAGTCCGCGACCTGCTCAGCAAGGTCCTGCTCACCGAACCGGAAGCAGTCTCGGTCCGGGTGCGTAACGGTGTGGTCATCCTGAGCGGCCAGCCCGCCGCCGGAACCGATCCCGGCCTGGTTCCCGTCGTGGTCCGGCTCATCTGGGACATCGCCGGTGTGGTGGACGTCAGCGAGAAGATCGGTGCCCCTGCACCCAGTTGAGCCGCACCGGTTCAGTCCGGCGGCACGTTTGGGCAAGGGCAATTGCGGAGCAGGAGGTGAGAACCATGCGAGCCGTGGTCGTTTACGAGTCGATGTACGGCAACACGCATCAGATTGCCGACGCGATCGGTGCTGGGCTGGAGGCTTCCTTCGATGTCACGGTGGTACCCGTGAGCGAGGCTGGCCCGGCGGTACTGGCCGATGCCGGCATGGTCGTCGTCGGCGGGCCGACGCACGTCCATGGGATGAGCCGGGCCGCTACCCGCCGGGCGGCGGGCGAAGCCGCGGCGAAACCGGATAGCGACGTGACGCTGGAGCCAGGCGCGCTTGGCCCGGGGCTGCGTGAGTGGTTCGGCTCGCTTGGCCAGTATCGCGTCAAGGCAGCTGCGTTCGACACCCGGATCCATGGGCCGTCCGTCATTACCGGCCGGGCCGCCAAGGAGGTGACCCGCCTGCTCCACGCGCATGGCTTCGATGTGGCCGTGAAGCCGGAGAGCTTTCTGGTCACGACGCAGAACATGCTCGATCCGGAGGAGACCACCCGAGCGCGCGACTGGGCCGCCAAGCTGGCCGCGAGCATCGCGCCGGGTTGAGGCAGCATGCTATCGCTCCGGCGTGGGAAGGGGGGCGCAGCGATGACTGGAAACGATGGTTCTGCCGCGCCGCGTGATGGTCAGCGGGATGAGGCAGCGGAAAGCGTGCCGCTGCGTCTGGTGGAGGAGATGGTGGCGGCCGCCGTCCGCGCGCCGTCGATGCACAACACCCAGCCGTGGCGGTTCCGCTTCGAGCCTGGCCGCCAGACCATTGAGCTGTACGCCGACCCGCAACGGATGCTGCGGTTTGGTGATCCGGATGGCCGCGCGGTGCATATCGCCTGCGGTGCTGCGCTGCTCAATCTCCGGCTGGCCGCGGTGGTAGCGGGCCGCCAGCCGCTGGTCCGGCTGATCCCGACCGTTACCGAGCGGCTCCTGCTGGCCACCGTGCGGCTGGCCGGGCCGTGCCAGCCGCAGCCCGAGGAGATCGAGTTGTACGCGGCCATCCCGATGCGCCGCACCAACCGGTCGCCGTTCAGCGGGCGGCCGGTGCCACCGGGCATCCTGGCCGAGCTCGCCGAGGCGGCCAGGCGGGAGGGTGCCGAGCTGCATTTCCCGGACCACCAGGAGTCCGTCCGGCTGCTGCGCCTGGCCCAGGACGCCGAACGTCAGCTGCTGGCTAACCGTGGTTACCGCGCCGAGCTGGCCCGGTGGGCCGGGGGAGTACGTGACCGCGAGGGCATCCCCGATGCGGCCCTGGCGCCGCACGACCCCACTGGTACGGCGCCGGTGCGCGACTTCGCGGCCGGCCAGCCTGGGCCGGTGCACTATGCCTGGTTCGAGGAACGCCCGCAGTTGGCTGTGCTGGCCACGCCGTCGTGCAGCCGGTCAGCCTGGCTGCGCGCCGGGCAGGCGCTGCAGCGTGTGCTGCTCACCGCGACCCTGCGCGGCATCGCGGTCAGCCCGCTCACCCAGCCGCTGGAAACTCCAGACGCCTGGCTGGTCCGCGATCCCACATCCAGCTTCGAATACCCACAGATGATCTTGCGGTTGGGGTACGGACTGCCGGTCCCGCCCACCCCGCGCCGACCGGTCTCCGAGGTGCTAGACACTATCCGTACTCGCGGGACTGACTTAAAGGAAGGGACACCGACGTGGTTGATGAGACTGGTACCCAGGGCGCAGCCGCTGCGATTACGCAGCTTCTGGAGGAGGCGGAGTGCCTGCGGCTCATCGCCGCGGGCGGCGTGGGGCGGATCGGCTACACCGGCCGGTTCGGGCCGACCATTCTGCCGGTCAACTTCGCGCTGCAGAATCAGACGATCGTGTTCCGGACCGGGCTGGACAGCCCGATGGGCGAGGACCTGCGCACTGGGATAGCGGACGCGGAGTACAAGGTGGCGTTCGAAGTCAACGAGATCAGCCCGGCCGCCAGGGAAGGCTGGAGCATCCTCATCCAGGGATCGGCCCACCACGTCAACTCCGGGACCGAACTGGCCGAGGCGCAGCGGTCCGGCGTGCAGGCCTGGCCGGGCGGAGAGAAAGACCTGTTCATTCGCATCGTCCCGGATCGCATCACCGGCCGCCGCATCCGCCGGGCGGCACCGTCGGCCGGCGGTTAACCGCCCGGCTCAGCTGGCCGCCTCAGACAGCGGCGCCATCACGCTCGCCGGTCCGCACCCGGACCACACACTCCACCGGGCTAACCCAGATCTTGCCGTCCCCGATGTTGCCCGCGTTGGCACACTTCCGGATGGCGTTGACGACCGCATCGGCGTCCTCATCCCGGACAACAACGTCCACGCGTGCCTTCGGCAGCAGTATTGGCTGGCCGGCCCGGGCGGCCTGCCGAACGTGTCCGTATTGCTGCCCAAAACCGCTGGCCCTGCTCGCGGTCAGGCCACGCGCTCCGGCGTCAGTCGCCGCGTTCATCACCACAGGAAGATCGTCCGTCCGGATGATCGCAGTGATCAGCTTCATGGCTCCTCCTAGTACTCCGGATAGCTCAGCTGGTCTTGGACGGCCACCACGCCGTCCAGCCGGCGAATCGCCTCGACGATTTGCTTGCCCAGCTCACTGGTTTCCGGCTGGCCTGCGATGGTCACGATGCCGTCTCGCACCGTCACGTCAAACATCCTCGGATCCGTCAGGAATGCAGACAGGATCACCTCGCCCGTGACCTCGCGGCGGATGTCCTCATCGGGGCGGCCGAACACGCCCAGCACATCGGACCGGGTGACGATACCCAGGAGGTGCTCGGCGTCATCCACCACGACCAGCCGCTTGACCCCCCGGTCGTACATAAGCCGGGCTGCATGCTGCACTGGCTCGTCCGGACGGATCACGATAGCGGGGCTGCTCATCAGGTCGGCCGCACAGATCCCAGCCGCCTTCTCGTGGTCCCGGCGGCGCCGGAGGCCGGTGAAGAAGCCTGGGTCACCGGCCTGATCAGCTTCCTTGATCAGCATGTCGGCCTCTGACACCACGCCGATGACGTGCTCCGCCTCGTCCACCACTGGCAGGGCGCTGATCCGGGACATGCTGAGCATGCCGGCCATGTCTTTGAATGATGTGTCGCGTCGGACCCCGACCACGTCTGCCGTCATGACGTCCTTGACCGTAGCGCTCATGGGTCTCACCCCTTTTAGTAAGTTCTTTTCCCTTTAATTCCAGCCGGTTCTGTGCCTGGGCAGTACCGCCGGATGACCCTGACTCCTTGGGCGGTAGGCCTGGACTGGCCAGGACCAACGGGCCGGTAAGCGGCCCGCGCCCCGGTTACTTTCCTCATCCTCATGCCGGGACCTCCGTCCCTGGCTGCGCGGCTGGGACTGCCGTGGAGTAGACGTAGCGCTCCCACGACTCGGGCGGTGAAGCAGCCAATGAACTGGGCGACACACGGCCGGGGACCGGCGGCAGCCGGCCTGGCGATCGAGCCTCGCCATGACCCGGTCAGCACCGCTGGGACGGACGGGCAATCAGCCAACCCGCTGGAGCCGGTGGCCCAGTTGCTCCGGGACTTGCGGGCGTCCGCGGATGGCCTGTCCGGCCGGGAGGCAGTCCGGCGGTTGCAGGTATCCGGTCCGAACGAACTGGCCCGGCGGGGCGGACGGCGCTGGCCGGGTGAGCTGGCCAGCCAGTTCACCCAGCCACTGGCGGTGCTGCTGGCGGTTGCCGCCGCGCTGGCCTGGGTGAGCGGGACACCCCGGCTGGGCATCGCGATCGTGGTGGTGATCGTGCTGAACGCTGGCTTCGCGTTCGCCGAGGAGATGCAGGCCGAGCGGGCCGTGGAAGCGCTGGCCGCGTTCCTGCCCGAGCGGGCCACCGTGCTCCGCGACGGAACCCGCCAGGAGATCGAGGCACGCCTGCTGGTGCCCGGTGACGTGCTGCTGATCGAGGAGGGGGAGAGCATCTGCGCAGATGCCCGGCTGATGAGCGGCACCGTCGAGGTGGACATGTCCACCCTGACCGGCGAATCGGTCCCGGTGACCCGGACCGCCGGGGCGGCTGACCCCAGCCTGCCGCTGCTGCAGGCGGAAGACATGGTGTTCAGCGGCACCGCGTGCACTGCGGGGGAAGCACGGGCGCTAGTGGCGCACACCGGCATGCGCACCGAACTGGGCCGTATCGCGGCGCTCAGCCAGCGCGCCGGGCCGGACCAGAGCCCGCTGGAGCGCCAGGTCAAAAGGGCTACCCGGCTGATCGCAATCGTCGCCGTCGGGGCGGGAATCGCGTTCCTGCCGATCGGCCTGGCCGCTGGGCTCGGTGTCACAGCCGCCGCCAGCTTCGCCATTGGCCTGCTGGTGGCCAATGTCCCGGAAGGGCTGCTGCCCACGATCACCCTGGCGCTGGCGGTCGGGGTACGCGAAATGGCCCGCCGCGGCGCATTGGTCAAGCGGCTGTCCGCGGTAGAGACCCTCGGGTCCACCTCGGTCATCTGCACCGACAAGACCGGCACGCTGACCCAGAACCGGATGCGGGTCACCACGGTATGGACACCAGACGGCACAGTTAGCCTAACCACGGGCAGCCTCACCACGGGCAGCCTCACCACGGGCAGCCTGGCCGCGGGCCACCCAGCGGAATCCAGCGGGTCGGCCGGCGACGGCCAACTTTCAGTGCCCCGGTCCCTGGCCCGGGCCATGACCGCGTGTAACAACGCGGATCTAGGGGACGGCAGCCACCCGGCGTCCGGCGATCCGACTGAGCTCGCGCTGTTGCGGCTGGCGGCTGACTGCGGGGAAGACGTGTCGCTGGCGACACGGGACAGGAGCCGACGTCAGCTCTTCCGCTTCGATCCCCGGCTCAAGCTGATGAGCACGGTCGACGATCAGGACGGCGGCTTGGTGGTGCACACCAAGGGTGGCCCCGAGGCGGTGCTGGACCGGGCCAGCATGATCCGGCGTGGGCAGCGGGATATGCCGATCGCCGCGATGGACCGGGCGGCGATCAGCCGGGCCATGACGGATTATGCGGGTCGCGGGCTGCGGGTCCTGGCTATCGCCCGCCGCCAGCTACCCGCCGGGTCCGCCGTGCCCGGCCAGCGGGCGGATGCCGAATGTGACTTGTGCCTCCTCGGCCTGGTGGCGATGCTCGATCCGGCCCGGCCAGAGGTGCCGGCCGCGATCGGGCAGGTGCACCGGGCCGGCATCCGGGTCAACGTGGTCACCGGTGACAACGGGCTGACCGCGGCGGCCATCGCTCGCCAGGTTGGCATCGGCGTGCCCAGGATGCAGGTGGTTACCGGCACCGAGCTGGATGCAATGCCCGAACCTGAGCTGGATGCGCTGCTCAATTCGGGGGCCGAGATCGTTTTCGCGCGCAGCTCGCCCGAGGCTAAACTGCGCATCGCCGACGCGCTGCGGGCCACCGGCCAGGTCGTCGCTATGACTGGCGACGGCGTGAATGACGCCCCGGCGCTGCGCCGCGCCGATATCGGCGTGGCCATGGGCCGGTCTGGGACGGCCGTGGCCCGCGAGGCCGCCACGATGGTGCTCACCGACGACAACTTCGCCACGATCGCGGCGGCGGTGGCATCCGGCCGTCAGGTCTACGACAACGTCCGCAAGTTCATCTGCTACATCTTCACCCACGCGGTTCCCGAGGTGCTGCCGTTCCTGGTCTTCGCCCTGGCGGGCGGGGCCATCCCGCTGCCGCTGACCGTCATGCAGATCCTCGCCATCGACCTGGGCACCGACATCCTGCCCGCGCTGGCACTCAGTCGCGAGCCCGCCGAGCCTGGGCTGATGGACCGGCCGCCGCGGCCCCGCGCCGAGGGCATCATCAACCGCGCGATGCTCGCCCGGGCGTGGGGATTTCTCGGGCTCATCTCCGGCACCCTGGTGCTGACCGGCTTCTTCCTGACCCTGCGGCACGCCGGCTGGCACTCGGGAGCGCCCACCGGCCCCGGCAGCCCACTGCACCACGCCTACCTCCAGGCCACCACCGTCGCCTGGCTGGGCATCGTCAGCTGCCAGGTCGGCACCGCGTTCGCGGTCCGCACCGACCACGCGTCGTTGCGTTCGGTAGGAGTATTCAGCAACCGGTACCTGCTCGGCGGTATCGCGTTCGCGCTGGCCTTCGCCGCCGCGCTGATCTACCTTCCCGCGCTGAACAGTCTCTTCGGCACCGCACCGCTCACGGCCGGCCAGCTCGCCACTGTCCTGCCGTTCCCGTTCATCGTCTGGGGTGCGGACGAGTTCCGCCGCCTGCTCGTGCGGCGCCACGCGGCCAAGGACCGCCCCACCAAAGGGAATTAGCCAGATCGGGACCAAAGGCCGGTGACTTCCGGCCCGAACGCCCCTGCGGAAAATCCCATCTCAGAGTGATCATTGAATTGGGAAAATTGCGGCTCCGGTCAGCGGGGCCCGATGCTGGAAGGAGCAGGAAATGGCTGGAATAGTAGTAGGCGTCGATGGATCCGATTCCGCTCATCGCGCGCTGACCTGGGCTATGAAGGAGGCTGCGATCCGCCATGTCCCGCTGACGGTGCTGGCAGTTCATGCGGTCGCGGCCAGCGGCTGGACAGGCAATCCGATTATCTTGGGCGCCGATCAGGAAGACGTGGACAAGATCCGTAACGCAGCGCAGGAAGCGGCCGCAAAGACCGCGGCCGAAATCGGGCAGCCGCAGCCGCCGTCGGTGACGGTGCGGGCAGTGGCGGGTTTCCCGGCCCACGAGCTCATTGAGTCGTCCCGGGAGGCCGAACTGCTGGTGCTGGGCTCGCGCGGCGCGGGCGGGTTCGCCCGCCTGACGTTGGGCTCGGTCAGTAGCCAGGTCGTGCATTATGCGCATTGCCCTGTTGTCGTGGTCCCACACGAAGGGTAATCACACACGGACCCCGGCCCGCCTGCGCCGCATGGCGGGCCGGGGTCAGCTTGCGGGCTAGGGCTGCAGCACGATCCGCGCCTTAGCCTGGCCGTGCAGGACCTCGTCGATGGCCTCGTTCACCGCGGCGAGTGGGCGGGTGCCGGACACCACCCGGGTGAGGCCCGCCTGGTGCAGCGAGAACACCGTGGCCAGATCCGCCCGGGTGCCTACGATCGACCCGATCACCGAGGTGCCGTTCAGCACGGTGTCGAAGACCGGGATGCGCAGGGTGCCCGCCGCGGGCAGGGCCACCAGCACCAGGCGGCCGCCCCGGCGCAGGCCCGCGTACGCGGTGGCGAACGACACGTCATCCACCGCCAGCGCGACCGCCACGCTGGCCCCGCCGTGTGCTTGCAGGATCTTGGCCGGGTCGTCGGTCCGGGCGTCGATCACCAGGTCGGCCCCGAGGTCCTTGGCCAGCTCGAGCTTGTCGTCGGTGATGTCGATCGCGGCCACAGTACCGCCGAAGATCTTGGCGTATTGCAGGGCCAGATGGCCCAGGCCGCCGATACCCGAGATGGCCACCAGGTCGCCCGGGCGCACCTTGCCCACTTTGACGGCCTTATAGGTGGTGACGCCCGCGCAGGTCAGCGGGGCAGCGTCGATCGGGTCGATCCCGTCCGGCACCGGGGCGGCGAACGCCGCGCCGGCGGTGAAATATTCGGCGAAGCAGCCGTCCACCGAATAGCCGGTGTTCTGCTGCCTGAGGCAGAGGGTTTCCCAGCCGGTCAGGCAATGCTCGCAGGTACCGCACGCGTAACCCAGCCAGGGGACCGCTACCCGCTGGCCTACCGACGGGCTGGTCACCCCGGCGCCGGCCGCGTGCACGATGCCGACACCTTCGTGGCCGGGCACGAACGGCGGAGTTGGCTTGACCGGCCAGTCGCCGTGGGCCGCGTGGATATCGGTGTGACACAGGCCGGACGCCTCCATCCGGATCACCACCTGGCCCGGGGCGGGCTCGGGTATGGGCCGGTCTTCGATGATCAGCGGGGCGCCAAACTGGCGCACTACTGCGGATCGCATGGTTCCTCTCCTTTTGGGATTAGGGTTTGCCGGCCGTCGCGGTACCGACCGGGCCGGATGTGCCCGCCGGTGGGGCGGTCCCGTCCGCGGATGTTTCCTTCCAGCTGCGCCAGATGAGCCGGTGCACCGGGATCAGCCGGGGGATGTCGCGCAGGCCGGGGATGAACGGCACGGCTAGGAGCAGGATGGTGGCCAGGCCGGTCATATAGATGGCGATCAGGTCGGCGTTGGGGGAGTTGCCCCAGCTGGTCTGGTACCACAGCGTGTACAGCCACAGCCAGGGCTGGCCGGGGTAGCTGCCGGTCTCGTTCATCACGCCCCACTGGTCGCCGCCCAGGTGCATGGCCTGGGCCTGGTTGGCGAAGTAGGAGCCGTCTTCGATGAACAGCAGCGGCAGCGTGTAGTTGGTGCCGTAGAAGGCGTTCTTCGCGAGCAGGTCGGCGTCCAGGGCGCCGCTGCGGGCCATGGTCAGCTCGCTGGCCAGCATGGCCGGGACCGGTCCGTCAGCCGCGGGCGGGACCACCGGCGCGCCGCCGGCGAACTTCACCTTGGTGACCGCGCTGGCGTAGGCGTTGGCCCACTTGAGCTGCTGGGCCGGGGGTGCGGCGCGGTAGGTGGCCAGCGCGGCGGCCAGCGCCGGGTTGCCGACGGCGGCCGACTGGAGCGGGGTCAGGACGAAGTCGTGCGCCGCGTTGATCGGCTGGGTCACGCCGAGGATGTTCGCCGGGGCGAAGAGGATTTTCTGTGGCGTCCCGTTGGTGTTGTACGGCGGGCCGTAGGTGGCGGTCTCGCTGGTGCCGTTGAGTTCGGTGGCCGCGGTGGCCAGGAAGTCGGCGGGGGCCACCCGGGCCCAGGTCTGCACGGACAGCTCGGGGACGTTGGGGGAGGACAGCAGGGCGGCCAGGCCGAACGTCAGCGCCAGGACGATCACCCCGGCGATGGTGCCTTCCTTGAGGATGTCGTAGCGGCGGGTCGCACCGCGCCACGGCGCCGCATCGGAGGCGGCCACCGCCCGGCGGCGCTGCCGGTAGCTGCCCCGGCCGGGGAGCCTGGCGGCTTCTGGCAGCGGATGCGAGACACCACGGACCCGGACCAGCAGGATGTGCGCCCCGATGATCGCGGTCAGCACGATGGGCACCAGCACGATGTGCCACATCAGCATCTGGCCGAAGTTCATCGCGTTCCAGATCGCGCCGATGCCGACGGCGTTGAACGCGTCCTTGCCGCTGGTGGAGATCCACTGCGAGTCGAAGTTCTGCTGGGACAGGTACCCGGTGAAGCACTCCACGACTGAGACGAGGAAGGCGACCACGCCGGTGATCCAGGTCAGGGCCCGCTTGCCGCGCCAGGCCGCCATCCAGAACTTGCCCCACAGGTGGATGACCAGCAGGGCCATGAACAGCTCGACGCTCCACAGGTGCAAGCTGTTGCAGAAATGACCAACCGGGTTGTACCGCCACCAGTCCGGGCCACCCAGCGCCAGCGCGAAACCGGACACGCAGACCACCACGAACGCGGCCAGGCTGCCCACCCCGAACACATACACCCAGGACCGCACGTAGGCGGGCTGCCGGTCGGGCAGCAGCTTGCCAGGCGGCAGGATCCGGGTGGCGAACCGGCGGACCTTGTTCGTCCACATGTCCCGGTCCTCGTCCTCGCCCTGGTCGGCGCGGCTGTCGCCGGGACCCGGCGGCTCAGCGGCCGGCGGATAGGTGCGGCCCTTAGGGAACGGCAGGATCAGCGCCAGGCCGAAGATCACCACCATCACCGCGACAAGCACCAGGTTGGCCAGCGAGACAGCAAAGATCGACCAGTGCAGATACGTCCCCGGCTGATCCAGGTTAATAACTCCAGAAGCCACGTCCACGGGCGGTTTCATCAGCGTCTCCTAATGGGCGCAGAACTATTAACAGGTCAACGATGTCCGGTGCCGGGCGCCGCAGGCAGAGATATCAGTCACTGGTTGGCAGTGACCTTGGTCCTCAGCTGGTAAAGGACTAGTTAAGCTCTAGTGTTGGATCGGTAGATGGAAATGTCTCCGGCCGGCCGGGCTGGTGCCCGGCCGGCCAGAGACGGTGAGGTTGCGGTCAGGCGTTGACCGCGCTGGTCTGCACGGTCTTGCCGAGCACCTCGGTCTCGGCGGTGACGCGGCGGCCGTGGAACAGGCCGATGATGGACAGGATGAGGATCAGGCCCGCCCCGATGAACGAGGCGATCGCGGCGTACAGGGCGATCTGGCCGAACTGCCAGAATCCGTAGGCCTCCAGCAGCATCGAGCGCAGCGTGGTGCCGCGGAACACGGTCTGCACCAGGCCGGCCAGCGCGACGTTCTTGGGCTGGGCCAGGGACTGCGCGGACAGCTGGGAGTAGGTCTGGCCGTGGCCCATCTCGGCCAGGTGGACCGCGATGAAGTGGTCGGCGTAGGTCTTGGCCTGCGCGCCGGTGGTCAGGGTCTGGCCAGCGTAGGCGCCCATGGCCGCCTGGTCGGCGGCGGGCAGTGCCTTGAACTCGGGGTTGCTGGTGGTCGGGAAGACGATCTTCTGGGCCACGAGCTGGTCGTGCACCTGGCTGTTGGCGAACGAGTATCCCCACATCAGCAGTCCGCCCGCGACGAGCAGGACGGCTGCGAGGACGAGCCCGCCGGTGCTGACCAATAGGTCAAAGGTCTTGCGGCGCATTGCAGTGCCTCCTTCTTAAGGCGGGGCTAATGTCCCGGCCATTCAGTTTTGCCATCTACAGCTTGCCGTTTTCCCGCACCGGCAGGCAGGGTCGCGTGGCCTGGCCTGGGCGGGACTTCAGTCACTGCTGCGACGGGCCTTGGTCTGGCCGGTGAATAGGCCGGAGACAGCCGGGGCCCTGGGACCCGCGCCGGGTGGACCTTTGGCCCTATCCGTATCTCCGGGCGGAAAACAACCGTGGCAAATACACCAGAAGGGAGGCCGGACAATGAAGCGCATCGCATGGGCCGCGCTGGCGGCTACGGCATGCCTGGCGCTGCTCGCAGGCAAGGATGACATCCGCCGCTTCTACCGCATGTACAAGATGTGAACGGAGCGCCTGGGCCGCTGGAAGCGGGCCCAATTAGGTCCGCGGCGGGCGGCTGCCCGGAATCTCGAGCCTGACCACAGCACCTCCACCTGGCAGGTTGCGGGCGGCCGCCCGGCCGCCGTGCGCGAGCGCTATGGCTCGCACGATGGCTAGGCCGAGACCGGCGCCGCCCTCACTGCGGGCACGGTCCCGGTCGGGCCGCCGGAAGCGCTCGAACGCATGGGGGAGGAAGTCCGGTGGGAAGCCAGGTCCGCCGTCGCGGACCTCGATTACCAGCGAGGCTCCAGCCCGGTCGGCAGACAGCACAATGTCAGTCCCGCGCGGGGCAAACCGAAGAGCGTTGTCGACCAGGTTGTCGACAGCCTGCCGGATCCGGCCCCGGTCAACTGCGGCCACCAGCCCGGTGGGCGCATCAACCCGGCAGGCGACGCCAGCCGTCCCAGCCCGGACACCGGCTCGCTCGGCGCTCTGGGCCAGCAAAGCGCGGATATCAGCAGGTTCCGGGTAAATAACGAGCTTGCCCTCGTCGCCGCGGGCGACCAGCAGCAGGTCCTCGGTGATCCGCGCGAGCCTGGTGACTTCCTCGCCGGCGATGGCCACCGCCGCCACCAGCTCCTCCTTACTCCGCCCGGGCCTGCTAGCCAGCTCGAGTTCGCCGGCCAGCACTGCGAACGGCGTGCGTAGCTCGTGACTCGCGTCCGCGGCGAAGGCGCGCTGCCGGGCCAGCGCGTGCCGGGAGCGCACCAGCAGGTCGTTCATGGTCACGGCCAGGGCGGCGATCTCGTCGTGGGTGCGCGGTACCTGGAGGGTGGACTCGGTGTCTGTGCCGGACAGGGCGGCGGCTTCCCGCCGCATCCGCTCCACCGGGGCCAGGGCGGCGCGGGCCAGCCAGTAGGCGCCTATCCCGGCCAGGATCAGGAACGATGCACCGCCGATCCATAGCCCGTCGGAGACGTCGCCGAGGGTGCGTCGCGACTCATCGAGTGAATCCGTGTGTGCAGTGCTCAGCAGCGAGGCCGATAGCTGGTGGTAGAACAGCAACGCGCCCAGCGCGAACGCGACGGCCAGCGCGGCGACGAACACCAGCGCCACGCGCAGCCGGATCGGCACGGCTCACCCCCGATCCTGGTGCCTGAGCCGGTACCCCATCCCGCGGACGGTTTCCAGGTCGTGGCGGCCGAACGGCGTATCGATCTTCCGGCGCAGGTAGGTCACGTACTGATCCACCACGTTAGAGCTTCCGTCGTAGGCGAAATCCCAGGCGGCGTCGAGAATCTGGGACCGGGTGAGCAGCACACCGGGGTGCCGTAGGAACAGTTCGAGCAGCGCGAACTCCTTCGGGGACAGCCGCAGTTCCGTGCCGCCCCGCCAGGCGCGCTTGCTGGCCGGATCCAGCTTCAGGTCTTCCTCGCTCAGCACGGCTGGCCGCGCCCGGTCGTCCCGGCGGGCCAGCGCCCGCAGCCGGGCGGCCAGTTCCAGCAGGCTGAACGGTTTGACCAGGTAATCGTCGGCGCCTACGTCGAGACCCCGGACCCGGTCATCCACCGCATCCCGCGCGGTGAGCATGAGCACCGGTACCCACACCCCCGCGGCGCGGAGCTTGCGGCACAGCTCGAAGCCGTCGAATCCCGGCAGCATCACGTCGAGAACGATCGCCGCATACGGGTTCTCGGTGGCCAGCCACAGACCATCCGGGCCATCGGCGGCGAGGTTGACCGCGTGTCCCTCTTCCTCCAGCCCGCGCTTGAGCACCCGGGACATCCGGACCTCGTCCTCGACCACGAGTACTCGCATAACCCGAGGTTATGCACGTGAGATCTGAGAACGATCTGAAGAACATATGAGGCGCTCACATCATCCGCACACGGTCCTCTCATCCACCGCGCCGCATGCTGAAGACGCCGGACAGCCCGGCGCGATCGGCACAGGAAGAGACAGGCCATGGAGTACGACCCAGACGAGCGGCCCGGGTGGGTGCGGCTGCCCGGCCATGAACAGCAGAACCCGGCCACGTCCCGGCGCGCCGACGGCGTACGCCGGGTGCGCCGCGCGTCCAACTGGACGGCTGCCGCGCTCATCGCGAGCGTGGCCGCCGCCGCCGGCTACTTTGCCCACCACACGCCCCCCGCCGCATCGACGGCGACGCAAACCACGCAAGCGCCGCCGGATGGCCAGGTCGCGGCGGCCGGCCATACCGCTACGGCCGGCCCGCACCCGGCGTCCGGGTCCGCGCCCATGGTCACCTCCGGCGGATCGGGTGTGGCCGTGGGCTCAGCGGCCGGCGGCGGGTGCTGGGACCGGAGGCGGCCGGGCCGCTTCTGTCACCTGGCGGGACAACTGATGGGCGCCGCGGATCTCTGGTTTCTGTCCCGGGGCAGCGGGCTGGTCTTGCTGATCCTGTTCAGCGTCGTGATGCTGCTCGGGGTGGCCACCCGGACCAGTTCCGCCCCGGGCCGCTGGCCGCGATTCGCCGTGGCCGAACTGCACCGCACCCTGTCCCTGTTCACGGTCGCCCTGCTGGCCTTGCACGTGGTGACGGCGATCCTCGATCCGTTCGTCACCATCGGCTGGGCGGCCACCGTGCTGCCGTTCGCATCCCCGTACCGGACCCTCGCGATTGGCCTCGGCACCCTCGCGGTGGACCTGGCCGGCGCGGTACTGGTCACCAGCCTGGCCCGGCGGCGGCTGGGTCAGCGCGCCTGGCGGGCCGTGCACTGGCTGGCCTACCTAGCCTGGCCTGCCGCCTTCCTGCACTCGCTGACCGCGGGCAACGATCTCGGCATCTGGTGGGTGGCGCTGATCGAGATCGGCTCGGCCGTCGCGGTCGCGACCGCCGTGCTGGCCCGGCTCATCGGCCGGCCCCGGCCCGTGGCAGGCGCAACGTGAACACGGCCGAATGCACCCCACGGCCGGTAACTGACGAAGCGTGCCTGATCGCCGGGGGCCTGCCCCGGCTGCTGCCAGCACGGCATGGCGGCGGGCCGGCCACCCTGGCCAGCCACCTGGCCCGGCATGGCCAGCTGCCCAGGGTCGGCCGGGACACCCGGCGGCGGGAGGAGATCATCGCCGAGATCGGCCGGGCCGGGCTCACCGGCCGGGGCGGTGCCGGGTTCCCTACCGCCCGGAAGTTGGCCGCGGTGGCCGCCGGACGGGGCAGTGCGGTGGTCATCGGCAACGGCTCCGAAGGCGAGCCGGCCAGCGCGAAAGACAAAGTGCTGCTGGCCCGGGAACCGCACCTCGTGCTGGACGGTGCGGTGCTCGCCGCGGAACTGACCGGTGCCCGGCAGGTGCTGATGGTGGCCCACGGCGCGGTACGGGAGATCATTGACGAGGCAGTCGCTGAGCGCAGGAACGCCCGGTATGACCCGGTTCCAGTCCGCGTGCTGACCGGGGCCGGCCGTTTCGTCGCCGGCGAGGCGAGTGCGCTGGTGAACTGGGCTGAGCACGGCAGACCAGTGCCGACCCGGGTGCCCCCGCGCGTCTCAGAGCGCGGCCTGGGCGGGTGCCCGACTCTGGTGCAAAACGTCGAGACGCTGGCCCATCTCGCGCTCATCGTCCGGCACGGCGCCGCCTGGTTCCGCTCGCTGGGGACACCCACCGAACCCGGGTCCACGCTGGTGACCGTCATGGGTGCGGTGCGGCGACCGGGCGTCTACGAGACCGGGATCGGCGCGCCGATCAGCGCGGTGCTGGCACTGGCCGGCGGGCTGGCCACGGCCCTGACCGCCTTGCTGATCGGCGGTTACTCCGGCACCTGGGTGGACCAGCCCGCGGCCATGGCCCTGCCGTTCTCGGCCGCCGGGCTGCGCCCAGTAGGCGCCAGCCCGGGGGCCGGGCTGATCGCCGCCCTGCCCGCTGGCGCCTGTGGACTGGCCGAGACGGCCCGCATCGCCCGTTACCTGGCTGCCGAGTCGGCGGGCCAGTGCGGCCCCTGCCTGTTCGGGCTGGACTCGATCGCAACCGAACTCGAAGCACTGGCCGCAGGCCGCCCGTTCGATCTCGCCCGGCTGGAGCGCTGGCTGAGCCAGGTCGACGGGCGTGGTGCCTGCCACCACCCCGATGGTGTGGTCCGCATGATCCGCAGCGCGCTGCACGTCTTCGCAGCGGAGATAACCCAGCATGCCCGCGGCTGGTGCCGCGGGACCCGTGCGGCTGGTGTGCTCCCCGTCCCGGCCCGGGCCAAGCCGTGACCGCGGGTGCCCGGCTTCGGGTCGATCCCATCGCGTGCGACGGGCGCGGATTCTGCGCCGAGATCCTGCCCGAGATGATCACCCTCGACGACTGGGGCTTTCCCATCATCCGCGATCCCGATGTCCCGGCCGGCCTGCGAGCTGAGGCAGGCGAAGCGGCCCGGCTGTGCCCCATGCTCGCGTTGCGGCTGGACCGGGCCGGTCGGCCCACACCGCGCTAGCCGGTGCGGGCCGGACGGCACCGGCCGCCGGGACTATTGCCCCTAATAGACCGGGGTCGGTCAGCGGTCTGATGGAGGTAACAGGGTGGCTGAGGAGGCAACGGTATGACATCGTCCCTGGCCCCACGGCACGGGCGGCTATACCAAAGGATGGCCGCGGACGCGGCCGCGCTCAAACCGCGCCCCGGCCCGGCCTCAGCCGCCCCCGTCACCGAGGCTGACCTGGTCGGACTGCCAGCTGCCGCACAGCGGTACTTGACGTTCATGGAGGTGGCCGGCCGCCCGCCGGACTGGTCGTTCGTGGCGCACTTCAGCGGGCGGTTCCGGCTGCGGCCACGCATGCCGTGGCTGCGCTGCGAAGCCTGGCAGTACAGCACCTGCCCGCTCGTCACCCGGCTGTACCACATGCGCGTTACGGCGGCCGGTGTGCTGCGGATGACCGGGCGCGACGCCTACTGCGGCGGGCACGGCCGGATGTACGGCAAGCTGGCCGGACTGGTGCCAGTCGCCGACGGGTCCGGCCCGGAGTATGACCTGAGCGAACTGGTCACGTACCTCAACGACGCGGTGCTGCTCGCCCCCTCGATCCTGCTGGCCCTCCCCGTCACCTGGGCCCCGGTCAACGACAGCTCCTTCGACCTCACCCTGGCCGATGCCAGCCACCAGGTCACCGCCCGGGTACTGGTCGACGGACGCGGGGCACCCGTCGAATTCAGCACCGATGACCGCTGGTGCGCCCTGCCTGATGGCCTCGTCCGGACCCGGTGGTCCACCCCGGTCCAGGGCTGGATGAAGATCAACGGCCGGTGGCAGCCCCGCTGGGGGGCCGCCATCTGGCATCTGCCCGACGGCCCGTTCTGCTACGCCGAGCTCCGCTTCACCCCTGGCGCGGTCCGCTACAACGTGACCCCAGCCGAACTCACGCCACACCAGCACGGCGGCCAGTTGCCTGGCGACGACCTGATCCCCGGTCCGGCTGCGGTCAGCGGGAGCAGGCCATGACCGAGCTGACCCCGCTGCCCGACCTGGCGCATGACGCAGCCCGGGCCGGGCCGGTGCGCACCCGCCTGCCGGTCTACCTGGATCTGCTGCCGCCGTGCAACGCTGGCTGCCCGGCCGGGGAGAACATCCAGGCCTGGCTGGCGCTGATCCAGGCCGGCCAGGCTGAGCAGGCCTGGCGCCAGCTGGCCGCGGACAACCCGCTGCCCGCCATCCACGGCCGGGTCTGCTACCACCCGTGCGAGACCGCCTGCAACCGCGCCCAGCTGGACAGCCCCGTGTCGATCCACGCGGTCGAGCGGTTCATCGGCGACCAGGCGCTGCAGCACGGCTGGTCCTTTGGCGCGCCTGCCGGGCCGCCGAGCGGGAAACGCGTCCTGGTCATCGGGGCCGGCCCGAGCGGACTGTCCGCCGCCTACCACCTGGCCCGGCGTGGCCACCAGGTGGAGATCAGGGACGCCAGCCCCGAGCCGGGCGGGATGATGCGCTACGGCATCCCGCCCTACCGGCTGCCGCGCGACGTACTGGCCGGCGAGATCGGCCGGATCCAGGCCCTCGGCGTGACCATCACCTGCGGGCACCGGGTTACCGACCTAGCTGCCGAGCGGGCTGAGGGCGCCTTCGACGCAGTGTTCGTCGCGGTCGGCGCACACCTGTCCAAGCACGTGGACATCCCGGCCCACGACGCCAGCCGGATCGTGGAGGCGGTGCCGTTCCTGCGCGAAGTCGCCTCGGGTGGGCACCCGGTGCTGGGCCGCCGGGTCGCCGTGTACGGCGGCGGGAACACCGCGATGGACGCGGCCCGCACCGCCCGGCGGCTCGGCGCCGAGGACACGCTGATCGTCTACCGGCGCACCCGGGCCCAGATGCCCGCGCACGAGGAAGAAGCTGACGCCGCCGAGCGGGAAGGTGTCCGGATCAACTGGCTGCACACGATCACCGCGTTCGATGGGCCGGAGCTGACCGTCGAGGTGATGCAGCTCGACGAGCACGGCTATCCGCAGCCCACCGGCCAGCTGGAGACATTGGCCGCCGACACGCTGATCCTGGCCGTCGGCCAGGACGCCGACACCGGCTTCCTCCGCCAGGTGCCGGGGGTGGAGTTCAAGCGGGACGGCACCGTAGTGGTGTCCGCGTCGATGATGACCGGCTGCCCCGGGGTGTTCGCGGGCGGCGACATGGTGCCCGCCGAGCGGACCGTCACCGTGGGCGTGGGCCACGGCAAGAAGGCCGCCCGGTTCATCGACGCCTACCTGCGCGACCTGGCCCCGGCCGACACGGCCAAGCCCCAGCCTGACGTGGCCGAGTTCGGCCTGCTGCACCCGTGGTACCTCACCGACGCCGCACAGCGCCGGCCGCCGGAGCGAGCCCCAGCCGAGCGGACCGCCGACTTCGCCGAGGTAGTCAGCGGCCTGGATGAGCGGCAGGCCCGTTACGAGGCCAGCCGCTGCCTGTCCTGCGGCAACTGCATCGAATGCGATGGCTGCTTCGGCGCCTGCCCGGAGGACGCGATCATCAAGCTGGGCCCGGCCCGGCCGGCCGGCCATCCGGACGGGACCCCGTTCAACTACGAAGTCGACTACGACCGGTGCACCGGCTGCGCCACCTGCTACGACCAATGCCCGGTGCACGCCATCGAGATGATCGAGGAGCCCCGGTGATGCGCGCCACCATCGACGGCAACGAGGCGGCCGCGTCGGTCGCCTACCGGCTCAACGAGGTGTGCTGCATCTACCCGATCACCCCGTCCTCGCCCATGGCCGAACTGGCCGACGAATGGTCCAGCCAGGGCCGGCCCAACGTGTGGGGCAGCGTGCCAGCCGTGGTGGAGATGCAGAGCGAGGGCGGCGCGGCGGGCGCACTGCACGGCGCGCTGCAGAGCGGGGCGCTGGCCACCACGTTCACCGCCTCGCAGGGCCTGCTGCTGATGATCCCCAACATGTACAAGATCGCCGGGGAGCTGACCCCGGCCGTCTTGCACGTGGCCGCCCGGTCACTGGCCGCCCAGGGGCTGTCCATCTTCGGCGACCACGCCGACGTGATGGCGGTCCGGCAGACCGGGTTCGCGCTGCTCGCCTCGTCCAGCGTGCAGGAGGCACACGACCTGGCCCTGGTCGCGCAGGCCGCCTCGCTGCGCACCCGGGTCCCGTTCGTGCACTTCTTCGACGGATTCCGCACCTCACACGAGCTGAACACGGTCGACACGCTGGCCGACGACGATCTGCGCGCGCTGGTCCCGGAGGAGCTGATCCGGGCGCACCGGGCCCGGGGGCTGTCCCCGGAGCACCCGTTCATCCGGGGCACCGCGCAGAACCCGGACGTCTACTTCCAGGCCCGGGAGACGGTCAACCCGTTCTACGCGCAGGTGCCCGGGGCGGTCACCGCGGCCATGGACGCGCTAGCCACCCGGACCGGCCGCCAGTACCACCTGGCCGACTACACCGGCGACCCGGCCGCCGAGCGGGTCATCGTGATCATGGGGTCGGGCGCCCAGACCGCCGCCGAGACCGCCCGCTACCTGGCCAGCCAGGGCGAGAAGGTCGGCGCCGTCACCGTGCGGCTGTTCCGGCCGTTCCCCGCCGCGGACCTGCTCGCCGCGCTGCCGGACACGGTGCGCCGGGTGGCCGTGCTGGACCGGACCAAGGAACCGGGGTCGCTCGGTGAGCCGCTGTTCCTGGACGTACTCGGCGCGCTGGCCGAAGCGCACGCGGCCGGCGCCCTGGGCAGCATGCCGGTGGTCACCGGCGGCCGTTACGGCCTGTCCTCCAAGGAGTTCACCCCCGGGATGGTGGCCGGCGTGTTCACCGACCTGGCCGCCGCGCACCCGAAGCAGCGGTTCACCGTCGGCATTACCGACGACGTCAGCGGCACCAGCCTGGACTACGCCGAGCTGGACATCGAGACACCCGGCACGGTCCGCGCGGTGTTCTATGGCCTCGGCTCGGACGGCACGGTCGGCGCGAACAAGAACACCATCAAGATCCTCGGCGCGGACCGCGGCCTGCACGCCCAGGGCTACTTCGTCTACGACTCCAAGAAATCCGGCTCCCAGACGGTTTCCCACCTGCGCTTCGGACCCGGCCCGATCCACGCTCCCTATCTCGTATTGAACGCCAGCTTCGTCGGCTGCCACCACGCCGAGCTGATCGAGCGCACCGACGTGCTGTGCCGGGCTGCGCCCGGCGCCACGCTGCTGCTGAACAGCCCAAACCAAGCCGGGGAGGTGTGGGGCAGCCTGCCCCGCCCGGTCCAGGAGCAGATCCTGGCCAAGGGCATCACGCTGTACGCGATCGACGCGAGTCAGGTGGCCCGGGACGCGGGGCTGCCCGGGCGGATCAACACGGTGCTGCAAACCTGCTTCTTCGCCATCTCCGGCGTGCTGCCCCGGGAGGAGGCGATCACCGCCATCAAGGCGGCCATCGCCAAGACCTACGGCCGCCGCGGCCCCGAGGTGGTGGCGCGGAACGACGCCGCGGTGGACCAGGCGCTGGCCGCGCTGCACCAGATCCCGGTGCCGGGCCGGGTGACCACCAACCGCGGGCTGCCCGCGCTGGTGCCCGCGGACGCGCCGGACTTCGTCCGCCGGGTGACGGCCGAGATGATGGCCGGGCGCGGCGACGCGCTGCCGGTCAGCGCGCTGCCGGTGGACGGCACCTACCCCAGTGGCACCACCGCGTTCGAGAAGCGCAACATCTCCGACCTGGTCGCCGAGTGGGACCCGGACCTGTGCATCCAGTGCGGCAACTGCAGCTTCGTCTGCCCGCACAGCGTGATCCGGGCCAACTTCTACGACGAGTCTGCGCTGGCCGGGGCCCCGGACGGGTTCAGGTCGATGCCGCTGGACGCCCGTGGCCTGCCCGACACCAGGTACTCCCTCCAGGTCTACGTAGAAGATTGCACCGGATGTGCGTTGTGCGTGGAAGCCTGCCCGGTGCGGGCGCCGGGAGAAGCGGGGCAGCGCGCCATCAACCTGGCCCCACGAGAGCCCCTGGTCGAGCAGGGCCGGCGCGACATCGCGTTCTTCGAAGAGCTGCCGGTGAACGACCGGTCCCGGGTGGATTTCGGTACCGTGCGCGGGACCCAGTTCCTGCAGCCGCTGTTCGAGTTCTCCGGTGCCTGCGCGGGCTGTGGCGAGACGCCCTACCTCAAGCTGCTGTCCCAGCTGTTCGGCGACCGGTTGATGATCGCGAACGCGACCGGCTGCTCGTCGATCTACGGCGGCAACCTGCCCACCACGCCGTGGGCGGCCAACGCCGAGGGCCGCGGCCCGGCCTGGTCCAACTCGCTGTTCGAGGACAACGCCGAGTTCGGCCTCGGCTTCCGGCTGGCCGCCGACCTGCACCTGCGGCTGGCCCGCGACCGGCTGGCCCAGCTCCGGGACCATCTCGGCCCGGACCTGGTGGACCAGATCCTGGCCGCGCCGCAGCGCCGGGAGTCGGAGCTGGCCGCGCAGCGGGACCGGGTCACCGAACTGACCGGCCGCCTGGCCGGGCTGGACACCGCCGAACCGCGGGTCGCCGACCTGCGCAGTGTGGCAGACCACCTGGTCCGGCGCAGCGTATGGCTGGTCGGCGGCGACGGCTGGGCCTACGACATCGGCTCGGGCGGCCTGGACCACGTGCTGGCCAGCGGGCGCAACGTGAACGTGCTGGTCCTCGACACCGAGGTGTACTCAAACACCGGCGGGCAGTCGTCCAAGGCGACACCACTGGGCGCGGTGGCCAAGTTCGCCGCCTCGGGCAAGCACGTGCCCAAGAAGGACCTGGCCCTGCAGGCCATCGCGTACGGCAACGTGTACGTGGCCCGGGTGGCGATGGGCGCCGACCCGCAGCAGACGCTGCGCGCGCTGCGCGAGGCCGAGGCGTACGACGGGCCGTCGCTGGTCATCGCGTACAGCCATTGCATCGCGCACGGCATCGAGATGCGGGACGGGATGGGCCAGCAGTACCGGGCGGTGGCCAGCGGGCACTGGCCGCTGATCCGCTACGACCCGGAACTGCGCGCCGCCGGGGACAACCCGTTCCTGCTCGACTCACCGCGGCCGCGCATCCCGCTGGCCGACTACACCGGCCGCGAGCTGCGCTACCGCATCCTGGCCCAGCGCGACCCAGCCGAGGCCGAACGGCTGATGGCCCTGGCCGAGCACGAGGTGCAGCAGCGCTGGGCCACATATGAGGAGATGGCCACCCGCGGCGCGGCCCGCTTCCCAGCGGACGCGCGACCCACCGGGGCGGCCAGCGCCTCGGGATAGGAGGTGCCCGATGGACCTTTCCTGCCAGTATCTGGGCTTGGAGCTGCGAAACCCGCTGGTCGCGTCCGCGTCGCCGATAGCCGGCGGGCTGGACGGGATCGTGCGGCTAGCGCACGCCGGGCTGGCCGCAGTCGTGCTGCCGTCGCTGTTCGAGGAAGAAGTGCGCCAGGAGGCGGCGCAGGACGCGGCTGCCTGGGCCGCGGGCAGCGACAGCTTCGCCGAATCGCTGTCCTACTTCCCGCACGTCGGCGGCCTGGAGCCGCACCCACGCCGCTACCTGAGCCTGGTCGAGCGGGCGGCGGCCGCGGTGAAAGTGCCGGTCATTGCCAGCCTCAACTGCGTCACCGCCACCGGGTGGACCAGTTACGCGAACGCGCTGGAGCAGGCGGGCGCGGCCGCCATCGAATTGAACATCTATGACCTGCCGACAGACCCCCCCACCCACCTCCCCTTCCCCCTTCATGGACGCGAAGTGGAAGACCAGCACGTCGAGATCGTGGCCGCGGTCAAGGCGGCGGTCGGCATTCCGGTCGCGGTGAAGCTGAGCCCGTACTACAGCTCGATGGGCGAGATGGCGTTGCGTTTCGACCGGGCGGGCGCCGATGGCCTGGTCCTGTTCAACCGGTTCCTGCACCCGGACGTCGATCCGGAACGGCTGACCGTGACGACCGGATTCGGGCTGTCCAGCCCGGCTGATGGACGGCTGCCCCGGGCCTGGATCGCTCACCTGGCCGGCCGGATCAGCGCGTCGCTGGCCGGCAGCGGTGGCGTGGAGGATGCCGCGGATGTCGCGGCCTACCTGCTGGCCGGCGCGGATGTGGTGATGACCACGTCCGCCTTGCTGCGGCACCGGGTCGAGCACGCCATGGTGCTGCTGGGGGGGCTGACCGACTGGATGGCCCGGAAGGGGTTCGCCAGCCTGGCTGAGGCCCGGGGTCTGCTGGCCAGCTCCGGGTCGGCTGCGGACGCCCAGGACCGGGCCGGGTACGTCAGGTCGCTGCGGGCCGCCGACCGCGGCGAGTGGCTGCGCTGACGCCACCGCCACTCAGTCCGACCTGGGCACAATGAGGACCGGAAGCGTGGCCGTGTGCAGCAGGCGGGTGGCCACGCTGCCCAGCGGTATCCGCGGCAGGTCGGTGCGGCTGCTCGACCCCAGCACGATCATGCGCGCTTCGTGATCGTGCGCGGCGGCCAGGATCGTGGCCGCGATGTGCCCGACATGCGTCTCCCGGATCTCGGGCTCGGCGCTCACACCGTGGGCCTTCAGGTCGGCCACGATGGCCTCCACCGTGCGCTCACCTTCGCCATCGCCGCAATCTACCCGGATGCGGCCGTACCGGCCGACCGAGTACTCGTGCACGTGCAGGACGATGACGTGGTCGCCACTGTCCCGGCTCAGCTCGCGGGTCATGACCGCGGCGGCCGGGACATGCCCGGCTGGATCGTCGGCTGCCGCGGCGTGCACGGCCAGCACAATGTTCTTGTTCATTCTGTCCTCCAGCCCAGCATTTATCGGCACTCCTCAGTGTCCGGGCTGGGCAGCATCGCCCCCAGGGATATCGGTCACCGCGCCGGAGGACCTTCGGCCTGTCCTGCCGGACGGAACCTGTTCCCGGGCCCTGGGCAGCGGTGTCGAACGTCCCGCTCATCGGGGCCAGTCAGCCGGTGCTTTAGCGGCCGGTCCCGGCCCATGCTGGGGGCATGAGGGCGAAGGTTGGTGACACGCTCGTCGTGCCCGGCTCGGAAAGCCGGACCGGCCTGGTCATCCGCGTCCTCGGCCAGGACGGGGCCCCGCCATATGTGATCAAGTGGCAGAGCGACGGGCACATCGCCATGGTGACCCCTGGCGAGTACTCCCGGATTGTCCCTACGTGCCGGAAGGACACCCGGGGTGATGTGGCCGGGGCAGGTCTGGCTGACCTATGATCAGGGTCGCGTCCACCAGGGTTCCCGGAGGGAGGATGCCTGCGTGGAATCTCCTGAGCCGCATCTACTGCTGCCGCATCTGCGGCTGGATGACCTCCTCTCCGAGCTGCAAAGCCGGGTGCAGGCCATGCGGGACAGCCGCGACCGGGTGCACGCCCTCCTCGATGCGGTCGTCACGGTGGGCAGCAATCTGCGGCTCGAGGCGGTACTGCGCCGGATCGTCGAGGCCGCAGTCACCTTGGTAGACGCCCGGTACGGTGCGCTCGGCGTGATCGACCAGGACGGCCGGCTGGCCGACTTCATCCCGGTCGGGCTGGATGACTCCGCTATCACCAAGATCGATCACTGGCCCGAGGGCCGTGGGCTGCTCGGCCTGCTGATCACCGACCCCCGCGCGCTGCGGCTGGCCGACATCGCCAGCCACCCGCAGTCGTCCGGCTTCCCGGCCGGGCATCCCCCGATGACGTCGTTCCTGGGCGTGCCGATCCGGATCCGCGACGAGGTCTACGGCAACCTCTACCTGACCGAGAAGCGGGACGGAGCGGCGTTCGACGAGGAAGACGAGACGCTGGTCACCGCGCTGTCCGCGGCGGCCGGCGTGGCCATCGAGAACGCCCGGCTGTACGATGCGGCGCATCGGCAGCAGCAGTGGCTGGCGGCCAGTTCCGAGGTGACCCGCAGGCTGCTGGCCGGGGCCGCGGTGGACGACGTACTCACCTTCGTGACCCGGCAGACTCTCGAGATGACCGCGGCGGACCTGGTCGTCCTGGCGCTGCCCGATGCCGACCGGCAGCACCTGGTGATCAGTCACGCGGCCGGTCAGAGCGCGCAGACAGCGCTGGGCGTGCGACTGCCCGCCGGGGCATCCATCTCGGGAACGGTGCTGGCTACTGGGCAGCCGGTCACGGTAGAGGACTTCCAGCACGACCCACGGATATCGGAGGCGGCCCGGCAGACCCTGCAGCTGGGACCGGCGATCCTGCTGCCGCTGGGCGATGCGGGCAATGTCCGCGGCGTGCTCACGGTCGGCCGTGCGGTCGGCTCGATGCCGCTGCCCCGGGCGGCCACCGGATTGGCCATGACGTTCGCGGCGCAGGCCGGAGTCGCGCTGGAACTCGCCGAGCGCCGCCAGGACGCGGAACGGCTGTCGATTTTCGAGGACCGTGACCGCATCGCCCGGGATCTGCACGATCAGGTGATCCAGCGGCTGTATGCCAGCGGGATGAAGCTGCAGGGCACGATCCCGCTGATCACCCGGCCGCTGGTCGAGGAGCGGGTCAGCAGCGTAGTAGATGACCTGGACAAGACCATCACCGACATCCGTACGGCGATCTTCAGCTTGCAGGCCCGCGGCACAGACCTGGCCGGCCTGCGGAGGAAGGCCGCAGACGTGGTCGATGAGATGACCGAGGCGCACGGCATGAGCTCCTCAGTTGAGCTGGCTGACTGGCTGGATCAGGAGGTCCCTGGGGAGATCGGTGAGCACCTGCTGTTTGCCCTGCGTGAGGCGCTGTCGAATGCCGCCCGGCACGGCCAGGCCACTCACGTGGACGTGACCGTCCTGGTGGACGGCAAGCTGACGCTGCTCGTCCGCGACAACGGCACCGGCATCAAGGACGCCACCCGCCGCAGCGGGCTGGCCAATCTGGCCCAGCGGGCCGAACCCTATGGCGGCACGCTCACGATCGGCGGGGCCAGCAACGGCGGGACGGAGCTGCGCTGGGAGGTCCCGCTGCCTACCGCCACCCCGGCGACTGCCTGACCGTGATCGGGCGTCAGCGGGCTGACTGCGGCGGGTGCGGCGGCCCGTGGTCCTCGAAGATCCGGGCGGCGTAGGCCGCGGCCTGGGTCCGGCGCTCCATGCCCAGCTTGGCGAACAGTGCCGAGACATAGTTCTTGACGGTTTTCTCGGCCAGGAACAGGCGCTCACCGATCTGCCGGTTGGTCAGCCCTTCGCCGATCAGCTCCAGGATCCGGCGTTCCTGCTCGGTCAGCCCGGCCAGCGGGTCAGACCGTGCCGTCTGGTCGCGCATCCGCTGCATCACCCGGCTGGCCGCTTCCGGGTCGAGCATCGACTCGCCCGCGGCCACCGTGCGGACCGCGCCGACCAGGTCGGTGCCGCGGATCTGCTTGAGCACGTACCCGGCGGCGCCGGCCATGATCGCGTCGAACAGCGCCTCGTCGTCGCTGAACGAGGTGAGCATCAGGCAGGCCACACTCGGCATCCTGGACCGGATCTCGCGGCACACGGTGACCCCGTCGCCGTCCGGCAGCCGGACGTCGAGCACGGCCACGTCCGGCCGCAGCGCCGGGATCCTGGCCAGCGCCGACGCGGCGGTGCCGGCCTCACCGACGACCACGATGCCCGAGTCGGATTCCAGCAGGTCTTTCACGCCGCGCCGGACAATCTCGTGATCATCGAGCAGGAAAACGCCGATCTGCCGCTGCGCCGGGGCTGGCTCGTCCATGGGGCGCTTCTCCTAACATCGCGTGGCCATTGGTAAAACCCTAGGTGCCCCAGGCCAGCTTGCGCATGGGACTGTGGTCCTGGACCGCTGGGGCAAATGGTCCGGTGCTCACCTCAGCTGGCGCAGGTACGGATCACTCGGCTGGACCGCCCGGACGTGGATCCGGGCGTCTACCACATGGCTGCCATCTGGCCGGGCGACGACCGGGTTGAGGTCAAGCTCAGCCACCTCTGGAAGATCGTCAGCGAGCCGGGCCACGCGCTGTAGCAGGTCTTGCAGCGCGTCCGTATCAGCGGCCAGAGCGCCGCGGTGCCCGAGCAGCAGCGGGGCCGCGTGAATGGAGCGGATCATGGCGGCGCTGTCCGTATCGGTGAGTGGGGTGAGCCGGGCGGTCCGGTCGGCTAGCACGTCGGTGGCCACTCCGCCCAGACCGAACACGACCAGCGGCCCGAAGACGGCGTCGTGCACCACCCCGATGATCACCTCGGTACCGCCGGTGATCATGGGCTGGACCAGGGCCGCGGTCATCCGGTCGCCGAACCTCGTGGCCAGTGCACGGTAGCCAGCCCGCACCTCGCCGTCGCCGTGCAGGTCGAGCTGGACCGCGCCAGCATCGGTCTTGTGCACCAGCCCGGGCACGTCGGCCTTGAGCACCACCGGTCCGTCCAGCTGGCCGGCCGCTTCGACGGCTCCCTGCTCGCTGCCCACCAGATAAGTGGGCACCTGGGTTATCCCATAGCACTCGAGCAGGGTGGCGACCTGGGCCGGGGGCAGCCAGCCGCCGTCCGGCGACTGGTCGAGGAAGCGGTGGATGAGCGCCCGGGCGTCATCGGGCCGCAGGTCAGCGAACCCGGGGACCCGGCCCGGCGATTGGGTCCGCCACGCGCCATAGCGGGCCGCGTGCCCCAGCGCGCGGGCCGCGCTCTTGGGGTAGGCATACGTAGGAATCTGGCCGTTGCTGCCCGCCCGGCTGGGCAGCAGCCGCACCGCATCCGCCTGGTCCAGGAGCACCAGGGCGGCCGGCTTGGCCAGCTCGGCGGAGCACACCGCTGGCGTCAGATCCGCGGCCGCGGTGGGCACGGCGAGAGCCAGGATGGCGTCCACCCCATCGTCGGCCGCGATCAGTTCCAGGCAGCGGCGGAAGTTCTCCGGAGCAACCGTCGCGGTGGTGTTGACCGGCCCGGTGACCTCGGCGCCTGCGGGCAGCCAGCGGCGAATCTCCTGCTGTACCTGGGGGCCGAGCTGGGCGACATGCAGGCCCGCGTCGGCACAGGCGTCGGCGGCCAGCACCCCGGCGCCGCCGGCGTTGGACACGATCGCCACCCGGCCGCCGCTCGGTACCGGCTGGCTGGCCAGCAGGGCCGCCGTCTCCAGTAGCTCACCGAGGTCCTGGGTGGCGATGATGCCGGCCTGCTCGAAGAGCGCCTCCCGGGTGACCAGCGGGGTGGCCGCCGCCGCCGTGTGCGACGCGGCCGCGCGCTGCCCGGCCGCGGAGCGGCCGGCGTGCACGGTGAGCACCGGCATGGCCGCACCCACCTGCCGGGCGGTCCGGCTGAACTTACGTGGGTTGCCGAACGACTCGAGATAGAGTACCGCCATGGTGGTGGCCGGGTCCTGCGCCCACCACATCAGCATGTCGTTCCCGGACACGTCGCACTTGTCACCCAGCGACGCGAACGAGGACACCCCGATGCCGAGCCGGGATAGCTGACTGCCCAGCGCGATGCCGACGCCGCCGGACTGCACCGCCAGACCGGCCTGGCCGGCGGCCGGGTGGCTGGCGCCGAACGTCGCGTCCAGGCCCAGGCCGGGCACCGCGATGCCGAAGCAGTTCGGGCCGATGAGCCGCATGCCATGGCGGCGGCAGCAGGCCAGCAGATCCGCCTTGGCCGGGGCATCCAGGCCGGCCGTGATGACGACCAGCGACCTGACGCCGCGCTGGCCGCATTCCTCGGCCACCCCCAGGACCGCTTCGGCCCGCACCGCGACCACGGCCAGATCCACCGCGGGCGGCAGCGCCGCCGCCGACGGCAGACAGGGGACGCCTTCGAGTTCCGTAGCCAGCGGGTTGACCGGATAGACCCGCCCGGCATAGCCGCCGGTGACGATGTTGTGCAGGATGGCCCGGCCGACTCCCCGCGGGTTGCGGCTGGCCCCGATTACGGCCACCGATTCAGCTGCGAACAGATGCCGCAGGCTGGCCACGTCGGCGTGCCCCTCCCGGCTGGCCACCGCATCCAGGTAGGGTTCCCAGCCGGCATCCGCGACGCTGCCCGGCAGGTCGAAGGCCAGCTCGGCCAGGCCGTCCGCCCACCTGCGCCGGGCCTGCAGGCCAGCATTCGCGAACACTTTCAGCATGGCTGAGTTCTCGCTCAGCACCTCAGCGGTGAAGGTCCGCACCCCCTGGTCGCGGCCGGCTGACACCAGGTGCTCGATCAGCAGCGTGCCTACGCCCCGGTGGTGGGCGTGATCGGCCACGGCCACCGCGATCTCCGCGATCGTCGGCGGCTCGGCGCACTCGTAACTGGCGACGCCGACGAGTTCCCCCTCTAGCCAGGCCAGGCGGGTGGCGTGATCGGCCGCTGGTTCCCGGCAGGACCGCTGGGCCTGATCATCTGCCGCGGCCGTGCTCATGCTGAAGAACCGCAGGTAGATGTTGTCCTGCGACATGGACCGGTACATCTGCCGCACGGCCATGAAGTCGGCCGGGGTGGCCGCCCGGATCTCGATCGTGGCACCGTCCGCGAGCAGCGCGTACGCACTGCCAGCAGGCTGAGCGGAATTCATCGTGCCTCCCAGGACTGGTCTGCTGCCAGCTTGCTGCCTGTAGCGGGCACTGGCCCAGGGACCAACGACCCGGCCGAAGGTGCCGAAGGCCGTTGGTCAGTGACCGGGCCCGCCGGAGATCCTGACGGGGTGACGAGAGGAGATCCCGATGCCGATCAAGGTGGGAATCAATGGATTCGGGCGGGTTGGCCGGGCGTTCGTGCGGCGCACCCTGGACCGGGACGACCTGGATGTGGTGGCCGTCAATGACCTGGCCGATGCCCGGACGCTGGCCCACTTGCTGGAGTTCGACTCCACCTATGGCCGGCTCGGTCAGGAGGTGCGTTACGGCCCTGACTCGCTCACCGTGGGCGGCCGGGACATCGAGGTGCTGGCCGCCCGGGATCCGGCCACCATCGACTGGGCTGCGCTGGGCGTGAGCCTGGTCATCGAGTCCACCGGGAAGTTCCGCGCCCGCGAGGACGCCGCCGCGCACCTCAAAGGCGGTGCCCGCAAGGTGCTGATCTCCGCGCCCGGCAAGGGCGCCGACCTCACCGTGGTCTTCGGGGTCAACGACGCGGAGTACGACGCCGGGCGGCATGACGTTGTCTCGGCCGCGTCCTGCACGACCAACTGCGTGGTCCCCATGGCGAAGGTGCTGCATGATTCGTTCGGGCTGGTCACCGGGCTGATGACCACCATCCACGCCTACACGGGTGACCAGATGCTGCTGGACGGGCCGCACAAGGACCTGCGCCGGGCCCGCAGCGCCGCGGTCAGCATCGTGCCCACCAGCACCGGCGCGGCCCGCACCGCCGGCGTGGTCATCCCCGAGCTGGCCGGGCGGCTGGACGGCGTGGCGGTCCGGGTGCCGGTCGAGGACGGCTCGCTCACCGACCTGACCGTCGTGCTGAGCCGCCACGTCACCGCGGCCGAAGTGAACAGCGCCTTCGAGCAGGCGGCCGCGGGCGACCTGGCCGGGATCCTGCACTACAGCACCGACCCGCTGGTCTCCCGGGACATCATTGGGCAGCCAGCATCATGCGTCTTCGACTCCGGCCTGACCCAGGCGGCGGGCAGCCTGGTGAAGGTGTTCGGCTGGTACGACAACGAATGGGGCTACACCTGCCGCCTGGTCGACCTGGCCGCCCTCATTGCATCCCGGCTCTGACTGACCGCAACCACCGGAAGGACGCCCCGCGATGACTTTGGCGGCACAGCCGACCCTCACCCATGAGCAGCTTCAGGCGCTGGACGGCTATTGGCGGGCCGCGAACTACCTGTCGGTGGGCCAGATCTACCTGATGGGCAACCCGCGGCTGGCCGAGCCGCTCCGGCCCGAGCACATCAAGCCCCGGCTCCTTGGCCGCTGGGGTACCACGCCCGGGCTGAATTTCCTGTGGGCCCACCTGAACCGGGCCATCGTCGATCATGACCTGGACATGATGTACGTCATCGGCCCGGGGCACGGCGGCCCGGCCGTCCTGTCCAGCACCTGGCTGGACGGCAGCTATAGCGACATCTACCCGAGCATTTCGCAGGACGCGGCTGGGATGGCCCGGCTGTTCCGCCAGTTCTCCTTCCCAGGTGGAGTGCCCAGTCACGTGGCGCCGGAGACACCCGGCTCGATCCACGAGGGCGGCGAGCTCGGCTATTCGCTGTCCCATGCGCACGGCGCCGCGTTCGACAACCCGGACCTGATCGTGGCGTGTGTGGTCGGCGACGGCGAGGCGGAGACCGGGCCGCTGGCCACGAGCTGGCATTCCGGCAAGTTTCTCAACCCGGTCACGGACGGGGCGGTGCTGCCGATCCTGCACCTGAACGGGTGGAAGATCAGCAACCCGGCGGTGCTGGCCCGGATCCCGGAGCAGGAACTGGACGCGCTGCTGCGCGGGTACGGGTATGTCCCGGTGTTCATCGAGGGGACCGACCCGGCGACGGTGCACCACGAGATGGCGGCGGTGCTGGACCAGGTGATCGCCCGGATCCGGGAGATCCAGGCGGATGCCCGCTGCAGAGGCGGCCCCAGCCCAAACGGGCATGGCGTGCGGTGGCCGATGATTGTGTTGCGCACCCCCAAGGGCTGGACCGGCCCAGCCACGGTGGACGGGCGGCCGGTGGAAGGCACCTGGCGGGCCCACCAGGTACCGCTGGCCGAAGTCCGCACCAACCCCGAGCACCTGCGGATGCTCGAGGACTGGATGCTGTCCTACCGGCCCGACGAGCTGTTCGACGGCGAGGGCCGGCCGCGGCCGGAGATCCTGGGCTTCGTCCCGGCCGGGGCGCGCCGGATGGGCTCCAACCCGCACGCCAACGGCGGGCTGCTGCTCCGCGACCTGGTCATGCCCGACTTCCGGGACTATGCGGTGCCGGTGGAAGTACCTGGGGCGGCACAGACCGAGCCGACCCGGGTCCTCGGCCGGATGCTGCGGGACGTGGCCCGGCTGAACGCTGCGCCGCGCAACTTCCGGGTGGTCGGCCCGGACGAGACCGCCTCCAACCGCCTCGACGCGCTGTTCGAGGTCACCGGCAAGACGTGGGAGGAGGCCATGCTGCCGGTTGACGAGCACCTGGCGCGGGACGGCCGGGTGATGGAGATCTTGTCCGAGACCACCTGCCAGGGCTGGCTGGAGGGCTACCTGCTGACTGGGCGGCACGGCTTCTTCTCCTGCTACGAGGCGTTCATCCACATCGTCGACTCGATGTTCAATCAGCACGCCAAGTGGCTGAAGATCAGCCGCACGCTGCCTTGGCGCCGACCGGTGGCCTTGCTGAACTACCTGCTCACCTCGCACGTCTGGCGGCAGGACCACAACGGCTTCTCGCACCAGGACCCGGGCTTCATCGACCACGTGGTGAACAAGAAGGCCAAGGTGGTCCGGGTCTACCTGCCGCCGGACACCAACACACTGCTCTCGGTCGGGGACCACTGCCTGCGCAGCCGCGACTACGTCAATGTGGTCGTGGCGGGCAAGCAGCCCAGTCCCGACTGGCTGGACATGGACGCCGCGATCCTGCACTGCACCCGGGGCGCCGGGATCTTCGAATGGGCCAGTAACGACCGCGCCGGCACCGAGCCGGACGTGGTGCTCGGCTGCGCCGGGGATGTGCCCACGCTGGAGGTGCTGGCGGCCACCAGCATCCTCCGCGAGAACCTGCCTGACCTGCGGGTCCGGGTGGTCAACGTGGTTGACCTGATGCGCCTGGAGCCGGAGACGGAACACCCGCACGGGATGAGCGACCCGGAGTTCGACGGACTGTTCACGTCCGACCGGCCGGTGATCTTCGCCTATCACGGGTATCCATGGCTCATCCACCGGCTGACCTACCGGCGGCGGGGCCATCACAACATCCACGTCCGCGGCTACAAGGAGGAAGGCACCACGACCACCCCGTTCGACATGGTGGTGCTGAACGAGATGGACCGGTTCCACCTGGTCATTGACGTGATCGACCGGGTCCCCGGGCTTTCCGACCGGGCCGCGTGGCTACGCCAGCAGATGGCCGATTCGCTCGTCCGGCACCGGACCTGGATCTGCGAGTACGGCGAGGATCTGCCCGAGGTCCGGGACTGGGTCTGGCCCGGCTGCCTCGCCGAGCAGGCTTAGCCTTTCTCAAGCTCGGCACGCACCGCGGAGACCGCCATAGGCACCGCCGCGGAAACAGCCGCGGACAGCCCGGATCCCGCACTCGTGTCGGCTGCTTCTATCCCGAACATCACCAGACGGCCAGGCTGACGGTTCAGGGCCCGGCTGAGCTGCAGCGCGTACGGGACTCCGAAGCCGTGTGAGCTGGCCGCGGCTCCGTCACCGTCCAGTTGGCTGCCGGTGAGCCGGTGGATATGACCCGGGCATGGCGGCTCGTGCCGGATAGCGTCCACCACGATGGCCAGGCCAGTGTCCTCCCACGCGGCCAGCAGGCCGACCGGCTCTCCATCGGAGATGACGACCCGGACACCGGGCAGGCGGAGCCGCTCAATCTCACTCGCCACCGCGGGCCCTATTCCGTCGTCGCGCCGGTACGGGTTCCCGATCCCGATGAGCACCGCCTGCCGGCCGGTCATCCGCGGTTCACCCGCAGGGTGAGAAAGTGTGCGGCGCAGGAGATGCACGGGTCGTAGTTACGGATCACCCGCTCGCACAGGCTGGTCAGCGCGGCATCGTCGAGGGCCAGGTTGGCCTCGGCCACCTGGCGCAGGTCGTTCTCGATCGCGGCCTGGTTCTGCGAGGTCGGCGGGATGATCGTGGCCGCGCGGATCAGTCCGTCGGCGTCGAGCGTGTACCGGTGATAGAGCACCCCGCGCGGGGCCTCGCTGACCCCATGCCCGGTGCCGGCGCACGGCCGTACCGCCACCGCGGGCTGCCCGGGCCGCTGGTAGCCGTCGATGATGCGCAGTGCTTCCTCGATCGCGTAGACCACTTCCACGGCGCGGACCAGGACGCTCCGGAATGGGTTGCGGCACTCGGCGCCGAGCCCGGCATCGGCGGCGGCTTGGCGGGCGATGGGGGAGAGGTAGCCAGAGTTCAGCGAATACCTGGCTAGCGGGCCGGCCAGGTAGCGGTGGCCGTCCAGGGTGGCATGCAGAGCCGTGGAATGCGGGACCTGCTCTTCGATCACGTGATCGGGGAACTCACTGGCCGGGAAGGACAGGCCGCTGGCCGACCGCAGGGCACCCGATTCGATGGGGTAGCGGCCCGGATCGTCGGCAGACAGCAGGTCGTGGTCGAGTTCCAGCTCGGGGAAGTCGAAGGAAGTGGCCCACCGGACCGTACCGACCGCCTGGTCCAGCGCCCGGCGCAGCCGCTCGGCGAGCGGGGCCAGCTCCCTGGGGGACGGTACCCGGTAGAACCCGCCGACCCGGACGTTGACCGGGTGGATCGCGCGGCCGCCGAGGAAGTCCAGGATCGCGTTGCCCGCCTTCTTGAGCTCCAGGCCGCGCTCGACGATGTCGCGATGGTCCTGGGCCAGCGTGATCGCGTCCGGATAGCCGAGGAAGTCAGGCGCGTGCAGGAAGTAGATGTGCAGGGCATGACTGGAGATCCATTCCCCGCAGTACAGCAGCCGGCGCAGCTCAGCGAGCGGCGGGTCGAGCTGGGCGCCGCAGGCCTGCTCGATCGCGTTGCACGCGCTGGTCTGATAAGCGACCGGGCAGATCCCGCAGATCCGCGCGGTAATGTCCGGTGGCTCGGTGTAGGAGCGGCCGCGCAGGAACGCCTCGAAGAACCGCGGCGGCTCATAGATGTTCAGCTCGGCCCGCTCCACCTGCCCGCCGCGCACCGTGAGCCGGAGCGCGCCTTCGCCTTCCACCCGGGACAGCCCGCCGACGGTGAGTTCCCTACTGCGGTGGCTCATCCCGGTGCCTTTCCGCGAACGCCGGGGCGGCCGCGTTGAACGTCGCGAAGACCCGGCCGATGGCTGGTTCACTCATTCCGCACAGGCGCAGCTGCCGGGCCAGCGCGGGCACGTTCGGCTCGGAGGTGGGCCCGAAGCACCCGTAACAGCCACGCGAGTGCGCCGGGCACAGCGCGCCGCAGCCAGCCTGGGTGACCGGCCCGAGGCATGGCGTGCCGTCCGCGACCATCACGCAGGTCAGGCCGCGGCGTTTGCATTCGGTGCACACGCTGGCGTTGGGAATATCCGGCTTGCGTCCGACCAGCAGAGCGGTGATCACCTCGAGCAGCTGCCGGCGGTCGATCGGGCATCCGCGCAGCTCGAAGTCCACCTGCACATGCGCCGCCACTGGGGTCGAGGTGGCCAGCGTGTCGATGTATTCCGGGCTGGCGTACACCGCTGCGGCGAACTCGTCCACATCACCGAAATTCCGCAGCGCCTGGATCCCGCCGGCGGTCGCGCAGGCGCCGATGGTCACCAGCACGCGGGACTGTTCGCGTATCTGCCTGATGCGCTGTGCGTCCCGCGCGGTGGTGATCGATCCCTCGACCAGGGAGATGTCGTACGGTCCCGGCTGCACCGCGGATGATGCCTCCAGGAAGTGAGCGATAATCAGCGTCTCGGCCAGGCCGAGCAGTTCGTCTTCGCAGTCCAGCAGGGTCAGCTGGCAGCCGTCGCACGAAGCGAGCTTCCAGACGGCGAGAGTCGGCTTGGTCATCACAGTTCCCGGATGGTCAGCAATGGGCCGGCCAGCGCGTAGCTGACCACGGGCCCGTCCCGGCAGACCAGGATGGGCCCGAGCTGGCAGTGTCCACACAGGCCGATCCCGCACTGCATGTCGCGTTCCAGCGAAACCCGGATGTCGTCGGCCGGGATCCCCTTGCGCAGCAGCACCTGGGCGGCGAACCGCATCATGGGCTCTGGGCCGCACAGGAACGCGGTGGTGCGGGCCGGGTCCACCGCCAGCCGGACCAGCGGCTCGGTCACGAAGCCGACCTGGCCGTACCAGCCTGTGGCGGGCTGGTCGATGGTCAGCTCGACCTCGATATCACTCCGGCCGGACCAGGTATCCAGCTCACCACGGAACAAGAACTCGGCTGGCCTGCGCGCACCGGCAATCAGGCAAACGCGGCGGTAGGATCCTCGTCCGGCCAGCGCGCCCAGCACCACCGGCCGCAGCGGGGCCAGTCCCACCCCGCCAGCCACGATCACCAGGTCGCGGCCAGTGGCCGAGGCCAGGTCCCAGGCCGTGCCGAATGGTCCGCGAACGCCGAGCAGAGTGCCAGCCGGTGCGTCGTGCAGTGCCCTGCTCACCGCGCCGACAGCGCGGATGGTGTGGGTCAGCGTCCCGTCCTGAGTGGCCGGGTCGCCGCTGATGGAGATGGCGACCTCGCCGACGGCGGGTACCGCCAGCATGGTGAACTGGCCCGGCTGGAACGGGGGCAGCGGGTCGCGGGCTGGTACCAGCCGCAGCGTGACGCAGTCATGCGTCTCGGCCGTGCGGCTGGCCACCAGGTAGGGCACCGGCAGCATCGGCTCCGCGACCAGCGAGGCACCCTCAGGACTGGTCATGCGGACTCCGGTACAGGTCAAGCAGCCGGGCCCGGGTAGCTTGCAGCCGCTGCACACACGCCTGGAACAAGCTGAGTGTCAGCGCGTAGCCAAACCGCGGGTCCTGCTCGGCAAGCGTGCGCAGCAGATCGGTGTCCAGCTGGGTGGCGGTGGTCGGGCGCACCGCGACCGCCCCGAAATGCCACTGGTACGGCGGTAGCAGCCACGACCAGCCGAGCACGTCGCCACGCCCAAGCGTCTGCACCACCACCTGGCCGCGCCCGGGAACCACCAGGTCCAGGGCCACGCAGCCGTCGTGGATCAGCCAGCAACCGCGGGCCGGAGTGCCCTCGCGGAACAACCGCTCACCGGCCCCGAACCGCACCGGGTGCGCGGCCGCGGCGACCAGTTCACGCTCTGCTGCCGACAGGCCCGCGAAGATTCCGGACCCGGCCAGCTCCGCGCCCTGCTCAGTCATCCTCGCTCCCGGGGGCTGTTTCCCCGGCCAGGTCAGCGAGCCGGGCCGCCTCGGCCGTGATGTCGATGCCAACCGGACACCAGGCGATGCACCGGCCGCAGCCAACGCAGCCGGAACCGCCGAATTGGTCATGCCAGGTGCCTAGCTTGTGACTGAACCACTGCCGGTACCGGCTCGCTCCCGACTGCCGCACGCTGCCGCCATGGACGTAGGAGAAGTCCAGCTCGAAGCAGGACGCCCAGCGCTGCCAGCGCTCGGCATGATCCCCGGTCAGATCGCTGACATCCTCGGTCGTGGTGCAAAAGCAGGTCGGGCAGACCATCGTGCAGTTGGCGCAGGCCAGGCAGCGGCTGGCCACATCCGCCCAGTGCGGCGACTCACGGGAGTCCTGGATCAGCGCGGGAAGATCGACCGACGGCATTTCCCGGCCCATCCGCTGGGCAGCGGCGCTGACCTCGGCCCGCGCGGACTCCACCTCAACAGCGGAGGCACCGTGCTGTGGCACCTCGGCCAGGATTCGTGCCCCCTCGGGGCTGCCGGTCTCGGCCACGAACCAGTGCCCGGAGTCGTCGATCCGCTCGGTGAGCGCGAGGTCGTAACCAGGCCCGGCGGCCGGGCCGGTCCCCATCGACGCGCAGAAACAGACCCCGCCCGGCTCGGTGCAGTTCACCGCGATGATGAACAGGCCCTGGCGGGTACGGGTGAAGGCGCCATCGGGATACGGCCCGCCGCCGAGCACCCGGCCGAGGATGCCGGCGGCGGCCAGGTCACAGCCCCGCACCCCCAGGAACGCGTAGCGAGGCGACGCGGGTGGCACCGGACGGAAATCACCATCCGGGCCTGCCGACCACAGCTGCCGCCGTGGGGGGTGCAGGAACTGTTTCCAGGACCCCGGGCCTGCCGAATGTGCGAAAAGCGCGGCATCCTCACGTCGCCGCAGCCGGTAATAGCCTGGCCCGGTATCCACCCCCCAGCCCGCGGGCAGCTGGGCTGCCGAGTCCAGTTCATCCAGCACGATCGCGTTGTCCCGCACTGTCGGCCCGATGACCCGGTAACCGTCAGCAATCAGCACCTCGACCAGGCGGTCAAGGCCGGCCAGGCCGAACACGACCGGCGGCGCGTCCCCTGGAGCTGCCATGACTGATCCTTCGGCGGCAAAGCGCTCCGACAATGACTGAACTTCGAGCGAATCAGCTGCCCGAATCGCGCGGTAGGACCGACGTGCTGCGCCTGGAGGGACCTTCGGCCCGAAATACCGGCCCGGAACCTCACTCACAGCGGCGAAGACCTGAACCGAAAGTCCCGCGCGCTCAGGAGGTTGGCCCCTGCCGGGGGGAGGGCTCCCCATCCGATGCTGGAGGCGAAGAGGGGAGGCCGCCGATGCGAACACGCCCCATGCGGCGCACGTCCCGGGCTGCCAGGCTGGCGCGCGGGTTGCGGCCCGACCGTAACCCGCTCCGGCGTACCTCGGACCGGGCCGAAGCCGGGCTGCTGGCCCTGCTGGTCATCGCCTTCCTGGTAGGCGCTCCATTCATCGCGCTCATCGCCTGGCGACTGACTCTCAGCACTACCTTCACCACCGTGGAAGCCCGGCACGTGGGCTGGCGGCAGGTGCCCGCTGTGCTGCTCGACGACGCACCTGGTTCGGTTGCTTACGACCTTCCGGTGCCCGCCACCTGGACCGCACCGGATGGTGCAGCGCGCACGGGTGTGGTGTACCCAAGCCCAGGCGCCCGGGCCGGTACGACGACGCCCATCTGGGTCAACGCTGCTGGACGGCAAGTCAGCTGGCCCGTGACGCCACGGCAGGCAACGACCGAGGCCGATCTCTTCGCAGCCATCTCTGCGCCACTGTGGGGGCTGATCCTGCTCGCCGCCGGGGTGGTTGGCGATGCCTGGATAGATGCCCGCCGGATGGCTGGCTGGGACGCCGACTTGCGGGCGGCTCACCTCAGCGGGCCGGCCAGCACCAGTCCCTGAACCGATGTCTGCCGAGGCCCATCGCCTCCCGGCTGGTGGGCTCCGGCAGTGGCAGGTGGACCTGGATCTGGTAGCGGTTGGGGCGCGGCCGTGTTTCGTCCTGGTCGCGTGGCAGCCTGGACAAGGTCTGTGCGGACGCCAGAGGCAAAGCGCTCAGTGATGCCTAGGCGGACGGCGATGTCGCGCAGCTGCAGGCCAGGATCCTGAGCGGTGCACACCAGGACACGGCGTGGCTGGTTAGGAAGCTCCGCTCTGGCATGGAGTTAACACTGGCTGAGAATTTCTAGAAATATATTGCTTGTTTTCTTTTGCGAGCGTAGCGTCGGTGGCAGACGTTGAGGCCTGATGGTCGCTGGCCGCCGGGTATCTCGAAGTCAGCGAGAGGACCTGGTCACGGCTGAGAACCGGCTGCAGGGGTGTTCGGGACCGCCCAGGTCGGCACAGCACTGGCCGCGCATCATCTTCATGCGATCTCTACAGCGGATGCGCTTGCCGTCCATGTGCCGGTTCTCAGATAGACGTGGGGGATAGGGACTTCCGGCCCGGTAGATCCGCCCCTGCCCGCGCATCGCGTGCCCGTGCCATGGATGTGGCATCAGCAGGCACCGGCAAGGAGGAGACCATGGACCAGAACTATCCCGTGCAGGTGCGGGCACGCCTGGACGAGCCGCTGAGCCGCTGGCTGTGGCTGGTCAAGTGGCTGCTGGCGATCCCGCACTACATCGTGCTGTTCTTCCTGTGGATCGCGTTCGCCGTCGTCACCGTCATCGCATTCTTCGCGATCTTGTTCACCGGACGCTACCCGCGTTCGCTGTTCAGCTTCAATCTGGGGGTGCTGCGCTGGTCGTGGCGGGTCGCCTACTACACCTACAGTGCCCTGGGGACCGACCGCTACCCGCCGTTCAGCCTGGATGAGGAGCCGGACTACCCCGCGACGCTGGACGTCGCCTACCCCGAGCGGCTCTCCCGCGGCCTGGTGCTGGTCAAGTGGTGGCTGCTAGCCATCCCGCAGTACGCCATCGTCGCGGTGTTCGCCGGCGGCGCCGCCTACACCGCGACCGGCGCCTCGGGAGCAACGTGGCAGGCCGACATCCTGTCCGGCGGCCTGATCGGGCTGCTGGTGTGCTTCGCGGCAATCGCGCTGCTGTTCGCGGGCCACTACCCGCGAGGGCTGTACGACTTCATCGTGGGCATGAACCGCTGGGTGCTACGGGTCATTGCGTACGCCGCTCTGATGACCGACGCTTACCCGCCGTTCCGCCTGGACCAGGGCGGCGCCGGCGTGCCCGCACCCACACCTGATGACCTCGCCCCAGCCGCGGCCGCTTCGGCCGCGGCCCCAGCCACACTGGCCAGCTAAAGGACCCAGCCACAGCCAGTCAGGCACGTGTGGCGCCAGAATCGCGGTGGAAGACCTCGGGATCCGGCGGTCATCGGCGCTGTCTTCATGGCGATCACCGGCCGGAGATGCGCGGTGCTGGCGGACCTGGCCCGGGTCTGCCGACCCAGGCCGCTCCCGGCGCGGCGGCCGCGCTAGGCGCGTCGTCACCGTCCGGGCCGTCAGGACCATCAGCGCTCGGCGTGATGACATCCGCGCCGTCCCCTGGGCCCCCGCCCAGTCGCCCCGTGGCGGCGAGATCCGCCAGCCCGGCCAGGCCGTCCTTGGTTCCCAGCAGCACGGCGAGGACCTCGCCGATGGCGGGCTCCCGGCTGCCGGGCTCGCGCAGCGGCAGGCCCGCCTCTGAAGGCCGGACATGGCGGGTGGAGCTGAGGTTCTGCGCCCATATTGATGGCATGGGAATTCAAGAAATTCATTGCTAGTTTTATGATTCAGATGTAGCGTCGTGACAGACGTCGAGGCCCGGCCGTCGCCGACCGCCGGGCTGCCGGTGTCAGTGAGGGGGCCGGTCATGGCTGAGGATCGGCTGCACGTGGTGTTCGGGACGGGGCAGGTCGGAAGCGCTCTCGCCGTACATCTGGCGGGCCAGGGTGTCACCGTCCGGGCGGTGTCCCGGCACCGGCCGACCACACTGGCCGGCGGTGCCGACTGGCGTGCGGCGGATGCCGCCGACGCCGAAGCCGCGACCGACGCGGCCAAGGGCGCGTCGGTGGTGTACCAGTGCGTCAACGCCCCGTATACCCAGTGGCCGGAACGCTTCCCGCCGCTGCAGCGGGGCGTGCTGGCCGCCGCCGAACGTAACGGCGCGCTGCTGGTGGTCCTGGAGAACCTGTACGGCTACGGCCCGACCGCCGCCAGGCCGATGACCGAGGACCTCCCGCTGGCCGCGACGGGCGTCAAGGGCACGACCCGGGCCACCATGACGGCCGAACTGCTGGCCGCCGCCGACGCCGGGCGGGTCCGCATCGCCATCGGGCGCGCCTCGGACTTCTTCGGCCCTGGCGTCACGGAGGGTTCGGTGCTCGGCGAGCGGGTCTTCGGCAACGCCCTGGCCGGCCGCCGGGCCGACTTCATCGGCCACCCTGGCCTGCCGCACACCTACAGCTACGTTCCCGACATCGCAGCCGGCCTGGCCACGCTCGGCACCGACCCCGGCGCCGAGGGCCAGGTCTGGCACCTGCCCGGCCCGCCGACCGTCACCACTCGGGCGTTCCTCGACCTGGTCGCTCACGAGGTCGGTCACCCGGTCGGCATCCGGTCGGTGTCTAAGGTGGCCTTGCGCGCCCTCGGGCTGGTCAACCCCACGCTGCGAGAACTGGCCGAGACGTCCTACCAGTTCGACCAGCCGTTCATCCTGGACACCGGCAAATACCAGGCCGCCTTCGGGGCGGCCGGCACGCCGCTGGCCGACGCCATCGCGGCGACCGTCGCCTGGTACCGCACCCGGCCGAGCACGCCATGACCACCCAGCGGGAGGCGGCAGACACCACGCCTGCCCAGCCGATCCCCAGCACAACGAAACGCGGGGTGGCGAACACCGCCGATCTGACCCCGGTCGCAGCATGGTCGAGGCGGGTGCGGCGCGTTGGCGGGTTCATCCAGGCCGCATTCGCCGCCTTCTGGCTGGCCCGGGCCAGCCTGGCCATCGGTGGCGCCGCCGGAGACGTGCTGATCGCGGTGTCTGCCGTCGCGGTGATCGGCGTGTTCGCCTACGCCATCAAGGTCACGGCCGGCACCGCCCCCCGGCCGGCCGGGCCGGCGGCCAGGCGGATCGAGCGGCTGGTGACCATCGCCACCGTCATCGAGCTGGCCGCCGCGTTCGTGCTGCCCGTCATCGTCATCGGCGTCGGCCACTCCGACTGGGTGCTGCCGTCCATCGTCATCACCATCGGGCCGCTGCTGCTGTATCTCGACCACCTAGTCCACATCCCCCGCTACCGCATCGTCGGCTGGGCGCTGACCGCCGGGCCGGTCATCCTCGTCGCCACGATGTCCGGCAAGTCACTCGCAGTGACCACGGGCCTTGCCGCCGGCGTCGTGCTCCTGGGCACCGCCGCGGCCGGGTTCCACGACCTCGCAGGCCTCCGGCCGCCTCGCTTACCGGTCCGGCTCAGCACCAAGGATGGATGATCATGCCTCAGGCCGACACCCACACCGCCGGTTTCCGGCCCTTCTTCAACTCCGCCACCGGCGAGTGGATCACCTACACCGCCATCGCCGCCGACAGCGACGGGCAGTTGGTCCGCTTCAGCTGGCGCAGTGTGCCCGGCGGCGTCATCACCGAGCACATCCACCCCCGCCAGGAAGAGCGCTTCACCATCCTGGCCGGCGAAGCCCACTTCACCCTGGACGGCGAGCAACACATCGCCCGAGCGGGCGAGACGATCGTCGTCCCCGCCGGCGTCCCGCACTCCGAGGGAAACCCCGGACCAGGCGAGATCGAAGGCGTCGTCGAACTCCGCCCGGCCCTGCACGCCAAGGAGTTCCACGAGGCGCTGGCCGGCCTGGTAGCCGACGGCAAGACCACGCCGAGGGGCGCGCCGAAAAACCCGCTCCAGCTCGGCGCGACCTTCTGGCACTTCCGCCACGAAAGCCGGGTCACCTCACCTCCCATCCGGGTGCAGAACCTCATGCTCCCGCCGCTATGGGCCCTGGCCAAGGTCTTCGGCATCCGCCCCTACTACAACCACTGGGACAGCCGGACCTGAGCAGCTGGCCTGTTCCGCCTCCGGGCGGCCGACGTGATCTGCGGTGCCGCACGGCTCTATCTCGGGCCACGATGGTGCCCCCGGCGCGGATGGCACCTGGACAGACTGTGCCGACGTGCTAGCGCTGAAGTTTGTCAGGGTGATGAGCGGGCCGGTGCGGATCGCTGGCCCTGTTCCGCTATGGCCAGGCCAGGTGTGCTGTCCCAGCCGAGGATCTGCAGGATGGTTTTGAGCTGCCCGGGGACTTCATGCAGGACGAGGCGGGTGCCGCCGCGGTCGTGGTTTGCGCTGCCGCCCAGGAGGATTATGGCTCGCAGCCCAGCGAGGTCGCAGTACGCCACGTCGGCCAGGTTGATGTGGATCTCGTGGAGCCCGTCGGTGAGCTTTCGCAGCGTTTCCACCAGAGCGGCGTGGGTGTACTCGTCGATGTCGCCGGCTATCGCCAGGGTAGCTGGGCTGCCGGTGTAGGTGATACGTAGCACTCCGTCGTTACAGGCGGGGTAAGAGGTGGTCATTGGGATCCTCGCGCTGGGCGGCCAAGGTTCTTCAACGTCTCTTCACCTCCCTGTTAAGCTCAAGCTACAGTACTCTTGTTGAAAGTGTGAATAGGATGTGCAGAGGAGTTGGAGAGATTGCGAAGAGCGACAGGCAGGTAGGGTGATGGAGGTGGAGGACAGGGGCCGGGCGCTTTACAGCATCAGCGCCGTCGGGCACATGGTCGGGCTTCCTGTTGCCACCCTTCGGACCTGGGAAGACCGGTACGCACTCGTAGTACCCGACCGGAATGCAAGTGGCCACAGGCTGTACAGCCGGGATCAGGTCGAGCAACTCAGGTTCATAAGGACCCGGATGGCCCAGGGCCTCGGTGTCGCTGACGCTCATCGTCTCCTGGCCGAGCAGCTCGGGGCTGGGCTGCCCGTAACTACCCAGGCCAGCCGGGGCCGGCTTCTCATCCTGCTCGTCGAGCCTGACCCCTACGCCGCCGAGTATCAGGAGTATTTCCTGAAGACGGAGGGGTTCGAGGTCAAGATGGCGTCTGATGAGGAAGCGGCGAGGCGGTCATTCCAGGAGAGTCCTCCCTCGCTTGCGGTGATCGAGCTTCTCGTATCGGGTGGCTCAGGGTTGAGCCTTTGCCGATCTGCCAACGAGGACGGCGTCCCCGTCGTTGCCGTGTCTGTGCTGGAGTGCCGTGATCAGGCGATCGAGGCCGGTGCCGATGCCTTCTTGCTGAAACCGTTGGATCCTCTGCAATTCGTGTCCACGCTCAGGGATCTCCTGGGATCGAGCTCCTTCCTCGACGCACCTCCAGGAGACTCGCCGTGAATGACCGGCTTACGAGCGGGCACGAACCGCTCGATGCAGTTCTCGGCGGCGGGCTGCCCGCGAATGCCATAAGCCTCCTCATGGGACGCCCGGGGAGTGGCAAGACAATCCTCGCTCAGCAATATGTATTCCGGAATGCGACGCCTGAACGTCCCTCGATCTATTTCGCAACGGTTTCCGAGCCGCTTGAAAAGATCGTCCGCTTCGGCCAGAGCCTGGATTTCTTCGATCGCGCAGCGATAGGTACATCCGTATTCTATGAAGACCTCGGGGCGACGGTGAGCCGCCACGGGCTCATCGGTGTCACGGAGCAGATCACGACCGCGATCAAGGAACGCCGGCCGGGACTGATCGTGATCGACAGCTTCAAGGCCCTGCATGCATTCGCGGACAGCCATGCGGAGTTCCGGCGGTTCCTACACGAGCTATCCGGGAGGCTGGGCGCGTTCCCGGTCGCCTCCTTGTGGGTGGGGGAATACGAGGATGCCGAGATCGGCTCAGTACCGGAGTTCGCGGTTGCAGATGCGATTCTCGACCTGACCACGGCTCGGAGCGGCCAGCGCGACCTCCGGTTTCTCGAGGTCAGGAAGCTCCGGGGAAGCGGCTTCCGGTCCGGACTGCACGCGTACCGGCTGACCGCCGACGGGATGCACCTGTTCCCCCGGCTCGCCGACGCGCCGATCGACGAGGAGTACACGCAAAGCGATGTGCGGGCCTCATCCGGAATCCCCGCGCTGGATGACATGCTCGAGGACGGGTACTGGCCTGGTGCGTCAACTCTCATCGCCGGTCCCTCAGGCTCAGGGAAGACGCTGCTAGGGCTCCACTTCATTTTTAACGGCGCACGCCAGGGCGAACCTGGAGTCATTGCCACCCTCCAGGAAAATGAGACCCAGCTAGAGCGGGTTGCGGGCGGCTTCGGCTGGTCGCTGAATGAATCGAATATCGAAGTAATGTACCGCTCGCCAGTCGATATCCACATCGACGAATGGGCCTATGAGCTGCTACAGGCAGTGAAGCGGACGGGAGCCCGGCGTATCCTCATCGACAGCGTTACCGATATCAGGGCGGCGGCGTCAGACGCGACACGCTTCCGGGAGTTCTGTTACTCGCTCATGCAGCGCTTCGCCAGACAAGGCGTCAGCATCGTCATGACCTTCGAGATACCAGATCTCTTCGGCGCCGAGCGCCTCTCGGATGATGCCGTTTCGCCGCTGTCCGACAACGTCGTAATGCTGAGCTACCTCAAGGATGATGATTCGATCAAGCGGACGATATCGGTTATCAAGACCCGGGCAAGCCATCACGATCCCGCCATCCGCCAGTTTCTGATCGGACGCGACGGCATCGCGCTCGGATGAGGGCTCGTCCGCGTGCCCGTCCTCGCAGGCACCGCCCGGGCAACTGAGAAGGCGGGGAGGTGACCAGGATGCCAGCAAAGCCAGTGACCGGCTGAGCCCGGTGCGCCGTCGGCGCATGAAATGCGGTCCCCTGGGCAACACCAGAGAATTACTGTCCAGTCCCCGCAGTAACGGCACCATCATCGCCGCGCGGGGAAATCGAGGACAGGACTGATGAGCAGCGAGACCGTGATGAGCAGCCGCAGCGACCAACTGGACATGGGCTTGGTAGAGACTGCCCTAGCCGTGCTGCGTAAGGCCTGCGATAAGGCCATCGACGAACTAGGGGGCGCGGTGCCGCCAGTCCAGCTACGCGCGCTGTTGGTTATCGACGATGCCGGGGTCGGGCTGGACCTGCACCGGCTGGCGGCCGAGCTGACCGCCTCCGTGTCGGCTACGAGCCGAGTGTGCGACCGCATGCAGGCGGCCGGACTGCTGGCAACCGAAGGTACCGCTAGCAGCCGGACCCGACCGTGCTACGCGCTCACTGGCTCCGGCAGGCGGCTGGCCCGCTGGATAAAGGACCGGCAGCGCGGGGCGGTCAGAGATGTTCTGAGTTCCATCCGCCCGCAGGCCCGGGATGCGCTGGTCCACGGGCTAAGCGAACTTGGAGCCGCAGCCCAGAAGCCGTCCTGACAGCGGAGGGGTCTCGCTACTCTCTTACCCGGCCGGGAGTGCGATCCAGCTGAGGATCTGCAGGGTGCATTTCAGGTTTGCCGGTAGGCCGCAGCCTGCCCCGGTGCCCGCACTTTCGTCATCGTCTCGCTCAGCGGGTGACCCTGCGATTCACCCCCGGTCGGGTGACGACATCATCCCCGGGCCCAGGGGAGGCTGGTGGCATGACGATCCGGGCGCGACGCTGGCTGGCCCGTGGCGCGTTCGGGCTGGTGCTGGCGGCCGTGGTGCTGGTGCTGGCGGTGGCCGGCTGGCGGAGCCTGGCCATGATTGGCCTGACGGTGATCGGTGTTTGCGCGGTGCTGGCCGGCGGGTACTGGTTCCTGGCCCATCGGGGCTTGGTCCGGTGGCTCGCGCTCATCCTGGTCATCGCCGCGCCGGTGCTGATCCTGGTGACGTTCGCGCTGCACAGCCTGCTCTGGGTGGCCATCGTGGCCGTCGTGCTGCTGGTGCTGGCCGCCGGGACCGGGCGGGCCGCGCTGCGCACGGACGCGGCCCCGGCCGGAATGCCCGCGGCACCGGCCACCCGCCCGCAGCGGCCGTTCCTGATCATGAACCCGCGGTCGGGCGGCGGGAAGGTAACCAAGTTCCAGCTGAAGGAGAAGGCGGAAGCGCTCGGCGCCCAGGTGGCCCTGCTCGAAGGCCCGGGCATGGTGGACGTGGCCGCGCTGGCCCGCCAGGCCGTGGCTGACGGGGCTGACCTGCTCGGGGTGGCCGGCGGCGACGGGACCCAGGCGCTGGTGGCGGGCATCGCCGCCGAGCATGGCCTGCCGTTCCTGGTCATCAGCGCGGGCACCCGCAACCACTTTGCCCTCGACCTGGGACTGGACCGGGACGACCCGGCCGCCTGCCTGGATGCGCTGCGCGACGGCGAGGAACTGGAGGTGGACCTGGGCGTCATCGGCGACCGCACGTTCGTCAACAACGCCTCGTTCGGCGCCTACGCCGAGGTGGTGCGCAGTCCGGCCTACCGGGATGACAAGCGCGGCACCACCCTGCAGATGCTGCCCGACCTGCTCAACGGCCACGCGGGCGCCCGGCTGTCGGCCCGGGCCGGCCAGGACCGTATCGATGGCCCGCAAGCCCTGCTGATCAGCAACAACCTGTACGGCATGGGCGATATAGCCGGGCTCGGCCGGCGGCCCCGGGTGGACGCGGGCACGCTCGGCGTGGTCGCCATCCTGGTCAGCAGCGCCCGGCAGGCGGCCGCGCTGGCCCGCCGCGGGCACGGCGAGGGACTGGTCGTACTGGCCGCCGACGAGGTCGTGGTGGACGCCGATGTACCGCAGATCCCGGTGGGGATCGACGGCGAGACGGTGCTGATGCCGGCCCCGGTGCGGTGCAGGATCCGGCCCCGTGCGCTCCGCGTGATCGTGCCCCGGAACCGCCCCGGCGTGCCCGCCGCCAAGCCACCGCTGGAATGGCCCCAGCTCCGGCAGCTGGCCTCATTCCGCGCGCACCCGGACGGGGCACTGGCCGCGCAGCAGCGTTAGGAGGAAGCCACGGCACGGAACACATCGGGACCGCCGCCCGCGGCGTCCGGAGCCGCCCCGGCGGGCCGCACTGGAGGCCACACGCATCGTTGAAAGCCAGCCGGAGGGCGGTTACACCCCCGCGTTTGAGCTCAACGCCTCACCCCCTCGTGGGTGATGACAGCCGCGACGGTGCCCCGGATGATCGGGGTCATGGCCTCATCATCTCCCCAGCGGTTCGACGTCGTGGTCATCGGCGCAGGACCGGCCGGCGTCGTGGCGGCGCTTCGCGCCGCCCGCCTCGGTGCCACGACGGCGCTGATCACCCGTGATCAGTTCGGCGGAATGGCCGCGAATGACGGGCCCGTGCCGGTCCGTACGCTCGCCCAGGCGGCACGGTTGATCCGCGAGGCCAGGCAGCTCCCTCGCTACGGGATCGCGGGGGGTGAGCCCACGCTCGATTACCCTCGGCTGATGGCGCGGGTACGTGACGTGACCGAGGATGTGCGCCGGCACACGCTGCTGCGCGACGATCTGGAGCGGGCCGGGGTGACCATCTACGAGCAGGCCGGACTGGCCCGGTTCGCCGACGCCCACACTGTGGAAAGCGACAGCGCGCCGCGGCTTGAAGCGGGCAAGGTCATCATCTGCAGCGGAGGAACACCGCGGCCGCTGCCGGTCCCAGGCTTCGATTTGACCGCCACGCACAGCGATGCATGGCAGCTTTCCTCGGTGCCGCCGTCGCTGATCGTGATCGGCGCCGGCGCGACCGGTGTGCAGGTAGCTTCGATCTTCAACGCATTCGGCACGCACGTCCATCTCGTCGAGGTCGCTCCACGCATCCTGATGAGCGAGGACCACGAGGTTTCCGAAGCGGTCCGTGCCGCGCTGGCCGCGGCCGGCGTCGAGGTCCTCGAGAACGCCGGGACGATTGACCGCTTCGAGCGCTGTGCGACTGGCGTGCGGCTTATCCGTTCAGCCGACGATGGCCGGCGGAGCGTTGATGCCACGGTGGCGGTGGTCGCGGCCGGATGGGCGGCCGCCACCGCCGGGCTGGACCTTGACCAGGCCGGCGTGCAGACGGACCGGCGCGGGTACGTCCAGGTGGACAGGTACCAGCGCACCAACGCCCGGCACGTTTTCGCCGCGGGCGACGTCACCGGGCGCGCGATGGTCGTGCACGAGGCGATCCGCGAGGGACTGGTGGCCGCGACCAACGCCGTCCTCGGACCGACCACGGTCCTCCCTGCACAGGTGAGCCCGATCGGCAGCTTCACCGACCCCGAGTACGCCTCGGCCGGACTGACCGAGGCGGCCGCCCGCCAGACCCATGACGTGACTACGGCAACGGTTCGCTTCGAC
>CAWFDX010000005.1:0-15064 GCA_963814645.1 uncultured Actinomycetes bacterium | reverse complement strand
TCCCACGCGCAGGCCGATTCCGGCCAAATCGGGAGCAGTGAAATGAACGCCTTCTACATCATTCTCGCCGCCTGTCCGGTCCTTCTCCTCGGCGTGGTCGCATTCCTCGTCCTCATAGCGGTCGGCGTCCGCAAGGGCGACCGCCGCGACCTGGCCTCACCGGCCTGCAACCGCCTCGACGCCATCACCCGCCGGGTGACCGGAGCAGCAGCCCGCCGGACCGAAGCGGGCGACAGCTCATGGGCGCCCCCAGCTTCCCCTCCCCGAAAGCCGATCTGACATGACCCTTCCGCTCGTCACGCTCCCCGGCGCCGGAGCCGGCCAGCCGCCGGCGCCCGGCCCCGTCCTGATCCTGACCTGCCCGCCCGGCCTGGCGCTCGCCACCCCGCCCGGCCACGGCCGCCAGCCCGACCCGCCGAACTACCGCTCCGGCCTGTGGCTCCGCAACGCCGCCGCCGGCCTGGGCGTCCTGGCCGCGGCCGCCGCCACGGTCAGCTTCACCGCCCAGTACCGGATGGCCGAAGCCGCCCGCGACCTGCCCGCCATCGCCGCGCTCGAGGCGGCGATCCCCGACGCCGCCGCCCTGGTCTTCGCCTGCCTGGGCATCGCGCTCGCCTTGCACGGCCGCCGCGCCCTCCGCGCCCGGGCCCTGAACCTGGCCGCCGTCGGCACCAGCGTCTTTATGAACGCGATCGCCGCAACGCCGGGCTGGCGCAACCTGGCCATCTGGGCCCTGCCCCCCATCGCGTATGCGCTGGCCAGCGACACCCTCATCGGCGTCGTCCGCGCCTGGGCGATCGCCCGCCACCGCCAGCTGGCGGTGGCGCTGGCGGTCGATACGGCCACCCCGCTGGCCATCCTCGGCGGCCTGGCCCTGTGGCTGCTGCGCCTGACCCTGGCCCCTGCCTCCACCCTGGCCGGGTTCCGCGCCTGGGTGCTGGAGGAATGCCCGGTCGCCCCCGGCCGCCGCGCCCCCCGCCCGGCCCCGCCGGGCCGAGGAGACGGGACAGTCCCGCGGAAGGCCACCAAGACCGCCCGCTTCCTGGATCTAGCCGCCGAACGACACGGCCCTCTCGCCTCCATCCCCCTGTCTCGCGTCGCCGCCATCAGCGCCGCCCGGCTGCGCGCCTGGGTGGACCAGGTCTACCGCCCCGGCTACGGCCACCTCGCCACCACCCTGGCCCCCTGCTGGCCAGCCCACGACCTGTGCCTGTACGCGCTCGACGTCCTGGCCTCTCTGTGGTCGGTGCTCTACCTCCAGCCGGACCGCAGCCCGGGCTTGATCTCGGCGCAGGCCGAGTTCCAGGCACGCCTCCTGCCCGCCCTGGCCGAGCAGCTCCAGGCCGAGACCCACCGCTGCGGCCACGCCCGCAACCCCGCCCCGCCCGTCGGACACCCGCGGAGCACACCATGACCAGCTCTGTCCTGCGCCAGGCCCTGGCGTTCGCAGCCAGCGGGTGGCCGGTGCTGCCCTGCCTGCCCGGCCAGAAGATGCCCGCCACCACGCAACGGCTACCGCGACGCCACCACTGACCCAGACCAGATCACGGCCTGGTTCGGCCGCCACCCGGACCGGAACCTGGCCATCGCCACCGGCGCCCCCGGCCCCGACGTCCTGGACGTCGACGACCACGGCCCGGCCGGCAACGGCTACCCCGCCTTCCGCCAGCTCCAAGAGGCCGGGCTGCTCGACAGCGCGACAGTCTACGTGCGCAGTCCCAGCGGCGGCCTGCACGCCTACTTCACCGGCACCACCCAGCACTGCGGCCACCTGCCCGCCCATCACCTGGACTTCCGCTCGGCCGGCGGCTACGTCCTGACCCCGCCCTCCCAGATCGGCGGCCGCCCTTACCAGCTCATCGCCCAGCCCGGCGGCCGCGGCCACCTGGACTGGGCTGCCGTTACCGCCCTCTTGCACCCCGGCCGCCAGCACCGTCCGCTTCAGCCGCAGCAGGTCCAGGGGCCCAGTCGTGACCTGGGCTCTCTGGCCAGCTGGGTCGCCGCCCAGCCCGAAGGCAACCGCAACGCCGGCCTGTTCTGGGCCGCCAACCGCGCCCTCGAGACGGACCCGGCCGCCGATCTGAGCTCTCTGGCCGCCGCCGCCCGCCAAGCCGGCCTGCCCGACGCCGAGATTACCCGCACCCTCGGCTCCGCCCGCCGCACCAGTCAGCCCCATCCCCGCCAGCCCGATCACCAGGCCGAGGTCCACTGAGATGAGCACCCACGCCCCCGCCGCTCCCGGCCCGCTCCCCGACGGCCCGCCGCAGCCAGCGGCCGGCCCCGGCACCGCCCGCACCCACGTCCGCCGCCTGCGCCAGGACGGCAGCACCTACGTCGGCATCGCCACCACCGCCGGGCTCGCCCCCGCCACCGTCTCCGGCCTGGCCGTCGGCCGCCGCCGCCCCACCCGCGGCACCACCGCCGCAGTCCTCGCCGTGACCAGCGGCACCGTGCCGCGCGGCCGCGTCGACGCCAGCGGCACCCGGCTGCGGCTGCGCGCCCTGCACGTCATGGGCCACGGCTCGGCCCGCATCGCCCGCGCCCTCGGCGTCCGCGAAACAGCTATCTCCGAACTCGTCCGCGGCGACGCCCGCACCATCAGGCCCAGGCTGCGCGACGTCATCGCCGACCTGTACGACGCGTGGTGGGACAAGCGCGCCCCCGAACGCACCCGCGCCGAACGCGCCGCCGCCACCGCCGCCCGCAGGAAAGCGATCGCCGGGAACTGGTGCGCCGCCGCCGCCCTGGACGACGACCAGCTCGACGAACCCGGTTACCGGCCCAGCCAGGGCTGGAAACCCGCCACCGGAACTGGGGTCGCCCCCGAGATCCCCCTGCCCGCCAGGGACCGCCGTCATAGGAAGGCCCGCCGATGACCAGCAATCGCCGGGTCAGCTTCGGCCTCATCGCCGACATCCTGGACGCGCTCGAGCAGCACGGCCACCTCCGCGGCGATGACCAGCACGCCGGCCGCGCCATCGGCCTCATCGGCGACCTGGCCCGGATCTGGGAAGGCACCCAGGACTACCCGGCCGGCGCCCACCTGATCAAGATCCCTTCCTCTGCGCCCGGATCTGGCGCCGTCGCCCTCGCCGGCCGGGACATCAGCACGGTCCTGGCCGCCCTGGACGAGGCCGCCGAGTACAAGCGCGACCGCGCCGAGACCTGCGCCGACTGCCCGGACCAGTCCTGCCTGACCTGCCAGGCCCGCCTGCAAGGCGCCCAGGAGTATGACCATCTGGCTGCTCAGGTCCTGCAGGAAGCCGAAGCCGCCCGGGCCGCTCACCGCGGCCAGCCCGAACCCGGCAGCCCCCGCCTGTCCCCCGGCCAGCCCGGCCATGCAGCCGACCGAGAGGCCGGCCAGTGACCCCGCGCCGCCAGAGACCAGCCGGGCCCCGCCGCCCGGACACCACGCCCCAGATCCCAGGCCCCCGGCCCGGGGACAAAGACCAGGCCGAAACGGCCGAACCGTACGACCTGCCGTTCCCCGACGACTACCGGCCGCCCCGCCGCCCGGAGTACGTGATCGTCGTCGACCAACTCCGCGGCTGGCAGCCCGGCCAGCCCCCGTCCTTGGCCGAGCTTCTCGAAACGGGCCGAACCCGTACCCGCCAGCCCGAACCCGACCTGGAAGCCGAACCATGACCCTGACCATCAACGACACCAGCATGACCAGCGACTACACCGTCCACACCGCCCAGGAGACCTCCAGCCGGAACGGCTGGGAAGTGTCCTGGCTGCCCGGCCAGACCCTGGACCGCAACACCGCCATCACCGCGATGATCCTCGCCGACCTCGCCGCCGAACAGGACTTGCACCAGGGCCATCGGCTCTGGCCCGCCATCCAGAGCTGGGCCGCCGAGCTCGGCCTCACCGGCCCCGAGGCACTAGCAGCCGCCTCCCGGCCACCCGACGGCATCCACCATGACCATGACGATGAACACGTCGGCGGGCAGCTCGACCGGGAGGCTGCCGATTGAGCACCGAGCCCCGCCAGCGCGACCGCTGGATCCAGTCGCGCTACCAGGACGCCATCCCAGCGGGGGACCGAAGCGCGCCATCCCCGGCCGGACCCGCCGACCAGCCGCCCGGCGACCAGCCGTACCTGGGGCTGTCCCAGTACGGGCAGCTGATCGCCGAGGGTATCGCCGACGCCGACGCCCGCGGCCGCCCAGTCGATGACGTCACCGCCCGGCGGCTGGCCATCTGGCTCGCCGCCCGCCCCCAGCACCCCGCCCTCGCCAAGGGCCTGGTCCGCTTCATCCGGACCGGCGAGATCAGCCTGGCACTGAAAACCCAGCTGCGCATCCACGCCCGCTCCGGGAACTACCCCGACCACCACCAGGCCGCTCGGCTGAACCGCTACACCGCCAGCCGCGGCGAACGCCTGGGCCCGATCGGGGAGAACTTCGGCGCCGCCTGCCACCAGATCGACCGCGCCGACCTCATGCTCGCCGATCTGCGCCAGCGGGCCTGGGAAGGCATCGCACCCCCCGAGCCGGGCTGGCCCGAGACCGACGGCCCCCAGACCATCGCCGCCGCACGCCGCGATCCCCGCAGCGGCACCATCACCTTGATCCTGGACGCCACCACGGCCAGCACCGTCATCTTCGCCCTGGCCGGGCACGCCGACGAGCGCGAGGCCCACCTCCGCGAAGTCCAGCGGCACGCCCAGACCTGGCCTGAAGGCTCCTACGGCCGGCGGAACCGCCAGGCCATCGCCGCCCGCGAATCTCGCATCGCCGCCCGGCTGCGCGCTGTCCAGCATGCCTACCAGGCCGCCACCGAGCCCGATATCACCTACCAGCCGCCCGAGCCCCTCGGGGCACCTCACTCTCCTGCACCGAAGGCCGGCAGGGAAATCGAGCTGGAATAGTGAGCGAGCACATCGACCGGCCGACTAGGCCGGCAGCGCCTGGATCCCGTCCTGTAAGCCGCCCGCCGTTCAAACTGGATCCGTCGGGAACCCACGGACATGGCGAGGCGCAAACCGAGAGGCAGACCCGTTGGGCAACTGACACGCTGATCAGCATCCGCGACATCCGCGAACTATTCGGTCTGGGCCGGACGGCAGTTTACGAACTCACCCATCGTCCTGGATTCCCGGAACCCATCAAGCTCTCGGCACGCTGTTACCGCTGGTGGGCAAGCGAGGTAATCGCTTTCGCTGCTGACGTGCGCCTCAGAACTGCACCATCAAGTCGAAGCCGCGACGTCGAGCGGGGAGCGCATCGGCCGGCGTCACCGAACGACCCGGCGCCGCTGCGTATCACCGGGACGGTGCGCATCGCTCGCAGCCGGAAGGCAACATGACACAGCATCCCGGCCGGCATTCACAACATCAGAGCGAGCCGGCTGGCCGTAACCAAACGTTGTACCTGTGCCCTCCGGACGGTCGTGTGGTGGTGAGCTGGAGGGCGGGATCACGGTGTACCCGGCGCGGCGGGCGGGGGACCGGTGGCGGGCGGTGTGGTATGAGGGCGGGCGGCGGCGGCAGTGCGAGGCGGTGACCGAGGACAAGCTCGCCGCCAGGCTGGCCCGGGTGGCCGAGCGGCTGGCGGCTGATGCGCCGGGCCTGGAGCGGCCCGGCGCGGACCTGATCGCCTGGTACCTGTCCCCGGACCGGCACCCGGCCGGGCGGCCGTGGTCCCGCAAGCACGCCGATACCCAGCGCAGGCTGTGCGAGCGGTTCGTCGCTCCGGTCATCGGATCGGTCTGCTGCCAGGACATCCGCCTCGCCGACATGCAGCGCATCGTCAACGCCGCGCCCACCGCGGGGGAGGGCGCGCGGCTGCGCCGGTGCCTGTCGGCCCTGGTCACCGCGGGGATCGCGGCCGGGTACCTGACCAGCCCCCGGCTCAAGGAGGTGCACTGGCAGGCCGCCGGGCGGGCCGCGCCGGGCCCGCAGGTGGCCATCGCCGGGGAATCGGCCCTGTTCGTCGACCCGGCCGAGATCCCCGCCGGTCATGATGTCGCCCGGCTCGGCCGGGCCCTGGCCGCCGGGCGGCGCGGGGACCTGCACGAGCTGATGGCCGCCACCGCCGCCTATGCCGGGCTGCGCCAAGGCGAGCTGTTCGCCCTGACCGCCGCCCAGGTCGTCCCGGCCGCCCGGGTCATCACCGTGGACCGCAAGGTCGTCGAGGTCGCCGGGAAGCAGTACCTGGAGGCCCCCAAGGGCCGCAAGCGGCGCAGCACCATCTACCCGGCCCGCACCCCCGCCGGCTACCCGCTGGCGGATACGATCGCCGCCCGTGCCCAGGAAGCGCGCGCCGAGCAGGCCGCCGGGACCAACCCCCTTGGGCTGATGTTCCCCTCTCCCCGCGGCGGCTGGTGGCGGTCCTCCAACTTCGACCGCCGCGTCCTGGCACCCGCCTACCACGCCGCCGGATGGCGCGGCGAGCACGGCACGGGCACCTGGACCTGGCACAGCCTGCGGCACGTGTTCTGCACCACCGCCCTGTCCGGCTGGCACCTCGAACCCGCCGATGTCTCCTGCATGGCCGGCCACGCCACCGTCCGCGTCACCCTCGACATGTACGTCGGCGCCACCGCCGGCGTCCTGGCCCGCGCCCGCACCGCCACCCAATAGCGCCTCGCCGGCCACTGCTAAGAAGGTGATCGCGCTGGAATATCGCGGGCGGACAGCACGCGCTAAACGATGCTCCTATGCCCAGAACTCCGGCAGTGGTCTCTGCTACCCCGGCTTGAGCTGGGGATCTCGCTCAGGCATCTGATGTCAGGAAACATGGCAAGACACAAGACCTCGGAAACTAAGCGCCTGGGGATTGTCCCGCAACGATCCCGGCAGCCGCCCTGGCAACTCAAACCCAGCTCTACGACGGTTCACAGGATGCCATCCGCCGCCAACACCGCAACGCCCGGCGCAACGGCTGGCAAAAGCAGCCGAATATGATCTCGGATGATCTACACTGCCCTTATGGACGCTACCGGCCAGCTGCCCGGCATGGACGCCGCCCGGCTGCACCTGGCCGTCCACGGCCCGGTCACCGAGGTCCGGCACGGCAACTACACCATCACCGCCTACCGCAACGACGACCTGGGCCTGCGCAACCTGGCCATCTGCGCGCTGACCGAATCGGGAGTCTCCGGCAGCACCGCCGCCGCCCTGTTCGCCCTGACCCCGGTCCAGATATCGCGGATCCGCGGCGCCTACCGCCGCGACGGCGCCGCCGGGCTGGCCCGCCAGCGGGGCCGGCAGGCGTCGCTGTCGCCCGCGCAGGTCCGCCAGGCGCGGCTGGCCGCCGGGGCCGGCGTCACCCACGGCGAGATCGCCCGCCGGCTCGGCGTGTCCCGGCCCCTGATCGTCGCCCTGCTCGGCAGGAACGGGCCGCTGTACCCCCAGGACCAGCTGCCCGGCACCGCCGCGGGCCAGGCCGGGAACGGCCCGGCAGAAGACACCGGCACGCCGGGCGAGCAGACCGCAGCAGCGCAGGACCCGGCCGCGGCGCAGGACCCGGCGGCGGCGGCGGAAGACCCGGCAGCAGCACCAGCAGCAGAGCAGGAGCAGCAGCAGGAGGAGGAGGAGGAGGAGGAGGAGGAGGAGGAGGAGGAGGGCAGGAGCAGGAGCAGGGCCAGCCGGTGCCGGGGGACAGCGGCGGCGACGGCGCGGCGCCTGGCCTGCCCTACCACTGCCAGCAGGCCGGCCCGGGCGCGTACCGGTCCCGGTACGCCGGCGCGATGCTCACCCACGCGTTCACCTCCGCGATCGGCGCGGCCGGCATCCTGCAAGCCGGCTGCGGCCTTTCCGGCGCCGACGCGGCCGCCGACCTGGCCGTGCTGAACGCCACCGCGATGGGGTTCACTCTCGGGGCACTGACCCTGGAGCAGACCAAGCACCTGCAGCCGGCGACGCCGGGCCGCTGACCGGGATGACGCAGCTGCCGGGCCTGCGCGCCTGGCGGCAGCGCCTCGGCGCGATCGGTGACCGGGTGGACCCGCTGGCGCTGCAGCGCCGGATGACCGCCGCGCTGCTGGGCCACCTGCCCCCCGAGTTCCAGGTGTTCCTCGCCGACGATCACATCGCCGAGTACACCGGCGGAAAGCCGGTCGGCCGGGGACACAACCCAAGGCGCGGCAAGAACACCAAGGCCCACGACGACACCTACATGTGCGACCTGTCCGGGCGGGCCCTGGTGTTCGCCAGCGGCGAGCCGTCCGGCCTGTCACTGACCCTGCCGCCAGTGCTCAGCCAGCTGACCGCCGCCCGCCAGGCCGCTGCCGGCGGCGGCAGCCCGGACCGGCCGGTCGTGGTGTTCGACCGCGGCGGCTCCTACCCCAAGACCTTCAAAGCCGTGCACGCCGCCGGGTATGACTGGATCAGCTGGCGGCGCGCCCCGCTGGCCGCGACCGGGATGCTGCCGGTCTGCACGGTGATCCGCCAGTACGGCCAGGACCGGCACATCGCCTACGCCGACGAGCGCATCCAGCTCGACCGCTACCCGCACCCGGTCCGCCAGATCAGCCTGTTCGAGCACGGGCGTCTCGTCGCCCAGCTGCTGACCAGCTGCCTTCACCTGTGCGCGGGCGCGCTGCTGAGCCTGCTGCGCTCACGGTGGATCATCGAGAACTTCCTCAAATACAACGCCGCCAACTACGGCATCGACACCCTCGCCGACTACACCGCCGACCTGACCGACGACACCCGCCCCACCGCCAGCCCCGCCTACGCCGACGCGAAAAAGGCCGAGCAGGCCGCCGCCGCCGCGCTGGCCGCCGCGCAGGCCGGCCTCGCCGCGATGCTCGCCGACCCCGCCATCCCCGCGCAGGCCAAGAACGCGGCCCTGATCCCCGCCGCGCAGAAGAAGATCACCGCCTGCGAGCGTGACCTGGCCGCCGCCACCGCCCGCCGCAAGACCCTGCGCTCCAAGATCCCCCGCAACCAGATCCACCCCGGCGCGCAGCAGGCCCTGCTGCGCCCCGGCCGCCGGCTCCTCCAGCTGGTCCTGCGGCTGCTGGCCGCCAACGCCGAACAGCACCTCGCCGACCACCTCAACGTCTACCTGCACGACGACGACGAATACCGGGCCATCACCCGCGAAACCATCCTGCGCGGCCTCGGCGGCACCATCACCTACACTCCCGCCGCGATCACCGTCACCCTCGACCGGCCCAGCCAGCCCAGGGTCACCCGCGCCCTGGCCAGCCTGCTCGCCGAGATCAACACCAGCCCGCCGGTCATCCCCGGCGACCACCGGCCCATCACCTACAGTCTCGCCGACCCCTGAGAATTAACAGATCCGGAACACCTAACTGCCGGAGTTCTGATGCCTTGTCAAGGGATTCGTGTGGCATTTTCTTGGTCTCATTTCTGGGGGTTCTGAAAAGGATGGTGAACGGGGTACTTTGCTGGGTTGCGGACAAGACAGGGAAGGTCCACTCGGGTGAGGGAAAGCTCTTATGAGGTCACGCCCGGCAAGGGACAGGGTTCCGGGGACGGCCGGCGAATCGTTAGCAGGCCAGCACGGGTGCGGCAGCCGATTTGAGGGTCAGGGCTGTCCCCGGAGAGTTAGCGTTAGACGGCGGCGCGGAGGTGGCGGTAGACCTCGCGGGCGACGTAACGCTTCAGGCAGCGGATGATCTCTTTCTTCGACTTGCCTTCCTTGGTGCGCCGCTCGACGTAGGTGAGAGTCGGCGGATGGGCGCTCATCCGGGTGAGCACGATCCGCCATAGGGCGTGGTTGGCTTGGCGGTCACCCCCGGGATTGAGGCGGTAGCGGGTGACTTTCCCCGACGATGCCTGGAGCGGGGCGACCGCGCACAGGTGCGCCCAGGCCGCCTCCGAGCGCAGCCGCTCCGGGTGGTCCCCGGCGGCGACCAGGAGCAGGGCGGCGGTGTCGGGGCCGACACCATGCAGGGCGAGCAGGCCGGGGGCACGAGCGGCGACGAGCGGGGCAATGAGCTCATCCAGGCGCCCGAGCTGGTCGTCGAGGAATTCCGCGCGCCGGCCCAGCTCGCGCAGCGCGATGCGGGTGGCGTAGCCGACGACGTTGCCGGGCCGGGGCCGCAGCGACGCCAGGCCGCTGACCAGGCCTGCGGCCGTGTGCCTGGCGAACCGGGCGCGCAGGTCGTCGGGGCCGGTCAGGACCAGTGCCCTGGCCTGGTTGATCGTCTGGACCCGCTCAGAGCGGGCGCTGCGCTTGGCGACCATCAGCGCCCGGATCGCCTCGACCGCGCCGTCCCGGCCCTTCGGCGCGCCCCGGGCCCGGCCGGACTGGGCGGCCCGGGCGGCACTGACCGCATCCAGCGGATCGGACTTGCCCTGCCGGCGACGGTCCTGACGGTCGGAACGGTCCACTTCGACGACCCGGATACCAGCCGAGGTGACGTGGCGGGCCAGGCCCGCGCCGTAGCTGCCCGTGCCCTCGATGCCGACCAGGGCGACGGTCCCGAACCTGCCCAGCCAGCCCAGCAGGCCGGCGTACCCGGCCGCGGTGGCCGGGAACTCCTGGACGCCGAGCAGCCCGCCAATGGGGTCCAGCGCGGCCGCGACATGCACGTCGGCGTGAGTGTCCACGCCACCAGTGATGGCGCGTGTCTTTACGATGGTCATAGCCATCCCTTTCCTGAGGTTGAGGGATGGCACGCACCCGCTGGCCGCCGGACCTGTGAACCCCGGCCTCTTGCACAGGACGGGCAGATCGGGACGGCACGCCGGTGGGTGCCAAATAAACCTGGGACCCGGCCGACGAATCGTTAGCAGGACAGCCCGAGAGGGCGTCAGCCGATTCGCAGGTCAGGCCGGGACCCAGGCTCCGACCCTACGCCCGTACTCAGTCAAGATCGGGGAAGCCGGGCCGGAAGCACTATCCACATCCTCCCTGCCGACTCTGCGTGGCCTGTCTATGACGAAGCTGGCGCGGCCGGGTGGCACCGAGCTCCCGGTTATGTGCGTGCCGAGTGCCGGGCGGGTGTGTCCGTGACTCACCTGCTCGCCGACGCTGCCGCGCGATGCCGGGCGCCTAGGCCAGGGGCTCCGGCTCCCCGCGGGGCGCGTGGCTGCTCTGGTCTGCCAGCGCCGCTATCTGCCGGTGCCCACGTTCCTGGGTGGAATTTGGCGCTGCGGGCCAGCTGCCGCTGGGGAAGTCCTGGATCGTGGTCCCAGCCGCCGGCTCCGGTACGCTCGGCGGCATCTTGCCTGCCGTTCTCGGCCCTTTGGCGGAATAGACCAGGCGGATCAGCTGTCGTCGCCGAGGGCGGTCTCGTCCAACGTCACCGAGCTGGGCGGCGCTATCATTCACGGTGTCCAGGTGAGGGGATACCGGGTGCGCCTGGACCTGGCCAGGGCGGCTTCGCGGGTGCCGCGCGGACAGCGTGCGGACTGGCGGCGTTTGCCCAGGGCCTGGGCGGCGCCACGATCCCCGTCAATGTCTGGGTGGATCAGCGCAACCTGGTGCGGCGGGTGCAGATTTCACTGCACCGACCCGCGGCCCCGGGCTTCCGGACCGTTAGGGACGCCCGTGCCCGCCTCAGCCGAGCTGCGATTCCGGGCGGCCTGCCCGGGCGACGCCCAGGCCATCGCCGCACTGCACGCCGGCAGCTGGCGGCGGCACTACCGTGGCGCCTTCTCCGGCGTCTTCCTCGACCATGACGCCGCCGGGTACCTGCTGCCGTTGTGGACCGAGCGGCTGGCCGCCCCGGATCCGCGGGCGCGCACGATTCTCGCCGAGCGCGACGGCACGGTCGTGGGCCTCGCCCACACTCTCCTCGATGAGGACTCTGCCTGGGGCGCGTTCCCGGACAACCTTCACGTCGCATACGGGCTGAAAAGACGTGGGATCGGCACCCGGCTGCTGGCCCTGACCGCGCAGGCCGTCCTGGGCGCATCACCCTCCTCCGGCCTGTACCTGCCTGGAGCCGCCCATATCCCAGAATTCGCGAGAAACCTGATAGTCACTGCTGATTAATCAATGCTGATCAGTTAGGATCGGCTATGGCCGTCTGAAGCGGCGAGATCGTCGGCCGAGGAGGAGCGTGGCTGGGAACCGCAAGGTGTCAAATCCGCTGGCCCTGACCGTGCTGTCGTATCTGAGCCGGGGGCCGATGCACCCCTACGACTTGGTCCGCACGCTGCGCGACAACGCGGACGGGCGCAGCGTGAAGTTCACGCCGGCATCGGTGTACATGGTGATCCAGCAGCTGGCGAAGGCCGGGTTCGTCGTCGAGCACGAAACGCTGCGCACGGGGATGCGCCCCGAGCGCACTACCTACGCGCTGACCAGGGCCGGCCGGGAAGAATGGCACCATTGGCTGCGAGAACTCATCGAGGACCCGCGCCACGAATACCCGCAGTTCGTCGTGGCCCTGTCCCTGCTGGCCGCCCTTCCCCCGGGCGAGGTGACCGACCTGCTGCGCGAGCGCTCGCACCGTGTTGCTCAGGTCCGGGCCGAGACGGCGGCAATGATCAGCCAAGCCGTCGCCGATGGCCTGGCGCCGCTGTTCCTAGTCGATGAGGAATACCGCGTGGCACTCCTCGATGCCGAGGCGGCATTCCTCGAAAGGCTGATCGAGCGGATCACCGACCCGGAGAACGGCTGGGCCGGGCCATGGACCGAGCACCTCAACCGGGCTCACCTGCCCTGATCCCGCCGAGCGCACTCCTCTGTCAGCTGCCTGACCAGGATCGGGAGAACCCCATGAACGCAGCGCCTTTCACGACGCACGTCGTTTCCTCCAAGGACGGCACCACGATCGGCTACCGGCAGCTCGGCCAGGGCCCCGGCATCGTCGTGCTGCACGGATCCATGTCATCCGGCTACTACCACCTCGAGCTGGCCGAAGCGCTCGGCGACGCCTTCACCATCTACCTGCCGGACCGTCGCGGCCGCGGCCTCAGCGGCGCGTACCAGGACGGCGACGGCATCCAGCAGGAGGTGGAGGACCTGGAAGCAGTACTGACCAGGACCGGCGCGCCGAACGTCTTCGGCGTCAGCGTCGGAGCGGTCATAGCGTTGCAGGCGGCTCTCGCCCTGCCCGCCATCAGCAAACTGGCCCTGTACGAACCTCTGCTGTTCCCGGACGCGGCGACCGCAAGCGCGATGATGGCCCGCTACGACCAGCAGATGGCTGCTGGCAAGGTCACCGCCGCGCTCAGCACCGCGATGAAGGGAGCCCAGATGGGCTCAGCCGTCATGAACGCCATGCCGCACTGGCTGCTGTCTGCCCTGACCAGGCCCATGGCGAACTGGACGCCGAAGGGGGATTACATCGCCTTCGCGGACCTCGCGCCCGCGCTGCATTACGAAGGCCACGAGATCGTCGCCATGAGCGGGTCGCTGGACACGCTGAAGGACGTGCACGCAGACGTGCTGCTGCTGGGCGGAAGCAAGAGCTCGGCACTGATCAAGGACGCCCTCACCCGGGTCGAGCGCGCAGTACCCGGCACCCAGCGCATCCAGCTGCCCGGCCTCAACCACTCCGCACCGTGGAACAAGCAAGTCCGGGGCAACCCCGAACTGGTGGCACACGCCCTGCGGGAATTCTTTCAGGCTGTCGCTTAACGCCAGCCCGCGACCAGCGCACAGCCCTGCTGGCCATCCACGAGCGGGTCCCGGGCCCCGAGCACCCCGGCACCCTGTCCGCCCGCCACGGCCTCGCCACACGGACCGGCCAGGCCGACGGGTGAGGCAACTTGCTCATTGACGTCCCGAAGACCGACAGCCCGGCCCGGAAAACGGTTCGGATTTCCGGGCCGGGCTGACCTGGCGGTTCCTGTATTCGTCCGCCGTTCTCGCAGCCGCCTTCATGCCGGGTGAGCGGGCGCTGGGTCCAGCCATCGCGCAGCGACGCCCGCAGGGCGCTCATGCACGTGGCCAACTCCGAGATGCTCCGGAGGAGATCGCGACGCACCAGATCGACCAGATCTGCACCCCTCGAGTGATCAGAACCGAAGGCCTGCTGACCGCGCCGAATGGCGGGTACGCGGGCGATGCCGCTTCCTGCGCGCCTAACGGAGTGTGACGACTGACCGGTGCGGGAGTTCTGTAGCAGTCTTCGGGTAAGGCGTCGGTCAGGCCTATGCGCGGCTACGGCGGGTGAACGTGACGTGGGTGACGCCGCTGGGGGAGCTCACCGACTCGATGGCGAAGCGCTCCTCCAGGCCCTCCAGGCCGTCCCAGAGGGACTCGCCGCGGCCGAGGAGGATCGGCACGAGCGCGATGTGCATGTGGTCGATCAGGTCGGCGGCGAGGAACTGGCGGACGGCGGCCGGACCGCCGCCGATGCGGACGTCGAGGCCGCCCGCCGCCTCCCTGGCCGCCGCAAGCGCCTGCGCCGGGCTGGCGTCGATGAAGTGGAAGGTGGTACCGCCCTTCATCTCGATCGAGGGCCTGACGTGATGGGTGAGCACGAAGACGGGGGTATGGAACGGCGGCTCCTCGCCCCACCAGCCCTTCCACTCCTCGTCGGTCCACGGCCCGCGCTGCGGGCCGAACTTGTTGCGCCCCATGATCTCCACGCCGATGCCCGGCCCCCAGTTGCTCGCGAAGGCATCGTCGATGCCTGTGCTCCCACCTTGCTGGCCTTGCATGACGTGGAATGAACGGGTGCCCGTGAACCACCGCACCAACCGGTCGCCGGCATGCCCGAAGGGTGCCTCCAGGCTCTGGTCAGCACCGGTGCTGAAGCCATCGAGCGAGACGGAAAAGTTGTGAACACGAACAAGTGACATGACGGGTAGACCTCTCTGTCGAAGCTGATTTCATCAGTGCTCATGATGTGGTCGTAGCCAGGATCGCTTTCTCGACACCTGAGCACCCTTGACACCTGAGTACCTGCCAACGGCTGGCAGCCTGGCCTAAGCTCATGACTGGCGTACTGCCGGTCTGCCACGGCGAGCGCGAGCGTTGATTGCCTAGGGTGTCTGGCGGCCCGTAAGGCATCGACGCACCCGCGCATGAGGTCGGCCTCCCGGTGAGCGTAGCGCGCAGATCATGCAACTCGGGCGCGCCCGTTTGGAATGCGGGCGGCGACCGCCAGCCATGCAGAACGGCGGCTCAGGGTACGCCTACGCCCCACCGGCGGGTCACGTCTCGTAGCCGCAGGCAGC